>JADJFT010000001.1 GCA_016708465.1 Rhodanobacteraceae bacterium
CATCAGGGATCAAGTGCCCATAGTCGCCGAGCATGTCCAGGGCATCGCGGACCATTTCCCGGTCCGTCAGGCCCGACCATTGATGCCGATACACGTCGCGCGCGGTGAATTGCTCGGGCAGTTCGCCGATGCGCTTCAGGATCAGGCGCGCGGCGCTGGCCGTGCTGTTCGTGACGCTGGCATACGCTCGGGCCGCGTGGCTTTCCAGATACTCGGACCACGCAAGCGCCCGAATCGTCGCGTCCTCGCTGACGGGACCGGTTCCGCCATCGATCAGGTGCATGATCAAAGCCAGCGCCGGGATCGCCTTGCGATACTTGGACAGGTGCGAAGCCATGGCCGGATGAAGTTCGTCGCCGTGTAGCCTTCGCTCCAGTTTGGTGCGCCATTCACGGAACGCGACCAGTCCACCGGGCGACAGTCGCAGGTAGGGCGATGCGTCGAACGGGTCACGCTGGCCGCCGATGGTGTCGGGCGTGATCTTGTCCAGATGATCGAAGGCCGCGAATGCCCGATTGCGTGCCGTGCTGTCAGGCCATCGGTCCACGTCTTTCCAGTCGCCGCGATGATCAGGCCACACCAGCAACGAAAAGCGTTGCATCAAGCCATCGTCGCCAGCCGTGCCGCGCACTGCATGGCGCAGATACTCGGCGATCCTGCCCGGCTGTGCGCCGCCGATCACTGACAGCGTGACCTTCGGAATGTGCAGGTCCAGGCCACGCATGATGCGATCGAACGTGTAGCCATCTCGACCATTCCAGCCGGTCAGGTAGAACGCGCGCGTTCCTCGGCTCGGTCCTCTTGATCCAGTCCGCGCAACAGTCCGACCAGCTCATCACGTTCAACAAGGATGCCGTTCGGGTTCTGCCGCAACAGTTCGCCCAAGCTCGCGATGTTGGAGTCGTTCGCGATGTAGCGGCGCAGCGTGGGCGCATCGGGTGCATCGGGCAATTCGATTGACGCGGCAGCATTCTTGGTCAATGCCCTTGTTGCCGATACCTTCGCGGCCTTCGTTCGCAGCTCGTGCGATTCCATCGCTTTTGCGTGCGACTTCATCGACTCGGCGTGAACATCACGCGCTTGAACCTGCAATCGACGGAGTGGTGCGAGTGCTTGATTCATGGCCGGCGACTTCATCGTGCCGGGCCTGCCGACGATCATGCCCCACAGGTTCGGGCATTCGGTCCAGTCGCTGTTTTCCTGCGGTCGCACGCCGATGCGGTTGCCGAGAATTGAGCCAGCCCCGACCACTGCCGAAACGGCCAATAGGTCCGGCGGGCACTGCAATCGTTCGGCCATGTCGTCGACCCAGGGGCGCAGCGACTCCGGCAGCAACGCCATGTCGAATGGCATCGGCGATGGCGCGTCCGGAAGCGGACGGGGCTCGGCGTCGCGCGCCTGCATCGATTCCGCATTGCGCATGGTCGCGGCCAGGTCACGTGCCGCGTCCTCGTCAAGGCGACTGGTATAGACATCGATCGCGGGCTTCATTGGAGCACCACGCGTGCGGCGTCGATGCGTTCCAGTGCGACAGCAACGCGATGCGCATCCGCGTCACTCAGCCGGCCGCGAAGCACGTCATAGGCCGCAATGCTGACAATGCTGGCCTCGAATGCCAGGACGCCGAGCGCGGCGCGCCATTGGGCTTGTCGTGCGGCTTCGCGAAGTTCGCGGCGGCCGTCCGGCGAGTCATCGCGGATGCGCGCAGGGAACAAGTCTGCGAGCGCCAGTCCGACCGCGCCGAGCACGTCGCCGATGGCGCAGCCTGCGAAGCAATGCGCCAGGATGCGGCCGTCGTCGCCCACGGTCACGGACAGTGATGCTTGTCGGTCATCGTGAGCGGGGCAGCGTGCCGACCAGCCCTTGCCGAACTGCCGCACCCGCTCAAGTCGCGTCAGCAGAATATTCACGTCGGGCGGCGTGCCGGTATGATTCGCAAGCCGATCTTGTCCGATCCGGTGTTGTCCCGAGCGCCCGAGCCAGCCAGCTTGGGCGTTCGTATTTCTGGCCTTAGTCATCGTGCGTCGCCTCTAACTGTTCAAAGCGGATGCGTTTCGCCAGCTTCATCGCGTACACACTCAGCGAGTCGAGATGTGCGGCCAGTGATTCGGCGCGATGGTCCGCGCCGCGATCATCAAGCCGAATGTCGGACACCATCGCCGTGATGCGGCGCGCCAGTTTCCAGATCGATCAGCAGTTCGCCCGAACCGGCCCCGAGGAACAACTTGTTCAGCCGTCGATACTTCGGATTGCAGGCGGCGATCATGCGGCCACCTTGCCCGCCTCGGCGATGCGCGCGGCGATCCAGCTCTGTACCGATGATTCAGGCCATGCCACGGCGCGTTTGCCGAGCTTGATCGGGGCGGGGAAGCGGCCTTCGCGGATCGCCTTGTAGACGCCACCCTTGCGCATGCCCACAGCGGCGCAAACGTCAGGGAGCCGAACGAGCTTTTCTTGCATCATGGTGCACCTCTGTTGTTGAAGAGGCACCGATTGAATGCGATAGGTTCGCGGCCTTACAGGTGAATCGCGCGAATATTCACCGCAAACGGCGCATGTTCGCGATGGCTTCGCGGTGATTGCGGACGATGCTGCGCACGGTGTCCTCGGGTGCGTTGTGCGCAAGTGCGACGCGTGCGATGGCTTCCTCTTCGGTCCAGGCGGGGTTCATGCGATAGGCGGCGTAGAGCATGGCGATGTCGCCGGCTGAGTGAACTTGTGGGCGTCCCTTCGGCTTCTTCGGCTTGCTCGGAATGCGCTGCGCGTGATCGCGCAGGATCGCCGAAATCCACAAGCGATCCATTGCGGTCAGGTCGGTACCGGCATCGATCTTGGCGGCCATATCGTTGCTGTAGGCGCGTTGCGCGGCAGCGATGGCGGCATGCTCCGCTTCGGAAACGCGAAAGTGAAAGCCCGGTGCCTTGACGGGCGGCGTTGCAGGCATCCCGTCAGGTGTCGCGGGCGTCAAAGCGCGCGCCTTTCTGGCGCGCGGTTGCTTCGTGCTTTTCTTTGCCGTTGGGCTCACGCGCGGCCTTTCTCGGCGGCTTCTTTCAATGCTCGCTGTCTGGCCTTCTCGCCATACGCGCCGCTCAACGCCATGGATCGCCAATGCTCGGCGTGGAGTGTGTCCAGATTCCGCGTGCCCGCCTGAATCATGATGCTTTGGCCTTGCGCTTAATCGGCACGATCTTCGCGCCCTTGCCGGCCTTCAATCCGTCGAGATAGTCCGCCCATGCCGTCATCATCTTGCGGCGCTCTGGCAGGTGCTGTGCGTAGTTGTAGGCGGCACGGACCTTGTTGCGCTCGCCGTGTGCGAGCTGGCGCTCGATCGCGTCGCGGTGCCATCCCTGTTCGTTCAACAGCGTGCTCGCCATGCTGCGGAAGCCGTGGCCGGTCATTTCGTCTGCCGTGTAGCCCATTCGGCGCAGCGCGGCCAGAACGGCGACATTCGACATGGGGCGGCGCGGGCCGCGTGCGCTCGGGAACACGAAGCGACCGTCGCCCGTGAGCGCCTGAATCTCGCGGCAGGATCGTCACCGCCTGCGGTGCAAGCGGAACGATGTAGTTCACGTGCCTTCATGCGCGCGGCGGGAATGCGCCACTCGCCGGCATCAAGGTCGAACTCTGCCCACTCAGCTTGGCGTAGCTCGCCGGGGCGCACAAAGACCAGCGGGGCCAATTGCAGCGCAGCGCGCACGACGGGTGTGCCCGTATAGTCATCGATCGCGCGCAACAGGCCACCGATCTTGGTCGGGTCGGTAATCGAGGCGTGATGCTTTCGGTGGTCGGTCGCAGGGCAGGGGACAGGTCGCGCGCCGGGTTCATCGTGGCGCGGCCTGTAGCAATGGCGTATTTGAAGACTTGCCCGACGTTCGTCAGCGCGCGGTGTGCTGTCTCAATTGCGCCGCGTGATTCGATTCGGCGCAGGGCGGCGAGAATTTCGGGCGCGGCGATCTCGGCGATGGGGCGCTTTCCGATCCATGGGAACACATCACGTTCCATGCGGCGGATGATCTTGTCGGCGTGCGAATCGACCCACTCGCCGCGTTGCGTCTCGAACCACTCACGCGCAACCGTCTCGAATGCTTCCGCTGCGGCGCGGCTGGCCTTCTCGGCTTGCTTGGCGGCGCTCGGGTCGATGCCTTGGGCGATCAATTCGCGCGCTTCGTCACGGCGTTGGCGCGCCAGCTTCAAGCCGACATCGGGATAGGTGCCGATGGCTAGCCGCTTTTCCTTGTCGGCGATGCGGTACTTGAGCCGCCACAGTTTGCCGCCGGATGGCGCGACCTCCAGATACAGGCCGCCGCCGTCGAACATGCGCACCGGCTTGGCGGTCGGCTTGGCGTTTCTGATGGTGGTGTCGGACAGCTTCATGCGGTCACCGCTTGGGGGCATCGACTCCGGGCAACCCCGGCATGCCCCCAAGAATGCCCCCAGGTTGGGGGCATGTCCATAGCTCCCGGTGAACGGCAATACACCACTGCGGGCACAAAAAACCCCGCAATTACGCGGGGTTAGATGCTTCCGTGGGCTTCGGTGAACCCTGAATTGGTGGAGGCGGCGGGAATCGAACCCGCGTCCGAAAATGATCCATCCCAAGTCCTACATGCGTAGCCCTTCTTTGATCTCGTACCTGACATGCCGAAGGGCGCGCTTATCCAGGTACCAGCTCGTTGATTTTGGTCGCTGCAACCCGAGCACAGGCAGCGCTTATCCCGTGAGCATGACTCAACTTTTGAGAGCACGGACACTCTCGCAGTCGAGGCTTAGGCCTTAAGCGGCCAGAGCGTAGTTGTCGTCGTTGGCAACTAAAGTTTGCAGCTGGATTAACGAGGAAAGCCACCCCCTCGGCATGCACTCAGTAACTTCACTACTCCCGTCGAAGCCGATCGCCCCCGTTGTGTTACGACGAAACCAGTATGGGGTGGGCTGGCGATGATTTCAATGACGCGATGATGAATCGATATCGCGATGCTCGGGAATCGGCGATGTCGGCAGCGCCAGTGTGGCGGTGGTGCGGCCATCGGCATGATGTTCGATGTCAAAGCGGCCGCCGAACATCGACGCGACCATGCGTACCACCGATAGCCCGAGGCCGAAGCCCTGTGCGCCGGGTTCGCCATCGCTGCGGGCGGCGTTGCTGACACGAATCACGACGTTGGTGTCGATGCGTTCGAGCGCGATCGCGACCGGCTCGGTACCGTGGACGATGGCGTTCTGCACCAGATTGCCCAAGGCCCGGCGCAGCGCGAACGCGCGGCCGTGCATCGGCCACTCCGATACCGCGCCGATCACCTCGATGTGCGCGCGTCGTGCGAAGCGGTCGGCCACATCGAGGACAAGCTCGGCGAGATCAAACGGTGTTGGCGCTTCGTCGCGGCCTTCGCGGATCAGGCTGATGAATTGCCCGACGAGTTCGTCCATTTCCTCGATGTCGGCCACGATCGCCGACTGTGCCGCGAGGTCGCGCGCCGAATCGAGTTCAACAGCGAATCGAAGTCGGGCGAGCGGGGTGCGCAGGTCGTGCGACAGTCCCGCGAGCCAATTCTGGCGTTCGGTCTGCTGTCGCCGTCTCGCCAATGCGGCGTCGGCCAGCGTTGCCGCCAGCGCCGCGACTTCGCGTGGCGCGTCGGCAAAGCTGCTGTGGTCGAGGCGACCATCGAGTAATGCGTCGGCCTGTGTGACCAGTCGCGACAATGGCCGCCCGATGCGGCGGGTAAGCCAAGTGGCGGCAAGGATGACGAGAATGGTGGTCGCGCCGAGGATCCAGAACGATGCCCGCAGCACCGATGCCGACAGCGGTTTGAACGGCACTACCACCCATTGGCCGGCGTGCAGGCGCGCACTGATTTGCGGCTTTGGATGATCTTGCACGCGCACCTGCCAATCTGGCTGCAGGTTGCTGATCTCTTGCGCCAGCGCGCGTCCTAGCGGCGTGTCGGGCGGGCGCACCGGCGGCGGCGTTGTTGTCCAACGCACGCCTTGACGGGCGACGTCTTCCGGCAGTGGTAACCCCGCTTCGATCAGCGCCGCCTGCGCCGCGATCGTGGCGACCAGCGTGCGCGCCAGTTGCTGCGCGCCTTGTTCGAGCGTGTACCAACTCATCAGCAGGGCCGCGACCAACAGGATTGATGCACTGCACCCGGCGATCAGCCGCAACGACATTGCCTGCAGGCTGGAATTCATTCAGGTTGCCGTCGGGTACGAAAACGTAGCCGAGTCCCCAGACCGTCTGCAGATAACGGGGGCGGCGCGGGTCGATCTCCAGCAGCTTGCGCAGACGCGAGACCATGACATCGATGGAACGGTCGAACACCTCATGGTCGCTGCCGCGCGTCAGGTTCATCAACTGGTCTCGCGACAGCGGTCGACCGGGCTGCGCCACGAGTGCTGCGAGAACCGCGAACTCACCACTGGTCAGTTTCATCGCGTCGCCGTCGCGGATGAGCGTACGCGTGCTCGGGTCGAATGAAAACGGGCCGAATAGCGTGCGTTCCGCCTGTGGCCGCGGTGCCGCGCCGGGGGTCGCCGGGCGCGTCGGAGAATCGCGCGGATGCGCGCCAGTAACTCGCGCGGGGCACAGGGTTTCGGAAGATAGTCGTCGGCACCGATCTCTAACCCGACAATGCGGTCGACTTCATCGCCCTTGGCGGTGAGCATCAGTACCGGCGTGGTCCGACCTTCGCCGCGCAGACGTCGGCAGGCTTCCATGCCGTCGCCATCGGGCAACATCAGGTCGAGCACGATCAGATCGACATGCACCTCGACCAGTGCGCGGCGCATGCCGGCGAGATTGGCCGCAGCACGGACGCGAAACTGATGTTCCTCAAGATAGCGGACGAGCAGTTCGCGCAGACGCGCATCGTCGTCGACGATCAGCAGCAGGGGTTGGTCGGTAACAGCCATCGCGACATTGTCGGGCAGTGCAGCGATTCGGCAAGCGTCGATCGCCGGAATTTGTAACCGGATATGTCAGAACCCCGGTTTGTTCACATTCGCTTGCGCCGCCACGCCGACTTGAAACACCTGCGGCGTGGCGGTCTGCGACGCTGGCTCTGCCATCAAACCGGTGGCATTTGGAGAACGATGATGAAATCCGTGACGGCTTTTTTTCTTGGCGTCGGTAGCGCTGTTGGTGAGCGCCGCGATCGTCGCTGCGGCGGTGCCGAGAACCACGCTAGGCCTGTCGATGGGCGCGGGTGCGCCGCAGATTCGCGGGCTGGATGCGAACGCGCAAGCACAACTGACTGCGTTGCGCGACGATGCGCTGCAGTTTCGCCGCCATGCCTATATCGAGGTCGGTGCCTTGATCGACGCGGCGCAGACGGAGTTGTCCAGCCCAGATGCTGATCTGCGTGCGCTGTCCCAAAGCGCTGAGCAAACCCTGTTACCGCTGTTGCTCGATGCGCGCGCCAACCGTGCGGCACGACTGGCCTTCTATGAATCGTTGGAGCCAGGGCAACAGGCAGATGTGCGCGCCTGGATGCAGGCCAAGTTGGCGCGGATCGAGCGCGTACACGGGCTGATCGGCGACTTCATGACGCAAACCCCCTGAACCGGAGACTCCAGATGAACAAGTACACCGTAGTGAAACTGTTGGCGTTCACCTTGCCCTTGCTGCTGGCCAGCGTCGATACGCAGGCGCAGCGCGCGCGTGCTGCCGGCGCCAAACCCAATGCGCAGGGTGGCGTCACTGCCGGCGCTGCCGCGGCTGGCACCACCCCCGCAGGCACGCGGCATGCTCGCGGCGCGGTCGTTGCCAGCGATGGTCAAGGCAATGCCGCAGGTGCCAGTGGCGCTGCCGTAGAAACCGCGAGCGGCGCCAAAGCCGGCCGTGCCGGTGCATTTCAACGCGGTTCGGACGGCGCCTTCCAGCGTGGCGGCGGCGTCGCGGCCAGCGGTGCCAACGGCAGCGTGAATTCGCAGGGTTCGGTCAGCGGCGACGGGCAGGGCAATGTCGGCGGTTCGCGCGCGACCAACGCGAGCAGTAGCGATGGCTCGACCTATTCGGGCGAGACCGACTACAACACCAGCGATGGCGTAACGCATTCGGGGGTCGTGCACGAATGCCAGTGGTGCCGTGGTGGCCTGTCCTAAGCCGAAGGGATAAGGCTGGACCGATGCGGGCGGGCCGTCAGGTGCCGCCCGTAGTTCAGGCATCGCGATTCTTCGCACGCATCGTGCGCTGCTTCTCGATCTGCCACTCGCGGTCCTTGATGGTGTCGCGCTTGTCGTGTTCTTTCTTGCCGAGCGCGAGGCCGAGTTCGATCTTGGCAAGATTGTTCTTCCAGTACAGCGCAGTCGGAACCAGCGTGTAGCCCCTTGCGTTCGATCTGTCCGGTGAGGCGGTCGATCTCGTCACGGTTCAATAGTAGTTTGCGCGTGCGCCGCTCCTCGGGCACGACGTGCGTCGATGCCGTCTGTAACGGAATGATTTGCGCGCCGAACAGGAACATTTCACCTTTGCGGATGATCGCGTAGGCATCGGTGATGTTGGCGCGTCCGGCGCGTAGCGACTTCACTTCCCAACCTTGCAGCATGAGACCCGCTTCGACCCGTTCGTCGAACTTGTACTCGTACTTCGCGCGCTTGTTCAACGCAATCGTGCCGGAATGGCTGTCGTCCTTGTCTTTCTTGTGTTTGCTCATGATCGCAAGTGTAGCGGCGTGGGCGCACCGGTTAGAATGCACGCCCGTCGACAAGGGTGTGAATGGATGGCTCGTGAGCCGCATTGATCGCAGCAGCCTGATCGCACGACCGGCTGCCGTCGTGTTTGATCTCATCAACGAAGTGGCGGCGTATCCCGGTGCATTCAACTGGTGTCGCGGCGCCAGCGTGCTCGAGCGCGATGGCGAGTCGATGCTGGCCAAGCTCGATCTCAGTTTCGCCGGATTTCAGTCATCGTTTGCGACACGCAACCGCTTCATCCGGCCCGAACGCATCGATCTCGAATTGGTCGAAGGGCCGTTCGCGGCCTTGCGCGGTGCCTGGACGTTTACCGCCCTTGGCGACTGTGGTTGTCGCGTGAACCTGCACCTTGATTTCGAAATGGCCGGGCGCTTTGTTGGATCGGCGCTCGCGATGGGTTTCCAGGGGTTGGCGGATCGCATGGTCGATGACTTCGCCCGCGTCGCGCGCGCGCTACCGGAGCGTGGCGATGCGCATTGAGGTCGTACTTGCATTCGCCGAGGCGCAACACTGCGTCATCGTCGATCTGCCCGAGGGGGCCACTGTCGCCGATGCACTGGCCGCGTCAGGGCTGGCAATGAGCGGCATCGATGACGAGCAGATCGGCGTGTGGAATCGTCGCGTCACGCTGGCCGCAGTGTTGCGCGACGCCGACCGTCGTCGAGCTCTATCGTCCGGCGGTCGCCGACCCGAAGCAGGCACGGCGCACGCGCGCCGAACGCAATCCGGTCGGTGTGCAGGCGAAGCGGAAGTTCAGCCGTTCTTGATTTTGCGATTGTCTTCCGGAATGTTGCGCTGAAGATCTTTACTTTCTTCCAGCAAATCATCGCCTGACTTCGGCAGCCAGTCGCCTTCGATCTTGCTCAGCGTGCCGCTCTCGAAATGCAGGGTCAGCGCCTTGATTTCGGGTTTCTTGCGACGATGACTGTTGCTGGTCACGTATTCCCAACGCTCCTGATTGAACGGCGAAGCGACTTGCGGCGTGCCCATCACCAGTTCGACTTGGCGCATGGTCATGCCCGGCTTCAGTTGATCGACCATCTTTTGGTCGACGATATTGCCTTGGCGCATGTCCATCTTGTAAATCAGAGCGCAGCCGTTGAGCAGGGTCAGCGCGAGCAGCAGGACGATTCGAAGCATCGTGGATTCACCGGGAAAACGAAGCGGCGATGATACACTGCCGGCCTGAATCGCAACCGTTCCGGAGCCCACCCCGCATGGAAACGCAGGACCTGCGCAAGGCCGGCCTGAAGGTCACGCTGCCGCGCGTGCGCATCCTCGAAATTCTTGAGGAGAAGCAGGGCACGCACATGACGGCAGAAGATGTTTACAAGGAACTGCTCCGGCATAACGACGACATCGGGCTGGCCACGGTGTATCGGGTACTCACCCAGTTTGAAGCCGCCGGCATTGTTTCCAAGCACAATTTCGAGGGCGGCCAGGCGGTGTTCGAACTGGATCGTGGCGAACACCACGATCACATGGTCTGCATCGAAACCGGCAAGGTCATCGAATTCGTTGATGCCGAGATCGAAAAGCGCCAGCACGAGATCGCGGCGCGACATGGTTACGACCTGGAAGAGCACAGCCTTGTGCTCTATGTCCGCCCGAAGCGGAAAAAATAACTAAGAGTGCGGTGCAGCTTCGGGTAGCGCCGCCGAACCGATTGAGGAATGAGATGAAGAAGCTGCTGATCGTCGGCGCGCTGCTGGTTGCTGCGGGTGTCGGGTACTACGTGTTGAAGCCGGGCATGCCCGGGTCGGGAGCGTTGTCGTCGATGTCGACGGTGGGCCCGCTCGACTATGTGCCGGCAGACACCGCGTTCGTTTTCGCGAATGTCGAACCGATGCCGAAGGCCGTGACCAAGGTCTGGATGGAGCAGTTCGCGCAGATCTCCGGGATCTACGCGATGCAGGCCAAAATGGTTGAGCAGAAGCTGGCGAAGGAAGATCCGCAAGGCAAGGCAGTGAAATGGGCGCGCGCGTTGGCGGCTGAAGCCAAGGACCGCACGCCAGAACAGATCATGGCCGAGTTCGGCGTCGACATGCAGGTGCGTTACGCGATTTATGAAGTCGCAGCGCGTCCGGTAATGCGTCTGGAACTGACGGATCCCGCCAAGGCCCGTGCCTTCATCGCGCGCGTCGAGCAAAAGGCCGGCGAGAAGATGCCGACCGCCAAGGTCGATGCGCTCGAATACTGGAACTTCACCGAAGCAGAAGACAAAGGGCGCGTCGTCGCTGCGCTCGATGGTAAGCAACTCGTGCTCGCGTTCTTGAGCAGCAACGATGACGACGCGGCACTGCGCAATGCATTTGGACTGAATCGTCCGAAGCAGTCGCTGGCGGCGTCGGGCAAGCTGGTGCAGTTGAACAAGGAGTTCGGGTACACGCCGTATGCCAGTGGCTATGTCGATACGCGCAAGCTGATCGCCTTGGTCGATGATGCCGAACCAGCTGCAGATGCACCCGCCGCTGCAGAATTGAAAGCGACCTGCGCAAAAGACTACGACGCAATCGCCAAGGCGATGCCGCGCGCGGTATTCGGCTATACGCAGTTCGAAGCGAAGTCGATTCAGGCCAAGATGCTGCTGGAATTGCGCCCCGATATCGCCGCCGATCTGCAACTCGTGCCGGCACCGCTGCCCGGTGCCGATGCTACTGCCGGTAGTGCCGTCAGCTTCGGGTTTGCAATGAACCTGGAAGCACTCGCGAATTTCGTGAATAAGCAGGCAGGCGCGATCATCGCTGCGCCCTATGCCTGCCCGGCGCTCGCCGACTTGAATGACGGCGCGACCAAGGCCAAGGAGCAATTCAGCAACCCCGGTCTGTACATGGCCGCGAGCGCCTTCAATGCCGTGCATCTGATTGCCAGCAAGTTTGTGATGCCACAGCCAGGCGTCGATGGTGCGCCGAGCGAGCCAGAATTCGCCGGCAAATTGCTGGTCGGTTCGAAGAGTCCGGCCGGCTTGATCGGCATGGTCAGCGGTTTCGTGCCGCAGATCGCCGCGTTGAACCTGCAACCGAACGGCGAACTGAAGGCGATCCCGGCGGACCCGTCGATCCCGGTCAAAGGCCCGATGCATGCGCTGATGTCGGACACCGCCATCGGCGTCAGTGTTGGCGAGGGCGAAGCGGCGACACTGAAAGCAGCTATGACCGTCGATACCGGCAACAAAGCACTGATTGCAGTCGGGTATGGCGGCGCGTTCTTTCAGTCGATCTTTGCGCAAGCATCGGCCGAACTCGCAAAGTCCACCGATCCCGAGGCAGCGGAACTGCAGAAGACGATGGTCGCGTTGCAAAAAGTCTATGCCGAATCGATCGACCACATCGACATGCAGGTGCGTGTCGCCGACCGTGGCATCGAATTCGTGCAGGATGTGCGAATGAAGTAGGCAATCGCCGGCGGGCGATCTTGCATCGGCCGCCTTATCGCGCCGCCGCGATCATTTCTTTCGCGGCGGAGCGGGTGGCGCTGGTGATTTCGACACCGCCGAGCATGCGTGCGATCTCATCGACCCGCGGTTTGGCATCGAGTGGCTCGATGCGGGTGTGCGTCTGGCCATCGATGACCGACTTGCGTACCGCGAAATGCTGATGGCCTTGCGCCGCGACTTGGGCGAGATGGGTGACGCATAACACCTGTCGCGTCGATCCGAGTTCGCGCAGTTTTCGCCCAACCACTTCGGCAGTGCCACCGCCAATGCCGGAATCGACTTCGTCGAACACCATGACCGGCACGTCATCGGAACCGATCGCCGCCACTTCGATGGCCAGGCTAATTCTTGCCAGTTCGCCACCAGACGCAATCTTGCGCAGTGGCCGTCCTGGCTGGCCCGGATTCGGACTGACCACAAATTCGATCTCGTCGCGCCCAGACAATGCAAATTCGCACTCGTCTGTCGTCTCGATCTGGATCTCGAAGGCGCCCGCGATGGCGAGTTCGCGCAGCAGCCCGGTGACGCGCGTGGCGAGCGTGGTGGCGGCAAAACGACGTGATTCCGATAGCGCCTTGGCCGCGCGTACGTAGTCGATCAATGCCGCTTCGCGTTCGCGGCGCAACAGTTCGATTTTGCTGCCGGCATGTTGCAGGCGATCGATCTCGTCGCTGAGTTCGTTCAGCCGCATGCCGAGTTCCTGCGCCGGAACGCGATGCTTGCGCGAGAGTTCGTGCAGCTTGCCGAGTTGCGTGTCGAGTTCACCATAGCGCTGCGGATCGAGGTCTTGCCCGGAACGATAGCGTTCCAGTTCGTTGATCGCCTCGACCACCTGGATGCCGGCGGATTCGAGCAATTCAGCGACTGGTGCGAGCGCGGCATCGACTTGCGCGAGCTTGCGCGCGTCGGTTGCGCAATGGGCCAGCAGCGATGTCGCCGAGTGATCGTCGTCGCTGTCCAGCGCGTCGATCAGCTTCTGACTGCCCGACAATAGCGTCGCCGCATGGGCGAGTCGGCGGTGGTCGTCGACCAACCGCGCATATGATTCTTCGGACAGCGCATGGTTGCTCAATTCCTGATGCTGAAAGCGCAGGTAGTCGACGCGGTCCGGGTCGCCGCTGTTGGCGCCGGCAAGGTCGGAGATCTGTCGATCGATTTCGGCAATGTGTCGGGCCACACGCTGCACATCGTCGATGCGATCCGGGTGCTGCGCAAAAGCGTCAAGCAAGGTGAGCTGATGTTTACGTGACAGCAACGCCTGATGTTCATGCTGGCCATGGATCTCGACCAAGAATGCTGCGGCTTCGCGCAAGACCGACAACGACACCGGGCGATCATTGATCCAGGCACGCGAGCTGCCGTCGGCACGGATCACCCGACGCAGCCGCAGTTGTTCCTCATCGTCAAGCTCCTGCTCGCGCAACCAGGCGCGGGTAGCGGGCAGGGCGCGCAGGTCAAATTCGGCGGACATCTCGGCGCGGTCGGCACCATGACGAACCACGCCGGCGTCACCGCGACCGCCCGCCAGCAACATCAGCGCATCGACCAGCAAGGATTTTCCGGCACCGGTTTCTCCGGTGAGCACACTCATGCCGGCCGCGAAATTCACGTCGGCACCGTCGATGATTGCGAAATCTTTGACAAACAGGGTACGCAGCATGTCGGAGAGGCTAGCAAAGCCGAGCGATCACGTCACCGCGCGTTGACCTTTGCGCGGCAGGATTGATAGCGTCGGCCGCATCCCCATCTCTGCAGCATCATGAATCGCCGCCTCGCCGACCAACTCGATGCCCGTTCGCGCCATTTGCTGCGCACGTTGATCGCGCAGTACATCCGCGATGGCGAGCCGGTGGGTTCGCGCACGTTGGCGAAGCACAGTGGTCTTGACCTCAGCCCGGCGACCATCCGCAATGTGCTGTCTGATCTGGAAGAAGTCGGGCTGATCGCAGCGCCGCATACCTCGGCCGGACGTATCCCGACCGCGCAGGGTTATCGGCTGTTCGTCGATTCGCTGCTGCAATTGCAGGCCCCGCGCCCGGATGAAATGGACGCGCTGCAGCGCGAGATCCCGTCTGGCGGCACCACCAATGAGGTGCTCAGCCGGGTGTCCGGTGTGCTCAGTCAATTGACCCATTTCGTCGGGCTGGTGACGGTGCCGAAGCGCGAGCAGTTCGCATTTCGCCAGATTGATTTCGTCCAGCTCGGGCCGAGCCGGGTGCTGGTGATCCTGGTGTTCACCGACAACGAAGTACAGAACCGTGTGCTCGACTTGCCGCGCGCCTATGCGGCGAGCGAGTTGGAGCAGCTCGCGAATTACCTCAACCAGAATTTTTCGGGCTTGCCGCTGGACGAAATTCGGCGCCGCATCGTTACCGAAATGGAAGTGGCGCGCGATTCCATCGATCGCGTACTGCGCTCAGCGATCGAGCTCGCCAATGCCTCGTTTCGCTGCGAATCGAGCGACGAGTTTGTCGTCTCAGGTCAGACCAATTTGATGGGATTGTCCGAGATGGCCAGTGTCGAGCGGCTGCGCGACTTGTTCGAGGCGTTCAACCGCAAACGTGAATTGGCGCGCCTGCTCGAAGGCTGTGTGCACGCGGAGGGTGTGCGTTTGTTTATCGGTGAGGAATCGGGCTACGCCCCGCTTGGTTCCTGCAGCATGGTGACCGCACCCTATGGCGCAGACGGCCGACTGCTCGGCGTGATTGGCGTGATCGGCCCGACGCGCATGGACTATGACCGCGTCATTCCGGTCGTGCAGACCACGGCGCGGATTCTCTCGGGTGCCTTGAAGAACGCTGGACTGGCCCCATAAGCCGGACGGGGCAAACCGGCCAATCGGCCGAAGCACGGAGAATTCGATGAATCAGGACACGACGTTGGTGGACGACGACGATTTCGGTGCGTTGCCGGCCGAAGAATTGGAAGGTCGCATTCACGAACTGCAAAACCAGTTGGGTGCCGCCAAAGATGAGCAGGTGCGCCTGCTCGCCGAGATGGATAACCAGCGCAAGCGCGCCATGCGGGATGTCGATGCGGCCCGCAAGTACGGTGTCGAAAAGCTGCTGAACGATCTGATGCCGGTGTGCGACGGGCTGGAAATGGGCTTGAGCCAAGGTGGCAGTGACCCCGCCAGGTTGCGCGAAGGCATGGACCTGACCTTGAAGCTGCTGCTGAAGGCCAGCGAGCAGCATGGCCTGACCCGATTGAAGCCGGTGGGTGAAGCGTTCAATCCGGAATGGCATCAGGCGATGGCGATGATTCCGACCGCCGAGAAGCCGGCCGGCACCGTCATTGACGTGTTCCAGACTGGCTATCGGCTGCATGAGCGCTTGATCCGCCCGGCGATGGTGACCGTCGCGGCCGATCCACTGCCGCCTGAAGACGCGTAAGCCGTCCCCTTGAACCCTGCGTTCACATCCTCATAACAGCGCCATCCGCCGCAAGGCATTCAAGATTTCCGGAGAGACATCATGGGCAAGATCATCGGTATCGACCTCGGCACCACCAATAGCTGTGTTGCGATCATGGACGGCGGCACGGTCCGCGTCATCGAAAATGCGGAAGGTGATCGCACCACGCCGTCGATTGTCGCGTTCGCGAAGGATGGCGAGGTCATCGTTGGCGCCGCCGCCAAGCGTCAGGGCGTGACCAACCCGAAAAATACCTTCTATGCGGTGAAGCGCTTGGTCGGTCGCAAGTTCACCGACGCCGAAGTCACCAAGGACCTCGATCTGGTGTCGTATGCCATCGTCGGCCACGACAATGGCGACGCCTGGGTCGCGACCAGTGACGGTCGTCGCATGGCGCCGCCGGAGATTTCGGCCAAGGTGCTGATGAAGATGAAGAAGACCGCTGAGGATTTTCTCGGTGAACCAGTGACCGAGGCAGTGATCACGGTTCCGGCCTATTTCAACGATTCGCAGCGTCAGGCGACCAAGGACGCGGGCCGTATTGCGGGCCTAGATGTGAAGCGCATCATCAATGAGCCGACGGCGGCAGCGCTGGCCTATGGTCTCGACAAGTCCGGCGGCAAGGATCGCAAGATTGCTGTCTATGACCTCGGCGGCGGCACCTTCGACGTGTCGATCATCGAGATCGCGGAAGTTGATGGTGAGAAGCAGTTTGAAGTGCTGGCTACCAATGGCGACACCTTCCTCGGCGGCGAAGACTTCGACAAGCGCGTCATCGACTTCCTGGTCGAAGAGTTCCAGAAAGAACAGGGCATCGACCTGCGCAAGGATCCGCTGGCACTGCAACGCCTGAAGGATGCAGCCGAGCGCGCCAAGATCGAGCTTTCCACACTGCAGCAGACCGACGTCAGCTTGCCGTACATCACCGCCGATGCCGCCGGCCCCAAGCATCTCACCGTCAAGTTGACGCGTGCCAAGCTCGAGTCGCTGATCGATGATCTGGTGAAAAAGACCATCGAACCCTGCCGTACCGCGCTGGCCGATGCCAAGGTCAAACCGTCCGACATTACGGAAGTGATCTTGGTCGGCGGCATGACGCGCATGCCGCGTGTGCAGGCGGCGGTGACCGAGTTCTTCGGCAAGGAACCGCGCAAGGACGTCAACCCGGATGAAGCCGTGGCCGTCGGTGCTGCGATCCAGGCCGGCGTGTTGTCGGGCGCAGTCAAGGACGTGTTGCTGCTCGACGTGACCCCGCTCTCGCTCGGTATCGAGACGATGGGTGGAGTGATGACCAAGCTGATCGAGAAGAACACCACGGTGCCGACGAAGGCGTCGCAGGTGTTCTCGACCGCCGAAGACAATCAGACTGCGGTAACCGTGCATGTGCTTCAGGGCGAACGCAAGGAAGCCCGCTACAACAAGTCGTTGGCGAAGTTCGATCTGGCCGGAATCGACTCGGCACCGCGCGGCATGCCGCAGGTGGAAGTCGCGTTCGACATCGATGCGAACGGCATCCTGCACGTATCGGCGAAGGACAAGAAGACCGGCAAGGAGCAGAAGGTCGAGATCAAGGCTGGTTCGGGTCTGTCGGAAGCCGAGATCGAGCAGATGGTACGTGACGCCGACGTACATCGCGAAGACGACAAGCGTTTTGCCGAATTGGTCGAAACCCGCAACAAGGCCGACCAGCTCGTGCACAGCGTGCGTTCGACGCTGAAGGAACATGGTGCCAAGGTGCCGGGCGACCAGATTGGTCGTATCGAGGAAGCGGCCAAGGATCTGGAGTCGGTGATGAAGGGCGACGACAAGGCCAAGATCGAATCGCGGATCGCAGCACTTGAAGCCGCTGCGCAGTCGCTCGCAGCGGCTGCCCAAGGCGGTGCCCAGCCCGGCCCGGACGCCGCTGCCGGTGCGCAGGCCCAGAAGAATGATGACGTCGTCGACGCCGAGTTCACCGAGGTCAAGGACGACAAGTAAGCAGCGTTGATTTGAATCGTATCGGTAGCCCGGATTTCGCAAGTGATCCGGGTTTACTTTTCCCGCCATACCAAAATCGCCGCCCGAACAAGAATCCAGCCGCATGAGCAAGCGTGACTATTACGAAACCTTGGGTGTCGCCAAGGATGCGTCGGAGGACGATCTGAAGAAGGCCTATCGCCGGCTGGCGATGAAGCATCATCCGGATCGTAACGATGGCGACAAGGATGCTGAGCTCAAGTTCAAGGAATCGAAAGAGGCCTGGGAAGTGCTCTCCGACCCGGCCAAGCGTCGCGCCTACGACCAGCACGGCCATGCCGCATTCGAACAGGGTGCAGGCGGCGGTGGCGGTTATTCGGATGTCGGCGATATTTTCGGCGATATTTTCAGTGACTTGTTCGGCGGCAGTCGTCGCGGTGGAGGACAGCCGCGGCGTGGTGCCGATGCGCGGATCGTGGTCGAACTTGATCTGGAAGAGGCAGTGTTCGGCGCCACCAAGGAGATCGACGTACCAGCAGTCGTGAACTGTGATGACTGCGAGGGCACCGGCTCGCAGGATCGTAAATCGAGCACGTGTTCGATGTGCCGTGGTCGCGGCCGTGTCGTCGCACAGCGCGGCATCTTCCATGTCGAGCAGGCCTGCCCGACGTGCAGTGGTAGCGGTAAGCAGATCGAAAAGCCGTGCAAGAGTTGCCGCGGCCATGGTCGTATCCAAAAGGACAAGACGCTGGCGGTGAAGATTCCCGCAGGCGTCGATACCGGTGATCGCGTGCGTCTGGCGGGCGAAGGCCATGCCGGCCCGCCGGGTACGCCGAGCGGTGATTTGTTCGTCGAAATGATGGTGCGTGAACACAAGATCTTCCAGCGTGAAGGCAATGACCTTTACTGCGAAGTGCCGATCCGCTTCTCGCAAGCAGCACTCGGCGGTGAATTGGTGATTCCGACACTGGATGGCGACGCCAAGATCAAGGTGCCGACCGAGACTCAGACTGGCAAGCTGTTCCGCCTCCGCGGCAAAGGCGTGAAGTCGGTGCGCGGCCATGACCAAGGCGACCTGCTGTGCCGCGTCGTCGTCGAAACCCCAGTGCGTCTGAGCAAGCGCCAGCGCGAATTGCTGGAAGAGTTCGAAGGCACCTTTGACGATGGCAAGGACCACATGCCGCGGCAGACGTCCTGGGTAGATGGCGTCAAGTCATTCTGGGACCGGATGACGTCCTGAGTATGCGTACCCGCCGCTTGCTGGCCAGACGCACGCTGATCTGATCGATCCGGGCATGGTTTGAAACGTGCTTTGGTCGTGATGGCTGTGCGCGGGGTGCAGCGCGAGATCGGTGCACGCTGCTAGTCTGCGATCCCGTTTTCCGGAGCCCGCCATGTCCGTTACCCGTCTCGCGATTGCCGTTGCGCTTTGTTTCGGCCTACCGTTCTTCACGGCCTGCAATCAGACTCCAGCGCCGATTGCCGAAGCGGCCAAACCGGCAGCGATCAATCACGACCAGCAGTTCGACGCACTGACGCAATCTTAGTTGAGCGACTGGTTCCGGCTAAATCCGATTTCTGCGACCCAGGTCGGTAGTCATATCGTCGATGGCGATATCGAGGATCTCAGCGTCAAGGGACGCGCGGCTGCGGTCGAACATGCGCGACGCACACTGGCAGCGTTGGAAGCGATCGACGCCACATCGTTGTCGCGAGAAAATCAGATCGATTACGCGATCCTGCGCAACCAGTTGCAGAGCGATCTCTGGAGCGTCGAGACCTTGCAGAACTGGGCTTGGGATCCGCAGGTGTATGGCCAGTTGGCCGGTAGTGCGATCTACACGTTGATGGCGCGCGAGTTCGCGCCACTGCCAGAGCGTCTGAAATCGGCAACGCTACGCATCGAAAAGCTGCCGAGGCTGTTTTCGCAGGCACGTGAGAACCTCGATCCGGCGCGCGTGCCGCTGATTCATGCTGAAACTGCTGCCAAGCAACATGGCGGCATTCTCGGCCTGGTCGACCAGTTCATTACTCCGAATCTGGATCAACTCGGCGAGGAAGATCGTGAGCGGGCCGAGAACGCCATTGGCAACCTCAAGTTGGCGGTGGCAGAACAGCAGAAGTGGCTGGACGAAACCTTGGTGCCGAACGCCAAGGGCGACTTCCGAATTGGCGCGGCGCTATACGACCAGAAACTCGCGTTCGCGCTGAACTCGCCGCTCAGTCGTGGTGAGATCAAACAACGCGCCGAAGCCGAATTGCAGCGTGTGCGTGCCGAGATGTACAGCATCGCGCGTACGGTTTTGGCAGATCAGCCAAAGGCACCCGAGATGCCAGAGCAGCCGACCCCGGAACAGCAGCAGGCCGGTATCGCCGCAGCGCTGGAACTGGCCTACGCTGATCGTCCCGATCGCGACAAGGTGGTCGAAACCGCGACCGCTAGCACCGAACGCGCCACCGCCTTCGTGCGCGAAAAAGGCTTGGTCACGCTGCCAGAGTCGCCGGTCAAGATCATCCTGATGCCGGAGTTTCAGCGTGGCGTGGCGGTCGCTTATTGCGATTCGCCGGGGCCGCTCGACAAGCATCTCGATACCTTCTACGCGGTGTCGCCGATTCCCGATGACTGGAGTACCGAGCAAGTCGATTCGTTCCTGCGCGAATACAACACGCGCTCGATCGAGGAGTTGAGCATCCACGAAGCCATGCCCGGGCACTTCTTGCAGATCGCCCATTCGAATAAGCATCCATCGACACTGCGTGCGGTGCTGTCGTCGGGCTCGTTCGTCGAAGGCTGGGCGGTCTATGCAGAGAAAATGATGGTCGATGCCGGCTATCTCGACAACGATCCGCTATTCAAGCTGATCAACCTCAAGTGGTATCTGCGTGTTATCACCAATGCGCTGATGGATCAGGCGATCCATGTCGATGGCATGACCCGTGAAGACGCGATGACGTTGATGACCGTGCAAGGTTTCCAGCAGGAACGCGAAGCTGCGGGCAAATGGGTGCGCGCGCAATTGACCTCGACCCAGTTGCCAACCTATTTCGTGGGTTTCCAGGAACATCTGGATCTGGAAAAAGCCATTCGCGAGCGTGACGGCGACCAGTTCGACATGCGCAAGTACAACGACACGGTGCTGTCGTTCGGCTCGCCCCCGGGGCGCTATGTCCGCCAGATGATGCTGAAACAGCCGATCGAGTAATCGTGCACGAATCGAGCCACGACGTCGTCCGATCAAGCCGGCGCCGTGGACCACGGTGCGGCGCTTGTGACAGGATGCGCCATGTTGCGCATCCTGTTTCGTTACCTCACCGGCTCCAAGGCTGGCACCGTCGAGGTCTATCCGGCGGCCAAGTTTCGTGCGCTTTACGTCGGCCGCGATCCGGGTTGTGACCTGCGTTTTCATGCCGAGCAGGATGGCGTCGTCAGTCGCAACCATGCGGTGATCGAGTGGCAATGGGCCGAAGGCGAAGCGCCGCGCTTCGCGGTCAGCGACCTGTTGTCGAGCAATGGCACCTACGTGAACGGCGAACGCGTCGGTCAGGCGGCGCCGCTGACGTCGGGCGATCACATCCGCTTCGGCCATGGCGGTCCGGAAGCCGTATTCTTGGTTGATCAAGTGGAAGCCGCCGCGTCGGACGGTGAAGAATGGCCCGCACGCGTCGGGTCGACGTCGCAAATTCCGGCATTGCAGATTGACGCCACCGTGCTGCGCGGGCGCCTGAAACGCTGAATCCAGATTCAGGGAATCACCGTAACTGGCGCGCAGCACGCGTCCCGCTTCGCTAAACTCGCATCATGGAAACGCCCACGCGCAGCACGAAGTTCACCCTCAAGTCGGCCGCCGATATCGTCAAGATGCGCGCCGCCGGCCGTCTCGCCGCCGACGTGCTCGATATGATCGGCGAACACGTGAAGCCCGGAATAAGTACCGAAGAACTCGATCGGCTCTGTCACGAATACATCGTCGACGTGCAGAAGGCCGTTCCGGCAAACCTCGGCTACAAAGGTTTCCCGAAGGTGATCTGCACCTCGGTCAACAACGTCATCTGTCACGGCATCCCGAGTGCGTCGAAGGTGCTGAAGGATGGTGACATCATCAATATCGACGTTACCGTCATCCGCGACGGCTGGCATGGCGACACCAGTCGCATGTATTACGCCGGTACGCCGCCGGTGCTCGCGAAGCGTCTGGTCGACATCACCTTCGAGGCGATGTGGCGCGGAATCCGCACGGTGCGGCCAGGCAGCACGCTCGGCGACATCGGCCATGCCATTCAAAGTTTTGCCGAAGCGCAGCGCTTTTCCGTCGTGCGCGAGTATTGCGGCCATGGCATCGGACAGGTCTATCACGAGGACCCGCAGGTGCTGCATTACGGCAAGCCCGGCGCTGGCCCGACGCTCCAGAAAGGCATGACGTTCACCATTGAGCCGATGATCAATGCCGGCGCGCCTGCGACACGCCTGATGCCGGACGGTTGGACGGTGGTGACGCGTGACCGTTCGCTGTCGGCGCAGTGGGAACACACCATTGCGGTAACCGACGATGGCTTCGAGGTGCTGACCCTCGGTGGCGGACCGGACAGCGGCATGAGCGACGCGCGCGGCAACGATTCTGCCGCGCCTGCGGTCTTCATCGCCTCACAGTGGCGGGAGCGCCTGCGCAAAGCCCAATTTGAAGATGAGGCTTCGTTCGCACTCGGCACCTCGGCCGAACTGCTGATTGCTGCGCGTGCCAATCGTGTCGACGAAGCGTTGTGTGCTGCCTACGCGGTGGAACTCGCCAGTCATCATGGCGTCGCGCTTGCGGCGACCGGTGGATATGGCCGCGGCGAACTGTATCCGCAGTCCGATATCGATCTGCTGCTGATCATCGATCACGAAGACCATCCCGCCCATATCGCGATCGAGCATTTTCTCGCAACGATCTGGAATATCGGACTGACAGTCAGCCACATCGCCCGCACGCCGGAACAATGTCTACGGATCGGCGCCGAAGACTTGTCCTCGGCGACGGCAATGTTCGAAGCGCGCTATCTGGTCGGGGATGAAGCGCTGCTCACGAGTACGTTGGTCGCCTTGGATACCCATCAAGTCTGGCCACCCGCGGCATTTTTCGAGGCCAAACGTGACGAACTACGCGCCCGCCATGCGCGTTTCAACGATACCTCGTTCAATCTCGAACCGAATGTCAAGGAAGGCCCCGGCGCGATTCGTGATCTCGATACCCTCGGCTGGATGGCGCGCCGTTGCTTCGGGGTGTCGCGCATCGAGCACTTGGCCGAGAATGGACTTGCGAGTGCTGCCGACCAGAGTGCACTGATTCACGCCCGGGCCGCGCTAGCGCGCTTGCGGTTCGGTCTGCATCGTTCCGTGCAACGACGTGAAGAGCGTCTGTTGTTCGATCATCAGCGTGACCTGGCAAGGCTGTTCGGTTTCGCCGACCAGCACCGCGAAAATCTGGCGGTCGAACAACTGATGCAAGGCTTCTTTCGCAGCGCATCGAGCGTGCGCCGAATCACTCAAAGGCTGCTGCTCGACTGGGAAGAACGACTGACACCGGAACCCTCGCCGACACTTTGGTACGACGATGGTTTCGGCCTACGTCGCGGCCGACTGACGCATCGCGATACGGCGGCGGTGGCGGCGACCATGGCCGGTGCATTGAAGGTCTGCCATCGCTTGGCGATGACGCCCGCGGCCGATGGTCTGAACCCTGAACTGGCGGCGGCGATCCAGGCGGCCGTGCCAAATTACGCGTTGACTGATGATGCCGGCGATTGCGTCGCTCACTTCCTCGCGATCCTGCGCCAGCCGCTACGTGCGGTACGTGTGTTGCGCGTGATGTCTGAGCTCGATTTGCTCGGACGTCTGATCCCGGCGTTTGAGCGCGTGAGCGGACGCATGCAGTACGACATGTTTCATGCCTACACGGTCGACCAGCACACCCTGCGCGTGCTTGAGCATCTGGCGCGCTTCGCCGACGCCGGAACCGCCGAGTCCTTGCCACTTGCGGTCGAAGTGCGCGCGCGCTTGCGCAAACCGGAACTGTTGTTGCTGGCTGGTCTGTTTCACGACATCGCCAAGGGCCGGGGCGGCGATCATTCCGAACTGGGCGAACGCGACGCCCGCGATTTCGTGCGCTGGCTCGGCTTGTCGCAACCAGACGTCGATCTGGTGGCATGGCTGGTACGCCATCATCTCGACATGTCGATCACCGCGCAGAAGCAGGACATCGGCGACCCTGTGGTGGTGCACAAGTTCGCCAGTCTCGTGGCGGACTGGGAACGCCTCGATTACCTCTATCTGCTGACCGTGGCCGACATTTCCGGTACCAGTCCAAAACTTTGGAATACCTGGAAGGATCGGCTGTTAGCGGATCTCTACAACGCCACCCGTTTTGCGCTGCGTCGTGGTCTGGAACATCCGGTGCACAGTCGCGAACGTGTTGCCGAAACCATCGGTCAGGCGCGTGAATTACTGCAGAGTCAGGGCGGTGATGTCGTCGCCGCGGAACAGGTCTGGGCCGACTACCCCGAGGACAGCGTGCTGCGTTTCTCGCCGGACCAATTGGCCTGGCAGGCCGAGCAGGTGCTCGCGCACGGCGGCAGTGCGGCGGCGCGTGTTGCGATCCGTCATGGCGACAGCGGCGGCAGCGAATTGCTGGTGATCTCGCGTGATCGTGATGGTTTGTTCGCGACGGTCACGTCGGTACTCGACCGCATGCAGATCAATGTTCATGACGCACGCATCGTCACCACGCGTGATGGCCGCGTCCTTGACACCTTTCAGATCCTTGATGCGCAGGGCCATGCCCTGACCGATGTCGCGCGCAGCGACGAACTATGCCGGCGCCTTGCCGATGAACTCGACAAGCCCGAGTTGAATCTGACGCCGGCGCGACGCGCTTGGTCGCGCCAGCAGAAGCATTTCCATGTGCCGCTGCGCGTCGAGTTCGGCGAACGCGAGGGCGGCGCACGCACACAACTGGCGCTGGTCTGTTCGGACCGGCCGGGCCTGCTCGCACATGTCGCGCAAGCGTTCCGCGCCTGCGGCGTGCGCGTGCACGACGCTCGCATCGCCACTTTCGGCGAACGCGTCGAAGACTTCTTTGTGCTTTCCGACGAACACAACCGCGCGCTCGATACCGCGGCCACGGAGTCGCTGGAACGCACGCTCGCTCACGAACTGGCGCCCCTGCGATGATGACCCCAAGCCTGCAATCTACGATCGAGGCCGCATTCGAGCGACGCTCGGAGCTTACCCAGAACGAGATCGATGCCAGCATTCGTCCCGCAGTGAATGCGGTGATTGCCGCGCTCGAAACCAACGAGCTACGCGTCGCCGAGCCGACTGAATCGGGTTGGGCCGTGCATCAATGGATCAAAAAGGCGGTGTTGTTGTCGTTTCGCATTGAACCAAATCGGCTGATGGCCGCGACGCCGGCACCCTATTTCGACAAGGTGTCACTGCGTTACGAAGGCTATGACGAGGCTGCGTTCCGCGATGCGGGTGCGCGTGTGGTGCCGGGTGCGATCGTGCGCCGCGGCGCGCACATCGGCCGCGATGTGGTGCTGATGCCCAGCTTCATCAATATCGGCGCGCATGTCGGTGCCGGCACGATGGTCGATACCTGGGCGACGGTCGGCTCCTGTGCGCAGGTCGGTGCGAATGTGCATCTTTCCGGTGGCGCCGGCATCGGCGGGGTACTCGAACCCTTGCAGGCAAATCCGACCATTATCGAAGACGACTGCTTCATCGGCGCGCGCTCGGAAGTCGTCGAAGGTGTGATCGTCGAGCGCGGTTCGGTGATCGGTATGGGCGTTTTCATCGGATCGAGCACGCGCATCTACGACCGCGAGACCGGCGAAGTGCATTACGGTCGGGTGCCAGCGGGCAGTGTCGTCGTCTCCGGCTCGTTGCCGTCCAAGGACGGCTCGCACAGTTTGTATGCGGCGGTGATCGTCAAGAAAGTCGATGCGAAGACGCGCTCGAAGACCAGTCTCAACGATCTGCTGCGCGGGATCGATTGATGGCCGCGCCGATCCTCTACGGGCTGACGAATTGCGATACCTGCAAGACGGCGCGCAAATGGCTGAAGCGCGAAGGTTTGGTGCATCAATTCATCGACTACAAATTGCATCCGGTGCCGGGTGCGGCGCTGAAGGATTGGGCGAAGCAGGTCGGCTGGGACAAGTTGATCAATCGTTCCGGCACGACTTGGCGTGGCTTGCCGGCGAACCGCAAAGACCCGCAGAGCGATCCCGAATACGTTTTGTTGGTGCGCGAATACCCGAGTTTGCTGCGGCGCCCGGTGACCGTGACCGATGGCGAAGTGATGCTCGGTTTTACCGGCGGTTTGTACGAGAAGCGCTTCCTCACGGCGAAGGTGTCGGCATGAACATCGGCTCGGAAATCGCCGAATTGACGATGGACTTGTGCCGCCGCGCGTCGGTCACGCCCGACGATGCCGGCTGCCAAGACCTGATCGCATCGCGGCTGCAGCACGCCGGTTTCGTGGTCGAGCCGATCGATGCCGGTGGCGTGCGCAACCTGTGGGCCTGGCATGGCAGTGTTGGCCCGGTGTTCGCCTTCCTGGGTCATACCGATGTCGTGCCGACCGGTGATCTCGCGGAGTGGACGTCGCCGCCGTTCGAACCACAGGTGCGCGATGGCTTGCTGTATGCACGCGGGGCGGCCGACATGAAAGGCAGCGTGGCGGCGATGGTGGTGGCGCTGGAGCGTTTCGTTGCCGCGCAACCGGCGCATCCCGGTGTGATCGGACTGTTGTTGACGAGCGACGAGGAAGGTGATGCGACGGATGGCATTCGCCATGTCGTTGATGAATTTCTGCGACGCGGCCAGCGTATCGATTACTGCGTGGTCGGCGAGCCATCGAGTGAACTGGTGCTGGGTGATCGCATCCGTATCGGCCGTCGCGGCTCGCTGCACGGACATCTGAAAGTGCGTGGCGTCCAGGGCCATGTCGCTTTCCCGGAGAAGGCATTGAACCCGATCCATGCGGTGGCGCCAGCATTAGCCGAACTCGCCGCGATCCGATGGGATGGTGGCAATGCGCATTTTCCGCCGACCGGTTTTCAGATCTCCAACATCCACGGCGGCACCGGCGCTTACAACGTGATTCCGGGCGATGTTTGCATCGACTTCAACTTCCGCTTCGGCACGGCGTCCAGCCCGGAAGATCTGATGCGCGCGACGGAAGCGGTGTTGGTGAAGCATGATCTCGACTATCGCATCATCTGGGAAATCTCCGGCGCACCATTCCTGACCGCCGATGGGCTGCTGCGTGAAGCGACCCACGCCGTGCTGCAGTCGCACGGCATTACCGAGACGATTGCCGACACTGGCGGTGGCACCTCGGATGGCCGTTTCATCGCGACGCTTGGCAGTCAGATCGTTGAACTTGGCCCGGTCAACGCGACCATCCACAAGATCGATGAACACGTCTGTCTCGGAGACCTCGAAGCGCTTGGCCGGATTTACCAGAGCCTTGCCGAACGGGTGTTGCTGGTCGATCGGCATTCGTCCACCTCTTGATTCCAGTGGCTGGCCGATGGTGAACTTCGCCGATGCGAGTCGGACCGGTACACTGCCGGAAAATTCGGCGGAGCAAACTCATGAAGACGATACCGGTTCTGGTTGGTTCGTTCATCGTTGCCGCAGCGGCGATCGTGATTGGTTGTTCGACCAATGGATCGCAGCGCCCGCCACGACCGCCACCGACGCTGGCGGCACCGGGCGAGTCCGAGGATCATCAACGCTTGCGCGATGCCTGGATCGAGATGCTGCATCGAGCGGCGCCCGGATTCGACTGGCGGCACCAGGATGCCGAGTTCCGGCGCGTGCGAATGCAGCGGTCGTTGGAGACGCTCGAACAGTGGCAAGCAACCGGAAATGACGCCGCCGATGAGTTGATTGTTGCGACCACGGCGATCAGTGGGAACTGGGTCGAGCGCGGCAGCGGCAATGTTGCCGGGCGCACCTTGTCCACGCAATTCGATGTCGCCAACAATCGCCTCAATGTGCTGAGCCATGGCGGCAACCTATGGCGTGCCGGCCGGAGCACGCTGGACTGGGCCAGTCCTGCAGATGGCGTCAGCTTCACGCCCAACGGAACATCTGGTTTTCTCGAGCGTCTGACGGGCAGTGAACGCTTGCTGGTTTGGGCGGATACCCCGAGCGGGCTGTTCTACAGCGATAGCGGCGGCGCGTCATGGAGCGCGGCGACCGGGTTGGCAACAAGTAACGTCTGGTATAGCAGGGGGCTGGCGGCACGCGATGCATCGGCCAGTGAGGTGTATGCGCTGCGCGTTGAATACGATGGCGGTGCCGGCAGTTGGCGTACGAAGCTGTATGCATCGACCAATCGAGGTGCGGCGTTCAGCAGTCGCGGTTTCATTGGTCAGGGCAATCGCGTTGCGCTGTTTTCGCCGCGTTATGGCAGTACCGTGATGTACCTGCTGGATGGCTTGACGCTGAATACGATTACTCCGGCGACCCATGCGCTGGTCGCGGTCAGCAGTGTGTCCGGTGCCGCGGCACTCGGGAGTAATGATCGGGTGTCGCTCAGCGGCGGCGTGGACAGTGGCGGCAATACATTCTTGTATGTGTTTGTCGTCCGCAGTAGTGCCAGTGTGACCGAAATCTATCGCAGCCTGGACGGCGGTGCCAGTTGGACCACTCGCACCAATGCACCCACCAATATGTTCGGCTTCAACTCGGCAGAAAGTTCAACGCGCGATCCTGCGCGAGTGTACGTCGGTGGCACGAATGCCTATCGCAGCAGCGATGGCGCGCAGAGTTGGCAACTGGTCAATTCCTGGCCGGACTATTACCCCTCGCCGGCGACCAAGCTGCATGCCGATATCCCGAACTTCGATGTATTCGTTGATTCCGGCGGCAATGAGCGGGTATTTGTCTCGACCGACGGTGGAACCTATGAGTCCACCGATGGCCTGCTCACTGTGCAGAATTTATCGTTGTCGGGTCTGCGAAATGGCCAGTATTACGGCAGTTACAGTGTGCGTTCGGCGCCGAACGCGATCCTGGTCGGTGCACAGGATCAGGGGTATCAGAAGGCCATGGCCCCGAGCGCCGGCATCAACGATTTCGTACAGACGATCAGCGGTGACTACGCACATCTGACGTCATCGAACAATGGTGCAAACGTATGGATGGTCTACCCGGGATTCGCTCAACTTGATACTGCGCCGGCAACTGGCGACTGGACGGCACTGCGCGACTGGGACTATGCCTCAGCGAACTTTCAGGACTGGCTTTTTCTTGCTCCGATCGAGGCCGATCCATTGAATCCGAATCGCGCCCTGCTCGCGGGTGGCGGTATTGGCGCAAACCGTAATCGTGTTCTGACCTTGACCTATAACGGCAGCACGATCACGCATAGTGAGGGGGCGTTCGATTTCGGATCGCGGGTGACTGATGTGCAGTTCTCGCGCAATGGTCTGACGCGTTACGTGATCAACGACGGTGGCCAGTTCTTTCGTGACAGTGGCGGCGGATTCAGCCTGCGCAGCAGTGGCTTGCCAGACGGCCAATATTTCTATGGCAACTGCATTCTGACGCACGCGACGACGCCAGGAACAATCTATGTCGCCGGTGCCGGGTATTCCGGGCCAGCCGTGTATCGATCGGTTAATGACGGCGATAATTTCACCGCTTTCAGCACCGGGTTGCCGAACACCTTGGTGTACGACCTCGCGACTTCTGCGGATGGCGCGCATCTGTTTGCCGCGACCGAACTCGGTCCGTATTACTACGACAGCGGAACATCCAGCTGGGTTGCGATCTCGGCAGTGCAAACTCCGGATCAGATCTATTGGGATGTCGATTACATCGACGCCTTGAATATTGCTCGGTTCTCGACCTACGGTCGTGGCGTTTGGGATTTCGTCCTGTCCAGTCCGGTGCTGTTCCGCGATGGCTTCGAGGGCTGAATTGTCCGATTGCGCCGACTGAGAACACGGCGCTCCGACGTCGGCTGCACGAATCAGGTTCCTTCGAATCCGTTTTTGAAGACATCGTCTTGCAGTACCTGAAATACATAGGCTGCGCCGGCATAGGACGCTGCATTATTGCCTTGATCACCGTTGATGATCGTGCTGTTGCTGTCCTCGTCCGTTGCACCGATCACTGCGGTGTCGCCTGAGATCGCGACTGAAAAGCCGAAATTGTCGTCCGCGCCCGTGTTGGATGCTTTCAGATAGGTCTGCTGGCTCCAGTTGCCGCTGTCGCGCACGAACACATAGGCGGCGCCAGAAGCAGATGCAGCATTGTTGCCCTGGTCGCCGTCGATGCCCGTGCTGTTGCTGTCCTCATCTCGCGCTGCGACCACCACGGTATCGCCGGAGATTGCAACCGAATAGCCAAAGTAGTCGTACGCATTGGTATTGGATGCCTTCAGGTAGGCCTGCTGACTCCAGCTACTACCGCTGCGCTCGAACACATAGGCCGCACCGGCATTGGTCGCCGCATTGTTGCCCTGGTCGCCGTCTATGCTTGTGCTGTTGCTGTCTTCGTTGAAGGCGCCGACCAGCAAGGTGTTGTCGAAGATCGCGACGGAATAGCCAAAGTAGTCAAACGCATCGGTATTGGACGCCTTCAGGTAGGCCTGCTGGCTCCAACTGGTACCGCTGCGCTCGAACACATAGACCGCTCCGGCATTGGTCGCCGAATTGTTGCTCTGGTCGCCGTTGATGACCGTGCTGTTGCTGTCTTCATATGCTGTCCCGACCGCAATGGTGTTGCCGGCAACTGCAACTGATAGGCCGAAAAAATCGTTGATGTCAGTGTTGGACGCCTTCAGGTAAGCCTGCTGACTCCAACTACTACCGCTGCGCTCAAACACGTAGGCCGCGCCGGCATAGTTTGCCGCATTATTGCTCTGGCCACCGTTGATGGTCGTGCTGTTGCTGCTCTCATTCACTGCTCCGACCACCACGGTGTTGTTGAAGATTGCGACCGACCCACCGAATCGGTCTACCGCATCGGTGTTGGACGCCTTGAGGTAGGCTTGCTGGCTCCAAATGCTGCCGCTGCGCACGAACACATAGGCCGCGCCGGCGTCGGCTGCCGCGTTGTTGCCTTGGCCCGCGTTGATGACCACGCTGTTGCTGTCTTCATAAGTTGCCCCGACCACGATGGTGTCGCCTGAGATCGCGACCGAGATACCGAAGCGGTCGTCGGCATCGGTGTTGGACGCCTTGAGGTAGGCCTGCTGGCTCCAGATGCCGGCAGTGCGCACGAATACATAGGCTGCGCCGGCTTCGCCCGCCGCGTTGTTGCTTTGGTCACCGTTGATGGTCGTGCTGTTGCTGTCTTCGGCTTGTGCTCCGACCACCACGGTATCGCCGGAGATTGCAACCGACCAGCCAAATGAGTCCACTACACCCGTGTTGGACGCCTTCAGATAGGCCTGCTGTGCAATTGGATCAATCGTGATCGGGTAGCGGGCATTGCGGGTATCGACGCTCAGCGCCAAACCTTCGGCCATCGACTCGAACACCGCCGGCAGCGGCTGCCCGTCGGCATCCCAAACGTTCAGTCCGGCATACGTCAGGTTGGTTACGCCGCCCGCATCGACAAAGCGCACGTCGCCGCCGCCGGCGCCGATCTGCGGCTGCAGGCTGCCGCGCACCGCCCACTCAAAACGTAGCCGATTGCTCGTACCGGCGGGCTGCGTGTGCACGGTGTAGCCATGCTCCAGCCCGCGCGCGTCATTGACATACCACTCCTCAAGTTCGCTGCTCCACTGGTAGCGGGCGCGTTGACCTTCCCGGAGCATCACTGCCTTGCCGTTGATGACTTGCTCGGCACCGGCCATGCCCCAGCGTTGCAACTGCAAACCCCAGCGCCAGTCGGTCCCGTCGGGCTGCGCCTCGAAGCCACGACCATCGAAGTGCAGCAGCCACTGCTGACCCGGGTTGCGTGCAGTCCAGGTGCCGGGTTGGTCTGTCGATTCGGCAACTGCGTGACGTCCAGCTTGCCAAGCCGCCTGGATCGACTGCCAGTCATTGGTGCTCAGACCTTTCGGCAAAATCGGCGTCGCGTTGGCATTCGCCAACACCGACACTGGCATGAAGTTCAGCACAACGCCCAACAATCCGATCAGGCTGTGCCCAAGTACGCAAGCGATAAGCCGCATAGCTGTTCCTCGTCGATGGTTCGACTGATGCTAATCCACGTCTCGGCTGGGTGCGACAATATTCCTCCGGCTGATCTGCCGATCGCATAGGCGCCACTAAACCCTTACGGCACCAATTGCGAATAGTCGACCGCTGCCGGATCGCCCGTGAGCAGTGGCTCGGTTCCAGGAGCGACAGCCGCCGCTGACGGTTCGCGACGGAAACTGAGGAACACGCCGCGCGGCGCGGCAGCTTCGTCCAGGTCGGATTGCGTGATGTCGTCGCGGATCGCGGTAATGCGCACGGCAATTCGCTGGTCATCACGCGTGAGCAGGAACAACCGGTCACCGACCTGCATGCGCCCGCGCACGAGCACTGCTCCGGCCATCCACGGATCGGCATCGTTGAAGACCATGCCCAGTCGCGCGACGAGATCTGTGTCGGCGACCCGGAGTCGCTGCGAGCGTATTCGCGGCGGGCGCTGATGTCGCGGACGATGCGGACGCATCCTGGGTGCGCGTCGTTGGGCGTTCGCCATCACAGGCGAAAAGGCCAAGGCAACAGCACAGCATCGGTAGCCACTGCGGTTTCATGTCGTGTCAGTCCCGCGCAATCGCCTCGACCTTCTGATAGCCACGCGGTAGCAGCGAACCACGCGTGGCACGGGCCGCGGCAATCTCGACGAGATCGGACCACGAGCGCTTGAGCGGGCGACCGCCGGCGGTAACGATGACGCCGGCACCTCCGGGAATCACCACGAGATCAAGCAGGCGTTCGCCGGTCGCGAAGCTCTTGCGCGGGATGTCGATCAGCTTGTTGCCCTTGCCGCCCTTGTCGAGTTCTGGCAACTCCGCGACTGAACACATCAGGATATAACCGGCGCTGGTCACCGCGACAATGCGGTCGCGTGCCGAGTCGTTACAGACGGCAATCGCCGCAACCTTCGCGCCTTCGCCGAGCGACACCAACGCCTTGCCAGCCTTGTTGCGCGAAATCACGGCGTCGAATCGGGTGACGAAGCCGTAGCCGAGGTTGGTCGCGATCACCAGTTTCTGTTCGGTGTCGGCCACCGCGACGGCATCGAAGCGCCCGCCGGCTGGCAATGTGAAGCGGCCAGTCAACGGCTCGCCATTGCCGCGCGCCGAGGGCAAGGTGTGCGCCGGCGTAGTGTAGGCGCGACCTTCCGAGTCAACGAATACGACCTGCTGGTTCGACCTGCCGCGCGCATAGGCGAGCATTGCATCGCCTTCGCGATACGACAGGTTCGCCGCCTCCACCTCGTGACCCTTGGCCGAACGCACCCAGCCCTTGTCCGACAGGACGATGGTCACCGGTTCGGCCGCGACCAGATCCGATTCGGACAAGGCTTGTGCGGCACCACGTTCAATCAATGGCGAACGCCGCTTGTCACCGTAAGTCTCGGCATCTTTCTTCAGTTCATCCTTGACCACGGCGCGCAGACGGTCACTCGATTTCAACGTACTGACGATGCGTGCGCGTTCTTCTTCGAGTGCATCCTGCTCGCCACGGATCTTCATTTCTTCAAGTCGCGCGAGCTGTTTCAGGCGCGTATCAAGAATGTAGTCGGTCTGAATTTCACTCAGCTTAAAGCGCGCCATCAGCACCGGTTTTGGCTCGTCTTCGCTGCGGACGATGCGGATCACCTCATCGAGATTCAGATAGGCGATGCGCAGGCCGTCGAGCAAGTGCAGGCGCTTCTCGACCTTGTCGAGACGGTATTGCAGGCGGCGCCGCACGGTATCGGTACGGAAGCTCAGCCATTCGCTCAGGATCGTCTTCAGCGGTTTCAATTGCGGCCGCCCGTCGAGTCCGATCACGTTCATGTTGACGCGGAGCTCTTCTCCAGATCGGTGGTCGCGAACAGATGCCCCATCAGTTCTTCGGCGTCGACGCGGTTGCTGCGTGGAATGATGACCAGACGTACCGGATTCTCGTGATCGGATTCGTCGCGCACGTCTTCAACCAGCGGCAGCTTCTTCGCACGCATCTGGTTGGCGATTTGTTCCTGAATCTTGGCGGGTGAGGCTTGGTGTGGCAGCGCAGTGATGACGATGTTGCCGTCCTCGCGCGTATAGACGGCGCGGGCACGTACCGAGCCATTTCCGGTTTCGTACATCGCCAGCAAATCGGCGCGTGGTGTGATGATCTCGGCCTCGGTCGGATAGTCCGGGCCCTTGATGTGTTCGCAGAGATCGCGTGTCGTCGCGTTGGGGTCATCAACCAGGCGCATGCAGGCGGCGACGACTTCGCGCAGATTGTGCGGCGGAATGTCGGTGGCCAGTCCGACCGCGATGCCGGTGGTGCCGTTCAGCAGCAGATGCGGCAGGCGGGCTGGCAGCCAGTTCGGTTCTTCCAGCGTGCCATCGAAATTTGGGCCCCAGTCGACCGTGCCTTGGCCAATCTCGTCGAGCAATACGGCCGCGAGTTTGGTCAGCTTCGATTCGGTGTAACGCATCGCCGCGAAGCTTTTCGGATCATCAGACGAGCCGAAGTTGCCCTGACCCTCGATCAACGGGTAACGAAACGAGAATGGTTGCGCCATCAGCACCATCGCTTCGTAGGCTGCCGAGTCGCCGTGTGGATGGAACTTGCCGATGACATCGCCGATGGTCCGTGCTGACTTCTTCGGTTTTGCGCCGGCATCCAGCCCAAGTTCGCTCATCGCGTAGATGATGCGGCGCTGCACCGGCTTCAATCCGTCGCCGATGAAGGGCAGGGCGCGATCGAGCACGACGTACATCGAATAGTCGAGGTAGGCGCGCTCGGCATAATCCTTCAGCGGAATCTGTTCGAAGCCGTGGAAGCTGGGGCGGGCGGAGTCGGGCATGCAGTGGTCCTTCGAGTAGCCGCGCATTATCGCGCTTCGACTGACGGCGACAAGCGTAACGACAGGGCGATATGCTGCCGGTAGCTTCGTCGCTTGTGATGGCATGACCCCTTCTTCCAACGAATTGCGCCCGCGTGCCGTCGTGCCGCTACTCGCCGCTTTGGCGATGTTCGGGCCGTTCACGATCGATACGTTCTTCCCCGCATTCGCGGAAGTGGCTGCGAGCCTGAATGCCAATCCGTGGCAGATGCAGCAGACCATCAGCGCCTATTTGCTCGGCTATGCGCTGATGTCGTTCGTGCACGGGCCGGTGTCCGACGCGCATGGTCGGCGACGGGTGATCCTGTTCGGCGTCAGTAGCTACATCCTCGCGTCCATCGTCTGCACGCTCGCGCCGAATATCGAAACCTTGCTCATCGCACGCTTCTGGCAGGGGTGTTCGACTGGCGCCGGCATGATCGTCGGTCGCGCCATCATCCGCGATCGTTTTCACGGCGGCGACGCGCAGCGCGTGATGGCTTGGGTGTCGATGTTGTTCGGCATCGCGCCAGCGCTGGCACCGCTGGTCGGGGCGTTCATCCACGGATTTGCGAGTTGGCGTGCGATTTTCGCGTTTATGGTGGTCTATGGCGCGTTGATGCTGTGGGCCTGCATCCGTGTACTGCCGGAGACGCATCCGCCGGAGCGGCGCACGCCCTTGCACCCACGGGCCTTGCTGGCGACCTATCGGCGCATCGGGATGGATCGCGCCTTTGTGCTCTGGGTCGGTGCGGCCGGTCTGTTCTTCGGCGGCCAGTTCATCTACATCAGTTCGGCGCCAGTCTTCATCGAGCAATTTCTGGGGCTTGGTACCTATGGCTATGCTTGGTATTTCGTGCCGACCATCGTCGGCATGACCGTTGGTTCAGCGTTGTCCGCGCGTCTCGCCGCGCAAACCAGCCCGGCGCGCTGCACGAACATCGGGTTGCTGGTGATGATTGCCGGGCAGGCGATCAATCTCGCCTATAACGCGGTTACCGAACATCCTGCGGTGCCGTGGGCGGTGCTGCCGTTCGCAATCTACGGCTGCGGCGTGTCGCTGGCGACGCCACCGATGAATGTTGCGACGCTCGACCGCCATCCGCTGCATCGCGGTGCAGCGGCCTCGGTGCAGTCGGCGATGTGGAGCCTGATGATGGTGTTCGTATCCGGTTTCGCGGCGCCACTCGCGCACGATTCACCGATGCATTTGGCACTCGGTTCATTCGCGTTCTGGATCGCCGGGGCCTTGTGCCTTTGGATCGGGCCGCAGATCGTGTTCCTGCACGTGCCGACTCGCGCCGATGCGGCGGAGTCGGAGCTTGGCGAGCCAGTGTGATTGGGCGCGACGCCCACCATGTCGACCTTGTCTCAGAGCGGCAGTCCGAGTTTGAGCAGCAGTTCGCGATAGCGCGGATCACCGCGCAGTGATGCCAGCAATGGGTCGTATTTGATCTCGGCGATGCCACCGTCGCGTTGATCGATCGCGCGCGACAACCAGGTGAAGGCGGCATCGCTATTGCCGCGCGCTGCCTCGACCTCAGCGATCTGGTAAGCGGCATTGAAGGCGTAGCGATCAACCAGTTGTGCAAGCGCACGATCGGAACCGGGAACATCGCCACGAAGGTGATACATCACCGCCTCGCCGAGCCATTGCAGCGGTTCATAGCGGGTTGCTTTGAACTCGCTGTCCGCAGTATCGAGTTGCTGATCAGTCAAGGCCATGACTGCCAAACGCATGTGCGCGAATGGAAAATCTGGTTTCAAGGCCAATGCGCGATGCTGTGATTCGCGCGCGGCAACAAGGTCGCCGGTCGCTTCCTGGAAATATCCGAGCGCCTGCCACGCCGACGGCAGCAGCGGTTCCCGCTCGGTCAGGCGACGGGTCATGGCGATCGCGTCCGGCAATCGGCCGAGCGATGCGAGCAGCGCGCCGTAGCCTTGCGCGGCGTGGCCGCTGCCGGGGTCCAGCGCCAGTGCGCGGTCGTAGTCGTCGCGGGCGCCACGCCAATCCCAGTTGACGGTGCTGAGCAGGTTGCCGCGAATCCAGTAGCCATCAGCCAGACCCGGGTCGAGGTCGATGGCGTGGGCCACGGCGGCGAGTGCTTCATCGTGCGCCCGGACATAGGATTCGTCATCATCGGCATATTCGGCGGACCACATCAGCGCTTGTGCCAGTCGTGCGTGCGCGGCGGCAAAATTTGGGTCGATCGTGATCGCTTTGCGCAACGATGCCACGGCCGTCTGTGCGGCGTCAGCGCCCGCCGTCGCGATCGACTGACGGCCTCGCAGATACTCGGTGTAGGCCTCGGCATTGGATGATCGATGCAGCGCAGCATCCGGCCGCTGTTCTGGCAACAATTTGATCTTGAGTGCAGCGACGACCGATTGCGCAATGTCGTCTTGCATGGTGAACACGTCGACGATTTGGCGATCGTAGGTTTCACTCCAGAGATGGAAACCGTCGGCGCAGTTCAACAACTGCACGGTGACCCGCAGACGCTCACCAGACCTGCGTACACTGCCGGTGAGGATCGTGTTGACGCCGAGACGGCGACCGATGCGCCGGATATCCGGATCACCTTCGCGGAACTGAAAAGCGGATGTGCGTCCGGCGACGCGCAATTGCGGCAGCTTCGCGAGTAGATCGAGCAGTTCCTCCGACAGACCGTCGGAAAAGTACGCCTGATCGTGGGTCGGGCTGAGATCGGCAAAGGGCAGAACGGCGATCGATGCATCGGTCGTGGCGATTGCCGCCACCGCATCAGTGTCGGTGGCCGCGTCGGCACTGCCGCGTGCGCCGCGCCAAGGCTGCCACGCAAGCATACCGATCAACAGCAAGCCCGCAGCGGCCAGCACCCAGGTTGTCGATGCAGCGGCGGGTCGCGTCGGCAACGACATCGCTGCGGATTGTCCGCTGTTGGGCAGTGTCGGCAGAATTGTGGTGATGATCTCGCGCTGGCCGGACAGGTGCGCGTCGATGCGCTGGATCACTTCGAACCCTGTCTGCGGCCGAGCGGCGGGATCCTTGGCGAGCAAGTCGTCGACCAATCGCTGCAAGTACTGCAGTGCGGGTGGCAGGCTCGGTATCGGCGCATTCATGTGCTGCATGCCGACGGTCCAGCCATTGGCGCCGTCGTAGGGCAGTTTCCCGCTCAGTAACTGAAACAGCACGACGCCGAGCCCATACAGATCGGCACGGCCATCGACGACTTCGCCGCGCCATTGTTCCGGACTCATGTAATGCGGCGTACCGATGCTGGTGCCTTCGCCAGTGAGGCCGAGCTTGATCTCGGCGGCCCGGGCGATACCAAAGTCGGAGAGCACACTCGCGCCGTCGCTACGGCGCAGAATGTTTTCCGGCTTGATGTCGCGGTGCACGACGCCTTGTCGATGGGCAAAATCCAGCGCCGACGCGATGTCGCGTACGATACGCAGCGCCTGCATTGGCGTATCGGCATGGTTGATCAACTGCGCCACGGTGCCGCCCGGCTCGTAGGCCATGGCCATGTACGGCAAGCCGTCATGGATGCCGACATCGTGGATTTCGATGATGTGCGGATGATGCAGCTTGGCTGCGATACGCGCTTCGCGCAGGAAGCGCTCGGTCGCGACCGGATCTCGCGCCAGTGACGGAATCAGCAACTTCAGTGCGACATGCCGCCCTAGCGACTGCTGGACGGCGAGATAGACCGTCGCCATGCCGCCCTGGCCAAGCACGCGCTCAATGCTGTAACCGGGAATTTCGAGCACCAGGCGGGTCCATCGTGACGACGTCATGAGAGTAACCAATGCGCTGCGGCAGGAACAGGCCGCAGACACCAAGGAAAAACGGGCCGAAGCCCGTTTCCCGTCGTTACTGGAATAGCTGCAGAATCAAGCTGCAGGCGGTGTCCACGAGCATTGCTGACCTTGGTTCTTTTCCTGCAGCCAGGCCATCAATGGTGCGAAGTAGTCGAGAATCGCGCTGGCGTCCATCTGCTCAGTGCCAGTGAGTTCCTTCAGCGTCGCTGGCCACGGCTGGCTCTGCCCATGCTGCAGCATTGCCCAATATTTCTGACCTGCTTCCTTGTTACCGTAGATCGAGCACTCATGCAGTGGCCCCTTGAAGCCGGCGGCATCGCACAGCGCCTTCTGGAACTGGAACTGCAGAATGTGCGCGAGGAAGTAACGCGTGTAAGGGGTATTGCCCGGCACGTGGTACTTCGCACCCGGATCGAAGTCGGCTTCGGTACGGGCATTCGGTGCCGCCACGCCCTGATACTTCATGCGCAGGTCCCACCATGCCTTGTTGTAGTTCTCGGGGCTGATGCGACCGGAGAACACGCCCCAGCGCCACTGGTCGATCATTTTGCCGAAAGGCAGGAATGCGACCTTGTCGAGCGCCATTTTCATCTGCTCGTTGATCACCGCTTCCTTGCTCACCTTGGGTGTGCCGACGAGGCCAATCGAGTTGAGATAGTTCGGCGTCAGCGATAACACGATGGTGTCGCCGATGGCCTCATGGAAGCCATCGTGCGCACCGCTCTGGAACAGTGGCGGCAAGTCGTTGTAGGCGAGGTAGTAATAGACGTGGCCGAGTTCGTGATAGATCGTCGTCAGTTCGTCCTCGGTTGGCGCGATGCACATCTTGATGCGCACATCGCCCTGGTAGTTCATGTCCCAAGCGCTAGCGTGGCAGACCACCTCGCGGTCACGCGGTTGGATGAACTGGGTGTTGGTCCAGAACGATGCCGGCAGCTTGGGCATGCCGAGTGAAACGTAGAAGTCCTCGGCCAGCGTCGCCATCTGTTTCGCATTCGCAAGGTCAGCTTGTCGGCCGATCTCAACCTGTTGCGCGGCATTGACCTTGCCTGCATCTTTCATCAAACGATCGAAACCGGCATCACGGCGCGATTTCAGGCCGGCATTCACGTCGAGACTGGAGACGCCCGGATAAGGCTCGACCATGCCGTAAATATTGCCCCACTGTTGCGCCCACATGTTGCCGGTCAGGTGCGCTGGAATCATGCCGTTGATCTGGCCCTTGTCACCGTACTCCTTGGTCAATTCCGATTTCACGTAGCAGTGCAGTTGTTCGTACAACGGCTTGACCTGATCCCACAGGCGGTCGGTTTCCTGTTCGAATTCGGCTGGGCTCGTATCGTATCCCGAGCGCCACATCTCGCCGACATCGGCATAACCGATTTCCTTGGCGCCCTCATTGATCAGTTCGGCGAAACGCTGGTAGTCGGCGCGCATCGGCTTCGAGATCGTGTGCCAGCCGTTCCAAGCGTCGAGTTGCGCGTCGTAATCGTGACTGTTTGCGAGCAAGTCGGAGAGCACGATTAGGTCGCGGCATTGGCCGTCTTTGTCGCCTTCACGGCAATATTTGCCGGCGCCATACATGCCTTCCATTTTGGTGGCGATGCTGGTGAGTTCACTGAGTTTGGCCGGATCTTTCGGTGCCGGCATGGCCGTCGACAGCTTCATCAGGTCGATCGCTCGGCGCGTCTCGGGCTTCAGTGTGACGCCATCGAATTTTGTCGATGCATCAACATTAGTCTTGAGTTCGCCGAGGAATTTCTCGTTTGACTTGGCCGCCAGCAATTGGGTATCACCATTGATGTAGGTGACCGACAGCCACTGCGCTGCGGTCATCTCGGGATAATCTTTCTTGAGTTTGGCATTGATGTCGGTGATGAAACGATCAGCCGCAGCAGCATCCGGTTTTACGGCGTCTGCAGTGGGTTGAGCGGGTTGGTTCTGGCATGCAGCGAGGCCGAACGCCACGGCGCCGGCGAGCAGGGTACGAGTGAGTTTCACGAAAGTCTCCGATGGTGCACTAGCAGTTGATGGTGGGCGGCAAGGTTGCAGCGACGCAGGCTAGTGGCCGTTGTCGTCCGCGACAAGTGAGGCAGCGGAAGCGGCCGGGTGTGCTAACAGGCTGCGTGCGTGCAGCCAAGCGCGTGCATCTTCGGCGTCGCGTTCGAACCAAGCGCAGGTTGAGCCGAGACGAAACGTGTATCCCCAGGTGTCCATGTCCTGCATGACGCGCGCACGACCGACGCCTTCCAATGCGTCGCCGAGGATGATTTGCAGATAACAAGTCGCATCTTCTTCGAATTGACAGTCACTGGCGTCGGTGTGGATCGATGCGCGCTTGTCCGCCGGCGCACAGATCACATGACACGCCTCATGCAGCAGCGAATGCACCGGGGTGTCGGCGCGCGCGTAGATGGTGGTGCCGATGATGCCGGCCTCCGGCTCGCCCCAATAACTTCCCGGGATAGGCGCGCCGTCGCCAACGCATTGCAGACGCAGTCCAAAGCGTGCGAGCAAGCGTTCGACGTCGCCGTGATCGATGGCGGAAAGCGTCAGTACCGGCTGCGCCATTGGCGAAGATCAGCCGTGCTTCAAGACCAGCGTCGGCGCCGTCGGGCGGTCGCGATCGGCGAACCAAGGCAGCGCCGGCAGGCGGCCCTTGCCAGCTGCTGAAATAGGTTTCTTGCACCCATGGAAAGCTGCACAACTCTTTCGCGAGCAGACTGACGCGACCGTAGCCTGGCAGCACCTGTTGTCCGACTTCACGGAATCCGTAGGTGCCGTGGAATAGAACCGAGGCGTCGTCACGCGGCTCCAGCAGCACCTCGCAACACAAACGTGGGCTGCGCACTTCGGCAAAACTCTGCACGTCCGCATAAAATATGCGACCGAGGCCATGGCGCCGATACGCACCCGCAACGACGATTCGGTCGATGTAGACGAAATCGTCATATTCGCGTTGGAACCAGCGGAAATTCGGGCTGCGATAGTCGGATTCTGGTGTCAGCGCGATCAGGAAACCGGCGAGATGGCCGTCAATCTCAGCGACCCGGAAGTACTTGGCCTCATCAAAAATAGACGCGCACGCTCGCCATCCATCGGCAGGATCGTCGGACCAGCGCTGTTGTTCAGAGCGAGAACTTGTTCGAGTTCGTGTTCGCGAACGTCGCGCAGGCGTAGCGTCATGATGTCGCCGTGGGGCAGGGTGCGGGACTGGATTATGGCAGAGGCAGCGGCGCTGACCAGTCGCCGATCCATGACTTTCGTGGCGTGCGGCGGCACTGGACGGGCACCTATGATGGCGCTATGGCGCTCACCCGCATCGATCACGTGAACTGGCTCCGCTATGCGGGCTTGTTTACCTATGCCTGCGTGGGCGTACCCTTGCTGCGTGAAACCTGGCTGCTGGCGCAGGATATCGACCTGCTGGCTTGGCTGTTGCATCGTACCGTGCCGGATGGCATCGGCGCCGACGAGTTGCGCAACCTGACCGGTTGGTGGTTGGCCTACATCGCCTTCGGTTTCTCCTATTGGGGCCTGACCAAGGACTTGTCGCGAGCACGGCCACGTGCAGTGCGCGTGCCATTGCTGATCGTGATGACCTTGGCTGCGGTGGCGATCAGTTGGTTCAGCCAGAGTGGTCTGTCCGGTATCTTGCTGCTGGTCATGGCTGGGGTGTTGCCGTGGCTGTTAGCACCGAAAACTGCGGTGGCGTGGGCGATCGTGCAGAACCTGAGCCTGCTGCCAGTGTTTGTCGGCCTGCGTGACCTCACCGGAGAGCCGCTTTACGGCTGGTTCGATGCGATTTTGCAAAGCTTCCTCTATCTCGGTTTCTCGAGCTTTACCTTCGTTACCTCGATGGTCGCGCGTGGTCAGGCGGAAGCGCGCGAGGAGCAGCGTCGACTAAATTCGGAGCTGCGTGCAACCCGTGCCTTGCTCGCCGAATCGACCCGAATTGCCGAGCGTGTGCGCATCGCCCGTGAATTACACGATCTGGTCGGCCACCATCTGACCGCGCTGACGCTGAATCTCGAAGTCGCCAGTCATTTGGTCGAAGGCAATGCCAAGGACAAGGTGCGCCAAGCACAATCGGTTGCGAAGCTGTTGTTGACCGACGTGCGCGAAGTCGTCAGCCAGATGCGCGACGAGGCCGAAATCGATCTCGGCAGCGCCTTGCGGTCGCTAATCGAAGGCGTGCCGACGCTCAAAGTGGTGATGGATCTGCCGGATGATTTTCGGGTCGAGGATGCGCGTCGTGCGCATGTCTTGCTGCGCTGCACTCAGGAAATCCTGACCAACACCATTCGTCATGCCCGCGCCGAAACACTGTGGCTGCACTTTGCCCGCGCCGACGGCGCGCTCACCTTGCGTTCTCGCGACGATGGCATTGGCATCGATGCCGTTGTCGTCGGCAATGGCCTTTCCGGTATGCGTGAACGTTTGAACGAATTCGGCGGTTCGCTGGATATCGATACCGCCCCGGGCCACGGCTTTGCGCTCGTGGCCACCCTGCCTGTGGAGTCCAAACCATGATTTCCGTCGTACTCGTCGATGACCAGACCTTGGTGCGCCAAGGCGTTCGCAACCTGCTCGAACTATCCGATTCTATCCGTGTCATTGCCGAAGCCGCCGACGGCGCGCAGGCAATTGAAGTGATCCCACGCATGCAGCCGGATGTGGTGCTGCTCGACATGCGTATGCCGAATCTTTCGGGTCTGGATGTGTTGAAAACACTGACCGCGCGCGGCCAGCTACCGCCGACCATCATTCTGACCACCTTCGACGATGATCAAATAGTACTGGCCGGGCTCAAGGCGGGTGCGCGGGGCTACTTGCTCAAGGATGTCACCCTCGATCAGTTGGTCGACGCCGTGAAAACCGTGGCAGCTGGTGGTTCGTTGGTCAAACCGGCGGTCACTCAACGTTTGTTGGCGGGGCTGGAGCATATGCACAACCAGTTCGCAAGTCTTGACCAGCCAGATCCGTTGACCGAGCGCGAAACCGAGATTCTTCGCCTGATGGCGGGCGGTTACAGCAACAAGGAAATCGCGAATTCACTTGGTGTGGCCGAAGGAACCGTCAAGAATCATGTCTCGAATATCTTGTCCAAACGCGGTGTTCGCGACCGTACGCGTGCCGTGCTGAAGGCCTTCGAGATCGGTATCGTGTGACCGGTTCCGCATCCGGCGGTAGCAAACAGCCGGGCTAAGCCAGTAACATCGCCCACCTTTGCTTCCCGGAACGAAGTCCCTGCCCATGCTGCGAATCGTCGAAATCATCCTGGCTGCACTCTTTGCCATCCTGTTCTTCATCGTGCTCGGCCTGTTCTTCGGCAAGGACGCTCGCATCACGCGCTCAGTCGAAGTCGGCAACCCGATCACTCAGGTTTATGACAGCCTTAACGGCTTCCACAATTTCAACCAGTGGAATCCTTGGCACCATGTCGATCCGAACATGACCAAGAACATCAGCGGCGAAGCCTTTGGTGTCGGTGCGCGCCTCGACTTCCAAAGTGCCGAGAAACGTATCGGCAATGGCTCATTGCAACTGATCGAGAGCACCCTCGAAGACGGCGGTGTCTTGCGCTACTCGGTCGACAATGACTGGTTCGGCACGAACAAGCAGATCGTCCTCCGCCTTAGGCAAGATCCGAAAACCCGTAGCGTCAACGTCACTGCTGAATTTGACGTCGAATACGGTTGGAATGTGCTCGGCCGCTATGCAGGTCTGTATCTGGATGGGCGCATCGGCGAAGACATGGAAATCGCATTAGCGCGCTTTGCGACCAATATGTCGATGGTGCCAATGGTCGACTACAGCCAGATGGTCGTCGAAGAAGTTGATCTGCCCGGCTACAACATCCTCTACGTCGGCGGCGGCATTCCGGCCGCACCGCGCAAGTGGGACGAAGCCCAGGACTTGATGGCTAAGTCTTGGCAGCAGGTTGAAGATTTCATGAAGGCCAACAACATCACGCCGATCGGCCCGAAATTGCGTGTCGTCAACGTGTTGGGCGAGGAGTTCAATGACTTCTCGATGGCCTATCCGATCGAATCCGATGCCATCGCGGTCAAGAACAATGTCCGTATCGGCAAGTCTTACGCCGGCAAGGCACTCAAGCTGCAGTTCGTTGGTGATCGTCTTGCCATCGGCGTGCCACGTGGTCCGCGTGAGGCGCTCAAGGCCTATGCGATGACTCACGGACGCATGTATCCGTGGGACGGTTCCGGCCAATACGACGAATGGGTCGGTGATGACCCTGCCACCGGTTATCCGCTGACCAATGTCTACCTGCCGCTGATCAAGTAATTTTAGTGACATGTGGAACCATCGCCCCGGCCTGTCCGGGGCGATTCATTTGTGCGGGAACTTTTTCGTCGATACGCACACAGACCTGCACTTGAAAATTCGTGGCGGCGTCCGGATCCGGTCACCCGCCTTTTTTAGTTCAGCCATCGCGAGTCCTCTCGATGATCGAAACCAGAAATCTCAGTAAGCACTACGGCGAATTCGTCGCGGTCGATCGCATCAGCTTCCGCGTCGAACCCGGACAGGTGCTCGGTTTTCTCGGCCCAAACGGCGCCGGCAAGTCGACCACCATGAAGATGCTCGCCGGCTTCTTGACGCCAAGTGCTGGCAGCGCATCGATCTGTGGCCATGATGTCGTCGATTCCGCGCTCGCGGCCAAGCGCCTGATCGGCTACTTGCCGGAAGGTGCGCCCAGCTACGGCGAAATGTCGGTGCGCGGATTCCTGAATTCGTCGCGGACATCCGTGGGCTGGCCGGCGACCAGCGCCGCCGCCGACTCGACGACGTCATTGGCCGGTTGAGCCTGCAGGATGTGGTTCAGCAGTCGATCGAGACCTTGTCCAAAGGATTTAAGCGCCGTGTTGGTCTGGCACAGGCCATTCTGCACGATCCGCAGGTGCTCGTGCTTGACGAACCGACCGATGGCCTCGATCCAAATCAAAAACACGAGGTGCGTGCGTTGATCCAGGCGATGGCCAAGGAAAAGACCATCATTGTATCGACGCATATCCTTGAAGAGGTTCATGCGGTCTGCAATCGCGCCATCATCATCGCGCGCGGCAAAGTGTTGGCTGACGATACGCCGCGCGCGCTCGAAGCGCGTTCACGCTTCCATCAGGCGGTATCTCTGAGTGCCGAAAACGCTCAGGCGGCACGCGACGTGCTCGTCCGAATCGGTGATGTCGCAGCGGTCGAGATTGATACTCAAGACCAGCGTGTGACCGCATTTCCGCGGCCGGGCAAAGCAATCTTCGGTGCGGTTGTTGAAGCATTGAAGGCGAACGGCATCCAGTTGCGTGAAATCGCGCTCGAACAGGGGCGTCTGGACGAAGTGTTCCGTCAGATCACGACCACTGCCAAGGATGCCGCATGAGTCCGACCCGCATTCTGTTTCGGCGTGAACTCGCGAGCTATTTCGCGACGCCAGTCGCCTATGTGTTCATTGTTATCTTCCTGTTGCTCTCAGGTGCTTTCACGTTCTACATGGGCGGTTTCTACGAGCGCGGACAGGCTGATCTGCAGCCGTTCTTCGGCTTCCATCCGTGGTTGTACCTGTTCCTGATTCCGGCGGTCGCGATGCGTTTGTGGGCCGAGGAACGCAAATCCGGCAGCATCGAACTGCTGCTTACCCTGCCGGTGACGATGGGGCAGGCGGTACTCGGTAAATTCTTCGCTGCGTGGGCCTTCGTCGGTATCGCACTGGCACTGACCTTTCCGATTTGGATAACCGTCAACTATCTCGGTGACCCCGATAACGGCGTGATCTTCGCGAGTTATCTCGGTTCACTGCTGATGGCCGGTGCATTCCTCGCGGTCGGTTCTTGCTTGTCGGCGATGACGCGTAATCAGGTCGTCGCGTTCATCCTCACGGTGGTTGCGTGCTTCCTGTTGTTGCTCTCGGGCTTCCCAATGGTGCTGGATTTCTTTCGTGGCCTCGGCTTCCCGCAGGGTGTGATCGACGCGATTTCCGGTCTGTCGTTCCTGACGCACTTCAACGCGATCAGTAAGGGCGTACTCGACCTGCGCGACCTGTTTTATTTCGGGCTGATGATCGGTTTCTGGCTGTATGCCACGACCATCGTCATCGACCTCAAGAAAGCCGACTGAGGAGGCCGACCCATGTTTTCATTGAATCGACGCACGCTCACCGGCAGTTCGCTGCTCCTGCTCGGCGTGCTGCTGGTCGCGGTGTTGGTAATCGGCAACGTCGTGCTGCGCGGCGCGCGCATCGACTTGACCGGTAACCACCAATACACCTTGGCCCAGGGGACGAAAAACATTCTGTCTGGCATCGATGAGCCGATCAATCTGTACTTCTATTATTCGGATCGTGCGACACAGGACATCCCGTTGCTACGCAACTATTCAGTGCGTGTCCGCGAGTTGTTGGACGAAATGGCCGCGAAGAGCGGCGGCAAACTACATCTGAATGTGATCGATCCGCTGCCGTTTTCGGAAGATGAGGATCGTGCCTCCGGATTTGGGCTGCAGGCGTTGCCGGTGGGCGCGTCCGGCGAGTCGGTTTTTTTCGGTTTGGCGGGCACCAACAGCACTGACGGCCAGAGCGTGATCCCGTTCTTCCAGCCCGATAAGGAAGTGTTTCTCGAGTACGACATCGCCAAGCTCGTGCACAGTCTGGTTGTCGGCAAGAAGCCGGTCGTCGGTGTGTTGGCAGGTCTTAATGTGGCGTCCGGATTTGATCCAGCCACACGCCAGATGCGCGATGGTTGGGCGTTCTATCAGGAACTCGGTGACCTGTTCGACCTGCGCCAACTCAATCCGGCGGCGACCACGACGATCGATGCCGAGATCGGTACGCTTCTGCTCATTCATCCGAAGGGCTACAACGATGACCTGAGCTATGCCATCGACCAGTTTGTGATGCGCGGCGGTCGTCTTGTCGTGTTCGTCGATCCGTACGCCGAGCGAGATGATTCCGGTAATGATCCGGAGAATCCGCAGGCAGCGATGTTCGCCAAGCGCGACTCCGACCTTCCGGCCCTGTTCAAGGCCTGGGGCATCGACTACGACCCGACCATGGTCGTGCTGGACTCCGCCAACGCACTGCCGGTGCAGACGCAGCCGAACGCGCCACCGACACGGCATCTCGCCATCCTCGGGCTTGGCAAGAACAGTTTGAGTCAGGACGAGATCTCTACGGCGCAACTGGAAAGCATCAATTTTTCCACTGCCGGTCAGTTCAAGCTTGCCGATGGTTCCGCGCTGAAACTGGTGCCCTTCGTGCAAAGCAGTGGCGACGCCATGCTCTACGAGGCCGAGCAACTCAAGTTCATGCCCGACCCCGAGCAGTTATACGAGCGCTTCGTCGCGACCAAGGAACACTATGTCATCGCCGGTCGCCTGGAAGGCAAGCTCAAGGCTGCGTTCCCGACGCGCAGCGACGAAGGCCACCTCAGCGAATCGAACGGCGCGGCAAACATCGTGCTGGTTGCTGATACTGACGTGCTGAGCGATCGCCTTTGGGTGCAGGTGCAGAACTTCTTCGGCCAGAAGCTGATGAATTCGTTCGCAAACAATGGCGACCTGATCATCAACATCGTCGACAATCTGGCCGGTTCTGCCGATCTGATCGGCATCCGTGGGCGCGCAGCGTCGGCGCGACCATTCACCACTGTCGAAGCGATCAAACGCCAAGCCGACCAGCGCTTCCGCCAAAAAGAGCAGGAGTTGCAGAAGCAGTTGGCCGACACCGAGCAAAAACTGAACGATTTACAGCAGGGGAAATCTGCGGAGAACGCGACCATCCTGACGCCGGAACAGCAGGCAGAATTGACACGCTTCCGCGACGACAAGGTGCGTATCCGCAAGGACTTGCGCCAAGTGCGACGCCAACTCGATGCGGACATTGAGTCTTTGGGCAGCAAGCTGAAGTTGGTCAACATCGGCCTGATGCCGGTGCTGCTGACCATCGGTGCGTTGGCGCTGTTGTGGTGGCGCCGTCGCGAACGTGTAAAAGCCTGAGGATCACTGCGATGACGAGACACACATTGGTCAAGTTGGCCCTTGGCACAGCGGTGGCGGTGATGCTGGCATTGTGGGCGACCGCGTCACGGGGTCCGACGGATGAATCTGCGGCGGTCGGTGAGCCGTTGTTGAAGGGCTTGCGCGAAACGATCAACGACATCACTGAGTTGCGCGTCGTCGAGGCCGGCGACAAGCCGATCGTCACCTTGCAGCGCGCGGCCGATGGCTGGACAGTGGCGGAGCGCGGTGGCTATCCAGCCGATGTCAGCAAGGTGCGCGAAACCCTGATCAGTTTCGCCGAGGCGACATTGATCGAGGCCAAAACCGCGAATCCAGATCGCCATGCGGCACTTGGCGTCGAGGACGTTGCGAAAGCGGAGGCCAAGGGGATGCGCGTCGAGATCGATGGCAAGATTCCCGCCAAGGTGGTCGTCGGTACCTACAGCACGCAGGGCAATGGCAGTTTCGTGCGCCGCAATGACGAAGCCCAGACGTGGCTGGCAAAGGGCAATCTGGTGCCAGATCGCCAGGCTTCCAACTGGCTGGAGAAGGACATCGTCGACATCGCCTCGGATCGCATCATGCGGGTCGAGATTGTGCGCGGCAGCGCGTCGTTCGCGGTACTCAAGCGTTCGCCGGAGCAGACGAATTACACCGTTGAAAGCCTGCCGGTAAACCGTGAATTGTTGTCCGAGTACGAGGCCAATGGCATCGCGTCGGTGCTGGCCGGGCTCAAATTTGATGATGTCGCGAAGGCGGAGACGGTGGTGCCGGATCCATCTTCGACGGTCGTCGCGACTTTCCGCACGTTCGACGGGTTGGTGGTCGAGATCACTGGGTTTGCCTCGAATGGCAAACACTTCGTAACCTTCAATGCGTCGGTTGATGGTGCTCGCGCCGACCTCGCTGCCAATGCCGCTCAGCTGAATGCTGTTGCCGATTATGACCGCGCCAAAAAGAATGACGCGACCGCGGCCAATCCGACCGATGCTGCGGCCAAAGCAACTGCGGAAGCGCTGCCAGTGCCGGCGGCGCTGGCCGATCCTGTGGCCTTCGTTGCCGAGCGTCGCAAGGCGGTCGACGACGAAGCTGCTCGGTTGACGGCGCTCACCAAGGCCTGGGTGTACGTGCTTCCGGCTTACAAATATGCGAACATGGACAAACGCCTAGAGGATCTTCTGAAGCCGAAGGCGTAATTGGGGCAGCCACTCTGGTGGCGGCTCGCCCGCGCGATTCGTCGCGACGGTCATTCCCCCGAAAGGGCAGTGGAGCGAACAGGGCTCCTGCTTTCTTTTTTGTGGAAAACCGGATAAAGTCGCGCGCTTTCTTTCACCGCCGGTCCGCCGGCTCGTTCGTTCAAGAGAACCTAACTCATGGTCAAGATTCGTCTTTCTCGCGGCGGTGCGCCGAAGCGTCCGTTCTATCACATCGTTGTGACGGACAGCCGCAGCGCTCGTGACGGCCGCTCGCTGGAGCGCATCGGCTTCTACAACCCGGTCGCGACCGGCAAGGAAGTCAAGCTGCAGTTGAACGCAGAGCGCGCGCAGCACTGGATGTCGCTAGGTGCGCAGCCGAGCGACAAGGTCGCTTATCTGCTGAAGCAGGCAGCCAAGCCGGCTGCTTGATCGCGACGATGAGCGACCGCCAAATCACGGTCGGTCGCATCGTCGGTGTTCACGGCGTGCGCGGGTGGGTGAAACTGCTTTCGCACACTGACCCGATCGACAACTTGTTGCGTTACCGGCCATGGCGCGTTGCGCTGGACGGCAACGAGACGGAGTTGAAACCGCTGGAAGGACGTCTGCAGGGCAAGGCCTTGGTTGCTCGTCTTGAAGGGGTTGATGACCGCGATCAGGCCATGCGTTGGATTGGTGCCGATATCCGCATCGACCGCTCGCTGTTGCCGCCGGCTAAGCAAGGCGAGGTCTACTGGGTCGATCTGGAAGGGTTGAAGGTCAGGACGACCGAAGGCGTGTTGCTTGGTACGGTCTCGCATTTGTTCGCCACTGCGGCAAATGATGTGGTGGTGGTGCAAGGTGAACGCGAGCGACTGATTCCGTTTATCAAGGATCGGTTCGTCAAGTCGGTGGATCTGGACGGCGGCGAGATCGTCGTCGACTGGGACCCGGAGTTCTAGGCAATGCGCTTCGACGTGCTAAGCCTGTTTCCGGACTTCGTCCGCGACACGGTCAAGGTGGGCGTGGTCGGACGAGCGATGGATCGCGGTGTGCTAGACGTGCAGGGATGGAACCCGCGCGACTTCACCGAGGATGTGCACCGCACGGTCGATGATCGGCCCTGCGGCGGCGGCCCTGGGATGGTGATGCTGATCGAACCGTTGCGCCGCTGTCTGGCTGCAGCGAAGGCAGCGGATCCGCGGCCGGCGAAAGTGCTTTATCTCAGTCCTCAGGGTGAGCGACTGACGCAACGCAAAGTCGAAGCTTTGGCGCGCTGCGAGCGGGTGATCCTGCTGTGCGGTCGCTACGAAGGGGTCGACGAGCGCTTTCTCGCCGCTGCGGTGGACGAGGAAGTGTCGATCGGCGATTATGTGCTGTCTGGTGGCGAACTCGCTGCAGCAGTGTTGATCGACGCGGTTGGTCGATTGCAGGACGGCGCACTCGGTGATGCCGCTTCTGCACAGGAGGATTCATTCTCCAACGGATTGCTGGACTGTCCGCATTTCACGCGCCCGCTGCGCGATGGCGAACAGGACGTACCCGCGGTGTTGTTGTCTGGGAACCATGCGCATATTCGGCGCTGGCGCCTGAAACAATCCCTCGGCAGGACATGGTTGCGTCGTCCCGATCTTCTGGCGCGGTGTGATTTGGACAAGGCAGCTCGGAAGCTGCTGGAAGAGTTTCGGCAGGAGTACTTCGCCGAGCATGGTGTAGACCGGTCAGGATGATCGGACAGCCGAAACTGAGCACGACAGATTTCTACAAGGTGATGTCATGAACTTGCTGCAGCAATTTGAACAGTCGCAAATGAGCCGTACGCTCCCGGCTTTCAGCCCGGGCGATAGCGTCGTCGTCAACGTCAAGGTCAAGGAAGGCAACCGCGAACGCGTGCAGGCCTACGAAGGCGTCGTCATCGCGATGGCCAATGCCGGTTTGAACTCGTCATTTACCGTGCGCAAGATTTCGCACGGCACCGGTGTCGAGCGCGTCTTCCAGACCCACAGCCCGATCATCGACTCGGTGCAGGTCAAGCGTCGTGGTGCGGTGCGTCGCGCCAAGCTGTATTACCTGCGTGATCTCGAAGGCAAGGCAGCGCGTATTCGCGAAGACCTGTCGCAGAGCATCTCGGGCTGATTCAGCTCCGCAGAGACAAAAAAGCCGCGCATTGCGCGGCTTTTTTGTTGGTCATCGTGCAGATGCTTACAACTTGTCCCAACCGACTTTCGGCTTGAAGCGGTCACCGTACTTCGCCGCCAGCGCTTCAAGCTTTGACTTCAGCATTGCCGCGCCGCTGTCGCGGATGTACTGGATCGGGCCGCCACGGAAGGGCGCGAAACCGGTGCCGAAGATGATTCCCGCGTCGAGTTGCTCAGCGTTATCGACCACGCGCTCGTGCAGGCAGGCCACGGCCTCGTTGAGGAAAGGCAGAATCATGCGGTCCTCGATGTCCTCCGGCGCGCGATAGGCCGCGGCGACTTCTGGCTTCTGTGCACGTCCATCCTTCCAGACGTAGAAGCCTTCACCATCCTTCTTGCCGCGCTTGCCGGCCGCGATCATGGTCTGCAGTTTCTCGGGAATCGAGATGCCAAGGAATGGGCTGAGCACCTTCGATACGCCCGTCGCGACATCGAGGCCGACCGTATCCATCAATTCGATCGGCCCCATCGGCATTCCAAACTTCTTCGCGGCGCGGTCGATCACCGGCCCCGGGACGCCTTCCGCATACAGTGTTGCCGCTTCAAGCATGTATGGGAACAACACTCGGTTGACCAGAAAGCCGGGCGAAGTAGTGACCGGAACCGGTAGCTTATCGATCGCTTTCGCAAATGCAGCGATACGCGCTTCGATGTGCTTGTCGAGGCGGTCGTGTCGCACAATTTCGACCAACGGCATCATTGCCACCGGATTGAAATAGTGCAGACCGACGAAACGTTCTGGGTGCGTCATTTCGGAACGCAGATCAGTCAACGGGATGCTGGACGTGTTCGAGGCCAAGATCGCAGTCGGCTTCATGCGCGGTTCGAGACTCGCGTACAGCGCACGCTTGGCGTCAAGGTTCTCGAAGATCGCTTCGATCACGAGATCGGCCTCCGGCACGTTCGTTGATTCGACATCGGCGACCAGACGCGCGCGCACCGGAGCGATGCGTTCCTCGGTCTTCAGTTTCTTCGTGAACAGATCTTCAGCGCGTTTCAGCGCCGGTTCGATGTATTTCATCTCGCGGTCCTGCAAGCTGACCGTGAAACCCTGCAACGCACACCATGCGGCAATGTCGCCACCCATCACGCCGGCACCGATGACGTGGACGTGGCGGATGCCATGCTCGGCACCACCACCAAGACCCTTCAGCATTTCCTGCAGGAAAAAGACTCGAACCAAATTCCGTGCGGTCGGGGTTTCCGCGAGTTTCGAGACCGACTGCGGTTCGGCGGCAAGGCCGTTGGCGACGCTACCGCCGTTTCGGCGCCAAAATTCGATGATCGCGAAGGGTGCCGGATAGTGCTTGGGATCCGCCTTGCGCGCGACCTGCTTGCGCATCTGCGGGGCCAGGATCTGGCGTGCAAGCCAAAGATTCGTCGCCCATGCTTTGAAACGCAGGCCGATTGGTCGCTTTGTACCGCGCACGGCCAGTGCTTTGGCGCTGGCGGCGAGTTCTTCGGGGGCGCAGACTCGGTCGACCAGACCGATCGCGAGCGCGTTGCTGGCACTGAGGCCACGGCCGGTAAGCATCATGTCAAACGCCGCCGGTGCACCCACCAGATGTGGCAGTCGTGCGGTTCCGCCCCAGCCCGGCTGGATGCCGAGTTTGACTTCCGGCACACCGAGGCGTGTTTTCGGATCATTGGTCGCGATGCGGAAGCGGCAGGCGAGCGAAATTTCGAGGCCGCCACCCATGCAGTGCCCGTGGATGGCTGCGACGGTGGGCATTTTCAACGCGGCCAGTTTCGCGAACACGCGATGCCCACGTTTGATCGCATCGATCGTTTCGCCGCGTTCGGCAAACGCCCGGAACTCACGGATATCGGCGCCAGCAATGAATCCGGCGGATTTGGCCGAGCGCAGAATGACCGCCTTGGGCGGGTCGATCTGGATGCGCTCAATCAGGCTGGCGAGTTCTTCGAGCACTTCGCGTGACAGACTGTTGACCGACTCACCGGCGCGATCAAGCAGCAAAGTCAGGACGCGGTCGCCGTCGATGTCGTACTTCCAATGGCGGGGTTGCAAACCGTCGAACATGGGCACCTCGGATAAGCATTGCGTGATGGTGGACTATGATCCCGAGCCATTCGCGGTCTGGTCAATCGCGTCCGTCGAGGCTAAGGTTGGCGCATGAGCGGAGACAACCGGATCAGCACCACGACGGAGGCTACGTCACTCTTCGTGACGCCAAAGCTCTACGACGAGATCGTCGAGTGTGACAAACACTTGATCGCGATCGAGTCGCCGCGGGTGGACGACATCATCGCGCAGTTTCGCCAATTTGCGATGCGCAGCGGCAATTCTGTCTATCACTGGTCCGAGGGCGTCGGTATCGTCTCGATGCGTGAAAGTGATTTGACCGTTCCCGGCAGTCAACGAGTGCACGAGGCATTGCGCCACGTCCAGAACAGCCTGCACGTTGGCGTTTACCTGTTCACCGGCTTCTCGAAACTGTTGCGTCCACCGGTGACTGGCGTGTTGCGGCAATTGGCCAAGCAGCAGGGGCAGGCGCGCAAGCTGGTCTTCATTGATTCCAAGGTGCGCATGCCGGAAGGGCTGGAAATGTTCGTGCATCGCATCGTCCATGACATTGACACAAAACGTCCGCCGCGCCTGCGCGACGGGCGCTGGGTGACCTGAGGTAGCCATGGCGGACGGTGCAGTCCTATTACTCGTCAACGAGCGCGGTGATCGCCGCCTGCTCTGGGAATTGCTCGATAGCGAGGAGTTCGAGGCGCTGTATGCGGCCAAGGATGTCGCTCAGGCGCGTTCGATGCTGGCGCAGGACAGCGAGGTGTCGCTGGTGATGCTTGAAATTGGTGTCGATGACGCCGAGGTCAAGGCATTCTGCGATGAACTCACTCAGGATGAGCGCACTTCGGCGTTACCGGTGCTGGTCGTCAGCAGTGTCGACCCGGAACAATTGTGGCCGAACGGGGTGCCAGCGAACGTCAGCGGCTTTCTGCGTTCGCCGGTGGAAGCCGAAGCTGCAGTGGCACTGATCCAGTCGGCGATTTTGCCGGCCGCGCCAGCACCGCTCGCTGAGTCCATCGACACCGATCCAGGCGCAAATTCGTATGAAGACTATCGGTTTGCTTTCGACGCTAGCCTCGATGAATTGCTGGTGTCTGATCCGACCACCGGCAAGGTGGTGGATGCGAATCAGACTTACTTGCAGCAATCTGGGTTCACCTTGGAGCAGGCGCGTGCCCAGACCGTGGACCAGCTCGACCTGACCCATCGTGGTGATGCGCGTCGCGAACTCATGCAGTTGATGCAACGCCAAGGGAGCGTGCGCACGCGGCAGATGACGCCGCGCGCAGACGGTCGTCGTGTGCCGGTCGAGGCGGTATCGACGCCGGTCGTTGTCGGCAAACAGATGCGGCTGCTGACCGCGTTGCGTTCGATCCCGCCCGATGCTGTCGGACGCCCGTTTGGCGAATTCCTCGATATGCTCTGGAGCCAGCGCGGCAGCGAGGGTTTGGCGAAGGCGTTGACGCAGCGGCTGATTGAATGGGCCAAGTTCGACTTTTTGCACCTCGTGGCGCAGCGCGCCGAAACCGGTGAGGAGGGCGACCTCGTGGTCAGCTTCCAGCGTCCGGGGCTGCCGCCGCTGATTGGCGAGCATCTGCGCAACGCGGCGCTGCGCAAAGTCATGAATGGCGATGCCTTCACCGTCCATGCCGAGGCATGGAAAGCACTTGGTGGCGAAGCGATCGCGAACAGTTATCGATTCGAATCGCTGGTCGGCATTCCTTTGCGCGATGAGCGCCAAGTCGTCATCGGTGGCATGGTGTGCGCCGGTCGCCACGTGATCGCCGAAGATTCCGGGATGGTCCAAGCGGCACGTTCAGTGGTGACGCGCTTGGCCATGGAACTCGAGATCGAACGCGCCCATGAACTCGGTCGCGCCAAGGGGCTGCAGGATTCGCTGACCGGTCTGCCCAATCGGCTTCTGTACAACGATCGCCTTGAAACGACGATCAAGGAAGCACACCGTACTGGCGAATGCTTCGCCGTACTCTTCGTCGATTTAGACCGTTTCAAGACCGTCAACGATAGCCTCGGCCACGGTGTCGGCGATGAGTTGTTGATCGCCGTGTCCAAGCGCTTGCGGGCCTGCGTGCGCGGTAGCGATACCGTTGCCCGTTATGCCGGTGACGAGTTCACTTTGATCTTGCGACATATCGTTCAGCGCGACGACGTGCTGCGCATTGCCGAAAAGATCTGTCGTGTGCTGGAAGCGCCACTCACACTCGGCGACGGGCGCGAGTTGCACATGACCTCGTCGATCGGCATCAGCTTCTACCCGGATGATGCAACGACCGCCGAAAAGATGCTGAAGCATGCCGACATCGCGATGTACAACGTCAAGGGGATGGGTCGCAACAACTTCCAGGCCTATGTCGCCGTGCCAGAGGAATCGCACCAGCAACGCTTGTCGCTGGAGTCGAAACTGCGTGTCGCCGAGCGCAACAACGAGTTGCGTGCTTACTACCAGCCGCAGGTGAATACCATTACCGAGGACATCATCGGTATGGAGGCGTTGATTCGCTGGGAACATCCGGAACTCGGCATGATTTCCCCGGGTTTCTTCATCCCGTTGGCCGAGGACAACGGCTTGATCGTGCCGATTGGCGAGTGGATGTTACGCACCGCGTGCACCGACACCAAACGCTGGCACGACAAATTCGGTATGCCGCTGCGGATCTCGGTGAACCTGTCGGCATTGCAACTGCGCCAGCCGAACATGGTCGAGGTGGTGCAGCGCGTACTTGATGAGACCAAGCTGGACCCGAAGCATCTGGAACTCGAAGTGACGGAAAGCATCAACGTCAAGACGATTCCGAACCTGATCGAGACCCTGCAAGCACTGCGCGACATGGGCTGCTCGATTGCGATCGACGATTTTGGTACAGGGCAGAGTTCACTCGACTACATCAAGCGCTTCCCGGCCGACCGTATCAAAATCGACCAGACCTTCGTGCGCAATATCGGCGTTGACCCTGACGATGAGGCGATCGTGCGTGCCACCATCAATATGGCGCAGCATTTGAACCGCAGCGTGATTGCCGAAGGTGTCGAATATGAGGAACACCTGAACTTCCTTCGCGAGCATGGTTGCGAGGAATTACAGGGCTATCTCTTTGCTCGGCCGATGCCTCCGGCGTCGTTCGAGAACTTGATGGCAGAGCGTGAGCGGCTGATCAATGGCGGCCCGGTTGGCGCGACGGAGCTGTCGTGAACTTTATCGATTCGCACTGGTCTATGACTCCGATTCCTCAGAACGGGGCCGTGCGATGCCAGCCAGTTTTTCCATGCTCCCGACGCCTGCGGCGAACCTGCCGTTTGCGGCGGTGATTCCGCCGCAAGCCTTAATCGAAACGCCACGCATGAGGGAGGCTGACGCCGATCTGGAATTGGTACGCCGTGTGCAGGCCGGGCAGAAGAACGCGTTCGATCCGCTGGTGCGCAAATACCAACACAAGGTGTTCGCAATCATCTTGCGCTACGTGCATAACCATGCCGAAGCGCAGGATGTCGCACAGGACACTTTCCTGCGCGCTTATCGAGCGTTGGCAAACTTCCGTGGCGAAAGCGCGTTTTACACGTGGCTGTACACGATTGCGACCAATACCGCGAAGAACCATCTGGTCTCGATGGGGCGGCGTCCGCCGAGCGACGACATTCAGATTGACGATGCTGCACAGTTCGAAAGCGCGATGCGCCTGCGCGATCCGGCCACGCCAGAGCGCGAGCTGATGCGCCAAGAGATCGAAAAGGCCGTCACCACCGCGGTGGACCAGTTGCCGTTGGAATTGCGGCAGGCGATCACGCTGCGCGAGGTCGATGGCCTGAGTTATGAAGAGATCGCGCAAGCCATGAATTGTCCGATCGGGACGGTGCGTTCGCGCATCTTCCGAGCGCGTGATGCGATTGACCAGAACTTGCGGCCGCTGCTGGATGACCGCGATAACGGATTGGAAGCGATATGAGCGACGAGAGCGTACGCGAACAACTGTCGTCCCTGATGGACGGTGAATTGGCCCCCGACAGCGCACGTTTCCTGAGCAAACGCTTGGGCAATGATCCCGAACTGGCGGCGACCTGGGAGCGCTGGCATGGCCTGCGTGACAGTCTGCGTCAGCAAGGTACGTTGGCGCCGGTCGATTTCTGTGCGCGAGTGCGCGAGGTGATCGACGCCGAAGATGGCATGGCCGAGCGGCAAACGCATGGCTCCAGCCGGATCTGGCGCGGCGTCGCCGGGAGCGCGATTGCGGCGAGTGTGGCGGTGTTTGCATTGATGCTGGGTAGCCCCGCCACGGTGCCCGAATTGGCCCTGCCGGTGGAAGCCACGCTCGCCAGCGTGGCGCCGGTCACCACCAGCGACCTGACACCGAATTGGCGTTTGTCGCCGGTGTCGGACCGCCAGAGCTTCGTGCTCGCCCAGCCACAACTCAATGATGAGTTTGACAACTACTTTGTCGAGCACGGCTTGGCCAATGGCAGTGCCGGTGCGCTCGGCATCGTTTCCCTGCCGTGCCCGTCGTTGCGGCACCTGCCACGCGCGCGGATGTCGCGCAACCGCAGAATGCCGGTACTGCTGCTCGCTGACATGAAGTCGTTGCTGCGCCGGTGCTTGCTGTTGCTGGGAATCGTCGGGTCTTTGTCGACTTCGGCCGGAGATGCCATCGGGTTGTTGACCGCTGCTCAGCAGGCACAGTCGCAGCAGTCGTTCGAAGGGGTAGTGGTGTTCATGCACGACGGCCGTTTCGACGCAGTCCGCGTCGTGCAGCGGCCAGGTGATGGTGGATACCAGCAGATCGCCAGCTTGAGCGGCATGCCGCGTGCGCTGTTCCGAGATGTTCGCGAGACCCGGATCGAGGCGCCGGGGCGTGCCCAACGCCTGCCGTCGCTGGTATTTGCTGCACATGCTTTTGATGCCCGTCGTGTCGGCGATAGCTACCGGATCAATGATGCCGCGGAAGAACGGATCGCCGGGTTCAATGCCCGTGTTGTCGACGCCGTTGCCCGCGACGATGTGCGCAATTCACAGCGGCTCTGGATCAATCCGGAGAATGGCCTGCTGCTCGGTGTTGCGTTGATCGGACCGCATCGTGAAACTCTGCAACAGGTCATGTTCACGTCGTTGGTCGTCGACGCGCGCAATGCCGGCAACAGCGATGCGCCTGCAGCGGAGGTATTGCCGCCTGTCGACCCGGCGCCGGTGGCCTTGCCAGCAGGTTTTCAGTTGATCGCCAAACGTGTCGAGGGTGCGCGTCGTAGTCTGATTTTGAGCGATGGATTGGCGATGATCACGCTCTATCTCGAACCACGCAGCGATGTTCTCGATCGCCTGACTACGCTGCGGCGTGGTGCGACCCAATTGGCATCGCGCCAGATTGGGCATCAGCGTGCGGTCGTGGTCGGTGAAGTGCCGCTGACGACGGCGGTGGACCTCGCCAATCGTGCCGCTCAAGTCCTGAACGATTGATTGGTGTCGCGTCGCTGCGCGACCCGTTGTTACTCACACAAGGAGAGACATCCATGCTGAAGCGTTGTCTGCAGATTGCCGTTTTCGCCATGACCGTAGCCATGCCGCCGTTGCGTGCCCAAGCACTGCCGGATTTCACCCAACTGGTCGAGCGCAATGCGCCGGCTGTGGTCAATGTCACTGCACGCAAGAACGCGGCAGACGAGAATGATCCTTCGCAACTCAGTGAAGAAGAAGTGCCGGAGATCTTCCGCCGATTCTTCGGTGACCCGCGCCAGATGCCGAATCCGGGGCGTGGTGAGCGTGTATCGGGTGGCTCCGGCTTCATTATCTCAGCCGACGGCTATTTGATGACCAACCATCATGTTGTCGAGGGTGCCGACGAAGTGACGGTGCGCTTGAAGGATCGACGTGAATTCAAGGCCAAGGTGATCGGTAGCGACCAGCAAAGCGATGTGGCCCTGCTCAAGATCGAGGCCAGCGGGTTGACCGCGGCCACGCTCGGAGACTCATCGAAGCTGAAGCCTGGTCAATGGGTGGTCGCGATCGGGTCGCCTTACAACCTCGATTTCTCGGTCACCGCTGGCATTGTCAGTGCGGTCGGCCGCAATCTCGGTGATGACCAGCGTTACGTGCCTTTTATTCAGAACGATGCCGCGATCAATCGCGGCAACTCAGGCGGTCCGTTGTTCAATCTCGACGGGCAGGTGGTCGGCATCAATTCGCAGATTTTCTCGAATACCGGCGGTTCGATCGGTCTGAGCTTCGCGATTCCGATCGACTATGCGAACACGGTTGTCGCCCAACTGCGCGCGAAGGGCAAGGTGTCGCGCGGCTATCTCGGCGTCGCCCTGCAGGAAGTGAGCGCAGAACTGCAGAAGACGCTGGGTTTGTCGCGCGTGACCGGTGCGCTCGTTGCGCAGGTCAATGCCGATACGCCTGCGGCCAAAGCCGGCCTGAAAGAGAGTGATGTAATCGTCAGCGTCGACGGCCAAAAGGTTGAGCGCTCGGGTGATCTACCACCGATCATTGGCGCGACGGCGCCAGGGACCAAGGTCACGCTCGGAATCGTCCGCGATGGCAAGCCGATGACGGTACCGCTGGTTGTTGGCGAATTGCCGGCGGACCTTGCTGCCGGTGGTGGACGCGCATCCGGGCCAGACGCCGCGCCAGTCAAGGGTGATGCCTTAGGACTCAACGTTCGCGAATTGAGCGCCGACGAGCGTGGACAATCCGGTATCGACAATGGCGTGCTGGTCGAAAACGTGACCGGTAGCAGCGCGCGCCGGATCGGGCTACGCCCGGGTGACGTCGTCATCATGGTCGGACGCAAACGCGTCAACTCGGTGGCCGGATTTCAAGGCGGCGGCGGCGGCGGTACCGAAAGGTGAGTCGGTCATGCTGCTGGTGCGTCGTGGCGGAAATAACTCGTTTATCGCCCTGCCACCCGGCGACTGATTGGGTGTCCGTCGGTGGCTGGACCGTGCGATAATCCGCCATCCCCTTGAATGAGTGGCCCTGGCTTCGCGCCGGGGCCTTGGTATTGCATGAAGCATATTCGCAACTTTTCGATCATCGCCCACGTCGACCATGGCAAATCGACGCTGGCGGATCGCATCATCCAGATATGCGGCGGTCTCGAAGCGCGCGAAATGGAGGCTCAGGTACTCGACTCGAATCCGATCGAGCGCGAGCGCGGTATCACGATCAAGGCGCAGTCGGTATCGCTGCCGTTCACCGCGAAAGACGGCCAGACCTATCTGCTGAACTTCATCGACACGCCCGGTCACGTCGATTTTTCCTACGAGGTTTCGCGCTCGCTTGCAGCCTGCGAAGGTGCGCTGCTGGTCGTCGATGCAGCTCAAGGTGTCGAGGCGCAGTCGGTCGCGAACTGCTACACCGCAGTCGAGATGGGTCTGGAAGTACTGCCGGTATTGAACAAGATCGATCTGCCGACCGCAGATGTGGAACGCGTCAAGAAGGAAATCGAGGCGGTTATCGGCATCCACGCCGAAGACGCGCTGCAGATCAGTGCCAAGACCGGACTGAACGTGCGCGATGTGCTCGAAGCGATTGTTGAAAAATTCCGCCGCCGAAAGCCGGTGAGTTTCCGCAGTTGCAGGCACTGATCATCGACTCCTGGTTCGACAACTACCTCGGCGTGGTGTCGCTGGTGCGCGTGATGCAGGGCGAGATCAAAGCCAAGGACAAGATCCTGGTGATGTCGACTGGACGCGTCCACGATGTCGACCACGTCGGCATTTTCACGCCCAAGCGCAAGACCACGGACCGCCTCGGTCCGGGCGAGGTGGGTTTTGTTTGTGCGTCGATCAAGGAAGTGCACGGGGCGCCGGTCGGCGACACCCTCACCCTTGCGAAAGACCCGGCAGCGAGTGCGTTGCCGGGTTTCCAGAAGATGCAGCCGCGCGTCTTCGCCGGGTTGTTCCCGACCAATGCCGATGACTATCCGGACATGCGCGTGGCGCTCGAAAAGCTCACGCTGAACGATTCATCGTTGTATTTCGAACCGGAAAGTTCTGATGCGCTTGGCTTCGGCTTCCGCTGCGGCTTTCTCGGCATGCTGCATATGGAAATCGTTCAGGAACGGCTCGAGCGCGAATACGATCTCGATTTGATCACGACGGCGCCGACCGTCGTCTATGAAGTGCTCGACACCGACGGCAAGATCCTGACGCTCGACAATCCGTCGAAGCTGCCGCCATCGAACCGGATCGAGGAATTCCGTGAACCGATCATCCAGGCCAACATCCTGACGCCGCCGGACTACGTCGGCAATGTCATCAAGTTGTGCGAGGAAAAACGCGGTGTGCAGCGCTCGATCACGTACATGGGCTCGCAGGTCCAGATCGTCTACGAAATGCCGCTTGCCGAAGTCGTGCTGGATTTCTTTGATCGCCTGAAATCGGCCAGTCGTGGTTACGCCTCGCTCGACTATCACTTCCTGCGTTTCGAGGCCGGCAGCTTCGTGCGCCTGGACGTGATGATCAATGGCGACAAGGTCGATGCGTTGTCGACGATCGTGCATCGCTCGCAGTCCGACCGTCGTGGCCGCGACCTGTGCGAGAAAATGAAAGAGCTGATCCCGCGTCAGATGTTCGACGTTGCGATCCAGGCCGCGATCGGTGCGCAGATCATCGCGCGCTCGACGGTCAAGGCGATGCGCAAGAACGTGCTGGCCAAGTGCTACGGCGGTGACGCGACGCGCAAGAAGAAGCTGCTCGAAAAGCAGAAGGAAGGCAAGAAGCGTATGAAGCAGGTCGGTCGCGTCGAGATCCCGCAGGAAGCCTTCCTTGCGGTTCTGCAGACTGATTCCAAGTAAATCCAGCCACGGACGCCCGCATGGGAAACATCAAACTCGATTTCGCACTGATCCTTGTTGTCCTGACCGCAGTAACCGGCGTCATTTGGGCGATCGACCACCTGCTGTTCGCGAAGCAGCGCGCGTCGCGACTGGGAGACAAGGCCAAGGAGCCGCTGTTAGTCGAGTATTCGCGCTCTTTTTTCCCGGTGATCTTCGTGGTGCTGATCATCCGCTCATTCGTTGCCGAGCCGTTTCGGATTCCGTCCAGTTCGATGATGCCATCGTTGTTAATCGGCGATTTCATTCTGGTGAACAAGTTCTCCTACGGCATCCGCATCCCGGTACTGAACAAGGAAATCATTGCGATCGGAAAACCGAAGCGTGGCGACGTCGTGGTGTTCAAGTATCCGGGTAAGTTCCCGGGCGACCCGGCAGCCGGTACCGATTACATCAAGCGCGTCATTGGCTTGCCGGGCGACACCATCAGTTACGTTGAAAAGATCGTCTACATCAATGGCCAACTAGTCGAGCAGGTGGCCATCGGTCGCTACGAAGGCGTAGGGCAGGGTGAAGGCATGACCGGTGCGCTGCGTTCGATCGAGAAACTGCCGGGCCGTGACCACGAAATTCTGCAAAGTCCTTATGCCTTTCCGCCGCCCCCACTGGGCGACACCTGGACTGTTCCCGAGGGGGGCTATCTGGTGCTCGGCGACAACCGTGACAATAGCGAAGACAGCCGCTATTGGGGTATGGTTCCTGAGGCCAATCTGGTCGGCCGCGCCTTCTTCATCTGGATGAACTGGGACTTCGAGAATGGCGGTGTCGACTTCGGACGAATCGGTTCTGTCATCCGCGGAGGAGAATGAAATGACTATCGTGCGTTCGCGTCAGTCGGGTATTTCACTGATCGGGTTTCTTATCATCCTCATCGTGCTGGGTTTTTTCGCATTCTTGTTCATGAAGTTGTATCCGGCGTACTACGAGTACTACAACGTCGTCGGCGCGATGGAAGCGATCAAACGCGAACCGGCTGCGGCACGCTGGTCACCGGCTGAAATCCTCACATCGCTCGACAAGCGCATGTATATCAATTACGTCGATGAGAAGTTCGTCAACAAGCGCAGCTTCACGATCAAGCGGGCCGGCACCGGCTATACATTGTCGGTTCATTATGAGCGACGCGAGCCATTGATTTACAACCTCGACTATGTGGCGACGTTTGATCGAACTGTCCAACTCGGCACGAATCTGGGCACTGACTGAGCAGTGAGCGCTTCACTCAGCGAACAAGCCCTGGTGCACCGCAGCGCCCGCGGTGCAAATAACGAACGCCTCGAGTTTCTCGGTGACGCGGTGGTCGGGTTGGTGGTCGCGGAGTTGCTTTACGATCGCTTCCCGAAAGTCGATGAAGGCGTGTTGACGCGGATGCGCGCGCACCTTGTTTGCGAGCGCGGTTTGGCGGAGGTTGCGCGCACGCTCAAACTTGGCGAGCGTTTGCAATTGGGGCCGGGCGAACTGAAATCGGGTGGATATCGCCGCGACTCGATTCTTGCCGATGCGCTGGAAGCACTGGCGGCGGCGCGTTATTTCGAATCCGGATGGGATGCGTGCCGGGCCGAAGTGCGATCGTGGTTTGAGCACGCGCTTGGCAGTCTGCATACCGACGATTTCGGTAAGGATGCCAAGACCCGGCTGCAGGAATGGATGCAGGCGCGCGCGTTGGGACTGCCGGAGTACGAATTGGTCGACGCGACCGGCCCCGAACACGCACGCGAATTTCTCGTTCACTGCCGTGCCGCTGCGCATTCGCGACAGACCGAAGCGCGCGGTAACAGTCGCAAGCTGGCCGAGGCACGTGCTGCCGAGGCCATGATCACTCAACTTCAAGCTGACGAACGCAAGGCGAACCCCGCATGACCGAACATCGTTTCGCCACTGTTGCAGTGGTGGGTCGCCCGAATGTCGGCAAGTCGACATTGCTGAACGCACTCGTCGGATTTTCACTGAGCATCGTTGCACCGAAGCCACAGACCACACGCCATCGTTTGCTCGGCGTACTGACACGCGACGACGTGCAATTCGCGTTTCTCGACACCCCCGGCATTCATCGTGCTCAGTCGCGGGCATTGAATAAAATGCTCAATCGGACGGCGTTCTCGGCACTGGAAGAGGCCGACATCGTGTTATGGCTGCTTGATGTAATGCGGCGCACCGACGACGACGAAATGGTCGCCGCACGCTTGAAAGGGCGAAAGGTGCCGGTGGTGATTGCTTTGAATAAGGCCGACAAGATCGCCGACAAATCTAAGCTGCTACCGATGATCGCCGCGTTGCAGCAGGCCTATGCACCGGATGCAATCGTACCGATTTCGGCACTGAAGAACTCCGGAACGGAGCAATTGATCAAGGTGTTGGCGGGACTTGCCCCACTCGGCGATGCACAGTTCGATGCCGAGGAAATCACCGATCGCAGCGAACGTTTCCTCGCCGCTGAACGCGTGCGCGAACAGTTGATCCTGCAACTGCATGACGAGTTGCCGTATGCGACCAATGTCGAGATCGAGCGCTGGGAGCAGGAAGGCAATCTGGTCAAGATTGGCGCCGTGATCTGGGTTGAGCGCGATGCGCAAAAGGCGATCGTCATCGGTGCCGGCGGTGCGCAACTAAAGGCTATTGGTACACGCGCACGCAAGGTGCTGGAAAAGTTGCTGGATGCGCGGGTACATCTCGAAACCTGGGTGCGTGTGCGCGAGAACTGGTCGGATGATGAGCGCGCTTTGAAACGCATGGGCATCGACCAAGCCTAAGCCATGGCCGAGCGCGTCGAACGGCAGCCGGCCTACGTGCTGCATGAACGTGCGTATCGTGAAACCAGCGCCATCCTTGAGTTGTTCACGCGTGATCACGGCTGTGTCGCGGTGGTCGCACGCGGATTGCGAGCAGCGAAACCTCGGTTTTCACGTGGCAGCCTGCGCGCCCTGCAACCGCTCGAATGCGCGTGGCTGAATCAAGGTGATCTCGGCCAATTGACGGCGGCCGAGGCGTGCGGGCTGCCGCTGGCGCTTTCCGGTATACGCCTGCAATCGGCACTGTATTTGAACGAGTTGCTCGTGCGTTTGTTGCACCGCCATGATCCACATCCGCTGCTGTTCGATGCCTATGCGCGTCTGTTGGTGCAGTTACCAGAGAGTGCGGATGCACTCGGGTTCCAACTGCGTTGTTTTGAGGCGCTGCTGCTGTCGGAACTAGGCTACGGCATCGAGTTCACGTTTGATTCCGCCGCGCAGGCGCCAGTTGATCCGTGTGGCCGTTATCGTGCATTACCGGAGCATGGCGTAATCGGTGTGCACGATTTAGAGGTCGATACGATCTCTGGGGCGGCGCTGCTGGCATTGCAAGCAGGGCAGCAGCCCGATGCCGTGGGATTGCGCGAACTACGCCGGATGATGCGCGCGCTGCTTCTGCACCATCTCGGTGGACGTGGCTTGAATGCTTGGCGGGTGCTCAGGTCGCCAGCGCCGCCTGCAGATCGGGCATGAGTACTGAGCAGGCTTGATCGTAACGATCGATCAGCGTCGTCCACGCATCGGATTGTCGCGCCGTGTCATCGATAAACCGGATCAACGGTATCGCACCGCAAAATCCTGCTGAGGACTTCATCCGGTGTAAGGCATCGCGCAGCGCTTGCAGGTCGCGCGTCATGGCGGCCGCTTCGAGCATGCCGCGATATACCGGTAACTCGTCACGCAGCATGCCACGCAGTGTGCGCACCGTGTCGATGCTGCCCCAGATTGCCAACGCGGCGGCATCATCGAGGCTGGCGGCGGGCGAGGGCGAGTGATCCGATAAAACATCGCGCAGTCGCCCGATCGCGATCGGTTTCTCGAGCGCAGCATCGAAGCCGCGCGCTAATAAGTTCTGTGCGCGTTGATCGTCCAGATCAGCGCTGATGGCGATCATGCGCGCGCACCGCGTTTCATCGATTTCACGCAGCGCCGGCAACAGGGCGCTGCCATCCTCGCCGTCAAGTCGCTGATCGATCAGCAGCAAATCGAAGTGTTGACTGCGTGCCGTTGCCAACGCTGTCGCAGCCGTTGCTGCAACCGCTACGGTGTGGCCCAGCGCCTGCAATTGCGATGACACCACCTCGCGCACGATCGGGTCATCATCGACCAACAAGATGCGCAGGCTCATCGGTAGACCTCGATTCGGGCATGGCGGCGGGGCTGCCGGTAGACTACACGGCCCGAACCATCGTCCAGTATCCCCTTGAATCGTCGTGTCTCCGCTGAGCCAATCGCGCTCGACATCGAAAATTTCACCCATGACGGACGCGGTGTTGCGCGCGTCGACGGCAAAGCAATCTTTGTATCCGGCGCATTGGTCGGCGAACGCGTAGTCGCGAAGCTGACTGCAAAGCACCGCCAGTACGATGAAGCAGAAGTCATCGAAATCCTGCAAGCGTCGCCCGATCGCGTCGTCCCTGGCTGCGCCCATTTCGGCATTTGCGGGGGCTGCGCGCTGCAGCATCTGGCGCCGGCGGCGCAGATTGCGGCGAAACAGCAAACGCTGCTCGACAACTTGAGCCGTATCGGCGATGTCACGCCGAAACGCATTCTCGAACCCTTGCAAGGCGATGCCTGGGGCTATCGCCGTCGCGGCCGCCTGTCGGTGCGCCACGTCGAGAAAAAGGGACGCGTGCTCGTCGGATTTCGCGAAACCAATGGCAAGTACGTCGCCGATCTCAGTCGTTGTCCGGTGGTGTTGCCTGCAGTCGGCGAGCGCCTCACGGCAATCGCTGAATTGTTGGCCTCGATGGATGCGGTGCGCGAGATTCCACAAATCGAATTTGCCTGTGGGGATGCGCTGACCGCGTTGGTATTCCGCCATCTGCAGCCGCTATCGGACGGTGATCTCGGAAAACTCAAGGCATTCGCCGAGCGCGAGCAGCTTGCCGTGATGCTGCAGCCGAAAGGGCTGGATTCGGTGCATACGCTGTGGCCGGAACACGCCGATCTGTACTTTGATATTCCTCGCTTCGACTTGCGCCTCGATTTCGATGCGCTCGATTTCATTCAGGTCAATGCCGCGATCAATGCGCGCATGATTGATCATGCGCTGGCGCTGCTTGATGTGCAGGCAGATGAATCGGTGCTCGATCTGTTCTGTGGGCTCGGCAATTTCACCTTGCCGCTGGCGCGCGTTGCCAAGTCGGTTGTCGGCGTCGAGGGTGACCATGCACTCGTTGCCCGCGCACGGCGCAATGCCGAGCGCAATGGCATTCGCAATGCGGAATTCTTTGTCGCCGATTTGTCCGAGAATCAGCGTGATGCAGCTTGGGCAAAGCGACACTACGACCGCGTTCTGATCGATCCGGCGCGCGCGGGTGCCGACAAGCTGATCGAGTGGTTCCCGTTCAAGCAGGTCAAGCGCGTTGTTTACGTCTCTTGCCACCCGGCATCGCTTGCCCGTGATGCCGGTCTGCTGGTGCGCCAGCATGGCTTCAAACTCAAGGCGGCAGGGGTGATGGACATGTTTCCACACACGGCACATGTCGAATCCATCGCCTTGTTCGAGCGTTGAGATGGGCGTCGAGATCGAGCGCAAGTTTCTGGTCCGCGGCAATGCTTGGCGCGGCCAGATTGCGCGCAGCATTGCGATCGATCAAGGCTATCTCGGTGGTGAGCGCTGCTCGGTGCGCGTGCGTTTGCAGGACGAGGTCGCGATGCTCAACATCAAGTCGCGCGAGGCCGGTGCGCAGCGTCTGGAATTCGAGTATCCGTTGCCGGTCACCGATGCGCTGGAATTGCTGGAGCGACTATCCGGCCCGCGCGTGACCAAGACTCGCCATCACGTCGTCATCGATGGCGACGTATTCGAGATTGACGAGTTTGCCGGTGCGAATACGGGTTTGGTCGTAGCTGAAATCGAGTTGGACGCCGTCGATGCGGTATTTCCGCACCCAGCCTGGCTGGGCCGGGAAGTCACCGACGAGGTTCGCTTCTACAATCTGCGCCTGGCCGAAACACCATTTTCCGACTGGCTCGACCGCGACACATTGATCAAGGAAATCGCATGCTGATGATCGGCATCGCCGGCACGACGCTGGCTCCCGAAGAAAAAGACTGGATCCGCGCCCCGATGGTCTGTGGCGTAATCCTGTTCACACGGAATTTTTCGTCGCGCGACCAATTGGTCGCCTTATGCAACGATATCCGTGCCGCGCGTGCTGGTGAATTCTTGATCGCCGTGGATCAAGAGGGTGGCCCGGTGCAGCGCTTTCGTGAGGGGTTCACCGCGTTGCCGGCGTTGGCGCTATTTGGCGAACGTTATGCGACTGATGCCGCTGGCGCGCTCGATCTGGCCGAGCAGCACGGCTGGTTGATGGCCTGCGAGATCCTTGCACTTGGTATCGACTTGAGTTTTGCACCCTGCATCGATCTCAAGCGCGGCAATCGCGCCATCGGGGTGCGCGCTTTCCATGATGATCCGGCGGTGGTCGCAGCGTTCGCGGCCGCTTATGTGCGCGGCATGCATAAGGCCGGTATGGCGGCGACGCTGAAGCATTTTCCAGGGCATGGTTCGGTGCTCGAAGACACGCATTTCGACGTTGCGGTCGATCCGCGACGCTTCGATGTGATCGAGCGCGAAGACCTGTATCCGTTCAGCGCCGGAATCGCCGCGCAGGCCGAGGCAGTGATGATGGCGCACGTCACTTATCCCGAAGTCGCGCCGGAACCCGCCGGTTACTCGCCGCACTGGATACGCAACATCCTGCAGCGGCAACTCGGTTTTACCGGCATCGTTTTCTCCGATGACATCGGCATGGCCGCAGCAGAATCTGCCGGTGGCATCAAGGCGCGCATTGACGCGCATTTGGATGCGGGCTGCGACATCGTGCTGGTCTGCGCGCCAGTTCTGGTGTCCGAAGCCATCCATGCCGTGTCGCAACGCCAGCCGTTGCCGATGTCGAAACTGGCATTGTTACGCGCGCGCGCCACACCGCAATGGTCGCAGTTGCTTGCGAACGATGATTTCATCCAAACCCGCGCTGGTCTCAGCGCGCTCAGCCAGGAGTTCGTGGCATGAATGCCCATCCCTTATCCGAAGCACTGAAGCATTCCGATTGTCTGTGGTCGCGCGAACAATTGTTCGTTGAGATCGCGCGCCTCGGCCGCGAGTTGAATGCCGCCTATGCAGATTGTCCGCAGCCGCCGGTCTTCCTGACGGTGATGAACGGCGGAATGTTCTTCGGCGCTTATCTGGCGCATGCCAGCAGCGTCGATTTCCACTTCGATTATGTGCACGCCACGCGCTACCGCAGTGGCACCATGGGCCACGCGCTGGAGTTGGTGAAGGCGCCGCGAACGCCATTTATTGGACGCGACGTACTGATCGTCGATGACATCCTCGACGAAGGCAAAACCCTGGCGATGGTGCGTGACTGGTGCCTGGCGCAGGGTGCCGCGTCGGTGCGTATTGCCGTGCTCGCGGTTAAAAATCACGACCGTTGCGTGCCCGGTTTCAAGGCGGATTTCATCGGTGTTGAAGTGGCAGATCGCTACGTTTATGGCTTCGGCATGGATTATTACGAGCAAGGTCGCAATCTCGACGCGATCTACGCATTGAAGGATTGAGTCGATGAGCGTTGAACTGGGGCTGATCGGCGGCACCGGCCTATATTCGTTCGCAGGCCTGACGAATGTAACCCGCGTGGAGATCGATACGCCGTTCGGCTCGCCGTCGGCTGCCTACGTCTGCGGTGATCTCGATGGACATCGCGTCGCCTTCTTGGCGCGTCATGGCGAATCGCACACGATCGCGCCGCACCGTGTGAACTATCGCGCGAACGTGTACGGCTTCAATCAGCTTGGCTGTCGTCAGTTGATCGGCATCAACGCCGTCGGTGGCATTCGCAACGACATGGGGCCACGCGTTGTGGTGATTCCGGAGCAAATCATCGACTACACCGATGGTCGCTTGAGCAGCTTCAGCGACATGCCGGAGACGAAGGTCGAACATATCGATTTCTCGCATCCGTACACGCCACGATTGCGCGCACGTTTGCTGGCCGCGGCGGCGCAGGCCGAGGTCGAAGTGATCAACGGTGGTTGTTATGGTGCGACCCAGGGGCCGCGACTGGAAACTGTGGCCGAGATCGCGCGCCTGCGTCGAGATGGCTGCGACCTGGTCGGCATGACCGGCATGCCGGAGGCGGTTCTGGCACGCGAACTCGGTCTCGATTACGCCTGCATCGCGCTGATCGCCAACTGGGCCGCGGGTTGCGGCGACAAGGGCGAGATCAGCATCGAGGAGATTTATGCACATTTGGCCGCTGCCACAGCCCACGTGGCGCCTGTCATTCGCGCTTTGTTGGCAATGAATCTGCGCTGACAGCTTGTAATTATTTTCAATCTGGGAAAAACTCTGGTCGCTGCGCCGTCGTGGCCAGCCGTGTTTCCTTTCAAAGGTTTCTCCAGCAATGCGTACCGGTACCGTGAAGTGGTTCAACGACGCGAAGGGCTTTGGCTTCATCGCGCCTGATGACGGCGGCGAAGATGTCTTCGTCCATTACTCTGCCATCACCGCGAAGGGCTTCCGCAGCCTTCAGGAAGGCCAGAAGGTGAGCTTCGAAGTCCAGCAAGGACCGAAGGGCGCACAGGCCGCTGGCGTCGTTCCGATCGGTTGATCCGAGTCCGCAACGATGCAGGAAGAGCCCCGCTCCGGCGGGGTTTTTCTTTTTCAGTGATCGGACATCGTGAATTGCAGGCGCGCCAGTTCGGCATAGAGACCACCGGCTTGCATCAGTTCAGCGTGCGTACCGATCGCCTGGATGCGGCCGTGGTCGAGTACAACAATGCGGTCGGCCTTCTGCACGGTGGCGAGTCGGTGCGCGATGATGATCGTCGTGCGGCTGCCCATCACCGCATCGATGGCCTTCTGGATCGCCGCCTCGGATTGCGCGTCGAGTGCGCTGGTGGCCTCGTCCAGCAGCAGGATGGGCGCATCGCGCAACAAGGCGCGTGCGATCGCGATACGCTGGCGCTGGCCGCCGGAAAGGCGAACGCCACGCTCACCTAGTTCCGCCGCATACCCGCCAGGTTGCGCAACGATGAACTCGTGCGCCTGTGCCGCCTTGGCAGCGTTTTCAATGTCGGCTTGAGTGGCGCCGTCGCGGCCCATCGCGATATTCGACGCCGCATCCATTGCGAAAATAACCGGGTGCTGCGGCACCACGGCAATGCCGCTCCGCAGATCAGCGAGGCGGGTGGCATCGATCGATTGGTCGTCGACCAAAATTCGTCCGGATTCAGCTTCATGGAAGCGCAGCAGCAACTGGAACAAAGTGCTCTTGCCGGCACCGCTGGGGCCAACCAGCGCGATTGTTTCGCCAGGGCGAATGTCGAGTGAGAAATCATCGAGTGCGATCTGTTCCGGGCGGCTTGGATACCGAAAGTGCACCTGTTCGAAGCGGATCGCGCCGCGTGCGGGCTGCACCGCCGGGAGGGCATCAGGGCGATCGCGCACTTCGGGTTCGGTGTGCAGCAATTCGGCAATGCGCTCCATCGCACCCGCGGCGCGTTGTACTTCGCCCCAGACTTCGGTCAGCGCACCCACCGAGCCGGCAGCAGTGACCGCGTAGAACACGAACTGCCCGAGCGTGCCGGCGGTCATCGTGCCGACCAGCACGTCCTTGGCGCCAATCCACAGCACCAGGGTGATGGCACCGAAGACCAGCAGGATCACCATCAGTGTCAGCCAAGCGCGCGTGCCGATGCGGCGACGGGCAGTAGCCAGCGAACGCAGGATGGTGCCGTCAAAGCGCAGCGATTCGGCCGCCTCGCGGGTATAGGCCTGCAAGGTCTGGATTGCCCCAAGGGATTCCGCCGCCTGGGCGCTGGCGTCGGCGATCCGTTCCTGCGACTGCTTCGACAATCCGCGTACGCGGCGGCCGAAAAATATGATCGGCAGGATCGCCAGCGGAATCACCAGCGCTGCCAGTCCGGCCAGTTTCGGACTGGTGACGACCAGCAGGACACTCGCGCCCACCAGCATCACCGCACTGCGCAAGGCAACGGAGACCGACGAACCGATCATGGTCTGCACGAGTTCGGCGTCGGCAGTGATGCGCGACAACAGTTCGCCACTACGGCTGCGTTCGAAGAAGGCGGTATCGAGCGTCAACAGGTGGGAATAGAGCCGCCGGCGTAGGTCTGCAACCACCGATTCGCCGAGCATCGCGATGAACCAGTAGCGCAGCGCGGTTGCGAATGCGAGCGTGCCGGCAACGACAAACAGGCCGAGGAAGCTACGGTCGATGGCGGATGGATCGGCACCGGAGAAACCGTGGTCGATCATTTGACCAACCGCCCATGGCAGTGTCAGCGTGGCGGCGGTCGAGATCGCCAGGAACAACAGCCAGCCGACCGCGAGCCGGCGATATGGCTGGACGTAGGGCAGTAACGCGCGCAGCGGTTTCAGGCCGGGTTTCGGCTGGACATCGGAGTCGGACATCGGCTGATTGTGGGGGCATGGCGCGGCGACGCAAGGGTTGACGTGCGATTCAATCGAGCAAGCGCAACATTGCCTGGCCACGAGTGGCATCGCGGAGGCCGCTACCGAGGCGGTGCAACAGGTCGGTGCGCAGGTTGATCTGCAGCGTGACGCCATTGGCATCGAAGGTTTCGTCGGTCTTCTCTGCCGCGAGCGCGTCGATCAAGGCATGCACTGCGCCGAGGTGCGCGAACCCTGCCGTGATCGTTGCCGCCTGCATCGCCACGCGCTCAAGGCGTTGTGCGGTACGCAGGCATTCGGCGGCGGTGCCGCCATAGGCCCGGACCAAGCCACCGGCGCCAAGCTTGATGCCACCGAACCAGCGCGTGACGACGACCGTGACCAGATCCAAACCCTGCCCATCGATGGCAGCGAGAATCGGCCGCCCGGCGGTGCCGGCTGGTTCATCGGCATCGTCCGACCGGTACAACTCGCCGATGCGGTAAGCCCAGCAGTTGTGGCGGGCATCGGCGTCACTGACGCTGGCAATGAAGGCAAGGGCTGCCGAGACATCCGCGGTCGCGGCAGCCTGTGCGATGAATCGGCTTTTTTTGATCTCGATGTCGAAGCGGTGCGGGGCTGCCAAAGTCGGCCGCAGGCTCATGGCTGGTAGCGGCGCAGGTCGGCTGGAATCACGATCTCAGGGTAGGCCTGATGGAATCGGTGCAACTCGCTGCGTGCAGCCGTGTGGCGACCGTCCTGTACGAGTTGGCGGATGCGCTCCAACCACGGTTCTGGTGGCAGTAGATCAGCCTTGCGTTTGGCGGTGGCATCGCTTCCGGCTGCCTGTTGATCAACTACGCCTTGTGTCCGTTCGCTTTCAGCGTCGGCGGATAGGCCACCAACGACCTCGGCCGCCGTCGCTGCGGTGGCCGATGCCGGCGCCGCAATGTTTTGACGTCGCTCCGGGCTGGCGGTTGCGCCGCCATGATCGGCGCGCTGATATCGATCCGGCTCACTCGACTTCGTCGGCGCCGGTGGTGGCGCGGCCAATACCGGCGCCTCAGCGGTCGTTACTGACATTTCCTGCTTCGCCAGTCCGTCCTTGAACGCTCGCGGCTCGCTCATTGCTGGCGGTATTGGTGCCGGTGGAGCACTCGGCAACTGCGCCATGTCGAGGCCGTTATCGCGGTTGCGACGGTCGCTCGACTGTACGTCCACTTCGAATACTTCCTTGCGTGGGGTCGGTACCGCAACGGCCGCGGATTCCTGCATCTGGCGTGCCTCATACACGCGCCAGCCGATGCCAGCAGCGAACGCGACACCGACGAAACTAGCCGCGAACGCGATCCATCGCGGTGGGCGGTGGCGGGCCGGCGGCGCATGTGCGATTGCGGCACGTGCTTTGGCCAGCACGGCGCGATCAAGCAGAGCAGTCGGTTCCGATTGCGGCAGACGTTTGTACGCGGCCAGCTCGGCCGCGTAGTCGCGCATCAGGTCATTGAGTTCCTGGTCATTCATGCGTAGGACCTCAAGCTCACGCGCAGTTTTTCAAGGGCGTAGCGCAATCGCGATTTCGCAGTTTCGCGGCCAACACCCATGACCTCACCGATTTCCTCGATGCCGAGCCCATTTTCAACTCGCAGCAGGAAGGCACCACGTTGGTCTGCCGGCAGTTCCGCGAGTGCGTCCTGCAAGCGGCGCGATTGTTCGAAGTCGCTAAGCACACGATCCGGGCGCTCGTGCTCGTCATTCTCGGCAACCCGGAAGGCGTTTTCGGCGGTTTCGCCATTGTCTTCCGGGCGCTCACGGCGGTACTGATCGATCACCAAGTTGTGCGCAATTTGGAGCAGCCAGGTCGAAAACTTGGCTTCGACGCGATAGCGCGTACGCGCCTGAACCACCCGCCCCCAGACTTCTTGGAACAATTCGTCAGCAAGTTCGCGTCGCTTGATGCCGCGCAACAGGAAACGAAACAGCGGCCCGCGATGGCGCGAGTAAAGCGCCTCGAACGCACGCGCATCACCGCTTGCGTAAGCCAACATCAATTCCTCGTCACTGCGTTCAGTCATCGCCAGTGAGCGTAAACGATGTGCCCGATGCGGCATAGCCTCGGGGGCACAAAATTCGAACGGGTATAGGGCGATGGCTGCGTTCACGAGCGGTGGAACGCAGCGGTCGGCGCATCGGGGTTACTTCAGCGCCGCGTCGACGACTTTCAGCGCGAGCGCGTCGGTCTGCTCGGAGATCGTGTCTAGCACCAGTTCCGCCTGTTGCGGGCGTTCGTAGGGCGAATCGATGCCGGTAAAGTTCGGGATCAGCCCGGCGCGCGCTTTCGCGTATAGGCCTTTGACGTCGCGTTGTTCGCAGACCGCGAGTGGCGTATCGACGAAGATCTCGACGAATTCGCCGTCGCCAAAGCGTTCACGGGCCATACGCCGCTCGTCGCGGAACGGCGAGATGAACGAGACGATGACGATCAGGCCGGCATCGACCATCAATCGCGCCACTTCGGCGATACGACGGATGTTTTCGACACGGTCCTCTGCGCTGAAACCGAGATCGCGGTTCAGGCCATGGCGGACGTTGTCGCCGTCGAGCAAATAAGTGTGATGGCCGAGCGCCAACAGCCGCTTCTCGACCAGATTCGCGATGGTCGATTTGCCCGAGCCGGAGAGCCCGGTGAACCATAGGCAGCGCGGTATCTGGTCCTTGATCTTGGCGCGCGCCGCCTTGCCAACATCCAGCGCCTGCCAATGCACGTTGCTGGCGCGACGCAACGCAAATTCGATGCGGCCCATCGCGACGGTTGCATGGGTGGTGCGGTCGATCAGAATGAAGCTGCCGAGTGTGCGATTTTCTGCGTAGGGTGCGAAAGCGATGTCCTGATCCAGCGCGATATTGCATTGCGCGACTTCATTCAGAAGCAGTCGTGTCGCCGCGAGGTGTTCTTGGGTGTTCACATCGATTTTGTGTTTGATGTTGGTGATCTGCGTATTCACTGTACGCGTTCCGATCTTCATCAGGTAGCGGCGACTGGGCATCAACGGTGCATCATGCAGCCACAGCAGTTGCACCGCGAACTGGTCGGCGATGGCGCATGCTGAAGCCGCGGCAGCGAGCACATTGCCGCGACTGACATCGATCTCGTGATCGAGTGAAATCAACGCGGACTGGCCGGCTTCGACGGATTCACGCGCGCTGTCGCCGACGGAGAGCGTGGCGACGCGCGCATGCCGCCCCGAAGGCTGTGATACCAACTCATCACCAACCTGTACGCGGCCGCTCGCGATCAGTCCGGCATAGCCGCGAAAGTCTTGATCCGGTCGGCAGACCCATTGCACCGGCATGCGGAAGGGCGCGCCGGCATCATCATGATCGACCGCTATGGTTTCGAGATGTTCGAGCAGCGGTGGTCCGGCATACCATGGCGTCGCCGCCGAGCGTGCGACGATGTTGTCGCCGCACAAACCGGACATCGGAATTGCGCGTACTTGGCGGATGCCGAGCGCATCCGCTAGTTCGGTATAGGCCGCGGCGATGTCGTCAAAACGCGTTTGGTCGTAGCCAATCAGGTCCATCTTGTTGACCGCCAGCACAATGTGGCGGATGCCGAGCAGGGCGACGATGTAACTGTGTCGACGTGTTTGCGTGAGCAGGCCTTTGCGCGCATCGACCAAGACCACGGCGACATCGGCGGTCGAGGCCCCGGTGGCCATGTTGCGTGTGTATTGCTCGTGGCCGGGGCAATCGGCGACGATGAACTGGCGACGGTCGGTGCCAAAGTAGCAATAAGCAACATCGATGGTGATGCCTTGTTCGCGTTCGGCCGCAAGCCCATCGAGCAGTAGCGCGTAGTCGATGGCTTCGCCTTGGCTGCCGTGACGGGCGCTGTCGCGTTCGAGCTTGGCGAGTTGGTCGTCGTAGAGTTGTTTGCTCTCGTACAACAGCCTGCCGATCAGCGTGCTTTTGCCGTCGTCGACGCTGCCGCAAGTGATGAAACGCAACAGCGGCTTGCGCTCGTGGCGTGCGAGGTAGTCGGCGATGTCGGTTGCGTGCGTCATCAGAAATAGCCTTCTTGCTTTTTCTGCTCCATCGACGCCCCGGCATCGCCGTCAATCAGGCGGCCCTGTCGCTCGGAGCTACGTGCTTGCAGCATCTCGGCAATGATTTTTTCCAGGGTGTCGGCATCGGATTCGAAACCACCCGATAGCGGGTAACAACCGAGTGTACGGAAGCGGATGCGGCGCAACTGTGGGGTTTCGCCGGCATGCAGTGGGAAGCGTTGATCGTCGACCATGAGCAGCGAGCCGTCGCGCTCGACCACTGGACGTTCCTTCGCGAAGTACAGGGGTACAACCGGAATGTGCTCGCGCAGGATGTAGAGCCAGATATCGAGTTCGGTCCAGTTCGACAACGGGAACACGCGCACGCTTTCACCGTCGGCAATACGCGTGTTGTAAAGCTGCCATGGCTCGGGGCGCTGCTGTTTCGGGTCCCAGCGATGTTGCGTGCTGCGAAACGAGAAAACTCGTTCCTTGGCACGCGATGCTTCTTCGTCGCGGCGCGCGCCACCAATCGCGGCGTCGTAGCAGCCGGCGTCGAGCGCTTGTTTCAGGCCTTCGGTCTTCATGATGCGTGTGTGTTCGGCCGAGCCATGTGTGAATGGCCCGACGCCATCGCGCAATCCATCCGGATTGATGTGCACGCGCAGATCAACGCCGTAGCGTGCCGGCACGGCGTCGCGCAGCGCATACATGTCGCGGAACTTCCAGGTGGTGTCGACATGCAGCAGTGGAATCGGCGGCGGCGCTGGATAGAACGCCTTGCGCAACAGGTGCAACAACACCGACGAATCCTTGCCGATCGAATACAGCATCACCGGCCGCGAAAATTCGGCCGCAACTTCGCGCAAAATATGCAGGCTCTCTGCTTCGAGCCGGTCGAGATGGGTCAGCGTCATCTGTACATTGTGCGTGAAATCGCAGCGGCGTGGATATGACGCGAAGCGGCCCATGCCGTGCGCCAGGACATAAGCCGATCGTGCCCTGCCCAAACTCGCGAACGGGCGTTTGGGTTGCAACCGGTTCAGCTTTGATGAAGCAACAAAACGGTCACTGCGGGGCGTATCTATTTGCGCCACTCTGATCGATCGACATGTGCGACCGACCTTTCGCCGGACGTGTGTCTGTAGATCTGGTTGTTCCGTTCTGTGCGCAAACCGACGATATGATTAGTAGTCCATCGAGCAGGAGGAGCAGGCCGTGGCGTCGCACCAGTGCACGCCCCATTCGCTTTCGTGCTTGCAACTACCCGCAGTTTCACACTTGCAGGTGACGCGAGCCTTGTCGACGAAGATCGGTTCCGACATGGCTAGACCCATCGCGGCCATCGGGCGGATTTCGGCCGACTTCCCGAGGTCGACATCGCTACGGGACTCGATGGCCGCGATGTGACCGAAAATCTTCACCATGACCATGTCGTTCCCGGCCGATACGCCGGTCTTGGCATCATTTCCGAAGGCACGATGCCATCCTGAAATTGCCGCGCGAACATCCGGAACCTCAAGCATCTGCGCGTTGAAGCGGGGCAGGGTTTTCAAGTCTTCCGAAGTTGCGAGCTGGATGCCTTCGTCGTCCACTCGAAACGGCAGCGCCACGCGCGCGCCGGACTTATTGCACGAGTTGCAGGTGGTCATCTGGCAACCCGCGCTTCCGTTTACGAGTACCGGGCTGCAACCACCGGCGCCGGACTCGCAGGTGCAGGTGACGCGCGCCTTCTGGTCGATGCGCCAGTGGTCGTTGTCGCCCTTGATGAAGACACGCCAATCGTCGGGAAGCCGTATGTCGATGGTCGATCCATCCACGACCTGCACCAGCGACGACTTCGGAAATCCGTCGTTGGCGCTGCCGCATCGGCGTTCAGTTTGTGCATCGTCCGTCGGCGTTGCCGCAAGGGCCGCGATTCCGGTGATCGCCATCACTATTGCCAATCCAGTGCGCATCATGATTCTTTCCTCTCGCGAGCGTCGGTTGCCCGATGAATGCTTGTGTGCGACACGATTTGGACATCGGGTGCCTAGATTCTATGTCGGTCCATTTTTTTTGCAACACATTGATACCAAGCCCCTGTCATATGTTGCAGGGTGCTGAGAACCGCGGCGAATCTTTTTTTGTAATGAGTCAATTCGCGAGCACCCGCACGGTCACTGCATCGAATGCGCCGCGGCTGTCGAGGGCGAGAATGCGGAACAGACCGGGTTGGTCGAAGTGGTGTTCGATCGGCGTGGTGGCGGGGCTGGTGGCGATGAGTTTGCCGTCGAGTAGCCAGTGCACATCGCCTTCGGCGCCGAGTGCGCGCAGACGGGCGGCGGGGGCTTCGGTGACGCCGGGGGCGCGGCGGAGTACGGCGCCATTGATCAGACCATCGATACGCAAACGGCGGGCGACCGGTGCGCGCGCGGCGCGGCATTCGGGGGCAAAGTTCGGGGTGCGCGAGGCATTGCGGTCGCGTTGCGGCAGCCAAGGTTCGGCCAGCACTGGCCAGTGCGCGATCGTGCGCGCAGTCGATGGCGATTCGGAACAGGACGGCAACACGCGTTCGCCCCGTGCATTCACCTGCACCACTTCGCGCAAGGATTCGCTCGCGGCAGTGCCACGCATCGGCAGCGTTGGTGGAATGCGGCCGTCGAGAATCCAGGCTTCGCGCTTGCGCTGGCAGAGTTGCGGCGCGGCCGCATCGTAGGCTTCGCCCAGCGGCCAGCAGATATCGGCCTTGCGCACGCTTTCTGGCTGGGTATCGAAACTGGCCGCACCATTCACGCGTGGCAATCGGTCGGTGAGCGCGATCAACAAAGGCAGCGCGGTGGCGGCGCCGTATTGGCCGGGAATCGGCGTGCCATCCGGTCGACCGACCCACACGCCGACGGTGTAATGCGGCGTCACGCCGATCGCCCAGGCATCGCGAAAGCCGTAGCTGGTGCCAGTCTTCCAAGCGATGCGTGTGCGCCGGCCGGTGTTGATCAGACCGACCGGATCACCGGGGCGGCCATGATCTTCGAGCATCCGGCGCACGATCCAGGCCGCTCCGGCGCTGACGACACGTCGGTCATCTTGTTTCGCAGCGCGGGTGAACCGCACCGGCCCACCGATGCCGCCGTTGCCGAAGGCCGCATAGGCACCGACCAGTTCATCCAGCGAGGTCGCAGTACCGCCAAGCGCCATGGTCAGGTTCGGTTTCGCGCCGAGCGGGAGATCAAGCGCGACACCCGCGTGTTTCAGACGAGCCGCAAACGTATTCGGCGTGATGCGTGCGAGCACATCGACGGCGGGCACGTTCAAGGACAGGCGTAGCGCCTCGGCGACCGACACCGGGCCGTTGAAATCGTCGCCAAAATTGGCCGGGCGATAGCCGGCGAAATCCTGCGGCGCATCGATCAGCAGGCTCTCGGAATGAATCAGCCCCTCGTCGAGCGCAAGCGCATACAGGAACGGCTTCAACGTTGAACCGGGCGAACGTCTGGCCGCGACCATATCGACATGACCGAGCCGCGCCTCGTCGGCAAATTCGGCGGAACCGACATAGGCCAGCACCTCGCGCTGGGCATTATCGATCACCAACGCCGCTGCCGAGGTCTTGTCCGGCAGGCGTGACATCCAGCCGCTGATGCGCTCTTCCAGCGCGCGTTGCGCGATCGCATCGACCGTGGTCGCGATGACACGCTCGTGTGGATGCATGCGGCGCATGCGTTCGGCGAACAACGCCGCCTGCATCGGCGTGCGCAGGCGCCGTGCCACCACGTTTTCGTCGCGTGCTTCGTCGATCACCGCGCTTGGCCAATCACCGAATTCGGCGAGCCTTGCCAGCACTTTGTCGCGTGCCACGCGCGCACGTTCGGGATAGCGGTCAGGGCGATTGCGGCTCGGTGACTGCGGTAACACCGCAAGCAAGGCCGCTTCCGAATGGGATAGCTGCGCCGCCGGTTTTCCGAGGTAGGCGAACGATGCTGCCTGCACACCTTCGATGCTGCCGCCGAATGGTGCCAGGTTCAGATACAAGGTCAGAATCTCGCGCTTGCTCAGTCGCACTTCGAGCTGCACCGCACGGATCATCTGGCGGACTTTGCCGAAGGCGTCGTGCGGAATCGGTTCGATCAAACGTGCGACTTGCATCGTCAATGTCGAACCGCCAGAAACGATGCGGCGATGCCACGCCGCCTGCACAGTGGCACGCGCAAACGCGAACGGATTAATCCCAGGATGGCGCCAGAACCAGCGGTCCTCGTAGCCGAGTAGCGCTTCGACATAGCGCGGCGAAACTTGTTCGATCGTTACCGGATAGCGCCACACGCCTTGCGCATTCGCAAATGCGCGCAACGGCGTGCCGTCGCGCGCCAGCACAATGGTCGCGCTGTCATCGGCGATATCTGGAATCGGTGGTGGCAACAACCGATCCAGCAACACGATCAGCGCCAGCGCGATGATCGTGTTGCGGAGCTTTCGGTGGCGCTGCAGCCAGTTCACGGTCGTCGCTCGCTGCGCGAGGGCCAGGCATGACCCTCCGACAGATCAGTTCGGTGAAACCACCTTGATCGTCGACGGAATCGCTTCACCAATGCCGCGCAGGGTGGGGCGATACATGTCTTCGACCAGTGACGACGGCACGGTGTAAGTCCCTGGCGACACCGCACGCACGGCATAGAACAGGCGCGCCTTTGATCCGTCGTAGAGTTTGATCGCAGCGACGTAACGGTCTTCGCGATATTCCTCGAACGCGATTTCGGCTTCGCTCGAACGCTCGGACAGGGTCACGCCGTCGATGGTCACGCTGTCCCACTGGCTCTGGTCGCCGAGATTGAAGTTCTCGATCTCCAGGCCGCCGGGCAGCAGATCGACGATCAACGCATCGCGCATGTTCTCGTCGGATTCCACGGTGACCATCACCACCAGAGAATCGCCTTCAGTCAGCGGTTTACCGTCGTATTTGCTGCCGTCGAGCCGGTAGTAGTCGCGACGCACGGCGACGCCATTGCGCATCGATTTCGGCGCGCTGACCGGATAACCAACCACGTCTTCGGTCAGGTAGATCGGGCCATCGCCGCGCACATCCAATTTCACGCCGGCGGCGAGATCGGGTGCGGTGAAGCTGCGAGCAATCTGGCCGGTGGCGGCGAATGGTTCATTGATGTTGCCGGCGAATACATCGCCTTCGATCTTGCGGTCCGGATCATTCAACAGCGCGCGGCCGAGTCGGAACAGAGCGATCTGTTCTTGGGTGCTGAAATAGAACTTGCCATTCCAGACGGCGCGGCCAGTAATCTCGCGCGCCATCGCGTGGACCTTGGCGTCATAAGCCGCTTGCGCCAATCCGTTTTCGTGAGTCAAGGCGACCATCAACGCCAAGTCGCGCAGGTCGGTGCCGTAATCACCGATCCAGGCCGGGCGTTTGAACTCGCGGGTGAAGGCTTCCTCGATCGCTTTGCTGCCACGTTCCGTGTCGCCCATCAGCTGCAGTGCCACACCGAGATGCACCAACGGTAACGGTGCGATCAGCTTGCTGCGCTCGTTGTCGTAGAGCGCACGCAAGGTGCCGAGCGGCGCGCGTTTCTGGCGGGCGAGTACGTAGCCGGCTTGCATCATCTCGGCTAAGCGCAAGTGCTCGGAATAGTCGTAGTCGTAGTGCGCATTGCCGCCGGCAAGCAAATCATCTTCCAGACGTTTCAGCGTGCGCTCGAGCAACTGCGCCGGTGGCTCGAAACCGGCATCCTTGGCGGCGACCAGCATTTCGGCGACATAGGGCGTGATCGTCGAGACGACGTAATCGCCTCCCGGCCACATATTGAAGTGGCCACTCTCGACCTGCATCGACGCCAGTCGCGAGAACGCCACATTCATGCGCTCAGCGCGTTCCTTCTGCGTCAACGGTGTGACCGCAAATTGTTTCGCGGTCGCTTCATCGAGGAAGATCAGTGGAAATGCCTTGCTGGTGGTCTGTTCGACGCAGCCGTAGGGATAGCCAATCAGATCGGTTGCGACCGATGCGAACGGTAGCGGCGGCAGTGTGCCGAGGTGATTCGCGACACCGTCGATTCCATCACCAGACCGCTACGCAGCGATGCATCGGCGACGACCGTCGGGTTCCGCACCGAGCACTTCGACACGCGCACGGCGTTCGATCGGATATGCCGGACGCACCGCGAACTCGATGCTGCGATCGACTTTCACGTCCTTGCCGCGTACCGTGATCTGCACCTTGGCGATGCCGAACTTCTGGCGCGCCGAGAGCGGAAAGCTCAAGGTCGTGCGGTCGCCGTCCGCGAGTTTCAGATTGCGCTTGCCATTGGCGACGTTGATGAATTCGCCGCCATCGACCATGACTTCGTAGCTGCCATCGGCACCACTGAGGTTGTCGAGATCGAGCGCGAGTTCGGCGCTGTCACCACTGGCCATCGCGCGCGGCGCGCTGGCTTCGACGACCAGTGGCGCCTGCACGATGATCTCGCGTTCGCCGGCGCCGTACTGCTGTTCGGCATAGGCGACCGCCGCAAGGCGCAGGGTGCCGTTGAAGTCCGGCAGCCGCAGCGGGATTGTCGCGGCACCTTGTGTATCCAGTGCGACCGGCGCATTGAACAGGTCGACGGTCTGTACCTTCACGTTCGGGCGGCGTGCTTGCGGCAGACCGAGCATTGCCGCGTCACCGCCGTAGCGCAGGCGTGCTTGCAGACCGTCCAGTGACTCGATGATGCGACCGTAGACGTCATAGGCATTGATGGCGTGGCGGCGCGGTGAGAAGAACCACGCGATCGGGTCTGGCAACGCGAATTGGGTGAGGTTGAGAATGCCGACATCGGTGGCCGAGAGCGTGATGCGTGCGGTCTTGCCGGCCAGAGCAGGAACCGAGAGCTTCACCTCAACCAGTTCGTCCGGACGTGCCTTGTCCTTCGCGGCGACGCTGACATCGACCTTGCGGTTCTTGCGATCCAGCGGCAGATGAATGACGCCGACCGCGCGTGCCGGGGTGATTTTCTCGGCCGCTGATCCGGGGCGAAACACCAGCGTGGTGATGTACAGGTCATGCCGATTCCAGGTTGCATCGACCGGGATGCGCAACGTCGTTTCACCGCGGATATCGATGCGTTTCTGCCATAGCAACTGGTCGCTTTCGACCATCACCAAAGCCGAACCCGGATGCGGCGGCTTGATCGTGAGTTCGACGCTGTCACCGGCGGAATAGGCCGCCTTGTCGAGCGCCAGCTTGACCTTGTCCGGGCGACTGCCGCGGTCTTGGCCTTCGTTGTACCAATTCCAGCCAGCCGTGAACGGCACTCGCGTCGTCAGTTGCGTCGTCGGGTCGAAAATTTCGAGGCGATAACCACCCCAGCGGACGTGGGCGTCGTAACGCATGCGTTCGCCGGCCTTCAGGTCGAGATCACGTTCTTCAACGGTTTCCCACTTCGACAGGTAGTCGGCTTGCCAACCGCTGCCCGAAACCCAGCGCCAGTTGTAGTTGCGCAGTTCGTGCTGCAGTTTGAGCTTCAGTCCCGACGCTGCGAGCAGGTCGCCTGCGGCATTGCTGCGAATGATCTCGAAGCCGGCGTTGTCGCCCGGATCGGCACCATCGTCCATGTCGAACAATGGGCGCGCCCCGACCAATTCTGCTGCCGGCCAAATCGTGCGCTTGAGCGGACGGGTCACCGCGCGGCCACCACTTTCAAACAGTGAACCGACGACGATCACGGCGAGCGGGCCGGTCGGCGTTTTTGCTTCATCGATCACGATCTCGGCTTCGAGTAGACCCTCGTCGTCGAGCACGTCATCGAGTGCATCGCGTGGCTGCTTTGGCAGATCGGCAAGCGGATCGCCGAAATGGAAATCTTTCAGTGCGACGATCGGATGCACGTCAGGTTGCACCGAAACACGTGCAGTGAAGCGGTTACCTGCAGCCGGTGCGCCGTAAAGCCAATCACCATCGACTTTGAGCCGCAGCGCTTCGCCAGCAGCGAGCACGGGTTTGTGCGTCGAGCACCAGCTTCATGCGTTCGGGCAGAAATTCCTCGACCCGTACCGGATAACTGGTCGGGTTGTTCATCGTCGGATCCGTGCTGAACTCGACACTCCATTTGCCGGTCGGCACATCGCCGTCGAGTGTGCGTTCATAGCGGGCGTAATTCAGCTCACCCGGCGCGAGTTCGCTGCGTGCCAGTTCGCGTCCATCGGGTTGGCGCAGCGCCACGAACAGCGGCTGCGAGGGCGTCATGCGGCCATCGAAGTCGCGCAGGATCGCGTTTACGCCGATCGTTTCGCCGGGGCGATAAAGGTCACGACCCGACCACGGAAAGATATCCAGCGGCATCTGTGAGCGGCCGGCAATCGCAAACTCAGACAGGTCTAATGCCGGCGTGTTGAAGCTGAGCAAGGCGTAGTCATCCCCCAATGCGCGATCAGGGTGTCGGCGGCATTGAGTTTGTAGTCGATCAGCGCCATACCGCTGTCGTCGGTGGCGGCGCTGACCAAGGTTTCACCTTGGCGATTGCGCACTTCGATGGCGACACTGGCCTTGGCGTTGCCGGACTCCAGCGAAGCGGTATGCACCAGCACGCGGTCGGCGTAGGCGCGCACATGCAGGCCGATGTCGCTGACGACGAACATCGCGGTGTCGTATTCGCCGCGATAGCTGCCGGATTTCTTGAGCACCGCATAGTAAAGACCGGACTGCTTCATCTCTTGGATATCGCGAATCGGCAGATAACTGACACTGCGTTCGTTGCGCTTCACATCCAACGCGAAGCGATTGGCGTAGACCGAGTCGCCATACTTGGTGAGTTGATCCACCGACCAATTCCAGCGCTGGCCGTTTTTCTGGAACTCGTCGAGGAACGGACGCACCTGCTTGTCGCGGATCTTGAAGAATTCGACATCGGCCTCGGCGACGTTCACTGACACGATCGGCAGACCGCGCGACTCATGCAGCGGCAAGATATGACCCTGACTGGCGAATCCGACCACGGGTTCCTGCTCTCCGGCATAAACCTCGTGCGACTGATCTTTGCCGAGAGTGCGACCATCGGTCGCCATCAGACTGCCCTTGATGGTGACGACATAGGTTACGTCGGCCGCGAGGTAAGGAAAGCGTAGTTTTTGGCTGTCCTCAAGGAACCAGCTGCCCTCCGGCTTGGCACCGCCTTTGATGGTGATCGAGATCAGTTCGTCGAAGGCCTGCTGCGACACCAGCGGTTGCGAGAATGGCAATACGATCGAGGCACGCCCTTCGTAAGACTCACCGGTCGGTGTATCCAGCGCGAAATCCTTGCGCGCTATTTCCGCGACGCCGGCCTGACTCGTCTGCAACTCCGGCGGCGCGCCATCGTCGCGACCACCGCATCCCGTCAGCGCCAGCGAGACCGCCAGCATCCATCCCGACCAACGCACAATACCCATGTCTGATTCCCAAGTTCGCTCGAGAAACCCTTCCCGCCGCGTGCCGCAAGTATGCCGCGTGCGTCGTTTGACATGTTGCGATAACAGCCTTTGTGCGGCCCGGAGTCGGCCAGCTTCGGCGGAATTGCAGGCAGCGTGCTCGGTGTTCGCTCAGCGACCGGTCATCGACAAGGCCACCGCTTGTGCCACTTCGATGCCATCGATTGCGGCCGAATAGATGCCGCCGGCATAACTTGCGCCTTCGCCGGCTGGGTAGAGACCGTGGGTGTTGATGCTTTGATAGTCGGCACCACGAGTGATGCGCAGCGGTGACGAGGTGCGAGTTTCGACTGCGGTCAACAGCGCATCCGCCATCGCGTAGCCTTTGATCTGGCGATCGAGTGCGGGCAGGGCTTCACGCATCGCCTGAATGGCGTAGTCGGGCAGGGCGGTGGCGAGATCGCACAGACGCACCCCCGGTTTGTACGAGGGTAGAACAGCCCCGATATCGGTCGATGCACGCCCGCCGAGGAAGTCACCGACGCGTTGGGCTGGGGCCGAATAGTCGCCACCACCCAATTCGAAGGCCCGACGTTCCCAATGGCGTTGGAACTCGATGCCGGCGAGCGCGCCACCGGGATAGTCTGCCGGGCTGACGCCGACGACGAAGCCGGCATTGGCATTGCGTTCGTTGCGTGAATACTGGCTCATGCCATTGGTGACCACTTGGCCGACTTCGGAGGTCGCCGCGACCACGGTGCCGCCCGGACACATGCAGAAACTGTAGACCGAGCGGCCATTGCCGGCATGGTGCACCAGTTTGTAATCAGCGGCACCGAGGATCGGATGGCCGGCGAAATCACCGAAGCGGGCGCGGTCGATCAGCGACTGCGGGTGTTCGATACGGAATCCGATCGAGAACGCTTTCGCTTCCATCGATACGCCTTGCGCATGCAGGGCATAAAACGTGTCGCGGGCGCTGTGGCCAATCGCCAGCACGACGTGGTCACTGTGCAATTCCTCGCCGTCAGCAAGGCGCACGCCACGTACTGCACGGTCTTCGATCAACAGCTCATCGACGCGCATGCCGAAGCGGATTTCGCCACCTAGCGCTTCGATGTCGCCGCGCATTTTTTCGATCATGCTGACCAAGCGGAAGGTGCCGATATGCGGCTTGGCGACGTAGAGAATTTCTTCGGGCGCGCCGGCCGCGACAAATTCGTGCAGCACCTTGCGGCCATAGTGATGCGGGTCTTTGATCTGGCTGTAGAGCTTGCCGTCCGAGAAGGTGCCGGCCCCGCCCTCGCCAAACTGCACGTTCGACTCCGGGTTGAGCACATTCCTGCGCCATAGCCCCCAGGTGTCCTTGGTGCGTTCGCGCACGGCCTTGCCGCGTTCGAGCACAAGCGGCCGGAAGCCCATCTGCGCCAGAATCAGCGCCGCGAACAAGCCACAAGGGCCGAAACCGATGATCAGCGGACGCGACTTCAACGCTGTCGGTGCTCCGGTGACGAAACGATAGGTCATGTCCGGGCTGCGACCGACGTGGTTGATCGTGCGCTGCGACAACATCGCCTCGGTGGCTGCGGTCAGCGTCACATCGACGGTATAGATCAATGCAATCGCGCTACGTTTGCGGGCATCGTAGCTGCGCTTGTAAACGCTGACGGCGATGAGTTCCGCATCCACGATGCCAAGTCGCGCCAAGATCGCAGTGCGCAGGTCAGCGTCCGCGTGGTTGAGCGGCAGCTTGATTTCGGTGAGTCGCAACATCGTGAAACCCGGATAGCGGTCGATTCGGCATGCTAGCGTCCCGGTCGATGAACGATCCAGTTGACGTGGTGGTGATCGGTGGCGGTGCCGCCGGCTTGATGTGTGCACTGACCGCTGGCCAGCGTGGGCGGCGTGTGCGCGTAATCGAACACGCGAACCGGGTAGGCAAAAAAATTCTGATGTCCGGCGGCGGGCGCTGTAACTTCACCAACACCGGCACGACTGCGGCCCATTTCATCTCGGCAAATCCGCATTTCTGCAAGTCGGCGTTGGCACGCTTCAAGCCAGCGCAATTCATCGACATGGTCGAGCGCCACGGTATCGGCTATCACTAGAAAGAACTCGGCCAACTGTTCTGCGACGACTCCTCGAAGCAGATTGTGCGCATGCTGCTCGACGAATGTGCGGCCGCCGGCGTGCGCATTGATACCTCGTGTGGTGTGGAACGCGTGCAGCAGGTGGATGCCGGCTTTGTCGTGCATACGACGCTCGGTCCGATCGCTACGACGGCGCTGGTGGTCGCGACTGGCGGCCTGTCGATTCCGAGCATGGGCGCGACCGGCTTCGGTTACGACATCGCGCGCCAGTTTGGGCATAACGTGCGGCCGACCCGCGCCGGTTTGGTGCCGCTGACTTTGTCGGGCACGCATCAGACGCGCTGGTGTGACTTAAGCGGCGTAGCGTTTCCGGTATCGGCTTGCTGCAATGAGCAACGATTCGACAACTTCATGTTGATTACCCATCGCGGTGTCAGCGGACCGGCGATTCTGCAGATCTCCTCATACTGGCAACCTGGCGACGACTTGCGCCTTGATCTGTTACCGCAGGTGGATGCGTTTGCGGCATTGAAGGCACTGCAGAAACAACGCCCAGCGGCGGAACTGCGCAGTGTGCTCGCCGAGCTGTTGCCGAAACGATTCGCCGAACGCCTGTGTGAGTTCTGGTTTGAGAGCCGACCGATTCGACAGTTCAATGATCCAGAACTGCGCGCCGTGGCCGCACAACTGAACGATTGGCCGTTGGTCGCGAGTGGCACCGAGGGCTACCGTACTGCCGAGGTCACGCTCGGCGGCATCGATACCGACGAACTCTCGTCCACAAGCTTGCAGTCGAAGCGGGTAACCGGCCTGTATTTCATTGGCGAAGTCGTCGATGTGACCGGCTGGCTCGGCGGCTATAACTTCCAGTGGGCATGGGCGTCTGGGCATGCCGCGGGCAGTGCCGTCTGATCCGGTCGGATGCACGCATCGCTACACTCACTGGCCACGGCTCAAGCTTGGAGACGATATGTCGGCAGTGATGCAGCCGGAAAAGCGCGCGGAGGATGCCATCGTCTCGATCCGCGGATTGACGAAAACTTATGCGAACGGCTTTTCGGCGCTGAAAGGCATCGACCTGGAGATCAGGCGTGGCGAGATTTTTGCCCTTCTCGGACCGAATGGTGCCGGCAAAACCACGCTGATCAGCATCGTTTGCGGCATCGTCAATGCCTCTGCAGGGGTGGTGATCGCCGACGGCTTCGACAATGTGCGCGAGTTCCGTCGCGCCCGCGCACGTATCGGACTGGTACCGCAAGAACTGCACACGGATGCCTTCGAAACGGTCTGGGCGACGTGTAATTTCAGCCGTGGATTGTTCGGCTTCAAGGCGAACCCGGAGCACATCGAACACGTCCTCAAAGATCTGAGCTTATGGGACAAGCGCAATGACCGGATCATGACGCTTTCCGGCGGCATGAAGCGCCGTGTGCTGATCGCGAAGGCGCTCGCGCACGAGCCCAGCATCCTGTTTCTCGATGAGCCGACGGCAGGCGTTGATGTCGAACTACGCCACGACATGTGGAATGTTGTCCGTCGCCTGCGTGAGCGTGGCACCACGATTATCCTGACCACGCACTACATCGAGGAAGCCGAGGAAATGGCCGATCGTGTCGGTGTGATCCTCAAGGGCAAAATCATCCTCGTCGAGGACAAGGATGTGTTGATGAAGAAACTCGGCAAGCGCGAGCTGGCGTTGCACTTGAATGCACCGTTGAGCGCGGTGCCGATGGCACTGACCGACTTGAACCTGGAACTTCAGGATAACGGCAGCGTGCTCGTCTATCGCTTTGATGCCGGCGGCGAGGCCACCGGCATTTCGCGCCTTTTGAATCGACTGGGTGCTGAGAGCATTCAATTCCACGACCTCAAGACCAGCGAAACCTCGCTGGAAGAAATCTTCGTCAACCTGGTCAAGGAGCGCGCATGAACTGGCTCGCCATTGCGGCGATCTACAAGTTCGAGATGTCGCGTTGGTTCCGCACCATTGGCCAGAGCGTCGCTTCGCCGGTGATCTCGACCTCGCTGTACTTTGTCGTCTTCGGTGCCGCCATCGGTGCTCGCATGGGTGAAATTGAAGGCATCAGTTACGGTGCCTTCATCATTCCCGGACTGGTGATGCTGTCGATCCTCAATGAAAGCATTGGCAATGCCTCATTCGGCATCTATTTTCCGAAATGGTCGGGCACCATCTTCGAGATTCTGTCGGCACCGGTGTCATGGGGCGAGTTGTTGCTCGGCTATGTCGGTGCGGCGACGACGAAATCGATGTTGCTCGGTATTTTGATCCTCGTCACCGCGCGCCTGTTTGTGCCCTACCAGATCGCACATCCATTCTGGACCGTGTGCTTCCTGCTGTTGACTGCGGCAAGTTTCTCGCTGTTCGGGTTCCTGATCGGCATCTGGGCTGATTCTTGGGAAAAACTGCAGACTGTGCCTCTGTTGGTGATCACACCGTTGACCTTCCTCGGTGGCGCGTTCTACTCGATCGACATGTTGCCGTCGCCGTGGCGTGAGATCACCTTGTTCAATCCTGTCGTCTATCTGATCTCCGGATTCCGCTGGAGTTTCTATGGCGTCTCCTACGTGCCGGTTGGCTACAGCGTGGCGGCCATTGCGGCATTCCTGATGTCCTGCGTGCTGATCGCGCGCTGGATGATCCTGAGTGGGTATCGGTTGAAGCGGCACTGATCCTGTTTCACGACGAGTCGACGACCTAGGACGTTACTCTGCGGTTCTGGTGGCAGGATGACGTATGACGAAGGTTCTGATTGTTGGCGGCCGCGGTGGCGTAGGCAGCGCGTTGGCGTGCCGATTGGCAGCAAATGGTGCGCACCTGGTGTTGGTCGGACGCAGCGGCGCCCCGGGAATGTTGCCGGAAGGGGCAATCTGGGTCAGCGCCGACGCAAGCACATCCTCTGGTGCGAAGCAGGCTATCGATGCCGCCACCGAGCAATTTGGCGCACCGCCGGACGCGCTGGTGAACGCCGCTGGATCGATTCTGGTGGCGCCGATCGTGCGAACCAGCGAAACGCAGTATCGCGACACGCTGGCTGCGAATCTCGATACCTCATTCTTTCTGACGCAGTCTTATCTTTCTGCGCTGCAGAAAGCGAAAAAGTCGGGAAATATCTTGCTGTTCTCTTCGGTTGCGGCGCGCGTTGGTCTAGCCAATCACGCCGCGATTGCGATAGCGAAGGCCGGGATCGAAGCGTTAGTGCGTTCATTGGCCGCCGATGCTTCTACACAAGGAGTGCGTGTCAACGCAATTGCACCGGGTTTGCTGGAGACACCGCTCGGACAGCGATTTCTTAGCTCGGATTCGATGCGCGAGCAGATGGCTGCGCAGTATCCGCTAGGGCGTATCGGTACCGCCGCCGATGCCGCCGCACTTGCCGAATTTTTGCTATCGGACGCGGCCCACTGGATCACCGGGCAGGTCATTGGACTCGACGGCGGCTTTACCGCAGTCCGGCCTGCGGTGCGTAAGTCGGCATGAGTGTCGCCATCGTCTGGTTTCGCCGCGATTTGCGGTTGATCGATAACGCCGCACTCGATGCAGCGGTGCAGACCGGGTTGCCGATCGTGGCGCTCTACGTGCATGCGCCGGATGAAGCGGGCGAGTGGCGGCCTGGTGCGGCTTCGGACTGGTGGTTGCATCACAGCTTGAGCGCATTGGATACACAGTTGCGTGCGCGCGGAGGACGCTTGATCGTGCGCCGAGGTCCGTCACTGGCGGCGATCACGCGACTGATTGGCGAGACCGAAGCGGTGGCGGTGTTTTGGAGCCAACTGTACGAGCCGGCAGCGATTGCGCGCGATCACATCATCCAGCAGCAGTTGCAGGCCGACGGCTACATCGCCGAAAGCCACAATGCGGCTTTGTTCGTCGAGCCATGGCGGGTCAGCACGCAGGCCGGCCAGCCCTATCGCGTGTTCACGCCGTTCTGGCGCAATGCGGTGACGCAGATTGCCGATGTCTTGCCGATCGCCGCACCGGCATCGATGCGCTTCGCCGATGCCACGCTATCGTCGGAATCGATCGACACGCTGGCGCTATTGCCGACGATTTCCTGGGACGCTGGCCTGCATGCGACCTGGTTGCCGGGCGAACTGGGTGCATTGGCTCGGCTGCGCGACTTCATCGATGAGGCGGCGCGTTATGGCGATGCGCGCAATCGACCGGATGTTGCCGGTACGTCGATGTTGTCTCCGCACCTGCATTTCGGCGAGATTTCACCGCGCCAAATTCTGGCAGCGCTGCAACTTGCTGCGCTGGGCGATCCGGGCTGGATGGACCGCGTCGAGCCGTATGTGCGCGAACTCGGTTGGCGTGAGTTCGTGCATCACCTGCTGTTTCATTTCCCACATACGACCAACGCCAATCTCAATCGGCGCTTCGATGATTTTCCGTGGGCAACACCGGACACGGCCCTGCTGGACGCGTGGCAGTGCGGACGTAGCGGTTTCCCGATCGTTGACGCCGGTATGCGTCAGCTTTGGGAAACCGGTTGGATGCACAACCGCGTGCGCATGATCGTCGCATCCTTCCTGACCAAGAACTTGCGCTATCACTGGATTCATGGCGCGCGTTGGTTCTGGGACACCTTGGTCGACGCCGACCTGGCCGCAAATACTGCCGGCTGGCAATGGGCCGGCGGCACCGGCGCAGATGCCGCACCGTATTTCCGCATCTTCAATCCGGTCCTGCAGGGTGAACGGTTCGACCCGCATGGCGCCTACGTCAAACGCTATGTGCCGGAACTGGCTGGTGTCCCAGCAGCGGTCATCCACAAGGCCTGGCTGCTAAAACCGTCGGATCAGGCCGCATTCGGTATTCGCGGCGTTTATGCGCGCCCGCTGCTTGATCTGGCGCAATCTCGTGCCGACGCGCTTGCTGCATACGCTTCGATCGGTCGCGACTGATCGTCGTTGACGGGTTCCGAATGCACCGGTACAACCGCTGCAAGTGAATCGGCGACAGGAGCGGCGGACCATGGCGGTGATGACGATGGGACGACGCGGTCGCGAGCCGATGTCGAAGGTCGATACGGCGTGGCTGCGCATGGAGCGCGCCACCAACCTGATGATGATCTCTGGCGTGATGATGTTTGAGTCGCATCTCGACATTGATCGCTTCAAGCGCATGTTGCGCGAGCGTTTTCTTGCATTTCGCCGCTTCGGCCAGAAGGCGGTGGATACGCCGGCCGGGGCGTATTGGGAAACCGACAACGATTTCGATCTCTACTGGCATGTGCGCCTGACCGCATTGCCGGGCAAGGGTGTGCGTGAGGAATTGCAGCGACTGGTGTCGCATCTTGCGTCAACGCCGCTGGACGCGTCGAAGCCGCGTTGGCAGTTCCACATCGTCGAGAAGTACAACGGTGGTAGCGCGTTGATCACACGCATCCATCATTGCTATGCCGACGGGGTCGCGCTGATCCAAGTGTTGTTGTCACTGACTGATGTGAAACCCTCGCCGGAAAAACACATCGAACTGGCCAAGACTTGGCTGAGCGAAGATCGCGGTTCAGTCCTCGAGCGTCTGTTGCAACCGGCACGCGAAGGTTTCAATTCGGCGTTGCACATGGGCGAGAAGGTGATCGAGAAGGGCAAGGAACTGATCGCCGATCCCGAATTGGTGCAGAAATTGGCGGTCGAAGGCGGAGAGATCGCGCGCGAACTCGGCATCGCGCTGAGCCTGCCAGACGACCCAATCACGCGCTTCAAGGGGGCGCTCGGCGTCAGCAAGCGTTGTGCCTGGGCCGAGCCGCTGCCGCTGGCCGAAGTCAAAGTGATCGGCAATGCACTCGGTTGCACGGTCAATGACGTATTGCTGGCCTGCGCAGCGGGCGCGTTGCGTTCGTACCTTCTGGAACGCGGGGACGACCCGGACGGATTGACCATTCGTGCGACGGTGCCGGTGAATCTGCGCCCGCTCGAACACGCGAAGAAGCTCGGCAACCATTTCGGTTTGGTGTTCCTGAACCTGCCGATTGGTGAGTCAAATCCGCTGCGACGGCTTGAACGCGTCGCCGAAAACATGCGCGAATTGAAGCGATCACGTCAGGCGATCGTCGCATTCGGGTTGCTCGCGGCACTCGGTATGGCCCCAGCGAGATTGCAGAAGACGGCGCTGGAAATGTTCAGTCGCAAGGCGTCTGCAGTGGCGACCAATGTGCCCGGTCCACAGATGCCACTGTATTTTGCTGGCTGCAAAATCGTCGAGCAGATGTTCTGGGTGCCGCAAACTGGCTCGATTGGCATGGGTATCAGCATCCTGAGTTACGACGGCGCGGTGCATTTCGGATTGATCACCGATGCGAAACTCGTGCCGGATCCCGAATTGATCATCAACCGCTTCGCGTCCGAGTTCGAGAAGCTGCTGTTGATCGCGTTGATGGAGGACTGGAATACCGACATCACGCCCGCCGATGCGGAAGCGACGTTGCGCCGTTTCGTCAACGTGCAGGCCGCTGCGCCGGGTGCGAAGAAGCGGGCACGCAAAGTGGCGGAAAAACGCCTGTCCGGTGCCGAAGCGCAGAAGCGCAGGTTGCAGGAACTCGCCTGAATCATGTGTTCGGGTACACCGTATGGCGGTCGCCGGCGTGGTAGTTTCGCGGCCGCTGTCCTCACGGAGACGACCATGATCAAACTTATTTTGCGCGGCCTCGTGCTCACCTCTTTTGCGCTTGGAATGATGGCGTGCAACACCGTCAAAGGCGTTGGCAAGGACATCAAGAAGGCCGGTGAAACGATCGAGGAAACCGCCGAGAAGCACTACTGATCGCTGCATGATTCGAACGAAAACCCGGCTTGCGCCGGGTTTTCGTGTGAAGATCCGTGGGGGGGGGGGTGGGCCTTGGTGCCACGAGGTTGTTCCGGATATTCAATTGACCAAGCGTGCAGCACTCAGCGTATCCGACCGGCTCGTTGTTCTCCAGCGTCAGTTGAAGCCTGATAGACACCATTGCCGGCATTGATGATTGCGCCGAGTGAAGTTTCGACGAGTTCCGGCATCGCCGTATTCTCGCGCACGCGAACTTTGGACAGCTTGAGTTCGCCGAGATTGAGCACCGCCGAGGCGGCGATCAACGAATCGTAGCGACGGCTGATCCAGTTCGATTCGATGCTGGATCGCACCAGTTCTAATCGGCCGTAGTTGAGCACAGTGCCCGCATCACGCTGGGTACCGGCGATTTGGTTGTAGCTGATTTCACTGTCGAAGATGCGGAGTTGGCCATAGTTTTCGATAATCGCCGGTACGTTTTTGGCGATGTTGTCGACGACACGCACTCGATCGAGTTCGAGGACTCCCCGGTTCACCAATGCACCGCGCGATCCTTCGGCCAGAGTGATGCGTTCGAGTTTGAGTTTGCCGCCGTCGGCCACGGCGATGAGAGCGAAGTCCTCGTCCGAATAGCGGCGCAGGTCGGCGTCATTGCCGAGAATCGTGATGTCACCGGTGATGGCTGGAAGGCCGAGTTCACGGTTTTCGTCAGCTGCGGTAACCAAGGTGTACAAGCCCCCGTGTGCCAGTCGAATCGTGGTGGCTTCCCGCGATTGGTTGGCGTGATGAATCGTGGCCGCCAGCGCATCGACATCACGATCGGGAATGTCGACCGTCGTCGTGGCCATGGCCGGAGCGATGACCAAAAGGAGGAGAAGCGCAAGCAATCGGCAGGTCGTGTTCATTGGGGTCCTTTGGCATGGCAGTTTTGCCCGACTGAAAGCTGAATGGATTGGCTAGAGTTTTCCTTCTACAACACGTCCGTGCGCCCGCTTCTGCTACTGGTTTGCGTATGGATAACAAGAGGATGACGAATCGCGGGTTGCGACAATCGTTTGCACCTTGCGCGCCCATGGATAGAATCGCTCCACTCCCGCATGTCGACCCGGCATGCGGCCAATTGGTCTCCACCCTGTGAGGAATCGCATCATGAAGAAGCTGTTGCTTGGACTTGCCACCGTCGCCACGTTGTGCGGCGGGGAACAGTGTTTGCTGGGGGCGGCAAGCCTTCAGTCGCGGTCATTGAGTTCAATAACGAAACCAGTGCCGGGTGGTGGAGTGGTGGCGTGGGTTGGGAACTCGCAGGCATGGTCTCGAACGAGCTCGCTGCGACCGGTTCGTTCAAGGTGCTGGAGCGCAGCAAGATCGAAGCCGTGTTGTCGGAGCAGAATCTGGCAGCGTCGGGTCGCGTCTCTGCCGGTACCGGTGCGAAGATCGGCAAGTTGACCGGCGCCCAGTATTTGATCGCCGGCACCGTCAGTGCCTATGAAGAGAACACGGCGAGCACCGGCGGCGGCATCAGCTTCAAAGGCATTTCGCTGGGTGGCAACAAGGAATCGGCCTATCTCGCGATCGATCTGCGCGTCATCAACGCGACGACCGGCGAAATCGACTTCGTCCGCACCATCGAAGGTAACGCCAAGGGCGGTGGCATGAGTGTGGGTATCTCGCGCGGTGGCTTCGGCGGCGCGCTCGGTAGCCAGAAGAAAACGCCCGCGGGCAAGGCCATTCGTGCGGCGCTGATCGAGATTACCGATTATCTGGACTGCGTGATGGTTCAGCGGGACGCTTGCGTCGACGAGTACGACGCCAAGGAAAGCCGTCGTCGCGAGAAGACCAAGGGTGCGCTCGATCTGGACGATTGATCCAGATACGTGCTGCATCGAACAAGGAGCGGGCTTCGGCCCGCTCTTTTTGTCTTGCAGGACGAGTCGTGTCCGGCGTCTAATCGAGCCGGGATGGGCGGGGTGAGGGGATCGTGATGATTCGCGTAATCTTTGTGGATGACCATGCGATGGTGCGCGCCGGGTATCGCGCATCGCTCGCCAATCTGGCCGACATTCAAGTTGTCGGCGAGGCCGGAACTGGCGAAGACGGCGTGAAACTGGCGCGTGAATTGAAGCCGCATGTCGTCTTGATGGACTTGCATCTGCCAGGTATCAGCGGGCTCGAAGCCGCTGTGCGCATTCGTCAGCACGATCCCGACTGCAAGGTCATCGCGCTGACCGGGCACAATGAATCACCGTTTCCACGCAAGTTCATCGAAGCGGGTGCGGCCGGATACGTCACCAAGGACTGTCCCGTCGAGGAACTGGTACAGGCGATCCGTACCGTCGCTTCCGGCCGCCGCTTCATCAGCCAGCACATTGCGCAGGCGATGGCATTGGATGCGATGAACGGCGCGACGTCGTCTCCGTTTGAACAATTGACCAAGCGCGAGATCGAGATTGTCGTCGCGCTGGCGCAGGGTGACGACATGCCGACCATCGGCAAGCGTCTGCACGTCACTGCGAAGACGGTTGCCTCGCACAAGTACAACGTATTCAAGAAGCTGGACGTCGATAGCGACGTTGCGTTGGCACACCTTGCGATTCAGCACGGGTTGGTCGACGCCGGCAAGAAAAAGCCGCGCTAGGCGCGGCTGGTTTCTTGTCGCTGAGGTAGTGTCCTGTTAGGGCGCTAGTGGCGGTTGTTCCGACGACTCCACCGCAACGGACGGCGCGCTCGGTTCTGTGGCGAGATTGACTTCCGGCACCGATTCCTCGCTCACCACAGGCTCCGACTCCACCGGCATCAACGACGGCGCATGCAAGGCATAGGCAATCGCAGCCGCCATCGGGCGAGCCTGTGGGATATCGGCATAGCGCGGCATCTCACGTGCGGCGCGTGCGGTCGGCGGTGCAGACTCCGGCTTCGCTGCCGCAGCTTCCGGCGAGGTCGCCGTGGCCACCGGCAAATCCAGTGATTCCTGAGCTGGCGCGGCGGCCGGTTCGGGCTTGCGCGCCGGTACTTCAATGTCAATCTTCGCCATCGTCACAGTTGTCGACGCCGCGATATCGAGCGCCGGTAGCAATTGTGTCGTGGCTGAAGATTCAGTCGCCATTTCGGGGATCGTGTCGATCGATGATGGCGTCGAGGCTGGGGCCGGAACTGGGATTGCGGCCACCACGGCAATCGGCTCGACCGCGTTGTCACCAGACTCGATGTCCTGATCGTCGTCGTCGTCCATATCTGCTGCGTCACTGCTGACACCATTCAATTCGACGTCACCGGCTTCACGCTTCGCCACGACGGCGACGACGGCCCACCGCGGCGTCCACGACGACGCTTGCCGTCGCCATTCGCGCCGGATGCTGAGGCCTCGTTGCCCAAAGTCGCAGCTGCGTCGCTGGCGACCAGTGCGGCAATGATCGGTGCGGCTGCAGCAGTCGCCTCGTCCAGTGTCGGTGCGGCGATGGCGGCGGCTGTTGATTTTGCTGTCGGTTCGGCAACTTTTGACTGCTGTTGCGTACGCTCGCCGCGCTCTGGGCGCTCTGGGCGCTCCGGACGCTCGCCTCGATTCTGCTGTGGCTGTTCAGAACGCGGCGGCTTCGGCTGTTGCGTCGACTTCGCCTGCTGTTGTTCGTTGCGCGGGCCGCGGTCCGGCTTGTCTTGGCGCTGTTGCTGACCACGATCCTTCTGACCTTGCGGCGGTCCGCCACGATCCTGGCGCTCGCCACGTTGGCCATCCTGCGACTTGCCGCCACCTTTGCGCTCGTCACGGCGTTGTTGAGGGTTTGCCCGACGGTCGGCCATCACGGCCTTGGGTCGGTTTCTGCGGCGATGCCGAGGTCGACACGGTTGATTCGCCGGCACCGAACATGCTGTCCCACAGGCGGCGGAAGAAGCCCGCTCGCTTCGGTGCTGTTGCAGCAGCCGCGACCTTCGCGACCGGTTCTGCCGACTCTTCGCGCATTGGCACCGGTGCCGCCGGTGTGATTCGGGTAACTGCCGGCTGCTCCACTGGTTCGACAGGTTGCGTCGACGTCGGCAGCGGCGTCGCCGCAATCGGGGTTACGCGTTCGTAGCTTGGTACGTTTTCGAGCGCGATTTCGCTGGCACGCAGTCGCCGCACTTCGTAGTGCGGCGTGTCCAGCTTTTCATCGGCGACGATGATGATGCTGGCTTCCTGACGCGTCTCGATTTCAATGATGGCGCGGCGCTTTTCGTTCATCAGGAAGTTTGCGATGTCGGCCGGCACCTGCACCAGCACTTGGCCAGTGTTTTCCTTCATCGCCTCTTCCTCAACGATGCGGAGAATCGACAATGACAACGATTCGATGCCACGAATTCGGCCATGACCCTCGCAGCGCGGGCAGACGTTCTGGGTGGCTTCGCCCAGCGAAGGACGCAGCCGTTGGCGCGACATTTCGAGTAAGCCAAATCGTGAGATGCGACCAATCTGAACGCGCGCGCGATCGACCTTAAGTGCGTCGCGCAGACGTTCTTCGACCTCGCGCTGGTGCTTGGCCGATTCCATGTCGATGAAGTCGATGACGATCAATCCGCCCATATCGCGGATGCGCAATTGACGCGCAATTTCGACCGCCGCCTCGAGGTTGGTGTTGAACGCCGTTTCCTCGATATCGCCACCCTTGGTGGCCTTGGCCGAGTTGATGTCGATCGAGGTCAAGGCTTCGGTCTGATCGATGACGATGGCACCGCCTGACGGCAGTCGTAGCGTGCGCTCAAACGCATTCTCGATCTGCATCTCGATCTGGAAACGCGAGAACAGCGGCACCGTGTCCTGATAGAGCTTGAGCTTGCGCAGGTTCTGCGGCATCACCTGCTGCATGAACTGGCGCGCGTCCTCGTAAAGCTCTTCCTGATCGACGAGGATCTCGCCGATGTCGTTGCGCAGGTAATCGCGCAGCGCACGGATCATCAGCTTCGATTCCTGATAGACGAGGAACGGGGCAGGGCGGTCCTGAGTTGCTTCGTTCACTGCTTTCCAGACCTGGAGCAAGTAATCCAGATCCCATTGCAATTCTTCGGCATCGCGGCCGAGGCCGGCAGTACGGATGATCAAGCCCATTTCGTCTGGGAGCTTGAGTTCATCCATCGTTTCCTTGAGATTCGAACGATCCTCGCCTTCAATACGGCGTGACACGCCACCGGCACGCGGATTGTTCGGCATCAGCACCAGATAACGACCAGCGAGGCTGATGAAGGTGGTGAGGGCGGCGCCCTTGTTGCCACGTTCCTCTTTGTCGACCTGGACGATGATCTCGCGACCTTCTTTCAGCAGATCGCGGATGCCAGCCTTATTTGGATCAAGCCCGGGCGTAAAATACTCACGCCCAATTTCTTTGAGCGGCAGGAACCCGTGGCGCTCGCCGCCGTATTCGATGAAACAGGCTTCGAGGCTGGGTTCGACGCGGGTAATGCGCCCTTTGTAGATGTTCGATTTCTTCTGCTCGCGCGACGGAATTTCGACATCGAGGTCAAACAGGTTCTGGCCATCGACGATAGCCACGCGCAACTCTTCTCGCTGAGTTGCGTTGATCAACATACGCTTCATTGTGAATGCTTCCTTGCGCTCCTGGCGCGGCGCCCGCTTCAGCACTGGATCTTCGGGTCGTCGCGCGCGGGGCTTTCGCCTCGCCACGCTGCGTTCGACTTCTTGGATCCTGCGGCGGTACGCCCGGTCGGGCGCAAATAACGTTGGGGTGTTGGATTCGGTAATCTCCGGTCGAATCCTGGCCGGTCGGTGACGTCACACCGAGGCGGTTGTGCTTCCGCACTATCCGCAAGAGCCTGCTGCTCGGATACGATGCGCGGGTGCAGGACGTTTTCGTCACTACATCATTCCCGCCCCGTCCGTTGCAGCAGGCGCGACAAACGACTTCGATAAGTAATTGATCGAAGCCCGTTTTCGACGCTGATCGCAGCCCGAGTCTAGCCGCCGATGAGCAAACCCGCAAACCCGAGGCCGTCCGAGGCCGAGCATGCCACCGTGCCATCGGTGCAGATCCTCAGTATTTCCGAGGATCGCGATGGTCAGCGCCTCGATAATTTCCTGTTCAATGCGCTCAAGGGCGTGCCCAAGACGCATATCTATCGCCTGCTGCGGACTGGTCAGGTGCGGATTAACGGCAAGCGCTGCAAGCCCGACACCCGCATCGCCACCGGCGACCAGGTGCGAGTGGCGCCGGTGCGGGTGCCCGAGCCACGCGACCCTGGGCAGGCCCCGGAACGGCTGTTGAAGGCAGTGCCGACCTGGATCGTGTTCGAAGATCGCCATTATCTGGTGTTCAACAAACCGACAGGAATTGCTGCACATGGCGGCAGCGGCGTCAGTTTCGGCGCGATCGAATTACTGCGTCAGGCTCGGCCTGACGAGGCGTTTGAACTGGTACATCGTCTCGACCGTGATACCAGTGGCGTGCTGGTGTTCGCCAAACGTCGTCCGGCGCTGACCCAGCTGCAGACTGAGATTCGCGATAACCGTACCCGCAAGCGTTATCTGGCGCTGCTCGCCGGGCGGCTGCCGAAGGATAAAATGCACGTCGATGTCGCGCTTGCGAAGAACGTGCTTCAGGGCGGTTAACGCATGGTCACCGTGGACGATGATGGCAAGCCGTCGCGCAGCACATTCAAGGTGCTGGAACGGCTGCGCGATGCGACCTTGGTTGAAGTCATCATCGAAACTGGCCGCACGCATCAGATTCGTGTTCACGCTCAGCACCTCGGTTACCCGCTGCTTGGCGACGAGAAGTATGGCGATGCGGCGGCGAATCGTGCCGCGAAACAGTACGGCTTGAAACGATTGTTCCTGCATGCCGCCGAGTTCGGCTTTAGTGCTGGCGAGCCGCGCCGTGACTATCTGTTTCACGCACCGCTGGCGCCGGAACTCGAAGCGGTGCTGGCGACTTGGCCACGCGCCTGATCAGGGCGCGCGCTCGACATGCAGTGCCTCGACCTTGGCAGCACAGATGAAGTCGTTCTCCGACAGTCCGCCGACATCGTGCGTATTGAAGCGGATCAGGCAATAGCCGTAGCCGATTTCCATATCCGGGTGATGGTCTTCGACATGAGCGATCCAGGCCACAGCATTCACAAAGGCCATCGTGCGGTGGAAGTCGCGGAAGCGAAAATCCTTGCTGATCAGGTTGGCATCGTCGGACAGCGCCCACCCTGATAACAGCCCGAGCCGGAGTTCGGCTTCAGTGCGGCTGAGCGCGTGTTCGGCACCCTTGCGCGGCTTGCAGTGCTGGGCAGCGAGTGTGGCGAGTGTTGGGCTCATCAGAGAATTTCCCTGTCTTGTCGTGGCGACGCGCGGCACCATATCGCTATCCACCGAATCGTCAAGTATTCGCACTTCAGGGCACGCCGATGATCTCTATTTCCGATTCCGCGCAAGACCATTTCCGCCGCATTCTCGAGAGTCAGGGGGTTGTCGGGATGGGAATTCGTCTCGCCGCTGTGCACCCCGGCACGGTCAAAGCCGATTGCAAACTGGAATTCTGCGAGCCGAGCGATCTTGATGGCCGTGAATGGATGCTCGAATGCAACGGCTTCAAGCTGTACGTCGATGCCACCAGTACACAGTGGTTGGATGGCGCCGAAATTGACTACCTCAATAGCGCGACTGGCGGCCAACTGACGATCCGTGCACCGCACATCAAGGGACGCGAGCCGGGAGTGGATGCAAGCATCATCGAGCGCGTACGTTATGTGCTTGATGCCGAAGTCGCGCCACAACTTGCCGCGCATGGTGGACGCGTGACGCTAGAGGAAATTGATGCTGATGGCGTGGTCGTGCTGCGCTTCGGCGGCGGCTGTCACGGCTGCGGCATGGTCGAAGTGACCGTGCGCGAGGGCATCGAAAAGACGTTGATTGCGCGTGTTCCGGGCGTGACTGCCGTGCGCGACGCCACTGATCACAGCGGCGGTGACGCGCCCTATATCAAACGCTGAAAGACGAAGCCCCGCACGCGGCGGGGCTGGTCGGAGAACTGCCGAATCCGGCTCTTGCATCAATGATGCGGAATTTCCTGAATATCGCCAGTCTGCGACGCGAAGTATGCGGCGAGATCGTCGATGTCCTGATCCTTCAGGCCCGCAGCCTGCGCGCCCATGATGGCGTTCGCCCGCGCGCCCGAACGGTAATCCTTCAAGACTTTCACGAGATAGTCCTCGTGTTGGCCAGCAAGCTTGGGCGTATTGGCGTCGATTGGCTTGTTGCCATCGGTACCGTGGCAAGCGCCACAAACCGCCGACTTGGCCTTGCCAGCAGCGGCATCCGCCGCGAATACGGACGGCGCCACGGCAAACAACGTGATAGCGGAAAATAGAAAGCTGGCGCATCGGAGTTGTCCTCACTTCGCAGTGGAAAGGTAAGCCGCGAGATCGGCGATGTCCTGATCGGAGAAGCTTTGCGCTTGCGCCGCCATGGTCGGGTGCTTACGTTCGCCTTTCTTGTAGGCGTTTAGCGCGTTGACCAAGTAGGTCTCGCTCTGCCCTGCGATACGCGGCACGCTATACATTGGATAGGTGTTTTTGTAGCCCAGAACGCCGTGGCAACCGGTGCAGGTGTAGGCGCGCTTTTTTCCAGCATCGGCATTGCCGGCTGCGGCGGTGTTCAGGGCAAAAGTGCTGGCAGCCAAGGCCAGCGCAGTGATCAGCAGGCGGGACATCGTCGGATGGGTCCTTTTTTCATGCGATTGGCAACGCAATCGGGGGCGAAAAAACAGCCGCTGAGTATAACCATGGTCACTGCGAGTGGATAGCGCACCCATGCCTGATGGCAGGGGTGCGGGCCGATCTGACAGATGTGACTTTGCGTTGACGATCGCTGGCGCTGAGATCGCTGCAGGTTGCCACCGAATTCGCGCTCGCCGCGACTTCCGGCCTATACGCCCACACGAGGTGTTCTATTAATATACAACACCAATACTCCCTGCCTGCTTTAGTACCGGCGACTTGACGATGCAAAAGAAACAACCGTTTGGAACAATAATTTCTGCCGGGCTACTGGGCGCATTAGTCCTGTTGGCAGCCTGCAGCCGTCCCCAAGGCGCCGGCGGCGAGACCCGGTCTGACGCGAACGATGTTCCGGTGCCGGTCGAAGCAGGGACGGCCGCTCGCAAGGCGATTGTCGCCAGTTATTCCGGTACTGCGGCGCTGGAGCCCGAGAATCAAGCGACCGTTGTCGCCAAAGCCAGCGGAGTACTGCTCAAATTGCAGGTTGAGGAAGGCGATGTGGTACGCGCCGGCGACTTGTTGGCGCAACTCGATCCCGAAAAGCCGCGCCTCGAACTCGCTCGCGCCGAGGCCAATCTCAAACGTCTGGAAAACGATTTCCGCCGCTCCAGCGACTTGTTCACGCGCAAGCTGGTCAGTGCTGAAGCACAGGAGCGATCACGCTTTGATCTGGAAACGCAAAAAGCGGTGTTCGATATCGCCAAACTTGAACTCGACTACACCCGCATCGTCGCGCCGATCAGTGGCGTGATCTCGGCGCGTATGGTCAAGGAAGGCAATCTCATCCAGATCAACCAAGGTTTATTTCGTATCGATGATTTCGATCCGCTGCTGGCCGTGCTGAATGTGCCCGAGCGCGAATTGACGACGATGCGCGCCGGGCAGACGGTTTCGATGCATGTCGATGCCTTGCCAGGTGTGCAGTTTGCCGGTTCAGTTGCGCGCGTCAGTCCGGTGGTCGATGCGGAGACCGGCACCTTCCGCGTCACCACTGAATACCGCGATGGCACCCAGCGATTGAAGTCCGGGATGTTCGGCCGCGTCGAGATTGTTTATGACCAGCGTGCCGATGCCCTGGTGATCCCGCGCGAAGCCCTGATTGAGGGTGACGCCGAAGCGGCCGTGTTCGTGCTCGAACCAGCGCCCGCGCAAGCGGTCGACGTGAAGGAAGTCACCGCGACGCCGGGCGTTTTCGCCAAATGGTTCGGCGCTAAGAACAAAGCACCGGTCGAGCTTGATAAAGACAGCAAGCCGGTGCCCACGTTCGTCGCTAAACGGCGCGAGGTGAAATTGGGCTACACCAGCGGAGTCGATGCCGAGATCGTGTCCGGGCTGAAGGACGGTGACCGCGTCGTCACGGTCGGCAAGGCGGCGCTGCGTGATGGTGGCAAGGTGCAGATCGTCGAGGCCAACGCGCTATGAGTTTGATCGAAGTTTCAACGCGGCGGCGCGTCACCATTTTCATGGCGACGATCACGGTCTGTCTGTTCGGCATGATCGCGCTGTTCGGCTTGAAGGTGAACCTGCTGCCGGATCTGTCCTATCAGACCTTGACTGTGCGCACCGAATACAGCGGCGCGGCGCCCGTCGAGATCGAGAACCTGATCAGTGAGCCGGTCGAGGAAGCGCTCGGCGTGGTCAAGAACGTGCGGCGGGTGAAATCGGTATCGCGCGCCGGCCAGTCCGACGTGATCCTCGAATTCGCTTGGGGCACAGACATGGACCTCGCCGGTCTTGAAGTGCGCGAGAAGCTTGAAGTGCTGATGCTGCCGCTCGAAGCGACGCGTCCACAACTTCTGCGCTTCGATCCGTCGACCGAGCCGATCCTGCGCTATGCCCTGATGGGAGTGGGTGCCAGCGATACCTTCAACCAAGCAGAGCTGAAGCAGTTGCGTCGCTATGCCGACGAGCAGCTGAAAAAGCGGCTGGAGCCGGTGGCCGGCGTCGCCGCGGTCAAAATCGGTGGCGGTCTCGAGGACGAAATTCAGGTCGAGATTGATCAACAGAAGTTGAAGCAGTTGAACCTCAGCGTTGGCGCTGTGATTGACCGCCTGCGTGCCGAAAACGTCAACGTGTCGGGCGGCCGTCTCGACGAAGGTTCACAACGATATCTTGTGCGCACCATCAACCAGTTTGCGACCGTCGAAGAAATTGGCGCGATGCTGCTCAGCCCGAATGGACAAGTGACGCTGCGCCTGCGTGATATCGCAACCGTTCGGCAAGGATTCCGCGAACGCGAATCGGTGATCCGCGTTGACGGTCGTGAAGCAGTGGAAATCGCGATCTACAAAGAAGGCGATGCGAATACCGTGGCGGTCGCGGAATCGGTCCAGAAGGCGGTCGCGCAGTTGCAAGATTCGAAGCAGCTTCCGGCGAATGCCAAGCTCGAAAACATCGACGACCAGAGCCGCTTCATTCGTGGTTCCTTGGATGAAGTGAAGTCGGCCGCGATTCAGGGCGGTCTATTGTCGATTCTGGTGATTTTCCTGTTCCTGCGCGACGCTTGGTCGACCTTCGTGATCGGCGTGTCGCTGCCGGTGTCGATCATCGCGACGTTCTTTTTCATGGGCCAGTTCGGGATCAGTCTGAACGTGATGTCGCTCGGTGGCCTGGCGCTCGCGACCGGCATGGTGGTCGATGCCGCGATTGTCGTACTGGAAAACATTTCGCGTCTGCGCGACAAAGGGGTCGGCATCCTCGAAGCGGCAATCAAGGGTACGCAGCAGGTCGGCATGGCCGTGACCGCTTCGGTGCTGACATCGGTCGCAGTGTTTTTTCCACTGGTCTTCGTTGAAGGCGTATCCGGGCAGTTGTTTCGTGATCAAGCGCTGACGGTGACGATCTCGTTACTGGTCTCGCTGGTGGTGTCGCTGACTCTGATTCCGATGCTTTCCTCACTGCGCGCGGACATCGGTCGTCATATCGCCGGTGATGACCAGCCCGAGCCGCCGGGCCCATTGCCGCACAATCCGGTGGGACGTTTTTTGTCGTGATTGTGCGCATTGTCGGCCTCGTACTGCGTTTCCTGGTGTTCTGGGTTACCCGCCTCCTCAGTCGCATCATCGGCATGATCGGCATGGTGTTGTCGCGTCTGCTGACGCCGCTTGCTGCGCTGACCAATCGCGCACAAGGCACGGTCGAACATCGCTACGCCAAATTTTTACCGTATGCGCTCATGCATCCGATGCAAATTCTCGGAGTCGCGCTGCTCGCGTTCGTCGCTAGCCTGATGCTGGTGCCGGGCCTCGGTATTGATCTGGTTCCGCAGCTCGCGCAGGGCCAGTACGAAGCGACGCTGAAACTGCCGCCAGGTACGCCGCTGGCACGCACCGACACCATCGTGCGAGAGATGCAGCGCCGGCATATGGACGATCCGGAAATCGCGACGATCTACGGGGTCAGCGGTGCCGGCACGCGGCTCGATGCCAATCCGACGGAGAGCGGCGAAAACATCGGTCGCCTCGTGATCGGCCTTGCCAAGGGTGCTGATGCGGCTGCGGAAGCACGTTCGATGGCCAAGTTGCGCAAGTCTGCCGAGGCGCTCGGCGTGCGTGATGCAAATTTTGCGCGCCCGGCCTTGCTGAATTATTCAACGCCACTAGAAATCGAAATTGCTGCGTATGACCTTGACCGGTTGAAGGCGGCGGGCCGTGCGGTCGTTGCGGCGTTGAATGCGTCGGATCGCTATACCGACGTGAAGTCGACGGTGGAGCAGGGGCAGCCCGAAATCCAGATTCGCTTCGATCAGGAACGTGCGGCTGCACTCGGCCTCAGCACACGCCAGATTGCCGACCAAGTGGTTCGCAAAGTGCGTGGCGAAGTGGCGACGCGTTACAGCTATCGCGAACGCAAGATCGATGTGCTGGTGCGCGCATTGGAACAGGACCGTGCCTCGGTCGAAGACATCCGCAACTTGATCGTGAATCCGCAAAGCGACAAGCCGGTGACGCTGTCTGCAGTCGCCGACATCGTCGCGACCGAAGGTCCGGGCGAGATCCGCCGCTCCGATCAGGAACGGGTCGCAATTGTTTCCGCGAACCTGGCCTATGGCGATCTCGGCACCGCAGCGTCGGAAGCGCGCCGGTTGATGGCTGCGGCGCAACTGCCGGCCGGCGTCGATGTACGCGTCAGTGGTCAAAGTGAGGAATTGCAGGCGTCTGTCGACTCGCTGGTGTTCGCGCTGCTCCTGGCGGTGTTTCTGGTCTATCTGGTGATGGCGTCGCAGTTCGAGTCGCTGCTTCACCCGTTCGTGATTCTGTTCTCGATTCCGCTTGCTGTGGTTGGTGCCGTCGTCGGGCTAAAACTGTTCGGAATGCCACTGTCGGTGATCGCCGGCATCGGCATCATCATGCTCGCTGGCATCGTCGTGAACAACGCGATTGTGCTGATCGATCGTGTGAATCAGTTACGCGGTGATGGCGTATCCAAGTTCGATGCGCTGATCGAGGGTGGGCGCTCGCGTCTGCGTGCGATCACGATGACAACGGTGACTACCTTGGTCGGATTCTTGCCGATGGCGATCGGCTTGGGCGATGGCGCCGAGATCCGTCAGCCGATGGCGGTCACGGTGATCGCCGGCCTCACCGTCTCGACGGTGCTCACGCTGGTGGTGATCCCGGTTGTTTACATGTTGATGGATCGTCGCCCGGATTCGGACTATGTCGAAGCCGCACGCCGTGCCGAGTTGGCCACGGCGTTGGCGGAGTGAGCCAATGAGTCTGGTCGATCTCAGTTTACGTCGCCCGGTCACAACGGTGATGGCGTTTGTCTCGCTGGTCGTCGTCGGTCTGCTTGCTGCGGCGCGGCTGCCACTCGAATACTTGCCGGAAATCGATGCGCCATTCCTGTTCATCCAGGTGCCGTATGCCGGCTCGACGCCGGAAGAGGTGGAACGTTCGATTGCGCGTCCGGCAGAGGAAGTGCTGGCGACACTTTCCGGCATCAAGCGGATCAATTCAACATCGCGCGCCGATGCTGCGGAAATCTTCATCGAATTCCGTTGGGACGTGGACATCGCGATCAAGGCGGTGGAAGCGCGCGACCGTCTTGAAGCCGCCCGCGCACAGATGCCGAGCGACGTGCGTCGGTTCTTTGTGTTCAAGTTCTCGACGGCCGACCAGGCGGTGTTGAGCCTGCGCATTTCCTCCGGGCGCGATCTGACCAATTCATACGACTTGCTTGATCGCAAGCTGAAGCGGCCGCTGGAGCGGCTGCCCGGCATTGCTCGCGTCGAGCTTCAGGGCGTGCAGCCGCCGGAAGTACAGATTGAGCTCAATGCTGATCGCATCAACGCACATGGCATTGATCTCGCTAGCCTCAACGCGCGCCTTGCGTCATCTGCATTCTCGACTTCGGGTGGCGTCATCAGCGATGGCGATCTGCGCTATCGCGTACAGCCGATCGGTGAGATCGAATCGCTGGAAGCGTTCCGCAATTTGGTGATCGACGAACGAGGTCTGCGTCTGCGCGATGTTGGCGAGGTGCGCTTGCGCCCACGCAAACTCGACTATGAGCGGCGCCTCGACATGCGGCCTGCGGTGGCTGTCGAGATTTACAAAGAGCGCGGCGCCAATCTCGTCGATGTCGGGCGGCTGGCATTGGCCGAGGTACAGCGCATCGGTAAAGACCCGGATATGCAAGGCATCGAGATCTATTTCATGCAGGATCAGGCCGAGGGTGTGACCAGTTCGCTAAACGAACTGGCACATGCCGGCATCATCGGCCTGCTGTTGTCGGTGCTGGTGCTTTACCTGTTCTTGCGCCATTGGGCATCGACGCTGATGGTCACGTTGGCGATTCCGATCTGCTTCGCGATGACGCTTGGATTCATGTACTTCGCCGGCGTGACACTGAATATTTTGTCGATGATGGGCCTGCTGCTCGGTGTCGGTATGGTCGTCGACAACGCGGTGGTCGCGGTCGAGAGCATTTACCAACAGCGAGAAAAGTGGCCAAACGATCCGATTCGATGCGCCAGCGTTGGCGTGAAGAACGTCACCATCGCGATTTCAGCGGGCACGCTGTGTCATTGCGTAGTGTTCCTGCCGAACATCTTTGGCGAGCCGAACTTTATCAGTCTGTACCTCAAGAACGTCGCCATCACCATCACCATTTCGCTGTTGGCGTCGTGGTTGGTCGCGATCAGCCTGATTCCGATGATTTCGGCGCGCATTGCGACACCTAAACAAGGCCTGCAACAGCCGTGGATACTGGCGTTTCGGAACCGCTATGCACGCACCATCGACTGGACCCTGCACCATCGTGGAAAAACCATGGCGATGATGTGGGGACTGCTGCTGCTCAGCATCATTCCGATCAGTTTCACCAAGACTGACCTGTTCCCGAGCGGTGAAACCCGCGAGATGCGCATGCAGTACGAGTTGAACGGAATTTACCGACTCGATGAGGTGCGCAAGGGCGTCGAGCAGGTCGAACGCTTTCTGCTCGACAATAAAGCGAAGTTCGAGATCACTTCGGTCTACAGCTATTTCGATGAGCGCGGCAATGCGATGACGGCGCTGGTGCTGACTGACGACAAGATCGCGAAGAAGGCCAGTTCACTGATTCAAGAGGAGATCCGGCAAGGCCTGCCGAAACTGGCGATCGGTTCACCGAATTTCGGACAAGGCCGACGCGGCGGCTCGTCCGACGGTTTGCAGGTGTCGTTGATCGGCGAGTCCAGCGAATTGCTGGATGAGTTCGCGCCGCTGGCGCGTGACGTCCTGATGAAAGTGGATGGTGTGCGTGACGTGAAGACCGGGCGCGCCGGTGAGGAACAGGAAATTCAGGTGCGTGTCGATCGCGAACGCGCGCTGCGTTATGGCTTCTCTGCCGAACAGGTCGCGCAGTTCATCGGTATCGCGATGCGCGGCGCCAATCTGCGTGAGTTCCGGCATGAAGGACAGGAAGTGCCGGTGTCGGTGCGCTTTCAGGGTGCCGATTCGCAAAGCATCGACGATCTGCGTGGCTTGCGTATCAAGTCGCCAGGTGGCGAACTGGTGCCGCTGATGTCATTGGTCGATGCGCGCGTCCAGGCAGGGCCGGCGGCGATTGGGCGTACGAATCGGCAGACGGCGGTGCAGTTGCAGTTGAATCTTGGCAAGGATGCACCGATGGACCAGGTGCGGCCGAGAATTGAAGCGGCGATGAATGCGCTGGCGTTGCCGAGTGGGTATCGCTGGTCATTTGGCGGCGGATTCAACGATGACGACGAAGCCGGTGCGCAGATGGGATTCAATACGCTGTTGGCGCTGATGATGATTTTCATTGTGATGGCGGCGGTATTCGAGTCGTTGCTGTACCCGGTGGCGATCCTGACTTCGATCCTGTTTTCCTACCTCGGCATGTACTGGTTGTTCGCGATCACCGGCACGACGTTCTCGCTCATGGCAGGCATTGGATTCCTGATTTTGATGGGCGTGGTCGTCAACAACGGCATCGTCATGGTCGAACACATCAATCAATTGCGTGAGGAAGGGCTAAGTCGCCACGATGCGCTGGTGCAGGGCAGCCGCGACCGCCTGCGCCCAGTGTTGATGACCATGGCCACGACCATTCTCGGCATGTTGCCCTTGTGCATCGGTTCGACTCAGGTCGGCGCAAGTCGTCGCGTAGTGCGGCGAAATCGGCGACGCGCGGCTTGCGTATCCACGCCTCGACCAGCCCCGACAACATGCCGGAGGCCAGCGCTGGATGCAGCGGTGTGAGCGGTGATGCGATCGCGCCTGCGGCGATACTGAGCGGATGTGCACCGGCCGCGATTGCGCCCAGGGTGCCGCCGATGGCAGTGATCGCGGTCCAGGTGATGACCAGATCAAGCCCGAGTTCGCGACTGTGAGCGAAGCCGTAAGCGAAGCCACCAAGCACGAACACCGTCAGGAAGATGCCGAACCAGGTGCCGAAGCGCGAGGCGGGTGGTTCGACACTGACCGGCGCGAGTAATTCATGCGGGGCTTCAACGCGTTCGCGGAGATGCTTGGCAATCCCTTCGAGATGACCTGCACCCAGTACTGCGAGCACCTTCACCGGTTTTCCAGGTTGGTCGGCGGCTTCGCGCAACTTGGCAGCCATGAACTGGTCTCGTTCGGAGATCAGCGCGCGGTAAAGATGTTCCGACTGCTTCGCGAATTCAGAGAATGTGCTGTGCAGCACGTCACCTTGTTTGAGCTTCTCGATGTCTTCTTCGGAGATTTCGTCGGAAGACAGCACCGATCCGATCATGCCGGCGGTCAGCGTGGTCTTGTCCCAAAAACCGAGCGCAGCACGGGCGCGACGCAGGGTCAGCCCGACATCTCGGTCGATCAGCCAACAGTCGATGTCGCGTCGCTTCGCTTCATCCATCGCCATGCGCATTTCGGCGCCGGGTTCGATGCCGAATTGGTCGGCCAGGCGACGCTGAAAGGCGCCGAGGGCGAGTCCGGCCATCACCACGCCGGCCTTGCCGTCGCGCAACACTCGGAACAGGTCCATCTGCGCGACTGCATCCGGCTCCTGTATCGAACGCGCGCGGTGTTCGCAGAGTTCGATTGCAATCGCATCAAAAGACTCCGCTGCGATGATCTCGCGCACAGCCTCGGCCGATCGCCGCGATACATGCGCGGTGCCAAGCAGCACAAATTCGGTGCCGTCACGGTGGATACGCAGGATCGGCTGGTCTTGTGCCACCGCCGCGGTGCTGGCTGACTCAGTCACGGTAACGCTTCAGCAGGTCGGTGTAGGCGTCAATACGACGGTCGCGCAGGAATGGCCAGATCCGACGCACGTTTTCACTGCGCGCCATATCGATCTCGACGCAGAGCAGCGTCTGCGATTCCGTATCGGCTTCGGCGAGAAATTCGCCCTGCGGTCCGGCGACGAAACTGGTGCCCCAGAACTGGATACCCGGGCCGCCGGTCGGGCTGGGTTCAAAACCGATGCGGTTGCAGCTCAATACTGGCAGCCCGTTGGCGACCGCGTGGCCACGCTGCGACAACACCCACGCCATGCGCTGGCGATCTTTCTCGTCCTGCGTATCATTCGGGTCCCAGCCGATTGCGGTCGGATAGAGCAGCAATTCCGCACCGGCCAGCGCCATCAGTCGTGCCGCCTCGGGATACCACTGGTCCCAGCAGACCAGCACACCCAGTTTGCCGACCGACGTCTGTATCGGCTCGAAGCCGAGATCGCCAGGCGTGAAATAGAACTTTTCGAGAAAGCCCGGATCGTCCGGAATGTGCATCTTGCGGTACTTGCCGGCGATCGTGCCGTCGCGCTCGAAGACCACGGCGGTGTTGTGATACAGGCCGGCGGCGCGGCGCTCGAACAGCGACGCGACGACGACCAGCTTCAGCGCCTTCGCCAACCTGCCGAGATGCTCACTGCTTGGTCCGGGAATCGATTCGGCACGATCGAATTCATCGACCGATTCGTGTTGGCAAAAATATGCGCCGTTATGTAGTTCTTGCAGCAACACGAGTTCGGCGCCGTTGGCCGCGGCTTCGCGCAGTCCGACTTCAATGGCGTCGAGATTGGCCGCAACCGAGCCGCGGTCGTGTTCCTGCAGCAACGCAACGGACAGAGACTTACGCGACATCGATGACTCCATCAGGCAACTGCATGGTGATGCAGTGCAGGCTGCCATTCTGCTCGATCAACGCGCGCGCTGGAATCGCGACGATTTCGCGGTCCGGGAATGCACGCGCCAGCGCGCGCTTGGCCTCCGCGTCAGCACAATCGCCATACGCCGGCATCAGTAGCGCGTCATTGATGATCAAGAAATTCGCATACGAGGCGGCAAGGCGGCGACCATCGGCGGCATGGATCGGCTTGGCCCACGGCAGCGCGAGCAGGCGATAAGGATGCCCGTCAACATCACGCATCGCCGCAAGTTCGTTGCGCATCGCGGTGAGCGACGCGTGGTGCGGGTCAGATTCGTCGTCGCAGGATTGGAACACGATGGTTCGGTCCGGTGCGAAACGGGCGAGAGTGTCGATATGAGCGTCGGTATCGTCGCCCTGCAGTTCGCCGGACTTCAACAACACGACTTGCGCCACCGAAAAGATCTTGCCCAACGCTTCGCCGAGACCGGCTTCGTCCAACGCCGGATGGCGTTGATGCAGGCAGGTCAGGGTGCTCATCAGGGTGCCGTTACCGTCGACTTCGATCGCGCCACCTTCCAGTGCAAAGTCGACTCTGGCGTGCTCGGCATTCTGGAACATGCCAGCGGCGTGAAGTGCTCCGATCAGGCGATCATCGCGCGATGCACCGAACTTGCCGCCCCAGCCGGTGAAGTGGAAATCGAGCAGGCGGAAACGGTTGTTGTCGCGCTGTGTGATCGGCCCGGAGTCGCGTAGCCAAGTATCGTCATAGTCGGCGATGATCAGGCGGACGCGTGTCATGTCCACGCCTGCGCCGGTCAGACGCGCACGCACATGCGCGCTCAGTGCGGTATTGGCGACCACAATTCGCAGGTGTTGGAAGCGTGCCACCGCCGTTGCCAGCGCAACATAGGTCGACTCGACGTCGGCGAGGTTCGCGGCCCAGTCGGTGCTGGCATGGGGCCACGCGATCAACACCGCCGACTGGCGTTCCCACTCGGCGGGGAGTTGCCATGCAGCATCGTTCATTGGACGGGTTTCGGGCCTTGTTCGTTCGGGGTCGACTTGTTCAGGACCGCATGCACGACATGGTCATGCTCAAAGTAGACGGTGAAGGCCGGGTAGATCCAGCGCGAGATCGGTGGATCGCCGACCGCATCGCGCTTCTCGTTGGGCGCGCCGTACTGGGCTTCTACGGTAATCATCAGGCTGCCGCGACGCGGCAATGCCGCGGTTTCGGCGCGCTTGCTGCGGTCAACCAGTAGCGTATCGGCTTGAACGGCGGTAATCGACAGGGCGCAGGCGAGGGCGATCAGAAAACGCTTCATTGGAGCCATCCATCAAGGATTGGGGCCCGCTTTGTAGCAAATGCCAAGCCTCGGCGCCATGACGTGTCAACCAGTTTGTGTGCGCAGCGTTATTCTAGGCCGTATTGCGACAGGAGCAGCATGATGAATCCGATGCGACGACAGTTCCTCGGCGATGCGCCTGCGGCAGTCACCGGCGACAGTAAACACAAAGGTCTGCTCCAGGACGACACAAGCTTGCCGCTGCCGGACGACCTCACCCTTCTGCTCAGTCGCACCACGTTTGGTGCGCGTCAGCAGGAAGTTGATCACGCGCGTGCGATCGGCTATGCGAACTGGGTCGCCGAGCAATTGGCGTACACGTCGATTGATGATTCAGCGTTGGAAAATCTGCTAACCGCAGCGTTTCCGACGCTGGCGATGAGCAATCGGCAGTTGATCGAGAACTCGTTGATCGAGGCGAACCGTTTTCAGGCCTTGGGCGAGTTGCGCGCCGCGACTTATGCGCGGCAGCTCTATAGCCCACGCCAGTTGTTCGAAGTGATGGTCGAGTTCTGGAGCAACCATTTCAACATCGAGCATATCGACGGCCCGCTGCGCGAGTTCAAGACCGTCGACGATCGTGAGGTGGTGCGTCGGCATGCACTCGGCAAGTTTCGTGATCTGTTGCAGGCCAGCGCAAAGTCGGTGGCGATGCTTTATTACCTCGATAACTACACCAATGTCGCGACCGGCCCGAACGAAAACTACGCACGCGAACTGATGGAGTTGCATACGCTCGGCGTCGACGGCGGCTATACCGAGACCGACGTGAAGGAAGTTGCGCGCATCCTTACTGGCTGGTCGATCGACGCGCGCCTCGGCAATGGCACTGAAATCAGCTTCGTCTTTCGCACCCTGTCGCACGATATGGGCGCAAAGCGCGCACTCGACAACGAATTTCCGGCAGGGCATAGCCAGGATGAAGGCGAGCGCTTGCTCGACCTGCTCGCTGCGCATCCATCGACGGCTCGATTCATTGCACGCAAGCTGGCCATGCGTTTTGCGGGTGATGCGCCAGCATCGACGTTGATCGACGCGATGGCAGCGACCTTCATGGCGAGCGATGGCGATATCTGCGAAGTCCTGCGCACACTGTTCAACAGCAGTGAGTTCCGAAACTCGGCCGACCAGAAACTCAAGCGGCCGTCCGAATTCGTGGCCAGTGTGCTGCGTGCCACCAATGCCACGACGACCGGCAACTTCTACCGTCCGCTCACCGCAACACTGACGACATTGGGTCAGGTGCCCTACGGCTGGCCAGCACCGAACGGCTATCCCGACGTCATGGGCTACTGGATCAGCACCACGTCCGTGCTATCGCGCTGGAATTTCGTATTCGACTTGCTGGAGGGACGGTTGGCACCGCAGTTGCGCGTTGACTTGGCAGCAATGCTCGGTTTGGCGGCGTCGCCCGAGGCCATCGTCGATCAGTTGGCCACGCGGTTGTTGCGACGACCGTTGGCTGACGCCGATCGCGCGCAGTTCGTTGCTGTCGCCGCCAGCAATTCTTTGGCACGACGAGCGCTGCCAAGCGGCTTGCGATTGGCGCGCGCCCGCGATGTTGCGGCCCTGATGCTGTCATCTCCATACTTCCAATATCGTTGAGGAGTATCTTCCATGTCACTGACTCGACGAGGTTTTTTGCAGGGAACCAGCGCCTTGGCGGCGCTTTCCGTGACATCGCCACGGCTGGCGTTTGCCACTGATTCACTGGCGACGACACGCGGCACGCTGGTCGTGATTTTCCAGCGTGGCGGCATGGATGGACTGAACGTGGTCGTGCCGCATGCCGACAACGATTACTACCGGCTACGCCCAACGATCGGTATCCCGCGTCCTGGAACGACCGGTGGTGCGATCGACCTGGACGGTTTTTTTGGCATGAATCCAGCACTTTCGCCGTTGTTGCCGCTGTATCAGTCAGGCGAAGTTGCCTTCGTGCAGGCGACCGGTTATCGCCACGACAGCCGGTCACATTTCGAATGTCAGGACCATATCGAGCGCGGCACGCTGCATCTGCACGACATCACTTCCGGTTGGTTGAACCGGCATCTGGCAGTAGTGGGTGGCGACGCGAATTTTCAGGCAATCGGCTTCGGTGGTGCCATTCAAGGCAGCCTGCGTGGTGTGGCGCCGGTCATCGGTGTGAGTGATATCGCCGATTTCACGCTGGCAACGGATTCAGCACAAAAGGTCGTGCTCGAATCGGCGTTGGCGAATCTGTATGACGCGAACACGCTGTTTTCGGCGACATCGGCGCAGGCACTAGCTGCGGTCGATGAACTAGCGACGGCGCATCCGGCGCAGTATCCGATCGAGGGGGGTGCCAGTTATCCGAGTGGTGGGTTCGGCAGTCAGTTGCGCGAATTGGCTCAGATCATCAAGGCCGGCATGGGGCTGGAAGTGGCCTGCGTCGATATCGGTGGCTGGGACCATCATGCCGCGGTCGGCCAGGTGTTGCCGCCGCTGCTGACTGAGTTGGCGCAAGGGTTGCTGGCGTTCCGTACCGATCTCGGCGCACGTATGACGGATGTCACGGTGGTTACCCTGACTGAATTCGGTCGTCGCGCGTACCAGAACGCTTCGGGCGGCAGCGACCACGGCAGCGCCTTCAGCAGTATCGCGCTCGGCGGCGGCGTCAATGGTGGCCGTGTCTATGCCGACTGGCCTGGACTGCGCGACGCCGACCTGTTCAATGGCGATTTGAACGTCACCACCGATTACCGAACTTGGCTCGCTGAGTTGTTGGAAAAACGTACTGGAAACAGTGATATCGCCAGCGTCTTTCCAGAGCTTGCGGCAAGCCCCAGTCTGGGATTATTCCGCCCGAGCACCTGAACAACCGCGATCGTGACCAATAAAAAAGCCGGCGTGAGCCGGCTTTTTCAGTGCTACCGATCGATGCGTTTCAGCGCTGGCGCGCCTTGAAACGCGGGTTCGATTTGCAGATCACGAAAACTTTGCCGCGGCGACGGACAATCTTGCAGTCGCGATGACGGGCCTTCGCAGACTTGAGTGAGTTGAGGATTTTCATGGCAAAGGCCTGATTGGTCGTGAAGAAAGCACGCGACTTTAGCGGTGCGACCATTGCAACGCAAGACCAAGGCAACGAGCGGTCGTTTTTCGGTCGTGGTGCAGGGATTCGGCAGATTCTATGAAAGTGTGTCTAAGCTCGCGTTTTGCATCGTCTTTCATGGTACCCTCCGGGCGATTTTCACCCCTTAGAATCCTTTCCACATTTTGTCTGGAGTCCTCATGGCGCTGGAACGCACACTGTCCATCATCAAGCCCGATGCCGTTGCCAAGAACGTGATCGGCGAAATCTACTCGCGCTTCGAAAAAAACGGCTTGCGCGTTGTCGCTGCCAAGATGAAGCAGTTGTCGCAGGCAGAAGCCGAAGGTTTTTATGCCGTGCACCGCGAGCGCCCATTTTTCGGCGCACTAGTGAAGTTCATGATCTCTGGTCCGGTGATGATTCAGGCACTGGAAGGCGAGAACGCGGTCACGATGAATCGAGACTTGATGGGTGCTACTGATCCGAAGAAGGCAGACAAGGGCACGATCCGCGCCGACTTCGCTGATTCGATCGATGCCAACGCTGTGCACGGTTCCGACTCGGCTGAGAACGCTGCGATCGAAATCGCGTATTTCTTCTCGGCCACCGAAGTCAGCGGCCGCTGATCCGGAGTTCACGTGAGCGAAGTTGCTGCCACTGCTGCGCCGACCAAGGTCAATCTGTTTGATCTGGACCGTGCCGGGTTGCAGCATTTTTTCATCGGGCTCGGTGAGAAGAAATATCGTGCCGAGCAGGTGATGAAATGGCTGTACCACCAGCAAGTGGACAGCTTCGACGCGATGACCGATGTCGGTAAGGTGTTGCGCACCAAACTCGACGCTTGCGCCGAACTGGTGCTGCCGAAAGTGATGCACGAGCAGCAGTCGACCGACGGCACCACGAAGTGGGTGCTGGCCCTGCCGGGCGGCAACGCGATCGAAACCGTCTATATCCCGGAAACCAGTCGCGGCACGTTGTGCGTGTCGTCGCAGGTTGGGTGCTCATTGAACTGCAGTTTCTGCTCAACCGCGAAGCAGGGTTTCAACCGAAATCTCAGTGCTTCGGAAATCATTGGCCAAGTTTGGATCGCGAACCAGCGATTGAAGACACTGGGCCGTGGCGAGCGTCCAATCACCAACGTCGTGATGATGGGTATGGGCGAGCCGCTGTTGAATTTCGACAACGTGGTGATCGCGATGGACCTGATGCGCGATGACTTCGGTTTCGGTCTCGCCAACAAGCGCGTCACCTTGTCGACCGCCGGCTTGGTGCCGATGATCGATCTGTTATCCGAGCGCAGTGACGTCAGCTTGGCGGTGTCGCTGCATGCGCCCATCGACGAGCTGCGTGATCAGTTGGTGCCGCTGAACAAGAAATACCCGATCGCAGAATTGCTGGCAGCGTGCAACCGCTACGTCGTCAAGCGCCCACGCTCGTCGATTACTTTTGAATACACCTTGATGAAAGGTATCAACGATAAGCCCGAGTACGCGCGAGCGCTGGTTAAGCTGCTGCGACGGGTGCCGTCGAAACTGAATCTCATACCGTTCAATCCGTTCCCGGGCACCGAGTACGAGCGTTCCGATGCTGCCGCGATCGAGACCTTCAAGCAGATCGTGATGGAGGCTGGATTGATCGCCACTGTGCGCCGTACTCGCGGTGAAGACATCGATGCCGCCTGTGGTCAACTCGTCGGTCAGGTGCTGGATCGCACGCGTCGTTCGCGCGAACACCGTGCTCGCCTTGAAGGACACGTCGATGCGGCCTAATACCTTTTTGATCTGCTGCTGTATTACCTTGGCTGCCTGCGGTTCGACCAAGGACTTTTCGCGCGGCAAAGAGACCCATTTTTCGACCGCGACCGACAATATCGATACCCGCCCAAATAGCAACGAAGCCGGGAAGATCAATATTCAACTCGGTCAGGCATATCTGAGCCAAGGCAAGCTCGATATGGCGATGGACAAACTCAAGAAAGGCGTCGAGCTTTCACCGCGAAATCCGGATGGCCATACCGTCATCGCAGTGCTCTACGAGCAACTCGGTAATGCCGAAATGGCGAGCAAGCACTATCAAGAGGCGCGCAAGCTGGCACCGGAATCCGGCCTCACCGCCAACAATCTCGGGCGCTTCCTGTGCAGCCAAGGTCAATACGACCGGGCTGATGGGTTATTTGCTTCGGCGCTGATGGATCCGTTCTACCGGTCACCGGAAACAGCGCTACTGAACCGCGGCGGTTGCGCGATGTCAGCAGGCAAACTCGACGTCGCGTCAGAAAGTCTGCGGCTCGCACTCGAGCGCAATCCGAATATGCCGGATGCACTTTATCAATCGGCAACGTTGGCGATGCTGCGTAAGGACCCGATGCGTGCGCGCGCCTTCATGGAGCGTTACCTCGGCACCGCGACGGTCTCACCGCAGGCCTTGGTTTTCGCAATTGAGATCGAGCAGTCGCTGGATGACAAACGTGCCGTGGCACGCTACCGCGAGCGGCTAATCCAGGAATTTCCGGAGTCCGCCGAGGCGGAATCCCTCAACCGCACTATGGATTCACGATGACGCGCGCTCCTCGATCTCGCAAGAAGAAGTCGGCCAAAACGATTGATCCGACGCTCGTAGCCACGGCCGCGAGCAGCGAATCTCTGGACCTACCTTTGCCTGCCGCGGACATGGCGGCAGACGAACTGGCGATCAATGCCGCACCGATGGACGTGACCAATGGCACGGAATCCGTCGAAATGGTTCAAGTTGCGATGCCGGCGGAACTTCTGGTCGACGCTGATACTGGCGACGTCGAGCCGATATTGCAGGTTGCCGAGCGCAGCACCTTGCGCGTCGATGTCACCGAAGATCGTTCGCATCTCGGTCCACGCCTGCGTGCCGCGCGCGAAGTGCGCGGCTGGTCGCGTGAGGATGTCGCGCATCGCCTGCACGTGCCGACAACCATCGTCGCCGACATCGAAGCCGAACGCTTCGAACGCTTGGGCGCACCGATTTATCTGCGAGGGTACCTTAGCAAGTACGCGCAACTCGTTGATCTTCCTATGGTCGTAGTCAATCGTGTGCTGGAAGGCATGAGCGAGCCGACATTGAAGGCATCGACCGAGACCCCGCGCGTGGCCGCGACTTGGGAACGCTATCGAGTGGCGGTTATCGGTGGTGTGATCACGCTGGCGGTCGCGATTCCGGTACTGACCTTGGTGGCGAATCGCGGCATCAATGCGCCAGTGCCGCAGGTGCGTAGCCTTGATGAGTCCGAATTGGTCGAGTCGGCCTTACCGGCACCGTCGTTGCCAACCACGATTGCGGCACAAGACCTCGCGACCAGCACCATTGATGTTGGGTCGGGTTCAGGTTCGGGGCTCGAATTCAAATCGGAATCGGCATCGGTGGACACGCTCACCGCGACCACCCCGGCGCCGGTCAATGTGGCGTCGCAAGAGCCGTCGCTGATGGCGTCAATGACAGGATTCTCAACGCCTGTAACCACCGGCATGCATGTGCTCGAAGCACGTTTCCGCGAGGACAGTTGGATCGAAATCTTCGATGCGGACGGTCATGTGATCGAGCAAAATCTCGTCCGCGCCGGCCAGAGCCGTCGTTACGAGTCCACTGGCGCGGTCAGCATCAAGATCGGTAATGTGAGCGGCGTCGACGTGCAGGCGGATGGTAATCTGATCGACCTTGCCGCTCACGCCCGCGCCAACGTCGCGCGCCTGCGCCTGTTCGAGGAATCGGCCGCAACGCCGACGCCTTGAGTCCATCCGGGACGCGATCGCGTCCCTGCAACAACGGGAAAGAAGCATGTCTCTTGAAGAACTCGACGAACACGAGCGCAGTGAGCACGTCCGCGAATGGGTGCGCAAAAACATTGGCTCGATCGTGCTGGGATTGGTTGCCGGTATCGGCGCGATCTACGGCATGGAGCAGTGGGGCCACTACCGCCAGCGTAATGCTGGCCTCGCCGGTGATGATTATCGAGTCTACGCTGAGGCGGTGATCAAGAAGGATGCGACAGCAGTCGCAACTTTGGGCAAGAGCCTGCGTGACAAGTATCCAGATTCGCCATATGCATCAATGGTCGCGCTGAACGATGCCGCCACTGCGGTGACTGACGGCAAGACCGATGCAGCGCTGACCTCGCTGGAATGGGCGGAAGCGCATGCCACGATGCCGGAGGTGAAGTCGCTGTCGATGTTGCGTCGCGCGCGCCTGCTGATCGCTATCGGCAAGGCCGATGCAGCGCTGGAACTGGCGAACAAGGTCGAAGGTGACGGCTTCAAACCGTTGGCGGCCGAAGTCCGTGGCGACGCGTTGCTGGCGCTGAAACGCAATAGTGAGGCGATCGCTGCTTATGATGAAGCGCTGGTCGGCCTCGATTCAGGGGCAACGCGACGTTCCATCGTCGAGATGAAGCGCGACGATCTCGCAAGCACCAAGGTGGGCAGCTGATGAAGCGCTCCGTCCTGCTGATCGTGTTGTGCGTGCTGGGCCTGAGCGGTTGCGAATGGCTGAAGGGTCGTTCGACCAAGGACAATCTGGATCCGCCGGCCGAATTGATTGATTTCGACGCGACGGCACCGGTCCGAAAAGCGTGGTCAGTTGGCCTCGGTGGAGGTATTGAACGCAGCGGCACGCGTCCGCGACCGGTTGAGACGGACGGCGTGGTCTACGCGTCTGATTTGGAAGGTTCGGTGGTCGCCACCGATTTGATCAGTGGCAAGCAGCGTTGGCGGATCGATGCCGATAAACGTCTTTCCTCAGGCCCTGGCGTGGGCGAAGGACTGGTCGTGGTCGGCGGACTTGATGGCGATGTGATCGCACTTGATCGCGACACTGGCTCGGCCAAGTGGGCGACGAACGTATCCTCGGAAGTATTGGCCAGCCCAGCCATTGCCGATGGCATCGTGGTCATCCGCAGCAATGACGGCCGCGTCTTTGGACTGAATGCGACCGACGGTGCGCGGGTATGGTTGTTCGATCGTGGCGTTCCCTTGATCAGCTTGCGTGGCAACGCCGCGCCGGTGCTGCGCGATGGTCAGGTTTATGTTGGTTACGACAATGGCAAGGTCGTCGCGTTGCAGTTGGCGGACGGAAACCAGCTATGGGAACAAACCATCGCCACGCCGGAAGGTCGTACCGAACTTGAGCGTATGGGCGATATCGATGGCGAGGTCGTCGCCAGCGACGGAGAGCTGTACATGGTCACCTATCGCGGTCAGGCCGCAGCGTTGGCGCGCGATTCCGGGCGCGTGCTGTGGACCCGTGATATGTCGTCATTCACTGGTGTCAGCGTCGCCGCCAACGAGGTTTATCTCAGTGATGCCGACGGCTCGGTTTGGGCACTTGATCGTCAAAGCGGCAGTTCGCTGTGGAAGCAGGATGCGTTGGCGCATCGTTGGCTGACTACGCCGGCGGTCTATGGCGACTATTTGGCGGTTGGCGATTACGACGGCTACCTGCATATTCTGACGCGCAAGGACGGCACTACTGCAGCGCGTTTCCGACCGGCGGATAAAGCAATTCTCGCGGCGCCTCTGGTTGTCGGCGCACACGTGTTGGTCGAGTCCACCGACGGTGAACTTGCGGCCTTCGTGCTCGAAGCTGCGAACTGAAACCTTCGGGGAGTCCAACATGTTGCCAGCCGTTGCGCTTGTTGGGCGCCCGAATGTCGGTAAGTCCACGTTGTTCAATGCGATCACGAATACGCGCGACGCGCTCGTTGCCGATGAACCCGGTGTGACGCGTGACCGTCACTACGGGGTCTGCCGCACCGCCGCACGCGCATTCGTCGTCGTCGATACCGGTGGTCTGACCGACGATCGTGGATTACTTGCCGAACTCACCGTGCGCCAGTCGTTGGCGGCGGTGGACGAGGCTGCGGTTGCCGTCTTCGTTGTTGACGCGAAAGATGGCATGACCGCCGCGGACGAAACCATCCTCGCGCAACTGCGTCGTTATGGCCGTCCGATCATTCTCGCCGTGAACAAGACCGACGGCCGTGACCTGCAGGACTCAGTCAACGAATTCTCGGCGCTCGGTCTGGCGCGAGTTTTGCCGATGGCGGCATCGCATCGTCGTGGCGTTCCCGAGTTGCTCGAAGCGATTGACGACCTCTTGCCTGAAGAGATCGATGCCGAGGAATTGCCTGATGAAGCCGGCGTGCGCGTCGCCATCATTGGCCGCCCGAACGTCGGCAAGTCGACGTTGGTCAATCGCCTACTCGGCGAGGAACGTGTGATCGCCAGTGAAGTGCCGGGCACCACGCGTGATGCGATCGAAGTGCCCTTGCATCGTGATGGTCGTGACTATGTGTTGATCGATACCGCCGGCGTGCGGCGCAAGGGCCGGGTCGAGGAAGCGATTGAAAAATTCAGTGTGATCAAAACCTTGCAGGCGTTGGAACGCGCGCATGTGGCGGTGTTGATGGTCGATGCCGCAGAAGGCGTGACTGATCAGGATGCGTCCGTGCTTGGCTATGCGCTTGATGCCGGTCGGGCACTGGTCGTCTGCGTGAACAAATGGGATGGCCTTGGCGAATACCAACGCGACCGCTGTGAGAGTGAACTCGCGCGCCGCCTTGATTTCGTACCGTGGGCCGAGCGTATGTTTATTTCGGCCAAACATGGCTCTGGTCTGCGCGAACTGATGGCCGCAGTCGATCGCGCGTATGCGTCATCGATCGTCGATCTCGGTGCCAGTGAAGTGACCAAGGCCGTCGAAATCGCCGTCGAAAGTTTCCAGCCGCCGATGGTCTCCGGCAAGGTCGCCAAGATCCGCTACGCGCATATGGGGGGACGCAATCCGCCGCGCATCGTGTTGCATGGCTCGCGCTTGGATTCGCTCCCGGCCAGTTATGTGCGTTACCTCGAGAACTTCATGCGGCGTCGTTACAAACTGGTTGGCACGCCGGTCGTGATCGAAACCCGCGCCGGTGCGAATCCGTTTGCCGGCAAGAAAAACGTGCTGACCGACAAGCAGGTCCAGCGTCGCCGGCGCTTGATCCGCCACGTCAAGCGCTGAGTACACGGCGCGCACCGATTCGATCAGTCGTGGTGCCGAATACGGCATACTTGCCTCGGTAAAAGAGAGCAAGCAAATGACAGGGCGAACTCAGGTTACAGGCGGCATTCTGGCGGGTGGTCGTGGCTTGCGCATGGGCGGTGTCGACAAAGGCCTCGTGCTGCATGAAGGCCGTGAACTGGTCGCGCATATGATTCAGCGCCTGAAGCCGCAGGTACACGGCATCGTGATCAGTGCCAACCGAAATGTTGATCGATATTCGCAGTTCGGCTATCCGGTTTTTACCGACGAGGACGATGGCTTCCTCGGGCCACTGGCCGGCATTGCCCGCTTGCTGCGTGAGATCGATAGCGACTTTCTGGTCACGACACCGTGCGATACGCCCGATTTCCCCGACGATTTGGTGCAACGCTTGCTGACGCGCCAGCACGAAACCGGTGCCGATGCCGTCGTCGCCCATGATGGCGAGCAACGCCAGTTTCTGTTCACGCTGTATCGGCGCCAATTGGCGGATTCCGCAGCAGCGGCGCTTTCCAGCGGCGAGCGTGCGCTGTGGCGCTGGCATGAGGACCTGAACTTGGCTGAGGCGCAGGTTCAAGGCAGTGCAGCGTTTGCGAATTTGAACACCCGCGCAGACCTCTAACCGATGACGTCGCCGACCCCCTTCGATGTGGCTGCGAAACGGTTACGCGACGACGCCGTCGCGCGGCTGTTGCCGGCGGAATCAGTGCCGCTGGATCAGGCGCTGGGGCGCGTATTGGCTGCGGCGGTGGTGGCGCCGATCAGCGTTCCAGGGTTCGCGAATACCGCGATGGATGGCTATGCCTTGCGCACCCAAGGCCGTGGTGCGCGCGTCGGCCAGTCATTTCGTTGCATTGATCTTGCGTTGGCGGGCGCGGCGGGCCAAGCCATCGACGACGCCGCGGTCTGTGTCGAAATCGCGACCGGCGCAGTCTTGCCGGACCATGCCGATGCAGTGGTGCAATACGAACTGACGACGCGAACTGGCGATTGCGTAACGCTGCAGGCCGACGTCGTCAGCGGTTCGAACGTGCGCGGAGCGGAGGACGATTACGCACGTGGGCAGCTCGCATTGCCGGCGGGTCGCATCATCGACGCCGGGGCGATCGGCGTGCTGGCGGGTTTCGGCGTCGGTGATGTGTTGGTTCGGCGGCGTCCGCGCATTGCTGTTGTCGTGACTGGCTCGGAATTGCAGCCGGCCGGCGCGGCCTTGGCGCGCGGCCAGATTCATGACAGTAACTCGTCGACCTTGCGCGCTTTGCTCGGCAGCGTTGCAGAATCGCTGCAGATGATTGGTCCGCTGGCTGATGACCGCGATCTGCTCGCTGACACGCTGCGCGATACCGCGCGGACGCATGACGTGCTGGTGACTACCGGCGGCGCTTCCGCTGGTCGTGCCGATTTCATTCCCGGATTGGTCGGTGAACTGGGCGAGATCAGCTTGTGGAAAGTCGCGATGCGTCCGGGCATGCCGTTCTTGTATGGCCGCATCGGAACGTGTGCGGTCTACGGCCTACCTGGGAATCCAGTGTCGGTGTTCGCGAGCATGTTGAGCTTGGTCTTGCCGGCACTGCATGCGATGCAGGGCCGCAACCCGGTTGGCACGCAGTACGCCAGTTTGGCCATCGCCGCACGCAAGTCGCATGGTCGGCTCGAATGGCGACGCGGGGTGCTCGCCAGTCTGCCAGATGGCCGCCGCGTGATTCGACCGCATCCGGCGCAGGGATCAGGCATGTTGCGTGGCGTGGCGGAATCGAATGCATTGTTTCGTCTCGATGCCGAGGTGCGTGCGCTTGGCGCAGGACAAATCGTTGAAGTGCTGCCATTTTCGGTATGAGTTCAATGCTGCCACCGCTTGAAATCGAGGTGATCGAAGCGCGCGCTGCGCATGCGCGTGGCGGGCTGTTCCTTGACGTGCGCGAAGCCGCCGAGCAGACACAAGGTATTTGCTTGGGTGCGACTTGTATCGCGCTATCGAACGGTATCGACGCGATCCTCGACTGGGCGCGTGCGCAATCGGTGCCGGTACATGTGCTGTGTGCTGTGGGCGCTCGCTCATTGCACGTCGCACAGGTCTTGCGCGCGGCGGGTATCGCCGCGACCTCGGTGCATGGCGGTATGCAGCAATGGCGTTTGCAGGGTGGGGCGATCGCGACGCCAGTCACGACGGCGGTCGCCGATGACCGATACCTGCGGCATCTGCTGCTGCCGGAAGTCGGTGCGGCTGGGCAATTGCGCCTGCAGCAATCACGCGTGGCCATCGTCGGTGCCGGTGGGCTCGGTTCTCCGGCAGCGTTCTACCTCGCGGCGGCCGGCGTTGGGTGTATCCGTTTGATTGACGACGACGTCGTCGAACGCAGTAACTTGCAGCGCCAGATCCTGCATCGCGACGATCGCATCGGCGCGCGCAAAGTCGATTCCGCCGCCGCGACATTGTCGGCGCTGAATCCTTGCGTGCGCATCGAGCCGATTGCGCAGCGTCTGTCCGCAGCCAATGCCGAAGCGCTATTCGATGGCTGCGATGTCGTGATTGATGGCGCCGATAATTTCCCGACTCGACAACGGATCAATGCAACTTGCCTGACACTCGGCCAGCCATGGGTGTACGGCGCGGTGCATCGCTTTGAAGGCCAGGTCAGCGTGTTCGATCCACGCCGCGGGCGTGGCGTCACGCCGTGCTACCGCTGCCTGTTTCCGGAGGCACCACGACCTGAGGATGCGCCCAACTGCGCCGAAGCCGGTGTACTCGGCGTGTTACCCGGCATCATCGGCAGCTTGCAGGCGAACGAGGCGATCAAGCTGTTGCTTGACCTCGGTGAACCGCTCGTTGGGCGGCTGTTGTTGTTCGATGCGTTGGCGATGCGCTTCCGAGAGTTGCGTTACGGCGCTGATCCACAATGTCCCGGATGCAGCGCGCAGGCGACCGATACCGGATTGCTGGATAGCCACGCACCGTTTTGCACGGCCGGTTGATCACTTCTGGAAGGTCGCTTTCCACTCGGCATAAGGCATGCCGTAGACGTGATGACGCGCCTCTTCCATGCCGATGACTTCGCCGCCTTGCTCGGCCGCTGATCGATACCATTCGGCAAGGCAGTTGCGACAGAACCCGGCGAGGTTCATTAATTCGATGTTTTGGACATCAGTACGTTTGCGCAGATGGGCGATCAGACGTCGGAATGCCGCAGCTTCGAATTCGGTGGTATCGGACATCAGTGATCACTCCGCATGAACTCATCAGCGTCGATGCTGCCATGAATATGTCGCGCCGTGCTGCGCCGCAGCGCGCACAAGCTCGCTAGACTTCGCGGCTATATGACATCGAGATACTTTTTTCCAATCATTGGCGTGATCGTCGGTCTGATCCCTGGCGGAGTCGTTTCCGCCGTGGTTACGCCGCATCCGATCTCATTGAACTCGCTGCAGATCGACACCCGCAGCGTCGCAGCCATCGCTTCGACGGCCCCGCCCGACGCGGCCTTGCTAGTGCAATTTCGCGCCCCAGTGACGGCGGCGCAGCGTGCCGCACTTGCCGGCGTTGCGACGATTTACGCCTATTTGCCCGAAGATGCCTTTCTGGTGCGCATGACGGATGCCGATTCCTTTCAGCGCCTCGCTGCGACCGGGGTCGCTTGGTCGGCGCCATGGCAATCGGCGTACAAAGTCGGCCGTAGCGTGCGTGCGGCAGCTGGCAACCCAGACGGCAAGCGCAGTCGTCAGCTGATGCTGCAAGTGTTTCCGGATCGAGATCTCGATGCTGTGCTCGCCAAACTGCAGGCGATGCAGGTGCCGGGTATCGGCGCATCGGCGCATCGGCGCAGGGCAAGTTGTTTTCGCGTTTGCGCCTGCATTGGACGACTGCGGAGATCGCCGCAAACGCCGATCGCGTCGCATCACTCGCCGAGGTGTTCTGGCTCGATTTAGAGCCACGACGCACACTGCTCAACGACACTACGATCTGGGTTGGCCAATCCGGATTGGCCGGCAGTCAAACGACGCCGGTATTTGCCAACGGCATCCACGGTGAAGGCCAGATCGTCGCGATACTCGACACTGGCATCGATCCGGACATGTGCTATTTCCGCACTACCGGGCTCGGCCTACCGCCGACCAATGCCTGCAACAGCGGCGTCACCATCGACCCAGCTCAGCGCAAGATTCTCGGCGTCAATTTCCTGGCAACAGGAGAATGCGCGGGCGGAATTTCGGTCAGTGAATGGGATACACAGAATCACGGTACCCACGTCGCCGGAACCGTGGCCGGCGACAACCTTGCCAATCCGATCGGGCACGATGCCGGCGACGGCATGGCACCAGCCGCGAAGCTGGTGATTCAAGACGGTGGTTACGCGGTCGACAGTTGTGGAGACCTACCCGGCATTGGTTGTCCAGTCGTGGACTTGAATCCGATCTTCCAGCAGACCTATGACCAAGGTGCGCGCATCCACAGCAATTCATGGGGCGACAACGAAGATGATCCGACGCAGAACGACTACACGGCGGGTAGTCAGGACGTTGATGAGTTCATGTGGAATCACAAGGATTTCCTGATCTTCTTCGCCGCTGGCAATTCCGGGCCGGGGACCGCCAGCGTCGGCAGTCCGTCGACGGCGAAGTCCGCAGTCTCGGTGGGGGCGACGCAACGTTCGACCAATGCGACGAACATGGCGTCGTTTTCGTCCTGCGGCCCGACCGACGATGGGCGTCGCAAGCCCGAGATCACGGTGCCGGGTTCGAGCATTGTCTCGGCCGGCAATGACTTCAATACCGGCTCGAACAACTGCAGCACACGCTCGATGTCCGGCACCAGCATGGCCACGCCCGGCGCCGCTGGCCTGACTGCGCTGATCCGCCAGTACTACACCGATGGCTACTATCCGAGCGGAAATGCGGTCGTCGCGAATGCCATGATTCCAAGCGCGGCATTGATGCGCGCAACGCTGGTGAACTCGGGGCAGAACATGTCCGGTGCAACGGTGATGCCATCGAACTGCCAAGGATGGGGTCGCGTCACCCTGGATGACGCGCTGTTCTTCCCCGGTGATGCGCGCGTGCTTTGGGTACGCGACGATGCAACCGGTTTGGCCGATGCCGCGAGCGAACGCCGCTTCGAATTCATTGCCAGTGCCGGCCAGCCGTTGAAAATCTCGTTAGCCTGGACCGATTTCCCGTCGACACCGGCGGCGTTTCCGCATCTGGTGAATGACCTCGATCTCATCGTCGAGCACGCCGGTACGACCTACCTCGGCAATGTCTGGAGTGGCGGCCAATCGGTTGCCGGTGGCAGTGCCGATCGCCTAAATACGCTGGGCGGGGGGCGCCCCCGCCCGCGGCCGCCCCCCGGCCGGCCCCGCGCCCCAGAACGCCTGGGCCCCGCCCCCCGGCCCCCCGGCGGCCCGGGGGGGGCCGCGGCCCGGCCCCGGGGGGGAAGGCCGGGGGGGGCGCGCCCCCGGCGCGCGCGTTTTTTGGGGGGCGGGCGCCTTCCCCCGCGGGGGGGGCCCCCCGGCGGGGGGGGGGGCCCGCCGCCCTGGCCCCCCCGGGGGGCCCCCCGGGGGCGGGCTGGCCCCGCCCCGCGGGCCCCCCCCGTTTTGTGCCGGCGGCCCGCCGGGGCCCCCCCCCCGGTTCGGCCGCGCGGGGGGTTTCCGCCGCGGGGGGGGCCCCCGGTTTCCCCGCCCGGGCGGGGGGGGGGGGGCCGGCCGCCCGGGCCCCCCCCCCGGGGGGGGGGCGGGGGGGGGGCCCCCCCCCCCCCCCGGCGGCGCCGGGGGGAACCCCCGGGCCGGGGCGGGGCCCCGGGGGGGGGGGGGCCCAACCCCCGCCCCCGGCCCGGTTTTGCCGGGGGGGGGGGGGGGGCCCCCGGGCCCCGGCCCGCCTTCCCGGGAAACGGGGGGGGGAACCGGGGGGGGCCGTCCCCCCCGCGGCCGGGGGGGCCCCCGGGGGGGGGCGCCGCCGGGGCCCACGCCCCCTTTCCGCCGCCGCCCCGGCGCGGCGGCCGGGTGGGGGGGCGGCCCCCCGGCCTTCCTCGCCCGGCCGGGGGGCCCCCCGGGCCCGCGCGCCCGCGGGGGGCGCCCCCGCCCCGGCGCGCGTTTTGGGGCGGGGGGGGGGGGGGGCCGCGGGGGCCTTTGGGGGGAGGCGCCCGGGCCCCGCCGCGGGGCCCGCCCCCCCCCCGGGCCGGGGCGCTGGTTGGGGGGGGGGGGCCCGCCGGGCCCCCGCGGGGCCCCCGGGGGGGGGGGCGGGGGCCCTTCGCGGGGGGGGGAACCCCCCCCCCGCCCCCCCTTTCGCTTCCCGGGGGGACCGCCGGGGGGGGGGGCCCCCGGCCCCCGCCCGGGGGAAGGGGGGGGGGGGGGAACAGGTGCTCGTTAGTGCGCCCGCCAGTGGCTCGTTGCTGGTGACGGTGCGTGCTCACAACATCCCGAGTGGACCACAACCGTTCGCCATCATCGTCACTGGTGCCGTGAGTCCGGCTCCTTACCGCGTGTTCGACGACAGCTTCGAATAACGCGCAGCCTCAGTCGCGTGCGCGAATGGCTTCCGAGAAGTCGCCGGCATCGGCCGCGCGCGCGGCACGTTCATTGATGCGAAATGCGTTGCGATAGCGGTCACGCGGCAATTCGGTGTCGATCAAGCCAAGGTCATAGGCGAAGTCGTCGGTATAGCCTGGCAGTAAGGTCGTCAGGCTAAACGGCACGCGTCCTGGGGCGATGTCATCGATATGGTCGACGATATTGCTGGTGCAGGTGTTGGTCAGCGTGTTGTAGAACTCCGGCTGTGCGGCCATCGTATTCGCGCGCTCCAGCATCGACACGAACAGCGCACGCATCCGCACCGGTGTGCTGCGGACCGGGTAAAGGAATACATCGTCCTTGCGGTGGTTGGCGCGCAGCCCGATCAAGTCGCGCTCGTCGCCGATCACGTACATCAGTTCATATTGGCGCAGTACGCCGAGCCACGGCGAGAATGACTCACCGCGTTCCTTGCGAATCTCGACCGAGATTGCGAGGTACTGGCCATCGGCGAAACCGAAACTGAGGAAAGTGTGGGCCGGGCCGCGCCAGTCCGCGAAGGGTTCGACGACAAACCAGACCGAATTGAGGCGCGCAAGGTCGTAGCGACGTTCTTCCCAATGCACGTCGAAATCGTCAACTGCGCGATATCGCGTATTGCGGACGTTGTGCACGAGAACATGGTCACCGTGGATCTCCGCCGTCGCGAGCTGGGCCTGATCGGCGTTCCAGTCGCGTTGGTTCGACGGGTGCAGGCAAAATACGAGCAGCGTGTATGCCGCGAGCAGCAGTAGCGAAATGCGAAGTAGCCAACGCCGCATCACGCGGCGTCGGGAAATTCCTCGGTGCGCTCGCTCGTCGACCTTGTCTGCGCGTTCTTGTCGATCCATGGTGCTGATGCGATTCCTCGATGGACGCCGCTAGCGCTAGTGCGCTTGCATCTCCACCGTCCGGTTCGGCTTCCAGTCCAGCGGCTTCGAGGTGATGCCGTTCGGGCCTTCGACTTGGTCAGTCGTCCACCAAGGTTTGCCCTAGGTATCGAGGTAGAGATTTTCCATCTCCGGATGATTGAACGGGCGTGCGCCGATACGGCCAAGGACAGCGATCTGGCCGCCGGTTTCATCGACCGCGCGGTCGCGTTCGAGGCCGCGCGAGAGTGATGTCGCCGGTGAGGGTGTGGGCCAGACGGCAATCAGCTGCGGCTTCGGTTGTGGGCTAAAACCGTAGAACTTCGGTTGCGTTTCCGGACTGAACAGTTGTAACACCTTGAGGCCATTCGCGCCGTCCGCGACATAGCCGAACAAGGACGCATTCGTTGCCGCGACGACGATGTCGCGGGCGTCGTTGATCGCACCATCGGCATTGAACATCTGGTAAAGCGCCGGCGATTCCGGTTTGGTGACATTGATGATCGCGATGCCATCTGCGCCATCCGCGACATAGGCATACGTGCGTGCGACATGCAGTTTCGCCGCGTGCAGCAGCGGAACCCGCGCATCCGGCACGATTCGCGGTTGCGCCGGGTTGGTCACATCGACAACTTCAAGGCCGCGTGCCGTGGTCGCGAACAGATAGCGGAACTGCATCTGTGACGCGCGTGGATCAGCAAGCGCGATCGTTGTCACCGCGCGCGGTTGCATCGGGTCAGACATGTCGAGTACAACAATGCCCTTCGGCGTGCTTGCATAGAACCAGGTACCGGCAATGGCGAGATGACTCACACCATCAAGGACATTGCCCTCATTCCAGGTCAGTGCGCGCGTGAGCTGGTTGTTGCGCAGTTCGCCATCCGCCAGCGTGTTGATGTCGACGAGGATCAGACCTTCTTCGGCATCGGTCAGGAATGCGAAGTTGTAGATCGCTAGGAACGGTTGCTCCATATTCGTAACGCGGATCAGATCGCCGCTGTTGCGTGCAGGATGGATCGGCTGCGTCGTCGGTAATACGACGCAGGTTGCGGCCTTCGACTCAACCACGCTGTCGTGGCCAAGCGGCGAACTGGGCGCGCTGATAATGCGTTGGCTAAAGCCCTTATTCGCCACGCTCGCGATGTCGTAGACCACCAAACCACGGCCGGCTTCGGCGACATACAGATATTCGCCGCGATGCTGCAGGCAACCAACGCCATCGGCTGAATGCGAAAAGCATTCGGGCAATGCCCGCGCACGCGCCTCATGCTTGCCGTAGCGTTCTGGATAGGCGTAACGATGCAGATAAGAGCCGATGACTGCCTGTGGTTCATCCCACTCGGTTACTGGAACTGCGCTGAGTGTCCGCTCACCACCGACAAAAGCGTTGTAGCCGAGGAAGTCGACGAAGTCGGTTCCCTGCAGCAGTAGCTGGGCCATGATCGCGTTGTTGTCGTTCTGCTGGCTCAGGTGGCAATCGGTACAGGTCTTGGTTTCGCCGCGTCGCTCGGTGTGCGGGTAGTGAGGCGCGAAGGCTTGTGACGAAAAACCGGCGGCGCTGATCGGCGGTTGCTGGATATAGATGCGCTCGCGGTTGCTGTTCGTTGACGACAACACCAAGGCCGAACTCGAGCGTACCGGTGCGATCTTGCCGCCCTTGACCTCGCCATGGCGACCGAGTTGAAACATGTCGTCGCGGGCAATTTGCGGGTTGTAGGTTGCGTAGTTGCGCGTATCGCCGCCTTCGTAATGTTGACGTTCGGTCTTCCAGTTCGCCTGGATCGGCAGATGGCAGCCGCCACAACTCGTGGTCCACGAGGTATGGCAGCTATAGCAGAGCATCTTGTCCTCATTGTGTGCGCGCTGTTGCTTCGGTACGCCGGCACCCCAGTTCTGTTGCGCGGTGTCGTTCGAGACCGTGTGCGCGCGCGTCGCCTTCGCGTTGTAGGCGGCGGATTCCTTGTTGGCGATGTCTTTCAGTAGCGACAACGTCCATTCCAGTCCGGCAGTGACCGCCGAGCGCTGAATCAATTGTCCGTTGACCCATTCGAAGCGTTTTTTGCCGTCTGGATTGCGGATCAGCGCGAGTTGTTTGCCCTTCGGGCTGGCCATCGGCCCCGACGTGCTGAGTGACGGATAGTCATCGACGGTGCCGTGGCAGTCTTGGCACTGAACTTCGACACCGGCCATGACCTCACCGACGATGTGGCCGTTCCCGTGGGCATCTTGTGCGTAGTGGCAGTCGACGCATTGCAGGCCGAGATCGACGTGGATCGAACTCATGTGCACGGCCTTCTCGAATTTCTTCGGATCGTTGTCGTCGATCGGCTGGTTATCCGAGGTCAGCAGCGTGCCTTCGCGGTCACGCTTGAACACGGCGCGGAAGTTCCAGCCATGGCCGTGGTAATCGGCAAACTGGGTGTCTTTCAAGATCGGATTGTTTTGCGACACCTGCTGCAGGAATTTCGGGTCGGACCATAAGCCACGGATTGCCGCTTCCTCGGGGTTACGCAAGTTGATCGCACGGATTTCCGCGGCACTCGGCTTACGTTCTTCCTTCGGCCACATCGATGGCGCATCTGATTCGTAGTCCCACATCGTGTAGCCGAGCATGCTGTTGATGAACATATTCGGCTGGTGCATGTGGCAGATCATGCACTGGCTGGTCGGAATGGCGCGGGTGAACTCGTGCTTGAGCGGATGGCCGGGTTCATCGTGTGGAATGGTCGGATCGACTTGTTGCGATGCCCCGGTGTTGCCGAATTGTGCATAGCCAGCGGAATGCCGTGGATCACGGTCATTGGCGTAGACGACATGACAGGACGAACAGCCGGATGAGCGGTAGTCGCCGGGATTGTCATTGGTGCCGAGGAACCACAGATGCGGATCGTTCAAGCGCGTCTTGTGGATGTTCAGCGCCGGAATCGCGACGCGTTGTCCGGTGGACGGGCCGCGGTTGCTCTGCTTCAGGTCGGGACGCCCGGGTTCTTCCAAACGCTGGATTTGGCCCAGCGAGTCCGGCAGGCCGGTCTCTGCGAACGTGGTGTTGATGTTGCGGCCACCGCGTTCGAACACGCGGAAGACATCGGCCGGCGGAATCACTTCCCAGGCTGGCAGTGGGAACAGTTGCGGCAAGATGCCACGTGGTGCCATGTCCGGTGTGACTGCGATCAACGCCTTGACCACATTCGGTTGCGAATCACGGGTGTAGCTCTCGCCAAGCAGATAGCGCTTATACGGCAGGATGCCGTTGTTGTAGCTGGCACCACCCCAGAGCATCGCACTCGTCGCCATCAGGCTGCGTTCGCTGGCCTGGATGATCGGCAGATGACAGGCGCCGCAGGCCTCGCGCGCGATGCGCAGATCGCCCGGGTTGACGAAGCGCACGAACTCCGGCGCTTCCTTGTTCAGTGCCGCATAACTGTGCGCCGGATTGGCACTGTCTTTCCATTTGGATGGATATCGCGACAACACATGGGCGCTATCCATCGCCGATTGGTAGAGCGGATCGAACGGACTGGCGCTGCCAAATTCGCCGTGTTTATCCGCGTGCTCGGCATGCTCGGCGTCGCCGAAGTGATGCGCAGCGCGGACGCTGAAATCGACATTCACCGGTGCCTGGATCGAGGCATTGCCGCCATGGCAGTCAGTACAACCGAGCACGACAGCGGGGGATGCGTGCATGGTGTGGCGATCGGTCTGGCCGTGACAACTGACGCAGCCTTCGGACTTGGCGTTGGCCTGATCCCAGCTTTGCGTCTTCGGCGCCGAAGCGGCGGTCGTGTAGCTGCGTTCGACCGGTTTTTGTTCGGATGCCGACACGCTCAAGGACAGACACGCCATTACCATCAAGACGATCCTGCGCATGAACATCACCTCAGTAGTTCACGACAACATTGGCGAGCACCGTGGCGTAGGTGTCGTTACTGCCGTACAGATTTTCGAGGCCGCTGCCGGGGAACAACGCAGCGGCGGAGAGGCGCAGGATCGTGTTTTGGCTTGCTAACGGTCGCCAGATCCAGGCCACGGAGAGGTCGGTACCGATGCTGCGCTTGATCGGCGCCTGATTGCGTGCGACTTCGAGCGTGGCGGTGTCATCGAACCAGAGTTGATTGACGTTGGCCGAAACCCGCGATTGCGGTGTCAGGTCGAAATCGGCGCCGAGGCCAATCAGATGCAGCCCCGGATTTTCGAAGTTCGACTGGCCCAGTTCGCGTGACGAGCGCAATGACGGCAGCAGCGAATTGCGGCCGGCGAGGGCGACACCGCCGCCGCCAATCAGGGGTAGATTCTGGCGCACCCAATAACTTGTATCGGCGCCGGCGAAGATCGGATTCTCGAAGATCGCATCGTAACCCTGCGATTTATCGTCGAACGGATCGCGGTCGCCACTCGCATACGCTGCCGAAGCACGCACACGGATCCAGTCGAAATCCATCGACGCCTCGGCGGCAGCGAAACCTGCCTGCAGATCGGAATCGCGACCGGTGAAGGTGCCAATGTTGTTGCCGAAAAGATAATAGGCGCTGGCAGTGAGATTCACGCGACCGAAGTGGCCGTCGCCGTTGTAGCCAATATAGGTGGCGTCGTATTCGCGCAAGCTTTCGCTGCCGAGCGACGACGGTCGCGCCAGAAATCCGTTCTCATCGAAAAAGAATTCATCTTCTCGATTGCGGTTGTGCACGATCGTCGCCTGCGAGGTGAAACCGACGCGCGGCCAGTCCTGGCGATAAAGATTGGCGATGAACACATCGTCGTCGCGAAGGCCGGCAGCGATGTCGTTCAAGCCGGAGTTGGTGTCCTTTTCGATGCGCCGAAACCAGGCCAGGTTGTACTGCCAGCGGTTGTTGTCGCGATTGCCGAACAGCCGCGCGCCAAACTGCAGGTCTTGAAACAGAAAGCCGCGAAAGTCGGTCGAGAACGGCTGAATGCCGATGCGCACGGCATCAAAGTCATAGCGATCGGAGACATCGCGCAGATGTTTGTCGACGAATAACTCCTGCACCGCGACGAAGCCATCATCGCGCGTGTCGCCAAGCCGTGGGTCGATTTGCAGCACGCGCCGGTCAGCGACATCGACACGGTTGTAGTTGAAGGCCAAGGTCAGGCGGTATTCGTATTCCGGCGGTTTGAACGTGGTGTTGCCCTTGTAATAGACCAAGCCGGCGAGAAAGGTCTGCGCGAAGATGTTCTGCTCGATGTTGCCGAAGATGCTGTTGCTGTCCGGCTCCTCGGTGGATTGCGCACCGACTGGCGTCGGGATCGTGCGTGGTTCGAGTACCGTGTCCGACACGCCGAGCACCGACAAGAACCAGTCGTCGCCGTGAATCGGTTTGTCACCCTTCCAGATGTTGTTGTTGTAGGGGTCGTACCACGGGTACTTCTGGCCCAGCGCTTCCATGATCCGCCAGCGGTCGGGCAGTGGCACGAATTCGCCAACCACATCATTTGGCGCGGGCGCGATCGCGCCGTCATTGCGGTCTGGCCATTCCGGGCGTTGCGGGACGGGATGACCCGGACGCCGACGTGGAATATCCGACGTGTAGGGATCGTAGTTGAGCGCGAACAATGTCGATGAATCCAGTAGCGCATCGCCACTCGGAATCTCGATCAACTTGGCTGTTGTCGATGACGCACAGAGCAGGGTGATGATCGCGGCAAGGGCTTGGCGGCGCATCTTAAAGACCCTCGCAAACAGACTGTTCGTTGGAATCGAGGAAGGGTGCTTGCGGACATTGCACGTAGCGCAGGCGCACGCCTTGCGGCTGTAGTCGGTCGGAGCGCATTTCCGGCGAGGCATGGCGCAGGCCGGTATTCAGTGTTGCCGCCGCGTTCTTCAGACCGAGGGCCGCGACCATGTCATCTTGATCGATGCCATCACCGGATACGCCGATGGCACCAACCAGATCATTGCCGCGATAGATCGGCACTGCCCCGGGAAATATTTGGATGCCGTTGCGCAGGCGCAAATTTCGGGTGCAGCCGGCGTTGCCGAACTCCGGGCGCAGTTCGAGGATCGGCGTTGTATCGGCGGCCAAATACGCCGAGAGAATCTGTGCGATCTGGTTGTTCACCAAATCAAACTGCAAGCCGTCCGAGAACGGACTCCAGTTCGCGAACGGTTTCGACAGCGGACCATTGGCGGTGCCGCGGATGCCATCAGGAAAAAACGGCCGCGAGACATTGCCGAGCGCACGCGGCGTCAGCGCATACGGGCCAGCACGCAGTCCCTGTCCGCTCGCAAACAAGTTGGGTTCGGCAAAGAACGTCTGGGTTGCATCGACGACGTCGCCGAAATCGACGCGGGTGCTCGACGGTGTGCCATCGGCATTCAAATACACCGCATCCGGCAGGGCGGCGAGTTCGGTTTCAGCGATGTCGCTGGAAAAAAATGCAGCGCTGCGCGCTTTTTGCACGGCGACATCAATGCCGAACATCGGTGCGTCGCGGGTGCGGGCGAAGGCGAGGATGCTGCCCTCGGTATCGACGACGACGACACCGACGCGCGCCTGCGTGCCAAACGGTGTGCGGATTTGTGCACGCGTGTGATTGGCCACCGCGAGGCCGGCACGAACCAGTTCGCGCGCTTCGATGGCACTGATGCCACCGGCTTCGGCGCCGGCTTTGGGCGCAAATCGTGGCTGATTCTGGGGATCGACCAGCACGAAGGCGTCGAGGCCAGGATAGTCGGTGCTGTCAGCGCGGATGCCCGATGCCGGCGTGCCAAAGGCGACACCGGGTTGGATTGTGCCGTCGCTGAACGCGAACAGGTTCAAGACGGCACCGCTGCTTGCAGGCAAGCTGGCATAGCTTGGTGCTTGCGCCGGGTTGCGACTGAGATCGGCGAAATCGACGTCGCTGTAGCGAAAGGTTTTGCCGTCGACGGTGATGCGATCGCCACGACGGTCGAGTGGTGCACCGAAGCCGAAGCTTGCTGCGGTCGCGATCAGTTCGTCGACATCGCGGTCGCGGTCGCTGACGTTCAGATCGAGGCCGTAGTTGCCATCGGCGACCACGCCAACGCCGCCCACCGGTGTGCCGCCCTTGTATAGCGGAATCCACCCGGATCTGCGGACAGGCCAAGTGGCGCTGACTTGGGCCCGACTCCGACATTGGACCCAGGGGCGAACAAGCCAGCGAGCACCGGTGCCGGCAGGTTGATCACGTCCGAGCACAGAAACTGCGAAAACTGGGTTCCGAACAATGGCCCCGATGGGCCGCCAAATTCGCCGGGATTGAAGTGCTCTTGGACAATTTGGCTGGCGGTGCGGGTTGAGAAGGCGTTGCCTTCCGACGACAGATAGGCGCCGGTGACTGCTTTCGAGATCGCGGCGAGTTCGCTTGGAATGATCGCGATATTTTCGAGGCCGCCTTGCACGCCGCGGCCGGAACTGATGGTCACCGTGGTGCGTGCGCCGGTCATGCGATAGACGCCGAGCACATTGCCGACGCGATCGACCACGGCAATCGTCGCCGGCTGGTTCTGGGCCTGCGCTTCGTTGACCGCCTGGGCGATCACCTTCTGGACGTCGGCGACGCTGAGGAAGCTGTCGGCATTCGCACACGAACCGGTGCAACCGGAATCGGTTGTGCCCGCCGGTGGCGGCGAAGTGCCGACCGGATCGCCGGAATTGCCACTACCGCTGCAGCCCGCAATGAAGATGGCAAAAACCATCCATCCCCACTGACGATGAAGTCCGTGCATCCGCCTTCTCCCCAAGACCGGTACGCGCCCCGCAGTGTAGCCCCGATGCACAGTATTTTTGTAGGCTTCGGCGCGCGGGCGCTGAAGTCGCGGCGTTCCAGAACGAGTGCAGTCGAGTGCTGGCAGTTGTGCGGTTGTCGAGTTACAAATACACATGACTTTGCTCTCGCGCGCGTTTGCGATCGTGCTCACCATGCTCTCGGTGAGCATTCTGATGTCCGGCTGTTCGACCGCTGAGGATGAGGCGTCTTCATCGGCCTATAGCGCGGCCTGCGAAGGACCGCCGCTGCGCAATATTGAACTGCGCAATGCCGCGCAGGAGGACGGCTACGACATCAATCCGCGTTACAACTGCATCGACAAAGCCTCATTCGTGGCGGTGCATGAACAGCGGGCAAAGTGGGAAGCCGCGAACACGCCAGCGGCGTTAGCCCAGGTGGCCGCGGAACGGGCAAAGCGAATCGCAGACGAGCAGGCGCATGCAGTCGCTACCGCCGCCAGCCGAGAATCAGCAGTTCAGCGATCATCGACGGCCAGCGCAGCACTGGTGCGATGTACGTCTGCCGACGGCCAGCGCAGCGTGCTGCAGCGCGGTCCGTGTGCACTTGGCGAGACGCAGACGCAGGTGAGCGCAACCAGTGCATTGATGGAACGCTCCGATGCCAATACCGGGCTCATCAGATGCACCTCACGGGACGGCAAGAACGTGAGTATCCAGCGCGGCAACTGCGCAAATCCGGACGACTATCAACAACGCCTCGGCGATCGCTAACCACCGCACCGCAGGACGGCGCCGGGCCAGAATGAAATGAGGCCCGGTGACTGTCCGCTTGGACGGTCCAAGTACTTTGCCGCATCAAAGGCCACTAGCTTCAGCGGAGCCTTGGCCTTCTTCTTCATAGTGACCTGCCGGCTTTCTTCGGACGAAGAATTAGTTGAGGACGGCCACCGCAGTTGGGTTTGAATTCTCTTCGTGTTGTTCGTGTTTCGCCATCCTGGCCTTCTCCTCTTCCTGCATCCTGAACGCCTTCGGTGTCTTGTAGCCGACGCTCGAATGCGGTCTGTCCTCGTTGAAGTGTACTCGCCAGTCTTCGATGACCGCCTTCGCTTCCATGCGATTGCGGAACCATTCCATGGCCAGGCATTCATCCCGGAACTTGCCGTTGAAGCTTTCGTTGGTCCCGTTCTGCCATGGCTTGCCAGGATCGTTCAATACCGTATCGATGTTTGCATCCTTGAGCCAGTTCAATACGGCGCGGCTGACGAACTCTGGCCCGTTGTCTGATCGCACATGTTTCGGTGCTCCGCGCTCGCTGACCAAGCGCGTCAGCACTTCGATGACGCGGCCCGCACGAATGCTGCCCTGAACGTCGATCGCCAGGCACTCGTGCGTCCACTCGTCGACGATGGTCAGGCACTTCAGCTGCTGGTGGTTTGCGCAGGCATCAAACACGAAGTCGTAGGCCCAGACCTGATTCGGACCCGTCGCTGGCTGCGGCCGTGGCCGACTGCCTGCAATGCGCTTCTGGCCGCTTGCGCGGCACCTGAAGGTCGTTCTGTCGCCAGATCCGATGCGTGCGATCGAAGCTCATCTGCAAGCCTTCTCGTTCGAGATAGATGTTGATGCGGCGATAACCGAAGCGGGGAAATTGCGCCGAATATCGGCGCATCGCCTCGATCACCGGCGCATCCTTTGCGTCCATCCGCGATTCGTAACGCAATGCCGAACGCGACACCGAGAGCAGCGTGCACGACTTTGCCAGCGACAGGCCGCGCCGATGCGCGTACATCACCTGCTCGCGGCGAGCCGGCACGCTCACCATTTTTTTGCGTTGATTTCCTTCATGATCTCGTTCATCAGATGCTGCTCTGCCAGCAGCTTCTTCAGACGCGTGTTCTCGGCTTGCAGTGCGCGAAGCTGCTTCACATCGACAGCTTCGAGCTGGCCGTATCGTTTGCGCCAGACGTACAACGTCTGCTCGCTGATGCCGTGCTTCTTCGCCACCTCCGCGACCGGGTGCTTGTCGGCTTCGCGGAGAATTCTGACCATCTGGTCTTCGGTAAATCGGGACTTGCGCATACGCTCCTCGCTTGGCGCGGGAGCCATCCTCTCAAGTTTCAGTTCGTCCGAAAATCGGCAGGCAGGTCACGATTGTTTGACAACACAAGGCTCACCTTTTTGGCAAGGCCGATCTGAAATTGGATACCCGGATGTAACGCCAGTTGCATTAATACGAACGAGAACAACGTTTGGTGAAGTGTCCCACCAGTACTGCGCGTCGAGAGGGCATGTGCAAGCAACCGCTATTGCTGATGCGAGATACAAGCCAAGAATTGCAAGAAATTTTTTCATGAGGTTCAAGACCAGAGTTAAGTCGCGCCGTTTACGGCGTCGGCTTGGACGAAAAGTTAGCCTGCATGCCCATGATCCTCGACGAAATAGTGATCGAGATCGAGAGCTACACCCAACTGCGCAGCCTTGCGAACTACCTCACGATTGAAATGCATGCCGGAACCCGTACTCGACGGATAGTAGCCGACGCATTGCAAGGTGATGTCGTAGGACACCCAAAGTAGCGGCAAAAGCTCTAGACGAGTGCCAAGTGTTGTGAGCAGCGCTTGGATGTGATTATCCAACGGCACCGTATCGTCTAGTTCACTGCGGAGTACCCAACACATGGAGGAGAACGCTTTCCCTGACTTTACGTTGATGTCACCCGCGTCCCATGCCTCACTAGGCTTGAGATTGAGTTGCGCAGTAACCTGCTTGTGGCTTCCTGGGCCTGTGATCATTACGTAGGCATATTCTCTGGGCGTGAGTTGCGGTTTGCTCATGAAGGTTAACGACGCTGTAGAAAAAGTGGCCCCAATCTTGCTCGCATGAATGCAGCTGAGCAAGGGATCTGACGATGGCGCGATACAAGTTTGTCGACATGAGTCCGCGGTTGTTGCCGGTGGATCTGGAGGCGCAGCTGGTGCCGGGGACGTTTGCGCATGCGGTGCATCACCTGGTCGATGCGCTGGACCTGTCGGCGTTCGACGCACACTTTCGCAATGACGACAATGGTGCATCGGCACATGCGCCGGCGATGCTTCTGAAGGCGGTGCTGCTGGGCGTTGACCTGCTTGCCGATTTCCAGGCATCGGAATCCGCGTGCCGCGACTGCGCGCTGCGTGCGCAATGCCTGCGCAAACCGCACACGACTAAGACGCGACAGCTCGCGGTGTTGACTCGCAGGTCCAGCGAAACGCAGACGCAGAACATGCGTGCGCGCATCGACAGCGCTCGGTAGAACGCAATACGGAAGACGTTTCGCGACGGTCGAGCCGGTGTTCAGCAACATCCGCCACAACAAGCAGTTAGTTCCCACCTCGTTACCTAAGTGACGGCCAGTGCTTTATGACGCTCCACCAGATGACTGTCGCTACGATGGACGCGAGCACGCCAAGAAAGAAGCCGACCAGCCGTTCTTTGGCAATCTCTGTCTTTGAGGGAACCCCAGCAAGTTTCCGAAAGACGCCGATGTCAGCTTGCGCGATGCTCTGGACCGCCTGCAACTCTTTTTCAACCGATGTTTTTTTCTCCTTCGCGTCGTGAAGGCGCTCTAGGGCAATCGCCAGTTCTCTTTGATTCGCCTCGGACGCCGACTTTAGTTCGTCAATCGCCTCAAGTGCATCGGTTAGATTCTTACGAGCTAATTCGATCTTCGCTAATCTTGCATCAACGGTTTCGTAAAGCGAGACCTTTGGCATCAGTTCTGCATAAGCGCGTCCGTCCCGTATTCCGAAGCCAAATACCGGTTTGGTCCAAAGATTGACCGCTTTGACTAGGGCGTTCGCAATGAGGGATGGAAGCTCCATGAGATCTAACACCGCGTTAAGACGCCGCCGGCTGGCAGCGGTTGGTTGAAACGAAAAACTTCCCGGCGGTCGGCTTGATAGTTGGACGTCATTTGCGGCAACGCGCATCAAGTGCATGGCCAACTTTAGTCAGCTGCCTTTCGAGAACGTGATGACTAAAGCTTGGTAGGGTTCGATCGGGGTCGCCTCGCGTAAGATGTACTTCCAATGGGCCGTGGAAGCCGAATCCGAACATCGGATCCCTTGCGTGCTTTCGTGTCTTGATGCTTTCAATGAATGCAGTCATTTCGGCGTTGGAGAACGCAAGCACCAGTGACTTCCACCACGAGGCATCGCTCTTCTTTGAACGATCCTCATCGCCAGGGTACAAACCGAATAGAAGAAAGAAATCCGCTTCTGGAGCGACTGCAAAAGTATTGAACCAAGTGTAGTAAGCAAACCGTTTCGTGCGGGCGCGCTTCGCCGGAGGTGGCATGTAAGTTCGAGAGGATTTCACCTGAATGGATATGCAACCAGTGCCTCCAGAATTCCGTTTCGCTAGCAGGAGATCGACACCCTTCTGCTGACGGGAAGCAGGCACAAAACAGAGTACCCGTCCTTCGACGTGAAGCGAGCAGACAGCAGATTCGCTGCCGCATACTCGGAATAAGGAAGTGTGAACACGGGTTCCATATGGTGCCTTTTTCAAGAAGCGATCGTGCGGTAGCGACTACTTCCACTTTATCGACTTCAACTCGATCTCGCACCCTTTGTGCTTGTCCCTCAGCTTTTGCATCACCAGCGTTTCACTTTCCTGCGCCATTGATCCAGACCAACTTGTGCTGGTCCAAGATGACGAACCTATCTTGCGATATCGATACTGCACCTGTACGTATGGTGATGCCATTGGCTATCTCGGTTTCGCGTTGTTAGAGGGACACGCTTGAGTGTGCGGCACACTTATTGCTGACGCCTAACACCAATTCTCCGGCGGAATCGCTGGGTTAATGGGTGGATATTGTGGGTCGGTGGAGTTGGTGGTCAAGACAAATCGTTGGGGCATGCGGGTTTTTTTGGGGGATTGGGTTGGAGATTTTTGTGCGTTGTCGTCCGTGGTGGGGCGTGATTTCGGGGTCATTGACCTGGGTGTGCGGCGTCGTGGAAGGCGTGGCAGGCGATACAGGTTGTCGGTACCAAGTTTTTTGCGTGTTCGCCGCCGTGGCATTGACGACAGTTATCGATGTCCGGCAATAACAGCGCTTCGCTTGATGTTGCGGTTTCGGCGTTGTGGCAGTCGATGCATTGCATCGTCGTGTGCGAACCGTGGTCGAAGCGTGCCTTCGGGAACCAGGCGCCGGCCACGCGTACTGGCGCCACTGTCCAGTCTTGCGTGGCATTGCGCGATACCGCATGACAGGTACTGCAGGCCTTGTCCTGAAATAAACGGTCGATCGCAGAGCGTGCCTGATCGCGCGCCCAACTCAATGCCTCGGCACGTTCCTGTGGCGTGATCGACTGGCCGGGACGACGGCGCACGCGCACCACAGTCGGCGCGTTCACCTCGTTGAAACCGCCTTCCAGCGCTTCGCGCGCGAAGAACTCGGTGATGGTGTAGCCGACTTTTTCGACGCTCGCGTGCGGCACTTCGCGCTGCGCATCGCGGATCGAGAACGTCAGCTTGTGGCAGCCTTGGCAATGGCGTTCGAAGGCGATTGGCTGCATCCGCGCGCCGCCTGCTTCCGGGACATGGCAATTGGCGCATTCGAGCACTTTGTCGGTGCCATCGGGACCGCGAACTCCGGCCGGATCGAGATGCGCATCGTGCGGAAAGATCAGACCGCTCTGTTCCTTGATGCCGGGCGTCGCCAGTGCCGCCCGCACCGGCGCGAACTCGCCGCGCGCATCCCACTGCGGCAACGACACCACGAAACCGTCATGCCGCGTACCGAAATCGGCAACATCGGCATGCACGTTGGCATCCTTGATGCGCGTGGTGATGTCGGTATGGCAATCGTCACAGAGTTGCTGATCGGCGCGGACCAAACCGGCGCTGCCATTGTGATCGCGATGACAGTGCGCGCAGCGATCATTACCGGCCAAGGACAGATCGAAATCGGTATCGACGTGGGCGGCAGTCTTGGCATGACAGGCCAAGCATTGTTCGTCGCGTACCGATACGAACGCATCAACATGGCATTGCTGACAATCGTTGCCGAAGAAATGGTGTGCGGACGCCAGCGAACCGGTTTCCCAAAGTGGTCGGCCACTCAGCGGTACCGCTTCGACGACATCGCGCACCGGTACGGCGTAATGCGCCGCCAGCGGCACGCCGAGACCGATCAGCAGCGTCAGCAACAGCAGCGCCCAAGACCAGCGTCGCTTGCCGAGACCACCCTCAGTCAGCGTCAGCTTCGGTAGCGGCCGCGCGGCTTCGGCTTCGGCCTCGTCGATCGTATTGATTTCAACCGCAGCGTCGTAATCGGCCGGTGGATCGACCAAGCGGATACGGGTACTGCCGATATCGATCACCGCGCCGGATTTCACCGTCGCGCTCTGCTGAGACACACCATTGATGCGCACGCCGGCAGCGATCAGCGACTCGATCCGATAGCGACCGCCGCCGACCGCAGTGACGCGTGCGTGCGCCAGTGCTGCGCGCAGGTCGGTGATGTAGACCGCTTGGTCGGTACCGCGGCCGATGCCGAGCGTGTCGCCGAAATGGATGTCGTCCTCGAAGACATCACCGTTCGCGCGTTTCAGTACCCGTCGAATCAGCCAGCGCATCGTCGCCTCACCAGTAGAAGAACACGCTGACGACGTGCGCGATCAACGCACCGAGCAGGGCGAACGACAGTGGCACGTGCACGTACAGCCAGACTTCCATCAGCGCCTGCAATTGCAAATCGCGACTCAGGCGAGTAGTCACGGTTTTTTTGCGTGCCAGCACGTCCATCAGCTTGCGCAATGCTTCGTTCTTGCTGTCCGCCGCGTGCGACGACAGAAAATCGACCATCGCGAACATCGTCGGCATATCGCGCGTATTGCCGTCGCTGCGCTGCTCGGCGTCACGTTGTTCGAGGTAGGCGCGGACCTGGTCGATTGCGGAATCGGTGTCTTCGCGCGGACGCAACAGGCGCCAAGCCGAGCCACCGATCCGAATACGTTCGTTGGAACGGAGAACTGCGCCGTGAATCTTCGGATCGACGGCATCTGCCAACGACAGCGCTTGTTGATCGAGTTCGACGATTTCGTCGAGCATCGCCTGCCGCGTCGTGTTGTCGCGGTTGCGCGTCATCAGTGCCGGATAGCGCAGGTAAGTGAATAGTCCGAACAGCCCCGACGCGATGACCAGCAGCATCAGTAGCAGCGCCAGTGTGTGGATGTTCAACCCAACCTGGAATCCCGTGTGCAGGAAAGTGATGACGATCAGCGCCGTTCCGAGATAGACGTGCGCCGAAGCCCAGCCAAGCATGCTTCCAAGGCGGTTGCCATAACGGCGTTTGCGAATGCCGAAGGCCATCAGCCAGAGAATCAGCGTCGCCGCGATCGTGCCCAAGGTGTAGCCGAGCCAAGTGCCGCCATTCGGTACACCGATCGGATCATGCCAGAGATACGCGACCGCGCTGGCGATCACCAACACCAGCGACACCCACAGATAACGCGCACCAGCGAAGCTGAGGATGGAGTCGCGCATGCTTATCGCCGTGATTGCGCGTAGGCGATGAATTCATCCGGTCCGATGCGCAGCGCCGCACCGGTCGGACAGGCGCGCACGCAGGCAGGGCCACCCTTGAGGTCCTTGCACATGTCGCACTTCACTGCTTTTTTCTCGGCCGGCGACGGCGGTTTGAGCGGGTCGTAAGGTGATTCGCCCGGTCCTGGACCACTGCCGAACATCAACCACGACAGCAGCCCCGGCTTCTTCGGCGGCTTCGCGGCCATGTGGATCACGCCATAGGGGCAGTTGCGTTCGCAGTTGCCACAGCCGATGCAGTTGTCAGCGATGAACACCTCGCCATTCGGTGCACGATGGATCGCGTCCGGCGGGCAATCTTTCATGCAATGCGGATGTTCGCAGTGCCGGCATGACGTCGGCACATGCACGTTCGCAAAGGTCGGGCCAGCCTCGCGGTCGAGCCGTGAGGTGCCGTGGTGGGTTTCCGCGCAGGCCTTTTCACAGTTGTCGCAGCGCACGCACAAGGACTCGTCGATCAACAAAATATCGGTGGCTTCGCCGGCCCCTTGTGTGAGCAGGAAGGAGACGATGTCGCTGCCAGCACCAATTTGCTGCATCGCGATGTTGGCCGCGGTGCGTGCCGAATACTCGGCCTGCAGGCGCAGGCGCAGCAGCGGATCGCGCGCGACGGCACGCTTGAATGCCTCACCATCGACGCGGATGGTTTCGGTGGCAATGGCAGCTTTGGCAGTTGCTGAGCGCTTGCTTTCACCGAGCAGCGCCATCTCGCCGACATAGCTGCCGGCAGGAACGTAAGACAGCACAATTTCCTTGCCACCGATCTCGCGCGAAATCGTTAGCGAACCGCGTCGCACCAAGTGCAGACAGTCGCCAGGTTCGCCTTCCTGGAACAGCAGTTCACCCGCCTTGTAGCGACGGATCTCGGCCGACTCGACCATTTCCGTCAGCTTCTCGATACCGGACTCCGGGGTGAAGCGGCTCTGCAATGCGCGTGCGATGAATACCTTGTCGACTTCACGCTTCACCGCCTCCACCGACTGGATCAAGCGGTTCATCGAACGTCGCGGCGTTTCGATCAGCAGACAGTTTGACTCTGCGATGACGGTGGCAGAGCGCCGCCGCCCCGAGATCAGGCCCATTTCGCCGAAGAACTCGCCGGCCTTGAGCGCGACGCGCTGCACGCCGGCGTCGTCGACCAGCACCGCCACCTCGCCGTCGACGATTGAGTAGAAGGAGTTGGTGTAATCGTTGCGCTCGAAGATCGTTTCACCCGGCCGCGGTGTGCGAATCTCGGAATCGATCAAAAATTCGCGCAATTGCAGTGGTGTGATCCTAGCCAGCAGCGGCACGCGTTCCTGGATGCGCGCGAGCAGGGCATTCACCGAGGTGATACCGGCAACATTGCGGAACTTGGCCTTGAGCAGCGGTTCGTCGGCCGGTTCGACATGGCGGCCGAGAATGTATTCGACGACTTCGAAGCCTTGGTTCATCGCCTGCTTGATCAGCGGATAGCCGGCCAGTGCACCGACGATGTACAGGCCAGGTACGTTGGATTCGTAACGTTCCGAGATCGCCGGTACCGCGTTCGGGTCCTTGCTCGGGAAAACCACACCACAGGCTTCGACGAAGGCGCGCGGCGCGGTGGCACCGAGGCGGGCGATGATGCGGTCACACAGAATTTGCGCCTTGCCGTTCTGGGTGGCGACGTGCATGCGCAAGCGCTTGCGGCCAACGCGCAATTCTTCGACCGACTCTGGCCCCGAGTTGTACCAACACTGAATCGTGCCGTCCTCGATCGCACGCAGAATCAGCCGTAGGTTGCCTTCTTTGGCACGCGCGAATTCATCGCGACGATTGATCACGATGACCTGATTGTTCTTCGCTAGCGCCAGCGCGTTCTCGATTGCGGCATCGCCAGCACCGACCACGACGATGGTTTCGCCGCTGTAGGCGTCTGGGTCGTCGAGTTGATACTGCACGGTCGGCAGGTCTTCGCCGGCCACACCGAGCTTGCGCAGGTTGCCCTGCATGCCGATGCCGAGCACGACATGTTGCGCATGAACCAAGACGCTATTCGTGCACTCGATGTGGAATCCATCGTTGGCGCGCGTGATCTTCGCGACCTCGTGGCCATGGCGCACCTTGACCTTGAGGCGGGCAACGCCTTCGTCCCATTCCTGCAGGATCTTTTCGCGGCTGCCGGCGGTGAAGGACAGCGGCGAGCGCAGCGGCAGTACGCCAGGCTCATCCATCACGTGCTTGGCTTTCTGGTAGCGGAAGATCGTATTCGACAAGTGTGGTGCTGCTTCCAGCAATACATGCGACACGCCCAGTTCTGCCGCATGAGCTGCGGCACTGAGCCCGCCGGGACCGGACCCGACTACTGCGATGTCGACGCGTTCCTGCATGGTTCGCCCTGTACGATGGCCGATCTTAGCCGTTGCGCGAACGGGACCGAAAGGCGATTTGCTACATTCCGTTGCGAATGACGCCTTGGCCGAGATAGCAACCACCGCCGCGCCGCTTACAATGTCATCACCAAGGGAGGCACGCCATGAGCGAATTGCATCAGCGGCTGGCAAATGGATTTCCAGATCGTGTTGCGCCGACGCGGGCCTCGATTCCAAGCGATGCGAAGGGGATTACGCAGTGGGTGGCGGCCTTGCCGCTGGCGAATCCGTTGTCGGCATCGCGCGTGTTGTTGCAGGGCATCCACGACTTGAACGGACTGCGGCTCGATCCATCGGTACGTCTGCATGCGCTGGAAACCCTGCGCTCGCCGATGGCGCAACTGGTGGCGCAGGCCGACCGTCAGGTCATCGGATCAACCTTTCCGCTGCCGCACGCCAAGCAGCAACTTGGCTTGCAGTTGCGCGAGTTCCACGAAGCGTTCGCGCTCGGCTACCGCACCGTCGTCCATGATCTTTGTCTGCCTGCGGGCAAGCTCCCGTTCCTCAAAGGCGGTACCGCGGCGCTGGCGTCGGCACGCGCGATCGATCATTACGGCGAGTCTTTGCTGCGTGGATATCTGCTTTACCAAACACCATCGCCCGGGGGTGTGGCAGTCGCTGCATGATCTGTATCGGTTCACCGATGCCATTGGCGTCGTCGACAAGACCGTGGCTGATCCGCTGCTGGGCAAGGCGGTCGTCACTCCGAAGCGCTGCTATGCCCATGTCCTGCTGCTCGCGATCAGCAATCCTTACCGGCTGGCACAGAAGGAGATGGCTGATGCCCACGAGGTGATGCGCGCATGGGCGTTGTACTGCGATTTGAGTATGGCTGGTGGTGAGAACGATTTCGATGTCGCGCAGGATCAAGATCGCGGTCCGGGCTATTCCGCGGACGAGCGCCAAGCAGCAGGGGCGCAGCGTGTTGCGTTTTCGGCAGCTCGCGCTCAGCAGTACCTTGAACGCGAGTTGTCCCTGACCAGCATTTCACCGGGGCCGCTTGGCTTCGGCCTGAAGGGTGGTCCGAAATCTGCGCTGGGCCAGGACCTCATCCGCCGACTGTGCAGCGCATGGCGGCCACAATTTGATCGCAATCATTCGCGTTTGTCGGCGGGACACGAACTGGAAACACTGATCGGCCTGCATGCGATCCATTTCCATCTTGCCGGGCAGCTTGATTTCGAGAACTTCGTGCGCGAATTACGCGGTCCCGGCATCAGCCTGAGCGAACGCGACAAGACGGCATCTTGGGCGCAAGGTAGCGGCGAAGGTTCGCGCGCATTGCCGACACGTGCGCAGGTGCTCGACCAGAGTCTCGGCGGCTATCGACTGCAATGGGGTGCCGAAAGTGGTGCCAAGGCGCGCATCGGCGAATTAGTCGGATTGGCATCACCCGAGGAAGACGATGCGGCGGCGCGCGAGTGGATGGTTGGCGTGATCCGCTGGTTGCGCTTCACGCTCGACGGGCAGGTCGATGCTGGCGTGGAACTTTTGGCGCGCCAGGCCGAGCCGGCGGCGTTGCGGATTTCCGAAGCGGGTAGCAGCTTCAAGACGCCGGTGCGGGCGATTGAGCTGGAACCCTTGCATCCAGGCAACGGCGGCTTGAGTTTTCTCGCACCGAGTATCGGTGAACGCAGTTTTGTGCGGATGGAAGTATCGATGCGCCCCGAGCGATATTCGGAAACCCGCGAACCACGGGTCAGCGTGATTGCCGATATCGATTTGCTGGAAAACACGGGTGCTTACCTAAGAGTCGCGGCGAAGGCGAAAACCGCCGAAAATAGCACCACATGAGTGACCTGATTCCGTATTCCGCGCCGATTCCACGTCGGCGATCCGTTCCTGTTGTGGTCGGTGCTGTCACCGTCGGCGGCGACGCACCGATCGTCGTGCAGTCGATGACCAATACCGATACTGCTGACGTGAAGGCGACCACGCAGCAAGTTGCCGAACTGTGGCGTGCCGGTTCCGAGTTGGTCCGCGTGACCGTCAACAATGCCGAGTCGGCGACGGCGGTGCCGCAGATCCGTGACCGTCTCGCGATGATGGGTATCGAAGTGCCGATCATCGGTGACTTCCATTACAACGGTCATCAGTTGCTGCTTGATGAACCTGCCTGCGCCGAAGCGCTCGCGAAATACCGCATCAACCCGGGCAACGTCGGCTTCGGGCGCAAGAAAGACGCCCAGTTCGCTGCGATCGTGGAGATGGCAATCCGTTATTGCAAGCCGGTGCGTATCGGTGTGAATTGGGGCTCGCTCGATCAAAGCGTTTTGGCGCAGATGATGGACGAAAACCATGCGCGCGCCGAACCCTGGGACGCGACCACGGTCATGCGCGAGGCGCTGATTCATTCTGCAATCGAATCGGCACGCAAGGCCGAGGACATCGGGCTCGGTCGCGATCGCATCGTGCTGAGTTGCAAAGTCAGCGGTGTACAGGATCTGGTCGCGGTCTATCGTTCGTTAGCGGCGCGCTGCGATTACGCGTTGCATCTCGGTTTGACCGAGGCCGGCATGGGCTCGAAGGGCATCGTTGCATCGACGGCGGCCTTGTCGGTGCTGTTACAGCAGGGGATCGGCGACACCGTTCGCATTTCGCTTACGCCGGAACCAGGCGAGTCGCGCACGCGTGAAGTCATCGTTGCGCAGGAATTGCTGCAGACCATGGGTTTGCGCGCGTTCACGCCGCTGGTGACCGCATGTCCAGGCTGTGGCCGTACCACCAGCAGCTTCTTCCAGGAACTGGCCAAGACCGTGCAGGACCATGTCCGCGCAAAGATGCCGGAATGGAAACTCCGCTATGACGGCGTCGAGAACATGACGCTGGCGGTGATGGGTTGCATCGTCAACGGTCCGGGTGAGTCCAAGTACGCCAACATCGGTATTTCGCTACCCGGTAGCGGTGAAGCACCGACTGCACCGGTGTTCATCGACGGCGAGAAGCGACACACCCTGCGCGGTGCACATATTGCTCAAGAGTTCGTCGCGATCGTCGAGGATTATGTCGCCGCCAAATACACCGCACGCGCCAGTTGACCGCTATTCGAAGCCGTTCCGGAATAGCGGACCGGAGCACTCGAAGACTTGCCTCGGGGAATACATCACGTTGAAGCGGGTGCCGTCCGGAAGGCCGCCAGGCGCGTAGATGTACCAGTCGCCGAGACTTTGGCTGACGTCAAACACGAAATTGTCGGATGTCGAGAGCCAGGGCGTAACGATCAGCACGGTGCAGGCCGGCGCGATCTCCTCGATGTCGATTGGCATGCTGTTGCCGATGACACCGCGGGCGGACAAACTGGCGTCGGAGGTGATCGTGAACGCGGTCGGACTCGCGTCTTGGGCATAGACGTTGAATGCTGCCCCATTCGGCATCGTCTCGCCGCCGCCACTCTGCACGTACCAGTTGTTGCCAGCGTATGTGTAGACGCCGGTTGAATGGTTGTTGTACACGCCGCCGCCGCCGGCAGGGTTCCAGTTGTGGGTAACAAACACCTTGGCGTCGGGATTGGCGTTCACGGCGGTGTTGTTGAGCTGGCTCGAAGACGTTGCCGATGCCAGCGTGTGCAAGAACCGACCACTTCCCGGTGCCGGTTCGAACAGGTTGAAGCCGGCATTGGACGGCATCGGGGTGCCGACATTTTCGGCATACAACGCCCAGTAGGGCGGCGCACCCAATTGAAACACACCGAACGGGGCGAGCAGGCTCGAGCTTGCGGGTGAAAAGTTCGCGGTTGCCTGCAAGCGCGCGCCGCTTGCGCCATTGACCGCCGAATGGCTGAACTGGAACCAGTTGCTGCCGCCCCCGACTGCGGGCGCAATCGCCCGGAACCAGGCGTCGCCGAACTCCCAGGCGCCGATGTCCATTGCGCTGTCCTTTAGTCGACGGTGGCCGTCGGCGTCAAACAACGGTAGCGCCGGCGTTCCGGCGAACAAGGTCGCAAGGCTGTTCCCGGCATCGATCGCGGGCGAGTCGCTGCTCAGGTAGGGGCGTTCACGCGAGATCAGGCGCGGGTCGGTGGTCACCGTTTGCGCGCCGGGCGTGAATCCAATGCCGTTGGTGGTGTTTCCAAACAGCAGATTATTGTCGTTGGTTACCGTTGCGGCCAACGATCCTTGATAGACGCCGTAGTTGGACCATGCGATCAGATTATTGAAGATGTAGCCAGTCATCGCTTGCGGCGAGGTTGGTGGTGAAAATTGCCGCTGCCCGGCGGAGATGCCGTTGAAGAGATCGGTCAGGGTGTTGTTGATGACATAAACCGACATCGTGCCCTCGCCACCGTATGCGCACACACCGGTGCCGACACCACGTCGGGACGGCGTGACCACATTGCTGAGCGCGCGCATCCGCACGGTGCTGGTTGCGCTGCTGCCTGAACCGATCACACCGCACAGCGCGCCGTAGCTGAAGGACCCGAGTACTCGGTTCCCGATCAGGTCGAGATTGAGCTGCCCGTTGCCGGTGACGGCGCCAAACAAGCCATAGGCGGAGCTGCTGTCATCGGGCACTTCGATACGATTGAAGCGAATGTCGGCGTCGAACGTGCCGCCGGAGGAAGTGACGGATATTGGCGCGGCAGTACCGCCGTTGCGCCGGTAGTGGTTGTTCTCCAGCCGCAGGGTATAGCTGCCGCTGTCGATCTGTTCGAACCTGAAGCCTCCATTGCCGTTGTTGTCTTCGATGTCCACCTGTTGGACGTCCACAGTCACCGTGCTGCCCGCAACCGCATACAGCGCAATGCGGGCATTGCGTAGTTTCAGGCGGTCGATATGGATCGAAGTCGTGCCGGACATCACGCTCTGGATGCCGACACCGGTCGGAAATACTGGATGGAAACCTTGCCGGGCGGTCAGCCAAACGGAACGCGGCAGATAGAGGCTGCCAGCGTCGCCTGTCCCGCCAATATTGCTCGGGGTATCGGTAGCGATCAGCACGACGAACCCGCCCGGTTGGGCATCGATGCAGTTCTGCAGGCTGCCGTTGCAAGGTGGCGTTGCTGCCGGCCAGATCACGCTTTGGGCATTGCCGGTGGCGGCAACGAGAATCAGCAGCAGGGCCGCGAGCGAGCGCATACGATTCCCTCGGAAATTGTGGCGAAATGATACTTCAGCCGCGACGAGGTGTCTTGACCAGGATCAGCAGCGTCAGGTCGAAGGCTCAACTGATTTCAGTGGTTCCTTGGTCGCGTGGCGACGTGCGAGGACGGCTTCGCGATGCGCGATGTAGGCGCTGGAGACAAGAATGATCGTGGTACCGAGCAAGGTCCAACGATCGACGCGTTCACCGAACAGCAGCCAGCCTGCGGTCGCGACGACCGGCAATTGCGTGAAACTGATCGGCGTCAGCGCCGACACGTCACCGAGTTTGAGCGCGCGTGTCCACAACATGTGCCCGCCGGTACCGAGCACGCCCGCCGCGATCACCCACAGCCAGACGATGCCTTGCGGCCAGCGCCAGACCAGCAGTGCCGGAATCAGCGACATCGGCACCCAGATCAGGGTGGTGTAGAACACGATCCGGTCCGCCGGCTCCAGTGCCGACAGTTGCTTGATCTGAATCGACACCAGTCCGGTCATAAATGCCGATATCACCGCGATCAACATGCCGACATTGAAATCGTGGCTACCCGGCCGCGTGATCACCAGCACGCCAATGAAACCGAGTGCGACCGCCGTCCAGCGCCTTGCATGCACGCGCTCGCCAAGGAATAGGGCGGCCGCGATGACGACGAAGATCGGTGACGAATAGGACAGCGCTACCGCTTGGGCAAGCGGTAGGTGCCCGATTGCCCAAAAGCCGCACATCATGCCGATGATGCCGACCAGACAGCGCAGCAGGTAGCGCGGGAAATGCTGCGTGCGCAACAGCGACGGACCGTGGCGCACGAGCAAAGGTGTTGTCGCCATTAGCCCGAAGAAATTGCGGAAGAAGGCAACTTCAAACGTGTGCAGCGACTGCGATGCAAGGCGGATCGCGACCGCCATCAATCCAAACAATACGGCGCTGGCCAGCATTAACTGTGCTGCCGACGTGTAGTGCGGGCGCGATGGGTGCGACAACATGGGCGCAGGCGAGTCTATCGACTCACGGCGCGCTACCAGGTGTAGCGAACGCTATAGCGGATTTTTTGCTCGCCATCGGCCGGGATGTTGACGACGAAGTCGACGGTGTTGGCGTCGCGCTTGTCGTGCTTCACGTTTTCGGCAGTGATCGCCCAGCTACTCCAGCGATACAGGTATTCGCGCACGCGGATCGTGGCGGCTTGCTTTTTACGGTTGCGCACACTGATCTCGAAAGTTTCGTCGATGCGTTTACCGGAGGTGTCGATCTTGTAGTCGACCTGTTTGCGTTCACCGACCACGTCGAATGCCTCGCCAAGCTTGATACGCAGGGTTTCGTTGCGCGGCGTGTGCTTGATCACATCTTCGCCGATGAATTCGAGGCTGCCATCCTTGCTCGCCTGGTTCACACGCACGCGGCCGGCCGGCAGCGGAAGGCCGAGGCCATTCGCCTGCTTGTTGTCGAATTCCAGCCAAGCGCCGACGACGCCGCTGTTGGTTGCGCCATAGCCTTGGTCGCTGATCGGAGCGCCCCAAAAACCATAAGGCTGCGGCGATGCCGTGAAGACCAGTTCGCGCTTGCATTTCACGCCGACGGCGGACGGGAACAGTTCGAGTTGCTTGGTCGAATTGTTCGGCAGTTCGGTACGACGGCCAAGCGTGTACAGGTGGTATTCGAACAGTTCCGATTCCTCGAATCCGGGTGCTGTGGATTCCGCGACCATGGTGCGCTTGGCCATGCCGAGGGCCATCGGGGCCGGTGCCGCCGGTGCGCGGTTCACTTCGCCGGCGACTAGTTTCAGTTGCGCATTCGGGTAACTCGCACCGCTCTGGTTCACCACGGTCACCCAAGCGGCAAGATCCATGCTGCAGTCATTCGCATCGCCCTTGAGGATGACGTTGTAGTCGCTCCACCAAGTCATGCCCTGGGTCTGGTAGGACACCTGCGCGTCGCGTTCGCCGCCACGCCTTGCATCGACCAGCCAGACCAGCGTCGGCTTGGTGATCAGGCCGCCGGGCAGTGATGGGAAGGCGATGTTGGCGTAGTGCGACAGCGTCTGCACTTCGCCATTCGGCTGCATCAGGATCAATCCATTCGTCGCCGACAGCAACTTGCCGGTCACGGTCTCGACCTGATCACCACGGACCTGGTCGACACTGACGGTTTCACCGATATAGCGACTCAGCAGTTTTTGCCCATCGACCAGATCGAACTGGTAGTTCTGTTCGACCACACGCGTGCCATCCGGATCGGTAATCGACGCGAAGCTGACCGTAGTCGGGTCGATCCGGGTGGCGACATCACTGAAGCGCACTTCGCCGCTGCCGCTCGGTAGTTGCAACATTCTGCGATCGCGCACCAGTGCATAGCCGGGCAGGTGCAGACCGAAATTCACCAACTGTTCGGCGCTGATCTGCCCAGGTGCGGCCGACGAATACACGGTCAACGAGAAATCCGGCGACGACGCCGTGGCGGTGGACATGGCGAGGGCGACTCCGATAGTGATCAGGCTGCGGCGCATGGTGCGATTCTCCGTTCGTTGGGGTGCGAGCGTCCAACGGCGCCGGCACCATTCCGGGGTTACTTCAGGCGTTCCCACAGGAACACGTAGCCGATCGCGTCCATGAAGGCGGCTTGCTGGTTGTTCGTCGAACCACCGTGGCCGCCTTCGATGTTTTCGTAGTAGGTCACGTTCTTGCCGAGATCAATCAGTTTCGCCGCCATTTTTCGAGCATCTCCGGGATGGACGCGGTCATCGCGCGTCGATGTCGTGAACAGGATCGGCGGATAGGTTTTGGACGCATCGATGTTCTGGTACGGCGAATACTTCGAGATGTAGGCCCATTCCGCGGCCACGTCCGGATTGCCGTACTCGCCCATCCAGCTCGCGCCGGCGAGAAGTTTGCTGTAACGCTTCATGTCGAGCAGCGGCACCTCGCATAGTACGGCACCCCACAAGTCTGGGCGCTGCGTGTACATCACGCCCATCAGCAAGCCGCCATTGCTGCCGCCCTGAATGCCGAGGTGCGGGGTTGACGTGATCTTGCGGGTGATCAGGTCTTCGCCGATGGCGATGAAGTCGTCATAAGCGCGCTGACGGTTCGCCTTCAGCGCCGCTTGATGCCAGCGCGGACCGAATTCACCACCGCCGCGAATATTGGCCATCACGAACGCGCCGCCGCGTTCAAGCCAGCCGGCGCCGGCACCGGCGTAGTAGCCCGGGGTCTGTGACACTTCAAAACCGCCATAGCCGTAGAGCAGAGTCGGAATCGTGCCGTCGCGTGCGCGATCCTTCTGCAGCACGATGAAGTAGGGCACCTTCGTGCCGTCCTTCGAGGTCGCTTCGTATTGTTCGACGACAAGCCCTTCGGATTTGAAATACGCCGCTTGGCGTTTCAATAGAACGATCTTGCGTTCGCCGACGCGTCCGGATAGCAGCGATGTCGGCGTCAGGAAATCTGTCACCGTCATAAAGAAATCGTCGCTGGTGTCCGAATTTTCGGCGACAGGTTGACGTCGGAGTTCAGCGGGACATCCAGAGCCTTGCTGGACCAGGTCTTGCCATCGAGCGCCATCACTTGTGGGCGACTCTTGACGTTGTCGAGGATATTCAGCAACACCGCATTGCGCGTGGTCGAGAATCCGGCCAGCGAACGCTTCGCGGTCGGGACGAACAAGGCGGTGTACGCGTCCTTGCCAGCGAATAAATCGTCGACGCGAATCGCGACCAGACTGCCGGCGGCGAGCTTGTGTTTGCCGGGTTGCCAGTCACTGCGCAGCGTGATCAGCGCAAACTCGCGGAAGAAACTGATCTCGGCGTCATCCGGCTTCGGTACTTTGACCAGCTTGCCGCCGCGAAATAGCTGCGTTTCGTTCTGGAAGAACGCGGGGACGCGGACCACACCGTCATAACGTGTGCCTTGTGCATAATCACTGAATCCGAAGCCATAGACGTCGGCCGGTTCGGCCTCGTAAATCCTGGTCGCATCCTTCCAGTCGGTGCCACGCTTCCATTCATGCACACTGCGCGGGTAACCCGAGTCGGTCAGCGAGCCGGCGCCGAAATCGGTGCCGATGAAGAGCGTATCCCGGTCTTTCCAACTGGTCGCCGATTTGGCTTCCGGCAGCACGAAGCCGTCTTTGACAAAGGCTTTGCTCGCGATATCGAACTCGCGTACTTCAACGGCATCACCACCGCCGCGCGAAAGGGAAATCAGGCAGCGATCCTGCTTGGGTTCGATGCAATCCGCACCTTTCCAGACCCAGTTCGCGTTTTCGAGCGTGTTCAAGGCGTCGATGTCGAGCACGGTCTCCCAGGTCGGACGGGCCTTGCGATACTCGTCGAGCGTGGTGCGACGCCAGATGCCGCGGATGTGATCGGCATCCTTCCAGAAGTTGTAATAGCGATCACCGATCTTAGTCAGATAGGGAATGCGGTCGGTGGCGTTGTTGATTGCCAGCAGGCGCTCGTACAGCGGCTTGAAGGAAGCATCTGCCTCCAACGCCTCCTGGCTCTCGGCATTGCGCGCTTTGACCCAGTCGAGCGCTTTCGTGCTTTCGACCTCTTCCAGCCACAAGTACGGATCTTCGTCCGCCGCGTTCGCCATCGTGCCACCCGTCAACAGGGTCAAGGTCAGAATTGATTTCGTCAGGTTCATAGGTTCCTCCGGAACGACAGTTCTATCATTCACCTTCGGGTTGAGGTAGCCGGGCGATATCCGAATGCGCACCATTGGTCCCGCGTTCGCGCCGGGGAGCAGATCAAGCCGTTGAATGTTGCGCTGCAACATACACAGGACTAGCATGGTGATCTCAAATGGGAGAACAGGTCATGGCGAAAGCCGGTTCAGGTGCGTTCAAGGATTGGGAAACGTTGCACCAGCAGTGGTGGAACGCCGTGTCGGATGGCGCGAACAAAGTGGTGCAGGGCGATTGGCGCGATGGCGCCAAAGCGTTCGGAGACCTTTTCGGTGGCAAGCTGGGCGACAGCACCGATGCCGCCACCCAACGTTTTGTCGGTGGCACCAAGCAGTATCTCGATTGGGTCGAGAAGTTCTCCGGCCAACTCGCCACCGGCGCGACGTTTCCGAAAGACGCCGCCGGCTGGGCGCGACTGTTTCAGGGGGCACTGGGCCAATTCGGTGAAACCCGCAATCCGCTGCATGACTTGTTTGCGGCGATGACCGGTGATGGTGCACGCGGCTTCGAACAATTTTTCACTGGCTGGCCGAATCCGGCCGACTGGGCCAAAGGCGAAGTCCAGGGTCTGCTCGGCATGCCGGCGTTCGGTTATGCGCGCGAATCGCAAGAGCGCCAGCAGCGCCTAGCCGTGGCGTTCCTGCAGTATCAGGACGCGATGTCGGGTTACAACCGGCTGATGCTTGATGCCAGCCAGCGCGCGATCGGCAAATTTGAATCGCTGCTCGCCGCTCGCGAGGAGCAGGGGCGCAAGCTGGAGACCCTGCGCGAGGTCTACGATCTCTGGATCGACGCCGCCGAGGAGGGCTATGCCGAAGTCTCGTTGAGCCCGGAATTCCGCACGGCTTACGGCAACTTGGTCAACAAGCAGATGACCGTGCGCAAGCTGGTACAGACCGAAGTCGATGGCGAAGAAGCCGGCTGCCCGTCGTTCGCGCTGATCAGGGAGCACGCACATCATGGGTCCGATCCAACTCGAACCGAACAAAGTCGCCGCAGAGCTCACGCGCTTTGGAGAAAAACTCGCCAAGGGCATGAATGTTCTCAAGAATGTTCCGGAAGTTCATTATGGCGCTAGCGCCAAGGAAGCGATTTACAAAGAAGACAAGCTGGTCGTCTATCGCTTCAAAAGTACGCACAAGGTCACGCACAAGACGCCGCTGCTGATCGCCTACGCGCTAGTGAACCGGCCGTACATGGTCGACCTGCAGGACGATCGTTCGATCGTGAAGAGTTTGCTGGCAGCGGGTCATGACGTCTACCTGATCGACTGGGGCTACCCCGATCCGTCGGACCGCTACGTCACGCTCGACGACTACATCAACGGTTATCTGCGCCGTTCGGTCAAGGCGGTGTCGAAGCACACCGGTGTCGACAAAATCAATCTGCTTGGCATCTGCCAAGGCGGGGCCTTCAGCCTGTGCTACGCCAGCCTGTACCCGGAAACCCTACAAAACCTGATCACGATGGTGACGCCGGTCGACTTCCAGACACCGGACAATATGCTCAGCCACTGGACGCAAGGTATGGATGTCGACTTGTTCATCGACACCCTTGGCAATGTGCCGGCGGACCTGATGAATTGGTGCTACCTCACCCTGAAGCCGTATCGCCTGCTGCAACAGAAGTACGTCGGCATGACCGATATCCTCGACAACCCGGCCGAGATGGAAAACTTCCTGCGCATGGAAAAGTGGATCTTCGATTCGCCCGACCAGGCGGGAGAAGCCTTTCGCCAGTTCATCAAGGATTTCTACCAAGGCAACAAGCTGCTCAAAGGCGGCCTGAAGATTGGCGATAAGGCCATTGATTTGAAAGCGATCAAGTTGCCGATCCTGAACATCTTTGCCGAGCAGGACCACTTGGTGCCACCGAATGCGTCGCGAGCGCTCAAGGGCGCGACCAGCACGAAGGACTACACCGAACTGTCGTTCAAGGGCGGCCATATCGGTATCTATGTGTCCGGTCGCGCTCAGCGCGAAGTGCCGCCAGCCATTGACCAATGGTTGCGCAAGCGCGGCTAAGTTCTGCCGACAGACCGATGAAATGAAGGCCGGAGCGATCCGGCCTTTTTTTTTGCCGAAATGACGGTTTGGCGAAGGTCGTCGCGGTTTCCTGCCAATCCGGTGTAGTTCCGCGCCGCGTCAGCGGATGCGTCTGGGGCTTTTCAGGGGTGCGTCAAATAATGCAGTCGGACTTGAGATTCCATTCCTATCTTATTGTTAATTAATGACTTTGCTCTGACTAGCCGGTGATTGTCTTGATGTATGCTCCGGCGTCCGCTCCCGGATTTTTTCGTGACTGCCATGAATACGACCGTCTCCGCGCCGCCGCCGAATTTTCTTCGCATCCAGCGTGAATTGCGCCGTGCGCGCGCCTACCTTGATGCCAGCAATATCGCTGCGGCCAGTGCCGTCACCGAGTCGGTGACGCAACAATTTCCGCAACTAGGCTTGGGCTGGTTCTATCGGTCGTTGGCTGAAGCGGCCGATTCACGCCTCGTCGCGGCGTTGGCGAGTGCCGAACAGGCGGCCGTGTTAGAGCCGAATCGACCAGAGATTCATGCCCATCTGGCGCGCTGCTACCTGTTGCGTGGCGACGCCCAACCGGCATTGCTTGCCGCGCGCAAAGCAGCGGCGCTGCCGATTGATGAGGTGGCGCTGATTGATCGTGTCGCCTCGGTGCTGACCCAGTTCGGTGATGCGGCAGCAGCGCTGCCGCTGTTTGAGCGAGCGATCGCGATCGACCCGAGCAATCCGATTGTTTTCTACAACTTCGGTTCTGCCTTGCGTGCACTTGACCGCCGTGACGAGGCACTGGCGCAATTCGAGCGCGCGCTCGAACTCGCACCCGGTTTTGCCTTGGCGCACTGTGCCATCGCCGAACTTGGGCATCGGCCGGACGGCCATCACCACGTCGAGCGCATCGAAGCGGCGCGCCCATTGCTCGCCGAGTCCACCGAGCCGATGGCAATTCTCGATTTTGCGTTGTTCAAGGAGCTCGATCAGGCGGGGCAGCATGGCCCGGCGGCCAACGCGCTGGAGCGCGCGAACCACATCATGCAAGCGATCGCGCGCGTCGATTCTGACCGGGAGGCCGAACTGTTCAGCGGTCTCGAACACCATGCTGAAACGCTGTTCGCAGCAATTGCAGCAGAGGCCGCGGCGGCGCCGACAGATACCCCGGTGCCGATCTTTGTCCTTGGCATGCCGCGCTCAGGCACCACGCTCGTGGAACGACTGCTTGGTAACCATCCGGATGTTCGCCTCGGCGGCGAGATGCAGGATTTCAACGTCTGCATCAAGCGCGAGCTTGGTATTGAGACCGGTGCATTCATCGATCCGCAGATCGTCGCGCGCATCGGCGAAGCCGACTGGCAACGTGTCGGAGATGCTTATCGTGGCCGCCTGCGTGAGCGCTTCGGCAACGATGGTTACGTGACCGACAAGATGTCCGGCAACAGCTTCTATGTCCACGCGATTGCGGCGGCGTTACCAGAAGCACGCATCGTGCACGTCGTGCGTGATCCGCTCGATACCTGCTTCGGTATCTGGAGCGACTTGTTCGGCGCGACCTATCCCTATGCCTACGATCAGGACTCGATTGCGGCGCATTACATCCGTTACGCGAATTGGATGCGTCGCTGCGAGTCGGCGCTACCGAAGCGAATCTTGTCGTTGCGCTATGAGCAATTGGTCAGCGTGCCGGGATTGGTGACGCGCGCGTTGTACCGATTCTGTGGACTCAACTGGATCGAGGGTGCTGAGGATCCGACCAACAATGCCAAGATCGTTGCGACAGCCAGTGCAGTATTGGTGCGCGAACGCATCCATGGCCGTGGCGTCGGTTCTTGGCAGCCCTACGCTGAGCATGTCGCAGCGATGCGCGAAAAGTTGATCGAAGCCGGGTTGATCTCGCGCGACTGAGGTCGCGCGCGGACATCAGAAACTGATGAACAGGCCACCGTTGACCGGCAGGTTTACGCCGGTCAAGAAACCAGCGTCGTCAGCGGCCAGAAAATCGACGGCGCGGGCGATGTCGTCGGGTTCACCGATGCGACCGACTGGAATCTGGCTGATGATCTGTTCGCGGATATTGTCCGGGATCGACATCACCATGGCGGTGCGACAGTAGCCCGGTGATACCGAATTCACTGTCACGCCTTTGCGGGCGACTTCTCGGGCCAGCGCCATGGTGAAGCCGTGCAGTCCGGCCTTCGATGCCGAATAGTTGGTCTGACCGAATTGACCGGTCTGTCCGTTGACCGAGGAAATGTTGACGATGCGGCCAAAGCCTCGGTCACACATACCTTCGACGACGGCGCGGCTCATGAAGAACACGCCGTCGAGGTTCACTCGCATCAGGTCCTGCCACTGCGCGGTGGTCATTTTGCGCAGGGTGGTGTCGCGGGTGATGCCAGCAGCATTCACCAGCACATCAACGTGACCATGCGCCGCGACGACGCGTGCGATCAGATCGTTGCAGGACTGTTCGTCGGCGACATTCAGGCTCTCGAATCGCACGCGTTCACCGAGATCGGCCATCTCGGTGCGGAACTCGGCAATGCGTTCGCCACGCGCGCCGAGGTCGGCCGCGATGACGATGCGACCGGATTCCGCCAGCTTGCGGCAAATCGCCGACCCGAGACCACCAATTCCGCCCGTAACAATGGCGACGCGCTGCGACATGAGTTGAGTCCATGAAATAGATAGAGAAAGTGGAATTTATTGCTGCGCCGCAAAAAAATCTATACGACGAATAGCCGGTGACTGTGCCGAATTGAAAATCAGCGCTTCTTGTCGCCCGGTTTTGGCGCGGCTTTGGCGGCTTCAGCATCGCCAATGAACTTCGACTGCATCTGCTTCCACAGTTCCATGTTGCGCTCGGTCATGTCGTTCAAGACCGACCACGGCGTCTGGCCGAGAATGTTGTTCACCTGGCTGCGGAACTGGCCCTGCTGGTCGAGAAAGACCTGCATGCTGCGCTCGAGATAGCTACCCATGAAGCCTTGCATCGAGTCACCGTAGAAGCGGATGAACTGCGACAGCAACTTGGTGCTGAACAACGGTTGCCCCTTGTCTTCGTACTCGCTGATGATCTGCAACAGCACCATGCGTGTCAGGTCATCGCCAGTTTTGGCATCACGGACCTCGAAGTCTTCACCATCGATGACAAGCTGACGCACTTCATCGATGGTGATGTAGCTCGAAATCTCGGTGTCGTACAACCGCCGATTCGGATACTTCTTGATAATGCGCGGGCTATTGGTCATGCCTCGAAACTAGCAGAAGCGTTGCGCAGCGCACCAGAGGAAGATCAACAAACCGGTGCGCGGCACAAAGCTTTAGTGCGGGTTACCAACCCATGTAGTGGCCACCATTGATCGACAAGTTCGCGCCGGTGATCCAAGCCGCTTCCTCGTTGATCAGGAACGACACTGCGTAGGCGATTTCCTCTGGCTTGCCGAGACGGCCAGTCGGGATCTGCGCGACGATCTTGGCGCGTACTTCTTCGGGCACCGCCATGACCATGTCAGTGGCAACATAACCTGGCGATACCGTGTTGACGGTGATGCCGAACTTGGCGCTTTCCTGAGCCAGCGAAATAGTGAAGCCGTGCATGCCAGCCTTGGCCGCTGCGTAGTTCGCTTGCCCGTATTGCCCCTTTTGACCGTTGATCGACGAGATCTGAATAATGCGGCCCCACTGTCGTGTGCGCATGCCTTCAATCACGGCGCGCGTGACGTTGTAGCAAGAGTTCAGGTTGGAATTGATCACCTCGTGCCACTGCAATGCACTCATCCGATGGAAAGTGGTGTCGCGGGTAATGCCGGCATTGTTGACGAGAATGTCGATCGCCCCCAGTTGTGCCTCGATCGCCTTGACCATCTCGGCCGACGCCGCAGCATCGGAGACATCGCCGGGGGCGATGACAAAATCGTAGCCGAGGCGCTTTTGTTCTTCCTGCCAAGCACGAGCGCGAGTTTCGTCGCGATAGTTGGTGGCGACACGATGGCCGATCTTGGCCAAGCGTTGGCAGATCGCCGTTCCGATGCCGCCGGTGCCGCCGGTAACCAGTGCAATACGTTGCGTCATTTTCCTCTCCATTGTCCGCTGCTGCGGTAACACGCCGATTCTAGTCGCTGATTCCAGCGATGCGGGAGGGTACCGAGGCAGGTATTTGCGTAATGTCGAACGATGTTGCAGCGCACCGCAGCAGTTCGTTCACATCGTCACACCCAAGTTGATCGGGTTGGCCAAGGAAGCGTAGCGCGGCACGTAGCGCCGGCAATGGATTGGCGGCATCGACCGGCTGGCTCGCGAGCGATTTGCCAAGCTTGCGGCCGTGTTCATCGAGAACCAGCGGTAGGTGCAAATAGTCCGGCGTCGGCAAGCCAAGCACGCGCTGCAGCCATATTTGTCGAGGCGTCGAGTCCAACAGGTCGGCGCCACGCACGACTTCGCTGATCCCTTGTGCGGCGTCATCGACGACGACGGCAAGTTGGTAGGCATACAGGCCGTCGTTGCGTTTCAATACGAAATCACCGACGTCGCGGCGCAGTGACTGGGTATAGCGTCCGATGACGGCGTCGTCGAACCCGATCTCGATGTCGGCGCAGTGCGCGCGCCAGGCGTGCGCTGTGCCAAGCGGCGGCGGCATGCACGCGGCGACATGCAACGCACCGGAGTCTTCCAGTTGTTTGCGGCTGCAGGCGCAAGGAAAGGCGAGTCCGCGTTCAACCAAGTGTTCCAAGGCCGTGGTGTAGCGATGCTGGCGCTGGCTCTGCGCGACGACCGGTTCGTCCGAAGTCATGCCGAAGGCGTGCAAGGTGGCGAGCATGCGCGCCGCTGCGCCCGCGATTTCGCGGGGCGGGTCGAGATCTTCGATCCGCACCAGCCAGGTACCGCCGCAGGCGCGTGCGCGTAGCCAACTGCCGAGCGCCGCCACCAGTGATCCGAAGTGCAGGTCACCGGTCGGCGAAGGTGCGAAGCGCCCGCGATAGCCATTCATGCATTCACCTCTCCATCACATTGCTGGCCACGATCTGCATCGCGTTGCATTGGCCGCTTGAATCTCGCCGTGGAAACCGCAGTATGTGCGCTACTGCCAACGTCGGCAGGCCGACACGGAATCACGGCATGTTACGCATTGCACTCTTCCTCGGCACCAATTTGGCGATCATGGTGCTGCTGGGCCTACTTGGCTCAATCTTTGGACTTAATCGCAGCGGTAGCTTGACCGGGCTACTGTTGATGTCCGCTGTGATCGGCATGACGGGCTCGTTTATTTCGCTGTTCCTGTCGAAGTGGATGGCCAAGCGCAGTACCGGTGCTCAAGTCATCAGCCAACCGCGCAACGAGGCCGAGGTCTGGCTGCTTGATACCGTACGTCGCCAAGCCGAGCAGGCGGGTATCGGCATGCCCGAGGTCGCGGTCTACGAAGCGCCCGAGATGAATGCGTTCGCGACCGGCTGGAATCGCAACAATGCGCTGGTTGCCGTCAGTACTGGTCTGATGCGCAGCATGAATCGACGCGAACTCGAAGCCGTACTTGGCCACGAGATGTCGCATGTCGCAAATGGCGACATGATTACGCTGACCTTGATCCAAGGTGTGCTCAATACCTTTGTCGTGTTCATTAGCAATATCCTCGCGTCGATCGTCAGTTCGGCGCTGCGCCGCAATGATGACGACGGCCCGGGCGTCATTGATTCGATTGTGCACACGGTCGTCTACATGGCGTTGCAGATCGCGCTCGGAATGCTCGCATCGATCATTGTCATGTGGTTCTCACGCCGCCGCGAATTCCGTGCCGACGCCGGTGGTGCGCACTTGGCCGGTCGCGACAGCATGGTGTCGGCGCTGCGCCGGTTGGCCGGCGATCCGAACGACCATGTGTTGCCGGATGAGGTCAAGGCGTTCGGTATTTCCGGCGGAAAGCTCAGCGGGCTGCGCGCCCTGTTCATGACCCATCCACCGATTGCGGATCGCATCGCCGCGCTGGAACAGTCACCACGCTGACGTCGTTTACTGATACGCAAACGGCCCGGAAATCCGGGCCGTTTGTTGTGCTGATTCGGTATCGCCATCAACCGAAATCGTAGGACATCACCTTTTCCGGTTCCTGCAAGAAATTGCCTTGCACGAAATTAACGCCACATGAGAACAGAATCGACATCGAAGCGGCATCTTCGACGAATTCGGCCACGGTCATCTTCTCCAACGCGCGCGCTTGATCGGCGATTTCCTTGATTTTGGCTTGGTTTTCCTTGTTCTTCGGCAGTTCGGCCATGTAGGTGCGGTCGATCTTGAGATATTTTGCATCGACGTGTTTGAGCAACTGCATCGAATTCAGGCCGGAGCCGAATTGCTCGATGGCGAAATGCGCGTGGAATTGCTCCAACCCTTTCTGAAAGGTGCGGGCTGCCTTGAGATTGGTGACCACCTTGCTTTCCGGCGCCTCGAACACCAGCGCGTCGCCGCGTAGGCGCGCCGCCTGCAGTTGTGTCGCAATCCACGGCAAAATGGCCGGGTCTTCCATCGTGTGTGGTGTGGTCTTGATGAAGAAGGTGCACTTGCGGCCTTCGCGTTCGCGTTCGGCGACGGTGCGGATCGCCTTGGCGATTACCCATCGGTCGATTGCCGGCATCAGGCCATGCTTTTCCGCGATCGGCAGGAAGTGTCCGGGCGTGATCTCGCCCTTCGGGCTATTCAGCCGCAGCAGGATCTCGTAGAACTCGCCTTCTTCGTTGGTCAGGCTGATGATCGGCTGGAAATACAGCGTGAAGCCGTCGTGCGCCAGTGCGTCCTTGACCAAGTTCAGCCACGCACGCTGTTTCTCGGCATCGGCTTTGTCCTGTGCCGATGGGTCGAATATGGTGTAACGGTTTCCGCCTTCGCTCTGCGCCGATTTCAGTGCCGCAGTCGCCTCGGACAGCATGCTCTGGGTATTGGCGATCTTCTCGCCGATGAACACGACACCATTGCTGATCGTCAGATTCACCGACTTGCCGTTCAACTCGAAGACATGATCTTCGAACGTTTTGCGCAGGCTTTCGGCAATCGCTTCGGCCATCTCGTGCGATAAGCGCGGCAAGATCGCGCCAAAATTGAACTCACCGATGCGCGCCGGAATGTCGTGTGCGCGCAGTTGCGACTTGAGCATGTTGGCCATGTCGGCAAGCAACAGGTCGGCATTGCCGATGCCCACGGTGTCCAGCACTTTGCGGAAGTTGTCCGGTTCGATGAAGAACAGGGTGAGGTCGGCCTTGCCGGCAGCGGCTTCCGCCGCGACCTTGTCCAGTTCTGCCAAAAAGCTGACTCGATTGAATAGGCCAGTGACCAGATCCTGCGATCGCAGACGATCCAGTTCTGCGGCCTGTTCGGCATTGATTTCCTGGCTACGGAAGGTGATCTGCGTGCAGGGCTCACCCTCAAACGTTGCCTCGTCGAATTGCATGATCGCGTCAAACAACCCGCCGTCGTTGCGGCTCGCCTTGATTTCAAGGCGTTCCGGTGGCTTCTCGCCTTTGGAGATCTTGCGCAGCAAGATCTTGAAGCCTTCGGTGGCATCGCCGGCGATCATGTCGAGGATTGGTGTGCCTTCGATTTCCTCGAAATCTTCGTAGCCGAACATTTCCAGATAGGCCTTGTTCGCGCGGACCTGCATGCCCTCGTGGACGAAAGCAATCGGCTCACGCGAGGAGTCGAGCAGCGCGTCGCAGCGTTTCTCGACTTCGCGCAGACTGGTTTCCAAGCGGCGCACGGCGCGGCGCGTGGTCACGTCGGCCACTTCGCGCTTGACGATCATTTGGAGATGGTCGGGGCGCGACTGCAGCACGACCGAACGGGCACCCGCCACGATGGCATCGATGACCGTCTGCTCGGTGATCTCTGCGATCAGTGCAACGACCGGAATATCCTTGCTCGACTTGCGCACTGCGGCGACGGTTTCGATCAATGTCGGCGACTTATTCGCAGCATCCACCAAGATAATATCCGGCGTGTGCTCCACGATTTGCACAGCCAACTGCTCGGCCGTCTCAGCGCGCACCGGGCGCACCGGGATTCCCCCATTGCGCAGCGCGCTGATCAGCTGCTCGGCGGTCTCCATCGAGTCTTCGACCATCAACAGCCGAACGACTTGATCCTTTGGCGCCATGACATCCTCGTTTCACTCTGGACTGTCTTTTTACCGTATTCGCGCCGCCCGAGGCCAGTGTTTTGCCGACAAACGGACTTGACGGGTTCATCCGGCCGGGGTTTTGGACTGTTCCCCGGCGATCTCACGAACCAGTCGTGGGACCAGATACCCCGGTAGCCGTTGCCTTAGCCGCGCGTGCAGGTTCTTACCCCGTGCATCATCGACTTCGAAATGTGCGGCACCCTGCACCCGATCGAGCAAATGCAGGTAGTAGGGCAAGACCCCAGCGGTAAACAACGCTTCACTGAGTTCCGTCAAGACGTCGTCGTCGTCATTGACGCCGGCCAGCAGTACGCTCTGGTTGAGCAGGTGCACCCCGGCAGCGCGCAGTCGATCCAAGGATGCCACCACTGCGGCATCGATTTCGCGGGGGTGGTTTGCGTGCACGACCACGGCTACTGGCCAGGGCAGTCCACGCAGCCAGTCACTGAGGTCGGCATCGACCCGTTCCGGCAGCACGATCGGCAGGCGAGTGTGGATGCGTAGTCGTTTCAGATGCGGGACGGTGCGTAACTGGTCGGTCAATTCACGCAATTTCGGGGTCGTCAGGGACCACGGATCGCCGCCGCTCAGCAGCACTTCGTGGATCGATGTGTCGGCGGCGACCACGGCGACGGCCGCGCGCCAATGCTCGCGTGCCGCCAGTTCTTCGCCATACGGGAAATGTCGGCGGAAGCAATAGCGGCAATGGATGGCGCAGCTGCCGGTGGTAATCAGCAGCGCCCGACCCTGATATTTGTGCAGTACGCCCGGTGCCTCACGGGCGGCCAGATCACCGACGGCATCGAGGTTAAATCCCGGCACGATGCGGTCCTCGTCGTCCAGCGGCAGGACCTGTCGCAGAAGCGGATCGCGGGCATCGCCGGGGCGCATCTTGGCGACATAGCCGCGCGGAACCCGCAGCGGAAAGGTGAGCCCACCCAAGGCCAGCGTTGGTGCGAGATGGGCCAACCCGAGCATCGCCAGCAATTCGGCCGGATCAGTCACGGCTTCACGCCAAAGCTGCTGCCAGCCCTTGGGCTGCAAGGAAAGCGAGGTTGTCGGTATCATGCGCGCCCTGTCGCCGGACGCAGCGCGTCCGGACCTTCGGAATTTCTCGGGATTTCCCATTCTAGCTGCATTCCCGATGTGGCTCTTTGCACTGGAGCTTTGCATGGCCACCTATGGCATGAACGACGTCAAGAACGGCATGAAGATCATCGTGGATAGCTATCCGTGCGTGATCACCGCCACCGAGTATGTGAAGCCGGGCAAGGGCCAGGCCTTTACCCGCGTCAAATACCGCAACATCAAGTCCGGCCGCGTCGTTGAAATGACGATGAAAGCCACCGATTCGCTGGAAGCGGCCGATGTGCTCGATACCGACATGGAATACCTCTACGGCGACGGCGAGTTCTGGCACTTCATGGACCCGACCAATCACGAGCAGGTCAGCGCTGATGCTTCTGCGATGACCGATGCGGTGAAATGGCTCAAGGGCAATGAGATGTGCATGGTGACGCTGTGGAATGGCGCGCCGTTGGTGGTGACGCCGCCGACCTACGTCGAACTGCAGATCGTCGAGACCGATCCGGGCGTGCGCGGTGATACCTCGGGTGGCGGCGGCAAGCCGGCCAAGCTTGAAACCGGTGCCGTCGTGCGGGTGCCGCTGTTCGTGCAGAACGGCGAGGTGCTGAAGTGCGATACCCGCACTGGCGAATACGTCTCGCGCGTCAAGTAAGACGTCACTGGGAACCCGCATGGACAAGGTCGCGATCGACTTGCTGATCGAAGCCGAGTGGGTGATTCCGGTGCAGCCGCACGGCGTGGTGCTGGAGGATTACGCCGTCGCGGTCGATCACGGACGTATCGTCGCGCTGCTGCCCAGCGTCGACGCACGGCAGCGCTATGCGCCGCGCGAGACGGTGTCGCGGCCCGGGCATGCGTTGATCCCCGGTCTCGTCAACAGTCATTGCCACTCGGCGATGGTGCTGATGCGCGGACTCGCCGATGACCTGCCACTGATGGCGTGGCTGCAGGACCACATCTGGCCGACCGAAGCAAAGTTCGTCGGCGCCGAAATGGTGGCGGATGGCACCTTGATCGCCGCAGCGGAGCTGCTCCGTGGCGGCGTCACTTGTGTCAACGAGATGTATTACTTTCCAGAGGTGGCTGCGGCGACGCTGAAGCGTGTCGGTCTGCGCGCCGCAGTGGGACTCACGGTCATTGAGTTTCCGACGGCCTGGGCCAGCCATGCCGATGAGTACATCGACAAGGGCTTGGCACTCGCTGATGAACTCAAGCACGAGTCAATGCTACGTGCCTGCTGGGCACCGCATGCGCCATACACCGTGTCGGACGCCAGCTTTGAAAAGATCCGCATGTATTCGGACCAGCTCGATATTCCAGTGCATGTGCATCTGCACGAAACCGCATTTGAGGTTGCGGACGCGCTGCGTCAGCACAAGGAGCGGCCGTTCTCACGCCTGAAGCGACTGGGTTTGGTGAACCGAAATTTGATTGCGGTGCACATGACGCAATTGACTGAGTCCGAAATCGCGCAATGCGCGGAAGCCGGCGTCAGCATCGCCCACTGCCCGGAATCGAACCTTAAGCTTGCCAGTGGTTTTGCGCCGATCGAAGCACTGCGGCGCGCTGGGGTGAACATTGCACTCGGTACCGATGGTGCAGCCAGTAACAACGACCTCGACCTGATCGGCGAGATGAAGACGGCGGCACAACTGGCCAAAGCGGTAGCGCAGGATGCGGCCGCACTGGATGCCGCATCGGCCTTGCGTATGGCGACATTGGGCGGCGCACGTGCACTTGGCTGGGACGAGCGCATCGGCTCGATCGAAGTCGGCAAGGACGCTGATCTGACGCTGATCGCACTCGACGAGTTCGACACACTGCCGGTGTACCACCCGATTTCACACGTGGTCTACGCCAGCAATCGCCGCGATGTGCGCGATGTCTGGGTGCGTGGCGAACGCAAGCTTGATGGGGGTCGTCTCACCGGGTTCGATATCGAACGATTGGCTGCCACCGCACGCAGCTGGGGCGCACGCATGCGCCGGAAGGAGTGATATGCAGACGGCTGATCCGCAAGAAATCGCGAAATTCAATGAACAGGCACATCGCTGGTGGGACCCGAAAGGCCCATCGCGTGCATTGCATGAACTGAACCCACTGCGCCTTGCGTTCATGCGCGAACGCATCACGCTGAAGGGCGCGCGCGTACTCGATCTTGGCTGTGGCGGCGGCATCCTGACGGAGGCGCTGGCGGCGGAAGGTGCCGATGTGCTTGGCATCGATGCCGCCGATCAGCAGATCGAGATCGCCCGATTGCATGCGCTCGAGTCGGGTTCGACGGCGCAGTACCGCCATGTTGATGCCGAACAACTTGCCGCCGACATGCCGAGTGCGTTCGACGCGATCTGTTGCATGGAAATGCTCGAACACGTCGAGGCGCCGGAGCGCGTGCTTGCGGCCGGCGCGACGCTATTGAAACCAGGCGGCTGCTTGTTTCTGTCGACGATCAACCGCAACGCACGCAGCTTCGCGCTCGCTATCGTCGCGGCTGAGCATCTGTTGCGGCTGTTGCCGAAAGGCACGCATCGGCATTCAATGTTCATCCGCCCGAGCGAACTCGCGGCCGGCTTGCGTGCGGCCGGATTCGAGCTGCGCACGCTCGAAGGCTTGCACTACGACCCATTCCGGCGCAAAGCTTGGCGTAACAGTGATGTCGGTGTGAACTATCTGGCGCACGCGGAGAAGTCCGTTGTCGGCTAGGACGCGTGCGCTGCTGTTCGACCTCGATGGCACCTTGCTCGACACTGCGCCGGACATGATCGCCGCAGCCAACGCGCTGCGTGCTGATGAGGGACTGGATGCGCTGCCGCTGATGACCTTGCGCCCATTCGTATCGAAGGGTGGCCGCGCCATTTTGCGTGCGGCATTTCCGCATCGCGATGAGGGTCAACGCGAGTCGTTGCTTCAGCCGTTTCTCGATCGCTATCGCGCGGCCATTGCGGTCGCGACACAGCCATTCGATGGCATCGTCGACTTGATGACGGTGTGTCGTGTGCACGGCATCGCACTGGGGATCGTGACCAATAAACCGGGCTGGCTGACCGACGCGCTGCTGGATGCGCTCGATCTACGTCGCGAATTTGCGGCCATTGTCAGCGGCGATACCTTGGCTGACAAGAAGCCGCATCCAGCACCGGTCCTGCACGCGCTGAAGCAGCTCGCGGTGCCGCCCGCGGATGCGTGGATGTTCGGCGACGACCGTCGCGATATCGAAGCGGGCAGGGCCGCAGGCACGCGTACGATTGCGGCGGCGTTTGGGTACATCGATGCCGGCGATGATCCGCAGCTTTGGGGTGCCGATGTGCTCGTGCGCAATGCCCATGAACTGATCGCCCACTTGGACTGAACACGATGGATGATTTTTCCATCGAAGCTGATGCTGCGGGGTTCTTTGCGAAGTGGGCGGAGGCCTGGCCAGCGGCGCGCAGTGCACAACTGTTTGCCTCGGAGGGTGAATGGCCGCGGTTGCGGGCACGTATTGGCGTCTTGTTCGAGATTGGCGAAGCCTGCTGGGTGCTGCGTGACGCGACGGTGCGTGCGCATAAGTTGGCGTGGTGGAAGGATGAGTTGCGCCTGAATGGTGAGAGTCGCCCGCGCCATCCGCTGTTGCTGGCCACTCCAGGATTGAAGCTCTCGCCGCGAATGGCTGACTATGCGCTGCAATCGCTCGATGATGCGACGCCTTCGAATGCGTCGGAGACGCTCGTGCGTATCCAGCGCTTGGCCGAGAACAGCGACGATGCAGCGGTTGTCGTGGCTACCGTTCAGATCTTGGCGGTCGCCATGTATTTGCTGGCCTTGCGCGAGGGTCAAGCGAGTGCATTTGCGCACGCGCCATTGGATCTGCGCGCACGCCATGGCGTCGCCGATGCGGAAACCGGCACCGTGTTGGGCGCGCTCGTGACAACACTCGCCTTGATCTGGCGCGACGAACTGCAAGCGCGTTATCGCCGCTTGCCGCGCGTCGAGTGGCATGGTCAGCGCGGTTTGCGGGTGCTGCACCACGCAGCACTGCGTTTGATCGATGCGCTCGCGGCCGGACGCACGCTACCGGCGGTGAACTGGCGCAACACCTTGACCGCTTGGTGGGCGGTCGCCGGAATGCATTGAACGGTTACACTGCGCAGCGATTTCCGGCGGCTTGACGTACCAATCACGCGTCCCCATTGAGCATACGCCGCCGGCCACTCCGGAACCGTTGCCGCTCTGCGGCGCAGACCTTGAAGGAATTTGCATGAGCACGACACCCGCTACGGCACGACTGTTGCCTGACATTGCCAACGAGGCACAGCCTGCCGTTGCCGGACTACTCGACTGGGTCGGCATGGGTGATATCGAATTGCCGGTGCGCGTGGCCGGACCGGACGGCACGCCGATCCACGCCCATGCGCGTATCACCGCCTACGTGAACCTGCAGAAGCCGGAAGCGCGCGGCATCCACATGTCGCGCCTGTACTTGCTGGTTGATCGCCTGCTCGGTGCAGAAGTGCTGACGCCGTGTTCGGTACGCAAGGTATTGCGTGAATTCGTTGATTCGCATGCCGATCTATCGAGTCGCGCATTGTTGCGCGTTGCCTTCGACTACATGGTTCGGCGTCCGGCTTTGGTCAGCGACAACAGCGGCTGGAAGTCTTACCCAGTGGTGATCTCCGGCCTGCTGGATCGGGGTCAATTCACGATCGAGACTGCGTTCGAAGTGACTTATTCGAGCACTTGTCCGTGTTCGGCAGCGTTGGCGCGGCAGATCATCCAAGATCAGTTCAAGACCGACTTTTCCGCTGACGATGGGCTCGATTACGGACGTGTTTTGGCTTGGCTCGGGTCGGAGCAAGGTATCGTCGCAACGCCGCACAGCCAGCGTTCCGGTGCCGAAGTGCGCGTCCGCCTGATACCGAGTTTCGATTCGTTTCCGCTGGTCGCGCTGATCGATCGCATCGAAGGCGCTTTTGAAGACACCCGTGCAGACCGCTGTGAAGCGCGAAGACGAACAGGCCTTTGCACGCCTCAATGGCGAAAACCTGATGTTCTGCGAGGATGCGTCACGGCGCATGCAGAAGGCGCTCGACGGCGATGAACGTATCGCCGATTTCTGGGTCCGCGCCACGCATTACGAAAGCCTGCACCCGCACAATGCCGTCGCGATCGCCACGAAAGGCATCAGTAGCGGCTACAGCGCCGGCATGGACTGGGTCGGCGATCTCAAGCGCTGAATTCAGCGATCGCCATCAGAAGCCGCGACAGTTAAGGCATCGGCCCGACAACGAGTTGTGGATCGAGTCGGGTGTCGAACCAGTTCATGCCCCAGTGCAGGTGTGGGCCGGTGGCGCGGCCGGTGGCGCCGACTGCGCCGATGATGCTGCCTTGTTCGATGCGTTGATCGGGTTTTACGTCGATGCGGCTCATGTGCACGAAGACGCTGGAGAGACCGTGGCCGTGGTCGATGATGACGGTGCCACCGGTCAGGTACAGATCTTTTGCGACGAAGCTGACGATGCCGCCTGCGGGCGCATGGATTGGTGTGCCGGTGCCGACCGCGACATCGATGCCGTAATGCGGGTTCTTTGGCGTGCCGTTCAAAATACGCTGGCTGCCATAGACACCGCTGATGCGGCCGGTGTTCGGCCAGATGAAGCCAAAGCGATAGTCTTGGCGCGCATCGTCACGTTCGCGTGCGCGCGTGACCAGCGCCTGGTCGTTCGCGATGCGTGCGGCGATCTTTGCATTCGGGTTTACCGTCGATTCGGCCAGACCATTGACGCGCTCGATCGCGAATTCGCGTGGCGTGATCGACAGTGTCAGTGTCTCGTCCGCTTGATCGGCATAGTGAATGCCGACCGCCGCCAGTCCAGTCACGTCGCGCCCTAGTCCGAACAGGAAACTGCCGTCCGGCGCAACCCGCAAGCGGCGGCCTTCGAAAGTGACTGTCGCGTCCGGCTCGGTCCGCCCGATGACCAAGGCCCCCGGTGTCGTCGTTGCCGGCAGTTCGGTGCGCTGCGATGCGGCATGCCCAGCCATCGAGATCATCGCCAACGCAGATGCGACGACCTTGGCGGTCATGCGGATGCGAACTCCAGGCGCATTGCCCGTGGTGTTTGATCGAAGCCGCCGTTGTGCCACACGCGGCGACCGTTCACGAAGGTCGAATGGATCGATGACCGAAAGGTCTCGCCCTCGAACGGCGACCAGCCGCAACGCGACAACGTATCCTCGCGGCGAACCTGCTGGACGCGGTTCGGATCGACCAGAACCAGATCGGCAAAGCCACCTTCGCGCAGAAAACCACGGTCCTGAATGCGGTAGCGCTTAGCCGCCGCATGCGCGAAGCGCTCGACCAGCGTGGTGATCGGAAAGTCGCCATCGAAGACGCGCTCCAGCGCACATTGCAGCGCATGTTGCACCAGCGGCAGGCCGGACGGCGCGGCCGCGTAATGCTGCGATTTCTCTTTCAGCGTATGCGGCGCATGATCGGTCGCGAGCACATCAAGTCGGCCTTCCGCCAGTGCACGCACGATCGCTTCGCGATCCGCCGCATGCTTGATCGCCGGATTGCACTTGATGAAGTTGCCGCGGCGCAAATAGTCACGACTGTCGAAATGCAGGAAGTGGACGCAAGTTTCGGCGGTAATGCGCTTGTGCTCGATCGGGCCGGGTTCGAACAGCGCCAGTTCGTCGGCGCTTGAAATATGCAGCACGTGCAGGCTGCTGCCATGACGTTGCGCCAGTTCGATCGCCAGTCGTGTCGACTTGATGCAGGCCTCGCGCGAACGCAGTTCCGGATGCAACTCGACCGGAATATCGTCGCCGTATCGAAGGCGCGCCTCGGCGACGTTGGCGTCGATGATCGGCGTGTCCTCGCAGTGGGTGATGAGCGTGCAGGGCGCCTCACGGAAGATCGCGTCCAGCGTTTCCGGGTTGTCCACCAGCATGTTGCCGGTGGATGCGCCCATGAACACTTTCAGGCCAGGCACGCGTGTTGGATCAAGCTTGCGAATTTCGCCGAGGTTGTCGTTGGTGGCGCCAAGATAGAAGCCGTAGTTTGCCGCTGAGACTTCGGCAGCACGGGTATATTTCGCTTCCAGCGTCTCGATGGTGACTGCGGGCGGGCGAGTGTTCGGCATTTCCATGTAACTGGTTATGCCACCGGCAATGGCGGCACGCGATTCGCTGGTGAGGTCGCCTTTATGCGTGAGCCCGGGTTCGCGAAAGTGCACTTGCGAGTCGATCATGCCGGGCAGTAACCAGAGGCCGCTGGCATCGACCACGGTTTCGTCGTCGGTGGCAGTCAGGCTGCGTTCGATCCGAACGATACGGCCATCGCGGACGCGCAAGTCGGCATGGAAGCTGCGGCCGTCGCTGACCAGCAGGGCGTTCGTGATCAACCAGCGCGGTTCGCTCATGGAGGGCTCGATTCGTGGGACCTGCGATTCTAGCTGTCCGGCGCATCCGGCGGCGGATCAGCGGCCGGGTTGCGCGCCCAGAATCTCGCCGTGAAACGATCCGGAACCGGATCCATGCCGCCGTCGCACAGCGGTTGGCAGCGCAGCAAGCGCGTACTCGTCATCAAGCAGCCGCGAATGGCGCCGTGACGTTCGATCGCAGTCATCGCGTAATTCGAACAACTGGGATGAAAACGACAGCGCTGACCGAGCAGTGGACTCAGGAAGCGCTTGTAGCCCTGCAGCAACTTGATCAAGATTCGATGAAGCATGCGAACATGCTAGCGGGCGCGCCGCGGTTGTGAGTGGTCCCAGCATCGGCTATAAAGCGCCCCCTTTAGAGTGTCGGGTTTTCCGGCACTCCGGTTGCAAGCAACAGGTTGGAGGTTGTCCGATCATGGCAAAGCCCACAAAGAAGCCCGTCGCCAAGGCGAAAAGCGTGAAACCCGCCGCCAAGCCGGCCAAGAAGCCGGTCGCCAAGAAGCCCGTTGCCAAGACCGCTACGAAAAAGGCTCCCGCGAAGAAAATCACCACCAAACCCGCTGCAAAACCAGCGGCCAAGCCAGTTGCCAAGCCCGGTCTGGTCAGCAAGCTGAAACAGGCGTTGTTAGGCGGCCAAGCCGGCCAGCAAACCCGCCAAGCCGAGCAAGGCTGCGAAGTCGAGTAAGCCGACCAAGCCGACCAAGCCACTGGCGAAGAAGGCTGCGCCGAAACCGGTCGCGAAGAAGGTCGTCGCCAAGCCGGCCAAAAAACCGGCAGTCAAGAAGGTGGTCAAGAAAGTTGCGAAGCCGGTAGCGAAACCAGTTGCGAAATTAGTTCCGAAGGCAGTGGCCAAGCCAGTCGCCAAGCCAGTCGCCAAGCCGGTGATCAAGCCTGCTGCCAAGTCGGCTGCTAAGCCCGCCGTAAAGCCGGTGGCCAAACCTGCGGCCAAAGCAGTGCTGCCGGTTTCCAAGCCGGCCGCAGTAGCGGCAACCAAAGTGGTCGCCCAATCCGCCAAGTCCGTCAAATCCACGCCGGCTTCGGCACCCGCGTCCAAGCCAGCGACGATCGTGCGCAAGGCGGTCGCAGTGGCGGCAGTCGTGGACAAGAATTCGAAGAAACAGCAGAGCCCGATGCATCCCGTCAGAATCCCCGACAAGAAGAAACCCATTCGAGTAGATCTGCCCGTCGGTTACAAACCGAGCGCAAAAGAGTCTTACATGAACGACATGCACGTCGAGTACTTCCGCCAGAAATTGAGCGGATGGCGCGCCGAACTGGTCGAGGAATCGAAGCAGACGATCGACAATCTGCGTGACGAAGTCCGCGATGTTGGCGACGAAGCCGAGCGCGCAACGCGTGAGACCGAAAACTCGCTGGAATTGCGCACGCGTGACCGTTATCGCAAGCTGATCTCGAAGATCGATGACGCGCTGCGCCGCATCGACGATGGCGAATACGGTTTCTGTATCGATACCGGTGAAGACATCGGCCTGGACCGCCTCGAAGCGCGTCCGACTGCGGAACGGACGGTGGATGCTCAGGAACGCTGGGAGCATCGTCAGCGCCAGATTGGCGACTGAACTAGTCCGCACGTGGAGTAACGAAAACCCCGCTACGGCGGGGTTTTTTCTGCCTGCGCCGCGGTGTCTTTGATGGTCGCGATCAATGCCGCCAGACCATTCGCGCGCGTCGCCGACAGGTGCTTGCCGAGACCGATCGCCTCGATGAACACCGGTTCGGTCGTCAGGATTTCGGCCGCGCTGCGACCGGAATACACGCGCAGCGTGAGTGCGACCAACCCGGAAACAATCGACGAGTCGCTGATCGCATGAAATACGAGTCTTGAGGCATCGCCTTGCGAAACGACCCAGACCATCGACTGGCAGCCATGAAGGCGGTTCGCCTCGGTGCGCCATTCATCCGGGAACGACGGCAGTTTGCGGCCGAGGTCGATCAGATACTGGTAGCGCTCACTCCAGTCACCGAAAAAAGCAAATTCCTCGGCAATTTCCTGTTGGATTGGATCGGTAAGCACGAGGTCACTCATTTCGCAGCAACCTTCCAGCGCGGACCTTGCGGCGTGTCCTCGATCTCGATGCCTTGTTCGGCGAGTTGCTTGCGGATCGCATCGGCACGTGCAAAATCGCGAGCTTGCTTTGCGTTTTGGCGCTCTGCGACCAGCGCATCAATCGATGCCGCACCGAGCCCGCCGGATTCGGTGCCGCGCGCAAACCATTCCGCCGGATTTTGTTGTAGCAGACCGAGTGCGAAACCACCCGACAGCAGCGCCGCCTTGAGGCGTGAACGATCGGCGGTATTGGCCGCCTTGCGCGCTTCGGCTGCGATCGCCGACAACGCGGCCAAGGCTTGTGGTGTATTCAAGTCATCGCACAGTGCCGACTCAACACTCGCCGGAATCGAGCCGACCGTTGCGTCGACATCCGCGAGATCGCGCAGCGTGCCGTAGAAACGATCGAGCGTGCGCACGCACTGCTCAATCAGTCCGTCGGTCCAATCCAGTGGTTGGCGGTAATGCGCCGACATCAGCGCTAGGCGTAGCGCCTCGGCGGGATGGTGAGCGAGCACTTCATCGATGCGGAAGATATTGCCGAGCGACTTCGACATCTTGCGGCCGTCCATGTTCAACATGCCGTTGTGCAGCCAGAAGCGCGCGAACGGTTTGCCGCCATGCGCGCAGACTGACTGCGCGATCTCGTTCTCGTGGTGCGGGAACTGCAAGTCGATGCCGCCACAATGGATGTCGATGGTGTCGCCAAATGCGGCCTCGCACATCGCCGAGCATTCGATATGCCAACCCGGCCGACCGCGACCCCAGGGCGAATCCCAACCCGGCAATTCCGGTGTCGATGGTTTCCAGAGCACGAAGTCGCCAGCGCTGCGTTTGTAGGGTGCGACTTCGACGCGCGCGCCGGCCAACATTTCGTCGGTCGATCGGCGCGACAACTGCCCGTAATCCCGATAGGTGTCGACCGCAAACAGGACGTGACCTTCCGCCGCGTAGGCATGACCCGTCTCAATCAGTCGCTCACACATCGCGATGATCTGCGGAATGTGAGCAGTGGCATGCGGTTCCAGATCGGGCAAATCGACGCCCAGCGCGGCCATGTGGGTGCGATAGGCTTCAGTGAATTTGCCAGTGATGGCGCTGATCGGTACGTGTTGATCGATGGCTGCTTGGTTGATCTTGTCGTCGACGTCGGTGATGTTGCGGGCATAGACCAGCGCCGGATAATGCCGGCGCAGCAGTCGTGCGAGCACACCGAATACCACCGGGCCGCGGGCATTGCCGATATGCACGTAGTTGTAGACGGTCGGTCCACAGACATACATGCTGACGCGATCTTGATGCTGGGGTTCGAAGCGCTCGACGCGGCGGCTTAACGAGTTAAACAGGTTCAGGGACATTGCAATCAACCATGGTGGACTCGTAATTCTAGCCGGCAACCGGCGTCGCATTGGCAGCCATTCAGTCGCGACGTGCTGTAATTTTCACGGCTCATTACGCAAGGCGCACCTCATGAACCGAATGTTGCTTCCAATGATCCTGCTGGCCGCTGCGCCGGTAGCACTCGCCCAGTCCAACTATGTCGACCGCCAAGCCGGTCCAGTCGCCGAAAGCATCAGCTACGGTTATGCCGATGTGCTGCGTGTCGATCCGATCTACGAGACGGTGATGACCAGCGAACCGCGTGAGGAATGCTACGAACGTCAAGGCCAGTATCGCGAACGCTCCGGTGGAGATCCAACCGGCGGCACCGTACTTGGCGCGATCATTGGTGGTGCGCTCGGCAACCAGGTCGGCAAAGGCGATGGCCGTAACGCCGCGACTGTCGCCGGTGCGGTCATTGGTGGCGCGATTGGCCGCGATGTCGACAAGAACAACGGTTCCGCAGGTGGTCGCTACGAGCGTGGCGGCACGAATTGCCGTGTCATCGAAGTGCAGCGCGAACAACGACAAGTGGTCGGCTATGACGTCGAATACCGCTATCGTGGCGAAGTCTTCATGTCTCGTCTTAACTACGATCCGGGCGAGCGAATGCGCGTCCGCGTCGCGATTGCACCGGCCGATTGAGCCGCATCGCATCGTCAAAGTTCAGGGCTGCGGTATGCAGCCCTTTGCTTTTTGGTCCGAACGCATGTTTCAATGACGCCATGCAGCAAATTCTTGCCACCCGCTCGTTCAACAGCTCGGCCGACCAAGCCTCGGGCATGACTTCACGCGCGCGCCGTCGTTCCGACTGAACCGGCCGGCATTCCGTTTTTTCGACGAAGCCCGGCCCAGTGCCGGGCTTCGTCGTTTTCATGATCCGAACATCCAGGCTAGGGAGCATTCATGATCCGTCACTTCCTCAACACTCAAGACCTTAGTCGCGCCGAACTCGATGCCGTGCTTGACGAAGCCGCACGCCTGAAGCAGTCGCCGCTCGGACGTGATCTCGAAGGGCGCACGATCGCGTTGTTGTTTTTCAATCCCTCGATGCGCACGCGCACATCGTTTGAGATTGGTGCTTGGCAACTAGGCGCGCATGCGGTGGTGCTGGCGCCGGGCAAGGATGCCTGGGGCATCGAGTTCGAGCCGAACGCGATCATGGATGGCGACGCCGAGGAGCATGTTGCCGAGGTGGCGCAAGTGTTGTCGCGCTATTGCGACCTGATTGGTGTGCGCGCCTTCCCGAAATTTCGCGATTGGACTTACGACCGCGAGGACAAGGTGCTCAAGGCCTTCGCGCAGCATTCGCGCGTGCCGGTGATTAACCTCGAAACGATCACCCATCCCTGCCAAGAACTTGCACACGCGTTGACGCTGCGTGAGAAGTTCGGACGTGACCTGCGCGGCAAGAAATACCTGCTGACCTGGACTTGGCATCCGAAGCCGCTGAATACCGCGGTTGCCAACTCGGCGCTCACGATCGCAACCCGACTCGGTATGGATGTCACGCTGCTGTGCCCGAATCCTGACTACCTGCTTGATCCGCGCTATATCGATATCGGCAAACACAATGCGGACGAGTCTGGCGGCTCGTTTCGCGTCACCCATGACATCGAAGATGGCTATCGCGGTGCCGATGTCGTCTACGCCAAGAGTTGGGGCGCACTGCCTTATTTCGGTGCTTGGGAAGGCGAGGCGCCGATGCGCGCGATGCTCAAGCACTTCATCGTCGATGAAGAAAAAATGGCGTTGACGAACAACGGTCTGTTCTCGCACTGTCTACCGCTGCGACGCAACATCAAGGCCACCGATGGCGTGATGGACGCGCCGTATTGCGTGGCCGTCGACGAGGCTGAAAATCGGCTGCATGTGCAGAAAGCGGTGATGAAACAACTCATTCAATGGCAGTCCGGAGCACAGGCATGAACAAGACCGTCGTCCTTGCATTCTCGGGTGGACTGGATACCAGCTTCTGCATCCCTTACCTGCAGGAACGCGGCTGGGAGGTGCATACGGTATTTGCCGATACCGGCGGCGTCGACGCGGACGAGCGGGCATACATCGAGCAGCGTGCGGCAGAACTCGGGGCGACCTCGCACCGCACCGTCGATATCGCGCAGCCGATCTGGGACTCGTTCGTGGTGCCACTGATTCAGGCCGGGCAGTGGTATCAGGGCCAATACCCGCTGCTGGTGTCAGATCGTTACTTGATCGTCGAGCATTCGCTGAAGCGCTGTGACGAATTGGCGACGCGCGCCTTCGCACATGGCTGCACCGGCATGGGCAACGATCAGGTGCGCTTCGATCTGACCGTGAAAGCACTCGGTGACTACGACATTCTGGCGCCGATCCGCGAAATCCAGCGCGAGGTCGGCGAGGTACGCAAGTACGAGCGTGAATATCTCGAAGCGCGCGGCTTCGCCGTGCGCGACAAGGTCAAGGCCTACACGATCAACGAAAATGTGCTCGGTGTGACGATGTCCGGCGGTGAAATTGATTGCTGGGAAGAGCCCGGTGTCGGTGCGCGCGGTTGGTGCAAACCACGTTCGCAATGGCCGTCGCAGGCCCTGCGTCGCACGATCCGTTTCGAGCAGGGTGTTGCGGTGGCGATCGACGGAGTTTCCATGAGCGGGCGCGGCCATATTGGCGCAGTTGAATCACGAGTTCGCCGAATATGGCGTCGGTCGTGGCATGTACACCGGCGACACCACCATTGGCCTCAAGGGGCGCATCGTCTATGAAGCGCCGGCGCTGACCGTACTGGCTGCGGCGCACAATGCGCTGGAGGAATCGGTGTTGACCAAGGCGCAGAATCGCTTCAAGCCGTTGATCGGGCAGAAGTGGGTTGAGCTCGCCTACGAAGGCTTTTTCCACGATCCGTTGAAGCGAGATTGCGAAGCGTTTATCGCGTCGAGCCAAACGCGCGTGACCGGTGAGGTCACGGTGGAGACACACGGTGCCAAGGTCGATGCGATCAAAATCGTATCGGACTATCTGCTGACCAGTCGTGGTGCGACGTATGCGCAGTCGGCCGACTGGGGCGTGGCTGAGGCCGAGGGCTTCATCCAGCTTTACGGCATGTCGTCCAATCTGTGGGCGGAAAAGGGTAGGGCGAAACGTGCGTGACGCGGTCCTCGGGCATCTCGAACGGTTGGTCGCGTTTGACACGCGCAACCCGCCACGGCGGATCGACGAAGGTGGCATTTTCGCCTATTGCGCGGCGCAGTTGGTGGGCTTTGATGTACGCATCCGCGATCACGGTGCCGGGTCAGTCAGCCTGTTCGCTAGTCGCGGTCAACCGCGTGTGCTGGTCAACGTACATCTCGATACGGTGCCGTCGAGCCCGGCATGGAGCGCGGACCCACATGCATTGCGTGTGATCCAGGATCGCGCCATTGGTCTTGGCGCCTGTGACATCAAGGGTGCGGCTGCAGCGTTGCTGGCTGCCGTGCAACAGGTGCCAGGCGATATCGCGCTGTTATTCACCAGCGACGAAGAAGCGAACGATGCGCGCGGCGTTGTTGCCTTCCTCGCCGACCGGCCGGCATTCGACGCGGTACTCGTGGCTGAACCGACGCAGTGCGAAGCAGTGCTCGCACACCGCGGTATCGCTTCGATGCTGGTGAACTTCATCGGGCAGGCCGGACACGCCAGCGGCGAAAATGCGATGCTCGACTCGGCCTTGCACCAAGCCGTGCGCTTCTCGAATGCACTGCTCGATCGGGTCGAGGCGGATCGGGCATTGCGCTTCGGCGGGCTGACCGGGTTGCGCCTGAACATCGGTCGCATCGACGGTGGCATCAAGGCGAACATGATCGCGCCGACGACCGAGTTGCGCTTCGGATTCCGTCCGCTGCCATCGCAAGACATCGACCAACTGCATGTTGATTTTCGCGCCCTATTGCCGGTTGCTGAGCGCGCTGTCTATCACGAGACGTTTCGCGGTCCATCGTTGCCGAGCGGCGATATCGCCATTGCCGAGGAACGGCGACTGGCGACACGCGACATCGCTGATGCTTTGGGTTTGCCGATTGGCAATGCCGTCGATTTCTGGACCGAAGCATCGTTGTTTTCGCAGGCTGGATTCAACGCCTTGGTGTTCGGCCGGGCGCCATCGCTCAAGCGCATACCGCAGACGAATGGGTGGCGATCGATCAACTTGAACGCGCGGCAATCCACTATTCGAAGGTGATTCAACATGGACTCGGCTAAGGACGTGCGCCCGGTGATCTTGCGCCTGCTTTCGGGCATCGGTAGCGCGAAGGAGATCAACCAGTACCTGAAGCGTTTTTCGCAACTCGATGCGGCGCGCTTTGCGATCGTCAAGGTCGGTGGCGCGATTCTCCGCGACGAGATCGATGATCTAGCCTCGGCACTGGCGTTCCTGCAGCAGGTCGGTCTGACACCGATCGTCGTGCACGGTGCTGGCCCACAGTTGAATGATGAACTAGCGGTGGCCGGCATCGTCACACCGATCGTCGATGGCCTACGCGTCACTTCACCAGAAGCGTTGGCAGTCGTGCGTCGTGTGTTTCATGCCGAGAACCTGAAGTTGGTCGAGGCCTTGCATGCCGTTGGTGCACGCGCAAGTGCGATCGTCGGTGGCTGGTGAGTTGATCGACTCGATCAATCTGAGTAGTTACCTTGATGCGTTGCGCGCAGCGCCATGGCTACATTCCGGCATGCGCTTGAAGATCGAGCAGATCGCCGAACTGCTCGACCGTCTGCCGATGTCGAGTTCGGTGTCGATTACTCGGCCGGCTGAGTTGGCGAAAGAATTATTTACCCATCGTGGTTCCGGCACGCTGGTGCGCAAAGGCGAAAACATCAAGGTCCATAGCAAGTGGTCGACGCTGGATAAGAAGAAACTGCAGGCACTGATCGAGTCGGGTTTTCGCCGCAAGCTCACCCCGGACTGGTTCGCGAAGACGCGACTGCTGCGTTGCTATGTGTCAGAAAACTATCGTGCGGCCCTGATCATCACGCTGGATGAGGGCATGCCGCACCTCGACAAGTTCGCGGTCGCCGACGATGCGCAGGGCGAAGGCTTGGGCAAGGCCGCTTGGCAGGTGATGCGCGCCGAAACGCCGAAGCTGTTCTGGCGCTCGCGTCCGGATAACGCGGTCAACGAATTTTACGCGGATGAATGCGACGGCTGCTTAAAGGGCGAGAAGTGGACGGTGTTTTGGTACGGCCTTGAGTCGTTCGACGAGATCGAGCGTGCGGTGACGCATTGCCGGGCCCGCCCGGCCACGTTGAAGGGATGAACATGTCGGCAGCGATCGATCCGAGTTGGTGGGTGCAGCCGGTCAATTTGCAGAACACACACGTGTCACTGTCGCCGATGCTGCCGGCGCATGCCCGAAGCCTTGGGCCTGGCTGCGAGCGATGGCCAGCTCTGGCGGTTGTTCTATACCTCGGTGCCGACGCCCGAGACTGCGGCGCAATATGTCGCACAGGCGATGACGCAGCAGCGCACCGGCTGGGCAGTGCCGTTCGTGGTTCATGACGCCGCCGGCGGCATTGTTGGTACGACGCGCTTTTGCAATATCGACGTCGCCAACAAGCGCGTTGAGATTGGGTGGACGTGGTACGCCCAGCGCGTGCAGCGCACTGCTCTGAATACGGCGGCAAAATTGTTGTTGCTGACGCATGCATTCGAAAACCTCGGCGCCGGCGTTGTCGAGTTGCGTACCAGCTACATGAATATCCGTTCACGAGCAGCGATCGCACGGTTGGGTGCGAAGCAGGACGGTATCCTGCGCAATCACATGAAGCTGCCGGACGGTGGCTATCGCGATACCGTCGTATTTTCGATCATCGAGTCGGAGTGGCCGGCGGTGAAGCGCAACTTGCAGTTCCTGTTGGAAACGGGTGGACAACGATGACGATGAAACGGATCGGATTGGTCGGTGCGCGCGGCCATGTCGGACAAGAATTGCTTGCTCTTGTAGCCGCGCATGGTCAGCTCGAACTGGATTTCGTGGTGTCGCGGGAGTGGGCAGGGCAGGAAGTCGTCGTCGCTGACGACAAGCCGTTTGGGCGGCTGCGCTATGAACATCTCAGTCCGGAAGCGATCACTCGCCGTGAAGTCGATGCGATCGTGTTGGCATTGCCGAACGGCCGCGCGGCCGACTATGTCGCGGCCCTGGATGCGGCCGGCCGCGATCCGATATTGCCTGATTTGAGTGCCGACTACCGGTTCTATGATGACTGGTATTACGGACTGCCCGAACTGACGCGGTTCAACGCACCGAGCCAACGCCGAATCAGCAATCCGGGTTGCTATGCCACGGCAATGCAATTGGCGCTGGCGCCAATCGTCGACTTGCTGTCGATGCCGGCGCAATGCTTCGGGGTTTCCGGATACAGCGGTGCTGGTACCGCGCCAAGCGACAAGAATGATCCATTCAAGCTCAAAGACAATTTGATGCCCTACAGCTTGGTCGGACATCTGCATGAGCGCGAGACATCGCGTCATCTCGCGCACCCGGTCGAATTCATGCCGCACGTTGCATCGCATTTTCGTGGCATCACCATGACGGTAAACGCGCATATTGCGGATCGCGGCGATGTCGAGACGTTGTATGAGCGCTTTCGCGACCGCTACGACAATGAACCCTTGATTTCGATTCGCGACGAAGCGCCGTGGGTATCGAGTATCGCCGGTCGTCACGGCGTGCTGATTGGCGGCATTACCGCCACCGAGGATCTGCGCCGAGCAGTCATCGTCTGCGCGCTCGACAACTTGTTGAAAGGTGCCGCCACACAGGCAATGCAGAATCTCAACCTGGCGTTTGGATTTGATGAGCTTCGGGGTATCGAGTTGTGAGCGCACCGATTTGGAGCAAGGCCGGTATCGAGATCGATGCAGATCTGATGCGCTTCATGGCCGGCGATGACGTGCACCTCGATCGCGAATTGTTCGTGTACGACATCGTTGCCAGTGCCGCACACGCGCGCGGACTGGTGCGCATCGGAATTCTCACTGCAGATGAATGCGCGCAGCTTGAATCGTCATTAGCAGTATTAACGTCGGCGTTCGCCGACGGCACATTCGTGCTCGATGCACGATTCGAAGATGGCCATAGCGCGATCGAAGCCTGGTTAATTGACCAATTAGGCGACCTTGGCCGCAAGATTCACACCGGGCGTAGCCGCAATGACCAAGTGCTGGTCGCATTGCGCCTATGGCTGAAAGCGCAGCTCAGCGCGTTGCAGACGTGCTGCGTCGCGATTGCGGACCATGCCTTGGCGCGCGCACAACGCGAAGGTGACGTGCCGATGCCTGGCTACACCCACCTGCAGCGTGCGATGGTGTCGTCGACCGGCATGTGGTGGGCGGCAATGGCCGAGTCCTTCGTCGATAACGCGGAACTCGCGGCGCAGACGCGCTGCTGGGTCGACGCCAATCCGCTCGGTACCGCGTCCGGCTACGGCGTGAACTTGCCGCTTGATCGCGCGGGGGTGACCGTCGATCTCGGGTTCGCGCGCACCTCGGTGAATCCGATCGCAACGCAGTTGTCTCGTGGCAAGTACGAATGGCAGGCGTTGGCGGCCTTGGCGCAAGCGCTCAATGATGTGCGTCGCTTCGCCTGGGACTTGAGTTTGTTCACCACTGCCGAATTCGACTTCGTCGCCTTGCCCAATGCCTTCACCACCGGTTCGTCGCTGATGCCGAACAAGCGCAATCCTGATGTCGTCGAATTGCTGCGCGCCAGCCCGTCCGTGGTACATGGCGCGATGTTGGAACTGCAGGCACTGACGTCGCTGCCGCTGGGTTATCACCGTGATATGCAGGCGGGAAAAGGCCCGGTCTTGCGCGCCTTTGCGCACGGGCTTGATGCCCTCCATATCGCTGCACGTCTATTCGATGCGGTGACGTGGAATGCCGAGAAAATGCGCGCCGCGATTGATGCCGGAATGTACGCAACCGACCGCGCAATCGAACTCGCGGCGTCGGGTTTGCCGTTCCGCGGGCCTATCGTCAGGCGGCGGACATTGCCGGGGATCGTGTTTCGCGTACGCCGGAAACAAGCCTCACCGCACGGGTGTCGCCGGGTGGTGCGGCGGACTTGCAACTCGACCTGTTGTCCGAACGTCTTACCGAGTTGCGCCACTGAGACGGGCTGATCGGTCACATTGTCGGGTTACGTCGTCGGATAAACTTGGCGGTGAACATCTCATGGAGCCGACATGGCACGGATTTCGGTCGTAATCCCCTCGCGCCTTCAGGGTGAAAAAGATGACCCAGCGGCACCTTGGTTTGTCGAGCGAGCGATTGCCTGCGTACTCGGCCAATCGATCTTTCAGCAAGGGTTTACGCCGGAAATCCTGATTGGTGTCGACCCTGGCATGGCGGCGCTTGGGCTACCCCGGATCGGTCTGAAAGCGCGATTGTACGAGGCGCCAATCCGCTTGCAGGCGGCGGCTTTGAATGTTGCCTGTGCGCACGTCAGTGGTGATTACGTCGCCTTTCTTGAGGATGACGATCTGTGGGAGCCGCGCTACCTTGAACGCGCACTCGCGCAGATCGGTCGATTCGGATTTGTTTCCTCGACACAACTCGAGCGCAGCATCGGTGGCGTGGTGGTCAAGATCATCGATTATGCGACGCCTTCTTCTTGGGTGATGCCACGGGCAACCTTCGATCGAATCGGGGGCTTCGACGAATCCTACCGATGGCATCTCGACAGCGAGTGGATCGGACGACTGAACGAGCAGCGCATTCCCCGGTTGCACTTCGTCGAAGCCACCGCACCGATTGAACTCGATCAGATCCGCAGTGTGCGCATACTGCTGGCAAATATCATCGAATGTGCCGGTGACTCGATCACTCTGTTGCGCCACGAGTCGCCGTGGCCGCTGGTCATGCGCACCGTGCATCCCGGCTCCGGCATGGCGCAGATCCAAGCCAGCGAAGCGAAACTGGCGCAAAGTCAGGCCGAATGCCAACGATTGCAGGCGCGCTTTGGCAACATTCCTTGGTGAACAAGGACCGAAAACAACAACGCCACCCGGAGGTGGCGTCGTTGTCTGGATTGGTCGGGGTGACAGGATTCGAACTTGCGACTTCTACCTCCCGAAGGTAGCGCTCTACCAGGCTGAGCTACACCCCGAATACGTGAGGGCGCGCATCTTAGCGAGGGCCACCCGGTTCAGCAACACCCGGTTGCCGATTGGCATGACCCGTCGTGTACAAATGCTCCGTTGGTTATGGGTCGATGTACTAGGACTCGAAGCCGTCCTGCAGCAAGGGCGACTGGTACTCCAGCGCTCCGACGTCGCAGATCGCGATTGCGTTTCCATCGCCGTCGATTGGTCGTGCGACGTCGCGCGCGTCACCTGACGGGCACAGCGTGTTGGTCCCGTTGTCGATAGCCACGCTGCCGGGCGCGAGATCCATCGTGAAGACGGGGCCACCGTTGTACTCGGGCGTCTGCAGGCCGAAGTTGGTCCCGGCGGCGAACTGCGCGGAGATCAGGTTGCCGCCGACGTAGACGAAGCAGCTGTTGCCGGTGGTGAAAACCACGTCGCCGGTGTCCGCATTGAAGCTCGCCGGCGCGCAGCTCTCGCCGGCCTGGGGTGCGCCGAACAGCACATTGCGGAACTGGCGCACGTTCGCCGCCGCGTTGAGTGTCAGGTCGGCGCCGAAACTGGCGTTCGCTGTGCTGTTGAGGTGGAACGTCGAGGAGTTGAGCCGCAATTCGGGCGCAGGCGGAGTGCCGAAGCCCGTGGTCAGGAACACGGCGCCTGCAGCAGTGCCGGAGTTGCCGTAGAAACTCGTGTTGTTGATGGCGAGCGACACCGCGCGGGCGAAGATGCCGGCGCCGTTGAAGGCGAGGTTGTTGCCGAAGAAACTTCGCGAGATGCTGAAGATGGGCGCCGTTCCGCTCGATGGGCCGAAAATGCTGATCGCCCCGCCCTGGCCGGAAATCGTGCCGGCCGGCGAACCGCAGCGGTGACTGTTCTGATAGAAGTTGACGCCGTTCAGGGTGGCCGAGCCGCCCGAAGGCAATTCGACGACCAGGCCCGCCCCACGCCGTCGGCGCAGTTGCCGCTCAGACCCGGGGTGCGCACGGTGATGTTGTCGAAGAATTCGCTGTCCTCGATCAACACCGAGGCGCCGATGACAGCTACGGCGCCGCCGCCCATACTCAGTTGGGCGGTGCCACTGTCGTAGGCCTGATTGCCGACGAAGCGTGTACGTGTCAGGCGCAGCGATCCATAGGAAAACAGGGCGCCACCGGAACTGCCGCTGGCCAAGGTGCCGTCGGTTCGGCAATTGAGGAACTGGGTGTCGTACACCTGCGTGCTGATGGTCGCGTTGCTGCTCAGGCAACCCGCGCCGGTGCTGCGGCCATTACGCAGGATCAGGTTGCGCACCAGCAGGGACTGGCCGACATGGCGAAAGATGCGGAAACCATTGCCGTCGATGGTCAGTCCCGGCGTGGCGGCGCCGATCACCTCGACCTGCGTGCCCGTGATTTCGGCCAAGTCTGCCCCAAGCGTTATGACGCTGTCGGCTGGCAATGAGAAGTGCAGCGTTTGCGTATTGCCGTTGACCTGCATGGCAGCGACCGCCGCCGGAAGTGAGCCCGGGCCGGAAGGAGCGGTCGAGGTAACGAAATAGTTGTCCTGCGCTGCGCTCGGCATCGCCGCGCACAATGCGAGCGCGAGTACGGCAACGCGAATGCGACACCCTCTGGACGGTCGCTTGACGCTCATGATGGACTACCTCCGCATCAAGGAATTCCAAAGCCACGATTCACGCAGTGTACGCCGCGAACTCGTAGCGTCAAGGAACTCACCCGCAAGATCGCTACGCCCATTCTGCTAGCCTTCGCGGTCTTCCGGACTGCCTTGCGCCGCGCCCATGAGCCTAACCAAACCCCGCACCATGCCTGGTGTGCTTGAACTGCTGCCACTCGAGCAAATCGCGTTCCAGAGCACGCTCGACATTATCCGCCGCAACTTCGAACGCTTCGGTTTCCTACCGGTTGAAACGCCCGCTATTGAACTCAGCGACGTGCTGTTGACCAAGACCGGCGGCGAAACCGAGCGCCAAGTGTATTTCGTGCAGTCCACCGGCAGCTTGAAGCAGGGCGACGAGCCGGAGCTTGCGCTGCGTTTCGACCTGACGGTGCCGCTGGCGCGTTATGTCGCCGAGCACGAGCACCAACTGCAATTTCCCTTCCGGCGTTATCAGATGCAGCGCGTTTATCGCGGCGAATCGGCGCAGCGCGGTCGTTTCCGCGAGTTCTACCAGTGCGATATCGACGTCATCGGCAAGGATGCGCTGTCGGTACGCTTCGATGCCGAATTGCCCGCAGTGATCCATGGCATTTTCTCGGAACTCGCCATCGGTCCGTTCACGATCCAGATGAACAATCGCAAGCTGATGCGCGGCTTCTTCGAGCGTGCCGGCGTCATCGACCCGGAGCAGCAGAGTTTAGTGTTGCGCGAGGTCGACAAAATCGACAAGCGTGGCGAGCAGTACGTGCGCGACACGCTGATCGGCGAACACTTCAAGTTGCCACTTGATGCAGTGACACAGATTCTCGCCTTCATCGCGCAGCGTTCGTGTGGTCATGATGATGCAATCGCGAAGCTGGATGCGCTCGGCGGCGGCAATGCACTGCTCGAAACTGGCGTTGCTGAACTCAAGGAAGTGCTCGCATTCGTGCGTGCGCTCGGTGTGCCGGAAGCGAACTACGCGATCAATTTCTCGATCGCTCGCGGTCTCGACTACTACACCGGCACGGTCTACGAAACGACGTTGAACGACCATCCGCAGATCGGCTCGATTTGCTCGGGTGGGCGCTACGAAAATCTAGCGTCGCACTACACCAAGTCGAAGTTGCCGGGTGTCGGCATTTCGATCGGATTGACACGCTTGTTCTGGCAGTTGCGCGAAGCCGGCTTGATCGGGATGGCACAAAGCAGCGTGCAAGCGATGATTGCATTGATGGATGAAGCCGACCTGCCGAAGTATGTCGAACTGGCGACGCAACTGCGTGCAGCGGGCATCAACACTGAAGTTCAGCTCGAACCGAAGAAGCTCGGCAAGCAGTTTCAGTACGCATCCAAGGCGGGAATCCGCTTTGTGCTGGTGCTCGGTGAAGACGAGATCGCGAATGGCACCGTGTCGGTCAAGGATATGCCGCGCGAACTGCAATACCAGGTGTCGCGTGCCGAACTAGCAAAGACCTTGCGCGTCGAAATCGAGCAGTTGGCTGCGATGCCGAAGGGGCTGGCGCCGTGAGCGCAACGGCGATTCGACTGGATGGCCAGTCACTGACCCGCGCCGATGTGGCAGCGATGGCCGATGGCGCATCGGTTTCGCTGGACCCGGAGGCGCTGACGCGCGTCGCGCACGCCGCCGATTTCCTCGCACGGAAGGTCACTGCGGAAGAACCAATTTATGGCGTCAACACCGGTTTTGGCAGCAATGCCGACAAATTGCTTGGTGCCCGTCGCGCACGCGACGACCTGCCAGGCGGTAATCCGGAGTCGAACGAACGTAGCTTGATGGAAGAGTTGCAGCACAATCTGGTGATCACCCACGCGGTCTGCGTCGGTGAACCGTTTCCGGAATCGGTAGTGCGGGCGATGCTCGGCATCCGCATCAATACCCTATTGCGCGGCCATTCCGGTATTCGCGTATCGACGCTGGAATCACTGGCGGCGATGTTGAATCGAGGCGTGATCCCGATCATCCCGTCCAAGGGTTCGGTCGGTGCCTCGGGCGATCTCGCGCCGTTGTCGCATCTCGCCATCGTGCTGCTTGGCGGCGGTGAGGCGTTTCATCACGGTGAACGCATAGCCGGCGCCGAGGCGTTGCGACGTGCTGGGATCGCGCCGGTGCGCTTGTCGTTCAAGGAAGGCTTGGCGCTGAACAACGGCACCACACAAATGCTGGCGCTTGGTGCGCTGGCCTTACATCGCATTGAGCGATTGATTCGCAGCGCTGATCTCGCGGCGGTGATGACCCTCGAAGCATTTGCCGGTCGCTCCGGTGCATTTCGTCCGGAAGTGCACGAACTGCGTCCGCATCCGGGACAGGTCGAGACGGCAGCGTCGCTGCGGGCGCTGATGCAGGGCTCGACCTTGGTCGATATTCCCTATCACCTGGTGCCGCGCTTCAAGACCTGGCTCGCCGATGCATGGCACGAACCGGAAGACCAAGCGCAGCGTTTCGACATCAGTTGGGACTGGGTGCCGTCGAATCAACGTCATGGCCGCGAGAAATTCTACACGCGCTTCCTGCCGTTCAAGGGCGGCAAGAAGCACCAGCCGCAGGACGCCTATTGTCTGCGCTGCATTCCGCAAGTACATGGTGCCGTGCGCGATGCCTGGGCGCAGGCGGCGCGGGTGATCGATATCGAATTGAACTCGGTCACCGACAATCCGCTGTTGTTTCCGGACCAACCCGACGCGCGCGAGATCGAGGACCAGGTGATCTCGGCCGGTCATTTCCACGGCATGCCGCTTGCACTCGCGATGAGTTATCTGAAAGTCGCGATTCCGGTGCTTGCGAGCATTTCCGAGCGGCGCACCAACAAACTGGTCGATCCAGCCAATAACGACGGCCTGCCAGCCTTCCTGATCGGCAACGAAGACGCGACTGATTCCGGATTCATGATCGTGCAGTACACCGCGGCAGCGCTGGTCAATGATCTGGCGACGCGCGCGCATCCGGCCTCGGTCTATTCGATTCCGACCAGTGCTAATGCCGAGGATCATGTCTCGATGGGTGCGAATGAGGCGCGCCATGTGCTCGATATGTGCGATGACCTGGAGCGCGTGATCGCGCTGGAGTTGTACACCGCGGCGCAGGCGCTCGAATATCGTCAGGACATGCTCAACGCGGCACGTCGATTGGCGGCGCGTGGTGAGTTGGCGCTGTTGCGCAGCAAGATCAGCAATGCACCGCGCGGTGATGTTCCGGAAGCAGCGGCATTTGCTGCCGAAACCGAACAATTACTGAAGGCGCTGGCGACCACCGATTCATTCCATCCGTCGCCGCGTATTGCTGCGGTATTGGCACTCATCCGCACACGCATTCCGTTCATGGCCCGAGACCGGGCGATGGACGGCGATATCCGCGAAATCTGTCGTCTTGCCGGCAGCGGCGCACTCGACGCAAGCTGAATCTGCGCGGCGTTCAGTCCGCGCACACCAGTCGGTTGCGTCCGTCGCGCTTGGCTTTGTAAAGCGCGGCATCGGCGGCGCGGATCAGTTTATCTGGTCCGGAATGCAGGTCGCCGCCATCGAGCGCCGCCAGGCCGAGGCTGATCGTCAACGTGATGGTTGCGCCATGGCCGTCGATTCGTAGCGCGGCGACTTCGTTGCGCAGGATTTCAGCGCGGCGCGCCGCATCATCGCGAGTTGCGCCTGGCAACAACACCACGAATTCCTCGCCACCGTAACGCGCAACGAAATCATCGCCTTCGCGCACATGGTTGCGCAGTACGTCGGCGACGGCGCGCAAGCAGTCGTCTCCGGCGAGATGGCCATAAGTGTCATTGATGCGCTTGAAATGGTCGATGTCGAGCATCAGCAATGCGATTGGGGCTTTGCGTTCGCGCGCTTGGCTGACCGCGTGCGCCAATGTTTCATCGAGATAGCGCCGGTTGTGGACGCCAGTCAGCCCGTCACGCAGGCTGAATTCGTGCAGGCGTCGATTTGCTGTGCGTAATTCGCCCATTGCGCGATGTAGTTCGCCGGTGCGCTCGGCAACCCGGGTTTCAAGCCGCTCGGTAGCCTCAAGCTGTAACTGCAAGTTCTGATCACGCAACAACTTGAAGCGATAGGCCAACCCAAGCGAGAGCAAGATCATTTCGATGCTCGATCCAAACTGGATGCCGTATTCGGTGACGAAGTTCTTCGGTAGTAATCCAAACGATACGCAGGCATAGACGACGATGCCTGCGACCATGAAACTCCAGGCCAGCAAGAAATAATAAGCGGGTCGATAGCCATGCCGCCAAGCGCTGAGGCCGGCGCCGATCATCAGGATCGCGAGCAGGAATACCGATGCCGTCTCCAGCAGAATGGCGTGGCGATAGGTAATGAATGGTGAGGCGAGGGTGATCGCCGTCATGACCCAGGCAGCGATTCGCAGGGCGCGTGCTTGTTTTGGCTGTCGTGCCGGCAATTCGAGAAAGCTGTGGGTGAACAGGATCATGCAGGTCAGCGATCCGCCAATCGCGAGCAGCAAGACCGCGTCGTCCCATAGCGGCCAAGTGGGCCACAGGATCTGGTAGCTGATGCCGTTCAGACAGGTGAGTGCCAAGCCGAATAGCGCGACATAGCCGATGTAATAGGGATAACTGCGGTCGCGAACCGATAGAAAAATCAACAGGTTGTAGAGCAGTAGACCGATCAGCACACCATAGTAGACGCCGAGACCGAGTTGCGAACGTTGGTGGGTTTCTAGGAAGGCGTGATCCGAGTAAATCGCGATCGGTACCTGCACCGAGCTTTCGGTTTGCACCCGCAGCAGGCTGCTTACGCTTTGCCCGGGCGGTAGCTTCAGTGCGAAGTTGAAATGGCGGTGGTCGACACTGCGAGCAGCATAGGGTTCGCGGTCGCCAGATACGAAGCGTTGGTCACGGCCATCGCTGTAATGCAGGTACAAATCGAGGTGGTCGAGCAACGCATATTCAACGACATACAACCAGCTCTCGTCGGGGTGATCGACGTTGCGCAGGTCGAGCGCGAACCAATACACACCATTAGCGAAGCCGTACGTCGGTGGCCAGCGCTTGACTGGCTGGAAGCGTCCATCCTGCAACGCCGTGGTGGCGTCTTGTTCGCTGGACGCAGGATTGACATCGACCCAATAGCGCACGTTGCCCGCCGGCATGTACGTCGATTGGCTGGCATGCAGACTGAGTGCGTCGACATCGGCTCGGCTTGGCGGCGACCAAAACAGCGCGATGCCAAACATCAACAAGGCGAGAATACGAGCCATGCATTAATGCTCCTCGATGCCGCGAGCATAGCGGTCATAGCGCGCGCACTTCATCGCTTGTCGTGGTGGCGTTGTCATGTAACAATGCGCTATCACATTAACGTATGTTCAAAATTTACCGCGATGAAGCGCAAATCAATCGAGCCGGATGCAACGCCCGAGGTGGCCGAAGCATCGTTGTACGCAGCCCTGCTTACCTTGCGTAGCGAGGATGAGTTGCATGCGTTTTTCCACGACTTGTGCACGCCGGCAGAGCTCGAAGCGATGCGGGATCGCTGGCGCGTCGTGCCGCTACTCGCCGGTGATGTGCCGTATCGCGAAATTCATGAACGCACAGCAGTGAGCGTCACCACCATCGGGCGCGTCGCGCGCTGCCTGCAAATGGGCGAGGGTGGTTATCGCACCGCTGCCGAACGACTGGGCTGGATTACACCGCCCGCAACGACCTCAACTAAACGGACCTTTCGATGAAAACTCGCGACCGACTGCGCATTGCCGTGCAGAAATCCGGACGGCTCTCCGAGCCGTCGCAGAACCTGCTTGCGCAATGTGGCCTGAGCTTCCGACAGAGCCGCGACAAGCTGTTTTGTTTTGGTGAGAACCAACCGATCGACCTTTTACTGGTGCGCGACGACGACATCCCCGGCCTCATTGACGACGGCGTGTGCGATCTCGGCTTCCTCGGTCGCAATGTGTTGGAAGAGGCGCGGCTTGACCAACTTGCATGCAAAGGTGCGAGCGTATTGCGCGAGTTCCGCGCACTCGGGTGTGGGGGCTGCCGCCTGTCGATCGCGGTGCCGCAGGAAGAGCAATACACTGATGCTGCGCAATTGGGTGGCCGCCGCATTGCGACCAGTTACCCACGGCTGCTTGCGCGATTCCTCGCGGACCGCGGTGTCGACGCGGGCGTTGTGACCTTGTCGGGATCGGTCGAGATCGCGCCGCGACTCGGCACCGCAGACCTGATTTGCGATCTGGTTTCGTCCGGCGCGACGCTCGTTGCTAACCAACTCAAGGAAGCCGAGATCATCCTCAAAAGTGAGGCGATTCTGGCCGGTTCAACTGCGGCATTCGGCGACGAGCGCGATGACATTCTGGCGATGCTGATGCGTCGCCTTGATGGCGTGCTGGCAGTCCGCGATACGCGCATGCTGATGTTGCGTACCCGTCGTCAAGATTGGCCGGCGGTGCGCGATGCACTACCGCTCGGCTCGCTTCCGACGCTGACGCTAATCGATGGCGAAGGCATCGATGTCGCGGTGCAGGCGATCGTGCCGCGGCCGATCGGTTGGCCGGAACTGGAAGCGATGAGTCGTGTTGGTGCGCGGCAGATGCTGGTGCTGCCGGTCGAGAGGATGCTGGCGTGAAGCGAATCGAGTGGAACGCATTGGGCCCGCTCGAGCGTGTAGCGGTTTTGCAACGCCCGCCGAGCCAGCGCAGCGTCGAATTACGCCAGACGGTCGCGCGCATCATCGAACAAGTCCGCGCTGATGGCGATGCGACGTTGCGGGCGCTGACGCGCAAGTTGGATGCCGTGGAACTCGGTGACTTACGCGTATCGGATGCTGAATTCGTCGCCGCGCAGAATGCGATCAGCGACACCGCGCGAGCCGCGATCGACGAAGCCGGTAGCCGTATTCGTAGCTTCCATGCGGCACAGCAACCGCTGCCTTTGCGCGTCGAAACCGCACCAGGCGTCATCTGCGAACGGATCGCACGACCCATCCGTAGCGTCGGCTTGTATGTGCCGGCCGGTTCCGCACCGTTGCCGTCTTCGGCGTTGATGCTTGGCGTGCCGGCACAGTTGGCCGGTTGCGAGCGTGTTGTGCTGTGCTCGCCGCCGGGTCGCGATGGCTGTATCGATCCGCATGTTCTGTATGCCGCGCAAAGCTGCGGTATCAGCAACGTGTTCAAGTTGGGTGGAGCACAGGCAATCGCAGCGATGGCGATTGGCACTGCCACCGTGCCGCGTTGCGACAAGCTGTTCGGACCAGGCAATGCCTTTGTCACTGAAGCCAAGCTGCAGTTTGCCGCTGACGGCATCGCGATCGACCTGCCGGCCGGACCATCAGAGGTGATGGTGATCGCCGATGCCACCGCTGATGCCGCATTTGTCGCATCCGATTTGCTCTCGCAAGCCGAACACGGCCCGGACTCACAGGTCGTGTTGGTCGCGATCGATAACGCGTTCATCGATGCAGTTCAGATCGAAGTGGAACGCCAGTTGTTGCTGCTGCCGCGCGCCAATACGGCACGCGCGGCGCTCGCCCACAGTCTGCTGATTCGGGTCGATACGCTGGACGATGCAGTGACGATTGCCAATGCCTATGCGCCCGAACATTTGATCGTTCAAACGCGCACGCCGCGTGCCTTGCTGCCGCAGATTCGCGCGGCTGGCTCGGTATTCCTCGGCGCATTCGCAGCGGAATCACTCGGCGACTATTGTTCGGGTACCAATCATGTATTGCCGACGAATGCGGCCGCGCGTGCCTGGAGTGGCGTCGCCTTGACCAGTTTCCTGAACTTCATCACCGTGCAGGAAGTGACTGCCGACGGCTTGCGTGCGATCGGCCCCTGCGCCGTCACTTTGGCCGGCATTGAAGGCTTGGACGCGCATGCGAATGCAGTCCGATTGCGTCTGGAGCGGGCCGCATGAGCGTGCTCGGACTGGCACGCCCGGAGCTACTGGCGATGGCGCCGTACTCGTCTGCGCGCATGGAAGCAGCGAGTGGTGACATCTGGCTGAACGCGAACGAATCGCCGTGGAATCCGATTGCGGTTGGACGCATCAATCGCTATCCCGAACCGCAGCCACCGCTGTTGCTCACGGCGCTGGCAGGGCTCTACGGTGTCGATGCGTCGCATTTGTTCATCGGCCGCGGTTCGGACGAACCGATCGATCTGTTGACGCGTGCATTCTGTCGCGCCGGCACCGATGCGGTGCTGATATCGCCGCCAACATTTGGCATGTATGCCGTTGCAGCACAGATTCAGGGGGCGAAGCAGCGCACAGTTCCTTTGCAACGCGAGCATGGTTTCATGCTGGATATCGATGGTGTGCTCGCGGCAGTCGATGCCAGCACGCGCATCGTCTATGCCTGCACGCCGAACAATCCGACCGGGAACAGCACCGCACCGGCAGTGTTGTTGGCGCTCGCTGAGTGTCTGCGCGACCGTGCATTGCTGGTTGTGGACGAGGCGTACATCGAGTTTTCATCGCATGACTCGCTCGCCACGCGCGCCGGAACGCCGGACAATCTCGTTGTGTTGCGTACTTTGTCAAAAGCCCATGGGCTGGCTGGCGTGCGCATCGGTACCGCGATTGCTGCGCCCGAGGTGATCGCCCTGCTGCGGCAGATCATGGCGCCCTATCCGCTGCCGGAGCCGAGCATTGCCGCGGCGATGCAGGCTTTGTCGCAGGATGCTCGGCTGCAAACGCAGGCACGCATCGGCGAAGTCTGCCGCGAACGAGAACGCATGCGCAGCGCGCTCCCTGGATGCGCCGGTGTGCGTGAAGTCCTGTCTTCCGACGCCAATTTTCTCGCGGTGCGTTTTGATCATCCGGAACGTCGCTATCAACAACTGGCGCAGGCCGGCGTCATCGTGCGCAAACTGATGAAATATCCGGGGCTTGACGATGCCCTGCGCATTTCGATCGGCACGGCGGACGAGAACAACGCCGTCTTGGCGGCACTCGCTGCAGATCGGGAGGTCGCATGAGTTTGCGCAAAATTCTTTTCCTCGATCGTGATGGCACCCTGATCGAGGAACCAGCCGATTTCCAGATTGATTCGCTCGCGAAACTCAGGCTGGTGCCGGGCGTCATTCCCGGCTTGCTGAAGCTGAAGGCCGCCGGTTACGAGTTCGTCATGGTCAGTAACCAGGATGGCCTCGGCACCGACAGCTTCCCGATCGCCGATTTCGAGCCGCCACAGCGGCTATTACTCGACATTCTCGCGTCGCAAGGCATCCAGTTCAGCGCCATCCATATCGACCCGCATTTCGAACATGAAAACGCAGCAACGCGTAAACCCGGCATCGGCATGCTGCTCGACTACTTGCGTTCGGGCACGCTCGACTTCGCGCACAGCGCCGTGATCGGTGATCGCGAGACCGACTTGCAACTGGCACACAATCTTGGCGTGCGTGGTTTCCGCGTTGGTCCGGAACACGACGACTGGGCGACGATTGCGCACCGCATTGCCGATACGCCACGCATCGCTGCTGTCGAACGCGTTACTAGTGAAACGCGGATTCGTGTGCAGGTTGACCTCGACCGCGAGGCCCGCGCTGAAGTCGCGACCGGTATCGGCTTTTTTGATCACATGCTTGAACAGATCGGTCGCCACGGCGGGTTCGCACTGACCTTGACCTGTGCCGGTGACACCCACATCGACGAACACCACAGCATCGAGGATTCCGCACTTGCGCTTGGTGAAGCCCTGCGCAAGGCGCTCGGTGACAAGCGTGGCATCGGCCGTTACGGTTTCACCTTACCGATGGACGAGACGCTGGCGAGTGCCACTCTGGACTTGTCTGGACGGGCTTTTTTCGTGTTCGAAGGCGCGTTCCCGCGCAGCGAGGTCGGCGGTATGGCGACCGAACTGGTGCCACACTTTTTCCGGTCGCTATGTGATGCGCTCGGTGCCAACCTGCATCTGAGTGTGCGTGGCGACAATACGCACCACATGGTCGAGGCCTGTTTTAAAGTGGTCGCGCGTGCGTTGCGTCAGGCCATCCGCCGCGACGGTGATGCAATCCCGAGCACCAAGGGCGCGTTGTGATACGCGACGTCGTGATGCTGGACTCCGGCGGAACCAATCTTGCGTCGGTACAGTTTGCGTTTGCGCGCTTGGGTGTGCGCGCAGAATTGTCACGCGATGTTGAACGCATTCGTCGCGCCAGCCATGTCGTGCTGCCGGGTGTCGGCGCGGCAGCACCCGGCATGCAACGACTGCGCGGGTCGGGACTGGATCAGCTGATTCCGACCTTGACCCAGCCGGTGCTTGGGGTCTGCCTTGGCATGCAACTGCTGTTCGAGTCCAGTGCTGAGGGCGATACGGACTGTCTCGGCATCCTGAGCGGCAGGCTCGCGCGCTTCGACGAAACCCGATGCGGCCGCGTGCCGCACATGGGCTGGAATCGTATCGATGCGATCAAGTCATCACCGTTGCTTGCCGGAATCGACGGCGATGCCCATGCCTATTTCGTGCATAGTTATGCAGCGCCGGTAACCACCGCCACGGTGGCGAACTGCGACTATGGCGGTGCGTTCGCCGCTGTCGTGTCCGAACGCAATTTCCATGGCGCGCAATTCCATCCGGAACGATCTGGGGTGGTCGGTGCGCGCCTGCTGGCCAATTTTCTGGAGCTCGAATGATTCCTATTCCCGCCATTGATCTGCGCGAAGGGCGCGTCGTGCGCCTGCGTCAGGGCGATTACAACCAGCAGCGCAACTACGACATTGATGCAGTGCAGCTCGCACGGCGTTATGCGGCCGAAGGCGCGCGGCGTCTGCATGTGGTCGATCTGGATGCCGCCCGCGATGGCGGCAGTCGCAACTTCGCCTTGCGATTTGTGAGATCGCGACTGGCCTAAATGTGCCGGTACAAGCCGGTGGCGGCGTGCGTGATGAATCCGATTTGTACGCGTTGTTCCGCGGCGGCGTCGCGGCGGCGGTGGTCGGCAGCGTCTCGGTGCGCGACCCGCAACGCGTCATCGAATGGGCGCGCGTATTCGGTCGTGATCGTATTGTCGTCGCCCTCGATACCCGCGAGCTTGATGGTGCCTGGACGCTACCACTGCACGGATGGACCGAAGCAAGCGGCGTCACCTTGCAAGATCGCATTGCGCTGTATCTCGATGCCGGCCTCGATCAATTTTTGATCACCGACATTGCCCGTGACGGCATGATGAGCGGACCGAGTCTCGATCTTTACCGGAGCTTGCGCGCCAGCTATCCACAGGCGCGCATTCAAGCATCTGGGGGCATCGATTCGGTCGCGGCGCTGACAAGTCTGCGCACGATCGGCGCCAGTGGCGCCATCATTGGTCGCGCACTGCTTGAAGCGCGCTTTACCGTCGCCGAGGCGAATGCGTGCTAACGCGCCGCATCATTCCCTGCCTTGACGTGCGCGATGGCCAGGTCGTGAAGGGCATACGGTTCCGTGATCATGTCGTGATCGGTGGCATCGAGGAACTGGCGCTGCGCTATCGCGATGACGGTGCCGACGAGTTGGTGTTCTACGACATCACCGCGAGTCCGCAAGGGCGTTCGGCCGATCCCGAATGGGTGCGGCGCGTGGCCTGCCATCTCGATATCCCGTTTTGTGTCGCCGGCGGTATCCGCTCGGTAGCAGATGCCGAGCGTATCCTGCACGCCGGGGCCGACAAGATCTCGGTGAACTCGCCGGCGCTGGAACGCCCGGAATTGATCAGTGAACTGGCACAGGCTTTCGGTGTGCAATGCGTGGTCGTCGGTGTCGATTCGCAGTCGGTTGCCGGCGAACTGCGTGTGCATCAATACACCGGCGATCCCGACCGTACACAGGTCGTAGCGCGCGAAACCAGTGCTTGGGTGCGCGAGGCGGTTGAACGTGGTGCTGGCGAAATCGTGCTGAACTGCATGAGTTCGGACGGTGCCCGCAACGGTTACGACATCGCGCAATTGGCCACTGTTCGCGCGGCCTGCTCAGTGCCGCTGATCGCGTCCGGTGGCGCCGGTGAGGCACAACATTTCGCCGACGTGTTCCGTGTTGCCGATGTCGACGGCGCACTCGCCGCCAGCGTATTCCATTCCGGTACGCTGCCGATTCCTCAACTCAAGTCGTTCCTGCGCGGGCAGGGCATTGCGATCCGTCCATGAATCCGACTTCGTTTGATCCAACCCTTGTCGACTTCGCCAAGGGTGATGGCTTGGTGCCCGTGGTCGTACAGGATGCCGCCACGGCGCGTGTATTAATGCTCGGCTATATGAATCGTGAAGCGCTCGCCGCCACGCTCGCCAATGGCTGGGTGACGTTCTGGTCACGTGCAAAGCAGCGACTATGGACCAAGGGCGAAAGCTCGGGACATACGCTGGGGCTGGTCTCGGTGGCGCTCGATTGCGATGCCGATACCTTGCTGGTGTTGGCACAGCCGAACGGCCCGACCTGCCATCGTGGCTGCGACTCTTGTTTCGACCCTGGCGAGTTGCCGCTGATGTCTGAACTCGCGCGGCTCGATAGCGTGATTGCCCAGCGTCTGCGTGATCGCCCGGAAGGCAGTTACACAACAAAGCTCGCCGAATCTGGCATCCGTCGCGTTGCGCAAAAGGTCGGTGAGGAAGGTGTCGAGGCGGCGCTGGCGGCAGTCGCACAAGATGAAGATGCGCTGGTCAGTGAAGCGGCGGATTTGATCTATCACCTCGGCGTGGCATTGCGTCTGCGTGATCGGAGTTTCGATGACGTATTGCGACTCTTGCGCGAGCGGCACCGCTGAGATGGACTGGCGCACGCTCGATCGCCGTCCGACACGCGTCATCGCGCATCGTGGGGCGTCCGGGCTGCGGCCAGAGCACACGCGTACCGGCTATGAACTTGCGATCGCGCAGGGTGCCGATCTGATCGAGCCAGATCTGGTGCCGAGTCGTGATGGCACGCTATTCGCGCGCCACGATGCCGGACTTGCGCGTAGCACGGATATCGCACGGCGCACTGGCTTTGCGACGCGCGGCATGCGTGATCGCAGCGGGCAACGCGATTGGCCGGTCGAGCGATTCCTTGGTGCCGAGTTGGACTCGCTGCGCGCCGTTCAGCCGTTCGGCGGTCGCAGCCGCGCCTTCAACTCCCGCTTGGCGTTGCCGCGCTTCACCGATGTGCTCGATATTGCCGCAGCGCATTCGAATGCAGCGCGGCGCGTCGGGATATATCCGGAACTGAAGCATCCAGCGCATTTTGCCGCGCGAGGCATCGATGTGACGGCGATCTGCATCGAGTTGTTGCGCGTGCGTGGCCATCATGGGAAGGCCGATCCAGTGTGGCTGCAATGCTTCGAGATCGAGCCGCTGCAGCGCGTCCATGCCGCCTTGGCCTTGCCGGTGTTCTTCTTGGTCGAGCCGGCAGATATCGGTGATGTTGGCTGGCTACGTGCCTTGCATGCACGCCATCCTTGGCTCGATGGCATCGCCGTGCCGAAGTCCGTCTTGATCGGTGTTCAGGGTAGTCCGAAATTGCTGGCTGCGGCTCACGATTTGGGCTGGCAGGTGCATGTCTGGACCGTGCGCGACGACCAAGTGATGCCCGGATTCGCCAGCGTTCAACAAGAGTTGTCGGCGTTGTATGCACTTGGCGTCGACGCGCTGTTCGCGGATTTTCCGGAGACAGCCGTGGCCGCGCGGGCGGCTATCGTTGCGGACGCAACCTGAGCGTGCTGCGCCAGGCGGCGAGTTGTTGCTCGATCGGTGGGGCACTGCGGATTTGTGGTTCCGACGCATCGAAGTCGTCCAGTTTTTCGCGCTCGCTAATGTGCGTGCGAGCGATCTCGAACGCTTTCACGAAGTCCGGCGTCTGTGCCATCGCCTCGGCGAAGTAGGCGCGGCCGAAGTAGGTGAGGTCGGCATCGGCGCCGCAACCGAACGAGTTGCGGTCAGCGCGCGCCGCGGTGATGACCAGACTAGTCGGTGCTGCGAGCACCTCGGCATAGCCGCCGGAGTAACAGGCCGAGACCACCGAAACCCGCCAGCGGATGCCAGCGTCGTCATAGGCAGCGACCAGATCGTCCGGGGTGATCTGGGTCAGCGTGAGATCGCCCAGTTGCACGATCCACTCGTGTTCCTCGCTGCCATGCGAGGTCATAAACACGAACACGATGTCCTCAGCCGGATCAATGATGCGGCCGAGACCGGCCAGGCTACGATTGAGATTGCGCAGGGTCGCCATCGGCACAGTGGACATTGTGTCGATATGGTTGAGCAGTTCGATACTGCGCCCGCGATTACCGAAGCGTTGTTCGAACAGGTCGGTGACGAGTGTGACTTCATTGCGAAACACGTTTTCTGTGCCATCACCGGCCATGCCGAGCAAGTACAGATCGACCACACCAGGTCGCTGCGGCAACAAGGCCGCAAGTTGTCGATCGATCAATTCATCTTGTATTGCGAGCAGGTCTTCCGGGGCGACATCGAAGTCGGCGTTGGCTTGTGCGCTGATCGCCGCCTCGTCTTCATATTCCGCGTAATAGAACGACGACCATGCATCGACTTTGCAGACTAGCCATAGAGCCAACGTTGGTACCGCGACCGCCGCGAGCAGGCGTCGCCACCAAGAAGCCTGCGGCGCCCAGCGACGCAGCATGAATGCCAGGATGAAGGCACAGGTCGGTGCCGCAAAGTTCCACAACTGGCCAAAGCCGTAGTCGGGATCGACGTCACTGCCCGCTTCCGGAATGACCACGTCGATCAGTGGCAACGTGATTGCACAGACCGCGAGTATCACGACGCTGACCGAACTAGCGACGGCGCGACGCTGCAACAAGACAGCGGCAATTCGCCCGGCCGCACTGGCTGCGACAAATAGCAGCGCGTAACTGGCCAATGCTGACCATGAAAACTCGTCGCCGACGGCATGATGCCAATAGTCGCTGGCGTACCCGGTGAGGATGCAGCACAGCGCCACGAAAACCACGTCGCGCCGCTCCGCGCGTGGCGCCGGCATCGTCGGCAGGACGACAGCGCGCCAGAAACCGTGACGCATCAAGGAACGATGTCGCGGAACGTCGCGGCGGTAGCGTGGCGGCCGTGCGATTCTGGCTGAGTATCGCTACGAACCAGTTGCGCGGTCGCCATGCCGGCTGCTTTGGCGGCATCGAGTTCGGCTTCGACGTCGGACAAAAACAGGATGTCTGATTCCGGCGTACCGATGGCCGCAGCGATTCGGTGGTAGGCGTTGGCTTCGCGCTTGCCGCCGCTGGTGGTGTCGAAATGGCCTTGGAACCAGAACAGCAGATCACCGAACACCGAGTGCCGGAAGAATAGTTTCTGCGCCGCGATCGAACCCGATGAATAGACGTACAAAGGAATGCCGGCGGCATGCCAAGTACGCAATTGGTCGAGAGCATCGATATACACATGCGCGGTGAAATCCGAGCGCTGATAGCCGGTGTCCCAAATCAGCCCTTGCAACGTCTTCAGCGGTGTCGCTTTGCGGTCGATATCGATCCAGTGCAGAAGCCGCGTGATCACCGCTTCGTCATCACCATCGCGGGTTTCTGCCGGTACCGCGTCGATAGCAGCACGCACTTCAGGGTCATCGGCATGCGCGCGCACGAAGTCAGGCAAATGTTCGCGTGCATAAGGGAACAGCACGCGGTGCACGAAATCGATCGCGCTGGTGGTGCCTTCGATATCGGTGAGGACGATGCGTGCCATCAGTTTTCGTAACGCGGGAAACGGGTTGCGATGTCGTCGCCGGTGAAGTCCGCCACCCAGCCTTCGACATTTCTGAAGATGCGGATCGCGATGAAATGCGGATTCGGACCCATGTCGAACCAGTGTCGGGTGTTGTCAGGCACGCTGATCAAATCACCTTGTTCGCACAGCACCTCGATGACACGCGTGTCGAGGTGCAGGGTGAACAAGCCCGAGCCAGCAACGAAGAAGCGCACTTCGTCCTCGCAGTGGCGATGTTCATTCAGAAATTTTTGCCGTAGTGCTTCTTTTTGTGGATGCTCGGCGCTCAAGCTGATCACGTCCATCGCCTGATAATTCTTTTCGGCCATGATCCGGTCGATGTCGGAGCGATAGGCGGCGATCACTTCGTCCGATGTCGCGCCCGGTTGTATCGGTGCAGTCGCCGCCCAGCGTTCGAAGCGCACGCCTTCGTGGCCGAGGCGTTCGGCGATCGACGCATGATCGTGGCTTTCGAATACAACGTTCGCAGCGTCAGATTCATTGAAAATACGAAGTCGGCTCATCGGCGCAAGGTCCACAGATCAAGCTCGCAGGCGAGCAGGAATTCGAAGGCATCAAGGTGGCGACGAGCTTCCTTGAGGTCGCGGCCCCAAGCGTAAATGCCATGACCATCAATTAAATAGCCATGTAGCGGCAAGTCGCGTTGCAGACATGGCTCGATCATCGCCGCCAGCGCCTGCATGTCTTGTGAGTTCGGCAAGACCGGAAGATGCATTGTCGCTTCGTGCGTGTCATAGCCGTGAAACGCTTTCAGTAGCTCATAACCGGCGAGCACGATTTCACCGCGCTCGGCAAACAGGCGTGAAGCCACCGTTTGCGTGCGCGAATGCGTATGCAGGACGCAGCCGATTCCGGCATCGCGTGCATACAACTGGGTGTGGAGAAGCGTTTCTGCCGATGGTCGATGGTCAGACCCGACGGCGCAGCCATCAAAGTCGACGACCATGAAGTCCTCCACAGCAAGGTGCCCCTTATCGCGGCCGGAAATAGTGATCACCGCGGTGGTGTCATCGAGGCGGCTGGAAAAGTTGCTACTGGTCGCTGGCGTCCAGCCGAGTTGCGCGAGTTCGCGGGCAACATTCGCCAACGATTCCGCTGCGTATTGAAAACCATTCGCATCAAGGGTTTGCATAGCCTGAAGCATTCTTGACTGGGATCAACGGAAGGCGCGCGACTATACCCGAAGATAGTGCATCATCCGTCCTCGACAAGTCCCCACTTAGGAGCCGCTCCATGAACGAGATCAAGACCAGCCGCCGCCAGTTTCTGGCCATCGGCGTAACCGCCGTCGCTGCCGCCGCCATTATCCCGCGTGTCGCTCAGGCTCAGGGTGCGTTGCCGCAGCTCGACGAGGCCGATCCGACCGCCGCGGCACTCGGTTACAAGCACGACAGCAGCAAGATCGACGCCGCCAAGTATCCGAATCACAAGCCGGCGCAAGTCTGTGCAAACTGCAAGTTGGCGACGGGTGCCGATGCCGATGCGTGGCGTCCGTGCAGCATCTTCCCGGGCAAGACCGTCAACGCCAAGGGTTGGTGTGCGGCCTACGCAGCCAAAGTCTGATCGCGGCCGCAAGAGGCGACGCGTTGCGTCGCCTCTGCTAGTTTTCGCGACATGGATGTCGAGAACTTGTTGCTAGGAATACTCATCGGCGCTGCCCTCGTGGCCGCGCCGATGTCATTTTGGGCGGCGCGCAATGCGCAGCGTCGTTTCGATGCCGGTCGCACCAGTCGCGACGGCGAAACTGCGGGACTCGATGCGCGCCTGCGCAGCAGTGAAGCCGCCTTGCAGGAGACGCGCGCAACAGCGCAAGCCGCCGCTGAGGCGCGCTCGGCATTGGCCGCGCGCATGGAAGAATCGGCCAGCGCGCACGCCGAGAAGCTGCGCTGGATCGACACCGCCCGCGAACAATTGGCGCAACAGTTCCAATCGCTTGCGGCCTCGATTCTCGACGCCAAAGCGGAACGCTTTGCCGCAAGCAACGGCGAACAAGTCGGTGCGTTGATGGCGCCGTTGCGCGAACAATTGCAACAGTTCCAGCAACTCGTCGTCGAGTCGCGCGCACAGGAGGGCGAAAGCCGTGCCGTGTTGCGTACCGAAATCATCACCCTGCGGCAGATGAGCGAACGCCTGAGTGGCGATGCAATGAATCTGGCGCGCGCGCTCACCGGTGACACCAAGAGTCAGGGTGCGTGGGGTGAACTGGTGCTGGAGCGCTTGCTCGAAGTATCGGGCCTGAGCGAAGGTCGCGACTATGAAACCCAGGTCGTGTTGCGCGATGAAGGCGGTGAAACGCGACGCCCTGACGTGGTGGTGCGCTTGCCCGGCGGTCGTGATGTCGTGATTGATGCCAAGGTGTCGTTGACGGCCTTTGAACGCTGGTGCAATGACACCGATATCGTCGCGCGTGACAAACATCTCGCTGAGCACCTCGGTTCCATGCGCCGGCACATCGACGAACTCGGGAAGCGTGGCTATGCGCGTTCGAGCGGTTTGGCTTCGAACGGCATCGTGTTGATGTTCGTGCCAATCGAAGCGGCCTACTTGGAAGCGATCCGCGTCGATCCAAAACTGTATGAGCTGGCCTTGCGCAGTGATGTCGTCGTGGTTAGTCCGGGCATGCTGCTCGGTGTGCTACGCACGGTTGATCATGTTTGGAAGGCAGAAGCACGCAGCCGCAACGCTGAGAAGATCGCAGAACGAGCTGGGCTGTTGTACGACAAGTTCGCAGCCTTCGTGCAGGACCTGCAACGCGCGTCGGAGCAGACTGGCAAGGCGCGCGAAAGCATTGATACCGCGATTGGCAAGCTCGCGACCGGGCGTGGACACTTGGTCGGACAAGTGGAAAAGCTTCGTCAACTTGGCGCTCGCAGCAGCCGTGACCTACGCAGTCTGTTGCCGATCGTCGATCATGACGACGACGAAGGCGAGGGTGACGCGACATGAGCGATGTGGTCATCAATCAGGCGATGCTGGACCAGCTCCGCATGCTTGAACGTGCTGGCAAATCCGGCATTTTCGCGCAGATGATCGGCATGTTCGTGAAGGCTCCGGCGACCAGATTGCCGCCGTGCTGGCCGCCAGCGACGCTGGCGACACCGAGAAGCTGCGCGTGGCCAGCCACACCTTGAAGTCGAATGCGGCCAGTTTTGGTGCCGACGACTTGGCCGCACTTTGCCGCGACATCGAAACCGATGCGCGCACCGGCGTCGGATCTCTCCACCCGGACCGGCGGATGCGCTTGATCGACGTACATGCGGCAAGTTGCGCGGCATTGCAGCGCGAAATCGCCTGAGTTCAGCGTGTTCGTGCCAGCCAGCGCCGGGCCATGCGCCGGATCGACGGGTCAAGCGTCTCGTTGGTCGCGATCTCCACGACCGGATGCCACGCCATCGCTCGCGACTCTTCGTTCGCATGGAAGTGCTCGGACGCATTGGCGCGCACCACGAAGCGCACGTCGTAATGCCAGTGCTGCGGTTCGTTGCAGCGTGCTGGAATTTCGTGAGCATCGAGATCGAAAATCAGTGGATCGACGGCGAGATCGCTTAACCCGGTTTCCTCTGCGGCTTCGCGCAGCGCGACCTCGGCCAAGTCGGTGTTCCCATCGGCATGGCCACCCGGCTGCAGCCAGCGGTCGAGTTTGCGGTGCTGCATTAGCAGCGCGCGTTCGCCATCGGCGGAGACCAGCCATGCCGAAGCGGTGAAATGCGCCGGGTAAGTGGAACGATCACAGCATGCGCGCACGCGTGCCAAGGTGAGGAATTTCGCCAGCAGTACCAGATCAAGCGCCGATGACGCGTCAAAGGTGCGAAGCGTGGCGAGAAGCGCCGCGCCGATAGCGGAGGTCGGATCAGACAAGATCATAGTCATTGTCGCGGAGGGGCGCTTGAAAAAGTCTGCTGCTTGCGCGCAGTGGATAGCGCCGCTATGTTGCCAGAGTCGCCCAGCATGAGTGAATCAGTTTGGCGACGCGTCACTCACCCTCCACGGAAACCAAATCAATGGCCAGCACACCAAGCCAGGGTTTTTTCGCGCGCTTGATGCTCCGAAAGAGTGTCGAACAGGTCCAGCGGGAAACTCAGTCCAGCCCGCTCAAACGCACTCTCGGTCCATGGAACCTAGTGTTCCTAGGGATTGGTTGCATCATTGGTGCGGGCATCTTCGTTCGCACCGGTAATGCGGCGGCGTTGCATGCAGGTCCTGCAGTGCTGCACTCGTTCGGCATCGCGGGAATTGTTTGCGCTTGCCGGACTTTGCTACGCCGAGCTCTCTTCTGCGTTGCCGGTGTCCGGTTCCGCCTACACCTGGTTACACCACGATTGGTGAGTTTGCTGCGTGGATCATGGGTGGCTTGCTGTTGCTGGAATACGGTTTGGCGGCCTCGGTAGTTGCCGTCGGCTGGTCAGGTTACGTTGTAAGTCTTCTCGGAGATTATGGGCTTGTGATACCTCCGGAACTGACCGGGCCCTACGGGCACGAGATCATGCGCAATGGCGCAGCGGTGTTGGGCGCAGACGGTTCCCCGGTAACCGCGCTATTCAACCTGCCCGCGTTCTTGGTGTGTGGCGCGCTTACCGGTTTGCTCGTGATTGGCGTATCCGAAAGTGCGAAAGTCAACAATATCATCGTAGCAATCAAGCTGGTGGTCATCATCGCGTTCATCGTCATCGTGGGCGGCTATGTCATTCAGCACTTCGATACTTTGAAGGCGAATTGGGATCCGTTCATCCCAGCGGCTACGGGTAAAGAAGGAGAGTTCGGTTGGGGCGGTATTTTGCGCGCTGCGTAGATCGTCTTTTTTGCTTACATTGGTTTTGAGGCGGTATCCACTGCGGGACAAGAAGCAGTCAATCCGAAGAAAGATATGCCCCTTCGGTATCATTGGTTCGCTTCTGATTTGCACCATCCTCTACATCTTGGTTTCCATCGTGATGACCCTAGTCGTGAACTACAAAATGCTGAACGTGCCCGATCCGGTTTCTGTGGCGGTGGATGCATTGGGCCCAAGCTGGAGTTGGTTAGCCAAGGCAATCAAGCTCGGTGCGATTACCGGATTGACGTCCGTCATCCTGGTGTTGATGTACGGTCAGACTCGCATTTTCTATACGATGGCGCGTGACGGCTTGTTGCCAAAGGTCTTCGCGAGGGTTCACGAGCGCTTCAAGACGCCGTGGATCAACACATTGCTGGTCGGACTTATTACCGCTTCGGCGGCGGCATTCTTCGATATCAATACGCTTGGGGACATGACTTCGGTCGGTACCTTGGCCGCATTCGGCATCGTGTGCATCTCGGTCATGTGGCTGCGCGTGACCCACCCGGACATGCCATGGGGATTTCGGGTGCCGATGTATCCGGTGCTTCCGATATTGGGCATCGTTTCCTGCTTTTCGCTGATTTTCACCGTCGAAACCCGAGTGCTTCAATTCTTCGCATGGTACGTACTCGGATCGATCGTTCTCTACTTCGTTTACGGGATTCGCAATTCCCGATTGCAGCGTGGCGATACGAGCGAAGCCTGAGCGGAGCCGACTTCGATGAATCGGTTTTTGCTCGACTCGCACCGCGAATGCGCGCAGGCGAGCGAAGTCGAGTCCTAAGTGAACGGGCGTCCGTAGCTCAGCTGGATAGAGCACCGGGCTTCGAACCCGGTGGTCGGGGGTTCGAGTCCCTCCGGGCGCGCCAATGATGTGAAGGGCCGACGAGTCGAACTCGTCGGCCCTTTGCTTTTTGGAGACTTCGCCAGCAAACCGCCTGCGACTTGTGCGGTGACGTCGGCGATAATGCGCGCCTTTGCTGGAGGTTCGATGACGGCGCGGGTTCTGGATGGGAAGCGGATCGCGGACGAGGTGCTCAATGGCATCGCTGGTCGCGTGCGCGCGCGGGTTACCCGCGGCCAGCGACGTCCGGGGCTGGCGGTGGTGTTGGTCGGCCAGGATCCGGCCTCGGCCGTCTATGTGCGCAACAAGCGCCGTGCCTGCGAACGCGTCGGCTTCGTCACCAAAGACTTTGACTTGCCGGCGACGATCGATGGTGCCGAACTCTACGCGCTGATCGACCAACTCAATGCCGATCCCGAGGTTGACGGCATTCTCGTGCAAGTGCCGCTGCCGGCCCATGTCGATGCTACCGGTCTGATCCAGCGCATTCGCCCGGACAAGGATGTCGACGGCTTCCACGCCGAAAATGTCGGTCGTCTGGCACTGCGTCAGCCCGGACTGCGCCCCTGTACGCCGAAGGGCATCATGACCCTGCTGGCGCATACCGACAAACCAGTTCGCGGGCGCCATGCAGTGATTGTCGGCGTGTCCAACCATGTCGGTCGGCCGCTGCTGCTCGAATATTTGTTGGCCGGCGCCACGGTCACCGCCTGTCATCGATTTACACCGGATCTGCCGGAACAGGTCGCAAAAGCCGACCTGCTGACCGTGGCCGTGGGCAAGCCCGGTCTGGTGAAAGGTGAATGGGTGAAGCCGGGCGCGGTCGTCATCGATGTCGGCATCAACCGACTCGCGGACGGTACGCTGACTGGCGATGTCGAATACGCGTCGGCGGCAGATCGCGCCTCATGGATCACGCCGGTGCCGGGTGGCGTCGGGCCAATGACTGTCGCGATGCTGATGCAGAACACGCTTGAAGCCACCGAGATGCGCGGCGAATAAGCCATTGTCATCGGCACTCGCCTACAATCCACGCTCCCGATGAATGGTTGATGCATGCGCTTGAATTCCCGACTCTTGATCCTGGCAGCGACGTTCGCGACGCTGACTGGCTGTGCGGCCGTGGTCCAGCGCGCCGCCGACGGTCTGAGCACCGGACTGACGCAAGGCATCAGCAACCATGATGATGTCGACACCGTCGCTGCCGGTCTGCCCGCGTACTTGCTGCTGCTCGATGGACTGATCGAACGTGATTCACGGAATCCGGTGTTGTTGCTGTCGGCGGCGAAGCTCTACGGCACCTACGCAGGGGGTTTTGTTGCCGACGCCGGACGTGTGAAGCGATTGTCCGATCGCAGTTTCGCTTACGCAAAACGAGGCATCTGCGCACGCGACGAGTCCTTTTGCCGGCAGTTCGACGACCCTGATTTCGATCGTTTCAACACGTTCGTCGGCGAACACGTCGGTCGTGACGATGTCGATGCCGCGTATGTGCTGGCATCGAGTTGGATCGGGTGGCTGCGTGCCGACACCGCGGACTACAGCCGCATCGCCGACCTGCCGCGGATCGAGACGCTGCTCAACCGCGTCAACGCCCTTCACCGGCGCAAGATCACGGCGGTGCGCTCGCCTATCTCGGTGTGCTCGATTGCTTGCGTCCGGAGTCGCTGGGTGGCCAGCCGAAGCGTGGCCAACAGCGCCTGCAAGCCGCCGACGCCGTCGATGCCGGGAAGAATCTGCTGCCGAAGGTGTTGAATGCAGAATACTGCGCACGTTTGCTGTTCGATCAGGACGCACATGACCGCATGCTTGCCGAGGTATTGGCAGCGGACGCGAACGTTCCTGGCTTGACCTTGTCGAACACCATTGCAAAACGTCGTGCGGCCGAACTGGTCGAATCCGGCAAGGACTATTTCTGAGGAATCCTCGATGCTGAAATATCTCGCGTTTGTTGCGGTTGCACTCGTCGCTACTGCTGCCGAAGCACAGACATTAAAAATCGCCACGCTGGCGCCGGAAGGCCACACGTGGGTGAAGGAAATGCGCGAAGCCGGTGCAAATATCAAGGCGCGTACTGCCGGCCGGGTCGAGGTGAAGTTCTTCCCCGGTGGCGTGATGGGCAATGCCGATGCGGTGATGCGCAAGATGAAACTGGGCCAGTTGCAAGGCGGTGCGCTCACTGGCGCAGAACTGACGCCGGTTTATCGCGATGCCAGCGTTTACAGCTTGCCGTTTCTATTCAACGACTTGGCCGAAGTCGACTACGTGCGTGCCAAGGTCGACCCGCTGTTGCGCGCCGGGTTCGAGAAGTCCGGGATGGTCGCGGTAGGGCTTTCCGGCGGTGGCTTTGCCTATTTGATGAGCACCAAGCCGATCGCGAACAAGGATGACTTGCGCTCGACCAAGGTCTGGGTCCCGCAGAATGACCGCATCGCCCAAGTCGCATTCGAGAAGGGTGGCGTCAATCCGATTGCATTGCCGATTGGCGACGTCAACACATCGTTGCAGACCGGCTTGCTGGAGACCGTCGGCATCACTACCGGTGGGGCCATCGCATTCCAGTGGCATACCCGGGTCAAGTTCGTGGTCGATCTGCCGCTGACTTATGTGATGGGCGTTCTCGTACTCGATCAGAAAGCCTTTAACCGTATCGCCGCGGCCGACCAGCCGATTGTGCGCGAGGAGTTCGCGCAAGCCTTCGCCGATATGGATGCTGCTGGCAAGCGCGATAACGATTCAGCGCGTGCAGCGTTGGTCAAGCAAGGCATCGTGTTCAAGACGCCGAATGCCGAGGAAATCGGCTACTGGCGTGGAATCGGCGAACAAACACTCAAGCAGATGCTCGCCAACAATGAGATTTCAAAGGATTTGCTCGACACCATCCAGAAGCTGAAGGCTGAATTCCGCGCCAAATCGGTTGCGACGGCAGGCAAAGCACCGTGAAAGCCGGCATTGGGCGCGCACTCGGCGTCGTCAATACCCTCGAAAATTGGCTGATTGCGGCACTGGCGTTGGCGCTGATGCTGTTGGCAGGTGTGCAAATCGTCTTGCGATTGCTGGATCACGGCTTGATCTGGCTTGATCCGCTGTTGCGTGTGTTGGTGATCTGGGTCGCTTTGCTCGGTGCTGTTGCGGCCGCGCGCAGTGATAAGCACATTAGCCTCGATGTGGTCGGCAAATTGCTGCATGGCAAGGCGCTTCGAGTAGCGCGTGTGTTCGCATTCGGGTTCGCCTCGGTGATGTCGTTGGTGATGCTGCGGGCGTCGCTCGGATTGATCGAGCTTGACCGCGAATCGGCAACAACGCTGTTCGGTTCGGTGCCGGCTTGGTGGGCCGAATTGATTCTCCCAATTGCCTTCACACTGCTGTCGCTGCGTTTTGCGCTGCGCGCATTTGCTGTGCCGGTGCGCGAGGATCGCGTGGCATGACGACGCTACTGGTCGTGCTGTTGATCCTGCTGCTCGCGGCCATGGGTGCGCCGCTGTTTTCGTTGGTCGCCGTGATCGCATGGTTGGGTCTGAGGATCGCGGGCTACGACGAAGCCCTGCTCGCAGTGCAGTTCTGGAGTCTCACCGAGATGCCGGTGCTGATTGCGATTCCTTTGTTTACCCTGGCCGGCTATCTGCTCAGTGAAAGCAAGGCGCCACAGCGCTTGTTGCGGCTTTCGGAAGCATTGCTTGGCTGGCTGCACGGCGGCCTGGCTATCGTCGCCTTGCTGGTCTGCGCATTCTTCACCGCGTTCACCGGCGCGTCCGGCGTCACCATCATTGCCTTCGGCGCATTGTTGCTGCCGGCGTTGCGCCAAGCTGGCTATCCGAACGGTTTTCGTTTGGTGTGGTGACTACTGCGCCCAGTCTCGGCATGCTGTTTGCGCCTTCCGTGCCGCTGATTCTGTATGGCATTGTTGCGCAGCAGTTGAGTACGACCCCGAGCGTCAGCATCAACGACATGTTCGCGGCTGGCGTGTTGCCAGGGCTGATGATGATTGCCGTGGTCTCGGCCTACAGCATGTGGCGGGCACCGAAACGCGCGCACGATATTCCGTTTTCGCTAGACGAGGCACGCGCTGCGGTGTGGGACGCGCGCTGGGAATTGCCGCTGCCCTTCATCCTCATCGGTGGCGTCTACGGTGGCTTGTTCGCAACCTCCGAGGCAGCCGCCGTGGTCGCGCTCTACGTGCTCTTCGTCACCGTCGTCGTGCGCCGTGAAATCTCGTTGGCGCGACTACCGTCGGTGCTGCGCGATTCGATGATGCTGGTCGGTGCAATTCTGCTTATTCTTGGTGTGTCATTGGCGCTGACCAACGTGATCATCGATGCCGAGCTTCCGGTGCGGCTGATCGAGTGGGTGAGCGCGCATGTCGACAGCAAACTGACGTTTCTGCTGTTGCTCAATTTGTTCTTGCTGATGCTCGGCATGATGCTCGACGTGTTCTCGGCCACGGTCATCATGGTGCCAATCCTGCTGCCGATCGCCATGCATTACGGCGTGCATCCGGTACATCTCGGCATCATGTTTTTAGCCAACATGGAAATCGGTTATTTCATGCCACCGATGGGCATGAACCTGTTTATCGCCAGTTACCGCTTCGACAAACCGGTACTGACCTTGGCGCGATCTTGCCTGCCATTCTTCTGGCTACTGCTCGGCTGTGTGTTGGTCATCACCTATTTCCCGTCGCTGTCTCTGGTTTGGATCACCTGACGGCGAGCGCGACGTGGCAATTCGTGGGCAGCGCGTCGGTGGTCCGCCGCGGACCCGGCCCAGCCGCTAAAATGCGCGATCATTTTCGGGAGTGACCATGCGCATTCTGGCGGAAGCCCTGACCTTCGACGATGTTTCGCTCGTCCCAGCTCATTCCATCGTCTTGCCTCGCGAAGCGAACTTGGCGACTCGCCTAGGACCAAACCTGCAACTGAATCTGCCGATTCTCGCGGCGGCAATGGATACCGTCACCGAAGGTCGGTTGGCCATTGCGATCGCCCAGCTCGGCGGCCTCGGCATCATCCACAAGAACATGTCGGTCGAGCAGCAGGCGGCAGAAGTCGCCTTGGTCAAGAAGTTCGAGGCGGGCGTGATCCGCGACCCGATCACGGTCGCGCCGGAAACCAGTATTCGTGATGTATTGAGTCTGACGCGCGCGCGGAATATTTCAGGTGTGCCGGTGGTCGAAGGCGGTCAACTGGTCGGCATCGTCACCAGCCGTGATCTGCGCTTTGAAACTCAGCTGGATGCGCCGGTGAGTCGGATCATGACTAAGCAGGATCGCTTGGTCACTGTGCGCGAAGGCGCCAGTGATGACGAAGTGCTGCAGTTGATGCATACACACCGCATCGAAAAGGTGCTGGTCGTGAATGAGCAGTTCAAGTTGCGCGGATTGATTACCGTGAAGGACATCCAGAAGGCGCGCGACAATCCGAACGCCGCCAAGGATTCAGCCGAGCGCCTTGCCGTCGGCGCGGCGGTTGGAACGGGTGGCGATACCGAACAGCGCGTTGCCGCCTTGGTGGCATCTGGCGTCGACGTGATCGTCGTCGACACCGCGCACGGTCATTCGCAGGGCGTGCTTGATCGCGTCGCCTGGGTCAAGAAGCAGTTCCCGGGACTGTGCGTGATTGGTGGCAACATCGTCACCGGCGAAGCGGCGATTGCATTGGCCGATTGCGGTGCCGACGCGGTCAAGGTCGGCATAGGCCCCGGTTCGATCTGCACCACGCGCATCGTTGCCGGCGTTGGCGTGCCGCAGATCACTGCGATTGATCTGGTCGCGACGGCATTGAAGGACCGCATTCCACTGATCGCCGACGGCGGTATCCGCTATTCCGGCGATATCGGTAAGGCGATTGCGGCGGGTGCGAGCGCGGTGATGATCGGTGGACTGTTCGCCGGCACCGAGGAAGCACCCGGCGAAGTCGAACTGTTTCAGGGCCGCTCGTATAAGAGTTATCGCGGCATGGGTTCGATCGGTGCGATGCAACAGGGCAGCAAGGATCGTTATTTTCAGGACGCATCCGATGCCGACAAACTGGTACCGGAAGGGATCGAAGGCCGCGTGCCCTATCGTGGGCCGCTGCGCAACATCGTGCACCAACTTGCAGGTGGTTTGCGTGCGTCAATGGGCTATGTCGGCTGTGCATCGATCGCCGAGATGCGCACCAGGCCGATGTTCGTTCGCGTCAGTTCGGCCGGCGCGCGCGAGTCGCATGTGCATGACGTGACCATCACCAAGGAACCGCCGAATTACCGGATGGGTTGAGGCGGCGACGATGACCGACATCCATCACGACAAGATCCTGATCCTCGACTTCGGTGCGCAGTACACGCAGTTGATCGCGCGCCGAGTGCGCGAGATCGGCGTGTATTGCGAGATCTGGGCCTGGGACCGCGCCGCCGGGCGTATCGCTGATTTCGCACCAACGGGCATCATTCTGTCCGGTGGTCCGGAGTCGGTGACTGAAGCCGACTCGCCGCGCGCACCGCATGAAGTGTTCACGCTTGGTGTGCCGGTGCTTGGCATTTGTTATGGCATGCAGACGATGGCCGAACAGCTCGGCGGCAAGGTCGAGAGCGGACACACCCGCGAGTTCGGACTGGCGCGGCTGTGCATCGACGCGACGAACCCGCTGCTGCAGGCCGAGGGCGACGCCTTCACCGCATGGATGTCGCATGGCGACCGCGTCGTGCGTGTTCCCGATGGCTTCATTACCATCGGGGCGACTGACGATTTGCCGATCGCCGCGATGATGAATGTGGTGCGCCGATTCTATGCCGTGCAATTCCATCCCGAAGTCACGCATACGCAATTCGGAACCGAATTGCTGCGCCGCTTCGTGGTCGATCTGTGCGGCTGCGATACGCGGTGGACCAGCACCAACATCATCGAAGATGCAATCGCGCGTGTGCGCGGGCAAGTGGGCTCGCAAAAGGTGCTGCTGGGTCTCTCCGGCGGTGTCGACTCTTCGGTCGTCGCGGCATTGCTCAAACGCGCGATCGGCGAACAGCTCGTCTGTGTGTTTGTTGACACCGGTCTGCTGCGTTTTGGCGAAGGCGATCAGGTGATGGAGACGATGGCACGGCACATGGGTGTGCAGGTGATTCGTGTGAATGCCGCCGATCGCTATTTCAGCGAACTCAAGGGTGTCGACGATCCTGAGGCCAAGCGCAAGATCATTGGCCGATTGTTTGTCGAGATCTTCGAGGAAGAGTCGAAAAAACTCGATGACGTGGCGTTTCTCGCCCAAGGCACGATTTACCCAGATGTGATCGAGTCCGCCGGTTCGGCCACCGGCAAGGCACATGTGATCAAGTCACACCATAACGTCGGTGGCTTACCTGCGCGCATGAAGTTGAAGCTGGTCGAACCGTTGCGCGAGTTGTTCAAGGACGAAGTGCGGCGCATTGGCGTTGAGCTCGGCCTACCGCGCGAGATGGTCTATCGCCACCCGTTCCCAGGACCGGGGCTTGGTGTGCGCATTCTCGGCGAAGTCACGCGCGAAGCCGCTGATACCTTGGCCCGGGCCGACGCCATCTTTATCGACGAACTGCGCAAACAGGGTTGGTATGACCGCGTCAGCCAGGCCTTCGCGGTGTGGTTACCGGTGCGTTCGGTCGGCGTCGTCGGTGATGCGCGCGCGTATGAACCGGTGGTCGCGTTGCGTGCGGTCGAAACCATCGATTTCATGACCGCGCACTGGGCGCATCTGCCCTACGAATTGCTCGATACCGTTGCTCGCCGTGTCGTCAACGAAGTGCGTGGGATCTCCCGCGTCGTCTACGACATCTCTGGCAAACCACCAGCGACGATTGAGTGGGAATGAGTTTTAGCCAGAGCGAGATCGACGCCCGCTGGATGCAACAGGCGTTGCAGCAAGCGGAACTCGCTGACACGCGTGATGGTGAGGTGCCGGTCGGCGCGGTCATTGTCGGTGCGGATGGCGACGTCATCGGCTTGGGATCGAATCGTGTGATCAGCGATAACGATCCGACCGCGCATGCCGAAATCGTAGCCTTGCGGACGGCCGGGCAGTACGCCCGCAACTACCGCCTGCCAGGCGCAACGCTGTATGTGACCTTGGAACCGTGCGCGATGTGTGCGATGGCGATGGTGCATGCGCGCATCGCCCGCGTCGTATTCGCTGCACGCGATGCCAAGACCGGTGCCGCCGGCAGCGTGTTCGATCTGTTGGCATCGCCCGTGCACAATCATCGCGTCGAAGTCACTGAAGGCGTACTGGCGGACGCGGCAAGCCGCATGCTGAGCAACTATTTCCGTCGCAAACGCGGCAAAGCTGAGCTTTAATCGCCGCCTCGACTTCGGAACCGCACATGGCTACGCCTAACGACCATCATCTGATTTGGATCGACTTGGAAATGACCGGGCTTGATCCGGATATCGATTCGATCATTGAGATCGCAGTGTTGGTCACTGATGCCCAGTTGAATGTCGTTGCCGAAGGTCCGGAACTTGCGATTACGCATCCGCTGGCGCGGCTCGAAGCGATGGATGAGTGGAATCGTACGACCCATACAAAGACTGGCTTGTGGCAGCGTGTGCTCAAGTCGCACGTCACCTTGGCCGAAGCCGAAGCCGATGTGATTCGGTTTCTCGAAGCGTGGGTACCGAAGGGAAAGTCGCCGATCTGCGGCAATTCGATCTGCCAAGATCGTCGCTTTTTGGTGCGTTGCATGCCGCAACTAGAAGACTACTTTCATTATCGCAATCTGGATGTGTCGACGCTTAAGGAGTTGGTGCGGCGCTGGAGCCCGGCGTTGCTGGACGGATTTAGCAAGGCCGGCACGCACACTGCGCTCAGCGATATCCGCGAATCCGTCGCCGAGCTGCGCTATTACCGCCAGTTTATGGGCCAGCTCGGCGGCCTCGTCTAGAGTTTGAGCAGGAAGAAGCTGTCGCAACTGAAATGTCCGGTGCGGCCAAGCGGTGATTTAAGCGGCACGAAGCCAGACATCCGGTACAGCTTTTTGGCCGCATCCATGCCGGTCAAGGTTTCCAGATAAATCTGATCGAAGCCGAATTCACGGGCTTTGGCGATACAGGTTTGCATCAGCGCGTTGCCGGTGCCGAGACCGCGCAGTGACGGCAGGAAATACATTTTGCGAAGTTCGCAGGTATCGGTATCGCCACCGATCAGCGGAGCGATGCCGCCGCCACCCATGACGACGCCGTCGCACTCGACGACGAAGTAGGCTGCATGTGGAATCGCGTATGCCGTTGCCATGTCGTCGACCTCGGCATCCTGGATCGCGAAGCCGGGACCATCAGCACCGAACTCGGGCATGACCGCGCGAATGATTTGCGCGACGGCAGCATTGTCGGCGGGCGTGATCTGGCGAATGACATGGCTCATCGGCCGAGCCTGCCCAATTCGCGACATTTGGGCAACCCCATTCAGTCGGCGCAACCGTGCAATCGAACGAAATCAACCAGTTCGTCCGGCGCGATTGGTCGCGAAAATAAATAGCCCTGGGCCAGTGTCGTGCCTTGGCGGACTAGAAACTCGCGCTGGGTTTCCAACTCCACGCCTTCGGCGATGACCACCATGCCGAGACTTTGCGCGATACGGATGATGGCTTCGCAGATGGCGGTATCGGTCGGCATGGCGGGAATGCCCTGCATGAAGTGGTGGCTGATCTTGAGACCGTCGAACGGCAGGCGACGCAGATAATTCAGTGCTGAATAGCCTTCGCCGAAATCATCAATGACCAGCGATACGCCAAGTTTCTTGATCGCGTTGAAGATTTCGAGCGTATCCGGCACATCCTCGACCAGCACGCGCTCGGTCATTTCCAGTTCCAGCGCATCGCCGTCGAGGCCGTGGTCGTGCAAGGCCGAGGCGACCACTTCCGGCAGGTTGTCGCTCAGAAATTGGCGATACGACACGTTCACCGCGACACGCGGCACGGCGATGCCGGCGTCGCGCCACGCGCGCAATTGCCGGCAGGCTTCGCGGATCACCCAAGCGCCGATGCGCACGATATCGCCGGTGTTCTCGGCATGCGAAATGAATAAATCCGGCGCCAATTCGCCGAGCATGCGGTTGCGCCAGCGAATCAGCGCTTCGGCAGCGGTGACTTTGCCACTGACCAAATCGACCTGCGGCTGGTAGCGCAGGTAGAACTCCTGATTGTCGAGTGCACGCCTCAGCTGGGTTTCGATCAGCAGGCGATCGGTGAGCTTGCGCGCCAACGCTGGTGTGAACGCCTGCCAGTTGTTGCGGCCACGCCGCTTGGCATCGAACATTGCCGCATCGGCGTGATTGATCAACTGCTGGATGGTGGCGCCATCCTGCGGATACTGGGCGATGCCGACCGACGCGGTGATCGAGAATTCCTCGCCGCTGTGTGGGAACGGTTCGGCAAAGGCTTCGGTGATGCGCAAGGCCATTTCCCGCGACGTATGTTCGCCGGGGCATGGCGCGATCATGGCCATGAATTCGTCACCGCCGAAACGTGCCAGCAGTGTCTCGGCACCGACTGCACGACGCAGACGTTGCGCCGCCGCAACCAACAGACCATCACCAGCGGCATGGCCGAGCAGGTCATTGATGACCTTGAAGCGGTCGAGATCGACGTAGAGCAGTGCGGGCCCGCTACCAGGCTGGGCTTCGTCCACTGCCAAAGCCAATTGACGCATCAGCGCGTCGCGATTGCTCAGGCCGGTGAGCGGATCGGTCAATGCCTGGCGGCGTAATTGTTCTTCCTGGCGCTTGCGTGCGGTGATGTCTTGCGCCGTGCCGATCACACTTTCGACGATGCCTCGCTGCATTTGCGGCTGGCCAATCACGCGCAGCCAGCGACGCTGTCCACTCATCGTCACGACGCGCAATTCGAGGTCGAATGCTTCGTTGCGCGCACGCGCCGCATCCATCGATTTACGCATGCGTTCGCGGTCGTCGGGGACGAACAGCGCATACACGTTGTCGCGGTTGAGTTGAGTTTCACCGGGCAAGTCGAGCAGGCGATACAGTTCGCGCGAACCATACATTCGGTCACGGCAGAATTCGTGATGCCAGCCGCCGATGTTGGCCAATGACTGGACTTCGTCGAACAGCACGGATTCTAGTTTCAACGCGGTGACGTCGCTGAACATGGTGATCACCTGAAAGGGACCGTCCTCGCCCTCGCGGAACTGCGGAACGGCAGCGACCGACAACCAGGAATAGCCGCCGAGCGCCGGGCTGCTGATACCGATGACCGTGGAATCAATCACACGCCTTTCGGACAGCGCCCGATTCGGCGGCAAAGTCGTGGGTGTCAGTGGCTGTCCATGTTCGTCGACGAAGCGCCAGTCGGAAATGCCCTGCGATTCGGCACGTTCGGCTTCTGACATGCCGAGCATGCGTGCGGCCGCAGCGTTGGCCGACAGCACCCGCCCATCGCGGGCCTGCACCAAGATGCCCTTGTCGATGGCATCCAGCAATTCGCGATAGTGACGCTCGGAGTCGCGCAACTCGCGCTCGGTGGCATAGCGCGCGCTGATATCGCGGACGACGGCGATGATGCGCATGTCATCGCCATCAAGGAACATGCGCGAATGCGCCTCGATCGGGAAGTAGTGGCCGTCACCGTGGCGATTGGTGGTTTCGACGGTCTCGGTGCGCCCGACCTGAAACGTGTCGAACAACTGCGGAATATATCCGTCCGGAAGTGCTGGGTTCAGGTCTTGAATGCGCAGGCGTCGCAGGTGTTCGAGCGAATAGCCATAGACCGATTCGGCGGTCTTGTTCGCCTCCAGAATATGGCCATGACGGTCATGCACGGTCACCGCTTCGGGTACCGCGTCGAGCAAACTGCGGTAGCGGGATTCGAGGGCATCGCTAGCCCGCAACAGTGTTTCGATCCGTTCGCGTGCTCGGTGCAGCGGAATCGCCGCAGGTTCATCCACAGGCAGAAGTTCGATCGCCTCGGTGAGGCGCGCAATCGCGTCCTCCCATGCCTGTTTCATGGTCGTCTGGATGGACGTCGCATCACGGTTTGCATCGGGTTTCATGACCGGACGGAAGACTCCCGAACGCCGAAAACTGTGATGAACATAACACTTTGAGATGCGCGTCGGCGACTACCCGCCAAGCGCGTTTTCAATATGTGTCATCAGTGCACGGTCGCAGGCCGGATTGTCAACGAGATCGTTCAGGCCGCGATCAACACGGTCACGGAATTCGGCACGGAAGTCGCCGTCGCCGATCCGCTGCAATGCCAGTTCAGCTAGATCCTCGGGCGACTCGGCCAACGCCCCTTCGATACCGAGCAGGCGCAGCATCGTCGCGCACTGGCGGCCACGCATGAATTCGCCTTGGCAGGTGACGATCGGTAGGCCCACGCGCAGCGCATCCAGTGCGGAATTGCCGCCGGACCAGCCGAGCGTGTCGATCATCAGGTCGCAAGCCGCGATGGTTTCAAGGAATTCCGCGCGTGTTATCTCTGGCAGAAAGTGCAGACGTTTCGCTGCAGATTTACCCACTGCCGTGCTGAGACGGGCACGAAATCGCGCCGCGTCGGCAGTGAGGTCAGCTCCGAATAGAACCAAATTAAGGTCGCCGTCACCGTCCAAGAGACGCGCATAGATCGCATCGTTGTCAGGCAAAACCTTGAAAATGGATTGCGGCACCACCGCCAGTCGGCCCTCTGGCAAGCCTAAATCACTGCGTGATCGTCGAACCGGCAGTGCCGGCAATGCGAACCGGGTGCCAAGACCGGGCAGTGGCAACAGAGTTTCCCGGTAAGCGGACTGCGCATTGACCGGTTCCATATCGCCACAGGTCAGGAAGTGAGAAACGCGCGGTAAACCGGTAGTAACCGGATGACCCCAAGCGGTCCATTGCTGACGTCCGAGCCCGGATGCAGCAGCCGCAAAAAGTCGTTGATCCATGCCGAGTTATGGGAAAATCACTAAATCGAGATCGAGCGCGCGCACCTGTGTGATGAACTCGTCGACGTCTGGACCGAGTAGATGGAACTGATGTGCACGCGCGGCAAATTCGTGGGTCTTGCTGTCTTCACGCGGTGCCAGTTGGACGAGATGCAGGTCGATATCCATCGCGGCGATGACATCGATCCAACGGCCGAAATATGAGCCAATCGTGCAGTAGTACCAATTCGCCGACACCAGTCCGATACGGCGGCGACCGGGACGACGTTTATCGGACAATGCTGGCAGTTCACGACCTAGTACTGAAGTTGCTTGATGCAGCCAATTACCAAACCGGCATTGCAGCGAGTGGTCGTCGCGTCCGTGATAGCGGCAGGGAAGTTACTCCATGCCACCTGAGTGATTCTGGGCGCGCAGCGAAGCAAGCGTGTCTCGTCGAAGTGATCTTCAATTTGTCGCAGGCCACGATCGAAATGTTCACGCAAACGATCAACTTCATGCGAATCGATCAGCACGTCTGGCAACGCCATGGCCTGCGTCAATGCGATCTGCAGTTGCGGGGATTGTGCACCGAGTTGATCGGGATTGATCGCAGCGGTGACCAATGCGTCGGCACTACGCCGATGCACCATGGCATCACGCTGTGCTGTAACAATGGCAGCAGTTTGTTCGCTCGCGCCGGCGATACGGCTTAGTTCTGCAATGGCGACATCGATGGCACCACATCGCGTCGCGATCCCAACCACTGACGTTCTTAGGTCGTTCGGCACGGTGATGCCGCGCAGTAGCGCAGCGGACGCGTCATCACGACCGGCGAGGGCGAGGCAATCAGCAATGCCGATGCTGATCGCAGCGTCAGGTGTCTCGCGATCCAGTGCTTCATAGAGCGACAGCGCAGCAGCCCAATCACCGGCACGACGCAGCGATGCAGCCAGATTGAAACGGGCTTCCCGGTGTTCTGGGAACACCAATAGCGCCCGCACGCCATTCGCTTTCCGCTTCGGCGTAGCGATTGGACTCTAATGCACGGTTGCCACGCCGGTTCAGGGTCGTGGCGAGATTGCGCTGGATCGCCGCATCATCGGGTCGTAAGGCGTGCAGACGTTGCAACGCATCCAGCAGGAGATCGGCATCATCCAGCTTGATCGCAACATTGGCCTTGATCGACAACGCCTGCAACTGGTTAGGGGCGCGCGCCAACACGGACTCGACAGTGCGCAGCGCCGTCGTATAGTCGGCGGCAAGAAACGCAGCATGGGCGTGGGATAACGCGGCTGCAGTCATGCGCGAACGGCAGCAGGTGCCAGCGCACGGCCGAGCTTCGCGCCGTTTTCGCGGCCGAGTTCGGCGCTGATCCATTGACCAGTTGCGACCAATGCGTCGAGGTCAATGCCAGTCATGTAACCCATGCCATGCAGCATGTAGACGACATCTTCGCTGGCGACATTACCGGTGGCGCCGTTTGCGTAGGGGCAGCCACCCAGTCCGGCGACCGCGGCATCGACGACGCGGACGCCATCTTCGACGCAGGCGAACACATTAGCCAAGGCTTGGCCACGGGTGTCGTGGAAATGCACGGCCAACGCACCCATCGGCACTTCGTCGGCCACCGCGCGCAACATCGCCCGCGCTTTCGTGGGCGTGCCGATACCGATAGTGTCGCCGAGCGATACCTCGTAGCAGCCGAGCTCGAAGATGCGCTTCGCGATGCGTACCACGTCGCGTACCTCGACCTCGCCCTGATACGGGCAGCCAAGCACCGTCGAAACATAACCGCGCACCTTCACGCCATCATTGCGGGCGCGTTCGAGTATCGGCAAGAAGCGTTCGATCGATTCGTCGACGGTTGCGTTGATGTTCTTGCGGTTGAAGGCATCGGAAGCAGCGGTGAATACCGCCACCTCGCGCACACCAGCGGCGAGTGCACGCTCGTAGCCCTGCAGGTTCGGCACCAGAACTGGATAGTCGATGCCTTCGTGCTTCTGGATGCCGAGATAGACCTCGGCGGCGTCGGCCAGTTGCGGAATCCATTTCGGACTGACGAAGCTGGTGACCTCGATGCTGCGATGGCCGGCCGCCGAGAGCCGGTCGATCAAGGCAATCTTGGTCGCGGTCGGGACAATCGTTTTCTCATTTTGCAGGCCATCGCGCGGGCCGACTTCGACGATGCGGACGCTGGAATCGGTCATGGACTGGCTCGCGCGCTCATTCATGTGGCTTGGGTTTGCCACCGGCGGGGGCGGATTTCAAGAGGTCATCAAGGGTGCTCGCGGTGGCTTCATCGACCCGGCGCAGTTCCATGAACGCACGGTCGATCGGGTCGAAACGCTTCAGCCAGGCGGCGATCGCATCGCCATCGCCGGTCACGATCGTATTCACCGAACAGCCACCATCCGTGCCGCACCCGGCATGCGACTTTGTCTCGACGCGTCCATTCACAAAGCCATCGGCGATTCGGTGCGCTTCCCGTCGTGGGTCGCCTTCGAACAGATCGATGCGATCGCTGTGCACGACATAGCGCAACAGCGCATAGCCGTCGCCGACGTCATGTTTGCCGTTGGTGTCGCCGGGTAGGTCGGAGACCGCGAGATAGCGGGCATCACCGAGCGCGCGAAACTCGAAATGCATTTGTTCCGCCATGTCCTCGCGTTTGTGGGTGCCATCGGACTCACTCTCCAGCGTGACCCAGTGCGCGCAGTCCGCCGACACCTGCAAGTTCACGGCATCATCGTCGCCGTCGTCGTCGTTATCGACTGATTCGGATTGCAGACGCCACCAACCGGCGAACGCAGGGTCGCAGGCAACAATCTCGCCGGTCGGGATTGATTCCACCCGGAGCTGTTCGCAGCCGGACAACGCCAATGCTGCCAATGCCGCTAGGACAATACGCTTCATGCCGCCTCCACTTTTGCCAACAGAACATCGGCTTCGACGAATTCACCAGCAGTCGCACGCAGGTCGACGACCCTGCCGGCGTGCGGTGCGCGTAGCGTGATTTCCATTTTCATCGCTTCCATGATCACCAACTCCTGATTCGCCTCGACCGCTGCATCGAGCGCGACTTTCACCGCGATGATACGGCCCGGCATCGGCGATTTCACCGCTTCCGCACCATGTGCGGCCGCCGTCTCGAACGCGAACGGACTGCTCGGATGCAGGCGATAGCGCCGGCCGGCGACGAAGGCCAGCCAGTCGTCACCGGAACGCCGCACGCGGACGCGCAACGCAGTGCCCGGCATCCGTGCGTTCAGCCATTCGCCGTCATGCAATGCGTGCTCCACCTCGACATGGCGCCCGCCGATATCGAGCGCGTAGCGGCCGTTCGATCCGTGGGCGAACAGCACGAATCGCAGGCCACGCCATTCAAAACGCACCACACGCTTGCCGGCATGGCCAAGGCGCCAGGCGTCGGCGCGGCCCCATGGACTAAATGAATCGGCATCGGCATGCGCAGCACTGATCGCGGCGGCTTCCTCGGCCAGCAGTTCCGCGCAGGCCACCGCAATCATCGCCGACTCGGGCAACTCGGTCGGCGTCGCCAGCACCTCATCAAGGTGGCGATCGAGATAGCCGGTATCGATGGTCGCATCGACCACCGACGGGTGACGGATCAACTGTTCGAGAAAATCGATATTGGACTTCGGGCCGAGTACGTCGCACGCCTCAAGCGCGCGCGCGAGGCGACGCAATGCCGCTGGGCGGTCGACATCGTGGACAATGAGCTTGGCGATCATCGGGTCGTAGAAGATCGACACCGTGTCACCCTCGATCACGCCGCCATCGATGCGCACATGGGCGTCGGTTTTGGGCAAATTCAGCTGGGTGATACGTCCCGAACCGGGCAGGAAGCCCTGTTCCGGGTCTTCTGCATACAGGCGCACTTCGATGGCGTGGCCGCGTGTCGTGATTTGCTGTTGCAGCAGCGGCAGACGTTCGCCTGCGGCGATGCGCAGCTGCCATTCGACCAGATCAAGCCCAGTCACCAGTTCGGTCACTGGATGTTCAACCTGCAGCCGGGTGTTGATCTCCATGAAGTAGAAATCACCACGTGGACCGACGATGAATTCGACCGTGCCGGCATTGCAATAGTCGATCGCCTTACCGGCAGCGACGGCAGCGCTGCCCATCTGTGCCCGTAGTTCCGGCGTGAGAAACGGCGAGGGCGATTCTTCGATGACCTTCTGATAACGCCGCTGCGCCGAGCATTCGCGCTCGTTGAGATGAATCACGTCGCCGTGGCTATCGCCGAAAATCTGAATTTCGATATGGCGTGGCGTTTCGATATAGCGTTCAAGTAGCACGCGCTCGCGGCCGAAGGCGTTTTTTGCTTCGCGTTGGCAGCTTTCGAGATTCGTGGCGAACTCGCTCGACGCGCGCACGATGCGCATACCCTTGCCGCCACCGCCATGCGCCGCCTTGATCATCAGCGGATATCCGATGCGGTCGGCTTCACGATGCAGCAGTGCGGCGTCCTGGTCTTCTCCGGTGTATCCCGGCACCACCGGCACGGTGTGCTCCTGCATCAGGTTTTTGGCGCCGGCTTTCGAACCCATTTTGCGCATGGATGCGGCGTTAGGGCCGATGAAAACCAGACCGGCACGCTCGACGGCGTCGGCGAAGTCGGCATTTTCGGAGAGAAAACCGTAGCCTGGATGGATTGCCTCAGCGCCCACCTGCTGTGCGGCGGCAAGGATGACATCGCCGCGCAGATAACTCTCGGCCGGTCGCGAGCCGCCGATGTACACGGCTTCATCTGCCTGCAACACGTGCTGCGCATTTGCGTCGGCATCGGAATACACCGCAACCGTCGCGATGCCGAGTCGGCGGCAACTGCGGATCACGCGGCAGGCAATTTCACCGCGATTGGCGATCAGGACTTTGCGGAACACGGTGCGCTCCTTGCGGGGACTGCGATTGTAGAGGGTCAACCGACCCAGCGCGGCGGGCGTTTGTCGAGGAACGAAGTCAGGCCTTCCTGTCCTTCCGCAGAAACGCGCAGGCGTGCAATCAGATCCGCATTTTCGGTGTCGCGCCCAAGTTGCGATTCCAGAGTCATGCCGGACTGTCGCAGCGCCAGTTGTTTGGCCTCGCGCTGCGCGATCGGGCCACCCTTGCCGAGGAAGTGCACGGCTCGGTCGACGGCTGCGTCAAGTTCTGCCGCCGGCACCACATCGTGGACGAGATCGATGCGTAGCGCGTAGTCGGCATCAAAGACTTCGCCGCTGACGAATAGCCGACGTGCATGGCGCAATCCACGGCACCGACGACGTAGGGCGAGATCACCGCCGGTACTAAACCGAGTTTGACTTCCGACAACGAAAACTGGCGTCGGATACGGCAATGGCATGGTCGCAGCAGGCAACCAGACCGACGCCGCCGCCATAAGCCGATCCGTTCACCCGCGCGACGGTCGGTTTGCCGAGGTAGTGCAGTGTGCGCATCAGTTCGGCGAGTTTGAGCGCGTCGTCGCGATTCTCGTCGGCCGATGCCGAGGCCATGCGGCGCATCCAGTTCAGGTCGGCGCCGGCTGAAAAGGTGCTTCCGGCCCCGCTCAGCACGATCGCACGCACGCGCTCGTCACCATCGAGTTGTTTGAGGGCAGCGGTGAGTTCGGCAATCAAAACATCGTCGAACGCGTTGTGGACGGCGCCGCGGTCGATGACAAGATCAGCAATCGCGCCACGGCGATCGATGCGGACGGATGAGGTCATGGCAACTCCGGTCGGGCAGGGCCGCGGATGATAGCGGTGCGCCCGCAACATTCGAATTGTCCGCGCCTGATTCAGGTCACCACGTTGTCTGTAGATATGCTTATAATGCGAACCATTCTCATTTGTATCGGACGGGTCCGTTCGTGAAACTGTCGGAATTGACGCGTGGCGGCGGTGGCGTCGTGATTGGCGTGGAACCCAATGGACAGAATGACGCGATCGCGCGGCGACTGCGTGATCTCGGTTTTGTTGCGGGTGAATCGGTCAGTGTGCTCGCGTTCGGGCCGATCGGTGCGGAGCCGATGCTGGTGCGTATCGGTGATGCGCGTTTCGCGCTGCGGCGCGCGGAAGCGGCGCGCGTGCACTTGCAGGAACAGACCCCATGAACGCGGCAAGCGCCGCAGTGGCTCGCCAGATCGCCTTGGTCGGGAACCCGAACTGTGGCAAGACCGCGCTGTTCAATCAGCTTACCGGCAGTCGTCAGAAGGTGGCGAACTACGCCGGCGTGACCGTCGAACGCAAAGAGGGGCGCTTCACTACCGCGTCCGGGCGCAACGTGCGTGTGCTGGATCTGCCCGGAACCTATAGTTTCGATGCGTCCAGCCCGGACGAGCAGATCACCCGCGACGTCTGCAAAGGTCATCATCCAGATGAACCGAAGCCAGACCTGCTCGTCTGTGTCGCCGATGCCACCAATCTGCGCCTGCATCTGCGTTTCGTGCTGGAAGTACGCCAGCTCGGTCAGCCGATGTTGCTGGCGCTGAACATGATGGATGCAGCGGCACGGCGCGGCATCCGCATCGATATCGTCAAATTGCAGCAGGAGCTGGCATCCCGGTGATTGCAACGGTCGCCGTCCGCAGCAATGGCGTCGACGCGTTGCGGAGCGCGATGGATGACCTGCTACCGGCCGCACCGGTAGTTTTACCGGCACTTGATCTGCACGCGGAAGCGCGGCGGCTGATCCGTGTCGCAGTGAAATTGCCTGTGCAAAGCATGGAGATCGAAGACGCGCTGGATCGCATCGTGCTGCATCCGTTGCTCGGGCTGATCTTGCTGGCGACGATCATGTTCCTGATCTTTCAGGCGGTCTATGCCTGGGCGGCACCGCTGATGGACGTGATCGATGCGAGCACCACGTGGTTGGCCGGTTGGGTGACCGAAACGCTGCCGAAAGGCCCGCTAGCCAGCTTGCTTGCCGACGGCATCATCGCCGGTCTTGGCGGTGTGCTGATTTTTCTGCCACAGATTTTGATCCTGTTCGCGTTCATTCTATTTCTGGAGGAATCCGGTTATCTGCCGCGTGCGGCGTTCCTGCTTGATCGCATGATGTCGATCGCGGGCTTGTCGGGGCGCTCGTTCATTCCGCTGCTGTCGAGTTTCGCCTGCGCCATTCCCGGCATCATGGCGACGCGATCAATCCAAGACCCACGCGACCGAATCGCGACAATTTTGGTGGCGCCATTGATGACCTGTTCGGCGCGGCTGCCGGTATACACGCTGCTGATTGGCGCGTTCATACCGAAGCAAAAAGTAGCTGGCGTGTTCGAGTTTCAGGGACTGGTGCTGTTCGCGCTGTACATGGCGGGTGTGCTCAGCGCGCTGCTCGTGTCATTCGTGATGAAAAAAATCCGGCGTGACAAAGGTGAACATCCGCTCTTGCTGGAACTGCCGTCCTATCGCATGCCACATGTTCGCGACCTCGCGATCGGCCTCTACGAACGTGGCATGATTTTCCTGAAACGGGTTGGCGGCATCATTCTGGCGCTGACCGTGTTGCTGTGGTTCCTGTTGTCGTTTCCGGCCGCGCCAGTGGACGCGATCGGTCCAGCGATCGACTACAGCTTTGCCGGGCGTATCGGCCATGCCATGGAACCGCTGTTCGCACCAGTCGGGTTCAACTGGCAAATTTGCATTGCGTTGATTCCGGGACTGGCAGCACGCGAGGTGGCGGTGTCATCACTCGCAACCGTCTACGCGCTCTCGGCAACCAATGACGATGCGGCGATTGCGCAGCTCACCGGTATCGTCGCCGACGAATGGTCGCTGGCGACGGCGCTGTCGCTGCTGATCTGGTACGTCTACGCACCGATGTGCATGAGCACGCTGGCGGTCATTCGCCGCGAAACCAACGGTTGGAAACACGTTGGCATTGCCGCCACGTATTTGTTCGGGCTGGCGTATTTCGCATCGCTGATCACTTACCAACTGACGCTGTGGCTGACGCGAACAGTTACGACACGATGCAGTGGACGATCATCGCGCTCGCCGTCGCTGCGAGCACGATTTACGCGATTCGCAAACTTGCCCCGAACACCGTGCGCCACAGCCGAACCCGACTTGCGCTCAAGTTGCTGCAACCGAACAACGGGCCGACGGCACGCAAACTCGGGCGCTGGATCGCACCGAAACCACAGACCGATCGTGGCTGCGGTGGCGGTTCCTGCAGTGGCTGCGACGATTCAAAACCGACAACGCGCAAGCACTAATCGCGATTACATCCTGAACACGCCGAAGCCAGATTTTTCGATCGGTGCGTTCATCGCTGCGGAGAGCGCCAGGCCGAGGACGCGGCGCGTATCGGCGGGGTCGATGATGCCATCATCCCAGAGGCGGGCGCTGGCGTAGTAGGGGTGGCCTTGGCGTTCGTACTGGTCGCGGATCGGCGACTTGAAGTTTTCTTCGTCATCCTTCGACCAACTACCAGCAGTGGCTTCGATGCCATCGCGCTTGACCGTTGCGAGCACGCTCGCGGCTTGTTCGCCGCCCATCACGCTGATGCGCGAATTCGGCCACATCCATAAAAACGTGGTTGGTAGCCGCGTCCGCACATCGCATAATTGCCGGCGCCGAAGCTGCCACCGATCATCACTGTGAACTTCGGGACATGCGAGCAGGCAACGGCGGTCACCATCTTGGCACCGTCTTTGGCGATGCCAGCGTTTTCGTATTTCTTGCCGACCATGAATCCGGTGATGTTCTGCAGAAACACCAGTGGGATGTTGCGTTGATTGCAGAGCTCGATGAAGTGCGTGCCCTTCAGCGCCGACTCGGCGAACAGAATGCCATTGTTTGCGACGATGCCAACTGGATAGCCGTAGATATGCGCGAAGCCGCAGACCAAGGTCTTGCCGTAGCGTGCCTTGAACTCTTGGAACTCGGAGCCGTCGACGAGGCGGGCAATGATTTCACGCACGTCGTAGGGATAGCGGGTGTCGCGCGGCAGAATGCCGTAGATCTCGTCGATCGGATAGGCCGGTTCACACGGCGTCTGCACCGCGACCGGCAAGGTCTTCATTCGGTTCAGGTGTTTGACGATGTCGCGCGCGATCTCGAGTGCATGCTCGTCATTCTCTGCGAAGTGATCGGTGACGCCCGATACCGAGCAATGCACTTCGGCACCGCCGAGCGACTCGGCATCGACAATTTCACCCGTTGCCGCCTTCACCAGCGGCGGACCGCCAAGGAAGATCGTGCCTTGCTCGCGTACGATGATGGACTCATCGCACATCGCCGGGACATAGGCGCCGCCAGCGGTGCATGAACCCATCACGACGGCGATCTGCGGAATGTTTTGCGCCGATAGTCGTGCCTGGTTGTAGAAGATGCGGCCGAAGTGTTCTTTGTCCGGGAAGACTTCGTCCTGCAGCGGCAGGAAGGCACCGCCGGAATCGACCAGATAGATGCAGGGCAGGCGGTTTTCCAGCGCAATTTCTTGCGCACGCAGATGCTTCTTTACCGTCATCGGGAAGTAGGTGCCGCCCTTTACGGTGGCGTCGTTCGCGACCACCATGACTTCGATGCCGTGCACGCGACCGATGCCGGTGACAACGCCAGCGCCGGGCGCCTGGTCTTCGTACATGCCGTATGCAGCGAGCGCCGAGAGCTCCATGAACGGTGAGCTTGGATCGAGCAGGGCACGGATACGCTCGCGCGCAAGCAGTTTGCCGCGCTCGGTATGTTTCTTGCGGGCTTTTTCGCCACCACCGGCGGCGGCGCGTGCAGTCTGCGCTTTCAGATCGGCGACAACCGCGCGTAATTGTTCCGCATTAGCGATGAAATCCGCAGCGCGTGGATCGAGGCTCGACTGGATTTTGGGCATGGCATCGGTCCCTGAATGAGGCACGGAGTTTAGCGAGAGCACAAAGAAAAACCGCCGGGTTGCCCCGGCGGTTTTTTTCGTGCACAGACGCGAGGCAGATTACTGCTTCGGCGCTTCGTCTTTCATCGCTTCAGCGGCGTCGGTCGTTGCAGCAGCAGCGGCGTCGGTCGCGGCAGCAGCAGCGTCAGTCGCGGCAGCAGCAGCGTCGGTCATCGCGGCGGCGGCGTCGGTCGTTGCAGCAGCAGCGTCCGTGGCGGCGTCAGAGATGGCGGCAGCGGCGTCGGTCGTGGCGTCAGCGGCTTCGGAGGCGGCAGCAGCCGAAGCGTCTGCGGCAGCCGCAGCGGCGTCAGCAGCCTGTTCGGCGACTTGCGTGGCTTCCGTTGCGGCGGTAGCGGCTGTGTCAGCGGCTTGCTGGGCGTCACCACCGCAAGCAGCCAGAGCGGCAGCCAGAGCGGCAATCAGAGCGAGCTTGTTCAGTTGCATGATTTCTTTCTCCAAGGAGTGGGTATGGAAACACGACCTCACCTCGCCGTAGGGCTGGCCTGCCCCACGGTCGAGGATAAATACAAGGCCGAACACGGATATTACATCAGTTCAATAGCGATGGCGGTCGCCTCGCCGCCACCAATGCAGAGCGATGCGACGCCTTTTTTTAGACCTCTCGCCTGCAGTGCATGGATCAAAGTGACGACCACGCGTGCACCGCTGGCACCGATCGGATGACCGAGCGCACAGGCACCACCGTTGACGTTGATCTTCGCGTGCGGAATGTCGAGGTCACGCATCGCTGCCATCGCGACCACGGCAAAGGCTTCGTTCACTTCGAACAGATCGACGTCAGCGGCCGTCCAGCCAATCTGCTTCAGCAACTTCGCGATTGCGGGCGCTGGTGCGGTCGTAAACCAGGCTGGATCCTGGGCATGAGTGGCATGACCGAGCACGCGCGCAATCGGCTTCAGACCCCGCGCCAGTGCTTCGTTTTCGCGCATCATTACGGTGGCGGCGGCACCGTCGTTGATGCTTGAGGAACTGGCTGCGGTGATGGTGCCATCCTTCTTGAACGCAGCCTTCAAGCTGCTGATCTTGCTGATGTCGCAGCGCCCGGGTTGTTCGTCGCTATCGATCACGACATCACCTTTGCGACCAGTGACGGTGACTGGTGCAATTTCGTCCTTGAATGCACCGGAAGCCTGCGCCGCAAGTGCGCGCCGAACCGATTCGGCGGCGAAGGCGTCTTGGGCATCGCGGGTAAACGCGTACTTGTCGACACACTGTTCACCGAACACACCCATCGCCTGCTTGTCGTAGGGGTTGACCAAGCCGTCCCAGGCCATGTGGTCAATCGCCTCAAAATTGCCATATTTCACGCCGGTGCGACTGCCCGGTAACAGGTGCGGCGCATTGGTCATCGATTCCATGCCACCGGCAACGACAACGCTGGCATGCCCGAGTTTGAGCGTGTCATGGCCGAGCATGATCGCCTTCATGCCTGAGCCGCAGACTTTGTTGAGAGTCAGGCAGGCGGCCGCAGTCGAGATACCTGCGGCGAGTGCCGCTTGGCGTGCGGGTGCTTGTCCGAGCCCGGCCGGAAGGACGCAGCCCATCAACACTTCCTCGACCTGATCTGCTGAAACACCCGCTTGTGCCAGTGCCGCGCGAATTGCGGTGGCCCCGAGTTGCGGCGTTGCAACACCAGTGAATTGACCGAGCAGGGAACCGATCGCGGTACGCTTGGCGCCGACGATGACAACGGAATTTTCGGACATGGCAGCTCCAGTGAATGTGTGGTGCGGGATTTGATTATCGCGGTGCAACATGATCAGGGCAATCAAGAATCGTCACGGTTGTCGTCACCGCGCATGGCGGATAGCCTCGCGACATGCACCGAACGTTCGTCGCATGCGTGTTTTTGCTGACCGGTCTGTTCGGTTCGCCGGCTTTGCTTGCGGCGCAATCATCGACCATCGAAAGCGTGCGCTTTCACTCGATCACGGTTGAGCAGGGACTAAGCCAACCGACCGTTCGCGCCATCCTGCAGGATCGTCACGGCTTTGTCTGGATCGGCACGCTCGATGGCCTGAATCGCAGTGACGGCAATCGTATCCGCGTGTTTCGCCATCGTCCGGACGAGGTCGATAGCCTGTCTGACAACCACGTCGCAGCAATGGTCGAGGATGCTCAAGGTTTCCTGTGGATCGGCACCGGCGGTGGCGGATTAAATCGCTACGACCCGGAAACCGATCGCTTCGAACATTTTCGCCATGATCCGGCAGATGCGGATTCGATTGCCGGCGACGGTGTGACCGCCGTGGCGAGAGCGGCCGACGGTGCGATCTGGGTCGCGACGTCGGCCGGTGGTCTGCAGCGCATCCATCCCGGTCAACACAGATTTGAGTCGGCACGCGATATCACGACATTGGCTGGTTTGAATGCCACGCGTGTGATTTCCCCGCGCCGCAATGGCCACCTGTTGATCGCCACTCGACTCGGCACCTACGAGATCGATGCCTTAGGCACGCTGGTCCGCGACTGGCACGACCCCGACCTCGGAGCGCTCGACAGCTACGTCGTCGATGAGGATGCCGACGACGCGGTCTGGATCGGTTCCGGCGATGCCGGTTTGTTCCGGATGCGGCCCGATGGCCAGGTGACACGATGGCGCGAACGGCCGGAAGGTCTGTCGGGCGACGCTATCCGTGCATTGCAAGTCGGCAAGGATGGCGCGGTTTGGGTCGGCACGCTGACCGGTCTCACCCGCATCGATGCCAACGGCACCCTGCACAATTGGCGCTACGACCCCTACGGGCGGGTCGGGCTCGGTGCCCATCGCATCGAGTCGATGATGATCGATCGTGACGGACTCGTCTGGGTCGGCACTTGGGCGAATGGCATCAGCCTGCATGATCCAAACAGTTCGGGGTTTCGATTAGCACCATTCCGCCCCGGCGACCCGCGCTATCTGCCGCGCCCGACTGCGATTGCGGTCGCGCCGGCCGATGACGGCAAGCTCTGGATCGGTATGCACGAGGAAGGTGGTGTCGCCTTGCTCGATCCGGCGACAGGTGTCGAGCGGGTGTATCGGCATGATCCAGACGATGCCAGTTCGATCGGTTCGTCGACCGTGCAGGCGCTATGCCAGACGCGTGACGGAAGCCTCTGGGTCGGCTCGCCGACGGCTGGCTTGTCGCGGCTCGCAGCGGGTGCGAGCGGCTTCGAACAGTTCTTGCCCGATCCGGCCGACCCGGCATCGTTGCCCGGGCGCAATGTCTCCGGACTATTCGAGGACCGTGACGGTGCGCTGTGGGTCGCGACACTCGGCATGGGTGTGGTGCGGCGCTGTGCCGGCTGCACCGGCTTCGAGCGATTCGAGCACATCAGCGGTGGACGTAGTCTGCCGCTGCAGGTCGTCAACCTGAGCTACCAGACCCGCGATGGTGTGATGTGGTTTGGCCTGCGTAGCGATGGACTGGTGCGCTTCGATCCGGCCAACGGCGATCTGACGCACTACGCGCCAGAAGGTGAGGCAGCATTGAGCAGCGGCGTCATCACCGATCTGCTTGAAGATCGGACCGGCACGCTTTGGGTGGCCACTCAGGGCGGTGGGCTCAATCGTGGCGAGCGCGGCACTGACGGGCGCTATCGGTTTCATGCCATCCGAAGCAGTGATGGGCTCGGTTCGGATGCCGTTTCGGCGCTCGTCGAGGATGCCGACGGACATCTGTGGATTTCGCATTCAGCCGGTATTTCTCGGCTTACCTTGGCCGACCAGACATTGCTCAACTTCGAATGGTCGGAAGGGACACAGAGCCTCGGCTATTTCGTTGGTGCTGCGGCGCGCGGCGCGGATGGGGAAATCTATTTTGGCGGTCTTGAGGGGCTGACTCTGTTCCACCCCGATGCGGTGCGCGAGCCGAGGCCGCCGAAGCCGCCAGCGGTATCGATGATCAGCGTGCTCGGGTCAAATGCCATCGCCGATACCGACGCCGAATATGCCACTCGCCGGCTGATGCCAAACAGCGATGGCGTCGTGCTCACGTATCGCGACAAGGTTATCAATTTCGATCTGACAGCATTCAATTTCACGCATCCGGCCGCAACCCGATACGCCTACCAACTCGATGGTTTCGAAGACCAGTGGATCACGCTTGCACCCGGCACGAGTACTGCCAGCTTCACCGCGTTGCCCGCTGGTGACTACGCGCTGCGCTTGCGTGCGGTGGGGTCGGACAGCAAGCAATGGATCGAGTCGGCAGAGGCTTTGAATATTTCGGTGCGCCCGGCACCGTGGTGGTCGTGGTCGGCCTGGACGCTTTACGCGGCAGTGACGGTGCTGTGCACATGGGCGCTGTTGCAACGCGCCGCTCGATTCGCGCGTGCGCGATTGGTGCAGCAGCAGCGGCTGCGCCAGAGCGAAGAATGGTTGAGCATGGCGCTGGAGTCGTCGGGCGATGAGATCTGGGATGCCGATCTTGTGCGCGGCGTGATCGTGCGCCGGAATGCCAATCCAGAAACGGTGATACCGGATCGCGAGCGCTTGCATCTGCAGGACATTTTTGCCGCGATTCACCCGGACGACCAGCAAGGCTATCTCGATGCTTACCATGCGGCAGTCAAGGGCACGAGCCAGCGTATGAAAGCTAGTTTCCGATTGCCACACGCGGTGGCTGGCTTTGGGCGCTGTCCTACGGACGCGTGGTCGAACGTGACGTACTTGATCGTGCGACGCGCCTGATCGGTGTCTCCCGCGACATCACCGACATCATGCAGCATGAAGAAGCACTGCAGAAGCTTAACGCCGAACTGGAACATCGCGTCGATGCCCGCACGCGCGATTTGCAGACTGCGAACGGTCAGTTGCGGCGCACGCTGGATGAACTGCGGTTGGCGCAGAAGCAATTGGTCGAATCCGAGAAGATGGCGGCTTTAGGTGCGTTGGTTGCCGGTGTTGCGCACGAGATCAACACGCCGCTCGGTATCGGTGTGACCGCAGCCTCGCATCTGGAAACGGAATCGAAGCGCGTGCAAGTACTGGTCGCTGGCGGCGCGCTCAAACGATCTGACCTCGACGCGTACTTGGGTACCGCGGCGGATAGCTCAGCGCTGATCCTGCGCAATCTCAAGCGCGCCGATCATCTGGTCAAGAGCTTCAAGCAGGTGGCGGTCGACCAGTCGAGCGAACAGCGACGCGTGATTGAACTGGCCGAATACATCGACGAAATCCTGACGTCATTGCACCCGCGATTGAAGCGCACTCACCACGACGTCACCGTCGACTGCGATCCATTGATTCGCGCCAACACCTATCCCGGCGCGTTTTATCAAGTTGTCGTGAATCTGGTGATCAACTCGCTCGTGCACGGCTTCGAGGGCATCGACCACGGCAAGGTGCAGATCGCCGTGCGGGCCGCAGCCGGGCAGATCGAACTCGACTATCGGGACGACGGCCGCGGTATGGAAGAAGTGGTGCGCAATCGAATTTTTGAGCCCTTCTTCACGACCAAACGCGGGCAGGGCGGATCAGGACTCGGCCTGCATATCGTCTACAACCTAGTCACCCAGATGCTCGGTGGAACGCTGATTTGCGAAAGCACGCCCGGCGCCGGAGTGCGTTTCCTGGTGTGCTTCCCGCAAGGCGATCTTCCGCTGAAGTCCTGATCAGTCCGGGAAGCGATGACGGATCTGTTCGGCGCGATGCCAGTTGTCGAACAGCAAGTGAACCAAACGCGGATCGAATTTTTTACCGGTCTGCTCGTTGATGAAGCCGCGAATGTCGTCCGCCGTCCACGCTTCCTTGTAACAACGCTTGCTGCCGAGTGCATCGAATACGTCGGCTAGCGCGGTGATGCGGCCACCGATCGAGATTTCATCACCCCTGAGTCCGCGCGGATAACCGGAACCATCCCAGTTCTCATGGTGATCTTCGGCGATGATCGCAGCGAGTTGCAGCAGCGGCAGGCGCGATGCGGCTAACCATTGCGCACCGATGCGGGCATGCGTACGCATCACGTCGGTTTCCTCCGACGTATGCGAACCCGGCTTGTTGAGGACCGAGTCGGGAATGCCGATCTTGCCAATATCATGCAGCGGCGCGGCGTAGCGCAGCATTTCGCGCGCACGCGATTCGAGGCCATAGGCTTCGGCCAGCAGGTCGGCAAGGTGGCCGACGCGCTTGACGTGGTTGAGCGTGTCCTTGGACCGGCTTTCCGCAACGCCGGCGAGCAGCGTGACGATTTCGACTTGCGAGTCGAACATTTCGCGTTGCAGGTGCAGGTTCTCAAACGCGATCGAGACATTGGTACAGAACACCTCGACCAACTTCATGTCGAGTGGACTCAGATCCCAGGTTTCGCCGACGTAGAGCAGACTCTCGGTGCGATGGCTATCGGTGAAATGCAGGACGTAATGGTCTTTGTTGAAGACGTGGCGCTTGCGCGAGTAGGCATCGCGCAGGCTGTCGGCGATACGCGGCGGCAGGCGCTCATCAGCATTGTTGTCGACGAAGCGGGCATAGTCGCCGTTCGCAGCCGCGACCAAGAAGTGTTCCGGTGTTTGCGTTGCCGGGCGCGGCACCTTGCAATACAACGCGCCACGCTCGACGCCAACCAGCGTCGTCAACTGGCCCAGCACGGCAGACGCGAATTCATGTGAATGCTGGTGCGAAAAGATGCGTGCCGAGGCTTCGATCACGCGTTCGAGGCCACGTTTGTTGGCCTCGATGGTCATGATGTCGCGGTGTGCGCGCAGGGTCGCGTACATCATCGTCGACAGTTTTTGCGCCGTCAGTTCGGTCTTTTCCTTGTAGTCATTGATGTCGTAGTTGGCGATGACATCCTGTTCCGGCGCTTGTCCGGGCTGGCCGGTGCGCAACACGATGCGTACGAAGCGGTTGCCGAGTTCGTTGCGGATCACCTTGACCAGATCGAGACCGGCCTGATCACTCTCCATGACGACGTCAAGCAGCATCACCGAAGTATCTGGATTCGCGGCGATCAGGCCGCGTGCTTCCTTGGCCGAATACGCTTGCAGAAACTGCAGCGGACGGTTCTCAAAACGGAAGTTCGACAAGACCAGGCGGGTGACATTGTGCACCTCTGGTTCGTCATCGACGATCATCACCTTCCACGGCTGAGTGCTCGTGGATTCTTCCGGTGCGAACATCTCATCCATCGCGGCAGGCCCTTGAACAATCCCGGCCTGAGCCTAGCAGCCTCGGATGAAAACGGAAGTCACCGCTGCGACCGTTGATCAGGTCGGCCCTGGTGCGGCCATGATCGGCGTCAGCCGCGCCCTTCGACCAGTTCGCGACCGATCAGCATTTGCCGGATCTCGTTGGTGCCGGCGCCGATTTCATACAGTTTGGCATCACGCAACAGGCGGCCTGCGGGATAGTCGTTGATGTAGCCGTTACCGCCGAGCGTCTGGATCGCCTCCAGTGTGACTTGAACCGCCGAGCGCGACGCGTGCAACAGGCAGGACGCGGAATCGACGCGCGATTTGTGCCCGGCGTCGTAGTCACGAGCAATCTGGTAGGCGAAAGCGCGTGAACTCTGCAGTGCGGTGTACATGTCGGCGAACTTGGCCTGCATGATGCCGAAGCGGCCGATCGGGGTATCGAATTGTTTGCGTTCGCGGGAATAGGCCAGCGCCAGTTCCATCGCCGCTTGCATCAGTCCGATGGGTCCACCGGACAGCACTAGACGCTCGGTATTCAGGCCGCTCATCAAGACTTTGACACCCTGGTTCACTTCACCGAGCACGTTTGCTGCGGGAATTTCACAATCTTCGAACACCAGTTCGCAGGTGTTGGAACCGCGCATGCCGAGCTTGTCCAGCTTTTGCGCCGTGCGGAAGCCTTTCATCCCCTTCTCGACGATGAAGGCGGTCATCGCCCGCGACTTCATGTCCTTCGGGGCGGTGCGCATGTACACGACAAGGATGTCGGCATCGGGGCCGTTGGTGATCCACATTTTCGAACCGTTGGCGACGTAGACATCGCCGTGCAGTTCGGCACGGCATACCATCGAGCCGACGACATCCGAACCAGCGCCCGGTTCGCTCATCGCCAGGGCACCGACGTGCTCACCCGAACACAGCTTCGGCAGATACGTTGCACGCTGCACTTCGGTGGCGTTGTTGTAGAGATTCTGGACGCACAGGTTCGAATGTGCGCCATAACTCAGTCCGACCGATCCAGACGCGCGAGAGATTTCCTCCATCGCCACCAGATGCGCCAGATAACCCATTTCCGAACCGCCGTATGCACCGGGCAGGGTGATGCCGAGCAGCCCCAATTCGCCGAACTTCAGCCACAGGTCTGCCGGGAACAGGTTGTCGTGATCGATCTGCGCCGCACGCGGCGCGATCTCCTTCTCGGCAAAGGCGCGCACCGTGTCGCGCAGTAGGTCAATGTCTTCGCCGAGCGGAAATGCGCGCATGCGGATCAGCCCAGTCCGCGCATGCGACCCAGGAAGCGAGGGGCGCCGTTGCCCATATGCGGCAGACGAATCTTGCCGATGGTCTGGATGCGTTCTTCGGCCATGCGGTCGGCGGCTTTGTAGCTCGGGATATTGTCGCGCTTGCTGATCGCGAAGATCTTGCCGAGGTTGTGGTAGATCGTTCGCATCATGCGCATCGCACGTTCGCGGTTGTAGCCGTCGATTTCCAGCGACACGTTCATCAATCCGCCGGCATTCACCGCGTAGTCGGGCGCGTAGATGATGCCGCGGCGCTCTACTTCATCACCGCAGTCTTCGGTAGCGAGTTGGTTGTTGGCGGCACCACAGATGGCCTTGAACTTGAAGCGCGGGATGGTGCTGTGGTTGACCGTGCCGCCGAGTGCGCAGGGCGAATAGACATCGGCATCGACGTCGTAGATATCGTCGAGACTGACTGCTTCGCAGCCAAATTCGTCGACGCATCGCTGCACCGAATCCTTGTTGATGTCGGTCACGAATACTTTCGCGCCGTGTTCACGCAGCAGCTTCACATATTCCATGCCGACGTGGCCGACGCCCTGCACCGCGTAGGAATACTTGCCGACTTCCTCATTGCCGAATTTTGCGTTCAGTGTCGCCATCAGCCCCTGCAAGGTGCCGTAGGCGGTGAACGGCGACGGATCACCCGAACCGCCATGCACCTGGTGCACACCGGTCACGAAATCGGTTTCCTTGAGCACCCATTCCATATCGTTGACATCGATGCCGACGTCTTCGGCGGTGATGTAACGACCATTCAAGGAATTCACGTAGCGACCGAACGCACGGAACAGTGCTTCCGACTTGTCCTTGGACGGGTCGCCGATGATGACGCCCTTGCCGCCGCCGAGGTTCAGACCAGACACTGCTGCCTTGTAGGTCATGCCGCGCGACAGGCGCAGCACGTCGTTGAGCGCGTCCTGTTCCGTCTTGTAAGGCCACATCCGCAGACCACCGAGCGCCGGTCCGAGGACAGTGTTGTGGATCGCGATGATCGCCTTGAGGCCAGCGTCCTTGTTATGGCAGAAGACGACTTCCTCGTGACCCGTGGATGCGAGCGTTTCGAAAATCATGGGGCGAACTCCAGAACGAAATGAGGCGGGAAGCGGGGCATCGGCGTGCATGAGCCGGGGCCGACCGCGGGCGGCGCGAAGTGTAGCCACCTCGCAGCGGCGCCGGAAGGGTGGTCTGTTTGACTGGCGTTTACTCGCGCTTGCTATTGTTCGCGCACTTCTATCCAAGGAGATCCGCCATGTTGCTGCGTTCCCTGCTGCTGTCGTTCGTTCTGCTGTCCACCACGCTGATGCCAGCGAGCGTGCGCGCCGATGAAACTGCTGTTCGTGCCGAACTCGTGGCGCAATGGCGCAAAATGTTCGACGCGCGTGACCTCGCATTCAGCGCCGTGGTCAATACCACCGACAAGAAAGGCCGTGTTACCCATTCTGAGATGCGAGTGAACTGGCCGAATAAGTTCCACATGAAATCAACTGAGAGCGAGTTCATCATCATTGGTGACCACACTTGGATGAAGCCCAAAGATGGTGGTTGGATGAAGTTTCCGATGAGCATGAAGAAAGTCATCGATCAGTTCACGCCGGAAGTGATGAAGGCCTCGATGGACGGCATGACCAATGTCCGTTATGTCGGCGACGAAGACGTGAATGGCATTGCTTGCAAGGTCTACAGCTACGACTTTGATGTCAAAGTGATGGGCTTTCGCTCGCAGGGATCCAGCACCATTTATTCGAATAGCGACAGCGGCTATCCGGTGCGGGTGATTACCGATGGCGAAGCCATGGGCCAGCGCAGCAATACTGTGGTCGACTACACCTACGATCCGAACATCCGCGTCGCCGCACCGAACTGACCAGCAGGGGAGCGGGTTGAGCGCTCCCCGGATTACTTCTCAGACCTTTTCGACACCCGGCTTGCCATCCTCAACGCGGAAGCTGGCGATGGTGGTAATGCCGGAGTCGTGGCGTTTTTCGTTATCGAGCGCGCGCAAGCGGGCGTCGCACCCGTGCTTGCTGATTTCGAACGCGAGATAGCCCCGCTTCGTGGTGTTGCCGTATTTGACGTGTGGGTTCTGCGGCAGCCGCGGGTTGAATTGGGTCTCGCTCCAGCCTTGTGATGCGAGCGACGTGCCGCAAAATTCGGCAGCAAGTACCGGCGATTCCGGCTTGTCGGGATTGCTATGCACGTCGGCAACGACTGCAGCATGGATGTCACCGCCGAGAATCAGCGGATTCCGCAATTGGTGCGTCGCGATCGATGCAAGCACGCGCTCGCGCGTGGCCGGGTAACCGTCCCAGCCATCGGTCCAGCGCGTCATTTCTCCATCGCGCAAGGTACCGAAGCGCGAAAAGATGGTTTCCTGCGCAATCACGTTCCACTGCGCGCGGCTATTTGCCATCGCGCCGTCCAGCCATTGTTCCTGCGGCAACCCGATCATGCTGCGCGACGGCTCCATCACCACCGGACATTCTTTCTCGGTGACTTCGTTCGAGCCGCCGCCCTTGTACGGATCCGAACAGGCTTGCGGATCGCGGTATTGGCGGTTGTCGACCAAATAGAAACGTGCGAATTCACCATAGTCGAGCGTGTCATAGATACGCATTTCGTTGGCCTTTGGGCGCATCGTGAGCGGCATCGGCATGTGCTCGAAGAAGGCTTGGTAGGCGCCAGCTCGGCGCAGTAGGAAACTGGGGTCGAGGTTTTCACTCTGGTCGGCGGCGTAGTCGTTTTCAACTTCGTGGTCGTCCCAAGTGAATGCCCATGGCATCGCCGCGTGGCTTGCCTGCAGGTCGGGATCAGATTTGTACTGGGCATGGCGCACGCGATAACGATCCAGGGTATTCGCCTCGCCACCGACATGGCGGCGTACCAAATTGTCTCCCCAGTTGCTTTCGTAGATGTAGTCGCCGACGAAGAACATCAGGTCCAGGCCTTCGTTGGCGAGATGTCGATGCGCGGCGAAATACGCCTGTTCGTAATGCTGGCAGGAGGCAACGGCGAAGCGCAGTTTGTCGAGCTTCGATCCGGGTGCCTCGGCGGTACGCGTACGACCCACCGGACTCACCTCATCGCCGCAGATGAATCGGTACCAATACCAACGCCCCGGTTCGAGGCCGCGCACATCGACATGCGCGCTGTGCGCCAGTTCTGGCACTGCACGCACGCCACCCTTGCGCACGATATGCGTGAATTGCTCGTCGCTGGCAACCTGCCATTCAATGTGGATCATGTCTGGCACCATGCCGCCGTCGGGCTGCAGCGGTTCCGGCGCAAGGCGCGTCCATAACGAAATGCCATCCGCACGTGGATAACCGGAGGCGACGCCGAGGGTAAATGGATATCCGGTGAAGCGCGGCAACACCCAGCCATCGGCTGCACGCACTGATCGCGGGGCCAACGACATCGCAATCGTTGCAGCACTGAATGCAAACGCGGCACGGATCACATCTCGGCGTGTCACTTGGGCGGTGCGCGTGCGCAGACGCTGGATCAGACGCTGGGCGCGATCGAAGGTCTCATCATGCATGCAGATCTCCCGAAACTTGGCTTTTGAGTGATGTCGGATCGTTGCAGCTTAGCAATTCAGGCCGATGTCCGTACGTGCCGAAATCGCCGATGGCACAAACCAATCTATCCGGGCGCATCGCTACAATGGGCGTCTTCCCAGGTTGTACCGGAGTTCCCGATGAGCACACCCGCGAGCCAGTTGCCCGCTGCCGAGCATCCGAGCGAAGCGACGCCGCTGCGTTTCGTCACGGCCGCCAGTTTGTTCGACGGCCACGATGCCGCGATCAACATCATGCGTCGATTGATTCAGGCACAGGGCGTGGAAGTGGTACACCTCGGTCACAATCGCTCGGTCGAGGACGTGGTTCGTGCGGCGCTGCAAGAGGACGCCGACGGAATTGCGCTCAGTTCCTATCAGGGCGGGCACGTCGAATATTTCAAGTACATGGTCGACATGCTCAAGGCGCGGCGCGGCCACATTCGCGTCTTTGGCGGCGGTGGCGGCACCATTACCCCTGAGGAAATCCGCGAACTGCAGGACTACGGCGTCGAGCGCATCTATCACCCGAATGACGGCATGGCGATGGGCCTGGTCGCGATGATCGAGGATTTGGTGCGTCGTACCGTCACCCATCGCGTGCCGACTGCACGTCCCGCCATCGTCAGCAAAGACGACGAGATCTCTGTCGGCAAGATGCTGTCGGCACTGGAGGAGGGCGTCTTCACCGACATTGAACTCGCAACGCTGCGCAAGGAATGGCAACTGGCGGGTGGCAAGACGCCGGTGATTGGCCTCACCGGCACTGGTGGTGCCGGCAAGTCTTCGGTGACCGATGAACTGTTGAACCGATTTCTCGCCAGTTTTCCGGACATGCGTATCGCCGTCATCTCGGTCGATCCGACTCGGCGTCGTACCGGTGGTGCGCTGCTCGGCGACCGCATCCGCATGAACTCGCTGCGCTCGAAGCACGTGTTCATGCGCTCAATGGCGACCCGTCGCCAGCATGTCGCGACCAATATCGTGCTCAAGGGATTGCATCGCTTTCCTGCGTGGCCAAGGCTATGACTTGGTGATGGTCGAGACCGCTGGCATCGGGCAGAGCGACTCCGAGATCGTCGATCTCGTCGATTTCCCGGTGTATGTGATGACCAGCGATTTCGGTGCGCCGAGTCAACTCGAAAAGATCGACATGCTCGACTATGCCGAACTCGTGGTGCTGAACAAATTCGACAAGCGCGGTGCCGAGGATGCTCTGCGTGATGTCCGCAAGCAGTGGAAGCGCAACCGCTTGGCGTTCAAGTTGGCCGACCAAGATGTGCCGGTCTATCCGACTATTGCCAGCCAGTTCAATGATCCCGGTATCGGTTGGATGTTTTCAAACCTGTGCCGGCTGATGCGCGCAAAGCTGCAGTTGCCCGAGTCGAAGTGGACGCCGCAGATCGATACCTCGCTGCGTGAGCCACGCGCCACCGTGCTGATCCCGGGCCAGCGGACACGCTATCTCGCCGAGATCGCCGAACAAGGCCGCGGCATCAACCGCATGATCGAATCGCAGTCGGAAACCGCGAGTCGGGCGCAGAGCTACTTCGACACGCTGCGTGACATTGAAGACCCGGCATTGCCAAAGGCGCTGGATCTCTACGCGGTTGCTGCATTGTCCGGCGAGAGTGATCGATTCCTGTTGACGCTGCGCCAACGCTACAACGACGCCATCAAATCGCTCTCGAACGATGCGCTGAATGTGCTGCGCGATTGGCCGATTCGGCGGGCCTCGATCACGAACGAATTCAATGAATACACGGTGCGTGACAAGGTCATCCGTGTCGAGAATTACCGCGAGTCGTTGTCGCACCAGAAGATCCCGAAAATCGCAGCGCCAACCCTGCGCGATTGGGGCGACCAACTGCGCTTTCTGCAAAAGGAAAACCTGCCGGGAGCCTATCCCTACACAGGCGGTGTCTATCCGTATCGCCGCAGCGGCGAAGATCCGACGCGCATGTTCGCTGGCGAAGGTACGCCAGAACGTACCAATCGCCGCTTTCATTATTTGAGCGTTGGTCAACCGACAGCGCGCCTGTCGACGGCTTTCGATTCGGTGACCTTGTACGGCGAAGACCCGGCACCGCGCCCGGATATTTTTGGCAAGATCGGCAATTCCGGGGCTCGCCACGCTCGACGACATGAAGAAGCTGTATTCGGGCTTTGACCTGTGTGCGCCAACGACCTCGGTGTCGATGACGATCAATGGGCCGGCGCCGATGATCTTGGCGATGTTCATGAATACCGCGATCGATCAGCAGATCGAGAAATATCTGCGTGCCGATCAGTCACGTTGGGACCGCGCCCACGACATCATCGAAAAATGCTACGAAGGCCGCCATCGCCCGAGTTATCACGGCATGTTGCCGGACGGTAACGACGGCCTCGGTCTCGGCCTGCTCGGTATCACCGGTGACCAAGTGGTGGCGCCCGAGATCTACGCGAACATCAAGGCGGAGACCCTGCAATCCGTTCGCGGTACCGTGCAGGCCGACATTCTGAAAGAGGATCAGGCCCAGAACACCTGCATTTTCTCGACCGAATTCGCGCTGCGTATGATGGGCGACATCCAACAGTATTTCGTCGATCAGAAGGTTAGAAATTTCTACTCGGTATCGATCTCCGGATATCACATTGCCGAAGCCGGTGCGAACCCGATTTCGCAACTCGCATTCACGTTGTCGAATGGGTTCACGATTGTCGAGTACTACCTCGCGCGCGGCATGAAGATCGACGACTTCGCGCCGAATTTGAGCTTCTTCTTCTCGAACGGCATGGACCCCGAATACACCGTGATCGGCCGTGTCGCACGCCGCATTTGGGCACGCGCCATGCGTGAACGCTACGGCGCGAATGAGCGCAGCCAGATGCTCAAGTACCACATCCAGACATCGGGGCGCTCGCTGCATGCGCAGGAGATCCAGTTCAACGACATTCGCACAACCTTGCAGGCGCTGTACGCCCTGTTCGACAACTGCAATTCGCTACATACAAATGCCTATGACGAAGCGATCACCACACCCACCGAGGAGTCGGTGCGGCGTGCCGTTGCCATTCAGTTGATCATCAACCGCGAGTTGGGTCTGAACTTCTGCGAGAACCCGTGGCAGGGCAGCTTCGTGGTTGAAGCATTGACCGATATCGTCGAGGAGGCGGTGTACAAGGAATTCGAGGCGATCAGCGAACGCGGCGGCGTGCTCGGCGCGATGGACACGATGTACCAGCGCGGCAAGATCCAGGAAGAGTCAATGTTCTACGAGCAGAAGAAGCATGATGGCTCGCTGCCGTTGATCGGCGTCAACACCTACCTGCCGCGCGAACACGCCGGTGAAGTTGCGACCGAGATCGAACTCATCCGTTCGACGCCGGAAGAAAAACAGCAGCAGATCGACAATGTGCTGACGTTCCAGTCGTTACGTAACCACTATGCCGCCGACGGCCTGACCGAATTGCAGTCCACCGCCCGTCGTCGCGACAATCTGTTCAACGCGCTGATCGAAGCGGTGAAGACGCATTCCCTCGGCCAGATCAGCCACGCGCTCTACGACGTCGGCGGTGAATACCGCAGGAATATGTGAGGCGGGGCGATGGACATCGAACGTATTTTCGAAACGCTCAACGTCGCTGGCGTTCGCTATGCGTGCGTCGGCGGTGTCTTTGCCTCGAACGCATTGTCGCGTCGCCGGCATCGAACATCTGGTGAAAGTGAAGCAAATCGCAGGGCGAGCCAAAGACCAGAGTGACATTCGAGTATGCCGATCCTCACATGGCGCCATTGGTGCGGTCGCTGACACCGCACTCACGCGGGCAATCTGGGCCTCGATCCGGGCCATGACTTCCTCATGCGGATGCTCGGCCGTAGGTCGTCGATGGTGGCCTGAATCTCGGCGGCCAGCCATGCGGTGTGGTTCTCCTGGGCCGCGGTCACTGCGCAGCCTCCCACGGATTGATGACGTTCAGCCCGGCCGCCTCAAAAGAACTGGTGTCGCGGGTGGCAACGGTGAAGCCGTTGGCAAGGGCGACGGCCGCAATGAAGGCGTCGGCCGTTTCGATGGCCAAGCCAGCAGTGCGGGACTTGGCCAGCAGCTCGGCATACGCCTTCGTACAAGCCATATCGAACGACAACACCCGATTGGCGAACATCGGCAGCAGTCGCTTTTCCAAGTTCTCATGCAGGCCGTCCCGGCGCTTTCCGGCTGGCATCAGCGCGATACCGGCACGCAGCTCGGCTACGGTGATCGCGGACAGATAAAGCGTTTCCAGCGCTTGCGCGTCGATCCAGTCAAGGACGCGGGTATTGGGCGCTTGACGCTGCGGCTCCGAAATCACGTTCGTATCGAGCAGAATCATTCGAAGCTCACCGCACGGGCCGGAGACTTGATGCGCGCACGCTCAAACAAGGCGTGTTCTTCATCGGTCAGGCCGCCAGCCTCGCGGGCGATGGAAGCCAGGAACGAGCCGAGTTTCACGCGGCCCTCGGGCCTCGCTGCCTTCTCTAAGATGGAGCGGATTTCGGCCTCGGTGCTGCGGCCATGCTGGGCGGCTTGGATTCGGATGGCCCGATGCACCTCATCGGGCAGATTTCTTACATTCACGTTTGCCATTTGGTATATCTCCATTCATGGCTATCAATGCACCCATTATATAGCAATGATATCAATCCATCTGCCCTTTGTGGCGGGCGCTGGTTAAATCGTAACTCATTGATATACGGTCACTTGCAGTGAAAGTGCCTACGTCACAAGGCCTCGGAGAGTCTCGGTAGCCGCGCTATGAAGTCCCGCAGGGACAGCTTCGCTTCGCCACGCGATCCAGCACACTTTCGGACACAGTCAGGGTAGCGTTCGTTGCTCCATCAGCGGTTTCAGCTGCGGGCGGCTCAGAGCGAACGGGCGGGCGGGTGCGTTAAAGTTCGCGGCCAAATCTCAATATGAGCGCGCGTCCATGTCCATTGCGGCCAGCTATCCCGTCGGCACTCCCGGAAAAGCCTGGGGCGACTCTGAAAAGTCCGAATGGCGTTCGCGCCAGCGCAAGCTGCGTAGTTACGCCGACGACGTGTTGAGCGTCGTCGAGCGGCTGCGCGATCGCTTCGACGTGCAGCAATATGGCGAAATCGGCTACGACGACGCGCATTACCCGCTGATGGCGATTCGTAATCGCGATTGGAATGAGGCATTGCCGTATGTGCTGGTTACCGGCGGCGTGCATGGCTACGAGACCAGCGGCGTGCATGGCGCATTGCAGTTTGTCGCAGAGCACGCCGAGCGCTATGCCGGGCGTGTCAATCTGCTGGTCGCAGCCTGTGTCAGCCCGTGGGCATATGAGCGCATCCATCGATGGAACGCGAATGCGATCGACCCGAATCGTGCATTCCGCGAACCCAGCCCAGCTGCGGAATCGGCAGCGCTGATGCGTTTCACCTTGCCGTGGCGCGATCGCTTCGTCGTACACATCGACCTGCACGAAACCACCGATAGCGATGAAACCGAATTCCGCCCGGCGTTGGCGGCACGCGACGGCAAAGCGTTCGAGCCGGAAGGCATCCCCGATGGCTTTTATCTGGTCGACGACAGCGAAAACCCGCAGCCGGCATTCCAGAGCGCGATCATTACCGCTGTCGCACAGGTCACACACATCGCGCCGGCCGATGGCAAGGGCGAGATCATCGGTTCCACCGTGGTGGCGCCAGGCGTCATCGAATATCCGTTCAAGCGACTCGGCCTCTGCGCTGGGATGACCCATGCACGCTACACCACCACTACCGAGGTCTACCCGGACAGCCCGCGCGCCACACCCGAACAGTGCAACGCTGCGCAGGTCGCGGCGGTGTCTGCGGCGATCGACTTCATGCTCGCCGCATGACTGTCGTACTGACCGACTTTGCGCGCCCGCGCCTGTTCCCTCGTGAGCCAAGGCGCAACACCATCCAGGATATTTCGGCGGATGAGTTCGAGCGCTACCTCAACGCGCACGAACCGCTGAGGGTCGTGGATGGCTACGCGTCGTTTTGCAAGCTGCACGTCCACCGCAATTGGACCTCGACACGCTGCTTGACTGTGCCGATCAACGACGCCAATCGCCACCTGTTGCGCTCGGACTACGAGGCGCGCAGCAGTACCGAATTACCGGTGCTGGTGCGCTGGTTCGAAGGCATCGAACCGCCGGTTGCCGACTATCTCGTCGCCATTCTCTACAGCCGCGAACAGATCGCGAAAGAGGGCACGTCAATCGTCGCAGACTGGGGCATCGTTGGCTGCATGTACACCAGCGAACCTGAGGAAACACCGATGGCCCCGATCACGATGCTGCGTAATGCGCTGGGCGTCGACGAAGGCGGCTCGGGCGTGCCGATCGACCGTGACGCTTACCAGCGCAGCGTCGAGTTCTGGCGCAGCCACGCGAATTGGCGATAACACTGGTTGCCAGCACGCGATGACACTTGCAGCAGCGCCGAGAAGCCGCTGCAAGCGACGATCTGCGATGCGCAATGATTATTCGAGCGTGAACCACTGCACTTCGACGCGACGATTGAGATCACCGTCGCTACCGGCCGGTTCTTCCCAGCCGCGACCGACGACTTCGATGCGATCGGTGGCGAGCCCGGGGTGCTTTTTCAGCAGTGCATCGCGCACCGATTGTGAACGCTGACGCGACAATTCCATCGCCTTCAACGCCATGCTGCGCACTAACGCTTGGCCACCCTCACGTTCGAATTCACCGATGCGGGCGTTGTCGACGTGGCCACGCAAGACCACGATCGAGCCGGGACTGACCTGCAAAAAGTTTTTGATCGAATCCAGATACCCGAGATTTTGTTGGGCATCGCGGTCGAGCGTCGCCGAGTTCGGTTCAAAGAAGAAGCGGATGTCCTTGCTTAACAGGGCATCGCCTTCGAGTGAGCTGCCTTCGCGCGTCTTGATCGGCGCAATGGCGATGGTCTGCTTCGCAAACTCGGCTTTGCCCTTGAGCGCATCGAGTTGCTTGGCATCAATGAAGCGTGCCGGATCCGCCGGATTTTTGATCAGCTTGCCGTAGGCCAGCACCGATGACTGGAAAATGCCGTTGAACGAACCGGCAGAATCGATGGTGCCAGCGAAGAACGCCTGATTCTCCGGCAGGTTGGAGAAGTGCACCTTTGAGAGTTCGTCACGGGTGTCGGCATCACTCCACTTGAACGCCTTGGAGATGGTTGCGACATTCGCTGCGGGCTCGTCGCGCACCCGGCGATTACCGTCCAGCAGGCCGTGCACCAAGCCTTTCACCCAGTCCGTATGTGCGGCCGCAAAGCCTTTGTTGACCACCAGCAGGTCGGCAATGATCAACAGGTTGCGGTTCGACACCAGCATCTTCGCCTTACCGGCGGACGCTTCGATCACCTCATCGGTGCGTGGCGACCAGCCGATGCAGCCGTTCAAGCGGGCACTGGCGTTGAGTTCGTGCTCGTAGGCATCGCAGGCGACGTCGTTGTCTTCGTAAAACACCAGACCGAGCTGGTCAGGATTCGGGCGTGCATCGAGATCGCGCAGCACCACCACCGGGACGTTCGCTTCGGAAGCGAGATAACGGATGAAAAACTCACTTTCGTTGAACTGCGCGGCCGCCAGCACCTTGCCTTTGAGCTGGTTGATGCTGCTGATGCCGGTATCGACCACCACCATGTCGGCGCCGCGCGAGAATCCGATCTGCGCCGGCACCGTCACTTCAAACTGGCGGCCGAGCGCGGCCAACACGTCGGCAGTGGTTACGCTCGCGGCGAGCTTGCCGTTGTTGAGCTTGGACCAACTCTCTTCTTCGCTCAGTGTCAGGTGAACTTGGAAGCCATAATTTTTCGCGAAAAACGAGTCCGGGTTGGGATCGAGGCCGCCATTCGCGACCACCAGTCCGGCATATCCAGCGTATTCGCTGATGTCGACATCGATGACGGCTCCGGTCGGCTGATAGGTGGCGGCGGCATCCAGCGTCGGCAGACCGTCGACCGGTTCAATCGGTGTCGGGGCGTCGCCATCAACGGCAGGGTTCACCGTGGGATTTCCCGGCGTCGTGGATTGCGTCGTTGTCGACGTATTGGTCGCGTCGGCTGCTTTTTTGTCGCGCAGCATCAACCATCCGCCCATCGCGATCAGTGCCACGATCAGCAATAAGGTGATCGCCGTGCCGGCGGAATTGCCACGCATCAAGAATCTGGATGATCGAGTGTTCATGACGAGGCTCCGGTGGATAAGGGCGGTGGCTTGCGGGCGCTGTTACGCACGCGTTCGGGGAGGCGCTGGGCGGTGCTCGACTCGAATACGCCGAGCAGGTCGCGCTGGCTATCGAGCCAGCGATGGGTTTCATTGAACGAGGTCGTCAGCGCATTTAACGACGCGCCAACGGTGTCATCGTCGGAGGCGAGCAGTGCCTGCTCGCGGATCAGCGCGAGTTGGTGATCGATGCGCGCCAGTTCGGCTTCGACCTGTTCCAGTCGATTGGCTGCATCGGCATGGGCCTGCTGGCGTTGGTCGATGACTTGTTGCTGCTGTTCTAGGCTGCGCTTGAGTTCCGGGCTGATATTGACTTGGGGTGATACGCGCAGCGATTTGTTTTCCTGGTCGGCAAGTTGCGTCCGTTCGCGCGCAGCGGTGTCGATGACGCGGTTGATCGAGACCAAGGCGACCAGCAGTCGCAGGTGCAGCCAGACCAATTGCTCGACACTGTCGCTCTGACTGTCGAGCAGCGGAGTGCGCTTTAGCGTGTCGAGGATCTCGCTGGCGCGGCGTTCGATCTCCTGATGGCGGCGCTTTTCCGGGTAACCGAGTTGCGCCACCATCTCGTCGTAACGCGTGTCCATCGGATTGACCTCAGCCGCGGACGCAACGTTGCCGGCATCCACGGTCTTGCGGAAGCGAACATTGCCGGCGAGCAGTTTCAGATAGCCGAGTTCGAGCCCGGCACCGACTAGCCACAGCCCCGGATTGACGAAGACGCCAAGCAGACCGATCGCCGCCAGGCCGAACCAGTTGGGTGGCACCGGCATGCCCAGCGGTCGCGCATTGAAGGCGGCCCACCAATACTTCATGCATTGCCACCTTGAGCCAGCGCGCGCAAGGCGGGCGGCACGAACTGCATGTCGGTGGCTTCGCGAATCGCGATTCGCATCTGGAAGTCGAGTACATCCGCGGCGACCGGTGGTTGATAGCCATCAAGGCAAGCGGCCAGCGCTGCGGCCGGTGTCTCATTCGCGGTACGCACGCGTCGATACACCTTAACCGACAGCGCTTCGGCAGCACCCGGCGTCAGCAAAGTCGGTAGCGCTAACGCATCCATGGCCTGCGGATCGATCGTGATGTCGAGACGTTTCAGCAAAGCGTTCAACAACGCGGCGCTCTCGGCCTGGGTGGTGGTTGGTAGCAAGGGCACTTTGACGTCGATTCGACCGGGGCGTTTTAGATCGACTTCGATCAGGTCCGGGCGCGACGTTGCGAGAATCCAGACCACGCGGCCGCGGTTCGATGCATCACTCATTTCCTGCGCGATCATCGAATACAGGCGACCGGACAAGCCGCTGTCGCCGCTGCCGGAATCGCGTTTGCCGAGGCTCTGGTCGGCCTCATCGATGAACACGATGCAGCGACCGAGCGCACGGATCAACCGGAAGATTTTCTCGAGGTTACCTTCGCTGGAACCAACCCAGCGGTCGCGGAAGTTCTTGAGCTTCACCACCGGCACGCCAGCCTCGCCGGCGAGACATTCGACCAGAAAGGTCTTGCCGGTGCCGACCGGGCCGCAAAACAGGTAACCCATCGGCATCGCCCGCAAATCGTTCGCTTGCCATAGCGCGATGTCTTGGCGCAGCCAGGTCTTCAGTGCTTCCTGCGCGTGATAGTGCGCGAGCGTCTTGTTTGATTCGATAAATTCGATCAGACCGGCCGAATCTGCTTCGACCATTTGTTTTTTTGCCGCCACCCAATCGGATTGATTCAGTGGCTTGCCTTCATGTTCGCGCAGTTTTACCAATGCGTTCAATGCAGTCACGGTGACGCCGGCGAGCAGGGGTGCCGCCTTGCTGCCGTCGTCATCAACGAACGCCTTGGGATTGTCGATACGCAGTTGCGCCAGCGCTTGTTCGATTACCGCGATATCCGGCAACGGCACGCGCACCCGCGCGACGCGCGGGTTGGTCGCGATCAGTGGATGCAGATCGTTCAAATTGTCGGCAATCAGAAAACTGGCGAAGGGCAGGTCGGTGAATGGCGGTTCAGCGGCCCAATCGCGGACCATGCTGGCTAGGCTCGCGGTATCGAATTCGCCTTGGCGGTTCGCCGGCAGGATTTGGTCGGCACCGCGCAGGATGCATGCGATGTGTTCGACTTTGTCGCGGCCCATGGCACTCAGGTTGGCGCGATAACGCAGATAACGCGTGATCAACTCGACCGCCGCGCGCGGTTCTCGCGTGTTTGCGCCGAGCAGTTGCGCCCCCGGCCACTTCCGGAAGGCGTCGCTGGTGCGCGGCACGCTGAGGCCGTTGCCGGGGTCGTACAGGAATACCAATTCGAAGCGGGACAGCAGTTGCACATCGAGAAACGCAGTCAGTGACAAGAAGCGGCCGCGACTCGGGAAGCGGTCGGCGACGTTGCCGTACAGCACAAACTGTCCCTGCGCGCCGCTCTCGTAAGCCAGCGCAAGTTCACGAGCCCAGTTGGGTGCGTCGCTTTCGAGCGGCATCGATCAACCCTGCTGTGATTCGGACGGTTTTTCCGCTGTCGCGCCCATGCTGCGCGATGCCTCCGCTGGCGTCGCCTCGGTGCCGAGCGAGAGACCTTCGGCCGCGGCAAAATCCGCGAGCGCTTGGTCGGCGAGCGCCGTCATTTCGGCTTCCTTGAGGTTGATGTCGGCCATGTCGATCGAGTCTTTGGCAACGCGCGCCCGACCGGACGCTTTGTTGCGTTCTTCTTCGACCATGTCGTGCAGACGGTTGAGCGTGTCGCCGGAGCCGCCGATCGAACCGATCATGCCTGCAGCCATCTCGTTCATCTCGGCCATCGCCTTCTTCATCTTCATGTCGTTGATCGCGCCCTTGAGGCTTTCGATTTTCGCGCGCGCCGCATTGACTGCGACATCCCGCGCCTTGATCAAATCCTTGTAGGTGCCTTCGGCGGCTTCGAGTTGCTTGCGATTCTCGGTGAGTTCGCGTGTCACTGTTTGCAAGCGCAGCGCATATTGGCCGGCCGCCTGCGTGTTGCCCGCACGCAAATGCGCCGTGGTTTTGGCGCGCAGTTCCGATTCTTCCGATGCGAGCTTGCGCACCTGGCTCATCAAGCGCTCGGCGAGTCCGGCGTGACCCGCCAGGCCTTGGTTGTAGCCGGCAATTTGCTTACGCAGGTTTTCTTGCTCCAGTTCCAACAGCGCTTCCGGATTCCGCTTTTCCACATCCTTCACGAACATCGCGAAGAACCCTTTGAACACATTGATCAGGCGCTGGAACATGAAATCTCCTTGCAACAGACTGTGAGCCTCGCGGCGACGCCCGCCAACTTAGCGGGTTTGTGCGTTGGTGCAAGGGGTTCGCGGCAACCAGAGATCAATCAGTTCGCTGCCGCATCCGATTTCCGGCATATTTCCGGAACCTGGCCATCGCTACCAAGTGTTGCGCCAACTGGGACGAGCCGGTGCCGATCGTGATCTGTCGTTCGCAGCGTCTTGACCTGTCGCGCCATAATCTCCGGATAGATTGAACAGGCGCGTCGGAACCCCGATGCGCGCAACGGAGCTGGCATGAGCGCTACACGATCGACACGCAACCTCGTTCTGGCCGGACTGTCCGCAGTGTTTTTTGCGGCTTGCAGTAGCTCGTCGCAACAACAGGCGCAACGCGGCGGTTCGCCGGTGACGGTGCGCAGCACGGTGATCGTGGCCAGCGATTGGCAGGACAGCGTGCAGGCACTCGGTACCGCCAAGGCGAATGAATCGCTGACGATCACCGCCAAGGTCAGCGAGACCGTGCAGAAAGTCGCATTCGACAGCGGTGATTTCGTCGAAGCCGGACAGGTGCTGGTCGATCTCACCGGGAAGGTGCAGCTCGCCGGGCTGGAAGAGGCGCGCGCCGCCTACAAGGAAGCCGAGCAACAACTGAAGCGCGGCGAGGAACTTGCTGCCCGCCACTTGGTCCCCGGCAGCCAGATTGACACGCAACGCGCGACGCGCGACGCCGCACGTGCGCGCATGGATCAAGTTCGTGCACAGTTGTCGGATCGTGTCATCACCGCGCCGTTCGATGGCGTGCTCGGCTTGCGTCAGGTCAGTCCCGGGGCGCTGGTCACACCGGGCACGGCGATCACGACATTGGACGATGTCTCGATCATCAAGCTGGATTTCTCGGTGCCAGAAACGCTGATCGCGGCCTTGGCGCCCGGTCAGGAAGTCGCGGCCCACAGTGCGGCTTATCCCGCCGAATTATTCAGCGGCGTGCTGCGCACGATTGATTCGCGGGTTGATCCCGTCACGCGGTCGGTGATGGTGCGTGCAGAGATTCCAAACCCGGAACGACGCTTGCGTCCCGGTATGTTACTCACCGTTGATGTGCGGCGTGCACCGCGTCAAGCCTTGGCCCTGCCAGAGTTGGCGTTGCTGCAGATCGGGCGCAATAGTTTCGTGTTCCGCGTAGCCGCTGATGGCAGCGTGGCGCAGGTCCCGGTGATGATCGGTGCACGCGAACGCGGTCGCGTTGAGATTGTCGACGGCATCGCCGCCGGCGATCGCGTCGTGGTTGAAGGCACCGTGAAACTGCGACCGGGCGCAAAGGTGGTCGAAGCGGGTACGAACCCGCCGGCACATTGAGGGCACGGCAATGATGCTCTCCGATGTCTCCATCCGCCGCCCGGTATTTGCGACCGTCCTCAGTTTGATGCTGGTCGCGCTAGGGTTGATCGCGTTCACGCGGCTGCCGCTGCGCGAACTGCCGAACATCGATCCACCGATCGTGTCGGTCGATGTCAGCTATCCGGGCGCATCCGCTGGCGTTGTCGAGACCCGCGTGACCCAGGTGCTGGAAGATGCGCTGTCCGGTATCGAGGGTGTCGAGACCATTCAGTCGCAAAGTCGTAACGGTCGTTCCAGCATCACGCTGGAATTTTCTTTGAATCGCGATATCGAAGGGGCGGCGAATGATGTGCGTGATGCTGTCAGCCGCGTCGCCGACCGTATGCCGCAGGAGGCAGATGCGCCGCAAGTCGCCAAAGTCGAGGGTGACGCCGACGTCATCCTGTGGCTGAATCTGAGTTCGCCACAACTTGATTCCTTGGCGCTAACCGATTACGCCGGCCGCTACATTGTCGACCGGCTGTCCAGCATCGACGGCGTGGCGCAGTTGCGCATCGGTGGCAGCCAGCGTTACGCGATGCGTATCTGGTTGGATCGCGATGCGCTGGCCGCGCGTGGCCTGACCATCGCCGAAGTCGAAGCCGCCTTACGCGCAGAAAACGTCGAGTTGCCGGCCGGACGACTGGAATCGGATACCCGTGATTTCACCCTGCGGATCGACCGTGGTTATGTGCAGACGACCGATTTCGAAGCGTTGCCATTGCGCAAGGGCGCTGATGGCCACGTCATCCGGCTCGCCGAAGTAGCACGCGTCGCGATCGAGTCGACCGATCGCCGCGCCATGTTCCGCGGCAATGGGACACCACAGATTGGCCTCGGCGTGATCAAGACCTCGACCGCGAACAGCCTCGATGTCGCCAATTTGGTGAAGGCCGAAGTCGAGCGCATCAACGAGGGCTTGCCCGAGGGTATGAAGATCGGCGTGACTTTCGACAGCACGATCTTCATCGACGAAGCAGTGAAGCAGGTTTACAAGACCTTGTTCGAGGCGACTTTGCTGGTGGTGCTGGTGATCTGGTTGTTTCTCGGTTCGGTGCGTGCGGCGTTGGTGCCGGCGGTGACGGTGCCGGTGTGCCTGATCGCGTCGTTCATTGCGCTGTGGATGTTCGGGTTCTCGATCAATCTGTTGACCCTGCTGGCGTTGGTGCTGTCGATCGGACTGGTCGTTGATGACGCCATTGTCGTACTGGAAAACGCCCAGCGGCGTGCGGATCTTGGCGAACCGGTTTCAGTTGCAGCGCTGCGCGGTACTCGCCAGGTCGCGTTCGCGGTGATCGCAACCACGACGGTGTTAGTGGCGGTGTTTGTGCCGGTGTCGTTCATTGAGGGCAACAATGGCCGACTGTTCCGCGAACTTGCGGTGGCGTTGGCCGCTGCGGTTGCGATCTCAGCCTTCGTCGCGCTCACCCTGACGCCGATGATGTGCTCGCTGCTGTTGCGTCGGCATGGCCAAGCCAGCGGTTTTTCCGAGCGCGTGGATGAACGCCTGAATGCGTTGGCCGGCGCTTATCGGCGCGTGCTGGAGCGGGTCATTGGTCACCCGAAGCGCTGGGTGTTGTTCATGCTCGTCGCGCTGGCGGGCAGCTATGGCTTGTCGACTCTGGTACCGCGCGAATTGGCGCCGCCCGAGGATCGCGGTGCATTCTTCTTGTCCGTGGTCGGCCCCGAAGGGGCAGGTTTCGACTACACCGCGTCGCAAGTGCTGGAGGTCGAGAAGCTGTTGCTCAAGTACACCGGCGAGGGCCAGCCGATCGAGCGTGTCAACATCCGTGTTCCCGGAGGGTTCGGTGCCAGCGAGGAAATGCATACCGGGCAGGGTATCGTCGTGCTGAAACCGTTCGGACAGCGTGACCTGTCCACCAACGAGGTGGTCGAGCAGGTACGCGCCGACATGAATGCCATCGCTGGTGTGCGCGGACTGGCGCAGGTGCGCCAAGGACTAGTGCGCAGCCAAGGCCAGCCGTTTCAGGTGGTGATTGGCGGGCCCGATTACGCCGAACTCGCCAACTGGCGCGATCGCTTGATGGCGCGCATGGAAAAGAATCCGGGCCTGTCCTCGGTTGATTCCGATTTCAAGGAAACCCGCCCGCAGATCCGGGTTTCAGTGGACCGCAACCGTGCCGCTGCGCTGGGTGTGTCGTTGGCGGACATCGGTCGAACTTTGGAAACCATGATGGGCTCGCGCCGCGTCACCACCTATGTTGAGGATGGCGAGGAATACGACGTCATCCTGCAGGCCGAACGCGATGATCGCGCCGCACCGTCCGACCTGCGCAACCTCTACGTGCGTGCGCGCAGCGGCGAACTGATTCCGCTGGGCAGTGTGGTTTCGCTCAGCGAGTTGGCTGAACCGGGCAGCCTGAATCGCTTCAATCGCCTGCGCGCGATTACCGTGTCGGCGGCCATCGCGCCGGGATACACCTTGGGGCAGGCGATCGAATGGATCAGCCGAACCGCCAAGGAAGAACTGCCGCAGACCGCGCAAATCGACTTCAAGGGCGAGTCGCGCGAGTACCAACAGTCTGGCAGCGCGGTCCTGTTTACCTTCGCGTTGGCCTTGCTGGTTGTTTACCTGGTGCTCGCGGCGCAATTTGAAAGCTTTGTGCACCCACTGGTGATCATGCTGACAGTGCCGTTGGCGGTGTTTGGTGCCTTCGTCGGTCTTGCTGTTACCGGGAATACGCTAAACCTGTTCAGTCAGATCGGCATCATCATGTTGATCGGTTTGGCGGCAAAAAATGGCATCCTGATCGTTGAGTTCGCGAATCAACGTCGCGATGCCGGCCGGTCGGTGCGCGACGCGGTACTCGAAGCCGCATCGACGCGCTTGCGTCCAATCCTGATGACCTCGATCGCCACTGCGGCAGGGGCCTTGCCGCTCGTGCTAGCGAACGGGCCTGGGTCGGCGAGCCGTGCCACGATCGGTGTCGTCGTCGCCTTCGGCGTGACCTTGTCGACCTTTCTGTCGCTGTTTGTGGTGCCCGCGTTCTATCTGTGGCTGGCTCCGTACACGCGTTCGCCGGAAGAGAAAACGCGCGAACTCGAACAACTCGAACATGCGACGCCGCCGGTGGAAAAGTAAGCGTGGTCGCGCCCAACACGTTCGAAGTACATCACCAACCTGAGCATTCGCGCTTCGTCGCGAACATCGACGGCAAGGACTGCGTCGTGCGCTATCAAATCGACGGTGACACGATGCATGTGCTCTCTACCACGGTGCCTCCCGTCCTCGAAGGTCGTGGTATCGCGGCGGTTCTGACGCGCGCGGCGCTCGCCTATGCCGATGAACAGGGTTTGCAGGTGAACCCGGTATGCACCTATACCGTCGCATATCTGCGACGGCATCCGCGCTAAGTCACGCGCCAGTTCAATCGGCCGTCGACGATGGTCTGAGTACAGCCACCAACCCAAACTGACTGGTCTGGATCGATACGAATGCGCAGTTTGGCGTCGCGGCCGATTTCGCGGCCCTGACTGACGCAGTAGCCGCGGGCGAGTGGTCCTTGCGCTTCGGCCTGAGCAATATAGGCAGCGATCAGTCCGTTGGCGGCACCGGAGGCGGGGTCTTCGAGAATGCCGACGCCACATGGAAACGCGCGCACCGCAACGTCGTGTTCGCCACTGTCACTGCGCGCAAATGCGCATAGGCCGAGCGTATCGGTGGCGCGGGCGAGCGAGCCGATCGCGGTGTGGTCTGGCCGCCACGCACGCAGCGTTGCTTCGTCGACTAATTCAGCCAGCCACCACTTGCGTCCGCCTTCGATCATCGCCGCACCCAGCGCGCCGAGTTGCACGTCACCCAGGATATCGCGCAGTGCTGAGGACGCCGCGGCACCCTGACTGACGACACGTGCCGTCGGCGCTTGCACCGATAGCTCGCGTTGCGCCCGCGTATGATCGATCTCGACCGCGAGCAACCCGGCAGCGCATTGCTGGATCAAGGATTCGGCGGGGACATCGACGAAGCCGGTTTCCAGCGCCGCGTGCGCCGTGCCGAGAGACGGATGGCCAGCGAATGCGATCTCACGACTGGGCGTGAAGATGCGGACGCGATAATTCGCCGACGGTTCGGTCGGATGCAAGAGGAAGGTGGTCTCGACCAAATTCGTCCAGGTTGCGAAGGCTTGAAAGTCAGCGCTATGCCAGTGATCGGCACCGAGCACGACGCCGAGCGGATTTCCACCGCCGGGTCGATCGGTGAATACGTCGAGTTGCAGGAAGCGCAGGTCGCCGAGTGCGTGAGTGTTCAATCGCGAATGTTGAAGCCGGGGTTCTCGTCGAGCGTGCCGTCGTCTTTGAGTACGGCAAACTTTTTACGATCGGAATCGAACACGATCGGAATCGACGGCTTGAACGGCGGTCGACGAATAAACTTCAATTCCCAACCGTAGCGCTCCAATCCGCGCAGCGTGATCAACTGTTCCTGATTCAGGTCACGCTCCATTGCTCTGACCGGTCGTGCCATATCGAGGCGCCGTTCAAATGCCATGCAAGCTGTCCTCGGATGATGATGGCCCGATTGTTACCTGAGGTCACGGTAAGTTCAATGCTGCTGTGACAGCCAATTGACCGCGCCGGCACCAGCGACCTTGCCGCTGGCAAAACTGGCAGTCAACAAGTAACCGCCGGTGGGTGCCTCCCAGTCGATCATTTCACCAGCGCAAAACACGCCTGGCATTGCGCGCAACATCAGCCCTTCGTCGAGTGCCGCGAAGCGGACACCGCCCGCACTGCTGATCGCCTCGGCCAATGGACGCGGGCGTAGTAGGCGGACCGACGCCTGTTTGATCGTTGCCGCGACGCGGCCTGGGTTGATCCATTCAGTGCGCGGCAACAGTTCGAACACCAGGGCCGACTTGGCTGCGTCGAGTCCGATAGACCGGCGCAAGTGTTCGCCGATGCTGCGTTTGCCGCGTTCGCGAGCGAGCGCAGCAACCAGTTGTTCAGTGCTGCGTTCCGGCAACAGGTCGAGATGCAGTAGGGCCCAGCCGTCAGCAACGATGCGTTCGCGCACGGGTCCGGATAGGGCATAAATCAGGCTGCCTTCCAGACCATAAGCACTGATCACGCATTCGCCGGCGACTGCCGTGCCAGCACCATCTAGTCGCGCGGCAATACGTTTCAGCGGCGCGCCGGCATGACGCGATCGCATCGGCTCGGACCAGTCGACCTCGAAACCGCAGTTCGCAGCCTGCAAAGGTGCGACCTCAATGCCGCGGGTGCGCAGCACATCCACCCACGCGCCATTCGAACCTAGTTGCGGCCACGACCCGCCACCCATCGCTAGCAGCGTCGCGTCGGCATGGCGCTGGATGGCACCATCGGGGGTATCGAAGACGAGTGCGCCGTTGGCGTCCCAGTCGGAGAAGCGATGATGGACATGAAAGCGAACGCCCTGTGCGCGCAGTCGTCGCACCCAGCCACGCAGAAACGGGGCCGCTTTCAGGTCGATCGGAAACACGCGGCCAGAACTGCCAATGAAGGTGTCGATGCCGAGCCCGCGTGCGAACGTGCGCAGCGCTGTCGCATCGAATTTGTTCAACCAGCTACGAACATCAGATTCACGGCCACGATATCGCGCCACGAAGGTCTCGAAATCGTCGCTGTGTGTCAGGTTCAGGCCACCCTTGCCGGCGATCAGGAACTTGCGTCCGACCGAGCCCATCGCGTCGTACACGTCGACCTCGATTCCTGAAGCACGCGCGGTTTCTGCCGCCATCAATCCGGCCGGACCACCACCGATGATGGCGAGCGTCGTCGACATGAGACTCAACGGCCCTTGTAGATCGGGTCGCGACGTTCCATGAAGGCGCGCATCGCTTCGGCGAAATCTTCCGATTGCATGAGCAGACCGTTTTGAATTGCGGCATCGCGGTTCACGCGGGCGATCTCGGCGTCGATGCGCGCATTCATTGTGTGCTTGATGCCGGCAACGACCAGCGGCGGATTTGCCGCGAGCCGTGCCGCCAGGCGCTGTGCTGCTTGCGTCAAGGCATCGGCATCGTCGACGACATGGCTGACCAGTCCGATGCGAAGCGCAGTGTCGGCATCGATGTCGTCGCCGAGCAGGGCAAGTTCGCGCGCCCAAGTTTCGCCGATCAAGTGCGGCAGCCTTGAGAGGCCGCCGAGATCAGGCACGATGCCCACTTTGACTTCGCGTAACGCAAATTTTGCCGACTTTGTGGCGATACGGATATCGCAGGCAGCGACCATCTCAACGCCGGCGCCGATGCACCATCCATCGATCGCGGCGACCGCCGGTACGCGGCTTGATGCCAATGCCGAAAAACCGCGATACATGCGCTCGGCCAGCGCCGGAATCTCGGCGCGACCACGCGCGCCATCGTTCAGCAGCGTGCCGATCTCGATGGCCATCGCGGGCAGGTCGAGACCGTAGGAAAAAATGCTCGCCGGCGCCACGCACGATCAGTGCGCGGATGTCGGCGGCAGCATCAATGGCGGCGATGGCGGCGGGCAGTTCGCGCCAGAAGTCCGGCCCCATCGCGTTACCGCGGCCAGGCCCGAGCAAGACCAGTTCCGCCACCGCTGCGCTGCCCGTGTCGACGCGAACCGAACGCTGTTCACTGGTCATCGATCGATCCTCGCGATTAGTACTTCTGGCGCGGTGGCTTGCGCTTCGGGTCGAAGTCACCGCCATGCTTGCGGATTGGTGCGCGCGGCGGTACGCCATCGACACGCGAGATACGCATCATCTGGCCGGCGACGCGAACCTTGCGCAAGTGATCCATCACGTCATCCGGCATGCCTTCTGGCAAATCGAGATAGGTATGGTCATCACGGATATCGATGCGGCCGATGAACTTGCTCTCGAGGTCGATCTCGTTCGCAACTGCACCGACGATATTGCCTGGCTTCACGCCATGCTCATGGCCGACCTCGATACGGAAGGTCTCCATGCCGACTTCGGGTTCGCCACGTACGCGCGGTTCGCGTGGCCGATCGAGGTCTTGTGCCGAACGATTGGCGAACTCGCGCTTCGGTCGGTCGGCGCCAGCGAACTCGCGCGGCGGCGCGTCTCCGCTGAACTCGCGCCGTGGGCGCTCGGTTACGGCTTCACGACGCGGACGCTCGGCGAATGGCGTGCGCTCTCCGCGCGCCGGCCGTTCTGGGCGATCCGGACGCTCGCTGCGCGGACGTTCCTGATACTCGCGTGCCGGCGGCGGATCGTAGGCATCGAGCAGCAGTGGCTTGCCGCCCTGATACAAGCGCGCCAATGCGGCGGCGATCTCGATGGCCGGCACATTTTTTTCGTTTTCGATCGATTCGACGATCTGCTGGAACGCCGTCAGATTCGGTGCCGCAAGCGATTCAACGATCTTTTCCTTAAAGCGTTCGATGCGGCGGTCGTTCACCGCCGAGACCGTCGGCAGTTGCATCTGAGTGATTGGCTGGCGCGTGGCACGCTCGATCGCACGCAGCATGCCGCGTTCGCGCGGCGTCACGAACAGAATCGCTTCACCGGCGCGCCCGGCGCGCCCGGTGCGGCCGATACGGTGGACATAACTTTCGGTGTCGTAAGGAATATCGAAGTTGAAGACATGGCTGATGCGTTCGACATCAAGCCCACGCGCGGCAACATCGGTGGCGACAAGAATGTCGATATCGCCGGCCTTCAGTTTCTGGATCGTTTTTCTCACGTGCGGCCTGTTGCATGTCGCCATTGATCGCTGCGGCACGGAACCCGCGTGCTTCCAACTTTTCGGCCAGTTCTTCGGTCGACACCTTGGTGCGCGCAAACACGATCATTGCGTCGAACTTCTCGGTTTCGAGGATCCGGGTCAGCGCATCGAGCTTGTGCAGACCGCTCACCAGCCAATAACGCTGGGTGATGTTTTGTGCGGTCTGGGTCAATGCGGCAATCTTTACCTCGGCCGGATCTTTGAGGTAGGTGTGAGCGATACGCCGAATCGATTCCGGCATCGTCGCCGAAAACAAAGCGATTTGGCGGGTTGCGGGCGTCTTCTGCAAAATCTTCTCGACATCATCGATGAAGCCCATGCGCAGCATCTCGTCGGCCTCGTCGAGCACGAGGTGGCGTAGCTGAGACAAGTCGAGCGTGCCCTTGTCGATGTGGTCGATGATGCGGCCCGGCGTTCCGATGACGACATGCACGCCGCGACGCAGCGCCGAGAGCTGCGCGCCGTAGCCGCTGCCGCCATAGATCGGTGCGACATGGAAACCTGGCAGATGGTGGGCGTACTTCTGGAAGGCCTCGGCGACCTGGATCGCGAGTTCGCGCGTTGGTGCCAGTACCAGCGCTTGCGGTGCTCTGGCGAGTGGCTGCAACTTGGCGAGGATCGGCAGGGCAAACGCGGCGGTCTTGCCGGTGCCGGTCTGCGCTTGGCCGAGCAAGTCGCGGCCCTGGAGCAGCGCGGGGATGGTTGCGGCCTGGATCGGCGACGGTGATTCGTAGCCGACATCGGACAATGCCTTCAGCAGTGACTCGGGCAGGCCAAGGTCGGCGAAGGTGATGGAGACGGGCGAGGGCGCGTCAGACATGAGATTTCTCGGAAAGCGACGCGCAGCGCGTACCCGCGCAAACTAGCGGAAGCCCGTGGTGCTGACCAGTCGGGCGAGGGGTGCCAGGCGTGTGTCCTTCCCCGTGCGCGTCGCGCAAGGGGAAGGACGGGACAGGTTTTTTACTTCAACCCGCGCCGAACCAGCAACGGCTCGATGTTTGGTTCACGGCCGCGGAAGTCGTGGAACAGTTGCATCGCGTCGACCGATCCGCCCTTCGACAGCAAAGTCTTGCGGAAATGGTCGCCGTTTTCACGCTTCAGGCCGCCGTGCTCCTTAAACCATTCGACGCTATCGGCGTCCAGAACTTCGGACCACAGGTAGGCGTAGTAGCCGGCGGCATAACCGCCAGAGAAAATATGGCTGAAGTACGTGCTGCGATAGCGCGGCGGTACCGGTGCAAAATCGACGCCGATTTTTTTCAGTGCATCGTGTTCGAACTGAATGGCGTCGGTTGGTATCTGATCAGGCTTGAGTTGGTGCCACCGTTGGTCGAGCATCGCTGCACCGAGGTATTCGGTGGTCGCGAAGCCTTGGTTGAAGGTACCGGTGGCGAGCACCTTGTCGAGCAGCGCTTTCGGCATGACTTCGCCGGTTTCGTAGTGCTTTGCATAGTTTGCGAGCACGGTGGGATCAGTCATCCACATCTCGTTGACTTGCGACGGATATTCGACGAAGTCGCGCGGCACATTGGTGCCCGAAAAATGCGGGAACGTGACGTTCGAGAACATGCCGTGCAGCACGTGCCCGAACTCGTGGAAAGTGGTGTTGACCTCGTCGTAACTCATCAGCGTCGGCTGGCCTTTCGGCGGCTCCGGCACGTTCAGGTGCAGGGCCACAACCGGATGCGTACCGAGCAGAGCGCTTTGCGACACGTATTCGGTCATCCATGCGCCGCCACGCTTGGACGGACGCGCGTACATGTCGGTGATCAGCAGTGCCAGCTTGGTGCCGTCCTGGTCGAACACATCGAATGTGCGTAGCGTCGGGTGATACTTCGGCAAATCCTTGCGCTCCTTGAAGCTCAGTCCGTAGAGCTTGCCGGCGGCGAAGAATATGCCGTTTTCGAGTACCGAATTGACTTCAAAGTAGGGCCGCAACTGAGCCTCGTCGAAGGCAAATTTCTCGGCGCGCACCTTCTCGGAATAGAACGACCAATCCGAGGCCGCGACCTGGAAGTCACCTTTGGCCGCGTCGATCAGTTTCTGGATCTCGGCGGCTTCCTTCTTCGCATTCGCAACTGCCGCCGGGGCGAGTTCAGCCATCATTTTGTTGACTGCGGCCGTCGTTTTGGCGGTCTCATCTTCCACGACGTAACTGGCGAAGTCGGCGTACCCGAGTAGTTGTGCGCGCTCGGCACGCAGTTTCGCTAGGCGCAACACGATCTGGCGATTGTCATATCGGCCGCCGACAGCGCAGCGTTGCTCCGATGCTTGCTGCAGTTTTGCGCGCAAGCCTCGGTCCTTGATCACTGCGTTCGCAGGTTGACCGCTGGTGTTGACCAGGGCGATCAGGTATCCGTTTTCCTTGCCGGCGGCCTTGGCGGCCGATTCTGCAGCCGCGATGGCGTTGTCACTGAGGCCATCGAGTAAATGACGGTCTTCGACATACACCGCCGCCGCATTGGTTTCGTCGAGTACGTTTTGCGTGAATTGCGTCTGCAGAGTGGCGATCTCGGCGTTGAGCTTCTTCAGTGTTTCCTTGTCGGCGCCTGCGACCTTGGCGCCAGCGCGCACGAAATCGGTGTAATAACGCCACAACAGGCGTTCAGATTCAGCATCGAGCTTCAATTCGGCCTTGCGCTCGTATAGCGCCCTTGATGCGCTGGAAACAAGGCATCGTTGAGCAGAATCGCGTCGTTATGCGCCGCCAACTTTGGCGCAATGTCGGCGCGGATCTTGTTCATCGTATCGTTGGTGACGGTACCGCTGAGATTGAAGAACACCGTGGTTGCGCGATTGAACAGTTGACCAGACTTCTCCATCGCGACGATGGTGTTGTCGAAACTTGGGGCCTCCTTCTGGCTGGTAATCGCGGCGACTTCGGCCAATTGTTCACGCATGCCCTGATCGATCGCCGGGACGTAGTGTTCGTCCCTGATCTGGTCAAACGGCGGGAACTCATATTCCAGCGTGCTCGGCTTGAGCAGCGGATTGGCGGCGACGACTTCCTGCATGGCGGTGGCGGTTTCGGCGTGAACGATCGGACTGAGCCCGAGCACAATGGCAGCGGCGAGAAGCAAACGAGTGGACATGGACAGTTCCTGCGGTGAGCGGTCGCTCACCATAAGCGAGACGAGCGCTTGCCGCATGTATGGATCGTCATGAACTGATGCGCTTCGCCCCTCGCTGATAACGATTCGTCCTGTCCATCGTCACGGTTTCCGGACTCGGTCGGGTCGACATCCCATTCGGGCGAATTTCAATCGGTCACTTTTCGACAAAAGCGCGCTCAAACACATATTCGCCGGCAACACCGATACGTGGTGCGGCGCAGAAGCCGCGAGCATCGAGGATGCGTCGGAAGTCCGCCAGCATTTGCGGACTGCCGCAGATCATCGCGCGATCGTGCTTGGGATCCAGTGCTTCGATACCGAGGTCCGCCTGCACCTGACCGTTGTCGAACAAGGTGGTGACGCGGCCCTGGTGGATGAATGGTTCGCGGCTCACCGTCGGGTAGTAGCGAAACTTTTGTTGAATCGATTCGCCGAGGAATTCGTGGCGTGGCATCTCACGTTCGAGATAATCGCGATAGGCGAGGTCAGCGGCATTGCGAACGCCATGCATCAAGATCACACGCTGATAGCGCGCGTAGGTATCCGGGTCGTTGAGAATTGACAGGAAAGGCGCGAGACCAGTGCCGGACGCAAGCAGATACAAGTTGCGGCCCGGATGCGCGTCGCTGATCAGCAGTGCGCCAGTCGGCTTGCGCGACAGCATCAGTTCGTCGCCCGGCTGGATGTGCTGAAGGCGCGATGTCAGCGGGCCGTTTTGCACCTTGATCGAGAAGAACTCAAGATGTTCTTCCCAGTTCGCGCTGGCGATCGAATACGCGCGCATCAGCGGCTTGCCGTTGACCATCAACCCGATCATGACGAACTGGCCATTGTCGAAGCGGAAACCGTCGTCGCTGGTGACCGTGAAACTGAAGTAGGCGTCGGTCCAATGACGCACATCGAGCACGCGCTCGCTGATGAAGGCAGATGGGGACATTCTCGGGCTTCGCGACAGCGTGTCGCGCAATGGGTCAGGCCGGCATTCTAGAGGATGCCCGGCAGTACCGATTGACCGCGGTCAAGCACGCTTCTGACCGCTGGTCTCATCCAGGGCCAGACACAGCAGCCGGGCCTCAATCCGTTCGCTGATGTTGGCTGGTGAATCGAGGCGCATGCGTTTCAGGTCGGCAAGATGTTCCGGTCGCGGCCGGCCGCGCAAAAGTGCCTTTGCCATGCTGCGCAACTTCCCGGCGGGCGTCACCGTGCTGGCCTTGAGATGCTTCAGCGCGCCGATCAGACGCAGTTCGCGTTCATCGAAATCGCAACCAAATGGCCAGTGCGGCAAGTGGGTGAGTGCGCCACACGATGCTAGGCGCTGGTGCAGACCTTCCGGGTGTGTTCGTGCGCACCGCCTCGGGCAACACGTAGTCGCGGGCCAGCTTGCCAGCCGCCTCGGCTTTGCTCACCAGCGCATCAACGAAACGCGCGTCGCAGATCGCAAGCATGCGCTGCACACACTCCTCGTCGGTGGCGCCGCGCAGGTCAGCGATGCCGTATTCGGTCACGACGAGATCGCGCAGATGGCGCGGAATGGTGGTGTAGCCGTAATGCCAGACGATGTTCGACTGCGGTCCATGCGCGTTTTCTCGGACTGCACGCAACATCAATGCACTGCGGCCATTCGGAATTTCGTGTGCCATCGCGACGAAGTTGTATTTACCACCAACGCCGCTGACGACTTGGCCATCGGCGAGGCCGTCGGACACCGCGGCACCGAACACGGTCGCCATCATGCAGGTGTTGAAGAAGCGCGGATCGTGGCGTTGTGCGATGTCCAGCGACTCGCGCCCGCCATACAACTGATTGATGTGCGTCACGCGGGTCATACACAGTCCTGCGTAATCGGCGTCGTCGAGATCGCGCAGCCAGTCTTGCAGCAACCGGGTGCCGAGCCAGAACGCGCCGTGCAGATAGCGACCACCGACCAGCGGTTTGCCGTCGATGTGCTCGACCAGCATGCGCTTGGCGCCGCGATCGGACAGGTCGGCACCACTGCGCATGCCGTCCGGCCAACGCAGTTCGCCATTGACGAGGTCGACGCTGGAATCGACGAGGCCAAACTTCTGCAGCCAGTGCAGCGAGGGCCGATCGAGCTGCATCGCAACCAAGCCGACCTCGATGAACCGATCCAGCGTTGATGTGTCGGCCACTTCATGCACCGCACCGCTATTCAGCAGTCGCTGCAGACCAAGGTCATCGAATACATGTCGGCGCAGGATGCCGCTCTTGCGCAGATGCATGAAACCGTCCATGACCATCTCGCTGGCACCATATAGCCCGCGTTCGAAAACGCCCGCATTCGATACCGAGTCCGGGACTGCGCAGGACACTTAAGGCGCGGACCGTCTGTGCAAATGCGGCAGGATCGCGTTCGCGCCAGAGCAAGCCATGCACGATCGCATCCGATAGCGCGCCAATACCGATCTGCAGCGTTCCGCCGTCTTTGACCAAGCTGGCCGCATGCAGCCCGATCGCGTGTTCGCTCGGCAGCACGGGTTCGCGCGGCAAGGCGAATAAGCGATGACGATCATTCGTGTTCTCGACCAACAAATCGGCAAAATCGAGGCCAACTTCTGCATCGTTACCGAGGAACGGCAAATCCGCATGCACGACCGCGACCACGTAAGGCCGTGGCTGTCCATTCGCGGCCATGCGCTCAATCAGTTCCAACGTGACATCGGGATTGCAGGACATGCTCAGCCGATCGCCCCGGCGCGCGACGATCTGCAGTAGCAGCGTTGGCTGCCGCGTTGCCATATCGCGTGCAACATGGGTGTAGTTGATGCTGGCGTAATGGCGCTGAGCGGTGTCATTGCCGAGCCAGGCACCGGATTGAAAATAGAATTCGTGGACTGACACGTTCGCTGGCAAACGCCCGGCACGTTGGTCGAGCACGTAGTCGAGGTCAGGATAATCGGCGCCAAAATGACGATCGATGAACGGTTGTGCGAAGCGCGCTTCCAGCCCGGGCTTTGGTTGCGGGCGCGCCAGCGACAACGCCGTGAACAACTTGAGTGAACGCGACGGGTCGCGGCGCACGACGTCGTAGATCGCGTTCAGCAGGCGGTTCGGCTTGCCGAGGCCGAGCGGGATCGCGGCGACAATGTGCTTCGGACAGCGTTCAAGGATGCGTTCAAGCGCAGTGGCGTTGTCGCAAACGATTTCGGTGCGGGTCATAACGGCTCCGGTCATGACGGAATGCTAGCGCCCGTGACTTCGCCGCGCGTGATCCCGATCAATCACCCGCATCCTTGCCGTTACGTTTGACCAGTTCATGAAACGTCGCCCCGGTGAATCGCAGCGTCGCTGTCGCCAGAAACACTTCGCGCAGGAACAGCGCCAGCGCGACGACCATTGATGCCATCGCGGCGATGAACAACAAGGCCACCGGTACTGACGCGTCGAAACCGAAGAATGCACCGATGAACATGATGGCGATCACCGCTGCGATCAGCAGCGCGGTCAATGTGGCGAGCGCGATCGCCCAACTGACGACACGCCCGCGCTTGGCGATTCCCTGCAGTTCGCTGCGCGCTTTCGACGATTTCGCGTCGTCGCCGTCGGCAAACGATTCGAGGCGTCGCGCTCGATCGACGATGCGTGCGAGGCGATTGGTCAACACACCGAGCAAGGCGGCGACGCCGGTGAGCAGGAAGACGGGGGCGACCGCCAATTGGATGGCATGCGCGATGCCGGACGTACCGAGGTTCGGGATCATGGTCGTGGTGTTCGCAACAGGGGCGCTAAGCCTAGCCGAGCGTGCTGTCCGGTGTGATCGGGGTCAGCGGAAAGTCTGGCCTGCCGCGCACCCGCGCTTCGAGTGCGTGCATCAGCGCCAAAACACGTGATTCCTGCCACAACGGTGCGGCAATCTGTACCGCGACCGGTAGGCCGGTCGCATCGCGTTCGCACTCGATCGCAGCCCGAACGGCGCGATCACCGGTTGCTGCACGCGTCGGCGTCTCCTCGGCGCGAATGCGCGTGATCGGAACGATCCCGGCCGGCCAGCCCAGCACATTCCACAACGAGGCATAGGTGCCGGCGACGCCGAGATCGATGGCCTGTCCATGCCGGTAAGCCGGGGTCGCGAAGGCCGGCATCAGCACGGCGTCAAACCCGTCGGCACGCAACATGTTGCGGAAACGTTCTTCAAATGACTGTTGGCGCATAACCGTGCGCCAGTAGTGATCGGTGTCGCCATGCCCGAAGCAGGACAACATGTCTGCAGCACCGATCTGTCCAAAAGCGCGCAACAGCGCCGCCATCACCGTGTTGAAACGGCGGCCACGCGCGGCGAAGAAGCGCAGTCGGGCGATGCGCGGATCGACTGGCGAACCGAGCAACTGCCGGCGAATTTCGGCACCTCGATCACTGGACAGCAGATGAAAGAAAATCTCCTGTGCCTGGATCAGCGGTGGCGGTGTCCACGCGTCAACCGCGACGCCCGATGCACGCAGTTGCGCCGCTGCTTCAGTCACCGCGCGACGGCCAGCAGCATGAACCGGAAACACGCCGTCGTCCTCGATCAGGGCAACCCGCAACGCCGATACATCGATGCTGCGTGCATCGGCTAGCGGTGCCCAGGGCGGGCCATCACGACCGGCGTCGAATTCGCCAAACACGATGCGCGTGCCGAGTTCGATGTCGGCGCTCGTGCGCGCCAAGACACCGGCTTGGGAGGTGATCGCACGCTGACCTTTCGAGAAGCCGATGCCGCAGGCGTCATTGGCGCGCCCGGCACCCGGTTTCAGTCCGAAGATTCCGCAGAATGCCGACGGGACGCGGATGCTGCCGCCGATATCGGTTCGAGCCCGAGCGGCGAGCCACCGGCTGCGATCAATGCGCCTTCGCCGCCGGTGGAACCACCGCAGGAACGCTCGTGGTGCCAAGGATTGCGGGTGAGACCATAGACCGGATTGTCGGTTTCGACGAAGGACATCAGTTGCGGCACATTGGTCTTGCCCAGCACAATGCCGCCGGCATGGCACAGTCGCGCAACATGCGGATCGTTTACGGTGTCGATCACGGCTTTGCGCGTGGACAGGCCGCCGGTTGCCGCTGTGCCCGCCACTGCCAGGCATTCCTTGATGCTGATCGGCAACCCATGCAGTGGCCCCAACGGTTCGCCGTGCAGGCGCCGTGTATCAGCTGTATCCGCTTCGCGGCGCGCATGGTCGAAACGTGCGACAACGAGTGCATTGATCGCCGGATTGACCGTCTCGATGCGCTCAATCTGTGCATCGACCGATTCACGTGCCGACACATCGCCACGAGCGAGCCGGTCACGCCATTCGGTCGCGCTCAATTGCCAGAGTGCCGTCATCGTTGATCCTCATCGTTGCATCACCAGTATGCCCGCGGCAGGTGACTTCGGGGAGCCAGCATCTCGGCCAAGCGCGGATCAGCAAGTACCGACGGCCAAGCTCAGTCAATTGCGACAACAACGCGGTTGCGGCCTTGTTGTTTGGCACGATACAGCGCGCACCGCACTGAGCAGCATGGCGAAACGCTGATGCGCGCGATTGTGATGATTCTGTGCCGCGCCGACATGGTTGTACTGCGACGGTGCGCGTAAAATTGCCACTTTCCCCAACCCGATCTCGCCGTGGCCACGATCCAGCAGGAAGACTTCATCCAGTCCGTCGCCGACGCGCTGCAGTACATCAGCTACTACCACCCGGTCGACTACATCACGAGCTTGGCGCAGGCCTACGAGCGCGAGCAATCGGCGGCGGCGAAGGATGCGATCGCGCAGATCCTGATCAATTCGCGCTTGTGCGCCGAAGGCCATCGGCCGATCTGCCAGGACACCGGTATCGTCACCGTGTTTCTGGAAGTGGGTATGAACCTGTGTTGGAACGCCACGTTGTCGGTCGATGAGATGGTCAACGAAGGCGTTCGCCGCGCATACCACCATCCCGACAACAAGCTGCGCGCCTCGGTTCTGGCCGACCCGGCGGGCAAGCGCATCAACACGAAAGACAATACGCCGGCGGTGGTCAACGTAAAAATCGTGCCCGGCGATCGGCTCGAGGTCACGGTCGCTGCGAAAGGCGGTGGTTCTGAGGCAAAGTCGAAGTTCGCGATGCTGAATCCGTCGGATTCGGTCGTTGACTGGGTGCTGAAAACGGTGCCGACGATGGGTGCGGGTTGGTGCCCGCCAGGCATGCTCGGTATAGGCATCGGCGGTACTGCGGAGAAGGCGATGTTGCTCGCCAAGGAAGCGCTGATGGAGCCGATCGACATTCAGAACCTGATCGCGCGCGGCCCGAATAACCGCGCCGAAGAACTACGCATCGAGTTGTACGAGAAGGTCAACGCGCTTGGTATAGTGGTCTGACGACCGTGCTCGACGTCAAGGTGAAAGACTATCCGACCCACGCAGCGAACCTGCCGGTCGCGATCATTCCGAATTGTGCGGCGACGCGCCATGCACATTTCACGCTGGATGGCAGCGGACCAGTGATGCTTGATCCGCCCTCGCTCGATGTCTGGCCGAAGCTGACCTACGACGCCAGCAAAGGCAGGCGAGTGAATCTGGATACGGTGACGCGCGAAGAAGTTGCGATGTGGCAGCCGGGCGATGTGATCCTGCTCAGCGGCAAGTTGCTGACCGGCCGCGACGCCGCGCACAAGCGCATGATCGACATGCTCAATCGTGGCGAGGAACTACCGGTCGATTTCCGCGGGCGTTTCATCTACTACGTCGGCCCGGTCGATCCGGTGCGTGACGAAGTCGTTGGTCCGGCGGGCCCCACGACCGCGACGCGGATGGACAAGTTCACCCGCCAGTTGCTCGAAACCACCGGACTGCTCGGCATGGTCGGCAAGTCGGAGCGCGGGCCCGAGGCGATCAGCGCAATTCGCGACAATGCTGCCGTCTACTTGATGGCGGTCGGCGGTGCCGCCTATCTGGTCTCCAAGGCGATCAAGGCGTCGAAGGTGTTGGCATTCGAAGATCTCGGCATGGAAGCGATCTACGAATTCACCGTGCAGGATATGCCGGTCACCGTCGCCGTCGATTCAAAAGGAACCTCGGTCCATGACACCGGCCCGCGCGAATGGCAGGCGAAAATCGGCAAGATCCCCGTGGTCGTCCTATAACTTCTCGGAGTACGCATGAGCAGCATCTACGAATTCAGTACAAAAGACATTGATGGCAATGATGTGTCGCTATCGGTCTACCAGGGCAAGGTGATGCTGTTGGTTAATGTCGCCTCGAAGTGCGGTTTCACGCCGCAGTACACCGGACTCGAAGCGATGTATCGCAAACATCGCGAACGCGGATTGGTCGTGCTCGGCTTTCCCTGCGATCAGTTCGGTCATCAGGAACCGGGCGACGAGGATGAAATCAAGAACTTTTGTTCGCTCACCTACGATGTCAGCTTCCCGATGTTCGCAAAAGTCGACGTCAATGGTGCCAAGGCGCACCCACTGTGGCAGTGGCTGAAGTCGGAGAAACCCGGCGTTCTCGGGCTGGAAGCGATCAAGTGGAACTTCACCAAGTTCCTCGTCGATCAATCCGGGAAGGTGGTCAAGCGCTACGCGCCGACCGACACCCCGGAAAAAGTCGAGAAAGACGTAGACGCCTTGCTGCGCTGATTGTCGTATTACCGGCTTCCCGCCGCCGCAGATGCAGCGGCCGTCTGTGATTTTGTCCACACGACTTGCACCGCCGCCACTGTCGAACGTGGAATTTCCAGTTCCATGCCGGGGCGATTGCGCAGCGAAACACGGATGCCGGCACGATTGAAGACCTTGAGTTCACCTTCACGGGTGGAGTTCATCGTGGTGCGGATGATCACGCGTTCGCCGATCATGTAAGCGAGGTCATCGAAGCTCACGTCTTCAATCACCGGTTTGTCCGCTGTTGGTACCTGACCATCGACGCCGATCAACGTCGATTCGGCACTGACTATCATCGTCGGCACCGCTGGGCTCGGCGTTGCCATCGCGGCCACGACTGCTGCCGATTGCACTTCGGCCGGTAATGTCGCCGAGGTCTGCGCAACGATCTGGCGTATCTGCGACGCTGATTCGATGTCTTCCGTTTCCGGATACGGAACGGCGTTGACCACTCGCAACGTGAACGGTGCAGCGGTGTCGTCATTCACGCGCAGATTGGCGTTCAACATCCACAGCATGTCAGTGGCCGAAAAACGATAGAGTTTATCCAGCGATACCGGATCCAAAGGTTTGGCCGACCAAGTCAGTGTGTTGCCGGCGCTGGATACGAAACGTCGGTATTGCTCGACCATGGCAGTGTTCGCGAACAGACCCCAATTCAGCAGTCGGCGTTGCAAGTAGTCGATGTGCTGGTCGATGAACTGCACCTCGGTCAAATGGTCGCGCTGTGCGCAATAGGCGTTGCGTGCAGCAACGAATCCATCGTCTTTCACCGTCCATTGTTGGTCACGTAGCTTCGCCTGCTCCCAATCGATCAGCACCAGATTGCCGTCATGCGGCGCCTGCCAGTTCGCTTCGTAGCGCCAACTGGAACGACCTGGGGCATCGAGTGCGACGCGCATCGCGATGCTTTCGGTACCGGTCGCACTGATATCCAGTTCGAAGTTCACGCCTGGGCTGCGCAGTTCCATTGCGTCGACCAGTTCACCTTCGGTCCAATACAGGTCTTGGCCGCAGCCCTCACCTTCGAATACCGAACCGCTGGCGAGGCCGTGAACGTCGTCCTGCCACATCTGTTGCTGCGCGTAGTCCGAAAAAACAACATTTTCGAGGCGCGCATGGATGCGCGGCATTGCCGGGATGTCTTCAAGCGGCGAGCCGTCGTTTGCTTTTTCGGCGGCTTTGGTGGCCCAGCGCAGAGCGCGGTTCTTGATCAGACTGCTCGGACTACCGAAGGAGAACGCCGACTGCAACACCCAACCCCAGCCCGGCGTGTCGATCACGAAGCGTTCGGCGGTGATGGCGTCGGTATCCGGATCGCCATCCCAAGGCCAGATCCGCACATTTGTTGCGCCGATATCGCCGTTCCAATCGACATACGTCCTATCGAAACTCGCCCAGCCGATCAAATTCAGCGACTGCATGGCATCGGACGCGACGCCGCGCACGCGGACGTAGCCGAAGCCGGCGAGGCCAACAACGATAATCAGAGTCTTCGCCCACCAGGGCCAGCTTTGCAGAGACTTCAACAGCATTACTCCTGAGACGCTCGTTGTTGACGGCGTGACAGAATGTTAATGGATATCGGTGTACCAGGACCAGCGAGTCAGCTCACACCGGCCTCGCGGTAGGCGCTACGCAACTGTTCCTGGAAGTGGAATAGGGCATTTTCGCGTTTGGGATTGAGGCGGCCAGGTTGATAGCGGCCGCAGGTCAGCGCACGCTGCACGCGTTCGCAGATGTCGGCGTCCTCGGCTTGGACGTCGTCACTGAATCGCTGGTCTTGCGCACGCAACTTGATTGCTTCTGCGGTGGCATCGGGTGGGTAGTAGAAATCGAAGTCCACCCGACATCGGTCAACCGCAATCGGAATAATCCGATTGGTCTGCAATCGATCCGGCAGAATGTTCAGCATCAAGTTTGGCCAAAGGTAAAAGTACAGCGCGATGCCATCGCCGTAGAAATTGCCGGCGGATTCCATCGGGCTGTACTGCAATGAATGCCAGCGGTCGGTTTCGGTGACGTAGTTGCGGTAGTCGAGCAGCTTGTTCAATTCCGGGTGCACGTGTGGGACGTGGTAACCCTCGAGGTAGTTGTCGGCATAAACCTTCCAGTTGCAGGGCACCGGATAGGACACTTTACGTTCGAACTCATAGTGCGAAAAATCGCGATTACCGAGATGCTTTTCAGTGCCGGCGAACAATTCCGCGAGTGGCATCTGCGGATCCAGCGCCGCGAAGACCAGCCCGCGCCAGGTATCAACAGCGATCGGCGCGAGATGAATCGAGTGGATGTCGAAGTCGCTGGTGTCTTGCATTTCGGTAGCCGCCTTGAGCGCACCGTCGAGGCCATAGGTCCAGCCGTGGTAACGACAGCGCAGCGCCTTTGCAGCGCGACCGTCGCAGGTGGCGATCGGGCCGGCGCGATGCTTGCAGACGTTGATGAATCCGCGTAGCCGGTCATCGTTGCCGCGCACGATCAGTATTGGAACATCGGCGATGTCGGCGACGACATGGTCGCCGGCACCGGATAGTTGCGAGATACCGGCGATCAACTGCCAGTTGCGCGCGAAGATGTGTTCGCGTTCCACTGTGATCAGCGATGTGTCGCTATAAAAGCGCGCGGCGAGCGCCGTGCTCGCCGCGAGCTGTTGTGCAGCCAGATCGACGCTACCGGTCATCCGATGGGTCGACGTGCCATCGCTTCGAGGCGAGAATCGAGGATGTCCGGTGTGAAGCCAAGGCCCGCGGTAATTTGCTGAAGGAATTCTTTTTCGCGCGGACGCACACGGCCGTCTGATCCGGCCAAATCCAGCAACGTCTCGTAGAGCTTGCCGACCTCGGGCGACCCGGCGGGATGTACCGACAGGAAACGTTCCAGTTCAACGGCGATATCAATTTGCCGCGCCTTGCCTCGATTCATCGAGTCCAGCGCGATCTTGCGCGCCGAGAGCGACAAATCCATGTCGTCCATCAGATTGTTCAAGAAGGCTGCTTCGTCGTCGGTGACGATGCTATCTGCACGCGCCAGATAACCCAGTAGACCGAATACCACCTGCAGCGACACCATCTGGTCGTCATCGATCTTGCCGCTCGAGAAAATCTCGCGCATCGCCAATTTCAGATCCTTCAACAAGCCGCTTGCCATGGAAACCTCCACTTCTGTCGAGGGTCTGATGGTGCGCCGGATCGTCGGTTCTGAAAAGGGGGCGAGTGTCAGGAAGCGTTGCGCGGCGAGCATGAACCGCGGGTACAAGTTTTCGGCAGGGATTCCACAAATCCCTAAATTCCTGTTAGGGTGACGCTGCTGTGTGTGTTCGGGTGTCTTGAAAAGCATCCGCCCAGCGGCCGCTTCGCCTTGTCTGATCCATGATCTGCGTGACGAACCGCCCTCGGTTTTGGGCATTTCCAGCAAGTCGGTGATCCTTTTGATCACCTGGTCTAAATAATTGATTGGAGTTTTTGCAATGTCAGCAGATCGTCAGATTGGTACCGTCAAGTGGTTCAACGAAGCCAAGGGCTTCGGCTTTATCGCCCGCGATAGCGGCCCGGACGTGTTCGTTCACTTCCGCGCAATCCAGGGTACGGGTTTCAAGACCCTCCAGGAAGGCCAGAAGGTGAGCTTCAAGGTCGTGCAGGGCCAGAAGGGCCTGCAGGCCGATCAGGTCACGCCGGTCTGATCCCAACCCCCACGGGTTGAATCAAGAAACACCGGGAGCGATCCCGGTGTTTTTTCGTCCGATGTTTGGATAAAAACGACACGTATCGCGTCGAACTTGTCGGTCAGTTGTGCAGCATGCACATCGCTCAGGTTCCGTCGAACCACTGTGCCAACGCCGCCTCGATGCGCGCATCAAAGTTGGCACGACTCGGGCTGCCGCTTCCTGCGAGGGCCAGCCACTCGCGCCACAGGCTGGCAGTTTCATCCTCGACCTTGAGCGCCGCACCACCGCCGAGCTTTTCCGCAAGCCGCGCCATTTGGTGCGCCCGACGCTGTTCACGCCAGATTTCCGGCGATGGCATTCCGGCCAGAAACTCGGCGCGGATTGGAAGTTCGGCGATGGCGTCGTGATCGGCAAGCGACTGCCGTAGACCGTCGCGCTGGCGTTCGTCGCAGCAGGCGGATCGCGCGGCGTCGAGTCGTGCCATCAGTTCCACACTGACTCCTTGCTCACGCAACGCCGAAAGCGCTGCTTGTGCGTCGGCAAAATCTGTTGCATCGACAATGCGTTGTTCGATCACCGACAGTTGTGCCGACTGTTCACGGGCATGCCGCCGTTGCGCGCGCACCTGATCGGCACGCAGTGTGGCTCCGCGCCGTTCGATCTTCGCCATGGCACGATCGAAGGCGAGGTCGTCGTCGCGGCCGCGGTCGTCGATCGCTTGGAAACGTTGACGAAGGTCGCTGGCTTGGTGGCGCAATGTATCGGCTGAAAGTTCGGCATCGGCGAGCACTTCTAGTTCGGTCAGAACCTGCAGCACAGCCTGCTGCTGTGCATTGCGCTCGTCACGCACGCGCTGGCTGTCATCACGTTCGCGTTCGAAGACCGGGTCAATCAGTGCACGCAATTCGTTCCACAGCGTGTCTTCGGTCTTGCGCTGTCCGCGCGGTAAGGATTTCCACTGCGGCATGATCGACTTGGCGATATTGATCTGCTCGCGGGCATCGGCATTTGCGAGTTGTCGGCGCAGTTGCGCGATCAATTTCTGTTTGGCCTCGGCGGCACCGCTGTTGAACGCCTCGATGCGCGCATGCACGGCGTCCGACAGTCGCTTGCGGCGGAGCCCGGCATCACGGCGGTCGCTGCCAACGAGGTCGGCGATCTGGGTACCGACGTCGTTGAACTTGCTGCGCCACTCCAGCAACTGCGGTAGTGGCAGATCGGTATCGGCCAATGCCACTTCGGCGCCATCGAGGAATTCGGCAACGACGCGACCTTTTTCGCTACGCAGTTCCTTGCGTTTGTCGAGGTAAGGGCGCGCAGGCGCGACCGATTGATGGATCAGCGCACGGAAGCGGCGCGTCAAACCATCATTGCCGTCGGCAGCGCCATCACTTGCTTGCAAACGCTCCCATTCACCCTGCAATTCGCGCACGCGTGTGATCAGCGCGTCTGGATGCAAGCCGCTGCCGATCAGGGCTTCGGCGGTGTCACAGAGTCGCTTTTTCTGGTCGCGCGACGACCACTGCTGCCAATGATCTAGCTTGGCGTACTGAGCGTCGAGTTCGGCGTAACGCTTGGCGTCGTCCCATTGCGACTTTGGCCACTCAGTCTCGATCTGCTGCACCGCTGCGCGTGCCGCCCGAGCGTCGGCGAACTGGCCGGCGTCCAGTGTTTCGGCGTAACGCTGGATCGCTGCGTGTGTGCGCTCGCGCCATTGCCGACGTTGCGCCTGCTCCGCTTCGTGCGCTGCCGCTGCCGCAGCTTTTGCAGCTTCAATGGTGGGATCGGGCGCGACGACTGCAGGTACCGCAGCGGCGACTTCAGCGACGCTCACTTCGGTTACCGGAGCCGATTGCGGTTGCGGTTTTGGCGGTGGATTCAATATGTGTTTGCAAGGTGCCGACCAGCCCGTGATAACGCCGCGCAATCGCAGCCTCGGTGGCGATCGACAGGCGCGACCAGTCCGATTCGATCTGCGCCAACCGCTCGGCCGCATCCGAACCACGCGCGCGCAATAACGCGTCCAGCAGCGCACAGAGTTCGACGGCACGGACTTCGATCGCAGCGCTATCACCGGCTGCGAGCAGCGCAGCCTGCAAACGTTCGCGCGCCAGTCGTGACAATTGCTTATCGGTCTTGCGCGCACGCTCAACGATACGTTCCAGTTGCGCCGCGTCATCAATGCGCTCGAGCAGGACCAAGCGCAACTTTGGGTCCGGGTCTTTGACGCAGCGATCGACCAGGAAGGGCACTCGGTGGATACGTTCCATCGCGCAAGCACGCAGATCGGTTTCTACAGCTTCAGATGCAATCAATTCCAGCAGCGTGTTGTTCTCCATCACGCGCACGATGCGAATGCGTGCATCCAGCGGCATCTTGGCATCGAGCAGGAGATGACGCAGTCGCGCGCCAGCGGCGTCGCGTACTTCAGGCGACAGATCAAGACGAGCGCGATCTCCGAGCAGGGCGAGGTCGTCGATACGCTTGATGGCAGCGAGGCGAACCTTGGCATCGGCATCATGGCGTGCAATGTCAGGCAGTCGCTCGACCATCGCGCTATCGGCCAAAGTTGCGACCGCACGCGCACGCTTGTCGGCATCGGCACTTTCCCAAGCCGGGCGGGAGAACATCGAAAACAGTTTCATCAGGGCATCCTTGGCGGGTCTGCGGTCACGCGGTGCAGACGCATTCGTACGTACCCCAAGCCTAGCGTCGCCGGCGTCAGTGGGCCAGCGCATCATGCTTGAACGTGCTGCCGCTATGCTGCGCGCCCCGAAACCGCCCCGACTGCAATGGACTCTACCCCCAGATTTGCCGGTATCGACCGACTTTATGGCCGTGGTTCCGCCGCGCGCTTGCAGAAAGCGCACGTGGCCATCATCGGCGTCGGCGGGGTCGGGTCATGGGTCGCTGAAGCGCTGGCGCGTAGCGGCATCGGCGCATTGACCTTGTTCGACGCCGACGAGATCTGCTTGTCGAATACCAACCGACAATTGCATGCGCTGGAAGGGCAATTTGGCAAACTCAAAGTCGAGGCATTGCGCGAACGGCTGCATCTGATCTCGCCGATTCTGGAGATTCAGGCCGTACCGGTCTTTGTGACATCGTCGATGCTGGCGGAGCAACTCGGTCGCGGCTACGACTTGGTACTGGACTGCTGCGATGCGTTCCGAGTCAAGGTTGAAATGATCGCATTCTGTCGACGCCGCAAGATTCCGTTGATCGTGTCTGGTTCGGCCGGCGGGCGCATCGATCCGACCAAGATCAGCGTGCGCGACCTATCGAAAACTGAACACGACGCCATGCTGGCACTGATCCGAAAGAAGCTGCGCGACGAGTTCAATTTTCCGCGCGGGCCGAAACGCTACTTTGGCGTACAAGCGGTGTATTCGCTGGAAAACGTGCGTTATCCGCAAGCGGATGGAACAGTCTGCGGTTTGCGGCCGGAAGCCGGCGATGTCGGCAAACTCGACTGTGGTGGCGGTATTGGCGCGGCCATGCACGTGACCGCCGGCTTCGCGATGGCGATGGTCGGCCGTGCGCTGGATCGACTGCTCGTAGAAAAACCTCAGGCTGTGACACCGGCCTGATCGAGTCGGAATAGCCGAATCGCGTTTGCGCTGGTCGCCGCTGCGATCGTGGCAACATCGACCCCACGCAAGCCTGCGATCACCTCGGCCACTTCGATGATCGACGCCGGTTCATTACGCGCGCCACGCGCACTCGCATTTGGCTGGTCCGGCGCATCAGATTCGAGCAGCAGGTGTTCGATCGGCATGGTCGCGATGAGACCGCGTAGACGTTGCGCACGTTCGTAGGTCACCGGCCCACCGATGCCGAGATGGAATCCGAGTTGGAACAGTTGTCGTGCCTGCACACTGCTGCCGCTAAAGCTGTGCACGACGCCACGTAACCCGCCGATACGGCGCAGACGCAAGATCACTTCATCGACGGCACGGCGTGCATGCAGAATCAGCGGCAACTCGAATTCGCGTGCGAGCTTCAGTTGTGCATCGAATAACCGGCGCTGACGGTCCGGATCAAGACCAGCGACAAAAAAATCGAGGCCGCATTCGCCGATCGCGATCGCACCTTCGCGCAAAATCGTATCGCGCACGACATCGATATCGTTATCGCCATGCTGATCGAGGTAGATCGGGTGCAGGCCGTAGGCAGCGAATAGATCATGCCGACCGCGACACAACTCGGCCAATGCGTTGAATGTCGAAGCGGTCACTGCCGGGATCACCTGTACAACCACGCCGGCACGTGCTGCACGTTCGATCACCGCATCGCGGTCAGCATCGAACTCGCCAGCATCGAGATGACAGTGGCTATCGATCAGGCGCATGCGGCAGCGGCGGTGGCGCGCTTGTGATTGGCTCGCGTCGACGCTTCCAAGCCGAGAACAGCAGGGTCATCGCACCGAGCAAAATCTCGTCGACGAACGGAATCAAATCCGGGATCAGCAGATCGGTGACGAAGATTGTCGCGGTAATCAGAAACAAGTTATGGAATCGGAGTTGCGCAAGGAAGGTGAGGACAAAAGGGGGCATCAGGAACTCCACGACTAGGCGGATGGCTCGGAATATCGCATGCTCGGGTTATGCGCAGGCTGAAGATGTTCACGATTTTTCTGGGGTTGGCGTTGGTCATCGACGCCGCCGCGCAGACGCATGTCTATCGCTGCCAAGATGCAAATGGGCATTGGGTGTTCCAAGGCCGTAAGTGCGGCGATGGCTTGACCTCGGTCGATACGCCCGCGACAGAGCCATTACGCAGCTCGCCGTCGCTGCGCGATACCTCAATACCGACACGATGCGAGAGCCCACCGCAGCGGTTCACGTTTGCCGATCCAGCGCTTGACGGCGCGGAGCTCAGTCTCGTAATGAGTCGCGACGCCAGCGGTTATCAAGTCGTGTTCAATCTCGGTGGGGTGATCGAACGCGATGACGGTCCAGTACCGATTCAATTCAGCGAGCGTCTCAGTGCCCAGGGCTTGCGCTTCGACGAAGGCGAACTGATTGCCCCTGATTTCCGCCGTGGCGACAAGCAACTTGGCTATGGTTATGCGCGCTCGGCAATACTGCTGGAGCGTGCAACAAGCGCGCTGACGATCGATACAGAGCTCGAACCACGGGGATATTCGCAATCGCTGTTGTCTGCGCCGATCGCCGCGAGTGTATTGCCAGCGTTGCGATCAGACCTATTGCGCTGCCACTTGTTGCGTGAGCGTGTGCGCATGGCAATGGCGGCGGAGCCCGAACAATAGCTTGCTCGTTCGATCCTTCGGTCTCCGCACGCTGATGTCCGAGAGGACATCGTTTCCGCGATCGACTATGTTCGGCGTCGGCATCCCGACCGCGGTGAATGGTGTATGCAGGACAACGGATCGACGAACCAGACATCTGCGGCTGCTGCTGTCGCACCCGGGCGCTTGCTAACGGTTTTAGGTGCTGCGTTCGGTGTCGCGGTGCTGGTCGGCAACACGATTGGGCTGGGCATCCTGCGCACACCGGGCGAAGTTGCGGCGCAGGTCCCTTCCGTCACCGGGTTCATGCTGGTCTGGATCGCAGGTGCGGTCTACGCATTGCTTGGTGCGCTGACAATCTCCGAACTCGCAGCGATGCGCCCGCGCTCCGGTGGGTTGTATCCGTTCGTACATCACGCCTTGGGTCCATATCCCGGCTTCGTTTCAGGCTGGACCGATTGGATAGCAACCTGCGGTAGTGCCGCAGCAGGTGCGATCGTCATTGCGGAATATCTTGGGCCGCTGATTCCAGCGCTGGCCAACCATCAGTGGGTGGTTGCGATGAGCGTGATCGTTGCGTTCACGTTACTGCAGTCGGGTGGCGTACGTGTCGGCGACGCCGCGCAGCAGTTCACCAGCCTGTTGAAGGGACTTGCGCTGATTGCACTCGCCATCGTCGCACTGGTGATGTCACGTGGCATCGAATTACCAGCGAAGGCGACAGTCGCTGCAATCACACAGTATCCATCGGCTGCTGCGATTGCTGTCGCAGGCATCGTGGTTGCGCTGCAGTCGGCAATTTTTACCTACGACGGTTGGACCGGACCGGTCTATTTTGGTGAAGAAGTGCGCGATCCCGGACGGAATCTGCCGCGCTCGATGATTGGCGGCCTGTTGATCGTACTGGCGATCTACTTGCTGCTGAACGCTGCGTTTCTGAGCGTCGTGCCGATCACTGAGATGGCTGGGGATAAGTTCGTTGCGGCAACCGTCGCAACCCGGCTATTCGGACCCAGCGGCGACACCGGACTGCGCGTGCTGATGATCGTGTCGCTGCTCGCTGCCGTGAATGCGTGCATGATGATGGCATCACGTGTGCCCTACGCGATGAGCCGTGACCAACTCTTGCCGGCTTCATTCTGCACGGTCAGCAAGGGTGGCACGCCACTCCCGGCGTTGCTTGTGAGCAGTTTGTTCATGCTGGTGTTCATCGCGTCGAACTCGTTCAATACCGTGTTGGCGCTGCTTTCTTTCTGCTTCGTCGCTAACTACGCGCTGACGTTCTTCAGTCTGTTTGTGCTGCGCTGGCGGGAGCCTGATACAGCGCGTCCATTCCGCGTTCCGGGTTATCCTGGATACCTGGTCTAGCACTGCTTGGCCCGCTCACATTTCTCGCTGCAGCAATTTATAGCGACACCCGCAATAGTTTGACGGCACTGGCGCTGGTGGCGATCAGTTGGCCGTTCTACGCATGGTCGCGCCGCCGACGCTCTGACATTACAGACTGACGCCTGTAGTTGCGCCGACGGCAGCCACGTTGGCGATCAGACCCGCTCGAAGATGCCGGCTGCGCCCATGCCGGTGCCGATACACATGGTGACCATGCCGTATTTCTGTTGGCGACGCTGCAGACCATGCAACAACGTAGCCACACGGATCGCACCGGTTGCGCCGAGCGGGTGGCCGAGTGCGATGGCACCGCCGAGTGGGTTGATTTTCGTCGGGTCAAGACCGAGGTCGTGGATCACCGCCAGCGCCTGCGCCGCAAAGGCTTCGTTGAGTTCGATCCAGTCCAGATCCTTCTGCGATATGCCGGCCTGCTTGCAGGCTTTCGGGATTGCTGCCTTGGGGCCGATGCCCATAATTTCCGGCGGCACCCCGGCGACGGCAAACGAGACGAACCGGGCCAGCGGCGTCAAATTGAATTCCTTGATCGCTTTCTCGCTAGCGAGCAGCACGGCACCGGCACCGTCCGACATTTGCGAACTGTTGCCCGCAGTGACCGAACCACCGGCACGGAACACCGTTTTCAAGCTTCCGAGCGCTTCCAGCGTCGTATCGGCGCGCGGACCTTCATCTTGCGTGATGACCTTGCGAACGATGCGCACGTCGCGCTTGTCGAGATCGGGTAGGCGATCATCGATATCGTAAGGCAGGATTTCGGTCGCGAATTCACCGGCAGCGATCGCCGCTGCCGCTTTTTGATGGCTCGCTAGGGCGAACTGGTCCTGCGCGTCGCGCGTGACCTTCCATTGCTCGGCCACCTTCTCGGCAGTAATGCCCATGCCGTAGGCAATCGCAATGTTCTCGTTGTCGAACACCGCAGGATTCATTGCGATCTTGTGCCCCATCATCGGAATCATGCTCATCGACTCGGTGCCGGCAGCAATCATCAGGTCGGCTTCACCGAGCCGGATGCGATCGGCCGCGAGCGCAACGGCCTGCACGCCCGAGGAACAAAAACGGTTGATGGTCATCGCACCGATTGAGTTCGATAGGCCGGCAAGCAGCATGCCGATGCGCGCGATATTCATGCCTTGCTCGGCTTCCGGCATGGCGCAGCCGACGATGATGTCATCGATACGCGTGCGGTCGAGTTGTGGCAGTGGATCAAGGATGCCGCGCAGACAGTGCGCAAGCAGATCGTCTGGGCGAGTGTGCTTGAACACACCACGTGGTGCTTTGCCGACCGCCGTACGATTGGCGGCGACGATGTAGCAATCCTGAGCTTGCTTGGACATGAGATTCTCCGAATGCCTGATCAGTTACGCAGCGGCTTGCCGGTCTTGAGTGTGTGCAGAATGCGTTCCTGCGTCTTCGGCATTTGCGCTAGCGCGACGAAATGCTTGCGTTCGAGGTCGAGCAGCCATTGCTCATCAACGGCGGAACCGCGTTCGATTTCGCCGCCGCACAGCGTGTCCGCGATGCGCCGACCAATCTCGGCATCGTGCTCGGAAATGAAGCGACCCTCGAGCATGTTCACCAGCATCATCCGCAGCGATGCGGTGCCGGTATCGCCGGCGACCGGGATCGAGCGCGCCGGCAGCGGCGGGCGATAGCCGGAGTCGGCCAATGCACGTGCTTCGTTCTTCGCGACGTAAAGTAGTTCGTGGTTATTGAACACAATGACGTCGGAACTGCGCAACAGACCCAATTCCACCGCTTCGAGCGCAGAACCGGACACGGTCGCCATGGCGACGGCTTGGAAGGCGCGTTGTAGAAACGGGAAAACATCACCGCCCTCGGCTTTCTGGGCGCAGCGCACGGCGAGTTCCTTCAGACCACCTCCGGCTGGCAGCAGACCGACGCCGGCCTCAACCAGTCCGATGTAACTCTCGAGTGCCGCCACCGTGCGTGCAGCATGCATCTGCAGTTCGCAGCCACCGCCGAGCGCCATGCCGCGTACCGCACAAACCACCGGGACCAATGACTGCTTGACGCGCATCGAGGTTTGCTGAAAGTGGTCGATCATCGCGTCGAACTCGGCCAGCTTGCCGGCTTGCAGTGTCGCCATCGCCCCGGTCAGGTCGGCACCGGCGCTGAATGGCTCGCCATGCTGCCAAATCACCAGACCCTTGAAGCCACGTTCGGCTTCATCGACAGCGCGCTGGATCGCATCGATCACGCCACTGCCAATCGTGTTCATTTTGGTCTTGAAGCTCAGGATCGCGATGTCGTCACCCTGATGCCACATGCGCGCGTCGGCAGTATCGAATACGGCAGTGCCCGGATGCGGCAATTCGCCCAACAATGGATCCGGAAACAACTGGCGTTGATAGACCGCGGCCTTGCTCCGTGAACGATAGGTGTTGTCGCGCGGTGCATACGAGCCATGCGACGCGTGCACGCCGGCACGGGTTGGATCGACCACCCATTTCGGCAAGGCTGCACTGGACATGGCTTTGCCGGCATCGATATCTGCCTGGATCCATTCTGCAATCTGTTTCCAGCCGGCCGCTTGCCAAGTTTCGAACGGACCCTGCGTCCAGCCATAGCCCCAGCGGATCGCGAAGTCGACATCGCGAGCGTTATCGGCGATCGCTTCCAAGTGATACGCGGTGTAGTGGAACAGGTCGCGGAAACAAGCCCACAAGAACTGCGCCTGTGGCTCTGCGGACTGGCGTAGTGCCGCCAACTTTTCCGCTGGATTCTTGATCTTTAGAATCGCCTCGACCTCGGGCACCACTTTGCCGCTTTGAGCGGCATACGCGCCTTGGGCGAGATCGATCATCTGGATGTCTTTGCCGACCTTCTTGAAAATGCCGGCGCCGGCTTTCTGGCCAAGCGCACCTTTTTCGATCAACGCTTTCAGCCATGCGGGCGCTGCGAAATGGGCACGCCAAGGATCGTCCGGCAACGTATCCGCCATGGTCTTGATGACATGCGCCATGGTGTCAAGTCCGACCACGTCAGCGGTGCGATACGTTGCCGATTTCGGACGCCCGATCGCAGGGCCGGTGAGGGCGTCGACGACATCGAACCCGAGTCCAAATTTTTCTGTGTGGTACATCGTTGCCAACATCGAAAACACACCGATGCGGTTGCCGATGAAGTTCGGCGTGTCCTTAGCTCGCACGACGCCTTTGCCGAGCGTCGTCGTCAGGAACGATTCCAGTGCATCGAGAATGGCTGGCGCCGTCGCCCGGATTGGAATCAACTCGACCAAGTGCATGTAGCGCGGTGGATTGAAGAAATGCACACCGCAAAAACGTTCGTGGCGCTCGGCCGGCAGGCCTTCAGCAAGTTGGTGGATCGGTAGTCCCGAGGTATTGCTGGCGATCACCGCGTCGTCTTTTAGATGCGGCAAGATCTTGCGATACAAGTCGTGCTTCCAGTCCATGCGCTCGGCAATTGCCTCGATCACCAAGTCGCAGTGCGCGAGCAGGGGCAGGTGCTGTTCGTAGTTCGCCGGAATGATTTCTCTGGTTTTCGTCTTCACTGCCAGCGGCGTCGGGCTGAGCTTGCCAAGATTGGCGATCGCCTTGGTGACAATCCCGTTCGGATCACCATCCTTCGCGGGCAAGTCGAACAACAAGACTTCGACATTGGCATTGGCGAGGTGCGCAGCGATCTGCGCGCCCATCACGCCGGCGCCGAGCACGGCGGCCCGACGAATTCGGAGCGTTGCGTCAGTCATAAGGGTATCCGGTGGGGGAGGGAATCACGGTGCCCGCAGCCCGGCGGCTGCGAAACGGACGAAATGTTCGGCAGCAGTGCGTCGGTGCTGCTCGTCGGTGATGCCGACGGGCTTCTTGATCATGCCGAAATCGGACATCGCATAGGTGAGTGCGCCGCTGACGAAATCGAGGCGCCAATACAACGCGTCTTTCGATAAATGCGGAAGTAGATGCGCGATAACTTTTGCGAATTCCTTGAGCACGTGACCGTAGTTATCGGACACGAAGCGGCGCAGACGTTGGTCATGTTCGGCGAACGCATGCGCCAACAAGCGCACGAAGGACGATCCGCCACCGCGATCGGAGGCAAGTGACAGCGCCGGCTGCACGAATGCCTCAAGTACTGATTCGAGTGTCGGTTGACGCGTGCTTTTGACCTTGTCGAGCGCCGCCATTCGTGCGCCAGTGAGATCGTCGAGACGACGCTTGAACAACTCGTTGATCAAGTTTTCTTTGGAGCCGAAGTGATAGTTCACTGCAGCCAAATTGACGTTGGCAGCCGACGTCACCTGGCGTAGCGACGCGCCGGCGAAACCGGACTTCGCAAACAGGTCTTCGGCGGCGCTGAGGATGCGTTCTTTGGTCGAGAAATGGGGATTAATCACGGAGGAGTGCCTGGTCGACAGAGGAAAAGCGGGGCCAGGAAGTCGATGCGTGCAGCTCGCTCGAACGCTTCAAACAGGCGTTCGAATACTAGCGACGGAGTGGCTATGCGTCAACCTTGGAAAGCTTTGTCGCGCCGCAGTTGCTTCAGCAATCGCGGCAGGTCGCTAAGCATGTCCATCGGGGCTGGCGTACGGCCGCTGATTCGATAACTGGCGCTGGATTGGGTCTGCAATTCCGTCATCGCTGGCGTAGCAACCGAAACAGCGTGGCGCAACGTTTGCGCGAGTCCGGGCACGCCCAGCCGAGCCGCAATTGCATCGATGAGGTTCAGCATCTCTGGCGTTAGCGTGTCGCTCCGACCCGAGTAACGGATCTCGCCGCTGAGGTGCATCTCGATTTCGTTCGCGGCGACGATCATCAAGACCTCGGCGGCGGGCGTCGTGAGTTCGCCGAGCCTATCCAGGCGATGTGCTGCGGCCGAGGATTCATGCAGCGTGTAATCATGTACCAGTCGTTCGACCGGGCTATCGCGGCCACCAAGCAGGACTTCGATTTGGGTGATTGCCGCCTGTGGTCCGGCGTCGATCGGCGGACAATGCGTGTACAACGCGTGCAACAGCCCGGCCGCGACCACCTGAATGCGCAAGCGGTAGCGCAACAGGATGCCCGCAGTACCAATGAGGTGATTCAGAAATGGTCGTCCGCATGGCCGGTAACCAGCGTTCATCACCATCTGCGCGCGTGCACACGCATTGGACAGGCTAATCAGGTCGGCCGCGGAGTATCCGAGTTGCTGGGCGAGATCGAGCAGTTCCGAACGTGTATGCACCAATTCCCGTGGATGCATCGGTTCGAGCAATTCCGACAATGACTGCGCCGACGGCCGAACCGGATCGACCCGTGACACGTGATGTTCGAGAAACGAACGGACGCCGCCAAAGGAGCGGGCGTCGTCAATGACGTTCCATTTCTGCGCGAACGCAGCGATGCTGGCCTCAGCCTCACGCAAATTCCAACGCGAGCGCAGCAATGGCAAATCGTCGAGGGTGTAGGGCGCGAACGCGAGGTAGGTCAAGCGTGCGGCCGGTTCGAACCAGCATTCGAAGCCGAGTTCGCGCGCGACCAAGGCGGTGTCGATGTGTTCGTGTACGCAACTGATCGCGGGATCGAACATGCGCGAATCGTCGAGCAGTTCGCGTCGAATCAACATGCCATGGAATTCAGCGAAGTCGCAGCGGCGTCGTTCCAGAACTTCGTGCTCCGGGTCGGCATTCATCAAGTAATGAGACTCGTCAAGCACGCGACGCTCGGATTCCGCATGTTCAATGATGAGTCCACCAGCCATATGGATGCGGGGACGGCGGATGCCGTCACTCCACAAGTACAACGGTGCGACGATGCCGGCACCAGTCTCGTCGGCGCAGCGAACCAAGGCATCCAACCAACCCGGTTCGACGGTCACATCGTTATCGAGAAACATCACAAAGTCGCCGATGACGTCACCGACGATGCGGCGTCGTGCAACTTGCGGCCACATGGGTTCATCGAAACAATGCAACTCGAATTGGCCAGCCTCGGCCCGCGCTCTCAGTTCGGCGCGCAATTGACTCGGTGATTGCACGTCGAGATAGAGGAATTGAAACGGCTGTGAGGTATTCGCGAGCACGCTGTCGATTGCGGACAGCGTGAGCGCGTGCCGTTCGCGCACTGTCATCACCACAGTGACCCGACATGAGGCGGGCGATTCACTCATGCCCGGTTCCGCCCTTGCGATGCTTGGCGAGGCGCAACCAGGTATCGACCACCGTATCCGGATTCAGTGATACCGACTCAATACCCTGATCCATCAGCCATTCGGCGAGATCGGGGTGGTCGCTGGGTCCCTGGCCGCAGATGCCAATGTACTTGCCACGCGCGCGGCAGGCTTGAATGGCCATCGACAACAGCGCCTTGACCGCGCCATCACGCTCGTCGAACAGATCAGCGACCAGCGCCGAGTCCCGGTCAATACCGAGCGTGAGCTGGGTCAGGTCGTTCGAGCCAATCGAGAAGCCATCGAAATAATCGAGGAACTGGTCAGCGAGCAATGCATTCGACGGCAGTTCACACATCATGATCAGCTTAAGCTCGTCCTTGCCGCGTTCGAGCCCGTTCCTTGCCAGCACTTCAACGACGCGCCGAGCTTCATCGACGGTACGCACGAACGGAATCATGACCCAGGCATTGGTCAGACCCATTTCTTCGCGCACCTTTTTCATGGCACGGCATTCCAGCGCGAAGCAGTCGGCAAAGTCGGCCGACACATAACGGCTGGCACCGCGGAAACCGATCATCGGATTCTCTTCATGCGGTTCGTAACGCTTGCCGCCGATCAGGTTCGCATACTCATTCGACTTGAAATCTGAAAGACGCACGATCACCGGATTGGGCGCAAAGGCCGCAGTTAAGGTGGCGATGCCTTCGGCAAGGCGGTCGATGTAGAACTGAACCGGATCGGCATATCCGGCCATCCGCGCGTCAATCAATTTCTTTGTTGCGGCGTCTTGGTGGGCATAGTTCAACAATGCCTTCGGATGCACGCCGATGTGACTATTGATGATCATTTCGAGACGGGCGAGGCCGACGCCAGCATTCGGCAATTGCGCGAAGTCGAAGGCACGTTCGGGATTCGCAACGTTCATCATGATCTTCAGTGGCGCTGGCGGCATCTGGTCGAGATCAGCGGTGATGCGTTCAAATGCGAGTTGGCCGTCATAGATGAAGCCAGTGTCACCTTCGGCGCAGGACACCGTGACATCGTGTCCGTCGGGAATGGAGTCGATCGCGTTGCCGCAACCAACGACTGCCGGCACACCCAATTCGCGCGCGATGATTGCCGCATGACAGGTGCGGCCGCCGCGGTTGGTCACGATCGCAGAAGCGCGCTTCATGATCGGCTCCCAATCCGGATCGGTCATGTCGGCGACCAGTACATCGCCGGGCTGCAGCTTATTCATTTCGCTGATCGAGCGAATCACACGCGCTTTGCCGGCGCCAATTTTGTGACCGATCGAACGCCCTTCGCATAGCAATGGGCCCTTGCCGCTGAGGTGGAAACGCTCGAGTTGCGTGGCACGATCGCGTGATTTCACCGTTTCTGGCCGCGCTTGCACGATGAACAACTTGCCGGTGATGCCGTCCTTCGCCCATTCCACATCCATCGGGCGCCCATAATGTTGCTCGATCACCAGCGCCTGTTTCGACAATTCCTGCACATCGGCATCGGAGATCGAGAAGCGGTTCTGCAACTCCAATGGCGTGGCCTCCGTCAACACGCGCTCGCCAGGCTGGTTCGAATAGACCATGCGAATCTGCTTTGAACCGAGTTGGCGGCGCAGGATGGCGGGTTTACCTGCGCGCAGCGTGGGTTTGTAGACGTAGAACTCGTCCGGATTGACTGCGCCTTGCACCACAGTTTCGCCGAGGCCATAACTCGCGGTCACGAATACGGCATCGCGGAAACCGGATTCAGTATCGAGCGTGAACAACACACCGGAAGCGCCGATGTCCGAGCGCACCATCAATTGCACACCCGCCGACAGCGCAACGTCTTCATGCTTGAAGCCGTGATGCACGCGGTAGGTGATCGCACGATCGTTGTAGAGCGAAGCGAAAACTTGCTTAACCCGAAGAAGCACATCGTCGATACCGACGACATTCAGATAGGTTTCCTGCTGTCCTGCGAATGATGCGTCGGGCAGGTCCTCCGCCGTGGCCGATGAGCGCACGGCGACGCTCACGTCAGCCGTGCGTCCGGAGCCTACTGAAGCGCTATTGTCGGTACAGAGCTGGTCGTAGGCCGCACGGATCGCGGCATCAAGTTGTGCTGTCAGTGGGGTATCGATGACCCAACCACGAATCTCGGCACCTGCCTTCGCGAGTGCATCGACATCTTCCGTGTCCAGCGTCGCCAACTTGGCGAAGATGCGTGCCTTGAGACCACTTTTTGATCCAAGAACTCACGGAACGCATGCGCCGTGGTCGCGAAGCCGCCAGGAACCGACACACCAAGCGCGGTTAGGTGGCCGATCATTTCACCGAGCGACGCATTCTTTCCTCCGACTTGTGCAAGATCGGACAGACGCAAACGATCGAGCCAAAGCACGTGGTCGGTCATGGAATTCTCCGGAAGCGAGGGCGGGGCGCCGCAAAGCGGTGATTTTCAGTGATTGAAAGCGGACCAGCAAGCTTGCATGCACGACGCCGCCCTGCATTGCGTATGCTCAGCCATCTCGCAGATGGGACAATTCGATGGCGCGCAAGATTTTCTACATCTCGGACGGCACCGGCATCACCGCAGAGACGATTGGACACTCGGTGCTGACGCAGTTTGAAAGTGTGGCATTTGAGACCATGCGCATTCCGTTTGTCGACTCGTATGAGAAAGCGCTGGATGCGGCCGAGCGCGTGCGTGTCGGTGGTATCGAGTCTGGCTTGCGCCCGGTCGTCGTGAACACTGTCGTCGATTCCGATCTGACGCGCGTCCTCGCAGATAGTGGGGCATTGATGCTGGACGTGTTCGCACCGTTCATCGCACCGCTGGAGCTGGAACTCGGCACCACGCGCCAGCCGCGCGTCGGCAAGGCACATGGTTTGGTCGACTTCGAACAATACGAGGCACGCATCAATGCGACCAACTACGCGTTGACGCACGATGATGGCATCGACTTCAACTACAACGACGCCGATGTCATCTTGGTCGGCGTATCGCGTTCGGGAAAGACGCCAACGTGTTTGTTCATGGCGCTGCATTTCGGTATCAAAGCGGCGAATTTTCCACTGACGCCGGACGATCTCGAGTTCGGTGAATTGCCGCGACGCCTAGCGATGCATCGGCACAAACTATTTGCACTCACGATTGACCCGCTAAGGCTGCAACAAGTGCGCGAAGCACGCAAGCCAGGCAGTCGTTACGCGACTTTGGAACAGTGTCGACGCGAAGTCACCGAAGCCGAGAAGATGTTCCGGTGCGAACGACTTCCTCTGTTGAGTACCACGCATACCTCGATCGAGGAGATTGCGAGCAAGGTACTGTCGGCGCTTGGCATCGAGCGACACCTGTTTTAAGGCGACAGTGCCGAGGCCGTGTTCCACTATACGCCGCATCGAAGCGTCTGTGCAGGCTGGTCGGATCGGTGCGAATCGGTAACATCCAATGCATGACTCCGAGCCTATTGCACACTGCCATCCAACGCCCGAGCCGCTTCGGCTATCTGATGGGCTTGTACGGTGCGAACTATTGGCAGCTCACGCGCATGTTCGGGCCGCGCGCGCTGGCACTCGGCCGCTATCGTTCGGCCGGATCAGTGGGGTTGCCAGTGATCGTTGACGTGCTGGAGCGCGCGCCGTTCACTACCGAGCTGCGCATCAGTTACGAACTGGTCGACGAGTTGACCGGACAGCCAGATCCATCGGCACACGTAAGATTGTTCAGCGACGCGCAATTGGCGGAAGTGACTGCCTGCTATTTCGGCTCGCGTCTGGAGGATGTGCTCGGACGCAGCGCCCTGCAGCGACGGTTTTTCGGCATCGGCTGCAGATGAATGCATTCTTCGCGAAGTAGCTGGACTACTTGGAACAATGCGGCCATTCGCGCTTCGGTCTGCACCTCACTGCCAGCTCGTCGAGTTGAAATGAAGAAGGCGCCGTGCGGCGCCTTCCGATATCGCGTTGCGGCGAAAATTACTTGTAACCGAAGAACCCTTCGAGGACTTTTTCGTCGCCATCGTAATCGGCGCCGCTGGCGGCAATGAACTGTGTCACGCCAAGTTCTGCCAATACCTCGTAGGCGCCTTGATCCTCATGCAGCTTCAGCAACGCATCCTTGACGGCCTGCTTTGCTTCCGGCGGCACGGTCGGTGCGGCCGAAATCGCGGCACCTAGATACTCGGTCGAGGTCGCAATCGGAACGAGGTTAGGATACTGGTCCTTCAGCCAAGTCGGGACAATCGCTGCATCGGCTTCGCCGGCAAACACGATCTCGACACCATCGCGCCAGCTCTGTGCGGTCGACATCAGGTTAGGCTGACGCACCGGGTCTGGGAATAGTTGCAACAACATTGCGAAGCCCATGCTCGGCGAGGGCATGGTCACGATGCCCTTGCCGATCAGGCCTTTCAATGTGGTGTTGGTCAGCTGATCGCTGCCGAGAATCGTGTAACTGGTGTTCTCGATCGTGCGAGCGATCGGCTCGAACTGAAATCGCTTGGCTCGGAAATCAGTGAAGTGCGCTTCGGCGAACATGAAGTCGACCGGCGCGTTCTGGCGCACATCACGCCAGAAGAAGTGGTAATTGCGCGAGGTCACCAAGGTGATCTTGTGCCCGGTGGCCTTGCTCAGATATTCCGCCAGCGGTTGGTAGACTTCGACCGCACGCTGCACGTTGTAGCTCGGTTCGACCAGCAACGTGTACTCCGCCGCAGCGGCACCTCCGGTAGTCGAAACGCCGAACAGCGCCAGCAACGCCACCTGCATGCCTTTGTGCAATATCCGATTCATGGAGCCTCCCTCCTGATGGTCCTGCTATAGCACTAATTTCCAATGCTGCCAACGCACTAAAGCAACGATTTGTATCGGTTTCTAGGTGGTGGCTTCGATCGCCTCATCCACCATGACGACTGGCCCTATCCGGTCCGAGTCGGAGGCTCGTGCCGGGTGGAACGACTTGGTTCAGCACGGCGAGTGCGGTGGTCTGGCCGCTGCAGGCAATCTCGCCGATGTCGATGCCGTCGCCGTAGAGCCTGTCGCCACTCCGCCAAACCGTTTCTGTGCCGCCTTGTAGTCGAACCAGCGCGCGCTTGTTGCGACCGAGGAAATGCGTACGTGCGATGATTTCCTGCCCGGGGTAACAGCCCTTCTTCACACTAAATGCGTCGAATCGTTCGAGTCGCAGCGAATGCGCCAAGTGGCGGCCAGATGCTGTTTCATCGATCAAGACTAGGCCGGCAGCGATGAAGCGATCGATTGCATCGATATTAATCACGATGGTTGCGCCACGATCGACCACAGCGAAGTGAAGCCCGTCGATGCCGGTGTCAAGACCTGTTGCCGAGGCGACGACGCATTTGTCGACATCGAATTCAATGCGCAGCTTGCGTCGAAACACGAGGCGGCGCAGGATGTCGGCCAACTCGTTCCCTCTTTGGAATGGGACGAGTAACGACCAATCGTTGACGGTTGTACGAATCACTGCCACGACGAATAACACGCGGCCTTGGGGATTCAGCAATGCCGACCAACGCAGTGTGCCATCGGCCAGCGCCATCAGATCGGCCGCGAATTGGCTGTGCAGGAAGGGGAGTGCGTCGGCACCCCGAACATTCAAGATTTCGAACAAATTGGTACGTTCCATGCCGCAATTGTGCCTGTATTGCAGACATGCCGCGTCGTCGATCACATCTTCATCCTTGTCGCTGATGCCCCCGGGGCAATAAACTCCGTGGCTCAGCCATGAAACAACAGCCACTCTCCGAACCCACGCCCGTCGACCCGTCGGCGCCAAAAGTGCCGCCGCCGATCACGCCCGTCGAAATCGGCGGCCGCAAGGGCCCCGAACCGACGCGCTACGGCGATTGGGAGAAAGATGGGCGTTGTATCGATTTCTAGGCTCCCCAATGTATCGACCAGGAGAATCCGATGAGCGTGCAACGGCCGTTGTCGCCCCACCTGCAGGTCTACCAGCTGCAATTGACTTCAACGCTGTCGATCCTGCATCGCATTACCGGGCTTTGGCTGTGCCTTGGATCGATCGCGCTGATCTGCTGGATCGTGTCGCTAGCGGCTGGTCCAGAAGCCTATGCAGGCTTCGATGATTTTGCGCACGGCTGGGGCGGCAAGGTCGTCGTGGTCGTGTCGGTATTCGCACTCTGCTATCACCTTGGCAATGGCATCCGTCATTTGTTCTGGGACGCCGGTCGTGGTTTCGATCTGAAAACCACTTATGCCAGCGGCTATGCAGTCGTCGCCTTCGCAATCATTGCAACCGGCGGCATACTCTTCCTGCTCGGAGGTGCACGATGAGCCTGCGTACGCCGCTCGCTCGCGCCCGTGGCCTCGGTTCGGCAAAAGACGGTACGCCGCATTGGTGGATGCAGCGCGTCACCGCCGTGTTGCTGGCACCCCTGTCGATTTGGTTCCTGCTCTGCGTCTTGCCGATGCTGGCTGCCGACTACGCTGACGCCCGTGTTTGGTTGGCGCAACCGCTGAATGCGTTACTGATCCTCGCGTTCGCGCTGGCAGTCATCTATCACGCCTTGCTGGGTGTGCAGGTAGTGATCGAGGACTACATTCATACCCGCTGGATCGAAGTTGCGCTGCTGACCTCGATTCGCTTGATTGCTTTCCTTGCCGCACTCGCGACGTCGCTCGCGATTGTGCGCATCGCCGTAGGAGGCTGACATGGCGAAGGACGCCTACAAGATTGTTCACCACAAGTACGATGCGGTTGTTGTTGGTGCCGGCGGTGCCGGTCTGCGCGCGACCATGGGCCTCGCCGCCAAGGGGTTGAGCACAGCCTGTATCTCCAAAGTTTTCCCGACGCGATCGCATACCGTCGCGGCGCAGGGCGGCATGTCGGCCGCACTCGCAAACATGGGTGCGGACGACTGGCGCTGGCACTTCTTCGACACAGTGAAGGGGTTCCGATTGGCTCGGTGACCAGGACGCCATCGAATACATGTGTCGCGAAGCAATTCCGGCGGTGATCGAACTCGAGCACTACGGCGTGCCGTTCTCTCGTACCGATGACGGCCGCATTTACCAGCGCCCATTTGGCGGCATGACCACGAAGTTCGGCGAAGGCCCACCGGCTCAGCGCACCTGCGCGGCCGCCGACCGCACCGGTCACGCCATCCTGCACACGCTGTACCAGCAGTCGCTCAAGCATGACGCACGCTTCTTTATCGAGTACTTCGCACTCGACTTGATCATGGACAACGGTGTTTGCCGCGGCGTCATTGCCTGGGACCTGGCCGAAGGCACGCTGCACGTGTTCCGCGCCCATGCCGTGATTCTCGCAACCGGCGGTTATGGCCGCGCCTACTTCTCGGCGACCTCGGCGCATACCTGCACCGGCGACGGCGGCGGCATGGTGCTGCGCGCCGGTTTGCCGCTGCAAGACATGGAATTCGTGCAATTCCATCCAACCGGCATCTATGGTGCTGGCTGCCTGATCACGGAAGGCGTGCGTGGCGAAGGTGGATACCTGACCAATTCCAAGGGCGAGCGCTTCATGGAGCGTTATGCGCCGAGCGTGAAAGATCTGGCGCCACGCGACATGGTCAGTCGTTGCATGACCATGGAGATCCGCGAAGGCCGCGGCGTCGGTGCAGAATCCGACCATATCCATCTGCACCTCGAACACCTCGGTGCAGCCACCATCCACGAGAAGCTGCCGGGCATTTCCGAATCTGCGCGCATTTTCGCGGGGGTCGACGTTACTCGTGAGCCGATTCCGGTTATCCCGACCGTGCACTACAACATGGGCGGCATCCCGACCAATTACCACGGCGAAGTCGTGACCAAGCAGGGCGACAATCCCGACACGGTCGTGCCCGGCCTATTCGCGATCGGTGAAGCCGCCTGCGTCTCCGTGCATGGTGCGAACCGGCTCGGTTCAAACTCATTACTCGATCTGGTTGTGTTCGGTCGCGCTGTCGCCAACCGCTGTGGCGATGTCGTTACCGCAGGTGCGACGCATAAGGAATTGCCAGCCAATTCGCTCGATGCATCGCTATCGAACTTTGATCGCCTGCGCCATGCCAATGGCAGCGCGCCGACGGCCGATATCCGCTTGAGCATGCAGCGCACTATGCAGCTTGATGCGGCCGTCTTCCGTACCGGCGAGTCGTTGAAGAACGGCTGCAACAAGATGACGGAGGTGTTCAAGTCGTTCGGCGACGTCAAGGTGACTGATCGATCATTGGTCTGGAACTCGGATCTGGTCGAGACGCTTGAGTTGCAGAACTTGCTCGGGCAGGCGGTTGCAACGATGTTTTCGGCAGAACACCGCACCGAGAGTCGCGGCGCACATGCCCGCGAAGATTTTGCGACGCGAGACGATGTGAATTGGATGAAGCACACGCTGGTGAACGTTAGCGAGCGCGGCGACTGCACATTCGACTATCGCCCGGTGCACATGAACACACTGGGTGGCGTCGATCCGATTCCGCCGAAAGAACGCAAGTACTGAGGCGACGATGTCACCGCAGACCGGACTCATCGCATGGCAGTGGGCGACCTACGAGCGCAATCACCGCGACCGTCTGAATCTCATCGTGCATTTCTTGACGGTACCGGCGTTTATCGCTGGGGTATTGTCAGCATTGCGTCTGCTGACGTTAGGATTGCTTGTTCAAGCGGCGGCGATGTTCAGCGTGGCCGCACTCGCATTCCTGGTTCAAGTCGTCGGCCACAAACGCGAAGCCGAAGCACCGATGCCATTCGATGGCCCACTCAACGTGATCGGCCGCATCTTTACCGAGCAGTTCATCAGCTTTCCGCGTTTCGTCTTCACCGGTGGCTGGGCGCGCAATCTCGCCGGCCAGTCTCCTGATCAGACATGAGGTCCACCATGGCCGAATTCACACTTCCGAAGAACTCCAAGATCACTGCCGGAAAGCATCACCCCGCGAAGGTCGGTGCCAAGCAGGTTCGCAAGTTCAAGGTATATCGCTGGAACCCGGACGACGGTGCCAATCCGCGTACCGATACCTACGACGTCGACGTCGGCAGCTGCGGCCCGATGGTTCTCGATGCGCTGATCAAGATCAAGAACGAGGTTGATCCGACGCTGACCTTCCGTCGTTCCTGCCGCGAAGGCATCTGCGGTTCGTGCGCGATGAATATCGACGGTAGTACCAACACGCTGGCCTGTACCAAATCGATCAGCGAGTGTGGCTCAGGCGAGGTCAAGATCTATCCGTTGCCGCACATGCCGGTCGTCAAGGATCTGGTGCCTGATCTGACGCAGTTCTACGCCCAATATGCATCGATTCGTTTGCACAAAAACCTGTCCGAAGGGCCTGAATCCGGCCAAGGCGATCGCCGAAATCAAGAAGCTAATGCTGCAGCGACGCACGCTCTGACGCCGTGATCGCTGCCGACGACCTACGTCTCAAGCGCATGCGCTGGCATTGTCGGCGCGGTACGCGTGAACTTGACCGTTTGCTCGAACGCTGGCTGGATGAACACGCTGCAGTTGCCAACGAAGCGCGTATCCTGCAGTTCGAAGCAGTGCTTGCCTGCGAAGACCGCGAGCTGCAACGCTGGATTCTCGGTTATCAAGTCTGCGAACGCGCCGAACTGACGGCGCTGATCGATGAAATCCGCGCCAATCCTATCGTTTGAACCGCGCCCTTCGCGCATTGCCGGCTGGTGTTCCGCACTGATCGCGGTGCTGGCCATCACCGCGATTTTCGTGAGCGGCTTGCCGTTCACAGGGCAGGCGGTGATCGCATGCCTTGTGGCGATTGTGCTGGCGCGATCGCTGCGTGCACCGCGCATCGCCTCTGGACTGCGCTACACCCTGCAACTTGATGACGAGTGGCAATACCTGCGCGATGCCGCTGTTCAATCGGTCAAGCTGAAGCAAGCGCATGACCTCGGTTTCCTCATCGCCCTGCAGTTTCGCAACGGCGCCGGAGGTCGCATCGACCTCGCGCTCTGGCCCGATTCGATTCCAGCGGACACGCGGCGGCAGTTGCGGGTGTGGCTCACTCGGCATCAGTGCTATTAAGCGTTCACATCACACCGCTACACTGACCTCTCGCCAAGACATTCCTGCATGTTCCGACCCCTAGAGCTGTTCATCGGCCTGCGTTACACGCGAGCAAAGCGCCGGAACCATTTCATTTCGTTCATCTCAATGGTGTCGATGCTCGGCATTGCGCTTGGGGTGACGGCGTTGATCACGGTGATCTCGGTGATGAATGGATTCGAGGGTGAGTTGCGGGCGCGCATCCTCGGCATGGTGTCGCATGCGACCGTTGCTGGTGTCGGTGATGGATTGGCCGAGTGGGAAACCGCGTTGGCGACAGCGAAGACCGTGCCGCATGTGATCGGTGCTGCGCCGTATATCGAGCGCGAGGCAATGCTGCAGGGCGGACGTGTCAGCGGTGCGATTCTGCGCGGTGTTGATCCTTTGCTGGAACGTGAAGTCAGCGAGATTGCTGATCGCGTCGTCGAAGGTTCCTGGGATGCATTGAAACCTGGTGAATACGGCATCGTGCTTGGCCGCGAACTGGCGCTCTGGGCAGGTGCTGAACTCGGCGGCGACGTGCTGGTCTTCGCACCGCAAGTGCGTGCCACTCCGGCGGGAGTTTTGCCACAGATGCGACGCTTCAAAGTTGTCGGCATCTTCGAAGCGGGCATGCAGGAATACGATCGCGGCATGGCCATCATCCATGTCGCCGATGCCGGCAAGCTCTTCCGCATGGGTGACAAGGTCACCGGCGTCCGTCTCAAGCTGGATGACCTGTTCAAGGCCAGTCAGTCGCGGTAAAACTGGCGGACCAACTCGGTGGCTTCTATCGGGTGCGTGACTGGACCAGTGAGCACGCAAATTTCTTCCGCGCGGTGCAGACCGAGAAGACGGTGATGTTCATCATCCTGTCGCTGATCGTCGCGGTTGCGGCGTTCAATCTGGTGTCGTCGCTGGTCATGCTGGTCACCGACAAGCAAAGCGATATCGCTATTCTGCGTACGCTCGGCTTGAGTCCGCGTTCGGTGATGGGCGTGTTCGTGGTTCAGGGCACGATCATCGGACTGGTCGGGATCGTGCTCGGCACCATTGGCGGTGTGTTGCTCGCCGACAATGTGACCCGAGTGATGCGTTTACTCGAATCGATCTTCGGCTTCGAATTGATGCCGGCCGACATTTACTACATCAGCGACCTGCCGTCCGATCTGCGTTGGGATGATGTCGGCAGCATCGTCGGTCTCGCGTTTGTGCTGTGCCTGATCGCAACGCTGTATCCGGCATGGCGGGCGGCACGCACGCATCCGGTCGAGGCGTTGCGCTACGAATGAATACGAATAACGACATCGTGCTTGCTGCCCACGGCGTGGCCAAGACCTATCACGAAACCGGCGTTGAAACGCCGGTATTTTCGGGCATCGACTTTGCCGTACGTGCCGGCGAAGCGATTGCCATCATGGGGGCCTCCGGTGCCGGCAAGAGCACGCTATTGCATCTGCTTGGTGGGCTCGACGTACCCGATTGCGGTGAAATTACCGTCGCTGGCCAACGCATGAATGCGCTGAGTGACAGCGCGCGCGGTCGTCTGCGCAACGAGGCACTCGGTTTCGTCTACCAGTTTCACCACCTGCTGCCGGAATTCACAGCGCTCGAAAATGTGGCGATGCCGCTATTGATTCGCGGTTTGTCGGTGGCAGCGGCGAGGGCAGCGGCGCAGCAGATTCTCGATCGCGTCGGTCTAGGGGCACGGCTCGAACACAAACCCGGCGAACTTTCCGGTGGCGAGCGCCAGCGCGCTGCAATCGCACGGGCGCTGGTCACGACGCCGAAATGTGTACTCGCCGACGAACCGACCGGTAACCTCGATGCCGGTAATTCCGATGCGATCTGCAGCATGTTGTTGGCGCTGAAGCGCGACCTCGGCACGGCCATCGTCATCGTCACGCACTCACAAGAACTCGCTTCACGCATGGATCGCGTGCTCGAGCTGTGCGGTGGCAAGCTGGTTCCGCGCTGAGCGATCGATGTTGAACCTGCCGCGATTCGCGCCTGGATTCCTGATCGGCGCGGTCGTGGCCTGTGCCGTACCGACGCTACCGCCATTGGCATGGGTGATCACAATCGGCGTTGTCGCGCTGGCTACCCTCTGGCTGCGTATTCGTTGGTTGATTCCGGTTGCCGCAGTCTTGGTTGGCGGCACGTGGTTGTGGTTCAACGCCGACGGTGCATTGCAGTCACGCTTGCCAGCCGCCGCCGATGGCCGCGATCTACCAATGCAGATTGAAGTGGTCGGACTGCCGGAGCTGCGCGAGCGTCAGATCCGTTTCGAGGCCCGCGTCGTTCAATCCGAGTTGCTGGATCGCGGCGCGAAGCTGCGCCTGAATTGGTACACGCCGGCGCCGGAACTTCGTGCTGGTGATCGGATTGAGGCAACGCTGCGATTGCGACGTCCGCGTGGATTGATGAATCCAGGCGGCTTCGACTTCGAACGCCATGCGCTGACCGAACGCATCGCCGCCGTGGGCTACGTGCGAACCGGTCAGGTGACGCTGCCGGGTGCTGGTGGCGCACTCGATCGATTACGCGGCCGTATCGCCGAACGAATCGATGCACGGGTGGCCAATCCGACCATCGCAGCGCTGTTGCGCGCACTCGCCATCGGCGATGTGCGTGGTTTGCGCGACGACGATTGGGACGTTCTACGCGCCACCGGCACCGGGCATCTGATCGCGATCTCAGGATTGCATGTCGGACTCGTTGCAGCCGTCGGTGCATGGTGGTTCGCCTTGCTTTACCGGCTGTTTCCGCGGCTCGGCCTGCGTTGGCCGCGTCCGCAGGCAATGGCCGTTGGCGCGCTATTCACGGCAACCGCCTATGCGTTACTGGCCGGATTCGGCGTGCCAGTGGTGCGGACCTTGCTGATGATCGCGGTGGCGCTGTCGGCGACCTTGATGCGGCGACGGTTTCGCAGCGGTGATGCGTTGCTGATCGCCGCTCTGGTGATTGTTGTCATCGATCCGCTGAGCCTGCTCGGTGCCGGATTCTGGTTGAGCTTTGTCGGGGTCGCCTTTCTGATCTGGGCGATGACTGGATCAAGCGTCGCTCGGCGGACTCTGGCGCGCAGGTTGCGATGAGTGTCGGATTGTTGCCGATCGGTGCCTGGTGGTTTGCACAGACCAGCGTGATTGGATTCGCGGCGAACTTGATTGCCGTGCCGTGGATCACCTTTGTGGTCGTTCCGATGCTCTTGCTGGCGATGCTATTCGATGCGATTACCGGCTGGAATGGCCTGTATGCGGTGCCGGCAGCATTGCTCGAGCCATTGTGGTCGAGTCTGGCTGCGGCAGCAGCATCGCCGTGGGCACAATGGCAGTTCGCTCAGTTCGGACTATGGGCACTGATGCTGGCGGTGGTAGGTGCAGCGTGGGCCTTGTTGCCACGCGGTGTGCCGATGCGCGCGGCAGGATTGTTGCTGATGCTGCCCTTGCTATGGCCGCGACACGAGGATTTGTCCGAGGGCGAGTTCGAACTCACCGTGTTCGATGTTGGTCAAGGCTTGTCAACGCTGGTGCGGACACGCACGCACGCCATGCTCTACGACACTGGCGCGCGCGTCTCGGCTGACTTCGATTTCGGCGACGCCGTGGTTGTGCCGAGTCTGTACGCGCTCGCGGTCGGACAGTTGGACCGCCTGATGATCAGCCATCTCGATGATGATCACGCCGGCGGCCGGGGGGCGGTGAAACGCGCCTTCCCGGAGGCGCTTGAAAGTATCGGTAACGAGGCCGACCCAGCGCCGCGTTGTGAAGCCGGACAGCATTGGACCTGGGACGGCGTGCGCTTCGACGTGCTGCATCCACCGCAGCATTTTCCGGATCTCGATAACGACAATTCGTGCGTGCTGCGTATTGCCTCACCGCGCGGAAGTGCGCTTTTGCCCGGCGATATCGGCACATTGATCGAACAGCGATTGGTGCGCGAGCAGGTTGCGGCGATCGACGTCGATGTCGTCGTTGCCGCGCATCACGGCAGCAAGAATTCGTCGTCACCGGCGTTTGTCGCTGCGACATCAGCCGACACCGTGGTGTTCTCGCGCGGTTGGCGCAGTCGTTTCGGACATCCTGCTGCGGAGGTGGTGCAGCGATGGATGACTGCTGGCGCGGTGACTTCCGATACCGCAGTCCAGGGAGCCATCACGATCCGCTTCGATCGCAATGGCGCAATCGTCCATTCCGCCCGCGACGACAGCGCCGTATTTTGGCGCGAGCACGGCCACGACGCAGTGTTGTCAGGATCGCGGTAATTGCGCTGCACACTGTTAGAATCCGCATGTTTTGGACTTCGGGAGTAGAGCGCGTGTGGGAGCTTTTGGTTGCGGGCGGCAAGGCGATGATTCCGATCGGAATCGCGGCGGTTTTGACTCTGGGCATCGTGTTGGAACGGTTCTGGTCGTTGCGCCGCAAGGAGATTCTGCCGCCGAATTTGCCGGGCGAAGTCCGCAATTGGGCGCAGCATCGCCGTTTGGATGACGAACATCTGAAGGCGTTGGCCGACACCTCTCCCTTGGGTAGCGTGTTTGCAGCGGCGCTGCGTGCGCGCCATCTTGGCCGCGAAGCAATCAAGGAACGTGTCGAAGACGCCGGCCGGCATGTCATGCACGACATGGAGAAATTCCTCAACACACTCGGCACGATCGCGCTGATCTCACCACTGCTTGGTCTGCTCGGCACGGTGATCGGCTTGATTCGCATGTTTCTCGCCATCCTCAATTCGGGCATCGGCGACGCCAACCAGATGGCCGGCGGTATTGGCGAGGCACTGGTCTGCACCGCTGCGGGTTTGTGCGTCGCGATTCCGGCCTATGTCTTCCATCGCCATCTGCGCGCAAAGGTCGCCGGACTCGGCATCGAACTGGAGAAAGAAGTAGTTGCGCTGATCGACGTGATCGAAGCCGAGATTCCGGTGCAGGTCGCAGCAGCGCGGAGAGCCGCGAAGTGAGAATCGCACGGTCCGCATCGGCCAACGATGAGTTCGAGATCAATGTGATCTCGCTGATCGACGTGATGCTGACGCTGCTGATGTTCTTCGTGATGACCGCGACCTTCGAGCATCGTTCGCTGATGAAGGTGACACTGCCGGAAGCGGGAAGTAAGGAGACGACTGCGGCGCAGAAGTCGTTGGAAATCCTGGTTGATCGTGACGGCCGTTTCTTTATCGGCGCCAACGAAGTGATCAACCCGGGTTTGGCCACGCTGAAGGATGCGATCGTGGAGGAAGCTGGCGACGACCGCGAACGCCCGGTCACGCTGCGCGCCGATGGCCGCACGCCACATCAGGCTGTCGTGACGGCAATGGACGCCCTCGGGCAACTGGGTTTCGCGCGTCTGTCGATCGCGACCATGCCGGCGCAAGCCGATGCCAAATAAGTCATGGACCCCGCCGTCACGCCTGCGCGTCTGAGCACCGCGGCGCTTTATCGCCGCCTGCTCACGTTCTCTAAGGGGTATTGGCCGATCGCGTTGGTGGCGCTGATCGGCATGTTGTTCGAAGCCGCTGCCGCAGGTGCATTCACTTGGCTAATGCGACCGCTGATTGACGGCACCTTTGTGAACCATGACCTCAAGGTCGTGCGTTGGCTGCCGGGCGTCATCATCGCGATCTTCTTTATCCGCGGCGTGGCGACCTTTACCGCCGATGTCGCAATGGCACGCATCGGCCGCGGCGTAGTTCGTGACATGCGCGATCACCTGATCGAGAAGTCACTACGCATGCCGTCCAGTTGGTTCGATCGCGAAGCTCCGGCAGCGCAGATTTCGCGCCTCACCTACAACACCGAACAGCTCGCCTACGCCGCGGCAGAAGCGGTGAAGATCGTGTTGACGGATTCCTTGACGATCTTGTTTCTGCTCGGCGTGATGTTCGCGAACAGCGTCAAGCTGACGCTGACGATGTTCTTCATGGTGCCGCTGATCGCACTGATCGTTGCCACGGTCGGCAAACGATACCGCCGCATCAACACCACGCTGCAGGATGCGTTCGCACAATTCTCGCACCGTGCCGAACAGGCGCTGGCTGGGCAGGAGGCGATCAAGATCTATGGGGCGCAGCCGGTCGAGCGCGCACGCATCGCCGAACTGGCGCAGCGCAACTATCGACTCAATCTCAAAGTCATCGCCACGCAAGCGATGAGTTCGTCGTTGGTGCAATTGTTAGCCGCGTGTGCTTTGGCCGCCATCGTCTACGTCGCTGGCCGCGAAGCAGTGCGCGACGGCATGACCGCCGGAAGCTTCATGGCTTTGATCAGCGCGATGATGGCGATGTTGCCGTCGCTGAAGAAAATCACCAACGTGCAAAGCATGATCCAGCGCGGCATCGTGGCAGCCGAATCGGTGTTTGCCGTGCTTGACGCTGACGCTGAGGCCGACCACGGAACGCAATGCATTGCGCGTGCGCGCGGCGAACTGGCGTTCACCCAGATCGCATTTGCCTATCCGGGTAGCAAGAGCCGTGCGCTAGACGACGTCAGTTTCCGTGTCGAACCGGGCACAACCACGGCCATCGTCGGTCGTTCCGGTAGCGGCAAGAGCACGCTCGCAAAATTGTTGCCGCGTTTCTACGAAGCGCAGAGTGGGCAGATTTTTCTGGATGGCGTTGCGCTTACCGATTATCGACTCGCTGATTTGCGCCGGCAGATCGCCGTGGTCAGCCAGAACGTCGTGTTGTTTGACGACAGCATCGCCGCAAACATCGCGTTTGGGGCACTGGCGGGTGCCAGCCGCGAAGACATCATCGCTGCGGCGCGTGCCGCAAACGCACTCGAATTCATCGATAAGCTGCCACAAGGCTTCGATACCCGCATTGGCGACCGTGGCGTGCTGCTTTCCGGTGGGCAGCGCCAACGCATCGCGATTGCGCGGGCGATCCTGAAGAACGCGCCAATCCTGATTCTGGACGAAGCCACGTCAGCCCTCGATTCTGAAAGCGAACGTCTGATCCAGGAAGCGCTTGACCGGATCCTTGCCGAGCGCACTGCGATCGTCATCGCGCACCGGCTATCGACCATCGAGCATGCCGACCAGGTCGTGGTACTGGATGGCGGTCGCATACTCGAAACCGGTACCCATGCCGAATTGATCGCGTACGATGGCGCCTACGCACGGCTACATCGGCTGCAGTTCCGCGACAGTGAGGACGCGGGATGAGTCTGCGTGCGGGCATCGAAACGCGCTTGAATCGCATCTGGTACGAGGGCGCGGCGGTACCATGGTGGGCAGACGTCGGTGAGCGGCTATATCGCACGGTTTTTGGGTTGCGTCGCTGGGCCTACGCACTTGGGCTGCGGCGGTCGGTGCAGCTTGCAGTGCCGGTGGTGATCGTCGGCAACCTCACTGTGGGCGGTACCGGCAAGACGCCGCTGGTGGCCTGGCTCGCGAATGAACTGCGTCAGCGTGGTTGGCAGCCAGGCATCGTCACGCGCGGCTACGGCGCAGCCGCCAGCGATGTGCGACGCTTGCCGCCGGGTGCCGAACCTGCGGAATTTGGCGACGAACCGGTGTGGTTGGCACATGCCACCGGATGTCCCGTCGCTATTGGTCGACGCCGAGCAATCGCAGCGCGACTGCTGATCGAACGCGATGGTGTTGACGTATTGATTAGCGACGACGGCCTGCAGCATTGGTCGTTGGCGCGCGACTTCGAGGTCGCCTTGGTCGACGGCCAACGCGGTTTCGGTAACGGACGCTTATTACCGGCCGGACCGTTGCGCGAGCCGGTCGAACGCCTGCAGCGAGTTGACGCCGTTGTCGTGAACGGTGGCCAGCGCGAGGGCGCCTTTGCGATGCAAGTGCGTGCCGAGCGGGCGTTGTCGTTGCGTGACCTTGCCCATGCCAAGCCGCTATCGGCCTTTGTTGGCGAGCGTGTGCATGCGGTTGCGGGCATCGGCAATCCGCGTCGATTCTTTGATCTGCTGCGCAGCCACGGTCTGTCGGTCGATGCGCATCCGTATCCGGACCATCATCCTTTCGACGGCAGTGAACTGCAGTTCGACGACGATCTACCGGTATTCATCACCGAAAAAGACGCCGGAAAATGCGCCCCGCATGCCGATGGCCGAATCTGGGTGGTGCCGATCGATATCGAATTGCCCCCAGAATTCGGCGATCTGATTCATCGCCGCCTGCATGCTCTAAAGGCCGCAACATGACCTTGGAATTTTCTGTCGCCATTCCTGCCCGCTTTGGCGCCAGTCGTTTGCCCGGGAAGCCGCTGCGCCTGTTGAACGGACAGCCAATGATCTTGCATGTGGTCGATCGAGCACTGGCCGCTGGCGCTGCCGAAGTGGTGGTGGCGACCGATGACGAACGCATTGCTGCGGCAGTGCAGGGCAGTGGCGCGACAGTGTGCATGACCCGCACCGATCATCCATCGGGCACCGACCGTCTGGCGGAAGTCGCCCAGCGACTAGCGTGGCCGGACCAGCGCATCGTCATCAATCTACAGGGTGATGAGCCGCTGGCACCGGTCAGCGGAATCCGCACGGTGGCGGGAAACCTTGGCGGCGAGTGCTGCGGCGATGGCGACCTTGGCAACACCGCTGCTCAATGTCGAGGAACTGTTTTCGCCGAATTGCGTCAAGTTGGTGCGCGCCGCGAACGGCGACGCGTTGTACTTCAGCCGTGCCCCGATTCCGTGGGCACGCGACGCACTTGCCGCTGCACCTGACCGCTTGCCCGAGGGTTTCGGCTTCTTGCGCCATATCGGCATCTATGGCTATCGCGCCGGATTCCTGCGCCGCTATGTCGCAATGCCGGTCGGGACGCTGGAGCGGATCGAATCGCTTGAACAGTTGCGTGTGCTTGAAGCCGGCGAGCGCATCGCCGTGGCCTTGGCACCAGAAGTGTTCCCCGCCGGAGTCGATACCGAGGCCGATCTGGCGCGCGTTGAAGCCCTGATCCAGCAGGATAAATAACATTAAGTTGTTATGTTAACTATATGATTAAAATACTATTCGTTTGCATGGGAAACATCTGCAGATCACCACTGGCAGCGATCGAGGCGGAACGTGCGTTCGCTGCGGCGGACCTGTCGCAATGGGTGCAAATCGACTCTGCCGGCACGATCAACTCTCATTCCGGCCGTCCGGCTGATGGCCGTTCGATCGCATTGGCGGCTGACGTCGGACTGGACCTCGGCGCTCATCGTGCGCGTCAGGTGCAGATGTCCGATTTCGACGATGCGGAACTCATCGTCGCGATGGACCAGCGCAACATCGGCGACCTGCGCGCGCGGGCACCCGCGCATAGTTGGGGCCGAATTCGCCTGCTGATGTCCTTTGCCGATGCGCCGCAGGGCGAGGTACCTGATCCCTACACCGGTGGCCGTGCCGAATTCGAACACAGTTTTGACTTGATCCGTGAGGGTGTCGCGGGGCTGACCAAACACCTCCGGCACCTGCATAATCACCGCTCAACGCCTCCGGAGTAGTTGATGGCCGCCCAACTGATTGCCCCCGAGCTACCGCCGACGCTGCAATGGCTAAACGTCCAGCAAGCACCGGTGCTCGACAAGTTGCGAGGGCGAGTGGTGCTGCTGCATTTTTTCAACGCGGCCAACGTGAATTCGCTGCACCTGCTGCAGGAATTGCGAATCGTCGAAGCCAAGTACCACGATGGCCTGAGCGTGATCGGCATCCATACGCCAAAGTTCGACCACGAGCGCCAACCGGCCAACGTGCTCAAAGCGGTGAACCGGCACTTTATCCGCTACCCGGTCGCCAACGACGCCGACTGGGTGGCTTGGCGTCAATTCGGAATCCAGGCGTGGCCGTCGGTGGCGGTGCTCGATGCCGAGGGTCAGGTCGCCGGAATCCTTGCTGGTGAGGGTCAACGTCTGCAACTCGATTCTCTCGTCAGCAGCCTGCTCGACGACGCCGCCAACCGCGATATCCGGTTCTATGAGCCGATGCAGCCGGTCAGCCGTCCGGAACCGCGAACCGCGCTGAGTTTCCCGAGCAAACTGTTGGTCACCGAATCGGCCCTGTTCGTTGCCGATTCCGGGCATAACCGGATCCTCGAATGCACCCATGACGGCCGCATCATTCGTCAGATCGGTACCGGTACAACCGGTTATCTAGACGGCAAGTTCGGCGATGCTGCATTCAACGATCCGCAAGGCATGGCCCTGATCAAGGACATGCTCTACGTCGCCGACCGCGGCAATCATTGCGTGCGGCGCATTCACATGATCACCGGCGAGGTAGATACCGTCGCCGGGACCGGGGTTCATGGGCATCCAGCAACGCAGGAATATGGTGACCCGCGTCAGGTCGCTTTGAATTCGCCGTGGGACTTGGTCGCAGCCGGCGAGAAGCTGCTGATCGCAATGGCGGGTCAGCACCAAATTTGGGCGCTGGACTTGAGCCGCTATCGTCTGAATCTATTCAGCGGCACTGGAAAAATCGGGCGCGACGACGGTGATGGGATGTTTGCCACCTTTGCCAAACCGACCGGGCTCGCCTACGTGAACCAAGTGCTCTACGTCGTCGACGCCGATGGATCGGCCATTCGTATCGTGCGCAGCGATGGCCGCGTGCAGACCTTGGTCGGGGCCGGACTCTACGAATTCGGCGATGTCGATGGCCCGCCGGCGCAAGTGCGCTTGCAATACCCGACCGACATTGCCGCCGATGCGAACGGGCAGATTTTGTGGCTGGTCGACACCTACAACGACAAACTCAAAGCAGTATCGCTGCGCGGTGGTGGTGCAAAATCGATCAAGCTCACCTACAAATTCCACCAACCCTCCGGCATCGCCAGTCTGCCCGGCAAGTTGTTTGTGGCCAATACCGCGGCTCACGAAGTGGTACGCATCGATACCAGCAACGGCCAGGTGACGCGCTTGCCGATCGGCGAGTGAATCGATGACCGATGCGACGGATTCCGGCTTCGACGGTCGCGCCTATGCGCGGGCGTTGACGGCAGCGCCGGGCGTCTATCGCATGTTCGATGGCAGCGGCAGCTTGCTGTATGTCGGCAAGGCCAAGAGCCTGAAAAGCGTGTCGGCAGTTATTTTGCGCGGCCACAACTGGAACCGCGTATCGCCGCGATGGTGGCCCAAGTCACAGCGATCGAAGTGACGGTGGTACGTACCGAGTCCGAGGCGCTGATCCTCGAAAACGAGCTGATCAAGTCGCTGAACCCGCGCTATAACGTGATGCTGAAGGACAGCAAGGGCTATCCCTCGATTTTCATCAGCGCTCAGGAATTTCCGCGCATCGCCTTCCATCGCGGTGCGCGCAAGGCCAAGGGCCGCTATTTCGGCCCGTATCCGAGCACCGTTGCCGTGCGCGACAGCATCAATCGTCTACAGAAACTGTTCCGTCTGCGAAACTGCGTCGACAGCTTCTTCCAGAACCGGTCACGGCCGTGCCTGCAATACCAGATCAAGCGCTGCACGGCACCCTGCGTCGGTTTGGTGTCAGCCGCCGACTACGCTCGCGACGTGCGCCATGCGGTGATGTTTCTGGAAGGTCGTTCGACCGATGTGATCGATGAATTGGTCAAGTCGATGGAGCAGGCGAGTGCCGATCTCGCCTTCGAAAACGCGGCTGAATTGCGTGACGAGATTTCGCGTCTGCGGCAGATGCAGGCCAAGCAATTTGTGACAGGTAACGAGCAGGACGCGGATGTGATCGGCTGCGTCGTGCGCGATGGGCAGGCCTGTGTCCAGGCTTTGTTTTCCGTGACAACACCAGTTTCGGCAGCCATCACTGGCTGCTGCGTGCGACCGAAAATGCCGGTGCCGCCGAGGTGCTCGAAGCCTTTGTCTCGCAGCACTACACAGAATTGCCAGTACCGCGCACGCTGATCTTGAGTCATGACATCGACAACGCAGATTTGATCGCGGAAGCACTCTCAACCAAGGCGGGGCGCAAGATTGAACTGTTGCGCCCGCAACGCGGCGAGCGGGTGAAACTGGTCGAACTGGCGCTGCGCAATGCTGAAATTGCACTTGGCGTGCGCCTCGGTTCCGACGCCATGCAACGCGAGCGCTGGCAGGCGTTAGTCCCCTTGCTCGGGTTAAGCGAGGCACCCGCGCGCATTGAGTGTTTCGACATCAGCCACACGATGGGCGAGGGCACCGTGGCGTCCTGCGTGGTTGCGACCGAGGCGGGTGCGCAGAAGTCCTTGTATCGGCGATTCAATATTCGCGATGTGACGGCCGGTGACGACTACGCCGCGATGCGCCAAGCGATCTCGCGGCGCTTTCAGCGCCTGGTCGAAGAACAGGCCGATCTACCCGACCTATTGCTGATCGATGGCGGTGCGGGACAGGTCGGTAAGGCACTCGAAGCGCTGCGCGAACTCGGCATCGAAGGTGTGAACGTCGTCGGCATCTCTAAAGGACCGGATCGCAAGCCAGGCTTCGAAGAACTGGTGCTGGCCGATTCCGGCCGCATTCTGCGGCCGCGCGCCGACGCTGGCGGTCTGCTTGCACTGCAGGCGGTGCGTGACGAAGCACATCGTTTCGCGATTACCGGTCATCGTGGGCGCCGCGAAAAGGCGCGTACTGGCAGCGTGCTCGATGAGATCGAAGGCATCGGTGCACGTCGTCGCAGCGCCTTGCTGAAACAATTTGGTGGTTTGCACGGCATTGCTGGCGCCGGTGTGGAAGAATTGATGCAAGTGAAGGGGATAGATAGTGCACTCGCGGAACGAATTTATGCGCACCTGCATCGATTACATAAGCTACGACCGGAACGTATGAAGCTGACCATCCCCAATCTGCTGACACTGTTTCGAATCGCCTTAGTGCCAATCTTGGTTGCGACCTTTTATCTCGACTTCAAAGGCGCGCACATCATCGCTGCATTGATGTTCGCGGTCGGTGCGATTACTGATTGGCTAGACGGCTGGATCGCGCGTCGCTTCGGGCAGATGTCGGCATTCGGTGCCTTTCTTGACCCCGTTGCCGACAAACTAACGGTGACGGTCACGTTGTTCCTGATCGTGCAAGCCGACCCGAGCCCACTGATGGCCATCGTCTGCGCCGTGATCGTCGGCCGCGAGATCACCATTTCCGCGCTGCGCGAATGGATGTCCGAAATCGGTGAGCGCAAGCATGTCGGCGTTGCCGGTCTCGGCAAGATCAAAACCATTGTGCAGATGGTCGCGATTTCGTTTCTGTTGTGGCGCGAACCGATTGCCGGCATTGCGATTTACTTAATCGGTCAATGGCTGTTGTTTGCGGCCGCATTCCTGACCATCTGGTCGGCGGGGATCTACATGCGCGCCGCGTGGCCGGTGATCCGCGCGCGTGACGACTGAGCAGGTGTTGACAGCAGATTTTTTGCCATTAAGATGCGCGGCTCCTCAGCGGGAATAGCTCAGTTGGTAGAGCACGACCTTGCCAAGGTCGGGGTCGCGAGTTCGAGTCTCGTTTCCCGCTCCAGATCCAAGCGAAACCTCGGGCAACCGGGGTTTTGTTGTTTAAAGGACCGGTGTTTGCAGCGATGCCTGCGCCGGCGCCGCCGGCCTGGTGGCAGAGTGGTCATGCAGCGGCCTGCAAAGCCGTGAACGCCGGTTCGATTCCGACCCAGGCCTCCAAATTCAGCAAAGCCCACCAGCAATGGTGGGCTTTTTGTTGACGCGATCACCGCGACAATCCAGATAAGCCCCGGTGGCGAAATCGGTAGACGCAGCGGACTTAAAATCCGCCGGCCAAAAGCCATGCCGGTTCGACTCCGGCCCGGGGCACCAATTCGAGCGCGATCGCCGACCTCAAAAGAAGCAGGGTCGGATCGTGCGCAACCATTTCATGGTTTGTCAGTCGCATCAGCATTGGCCGCTGAATGCGATGCGAGCGACGACTGAACGCGCATCAGTCCGTTGCGGAATCGGTCGCTTGCGGTCTGGTAGTAGCTGATCGCTTGGATCGTGAGCTGCGGGTCCAGTGCGATGTCCGGTTGTGGTCGGTTTTCTTCGAAGTCAGGGCGAACACTGCGGACTTGTCGGTGCGGCGCGAGTTCGATCAACTGGTCGTTGCGAAGGTAACCGAGGCGCTGGTAATTCCCGATCAATGCGCGTTCCCGGCCCGCTGGAAGTTGAAACAGATCGGCACCATAGAACTGGCTTTGATAGTTGAAGCCGAGCAGGCCAAGCACGGTCGGGCCGATATCGATTTGAGCCATCATGCGATCGACGCGCGCCGGTTGAATGTGCTTCGGCGCGAAGATCCACATCGGGATGTGATAGCGAAACACCGGCAGTTGGGCAATGCCGCCGCTCGAAGCGCAGTGGTCGGCGGTAATCACGAACAGCGTGTCATCGAACCACGGTTTCGCACGCGCCCGGCGCAGGAAGTCGCCGATCGCCCAATCGGTGTAGGCAACCGCACTATTGCGTTCACCTTGGGGTCGGTCGACGCGCCCCTCCGGAAACGTGTACGGACGATGATTCGATGTGGTCCTGATGTGTGCGAAGAATGGCGTAGTCGTGCCGTTCAACCGGTCAAACTCGGTCAACGCGAGCGAGTACAGGTCTTCGTCGGCAACGCCCCAGATGTTGGCGTGGTGGATGCCATCCACCGGAATGTCGGAGCGGTCTGCAACCCGGTACCCGTTCTGCCCAAAAAAGTAGTTCATGTTGTCGAAGGCGCCGTAGCCGCCGTAAAGGAACTCGGAAACGTAACCCTTAGCGTTGAATACTTCGGCGAGACTAAACAAGCCTTCGTTTCCGGGACGCTTGACGATCGATTCGCCGGGCGTCGGTGGCACCGACAAGGCCAGTGCTTCGAGGCCACGAACAGTTCGCGTACCGGATGCGTAGAGTTTGCTGAAGACCAGACTTTGGTCGGTGAGTTTGTCGAGCTCCGGTGTCAGCGTATCGGGACGACCGTAGCTCCCAGAATAACTTGCCGAAAGACTTTCGATGCTGATTAGTACGACATTAAGCCGGCGCTCGGGCGCCGCGCTGACGATGTCGCGCGTGATGTTGTACGGGTCATCATTGATGAAATGTGCGTCCGGCGTATCGAGGCTGCGCCGCAATTCGGCATAGGCCGCTTCGCGCGACAGCGTGCGGTAGAAGCGGTTGTAATCCAAGGAACTACTGCGATAGGCGGCAAAGAATTGGTAGATGCCGTTACCCGACAATTCATCGGCATACTGATTCCGGCCAAGGTCCTTCATGTCGCCGCTGACCAACCACGCAGACACGGCAGTGAGCGCGAACCAGCACGCGGCAACGACTGTTCGGCTCAGAAATGTCGTGTGTTGATCGTCGCTGCGCCAGTAATGGCGAGCGACCAGCATGATGCTCGCCGAACCCGCCGCGAGCAGGGTCAGAATCCATCCAACCGGATAGGACTCACGGATGTTGCCCAGCACTTCTGTGGTGTAGACGAGATAGTCGACCGCGATAAAATTGAATCGGGTCTGGAACTCTTCCCAGAACACCCACTCGGCGACCGCGACAAACAGCAGCAACGCCACCATTCCCCAGCCGATCAGCAGGTGCAGCACACGCCCCGGTCGACTGGCGAGCCATCGCTTTGGCATCCACCACAACCACAGCACGAGCGGGCACGACAGATAGATCAGCGCCAGCAGGTCATAGCCAAAGCCGACGGCAAAAATTCGTGGCCATCCCATTGCTGCTTGCGCCACCTCGTCACCGGTCGCGAACAACAGCGCTAGGCGCGTCAAAAAAGCGATGCTCAGAAAGATCACCGCGAACGCAGCGAGCGGCCGGTATCGTTGCCAAACAGATTGGAATCGGGTCACACGGCCTCCGCGCAGAATCCGGCGCGGCAAAAACTGCGGCATCGGCACGAGGGCAGGGTGCCGGGTGACCTGTAAGAACTTCTTGGTAAGTTCTCAGACGTTTGTTAAGCAGTGCCAGTGCTGTGGTGGCAAGCTAGCGCCATGATCGCCACGCGCCCCGCCAAAGGCCTGCAAGTCCTCGTCATTGAAGACCAGCACGATATCGCAGCCAATATCTGGGATTTCCTTGAACGACGCGGCTACGTCGTCGATCATGCCGCCGATGGCGAGCAAGGCCTCGCATCTGCAATGAACACGATGGTCGATGTCATCGTGCTCGATCTGGGCTTGCCGCGGCTCGATGGCCTTGATTTATGCCGACGCCTGCGGGCGGCAGGAAACAATGTACCGATCTTGATGCTCACGGCCCGCGATACCCTGGATGACAAGCTCCGCGGTTTCGCCGAAGGAGCCGATGATTATCTTGTCAAACCATTCGCAATGACAGAACTGGAAGCGCGCATCAAAGCGCTGCATCGACGCCAGCCGCCGCAAGCAGATCAAACACTGCGCGTCGGTTCGCTCAGCTACAACCCGACATCAATGATCGCAACCCGCGAAGGTCAATCATTCGTGCTGACCGTGGCGCAGTCGCGGATCCTGACAACGCTGATGACACTATCGCCAGGGGTCGTTAGCCATGACCGTCTGTTGCGAGCCGTATGGGGTGACGGCGGCGGCGACCGCGCCGCCTTGCATACGCATGTCTATGCCTTGCGTGGACAAATCGATCGTGGCTTTCCATCACCGCTGCTGCATACCGTTCACGGGATCGGCTATCGTCTGGCCGAACCGGTGTAATGGATTCCGCATGACGCTGCGTTGGCGAGCAACACTGGCATTCACCCTGCTTGGCGCATTGCTCAGTGTGCTGTTCGTGGGTGCGACGGTGTTCATTGCCGAAGACTACGAGCATGTAATCGTCGATGAAATTTTGCGCGGTCAGGCTGAAGACTACGACCTGCGCCTGAGCAGCACGGCCGAAGCCGTATTGCCGCGCACACATCGGCTCAGTGGTTATTTGCGTGCGCCCGATGGATCCGGGGAAGTGCCTCCTGACATCGCGGCACTGCCTCCCGGCATTCACGAGTCGGAAGACGAAAGCCAAGATGGCATGCACATCGGTGTGTTCGACAGCGTGCATGGCCGGCTCTATTTCGTCATCGACTTGAGTGATATCGAAAGTCTGGAACGGCATCTGGCGACCTATCTGATCTTGGTTGTGGTGCTGGGCACACTGATTTAGGGCTGGCTCGGCTGGTGGTTTGCAGGCGCAACCCTCGCACCGGTGCGGGTGCTGGCAAAGGCGGTGGATGCGCTCGCGATTGAGCCGGTGCTCACCTCGCTGGCGGTTGATACCGGCCCCGGCGAATTGGGCCGGCTCGCGCACGCCATTGACCGCTATCAGGCACGACTGGTCGATGCTGAAGCCTCTGAACGCGCGTTCTTCGCAGATGCCAGCCATGAACTGCGCACGCCAGTTGCCGTTGTGCGCGGTGCGGTCGAAGTGTTGAATGATCAGGCTGAACTTGATCCCGCAACCCGCCAGCGCGTGCAGCGCATCGACCGCGGTGTCGGGGAACTCGGCGAACTGATCGACGTGTTGATGTGTTTAGTGCGGCGACGCGAGCAGGAATTGATCGAAGTCGATGCCGCGCAGATGCTTCACGATGCGGCGGCGCCGATCGTGGCATCGATCGGCGCGGTGCACCTACGGGTCGTCGTCGGTTCAACCGTCGCATTGCGTTTGCCGCTGCGCGAATCGCTTTTGGTGCTGCAAGGTGTCCTGAGACGGTTGTTGCCACCGACGTCGTTTGGCACCTTGACGATGAGCGCGAGTCTCGCGGCGATTGACTTGATCTATGCCACCGGTGCGATCCACCCGGCAATGCCGAGCAAGTCAACGTTCGCACGCAGCGATCTCGGTCTCGGCCTGACACTGGTCGGCCGACTTGCGAATCGGATCGGCTGGCGTATCGAGGAACGCGCGGGGGAGTCAGGCGTTCGAGCGGTGCGAATCATTCTTGGATGATGTCTTGGTATTCCATTCGATAAGTAGACATAATATACATTCTCACTCTAATCGATACTCAAATCGCAGCGAAACCACGTTCGAGGTCTGCGATCAGCACTTCGGGGGCCTCCAGACCGATCGAGAAGCGAATGAGGTTCACCGGCACGCCGGCGGCAGCACTCAAGCTTCCCCAGTCGCGGACACCGGCGATCGGAAACACCAATGACTCGAAACCACCCCAGCTCGCAGCCATCAGAAATCGTTTGAGCGCATTACAGAATCGGTCAATCGCGGCGATATCCGGGACGTCGAGTTCGATCGAGAATAGACCGTTGGCATGATGTATTTGGCTGGCGGTCAAATCCGGTTGCGTCGTATGTGCGGTAACCGGCGCATAGACGCGGCGCACGCGCTGATGTCGTGCGAGATGTGCCAATACCATCGTCGTGGTCGCAGCAATTCGTTCGAGTCGCACCGGCAAGGTACGCAGCCCGCGCAGTAGCAGCCACGCGTCGAACGGTGACAAAATCGCCCCGAGCGTCATGTACGGACCGTCGAAAACCTTGCGCATCATCACCTCGGAACCGCACAGCGCGCCCGCCAAGACGTCGCTATGGCCATTGAGGTACTTGGTCGCCGAATGTGCAACCAAGTCGATACCGTGCGCGATCGGCGATTGCCCAAGCGGCGTCGCATAGCTGTTGTCGATCAAGGTGACGATGCCACGCGCCTTTGCGATATGCGCGATTGCTGATAACTCCTGCTGTTCGAAGGTTAGTGAATTTGGGCTCTCGAGCACGATCAGGCGTGTCGCCGGAGTAATCGCGGCCTCGACATCAGCGGCCTCACGCGCATCGACGAACACGCCGCGCACACCACATTGCGCGAGTAGTTTGCGTACCAGTTGCCCGGTCCAGAAATAGGGCTTTTCGACGCACAGCACTTCATCGCCGGCGCGTACATTTGCAAGCATGCCGGCGGCCACCGCCGCTGCACCGGAACCGAACATCAGCGCCCGCTCAGCACCTTCGAGTGCCGCCAACTTTTTGGCTACGATCTCGACTGTCGGGTTTTGTCCACGCGTGTAGACATGCGCGTTGAACTCATCGGCAAGACGCGCCCGCATCGTCGCGATGTCGGGATGGGCGAAGATCGCGCTCTGGACGATCGGTGGAATCACCGCATCGAAATAGCGGTCACGCTCTTCACCAAGATGATTGATGATCCAGGACAGGTCCATGCCCTGCCCCGCTCAGTTCGCTTCCAGCGCCAAGCGTTCGCGCATCATCGCGACCACGGCGTTATGCAGTTCGGCGTCTTCAAGCGCAAGATGCACGGTGGCCTGCACCATACCGAGGCGATTGCCGCAATCGAAGCGGCGACCTATGAATCGATAGGCCAGCACGGGATCGATCGCGAGCAAGGCGGCGATGCCATCGGTGAGCTGGATTTCGCCACCGGTGCCGGCACGCGTGGTCTCCAGCAGTTCGAAAATCTTCGGCGACAGAATGTAGCGACCGACTACGCCCAGCGTCGACGGCGCCACCTCTGGTTTCGGTTTCTCGACGACGCCGCGCACGCGTGCGAGGTGCATCGATCGTCTCAGCCGAGACGATGCCATAGCGATTCGTGTGTTCGCGCGGCACGTCCTCAACGGCAATCACGGAAGCGCCATCGCGTTCGGCGATGTCGGCCATCTGATGCAAGGCGCCACGGCCACGATTCCAGATCATGTCGTCCGGCAACAGCACCGCGAACGGTTCATCGCCGACCACCGGGCGCGCGCACAACACCGCATGACCAAGTCCGAGTGCTTCGTGTTGAGTCACGAACACCGTCTGCACATGGCGCGGCAGAATGTCTCGGACCATGCTCAGCAATTCATGCTTGCCGGCCTGTTCGAGCTTGGCTTCAAGTTCGTAGGCCTTGTCAAAATAGTCGGCGATGGCGTGCTTGTAGCGGTTGGTCACGAACACCAAGGTGTCGCAGCCCGCTTCGACAGCTTCTTCGACCGCGTACTGGATCAGCGGCCGATCGATCAATGGCAACATTTCCTTTGGCACAACTTTGCTGGCCGGCAGGAAACGAGTGCCGAGGCCGGCGACCGGGAATACGGCTTTACGGATACGCATCAGGGCATGCCTTTCAGGAGACGGCCTTGTGAATCGAGACGATGTCGGCATCGCGATCGGTGCGCGACTGGTCGAACTCCGGCACCAACGATTGCAGCAGGCGCAGTGCTTCGCCTTCATCGAAACGACGCACCGCCGCATCAAGCGTGCGCATGATCAATGTCAGTTCAACGAACGCGACCAAGCGCGGCTGCGACAGGAAGATTTTCGGATGCCCGGTACTCTCGTGGTTCTCCTGTTCGTGGAACAGTTCTTCGAACAGTTTTTCGCCAGCGCGCAAGCCGGTGTAAACGATCTGGATGTCGCGTTCAGGCACTTTGCCGGCAAGCAAGATCATCTGCTCGGCGAGATAGCGAATGCGCACCGGCGCGCCCATATCGAGCGCGAAAATTTCGCCACCACGACCGAGCACGGCAGCCTGCAGGATCAACTGACAGGCTTCGGGAATGGTCATGAAGTAGCGTGAGATTTCCGGATGCGTCACCGTGACTGGCCCACCACGGCGAATCTGGTCGCGAAACAGCGGTACCACGCTGCCGGCGGAATCGAGCACATTGCCAAATCGCACGGTAATAAAGTGGGTCTTTGATTGCTGCGCGAAACTCTGGCAGAAAATTTCGGCGGCGCGCTTGGTTGCGCCCATCACGCTGGAAGGATTGACCGCCTTATCAGTCGAGATCAATACGAAATTGTTGACGCCGTGGCGGTCGGCGGCGAGCGCCAACGTCTGCGTTGCCAACAGGTTGTTGCGCACAGCCTCGCGCACCTGATGTTGCAGCAACGGCACGTGCTTGAACGCAGCAGCATGAAAAACCGCCTCGGGTCGAACACGCGAAAACACGCGTTCCAGTGTCGCGGCATCGCCGCAGTCGCCGAGAATCGGATCGATGACGAGATCGGGGAATTCGATGCGCAGTTCCTGCTCGACCTTGTACAAGTTGAATTCGGACAGTTCGAGCACCGCTAGACGTTCGACGCCGAGGCGCGCGACTTGGCGGCAGAGTTCCGAGCCGATCGAGCCGCCACCACCGGTGATTAGCACGCGCCGCGACGCAAGTCCGGCACGAATCGCAGTCCAGTCCAACAACACTGGTTCGCGCCCGAGCAGGTCTTCGATCGCGACTTCTTTGAGTTCATTGAAGTTCGAACGACCTTCGACGACGTCTTCCAGACGCGGCACGGTGCGGAACGGCAGCGTCGTTTGCTCGCAAATACCGACGATCCGCTGCATCTGCTGGTTGCTCGCCGTTGGAATGGCGATCAGCACCATTTCCGCTGCCACTTCGCGCGCCAGTTGCGGCAGATGCTCGATTGGTCCAAGCACCGGTACGCCATGCACATTGGCGCCGCGCAGCCCTGGTTTATCGTCGAGGAAGCCGACAACGCGATAGGCGCCGTCGCGGCGCAGATCACGCACCAGCGTCTCCCCTGCCCGACCGGCACCGAGCACGAGCACGCGCTTGGCCGGGGCACCGCCGCCGTCGTAACGACTGTCTTTCCAGTAGCGATAAGCCATGCGCGGTGTGCCGAGCAGCAGCATCAATGCGATCGGATACATCAGCAATACCGAGCGCGGTGTGCCTTCGAGTCGATCGAGAAAGAACAGACCGAGTGCGATCGCGAGGGCGCCGAGTACCGATGCGCGGGCGATGTTCCACAGGTCCGGCAGGCTGGCGAAGCGCCACAGGCCGCGATATAGACCCGTCCAGGCCAGAATGATCGTTTGCGCGAACAGCACAATCGCATACTCGACGCCGAACACCGAAACCGGCGGCGGATCGATTTGCAGGTTCCAGCGCAACCAGTTGGTGCCGAACCACGCCAGCCAGATCATCGCCAGATCGTGGGCGACGACGGCAAGTCGGGGATGAAGAATGGCGATGAGTCGACGCAGGTTCATGTCCGCTATTGTGCCCGATGGTGACGCCATAGCGCACGCCGTGCTGCGCACCAGACACACACTCCAAGACCGTAGACCGCAACTGTCAGCCAGAATTCCAACTCAGGCGCGTGATCATGGCGATCAAGGACAACCAGCGCCGGTAACACCAGCAGCAGGTTCCAGCCCTGATACACGACGACCACGCGCGCCGCTCCCCAGCCACGACGCCGTAACCACTGATAGAGGTGATCACGATGCGGCGCGTGCCAATGGCGGGTTCGGCGCATGCGCCCAACCAGCGTCGCCACGGCATCGATCATGAACGTCGAGGACAAAATCAGTGCCCCACCCCAGCCGATGATTCCGCGCTGTAGTGCAACCAGCGAAAAGGCGGCGATCAGGAACCCGAACGAAATGCTGCCGACATCACCGAGAAATATCCGCGCCGGTGGCCAATTGAACGGCAGGAACGCCGCGCACGCGATCGTGCAGGCGCCCAATAACGCGCCCAGGTCAGCCGCATCACGCCGTCCGGCCAAGCCCGCCAATACCGCGAATACGAACACGACCTGGCTCGTCAGATGCGCGTCGGAGCCGTCCATGAAATTATGCAAGTTGATCGATGCCAGCACTGCGACAACCAAGATCAGGCCGGCGCCAATCGAATAGCGGCTCGGCCATGCGGCGGCGGCGATGAAGGCCGCGACGATGATCGCGGCGGCCACGAGGTGCACCCATAATCGGGTGCGAATGGCGAGTGAGCGATGGTCGTCGAGCCAACTGATTGCGGCGACTGCCAACAGCCCGATCGCCAGAGGCCAAGCCAATCCGGCCAGCGCCTGCGGCCACAGCGCGCACACCAGCAGAATCGCCATGATCGGTCCGACACCGCCACCGCGTGGTGTCGGCACCGTGTGCAAACGCCGCCGCTCCGGCGTATCCAGTAGCTGCAGGCGTCGGGCGCGATGCATCGCGGCAAGCGTCAGCACGACGGAAACGACTAACGCCAGTGTTGCGACCAGTAACGCCTGCACCTCAGTCGCCTGCGATGCCATGCACGGGCTTGATCGTGCTCCAGGACTTGCAACCTGGGCATTGCCAGTGATGTGAACGTGCGCCAAAGCCGCAGCGTGAGCATCGAAACAGGGCTTGGCCATCGAGCAGTTGTTTCAGCAGGTCGCGCAGTTGTTCCAGTTGCTCCCGGGCCGCGCCTTGCACCCCGGCCAGTTGCAGTTCGACCAACTCGGACAGTCCGCGCACCGACGGCTTCTTACGAAGCCTTTCAGCGAGAAAGCGAATTGCCGCCTCGTCGCCGTCGCGCTCACGCACACGCCGCGTCATTTTGATCACTGGCGAAATACCGGGATAGCGGCGCATCCATTCGTCGAGCATGGCGTCGATCGATTCGCGGCGGTCAAGGTGCTCGAGCGCTTCGAGCAGCGGCGCGAGTGCGATCGGTAGATATTCGATATCGTTCTCGACCGCGCGTTCAAAGGCATTCGCGGCGCGAATCCAGTCCTGTCGTTCATGCGCGAGGCGTCCTTCGATCAGACGCGGGCGCACCGACAGTGGCGCCACCGTGACCGCTTCGGTCAAATAGGCCTTGGCCTGAATCGCGTCTTGTTTCGCCACCGCGTGTTCGGCGAGTTCGCTGAGGAATTGACTGACCAATTCCGCCTGCGATTCGCCGGTGATCGTCTGCAGATGCCGTGCGTGTTCAATGGCGCGTTTCCAATCGCGCTCCTGCTGGCAGATCGCGATCAAGTGGCGCGAAGCCGCAGGTGCATGGGCGTCGATGCCGACGAGATCGGTGAACAGGGTTTCGGCGCGGTCGAGCAGTCCGGCACGCATGTAATCCTCACCGAGTTCGAGCAGGGCCAGTGACTTCTGCTCCGCCGTCAGATTCGCGCGTGCGATCAAATTCTGGTGGACGCGGATAGCGCGATCGGTTTCACCACGGCGCCGGAACAAATTACCCAGTGCAAGATGCGTCTCGACCGTCTGCTTGTCGATCTCGGCAATCTGCAGGAACACCTCGATGGCCTTGTCCGGCTGTTCGTTCAGCAGATAGTTGAGGCCTCGGAAATAGTTGCGGCGCAGGCGATCGGCCTGTGCGCCGACGGCCGTGGTCGGATTACGTCGTGCGAGCACCCAGCCGGAGAGAAACGCAACCAGTACCAGCAGCGCCAGTACCGATAGGTCGAGCGTCATGGAGCGGTCGGCCCGCTCGGGCGGACGACTTCCAGTTGACGGCGAAGGGTGCGCAGACGCAGCCGTTGCGGAAGGATCACGGCGGCCGAGAGCGCGGCGCTCGCCAGCAGGAATCCGATCAGCAGGCTGGCCATGACGACCACGCCGAGCGACATCTCGAAGGCGAAGAAATGGAAGTCGAGGCGCACAACGGCCTCGTTCAGCAGCGCAAAGGTGGCGGCGAGCAACGCCGCCAGCAACGCCAGGACGATGACGATCCAGCGCTTCATCGCCGGCCTCAGTCGTTGCCGTCGTCGGTTGAGATGATGCCGTTCACGCGGTCGCGCAATTCCTTGCCAGGCTTAAAGTACGGAACGTACTTGCCGGGCAGCGCGACGGAGTCGCCAGTCTTCGGATTGCGGCCGACGCGCGGCGGACGGAAGTGCAGGGAAAAGCTGCCGAAGCCACGGATCTCGATGCGTTCGCCGGTCGCCAACGATTGACTGACGTATTCGAGGATTTCCTTGACGCCGAGTTCGACATCATGGTGCGCGAGATGGATCTGGCGACGCGCCATGGCTTCGATCAGTTCGGATTTCGTCATAACGGTCCGGACACCAGAAACGAATGATACGAAAAACACGCCACCGGCAGAATTGCTGCCGGTGGCGTGCAGGGCTTACTTGTTGCGCATCTGCTCTTTCAGCAGGGTGCCGAGCTTGGTCGTACCACCCGCTGCCGACTGGTAGTCGGCGAGCGTGTCGGCCAGTTCCTGCTCGTCCTTGGCGCGGATCGAAAGTTGCAGCGTACGGCCCTTGCGGTCCATACCGATGAACTTGGCTTCGACTTCGTCACCCACCTTCAGGCGCGTGGTCGCGTCTTCGATGCGTTCCTTGGCGATGTCATTCGCGCGCAGATAGCCTTCGACGCCCTCACCGAGATCGATCGTCGCACCACGTGCATCGACTTCACGGACGTTGCCCTTGATGACGCTGCCACGCGGGTTGTTCGCCATGAACGACGCAAACGGATCCTGCTCAAGCTGCTTGATGCCGAGCGAGATACGCTCGCGCTCCGGATCAACGGCCAGCACAACTGCATCCAGGTTCTCGCCCTTCTTGAAGTTGCGGACCAGATCCTCACCGGTGCCCTGCCACGAAATGTCGGACAAGTGGATCAGACCGTCGATACCGCCATCGAGGCCGATGAACACACCGAAGTCGGTAATCGACTTGATCGTGCCGGAGACCTTGTCGCCCTTCTTGTTCATGGCGGCGAAGGATTCCCACGGATTGCTCGTGCACTGCTTCATGCCGAGCGAAATACGGCGACGCTCTTCATCGACATCAAGCACCATGACTTCGGCTTCATCGCCGACCTGGACCATCTTGCCCGGGTTGACGTTTTTGTTGGTCCAGTCCATTTCCGAGACATGGACCAAGCCTTCGACGCCCGGTTCCAGCTCGACGAAGCAGCCGTAATCAGTGACGTTGCTGACCTTGCCGAAGATGCGCGCGGTCGATGGATAACGACGGGCAATGTTGACCCAGGGATCTTCCGCCAGCTGCTTGAGGCCGAGCGAGACGCGGTTGCGTTCGCGGTCGAACTTGAGCACGCGCACGTCCAGTTCTTGGCCGACTTCGACCACTTCAGACGGATGCCGCACGCGCTTCCAGGCCATGTCGGTAATGTGCAAGAGACCATCGATGCCGCCGAGGTCGACGAACGCACCGTAATCGGTGAGGTTCTTGACGACGCCCTTGACGACCGCGTTCTCCTGCAGACGCTCCATCAGCTGTTCGCGCTCGACGCTGAATTCGCTTTCCACCACGGCGCGGCGCGAGACCACGACATTGTTGCGCTTGCGGTCGAGCTTGATGATCTTGAATTCCAGTTCCTTGCCTTCGAGGTAACTGGTGTCGCGCACTGGGCGCACATCGACCAGCGAACCCGGGAGGAATGCACGCACGTCGCGGATATCGACGGTGAAACCACCCTTGACTTTGCCACTGATGCGACCGTTGACGGTGGCATTGGCTTCCAGCGCCTTCTCCAGTTCGTCCCAGACCATCGAGGGCTTGGCCTTCTCACGCGACAGCACGGTTTCGCGAAATCCGGGTTCCAGCGAGTGGGGTGCGACTTTGACTTCGTCTTCCACGGCCACGTCGATTTCGCCCAGGTCATTCCGGGACTCGTCGATCGGTACAATGCCTTCGGACTTGAGGCCAGCGTGGATGACGACCACGTCGGTACGCACTTCGACGACGATGCCGGTAACAATGCTGCCCGGCTTCAGACGCGACAGCGCGTTCTGGCTCATTTCAAACAGTTCGGCAAAACTTTCGGTCATGTTGGGTTCCAGTTGGAGAAAACTGACGGACCGCGGCGCGGACCACGTCAGGCTTGGGTGATGGCGTTGCCGCCGTTGTGAAAACCCCGACCGAAGCCGGGACCACGCCTGCACCGATTCGGTGGCGGGTCGCTGTCAGTACCGGTTCGAAGGAACCAGAGCCAGCACACGATCCGCTACCTCGTCGATACCGATGCCGGTGGTGTCGATCAGGATCGCATCGGATGCGGGCTTGAGCGGTGCCACCGGGCGCTCGGCGTCACGGGCGTCCCGCGCGAGAATCTCGCGCAAAAGGGTGGAGAGTGTAACTTCGAAGCCCTTTTGCTTCAACTGCTTATAACGCCTCTCGGCGCGTTCCTCGGCGCTCGCGGTCAAGAATACCTTGACCATTGCGTCGGCGAAGATGACCGTACCCATATCGCGACCGTCGGCTACCAGTCCCGGGGCCTGACGAAATGAGCGTTGCTTGTCGACCAAAGCGGCACGTACTGCCGGCACTGCGGCAATGGCTGATGCCGTCGCACCTGCCAATTCCGTGCGCAAATCGGTACTGGATTCCACACCATTGACGAAAATCAGTGGATCATCGCCTTTCCGATCAACGAATTGCACCGAGGTCTCGGCGGCGCAGCGGGCCAGCGCATCATCATCGTTGAGGTCGATATCGGCCCAGCTCGCAGCTAGCCCAACGGCTCGGTAGAGCGCGCCGCTGTCTAGGAAATGCCAGCCCAAGCGCTCTGCCACTGCACGCGAAATCGTACCCTTACCCGAGCCGCTCGGTCCGTCGATCGTCACGACCGGAATCCCTGACTTATCCATGCCTACGCTCCGAAACTCCAGTATCGCCGGATATTGTAGGGGAGTGCCGTGCGCACCGTTCAGCGAAATGCGTAATCGCGACGCCGTGCGCGCCGCAAGCGCCAACGATACGTCAATGTCAGGCCGACCCAGAGCGCGATGTTTCGCCCCTTCGCGTCGAGGTACCAACTCTTGCAGCCGCCGGCCCAAGCTGTGCCAGGGAAAGCACGGTCGATATCGATCATGAAGCGGGTCATCGCCGCGGACTCGGCTTCAACCTCGGCACAGCGCCTGCGGCGCATGTCGCGCAGCAGTGTGCCGATGTGACCGGTCTGCGACTCGATCATGTACAGCACCGAATTATGTCCGAGCGCGGTGTTCGGGCCGAGCACGAAAAATAGATTTGGAAAGCCGGGAACCGCAACACCATTGGCGCTGCAGGGTCGATCCGCCCACAATCGATTGAGCGATGCACTACCCTCGCCTTCGATCTGCACCGTCGCCAGTACATCCATCGGCCGGAATCCGGTGGCGTAGATCAGCACATCAAGCGCCACATGCCGATCATCGACCAGACGCAGTCCCTCGGGTTCGATCGCCGCGATGGCAGTGGTGTCGAGATGTACGTTCGCCTGCTGTAGCGCCGGGTAGTAGTCGCTTGATAGCGCGATGCGCTTGCAACCGATCGGATAGTCCGGCTGCAGCGCCTTGCGACATGTCGTGTCGGCGACCTGCTGATGCAGATGCCGCCGCGCCAGCCAGCGCACCCAGAATGCGCTGCGCGGCTTCAGCAAAGTCAGCGACAGCATCTCCAGTTGCAGGTACAGCGCGGCACGGAACGCGAGACGCAGTGGCGGTGCCCAAGCAAACAGCCGCTGCAACCAAGCCGCTATCGCGACATCTGGACGTGGCGGCACCCACACCGGGGTGCGCTGAAACACGTGCAGCTGTGCTGCGACCTTGGCCAGTTCGGGGACCACCTGGATCGCACTGGTACCCGTGCCGATCACGCCAACGCGCTTGCCGGCAAATGCAATTGAATGATCCCAGCGCGCGGTGTGGCAATGACGGCCACTGAAGGTTTCTCGGCCAAGAATGTCTGGCCAATTTGGAACGTGCAAGCCACCCATCGCCGCGACAACGATCCGCGCTTCAATGATTTCGCCGCGGGTGTTCGACACCTGCCAAACGCGCTCGGCAGACTGCCAACGCAACGATGCCACCGACCAGTCGAAACGGAACTTGTTGCGCGCAAGCCAAGGCGCGGAGAGGTGTTGCATGTGCGAATGGATCTCGGCCTGGCGCGGGAACAGCCGCGACCAGTGCGGGTTCGGCGCAAACGACAGCGAATACAGATGCGAAGGCACATCGCAGGCGGCACCGGGATAGGTGTTGTCGCGCCAGGTGCCGCCGACCCGATCTGCTTTCTCGACGATCAAGTAATCGACGATGCCAAGCCGGTCGAGTTCCCGCGCCATGGCAATACCGCCGAAGCCTGCACCGATGATGAGAACATCGATCACCGGGTTTAACCCAGCCATGCGAATTTGGCAACGAAGACTGCGGCGATGATCCACACCGCGATCGGCGCGTCACGAACACGGCCAGCGAGCAATTTGATCAATGCATAGCTGATGAAGCCGACGGCGATGCCATGCGCAATCGAGAACGTGAACGGCATCGCCAGCGCACACAACACCGCCGGCGCGGTTTCGGTGAGGTCGCGCCAGTCAATTTCTGCCAGCCCGCGGGTCATCAGGATAGCGACGTAAATCAGCGCCGGTGCGGTTGCGTAAGCCGGTACCGTGCCAGCGAGTGGCGCCAAAAACAATGCCATCAGAAACAGTACCGCAACGACGACTGCCGTCAGCCCTGTGCGTCCGCCCACCGCGGTACCGGCGGCACTTTCGATATAGGCCGTGGTCGATGAAGTGCCGAGCAGACTGCCGGCGACAATGGCGGTGGAATCGGCAAGTAGCGCACGCTTCAATCTCGGCAGATTGCCATTGGCGTCGAGTAGTCCGGCGCGATGGCTGACGCCAATCAGGGTGCCGGTGGCGTCAAACAACTCGACCAGGAAAAACGTCATCACCACACTGATCAGACCAACGTTCACGGCGCCGGCAATGTCGAGTTGCAGCAGGGTCGGTGCCAGTGACGGTGGCATCGCGAAGACGCCGCCGAACGTGCTGTATCCGAATGCGACCGAAGCAAGCGTGATCGAGAGAATGCCGAGGACCACGCCGCCAGTGACCTTGCGTGCTTCTAGCGCCACGATCAGCAGCAGACCCGCCATCGCGAACAGTGGTGCGGGGGCGTGCAGGTCGCCGAGGCGCAAATAGGTGGCTGGGTCAGCGACCACGACGCCGGCGTTCTTCAGTCCGATCAGCGCCAGAAACAAGCCGATACCGGCCGAGATCGCTAGCTTCAACGAGTGTGGAATCGCGTTGACGATCCACTCTCGCAATCGAAACAGGCTCACCAGAACAAACAGCAAGCCGGATATGAAGACCGCGCCAAGCGCCGTTTGCCAGGCGAAACCGAGTGTGCCGCAGACGACGAAGGCGAAGTAGGCGTTGATCCCCATGCCCGGTGCCAAGGCAATTGGATAGTTCGCGTAAAGACCCATCACGAGCGAACCGATCGCCGCTGCGAGGCAGGTCGCGACGAATACCGATTCACGCGGCATCCCGGTCACCGACAGGATGTCCGGGTTCACAAAGATGATGTAGACCATGGTCAAGAACGTGGTCACACCGGCAAGTACCTCGGTGCGCACACTGGTACCGTTTTCGTTCAGATGAAAATACGACTGCAGCATGGACGCTCCCGGTGTGCTTCAGGAGATTCTAGGGCGCAAGTGTCCGCCGTCCACCGCCATTCCCGAGATCAACGCCGCTGATCTCAGGGCCCCTCGAATCCGTCGATCAGGAGCGTGTCAACGAAACTCAGACTCTCCGACGCCATCACGATCGGCGCACCACGCCCGGTGTTTTGCCATAGCGTATGCAGGGTGTCGCCCCAATCATCGCTGACATTGGCGTCGCGCAAGGTATCGATGTAATGCCGTGGCAACGACTGGTAATACAACGTTGCAATTATACGGACGCTGCCGGCAGGCAACACGACACGCTGCTCATGCCAGTACTGGCCATCGGCGTAGCTGATGCCGACCACCGGTGCACCGGCATTGGCGAAGCTCGCATTGTTGAACCCACGCGGTGGAATGCGAGTGTCCTCCAGAGGGTGTCGGCCAATGCCATGTGCGTGCTCAGCCCCGCCGGCAGGCCGGTTGCGATTGCGGCGTCTTCACTGAGTGCCACCTGCATCTCGTATACGGTCGTGCCCGCTTCATCCAGGTGTGCCTCGACTGGATCGTAATGGCCACGCTCGTCAATCAACGTGCCAGTACCGTCAAAAAACTTCAGGTTCAGCCAGACGCGTCGACCTTCGATATGCCCGGTGGGCAACTTGTGTCCGGAGTGGTTGAGCACGCGCGCGACCAGATCATCGCCGTCGCGGTGCAGTTCAATCGTCGCCGCACGCTGCAGCATCGACAGCGCTTTGGCGCGGCCTGCGGCGATCGTGCCTTGATCAATGTCTAGATCGCCGGCAGTGTAGGCGGCAATCAGGTCCAGCGAAGGCACTGCTGCACCCGCGAAGTCGTGGGTGGCCATGTCATTGCGCGTGGGACCGTAATAGCAAGCCTGCGCGCTAGTGGTCGGCATGTGGCAGTCCTGGCAGGTCGAGACCACTGGCCCGCGGTTACCGCCGAAGCGTCCGCCGAGATCAACCCCACCGCTTGCGAAGGCCGACAGCTTCCACTCGGTGTAAGTGCGCTCGAGCGGGAATTGCATCCACGGATCGTGATCCGGCGCCTCGGTGTTCACCAGGTTGTAGCGATAGCGCCCATCCGGCAACTTGGTGGTCGCGACATTGCCGACGTCATGGCAGGTGCCGCACAACTTAGCCTCACGCAGAAATGGCGAGACCAGCAGTTCGTGCGAGGCCTGATGGTCCGAGCGCGGGCCGCGCCGACGGCCTTGCGGATCGAGTACGAACATCGCATTCGCGGTGTAGTTCGGAAAGACTGCGAGGGCGGCCAATACGGCCAAATCTTCGGGTGGACTCACCCCGGCTGGTACTGCGGATCGACCATGCTGTGGCAGAAGTGACAAGTCACACCCTCCCGATCGCGCGCATCGAGCGAACTGCCACTCGGGTTCGCGACATGGCCGGTGACCACGGCGGCGGGTACGTGGCAGCGCAGGCAAAAACTGCCGACATTGGCGACGTCCTGATTCGCCGTGGTCATCTGTGCGAAGAACAACGGATCGTGCCCGCCGAGTGCCATCAAGCTGCCGGCCCAGGTCGCGTAGGGTTCATTCGCAGGATCGAAGTCGCCATGGCAGGTCTTGCATTCGCTGGCCGGGCGCAAGGCCGATAGCGGCATATCGCCGACCTGGGTGCCGGGCACATGGAAGTCCTGCGCGGTCATCGGCACTTGGGCCCAAGCCATCGTCACGACCAGAATTGCTGCCATGCCTGCGCCCGTGCGCCTGCTCCGCATCAAGAACCCCATCCTGCGCATCCACTGACCTCGCCTGCTTCGTCAACGACCCTAGGTGCGAGCGCCGTGGCCGCCATTGATCCAGATCAAGCGCACCCCGGCGGACGATGCGAGCAAGCGGATTCGCTACGATCCAGCATGGCCTATGTCTTGATCGTGCTCTGGAATCTCGCAACCTTGGTGCCGATCTGGCTCGGCTGGTGGGATGTATTCGCCGTGCTCGGTCTGTATTGGTTCGAAAATCTCTGCACCGGCGTTGTCCAGTTCCAGAAACTACGTGATGCCGAAGCACATTCCGGCAGCAAACCGGAAGCAGTCCCGCTGAGCAAATTTTTTGCGCTGCACTACGGCATCTTCACCGCGGTGCATGGCTTACTGGTATTGGTGTTCTTCGGTCTGGTGATGGGCGGACTGTGGCAACAGGGCCAGGCGTGGTGGCTGTCCGCGATCATCATCGCGGCGATTCACTATCTTGGATTTCGCAGTGAATGGCGGGCACGACAAGACTGGACGCGCACCACACCAGGACGCGTGATGGCCGAGCCCTATGCGCGTGTGCTGGTGCTGCATGTCATCGTCATCGCTGGCGGCTGGTTGGCGTTGTCGGCACCGTCACCGCAATCGATTCTGAAGCTGTTCGCTTTGATCAAGCTTGGCGTCGAACTGATCGCCGCCTTCATTTGGTCGCGGTTTGCGCTGAAAAAATGCCATGAGTCTTCCTGCCAACGCTGCACCGGGTGAGTTTCCGGTCGGCGACCTGTTTGATGTCGACAACGGAATCTGATGAATACGACGACTATCGATGCGCCCGGTGCGCCCGCCCGCGATTGTTTGAGCCTATTTGAACTCGCCGTGCTCGGCGCGATCTGGGGCGCAAGTTTCATGTTTCAGCGCGTCGCTGCACCGGAATTCGGCGCCTTCGCGCTGGCCGAACTGCGCCTTGCACTCGGCGCGCTGGTGTTGTTGCCTTTTCTGTGGCGATCGTGGCGCAGTTTTCCGGCCCGGGTATGGCCGATGCTGGCGCTGTTGGGCGCAATCAATTCGGCCGTGCCATTTGCCCTATTCGCCTACGCGGCTCAGCATGCGCCCGCCGGAATCGGTGCCATTTGCAACAGCATGGCAGTGCTGTTTACCGCCTTGGTCGCGTACCTGTTCTTTGGCGAAAAAATCGGTTTGCGCCGCAGTATCGCCTTGTTGGCCGGGTTTGCCGGCGTGATCGTACTCGCCAGTGCCAAGACCGCTGGCGCCAGTATCGGGCTTGCGGTTGCGGTCGGAACCGGGGCGGCGCTGCTCTACGGTGTCGGTGCGAACTTGGTGCGCAAACAACTCGTAGGCATGCCGCCGATCGCAGTCGCCGCCGCCACCCTGAGTTTCGCGAGCCTCGAACTGCTGCCGTTCGCAGTTCGTCATTGGCCGGAAGTGATGCCATCGACGCATGCTTGGTTGTCGACGATTGCGCTCGGCGCAATCTGTACCGGTGCCGCCTATGCGATTTACTACCGGCTGATCGTACGCATCGGTGCCTCACGCGCGGTCACCGTGACTTATCTGGTGCCGTTATTCGCAGTGGCTTGGGCATGGCTGTTGCTCGGTGAACCGCTGACCTTGCCGATGGCCGTATCAGCCACCCTCATTCTCGGCAGTGTTGCTTTCAGCGGCCATCGTCAACGCGACGACCGCAACGCAGGGGCTTAACGCAACTGACTGTCTTTACTTCCACGACTGTTGTAGCCACTGAATGGACCGTCGTCGCGGTCGGCGGCTTCTTGGCACGACACGCATAACCGCACGCCGGGCACCGCTGCACGACGCGCTTCCGGGATCGGTGCATCACAAGCCTCGCAGTGCGACCGACCCGGCCCCTTGCTCATACGACGACGTGCCCGCTCGACGGCGTCGCCGATGGTCGCGTCGATCTGATCCTGCACCGCCCCATCGCCAGCCCATCCGGTTGCCATTCGCGTCTCCAGCACCTGCGCGTACCGAGCAATGATAGCGGCCGACCCAACGCCTACGCGATCGGCCAAGCCGAGGCATCGATGGTGTCGCGATAGGCATGGAACGTCGCATAGGCGAGCCAAGGCATGACCAAACCAAGGCCGATCAGCGCTGTCGCAAAGCCGAGCGCTGTCAGCAGGCAAATAATCGCTGCCCATTCCGCCAGCACCCATTTGTTGCGCAGCACGGCGTTGATGCTGGAGATGCAAGCAGTGACCATGTCGATATCGCGGTCGGCGATCATCGGCAACGAAAATGCGGTCACGGCGAAGGTGATCGCGGCGAAAATTGAACCGACTGCCGAGCCGATCAACAAAAATTCGACCAAAGCGCGGGTGTCGCCAGTCTGCACTGGCACAAATGCGGTAAGCATCATGCCCGAGCGCGACCAGATCAAAATGATGACGAGTTGGATCAGCGCAAAGATGCCGGCGTGGCCGGCCACACGTCGTGCGATGACGAAGGAATCGCCGAGTTTCGGCACCTGCCCGGCCAACAATCCGCGACTGACCGAGTACAAGCCGACGCCGATCAGCGGTGCGATATAAACGAATCCGGACAGCAGCGTTGCCAGCAAGGCGAAACGCCCGAGCGACCATGCGAGCCAAGAGATCGCGGCACTGATCAGCACGATGATGAGGCCGAATAGAAAGCTGAGCGCCGGCGCACGGCGCACATCGGCCCAGCCGAGCCGCAGCCAGCGCCATGGGGCTGCGAACGTCAAGTCGTGGCATGGAATGACGAAGGGTCGCCCATCGGGCTTCATCTCGTTCGATTCCGGCGGATGGTCTGAACCCATTGTCTACAACTCTCGAACGGTGTTCGTCGGAGCATAGCCGCGCCGCCGATGCGATCGCGCGGCGCTGCGCGTATGCTCGCAACGGTTGTCCATCCCTCATCGCGATGATGCTCAGGAAGAAAGCCTACCCATGACCGAAGAGATCGCAGCGGACGTCGTCGTCGTCGGTGGCGGCTTGGCGGGTATTGTCACCGCGCTCGAATGTCTGCGCGCCGGGATGTCAGTCACCCTGATCGACCGGGATACGCGAGAGCGCTTTGGCGGGCTGGCGCGCTGGGCGTTCGGCGGGATGGCGCTGGTCGGCACGCCGCTGCAGGCGCGGATGAAGATTCCGGATAACCCTGAGATTGCACTGCGCGATTGGCTGCGCTTCGGCGAGGTCGATCCCGGTGATTCTTGCTCAGTGGCGTGGGCTCGGAATTATGTAGAACGTGCTAGGTCAGAGGTTTACGACTGGTTACTCATGGAAGGAATTAAGTTCCTTCCGGCAGTGAACTGGGTCGAACGTGGTCGCTTTGGTGAGGGGAATTCGCTGCCGCGCTATCACATCGTCTGGGGTACGGCGCTGGAACTGGTATTGCGCCTTGGCGCCGCATTGGAACGCGCAGGTGCCGACAACCGCCTACGGGTGCTGCAGCAACACCGCGTGCTGGGCCTCGACCACGCCGCCGGAAAATTGAGCGGTGCAGTTGCGTTGAACGAAGTCAGTGGCAGCGAAGTGCGACTGCGTGCACCGGTTGTGGTATTGGCCATGGGGGGCATCAATGGCAGTCACGACGAATGCCGTGCGAACTGGCCCGCAGACCGCCCACGCCCGAAGACGATGCTCAACGGTGCGCATCCGTTCGCTGACGGCAAGCTGCACCATCACGTCGCCAACCGATTCGATGGGCAGATCGTGAATGCCGGTGAGATGTGGAATTACGCGGCCGGTTTTCCGCATCCATTCCCGCATTTCGAAGGTCATGGACTATCGACGATTCCGTGCAAGTCGGCACTTTGGCTGGATCATCGTGGCGAACGCATCGGCCCGGAGCCATTGGTCACCGGTTTCGACACGAATTGGCTGTGTCGGCGCGTGGCCGAACAGGAACAGCCATGGACTTGGCAGCTGTTGAACTGGCGCATCGCCGCAAAGGAATTCGCGATCTCGGGTAGCGAGCACAACCCGCGTATCCGCGACCGCCAGTTCCTGCGTCTGCTCGGCGAGACGTTGTTCGGCAACCATCGCCTCGTTCGCCAGATGCAGCGCGAAAGCCCGGACTTCATCGTCGACGAAACACTGGCCGGGTTGGCGGCGAAAATGAATGCGTTGACCTGTACGCACGATATTGATGCGCCCCGGTTGCAAGCGCTGGTCGATGCCTTCGATGCCCAGTTCGCGAACGCCAATGCCTTACACAACGACGACCAGATCCGTCGCATCTTGCATGCGCGTCAGTGGCGCCCAGACCGACTACGTACCTGCAAGCCGGCGCCGCTGCAGCAGTCTGGGGCGGGGCCGTTCATCGCCATCCGCATGCAACTGGTGACGCGCAAGAGTTTGGGCGGATTGCGCACCGATCTAAGTAGCCGCGTACTTGATGGCACCGGCGCATCGATCTCAGGCCTGTATTGCGTCGGCGAAGCCGCAGGCTTCGGTGGCGGTGGTTCGAATGGCAAGCGTTCGCTGGAAGGTACGTTCCTGCCCGCCTGCATTTTGACAGCGCGCGCGGCAGCCCGTGCCATCCGTAGCGGGGGCTAAGGCAATGTCGGCAACGCTCCCGGTGACTGTCGATGACTATCGCGAGCTCGCGCGCGGTCGATTGCCGCGCTTTCTGTTTGACTATCTTGACGGCGGTGCCGGCACCGAACAGACACTCGCGGTGAATACGATGGACTGGGCACGATTGCGCCTGCGTCAGCGGGCATTGATCGATGTCGGTGGCATCGACACGTCGACGCAACTGTTCGGAGCATCGCTGGCGCTACCGGTCGCATTCGCGCCGATCGGGCTCGCCGGCATGATGGCGCGCCGTGGCTAGGTTCAGGCCGTGCGCGCCGCGAATGCCATCGGCATCCCATTCACGCTGTCCACGGTCGGGCTGTGTGGCATTGATGAAGTCGCTACTGCTGCGCATGCACCGTTCTGGTTTCAGTTGTACATGTTGCGTGATCGTGGCGTCGCCAACGCATTGCTTGATCGTGCGTGGGCGGCCGGCTGTCGCACGCTGATGTTCACCATCGACCTGCCAATGCCGGGGCCACGCCATCGCGATATCCGCAATGGCCTCGCAGTTCCGGGCCGGCGGGCAAAGCTGTTGCGTACCCGCCAGTTGCTCGCTCGCCCCGGCTGGATCTGGGACGTGGCCATGCGTGGTGGTCCGTTGCGCCTCGGCAGCCTCGGCGAACACGTACCGGCGGCGCGTGACCTCGATGCCTTCCGCCAGTGGGTCGATCAGCAGTTCGACCCGACTGTCACTTGGGCCGACATCGTCTGGCTGCGGCAACGCTGGCGCGGCACATTGCTGCTGAAAGGCATTCTCGATGCGGACGATGCACGTGCGTCGATCGATGCCGGCGCAGACGGCATCGTCGTGTCGAATCACGGTGGGCGTCAGCTCGATGGTGCTGCGTCTACCGCGTCAAAGCTGCCGGCCATCGTCAATGCCGTCGGCGCCTCTACGCAGGTATTGGTCGATGGCGGAATCCGTAGCGGTATCGATGTATTCCGCGCACTGGCATTGGGTGTACGTGGCGTACTGATCGGTCGGCCCTGGGTTTATGCGCTCGCAGCAGGTGGCGAACCGGGCGTGCGCGCCTTGTTGAGCTGCTGGCAACGCGAGTTGGCGACGACCATGGCACTGACCGGCGTGACCCGCATCGATGCTATCGGCTCGCAACAACTTGATCCTATCTGACGACTCAAGCACCGGAGATCTCTATGCCCAATGGCGCGCAAGCCCTTATGAAGACGCTAGCCGATGCCGGCATCGACGTCTGCTTCAGCAATCCGGGCACGAGCGAAATGCATTTCGTTGCCGCGCTCGATGACGAACCGCGCATGCGCGCCGTGCTGACTTTATTCGAAGGTGTCGCCACGGGTGCTGCGGACGGCTACGCGCGCATGGCGGACAAGCCGGCAGTGACGCTACTGCACCTTGGTTGTGGGTTGGGCAACGGCCTCGCCAATCTGCACAACGCGCGCAAGGGCAAAGTACCGATCGTCAACATCGTTGGCGACCATGCGACCTACCACGTCGCGCTGGACGCACAATTGCAATCCGACATTGAAACCGTGGCGCGCAATGTCTCGCCAGGCTTCGTGCGCACATCGAAGCGTACCGATGAACTCTGCCGCGACGCAGTCGATGCGATCACCGCGGCGCGTGGACGACCCGGCCAAGTGGCGACCTTGATTCTGCCGGCGGACGTGTCTTGGGGCGACGGCGGCGTGCCCTGCCCACCACCCGCAGCGCCGACGCTGTCTGCTGCCGATGAGGCGACAATCGGTGAGATCGCACAAGTCCTGCGTTCCGGCGGCCAAGCCGCGCTGTTGCTGGGTGGCCATGCGTTGCGTGAACCGGCGCTGCTTGCGGCCGCGCGCATCGCCGCGAAGACCGGGGTGAAGCTGTTGGCCGAAGTGTTCCCCACTCGACTCGAACGCGGCGCCGGTCTGCCGCAGGTCGAGCGCATTGCCTACCTTGCCGAACTGGCCGGCGTGCAACTCGCGGGGCTGCAACATCTGATTCTGGTCGATGCCAAGGCACCGGTGTCGTTCTTCGCCTATCCAGGCAAGCCGAGCGAACTCGTACCCGCAGGTTGCCGTGTGCAGACGTTGGCGACATCGGCACAGGACGCCGCGGCCAGTCTCATTCGGTTGGCATCTGCGCTGGGGGCCGAAACCGTCCAACCGCCGCTGCAGCCCGCCGCGCGCCCAGCACGCCCGCGTGGTCGCTTGACCGCCGAGAAAGTGTGCAAGGCCGTTGGCTACCTGCTGCCGGAGAACGCCATCGTCGTCGACGAGGCCATTACCTCTGGCCTGATGCTCCCGGTAATGACCGCAGGTGCGCCGCGCCATGACCTGATCACCTTGACCGGCGGCGCCATCGGCCAGGGCCTGCCGAATGCCATCGGTGCCGCCATCGCCTGCCCGACACGGCCGGTGTTGGCACTGATCGGCGATGGCACCGCGATGTACACGATCCAGTCACTGTGGACGATGGCACGCGAACAGCTCGATGTGACAGTCATCATCTTCAACAACGCGTCCTACTCGGTCTTGAATGTCGAATTGGAACGTGTCGGCGCTGCGCACATTGGACCCAAGGCGCGCTCGCAACTCGATCTCGCCAATCCACGCCTCGACTTCGCGCGACTAGCGCAAGGCATGGGTGTACACGCCATCCGTGCCGAAAGCGCTGAAAGTTTTACGCACGCACTCGACTACGCGCTCAGCCACAAAGGCCCACACCTGATCGAAGCGCTGATCCCAGAGTCGCTGAGCGGCAGCAAACGCCGGATCCTGCCGTGGATGCTCCGCGCGCTGCCCTCGCTCCCTCACTCCGTCGCGCGAGCACTCAAGCGAAAACTGGCACCGTAAGCAATCAGCCCCAAAGCAAACGCGCTGCCAACCACGCTGGCGTGCCGAGGTAGTAGGCAATGCGGGTGAGGTATTCGAGGGTGCGACGGATCGGCAAGGTGGCATGTCGATCAGCGAGGAAAGCCAGCGTGACGATTAACTCGATAGCGAATCGCATGCCGGCGGCGAAAAGCATCAGGCCAAGTGACCAAGCCGCCCACCAGATCATCAGGCCGGTGAGCCATGCGCCCAATCCGTAGGTGTACAACTCACCAAACGTGCCGCCAAAGGTGATGTGCTGATGCAATCGAAACGCAACGAGTGCAGGAAGCAGCGGAAACAGCACGAACTTCACGGCGCTGTTGTCCCACCGGCGATGGCGAATCACCGCATGGTGTGCTGCGAATTCGGCGACGCGCGCTGACAATGGATCGGCCCATGGTGCGCCAGCACCGGCAGCGACGAGCAAGCTAGCGAACGCCTGCGGATTTGCTAACGACAACGTCATCGGCCAGCGCTTGCCGGTCACCAGCGCCAGTTGCAAGGCGGCACCAGGGCCGCCGGCCCAGACCGCGTGCAAGGATTCGATGCGCGCCAGTGGAATCTCGATGCGCTGCGTCGCTTGCTCGCACACCAAGACATCGCCATCGATACGCGCCGCTACGGTATGGATGCGCCGGACTGCCCAAGCCAGCAGCAATGGCAGCGCCACACCGAGCACAACGCCGCGCACCTGGATCAACGAATTCACCTGAAAGCCGTCCAGCACCCACATGCGCCACGTCAGCCATGCCAGCGCGAGCGCCGCGCTCACGCGTAGCACGATCACGACATACCGCCAAAGTGGCGTCAGCAAGACCACATCGAACGGGTCGCTGACCGTTGCCGCAGCAAGCGGCTCCAGCCCGGTGACTGTCGTGATCGCCCGATCGCGACGCCATCCAGCCGCTGCCGCAAGCCCGAGCAGGAACAGCAGCGCGGTGCGACCGACCCAATCGCCCCAGCGCAGCATCAGTGTTGGCATCGGCGGACGCAGTGGGATCTCACCGACGAGCACCGCTTGCTGGCCCATTTCAGTGCTTGCGATGACACTTCCGGTCTCGTCGATGATCGCGCTCAGTCCATTGGTTGTCGCGCGCAACTGTGGCAAACGAGTTTCGATGCTGCGGAAAGCGGCGACCGCCAGATGCAAGCGTGCGCCCTGCGGATACGCGGTAAACCACGAATCGTTGGACAATCCGAGCAAGGCTTCGGCACCCAGCCGAGCACCATCGATTGCCAGTTGCGGATGCACGTCATCGAGGCAGATCATTGGGACCACGTTGGCCTCGCGGCCATCGGCGGTATGCACCGGGAACGTGCGGGCGCCGGTCCCTGGCTGCCAGTTTCCCGCCCATGGCAACAGCCGGCGGACAAGGTCAAAGTCAAGCCACGACGGCACTTTTTCGGTGAATGGAAACAAATGCGTCTTGCGATAATGCCCAAGCAGGCCGCGCGCGGGTTCGAGGAAGGCAGCGGCGTTGTATTCGCCCTGTTCATCGCGGTCATAGGTGCCGAATACCAACGGCACCCCCAACGCCGCGATGAAATCACGAATCTCTTGATCCAACGCCTCACCATCGCTGCTTTTCGGAACCCCGAACGTGGTCGGATAAATCGTCTCGGACCACAACAACGCATCCGCGCCTTGCTCGCGCACCGCAAACTCGGACATCGCGAAATGCGTGTCGAGCACATGCCGCACCGCTGCGTAGCTGCCGTGCTCTTGTCGCCGGTGTTCGAGGTCAGTGATGTTGGACTGGATCAATCCGACGCGTAGCGCATTTGCCGGTGCCGCATGTGCTTCACGCACGCTTTCCAGCCGCCACGTGCCGTAGCCCCACAGCACGCCGACGCCGAGCACGGCGACAGCCAACGGTTGCAGCGCGGCGCGGAGCAATGGTCGGGCGCGTGGTCGAACGCGGGCGATTGCTTCGTTGACCAACAACAACAAGAACGTGAGCCCAGCAGCGCCACCCACGTCGGCCGCTTGTCGCAGCGTCTCGGCAGGATGCAGCCCGTGGCCCAAGGTGTCGCCAAGCATCTTCGGGAACAACCATTCGCAGCCAACCCACGCTGACGCACCGGCGAGCGCCAAAACAACGGAATGATGCCGCCGTGCCGCCCACTGCCGGACCAGTGCGAACGCGAGGAATTGCGGTTGCAACAGCGGTCCGAGGAGCACCAGAATCACGACTGCAGGCAGCGCTTGGATACCGACGTAGGTGCCAAATGCGGCGCCGAACCAGTGAAAGACCGCGAGTTGAAAGCCGGCAGCCATCAGTGCAGCACTAACCAAGGTGCTGGCAAACCCATCTAGGCGACTGAGCATGAGCAGCCAAGGCACCAAGGCGACGAAGCCAAGTGGCCAAGCGTTGCCGCCTTCGGCATAGCGACCGAGCAACAGGCTGCTTGCCACGATCGCGGCGAATTGCATCAGCCATTCACGCGTCCTGTGGCGCGGCAATCGGGTGCCGCGAGGCGCGCCGCTCAGGGACGATCCATCGCGTATCAGAACTCAGGATTGCGCAGGCGGCACGATGATTTCGCGGATCGGCAGTCCCGGCGGCGCCAGTTCCGGTGGCACGACACGGTTCTCCGGAATCGCCACAGGCTTGCCATGTTCATCAAAAAGCTGCACGTCCGGTGCGAACATCAGGATCGGTTCGATGTCCTCACCCTGATCGGTGACCTGATGGTGACGGACGTAGCCAGCCGGCAATTCAAAATCCGGTGGAACCGCAAGCCCAACCATTGAAGGACTCGTGCCGGGTGGGTTGAACGCAGCGATACCGGTCTTCACTCCCGATTCGCGCAAGGCATCGATCAATTCGGCCATCGTCGGCTCAGCATCGCCCGGTTTGAAATAACTCGCCAAATCGTCGGCATCCTGGTTCGGCGCGGTGAAATCAGCATCGCTTTCTCCGAGAACATTTGTCGAGGCGACTACAGGACGGATCGGCATCACCCGCAATCGAGTCGCCGGTTTTACTTCAGCCGACTTGATGGTCACAACCTTGACTTGGTTTGAATCGATCGCATCGCCGATTGCGGCGACCGAGGTTGACCGATCGTTGGTATCGGGCAGCAAACAGTAAGCGCCCGACAACGCCGCAATCGCAAGCACCGGAACGATCCAGCGACGCAACGCAGCGCTGGACCGTTGCTGGCGGAGCACACGCACATCGTCGCTGTTCACATCGGACAGCGACCTGCCGTGATCACTCGGCTTGCTCATGGGCAGACCTTGATCGACCCTGCCGCTTAGGGTGCGGTCGGGTTGAACACCGAGATCGTCCAACCCATGCGCTCGTGTCCATAGTTTTTCCAGATCGGGCTCTTGCCACCGCTGAAACTGGTGTAGCGCGGTGCGCCGGTGCCGGTACTACCACCCCAGAGGCCAGCGCTGACGGTACCGCCGGTATATGTCGGATGCACGTCGTCGGACTGGATGTAGTCATAGCTGCTCGACGCCGTCACGAGTTTGACGTTGGCATCGCGCAACGTCGACTTCAATGTTGAAGTGATACGCGTGACATAGGCACTCTCGGTATCGCCAGCCAGGTAACGCAACGCCGTCGAATCGATCGCGCCGTCACCATTGCTGTCGTAGTCGGCGCCCATAAACTCGGCGAAGCTGTCGCCACACTTGAAGCCTTTCTGGCGCGCGTAATCGCACATCCAATAATTCATCTTCGTCAGGTAAGGCAGGAATCGGTCACGCAAGTTGACGGTCGCACCGGTCGTGGCGTCCTTGCACTTGCTCTGCACGTTATCGGCGTTGTAGCCCGGGTAGTAGACGTTCGAGATGACCTTGAGCTTGACGTTGGCGTGGGCGTTGGCGTTGATGTAGTCCATGGCTGCGGCGACATTGGTCTTGCAGTTGTTCAATGCCGTCTGCATGCCACTGTAACTGCAGGTGCCGGTTTGATCCTTGAACGCAGTACGCGCCTGCAGTCCATCGTTGCCACACATTTCAAACGTGACGACGCGGGTACTGCTAGCCTGCATGTACGAGCGTTCGGCTACAATTTTGTTGTTGTAAACGTCGGAGGCGATCGCGCCGGATTTTGCACGGCGGATACTCTCAATATCGGCATTCCACAGCGCCGACAGATATTCGGCATCGACCGTGGGTGCCGAGAACTTTGCGGCTTTGCTGACCGAACCGTTGTAGCCGGCATAGATCGAGTCGCCATAGGCAACGACGCGATACTTGGCGGTGGTACCGGCACGGTCAACCGTCCAAGAGACGTTCTGATTCAGCGTGCTGGCCCAGGTCGATGTACCGAACACCAAGATGGCCGCAGCCGACAACAGCCGCAAACGGCGGTAACGAAGAGTTTTCATGATTTCCCTCCCGAGGAAATGGTTTTGTCGTCAATTTTTCGCCTCCAGCAATACCGCTGGCGACAACTACCCCAAAACAAAAACAAGGCCCGTCGCCGGGCCCTGAGCAAATCCGAACGGGACCGTATGGTGCTATCGGTTCATTGTCACGACGCATTGCAACATCGTGATGCAGATCGCAGTTCGCGCTAGCCGATGTGCCTGGCGGTGAGACCGAATCCGATCGAAGTCGTCAGCTCAACAAAGCCTGGGAAGGAAGTAGCGACATTGTCGCAATCGTCGATGATCACGGCGGCAGACGCGAGTTGACCAGCGATCGCGCTGCTCATCGCGATACGGTGATCGCCGTGGGCATGCACGCGACCACCGGTGAGTGCGGTACCGCCATAAACGGTCGCGCCATCGTCGGTCTCGTCGATACGCGCGCCGAGCGCGCGCAAAGCGGCACTCATGGTCGCAAGTCGATCGCTTTCCTTGACGCGCAACTCAGCCGCACCGCGCACGATGGTGTCGCCTTCGGCAGCGGTCGCCGCCACGAACAATGCCGGAAACTCATCGATCATGTCCGGAACGCGCGTGACCGGCACCTCGATACCGTGCAGTCGCGCATGTCGCACCCGCAAATCAGCGACCGACTCACCGCCCTGCATCGCTTCACGTTCGACGCGGATGTCCGCGCCCATATCGCGCAATGTCGCAAGCAAGCCAGTGCGACGCGGATTCATGCCAACTGCTTCAAGCACGAGATCTGAACCGGGAATGATGCTGGCGGCCACCAGAAAAAAAGCGGCCGATGAGAAATCGGCTGGCACATCGATATCGCAGGCGCGAAGGCGTTGTCCGCCACGCAAAGTCGCATGTCCTGGTGCGTAGTCAATAACGACGCCGAACTGGCGCAGCATCGATTCGGTGTAGTCGCGCGTTGGATGGGGTTCGCGCACAATGGTTTCGCCTTCGGCATACAGGCCAGCCAGCAACAGCGCCGACTTCACCTGTGCCGATGCCACCGGCAAGGTGTAGTCGATCGCCAGCAATCGCTGCCCAGAACGAAGATGCAGTGGTGGCAGGCCGCCTTCGGCGTCGATCCTGGCCCCCATGCTTGCCAATGGTTCGATGACGCGCCGCATCGGCCGCTTCGATAGCGACACATCACCGGTCAGAGTCGAGTCGAACGGTTGCGCCGCGAGCAAGCCGGCGAGCAACCGCATCGCGGTGCCGGCATTACCGCAGTCGAGCGTGGCATCGGTTCCACGCAGGCCATCGATGCCGACACCATGGACGACGCGCTCGCCCGCACTCGGGGCATAGATCTCGACGGCCGCTGCATGAAATAAAGCCGCAGTGGCCAAGGTGTCCTCGCCTTCGAGGAAGCCGGTAATGCGCGAAACACCATCGGCCAAGCTCGCGAACATGATCGCGCGGTGCGAGATCGATTTATCGCCAGGCACCCGAATGCGACCACGCAAGGGTGATGCCGCAGCGGTCACGAACTGCAGACGGCCAGTGCTCATCGGACTGCGCTCTTCGGTGCCGGATTCATGCCGGCAACACGGCGACCGGATAGGACCCCAATACGGTGAGTTGGTCGGTGACTGGACCCAGTTCGCTCAATGCCTGTTTCATGTTGTCGTCCTCGACATGGCCGTTCACATCGATAAAAAATGCGTGCTGCCATTTCTTCTGGCGGGTCGGCCGCGACTCGATCCGAGTCATGCTGATGCCGTGTTTCGCGAGCGGTGCCAGCAGGTGATAGAGCGCGCCGGGCTGATCCTTCGCGATTAGCATCAATGAGGTCTTGTCGATACCGCTGGGCGAAAAAATATCGCGCCCGAGCACGACGAATCGCGAGGTGTTGTCGGGTCGGTCCTCGATTGGACCGGCAAGAATCTTGAGATCGTAGACACGCGCCGCACCTTCACCGGCGATCGCTGCCGAATCATCCGCGGTGCGCGCACGCCTTGCCGCTTCGGCATTGCTCGACACCGGCACGCGTTCCGCATTCGGCAGGTGTTGACGCAGCCAATTGCGCGTCTGCCCGAGCGACTGCGGATGCGAAAATACCCGCTCGATGCGACACAAGTCGTCCGGGACCCAGAAATGCGATTTTCAATCGCTCCTGCTGCGCAAGGCAGGCAGAGATGATCTCGCGGAACAGCCTTACCATCTCCTCGTTCGACAAAGGCCCTTGGTTGCGGCCGATGACCATGCGCAGCACCTGCGCCTCACGTTCCGGACGATAGTAGTCGACGGCAGCCTTCAATGGCCCCTTGGCTTGGCCAACCTGACGAGCAAAATTTGCGCGCTCGGCAATCAGTTGCTGAATCGCACTATCAATTGCGTCGATCCGCGCCCGCACCTCGGCCAGATTGGGTTTGGGCGCGTCCTCGCTCATGCGATCACCCGTACCGACAACACGCCATCGATCGCGCGCAAGTGTTCGATAACGGCAGGGCCGACGTCATTGTCGACGTCAACCAGATTGTAGGCATGGTCACCGCGTGAGGCATTGTGCATTTGCGTAATATTGATCCCCGCTGCACCCAGCGTCGCCGACAGTTGGCCGATCATATTCGGCTTGTTGGCGTTCGCTAAGCAGATGCGCGCCTTACCGGCACGATGCATGCGCGTGGTCGGGAAGTTCACACTGTTAACGACGTTGCCGAACTCGAGAAATTCGCGCAGTTGGTCGACCACCATCAGCGCGCAATTTTCCTCGGCTTCTTCGGTCGACGCGCCGAGGTGCGGTAGGCCGATCACGCGCGGATTACCTTGATATTCCGGTTTCGGGAAATCGGTGACATAACGACCAATACGACCATCGACGAGACCGGCCTTGATCGCATCGTGCGCGAGAATGCCGTCACGTGAGAAGTTCAGTAGCACGACACCAGGCTTCACCGCATCCAGCGACGCCAGCGAAAACGAACCGCGGGTTGCGTCATTCAGTGGCACGTGAAAGCTGACGAAATCCGACGCCGCATAGACTTCGTTCATCGAGCCGGCCTTGATCACATCGGACGATAGAGCCCACGCGCCTTCGACGGTCATGTGCGGATCGAAGCCGATGACGCGCATTCCAAGCGCGCGCGCTGCATTGGCGACGCGTACGCCGATCGCGCCGAGCCCAATCACGCCGAGTGTGCGACCGATCAGTTCGGACCCGACGAAGCGCTTTTTCTCCTTCTCCATCAATTCCTCGCCACCTTCAGTCGGCAGCGACGCCGAAAACGCGAGCGCATCGGAGATATTACGTGCCGACAACAGCATGCCCGCGAGCACCAACTCCTTTACGGCATTGGCATTCGCACCCGGGGCATTGAACACCGGTATGCCACGCTTGGACATCGCTGCTACGGGGATATTGTTGGTGCCGGCACCTGCCCGCGCGATCGCCAGCACGGACGCAGGAATGTCGAGCGCATGCATGTCAGCGGATCGCACCAAGATCGCATCAGCGGTCTCCAGTGCGTCGATGATCTGATAGCGCTCGGCTGGCAAACGTTTGAGGCCATTCTGCGAGATATTGTTCAGAGTCTTGATCTTGTACATGGCAGTTCCTCAGCCATTTCGCTGCGCGAAGTCGCGCATGAAGGAAATCAATGCATCGACACCAGCCATCGGCATGGCGTTGTAAATACTGGCGCGCATGCCGCCGACCGATCGATGACCCTTGAGTGCCATCAGACCGGCAGCTTCGCTCTGTTTCAAGAAAGCATCGTCGTGGGCTTCATCGGCGAGGCGGAACGGCACGTTCATGCGTGAGCGCGCGCTCACGTCGATCGGATTCGTGTAATAGCCCGAGCCATCGATGTAGTCGTATAGCTTGCGTGCCTTCTCGGCATTGCGTCGCCCCATTTCGAGCAGACCGCCTTCGCGCTGCAACCACTGGAACGTCAGCCCTGCGAGATACCAACCGAAGGTGTTCGGCGTGTTCAACATCGAAGCTTCCTTGGCATGCGCGGCATAGTTGAAAATGCCGGCGATATCGGCCGGGCAGCGCGCCAGCAAGTCCTCGCGCACGATCAACACGACCAGACCTGCAGCACCGATGTTCTTCTGGGCGCCGGCATAGATCAGACCGAACTTCGACACGTCGATCGGCTTCGACAAGATGTTCGAGGACATGTCCGCAAACAGCGGCACCGCACCGACATCGGGAATGTCATGGAACTCGACACCTTGGATGGTTTCGTTCGGCGTGTAGTGCACATAGGCTGCGTTTGCGTCGAGTTGCCAATGCGCGTGCTCCGGAAGCTTGAAGAACTGGTCGGCTTCCGAGGTCGCGGCGACCCGCACCGTCGTGTACGGCTTGGCTTCCTTCGACGCTTTTTGGCCCCACTGGCCGGTCACGATGTAATCGGCACGGGTGCCGGCGGCGAAGTTCATCGGAATCTGAGCGAAGTGCTGAGTTGCACCGCCCTGCAGGAACAACACTTTGTAGTTCGCCGGAATCGCCATCAGTGCACGCAGATCGGCCTCGGCCTGCTCGGCAATCTGGATGAAGTGCTTGCCGCGATGACTGATCTCCATGACCGAAGCGCGGGCGCTCGACCATTCGAGCATCTCGTCGCGCGCTTGCGTCAGCACGGGTTCCGGAATTGCTCCGGGGCCTGAGGAAAAGTTGTAGGCGCGGCTCACAAACACTCCTTTGCGCTCCGCAGGAACGGAGCGACTGTCGATGGGGAACCTGATGCGGGCCACGCACGCTGAAGTACACGGGCTAAACCGCAGACTGCCCGACCGTACCAGCGGACATTCGGGCAAGAAACCCAGGTGCCTGATTGACGGCGCCTACACGCTGCAGTGTCAGGATTTAGGCCTCGTTCGGGTCTTTGATCACGGAGGTACACCCATGCGCCAGCGCTTGTTCGATCCGATCATCGCGTCCGAGATCACCCCCGAGTCCGCCTATATGCAGCGTCGCACGCTGATGAAGGGCCTTGCTGCGGGGCTGATTGCCGGCTTGGCCGGCTGCGAACACGAGGTCGAGGCCAAGGCCGAGACACCGGTCCTGCCGACGCCAAAACCCGAAATCCCTGGCCTGAAGACCTGGCCGGGCAGCTCACGCGAAACACGCACCAGCTTCCGCGATGTCACCAGTTACAACAACTATTATGAGTTCGGCACCGGCAAGGGCGATCCGGCGGCACGCTCCGCAAACTTCAAGCCACGACCGTGGACGCTCGAAGTAGCTGGCGAAGCCGAAGTGACCGGACGCTTCGACCTTGATGACCTGCTTAAAGGCATGGCGTTCGAGGAACGCATCTATCGACTGCGCTGCGTCGAGGCGTGGTCCATGGTCATCCCTTGGAATGGGTTTCCGCTGGCCAGCCTGCTGAAGCGCTTCAAACCGACGTCAAAAGCCAAGTACGTGCGTTTCGAGACGATCGAACGCCCTCGCGAAATGCCGGGGCAGCGTTCCGCGATCATCGACTGGCCGTATCGCGAAGGCCTGCGGATCGACGAGGCAATGCATCCGCTCACGCTTCTTGCGGTCGGTGTTTACGGACGCTGGCTGCCCAACCAGAACGGCGCGCCGCTGCGTTTGGTCGTCCCGTGGAAATACGGATTCAAGAGCATCAAGTCGATCGTCAAGATCCACTTCTCGGAAACGCAGCCACCAACCAGTTGGAACGTGATGGCACCAGACGAATACGGCTTCTACGCGAATGTGAATTCAGCCGTCGATCACCCACGCTGGAGCCAAGCGTCCGAGCGCCGGATCGCCGAAGGCATGTCGATCTTCAAGGCACGCATCGCGACCACATCCTTTAACGGCTATGCCGAGCAGGTTGCAGCGATGTACACGGGTCTCGATCCGCAAACCCTCTACTAACGCTGGTGCGCATCGCCGTTACCAAAGTCGTGCTGTTCTTGCTTTGCTTGGTGCCAGCGGCGGTGTTGTGCTGGGATGTTTTCGTCGGCGATCCCGGCCCGGACCCGGTCGCACGCATCGTGCACGAGACTGGCGCTTGGACACTGCGCTTCCTATTGATCACGCTGACGATTACTCCGTTACGTCGATTCAGCGGCTGGAATCTGCTGATTCGCTTCCGGCGCATGCTGGGCCTTTACGCGTTCTTCTATGCCTGCCTGCATTTCGCGAGCTATCTGTTGCTCGATCTCGGTGCATTCTGGGCGCAGTTGCTCACTGACATCGTCAAGCGACCGTACATCACCGTCGGATTCAGCGCCTGGCTGTTGCTGGTGCCACTGGCGATCACCTCCACCAATGCGATGATGCGCCGACTTGGCAAACGCTGGCAGACGCTGCATCGACTGAGCTATCTGATTGCCGTCTTGGGCGTTCTGCACTTCTTATGGCTAGTCAAGGCCGACTTGAGCGAACCATTGATCTACGCGGCGATTCTGGCCGTGTTGATGCTGTTGCGCTGGCGGCGACTCAGCGGCCGGAACTGAGCAGAGCGGCGACAGCGACCGCGATCAGCGCACCGACCACGATCAACAACCAAGGGCTGCCGGGCTTCGCAGTAGCCGCTTCGGCGACTTTGTCGGTCTTGTAACTTTGCTCAGCATCCAGTCGGATCGCCTGCAAGGTTTGCGTGACCTCTACCCTGGGTTTGGCGCTGATGTCCTGCACGTCCAAGCCGAGCGGGCGTGTCGGTGTGCCGGGGGCTTCGATCAGGAAACGGTTGCGGTCAAACGCCAACTGGTCACCAGTAAATAGCACCGCATCGCGCACCTGTACGCCGTTGACATAGGTGCCATTTGCGGAACCGAGGTCGCGCAACCAGATGCCAGCTGGCGTGGCTTCGACCATCGCGTGGCGACGCGACATCTCCGGCTCATCGAGTACCAGATCGCAGTCGTTGCCGCGCCCAATCGACAGGCGGCCAGCGATCGCGATGACTTTGCCGAAATACGGACCGGAGACACCGCGCAGCACGGCCTTCGGTGGTGCCATGCGATAGCGGGTTTCGTTGTTTTGTTCGGACATGGGCTCTTCAGGGCTACTCGTGGGCGGAATGCGGCTGGTGATGTATTGATCGCTGTCGGGTTTGACCGCGATCAGCACATTGCCGAGGCTGAGCAAGTCGCCGACTCGAACGATGGCCTTTTCGCGCACCGGCCGTGCATTCAAGTGGGTACTTTCGGCGCCTTCACGAACGATCAACGTGAGGCCGCGGCGATCGAACAACAGCGACGCGTGGATTGGGCACACGCCTTCGCCATTGACGACGACCGCATTGGACGCAGCCGAACCCAACGAGGTTTCACCCTCGCGGAGCATGACATCGGTTTGTTCACCGTGCGGAAAATGGAGCCGCATACACCGCCGTATCCGTCGACTTCGCCGAAATGTAGCACAGCGCCCGGCGCTGACTCACCAGCGCGCGTTGAGTTCGAGGATAAAGCGATCGACGTCCTCGCTGATGCCATCGCGGTTCTCGCGAAACATCGAAAACTGAGTATTCCAAATCTCGTCGATGCCGTAGCCGACCCAAAGCATGTGCCCCTTGGCAAAGCTGTGGAACCACCAATCGTCCTCATTGAACGCGGCCATTGCGGCATCGCGCTGTATGCGCTGTGCGGCGAAACCATATTCCCAACCCATCGGCTGCAATTTGTCGCCGAGGACGGCGGTGAATCGTCCAGCTTCATTGTGGTCGTCGGCACCGGTATTGCGCGCAACATCGGCACGCAGCGCCAGTGGCCAGCTGGCAACGGTGGTATGCAGCCCGGCCTGCAGATCGACGATGTTGTATTCCGACAGCAGCAGCGCGCCGGCACGACGATTGGTGCGCGCGAGACCGTTCAAGGTCAGTTGATCTAGCTCGGAAAAATCCAGCCAAGCCAGCTGAATGTCACCGCCGAAGTCGCTTCCTTCGCGCAAGAACCAGCCGACCTGCAATGCCGCGATGCGTGACTCATCGTCATACAGATGCGTACCGGCGAAGTAGCCAGCGGTCAGCGCGAGGCGGTCGAAATCGCCAGTGGCGATGCTATGCGACACACTTGCACCGATTGGGCGCAGATCCGAATCCCACAGCATCGGCGTCAACGACAACGGCATCGCGCTGCGGCCGACCAGCAGACTGGTGTTTTCAGCGAGGTTCCAACGCAAATAGAGCTCGTCCAGGTTCAGCGCATCGCTACGTTCGTTGTCATTGTTGCGGCGGTTGTCGCGATTGGCATCACTACCGAGCGCACCTTCCAATGCGATGCCGAACTCGAGATCGTCGAACATACGGTGCGCCCCGAAGCGAAAACGGCTGCGGTTGCGTTCGACATCATCGCGACCGGCCAAATCCTGGACATGATCGACACGCAGCTTCAGGTCGCCATACCAAGACCAATCGCTGGGCGCGACATCGTCCTGAGCCAACAGCGGCAACGACAAACCGAGGCTTGCGACCGAACACAGCAACTTGCAAATTTTCACATTGATCTCCTTGTCACGAGGTTCATGCGCGCAACTGCGCCAGCGCGGCGCCCAAGTCGTCGACGCTTTGGAAGCGGTCATCCGCACGCCGCTCAATACAACGCAGAATCAACGCTTCCAGCCCGGCTGGAATCTCCGGCCAGTACTCCGATGGCTTGATCGGCGCCTGCTGCATCTGCGCCATGTAGATTTCCATCGTGTTGCTGCCGGTGAACGGCAGTTTGCCGCAAAACATTTCGCACAGCAGCACACCGCTGGCATAGATATCGGCTCGATGGTCGACATCGTCGCCCGCCAACTGCTCCGGTGCCGCGTAATGCGGCGTGCCGACGAACATGCCCTGCTGGGTATGTCCGGGTTCGGAACGCCGAATCGGTCGCGCGATGCCGAAATCCATCAGCTTGGCATTGCCGCTGGATTCGAGAATCAAGTTCTCGGGCTTGATATCCCGGTGCAACACGCCGACCTCGTGCGCGGCACCGAGCCCCGCACACAACTGCTTCGCGATGCGCAGTCCGGCAGAAAACGGAATGCGCCCGGCCTGCTTGATCAGATAGCGCAGCGTCATGCCACGGACGTATTCCATCGAGATGTAAGGGCGCCCGTCGGACTCCCCGAAATCGAAGGTGCGCAAGACGTTCGGATGGGTGATTTTGCGCGCCAGTTTGATTTCACTCTTGAGCCGATCCAACTGCTCGGCGTCCATCACTGCGGCACCGCGCAGCATCTTGATGGCGACGATGTCGTCAAGCTCGAGATCGCGGGCCTTGTAGACCACGCCCATACCGCCGGCACCCAGTTCGGATAGCACTTCGTAACGACCGGCAAACACGCTACCGAGCAAAATGTCTTGCACGCCGCCGCGCTTAGTCGCAGCGATCGACGTACCAGGCGTGACAACCGTGGTGTAGTCACCGCCGGAGCCGGGGGCTTTCGCCAGTAATGGTTCCAACGCATCAAGCCGCGCCACATCCAGAACTGGAAAGGCGCGTCCGCTGACCAACCCGGTTGCGGCCTGAGTGTCATGACCGCAGATCAACTTGACTTGGTCCAACATCGGTTTGGCGACCAGTATTTGGTGCTCGCTCGATTCGGACAGTAGACGATCCAACTGGTACAGCGTGCCGCCGCCCGCCACCGGCACGGAACCGCCGGCGATCGTGAGCAAGCCTTCAACCACATCGCCTTCATGAACGGCAAATGCCAACGATGCCGACAAGGCATCTGGCAGGTTCGCATCACGACGCAGGAATCGCGCGGTGCGCAGCGCTCGGCTCAAAGATGCCTCACCAGAGAATCCGAGTACCGCACGAAACCCGTTGAAGGCAAGCACGTGCGCCATTGCTCGACGCGCTGCATCATCGACGGCCAGTGTGAACTGCTCGATGCCATCACCGAGACGGTCGGCCTGATCGCGCGTGACTGGCTTGGCCAACGCACGGCAATCGATTCCAAGCACGATACGGGTTGCGAGGTCGGGAGCGCGCGTTGCCGGGGCGGCACTGATCGCGCGCGACTCGACGTTCCCTTGCGTCTTCCGCTCACTCGACGGCTCGGGCAGGAAGCGCGACAGATTGGTGACGTACCCTTCGATGTCGGATTTTTCGCGCAGATCGGAAAGCAAATGGTCGAAGGCGCGTGATAGACGCGCCAATTCATCGTTCCCGGCAATGCTGAGGCGAGTTTGATAGTGGCCATCCGCGGCCAATTCGGCGGCATCGGCCAGCGTGCGCACCGGTTTTAGTAACGCGCGCGCCAGCAGGTAGGACAAGGGCAAGGCGGCGAGTAGCGAACCGATACCGGTTGCCAGAACAAGATTGAGAATGCGCTGAAACCCAGCATAGGCACGATCGCGCGAGGTCAGCGATACCGTTGCGCCGAGCGCGCCGCCGGCATCTGCATCAACCGGGCCGACCCGGCCGATCCAGTCGCGGTCGCCGAGGTGCACGTCGATCCGATCCAACGGCTTGGCTTCTGCGATCGCCTCGCGCACGTCGGTGTGCGCGGCAAGAAATCCAGTCAGTGCCTCCGCGGTATCTGCATCGAGACTGCTGGCACTCAACACCACCGATCATCATCGACGAAGACGTAGGCGACATCGGCGCCGCTGACTTTGCTGATATCTGCGGCAAGCCGATCGTCGATCGATTCGCCCAGCACCAAGAAGCCGAGCAGATCGTCGCCCCGCAAGATCGGCATCACCGCCGCCTGCAGCAGCACATCGCCTTGGCGCCACAGGCCCGAGACCGGTGTCGCCTCGCTGATGGCCGATGCAAGAAACACGTCGCCGGAGAGATTTTGCTTCACCGCTTCGGTTTCGTCAGTGCGCGCCAACACTTCGCCGTCGGCGTCGAGGAAGATGCCGAGATCAAATCCGTATTGCTCGCGCCGTTCCGACAGCAAATCGGCGAGCGACATGGTGCCGCCCATTGCGTCACCGAGCCCAAGGTCGACGTCGGTAGAACTCTCGAAATACTGGACGATCGCCGGATCTTGCGCGATGAATTGCACCAAATTCTGCACCTGCTGCAACTGCGATTGCTTGGTGTTGGCTTGCACGCCAGAACTGGTGTCGAGGGTGCGCTGAACACTTTGCTCAGCGATTTTTCGCCCCTGAAAATAGGTGATCGCAACCGCAGCACCCACTGCCAGCGTGATCAGGACCGCGCACACCAAGAAGATCTGCGCGCCAAGCGGCAGGCGGAAGCCGGGCTTAGTAATGGGCATTGTGCGCTCTCGCGTAAGGCTTGCCGAACTTGTTGGAGTGCGCAGGGACACGACGCTTGTTAAGGTCGAGATCGAGCGCGATGGTGCTGCCCTTGGTCACACTGACCTGTTGCTTCAGTGGCGCTCCGCGATCATGGAACACGACGAGCTCGCCGTCGCCTTCAGGCAGACCGTCGAGTCGGAAACGCCCGGCAGCATCGGCACGCGTATAAAACGGCGTATCCAGCACCAACACAAAACCGAACATGGAATGATGGACGTTGCAATAGACGCGCACTAACCCCGGCTTGCTAAATAGCTCGGTACGGCCATCGCCACGGCTGTACTGGCCGGTATCGAATGCATTCTCGGGTGAGGTCGAAAAGGCGTTGTGCAGAATCGGGTCTTCATTCGGGAAGCGCACCGAACTCCCGGCGGTGATGGCCAACACGCGTGGCACAAACTGTTTGCGGCGTGTCGTCATCGTGATCGGCTCAGCAGCGGGCGCGACCAGCACGGGCGTCTGCGGGCGGAAATAGATGATTGCCTCGCTCGCTTCTGACTCGCGCAAGGGCTTGCCATTCGCGGACAGACGCAGCGTTCCCGACAGGTCTGCTGCGGTCGCATCAATCATTCCCAGCAGCAAACAGAGCAAGAAACAAACACGCATCAGTCATTTCTCCAGAGATCATGGGCTTCTGGCATGATCTTAGCGCAGCACTTCACCGACACCAGCGACTTTCTACAGGGCACGGCATGGCGACGATCTCGATTTCCCGTAAGCACAACAAGTCCATGCCCGAGGCGCGTGCTTCGATCGACCGGGTCGCCAAGGGCATCGCCCGCAAGTTTCAGGTCAGCCACGAATGGCAAGGCGACACCCTGCACTTTTCGCGTCCGGGCGTAGACGGCCATATCGCGCTCGCCAAGGGCAGCGTCAAGGTCGAGGCCACGCTTGGCTTCCTGCTGATGGTGATTCGCAGCTCGGTAGAAGACGAGATCGAACGCTATCTCGATGACGAGTTTGGACCGAGCTAAGCACGCAGTTCAAACCCGAATGGATCCGGATGCGCCGCCAGCAGACGCTGCATGGCGACGGTTTCCCCAACCGTGATTCTGGTTAGAAACTCGTCCGCTGGCCCCATCGCTCGGAACGCACTGAAACCACGTTCAAGAAACGTCTGCAATTCGCCAAAACCGGCACCACGTGCGGGGCCACGCGCCAGTTTGAGCACGCCGAGCACGAACGGTTTGCGCACGATCGCTTCCAATTCGCGGCCGACGTTGCCGATCAACGCAATCTGGCGCAAGCGCTGGTCGGCATCGACGCTGGCTCGATAAGCCTGAGCATAGGCTCCGACATCAATTTCGCCCGCTGACAGATGTTCGGCCATGGCCAAGTCACAGCGCACTGAGATCAAATCCAGTTCCAACGCATCAGACAATGAACCGAGCACGCCATTTGGCAACCAGCGCAGCATGGTCGGCAACACTCGCGCCAGATCGCGGTCACGCCAAGTGGTGTCTTCGGCACTGTAGAGATCGCTCAGGAAGAACTCGGCGGCGCCGCCGTAGCGTGGGTGATCGCGCAGGCTACCGAAGCTACGCCCGAGGCGCGCACTCTGCCAGCGCCGCAAGCGCGACAGTTGCGGCAAGCGATTGCGCGGCTCGCGCTCGGGATGGCGCACCTCGTGCAGGTCGCGCAGCAACCCGTGCAAACGATCAGCGATGTCGGTCATGGTACGGCGCCCCGGTTCGTGTAAACGATAGTCGATCTCAGCGACGACCAGCGTGCATGCTCGGTTAGAATCGAACGACTGCAATGGCCAAGATGGACTCTGAATGCTGATTGTTCAAGCCTCGATCAAGCCGGTGCGCAAGCGCCGCCATCACCGCATCGGATTGGCTGAAGCCGGCGGCGCCAATCGGCGGGATGTACGAACTCGGCGCCCTGCGCGCGATGGACGAGGCGATGGACGGTCTGGACATGACCGGTCTGGATGTCTACGTCGGCGTCAGCTCGGGTGCATTCTTGGCCGCAGGGCTAGCAAATCGCCTCGATACGGCGGAAATGTGCCGGATCTTCCTGACCGATGTCACCGACCAAGAGCGATTCCGCCCGGAAATCTTTTTGCGTCCTGCGCTCGGCGAATATGCCAAGCGCCTTGCGGCCATTCCGCGCACGCTACTCGGCTGGCTCGGTGATCTCGCGACGCACCCGCTGGACACCAATTTCACCGATGTCTTCGGTCGCCTCGGCGCACTCATCCCGACCGGTCTATTCGACAACAACGAGATCGAATACTTTCTGCGCAAACTGTTCGAAGCGCATGGGCGAACCAATGATTTCCGTGAATTGTCGCGCAAGTTGTATGTGATCGGTGTCGAGTTGGACACCGGCAAAACCGTCCGTTTCGGCAGCGAGGAGTTCGACCACGTCCCGATTTCGCGCGCGATCCAGGCCAGCGCCGCCCTACCCGGTCTGTATCCACCGGTCGAGATCGACGGCAAGTTCTACGTCGATGGTGCATTGCGACGCACCTTGCACGCATCGGTGGCACTCGAAGCGGGTGCGGAGCTGGTACTCGGCATCAACCCCTTGGTGCCGTTCGATGCCGGGCTCGCCACGATCAACCAGCGCAAGGTGCCGGACAGCTTGGTCGATAGCGGACTGCCAGCGGTGCTGTCGCAAACCTTTCGCACGATGCTGAAATCGCGCATGCAGGTCGGCCTCGACAAGTATCAAAAATCGCACGAGCACGCCGACCTGATGGTGTTCGAGCCAAGTCCCGACGACGTCGAAATGTTTTTCACCAATCCGTTCAGCTACACCATGCGCCAACGCGTGGCCGAACATGCCTACCGCGCCACGCTCGATGACCTGTCCCAGCGCCACGACGAAATCGCACCGATTTTCGCGCGCCATGGCATCACGCTGCGCCGCGATGTCATCGACAATCCCGAGCGCAATTTGATGGAAGGACTCGGGCGGCGCCCACGGCGGACAGATGTCACCGCTCGTCTGCGTCACGCACTCGACGACCTCGACCACGCGATCCAAGAACGCAAACGTCGCTGAGATCGGCGACGCCAAGCCGCCACATAGTGTGATTATTCTAGGCAGTGTGCAGAAGATCCTCGGCACAGTGCCGACCTTCGGTTGGCCAACAACTTTTGTGGAGGGAACATGAGCAAGCCCAAGTTCAAGTCCAAGAGCACATCATCGGCCGCTTCCGCAGCTGCATCGAACAAGGCCGGTGCGCTGGTCGAGTCGGCGCAGCAGATCTGGGCCGCCGGTCTCGGCGCATTGAAGAATGCGCAGGGTTCGGGTGGCAAGCTGTTCGAGAATCTGGTGAAGGAAGGCCTTTCAATCGAACAGAAGACGCGCAAGTTCGCCACCGGCAAGGTTGATGAAGTGCGTGACGTCGTGGAGACCAAGGTGGAAAAAGTGAAGGAACGCGCCTCCGATACTTGGGACAAACTCGAAAAAGTCTTTGAGGACCGCGTTGCGCGCGCGCTCGGCAAGCTCGGCGTTCCAGGGCGCGACGAAATGGAAGCGCTGGTTTCACGCGTCGAAGAACTTAGCAAGTCGGTGAAGAAGCTGAACCCGCAGGCCGCCGCTCCGGTTGCCGCGAAAAAAGCGCCGGCCAAAAAAGCAGCAGCCAAGACCGCCACACGCAAGGCCAAGTAAACATCAGGCGCATCGCGCCGACCGATTAGCCCGCCATCCGATCACGCCGACAGATCCCTCCCCTTCGGCCGGCTGGCGGGCTTCTCTTTTTGTGGTCCGTACTACCAGTGCACGCCGCGCATCAAGGCGGCGAACGCAATCTGCTCGCTAGACGGCTTCTCGTCGCGGCCCTTCATGCCCTTGGCTGCAGCCGAATCCGGGAACAAGTTGAACGCGGTATTCATCACCACTTCGTAAGCCTTGGGCGCGATCGCATTGAGTGTCGCCGCGAAGATGCCGAGGCGGGTGGCAACGCGACTCGGACGTTCGATGATCGCTTTGACGATCAGATCGGCCGCTTCTTCCGGCGATAGCGTCGGCACACTGTCGTACATCTTGGTCGGTGCAATCATCGGCGTGCGGACCAATGGCATGTTGACCGTGGTGAAGGCGATGCCGGAATCCGAGAACTCGGCTTGCGCGCAGCGTGAGAACGCGTCGAGTGCCGCCTTGGACGCGACATAGGCCGAGAACCGCGGCGCGTTGGTGAGCACGCCGATCGACGAGATGTTGATGATATGGCCGCGCCGCTTTTCGGTCATCGACGGTAGAAAACCCATGATCAAGCGCAGGCAGCCGTAGTAGTTCAGTTCGATGGTTCGGGTGAAGTCGTGGAAACGGTCGTAGCTGAGCGCGACCGAGCGGCGGATCGACCGGCCGGCGTTGTTGATCAAAATGTCCACACCACCGTGGTCCTTGAGGACTGACGCGACCAAGTCGTGACAGCTCTTTTCATCGGTCAGATCGGCCGAGTAGACCCAGCAATGACCGCCGGCTTTCTCGACTTCGGCCTTGGCTTGATTGAGTTCGTCGACGCCGCGCGCGACGATCAGAATTTTCGCTTTGGTCACCGCCAATTTCATCGCTGCCGCCAGACCAATGCCGGACGAACCGCCAGTGATCATCACCACCTTACCCTTGACCTTACCCTCGAGCGAGCGGTCGATGAACAGGTCAGGGTCGAGGTGACGTTCCCAGTAATCCCACAGGCGCCAGGCATAGGTATCGAGCGCCGCCAGCTTGATCTTCGAGCCGCGCAGTGCACGTTCGGTTTCACGATTGTCGTAGCGGGTCGGCTGGTTGATGTAATTCAGGGCCTCGCGCGGAATGCCGAGATCCTTGAGCACCGACGTCGTGAAGCGCTTGACCGGCGGCAGGTTCGCGACGGCACCACGCACCATCGGCGGAATCACCGCGAACATGCGAGCGTCGAGACGCATCGTCATTTCCGGCGCATGGGCGGCGCGCGCAAACGTGTTCAGCAGTTCGCCGACGCGCATCGGTTCGGGGTCAACCAGCTGGAAGCAATGTCCATCCAGTCCGGCTTTGTGCGCGATGTAGTCCATTGCATTGACCACGTAGTCAACCGGTACGACATTCACGCGCGCACCCTCAATACCGATGGTTGGCATCCACTGCGGCAGGTATTCACGCATGCGCTTGAGCAGCCGGAAGAAGTAGTACGGTCCGTCGATCTTGTCGATTTCACCGGTCTTGGTATGACCGATGACGATCGCGGGTCGGTAGATGCGGAACGGAATCTTGGCATCCTGCCGCACCAGCCCTTCAGACTCGTGCTTGGTGCGGTAGTAAGGATGATCGAGACCTTCTGCCTCGCTAAACATGTCTTCCTTGAACACGCCCGGATAGCGGCCAGCGGCGGCGATCGAACTCACGTGATGGAAGCAACCGGATTTGATCGCCTCGGCAAACTGCAGCGCGTGCCGCGTGCCTTCGACATTGACCGCATGGTTGGTCTCGTCATCAGCCTCGACGTCATACACCGCGGCGAGATGAAAGAAATGCTTGATCTTGCCGGTGAGTTGTTTCTGCTGAGCGGCAGTAATGCCCAGCTTGGGCTTGGTCAAGTCGCCAACGACGGGGATGATTTCGCCCTTGTCGGCACCGAGCTTCGCGATCAGGGTTTCAAGCTTCTCCAGCGAACTCTTGCGCACCAACGCATAAATCTTGCCGCGGCGCTTCAGCAGATTCTCCAGCAGGTGGCGGCCGATGAAGCCGGTGGCGCCGGTCACGAAATAGGTCATGGTGCTCCCCTCAAGGTTGGAGCAGCGCGAACGACGTCACGCTGCGATCTGCCGGATACTGGCGCGACACGCGGTCGCGACCTGTCAAAGATAGCCATGGGCCTGTCGCTTTCCTAGCCCTTGCGCGCGCCGCGCACTGCGCGTTGACCGTTTCCGGAAACGCGTGCTACAAGCCGCTAGTTTCCTTTTATACCGCAGCACAATGGAGCGCAGTCATGGCCGATCTCAACAAGCAGTTCGAAGATGCCGCGAAGAAAGCCCTGAATCTCAAGGATCGTCCCGACAACGACACCATGCTCAAGCTCTACGCGCTGTACAAGCAGGGTTCGCAGGGCGACGTCAGCGGTGACAAGCCGGGGTTCTTCGACTTCGTCGGCGTCGCAAAATACGAAGCTTGGGCCAAGCTCGCCGGCACCGCGCCGGAAGCCGCGCAGAAGCAGTACGTCGATCTAGTAAAAAAACTGGCTGGCTGAGGCGATTTCGGCCGTGGCGCCCAAGACGCGAGATCGCATCCTCGACATCAGTCTCGCCATGTTCAATGAGCGCGGTGAGCCCAACGTCACGACCAATCACATCGCCGACGAACTCGAGATCAGCCCGGGCAATCTCTACTACCACTTCCGCAACAAGGAAGACATCGTCGAGAACCTGTTCGCGCGCTACGAAGAAAAGATCGACCTCGTCATCGTTGCACCCGACGAGCGACTGCCGAATCTGGAAGATATCTGGCTGCAATTGCACCTGGCGTTCGAGACGATGTGGGAATTCCGCTTCGTTTATCGCGATTTGGTCGACATCACCAGCCGTAACCGCAAACTGCGCATGCATTTCGGACGCATCCTGAAACGCGCCGTCGAAAATGTCACAGCGATCCTCAAGGGTTTGGCCGAAGCCGAAATCATGCGCGCCAGCCGTGCCGAAATCGAGGCCACCGCAACCAATGTGATTCTGATCTGTACCTTCTGGCTGAGCTTCAACACCACCCGTGGCGCCAATGCCGACAAGGGCAACGAGGATCTCGGTCAGGGTATTTTTCAGGTCATGATGTTGATCGCACCGTTCCTGCGCGACGCAGAACGCCTGCACCTGAACACACTGGCGAACACCTATCGCAAATGAAAAACCCCGGCCTTGCGACCGGGGTTTTCTGTAATCGACTGATGCGGATGCGATCAGCGGGCGGCGCGGCGTGCACCACCCTTAATTTCCTTGTTCAACTCAGCAACCCGGGCGAGCAGTTCCTGCACGTCGCCCTTCGACGGCACGCCAAAACGGCCGAGCACGGCACCGACGCGTTCGCCGATCACATTTTCGACGGTCTCGACGTTCTTCAGCGCCTTGCTGCGAATCGGGTTGATGTAACTGGTGATCTGTTTACGCACGCTGGTTGAGAACTTGCGGGCATCGTTGTTCGCGGTCTTGACGAACTTGCGGGTGCGGCTTTGGAAGCCTTCGCCTTCCGCGACCAGTGCATCGATCGCCTTCTGGCCCTGCTTCTGCACCAGCGATACTGCGCCGAGGCTGGCGAGCACGAACTTGCGCGAGGCTTCGTTCGCCTGAACCACCTTGCTGATCTTCTTGGTTTTGGATTGGGTACGCATGGGCATTCTCCGACAACTGTAGCGCCGCGCCGCGACCACCTGGGCCACTGATCCGCGCTTCGCATTCACAACGCATAATCCGCGCCGATGCTGGAGCAATCACACTACGCCGTGGCAACGACCAATGTCTGTCGTCCTCATTCGAAGCCGTCCGAGAACAATGCACCAAAATAAGCAACGTAGGCGTCCGGCACGTTGTTCGCATCGACGTGATCAGCCGAAAGCTCGGTGGCGAACGAACCAAAGACGAAGGCGGTACCGTCCGCGGTCATTGCCGTTCCAAGTGCGGACAAACCACCGCCGCTGCGTAGCGGCAGCGTGCCACGCACCGACACCAGTTCAGTCTTGCCGCGCACCCGATCACGCACGAATACGTCGCGCACAGCATTATCGTCCGTCACCTCGTCATCGAGATCACTGGCATCACCGATCCAGGTCACATAACGGCCGTCATCACTGATTGGATCGCGAGCGGCAAACGATTCGCCGTTGCCAGCCACGGGCGCTGCCGCGCTGACCGATATCAGCTCCATCGTCGGCTCCGTCGTCCGCAAGTAGACATCTGATTCACCGTTTTCATCGACGCCTGCGGGCACAAAGTTGGAAGCGGTCGAGTTGAAAACCACGTTGCCGTTCATATCAAGCTTGGGAGAAGTGCTAGCGCCGTTTGCCGTCTGTGCGGTATTGCCATCGGCATGTGACAGCAGGGTGATCGTGTTTGCCGGGCGATCGAAGCGAAAGATGTCGCCCACTCCGTTCGTGTCGGTGACACCGCTGATATGCGCCGAACACTCGGAATCGAAGACGATGCGAGTTGCGTCTGAGTTCATGTCTGCATGACGCACGTACGCCGCGCAACCGTTCATGGTCACGGCGTTTACCAGACCAGCGTTTGCCGACGTCAAACCAGGCGCAGAATTCTTGCGTGTCAGCAGACGTACCGTGCCGTTATCACGATCGCGCAGAAACAAGTCGCGACCGCTGAGACTTGAACCATTGCCATCGATCATCGGCATGATGTCTGGCGCTTCTGACGCAAACAGCACGAAGCGCCCATCATCGGATAACGCGATCGGATACGAGTTACCAGAGGCCGAGCGCAGCGCATCATCGTGGCGTTGCGATATCAATTCGTTGCGGCCACTACGTCGGTCATACAAAAAAACGTCCGAGGCGGCATTGTCATCGACGATGCCTGCAACCAGATCAGTGGCCAGCGACCGAAATATCAGGAAACGACCGTCCGCAGAGATGCCAACGCCACTATCGCTCTGACCGTTGCCGGTCTGCGCGGCAGTGGCATGGTGCGACAACAGCTGCGTGGCGACACGCGGTACGTCGGCCTGCGCCGATGCGAAGAAAAACATCGCAAAAGCGGCGACGGCAATGCATTTGGACATTGTGAATTCCGACTGGGATCAACTCCTAATGTAGTCGATGGTGAGGTAGCTGTGGGATGACAGGCGACCAAGCAGCTTGTCGGACAGGCAGGATTGCAGGATGCTCACGCAATCCATGGGAGAACACGATGGCAGCGAAGAAATGGGCAGCGTTTCCACACGCAAACAAGGCCTTTGATTACAGCGGCGACAAGTTGCACAAACACTGGGCCAAGCTACACCTTGGCGACCAAGAACCGTTTCCAGATGATGCGCATGTCGGCAAGCTGATCAAGGGCAATGCCAAGCTTGGCAAGACGGCAGATGCCGGGAATATCGCAGCGCAACTTCAGGAAGGCTGGAGCGCCTATCACGCCGGCGAATTCCAGCATGCTTTCGAGCTCGGGAATGCGCTCGGCGCTCTTGGCGCGGTGCTGGCCAACAAGTCGATTGGCATCCATGCGGTCTATCTCATCGACGACGAAAAGGAAAAGTTGAAGCGTTTCGAGGATGTTGGCCAACGCGCCGAACTGGCCATGGCGGCGCTGCCGAAGGAAGCCAACAGTCATTACTTTCGTGCCTTTGGGCTCGGTCGCTACAGCCAACTCATCTCGATCGCGAAGGCGCTGTCGCAGGGGCTGGCCAGCAAGGTCAAGGAAAGCCTTGATGCAACGCTGAAGATCGCCCCCAAGCATGCGGAAGCGCACACGGCACTTGGTCTCTATCACGCCGAAATCGTTGGCAAGATTGGCGGCATGATCGCCAGCTTGACCTATGGCGCCAAGGCCGCATCGACCGACGAGCACTGCAAGTTGGCGATCAAGCTCACGCCCGAATCACCGATCGCATTGATCGAATATGCCAACGCACTGATGCTGATCCACGGCGACAAGAAAGAGGATGAGGCCGCCGCACTTTATGCGAAGGCGATCAAGCTCAAGCCACACGATGCCATGGAAGCACTCGACATCGCCCATGCCAAAGCGCAAATGGAATAACCCATCCGGTTCAGGTCTCGAAGCCGTCCCCAAAGATCGCCGACTGATCCGATTGATGGTCGATCTGCGGCGCGGTCGCAGCATTGAAGTTGCCGTCACCTGAATAATTGGCGTCGACGGTCTGCGCACCGGCCGTTGTGAACGTGAGATCGCAGCTTGTCGCCGGCAAGACGATCACGCAACCGGCGGAATGAGTGGCGCTGACGATGATGCTGCCACTTGCAACGCCCGCGCCCGGCGCCTGCGGCAGCAACGTGGCGCTGATCGTGACCGGACTGCCCTGGAAGGCCGGATCCGGGGTGTCGGTGATCGCCACACTGGTATCGGCCTTGTTCACGGTGTGGGCGTCGTTGCCACTGCTGCCGCCATAGACCGAATCACCCGAATACACTGCAGACAGTGCATGGCTTCCGACGCTCAAGGAAGTCAAAGCAAGTGTGGCGACGCCACCGCTCAACACTGTCGTTCCGAGTACCGATGCGCCATCGTGGAAGGTGACACTGCCGGTGGCTGTACCGGAGCCACCAGACACCGTCGCCGTCAGCATCGTGCCCTGCCCGAATACGCTCGGATCATTGCTCGAACTCAAGCTCGTGGTTGTGGGCGGCAATGGCGTGCACGCCTTGACGACAACATCATCGACGTACCAGCCCTCCGTCGCCATCGCACCATCGGTACCGAGAAGGAACCTTAGTTTCAAGGTGTTGCCGCCCTGGTTACCGAGCTGGGCGACGACCGGATGCTGCGTCAGTGCCGAACCACACCAGACCGATCGCCCGACGCCCAACGGATTGTCGATGGCCATCGAATTGATGGTGCGCGTATAGCCATCCATACGAAGGCTGGCATTTGGCAGTGGTGCAAAGCTGCTGCCGTTGTTGGTCGATAGATCAAGCGTCGCACCATCCCAGCAATCTGCAGGACTGTTCTGCTCAATGTTATAGGCGTGCGAAAACTGCAGGATGGTGCTGGTCGCGCCAACAGGGATCACCAGTGACGGCGTGTCGAGCCGTTGCTCGGTCGAGGTCGCGCTGTCGTTGCCAAACCAGGAATGTGTCGGGCTGGCTGGACGGGTGGTCGTCACCGACCAACCGGGTTGGCCCTGCGCCGGCAACTCCGCAACCGTCCATCCGACCTGCTCCGGTTCGATGGTGTCGCTGAACACCGTCGTGGTGGCTGTGCCGACCGGGCATTGTGCGGGGTCAGGCCGCGTCGTCAACGTGCGAACGGAAGACCAAGTGCCAGCGCCGCAATCCCCATTCACCTGCTGCACGCGCCAGTAGTACTCGGTGTTGAAGGACAACGCCGTCGTAGGCACGTGACTCAGTTCGGCCACAGTCGCCGAGTAGACGATGTTGGTGAAGCCATTGTCGGTGGCAACCTGGAGCAAAAATTGTGTGGTACTGCCGGTGGCGCTCCACGAGAAAGTTGGTGTGGGAACGACATCGAGCATCGCATCACCCGGCGACAACAGTTGAATGTCACCCGCCTTGAGTGACAAGCGCACATCAAACTCTTTGGTCAATGCTCCCGACGTTGCGATCAGCGGAATCAAAAAACTGCCGGCCGAAGCACCCGCACTGATGTTCATGCTGCCGATACTCGTACCCGGAACGACAAGCGTCGATGGCGCGAAGCTGCCGCTCACGCCAGTCGGCAGCGTGCCGAACTGAAGATTGACACTGCCGATGAACCCATTTTGTGCGAGTGCATCGAGGTCGATGTTGACCGTCTGCGGCAAATTCAACAGGCAGGCCGACAGCTGGATATCAGCCGAATTCAGCATGAATTGCGGCGCACCGCAGCGGTCATGGCGCGTGCCGGCAATGCGCGTGGTCCAGCTACCGCCACTGACGTACTCACCAGTGAACCAAAACGTACAGCCATCGGCCGGATCGACATTCATCGCGTGGTAGTCGCCCCAGCGTTCGCCGGGCTGCGACCCAGTACCGGCGATGAAACTACCTTCGCCGGTGGTCATGACATCCACCGGGTCGCCGTCTAGTCGACCAATAAAACGCAATCCAGCCGGCACGCCGGTGTTGTTCGGCACCGCGTGGCTGCTGTCGCGCACTGCGCTGTAGCCCAATCCGATATTGCCGTTTTGGTCGACCGCGATCGCGCCCATCCAGCGGTCGACAAAATCGCCCAGCGCCACAGTGCCTTCCTGATACAACTGCCAAGGCGCCGTCACACCGCCGGTGCGACGCAGTTCAAACCAGCGCACGCCGCCGGTATCGGCACCGTCGATGTCGGTGGTCAGGTTGCCGACGACTTGCTCGAAACTGCCGTAGGAACGATAGGCCGGGCGGAACATCACTTGTTCGCGCAGCGGATCGAGTTTCTGGCCCGAGGGTTGCGCGAATGCATTGAACGAAGAAAGTCCATTGATGTCGGAGCTGAACTCCGCGACCGGCACGCCGATCGGACCGGCCAGCGTCGAATTGGCCGGTGTGGTCCAGTCGATATCGAGTTCGAACAATTCCAGTCGGTCGCCATTGGCATCATTCGCGCCCGGATCATGTACTTCGTCGTCACGATGGCGCACGAATACCCCGGGCGCACCACTGGGCGGTAGGTTTATACCGTCGAGGTCAACCGGTTGCAGTACTTGAAAGCCGAATCCCGGAAGTTCCGGCGCGACAAAACGCTGCGTCGCAATCGGCAATCCCGCCAGCATTCTGTTCCGGTCGAACGCGTAAATTTCAGCACCGGTCGCCGGCTCGTTGGTACCGACGTAATACGCATCCGGCCACACCCCATACTTTGGGTAATCTGGAAACTGCGGTGCCTGCACGACATAGCGCGTCCAGGTTTGTGCAATGGCGGGGTCTGCGAACTGGCTGATGTAGACGCACAGGCTACGGCCAGCATTCGTCGAAAATTCTGTCAGCAGCCAGCGGTTGGCCAATTCGTCGAACAGGATGATCGGATCACCGTAACCGTTCGCACATGCGCCGCCCGCTGCCAGCACTTCCATGCTCAAGGTGCCGCTCACTGCGGCACCGGTTTTGTCGAAGATGCGATACACGCTGCCGCCACTGCCATTGACGGACTGCAGGTAGTGGCTGGTGCCGATGTCGCCGGTTGGGTCGGGCGGTTGAATGCCGGTATTGCCGAGTCCGAGCACATTGACCAGAGGTGTATTGAAGGCCTCCGGAGCACGCATCGCACCAACGCGCATTTGCAGCTGCGCCAACGCGTCCACCGCCGATACCGGGTTCACCGGAATCGGTATCGGTCGAGCGGGCGGACCGAAAAACTGGCGCGGAATGTCGCGAATAGGATCGCCCGGCTGCCATGGCGTCACCGGTGTCTGAGCGCCGAAGGCGACATGCACGAAGTCCGGCGTAATCAGTTCGCTGACCCAGACCGCACCACGGCGCAGTTCAACACCGTCCGCGCGCTGCGAATGCACTGGCTTGTAGGATGTACCAGCGTGAACGCATGTCGAAGCGATCAACGCCACCACCGCCGCCACCATTCCCGAACCAACCCAACATCCGCTACGCATTTGCCACCCTGATACCAGTCGCCTTGCAAACGGCGAAGTGTAGCGTCGTCTCACAATTACGGTTCGAGCCGGAACACCTCGATGTCGCCGTGCTCACTGCGCAACACCACGTTCGGCGCGTCGGACTGCCCCAAATACGAGGCATGACAACCATTGGCGCTTGCGCCGATCACCGCCGACACAAACTGGTTCCGAATCACGCCGCAGGTCGACGCCGTGAGTGACGCCACCTGCGCTTCGACGAAGGCGTGGATGACACCGGTGACGGTTGTCGCCTGCCAGCGACGATCAGGGCGTTCGCCACGTGCAGTCAGCGCAATGGCACCAGACACCGATTGCGCGAATACATCGCCGGAACCGGAAAGCTGAATGTCGCCATCAAGGGTGCGCGCATGAATCGTGTTGTCGAGCTTCTTCGCATCGATCGAACCGACATCGCTGTGCGCGTCGACCACGACGCCGGGGGGCACAGCGATCGCGATATCGACGCGGGCGCGCCGTACATTCCACGGTTGCTGAGAATCTGAATGCTGGCCTTCGATGCGGACCTGCAGGAGCGCACAATTGTTTTGCGTTAGCGTCTCTATTTCGGGTCGTGGCAAATCGATGTCGATGCGCTGTATCACCGCGTGATAGGCGATGCGTTCGGCGATGCCGGCGCGCAGATGGATATCGCCAAACTGATTGGCGACGACGATGCAGCGAATATCCGCCGCCACCTCGGATTGCCGGTCCTCGCGCTCGATCCGGGCATCGGCCATTACTGAGACCAGCGCCGGGTCGGACACCGGTTCGGGAATGCTCGCGCAACCACTCAGCACGACGCCCGCAGCCATTGCGAACATGAACGCGGTGTTCATCGCTAGTGTTGTGACTCTAGTCGTGGCCATGAGGATGGCGAACGAATGTGCAGGCATCGGTCGCTCTAAGGCGTCGGCGCGTGTGCTGGAGAAACGCATGACACTAGCTACTCTGTTGATGATCGCTAACTGGTTGCCGCAACCGATTGCAGACCAGACCTGTCTCACCGCAACACTTTACCTTGAAGCGCGCGACCAGCCTGTGCTCGGTCAGGTCGCAATCGCCGAAGTCGCGTTGCGTCGTCGCGCCAGCAAACCACCCGAGAATCTGTGCGGCGTCTTGATGGCGCCGAAGCAATTCGCGCTGAGTATCGTGTCGCCGCGCTTTCAATTGCGCAATATCGGCGCATGGAACCGTGCTTGGCGCATCGCTGGAACAACAATGACGCGATGGGCCATTAGTGGCGAACATGGCAGCGTGGTACCGGCGGCCGACCATTTTTTCGCCTATCAACGAGTGACGCCAGCGTGGGCGGCACACGGTGAACAGGTCGCACTGATCGGCGACCACGCGTTCTACCGACTGACGCTCTGATCGTCCGAACTCGGCGCTCGGTTACAATCCGCGCCCCTTTTGGAGATCTCCATGCAACTTCACCAGACTCAGGCTGCCATCACCGGTGGTGCGTCCGGGCTCGGCTTGGCCGTGGCTCGTCACCTGATCGCGCACGGTGCATCGGTCACCCTACTTTGATGTCAATGCCGAGAAAGGTCAGGCGGCCGCGATGGAGCTTGGCGAACGTGCGCGTTTCGCTGCGCTCGACGTGACCTCGGAATCCGATGCCGTCAATGTGCTCGCGGAGGCGAAGACGACGATGGGCGGACTGAATGCAGTCATCAGTTGCGCCGGCATCCTCGGTGCCGGCCGCGTGCTCGGCAAGGACGGCCCGATACCGCTGTCGCAATTCGAGACCACGGTGCGCGTCAACTTGATCGGTTCGTTCAATGTCGCCAAAGCCGCCGCGAACCTGATGCAGGCAAATACACCGGGCGACGACGGCGAACGCGGCGTGATCATCAATACCGCATCGATCGCGGCATTCGAAGGCCAGATCGGCCAGGCCGCATATTCCGCGTCCAAAGGCGGCATTGTCGCGATGGCGCTGCCAATGGCACGCGAGTTCGCCCGCATCGGCGTTCGCGTGATGACGGTGGCGCCGGGCGTATTCCACACGCCAATGGTTGATGGCATGCCGCAGGCCGTTTACGACTCACTGTGCGCACAGGTGCCCTACCCGTCACGTCTTGGCAAGCCAGACGAATTCGCCGACGCGGTCGCCTTCATCCTGCAGAACCGCTATCTCAATGGCAGCGTCATCCGCGTCGATGGCGCGATTCGTCTGCAACCCAAGTAATCGTGAGGACGATTTGATGAAAGCCTATGACATGAAGCGCGGTACCGCCGTCGAACACGATGGTCGCATTTGGCAGATCAAAGACGTCGAGCGCAGCGCGCCCACCGGCCGCGGTGGTAACACCACCTATCGTTTCTCGATGTATTCGGTGCCGGGTAACGTCAAGCTCGACCTTAGTCTACGTGCCGATGACGACCTGCCAGAAGTCGAATTGTCGCGCCGCGCGGTGACCTTCTCGTACATGGATGGCGAGGCGTTCGTCTTCCTCGATATCGAAGACTTCACGCCGTATACGCTCGACCCGGATCTCGTCGGCGAGAACGCCGGCTACATCACCGAAGGCTTGGAAGAATGCTTCGTACGCTTGCTCGATGAGTTACCGGTCGGCTTGCAACTGCCACCGAACGTGACGCTGCAGGTGGTCGAAACTGCACCAGAACTGAAAGGTGCAACCGCGACCAAGCGTCCAAAGCCGGCCAAGCTCAACACTGGTATCGAGATCATGGTGCCGGAATATGTTGTCAACGGCGAAAAGATTCTGGTCAGCACGACCACCGGCGAATTCGCTGGACGAGCCTAGTTAAAGCGCAGAACCTGCCTGCATTCCCGTGTGTTCGCCACTCGGGCATGATTCGCTCATCCGCAACGCAACATGGGCGAACGACCGATGGAACCGGAACGGCTACGCGAGGTCGAGTTTTCCGAAGTCGACCAAGGCTTGAAAGACGATGTGCGCCGACTCGGTGCTCTGGTTGGCGACATGCTTGCCGAACAACTCGGCGCCGATTTTCTGGTCGAGATCGAGCACCTGCGTACTGGTGCGATCCGGCGTCGCGAACAGGCTGGTCCGATCGAAGACTACGCGCGGGCATTGCGTGACCATAGCCCGCGCCACGCCGAGCGGCTTGCGCGTGCGTTCGCGACCTATTTCCAAGTGGTGAATGTCGCCGAGCGCGTGCACCGAATCCGCCGTCGCCGCCACTACCAGATCAACGAAGGCGGTGATCAACCTGGTGGCTTGCACGAAACCCTGGCAACGCTGAAACAGTCCGGATACAGCGCCGACGCCATCCTCGCGCAGATGGCCAGGCTTGATATCGAACCGGTATTCACCGCGCATCCGACCGAGGCGGTGCGGCAGTCGCTGCTGCAAAAGGAAGAGGAAATCGTGCGCTGTCTGCTGGCCGAGATCAGCGGCCTGCGCACGCCGGGCGAATCCGCATCCGACTGGGCGCGGATGCGCACCGCACTCACTGCAGGTTGGCAAACCGCGACACTGGCGACGGTCAAGCCCGACGTCAGCGACGAACTCGAACACACCGTGCACTATCTGGTCGAGCCGATCTACCGCACGCTGCCGGTTTTCTACGAAGTTCTAGTCGATGGCTTCGAGCGCAAGTTCGGCGTGTCGCCAGCCATCCCGACGATACTGCGCTTCGCATCTTGGGTCGGCGGCGACATGGACGGCAACCCGAATGTTGGGCCGGAAACGATTGCCGCGGCATTGGCACGACATCGTCGCGCCATCCTCGCGCGATACGCCGGTGATCTGAAACGCATCGCCGGTCTGCTCAGTCAGAGCGAAGGTCTATGCGGGTTTTCGACCGAGGTCCATGCGCGGCGCGACCACTATCTCGCGACCATGCCGGAAGTCGCAGCACTGATCAACGCGCGCCATCGCGACATGCCTTATCGCGTGCTGTTGTGGCTGATGCGTGCGCGCATCGCGGCGAGCGCGAACGGCGGTGAACATGCCTATCGCGATGATGCCGAGTTCATCGCTGACCTCGACATCATTCGCGACAGCCTGCGCGCACACAAGGGCGACCATGCCGGTGGCTATGCGCTGCGGCGCATGCTTTGGCGCGTGCGTACTTTCGGCTTCCATCTGGCGCGGCTCGACTTGCGCCAAGACGCGCGTGTTCACCGTCGTGTGCTGATGGCAGCTGATTCACAACTCGCAGGGCATCCCGATCCTGCCGCACGAATTACCGAACTTGCGCGTGGCACGGCGATCGCCAACGCGACGCTCGATGATCCGTTTCTCGATCGCGTGCGCCGCGTATTTTCCACGGTTGCTGACGTTCGTCGTCGTTATGGCCGCGATGCGATCGGGCTTTACATCATCAGCATGGCGGCGAGTGCCAGCGATGTACTTTCGGTGATCGCACTCGCGCGCGCCGGCCTGCTGGTCGATGGCGACAACCAAGTACCACTGGATATCACACCGCTGTTCGAAACCATCGAAGATCTGCAACAGGCACCGCAGACGCTGGAGCGCATGCTCGCCGATCCGGTCTATCGCGATCATCTCGCTGCGCGCGGCAACCGCCAATTCGTGATGCTTGGCTATTCCGACTCGGCCAAGGACGGCGGCCTGCTGGCGGCGCGCTGGGTGTTGCAATGTGCACAGACGCAGTTGCTCGATATCGCATCGGCGCACGCGGTAGAACTCGATTTCTTCCATGGCCGAGGCGGCTCTGCGAGTCGCGGTGGCGGCAAAACGAGCGCCGCGATTCTGGCTGCCCCACGCGCCACCATGAATGGTCGATTGCGCGTCACCGAACAGGGCGAAGTGATCCATCGCAAGTACGGCATCGACGCGCTGGCCTTGCGCACCTTGGCACAGACCACCGCAGCCGTTCTCGCGCCGGCAATGTTGCCGCCAGCGGTAGAAGTTCGTGAGGCACGCTGGAGTGCGATGATGGCAACGCTCGCCGAAGCGTCGTTGCAGCACTATCGCGCGCTGGTCAGCGACGGTGATGCCTTCGTCGCCTATTTCCGCGATGCCACCCCGATCGATGTGATCGAACGCATGTCGCTCGGCTCCCGCCCGGCACGCCGCGGCGGCGCGCAGATCCGTGACCTGCGTGCAATTCCGTGGGTGTTCGCGTGGACGCAATCGCGCTGCGTGCTCACCGGTTGGTACGGGCTCGGCACAGCACTGACCGCCGGCGTCAACCAGTTCGGCATTGACGCCATGCGTGAAATGGCGCGCGACTGGCGCTTCCTCGCCAGCCTGCTTTCAGATGTCGAAATGGTCATCGCCAAAACCGACATGGCGATCGCCGAAGTATTTTCGAAACTCTCCGGGCCACTGCACCAGCGCTTCTTCCCGCAACTCGAAGCCGAGCACCAACGCGTGCGCGAGATGCTGGCACTGCTCACCGAACGCGATCTTCTCGCCAACGACCCACGCCTGGCCCGCTCAATTCGTTTGCGCAATCCCTACGTCGATCCGATGAGCCTGCTGCAAGCTGATCTGCTCGCGCGCTGGCGCGCCGCCGACCGGCCGGACGACGATCTTCTGCGCGCCTTGATCACCTGCGTGCAAGGCGTGTCACAAGCGCTGCAAAACACCGGCTGAGCGAGCATGCGTTCGCGTCCGGCGAACGATCGATCCAGTGCTGCCGTGACGCTTCACGCCGACCGATAGTTGTCCTGCATCGGATAAGCGCGTGCGTACCACGCAAACATCGCGGCACAGATGAGCGCGAAGCCGGCAAAGAAGAACATCAGGAAGGCATTCGCACTGAGACCGGTCTCGGCCACCTTGGCGAGCACCGCCGGATGCTTGATGCTGCTGTTGGCCAATAGCACCCATAGATTGCCAATCGTGACTGCCAGATACCAGAACGCCATGATCACCCCCTTCATGCGCGCCGGCGCTTGGCTGTAGGCGAATTCGAGCCCGGTAGCCGACACCAGCACTTCACCGAAAGTGAGCAATGCGTACGGCGCGATTTGCCACGCCAGCGAAACCGACTGACCGCCGTCCAGCCACAACTGCAACACACCGGCGAAGATCCAAGCGATGCCCGAGAATGCGATCCCGAAGCCCATGCGACGTAGCGCGGTGACCTGCAGACCGATACGGTTCAGCAGCGGATACAACACGACGTTGTTGAACGGAATCAACAGCATGACGAGGATTGGGTTCAGCGCCTGCATTTGTGCCGCATCCTTGACCAACATGCTCGGCCACCACCACAAATCCTGTGGCATCGCCATGCTGTTGCCCTGCAACACCCAGGTCGAGGCCTTTTGGTCAAACAGCGACCAGAACGGCGTCGTCAACGCGAATACGATCAGGATACGCAGCACCGCGCGCACGCCGTCTACCGCGTCGTCCGGATGCCGGCCGCGCGCACGTTCGAGTTGCATTGACGTGCCGACACCACCGAGTGCGATCACGAACACGATGGCGAGGCAGAATGCCGAAACCAACCCGATCTGCCCGATGAAGAAGAACGACGCGATCGCCAGTGCGACACCGATCCAACCGAGTATCAGTCCAGGATTGGATTCACCGGCACGTTTGCCGTTGAGCGCTGTCAGCGACACCTTCAAAAACCGTCCGGATCGCGCGGCGCCGGTGCGACGTGCACGTACTTCTTTCGGCCCATCCAGAAAAGTACAGTCGCAATCACCATCAGCAGACCGGGGATGCCGAAGGCGACGCGCGGCCCGTATTCGCGCAGAAATATCGGCATGAACAGTGATGCGAAGAAGGAGCCGAAATTGATGATCCAGTAGAACGCATCGAAGACCAGCTTGGCCTTGTGCTTATTGCTCTGGTCGAACTGGTCGCCCATGAAACTCGCAACCAGTGGCTTGATGCCGCCTGAGCCAAGCGCGATCAACAACAAGCCGCTGTAGAAACCGATGCGATTGTCGACGAAAAACGCGAGCGAAAACTGGCCGACGCAATACAGGATCGAGAACCAGAAAATGGTGCGGTACTTTCCGAACACGCGGTCGGCAATCCAGCCGCCGAGGATCGGGAAGAAGTACACGCCGATGACGAAGGTGTGGAACACCTCCTTCGACATGGCTGCACGTTCCGACTCCGGCAAATACGCGAGAATCATGCTCGAAATCAGGAAGTTCGTCAGGATGTTGCGCATCCCATAAAAACTGAATCGCTCGCACGCTTCGTTCGCGATGATGTAGGGGATTTGGCGCGGCATTCGGCCGTCTTGCGTCGCTGTGCTCATCAAGTCTTCGCTGTCCGACATTCGGCCTGCGAGTGTAGGATCGAAGCCAGATATCGCAAACCCTAGGCGACATCGCCCGCATCTGAGCCAGTCCCATGACCATCCACGCCATCCGCTTCGACCTCCTTCCGGTTGCGCCCGAGCACGACTATCCGCAGCCAGCGCGGTTGCTCGCCGGCAACCCACAGCGCACCACCTGGAACCACTACACGAATGCCAGCGGCGAAGTATTCGCCGGAATGTGGTCAAGCGAGGTCGGGAGTTGGCGTATTGGCATGGGCGAACGCGAAGACGAACTGTTCTTCGTGACCGTCGGCCGCTGCCGCCTAGTCGCCGACGATGGTCACACCGTCGAATGCAGCGCTGGGCAATCGTTGCTCATTCCCGCTGGCTTCCACGGCATCTTCGAGGTGATCGAAGCGATGACCAAGCACTACATGATCGTCGAGCGTCACCGCTGATCAGCGGCGGTTGTCCGCCAAGTCCGGTTGCACTGCATGTGTTGTGCGGTAACGCTGCGTAAAACGACGCGCCTCCCACGCCAACAACCGCCAGGCGACATCCAACACCAACGCGATCGCCAAGCCGACCACGATTCCGCCCAACACCAACGCATTAACACTGCTGGCAATACCGGCATCGGCTGATCCGTATCCAGTGACGTCGATCAGCCATTGTCCAACGGTGTGCGTAAGCAGGTACAAGGGCGCAATCGTCAGCGGATTGGTGATCATCTGCAAGGCGACAATTACCGTCAGATTGGCACGCACGACCATCGCCGCAAGCACGGCAATGAACACTTGCAGGCCATAGGTCGGCATGAATGCGAGCACGCTGCCGATGTACAGCGCCGGCCACAAGTGCTCACGTTTGAATGACCAGAGGTAAGGTCGTGCCTTGGCTGCGTCGTCGAAGCGGCGCATCCCCGGATAGCGTCCGATATTCGCGCGTCGTGGCAGGGCTCGTAGCACTCGTCGCAAACGCTTGCGGCGGCGGAGCCATTGTTGATGAATCGCGGAATGCGGCATTGATGGTGGTCTCGTGTATCGCGCCATCGTAGCGACAACATTGATCGACTGCGGCGGCCGATCACGCCGCTCGCGCTGGGTGCAGGCATAATCACGCGCTTACCCTCGAAGGATACGCATGTCATCGCCGCCTTTCCGTCTCCACACTCCCGTCGTCGGCCGTAGCCTGATCGGCGTATGCGTGCTGGTATTTCTGCTGCAAGCTCAGACTTCTGGAACTGTGCTCGCGAATGCCGCGCTTTGGCCGCTTGGCCCTGACTTTGCCCCGTGGCAAGTGCTGAGCTATGCCTTCCTGCATGGTCGGTTCACCCATCTGCTATTCAATATGCTTGGCCTGTACATGTTCGGCGGTGACGTCGAGCGCATCATTGGGCCATCTCGATTTGCATTGTTGTTTTTTTCCAGCGTCGTTTGTGCCGCGTTGGCACAACTTGCGGTCAATCACATCACTGCCTCGCCCTGGCCTACCGTTGGTGCATCTGGCGGCCTGTTCGGTGTGATGTTGGTATTCGCCTTGCTGTTTCCGAAGGCAAAAGTGGTGCCCTTGATTCCGCCCATCCCGATGCCGGCGTGGTTGTTCGTCACCTTGTACGCCGCTGTCGAACTATGGATGGGCGTCACCGGTACGCAGCAAGGTGTTGCGCATTTCGCCCACCTCGGCGGACTTGTCGGCGGCGCGCTCGTCTGGCTCTATTGGCGCGCCGAATTCCATCGGCGACAGCGCTGACGATACGGCAGTTTGACGCCCGTCAAGCGCGGGCACGATGAAGGCACTACGATCAACCCATGACTACGGCGCAACTGGACTGGCGCGAACCCGACAACGGTGATGCCGTGTTGGCGGTGCGTGGTGCGTGCACCATGCAGCACCTCCCCGACCTGTTAACACGCATCGAAGCCTTGCGGCGCGTACCGTCGATGCTTGACCTCTCCGATCTCGACGCGCTCGATTCCGCGGGTGCGCTAGTGCTTTTGCGCCTACTCGATCGCCCACAACACTATCGCAACGCGACCGTCCGCATTGCTCATGCGCGCCCGGAACACCAGGCACTGATCGAGTTGGTCGCTGAGCGCGCCGGTGCCGATCCGCTACCCGTCCAAGCACGCAGCAGCTGGCACAACTGGATGGTGCAATTCGGCGAAGCGACCAGCGGTATTGCCGCACACGCGTGGGAGCTCGCGGGTTTCTTCGGCACCGTCAATCATTGCTTCTGGTCGATCCTCACTGGCCGCCGCAAACTGCGCATGACGTCTGTCGTACACCACATGGAGCGCACCGGACTCGATGCGGTACCGATTGTGTCTTTGCTCTGCTTTCTGGTCGGCGCCGTCGTCGCCTTTCTGTCAGCCACTGCGTTGCGCGATTTCGGCGCATCGATCCTGACCGTCGAAATCGTGTCGGTCAGTTTCCTGCGCGAATTCGGCGTGCTGCTGTCAGCCATTCTCGTGGCCGGACGCTCAGGCAGTGCGTTCACCGCCGAAATTGGTTCGATGCGCAGCCGCGAGGAGATCGACGCCATCAAGGCACTCGCGCTCGACCCAATCGAACTTCTGGTGATACCGCGGCTGGTCGCATTGCTGATCATGTTGCCGGTGCTTGCCTTTATCGCAATGCTTTCCGGCATCATCGGTGGCGTTCTGGTTGGCGCGATGGCATTGGACATTTCTCCGACAATGTTTCTAGTTCGCATGCAGGACACCACCGAGCTGTACTACTTGTGGTTGGGCCTATTGAAGGCACCGGTGTTCGCGTTCCTGATCGCCTGTATCGGTTGCTTGGAGGGGCTGAAGGTCTCCGGCAGCGCAGAATCTGTCGGTCGTCACACGACTTCGTCCGTCGTGCAATCGATCTTCCTCGTCATCGTGTTCGACGCGCTGTTCGCAGTGCTTTACATGAAACTGGACCTGTAAGCATGAATGTCACGGTCGACGCTACGGTGATTTCGGTACGCGGTTTGAGTAACCGATTTGGCGCGCAAGTCGTGCATGAGGGACTTGATCTCGACGTGCGCCGTGGTGAAGTACTCGCAGTCATTGGTGGCTCCGGTGCCGGCAAATCAGTGCTGTTGCGATCGATCATCGGCCTACAGGAACCCGCCGCCGGCACGGTGCATGTGCTCGGCACTGACTTGCGCAGCGCGGAATCCAGCGTGCGCGCTTCGATCGAGCGGCGCTGGGGCGTGATGTTCCAGGATGGTGCGCTGTTTTCATCGCTGACCGTCCTCGAAAATATCAAGGTGCCGATGATTGAGCAGCACAAGTTGCCGGTCGATCTCATGGACGAACTGGCGCGGCTCAAGATCGCGCTGGTCGGTTTGCCGGCAGATGCTGCGTACAAGTTACCGAGCCAGTTGTCAGGCGGTATGCGCAAGCGTGCTGGCATTGCGCGCGCGTTGGCACTCGACCCGGAAATCCTGTTTCTCGACGAGCCGACATCCGGACTCGATCCGCTCGGCGCGGCCGGTTTCGATGAGTTGATCGTGACGCTCAAACGAAGTCTTGACCTCACCGTCTTTCTCGTGACCCACGATCTCGATTCGATCTTTACCTGTTGTGACCGCGTCGCCGTGCTGGTCGACCGACACGTGGTCGCGGTCGACACACCGGCCCGGATCAGTGAGCATCCACATCCATGGATACAAGCCTGTTTCCTTGGACCGCGCGGGCGCAGCGCCGAACGCGCATTGACGCTACGCACACAAGAAGCCTGAGCAGAGAAGCCTGAATGGAAACACATGCCCGGTACTTCCTGATTGGAATATTTTCGCTGGTGGTGACCATCTCGCTGGTGTTGTTCGTGCTGTGGCTCGGCAAACTCCATCTTGATCGTGACTATCAGGAATATGACGTGCGCTTCCACGAATCAGTGACCGGCCTCAGCATCGGCGGTCTCGTGCAATACCACGGCATCCAGGTTGGTGAAGTTCGTCGCCTCAGCCTCGATGCGAATGACCCGCGCGAAGTGCGGGTGCGCATCCGTGTCGCAGCGGATACGCCGGTCAAGACCGACACCAAAGCACAACTCAGTTACACCGGATTGACCGGCGTCGCGGTCGTCGAAATGTTCAGCGGCACACCCAAGGCGAAGTTATTGCGCGAAGTCGATACGCGGCATGCGCCTGAGATCGATACGGTGCCTTCGACGCTGAGCCAGTTGATGAGCGGCGGCAGCGGTGCGATGCACAGCGCACAGGAAGTGATGGCGCGCATCGCCGAAGTGCTGAATGACGAAAACATTGGTCGAGTCTCGGCATTACTTAACAACCTTGCTGCGGTCAGTAACGACGTGAAGTCGGATTACCCGGCCTTGCGCGAAGCCTTGACCGGCGCACGCGAATTGGAGCAGCGCTTGGGTTCCGCCGCCACCCGCGCCGATGCCCTACTCGCGCAATTGCAGGAAGGCGTCAAAGCAAAGGATGGACAGCCTGGCACCGGCTTGGTCGAGCAGGCGCGCGATGCGGTCGCAGAAATACGATCAGCGGCACGCGAAGTCGACGCGTTCGCACAAGCCGGCAAGTCCACCTTCGGCAGCCTCGATGAGCAGGCGCGCAATGAACTCACTGCGACACTGCAGTCCTTGCAACAAGCCAGCGACAACCTTGTGCGCATCACCCAGAAGTTCGACCAAGGTCCAGCCGACTATGTACTAGGCGGCGAAACCCTGCCCGTCTACACCCCGGAGTCGAACAAACAATGAGCGTCATCCATCCGCTTCGTCGTCCAATCTCGGCCGTGTTCGTGATGATCAGCGTGTCACTGCTGAGCGCGTGTTCGTTGATTGCGCGCCCAGAACCGTTGACGACGCTGCAACTGATCATTACGGACGGCGATGCGATGCCGCAATGGCCGGCTGCACTTGCCGCTGGCAACGTTGTCGGCACCAGCACGTTACTTGGCAATCGCGTGTTAGTCGTGAATGGTGCGCTGCTCATGCAGCACGAAGGCATGCGTTGGGTCGATACGCCGGCGCTGATGATCAGCGAACAAATACACACGCTGCATGCCCAGACGGCTGGAAATACCGCGCCGGTGGCCGCGATCGATCTCCGGCTGAGCGCGTTCAACCTGCGCATCGGTAGCGGCGGAGAGAAGCACGCCGTGGTTGCCGCGTCGGGCAACTTGCGTTGCCTCGGATCGGAACGCGCGCGTGCGCTGGCACCAGTATCTGCCAAGGCGACCCCGGCTAACGCGAGTGCCCAAGCGCTGGCCGACGCGTTCGCGCGCGCAAGCGGCGAAGTTCTTGCGGGATTGTTGGGCCAAGTCAGTGACTTGAACGATACATGCTCATCGACGCATTGAAGCGCTGACTGCAATCAACCGCTTGATCAGCTTCCTTGCGGTTTCGGTGCCTGCGGCTCGCCTTCGGATTGATTCGCGGCATCACCTTCACCAGATTTTCCGGTCTTCTTGCGCAATTTCTCTTCGTTCTTCTTCTTCTTCGCCAGCTCTCGCTGCTTCTTCGCAAACGCATAGTTCGGTGCGGCCATGCCAAATCCTCTTGATTGCCAAATGAAATACTGGCGGCGATCTTCTCACGCCCGCGATTCGGCGGACACCAAAACTTTTCGGAGCGGTCGCTGCTGCTCGTTCGCCGCCCTAACGCAACCGCTGATTGATTTTGTCCAACGCCGCTTTTCCCGGTGACAGGTGTTGCGCTGTGAGCGTGTTGAGCGGCGCTTCGATGGTATTGAGATGTTCGTGCAGATCTCGCGCGTCATTATCGACGTAGAGCAGGCCGGTGACGACTTCGCCTTCCGCCTGATGCTTGGCGATGTAGTTCATCGCCCCGATCTTGTTGTGCGGGTCGTAGTCGCGATGGAGCTTGCGCAACAGCAACACCGTGCCATCGTGCTGTTCGACTTCGATGACCTGGCCTTCCGCATAGTCGACGACGATCTCTTCCCGCGTCGGAATAAAATCGATCCGGTTCACCGCCTCATTGTGCTCACGCACGTAGTCGTAACTCTTGGTGCTGCCGGGATGGTTGTTGAAAGCGACGCAGGGGCTGACGATGTCGATAAAGGCGGCACCTTTGTGGGCAATCGCGGCCTTGATGATCGGTACTAACTGCTGCTTGTCACCGGAAAATCCGCGCGCGATGAAACTGGCGCCCATCTGCAACGCCAAACTGATGGTGTCGATCGGTGTATCCGAATTGACGACGCCCTTCTTCGACTTGGACCCCTGGTCTGCAGTCGCCGAAAACTGACCCTTGGTGAGACCGTATACGCCATTGTTTTCGAGGATGTAGACCATGTTCACGCCACGCCGCATGACGTGGGCGAATTGGCCGATGCCGATCGACGCGTAATCGCCGTCGCCGGATATGCCGAGATAGAGCAACGAGCGATTCGCGAGGTTGGCGCCAGTCAGCACCGAGGGCATACGGCCATGCACGGTATTGAACCCATGCGAATTGCCAAGAAAATAGTCCGGTGTCTTCGAACTGCAGCCAATTCCCGACAGTTTCGCCACCCGATGCGGCTCGACATCCATTTCCCAGCAGGCCTGAATGATGGCCGCCGAAATCGAGTCATGTCCGCATCCGGCGCATAGCGTCGATACCCGTCCCTCGTAGTCACGGCGGGTTCGGCAAACCTTGTTCTGAACCAGGCTCGGATGATGCAGTTTCGGCTTTGCGAGATAGGTCATGGCCGACTCCTGGCGCGCATTTGCTCGGCAATCGCGGTAGTGATGAAGCGTGCGGTAATCGGTGTCCCGTCATAGTGCAAGATCTTCGGCAAGCGCGCCGGTGCGATCTCTAGTTCATTGACCAGCATGCCGCGCAACTGTGCATCACGGTTTTGCTCGACAACGAACACTTGGTCGTGCGCGTCGATGAACTCAACCACGCTGTCCGAGAATGGAAAGGCACGCAGACGCATGGCGTCGAGATGCAGATCCATCGCTTCTAGTGCTTCCAGTGCCTCGTGCATCGCTGGGCTGGTCGAACCGAAATAAAGCACACCAAAACGTGTGGCTTTCGCCGCGGCACGAATGACTGGCTGCGGTACCAGCGTTTTCGCAGTATCGAACTTCTTCAGCAAGCGATGGACGTTGTACAGGTAGTCCGGGCCGGCCTCGGAATACTGGGCGTAAGCATTGCGCGTCGTGCCACGGGTAAAGAATCCACCCTTGCTCGGATGCGTGCCCGGGTAGGTGCGAAACGGGATACCGTCACCATCGACGTCGAGATAACGTCCGAAGTCGCGGCCAGATTCGAGTTCTTCCGCGGTCATCACCTTGCCACGATCGTATTCACGCGCGTCATCCCATTCGAAAGGCGCGCAGAGACGCTGATTCATGCCGATGTCGAGGTCGGTCATCACGAACACCGGCGTCTGCAATCGGTCCGCTAGATCGAGGGCGGCTGCGGCATGATCGAAGCATTCCTTCGGATCTTCCGGGAACATGCGAAATACGCAAGGCCCAGGAACTCGGTCATCAACGAGACGCCAGGACCCGACGTGGCGGTGAACGCGCGCGCACCGTTCCAGCCGGCACCAACGATCATGCCAACCGACGCAATTTCGTCCTCGGCCTGCACGATCGCGTAGCGATTCTTTCCGGTGTCGGGATCGACGCGCAACTTTTGGCAGTAAGACTGAAAGGCTTCCGCCAGTGAGACGATGGTGTGATCGGATACCAGGCGCATACGCTTGCACCGCCGTAAACACAGCCAAGAGCCGCCGCCGAATTGCCGTCAACGAAGATGCGATCGCCGACCTTGTCGGCACGTTGCACGGTCAACGCGATGCGGCCAATGTGTTTGGTCGCGTAATCACGCCCCAAATGCAGCGCCTGCACATTCGAATCGAGGAGCTTTTCCTTGCCTTTGTATTGCTCGGTGAACAACTGCTCGATCACACCCGCTTCCATGTCCAGCATCACCGATAGAGCGCCGACATAAAGAATGTTCTTGAACAACTGGCGCTGGCGCGCATCGGAATAGGTGGCATTGCAAATTTCAGTCAGCGGCATGCCGATGACAGTGATGTCACTGCGGAAGCGCGATGCCGGCAACGCCTTGCTGCTGTCATAGAACAGATAGCCGCCAGGCTCGATTTCCTTGACGTCGTTGTTCCAGGTCTGCGGATTCATCGCGACCATCAGGTCGACACCGCCACGGCGACCGAGCCAACCCGCCTCGGTGACGCGAATCTCGTACCACGTCGGCAGCCCCTGAATATTCGATGGAAAGATATTGCGTGGACTGACCGGCACACCCATTCGCAAAATGGCCTTTGCGAATAATTCGTTCGCCGAGGCTGACCCGGAACCGTTGACGTTCGCGAACTTGACGACGAAGTCGTTGATCGCACTGATTTGCTGGGGCTTCAGCTGCGCATTCATGCGGCGGCTCCGGGCGTCTGCTTACTACGACAGGCATTACCAGCCTTGGTCGTTTCGAGCAGGAACTTCTGCATATCCCAAGCACCGGTCGGACAGCGTTCGGCACATAGCCCACAGTGCAGGCAGACATCTTCATCCTTCACCATCACTCTCCCGGTCTTGACGATGTCCGACACATACAAGTCCTGGGGTCAGATTCAACGCCGGCGCAGTGAGTCGCTTGCGCAGGTCGGGTTCATCGGCGTTGAAGGTAAAGGTGATGCAGTCCATCGGACAAATATCGACACAGGCGTCGCATTCGATACAGGCATCTTTGATGAACACTGTTTGCACATCACAGTTCAGGCAACGCGCCGCCTCCTTGCATGCGGTTTGCTCATCGAAGCCGAGTTCGACTTCGACCTTGATGCTCTTCAGCGTCAATTCCTTCGGCGCCCAGGGCACGACGTAGCGTTCGTCCCGGGTGATTTCGTTGTCGTAACTCCACTCGTGGATGCCCATCTTCTGCGAGGCCAGATTCACCATCGGCGGCGGGCGGTCATTGACGTCTTCACCGTTCAAAAACTTATCGATCGAGACGGCGGCTTCATGGCCATGCGCAACCGCCCAAATGATGTTCTTCGGCCCGAACGCGGCATCGCCACCGAAGAAAACCTGTTTGATCGTCGATTGCAGCGAGTCCTTGTCGAGCACCGGGAGGCCCCACTGATCGAACTGCAATCCGATATCGCGCTCGATCCACGGGAATGCGTTTTCCTGCCCGACCGCAATCAATACGTCATCGCACTCGATACGGACGTCGGGTTCGCCAGTGAGCACCAGCGTCCGTCGGCCTTTGACATCGAACTCGGCACGTACCAGCTCGAAGCACATCGCAACCAGTTTGCCATCCTCGTGCTCGAAGGTCTTGGGCACGTGATAGTTCAGGAACGGGATCCCTTCGTGTTGCGCGTCTTCTTTTCCCAAGGCGAGGCCTTCATTTCTTCGTAACCGGAACGGACGATCACCTTGACGTCTTCGCCACCGAGACGGCGCGCCGAACGGCAGCAGTCCATCGCCGTATTGCCGCCGCCAAGCACGATGACGCGGCGACCGATTTTTTCGATGTGCTGGAACGATACCGAGGCCAACCAGTCGATGCCGAGGTGGATGTTCGCCGCGGCTTCCCTGCGTCCGGGCAGATCGAGATCGCGGCCGCGTGGTGCACCGGAACCGACGAAGATCGCGTCCCAGCCCTGTCCGATCAGATTTTTCAACGACTCGACGCGCGTGCCACCACGAAATTCGACGCCGAGATCAAGGATGAAATCACATTCCTCGTCGATCACCGATTCCGGCAAACGGAAGCGCGGCACTTGGCTGCGCATGAACCCGCCAGCCTTGGGGTCGGCATCGAAGACGGTGACCGCATAGCCTTCAAGTGCGAGGTCGCGTGCGACGGTCATCGACGCCGGGCCCGCACCGATGCAGGCAACACGCTTGCCATTGCCTCCCTTCGCTTTGGGCATGTATGCGCCGAGGTCGCCCTTGTTGTCGGCGGCGACACGTTTGAGTCGGCAGATCGCGACCGGTTCCGGCTTCTCGCCGTTGCCCTCTTCGACGCGTCCGCGTCGGCAGGCTGGCTCGCAGGGGCGGTCGCAAGTACGTCCGAGTACGCCCGGGAACACGTTCGACCACCAGTTCACCATGTAGGCGGCATCATGCTTGCCGGCGGCGATCAGGCGGATGTATTCGGGTACCGGCGTGTGGGCCGGACAGGCCCATTGGCAATCCACGACTTTGTGGAAATAGTCGGGCTTGCGGATATCGGTTGGACGCATGCTTCTCCCCATCAGGACGACCGACGAACGCAACATGAAAACGCCAGCAACAGCGATCCGAGTCTAGCCCGAAAGCGCTGTCCAGCAATGACCGCCGTCAAACTCGGACGGGAGCCGCCGCGGCGGTGAGCGTTGGTCCCCATGGACCGAGCGCGTCGCCGACAACGTAGTGCACACCATCACGAAACAGATCGCCCAACGGCGATGGCTCGTCGACGCCGCACATCACCACCAGCTTGCCATGCTTCAGCGACTCGGCGATAAGTCGGGCACGTAGCTCGCGCCAGCCCGGAGCTGCCGCCGTCCAATCAAGCAGATTTGCGTAGACGCCAGGCAGTCGGCATAAGCGCTGCTGATCGCGCCCGAAATCGGTGAATCCGGATAGACACAAGCGGACGCCCGCAGTCTGAATCAATTCCAAGGCGCGACTTGCGCGCGGAACATCATCGGCCAATTGCGATGCATCAAACACTAACGCCAGCGTATCCGCATCACACTGCAGCCCATGCAGGTCGGCACTCAACCACTGCGGAAACGCTGGGTCAAACAGCGTATCGATGCTCATTGGCAGCAGCACACGCAATTCCGGCTGACTAGCGGATTCTTGGCACGCCCGCTGACCGAGCGCGTGTACTTGCCAACGGTCAACAGCACGCATGACGTTCAACGAACGCGCAATCGGTAGAAACGTCTCGCGTTCGATACGCAACGCGTTGGATGCTTTCGGCGCTGTCAGCGCGAAGTCGGCGAGATACTGGCTGCTCAATTGCCCCCGCAACGGCACCAGCGCGCGAAACCGAAACTGTGTGGTATCTGCGATCAACGGTCGCCGCAGAATCGCGTGCGCAAGACGCACCTCTGGCGTCACCAGATCGTCGTTGCGAATGCGATTCAACCATTCGCTACGACCACCGCCATGGTCTTGCGCGGTCTGCACGGCATCGCCGACTCTGCCGATTACGTCGTCCACAGTTTGACCCGGGTTCATCAGCGCGGCACCCAAGCGAAAACCGACCTGTACGGCAGCTTCTGCCGACAACCAGCCTCGTCCCGACAAGCGCGCGCGCAAGTTCTCGGCAGCAATGTGCAACGCACCTTCGCTCGACACCGGCAGCAAGGACACGAAGCTGAAATCACCAAGCGCACAGACGCCGGAGCGCAATGCCGGTTCACTAGCGATGGTGGTGCCGATTTGCCGAGCGAGGTCGCCAGTGCGAACAAAGCCGAGGCGTTTGGCGAGGGTCGGCACGTCGTCAACACTTATCATGATCAAGCCGACGCAATCCCCGAGTTCACCGCGACGCGCTCGTTCGATCTCGTGCACCAGTGTGGCGCGATCAATCCTTCCCGAACGCGAATCGATCGTTGCATCCGCTGCCAGACCGGTCGCGGCGAGCTTGCGCGCTCGCCCCATACGGCTCGTCACTGCCGCCAGTAGATGCCTCGGTTTCATTGGCTTGGCAAGGAAATCGTCACCGCCCATTCGAATCGCATCAAAGCGTTTATCGATATCTTCTTCGCCAGACATGAATACGATCGGAGTCAACGCCATGTCTGGGCGCTCGCGGATCAACTGTGCGACCTCGATGCCATTCATGTCCGGGAGATACAGGTCGAGCAGCACGAGATCCGGTTTGTAGGCGCCGATCGCGGCGAGCCCGTCACGCGCGCAATGCTCGACGCGCGACGTGATGCCTTTGTAGGCCAGCACATTCGCGCAAAACAGTGCCATCGAAGCATCATCGTCGATGATCAGTACGCGGGCATCTTCGCGGCCCTGGTGCAGGAACAGGCCCATCAGCCGCTCCACTGCAGCCAACGCATCGGCGCCTTCGAGCACCGCATCGGCCCCATTGCGCTGCGCGAACAATCGCTGGCGTACGTCGGTGCCTTCGCACAGGGCCAGCGCCAGCGGTCGGCGCCGTTCGTCACTACTGGCACGTTCGACAACTTCGACCATGCGTGCAATGCCGGAAACAAATCCCTCGTCTACAATGAGTGCGTGCGGCGGCAGGTTCCGAGCATCGGCAATCGCGCGATTCAGGTCGCTGTAGCTTCGCGTGACGAAACGTTCCTGCGTCAACTGCTGCATCAGCCCAGGAAGTTCACGATCATCGGCGCGCAGGTAATAGACCACGCGGTGTTGACTCGTCTTAGCCAGAGGAACCGGCGGCCCATCGGTCAACGTCGCGCCGGACGCTTCCGCTAACCGCTGCATCAGCCCACGTGCGCGCTCGCGCTGAGCCAAATTCGCTGGGTTGCCAGACTCGACCAACGCGGACAGGTAGACGGCGAGTTCGAGCGCTGCGCCGGCGATCGCATCGACGCCAGGAAGATCAGCGGCGGCGGCGAAGTTGTCGACCTGCTCATAGAGCTGGGCAATCTCGACCACTGGCCAAGCATCAACCAAGGCCAAACCGCGCGTCGCAAGCTCGCGAGCCTGCGCCGTAAACTTGCGCAATGGCGCCGATATCGGCATGTCGTCCATGACGCAATCTTGCCGACCGTCGTGCGTCCGTCAAGTAAGATTTTAGAAGTATCGACACGAACACCGATCGACCCCGCGCAGCGCTGCCGCTAAGCTGCCAAGTCCGATCCGCGGTATCCGCTGTGCCTGACCCTTCGCCGCTGCAGCATCACACCCTGACACCGACAACGCTGAACGCGGAAGTGCGCGCGGCGCTGGAGCGCGGATTTCCCTTGTTCTGGATCGAGGGCGAGGTATCGAACTTCCTGAAGGCCAAGTCTGGCCATCTGTATTTTCATTGAAGGATGCCGGTGCCCAAGTGCGCTGCGCGATGTGGCGACCGCGAGCAATGCTGCTGCGTTTCGTGCCAACGGACGGACAGCAGGTGTTGGCACGAGCGCGAATGACGCTGTACGAGCCACGCGGCGAATTTCAGCTGCAGATCGAGCATCTGGAACCCGCTGGACAGGGCGCCCTGCAGCGAGCATTCGACGAGCTGAAAACACGACTCGCGCTCGAAGGTCTGTTCGACAGCGGACGCAAACGTGCATTGCCAGTTTTTCCGCAACGAATTGCGATTGTCAGCTCAGCCAGCGGTGCCGCTATCCGCGACATCGTCAGCGTGCTCGCGCGGAGATTTCCGCTGCTCGAAGCCGATCATCGCATCGATGCCGATGCCAGTGGTATCTGCGGTCGGACATGAAGTCGATTTCACCATTGCCGATTTCGTCGCCGACCTGCGCGCACCGACGCCATCAGCAGCCGCCGAATTGATCGCGCCGTCGGCGGACGCGTTGCGCGATCGCCTCGCTGCACTGGAACGCCGACTGGGTCGGTCACTCAGTCATCGTCTGGATCGCGATGGCCAGCGCGCTGATCGTCTGCAGCTGCGACTGCAGGCACGTCACCCGCTCACGCGCTTCAACGCGCTTGGCGATCGTCTGCGTGCAAGTCATGCACGATTGATCCGTCTACCCGCTCCGCTGATCACACAGCGCCGACAGCGGCTCGAGCAACTGCATTTGCGCCTGCAACGAGCAGCCGCTTTGGAACGCATCGCGCTGCTCGTGCGTCGTGCCGATGATGCGCGCCAACGCCTCCAAGCGACATGCGTGCGCGGTATTCAGCACCAAGCCACGCATCTCGCCGGACTCGCACGCTCACTCAATGCGCTCAGTCCGTTGGCAACGCTGGAACGCGGCTATGCGATCGTGTTTGACGCCAATGGCCATGTCATACAGTCGATCGAACAGGTTGAATCCGGTGACGCCCTGCGCATTCGCGTTCGCCACGGTGAGTTCCGCGCGCGTGCTGAAGCAAAAATTCAATCCGGATGAATCCACTCCGCCGCACCGTCCGCGTAGTGTTCGTGCTTCCAGATCGGTAGTCGTGACTTGATCTCGTCAATGACGTAGCGGCAGGCAGCGAACGCGGCTTCACGATGCGCGGCCGCCACGCCGACGTAAACCGCGATCTCACCGATGCCGAGCAGGCCGATGCGGTGTTCGCAAACGATGCGACGCACAGCGAACTTTATTGCCGCCTCATCGACAACCGCACGGCCCTCACTCACGGCAAGCTCGGCAAAGGCCTCGTAGCGCAGTTCGGAGACGCGACGACCGTCATGATGGTCACGCACAACACCATCGAAGGCGATGACAGCACCGCAATGCGCATCTTCGAGTTCGCGGCGCAATGCCGCTGCATCGATGCCGTGATCGTTCAGGCGAAAATGTGCGCGCACATCCATTCAGCCTCCCGAAACCGGCGGTAGGAACACGACCTCGTCGCCTTCGCCCAGCGCCTGTACCCACGGCACCAAGGCGCCATTCACCGCCAATCGGATGCGCGATTGCGGCATCGTGAACCGGTGTTGTTGCGCCAGCCGTTGGTACAACGAGATGGCATCGCCCTGATGCACGATCGACTCGTGATCGCATCCCGCGGCATCGCGCAGGCTGGCGAAATAACGCACGCTCAGTCGCATCACGTCGTCTCGCGATGATCGAAGTCGTCGCGTCCGCCAAACTTTGCAACGACTAAGACACGTTCGATACGAATCGCGTGCGACAGCGCTTTGCACATGTCGTAAACAGTCGCTGCCGCGACCTGTACGCCGATGATCGCCTCCATCTCCACGCCCGTCTTGGCTACCGCCGCGACCGCGCAGCGCAAGCGCAGGCTCACGGTGTCGACCCAATCGCATTCGAAGGCGATCTTCTCGATCGGTAGCGGATGACAAAATGGCACCAGTTCATGGGTGCGTTTCACCGCCAACGTCCCGGCGACCACAGCGGTATCGAGCACTGCGCCCTTGGCCGAACGCATCGCCTGCGCACGCAGCATTTCGGCGACGGCGGCTGGAAACACGACCCACGCTTCTGCACATGCCTCGCGTCGGGTGATCGCCTTGACGCCAACATCGACCATGCGCGGTCGGCCTTGGTCATCGAGATGACTCAGGAAATTCGACATTCAGCCTCCCATCCGGAACATTTCGACACGCCCTGCCGCCTCGCGTTCACGCTCTGCACGTAGCTCACTGTAGCGATCGTTACGACCCAACCAACGCGCTGCAATCGCGTTACGCATGGCCTCGTCGTCACCGGCCAGCAGTGACCGCAACGGCAAGCCGCGTGCTGCAAACAAACAGGTGAACAATTCGCCATCGGCGGAAATACGCGCACGCGTGCAGTCACCGCAGAACGGCGCGCTGACCGAAGCAATGAATCCAATCTCGCCCTGCCCGTCGGCAAAGCGATAACGCTCGGCGACCTCGCCGCGCTGCGCTCGCCCGATCGCCTGTAACGGCCAGCGTGTATTAATCCGCTGCTGCAAGCCGGCACTGTCGACGACATCAGCGCGCGACCAGCGGTTGCAGGTCCCGACGTCCATGTATTCGATAAAGCGCAGCACGTGCGCGGTGCCACGAAAGTGTTCGACCAGCGGCAACACTTCGTCTTCATTGATGCCACGCTGCACCACGCAATTGAACTTGATAGGCGTGAATCCAGCGGCTTCTGCTGCTGCGACGCCAGCGAGCACGTCAGCGACATCGCCCTGCCCGCCGCTCATACGCAGGAATACCGCAGGATCGAGTGCATCGAGGCTGATGGTCAGGCGATGCAGGCCAGCCTTGCGCAGCAGCTTGGCATGGCGCGGCAGCAGCACTGCATTTGTCGTCAGCGCAAGATCCTCGACACCATCAATGCGCGCCAAGCGTTCGATGATCTCGCATAACTCGGTGCGCAACAGCGGTTCGCCGCCGGTGAGACGTAACTTGCGCACACCGAGTGCAACAAAGGCGCGGGCAATGCGGTCGATTTCGGCGGGCGCCAACCAGTCGCCTTTGGCGAGGAACGCCGACGGCCCACCGAAGCGTTCCACCGGCATGCAATACGGGCAACGGAAGTTGCAGCGGTCAATCACCGAAATGCGCAAATCACGCAATGGACGCATGCCTTGATCGAGTAACGCAGCGCTCATCGCTTGCACCGACCATGCTGCGCCAAGGTCGCGGCTTGCATCGCATCGAGCGCCGGCGCCAGTGCATAGACTGCGCCGGCGACAGCAACGCGCAAACCTGCGCGTGCGAAGGCTTCGCGATCAGCGATCGTGGCGTAGTGATAAACGATCATCCGCTCACGCGTTTCAGGCGCGTACTCGCGCAACAGATCCTCCAGACCGGTATGCGAAGGATTCCCTTGCAAGCCGCAGTCATGGGCGATCAGTTCAGCGCTGTCGGCATGCTGTGCGATCAACTCCGGAATCGGCCGGGTGTCACCGGTAAACAAGAAACTACCGCGCAATGCGATACCGAACGCCGTGCGCGGCAGGTGGTGGCGTACTGCGAACACGTCGAACCAGAAGCCGGAAAACCAGAAGCCGCGGTCCACCGGCACCAACTGGAACGCGTCCCAGAAATTCGCTCCGCCTTCTGCCAATGGACTCGGATAATTGGCGATACGGTGTTGCAGCACCGGCACGAGATCGGCTGCGACAAACAGCTTGACGCGTCCACTGCGCTCGGCATCAAAGTAGGTGCGGTAGAACAAGCGCTCGAGACCGCCGATATGGTCGAAATGTGCGTGGGTGATAAACACCGCGCCGGGCGTTGTGTGGTAGCGGTCAAGATAGCTGGTGAATGCCTCCTGGCCGCAGTCGATCAACAGTACCGGCAGACCGCCGCGCTCAAGTACGGCTGCGGCGGAACCGAGTTCCACCGCTTGTGCGTTGCCGACTCCGAGAAAGCGCAGCGCCAAGCTGCTATCCGTTTTCATGGGCGCAGTTTAGCGGGCCGAAGCAGCGCGGATGGCGGCGTCGTAGGCGCGATGGAGTCGCGTCCACGCCTCACTGGAAACGATATCGCCGTGCCCGAGCTTACGTAACGAACGCGCGAGACGATCGAGATTTCCCTGCAACTTGGTCGCCAACGGTGCAAGGAAGCGTGCACGATCGAAATCGATCAGGAATGTATGGCCCTCGCCGCCATACAAAATATTGTGGGCATTCAGATCGGCATGCCACAAGCCGACGGCATGAAAACGCGAAATCAATGTCCCGAGTGCGCCCCAGTCGATCGTTGCGGCGGCGCTCGCGTCATTCAGACGCTCGGCCAAGGTACGTGCATGCGCGATCTCACGTGTCGCCAAGTCGGCGCGGTATCCAAGTCCGCTGCGCACGAATCGTGCGGCGACAACCGCTGGTACCGGCAGCCCCGCGACAAACAACCGCTGCGTGGTGCGGAACTCGCGGAACGGCCGCGTCGCCTCGGCACCGGTCCAGACAAACCAGTCGCGGCTCAACCGCGCAATCAAGCCGCCGCGCCGGTAATGACGAATGACGCAGCGTCCGCACGAGGTCTCGACAACTCCGATGGCACCACGTCCGCGTCGTTCATGGCGTTCACCCGATGCATCGAACAGGGCTGTGGCCGCCGCCTGATCGATCTGCGCATCGTGGATCAAGCCGCCGCAGGCATCGAGATGGACCGGCGCAGCAACAGCAGGTGGGATCGCCGTGGCATCATTCATCATCGCAGTGTAACCAAGCCCCACACGTGAGCGCAGCCGTCAATTCAATCTGTATTTTCCGCCTGTCTGCGCTCGGCGACGTCACTCACCTGCTGCCGCTGGTACAGCGCATTCGCCTGCATGCACCGCAGATACGCATTACTTGGATCATCGGCAAGTTCGAAGCCCGACTGGTCGGTGACCTGCCCGGCATCGAGTTCATCACGGTCGACAAGAAGCAAGGCCTAGGCAATGTTTGGCGTGATTTGCGTACGACACTGCACGGGCGATGCTTCGATGCGTTGTTATTGTGCCAACTCGCCGCGCGCGCGAACCTGCTCAGCACGGCGATCCGGGCGCGCCGTCGGATCGGCTATGAATGGGCGAAGTCAAAGGAAGGCCACAGTCTATTCATCAATGAGCGCATCACGCCAGCAACTGGCCGGCATGTGCTCGACACGCTGTACCGCTTTGGCGATGCGCTCGGCTTGCCAGATGCTGCGAAGTGCTGGGAGATTCCCGTGGCAGTAGCCGACCATGCCTTTGCCGAACAGCACCTGCCCGGCACGCAAGCGACGCTGATCATCAGTCCCTGTTCCAGTCATGGTGCTGCGCAACTGGTCGGTCGCTGGCTACGCCCGCGTCGCCGAACATGCCATTCGCCGTCATGGCATGCGGGTGATGCTGTGCGGCGGACCGAGCGCGCTGGAACGAGAGACCGGCGCAGCGATCGAACAGGCGTGCGCCGAACCGTTGCTCAACCTGATCGGCCGCGACACACTGAAACAAGCCTGTGCCCTGCTGGCACGCGCGACCGCGGTACTGACGCCGGATGCGGGCCCGATGCACATCGCGAACGCGATGGGCACCCCGGTTATTGGGCTGCATGCCGTCACCGACAGCACCCGCAGCGGCCCGTATTCAGACCTGCGCTGGACGGTTGATCGCTACGCCGATGCCGCGCGCCAATTCCTCGGCCGAGCGGACCGCGATGTACGTTGGGGCAAGCGCATCGAATTTCCCGGCGTCATGGACCTGATCCGAATTGAAGCGGTAACCGAGCGACTGGACGCGCTGATCGCCACCCGTTTGATTGAGGGTTGGAACACCGATCAATCGATCGCGTTACACTAGTTCACCGATCGCACTCTTCGTTCAAGACCAGTAACGCCACGCCCGCCAACGAGATCCCCATGCAGATCCAGAAGCTTCTTCTCCATATCATCCTGTCCAGCCTGTTATTGACCGGCTGCCTGACTGCTACCGCTGCGAATGAGCGTCCAGACGTCGATCCGAATGCCTTTTGGCAAGACGTTGATGAAACACAAGTACAGGCGCGCGGCGAGCGCTGGTTGAATCCGCAGACGTATCGTGCCCTCGTGCTCGACTTCAGTGCACTGTCCGCGCGCGCGGCATCGGCGCCGATGGAGCGCGCCGGCGATGTCGGCATACGCCTCGCGCTGCCGATGCCGGACGGCGGGTATACGGAATTCATGGTGACGGAATCTCCGGTGATGGAACCCGGCCTTTCTGCCAAGTATCCGTCCATCCGGACCTATGCCGGCCAGGGTATTCAGGACCCGCATGCGCGATTGCGGTTTGACGTTACCCCGATCGGTTTCCACGCCCAGGTGCTTTCGCCGAATGGCGATTTCTTGATCGACCCGCTGCAAAAGAACGATACCGATCACTACGTCAGCTATTTCCGTCGCGACTACGGTCCGAATACCAAGCAATACCGCTGTGATACCGAAGATTCCGAGATCAGCGCGACGACCCTTGATACGGCGCCATCAATCGCCAAGCTCGGCACACCGAACACGGTCGGCACGCAATTGCGCTCGCTACGTACTGCGATTGTGGCCACATCGTCATACACCAATCTCTTTGGCGGCACGGTTGCTGCTGGACTCAGCGGCGTGACGACACTGGTCAATCGTCTGAACGGAGTCTACGAACGCGATGTTGCGCTGCGCTTCGTTCTGGTCGCCAACAATGATTTGATCGTGTACACGAATAGCAATGTTGGCCCGATCGGAGCCATTCCCACTGGTCCCAATCCGATTATCCAGACCACGATCGACAACGCCATCGGCTTCGCCAACTACGACATCGGCCATGCCGTCGGCGGATCTGGCGGTGGTGGTGCCATTACGCCACTTGGCAACGTGTGTACCGCACAGAAGTCGCAAGGTTTTACATCGTTCGACACCGCCATCGGCGATATTTTCGACATCGACTTCGTATCCCACGAACTGGGGCACCAACTGGGCGGCAGCCACACGTGGAACGGATGTTCGGACCAGCAGGCCGGCCAGTGGACGGCGACTTCGGCCATGGAGCCGGGCAGCGGAACCACCATCATGGCCTATGCCGGCATCTGCAGTGACAACCTACAGCCGAACAGTGATGCCAACCTGCATGCACGCACGTTTACGCAACTTGTCGCACGCCTTGCACTCGACGAGACCAGCACGGCGCCCACCTGCGGTAGCAATACACCGACTGGAAATCAGACTCCGAATGTCACTGCTGCTGCAGACCTCACCATTCCCGAACAGACCCCATTCCAACTGACGGTCGCGGCCAACGACCCAGACGGTGATGTATTGGTTTACAACTGGGAAGAACTCGATACCGGCACCCGCGGCGCGCCAACCGCGACGGGCGACAATGGCACTGCACCGCTGTTTCGCTCGTTCAATCCGACGACATCACCAACGCGCAACTTCCCGTCTCTGCCCTACATCCTCGACAACAGCAACATCCCGCCGGCAACGATTTCCCTGCCGCCGGCCGCAGGCAGCTATTACACGGCCGAACGCTTGCCGAATCCGGCGAGCGGCACCCGCGTGATGAACTTCCGTGCCACTGTCGGCGATAATCGTGCCGGAGGCGCCGGTGTCGCCTACGATCAAATTGTCGTGACCGCGAGCTCTGCCGCAGGCCCGTTCGCTGTGGTCAATCTTGCTGGGCCATTGACCGGAGGCGCCTCGCAAGCGGTGACCTGGAATGTCGCCAACACGACAGCGGCACCGGTCAGCACAAGCACCGTCAACATCCTGATTTCGCTGGATGGCGGCTACACCTTCACGACGTTGCTGGCCGGCACTGCCAATGACGGTTCAGAAACCGTGACGATTCCGAACATCGCGACTGCACGTGCGCGCATCAAGGTCGAAGCTGCGAATGGCACCGGAATCTCAACTGGCAACACCTACTTCGATATCACCGACTCCAATTTCGCAATCACTGCCAGCGGTACCGCAGTGACCGTGAGCACCAGCGCCAACGCCATCGCTACCAAGCAAGGTTCACCCGCGCCGGCACCCGTGCAAATCGCCACAATCAGCGGCGGAACAATACCCTACACACTCGCCGCAGCGGCATTTCCAGAGTCGGCGGAGATTTCGATCGTTTCGTTGTCAGAGGCGGCCGGTTCAGTATCGGCATCGGCACAAGTCTCCTGTCGCATCGCCGCACCGAATGCCCCGAGCTTCCGCATTTACCCAGCGGTATTGCAGGTAACCGATGCGACTGGCCGCAAGGCATCTGGCGTTTTCCCGATTCGCGTCAGCAACAATGACATCCCATCGATCGGCACCTATACCAACCCGACCGTGGCGACCGGTGGATCAGTGTCGGTCGTCCGTCGGCATTGCCGAGCGATACAAACGGCAATTTTGTCGGCGTGTCGGTGTCGCCCAGCACCCTGCCCGGCGGCGGAACCGTCAGCATCAATCCGTCGACCGCTGAAGTCACGGTCCAGACCGTGCCGGCCACGACGCTCGGCGCCCACAAGATTCGGGTTTCGGCAACCGACACCTGCGGTGCCACGGCAGTCCAGGAATTCACCGTTATGGTGACAACCGTCGATCCAGCACTCCAATACAACGGCGTCGCGGTGACCACGCCATCCAACGCCATCATCGAGCCCAATGAATGCAACACGCTGGATGTCACGTTGGGCAACGTCGGTGGCAGTACCGCAACGACGATCAGTTCGACGCTGAGCTCCAGCACCCCAGGGGTCACCATCTCGACTGCGACGTCGCCCTATGCGGACATCGTCGTCAGCGGTTCCGGCATCAATGCCACCGCCTACGAGGTCGGCACCGAAGCGTCAGTCGCTTGTGGCAGCAGCGTCGCCTTCACTCAGACGGTAACGTTCAATGGTCCAGCTTCACCGCTGACCTTCAACTTCTCGTTGCCGGTGGGTCAGGCCGCCAGCAATCACTACAACATCGTCAGCAGCACGGTTGCAGGCAGCATTGCGGCAGGTACATTGGTTGCCGGAAGTCAGGCAGACGATGTTGCGGTTCCAATCACCTTACCCGGTGGTTTCGCCTTCAGCATCTATGACACCCCGATGACGGCACTTACAGCGGACACCAACGGCACGCTGCAGTTCGCGGCGTCTGGCGCGAGCTCGGCATCGAATGCAGCATTGCCGGGTGCCTTTACGGCGCCAACATTGTTCGGGTTCTGGGACGATCTCGACCTGAGGGCTTCGGTGACAACTGGCGGCGGCATCTACACCGAGACCAATGGCAGTGCACCGAACCGAACCTTCGATATCGAATGGCGAGCCCGTCGCTACAATTCTAGCGGTACGGGCGCTCCGACGGTCCGCTTCATGATTCGACTGCACGAAACCACGAACCTGATCGAAGTGTTTTACACCACCGTGGCCGGCAATAACGGCGGTGCCGACGGTGTATCGGCCACGGCCGGCATCCAGCGCCAGAACACCGGCACCGAGTTCGATCAATGGTCGTTCAACACGGCATCACTGGTTGCAGGGATGAAGCTCACGTATACGCGTCCAGCAGGTGTGTGCAACGTCGGCCCGGGAACCTGTTTTGACCCGAACGCCATCTTCCGCAACGGCTTCGAGTAAGCGAAAACGACAGCGCCGGTCTCGAAACCGGCGCTGTAACCCGAATGGAATGCACGCAAACGGCAGCAGCATTGCTGCCGTTCCGCTTGATGCGTCAGCCGACCGGCTTGGCGCGATAGTCCTGATAACTCTTTTCTTCAATCAATGCCGATCCGAGGCGAATGTTGATCTCGCGCTTCACCCGCGCACGCTCGTCGTTCTCGACATAGACGGCGCGTGCCAGACGGATGAATTCGGCGTCGAATTCCTGCTTTGATTCCTTGATGCGAATGTCGTCCTCGATCACCCACAATCGCTGATTCACCGCTTTAAGCGCGGCGAGCAGATCAGCGATATCGATTTTCGCCTCCGCAGATTGACTCCAAGTAGCGGAAAGTTCGTCGAGTTCGCGGCGCACATTGGCAAGTTTGGCCGGATCGCGCATGCGCTCAGACTTGATCTCGAGGATCGCAATCTTGTCGAGCAGTTCGCCGAACGACACGGGGACATGGATCAGGCTCATCAAAATGACTCCAAACAACCGGCGCACCGACAACACCTTCGGCACAGTGATAAAAAAGGGTTGTCTCGGGATGACCGAATCCGTATGATTCGCGCCCTTCGCAGCTTGACCCGCTGCGTGCAGCATCCGGAGGGGTGGCAGAGTGGTCGATTGTACCTGATTCGAAATCAGGCGTTCCTGTAAGGGAACCGAGGGTTCGAATCCCTCCTCCTCCGCCAGTACAAACAAAAACGCCCCTCTCGGGGCGTTTTTGTTTCTTGGCTACTCGAATCGCCCAAGCGCCACATCGACGGAATCGGCGATGAGTTTCAGGAACATTGTGCCCATGCCCGGATGAAAGCGGTTCGGATCATGCGAACCGATCGCAAGCAGGCCACGATCACGGATCGGTATGAGGACTGCGGAGCGCACTTGCGGTGCGTGCTGACCGAACAGGAATTCGATCTTGTCGGTGTTGATGCGCCCGCATAGCGGTTCGCGCTTGCTGAAAAACTCGGCGAACGTGCCCCATTCGTTGGCATCGCGCGCCGCTACCCGCAACCAGTCGGCATGAAACCCTTCAACCGAGCGAAACAGCGCCATGCGCACGAAATCGGTGTGAAAGTCTTCGGTCAAGGTTGCGACCGCGCGCGACAGCGTGTCGCCCAATGATCCGGCACGCATCAGCGACAGCGTGAAGCCATGCACTCGCGCCATCAACTGTTCGTTTTCCTGCGCAACCTCGATCAACTCCTGCAAGCGGCGCGTCAACGCGCGGGTCTTGTCGCGCAGCACTTCAAGCTGGTAGCTCGCCAACGACGTGCTCGCACCCTGCTCACGCGGCAATTTCAAGTTCATTGCCAAATCCGGGAAGTCAGCCAGGAATTCGGGGTGCCGGCGCAGGAAGCCGGCGACGTCGTTGGCGTCAATCTCGCGACGCGGATGCAAGTCAGTCATCGTTCCACTCACCTTCAAAAACGGTCGTTGCCGGGCCAGTCATCGTTACCGAATGACCAGCGCCGGGCCAGGAAATCTGTAGTTCACCACCCGGTAGCTGCACGCGCACATCGGCATCGACGCGATCCCAGGTACGCAGCACGACGACCGCGGCGCAGGCGTGCTGCCACAGGCCAACGTCTCACCGACACCCCGTTCGAATACGCGTAAACGGACATGACTTCGATCCACAACTTGGGCAAAACCGACGTTCACGCGATCGGGGAAAAACGCATGGATTTCGATGCGTTGGCCCAACAGCGCGACCGGCGCGGCATCGATCGCCGTTACCTCGATCAATGCATGCGGATTACCCATCGACACGGCACCGAATTCGATGCGTTGTCCATCCAGTTCAAGGGCATATCGCGGCAATGTCATCGTTGTTGCCAGCGGCACGTCGACAGCATCGAATCGCGGGATTCCCATGTCGACTCGAACCCGACCATCGTCGAGCAGATCGGCGACGGCCGGCCCAGACGGCCCGATCAAGCGAATGCCCTGCCCGTGCACCAAGCCGCGGTCAGCAAGCCAGCGCACGACACAACGCAGCCCGTTGCCGCACTGACCGGCAACCGAGCCATCGGCGTTGTAGATGCCATAGCGGAACCTTGAAGTCGCTTTTTCGCTGCGCTCGATCGTCATCACTTGATCGCAACCGATACCGACATGACGATCCGCCAGTTTACGCGCAAGTTCCGCAGACAATGGCGATATCGCATCGCGTCGATCAAGCACGACGAAATCGTTGCCGATGCCGTGCATTTTGGTGAAACGCAGGCTCATTGCGTGGCGGGCGCTTCGGGTTTCGGTTCGGGGCGCACCAAATCACCCTTTTGACCACACGCTGCCAGCAGCAGGCACATCGACACCAGCGCGATCAGGCATTTACTGCGCATGCTTGGCCTCGAAACCATCACCCGTGGCGGGCTGTTCATTGCCGCTCTCGAATCCATCACCTGCTGCGGCTTCAACTGGAATGCCGAGTTGATCGAGGAAGAACGCATACGCTTCGGCAATTTCTTCCAGACGACGGAAACGCCCAGACTTGCCACCGTGACCCGCTTCCATGTTGGTCTTCAGCAGCAAAGGTGCATCGCCGGTTTTCGTGGCACGCAATTTGGCGACCCATTTGGCCGGTTCGAAATACTGCACCTGACTATCGTGCAGCCCGGTGGTGACCAACATCGCCGGGTAGTTCTGCGCCGTCACGTTGTCGTAGGGCGAATACGACAGCATGTAATCGTAGAAAGCCTTCTGCTTGGGATTGCCCCATTCGTCAAATTCGTTGGTGGTCAGCGGAATCGACTCATCAAGCATGGTGGTGACGACATCGACGAAGGGCACGTCGGCGACGATGGCGTGATACCGGTCCGGAGCCATGTTCGCCACTGCGCCCATTAGCAACCCACCGGCACTGCCGCCCTGCGCGACGACGCGATCCTTGGCGGCATAGCCTTCACGCACCAGAAAATCGGTGACATCAATGAAATCAGTGAAGGTGTTCTTCTTCTGTAGTTGACGGCCGGATTCGTACCAGTGGCGGCCCATTTCCTCGCCACCACGGATATGCGCCAGCGCATAGACCATGCCACGATCGACCAGCGACAGCACCCGGTCGCTGAAGGCCGGGCTCATCGATGCCCCGTACGAGCCATAGCCATACTGGTAGAGCGCCGCTGTCCCGTCACGCTTCAAGCCCTTGCGATAGAGCAGCGTTACCGGTACCTGCGCGCCATCGCGCGCCGTCGCAAACCGAAACTCGGTGACATAGTTGTCACGATCGAATCCGCCGAGCACGGTTTCGCGCTTCAGCAAGGTTCGCGCGCCAGTCGCCAGATCAATGTCGTAAGTGGACGTCGGTGTCTGCGGCGACGTGTAAATGATCCGCAGCGTACCCGTCGCGAACTCAGGATTCGCGCCGGTGAAGGCACTGTAAGCCGGTTCGTCAAAGCTCAGCAATTCGGTGTGCCCGTCGGCAATCGCCTTGACACGAATCTTCGGCAAACCACCAGAACGCTCGTTGATCGCGACGTAGTCACGCAGGACGGTCATCGACTGCAGCAATGCGTCATCGCGATGCGCGACCCATTCCACCCAGTTCGCACGATCTCCAGCCTTGGCGATCGGTGCGCGCATGATGCGGAAATTACGGGCATTCCAGTTGGTCAGGATATAGAACTCGTCAGCGTGGTCCTGCACTTGATATTCGTGGTCGCGTTCGCGTGGCAGCACGGTCTTGAAGCTCAACGTCGGATCGTTCGCATCGGCATAGCGCCACTCGGTCGATACCGTGCTGCTCAGGCCGATCCACAGGAAACGATCACTGCGGCTTTTGCCGATACCGAGATAAAAGGTGCTGTCCTTCTCCTCGTAGACCAGCGCATCGGCAACTGGATCGGTGCCTAGGACATGTTTGCGCACGCGGAAGCCGAGCAAGGTTTGCGGATTCTTCTCGACATAAAGCACGGTACGGCTATCGTTTGCCCAGACCGTGCCAGCTTCAACATTGGCGATCGTCTCCGGCCACATCTGGCCGGTCTGCAGATTCTTGAAGCGCAGCTCGAACTGACGGCGGCCGCTAGTGTCTTCGGCATAGACGAGTTGCTGCCCGTCCGGGCTCGGTTGCCAGGAACCGATCTGGTAGAAACCCTTGCCAGCACCGAGCAGGTTGGCGTCGAGCAACACTTCTTCGGGCGCTTCCAGCGTGCCGCGCTTGCGCGCATGGATCGGATACTCCTTGCCTTGCTCGAAGCGCGTGTACAACCACCATCCTTGCTTCAGGTAAGGCACCGAGCTGTCGTCCTGCTGGATACGGCCGACGATTTCCTTGAACAACGCGTCTTTCGCACCCTGCGTATGCGCAAGCATCTTCGCGCTGTAGTCATTCTCGGCCTTGAGATAATCGAGCACTTCCGGTTTCGAGCGGGTGTCGTCGCGCAGCCAGTAATAGGGATCGATGCGATCGCCCTGCGGCGAAACGATAGTGTATGGCACGACACCAGCGACCGGCGCTTGTGGCATCGTCACTTCTGCGGTGGCCGGAGCTTCAGTTTTCATGTCGGTACCTTGGTGCGCGCAACCGGCGATCAGCACGAACGCCGACGGGATCAGAAAACGTGAGGTCAACATAGTCGCTCCATCAGCAGGACGAGCGATTCTACGCGAGTCGAGCAGCTATTCTTTCGTTCCTCGTCCCGAACTCGGCGCACACCGACTCATCTCATGCTGAAAGCCCTGCTGCTTTTGCTCAATTTTGCCAAGCTTGGTCCGATTCTGAAGACCGGCGGCACCATGATCATTTCGGTGTTTGCCTACGCTTGGCTATTTGGCTGGCGCTACTCGGTGGGCTTCGTCCTACTGATCTTCGTGCACGAACTCGGCCACTACCTGAGTGCCAAGCGCGCCGGGCTGAAAGTGGGTGCTCCAACCTTCATCCCCTTCGTCGGTGCCTGGATCGAACTCAAGGAGCAGCCGATGGACGCGCGCGTAGAAGCCCGGATCGCATTGGCCGGTCCTGTTGCCGGCACGATCGGCGCACTGGTGTGCTACTACGTCGCACGCGACAGCGGCAGCGCGCTACTAATGGCTCTCGCCTACTCTGGCTTCATGCTCAATCTATGGAACCTGCTGCCGGTCAATCCACTGGACGGCGGGCGCATCGTCGCCATCCTGTCGCCAAAGATCTGGCTGATCGGCGCACCAATCCTCGGCTTCCTGCTGCTCACTCGACCAAGTCCGATGCTGTTCCTGATCCTGATCATGACTCTGCCGAGTCTCTGGTCAGTGTGGCGCGGCACCTGGCGCGAATCGTTGCCGCCCGGCTATTACGACCAACCGATCGAGGTAAAGCTGCAATACGGTGCCGCTTATCTTGGGCTGGCGATTTTTCTGGCGATGATGAGTAACGGCGTCCACGAACAACTTGCGCACCTGCGCACGTGATGAACGCAATGGCATCGATTCGGCGAACTCGATGGCGACGCGATTAATCCAGCAGTTTGAAGGTATCGGCGTCACGCCAGGCTGGAAAACGTTCGCGGTGTGCATTGAGCGCACTGGCAGAAAGCGGCGTTGTTGCGACTTGCGCCCGATCATCGAGATCAAGCAGCGCCTCACCGGTGAAATCGATCGCCGCGCTGTCGCCGGCGTAGACGAGGCCATTGCCATCGGTCCCGACACGATTCACGCCGACCGAATAACACAGGTTTTCGATCGCGCGTGCGCGCAGCAATGTACGCCACGGGCCGCGCCGCGGTGCCGGCCAATTCGCCACGAACAGGATCACGTCGTAATCCATGCGCCCGAGATCGCTACGCATGTTATTGCGCATGAACACCGGAAACCGCAGGTCATAGCAGACCATTGGACAGATACGCCAGCCGTTCAATTCGACCACAAGGCGGGCGTCGCCACCGACATAACGTTCGTGCTCGTTGGCCATGCGAAACAGATGACGCTTGTCGTAGAAAACAAAGGTCTCATCGGGCGACATCCAGACCAACCGATTGACGAAACGATCGCCATCGCGGATCACCAGCGAACCGGTCACGACCGCATTCACTTCCGATGCGAGCGCGCCCATCCAACGCACAGTCACGCCATCCATCGTCTCGGCGTTGCTCAGCGTATCGTTGGTGAAGCCGCTGGTGAATGTTTCGGGCAGCACGACCAAATCGGTCATACCCGCCAGCGGTCGTACCAGATCGCCGAACATCACACGATTGGCCTTGGCGTCGTGCCAGTGCGTCGCCGCCTGGATCAGTGATACACGCAAGTCGTTTCCGGGCGGCATCATCGCCTCACGAAACCTTGATGGCATGCAGACGTTCGGCTGCAGCTTTCAGCGTCGCATCGGTCTTGGCGAAACAGAAGCGCACCAGTTTTAGTTCCGGCGGCATTTCGTAGAACGCCGATACCGGAATCGCAGCGACACCCACCTCGCGCGCCAGCCATTCGCAAAAACTCATGTCATCGCGATCGCTAATCGCCGAGTAGTCGACAATCTGGAAATAGGCGCCATACACCGGCAATAGCCGGAACGGCGTGTCTGCCAGAAGGGTGCGGAAGCGGTCGCGCTTCTCCTGATAAAACGCTGGCAACTCCAGGTAATGGCTCGGTAAGCGTTCTATCACTTCGGCCAACGCCCACTGCGCCGGACTGAAGGTGCAAAAGGTCACGTACTGATGCACCTTGCGGAACTCGACCGACATTGCCGGCGGTGCGATGCAATAGCCGACTTTCCAGCCGGTGCAGTGATAGGTCTTGCCGAAGCTCGAAATCACGAAACTGCGATCAGCGAGTTCCGGGTGGCGCAACACCGACTGATGCGACAGGCCATCGAAAATGATGTGCTCGTAGACTTCGTCGGAAATCACGATCAGATCATGGCGACGCGCGATCTCGGCCAACGCGTCCAGATCTGCGGCGCTGAATACCGCGCCGCTCGGGTTGTGTGGCGAATTCACCAGGATGGCGCGGGTGCCGTTCTCGACCGCATCGTTCACGCGCTGCCAGTCAACCGCGAAGGTTTCGCTATCGAGCGGCACATGAATCGCCTTGCCCCCATTCAATTCGATCGCCGGCTCATAACTGTCGTAACACGGGTCGAGCACGATCACCGATTCACCCGGCCGCACAATCGCGGCGATCGCGCAAAACAGTGCCTCGGTCGCACCGCTGGTGACGGTCACGTCGCTATCGGCGTTCACAACGCGGCCATAGAGCGCCTGTGTCTTCAACGCGATCTGCTCGCGCAGTTTCGGAATGCCGGACATTGGCGCGTATTGGTTGCGGCCCTCATGCATGGCACGGCTTAGCGCGTCGCGCATCAGTTCCGGGCCATCGAAATCGGGAAAGCCTTGGCCAAGATTCACCGCCTTGTGCTGCACGGCCAACTGCGACATCACGGTGAAGATTGTGGTGCCGACTTTCGGCAGTTTGGTCTCGATGCGCATTTCGGATCCAAGCAGAAACGTGGCCCCGAAGTTTCGCCGATTTCGGTACGAAATGCTGGTGCGCTTGATTCGAAGTGCTTGGAACAAGCCCTCAGCGTGCTGCTACGGCAGCGCGCAGTGGCCCCAAGACGGCGATTAGCGCATCGCGTTGCAACGGCCAGATCAAAAAACCGGCACTGCCAGCGTGCGCGCCGCGGGCACGTTCGATCGGCCTCAGCTTAGCCGCCAGCATGAAGACCGGCGGCGCCTTTCGCGCCGGGTAATGACTGATGCGACGGCACAGTTTGAAGCCCGCCTCATCGGCCAAGTGAGCGTCAATCAAGATCACATCCCAGCGCCGTGCCAGATGCCGAATCCAGCCATCCTGTTCATCGAGCGCGAGTTCGATACGTGCGCCCATACTGGACAGCAAATCCGATGCGTCTTCGGCACCCTCCGAATGCACGTCGATCAGCAGAATATGCAAGCCGCCCAAGGCATGCGGTTCAGTCGAAGTTGTTTCGATTGCCGGCGGCGCCGCGAAGATCGGTCGACTCGGTATCGGTCTGGGCATCGGTGCCGGCATCGCCGATTGCTGATCCGGTGCTTCTTCGTGGCGGCGCACACTCAGCCACGACACATATTCCGGAGGCCGCGTGTGATACGCCAACTCGACGCCGTCAATGGCTTCGTAAACCATCGCCGCGAGGTTCGGCAGCAACTGGGTTTCGGAGACACACATGCCGGGCGATCCCAGCACACCAGTTTCGGACACCGATATCAGCGGTGCGACCGGGAAGCGCTCGGCCAGAAACGCTTGTGTGCGCTCGATATTTAACGTGCTCCAGTTGACCACGGCGACATCCGCGACCTCGCTCGCCTTTACCAGCCGAAACCCGCGCGGCAGCGTCCTTGCCGCAGTGTCCAGTACGACTTGCATCATGTGCAACTCGCTACTCGCAAAACCGAGACTGAGGATCCGGATTGAATCTGGCATGTGGGCTCATCCTTGAGGGTGGCGTGACGATATGTGAAGTGCACCTGGTTCGGCATGTGACGAACTTCACATTGCGAAACATTAAACAATCGTTTGACGGATCGAGCCGACGAACGGAATATGGGCATTCCAACCGCCATCCGGACGCCATCCGTGACGACTGACGCCTATCCACACCTGTTGCAACCTTTAAATCTCGGCCACGTCACGCTCCGCAACCGCGTGCTGATGGGTTCGATGCATACCGGTCTCGAAGACCGTGCCCGCGACTTCGACAAGCTGGCCGCCTACTTTGGCGAGCGCGCGCGCGGTGGCGTCGGCCTGATCGTGACCGGCGGCATCGCGCCGAACATCGCCGGCTGGGTGTCACCCTTCGCCGGCAAGCTCAGCTGGCCTTGGGAAGTGGCCAGACATCGCAAGGTCACCCGCGCCGTCCATGAACACGATGGCCGCATCTGTATGCAGATCCTGCATACCGGTCGCTACGCCTATCACCCGCTCGGCGTTGCGCCGTCAAAGATCAAGTCGCCGATCTCACCGTTTGCACCGCGCGAACTGAGTGGACGCGGCGTGTGGTCGCAAATCAAGGCTTTTGCGAACTGTGCAGCCCTTGCCCGTGATGCCGGCTACGACGGCGTCGAGGTGATGGGCTCCGAAGGCTATTTGATCAACCAGTTCCTCTGCGAACGCACCAACAAACGCACTGATGAATGGGGCGGCCCGTATGAAAACCGGATGCGTTTCCCGCTCGAAATCATCAAAGCAATTCGCGCCAAGGTTGGCCGCGATTTCATCATCATCTACCGCCTGTCCCTGCTCGATTTGGTCGACCTTGGCCAGAGCTGGGAGGAAATCACGACACTTGCCAAAGCCGTCGAAGCGGCCGGTGCGACGATCATCAACAGCGGCATCGGTTGGCACGAAGCACGGATTCCGACGATTGTCACCTCAGTGCCGCGCGCCGGCTTCGCGTTCACGACACGCGAACTGAAGAAATTCGTCACGTTGCCGCTGATCGCGACCAATCGCATCAACATGCCGGATGTCGCCGAGAAGTTGCTGGCCGAAGGTACCTGCGACATGGTGTCGATGGCGCGTCCGTTGCTTGCCGACCCGGAGTGGGTGAATAAAGCCAAGGCCAATCGCGCGCAACACATCAACACCTGCATCGCCTGCAACCAAGCCTGTCTCGATCACGTCTTCGAGAACAAGCGCGCAACGTGCTTGGTCAATCCTCGCGCCTGCTACGAAACCGAAGTCCTGATCCAGGCCACGACGACACCAAAGCGCATCGCGGTGGTGGGTGCTGGACCAGCCGGTCTTGCTGCCGCAACGACACTGGGCGAACGCGGCCACCGCGTCATCCTATTCGATGCCGCGAATGAAATCGGTGGCCAGTTCAACATGGCCAAGCGCATTCCCGGCAAGGAAGAATTCCACGAAACGATCCGCTATTTCAGCCATCACATCGTCCAGACCGGCGTCGAGTTGAAGCTCGCTACGCCAGTCACTGCCGAGCAACTAGTGCAAGCTGGATTCGACGAGATCATCCTCGCCACTGGCGTGACACCGCGCACAGTTCGCATCGACGGCATCGATTCTCCCAAGGTATTGAGCTATCTCGATGTACTGAACAACCGAGTCGAAGTGGGGCCGCGGGTTGCCATCATCGGTGCCGGCGGGATCGGTTTCGATGTCGCCGAATATCTCGTGCACGCGGGGCATTCGCCGACGCTTGATGAAAAGCTGTGGCGCAAGGAATGGGGCGTTGACGACACCTTTACACGTCGCGGCGGTATCGACGGACTAAAGCCGCAACCGGAACCGCCGGCACGCCAGGTGTTCCTGCTGCAACGTTCCGATGGTGCACCCGGCAAGCGCCTGAACAAAACCAGCGGTTGGGTGCATCGCGCCACACTGAAGATGAAGCGGGTCGAGATGATCGGTGGCGTTCACTACGACCGCATCGACGAGCGCGGCCTGCATATCACCCTTGGTGCGAACCAACGCCTTCTCGAAGTCGATCACATCGTGATCTGCGCGGGCCAGGAACCGAATCGGACCTTGCATGCGCAATTGGCGATTTTGGGCAAGACCGCGCACCTGATCGGTGGTGCCGACGAAGCCGGCGAACTCGATGCCAAGCGCGCCATCGATCAAGGGACGCGCCTTGCCGCGGTGCTCTAGCCACTCATGTCAGCGGCAGCAGCGCATCGAGCACCAGTCGCACCATCGCGTCGACACCATGCTGACGTTGTTCTGGCGACCACTGCTCATGAGTGCGTAGATGGTCCGACACGGCGCAGACCGCCAGTGCCTCGGCGCCATACTGCGCTGCGAGACCGTATAGTCCGGCTGCCTCCATCTAGATGCCGAGAATGTTCATCGCAGCCAGCGTGTCGACCATGGTTGGATCGGGGCCATAGAACAAATCGGCACTGAAGACGTTGCCGATGCGCACACGAATGTTCTGGCGCTGCGCTTCATTCGCAACCGCCGACAATAATCCGTAGCTGGCGATCGCGGCGTAGTCCATGCCCTTGAAGCGCGAACGATTGACGCCGGAATCGGTGCTCGCGCCCTGCGCCAGCACGATGTCGCCGAGTTGAAGGTCAGCCGCCACGCCGCCGCAGGTGCCGATGCGGATCAGCCGCTTCACGCCGTACTCGCGCACCAGTTCGGTGGCGTAGATCGAGGACGAGGGAATGCCCATGCCGGTACCCATCACCGATACGCGCTGGCCACGCCAGGTGCCGGTGAATCCCGACATCGCACGGATGCGCGTGACTTCGACAGCATCGGCGAGCAGCGTGTTGGCAATGTGCGCAGCGCGCAGCGGATCGCCCGGCAGCAACACGGTCTCGGCGAAATCACCCGGTTGGGCGGAAATATGCGGTGTGCCCATGATGAACTCCTCAGGCGGTGATGTTCGTGGCCAGCGCTTGTCCGTGAGCAAGCGGCGCCAGGCCGAAATGCCGAGCCAGTGTTTGTCCAAGGTCGGCGAAACTATTGCGCAGGCCGGCATTGCCAGGCCGCAATCCGCCACCCAGCGCCAGCAACGGTACACATTCGCGGGTGTGGTCGCTGCCCGGCCAAGTTGGATCGTTGCCGTGGTCGGCGCTGAATAGGATCAAGTCACCATCACGACGTGTGCCCAGCAACTCCGCTAAGCGTCCATCGAGCCGCTCCAGTGCGGCGGCATAACCAACGACATCGCGGCGATGGCCGTATTCGGAATCGAAGTCGACCAGGTTCACAAAAACGAGGCTGTCTTCCGGTGCATCGCGAAACGCGCGAATCGTGGTGTCGATCAAGGCATCGAGCCCGCTGACCGGTATCGATTGAGTGATGCCCTGCCCGGCAAAGATGTCTGAAACCTTGCCGATCGCGATGACCTGTTTGCCGGCGGCGACCAGCGCATCCAGCAACGTCGGCGCCGTCGGCGGTACCGCGTAATCATGACGATGACCGGTCCGCTTGAAGTTTGCCGCGTCGTTGCCAATGAACGGTCGCGCAATCACCCGCGCAATGCGGTAATCGTCAACCAGTTCACGTGCGATTTCGCAGACGCGATATAGGCGATCCAGGCCGAAATGTTCTTCGTGCGCGGCGATCTGAAACACCGAGTCTGCCGACGTATAGACGATCGGCTGCCCGCTCGCGATGTGTTCCGCGCCGAGCCGTTGCAGGATTTCGGTACCCGACGCCCGGCAATTCCCCAGCACACCACGCAGGCCGGCGCGCACACACAGCGCGTCAAGAAGCGCCGGAGGAAAACTGTGTTCATAGGCAGTGAAATAGCCCCAATCGAACAACACCGGCACACCGCACATCTCCCAGTGGCCGCTGGTCGTGTCCTTACCGGTGGACTGCTCATACATCGCTGCCCAAGTCGCGGCAGCGTCTGCACCTTCGCCGACAGCCGTCTGATGACCCTGTGCGAGTGCATGTGCGGCGTACAGGCCGAGCGCACGCAAGTTTGGCAATTGCGGTGCGCAGCGGGCAACGATATGCCCAAAGGTATCGGCACCGGTATCGCCGAATCGGTCTGCATCTGGTGCTGCACCGATGCCAAGAGAATCGAGTACAACCAGCAGCGCACGCGCCATCAGCAATGCTCCACGTCGATACGTGCATGAATCAACGATACCGGCGCTACAGCAGCACCGAGTTCAAATGCAGCCAACACCCGTGTCCGCGCCCATTCGATCTGGTCAGCGCTGCGCAGACACAGACGCAGCAATGGCTCGCCGCGTGCGACGAGATCACCAACAGAACGTACTTGATCCAGACCGACGGCCAGGTCGATGCAATCATCGGGATGGCGACGACCGCCACCAAGGTCGACGACGAGGTCGCCAAGGCAGCGTGAGTCAATCGCGCGTATCGTTCCCGCGTCATCGGCGATCACGTCGACATGGATCGGCGCTGTCGGCAGGTAGCGATCGGACTTCAACATCAAGTCACTCGGACCACCGAGAGCAGCAACCATGCGCTCGAAATGCTCGGCCGCCGCTCCACTATCCAGCGCGTGCTGCAGACGCGTGGTCGCATCATGTGCGGTTGTTGCAAGGCCGCCGCGGCGCAGAACTTCGCCCGCCAACGCCAAGCAGACTGCGTGCATACGTGGCGACGATGGATCCCCGCGCAGGTAGTCGAGCACGGCGCGCAGTTCAGTGGCATTGCCCACCGCCGGCACCAGCGGCTCACCCATGTCTGTGACCAACGCGGAACAGGCCAAGCCGGCATCGTTGGCGACTGCCACCAAGCTACGGGCAAGGCACTCGGCATCGTCGCGTGCTGGAAAAAACGCACCACTACCACACTTCACGTCGAGCACCAGTGCATCAAGCTGTACCGAAAGTTTCTTCGACAGGATCGATGCGACGATCAATGGCATGGCGTCAACCGTGGCGGTGACATCGCGCACTGCGTAAAGGCGCCGGTCGGCCGGAGCGAGGGCCTTGCCGGCGCTGACGATGGCACAACCGGCACTGCGTAGCGCAGCGCGCATCAAACCGATGTCGGCATCAACGGTATAGCCTGGAATGGCGGTTAACTTGTCCAGTGTGCCGCCGGTATGCCCAAGCCCACGACCGCTCAGCATCGGCACCGCAGCACCACAGGCAGCAAGCATAGGCGCCAGCGCAAGGCTTACAGCATCGCCGACGCCGCCGGTGGAATGCTTATCGAGCAACGGCCGATCAATATCGAGCAGTGCGCGCGTGAGGCGTTCGCCACTGTCGCGCATGGCAAGGGTCAGGCGCACCGTGTCGGACGCACTCAAACCTCGGCAGCGCACAGCCATCGCGAACGCCGCCATTTGGCCCTCGCTAGTGCGGCCGTCGGCCATGCCGCGGACAAATTCATTCAAGGCAGCTGGATCCGGCGCACGCGCGTCACGCACATCGGCAATCACGGATTGCGGCGTGTAGGCCATGTTAGGCGGCTCCGCCGAACGTCATATCCACACCGAACGACACTTCGCGACTCGAGTCATGTTCATTGCCGCACTATAGCCAAAGCCATGCGGATTGCGTTGACACCGATCAACGGCCAAAAAAAACGGGCCGAAGCCCGTTTTCTGTAATGTCCGCGATGTGCTGCGGAATCAGCCAGCAGCGGCTTCGTCTTCGAGGACTGCCTTGATCGACAGGCGAATGCGGCCCTGCTTGTCGACTTCAAGCACTTTGACCTTGACGATGTCGCCTTCCTTGAGCTTGTCCGAGACTTTCTCGACGCGCTCGTTGGAAATCTGCGAGACGTGAACGAGACCATCCTTACCTGGCGCTATCGTCACGAAAGCACCGAAGTCCATCAACTTGGCGACCTTGCCTTCGTAGATGCGGCCTGGCTCGACATCGGAGGTGATCGACTCGATGCGTGCCTTCGCGGCTTGGGCAGCGGCTGCATTCACCGAAGCAATGATGATGGTGCCGTCGTCCTGAATGTCGATCTGCGTACCCGTTTCCTTGGTGATGCCCTGGATGGTCGCGCCACCCTTGCCGATCACTTCGCGGATCTTGTCCGGGTGGATCTTCATCGTCAGCAGGCGCGGCGCGTAGTCGGACAACTCCGCACGCGGCGCGTTCAGGCCCTTGGCCATCTCGCCGAGGATGTGCAATCGACCGGCCTTGGCCTGGTTCAGCGCCACCTTCATGATTTCTTCGGTGATGCCGTCGATCTTGATGTCCATCTGCAACGCGGAAATGCCGTCGGCGCTACCGGCCACCTTGAAATCCATATCGCCGAGATGATCTTCGTCACCGAGGATGTCGGACAGCACGGCGAAGTCGCTGCCTTCCTTGATCAGACCCATCGCAATGCCCGCGACTGGTGCCTTGAGCGGGATGCCAGCGTCCATCATCGCCAGTGACGAACCGCAGACGGAGGCCATCGACGAGGAACCGTTCGACTCGGTGATTTCCGAGACGCAGCGGATCACATACGGAAACGCTTCCAAGCTCGGCATCACCGCAGCGACGCCACGCTTGGCGAGGCGGCCGTGGCCGACTTCGCGACGCTTCGGCACGCCGATACGACCGGTTTCACCGACCGAGAACGGCGGGAAGTTGTAGTGGAACATGAACGGGTCCTTGGTCTCACCTTCGACAGCGTCGATGATCTGTGCGTCGCGCGTCGTACCGAGCGTGGTCGTGACCAGCGCTTGGGTTTCACCGCGGGTGAACAGCGCCGATCCGTGAGTACGCGGCAGCACGCCGACACGGACAGTGATCGGGCGCACGGTCACGAGATCGCGGCCATCGATACGGATCTTGGTGTCAAGCACCGAGCGACGCATGGTGTGATATTCGAGATCGACGAATTCCTTGTTGATCATCGCCGGCTTCCAGCCCTTCGCTTCGGCTTGTGCAGCCAATGCCTCCTGAACTTCCTTGCGAATCACCGAGATCGCGTCGCGGCGCTGGCCCTTGTCGTGAATCTTGTAGGCGGCGCCGAGGCGTTCGCCGATCACCGACTTGATCGCATCGATCAACGCGTCGTTACGCGCAGGTGCTGCATATTCGAAGGTCTTACTGCCGGCTTCGGCGACGAAATCCTTGATCGCATCAATCACCACCTGCATCGCCTTGTGGCCATGCGTGACGGCGCCGAGCATTACTTCTTCACTCAACATCTTGGCTTCGGACTCAACCATCAGCACCGCATTCGAGGTGCCGGCAACGATGAGTTCGAGCTGCGACGTCTTCAGCTCGGTCGCGGTCGGGCACAGCAAATACTGCCCGTTGGCGTAACCGATCTTGGCTGCGCCGATCGGGCCAGCAAACGGCAGCCCCGAGAGCATCAGTGCGGCCGATGCACCAATCAGCGCCGGGATGTCGCCATCCACTTCCGGATTCAGCGACAACACAGTCGCGATGATCTGCACTTCATTGCGCATCTCTTCCGGGAACAGCGGCCGGATCGGGCGATCGATCAGACGGCAAGTCAGCGTTTCCTTCTCGGTCGGGCGACCTTCACGCTTGAAGAAACCGCCAGGGATGCGGCCACCGGCATAAAACTTTTCCTGATAGTCCACGGTCAGCGGGAAAAAATCGGTGCCTTCACGCACCGACTTCGCACCGACGACCGACACGAGTACTACCGTGTCGGACATCTTGACGAGCACCGCCCCGCTGGCTTGGCGGGCGATCTCACCCGTTTCCAGGGTGACATCATGATTACCATACTTGAACGACTTGACTGTCTTGGCCACGAGGCGGGTCCTTTGGGTGATCGATTAACGACGCAGACCGAGTTTCTCGATCAGCGCCTTGTAGCGTGCGCTGTCGTTCTTCTTCAGGTACGCCAGCAGACGGCGGCGCGAGTTGACCATGGTGATCAGGCCGCGGCGCGAGTGATGGTCTTTTGCGTGCGCTTGGAAATGCGGCGCGAGCACGTCGATCTGGGCGGAAAGCAGCGCGATCTGGACTTCCGGCGAACCGGTGTCGTTCGGCTTGCGACCGTGTTCGGCGATGATTTTGGCGGATTGTTCGGCAGTCAGGGACATGAGTATTTTTCCTGAAACGGGACGAGGCCGCACGGCGCCAGATACGCGCAGTCGGTCTCAACAAGTGGTTTTTGGGCGAAGGAGGCCGCACATTCTAGGGGGCCGCCCAAGTCTTAACAAGCAAACCGCGGTGAATTTACCCGGGCGGTTCATCCAGTCGCCATCAAACGGTCAGCTCGCATGATCTTGGCGTCGGTCATGCCCTAGCCCGACAAAACTGCCGTCGATTGCATAGAGCCGATAGCGTCCATCGTTTTCTGCTCGCCCGGTGACGCGGCGACCGAACTTCAGTTCGGTCAACGCGTCGATATCCAACGTTATTGCCGGAAACTGGGTCATTGCGCGATCGATTGGCAGCACGTAAACGCTCGGATCGGCACTGTCATTCAGTGTTTCAAGCGACACCATCGGCAGCGTCTCGAAGGGACTGACCCAGCGCCGACGCAATTCCGCCAGATGTGCCGCAGAACCGAGTGCACGCCCGATATCAACGCCAAGACTACGAATATAGGTGCCAGACCCGCAGATCACATCCAGTTCGAGCGCGTCGGGCGAATATGCAATCACCTCGATGTGCTTGATCTCAACCTCACGTTCCGGTACTTCGACCTGCTCGCCTTGGCGCGCCAGCTTGTACATCGGCACACCGTCGCGCTTGATTGCGGAATACATCGGTGGGCGCTGGTGGATACGCCCGACGAAGCGCAACAACACCGTATCGAGTTCCGCGCGCGTCGCCGTCGGCAGCGCCTCGCTCACGACGATGTCACCTTCGCGGTCCGCTGTGGCGGTTTCGCTACCGAATGCAATCGTTGCTCGGTAGGCCTTGTGCGCGGAAATCACGTGCTGGATGAACTTGGTCGCCTCGCCGAGAAAGATCGGCAACATCCCAGTGGCGAGCGGATCAAGTGTGCCGGCGTGACCGGCCTTGGCGCGGTCGTAAAGACGACGCACGCGCTGCAATGCCGCATTCGAACTCAGTCCGAGCGGCTTATCGAGCAAAACGATGCCATGCACCCGGATTCAGTCCGGATCGCGCAGCAGTTGATCGATGCGCTCGCCGCGATCGACCGAGTCGTCGTACTTGAAATGCAAAGCCGGAACGGTACGTAATTCAACGCGCTGCGCCAGTTCGCGTCGGAACTCCCAAGCTGCAGCATTCAATTCCTTGACCGCGGGCTTGCCCTGCTCGCCGACCAAGGCGGTCACATAGACCGTGGCATGTGCGAGATCGCGCGTAACCTCGACATCCGACACCGACACCGATGGAATCAACTTGTCGCGGACGGCATCGTGGACGAGCGCGCCGATCTCCCGGCGCAGCAGCGCCGAGATTCGGTCGGTCCGATTGAAGCCTGCGCGCATGGTCGATACTCCTTACAGCGTCCGCGCTACTTCGATGCGCTCGAAACACTCGATCTGGTCGCCGGCCTTGACGTCGTTGTACTGCTTGACGCCAATGCCGCACTCCATGCCGTTGCGCACTTCATCGACCAATTCCTTGAAGCGACGCAGCGATTCGAGTTCGCCCTGGAACACGACGACGTTCTCGCGCAGCACGCGGATCGGCTTGTTGCGCTTGACCTGACCCTCGATGACCATGCAGCCCGCGATCGAACCGAACTTGGACGAACGGAACACGTCGCGCACCTGGGCAACACCGATGATTTCCTCGCGCACTTCCATGCCAAGCATGCCGGTCGCAACCTGTTTCACTTGGTCGATCACGTCATAGATGATCGAGAAGTAACGCAGATCCAAAGCGTTTTCCTGCACGATTCTGCGCGCAGAGCCATCGGCACGGACGTTGAAGCCGATGATCACTGCTTTCGAAGCGGCTGCCAGCGTCGCATCGGACTCGGTGATGCCGCCGACACCGCTTGCGATCACATTGATCTTGATCGCCTCGGTGCTCAATCGGGTCAGCGAATCACGCAGTGCTTCGGACGAACCCTGCACGTCGGCCTTCACGACCAGATTCAAGGTCGGCACATCGCCTTGGGTGACGCTCGACCAGACATCTTCCATCTTGGTCGCCTGCTGCTTGACGAGACGGGTTTCGCGGCGCTTCTGCTCACGTTGCTGTGCCACATCCTTCGCCAGGCGCTCGTCTTCGACCGCAATGAAGTCATCGCCCGCGTCCGGCACACCGGACAGACCAAGCACAACCACCGGGATCGATGGGCCAGCTTCATTCACCGGGCGACCAGCTTCATCGAACATCGCACGCACGCGGCCGTAGTGGATACCGCAGACAAGGAAGTCGCCCTTGTTCAGCGTGCCATTCTGTACGAGCACGGTGGCGACCGGGCCGCGGCCCTTGTCGAGGCTGGATTCAATCACGGTACCGTTGGCACGGCCATCCGAAACCGCCGTCAGTTCCATCATTTCGGATTGGACCAAGATCGCGTCCAGCAGACTGTCGACGCCCATGCCGGTTTTGGCCGACACCGGCACGAAAATCGTGTCGCCACCCCACTCTTCCGGCACCACTTCGTGCTGGATCAGGCCCTGCTTCACGCGTTCCGGATCAGCGTCCGGCTTGTCCATCTTATTGACCGCAACGATCAACGGCACCTTCGCAGCGCGCGCATGCTGGACCGCTTCGATGGTCTGCGGCATCACGCCGTCATCGGCTGCGACGACGAGAATGACAATGTCGGTGAGCTTGGCGCCACGCGCACGCATCTGCGTAAACGCCGCATGGCCCGGTGTGTCGAGAAACGATACGACACCCTTCTCGGTTTCGACGTGATAAGCGCCGATGTGCTGGGTAATGCCACCCGCTTCACCCGCCGCAACTTTCGTTCGGCGAATGTAGTCAAGCAGCGAAGTTTTACCGTGATCGACATGACCCATGATGGTGACCACCGGTGGGCGCGTGCTTTTATCGCCTTGGGCGACATCGATCTGTGCGGCCAATGCCGACTCCGCATCATTGTCGGTCGCGCGTGACGCCTTGTGGCCCAACTCTTCGACAACCAGGACCGCGGTGTCGTGATCAATGCTCTGATTGATCGTGGCCATTACGCCCATCTTGAACAGCGCCTTGACCACATCCGCGCCCTTCAGCGCCAATTTGGTCGCGAGGTCGGCAACGACAATCATCTCGCCAATTGCGATATCGCGGATGATCGGTGCCGTCGGGCGCGAGAAGCCGCCAGAAACGCCACCACCACCACCGCGGTCGGACGACCGGAAATCGGGCTTCGACAGGCGCGGTTTCTTGCGTGGGCGACGCGCGTGGTCGCCCGGCAGATGCAACTCACCGGGCGCGAAACGTGGCGCACTGCTGCTGTCGTCGTCGGTAGCGTCAGTCACCACCATGCGATGGCTGCCCTTGGCACCCTTGTGCCGATGCGGCGGCTCGCTGCCCTTCGGTGCTTCCTTGCGGACCGGCGCAGGCGCCTTGTCCTCAGCTTTCTTCGGTGCTTCGTGATGATGCTTCTTGCCAACGCGGGCTTCTTCTTCCTCACGCAAACTCGCCGCCTCAATCTCGGCACGCTTGGCCGCCTCGACAACGGCCTCTTCGGCACGCAGGCGTTCGTCTTGTTCGTGACGCTGCGCATCGAATTCAGCGCGGCGCACAGCATCCATTTCGCTCAAACGCTTTTGCTCAGCGTCATTACGGGCTTTCGATTCCGCCAGAAGCTTCAACGCATGTTCGCGCTCGGCATCGACTTCCGGCACCGTCTGCTGCTCATCGACTTCGCTGCGCTTGACGTAGGTGCGCTTCTGGCGAACTTCGATATTGACCGTTTTGCCCTTCGCGGCGCCGCTGGACACGGTGAGCTCACCGACCTGCTTGCGCTTCAGCGTGATCTGCTTGGGCGCCGCCGCTTCGACGGTTTCTTCTTTCTTGCCGTGGGTGCGCCGCAGAAAGCCGAGCAACTTCATTTTCTCGGTGCTGGTGACGGCCTGATCCGGCCCGTTGAATTTCATTCCCGCTTCAGACAGCTGCGCGAGCAGCTTGTCCTCGGTCATACCGAGAACTTGAGCGAGCTGGCGTACGGTGACATCGGACATGCTTTGCCTCTTTGCTGCTTTCGCTGCGGCGGAATTACTGGAACCACGGCGCACGCGCCGCAAGGATCAAGGCGGCGGCGCGTTCGGCGTCCATGCCCTCGATGTCGGTGATTTCATCGGCGGCAAGCTCGGCCAGTTCTTCCTGGCTACGAATGCCGCGCTCGGCCAGCGCGTAGGCGGTCGCTTCGTCCATGCCTTCGAGTGCGAGCAGATCCTCGGCCGGCTTGTGCGATTCGAGATCTTCTTCGGCGGCGATCATCTGCGTCAAAAGCGCATCGCGCGCACGCGCACGCAACTCGGCGACGATGTCTTCGTCGAATTCCTCGACCGACAGCAGCTCGCTTTCCGGAACGTAGGCGATTTCTTCGATCGACGAGAACCCTTCCTGAACCAGGATCGACGCGATCTCGGCATCCACTTCCAGCTTCTCGACGAACAGCACGCGCGCCGCTTCTTGCTCGGCCTCACTTTTCTGCTGCACCTGCGCCTGAGTCATGACATTGAGTTGCCAGCCGGTGAGTTTGCTCGCCAAGCGCACGTTCTGACCGCCGCGACCAATGGCCTGCGACAACTTATCTTCGGCGACGGCAACGTCCATCGAGTGCTTGTCCTCATCGACGATGATCGACTGCACTTCGGCCGGTGCCATCGCATTGATCACGAACTGTGCCGGGTTGTCGTTCCACAGGATGATGTCGACGCGCTCGCCATTGAGTTCGTTCGACACTGCCTGCACGCGCGAACCGCGCATGCCGATGCAGGCGCCGATCGGATCCGTTCGGTGATCGTTCGCCTTGACGGCGATCTTGGCGCGGTCGCCGGCATCACGGGCGCAGCCCATGATCGTGACCAAGCCCTGGCCAACTTCCGGCACCTCAAGCTTGAACAGTTCCATCATGAATTCCGGCGCAGTGCGCGACACGAACAACTGCGGACCACGCGCTTCGAGACGCACGTCATACAGGTAGCCACGAACGCGGTCGCCGGCACGCACGTTTTCGCGCGGGATGGCTTTGTCGCGCGCGATGAAGGCTTCGGCATTGCCGCCGAGATCAAGGTAGACAGCGCCGCGCTCGACGCGCTTGACGATTCCGGTGACCAGTTCGCCGATGCGATCGCTGTAGGCATCGACGATCTGCGCGCGCTCAGCCTCGCGCACGCGCTGCACGATCACCTGCTTCGCCGCCTGCGCCGCAATACGGCCAAACTCGGCGTTCTCGACCGGCTCTTCGAGGAATTCACCCACCTCGGAGTCGGCTTTCACGTCAATCGCATCCATCAGGCGCAGTTGCCGATCTGGCGATTCCATGACCACGTCATCGGCAACCACTTCCCAGCGGCGGAAGGTTTCATATTCGCCGGTATTGCGGTCAATCGCGACACGCATGGTCACGTCCTGTTCGGCATAGCGTTTCTTCGCGGCCGAAGCCAATGCGGCTTCCATTGCATCAAAGATGACACTGCGTGCGACGCCCTTTTCATTGGCGACTGCATCCACGACCATCAGCATTTCTTTGCTCATCAGTGCGCTCCAAGGCACGCGTCAACGCGCCGACGTGATCAAGAATTCTTTTTGCCCTTGCCCGGCTTCGCACCGGTCGGCTTGGGCGCCGGGTCAATGGCCGAAAAATCCGGTACTAGTTTCGCTTTTTCGATATTCGAGTGCGCAATCGTGACGTCGCCGCCGTCCTGCGCCAGGACAATGTTGTCGCCATCGACAGCGACGATCGTTCCCTGCAAACGACGACGACCGTTCACGGCGAGATTGACGCTGATCTTGGCAGCCTCGCCAATGAAGCGCGCGAACTGTGCCACCGCGAACAATGGACGGTCGAAGCCAGGCGACGACACTTCGAGTGTGTATCGACCGGAGATCGGATCGTTGACGTCGAGTAAGCCACTGACTTCCCGGCTCACCGCCTCGCAATCCTCGACCGTGACATGGCGACCTTCAACATCAATGTAAACGCGCACCAGTCCACTGCCAAGGCTGGCGACGAACTCAACGCCAAGGCACTCCAGGCCAAGCGAGGCAATTACCGGTTCGAACAGTCGAGTCAATTGTTCCGCGTTCATCTCGTCTCCTGCAATGCAGGACTGCAAAAACAAAAATGGGCCCGAAGGCCCATCGCATCGTGCACGGTTCGCGTCCGTGCGCCGCGCAGCGTGATCACGATCACGCATGCGGTGCGAATGAAAAGGGCCTCCGAAGAGGCCCGTTCCGTGATCGTTGGTAGCGGGGGTAGGATTTGAACCTACGACCTTCGGGTTATGAGCCCGACGAGCTGCCAGACTGCTCCACCCCGCATCAGGCGACGCGCACTATAGTGTCGCGCGTTGCGCAAAGCAACAAAAAAAGATCGCCGTGATTCAGCTCGCAGCTACCGCCGAGAGGCACCAAGTCATCAGCGGTCCGCCGAATATTCCTAGCCCGATCAGGGCGAGCACGTTCGCGCTGAGCACAATGCGAAATGTGGTATCAGTCGCGGTGATCGCTGGCGCCTGCGCAGTGGGTTGATCGAAGTACATCACCTTGATCACGCGCAAGTAGTAATAGGCACCAATCACCGCGCAAAGGCCGCCGATGATCGCCAGCCACAAGGCGTCAGCGCGAATCACTGCCTTTAACACCTGCAGCTTGGCGAGGAAGCCAACGAACAAAGGTACGCCCGCAAACGAGGCCATAACCACCAACATCAGGAAGGCATAGAACGGATTCCGCTGGTTCAAGCCGCGGAAATCCTCGATCTCCTCGGCCTCAAATCCGGCGCGCGACAGCAACACGATCAAACCGAATGCAGCCACAGCAGTCAACGAATACGTCGTCGCATAAAACAATGCAGCGCCAAACCCGTCCGCGCCGCCGCCGATGATGCCGAGCAACAGGAAGCCGACATGCGAAATAGTCGAGTACGCGAGCATGCGCTTGAGATTGGTCTGAGCAATCGCGACGACGTTGCCGATCACCAGCGACAGTACTGCCAACACCGAGAGCATCGCTGACCACTGACTCCATAACGCCGGCGTACCGAACCCGTTATCGAGCAAGCGATAGGCCATGCCAAACGCCGCCACCTTCGGCGCGCTCGCGACAAACAGCGCCACGCCCGTCGGCGAGCCCTGATAGACATCGGGTACCCAAGCATGAAACGGCGCTGCGCCGAACTTAAACGCGATGCCGACGACGATGAAGACGATACCGAAGACCAACAATTCAGGACGCGGCACGTTGCTCGAGGCGATCGCACGGATACTGCCGAGATCAAGCGATCCAGTGGCGCCATAGACCATGCTCATGCCATACAACAGCAGGCCAGAGGCGAGTGCGCCAAGAACAAAGTACTTCATCGCCGCTTCCGACGACATCGGGTTGTCGCGATTCAGCGCCACCAACGCATACGAACACAGCGCCAGCATTTCTAGACCGAGGTAGGCACTGAGCAGACTGCCGGCAGAGACCAGCAACATCATGCCGATCACCGCAAACATCGAGAGTGTATAGAATTCGCCCTGAAACAGGCCGCGCGGCATCAGGTGCGGACGCGCATAGACATACGCCAGCGCCGTCGTGCCGAGAATGAACAGTTTGCACACCGCCGCCACTTCGTCACGGATATACATGCCGTTGAACGCGGTACGTGCCAGCGAGGCATCGCCGATCGAACGCCAAACCAGCACGCCGGCAACGACCACGACGGCAATCGATAGCCAATGGGTGACCGACCGCTGCTTCTGCGGAATGAACAGGTCAGCCATCAGAATCGTGAACACCGATGCGAGCAGGAACATCTCCGGCAACATCGCACGAATGTCGGCCATCGAGATCGCGATTTCGACTGCATTAGAAACCATGTCGCGAACTCCTCACGCCTTCACGCGCAACAACTGCTCGACCACGGTGGCGATCGAAGCATCCATCAAATGAATCAACGGCGCCGGCCAGATACCGACCAGCAGGGTCGCCGCCGCGAAGCCGCCGAGCACCAGCGCCTCGCGACCGTTGATATCGGTCAAAGCCTTCACATGAGCGTGCGTCGCCTCACCAAACATGACGCGCTTGACCATCCACAGCGTGTAGGCCGCACCGAGAATGAGTGTGATTGCAGCGGTTGCTGCAATCCATGGCTTGGCCTGGAAGCTGGCAACAATGACCATGAATTCACCAACGAATCCGGACGTACCCGGCAGGCCGCTGTTCGCCATCGCGAAGAAGACCATGAAAAACGCGAACCAAGGCATCGTGTTCGCAACGCCACCGTAGTCCCCGATCATGCGACTGTGAACACGGTCGTAAAGGACTCCGACGCAAGAAAACAACGCCGCTGAGATGAAGCCGTGCGAGATCATCTGCACCATCGCACCCTGAGCGCCAATCGCGCGCCATCGATGTTGCCGGCGTCACGCGCCAGCATCAGTCGTCAGAAAAGGTACCGAGCGTGACAAAGCCCATGTGTGAGATCGATGAATACGCGATCAGCTTCTTCATGTCCTGCTGCACCAGCGCAACGAAGCCGATATAAACAATCGCGATCAGCGACATCGCGATCACCAGCCACGCGAACTCATGCGACGCATCCGGCGTAATCGGCAATGCGAAGCGCAGAAAGCCGAAACCGCCAATCTTCAACATGATCGCGGCGAGGATTACTGATCCACCGGTGGGTGCCTCGACGTGTGCGTCCGGCAACCACGTATGCACCGGGAACATCGGCACCTTGACCGCGAACGCCAACAAGAAGGAGAAGAACAGCCACATCTGCTCGCTGCGCGTCAACGGGAATTGCGCCAGCGTCGCCAAATCGAAACTGCCCGATTTCAGGTACAGGTAGATCAGCCCGATCAGCATGAAAATCGAGCCCAAGAACGTGTACAGAAAGAACTTGATGGTCGCGTAGACACGCCGCGGCCCGCCCCAGATGCCGATGATGATGAACATCGGAATCAACATGGCCTCGAAGAACACATAGAACAGCAAAGCATCGAGGGAGCAGAACACACCAATCATCAAGCCTTCGAGCACCAAGAAAGATGCGTAATACTGGTGCACCTTCTCATCGATCACGCCCCAGGCACCGATCAGCACGAGCACCGTCGTGAATGCCGTCAGCGCGATCAGCGCGACGGCAACACCGTCGACGCCAACGTGATAGTTCACGTTCAATGCCTCGATCCAAGGAAGGTTCTGCACGAATTGCATCGACGCAGAAGTGGCATCGAAACCGCTCAGCAGAGGAACACAAACCGCCAACGTCGCAAGCGCGAATGCGAGTGCGATCCAGCGTGCACGATTCGCATGCGCACCGCCGGAAATAAGGGTTGCGACACCACCGAGTACCGGCAGTGCAATCAACCAACTGAGCAAATGAGCGGACATCATCCAATAATCCTCAGGGGCACGTTCAGCCGATCCAGACGAACGCGCCGAGTAGCGCGATGAGCCCGAGGATCATCGCGAAGGCGTAGTGATACAGATAACCCGACTGCATCCAGCGCATGATGCTGGAGGCACGTTCGACAACCGCAGCCGAACCGTTGACGATGACGCCGTCGATCACACCAACGTCACCGGCCTGCCATAGCCCGCGACCGAGCAGAACGCTGCCACGCGCAAACACGGCCTGATAGAAATCATCGAAACCGTACTTGTTCTCGAGAATGCGTGCGAGCGGCCTGAGCGCTGCATAGATGCGTGCAGGCATCGCCGGATTGAATAGATACAGGTACGTCGCCAACGCAAATCCGGCAAATGCAAACCAGAATGGCGTGCTCGTTAGTCCGTGGGCGGCAAATGCAACGACGCCGTGAAATTCTTCGGCAAAGTGCGCCAGCGGTTCATGACGAGGATCGACGAAGATCGCACCGTTGAAGAAATCACCGATCAACATCGGTTGCACGAAGAACCAGGCGATGCAGATCGATGGAATTGCCAAAAGAATCAGTGGCAATGTGATGACCAGTGGTGATTCATGAGGCGCGTGCGCGAGATGGCCCGACTGGTGGTGTCCATGGTCATCGCCATGATCGTCGTGATGCGCATCGACGTGATGTTTTTCGACCACGAATCGTTCCTTGCCGTGGAACGTCAGATAGAGCAGCCGGAACGAGTACAGCGACGTCACGAACACCCCGCACAACACCGCATAATAAGCGTAGGTGAATGCAGCGCCGCCATGCTGCGCAGCCGACTGCGCCGCGACGATGATCGCATCCTTGGAATAGAAGCCGGAGAACAATGGTGTTCCAACCAAGGCCAGCGTGCCGATCACCGCCGTGATCCACGTAATCGGCATGTACTTGCGCAGGCCGCCCATGTAACGCATGTCTTGCTCGTGGTGCATCGCAACGATCACCGAGCCAGCGCCGAGAAACAGCAAGGCCTTAAAGAAAGCGTGCGTCATCAAGTGGAACACGGCAGCCGAATAAGCCGACGCCCCGAGCGCAACCGTCATGTAGCCGAGCTGCGACAGGGTCGAGTAGGCAATGACGCGCTTGATGTCGTTCTGGACCAGGCCGATCAAGCCGGTAAAAAAAGCGGTCGTCGCACCGATCACCGCGATCGTCGCCAACGCTGTCTCCGACATCTCGAACAACGGCGACATCCGCGCGACCATGAAGATGCCAGCGGTCACCATCGTCGCAGCGTGAATCAGCGCCGAAATAGGCGTTGGACCTTCCATCGAGTCCGGCAGCCAAACATGCAACGGCACCTGCGCCGATTTACCCATTGCACCGATGAACAACAAGGTACAGATCACCGTCGACGCTGCCCAAGCATGACCCGCAAAGAGCTCGATGGTCTTGCCTTCAATCACCAGTTTGTTCGCGAATACCGTTGCATAGTCGAGCGTGCCGAAATACATCAACACTGCGGCGATGCCGAGCAAAAAACCAAAGTCACCGACGCGGTTAACCAGGAACGCCTTCATGTTGGCAAATACGGCGCTCGGCTTCTTGAACCAGAATCCGATCAACAAATACGACACCAAGCCGACCGCTTCCCAGCCGAAGAACAACTGCAAGAAGTTGTTGCTCATCACCAGCATCAGCATCGAGAACGTGAACAGCGCGATATAGCTGAAGAAGCGCTGATAACCCGGATCCTCGGCCATGTAACCGATCGTATAGATGTGCACCATCAACGAAACGAAGGTCACCACGACCATCATCATCGCCGTCAAGCGATCAATCAGGAATCCGATGTGCGCGGAATAGCCGCCGACGTCGAACCAGGTGTAAAGGTTCTCGTTGTATGTCGGTACCCCATCGAACGCGAGCAGATTGAAGACGTAGATCGACAGCACGCATGACAACGCGACGCCGCCAATGGTGACGATGTGCGCACCGCGTCGGCCGACTTGATTGCGGAAGAAGCCGGCGATGATGGCGCCAACCAGCGGCGCCAGCACGATTATCAGCAGGATCAAATTGAGGGAAGTAGCCTGCATCGGATCAACCCTTCATCGTGTCGAGTTCTTCGACATTGATCGTGGCGCGGTTGCGGAACAGCAGCACCAGGATCGCGAGACCGATCGCCGACTCCGCCGCTGCCACGGTGAGAATGAAAAACACGAAAATCTGTCCAGCGGCATCGCCGAGAAAAGCCGAGAATGCGACGAAATTCATGTTTACTGCGAGTAGCATTAACTCGATCGCCATCAGCAGAATGATGACGTTCTTGCGGTTGATGAAGATGCCGGCGACGCTGACGCAGAATAGGATCGCGCCGAGAACGAGGTAGTGACCGAGCGTGATCATGGCTGTTTGCTTCCGCTGCTGCTGGGCAAGTCAACCAGCCGCACCCGATCTTCCCGGCGTGTCGCAGATTGCTTGGCCGGGTCTTGGGTGCGCAGGTTCGGACGATGGCGGAGCGTCAATGCGACTGCAGCAACAATCGCGACGGTCAGGATCACTGCGGCGATCTCAAACGGCAGGATGTAATCCGAGAACAGCACACGACCGAGCCACTCGGTATTCGACAGACCTTGTTCGGCGGCGGCATCACGCACGCCCCCACCCTGCATCAACTTGCGTGCGCCCATCAGGCCGATGAGCTCGATCAGCATGATCGCAGCGACGACCAAACCCGCCGGCAGATATGTGGTGAAGCCCTCGCGATCCGGCAGGCTCTTGATGTCGAGCATCATCACCACGAACAGGAACAGCACCATTACGGCACCGACATAAACCAGCACCAGGGCGATCGCCAGAAACTCGGCACGCAATAGCAGCCACAGGCAGGCACAAGTGAAGAAGGTGAGCACCAACGACAGTGCGCAGTGCACCGGGTTACGCAACGTCACCACGGCGAGGCTGGCTGCGACCAGCACCACGGCAAGGACATAGAACAGCAAGACTTCGAATGACATGCGTGCTCCTCAGCGATAAGCCGCGTCTTGACGACGTGCTGCCGCGATTTCAGCTTCGTAACGGTCACCGATCGCCAGCAACTGCTGCTTGCTCACAATGTTCTCGCCGCGTTGCTCGAAGTGATATTCATGAATATGCGTCTCGACGATCGAATCGACCGGGCAGCTCTCTTCGCAAAAGCCGCAGAAAATGCACTTGAACAAGTCGATGTCATAACGCGTTGTGCGCCGCGAATCGTCGGCACGTTGCTCTGAGTCGATCGTGATCGCAAGCGCTGGACACACCGCCTCGCAAAGCTTGCAGGCGATGCAGCGTTCTTCACCGTTCGGATAGCGGCGTAATGCGTGCAGGCCACGAAAGCGATTCGACTTGGGAATCGCTTCCTCGGGGTAGCGAACCGTGTACTTCGGCGCGACGAGATACTTGCCGGTGAGCGCCATGCCCTTGAGCAGTTCGATCAGCAGCAGACTTTTGAAATAGCGGATAACGGCGTTCATGCGGCGCCTCAGGAATTCGGGACCAAGACGCCGGTGTACACGAGCACACCAGTGACCATGACCCAGACGATCGTGATCGGAATAAACACCTTCCAGCCGAGACGCATGATCTGGTCATAGCGGTAGCGCGGGAAGGTGGCGCGGAACCACAGGAACATGAATGCGAAGAAGGCGACCTTGACGGCCAACCAGTGCGGGCCGCCTTTACCAATCAGTCCCCAAGATTCCGGGAACGGCGACAACCAGCCGCCACAGAAGAACAACGGCACCAAGAACGACACCAAGATCATGTTGGCGTATTCGGCCAGGAAGAACAGCGCGAATGCCGAACCGGCATATTCGACGTGGAAGCCAGCGACAATTTCGGACTCGCCCTCGGCGACGTCGAATGGCGCACGATTCGTTTCAGCGAGTCCGGAGATGAAATAGATCAGGAACAGCGGAAATAGCGGCCACATGAACCACTCGAAAATGCCGCCATTACCACCCTGCGCACGTACGATCTCCGACAGGTTCAGGCTGCCGGCCGCAATCAACACGCCGACCAGTGCGAACCCCATGGCGATCTCGTAAGAAATCACTTGAGCGGCTGCACGCATGGCACCGAGGAAGGCGTACTTCGAGTTCGATGCCCACCCGGCGAGAATGATGCCGTACACACCCATCGAGGTCATTGCCAGCAGATAAAGGAGACCGGCGTTCACGTCAGAATGCACCATGCCGTCGCCCGCCGGAACCACCGCCCAGGCCGCGAATGCAGGAATCAAGGCGAGCATCGGCGCAAGTCGAAACAGAAATAAATTCGACTTCGAAGGAATGATGATTTCTTTGAACAACAGCTTGAACACGTCCGCAAACGGCTGCAGGAAACCTTTGCCGATGTAGACCGGCCCGCGACGTACCTGCATCCAGCCGATCACCCAGCGTTCCGTCACCGTGAAGAACGCCACCGCAAGGATCAGCGGCACGATCGGCAGCAACAAGATCTTGACCGTCATCCACAAGGTCGGAAATTCCGCCGTGTAGGTATTGAATAACGACAGCAACTGGTCCATGTCAGGCCCTCGTCACAGTCAGGCCGGCACCATTGGGCGCCAGTGCAGCAGTTTCGGAATGACCGAGTTCAACCCAGACCGCGCCGACCGGCACGCCCGAATCAGCAAAGGCCGGTAGTTCAACGCTGTGTTTTCCATCCGAGACTTTGCCGCGGCCGCCCTGAGCCAAGCCGGCAGAACGAAAATCGCCTGGGTTGAGTGCGATTCCGGGCGGGTGGGCCAGGGGTCGCCAACAATGCTGGCGAACGCCGCAGCACTGCGTCTGAACGATAAATCGGAACGGTCGCGATACGCGTCAGACCGGTGCCCTGCTTCGTCGTCACGGTCATTGCCGAAGACGTCGGTACGACTGCGGCCAACTTATCCGCCATGCGCTCACGCAATTCGTTCAACTCGGTGAAGTCAAAACCGGGCAAGCCCAATGCAGCGCCAAGTGCACGCAGAGCGCGCCAGCCCGAGCGTGCATCGCCCGGCAATTTCGCGCCGGCAACAACCGACTGCGCAATGCCATCGACATTGACATAGGTGCCGTCGATTTCCGGCGCCAAACCGACCGGCAACAGCGCATGCGCGGTGCGCTTCACGCCATTGCATGCGTAAGCACCAATGTAGACATGGAACTCGGCGCTGGAACGCGCATCGTCGTAGGCCTTCGAACGAAGGGTGTCCTGCGATCCAGCGTGATACGTCAATAACGCCTTGCTCGGCTGTGCGAGGATCTGTGCGGCGCTGCGGCCACCTTCGCTCGGCATCACGCCGACGCGCGCGAGACCGACGCCGTTCGCGCCTGACGCGACTTCGTTGAATGCGGTGTGTGTCGTTGTCGCAAGCACTCGGGCGAGTGCACGCAACGCTGTGGCTGCCGGGTGCTGCACCGCGAAATCGCCGAAAATCAATACCGAACTCGATGCATCGATCAGCCGCTTCGCGATCGCGCGATGGCCGTCTTCGATGGTCGCGTCGGCGATCAGTTTGGCTAACTCGCCGTCAGCGCCGGTGTTGGTTAACTCGAGCGCTGCCCGCGTAATTGCCGCTAGTTCGCTCAGCATCTGCCAAGGCTCAACCACGCGCGCCGTTTTCGTCTCGAAATGGAAGTCGAAATCGATCGGATTCACCGCATCAATCGAGGCGCCATGTTTCCAAGCCTTACGCACACGGTGGCCAAGCAGCGGCTGATCGAGACGCGGATTCGATCCGATCAACAGCACTGCCCCAACCTTTTCGATGTCGGCCAACGGCAGTTCGAAGGTTGCGCCGGCGTTGCGATCTAAGGCATCGACGACACGCAAGCGATGATCGATATTCAAACTACCGAGGCCACGCAGGACCGCGGCGAGCAGGAAGCCTTCCTCGCTCGACGTCATCGGTGCAACCAATGCAGCGATCTGGTCGCCACCGTGCGCTTGCTGGACACGGCGTAGGCCATCGGCGACGAAGCGAATTGCTTCGTCCCAAGTCACCGCCTTCAGCGCACCATCGACGCCACGGATCATCGGCTGCGTCGCTCGATCATCCGCGTACAGACCCTGATGGCTATAGCGATCGCGGTCTGACAACCAGTTCTCGTTGATCGCCTCGTTGTGCTTGGGCACCGTGCGTAACACTTCACCACGACGCGTGTGCAGGAACAAATTGGAACCCAGCGCATCGTGATAACCGATCGACTCGCGCGCGATCAATTCCCAAGCGCGCGCCCGGTAGCGGAACGGTTTGTTGGTCAGTGCACCGACCGGGCAGACATCGATGATGTTGCCGCCAAGCTCGGTTTCGATGATCTCGCTCATGAAACGGACGCAGCGCGTGCAATGGATGCAGCGGGTCATGTCGGTCGCGATCAGCGGCCCGATGTCCTCGTCGGCGACGACGCGCTTGCGCTCGACGAAACGCGAGACCGAACGACCGTAGCCCATGGCCACGTCCTGCAACTCACATTCGCCACCTTGGTCGCAAACCGGACAGTCGAGTGGATGATTGATCAGCAGGAATTCCATCACGTTGCGCTGCGAATTCAGCGCACGTTCGGAACGCGTGCGAATCTTCATGCCTTCCATCACTGGCGTCGCGCAGGCCGGCACTGGTTTCGGTGCTTTTTCGACATCGACCAAACACATGCGGCAATTTGCGGCGATTGGCAGCTTCTCGTGATAGCAGAAGCGCGGAACGGCGATGCGCGCCTTGTCGGTGGCATGAATGATCATCGAGCCTTTAGGCACCTGCATGGCGATGCCATCCACTTCGATGTTCACCAGATCAGGTGCGGTGGAATTACTCGGCTGCGCACTCATGCCGCGGCTCCTCGCTGGACGTCGACGATCGAGCGGCCGTTGACGATGAAGTATTCGAATTCGTGCCAGTAGTGGCGCAGAAAGCCCTGCACCGGCCACGCGGCAGCTTCGCCGAACGCACAAATGGTGTGGCCTTCAATCTGGCCGGCAGCTTGCTTCAACATATGCAAGTCATCCAGCGTCGCTTTGCCGTCGACGATGCGCGTCAACATGCGATACATCCAGCCGGTGCCTTCGCGGCACGGGGTGCATTGACCACACGATTCGGCATAGTAGAAACGCGAGATGCGTTGGCAGGCGCGAACCATGCAGGTGCTGTCGTCCATCACGATCACGGCACCCGAGCCGAGACCGGAACCGGCCTTCTGGATACTGTCGTAATCCATGGTGAGACCGAGCATGGTCTCAGCCGGTAGCACCGGCATCGACGACCCACCGGGAATCACTGCCTTGAGTGTGCGTCCGCTGCGCACGCCGCCGGCCATGTCCAGCAGGTCCTTGAATGGTGTGCCGAGGCGAATCTCAAAGTTGCCTGGCGTATTGACGTGACCCGACACCGAGAACACTTTAGGGCCGCCGTTGTTCGGTTTGCCAAGGCCGAGGAACCATTCGGCACCGTTGCGAATGATCGCCGGTACCGATGCGTAAGTTTCAGTGTTGTTGATCGTCGTTGGCTTGCCAAACAGGCCGAAGTTGGCCGGGAACGGTGGCTTGAAGCGGGGCTGGCCCTTCTTGCCTTCCAGCGATTCCATCAGCGCGGTTTCTTCGCCACAAATGTAGGCGCCGGCACCGAGTGCGTTGTGGATGTCGATGTCGACACCACTACCGAGGATGTTCTTGCCCAGCCAACCGTGCGCGTAGGCGTCCTTCAGTGCCAGTTCGATACGTTCGAACGGCTCATGATGGAACTCGCCGCGCATGTAGTTGTAGGCCACGGTCGAACCGGTCGCGTAACACGCGATCGCCATGCCTTCGATCACTGCATGCGGGTTGTAACGCAGGATGTCGCGGTCTTTGCAGGTGCCAGGTTCAGATTCATCCGAATTACACAGGATGTACTTCTGGACCGGCGCATTGCGCGGCATGAAACTCCATTTCAACCCAGTCGGAAAACCAGCACCGCCGCGACCGCGCAATCCGGACTGTTTGACCATCTCGATCAGTGCTGCTTGATCCATTTTCTCGGTCAGGATCTTGCGCAGCGCTTGATAGCCACCGGCCTTCAAGTAACTGTCATAGGTCCACGGCTGATCGAAGTGGAGAGTGGTGAACACCACGTTGTGTTCCTGCGGGGCAGGTCCAACGGAGCCATGTCGATCCAGATAGGAAGGTCCGTGTGCCATGGGATTCACTTCAGTCCGTCGAGAACTGCATCCACCGATGCGGTGGTGAGCTTCTCGTGATAGTGGCCGTTGACAACCATCATCGGTGCGCACGCACAGGCCGCGAGACACTCTTCCTCGCGCTTGAGGTAGACGCGCCCGTCAGCGGTCGATTCGCCGAGTTGGATTCCGAGTTTGCGCTCGCAATGGCGCACGATGTCCTCAGCGCCATTGAGCCAACACGAGATATTGGTGCAGATGGCCACGTTATTGCGGCCGACCGGCGTGGTTTCGTACATCGAATAGAAGCTCGCAACCTCGTAAGCCCAGATCGGCGGTAAATCGAGATACTTGGCGACGGCGGTGATCAGCGCATCGGTCAGGTGGCCGTGGTTTTGATCTTGAGCGGCCCAAAGTGCCTGCAACAGCGCCGAACGCTTGCGCTCGGATGGGAACTTTGCGGCCCAATGATCGATGTGCGCGATCGTCGCGCTGCTCAATACGGTCTTTGGATTGATGTCCTTGACCTGTTCGAAATTACCGGTGGCTTTCATGGTCTGTCCTGCCCGCGCTCAGCGATCGATCTCGCCGAACACGACGTCGAATGTGCCGATCAGTGCAACCACGTCCGGCAACATGTGCCCGGTCGCGATCTCGTCCATCGCCGAAAGATGCGCAAAACCCGGTGCGCGCAGCTTCAATCGAAACGGTTTGTTCGCCCCATCGGCGATGATAGGCGCCGAACTCGCCCTTCGGCGCTTCGACCGCGGCGTACACTTCGCCAGCCGGCACTGAGTAGCCCTCGGTGAAGAGTTTGAAGTGATGAATCAGCGCTTCCATGTCGTTCTTCATCTCTTCGCGCTTTGGCGGCGCGACCTTGTAGTTTTGCACCATCACCGGTCCCGGATTCGCGCGCAGCCAAGCCACGCACTGCTTGATGATGTGGTTCGATTGCCGCATTTCCTCGACGCGCACAAGGTAACGGTCATAACAGTCGCCGTTCTTGCCGATCGGAATCTGGAACTTGAACTTGTCATAAGCAGCATAGGGCTGCTTGCGGCGCAGATCCCATTCGATACCGGAACCACGCAGCATCGGGCCGGTCATGCCCCAAGCCAACGCCTGTTCCGGTGATACCACGCCGATGCCGACGGTACGCTGCTTCCAAATGCGATTGTCGGTGAGCAGCGTTTCGTATTCGTCGACGCGCTTCGGGAAGTCATCGGTAAAGGCATCGAGGAAATCCAGCATCGACCCTTCACGCCAGGCATTCACGCGTTTCAGATCCTTGCCCTTGGTCCACGGCGACTCGCGGTACTTCGGCATCTGTGCCGGCAAGTCGCGGTAGACGCCGCCGGGTCGGTAATAGGTCGCATGCATGCGTGCGCCCGAGACCGCCTCGTAGCAGTCCATCAACTCTTCGCGCTCGCGGAACGCATACAGGAACAGCGTCATCGCACCGAGGTCGAGTGCATTCGAGCCAAGCCACATCAGATGATTCAAGATGCGGGTGATTTCATCGAACAGGGTGCGGATCACTTGCGCGCGCTCCGGCACGGCAACACCAAGCAACTGCTCGATCGCGCGCACATAGGCGTGTTCATTGCACATCATCGACACGTAGTCGAGCCGATCCATGTAACCGATCGACTGGTTGTACGGCTTCGACTCGGCAAGTTTCTCGGTACCACGATGCAACAGGCCGACATGCGGGTCGGCACGCATCACCGTTTCGCCGTCCAGTTCCAGCACCAAGCGCAGCACGCCATGCGCGGCAGGATGCTGCGGGCCGAAGTTGATCGTGTAGTTGCGGATCTCTTGCATGCTCACTTCCCTGCCGCGCGTGCTGCGGATTCGGAGCGCGCCTGGTCGTAGCGGGCGTCGTCGCGGACCACGCGCGGTACGCCAACGCGCGGTTCAATCGACACCGGCTCGTAGATCACCCGCTGTTTTTCGGCGTCGTAACGCACTTCAACGTTGCCGATCAACGGGAAATCCTTACGGAACGGATGACCGACGAAGCCGTAGTCGGTGAGAATGCGGCGCAAATCGGGATGTCCTTCGAACAGGATGCCGAACAAATCGAAGGCTTCCCGTTCGAACCAGTTCAGACCACGCCAAAGACCGACCAGCGACGCCACCACCGGCAAGCCTTCATCCGGCGCAAAACAACGGATGCGCACGCGCCGGTTGTGTGCAAGTGACAGCAGGTGCACGACCACGGCGTAGCGTTGTTCTTTGTGTGCAGCTTCCGGGCGTTCAGACCAATTGAACCGGCCTGGACCGAAACCTTCGACGCCGCGCGAAAAACCTTCGCCGCTGACGTCACTGGTATCCCACTCGGCTTCGCCGAAACCAAGATAATCGACGCCGCACAAATCGACCGCTTGCTCGAAGCGAAATTCAGCCTCGTCGCGAAGTGCGCGCGCGACCTCCAGCCAACATTCGGTTTTGATCTCAACCGTCGGGCCATCGACCGAATCGATCACGCGCAGGATCTGGTCGGCGAATCGTTCACGCAACCGGTCGGAGAATCGAATTTCGCTGTCGCTCATGGCTCCTCCTTAGCGCGCGATAATCGCGTTCTTGCCGACGGTATTCGTCTTGCGGATTTTTTTCTGCAACTGCAGGATGCCCCAGATCAGGGCCTCGGCAGTCGGCGGGCAACCGGGCACGTATACGTCAACCGGCACCACGCGATCGCAGCCGCGCACGACCGAATACGAATAGTGGTAATAACCACCGCCATTGGCACATGACCCCATCGAAATGACCCATTTCGGCTCGGGCATCTGGTCGTACACACGGCGCAACGCCGGCGCCATTTTGTTGACCAAGGTGCCGGCCACGATCATGACATCGGACTGACGTGGTGACGGTCGGAACACGACGCCATAGCGGTCAGTATCGAGACGGGAGGCACCTGCCTGCATCATTTCGACCGCACAGCAGGCGAGGCCGAAAGTCATCGGCCACATTGAGCCGGTACGCGCCCAATTAACCAGGGCATCCATCGATGCAACGGCGTACCCGCGCTCAATCAGCGGATTCGATGCATCCGGACGAAGAATGTCATCGACTTCACCGATCGGCTCGGGATTGTGGAAAAACGAGGTCTTTACGCCCATGTGATCACTCCCATTCCAGGGCTCCCTTCTTCCAGACGTAGGCGAAGCCCAGCACCAGAAGCAACAAGAACATGCCCATCTCGATGAGCCCGATCAAGCCAATGTCGCGAAACACGACTGCCCACGGGAAGATGAACGCAATTTCGAGGTCGAAGACGATGAACAGGATCGCCATCAGGTAATAGCGCACGTCGAACTTCATACGCGCGTCTTCAAAGGGCAGGAAGCCGCACTCGTACGGCGCGAGTTTGTCCTTGCTGGGCTTGCTCGGACCAATCAGCGTGCCAATGGCGAGCAATGCGACCGCAATGATCGTCGCGAGGCCGAGAAACAGTAGTACCGGCAGGTATTCGGACAGTTCCATACGTTGCCCCGATTCCTCTTCGTGCGTCTTGCAGTAAAAAAGAAAGCCGCGATGCGGCTTCTTTTTAGGTGTCTGGTGCCCAAGGGGGGACTCGAACCCCCACGACTATCGTCGCTACCACCTCAAGGTAGTGCGTCTACCAATTCCGCCACCTGGGCAATTTCTTATTCTAGCCGGTAGTCATCTTCAGTTAGAAGACTTCGGCTGTGCTGATTCGTTTGTTTTCGAGTCTTTCGGCACTTCGACCTGAGTCGCATCGGCCGATGTCGCCGCATTTGCATCAGTTGCTGCCGGCACATCGCTGGTCGCCGACGGTGCCACCGGAACGTCACCGTTCGCTGGCGTGTTGGCAACGGCCGGTTTGGGCGCCTCAGCAGGGACTTCGGAGCTGGCCATCACCCCGAGGTCGACCTCGGTATTGGCCGCCTTCTTGGTGTTGTGGCTGATGTAGACGCCCATGCCGATACTGAGTGCGAAGAACAACACGGCCAGCCATTTGGTCGAACTACTGAGAAAGTTCGCCGAACCGCGCGAACCGAACACGGTCGCCGAAGCGCCACCGCCGAAACCAGACCCCGCTTGCGCACCGGAACCGCGCTGCAGCAGGATCAAACTGATCATCGCCAGCGCCACCACAACGTAAAGTGCCAGCAAGATCTTGAGACCAAGTTCGAAGCTCATTTCTATATCCAGGATGCGTTTCAGTGGGCCGCGGCACGGATGATCGCGACGAAATCGTCTGCGACCAGCGACGCACCGCCGATCAATCCGCCGTCGATATCCGACTGTGCAAACAGCGTCGCCGCATCGTTCGGCTTGACGCTGCCGCCATACAGGATACGCAGCGAGCCAGCGATATTAGCAGAATCTTTTGCGACCACGCCACGCAGCAGGGCATGAACGGCTTGAGCCTGTTCAGGCGTGGCGGTGCGCCCAGTACCGATCGCCCACACCGGCTCGTAAGCAAGCACTGCGTTCGCGAAGGCATTTACGCCAGCAGCATCGAGCACCGCCTGCACCTGCATCGATACCACCGCATCGGTTTCGCCGGCATCACGCTGCGCCAAGGTTTCGCCGACGCAAAGTATCGGCGTCAAACCGGCCGCCTGAACCGCGATGAATTTAGCCGCGATCAGCGCGTCTGACTCGGAGTGGTATTGGCGACGTTCGGAATGGCCGAGGATGACGTAGCGGCAGCCCGACTCGTGCAGCATGCCGGCGGCCACTTCACCGGTATATGCACCACCGGCGTGTGTGCTGGCATCTTGAGCGCCCAGCGCGATCGTCGTCGCGGCCGCGAGCACGCTGTGCAAATAGGGATACGGCGGCATCACCGCGACATCGACGTCGGGAAACGGCCCTGCTGCTTCGATCGCTGCGACCAGTTCACGCGCCATTGCGAAGCTGCCATGCATTTTCCAGTTGCCGGCAATCAACATTCGACGCATGGCCAGTCTCCGCTCAAGGGGCGCGCAGGATAATCTCCACCCTCCCCTGCGGCAATTGATTCAGCTCATGAAAACATCGTTCGACTGGCGTGGACAACGCGCACTGATCACTGGCGCATCTGCCGGCATCGGTCAAACTTTTGCGGAAATGTCAGCGGCACGCGGCTGCCATCTGGTCCTGACCGCACGCCGTATCGACCGACTCGAGGCGCTCGCCGCCAAGCTGCGCGCAACCTACGGCATCGAAGTCGACTGCATCGCTGCCGATCTCGCCGAACCAACGGCCATTGCTGATCTGGTCGCGGAACTCGAACACCGGCGACTGACCATCGACATCGTTGTCAACAATGCCGGCTTCGGCGTCCCTGGCGCCTATCACCAAAGCGACTGGGTGGCACAGGCACGCTTTCTTCAGGTGATGATCAACGCACCCTGCGAACTCGTGCATCGCTTGCTACCGGGCATGCGCGAACGTCGCCACGGCGCGATCATCAACGTCGCATCATTGGCCGGATTGGTGCCAGGTTCCGCCGGTAGCACGCTGTATGCCGGTTCCAAGGCGATGTTGATCAAGTTCTCGCAGTCGCTGGCACTGGAGACCAATGGACAAGGCATTCGTGTGCAGGCGCTCTGCCCCGGCTTCACCTTTTCCGAATTCCATGACGTCACTGGTGCGCGCGAACTGGTGAGCAAGATGCCCAACTATCTATGGATGGACGCCGCCAGCGTTGTGCAAGCCTCATTCGATGCACTCGATCGAGACCGTGTGATCTGTGTGCCCGGTCGCGTCAACCGTCTACTCAAGTTCATCGCGAAGCATCTCCCTGACCAAGCTGCGCTCGGTCTTGTCGGCCGCCGCTCGAAACAGTTCCGTCGGCTTGAATAATCAAGCCAGCTTGATTTCGCGCAGGCGTTCCATCAGATAATCGTTCGCCGTGATCGGTGCCGGATAACGGTTCGGGTTTTCCGATGTGATGCAATTCGGCAGAACGTCGATCAGAAAATCCGGGTTCGGATGCAAGAAGAACGGCACCGAAAATCGTGGACTGCGCGCGGCGTCGCCCGGCGGATTGACGACACGATGTGTGGTTGACGGATAAATGTGATTAGTCAGACGCTGCAACATGTCGCCGATGTTGACGACGATGGTGTCGCCTTGGGTGGTGATTGGCAGCCATTCGCCTTCGCGCGTCAGCAATTCCAGCCCGGCGGCGCTGGCGCCGACCAGCAGGGTGATGAAGTTGATGTCTTCATGCGCACCGGCGCGCACGTTCGGCACGTCTGGGGCGGTGATCGGCGGATAATGGATCGGACGCAAGATGCTGTTGCCGAAGTCGATCTTGTCGTCGAAGTACTTCTCGGGCAGATTGATGTAGCGCAAGCGCGCGCAACACGCGCACCCCGAGTTGGTCGAGCGCGGTGTACAGCGCATAACCTGCCGCGCGGAACTCGGCGATCTCGATTGGCCACAAGTTTTCCGGCATCACCTTGGCGTAGTTCGAATCGCGCGGAATTTCGCGGCCGATATGCCAGAACTCTTTGAGGTCCGGATGCTTGGAATCCTTCGCGGTCTCGACCATGAAGCCGGTGTAGCCACGCGCACCAGCGGCGCCGGGCACCTGATAGCGCTTCTTTACTTCGTCCGGGAGTGCGAAGAACGCCTTGAACGCCAGATATGCGCGGTCGACCAGTTGCGCCGAAATGCCGTGTCCGCTGATGCCGCAGAATCCGTACTCACAATAAGCCGCGCCGATGTCGTGCACGAAGGCGTCGCGATCATTGTCATAGCGACGAATGTCGAGGGTTGGAACATGCTTCCGGGTCATCGTAGATCCATGGTGAAGACGCGAGCAAACACATCTCGGCGTCGTGTGGCGTGTTCATCAGGCGGCGGATGATACGGCGGCTGCCAGCGTTTGTGCGATGCGCTGTACCAAGGCGGCATCGTCGGCCTCAACGGTGACGCGAATCACTGGCTCGGTTCCGGAAGCGCGCAGCACCACCCGTCCACGCCCCGCGAGCGACTGCTCAGCAGCGAACCGCGCGGCAATCACCTGCGCCAACTCCAGCGGCCGCGTTCCAGCGGTGTAGCGGACGTTGATCGTATGTTGCGGGAAACGTGGCATGGCGCAGCGCCACTGTGCAGCACCGAGCGGGCTGGTCGACAACGCTTCCAGTACCTGCAAGGCGGCAATCATTGCGTCACCGGTGCCCGCGCGATCGAGGCAGAGAACATGGCCAGAGGCCTCGCCACCGAGCACACCCGCAGTTTCGTGAAGGCGCTGATGTACGTAACGATCACCAACGTTGGCGCGTGAAAAGGCAATACCCTGTCCGGCCAGCTTCAGTTCGAGTGCCATGTTCGTCATCAGCGTGCCGACCACCGGCCCGCGCAGACGCCCACTGCGATGCCATTCGATCGCAAGAATGTGCAACAAGTCATCGCCGTCCAGTAACTCCCCTTCGCTGTCGACGAACAGGACGCGATCGCCGTCACCGTCAAAGGCAATACCGAGGTCAGCACGCTGGTTGCACACTTCTGCCTGCAATGCAGATGGTTCGGTCGAGCCGACGCCGCGATTGATGTTCAGTCCATCCGGCGAAATTCCGATGGCAGTCACCGAGGCGCCCAACATCGAAAACAATCGTGGTGCCAATTTATAGGTCGCGCCGTGCGCGCAGTCGAGCACGATGCGCAAGCCGTCCAGTCGGAAGCCTGACGGAACCGAAGCGGCGACGAAGGCGAGGTAGCGTTCGTCTGCATCCGTCATGCGTGCGGCGCGGCCCAGTCGTTCCGGCGCCACCAGCGTTGGTGCATCGGCAAGCGCCGCCTCGATCGCGAGCTCGTCGCCGTCGCCAAGTTTCTCGCCTCTGGCCGAAAATAACTTGAACCCATTATCGTGATGCGGATTATGCGACGCGCTAATGACAACGCCGGCACAGGCACCGATCGCCTGCGTCAAATGGGCCACGCCCGGCGTCGGCATCGGACCGAGCAAGCGCACATCGGCACCGGCCGAAATCAATCCAGCCTGAAGCGCTGCTTCCAGCATGTAGCCGGAACGACGCGTGTCCTTGCCAATGACGACGACGCCGCCCTCCGATTTTGCGAGCACACGCCCGGCCGCATGACCCAAGCGCAATGCGAACTCGGCAGTAATCGGCGTGGTGCCGACATGACCGCGAATGCCATCAGTACCAAACCAGATTTTCTTGCTCATCGTCAGTCGAGTTCCATCATCTGGGCCGTCATCAATCAAGCCGCATCAAAGCAAAGGTGAGTGCATCGCGAAGATCATCTGTAGCGAGCATCGATTGCAACAGTCGCTCAATCCCGAGCGCAACTCCGGCACAATCCGGCACCATCGACAACGCCGCAAGCAGCCGTTGGTCAATCGTGACTTCGTTCTGACCACGCGCAGACCGCTTCACAAGATCAGCCTCAAAACGGGACCGCTGCTCGACCGTATCGTTCAGCTCGTGATACCCGTTCGCGAGTTCGCGGCCACCGAGATAGCACTCAAAACGCTCGGCAACAACAACGTCATCGCACCGCACGACACGTGCTAATGCGCATTGTGAGGCAGGACAGTCGTCACGCAGCAGCCCAGCGCCATCGATGCGCACGTTAGCCAGTGCCTGCTGCAACTCGGCATCGCTCGCCAGAAAGGGATCGAGCGCCAATGAATCACGGAACCAGTCGCGATAAGTCGTCGTGCGGGTACGAACCTCGCGGCCGACCAGGTGCATCGCAGCCACAACCAGTTCGAGCACCTCACCGGCGAGCTTGCGCTGGTCGATGCCGACGCGATACCACTCCAGCATGGTGAATTCCGGATTGTGTGTGCGCCCGGCCTCGCCGTTGCGGAACACGCGCCCGAGCTCATAGCAATCGCCCAATCCTTCCGCGAGCAGCCGCTTTAACGGAAACTCCGGCGACGTCCGCAACCAGCGCTGACGCGCGCCGGCGTCGACATGACCATTGAACGCTGTCGTGAAACTGTCGATATTCGGATCAGTATTGCCCGCCGCCGACAGCATTGGCGTTTCAACTTCCAACACCCCGCGTTGCGAAAAAAATGTGCGAATCAGTGCATACAGCTCAGCGCGTAGGCGCAGCGCTTTCAGGCGTTCGGGCGGCATGGTCAAGCGCCGTGCTCGGCGAGTAATGCCAACAGCGCGGCTTCGTCCAGCACCGGAATGGCGAGCGATAGCGCCTTGTCGAGCTTGCTGCCCGCATCGGTACCGGCAACAACGAAACTGGTCTTCGCCGACACACTGCCAGATACCTTTGCTCCCAGCGTTTCGAGGCGCTGTTTGGCTTCGTCGCGCGTCAATCCGCTGAGCGAACCCGTCAACACAACGGTCTTGCCGAGCAGTGGACCGGCAGCCGCCAGCGGTTCGCCTTCCTCCCAGTGCAGCCCACGTGCACGCAACAGATCAATGACCTCGCGCTGGTGCGGCGCGGTGAAGAACGCGACGATACGCGACGCGACCACCGGACCAACGTCAGGTGCGGTCATCAGATCCGCTGCGCTCGCCGAGGCGATGCGATCAAGCGCGCCGAAGTGACGCGCCAGTCCCTTCGCCGTCGATTCGCCAACATCACGGATACCCAGCGCGAACAACAAACGCGGCAAGGTGGTCTGACGGCTGCGATCGATCGCCGCGATCAGGTTCTCGGCCCAGCGACTTGCCACCTTGCCCTTCTTCACCGTCTCAGGCACTACGCCGACACCTTCGTCAGCACGCCGCTTCATCGCCAACAGGTCATCGATGGTTAACGCATACAGATCGGCGACATGTTGCACATACCCGAGGTCGACCAAGTTCTCGATCCACGCGTCGCCAAGACCTTCGATGTCCATCGCGCGCCGCGATGCGAAATGCCGGATTGACTCCTTGCGTTGGGCAGGACAAACACCGGTACCGGTGCAGCGCAGGACCGCTTCATCGCCTTCACGCGCGAGCAGCGATCCGCATTCCGGACAAGCCGTCGGCATCTCGAATGGCACCAGGCCGTCGGGCCGTTGCTCGACGACGACCGCGACGACTTCCGGAATCACGTCGCCGGCACGGCGTACGACGACAGTATCGCCGACCCGCACATCTTTTCGTCGCACTTCGTGTTCGTTGTGCAGGGTTGCATTGGTCACGACGACGCCAGCGACTTGTACGGGACGCAAGCGCGCAACCGGCGTCATCGCGCCGGTGCGTCCGACCTGAACATCGATCGCTTCGACGACAGTTTGTTCCTCGCGCGCCGGAAACTTGTGCGCGATGGCCCACCGTGGCGCCCGTGAGACAAATCCGAGTTCGTGCTGGGCGGCGATGTCATTGACCTTGTAGACAACGCCATCGATGTCATACGGCAATGCATCGCGCCGCGCACCGATGCGTTGATAGTAGGCCAGCAGCGCGTCAACACCGGTGGCACGATCCGCCTCCGGACAGACTGGCAAACCGTAGCGACGGAAGTCGGCGAGCATATCGGTGTGCTGTAGCCACTTCGCCGCCGGCTCAACCCGACCGAGCGCATATGCGAAGAAGGCCAAGGGACGCGACGCCGCGACTGCCGGATCGAGTTGGCGAATCGATCCGGCGGCGGCATTACGCGGGTTCGCAAGCGTACGCTCACCGCGCGCTCGCGCACCGTCGTTGAGCAGTTCGAATGCCGCACGCGGCATGTAAACCTCACCACGCACCTCAAGTATGTGCGGCCAATCGGTGCCGATCAATCGCAGCGGCACCGAAAGTATCGTACGCACGCTGTGTGCGACATCTTCACCCGTGTTGCCGTCGCCGCGCGCGCCGCTGCGCGCACTAGAACGCCATCCATATACAACAGGCTGATTGCCAGTCCATCGATCTTCGGCTCAACCGAAAACGCGATGTCGTCGCGTCCGAGTTTGTCGGCAATGCGCCGGACAAAATCCCGTGTGTCTTCTTCGCTGAAAGCATTTCCGAGGCTGAGCATCGGAACGTCGTGGCGCACTTCGGCGAATCCGCCGACGACCGGAGAACCGACACGCTGTGTCGGTGAATCGGCGGTGATCAGCCCCGGGTGCTCGGATTCGAGCAACTGCAATTCGCGCAGCAACGCATCGAATGCACTGTCGGAAATCGAAGGGGCATCAAGCACGTGGTAGCGATGATTGTGGGTGGCGATATCGCCGCGCAACTGCGCGATGCGTGCCGCCACACTCGTGGTCGAAAACAGGTCGCCGCTCACGGCATCACCAAGTTTTGCGGATTGTGTTCTTTTCCTGCGCGCGATCGTAGGCGCGCAGCTCGTCGCGAAGATGCTGGATGCGCTGTCGACCAAGCGCATTGCGCTCTTCGTCCAATACTTGGCCACCAAGCAATTCTGCCAGGCGCTGAGCGGTCGGCAGCATCGCGTCCCATGCGTCGAGTGCCGATAGCGCGTTCGGCAACACCATGAACAACGAAAGTCCGCCGGTACGCAGCGATTGAATCTGACTCATCTCGAAACGGCCGGGGCGCATCATGTTTGCGACACTGAACACTGCGCCGTATTCGGAAGTATTCGCCGGCATGCGATGGAAGACGCCAAGCGCACCAAAGATCAATCCAGTCTTCTCAACCGCGACGATGATGTCGCTGCCCGTGAACATCTCACCATCCGGTGCGGTGACGTAAATAGTGACGATACGGTCAGTCTTCTCGGATGCGCGAGCGCCGACATTCGATTCGACATAGACCGGTATTGATGGCGCGTCATCGGTAGCGGCCGTATCCATCGGTAACTCGGCCTGACGCGGTGTCGCGTCCGCAGCATCGTCATTCTTGATTTCGCGGCCAAGGCGATCGAGTTCTGCTGCGATCTCCGGATCGAGGCCATCGTGATCGTCGACACGCGTGTCGCCGAACATCGGTTCGGTGCGTTCGCCCGCCGATTTGCCCGGCAAACGTCGCCCCTGTGGCGGTGCCGGGCGGCGCCCAGTCCACCAGATCAGGCCGAGTACGAGCGCTCCAACGGCCGCAAGAATGATGCGCAAGGTGATCGTATCCATGCTGACTCCTTACGCCGCACCGGCCAGTTTGGCCGCTTCCGCAAGATCGACCGACACGAGTCGCGATACACCAGGCTCGCGCATGGTCACGCCACAGAGCTGGTTGGCAGCTTCCATCGTCGCCTTGTTGTGGGTGACGAACAGGAACTGCACGCGCTCGCTCATCTCGGCGACCATGCTGCAGAAGCGGCTGACATTGGCTTCGTCCAGTGGTGCATCCACTTCGTCGAGCAGGCAGAACGGTGCCGGATTCAGCCGGAAGATTGAGAACACCAGCGCGACAGCGGTCAACGCCTTCTCACCACCAGATAGCAAGCTGATCGAAGTGACACGCTTTCCGGGTGGACGCGCCATGATCGATACGCCCGTGTCGAGCAGGTCTTCGCCGGTCAGTTCCAAGAAGGCATGGCCGCCGCCAAACAGACGCGGGAACAGTTCCTGCAAACCGACATTGACCTTATCGAAGGTTTCCTTGAAGCGCGTACGTGTCTCACGATCGATTTTCTTGATCGCGCCTTCCAACGTTTCCAGCGCCTGTGTCAGATCGCCGTACTGGGTGTCGAGGTAAACCTTGCGCGTTGACTGTTCTGCAAATTCCTGAATGGCCGCGAGATTGACGGGTTCGAGGCGGCGAATTTTCTGTTCGAGATCGACCGATTTAGCTTCCCAATCGGCGATATCGGCTTCCGGCGGCAATTCAGCCGCGACCGCGTCACTGGCGAAACCTGCGCCGGCAATGGCTTCAGCGTGGCTGTCAGCGCGCATACGCAGACTTTGTTCCTCAAGGCGCACACCCGACAGTTTCTCGCGCTCGGTGGCGAGCTCGCGTTCGACGCGATGGCGGTCCTGCTCCAGTGCGCGGAAGGTGAGATCGCAGGCTTCCAGCGCCTTGCGTGCTTCAATCAGTTGCTTGTCGACAAGCATGCGCTGGTCAAGGTAGGTGCGCAGTTCGGCATCGAGTTGCGCGCCCGGGTCGCTCTGCGTCGCGATCTGGGTTGACAGTTCCGACTGCCGCGACTCCAGCGTTGCCAACTGCTGCAGCATACGGCCCAGCGATTGCTCAAGCGACGCCAACGCGGCGCGTTTGGACTCCATGCGCAAGGCCAGTTGATGTGCTTGATCCGACGCTTCGCGCGCTCCGGCGCGGGCATCTTCGCGGCGTTCCAGGAACTGACGACGATCGCCATCGAGGCGAACGCGCAATTCTTCCTGATCGCCCATCAGCGTCACCGCTGTATCGAGACGACCACGTGCCACGCGCGCTTCACCATCGACCTGCTCGACGCGTGCGCGCAAGTCGGTCAGTTCGGCATCGATGCGCGTGGTGCGGGTCTGTGCGGCTTCGAGTTTGCCGCGTTCGCTTTGAATCTGGCCGGCAATTTCGGACAACTGGCGGTGCGAGAAATAAAGATCACGCTGGGCATCGTCGCGCCCGCGCTCGGCGTCAAAGTTGGCCTGCTTCAATGCTTCCTGGTGCGCGATCAATTCCTCGATCTGCGCCTCCAGCAACTGCGTCGATTCAGCAAGCGTCTGCAATTCACGCTCGCGTGCCAGCACGCCACTCCCCGCCTGCGTACCCTTGGCAGCGCGTAACCAGTCTCGACCCAGCCATTCACCGTCAGGCGTGATGACCGACTGGTCCGGATCTAGTCCGGAAGCAATGCGCTGGGCCGCCTCAAGCGAATCGGCCACGTACACACGATCAAGCAATGCCAGCGCGGTGGCCGGACCTTGCACGTATGCCGACAAGCGTTCACCACCGCTGCTGCGGCCCGGTTGTGCCGAAATGATGCAAATTTGGCCATCCTGCAACGCCATCAGCGCATCGCCGAAACGATGCGGTGCGTCGCCGACGGCGGCGTCGAGCCAGCCGACGAGTACGCTCTCGACCGCGCGCTCCCAACCTTCCTGAACCGTCAACGCCTCGCCGAGGCGACGCGCACTTCCCAGCCCGACCGAATCGAACCAAGCCACGGCGGCGCCCTTTTCCTGCCCGAGCGCAGCGTGTTGCAACGCTTCCAGCGAAGCCAGTCGGCCCTTAGCTGACTGCAAGCGTCCACGCGCATCATTCAACTGATGCTGCATCTCGCGCGTCTGTTCCTGCACCGTGGACAGCGCCTGCTTGCGCTCGTCGAGCATCGTCGTCAGTTGCTCGACTTTTTCCCGCGTTTCTTCCTGGCGCATCAACAAGGCTTCGGCACCATCGCTGAGTGAGGCAACGTCCATCTTGCGACGCTCATCCTCCAATTGGCCGAGCCGGTTCGCCGCATCCAGAGACTGCTGATCGAGGAAATTCAAGCGCGTGCGCTCGACTTCAGCGGCGCGCGCAGATTCGCCGCTGTCACGCGCATAAGCGTCCCAACGCAACTGCCAGTCGTTGATTGCCGCCTCGGCAGCGCGCAGCGCTTCCTGACGGTTCTCGGCCTCGACTTCCAGTGTTTCGATCTGCGGCTCAGACTCGGCCAGTGACTCGCGCAACAGTTCGATTTGTTCGCGGTCACCACGAATGTGCTCGGCGACTTCGTTCAAGGCGTTGTCGGTTTCCTTCGCGGCACGCGCTAGGCGTTCGGCGAGGTCGCGGTTGTAGGTGATCTGTTGTTCGACTCGGGCGATCTCTCCGCCAACGCGATACAACTCGCCTTGCACGCCATTGAAGTGATCAGTGGCTTCGATCTGCTGGCCGCGCTCGTCTTCAAGCCGCGCTTCAATTGTGCGTTGCTCGGTGGTGAGTTGTTCACTGCGCAACTCGATCTGGCGCAACGCTTGGCCGCGCGCATCGAGTTCACCCTGCAAATTGCGCAAATGCAGCGCCTTCAACTCGGCATCGACGCGAACATGCTCTTGCTTGAGTTTCTGGTAACGCTCTGCCTGCTTGGCCTGGCGATTCAGGTGATCAATCTGCTTATCCACTTCCTGACGCAAATCGTTGAGACGATCAAGGTTTTCGCGCGTCGCCTTCATCCGCGACTCGGTCTCCTTGCGCCGTTCCTTGTACTTGGAAATACCGGCGGCTTCTTCGAGGTGGGTACGCAGGTCTTCCGGGCGTGCCTCGACGATCTGGCTGATCATGCCTTGTTCAATGATCGAATAACTGCGCGCACCGAGACCGGTACCGAGGAACACGTCAACGATATCGCGGCGGCGGCAGCGGGCGTTGTTCAGAAAATAATTCGACTGGCCATCGCGGCTGACTTGGCGCTTGATCGAGATTTCGTTGAAGTTGGCGTATTCGCCTTGGATGGTGCCGTCGGAGTTGTCGAAGATCAGTTCGACCTGCGCGCTGCCGACCGGCTTGCGCTGACCGAGCCCGAAAAGATCACGTCGGTAATCGCGTCACCGCGCAGGCGACTGGCGGCGCTTTCACCCATTACCCAACGGATGGCGTCAATGATGTTGGACTTGCCGCAGCCATTCGGCCCGACAATGCCGGTCATGTTGGTCGGCAAATGCAGGGTCGTCGGGTCGACAAAAGATTTGAAACCGGAAAGTTTGATCGTCGAAAGTCGCATCGTGCGTGTTTCGTATGAATTCGTGAGCGTCAGAAAGCGGACGAAACTGGTTTGCGGCGCCAAGGCGGCTTCGCTACCTTTGCGCGCCCAAACGTATCCGAGAGAACGACCGTGTCGACAAAACCGTCGAAAGCGCTGGAAACCTTCCCCAACCCACAGCCGGGCCGCGACTATACCATCCGGATGCGGATTCCCGAGTTCACCTGCGTCTGCCCGAAGACTGGTCAGCCCGACTTCGCGACCCTGCATCTCGACTACGTGCCCGAGAAAACCTGCGTCGAACTGAAGTCGCTCAAGCTCTACATGTGGAGTTACCGCGACGAGGGCGCCTTCCACGAAGCGGTAACCAACAAGATTCTGGACGACTTGGCCAAGGCGACCAAGCCGCGTTTCATGCGTTTGACGGCTGAGTGGTACGTGCGAGGTGGCATCTACACGACCGTCGTCGCCGAACACCGCGCCAAGGGCTGGAAGCCGGCCGCGAAGGTTGAACTGCCCTGATCAGGTCGCGGGTGCGCCGGACTTGATCGCCAGCGCATGAATATCGGTGCTCATCAATTCGCCCAGCGCCGCATAGACCGAGCGGTGCTGGGCCAGCGGCAACTGGCCACGGAACACTTCGGCGCTGATATGCACGGTGTAATGGCCGCGTCCATCACGCGCGCCTTCGTGGCCAATATGCTTGTGGCTGTCATCGATGACTTCCAACATCACCGGCCGGAACGCAGTTTCGAGACGGCGGCGGATTTCGTCGACACGTTGTTGTTTCGGCAGCATCAGGGCAATACCTTCTTGAATGGGCGTACGTCGACGCGTTCATAGACACCGGCGGCAACGTACGGATCGGCTTCGGCCCACGCTTGCGCGTCCGCCAAAGCGTCGAACTCGGCAATGATCAAACTGCCGCTGAAACCAGCCGGACCGGGATCTTCGGCGTCGATGGCCGGACACGGACCGGCGACATATAACCGCCCGGCGTCGAGCAAGGCGTGTAAGCGCTCAAGATGAGCCGGCCGTGCCGCGAGACGCGCGGACAGGCTGCCGGAACGATCGAATCCGTGAATGAGATACCACATCCGTTCAGTATCGTGGTCGCACGGTGTCTGGACAAGCGTCGCCTACCCACGTAACCTGTTTCGCCACTGGAGCGACGCCTTTCTGGCCGTACCCTCCGAACCCGCCCGACGAGTGGCCCGTTGTTCCCCAACCTTCCGACCGGCACCGCGCTTTGCGGTCCCTTCGCGGGTTGCGGATGTCTCTCTTGATCGAACGATGCAGTTACGGCGCGCCTTGCGGCGCGAACGTCCTTGGCGCTGGCGCAAGCCGTATGCGTTTCGACACCGGAATCCCTGGCACCCAATGCCCATGAGCAGCGAAAGCGCTGAAACCAATTCGAACGTAGCGCTCTTCCCGGTGCCACCGCAGCAGCAGGAAATGCCGTTGGCGACCGTCAAGGGCCAGCCGCTGCTGCAAATGCCGCAGGACCTGTACATCCCGCCGGATGCACTCGAAGTCATTCTCGAATCCTTCGAAGGTCCGCTCGATCTTCTGCTGTATCTGATCCGCCGCCAGAACCTCGACATCCTCGATATTCCAATCGCCGAAATTACCCGTCAGTACGTTGACTACATCGACCTGATGCAGGACATGCGGCTGGAACTCGCGGCGGATTACTTGGTCATGGCCGCGATCCTTGCCGAGATCAAGTCGCGGCTGCTGTTACCACGACCACCGGGCATCGAAGGCATCGAACACGATCCGCGCGCAGATCTGGTGCGCCGCCTGCAAGAGTACGAACGCTTCAAGAAGGCTGCCGAAGATTTCGACGCGATGCCGCGACAGGACCGAGATTTCTTTCCGGCCTCGGCCGATGTCGGTGAACGCACGATCACCAAAGTTCCGCCGCCGGTCGAGTTGAAGGAACTGCTGCTGGCATTGAAAGATGTACTGAAACGCGCTGACTTGTTCGGTCGCCACAACATCAGTCGCGAGGCCTTGTCGGTGCGCCAGCGCATGACCGACGTACTCGCGCACCTCGAAGACCACGAATTCCACTTGTTCGAATCACTGTTCACGGTCGAGGAAGGCCGACTCGGCATCGTCGTGACGTTCCTCGCCATCCTTGAACTGGCGAAAGAAAACCTGCTCGACATCACCCAGAACGACGCCTTTGCGCAAATCTACGTGCGCACTCGAACTGTCACCGCCGAAGCCGAAGCCGAAGCCGAAATCGAAGCCGAATCCTGATGTTCACGCCGACCATGGAAACCATCCAGTTGAAACGTATTGTTGAAGCTGCCTTGCTCGCAGCCGGCCAGCCGATGGCGCTGACGCAGATCAACGATCTGTTCGGCGAAGAAGAAATGCCGGGCGTCGACGCGATCGCGAATACGCTCGCCGAACTGCAAGCCGACTGCGCCGAACGCGGCGTCGAGCTGGTCGAAGTCGCGAGTGGCTGGCGCTACCAGATTCGCAAGGAGACGCAACCCTGGGTCTCACGTTTGTGGTCGGAACGGCAGACAAAATATTCACGCGCCTTGCTGGAAACGCTGGCACTGATCGCCTACCGTCAGCCGATCACGCGTGCCGAGATCGAACAAATTCATGGCGTCGCGGTGTCGACCAATATGGTCAAGACACTAAAAGAGCGCGAGTGGATTCGCATTGTTGGCCATCGCGATGTACCTGGCCGCCCGGCGCTATTCGGCACCACCAAGCACTTTCTTGACTACTTCAACCTGAAGAACCTTGACGAACTACCGCCATTGGCTGAATTGCGTGACCTCAGCGACATTGAGCCGCAACTTGCGCTGGACCCGGACACGATCGGGCCACTACCGACTGCGATCGAACTCGCCGACGGCGACGAACCAATCGATAGCGACGACCGTTATGTCGAGCGCGAGACGGCCGTTGAATCCAGCGATATTGAAGATCTGACGGCGCCGGCCGAACACGCCGCCGGCATTGAATCTGCCACCACGCCAAGCGAAGACCGCAGCGGCGATGACCCTGACGCGCCGGAAGGCGATGTCGTCCAATCCGATTTCAACGAGCACTGAAGCATGAGCAACGAAGAAACGCCCCGCCGCGTCCTGTCCCTGAAGCGTGAAACCCGCGAGGGCGCCCCCGTCGTCGAAGAGCGCCTGCAGAAGGTGATGGCGCAGGCCGGCATCGGCTCACGCCGTGCCATCGAAGAGCGCATTAGCGCCGGCGAGATCAAGGTCAACGGCAATGTCGCCGAACTCGGCAGCAGCATCCGCAATGGCGATCGCGTCGAAATCGACGGCAAGTCATTCATCGCCATGCCGACACCGACCGAAGAAGTGCAGTTGCTGATGTATCACAAGCCGGAAGGTGAACTGACCACGACCGACGATCCGGACGGCCGTCGTACTGTGTTCGAGCGTCTGCCAAAGCTGAAAGGAGCGCGCTGGATTGCGATCGGCCGCCTCGACATGAACACCACCGGCCTGCTGTTGTTGACTACCGACGGCGAACTCGCGAATGCGATGATGCATCCGTCGCGCGAAGTCGAACGCGAATACGTCTGTCGCATCCACGGCACTGTCACCGACGACATTCTCGAGCGTCTGAAGAACGGCGTTCAACTCGACGACGGCTCAGCGCAGTTCGACGAGATCCACACTATTTCTTTGGGCGAAACCCATAGCTGGTTCCGGGTGACGCTGCGCGAAGGCCGCAACCGCGAAGTACGTCGCATGTGGGAAGCGGTGGGGATGTTGGTCAGTCGCCTGAAGCGCATCCGCTACGGCACGATCGATCTGCCGCGACAACTGCGCCGCGGCCACTATCAGGCGCTGCCGATCGATCAAATCGTCGCGCTGCGCAAAGAACTTGGCCTCGGCGATGTGCCAGACACGCTGACCCTGCAGGCGGTGCTCGGTGTGCGCCGCGCGCAGAAATCGGTGAACGAGTTCCGTCCTTCCGGCAAGGCCGAAGGCTGGAGCGGACAGCAAGACGAAGGCCGCGAACTGCGCGCCTTTGACCGCGTCTCCGACGATGGTTTCCGGCGTGATCGCAAGCCGGGTTCGGGCGCGCGCCGCGGCAAACCCGGTGGAAAACCCGGCGGTGGTGGATTCAAGCCGGGTGGACCGCGTCCGGCCGGCGGCAAGCCCGGTGGCTTCAAAGGCAAGCCGCGTCGTGATGCCGGTCCTGCTACCGGTGCGCACAGCGGCCCCGAGCGGGGCAATTCATTTGGCGGCGAACAACGCGCATCGCACGACGACGACAACCGTGGCAATCGGATTGATTCGCGCCCCGCTCGTCCGGCCGGCAATTTTGCGCCCGGCCCCGGCCCCGGCGCTGGCAAGCCGCGTCGGGAGGGCGGTGGCGGCAACAAGCGCGGCCCGACCACGTTCACCGGCCCGATGGATTCGCACAGCTTCATGGACAACCCACGCCCGCAGGGTCGTGGACCCGGCGGACCCAGTGGTCCGCGTCCAGGCGGGTCGCGTCCTGGCGGTTCGCGGCCGGGTGGTTCTCGGCCTGGCGGTCAACGCCCCGGGGGCGGTGGCAAACCGAGCCGTGGTGGCCCGCCGCGTGGTCCGCGCTGAAGTACTGAATAACCGCATGTCGTGATCGTCCACTGGATGTCGCTTGTCTCCGTGCAATCTCTGCCCGGAGCCAACGATGTCCTCGTCACCACTGCCCTTCACGCAACTGCTCACCGCACTGCTGCTCGTCCCATGTGCGGCGCAGGCGACCGTACGCACTTGGCCAGGCACACCGCCTTGCCATCACACCGTGCAGAATTGTCTGATCGGCGTGAATCCCGGCGATATCGTGGAAATCGCCAGTAACGCCGTGATCGACGAATCGCTACTGATCGAGGACCGATTGGTCAGCCTGCGTGCTGCCGAAGGCTTCCACCCGGTCCTGGCCGCAGGCCGCAACCTGATCGTCGATTATTCGCCGAGCGCCACCGGTTTTGCGGTTCCGTTTGAATTGGTCTATAGCGGCTTGACCTTTGCAGGTGGCCGCTTCGAGTTTTCGACGACGCGCCTAGGCAGCGCCATCGTCGAACGCATGGACATTACCCAAAGCGGTTCCACCGCCGGCCTATTCGTCGGGACCTTTGCTGCCGACAGTGGCTCCGCCACCGACCTCATCGTGCGAGAAAACCGGGTGCGCGCCTCGCTGGGAACCCAACAGGCAGTGTCAATCAATCTTTTGAGCCCGGCGCAGGTGCTGTTCGAAGACAACGTGATCGAAGCGCAACCGGGCACGCCGACGCCAGGCGCCGCTCGTGTCGCGCTAAGCGTGTTGGGCACAACCGGCAATGGCAGCATCGAAATCCGCCGCAACCGTATCGTCGCGACCACCGACCCCGATGCCATCGTCAGCCGACTGCGCCGTGGCGTCAACCTCGCACCTTTCGGCGCCGGCTCCGCGTTCGAGATTCGCGTCATCGACAATTTGATCGACATTGGCATCGATGGCACCGACGTCGGCATTTCGTCCTCGCTGAGCAGCGGCATTCATCGCTACGACATCATCAACAATACCCTGCGCGGTGTCGGACGTGGCATCGCATTATTCGACTCGTCACCGATGCAAAACGCGGTGACGGCGCACATCAACAACAACATCGTTGCGCGACCAACGAATGCCACACCGGCGGAAGGCTTGGTGTGGACTGCTGGACATCCCACCATCAGCAATGATTACAACCTGCTGTTCAACACTGCGGGCAATACTGCACCGCTCGGATTGAATACGCTGTTCGCCGACCCGCAATTCCAGTCTGCCGACAACCCACGCCTGAAAGCCACGTCGCCCGCGATCGATATCAGCGACTATCTTGCGCGTGGCGACGCCCTGCCGCACTTGGGCATGGCGGTGCCATTGGATGGCGATGGCTTGCGCCGCAGCATCGGCGCGCAGGTTGATCTCGGCGCATTTGAGTTCGGCGACCAGACGTTCACGCATAATGCCGGCAACAGTGCCAACAGCACCGCCCTGAGCCGCCCCGGACTCGATGACAACGCAAGTGCGTTGATGCACATCACCCGCAGTGGCGGGAGCAATTCGAGCTCAAATGCGGCAAGCGCTGGTCCGATCTCGCAGTCATTTGGAGAATTTACACAGCGTTGGTCGCTGCTCAGTGACGACGGCACGAACCTGCCGGCAGCCACCGGATTCACCCTCTTGCAGATGGCGACAGGCAGCGCGGCGGGCACGCACGTGGCCACTGCTGGCAACAATTTCTCGTTCTCCGGGACCAGCTTAGGCGCGACCTGGGCCAGCCTCCCCAGCGACTGGATCTTTCTGGTCAGCGCGACACGCGGTGCCGGCCTCAGCGCGACCTCGAACCCACATCCATTCGGTGCCGCGTATCTGAATGGCGCATGGCGGGTGGTCAATACTGATGCAGCCGCAATGCCGAACGGCGCGGCCTTTGTGCTCTACGCGCAGGCACCCAGCCGAAATGTATTTCTGCATACGATCTCGGCCGCTAGCCTAGTGACGCCGGTAGTGTCAGTGCTCGACCATCCCGCCCTGAATGGCGTGCCGTGCGCGAACCCGCATGTTGCAGTGAACGGTAACGGCCAACAACCGACGCCGCTCGTCAGCGCCCGCTACGAGCCATCGCTGCAGCGCTGGTACCTGTTGAACGCGAGTCCGAGCATCGCGATGAGCCCAGGAATCGCTACGCCATCGTGATCGATCCTCGCGCCAGCGCCGACTTTTGCCGCGGTCCACTGTTCGAAAACAGCTTCGAATGATCCATCTAGCCATTCCATCGCAGCGAACCACGCGCAAGAATGCGGCTCCGCTGCAACCGCTCCGTGAGCCGCCGATGGCCGACCCCGTTTCCCCGCCATTGCCGCCGGTCGACGAAGTCTTCAGCCGTCTGTATGCGCAACTCAAGCTGCTCGCGCGCTCGCAACGTCGTCGCCGCGGCGACACCCTGAACACCACGGCGCTGGTCCACGATCTGTATCTGTCGCTGGCTGCTCGCAGCGACCTCGACCTCAGCGACCCGGCCCGCTTCTATGCCTACGCCGCCAAAGCCATGCGCCATTTGTTGATCGATCGTGCCCGCGCCCGAACGCGCCTGAAGTCTGGCGGTGACTTGATCGCGGTGGAATTGCCTGGCGATGAACAGGGTCTGCTCGATCCACTGATGGCCCACCCGGAGCGCGCATTCGAGCTCGACAGTGCCTTGTCGGCGCTGGCGCAGGAAGACGCGCGCGCGGCGGAAGTCGTCGAGCTGTACTTGTTCGGTGGTCTTGGCATCGAGCGCATCGCCGAACTCCATGGCCTGTCAACGCGCACGGTCAATCGCGACTGGCGCTTTGCACGCGCGTTTCTGCAAAAGGCGCTATTGCCATGATGCCGACACCCGATGCGTTTGCGGGTCTGCGCGCCTGGTTCGAGGCGGCGTTGGCGCAGCCGACATCAAACCGCCAACACTGGCTGGCCGTGCATTGCACCGATGCCGCTCTGCGCAGCCGAGTTGAGGCGCTGCTCGTTCAAGAAAACCAGCCCAGTGACGGCATCCTGGACCAGATCCACGCTCATTTTGCGAATGCCGATGTGCAAGCCGATGCCGTGCTGCGACCGGACTGGTCTGGCCGCGTCTTGGGCGACTACCAACTCGGGCCGTGTATCGGTGAGGGCGGCATGTCGGTGGTCTATCGCGCACGCGCACGCCATGGCGCACCCACGAGCGATGTCGCGGTCAAGGTCCTGCGCTTCGGTCTGCATGAGGCAGATCGTCAGAAAGCCTTTCAGCGCGAACGCGATGCCTTGGCCAAACTTGATCACCCAAACATCGCGCGCCTGATTGACGGCGGCATCGCGCAAGGTATTCCCTACCCTCGTTATTGACCATATCGACGGCATTCCCTGACCGATTACGCGCGTCAACATGCACTCGACCTGCGTGCGCGGCTGCACTTGTTTGCGACCATGTGTCGTGCGGTTGAAGCCGCGCATCGTCTGCTGATCGTGCACCGTGACCTCAAGCCGTCGAACGTACTGGTTACCCGCGACGGCCAAGTCAAACTGCTCGACTTCGGAATCGCCAAACTACTTGACGACGATGCCGTGGCGACGCGCACGGCACATGTCGCGCTGACACCCGACTACGCCGCGCCCGAGCAGTTCAGCAATGCCCCGATCTCGACCGCTACTGACGTGTTCGCGCTCGGCGTGATCCTGCACGAACTGTTGACCGGCGTTCGCCCGGAGCGCGGTTGGACGACGCGCCCATCGGTCATCGTCGGCCGAATCGCCGATACCGACTTGCCCGCTGGACTGTTACCGCGACCATTGCGCGCCAATCTCGCCGGCGATCTCGACAATGTGATCTTGAAGGCCATCGAACAGGACCCGGAACGGCGCTACGGCGATGCGGGTCGTTTGGCTGACGACATCGAGCACCACCTCGCCGGCCGGCCAGTATCGGCACATCCGCCGTCTCGCTGGTATCGCACACGCAAGTTCGTACAGCGCCACCGCGGTGCCGTTAGTCTGAGTGCGAGCCTCGCACTGGGACTGCTGGTCAGTCTGGGTATCGCCGTGCAGCAGGGGCACGAGGCCGCCGTGCAAGCACGCGCGGCGGAAGCCGCCACGGCCGAGGCGCGGCGCGAATCCGGGCGCGCCAATGCGGTACGCGATTTCGTCCTCGGCATGTTCAAGTCAGCGCAGGCACAACTACCTGAAGGACAGCGCCCGACGCCGCAGCAATTGGTGCAAGCCGCCGCAGAAAAACTGGAATCCCGGCAGTACGCTGGATGCCGCCACACGTGCCTCGTTGTACGTCGCTTATGCCGACATCAGCGCGACCCAGAGCGCACACGACGATGCCGCGAACGCCTATGCGCGTGCCGCCGGTTGATCGCAGACCAACCATCACTGCGTCGCGACTGGCTGGCGGCAACGCTGGATCGTGCTGAAGCACTGAATAATGCCGGACGCACGTCCGCGGCGGTGGCACTGGCGGAACCGCTGATCACGGAATTGCGTACACGCGACGATCTCGTCGCAGTCGAAGGACTGGCCGCATGGACCGACATTCTGCTGTCAGCGGCACGCTTTGACGAAGCCATTGCCACCGTTGACGACATGGCGCAACGGTCGGCGCGATTATCAACACCGGATGCCAGCGACGCGCGTTTTCGTACTCTGATGCCCGGATGGGTGCGCGCAAACGCCGGGCGTAACAAGGCCGCCGAAGGCCCACTCGAACGCGCATTGGACACTTGGCGGCGGTCGCGCACACCCAAGGACGCCGAATTCGCGGGCGGTCTGGCGACGCTGTCGTTTGTCAAACATGGGTTGGGTCGGTTCGATGAGGCACGCGCCCTACTGGACGAATCGCTGACCTTATCGCGCACGATTTTCAAAGCGCCACACGAGCGATTGCGGGCTACTCGAAAGTCTGTCGGTGATCGAACCGGCCGCGGTGACCTCGTTGCCGCCGCAACCCACGTGGCCGAAGCGCAGGCAATGTTCACGGCACTATTCGGACCGACGCATCCGAAGGTGTTGTCGGCGCGCCTAACCTCCGCAACGATCGACTGGGAGCGCATCGGTGTCACCCACGCCATTGCCGAATACCGCGACATCGCTGAGCTGTGCGCGACATCGAAACAAGACGAGCGCAACCCCGATTGTGCCCGTACTTGGCAAAATCTTAGCAATGCCTTGCTGCACTCCAACCAACCCGACGAGGCATTGACCGCGAACGCGCGCAGTGTCGCCTTGCGCGCGAAAATATTCGGCGAACAACATGGCGAATACGCGATCGCACTGGCCGGTCGTGGCGTGATTCTGTTGACCCTGAAGCGTTACCTCGAAGCGTTGTCCGCATTCGATCGCGCGCTCGCGATCCAACAGCACAACGGTACTGCAGAAAATATCAATGCAGCGACGATTCTTCGCAATCGTTCGGTCGCACTGCGTCATCTACATCGCCATGATGAAGCACTATCGACGCTGGATGCGGCGGCCGCGATCTTCGAACGGTTCGCTGCCAGTGACGTCGCCCAACGCGCCGACATTCGCGGGCTGCGGGCGCTGATACTGGCCGACGATGGCCAGAACAAAAGCGCGCGCCGCGAAGCGCAACAAGCACTGCAACTCGATCCGACACTGAGCAAATGCGCTACCGGCGACCGCGACCCGATTCGCGCACTCGCCGTCGTGCCGCGCTGAATCCCTCCGGGAATCGCTACACTTGGCGAACCGAGAATGCAGGAGTCTATCGATGTTGTGGAAGCGCGGTCGTCGTAGTGACAACGTGGTCGGTGCCGACGCCGGCGGTGGTCCGCGCATGCCGGGCGGTCGCGGCGGCATGGGCATTGGCGGTTTGCTGATCGTGGTCGTGGTCGCGCTGTTCCTCGGCAAGAATCCCGCCGAACTGTTGAGCCTGCTCGGCGGCGGCGCTGGTCCGACAACGCAAAGCGACGCACCGATCGACGCTGCGCCGCAGGCGTTGCCCGAGAACGAGGAAACCGATTTCGTGCGCGCCATCCTGGGCAGCACCGAAGATGTCTGGTCAAAGGCGTTCGAAGGCGGACGCTACCCGGCACCGAAACTGGTCCTGTTCTCTGATTCGGTGTCCTCGGCTTGCGGTAGTGCCACGTCGTCGGTTGGCCCGTTCTATTGTTCGGGTGACCAGCGCGTCTATCTGGACACCGCTTTCTTTAACGACATGACCCGCCAACTCAACGCGCCCGGCGAATTCGCACGCGCCTACGTGATCGCGCACGAGGTCGGCCATCACATCCAGAACGTCACCGGCGTGATGCAACGCACCGCGAAGCTGCGTGCGCAGGGTGAGGAAATGGAGGGCGCCGATGGCCTCAGCGTGCGCCAGGAACTGCAGGCCGACTGCTACGCCGGAGTCTGGGCCAATCACGCGCAACGCCAGTTGCAGTGGCTCGAAGCCGGCGACGTCGAATCCGCCCTCAATGCCGCCACCGCCATCGGTGACGACCGCCTGCAACAGCAGTCTCGCGGCCAAGTCGTCCCCGACTCATTTACTCATGGCAGCAGCGCCCAACGCGTCCGCTGGTTCCGCATCGGCATGGAATCCGGCGACGCGGCGGCGACACGTTTGCGGTGCAACGGCTGTAACCGAAATTGGCGGAGAGAGGGATTCAACCCACGGTGACATCGCTGCCACGCCGGTTTTCAAGACCGGTGCCTTAAACCGCTCGGCCATCTCTCCGTGATGCTTCCGGCGGTCGCGGGGCGCCGGTTGGGGTGCGAGTCTAACCGATCAGGCGATGTATCTGGCGCCGCCCTGTATCGGCGCAGCGCTTCGGGGACAGTGACTCGAGCCATCTTCGTTCTGATAGTTCTCGATCACCGCGATCATTGCCCGCCCGACAGCGACGCCGGAGCCATTCAAGGTGTGCACGAGTTCGGGTTTGCCGGTTTCCGGATTGCGCCAGCGTGCCTGCATACGCCGTGACTGGAAGCTTTCGCAGTTTGAGCACGAGCTGATCTCACGGTATTTGTTTTCTGAGGGCAGCCAGACTTCGAGGTCGTAGGTCTTGGTCGCGCCGAAGCCCATATCGCCAGTGCAGAGCAGCATGCGTCGATACGGCAGACCGAGTTTTTCAAGCACGACTTCGGCGCAACGCGTCATCCGCTCGTGTTCGTCGTCGCTCTGCGCCGGCGTGGTGATACTGACCAATTCGACCTTCTCGAACTGGTGCTGACGGATCATGCCGCGGGTGTCGCGGCCAGCCGAACCGGCCTCGGCGCGAAAGCACATCGAATGCGCGGTCATGCGCAGTGGCAGGGTTTCGGCAGCAACTATTTCGTCGCGAACGATATTGGTCAGCGGCACTTCGAAGTTGGGATCAGGTAACGCCGATCTTCGCCGGCGGTCGCGAACAGATCGTCCTCGAACTTCGGCAGCTGGCCGGTGCCGCGCATACTGGCGGCGTTGACCATCAACGGCACGTTGGTTTCTAGGTAGCCGTGTTCCTGCGTGTGCAGGTCCAGCATGAATTGCGCGAGCGCGCGATGCAGGCGAGCAAGTTCACCGCGCAGCACGGTAAATCGTGCGCCGGACAGCTTCGCGGCGGTTTCGGCATCCAGCCAGCCTTTGCGCGCGCCCAGATCGACATGATCCTTTGGTGTAAAGCAAACTGGCGCGGCGTGCCACGACGATGCTGTTCGACATTGCCCAGCTCGTCCGACCCGAGCGGCACCGACTCATGCGGAAGGTTCGGCACGTTCAAAGCCAGCGTCTCGATCTCGGCCAGCAGTTCGGCCTGACGCTGCTCGCTCGCCTTCAACTCGTCGCCGATGCTCGCGACTTCGGCCATCAGCGCCGACGTGTCCTCACCCTTGCTCTTCGCAATCCCGATTGCCTTGGAACGGGTATTGCGCAGGTTCTGCAGTTCTTGGGTGCGCGTCTGGATGCGCTTGCGCTCGGCCTCCACCGCTTCAAAGGCAGCAACATCAATCACGAAGCCGCGCTTGGTGAGCAGCAGCGCTGCGGTTTCGGCGAGCTTGGTGCGGAACAGGACCGGATCGAGCATGGCAAATCCCATGAAAAAGGCCGCGGATTATCGCTCGCGGCCCTGCTTTCACTCAATGACGAATTCAGGCGTTCGCCGGTTTCACCAGTTTGGCGATGACCAGACGCCAACAACCCCCCGACACCATGCTCGCGCGCGCCGACCATCGCGAAATCACGCGGGAAGGAGTACCACGTGAACTGCGTCACAGCGACCGCTAGTCAAGCGAAAACGCCGATCACTGTCGCAACACCGACACGCTTGGCGTAACTGCCCGGAATGGCGCCGAGCACGACCGCCAACATGAACGCGGCGATGGTCGAGGTCAGCAATTTATGCAATATCTGCGGAACCATGTTTGCCGGATCACCCGGAAGCCCATTGCCGTGATAGACGACGAACGCATACGGGCCGACTTTGGCTTTCTCCGCCCAAGCCTTGGCCTTGGCCTCGTCACCGTGGTCGCCAAGATTCATGCTCGGCAACAGGTAAATGCCGTCACCCTGCGTGAATTCACTCTGCATCGCCGACATCACCACCTGCTCGCCGGCGACTTCGTTCTTGAAGTCGACAACACCGAGTGGCGTCAGCATGTGAAAGATTGCACCCCACATCCACACCAGAATGCCGGCAATGACCGCGGCTAGAACTTTCTTCATATCGATCTCCCCATCGAGCGCGGAATGCGCAGACGGAAACTACGCGATTCGCCACACCTGTCAACGGGTGTCGATTCAATGCGGAAAAGCAACCTGCCCCAGCTTCCAGCCGGCTGCGACCGCAAGTACACCAACGGCCACATGCGCGAGCACGGTCAATGCGAATAGATCGATACGATTTGCGCGCAGTAGCTGGAAGCCTTCGACACCAAGCGCCGAAAACGTCGTCAGTCCGCCCAGAAAGCCGACCATCAACAGGTTGCGCCACCACAATGCGCCCTGCAGGCGCGTATCCAGCCAGACCAGTAGTACCCCGGCCAGAAAACAGCCGATCACCTTCACCGCAAACGTGGCCGCCGGCAAGCCGTACCAGCCTTGGCGCACAAACCACTGGTTGATGCCATAACGCGTGCTGGCACCCAACGCGCCGCCGCTCGCGACCGCGATCAGATTCGTCCAACTCATCCTTGCACCGCCTTGGCGCGTTCTGCACGGATTTGTTCCGAGCCGCTCGCGAATACGCGCTTCGATGCCATTGCCGGTGGGTCGATACAACCGCTGCTCGCCAAGTTCATCCGGGAAACACCGCTGGTCTTAAGCGATGCCACCGGCGACGTCCGGATCATACTGATAATTGCCGCCGTAGCCGAGTTCCTTCATCAGCTTGTCGGCGCATTACGTAACGCCACCGGCACCGGCAGTGAACCGGTGCGGCGCAACCAGTTTTCGTGCCGCGCCATAGGCTGCGTAGGCGGCATTGCTCTTTGGCGCCATCGCCAAGTAGACGGCAACATTCGCGAGCGCCAAATCGCCCTCTGGACTGCCTTGACGGTCGTAGGCATCCCAAGCAGCGATCGTCTTTTCGAGCGCGGAAGGATCAGCCAGACCAATATCCTCAACCGCCATCCGCGTCAGTCGGCGCGCCAGATAGGCCGGATCGCAGCCGCCATCGAACATGCGCGCGATCCAGTACAGCGCGGCATCCGGATTGGAATTGCGCACCGACTTGTGCAGCGCCGAAATCTGATCGTAGAAAACCTCACCACCCTTGTCGAAACGACGCACGCGATCGGCCAGCACCTGATCCAGCACATTCGCTTCGATGCGCCCGTGGTCGGCAAGCTCGGCGGCGATTTCGAGCAGCGTCAGGCCGCGACGCACGTCGCCATCGGCGGCGCGCGCAATCTCGTGCAGGGCCGCCGCATCGATCTGCAGATCGAACGCGCCGAGACCGTGCTCAGCATCCGCCAGCGCCCGCTGCAACGCCTGCACAATCGCCTCGACTGAGACCATCTCCAGCACATGCACGCGGCAGCGCGACAACAGCGCCGAGTTCAACTCGAACGATGGGTTCTCGGTGGTCGCGCCGACAAACACGATGGTGCCGCGTTCGATATGCGGCAGGAACGCGTCCTGTTGCGCCTTGTTGAATCGATGCACCTCGTCGACGAACAGCACCGTACGCCGTCCGGCAGCGAAATACTTTGCTGCTTCGGCCAGCGCTGCACGCACCTCCGCAAGACCGCCCAGAACTGCCGAGATCGACAGAAACTCCGCCTCACCATATCGCGCCAGCACGCGCGCCAGGCTGGTCTTTCCGCAACCTGGCGGGCCCCACAAAATCATCGAATGTACGTGCCCGGATTCAATCGCGCGGCGGAACGCGGTGCCCGACGCCAACAAGCGCTCCTGCCCGACGAAATCATCCAGCGACCGCGGTCGCATGCGCTCGGCCAGCGGCTTCAGGTTTCGGGTTCAGGCAGTAGATCGGGTTGCACAGTGCGGCGTTTTGTCATTCGCCGAGTGTAATGCTCACTGCAAGGGAATGGCCTCGGCGCCCGCGGTCGCCTCGCCGATCACATCCACGCCTTCCGGCGGCGTGAACTTGAAGGTATCGGCAGCGAGTGTCGGGTTACGTTGCCAGTTCGAAAAGATCCATTCGGTGCGGTTGCCAAGCAAATCTTCGAGCAACATGCGCTTTGGACCGTTCGCGTCGAAACCAATTTCGATCCGCTTGAACGACTGTTCCTCGGCGCGCGCCACCATCGCGAGCCACGACAGGGAATCGCGATCCTTGAGGTTGTGCACGACGTAATCGCGATCAAGTTGCGACAAATCGACCAGCAAGGTCAGCGGCGACTGTGATTCTTCGGTGGACTGGTTGCGCACCGTCACCTGTTCAAGGTCTTCGTCGTAGATCCAGACGTTGTTGCCATCGGCAACGATCAGTTGCGGGAATGGATCTTCATACTGCCAGCGGAACTGGCGCGGCGCAGCCAGCGCCAAGGTGCCCTGCGACGCTTCCTGCACGCTGCCATTTGCATCCGAGGTGGTCTGTGTGAATTCGCCACTCAATACATCAAGTCTGTTCGCGAAGGCTTCGAGGCGCGCACGCGCATCGGCGGCGAAAACGCTATTCGCAAACAGCAGCAGAAGCGGGATCAGCAATCGCATCGACGTCTCCAAAGCGCATGTTCAACAGGCGCGCCGCCGTCCGGCACACCCAAGGGATAGCGACATTGTGGGCGTCGACCCTGAACCCCACTTGAGGCTCAGTCCTTTGGCGGCGGTGGCGCCAGCACTTCGCGATTGACGTTGTGACTGGGTCCGCTGACGATACCGGCCGCTTCCATAACTTCAATGAGCCGCGCAGCACGGTTGTAGCCGATCTTCAGACGGCGCTGAACACCTGAGATTGAGGCGCGCCGAGATTCGGTGACAATTCGCACGGCTTGATCGTAGAGCGCATCCGATTCACCGCCAGCGCCTTCCGAATCGGCCTCGGGCAAGCCAGTCGCACCAATCACCTGGCCGTCGCCGAGCATCTGCACCTCGTCGAGCACGCCTGGGATGTAGTCTGGCTTATTGGACATCGAACGCAGATGCTTGACGACACGATGCACCTCATCGTCACTGACGAACGCGCCGTGCACCCGCTCTGGCGTCGCTGTGCCGGGCGGCAGATAGAGCATGTCGCCGTGTCCGAGCAACTGCTCAGCACCGCTCTGATCGAGGATGGTGCGCGAATCGATCTTGCTCGATACCTGGAACGCGATGCGAGTGGGAATATTGGCCTTGATCAGACCGGTGATCACGTCGACCGACGGTCGCTGCGTTGCCAGGATTAGATGAATTCCGGCGGCGCGCGCTTTCTGTGCGAGCCGCGCGATGAGTTCCTCGACCTTCTTGCCGACGATCATCATCATGTCGGCGAATTCGTCGATGATCACCACGATATAAGGCAAGGTCTGGAGCGGCTCTGCCGACAGCTGCGGCATGTCCGGCATCGGTTTGAACAGCGGATCAAGGATTGGATGGCCGCTGTGTTCGGCGTCCTGAATTTTTTTGTTGAAGCCACCAAGATTGCGCACGCCGACTGCCGCCATCAGCTTGTAGCGCCGTTCCATTTCCGCCACGCACCAGCGCAGGCCGTTTGCGGCTTCCTTCATGTCGGTGACGACCGGCGCCAGCAGATGCGGAATACCTTGATAGACCGACAGTTCCAGCATCTTCGGGTCGATCATCAACATGCGCACGTCTTGCGCGGTGGCTTTGTAGAGCAGCGACAGCACCATCGCATTCAAGGCAACAGATTTGCCGGAACCGGTCGTGCCAGCCACCAGCAGATGCGGCATTCTGGCCAAATCGACCACACTCGGGCGTCCACCGATGTCCTTGCCAAGCGCCAGCGCCAACGGCGAACCCAACTTGTCGTATTCCTTGGAGCGCAAGATCTCGGAGAGATAAACGATCTCGCGATTGACGTTAGGAATTTCCAGACCAATCACTGACTTGCCTGGAATCACGTCGACCACGCGCACAGATTGCACGCTCAGACCGCGCGCGATGTCCTTGTCGAGATTGCTGATCTGGCCGCCGCGCACGCCGGGTGCCGGTTGCATCTCGAAACGCGTAATCACCGGTCCCGGATAGGCACCGACGACTTGTGCATCGATCTTGAAATCACGCAGCTTGAACTCGACTTGGCGCGACAGTGTTTCCAGCGTTTCTTCGGAATAACCTTTCGGCTGCGGTTTGGGGTCATCGAGCAAGGAGAGTGGCGGCAATTCACCCGCCGGCAGCGAATTGAACAACGGGATCTGCAATTCGCGCTCGGCACGCTCACTCTTCTCGACGACCGGCGTCGGCTGCTCGATCCTCAGCGGTTCGCGCTTGGCCTGTTTCACCTTCTCGACCTTGCGAACCTCTTCACGTTCCTCACGCACTTCGCGCACGGCACGGCGTTCTTCGCGGCCTTCCAAAAGCTGCGCAGCTTCATCGCCGCATTCAGCACGCTAGCGCCGATCGCCTCCATCAATCGGAACCAGGACAGTCCGGTAAACAACGTCAGCATGACTAAGAAAATCGTCAGCAGGAACATCGTTGCACCGAGTTCGCCGGCAGCCGACCGCAACAAATCACCGAACAGGGCGCCGACCACACCACCGGCATTCGCAGGCAACGGTGACGCCGCTTCGAAAAAATGCAGGTGCGCGAGCCCTGCCCCGCTCGCAATCCAACCGGCGGCACCAAGTAGCAACCAAGCGGAATCATGCCGAGTTCCCGGCAGCGCCGACTCGTCGCGGATCAAGCGCCACGCGATCGCCGCCAACATCAGTGGAAACGCGAAGGCCATGCCACCGAAGAAGTACAGGCTGAGGTCAGCAATCCAGGCACCGACGCTGCCGCCAAGATTCCGAATCGGCGCATCCGAACCGGCATGAGACCAACCCGGATCGCTGGGCTGATAGGTGTAGAGACAGACGCCGAGGTAGACGATCAACGGAATCAGCATCAACACTGCGGCTTCGCGCAGGCGCTGTTCCCAGATCGATGGTTCGGCGGCGGCGGCCGGCTCCTTGCTGCGATTCGTCACGTGTTCCCGATGCGTTATGGATCATGCTGACGTCATCCGACGACCGCCATCATCCGAGCCTTGATATCGATGCCGCGCACCCGCATGCTGCAGGCTTATCGCCGCACGCCGGCACCCGAACGTCACCATGGAATCATACATGAGCACCTCGAAGCACTGCCGCCTGTTAATCTCGGCTCCGGCCCGGCCGGTTACACCGCTGCCGTCCATGCTGCGCGCGCCAACCTCAAACCGGTACTCATCACCGGCATGGCGCAGGGCGGTCAATTGATGACCACCACCGAAGTCGATAACTGGCCCGGCGACGCCCACGGCTTGCTCGGACCAGACTTGATGACGCGCATGCAAGCCCATGCCGAGCGTTTCAACACCGAGATCGTGTTCGACCATATCCACACCGCCGACCTTGGCGCCCGTCCATTCCGGCTGATCGGCGACAACGGCGAATACACCGCGGATGCCTGATCATCGCCACCGGCGCGACTGCGAAATACCTTGGTCTGCCTTCCGAGGATGCGTTCAAAGGCAAGGGTGTTTCCGCCTGCGCCACCTGCGACGGCTTCTTCTATCGCAATCAGAAGGTCGCCGTCATTGGCGGCGGCAACACGGCGGTCGAGGAGGCGCTGTACCTGTCGAACATCTGCCGCAAGGTTACCCTCGTGCATCGGCGTGACAAGCTCAAGGCCGAGAAAATCTTGCAAGACAAGCTGTTCGAGAAAGCGGCCGCCGGAAAGATCGAACTGATCTGGGATCACGCGCTCGATGAAGTACTCGGCGACGAATCTGGCGTCACCGGCATGCGCATCCGCCATGTCGACAACGGCTCGACACGCGAGTTGCCGTTGATGGGCGTGTTCATTGCCATCGGTCATTCGCCGAATACACAACTGTTCGATGGCCAACTCGACATGAAGAATGGCTATTTGCGTGTACATACCGGCATAGACGGCGGCGCGACTGCGACCAGTATTGCTGGCGTATTCGCAGCGGGTGATGTCGCTGATCAGGTCTATCGCCAAGCCATTACCTCGGCTGGATTCGGTTGTATGGCCGCACTCGATGCCGAGAAATATCTCGACCAAATCGGTCTGAGTTGATTCTGGCGTGTCGCTCGCCGTCCACTGGCTCGATCGGATCGATGCGGTGCCGGCGACGGACTGGAATGCGCTGTGCGGTGACGATCATCCATTCGTCGCCCATGCATTCCTGAATGCGATCGAAGCATCCGACAGCCTGCGTAGCGATCTCGGCTGGTGCGCGGAGCACCTGACGCTTTGGCGCGATAACCGTTTGGTCGCCGCAGCACCGACCTACCGCAAGGCCAATTCACACGGCGAATTCGTCTTCGACTTTGCCTTCGCCGATGCCTACGAACGATCAATCGGCAACTACTACCCGAAACGCCTCGTTGCGGTGCCGTACTCACCGGTGACCGGCCCTCGACTGCTCGCCAGCACCGACGCTGACCGCCGCGCGCTCGTCGCGACGCTGGCGACTGACACAGTCTCGCGCGGTTGGTCGTCGGCGCATGTGAATTTTCTGCGCGAATCCGAATGCGATGCTTTCGATGAACAATGGCTGCCGCGCTGCGACTGGCAATTCCACTGGCACAATCACGGCTATCGCGACTTCGATGATTTCCTCGATGCGTTGAATGCCAAGAAACGCAAAAATATCCGCCAAGAACGCGCGCGATTGCTCGGCAATGACTGGCGATTCGAACGCCGCCACGGCCAAGAACTCGAAGCCGAGCACATCGATTTCCTGCATCGCTGTTATGTCCTGACCTTTGCCGACAAGGGCAATACACCATCGTTGACGCGTGATTTCTTCGCACGCATCTGCCGCGATCTGCCGCGACAGACCTTGGCGGTATTCGCATATCGTGGCGATCAGTTACTCGCGAGTTCGTTCCTGCTGCAGTCGGCGAACGTGTTGTACGGACGTTACTGGGGCGGTATCGAGAATGCCCCCGGATTGCATTTCGAGACCTGCTACTACCAAGGCATCGAGCACGCGATCGCACAGGGTCTGTCGGTGTTCGAACCCGGCGCCCAAGGCGAGCACAAGATCGCACGCGGCTTTCTGCCGACGCGCACGCATTCGCGGCATTTTTTCGCGCACCCAGGTTTCCGCAATGCGATTGCTGATTACCTGAAGCGTGAGGCCCGCGAACTCGATCACTATCGCGATGCGGTATTGCGACATTCGCCCTACGGGGTGACGGCATGATCCGCATTCCGATTCTGCCGCGCACACCACTGCAGCCGTTTCCACCGGTTGCGCAAGCGCTGGACGAGCCAAACGGACTGCTCTGCGCCGGTGGTGATCTCAGCACCGAACGGCTGCTGATGGCGTATCGCTCCGGCATCTTTCCCTGGTTCAACGACGGTGAACCCATCCTGTGGTGGTCGCCGCAGCCGCGCGCGATTTTCGAACTCGATGGCGTTCGTCCAAATAAGCGATTTCGCCGCTTCCTGCGTCACTGTTCATGGACCGTGCGAGTCGATCATGATTTCCCTGCGGTCATCGCTGCCTGCGCCGCATGAATCCAGCCATCTGGCGCTGCTCGGGGCGAAACCGCTTGAACGCGCGAAGTTCATCGACGGGCTTGATCAGTTGTGCCGACAAGCACCTGAAAATCCGCATTGGGCGATCGTTTTCGGGCGACAACCAGCGGCAGAACTGGCGTTCTGAACACGGAAAACATTGACACTCAGCCCTTCCGTGTCAGAATCCGCGCCCTTCGTTCACCCCTTTTTGCTGGAACGCATGTCCAAAGACGATCAGATCGAGATGGAAGGCACGGTTGCCGAGACGCTTCCGAACACGATGTTCCGCGTCAAGCTCGACAACGGCCACATCATCACGGCGCACATCTCCGGACGTATGCGCAAGAACTACATCCGCATCCTGACCGGCGACAAGGTCAAGGTCGAAATGACCCCTTACGACCTCAGCAAGGGCCGCATCACTTACCGCATGAAGTGATGCCGATTGCTGTTGTAAACGAAAACGCCGCGATGGTTCGCGGCGTTTTGCGTTTCAGGCCGAATGAAACTCAGGAGGTGACTTCGGCGGGTTCGGGTGGAGCCTTGGCCGGCTCCTCGGGATAGCAGTCAAGCACGAGCTTGTTGTCGCTGACGCTGATGTCGATGCGGCCACCGTCGACGAGTTTGCCGAACAGCAGTTCGTCGGCCAGCGGTCGCTTGATGCTGTCCTGGATAATGCGTGCCATCGGACGCGCACCCATCATCGGATCGAAGCCGTTCTCCGCGAGCCAGCGGCGGGCATCCGGCCCGGCCGACAGCGAAACGTGTTTTTCTTGCAACTGTGCCTCCAGTTCGATCAGGAACTTGTCGACCACACGCAGCACATGGTCGATGTCCAGCGGCTTGAACTGGATGATCGCGTCGATGCGGTTGCGGAACTCTGGTGAGAATGCCTTCTTCAGGATCTCCATCGCATCGGTCGAATGGTCTTGATGCACGAAACCGATGGTGCGGCGCGCGGCCTGTGCGGCACCGATATTTGTGGTCATCACCAGCACCACGTTCTTGAAATTCGCCTCGCGGCCATTGGTATCGGTCAGCGTGCCGCGATCCATGACCTGCAGCAGGATGTTGAAGACATCCGGATGCGCCTTCTCGATCTCGTCGAGCAGCACCACTGCGTGCGGATGCTTGACTACCGCTTCGGTCAGCAGACCACCTTGGTCGAAGCCGACGTAACCCGGAGGCGCACCGATCAGGCGCGATACCGAATGCGCTTCCATGTATTCGCTCATATCGAAGCGCACCAACTCGATACCGAGTTGCATCGCAAGCTGGCGGGTCACCTCGGTCTTGCCGACACCGGTCGGACCGGCGAACAGGAAGGCGCCGATCGGCTTGGCCGGATTGGCCAAACCAGAGCGCGCCATCTTGATCGCTGCGGCGAGCGCGTCGATCGCCTCGTCCTGCCCGAACACCACCATTTTCAGGTTGCGATCCAGATTCCGCAGCACTTCACGGTCCGACACCGACACTTGCTTGGCTGGAATACGCGCCATCTTCGAAATGATGTACTCGATCTCGGGCACGTCGACCGTGGTCTTGCGCTCCGCCTCCGGCATCAGGCGCTGACGCGCACCGGCTTCGTCGATCACGTCAATCGCCTTGTCCGGCAACAGACGATCGCCGATATGGCGGACCGACAGATCAACCGCCGCCTTCAATGCGTCGGGCGTGTACTCGATCTGGTGGAACTCCTCGAAGCGCGACTTCAGACCCTTCAGGATTTCCAGCGTGTCGGCGATGGTGGGTTCAACGACATCGATCTTCTGGAAGCGACGTGCCAGCGCACGATCTTTCTCGAAGATCTGACGGAACTCTTGGAACGTGGTCGAACCGATGCAGCGCATTTCACCGGAAGCCAATGCCGGTTTGATCAAGTTGGACGCGTCCATGGTGCCACCCGACGCCGAACCGGCACCGATGATGGTGTGGATCTCGTCAATAAACAGGACCGCATTCGGTTCCTTCTTCAACTCGACGATGACGGCTTTCAGACGCTTCTCGAAATCGCCGCGATACTTGGTGCCAGCGACCAACGCGCCGAGATCAAGCGAATAGATCACTGCATCCTTGAGCACCGTTGGCACGCTGCCTTCGACGATGCGACGCGCCAAGCCTTCCGCAATCGCGGTCTTGCCGACTCCGGCCTCGCCGACGAATAGCGGGTTATTCTTGCGTCGACGGCAAAGCACCTGAATAGTGCGCTCGACCTCATCCTGACGCCCGATCAGCGGATCGATCTTGCCGATGCGCGCCTGCTCGTTGAGATTGACGGTGAACTCACCAAGCGGATTACCCTTGGATTCGTCGCCACCCTCGCTGTCCGGTTTCGCAGCATCGGCTTCGCTTGGCTTGGGCTCGTGGCCAATCTTGGCGATCTTGTGCGAAATGAAGTTAACGACATCCAGCCGCGAGATTTCCTGTTGGTTCAGGAAATACACCGCGTGCGAGTCTTTCTCGCCGAAGATCGCGACCAGCACATTGGCACCAGTCACTTCCGACCGGCCGCTGGATTGCACGTGGTAGACCGCGCGCTGCAATACCCGCTGGAAGCCAAGCGTTGGTTGGGTATCACGGGTGTCGCCACTCGGTAATACCGGCACGGTTTCGGCAATGATGCCGCGGATATCGACCGCCAGTTTTTTGAAATCTGCGCCACAGGCGCGCAGGACACCTGCCGCCGAAGGATTTTCAAGGAGGGCCAGCAACAGGTGCTCGACCGTCATGAACTCGTGCCGACGTTCGCGCGCATCCTTGTAGCACTGCGCCAGGGTTTGCTCGAGATCTTTACTGAACATGTTCGACTCCTCAGAGCTTTTCCATCGTGCACATCAACGGGTGATGATGGCTGCGGGAAAACTCATTGACTTGCGTCACCTTCGTTTCTGCCACTTCCCTCGTGAACACACCGCAAACGCCCTTGCCGCGAGTGTGCACGTGAAGCATGACTTGCGTTGCTCGCGCTTGGTCCATTGCGAAAAACATTTGCAAAACCGACACGACAAACTCCATTGGCGTGTAGTCATCGTTGAGCAGGGCGACCTGATACATCGGCGGTTTCGCCAATTCAGGCCGGGTCTCCTCAATCACCGTGCCGTGCTGGAGATCGGAGTCTGATGGGGAAGTGGACATGTTGCGGATCGTGAGCGTCATGGTCGAAAGTATATGTCGCGGCCGTGATTGCGCACGTCTCGAAGATGGCCTCGTACCGGCATGATTCAAGGGTGCCGTGCCGGCTGCGATAGAATGTCGCGCCTGTCGTAGCGAAACCCCATGTCCGAACGTGAAATCTGGAAACCCGACGTCACCGTCGCCGCCATCGTCGAACACGAGGGTCGCTTCCTGTTCATCGAAGAACGCGTGCGTGGCCGATTGGTACTGAACCAGCCGGCGGGCCATCTCGAAACCGGCGAATCCTTGATCGATGCGCTGGTGCGTGAAACCCTCGAAGAAAGTGGCTGGCAGGTCGCGCCGAGTGGATTGGTCGGCATCTATCTGTGGACCAGTCCTGTCGACGGTGTCAGTTTCATGCGCGTCACACTCGCCGCCACCCCAGTCCGGCACGAACCGGCACGTACGCTCGACCAAGGCATCGAGCGGGCATTGTGGCTGGACCCCGATGAACTTGCAGCCTATCCGGTTCCGCATCGTAGCCCGATGGTTCTGCATAGCCTGCGCGATTACCTCTCGAACGGCGCCGGTCCGATGGATCGCTTGCAACACGTCCACTTCCCCGCTGCATGACGCGCACAGGTCGCATTATCGTCGGCGTCTCCGGCGGCGTCGATTCCTCGGTCGCGGCGTTGTTGCTGAAACGGTCCGGGGCCGATACTGCCGGCATGTTCATGAAGAACTGGGAGGACGACGAGGAAACGACCGGCGTCTGCCCAGCGGAACAAGATGCGCGCGACGCCGAGGCCGTTTGTAATCACCTCGGCATTCCGTTTCACACCCGCAATTTCGCCGCTGAATACTGGGATGGCGTCTTCGCAACGTTCCTTGCCGAATACCGCGCCGGGCGCACGCCGAACCCGGACGTATTGTGCAATCGTGAAATCAAGTTCAAGACATTCATAGAGCATGCCGAGGATCTTGGCGCCGACAAGATCGCGACTGGCCACTACGCCCAGATCGAGGCAGTCGATGGCCGCTTCCGCCTGCTGCGCGGTGCTGACCCGAACAAAGACCAGAGCTATTTCCTGCATCTGATCGGCCAGAACGCCCTGTCGCGCACCCTGTTCCCGATTGGACATCTGCCTCAAACCCGAGGTTCGCCGGATCGCGGAATCGGCTGGGCTACCGACCTTTGCGAAAAAAGATTCGACCGGTATCTGCTTCATTGGCGAGCGCCGTTTCCGCGAATTCCTGTCGCGCTACCTCGCGGCCCAACCTGGCGCCATCGAAACTGCGGACGGCCAGTGCATCGGCCAGCATCAAGGGGTTTGCTACTACACCATCGGTCAGCGCGAAGGTCTCGGCATCGGTGGCGTGCGCGGCTTCCCGGAGGCGCCATGGTTCGTGGTGGGCAAGGATCTCGACCGCAATGTACTGATCGCGGTGCAGGGCACGGCGCACCCACTGTTATTCTCGACACGGCTGCACGCACACGCACCGAATTGGATCTCGGGCACCGCGCCAGACCGCACATTTCGCTGCGTCGCCAAGACCCGCTACCGCCAACCGGATCAGGATTGCGCAGTCGAGATCGCTAACGACGGAACGCTTACGGTGCAGTTTGAGCAGCCACAGCGTGCGGTGACGCCGGGCCAGTCGGTGGTGTTTTATCGCGCTCAGGAATGTCTTGGCGGCGCGGTGATCGCCGCCACCGATGCCGTCTACGGTGGCCTTGCGTGAACAACGACCGCGAGCAGGTCATTGCCTTCGCGGCGATGTTTCAGGCGCTGCATTGCGTGCAGCAACTGGCCGATAGCGGTCGTTGCGATAGCGAACAAAGCAAAGCGGTGATCGATGCCATCTTCGCCATCGATAGTGCCGATGCCGAATCGTTGTATCCGACCGCAGGTATCGGCACCGGCCTGAAGATCGCCGCACAGCAACTCGACCGAAACCCCGGCGACGCGGTGATGCGCATGGGCATCACCGTACTGCGTCTGGAACGCCGACTGATGACGAATACCAATCTCGCGGCGGACCTGCGTGGGCGCATCGACGACATCGAGCGTGCCCGTACTGCCTTCGGTGCCCAGCACGAGAACGTGCTTGCGCGGCTGTCCGAAGCCTATGTGCAGACGGTTAGCAATCTGCAGCCCAGGGTGATGGTGCACGGAACACCCCTGCATCTTCAGCAGGAGCGCACCGTACAGCACGTCCGTACCCTATTACTTACCGCCATTCGCGCTGCCGCGATGTGGCGACACGTCGGCTGCGGTGGTTGGCGATTGTTCTGGCGACGCAGAAAGTGGTTGGCATTGGCGCGCACATTGGGCAAGACAGACTAGGTCGCATACGCTGGCGTTTGGCGGTGAGGCCGCTTGTGCGCGATAATCCACGCGATTTCGGCGTTGAAAGATCTCGACGCCCTCCCGCAACCTTCTGTTCCGCAAAGGAATCATCATGCGCGATACATTCTCGGTGCTCGATACGCTGAGCCTCAACGGCAAGAACTACCGTTACTACTCTCTGGCGAAATTCGGGCAGAAGCACGACATCCGGCGCCTGCCGTTCTCGATGAAGATCGTGCTTGAGAACCAGTTGCGCTTCGAAGATGGCGTCAATGTGACGATGAAAGAAGTCGAAGCCGTCGCGAACTGGGTGGCCAAGGCCGAACCCGATACCGAGATCAGTTTTATGCCAGCGCGCGTGGTTCTGCAGGACTTCACCGGCGTGCCCTGCGTCGTCGATCTGGCGGCGATGCGTGACGCGATGATCGCGCTCGGTGGTGATCCGACCCGAATCAACCCACTCTCACCCGCCGAACTGGTGATCGACCACTCGGTACAAGTGGATGCCTTCGGTAGCAATTCCGCGCTCGACATCAACGGCAGATCGAATTTCAGCGCAACAGTGAGCGCTACAGCTTCCTGCGCTGGGGTCAGAAGGCGCTGGCTAATTTCAAGGTGGTGCCGCCGAACACTGGCATCGTCCATCAGGTCAATCTCGAAAATCTTGCGCGTGTGGTGATGACGCGCGAAATCGATGGCGTGAACTACGCGTTCCCGGACACCGTGTTCGGCACCGACTCGCACACGACCATGATCAACGGCCTTGGCGTGCTCGGCTGGGGCGTGGGCGGCATCGAAGCGGAAGCGGCGATGCTCGGCCAGCCGTCATCGATGTTGATTCCGCAAGTTGTCGGCTTCAAGCTCACTGGCAAACTGCCGGAAGGCGCGACTGCGACCGATCTCGTGCTTACGGTCACGCAAATGCTGCGCAAGCTCGGCGTCGTCGGCAAGTTCGTCGAATTCTACGGCGACGGTTTGCAACATCTGCCGTTGGCCGACCGCGCAACGATCGCCAACATGGCACCGGAATACGGAGCCACTTGCGGCATCTTCCCGATCGACAAGGAGACGCTGCGTTACCTGCATCTTTCCGGTCGTGACGAAAGCCTGATTGCGCTAGTTGAAGCCTATGCGCGCGCGCAAGGCATGTGGCATGAAGCCGACACGCCAGAAGCGACCTATAGCGACACACTCACGCTCGACCTTGCTGAGGTGAAGCCGTCACTCGCTGGCCCCAAGCGTCCGCAGGACCGCGTGCTGCTCAGCGACATGCAGGAAAACTTCAAGACCAACGTGCAAGGATTTACCGCCAACCGCAAGCCGGCCAATGGCAACGTGGCGCGACTGGAAAACGAAGGCGGCGACCAACCCCAGGCCGAACACCTTGCGGCGAAGTCGAAAGCGACGATCTGCGTCAACGAGCAGAATTGCGAATTGCATGATGGCGCTGTCGTCATTGCTGCCATCACTTCGTGCACCAATACTTCGAATCCTGCCGTGCTGATTGCTGCCGGCCTACTTGCGCGCAACGCCGCTGCAAAAGGTCTGAAGTCGAAGCCGTGGGTAAAGACCTCGCTGGCGCCGGGATCGTTGGTCGTCACTGACTACCTGAAGAAAGCCGGTCTGCTCGCTGAACTTGAAAAGCTCGGGTTCTATCTCGTCGGCTACGGCTGCACGACCTGTATCGGCAACTCCGGTCCGCTGCCGGATGCGGTATCAAAGGGCATTCAGCAGAATGATCTCGCGGTCGCCGCAGTGTTATCGGGCAATCGCAACTTCGAAGGCCGCGTTCACCCGGAAGTGAAGATGAACTATCTCGCCTCGCCGCCACTGGTGGTCGCCTACGCGCTTGCTGGAACGATCGACACGGATCTCACCCACGACTCGCTCGGCAAAGGTAGCGATGGCCGTGATGTCTATTTGAAAGACATCTGGCCGAGCAACAAGGAAATCGGCGATGTGATCGCGGCATCGATCGGCCCGGAATTGTTCAAGCAGAACTACGCCAACGTGTTTGCCGGCGACAGCCGCTGGAACGCGATTGAATCACCCGACGGTGATCGGTTCGCTTGGGATGCTGATTCGACCTACATCAAGAACCCGCCTTACTTTGATGGCATGACCATGTACGTCGGCCGCATCAACGACATCCACGGTGCGCGTGTACTCGGCATGTTTGGTGATTCGATTACCACCGATCACATCTCGCCCGCTGGCAATATCAAGAAAGACTCGCCAGCCGGTCAGTACCTGCAGTCGCGCGGCGTGGCGCCCGCCCTATGGCTCGCGACGCGGCAACGACGACGTGATGGTGCGTGGCACCTTCGCCAACATCCGCATCAAGAATTTGATGCTCGGCGGCGAAGAGGGCGGCAACACGTTGCACGTACCCAGCGGTGACAAGCTGTCGATCTACGATGCTGCGATGCGCTACAAGCAGACGCAGACTCCGCTGGTCGTTCTCGCCGGCAAGGAATACGGCACCGGTTCATCGCGTGACTGGGCCGCCAAGGGCACGATGCTGCTCGGCGTAAAGGCGGTCATTGCCGAGAGCTTCGAGCGCATCCATCGCTCGAATCTGGTTGGCATGGGCGTGCTGCCGCTTCAGTTCATGGAAGGCCAGAACGCGCAGACGCTGGGGCTGACCGGCAAAGAATCCTTCGAGATTGCCGGACTCAACGATGGCGCCGCGAAGGAAATCGAAGTCATCGCGGACGACGGCATTGGCAAGAAGCGCTTCAAGGTCAAGGTGCTGCTGTTGACGCCGAAGGAAGTCGAGTTTTATCGCCACGGCGGCGTGCTTCACTACGTTTTGCGCCAACTCGCAAAAGCCGCGTAAGCCAACTTGTCGATGCAACCTGAGAGGCCGCCGCGAGGCGGTCTTTTCTTTGCATGGGTTGCGGCCCGCATCTCACAAGCGGGCATCGCCAGCCGGTAAACTCAAAGCCAATGCCCGCGCGCTGGATCAAGGATCGACATGAAGTCACGGATTGGATTGTGCAGCTCGTTGCTGGCCGTTGCGATGATGGTGTCCTCATTGGCGCAGGCAGCGGCGACAACGACACTGGTTGCGCCCGCAGATCTGATGCTGGCCATTCGCGCCAAGGACGATGCCGCGACCCGCGACGCGGCGGCGCGATTGCAGGCGATAGCAGATGCTGGGGATCGCACGCGATGTACGACATCGGTTCGCTATACCGGCAATCGAGTCGCAAAGGCGCGGCGGTGTTCGCCTACGATCCAGGCAAGGCGCTGAAATGGCTGACGCGCGCATTCGATAGCGGTCGCCTGACCGCCGCCTACAAGATTGCCCTCACCTACGCGTCCATCGATGACGACATGGAAGCGATGGGTTGGGCGCAGGTGTATTCGCACTATATGCAGCCCAGAGAAAAGAGCGGCAACCAGCAGCAATTGCGTCTGGCGCTGCTGAATGACCTGTATGCGCGCATCGGCCGCAATCGCGAAAGCGCCATCGAAGCGCGGTTGATGTCCCTGCTCGACAAGCACGGCCCCGATTACGAAGCCAGCCAACGCCGTGACGAACCCATGCATCCTGACTGGATCGCTGACGGTGACGAATGCAAAGTGACCAAACCGCTGAAAGGTAAACCAGAAAAAACACGCATCCCGGAAGTTGGACTGGTTGAATATCTCGTGGCGATCGATACACGCGGCCAACCCGGCGACTTCGTAGCGCTCGATTCCGCGCCACACGCCATGCTTGAGCGTGATCTGCGTGCGGTGGTCATGCGTCTCGACTGCAAACCGCAAGCTGGCACACGTTATGTGTTCCAGAACGTCCATCTACAGCTCGCCTCAAGGTTGGAACTGGACAACGATTGATGGCTCGGCGTCTTGTTATTGCAGCAGTATTGCTGTTCGGGCTCTACCAGGCTTGGGAGAGTTACGCGCATCGCGCATTGGTGCGGACACCCGGCGTATTGATCGCCAGTGAACCCGTGCAACACGAATTGGCGGCGGCGACAGCCATTCGCCATGGCGACTTCACCTTGCAGCCACTCGCAAGCTTTTCATTCGACGCGCGTGTGTTATTGGTCTCGCGCTATCGCTGGGATGCTGAATCGGCGCTGGCACCGTTTGACCTCGGCATAGGCTGGCGGCGCATGTCGGACACGTCGGTGATTGATCAACTCGGATTGTCGCAATCGGCACGCTTTCTGACGTGGCGATGGGCAGATACACCACCGATCCCGGTCGACGAAATCACCCGTTCTGCCGCCAACGTGCACATTATTCCCGCCAACGACATGATCGAGCGCCAAGTGGCAGCGCTGCGCTCAGGGCAGCACGTTCGCGCACACGGCATGCTGGTCGAAGCCAATCGCGCCGATGGTTGGCGGTGGCGCAGTTCACTCAGTCGCGAAGACGGCGGCAGTGGCGCCTGCGAGTTAATGTATGTCGAATCTCTGAGCGTCGAGGACTGAAGCAATGCTGGATCTGGTGCTGCGTTACGCCCTCACTTTTGCGATTCATGCACTACTTGGCACCACCGTCGTAGTGGTCACGGCTTGGCTGCTGTATCGGATCGGGCGCGCGTTCGGCTGGCACCTGCGCGGCGAACGTGGGCCACTCTGGCTGGCGACCGTCTTGCGCGTGTTCGGCGTGATCATGCTGGTTGTCGCAGCCGTCACCACCGGACTGCAGACCGGCAGCATCCACGCGCTCGCCAAGGCCGTCGAGCAGGGATCGCAGGAACTGGTGCTTAGCGCAGCGCTGGAAGCAGGCAAACCGCTTGGCATCCATTCCGTTGATCAGAAACTCACGCTCAGTGATGCCGAACGACTCATTACGCAGTGGGCGCCGGCGCTGGTCGAGCGTGGTCGCGACACACTCAGCGCACATCCGTGGTGGCGGCGCACTGGTGACTATTGGCAAAACATACCTGGGGTATTGCGTGGCTGGATTGCGCATCAAGGTCCGCGCACCGAAACCACCCCGCGCGAACTAGTGCGCTATGTCTGGCACAACGCGGCAGCGCCCGCGGTGGCCTCAGCGAAATGGCAGGCGCTGGTGTTCGCTTATGGCATCGGTATGCTGATCATTGCCACGGTTGCGACCATCGAATGGCTTTGGCTGGCATGGACGCGGCGATCGGCCTGAGTCATTTCCCAGCGAGATGGTGCGCTAGCCATCCTCGCAAGTTTCAGTTCGCCCGAAAATCGGCTAGTAGGTCACACTGCAGCATCGCCATCGCCTGGGCTCAAGCCGCTATCAGCGCTGATCGATGGCGACGTACTCGCGATCGTCCGGGCCGATGTAGTTCGCATTCGGGCGGATGATCTTGCCGTCGATGCGCTGTTCGATGACGTGCGCACTCCAGCCGGAAGTGCGTGCGATCACGAACAATGGTGTGAACATTGGCGTCGGAACGCCCATCATGTGGTAAGCGCTGGCGCTGTACCAGTCAAGGTTCGGAAACATTTTCTTCAAGTCCATCATCAGCGTTTCGATGCGTTCACTGACATCGAACAGACGCGAATTCCCGCCTTCCGCACACAGGCGCTTCGAGATCGACTTGATGATTGGATTGCGTGGATCGCCGATTGTGTAGACCGGATGGCCGAAACCGATAATGATTTCCTTGCGCTCCATGCGCGAACGAATATCGACTTCGGCCGCATCAGCGGATCGGTAGCGCGCAATGATGTCCATGGCCACTTCGTTCGCACCGCCATGCTTCGGTCCACGCAAAGCACCGATTGCGCCGGTGATCGCGGAATACATGTCCGATCCGGTTCCGGCAATGACGCGCGCGGTGAACGTGCTGGCATTGAATTCGTGCTCGGCATAGAGGACCAGCGACTGATCGAGCGCGCGCGCGTGCAGTTCGCTCGGCGGCTGGCCGTGCAACAGATGCAGAAAATGCGCGGCGATCGAATCATCCTCGGTCTCGGTATCAATACGCCGACAGTTGTGACTGAACTGGTACCAATACAGCAGCATCGAACCGAAGCACGCCATCAGTCGATCGGCAATATCGCGCGCCTCATTCACTGCATGCGATTCCTTCTCTGGCATCACCGTGCCAAGCACCGAGCAACCGGTGCGCATCACGTCCATCGGATGGGTGTTCGCCGGCAGCAGTTCCAACGCGTCTTGCACCTGCGGCGGCAATCCGCGCAGACGTTTCAGCTTGGTCTTGTACGCCGCCAGCTCCGAACGCGTCGGCAGATGTTCGTGCACGAGCAGGTGTGCGACTTCTTCGAACGTGGCTTTCTCGGCCAGGTCGGCGATGTCGTAGCCACGATAATGCAGGTCATTGCCGGATCGACCAACCGTGCAGATCGCGGTATTACCCGCAGCAACGCCCGACAGCGCGACAGATTTTTTGGGTTTGAAGGTGTTAGTGACGACTGGATCGGTCATGGCGAGTCTCGCTTACTTGTTGCTGGCAAACAGCGTATCGAGCTTCTGCTCGTAGCTGTGATAATCGAGAAAGTCATAGAGTTCGGCGCGTGTTTGCAGTGCGCCGATGATGTTCTTCTGAGTACCTTCGCGACGCACAACGTCGTAGAAATGCAGTGCTGCCTTGTTCATAGCGCGATACGCGCCGCAGCAATACAGCGCGATATCGACGCCGCTGTCGCGCAGTTCATCGGTCGTGAAAAATGGCGTCGAACCGAATTCAGTAAGGTTGGCGAGAATCGGCACTTTCACCGCAGCTTTGACGCGCTGATAGTCGTCCAGCGACCGCATCGCTTCCGGGAACACCATGTCGGCGCCGGCTTCAACGTAAGCACAAGCACGATCAATGGCGGCATCTAGCCCTTCGACAGCAGCGGCATCGGTGCGGGCCATGATCACGAAGTTCGCATCAGTGCGGGCATCGACCGCCGCCTTGATGCGATCGACCATTTCCTCACGACTGACCACTTCCTTGCCTGGTCGATGGCCACAACGTTTCTGCCCGACCTGATCTTCCATATGCAGGCGGCGACGCCAACGTTGATGAATGCACGCACCGTGCGCGCAATATTGAACGCCCCACCCCATCCAGTATCGATGTCGACCAGCAACGGCAGCTGTGTCGCATCGACAATGCGCCGTGCATCGATCAATACGTCTTCCATCGTGCTGATGCCGAGGTCCGGAATACCGAGCGAATTCGCCGCGACGCCGCCACCGGAAAGATAAAGCGCCTGGTAACCAGTGCGCTTGGCCATTAGGCCGGCATAGGCGGTGATCGCACCCATCACCTGCAATGGCTTCTCGCTCGCTAGAGCAGCGGAATCTCGCACCTGCAGAATTGGACATCGTGTTCTCCATGAAGGAAGCGGCCCGAAGGCCGCTTCATTGGGCTTACAGCAGATGTGCGACGCCAGCACGCTCTTCTTCAAGCTCGGCGAGGGTCTTGTCCATCATCGAGCGGCTGTAGTCGTCGATGACAAGGCCAGTGATACGCGTGTATTCACCATTGGCGCAAGTCACTGGCACGCCGTACATCACGTCCTGCGGGATACCGTAGCTGCCATCGGAAGGCACACCCATGGTGACCCAGTTGCCCTCACTACCGAGCACCCAATTGCGGACATGATCGATTGCCGCATTCGCGGCCGATGCCGCCGATGACAAACCACGCGCTTCGATGATTGCAGCGCCACCCTTGCCGACTTTCGGGATAAACGTCTCGCGGTTCCAAGTCTCGTCGTTGATCAGGTCCCTCAGCGACTTACCGCCGGTCGTTGCAAAGCGGTAGTCCGGATACATCGTCGGCGAGTGGTTACCCCAAACAATCAGTTTTTCGATGTCGGCAACGGCGACGCCCGCCTTCGCGGCGAGCTGGCTCAATGCGCGGTTGTGGTCGAGGCGCAGCATCGCGGTAAAATTCTTTTTCGCCAAATCCGGCGCCGACTTCATCGCAATGTAGGCATTGGTATTGGCCGGGTTACCAACCACCAGCACCTTGATGTCACGGTTCGCGGTTTCATTCATGGCGCGGCCTTGCTCGGTGAAGATCTTGGCGTTTTCGAGCAACAGGTCCTTGCGTTCCATGCCTGGGCCACGCGGGCGGGCACCGACCAAGAGCGCCACATCGGCATCCTTGAATGCTTCCTTGGGATCAGCCGTACCGACCATGCCGGCGAGCAGCGGGAACGCGCAATCTTCAAGTTCCATCATGCAGCCTTTCAACGCGGCCTGCGCCTTTTCCATCGGCAGTTCCAACATCTGCAGGATGACCGGCTGGTCCTTGCCAAGCATTTCGCCCGACGCAATGCGATACAGCAGCGAATAACCGATCTGGCCGGCAGCACCGGTGACGGCAACACGGATGGGCTTCTTCATGGAATCGATTCCTGACATTCAGAGGGGAAGGACGTGGGTAACTCAGGCTATTTCAGCAAAAAAATCCTGAATGCGCTTGAGACCATCGGGCAATTGCGCAGTCGGGCAGGTGTAACTGATGCGGATAGCACGTGGCTCGCCGAAGGCCGAACCTGGCACGCAGGCAACGCCCTTGGTATCAAGCAGCACATTGCAAAAATCGACGTCATTGTCGATGCGCTTGCCGTTGTGCGCCTTGCCAAAGGCGCAAGAAACATCAGGGAACACGTAGAACGCGCCTTGCGGTTTCGGGCAGTTCACCCCCGGAATTGCAGCGAATGCCGCCATGACTTGGTCGCGCTTGCCTTGAAATTCCCGGCATTTGGCCTCCGGTACGTCCTGCGGGCCGGAAAATGCGGCGATCGCAGCGGCGTTCACCACCTCGGGCAGGTTCGTGATCGCGTTCGAATTCAGGTTGACCAAAGCCTGGGCTGCGGCAGGCGGCGCCGCCGCCATACCGACGCGCCAACCCGGCATGCCATAGGTCTTCGAGATCGAGTCGAGCAGAATCGTACGGTCACGCAGTTCCGGCCGTGCCTTCACCAGATGGGCATAACCCAAACCGTCGAAAATCATGCGGTTATAGATGTCGTCCGAAATGATCCAAGTATCCGGCGCGTCGACCAGCACATCAGCCAGTGCGCGAACCTCAGCATGGTCATAGACCATGCCCGTCGGATTCGACGGATTGTTGAATAGCAGCGCCTTCGGCTTTGACTTCAAGGCGTCGCGTAACTGGTCTGGCGTCAGCTTGTAGTTCTGTTCGGGGCCGCAATAAAGCAGCGGTCGACTTGGCCGCAAGAATGTCGGCGATATCGACATAGCTGGTCCAATACGGTGTCGGAATCAGAATTTCATCGCCTTCATCCAGCAGCGCGTACATGACGTTGTAGAGCACGTGCTTGGCGCCCACGCCAGAAACGATGTTGCTACGTTCGTAACCGTCGATGCCGCCAGCGCGCAGGTGCTTGAGGAAGGCATCCAGCAACGCATCTGGCCCACGGTTCGAGCCATAGCTTCCGGAGTCCTTGGCGAGCGCTTCACGTGCCGCGGCATATACATGTTCAGCCGGCAGAAAATTCGGTACGCCAATCGAGAAACTGATGATATCGCGGCCTTCGGCCTTGAGCTTCTTGGCCTTTTCGGCCACCACCATGATGGCGCTGGGCTTCGCACGGCCGCTGCGTTCGGCTAGCTTCAACATCGGTATCCTCTGATGGATGATGCTCGGATCTGCGCGCAGGCAGGAAACCTGTGAAGGTTAGCATGCGGCGATGCAACTCTTACCCCGGAAGAAAGTCACTTGCGAGATGGAATGCTTGCTCGAAAATCGAGCCTTGACCCAGTGGAGTCCACCATGAATTCCGTTCCGCCGCCTGCGCTGCGCCTGCTTCGCGTTCTGCTGCTTTTCGGCATCGCGTTGTCACTCGCAGCATGCAAGTCCACTCATGTACGCACGACTGTTGATTTCAAAGACTCGTTTTCGCTCGATGGCAGAACACTGGTCATGGTCGAGCCGTCGATCCAGCTTTACCAAATGCAGGCCAGCGGCGTGCTGGAGCCCAAGGCCGAGTGGACGCGCTTGGCACGCAAGTATTTTTCAGTCGCAGTCAGTGACTTCCTGACCCAGAACAACGCCAAACTGGCACCGGATTACTTTCCGGACGCAAAGTTGCCGTCGGAACATCGCATCCGCCAGGTACTGGCACTGAATTACGCGGTCATGGGCACGATCTACCAGCACAGCCATCTGCATGTGCCGCTACCGACACGCGGCACAAAGCGTCGCAAGCCGCTGAGCTGGACCGTTGGCCCCGGGGTTCAGGAGATCCGGAAAGTGACGGGCGCGGACTATATGCTGACGCTCGACATCTTCGACGCCTACACCAGCAAAGGCCGTGCCGCGATGATGGTGTTGGGGGTCGCATTGCAACTTGGAATTCTGCAGGGTGGCAGTCAACGCGGCATCGCCACGCTGGTCGATCTCGAGACCGGCGATGTCGTTTGGTTCAATGTGATGACCGACCAATTAGGCGATCTGCGTGATCAGGAAGGCGCGACCGTAACCGCCCATCGCCTGCCTCAGGGGATTGCCGTTATGAGCCGTAAACCCAAACTGTTAGCGTGGATCGCCGTTGCCGCACTGTTGGCGGGCTGCGCGTCGCAGCAACCGCTGCGCGACATGGCCCCCGGTGAGCGCCCGCCCGAGGACACCGACGAAGCCGGTCTCTGGATGGCGTTAGATGAATCGGAAATGGCGTTGCAGCGCTCACCATTGCTGATCCGCGATGCCGGCCTCAATGCGTACGTCAAGAAACTGGTCTGCGACCTTGCCGGCGAGTACTGCCGCGATATTCGCGTCTATATCATTCGCCGTCCGTACTTCAATGCCAGCATGGCGCCGAACGGCGTGATGCAAGTGTGGACTGGCGCACTGCTGCGCCCGAGAACGAGGCGCAACTTGGCTTTGTTCTGGGCCACGAAATCGGGCATTTCCTGCACCAGCACTCGATCAAGCAGTGGCGCCGCACCAAAGACATCATGAACGCGCTCAGCATTCTGCAACTGGTCGCCGCTTCAGCGGGTACCCGCGATGCCTATGACATTTTCGATGTCTCGCAGTTAGTGGCGTACGCATCCCTGTACAAATACAGCCGCGACGCTGAGCGCGAGTCCGACACCGAGGGTTTCGAGCGTGCCGTAAAACTTGGCTATCGGGCCGACCAAGGCGCATTGCTATGGCAAGGGCTCCTGGCCGAGGACAATGCCCGAGATCGCAACAAACCATCCGGCATCTTCGCCACTCACCCAGCCACCGAAGAACGCATGACCACGCTGCGTGAAGCCGCCGAAGCATTCGCGAATGCGGGGTCGCGCACCGGCGAAGAAGGCTACCGGTCGGCAACGGAACCGTTTTTTGCCAGCTGGCTTGACGATGAAATGGGACGCCGACACTACCCGCAGACCATCGTGTTGCTGGACCGGCTGCAGGAACGCGCAACCGGCTCGCACTTGGCATGGGTCGACTACTACCGCGGCGAACTCTTCCGCAAGCGCCGTGCCGGTGGCGACGACAAACGCGCGATCGATGCCTACCGCGCCGCCATGCGCATTTCAGGCTACCCGCCGATTGCACACCGCGACCTTGGCTATATGTACCGAACCATCCAGCAACCTGCGCTTGCGGCCAGCGAATGGCGGGAGTACTTGAAGTTGAAACCGGATGCCGCAGACCGTGCAACTGTCAAACACTATCTTGCGGAAGCGACCGGAGCAGCACATGCGAATCAATGAGCGATGGGCCGTCCGTATCCTTGCCGCAGGACTGATCATGCTGGTCAGCGCGTGCGGTGGCCCGCCAGGCATCGTGCGACCAAACGAGCCGACGCGAGTGACGCGCATCTACACCGCCACGTCGCCGATCGAGTGGGCGCGTTACAAGTCCTTTAACGCCGAGTTATGGACGATCGACGGCACCGCGTTGAACCGCATTTTGTGGCTGACCAACATTCGCGACAAGTACCACGTGTTTGGATCCAGCAGAGCGACCAAGCGCCGACCCGATGGGCCGTTTTATCGAACCGGCATGGATGCCGGAGAAATCGAATCCGTATTGCGCGACGGCATTACCGGCATGGGCGTGGCCAACGTGAAAACCACGAATCTGCAACCGGTGACGATCGGCAACCTTACCGCTTTTCGGTTCGATGTCAGCTTCGACGTTGGTAACGGCTTGCACTATCTCGGCAATCTGACCTTTTTCGAACGACGCAAAAAACTGAATCTGATCTGGTATTCAGCACCAGCCGAGTACTACCACCCGGGATTCGCACGCGGTCGATCAACTACTGGCCGACCTGCAAATCCGTGAGTGACGACAACGACCGGGACGCACCTGCGGCCCGGTCGCCATCAAACTCAACGCTGGTCGAGGATCGCGTTCCACGCGTCGAGCTGCGCACGCGCCTTGTCGAACAGTGCGCTGTAGTCGCCTTCGATGGTGATCGACGTAATCGTGTCGCCTTGGCGCACAGCGTCGACCAGCACCTGATCAGCAGCGCCGACAATTTTGCCGAACACAGTGTGCTTGCCATCGAGCCACGGTGTCGCGATGTGGGTGATGAAGAATTGGCTGCCATTCGTACCCTTGCCGCCGAACGAGCCAGCATTGGCCATCGACAGCGTGCCCTTGTCATGGCGAAGTGCAGGCACAATTTCGTCGTCGAACTTATAACCGGGGCCGCCGCGACCGCTTCCCTCCGGGCAACCACCCTGGATCATGAAGTCGGGGATCACACGATGAAAGCTCAGTCCGTCGTAGTACTTGCGACGCGCAAGATTGACGAAATTCGCGACCGTATTCGGCGCTTGATCGGCAAACAGATCCAGATGGATGGTGCCGCGAACGAGATTGATGTGGGCTTTGAGATTGAACATGACGCGCTCCTAGTTCGGGGCGCGCATCATAGCCGCGACGCGGTCTGCGCACGATGCTCGACCGCCGACGCGGCAATGCCCCACTGCCCGAACCAATACAACAGGATGTTGACGTAGCGCAGTGCCGGATCAGGGGCGACAAAGCGGTTCCACGCCAAGACTGCATCGCTGGCGACAAATAAGGCCGCCCCGAGCAACGCCCAGCGACCGGCCCGGTCCAACCGCGACAAAGCACCTGCCCGCCACAACATCGCGCCGATCACGCCGGCGTAGACAGACACCGGCAAGCTCATCGGTCCAAGCTCGCCGAAACGATTCAGCGTAAACAACATGCTCGCGACCAACAGCAAGGCGACGGCCAACCAGCCCGCGGCAAACGCGCACGAGCGTCCGAAATATCCGGCGACATAGGCCAGATGCGCACATAGAAAGGCGACTAGACCGAGAATGAAGCGATCTTGCGGTAACGCCAATAGCGCGTCGCCGAGCAACGACAGGACCAAACCAAGACCGATCCACCAGCGATAACGCCCAGGCTCGCTTGCGACACGCAACCAGTCCAGCGCTGCGGCCACCGGCACGAGTTTGAGCAACAACAGCGCGCGCCAATCAAGCCCACTCGCGATTCCAGCGCAGAACATCAGGGCAGCAAGTACGGCGATCTGGGCGCGGGCGGTCGATTTCATCGCTGGATCATGCCTGAATGACCGGTTTCAAGTTCGAGCATTCATGGCGCCGGGGCTCGGCTATACTCCGCCACCTTTCGGCGCCCAGCGCCTCTCGATTCCCCTTACCAACCACCGGCACCCCGCGTCCGGAACGGATTACCGATGTCCATCGAAAAGCTGCGCAACATCGCCATCGTCGCCCACGTCGACCATGGCAAGACCACCCTCGTCGACTGTCTGCTGCGGCAGTCCGGAACGCTTGGCGACCGTCAGGTCATCGCCGACCGCGTGATGGATTCGAACGATATCGAAAAAGAGCGTGGCATCACGATTCTCGCGAAGAACACCGCGATCCGCTGGCGCGACTACCGCATCAACATCGTTGACACGCCGGGCCATGCCGACTTCGGCGGCGAAGTAGAACGCGTGCTATCGATGGTCGACTCGGTGCTGATTCTCGTCGATGCCTTTGACGGTCCGATGCCACAGACCCGCTTCGTGACCCAGAAAGCATTTGCGATGGGTTTCAAGCCGATTGTCGTCATCAACAAGATCGATCGCCCAGGGGCGCGTCCGGATTACGTATTGAACGCCACCTTCGACCTGTTCGACCGCCTTGGCGCGACCGAAGAACAGCTCGACTTCACCACGGTCTATGCCTCCGCGCTGAACGGCTACGCCGGCATGACCCCGGACGTTCGCGACGGCAACATGGACCCGTTGTTCGAAGCCATCGTCCAACACGTCGAAGCGCCCAAGGTCGATGCTGATGGTCCGTTCCAGATGCGCATCAGCCAGCTCGACTACAACAACTACGTCGGCCTGATCGGCATCGGTCGCATCCAGCGCGGCAAGATCAAGACCAACACGCCGGTGAGCGTGGTCGATCGCCACGGCGTCAAGCGCAACGCGCGCGTGCTGCAGGTGCTCGGCTTCATGGGCCTCGAGCGCCGCGAAGTGCCGGAAGCCGAGGCCGGCGACATCATCGCCATCAACGGCATCGAGGCACTCGGCATTTCCGATACGGTGTGCGCGCTCGACACGCCGGATGCGCTGCCGGCGCTTACCGTCGACGAACCGACAATCAGCATGACTTTCCAGGTCAACAACTCGCCGTTCGCGGGTAGCAAAGAACATTCCGGCGGCAAGTTCCTGACCAGCCGCCAGCTGCGCGATCGTCTGAACCGCGAACTGATGCACAACGTCGCGCTGCGCGTGGAAGACACCGACGAAGCCGAGAAATTCAAGGTCTCCGGCCGCGGCGAACTGCATCTGTCGATCCTCATCGAAAACATGCGTCGCGAAGGGTATGAAGTAGCGGTGTCACGACCGGAAGTCATCATCAAACAAGTTGATGGCCAGTGGATGGAACCTTTCGAGAACTTGGTCTGCGATCTCGAAGAACAATTTCAGGGCGGTGTCATGCAGCGGCTTGGCGAGCGCAAGGCGCAGTTGAAGAACATGGAACCCGACGGTCGCGGTCGCGTGCGACTCGAATACCTGATTCCGGCGCGCGGCCTGATCGGTTTCCAAACTGAGTTCCGCACCATCACCGCTGGTACGGGTTTGCTGTTCCACGTGTTCGAGCATTACGCCGCGAGAGCTGAAGGCTCGATCGGCAAGCGTTCGAACGGCGTGATGATCTCGAACGGACAGGGCCCTTCACCGGCATATGCGCAGTTCGCGATGCAGGAACGAGGTCGTCTGTTGATCGAACCGCTACAGGAAATCTACGAAGGTCAAATCGTCGGCATCCATGCGAAGGACAACGACCTTACCGTTAACGCCTTGCGCGCAAAGCAGCTGACCAACTTCCGTGCCGCCGGTAAGGACGATGCACTGGCGCTGACACCGCCGGTGAAGATGTCGCTGGAACAGGCGCTGGAGTTCATCGAAGACGATGAACTGGTTGAAGTCACTCCAAACCAAATTCGCCTGCGCAAAAAGGCACTGACTGAAAACGACCGCAAGCGCGCGTCGCGCCAAGCTGCTTGATGCGTTCAGCGCGGGCTTCGGTAACGGAACCCGCGCTGAGTCCTGTACCAGTAGTCATTGCCGCCGCCGTCGCCAAGCCGCACAATCGGGTCTCGTCCAAGGGAGAAGCGTTGATGCGACACAATATGCTGCGGCTGGTGGGGTTATTTGGTGCGAGCGTATTCGCGCTCTTTGATGCCGCTCCGGCAAGTGCACAAGTCGTCGCCAAGCACACGGCGTACGGTCTGATCGTCTGCGAGTCGCGCGGCCGCGAGAGTTTCTGCCCGGCCGAAACCCGCTATGGCGTGACCCTGACGCGTGAACTGTCGCGCGGTAGCTGCGTCCAGGGCCGCACTTGGGGCACGCGTCGCGATGGTATTTGGGTCAGTGGTGGTTGCGCGGCAGAATTCGAAATCGGCTCCGAAGCGCAGAATTCGGATGGCGGCTACGACCCCGGCATGGGCAACGGCAACGGCAATATCGGCATCAATAGCATCCGCTGCGAGTCCTACAACAATCGTTACCAGCAGTGTCCGATCGACACCCGTGGCGGTGTTGAGCTCGTGCAGCAACACAGCCGCGGTGCCTGTACCGCTGGTCAGACTTGGGGTTATGAACATGGTTTTATCTGGGTCGATCGTGGCTGCCGCGGTCAATTCGAACTGGGTGGCCGCGGTTACGGCCCGCCGGGTTATGACCAACCCGGATATGGCGACCCGAACTGGGGGATCACCGGTGATGAATACCTGATCCGCTGTGAATCAGTCGATGAGCGCCAGGCGTTCTGCCCGTTCGACGTCGGGCGTGCGAACGTCACCATGGAGCGCCAGATCAGCCGCGGAAACTGCACGTTGGGTCGCACTTGGAATTTCAATCCGCGCGGCATCTACGTCTCCGGTGGCTGTCGCGGTGAATTCCGCGTCGACCGAAACTATCGTCCGACTCCAGGATATGGTGGCCAGCCCGGCTATGGCGGCTACAACGTGATCCGCTGCGAGTCCTACCGGGAACGCCGCAATTCCTGTCCGGTTGATATCCGTCGCGGTGCGCGACTTGACCGCCAGCTCAGCAAGGGTGTCTGCCGCGAAGGCTATAGCTGGGGTTGGGATCGCCGCGGCGTCTGGGTCGACAAGGGCTGTCGTGCCGATTTCGTGATCGATTGATCGCCGAAATTGGATGCGCCGGCACTGGGCCCGGCGCATCCGCTGGCGATTCAGTCAATCATTCGAGTCAGGGTGAGCACTGATAGTAAAGAACGTACTCGGCATTGATCGAGCCGGCCTGTCCCAAACTGATGGTGCCGGACTTACGCAGATGAATTTCGTCGCGGTGCAGACGCAGTTCCTCATCCTCACCGAGACGGACGAAGGTGCCATTGGTGCTGCGGTCGCCGATCATGAAATAACCGCGTTTGAACTCGATCGAGGCGTGGTTGCGCGACACCCATTCGGCGTCAATGACCAAGCTGGACATCGGGTCGCGGCCGAGCGTGAACGGATGCGATGCGGCGCCCAACTCCATGATCCGGCCCTTGAAGCGCAGGGTCAGTTTGGCGCCACCGGCTCCTGGGATGTCATCAAGGCGGATTGCACGTTGCACCGTCGTCACGTTCGACAGGTCTTCCTGCCAAATCACGTCGACGATCTCGATCGGCTCCATCTTGCCGGACACGCGCACCGCGCCTAATTGCCTGGTCTTGACGCTGCCGACATTGGTCAGCCCACGAATACTGATGGCGGTCGTCACGATCTGTTCGCGTTTCGCGGTTGAAGCCATGCGCGCCGCAGTATTGACCGCATCGCCATAGACATCACCGGCTTCGATCAAGGTCTCGCCATGATGCATGCCGATGCGGATGCCGATGTTGTCCTTGACGAAAATGGCGTTGTGGGAAACGCACTTCTGCATATCGACTGCCGCGAGGATGCCATTCAGCGCCCCCGGAAAGGTGCACATGATCTCGTCGCCAATGGTCTTGATAACCTTGCCGCCATGATTGCCGGCGATGTCGGTCAACGCGTCAAGGACGCGCGCGATGATGGTGCGAGCCTCGACATCGCCACGCAACTCGAACAGCTTGGTCGAGCCGCTGACGTCGGCAAACAGGATGGTGAGGGCACGGGTCTCGGACATGACTAGGTGATGATAGGCGAAGTCTGTCGGTGCGACTACCGTTCCGAATCGATTCTCGCCCGCAATCGGCCCGATTGGATGTCGGTGCGGCCCGGTCTCACGTCCTGAGATGTCCATAAGCTATCCACAGACTTGTCTGCAACGCCTGACACGCTTCAGGGACTACCATGCCTGCCCTGCCAAACCTGTTGAGCCCTATGGCCGCCCGCTCAGAATCGCTGTCTGTCGCCAAGAAAATCGATCCACTGCGCGTGCCACCTAACTCAATCGAGGCCGAACAAGCCGTACTCGGCGGCCTGATGCTGTCGAGCGAAGCCTGGGACAAGGTCGCCGATCGCATCAATGAAGGCGACTTCTACCGGCGCGACCACGCCTTGATCTTTCGTGCCATCGGCGAACTGTCGAATAAGTCGATGCCGGCCGATGCGGTGACGCTCGGTGAATGGTTCGAGGCACAAGGTATCGCTGAACTCGTCGGTGGCTCGCGCTACATCCTCGAACTCGCGAATACCACGCCATCGGCCGCCAATATCGCTGCTTATGCCGACATCGTGCGCGAGAAGTCGGTGTTGCGGCAGCTGATCGATGCCGGCACGGAAATTGCGGGTGACGCCTTCGTGCCTGAAGGCCGCTCTAGCCAGGAGTTGTTGGAAACCGCCGAGCAAAAGGTATTCCGCATCGCCGAAGCCGGTGCGCGCGGGCGCAAGGGGTTTGTCAGCATGAGCTCGGCGGTGAAGGAAGCCTTTGCCCAGTTGCAGCACCGTTACGAGAATCGTGGTGCCGTGACCGGGCTCGCGACCGGTTTGCGCGACTTCGACGAGTTGACCACCGGCCTGCAGCCATCCGACCTGATCATCCTCGCCGCACGCCCGTCCATGGGCAAGACCGCACTGGCCTTGAACATGGCCGAATACGCGGCGATCAAGGGCAAGAAAGCGGTCGCGGTGTTCTCGATGGAAATGTCAGCCTCGCAGCTCGCCTTTCGACTGATTTCCTCACTCGGACGCATCAATCAGCAACACCTGCGCACCGGTGAACTCGAAGATGCCGACTGGCCGCGGGTGACGTCCGCAATCCAGTTGCTGAAAGACGCCAAGATCTTCATCGATGACACCCCGGCACTCTCGCCCACCGATTTGCGTGCCCGTGCGCGACGACTGAAACGCGAACACGATCTCGGCCTGATCGTGATCGATTACCTGCAGTTGATGGCGGTGCCAGGCACGCGCGAAAACCGCGCCACCGAAATATCGGAAATTTCACGCAGTCTGAAAGCGCTCGCCAAAGAACTGAATGTGCCGGTGATCGCGCTGTCGCAGCTCAACCGTTCGCTCGAACAACGGGCCGACCGCCGCCCGGTGATGGCCGACCTGCGCGAATCCGGCGCCATCGAGCAGGACGCCGATGTCATCGTGTTCATTTATCGCGACGATTACTACAACAAAGATTCGCCGGATAAGGGATTGGCGGAAATCATCATCGGCAAGCAGCGTAACGGCCCGACCGGTAGTGTGAAGCTCACCTTCATGGGCCAATTCACCAAGTTCGAGAATTACGCCTCGGCTGGCTTTGCCGGGAGCTTCGAGTGAGTCGATCGGCGTTCGCGACGATTCATCTCGGCGCGCTGCGGCACAACCTCGAGCGGGTCCGCACGCTGGCGCCGAAGAGTCGCGTGATGGCGGTGATCAAGGCCGACGGCTACGGCCATGGTCTCGAACGTGTGGCGCGTGCGTTATCCGGTGCCGATGCCTTCGGTGTCGCCGCGATCGCCGACGGCCAGCGTCTGCGCGCCGCCGGTATCGACCATCGTATCGTCGTGTTGTCGGGCATTGACGAAGCCGGTGACCTGCTCGAAGTGCGTCGGCTCGGTCTCGACATTGTCGTCCACCATGACCATCAGATCGCGCTGATCACCGCCGACCCGGACCCGCGACCGCTGCGGATTTGGCTCAAGATCGATACCGGCATGCACCGCCTCGGTTTCGATCCGACGCGAACCACCGCGCTGCTGGCACAACTGCGCGCGCTGGCCAATGTGCACGACGACATTGTGCTGATGAGCCACTTCGCGCGCTCGGATGAACCAGCAGACGCGGCTACCACGCAGCAACTCGCGCGTTTTGCAGCCGCCGGCGCGACGGCGCTGCCGCATTCGATCGCAAATTCGGCCGCCATCGTCCACTTTGCGGACGCGCGCACAGATTGGGTTCGTGCCGGTGGCGCCTTGTACGGACTCAGTGTCGAACACGATCGCTGCGGTGCTGATGACGGCTTCCGTCCGGCGATGAGCCTGTCGAGCAAGCTGATTGCGATCAATCGCGTCGCCAAGGGTGAGCGCGTCGGCTATGGCGGTTCGTATGCATGTCCTGATGATATGGCGGTCGGCGTCGTCGCAATCGGTTATGGCGATGGTTATCCGCGCAGCGCCGCGACCGGCACGCCGGTGCGCTTGAACGGCCGCGATGCGCGGATCATTGGCCGCGTCTCGATGGACTTGATGATGATCGACCTGCGCGATCACGCCGACGCGAATATCAACGACCGGGTGCTGCTGTGGGGTCGGGATTTGCCAGTCGAACGTATCGCCGCAGCCGCCGGCACGATCAGCTACGAACTCACTTGCGGCATCACGCGGCGGGTGATGTTCCTCGAAGACGACACCTGAGGTTCGCCATATGGCCAAGCCAAAGACTGCCTACGTCTGCAATGACTGTGGCGCCGAATACTCGAAATGGCAGGGTCAGTGCACCGAGTGCAACGCCTGGAATACGCTGAGCGAGGTGCGCCTCGCATCGGCGAAATCGTCGAAGAACGAATCACGCAGTGGTTATGCCGGCGGCGGCTGTGCTGTCGTCACCGCACTTGCCAAGGTATCGGAATCAGAAGAACAGCGAACCCTGATCGGCATTGGCGAACTCGATCGTGTGCTCGGTGGCGGCCTGGTGCGAGGTTCAGTCGTGCTGATCGGCGGCGATCCGGGCATCGGCAAGTCGACGCTGGTTCTGCAGGCATTGGCGGCACTCGCCGGGCGTTCGAAAACGCTGTACGTGACCGGCGAAGAAAGTCTCGGCCAAGTTGCGGCGCGGGCACGTCGGCTGGGTCTGTCGCTGGATGCGATCGACGCCCTTGCCGACACCGGCATCGAACGCATCCTCGCGACTGCGATCGCGCAGAAGCCGGATTTTCTGGTGATCGACTCGATTCAGACGATGTATTCCGAGCAGATCGAATCGGCACCCGGCTCAGTCTCGCAAGTACGCGAATCAGCAGCACGATTGGTGCGTTATGCCAAGGAAGTCGGCTGTGCGGTGTTTCTGATCGGCCATGTGACGAAAGAAGGCGGCATCGCCGGCCCGCGCGTGCTCGAACACATGGTCGATGCGGTGCTCTATTTCGAAGGCGAAGCAGGCAGCCGTTTTCGGGTACTGCGCGCATTCAAGAACCGTTTCGGCGCGGTCAACGAACTCGGTGTGTTCGCGATGGGTGACAAAGGCCTGCGCGAAGTGCCGAACCCATCTGCGATCTTCCTGTCGAACCACGAGCAACCGACACCGGGCAGCGCGATCATGGTGACGCGCGAAGGCACGCGCCCGCTATTGGTCGAGGTGCAGGCGCTGGTCGATCAGTCGCCACTGGCGAATCCGCGGCGCGTAGCACTTGGACTCGAACAAAATCGACTGGCGATGCTGCTGGCGGTGTTGCATAAGCACGGCGGATTCGCACTCTACGACCAGGATGTCTTCGTAAACGTGGTCGGCGGCATTCGCGTGCAAGAAACCGCTGCCGATTTGCCGGTGCTGTTGGCGGCGCTGTCGAGCTTCCGCAATCGCCCGCTCGGGCATCACCTCGCGGTATTCGGCGAAGTTGGTTTAGCCGGAGAAATCCGCCCAGTTCCAAACGGCGAAGAACGCATCCGTGAAGCCGCCTCACACGGTTTCGAACGCATCGTTGTGCCCAAGGCCAACGCGCCCAAAAAAGCGCCTGCCGGGATCCAGATCATCGCTGTCGAACGTCTGGCCGAAGCGATCGCGGTGTTGGATTGATCAACGTTTGGCGGAGCGAAACTTCGCCAGATTGACCGCCGCCTGTGCACACACATTGTTGCGCAGCAGTGGTGTCCAGCCGAACAGGATGCCGGGCAAGCCGAGCGCCTGTTTGGACCAGCGCCAGAAGTCGAAGCGGTCGCGGTGTCGGGTGATCAAGCCATTCTTGTCGAACGCGAATTCGGCATCGATGATGTTGTGCACCATGCGCCCGGTGGCGCTGAATCGGTAGTGTGCTTCCCAGTGCGCTACGCCGACTTCGTCATCGCAGTCGATGTCGCTGAAGGCGAGCTTCCAGTTCGACCTGCCCTTCTCCTTCACGGCGGTGCAAAGCATGCGCCACATCGCGCCGATTTCCTCGCGACCGCGCAACGCGAAGGCCTCGTCGTCGAATATCGCATCGGGCGCGTAGGCGGCCTGCATGGCCTCGGCATCGAGCGCGCGAAACGCCTCATAAAACATCGTGATGCGTTCGTTCTGCGGAAATTCGCTCATGGTCACCTCGCGCTGATGACCGCGAGCATGACGAAGCGCTGCGGGCACGGCAACAGTCCAGTGCGACTCGCTAGAAATCGTTCTTCAGCACGATTCGATAACGCGCGTTGCCAGCACGGAGATGATCGAAGGCGTCATTGACGCGACGCATCGGAAATTGTTCAACCATCGGTTCGATGCCGTGACGGGCGCAAAACGCCAACATCTTGGCGATGCCCGTGGGCGAACCGGTGGGTGAAGCGGATACTTGTTTTTGCCCCAGCAACAGCGAAAACACCTGCACCGGAATAGGTTCGATGACCGCACCGACGACGTGCAAGCGACCGCGTGGCGCGAGCGCGGCGAGCAGCACATTCCAGTCGAGGCGAACGTTCGCGGTCACGATGATCAAGTCGAGCGATCCCGCGATCGCGGCGATCTGCTTGGTATCGGTGCTCGACACCACCCGGTGCGCCCCGAGTGCTTGCGCCTCCTCGTGTTTTCCGATGTTGGAGGTCAAAGCGGTGACCTCGCAGCCCCAAGCCTTGGCAAAGCGCACCGCCATGTGTCCGAGGCCGCCGATACCAACGACGCCGACACGATCAGTCGGCTGGATGCCGTAGTCGAGTAGTGGCGTGAATACGGTAATGCCGCCACAGAACAGTGGGCCGGCCGCTTCCGGACGAATACCTTCCGGCAAGGCGATGGCCCAAGCCCAATGCGCACGCACGCGATTGGCAAAACCGCCATGTCGGCGAACGATGGTTGGTTGGGCCGTCATGCATAGGTGCTGGTCGCCGCCCATGCACGATCCGCAATGCATGCAACTGGCGCTGGTCCAGCCAACGCCGACGCGCTGCCCTACCTGCAATCCCTTCGCGTTTGCTCCCAACGCGACGATCCGACCGACGACTTCATGACCGGGCACCAGCGGATACGCGGACATGCCCCAATCGTTGTCGACCATCGATAGATCGGAATGGCAGACACCGCAGTACTCCACGGCAACGTCGACCTCGTCCGAGCCAAGCTCGCCCGGATCGTAGTCAAATCGCTCAAGCGGCCCCTTCGCAGCATGCGCGGCCCAGGCATTGATCATCGACATATCGACACACTCCATCCGGTGACGCAGGCGTTCGGCCGCGAGCATTTCCCGACCAAGCCCGATCCTCTCACGCTGCATCGCAGCTGCAGGTGAAGGCGCAAATACGTTACGGCGACCGAGCAAAAAACAAGGGTCTGCGATTTCTCGCAAACCCTTGATTTATATGGTGGCCAGGGAGGGAATCGAACCCCCGACACGGGGATTTTCAATCCCCTGCTCTACCAACTGAGCTACCTAGCCGTGAATCTGGATGTCGCTCCGCCATTGCGGCGAAGGGCGCGAATTAAAGCCGCGCTAGGCGTTTTCGTCAAGTGGAAACTGGCGCACTGCAGCGTCTCACGCGCGGCCTGCGGTAGCGCGCAAGCCGGTGTTCTGCGCACTCACATTCTTCCGCGTCGCACAAACGAAAGTTTCAAACAGATGTTTACAACGTGACGGAAGTCTGGTTTCATCCGCCCCGCGGTGACAGGGGAGGACCTTGCCGCACTCGAATCCGACGACCGCGACCGCGACGGGCAGCAGGGACTGCCGACCCACGCCGGTGACAGCACGTCCAAGCATTTCGATCTGGGAGGATTAACGTGCACAAGCTTCTTGCCTGCATCACGCTGGCGCTGGCCGCATTCACCGCGCACGCGAATACCGGCGTGGCATTCGTTCACGGCACCGGCAAACAGACCAACGCATTGGCCGACTATTGGACCAGCGAAAACGTCAACTCGATCCGTCAGGGTCTGCCGAATAGCGCGAACTACACGGTGATCAACTGTGATTTCACGAAATACATGTGGCATTCCGCTGCGGCTGGCTGTCTCGCTGGCCAGCTGAGCACGTTCATCAGCAGCAAGGGCATCACTGATCTGGTGATCCTCACGCACAGCAACGGCGGCAACGTCATGCGCTGGATCATGTCGAATCCAACCTATGACAGTCGCTATCCGAACATCATTTCGAAGATTCGCTGGGTCAACGCGCTTGCGCCCTCGTCCGCCGGCACGCCATTGGCCGACGCAGTGATGAACGGCAACGTTTTTGAATCTGCGCTGGGCTGGCTGATGGGTTACAAGAGCGACGCCGTGCGCATGCAGCAAAGCAGTTGGATGGCCACTTACAACGCCAACAATCTGTTTGGCACTGCCGGCCGCCCGGCGCTGCCGAAGGGGTTCTGGTCGGTGGTCGGTACCGATGTCGATTCCTCACCGTTCGACAGCGATAGCTACTGCGGTGGCTACCCCGAGAATCTCGGCTTGGAAACCACACAGAACTGGCTGAACTCGTGTTCCGACGGCTTCCTGAACTGCACGAGTCAGGCGGCAGCCGGCAAGGTTTGGTTCTATGACACCAGCCGGATGGCCGGTGGTGAACCACTGTCGCATAACCAGAGCCGTCGCAAGTGCTTCGGTCTCGACGTGATCCTGCGTAACGACATCTGAGCCCGGAGCCCACTGCCATGAAAATGAAGACGATGCTGTCCATCGCCCTGGTGCTTGCGTTCAGTGGCACCGCCGCAGCCAAGCGATTTGAAACTGATGTTGCAATCGAACACGCCGCCGGTGATTTGATACCCAGCACGCTAGTCACTGCCAAAGCCGCCGCGATGCCGGGCATGAACCTCGAAACCGAGGTAGTGCGTTTCAGTTGGGTGCTGCCGCTCGACCAGAAGATCACGGCGCAACAACCGTTCGTGCGCGAGAGCAAGGAATACTGGACACGCGTGCCCGCTGCCGAACTCGCCACTGGCACGACGCTCCACACCACCGCCAAGGGTGCCTTGATCCGGCTGTCGCCAGTCTCGGGCGAGGCGAAATCGGTACAGCCGATCTCCGCCGACGACATCGTGCTCCATGCTCAGGGCAAGGCCATACAGGGTCGCGCGGCGATGGCAAATGCTGCCGATGATGCCGAACTGAAGATGGCGGGCACTGATTTCCCGGACGGCACGATGGCCTTCCAGCTACGTGACGACCTCGGCTTCGGTGCAATGACGCTGGCCATGCCGAAGGCCGCAAGCGACTACCTCGTGCATGTCTATGAACCAAACAGCGCGGAAGTGCTGAAGCTGACCATGGACCGCATCGTCGCTAGCCATGGTCAAACCTATAGTGTGTTCGCGGAATTCAATGACGACCAACTCGTCGACTCGATCGACGGCATCGTCAGCGCACCGAATGGTGCGTCGTTCAACCTCGACTTCAAGCGAGCCACCGACGGCCGTTATGTCGCCGAAGTCACACACGACGCACTCGCCGGCGTCGGGCCAGGCCTGTGGGAAGTGCATGCCTTCGCGGCAGCGAAATCAGCAAGCGTGCAACGTGATGCCAAGACGGCGTTTTCATCGAGCATTCCGCGCGCGCAACTCGGCGCCGGTGCCAAGGTCGTACACAACGACGATGGTTCATTGTCGATGTCGTTCAAGCTGCGCGTCGCCGCCGAAAGCCGATTTGAAGTGCGTGGCACGCTATATGGCATCGATAACGGCAAGCTGCGTCCGGCCGCACAAGCCAGCACCGCCGCCATGCTGAAGCCCGGCAACGGCATACTGGAACTGGTGTTTGACGCCGAGACGATGGCTAAAGCGGGTATCCGCGGTCCTTATCAACTGCGTGATCTGACTTTGGTCGATCAAGCCGACCTGAGTACGGTCGAACTGCATCGTGCGGGTTTGCGGGTGGCGCGCGAGCGCTAATCGGTCGCTCCAGCTGCGAAGAAAAAGCCGGGCAATGCCCGGCTTTTTCATTGCCCTTCATTCATCGTCCCACGGTGACTTCGGCCGCACCGCCGTTGGCTTCGGCGCTTTCTCAAACGGGCGCATCGCCGCATACACGGCGAGTGCGTCGCGCGTGATCGCGACGTCATGCACGCGCACGATGCGCGCACCGCGCTCGACAGCGAGTAATGCTGCTGCCGCTGAACCCGCTGCACGATCATTCATGTCGCGCCCGGTGATCGTCCCAATCATGCGCTTGCGCGACAACCCGACCAGCAACGGCGCCTCGATGCTGGCAAATTGGCCAAGCTGTGCCAGCAAGGCCAGATTGTGCGCCTGCGATTTGCCAAAGCCGAAACCCGGATCAATGACGATGCGCTTCTTGTCGATCCCGGACATCTGGCAGGCCAGCAGGCGATCAGCCAGAAATCGTCTCACTTCACCGACGACATCGTCGTAGTGCGGCGCGTCCTGCATCGTCCGTGGCTCACCCTGCATGTGCATCAGACAAACCGATACGTTCAGCGCCGCTGCCGTTTCCAGCGCGCCCTCGCCACGCAGCGCGTTGACGTCGTTGATCAAGCCCGCACCGGCGGCAACGGCAGCTCGCATCACCGCCGGTTTCGAGGTATCGATCGAAATCGGTACATCGAATCGCGCAGCGATCGCCTCAATCACCGGCACGACGCGCCCGATCTCTTCGTCCACGGACACCGACTCGGCGCCCGGCCGTGTCGATTCGCCGCCGATATCAAGTACATCTGCACCCTCGCCAAGCAAGCGTTCGGCGTGTGTCAGTGCGGCGTCGAGGCCAATCAAACGTCCAGCGTCCGAAAACGAATCGGGGGTGATATTCAACACCGCCATGATCCGCGCACGGTCGAACTTGAGCGCGTGCCGCCCGATTTTCAGGCTCGGCACACTGCTGCCCCCGAAAAGCTCATCCAGATTCATCGAATCGTCCCATGCCGTCATGGCAACGATGCCGGTCCTGATCGATTGCTACAAGCAGAACGGTGGCGACTTGCAGCCGACCCCACGCGCCGGCTAGAATTCCGCTGCTTTGTCGGGTAGTTCCGACAGCACACGGCAATCCTGCCGAATCCACACACGTTTCGTCACCCGGACTGGGGTGCCTTGGTCGCTCGCGACACAGGGTCGGTCCTGGCGGAAACGTGGAGGTCCAAACCCCGAAACACGATCAGTGGTCCTCGACAAAGGACGGTTGTGTTTCTAGCAACGGAGTTCACCATGCCTCAAGTCACCATGCGCCAGATGCTCGAAGCCGGCGTGCATTTCGGTCACCAGACCCGTTACTGGAATCCCAAGATGGCGCCGTACATTTTCGGCGCGCGCGGGAAGATCCACATCATCAATCTCGAAAAGACGATGCCGCTGTTCACGGACGCGATGAACTTCCTGTCCGGCATGGCGCAGAAGCGTGGCAGCGTGCTGTTCGTCGGCACCAAGCGCTCGGCACGTGAAGCGGTGAAAGCCGAAGCCAACCGCTGCGGCATGCCCTTCGTCTCGCACCGCTGGCTCGGCGGCATGCTCACAAACTTCCGTACCGTGCGCCAGTCGGTCTCGCGCCTGAAGGAAATCGAAGCCATGCACACCGATGGCAGCTTCGAGAAGCGCGTCAAGCACGAAGTACTGTCGCTCAAGCGCGAGCAGGAAAAGCTTGAGCGCTCGCTCGGCGGCATCAAGAACATGAATTCGCTGCCAGACGCACTGTTCGTGATCGACGTCGGTCATGAAGAGATCGCGATCAAGGAAGCGCGTAAACTCGGTATTCCAGTGATTGCCGTGGTCGACACCAATTACGACCCGTCGCTCGCCGACTACATCATCCCCGGTAATGACGACGCCATCCGCGCCGTGCAGCTTTACGCCTCCGCCGCCGCTGATGCGGTGCTGGAAGGCAAGGCTGCCGCGCCGGCGATCGCGGCCAATGCCAAGGACGAGTTCGTCGAACTCGATGCCGCCGGCAACCCGGTCACGAAGGACGACGCTGGCCGTCGCCGCGACGACCGCGGTGGCCGCAATGATCGCAATGACCGCGATCGCAAGCCAGGTGGCCCGAGTCGCCGTGGTCCGGGTGGCCCAGGTGGTCCGGGTGGTCCGGGTGGCAAACCAGGTGCAAAGCGTGCACCGTCGCGCGCGCCCGCGCCGGCAGCCGCTCCGGCTCAGACTGACGCCCCAAGCGCCGAGTAAGTTCGGCATCGCCGTGGCTGAGCCACGGTAGCGCAATGGATCCTGCGCGGCGGAGCTCCCGCCGCGCTTTTTTTGAGCATCGAGAGGAAGTCATGGAAATCACGGCAAGCATGGTCAAGGAGCTGCGCGAGCGTTCCGGCGTCGGCATGATGGAGTGCAAGAAAGCACTGACCGAAAACGGCGGAAACATCGACACCGCGATGGAATGGCTGCGTAAGCAAGGTCTCGCCAAGGCCGACAAGAAGGCCGGCCGCATCGCTGCCGAAGGCCGCGTCGTGATGGCCGCCGAAGCGGGCAAGGCGGTCATGGTCGAGATCAACTCGGAAACCGATTTCGTCGCCAAAGACGAGAATTTCGTCAATTTCTGCGACCTCGTCGCCAAAGCCGCACTGAGCTCGGGCGCCACTGACGTCGACGCACTCAAGGCGGTCGCTGTCGATGGTGCGACGGTCGAAGAACTACGCTCTGCGCTGGTACTGAAGCTCGGCGAAAACATCCAGCTGCGTCGCCTCGTCGCATTGACCAGCGACGGCAATGTCGGTGCCTATGTCCACGGCGGCCGTATCGGCGTGCTGATCGACATGAAGGGCGGCAATGCTGAACTGGCGCGCGGCGTCGCAATGCACGTTGCCGCGATGAATCCGCCGTACAACAAAGCAGCTGACGTACCGGCCGACTTCCTCGCCAAAGAAAAGGAAATCGAGCTGGCGAAGATGACCGACAAGGACCGCGCCAAGCCGGCGGAAATCCTTGAGAAAATCATCGGCGGCAAGATCCAGAAGATCGTCACCGAGAACACGCTCTACGGCCAGCCGTATGTCATCGATACCAACATGACGGTCGAAGCCGCGCTCAAGGCGGGCAAAGCAGACGTGACCGCCTATCACCGCATCGCGGTCGGCGAAGGCATCGAAAAGGTCGTCGAAGACTACGCTGCCGAAGTGATGAAACAGGCCGGACTGGCCTGACCGGAAGGGAGCGGCGACGCTCCCTTTTTTTTGCCCGCGATCAGCGGTTCCGTTGTTCCGCCGCCACTGCATGATTCAAGGACCCGACCATGACCGACGCGCCGATCCGATATACGCGAATTCTCCTGAAGCTCAGTGGCGAAGCGCTGATGGGCAGCGAACACTACGGCATCGATCCCAAGGTCCTTGGGCGTATGGCTGACGAGATCATCGAAGTGGTGCGTACCGGTGTGCAGGTCGGTGTCGTCATCGGTGGCGGCAACATCTTCCGCGGCGCCGGCCTCGCCGCAGCCGGCATGGACCGCGTCACCGGCGATCGCATGGGCATGCTGGCGACGGTCATCAACGCGCTGGCGATGCAAGACGCGATCGAAAAGCGTGGTGTCGTCGCACGCGTGATGAGCGCGATCAAGATCAACGAGGTTTGCGAGGATTACATCCGCCGCCGCGCGATCCGCCACCTGGAGAAGAACCGCGTCGTACTTTTTGCAGCTGGCACCGGCAATCCATTCTTCACCACTGATTCCGCCGCGGCACTGCGCGCAGTCGAAGTCGGGGCGGAATTGTTGCTCAAAGGCACCAAGGTCGACGGCGTTTATAGTGCCGATCCGAAGAAGGATGCAGCCGCGACGCGCTTCGATACGCTCAGCTACGAAGATGTGATCACGCGCAATCTTGGCGTGATGGACACGGCGGCGATTGCACTCTGCCGCGACCACGGCATGCCGCTGCGCATCTATGACATGAACGAGCCCGGCAATTTGATGCGTATTGTCCGTGGTGAACCAATCGGCACTTTGGTCACACGCGCCGGATGAGTCTGCCGGTTCTGCGCGCGGCGATACGTTCCGACGCGCTCGCCCTGGCTGAACTTGCGCGGCGCTGCTTCGCCGCAACCTACACGCCGACTCATGACGCGGCGCGTATCCGCATCCATTGCCAAACCGTGCTCAGCGACGCTGCCGTCAGTCATTGGTTCGGCGACGATGCCGCTTATATCTTGGTCGCGCAGCGTGGTGCTGAGTTGCTTGGCTTCGTGCAATGGCAGACCGCCACCGCGCCGGTCGCCGCCCGCCATCCGATCGAACTGAAACGCCTGTACGTCGATGCTGCTGTCCACGGCAGCGGCCTTGGGCAACGCCTGTTCGACGCCGTCCGCACCGATGCCGCACGTGTCGGAGCCGATCTGCTCTGGCTGTGTGTCTACGCCGGCAACGACCGCGCGCGGCGCTTCTATGCTCGGCAAGGCATGGCGGCGATCGGACAGGTCCCCTTTTGTTTCGTCGACCAGATCGAGAACGACATCGCACTCGGCCTCGATCCGGGCGCGGCCACGCCCTGAACCAGCAGGGCACCGCTATACTCACCGCCTTCCTAAGCCACGATCCGACCCAGCGCCATGATCGCGACCATCAAGCAAGAAGCCGAAACCCGCATGAAGAAGAGCATCGAGTCCTTGAAGACCGATCTCTCCAAACTCCGCACCGGCCGCGCCAGCACGACGCTGGTCGACCATCTGAAGGTGAATTATTACGGTTCCGAAATGCCACTGAACCAGTGTGCTGCGGTCGCCGTCGTCGATTCGCGCTCACTGACCATCACGCCTTGGGAAAAACCGATGGTGGCGGCAATCGAGAAGGCCATCCTCGCGTCTGACCTCGGCTTGACGCCGAACACAGCGGGCACCGTCATCCGTATCAATTTACCGCCGCTCACCGAACAGCGCCGCAAGGAACTTGCCAAGCATGTGTCGCATGAGGGTGAAAATACCAAAGTCACAATCCGCGGCGTGCGCCGCGACGCCATGCAAAACGTCAAAGATTTGCTGAAAGACAAGCAAATCAGCGAAGACGAGGAGCGCAAGGCCGAGCTGGACGTGCAGAAACTTACCGACAAATTCGTCGCCGACGTGGATGCGGTCTGCAAGATCAAGGAACAGGAACTGATGTCGCTCTAAGCGGCTGAGTCGGCCGAATGAGCATCATCGATCCGGCGATTGCCGTTCAGCGCCTGCCGCGTCACATTGCCATCGTCATGGATGGCAATGGCCGCTGGGCCGAGGCACGCCATCGTCCGCGCAGTTTCGGCCACCACGAAGGGGTGAAGGCGGTGCGCGCCACCGTCGAAGCATGCATTCGCCGGCATGTCCCGACCCTCACCTTATTCGCGTTCTCCAGCGAAAACTGGAAGCGTCCGCAGGAAGAAGTCGGCACCTTGATGGAATTGTTCATGAAGGCGATCGACCGCGAGGTGGACGAGTTGGTCGCGAACGGCGTTGCGCTGCGCTTCGTCGGCGACCGTTCCGCGTTCGCACCGGCACTGCGCGAACGTATGGATCATTCCGAATGCAAACGACCGGCACAGACTCGGTTGAACCTGAACATCGCTGCGAACTACGGCGGACGCTGGGACATCGTGCAAGCGGCACGGTGCATCGCGGCTGGTGTCGCCCGCGGCGACATCGATGCCGACACGATCGACGAGTCGCTATTCGACGCGCATGTCAGCCTCGCCGACCTGCCACCGCTGGACCTATTCATCCGTACCGGCGGCGAACACCGCGTCAGCAATTTTCTGTTGTGGCAACTCGCCTACGCCGAACTCTGGTTCAGCGATGTGCTGTGGCCGGATTTCGATGCCGCGGCATTGGATGCAGCATTGGCTGATTACGCCCGGCGCGAACGCCGTTATGGCCGTACCGGCCAGCAATTGAGGCATCCGGCATGAATCGCGCCGACGCCGCTGCTGCGACACCCTCAAGCGGCCTGCGCGAACGTGCGCTCACGGCAGTGATCCTTGCGCCGCTCGGCATCGCTGCAGTCATGCTGCTGCCGCAAATCTGGTTCGCAACCGTGCTTGGTCTGCTGTTCCTGATCGGCGTTTGGGAATGGACCCACTTGAGCGGGTGGCGTTCGACTCCGGCGCGCGGCGTAGTGATCGCACTGCACGTATTGATGTTTGCTGGCGCCTGGTTTGCGAGCGACACGGTGCGCGTCCAGATCGTCTTCAGCGGTGTGCTGTTCTGGCTATTGGCGCCGTGGTGGCTGCGTCATTACCACTTCGGCGAACGCACCAGCCAACGTTCATTGGCGATCAAGACCCTCGCCTGCGCGCTGGCGATCGTGCCGGCATGGACCGCAGCAATCGTCCTGCATGGCGGCGAACGTGGTCCGTGGTGGGTACTTTTCCTGCTCGTCTTGGTGTGGTGCGCGGATAGTTGCGCCTACTTCGCCGGTCGGCGTTTCGGCACCACCAAGCTGGCCCCGAACATCAGCCCCGGCAAAACCACAGCCGGTGTCTACGGCGCCTTGGTCGGTTGCACGTTCTATGCGCTGGGCCTTGGGCATTTCGTGTTTGCGGTGCCGGCGCAGCGCCTGCTGATATTCGTCGCGCTGTGCATCGTCACCATGCTGTTCTCGATCGTCGGCGATCTGTTGGAGAGCCTGATCAAGCGGCATGCGCAGGCGAAGGATTCGGGCACGCTGTTTCCTGGTCACGGCGGTGCACTCGACCGATTCGACTCGATGTTCGCGGCGTTGCCAATCTTCGTCGCCGGAAAACTGATCCTCGGCCTATGAGACAGGTTGCAGTTCTCGGCGCGACCGGCTCGATCGGCGCCAGCACGCTTGAGGTCATCGCCCGCCACCCGGAACGCTTTCGCGTCGCAGCGCTGAGTGCGCATCGAGATTGCGCCACGCTGGTCGACTTGTGCACACGCTTCGTGCCCGACGTCGCCGTCATTGCCGATGCGTCCCTGCACGATGAGTTCGCGGCAGCGCTGCGCTCACGCGGCCTGCGCACTGAGGCGCTGGCAGGCGCCGATGCGCTGGATGACATCGCCGCCGACACCCGCTTCGACACCGTGGTCGCCGCAATCGTTGGTGCCGCCGGTCTGGCATCGACCTTGGCGGCAGCACGCGCCGGCAAACGCCTGCTGCTGGCGAACAAGGAAGCCGTGGTGATGTCCGGCGAGCTGCTGGTCGCCACCGCTGCCCGCAATGGCGCCACCATCATTCCGCTCGACAGCGAGCACAACGCCATCTTCCAATGCCTGCCGCGCGACTACGCACACAATCCGGGCGCGAATGGCATTACCCGCCTGATCCTTACCGCATCCGGTGGCCCGTTTCGCGGATGGTCGCGGGAACAACTGCGTGGCGTCACGCCAGATCAAGCGTGTGCGCATCCGCGCTGGAAAATGGGTCGCAAAATCTCGATCGACTCGGCGACGCTGATGAATAAGGGCCTCGAAGTGATCGAGGCACAGCGACTGTTCGGCGTCGCACCGGAGCACATCGATGTGCTGGTGCATCCGCAAAGCATTGTGCATTCGCTGGTTGAATACGCCGACGGCTCGCAGCTTGCGCAACTCGGGTCACCCGACATGCGCACCCCGATTGCGAATGCGCTCGCTTGGCCGGCGCGCATTGACGCTGGCGTCACTCGCCTCGATCTGGTCGCGGCAGCCCGCCTCGACTTCGAAGCGCCAGACCTGATTGCATTTCCTTGCCTGGCCCACGCCTTTGCGGCACTGCGCACCGGCGGCGCCGCTCCGATCATGCTCAATGCAGCCAATGAAGTTGCGGTGGCTGCCTTTTTGGCCGGTCGCATCGGTTTCCTCGATATTGAGCGAGTGATCTCGTCGGGACTGCAGCGATCTGTTAACGCAGCGACCGATACACTGGAAGCCATTGTCGCCATTGATTATGACGCTCGCCGCGCGGCCGAGTGTGACTTGCAAGGATTCTCTTCATGACCGGTTTTTCGGGCCATTATTTTGGTACATCATCACCATCGGCCTGTTGGTGACCTTCCACGAATTTGGCCATTTTGGGTAGCACGGCGCTGCGGCGAAGGTGCATCGGTTCTCGATCGGTTTCGGCAAACCACTGTGGACGCGCGTCGGCCGCGATGGCACCGAATACGTACTCGCCGCTATTCCGCTCGGCGGTTATGTGTCGATGCTGGACGAACGCGCCGAAGACGTCGCTCCCGAGCAGGTGCATGCCGCGCTGAACCGTAAGCCGGTATGGCAGAAAATCGCCGTTGCCGCAGCCGGGCCGGCCGCTAATGTGATGTTTGCGCTGGTCGTTTATTGGGCCATGTTCATGGTCGGCAAGCCCGATTTTCAACCTGTGATCGGCCAAGTCAGCGGCCTCAGTGCGGAGGCTGGTTTGAGTTCCGGCATGCGCGTCACTGCAATCGACGGTGTCCCAATCGATGCGTGGTCGGAAGTGGGTATGGCAATATTCGAAGGTGCGTTGTATCGCCGCGATGTCGGCGTCTCTGTGCGCGAACCGGACGGAACGACGAGCGAGCACAATGTTCGCCTCGGTGGCATTGGCCAAGACATAGCGGACGACCAATTGGGCGCGCTACTCGGCCTGCAACGACTGCAACCGGCCTTGGTGGGTCAGGTGGTTGCCGGTGCCGCAGGGGCCGTTGCCGGCCTCCGCAGTGGTGACCTGATTCTGAGCGTGGACGGCGAGTCGGTCACCGATTTCGACGCCCTGCGCGGCACTTTGCAGCGCCAGGCGCGAGACGGCGAAGTCGCGTTGCTGATCGAGCGTGGCGGTGAACGTCAGCGCCTGCTCGCCCGCCCTATCGCGACCGTCGAGGATGGCAAAACGGTATTCAGACTCGGCATCGGCGCGGGGTTCCGGCATGACCATGTGCGTCGGTTTGGCCCACTGGCTGCGGTTCCGGCGGCGATCAACGAAGCTTGGACTGTCACCACGAAATCCCTACAATTCCTGAAGGATATGCTGGTCGGCGCGCTGTCTACCAAACACCTGACGGGGCCGATCGCCATCGCTCAAGTCGCGAATCTCAGCGCCAACGAGGGACTGCCTTGGTTCCTTGGCTTTCTCGGCGCGGTATCGCTAGGCCTCGCGATCCTGAACCTTTTGCCGATCCCGATCTTGGACGGGGGTCATATCCTGTATTACCTTATCGAACTGATCAAAGGCAGTCCGGTCAGCGAGCGAACGCTGGTCGCCGGCCAATACGTGGGTTTGGCGATGTTGTCCGGTCTGATCGGACTCGCCTTCTTCAACGATATTTCCGGCCTGCTCCACTGAATTGAACCCTTTCCGGCACGGCGCGCACCAAGCATGTGCGCCGGCCTGCGCCCAACCCGCCCGCGCCCCACAGGCCCGGGCAACGCCTCAGTGCCCTTGCGCTGCGGTGGTCATTGACGGAGTGACGATGAAACGAATTGCTGCGCTGGTCCTGGTTGCTTCGCTGTGCGCGCAGAATGCCGCCGCCTTCGATGCCTTTGTGGTGTCGGACATCCGGCTTGAAGGCCTCACCCGCATTCCAGCCGGCACCGTGTTCAGCGCGCTGCCGATCGAAAAAGGCGATCGTATCGACAGCGTCCGCGCATCGGCGGCGGTGCGCGCGCTGTTCAAGACTGGATTCTTCAACGACATCGAGCTGACGCGACAGGGCGATATTCTGATCGTGAAGCTGAGCGAACGCCCGGCCATCTCCAAGCTCGAAATCACTGGCAACAAGGACCTCAAGACCGAGGATCTGATGAAGGGTCTGCGCGAAATTGGGCTGGTCGAAGGCGAGACATTCAATCGCCTCGAACTCGATCGACTGACCCAAGAACTGACGCGCCAGTACAACAATCGCGGCAAATACAACGTCAGCATCAAGCCGGAGGTCGAAAACCTCGACCGCAACCGCGTTTCGATCAAAATCACGGTCAGCGAAGGCAAGGCAGCGAAGATTCGCCACCTCAACATCGTCGGCAACACTGCCTTCAGTGACGACGAGATCATCGAGGATTTCGAGTCTGGTTCTTCCAATTGGCTGAGTTGGTACAAGCGTGACGATCAGTACTCGCGCGAAAAACTCTCCGGCGACATGGAAAAGCTCGCGTCCTACTACCAAGACCGTGGCTACGTCGATTTCGCAGTCGAATCGACGCAGGTCTCGATCAGCCCAGACCGCAAGGAATTGTTCGTCACCGCGAACGTGCGCGAGGGCGACATCTATACGCTCACCGACGTCAATTTGGCTGGCGACATGGTGGTGAAAGAAGATGTACTGCGCCGATTCATTTCGGCAAAACCCGGCGAGACCTATTCACGGGGCAAGCTTGAACGCGCCTCGGAATCGATGACCAGGGTGCTGTCGAACATCGGTTACGCATTTGCTGAGGTCACGCCGTCGCCGGTCGTCGACCGCGACAAGCGCGAAGTCGCCGTCACCTTGTTCGTGAACCCGGGTAAGCGCGCTTACGTCCGACGCATCAATTTCATCGGCAATCAACGCACCCAAGACGAAGTGTTGCGCCGTGAAATGCGTCAACTCGAAGGGGCGTGGTTCTCGCAAGCTGCGATCGACCGCTCCAAGGGCCGTCTGCAACGCCTCGGCTATTTCAAGGAAGTCACCGTTGAAACGCCGAAAGTGCCCGGCACCGACGACCAAGTCGACATCAATTTTACCGTCGAGGAACAAAGCGCCGGCAGCTTCCAGTTCGGTGTTGGCTATTCCGAGCTTCAAGGCATTATTACCTCGGTGTCGTTGACTCAGCGCAATTTCCTTGGATCGGGAAACACTGTCGGTACAACGATCCAGAACAACGACTACGTTAAACGTTTCGACTTCAATTTCTTCGATCCGTATTTCACCGACGATGGTCTCAGCGTTGGCTACAACTTCAGCGTGCGCAAACTGGACCAAGGTCAGGCCAATCTCGCGGCTTATACGGCCGATACGATTTCCGGCGAAGTACTGTTTGGCCTTCCGCTGACCGAAGTCGATACCTTGTCGCTGTCGTTCGGCATAGACAAAAACGACATCACGACCGTCGATGGTTCGACGCCAACATCGCTGATCAACAACCTCGTTGACGAACTCGGCGATCGTCAACGCAGCACCTACATGCAACGGTCCAGACACCGATACCGATGGCGATGGCCCGGACACCGACACCGACACCACCACCGGCATCTGCACCGGGCCATATCGTCAGTGGACAATCAATACCTGGTCGATGCAGGCCGGTTGGCAGCGCGACTCACGCAACAAGTTCTTCGCGCCGACACGTGGTTCGTACCAGCGTATCGGAGCCGAAGTGGCACTGCCTGGGTCGGACCTCGAGTACTACAAAATCGGCTACGAAATCGGCCATTACTTCCCGCTGTGGGGCAGCTACTCACTGCTGGCCAAGGCGGATCTCGGCTACGGCGACGGCTACGGCAGCACTGGCCGACTGCCGTTCTATCAAAACTTCTATGCCGGCGGCGTGCGCTCTGTACGCGGCTTCGAGGACAACACCCTCGGCCCGGCTGAGACGGCGTCGCTGAACAGCAGCTATCGCCAGCCTCTGGGCGGCGCGTTCAAGGCCGTGGGTGGACTGGAGCTGATTATTCCGACGGCGATGACCAAGGGCGATTCCGATACCGCACAACTGTCGGCATTCATCGATGTCGGTAACGTGTTCGAGAGCTTCGATGCGTTCAAATCGAACGATCTGCGTGCATCTGCCGGCCTGTCGCTGAAGTGGCAGGCACCGGTCGGCCCGATCATCATTAACTTGGTGCGCCCGATCAAGAAACAGGATGGCGATCGCACCGAGGGCATCCAGTTCTCGTTCGGGCAGCAGTTCTGAGGACGGAGCCGGGACGATGGCCGCACGCTCAGTGCCAAAGTTCCGACCCCACACCGGCCTGATCCTTGCCGGCGTCGTGTTATGGCTGTGCGCGACGATGGCGTTCGCACAGTCGGCACGCATCGGCTATGTCGACATGAAACGACTGATCGACAATGCGCCGCAGGTGCTCGATGCACGGCGCACACTTGAGGCCGAATTCAATCCACGCAACAAGGCGCTCGAATCCGAACAAAATCGACTGGCCGAGATTGAGGCACGCGATCGTCGCGACTCCGCCATTTTGCCCAAGACCGCTGCCGATTCGTTGAAGCGCGAAATCGAGGCCTTGCGCAAATCGATCGAACGTACCCGTAAACGCCTTGCCGAGGAATTCAAAGCCCGCGGCGACGAAGAGTTCAACCGCCAATGGCCGCGCATTGAAGCAGCGGTGATCGCCTACGCCCGCGAGAACCAGCTTGATCTGGTGGTGCAGGCGCCGGTGATGTACGCCAGTGCACAGATCGACATCACCGACGCCGTGCTCGCACGATTGAAGCGCGACGCCGCGACCGCCACTGGACGTTGATGCATACGCTGGCCGACATCGCGACCCGTTTCGGCCTCGAGCTTCGCGGTGACGCGACGGTCACCATCATCGGTGTGAATACGCTTGCCGATGCCAAATCCGACCAAATCAGTTTCCTTGCGAATACAATCTATCGGGCACAACTGGCCACCACCCGTGCGGCCGCCGTGGTGCTTGCGGAAAAAGATGTCGCCATGGTGACTGGCGCGGCATTGGTCAGCCGTAACCCTTACGCTGACTTTGCGCGGATTGCGGCTCTGTTCGAGCGATGCGAACCGGCATCGCCGGGCATTCATCACAGTGCCGTAATTGCCGCTGATGCGGTCATCGATGCATCCGCACGGATCAGCGCTTACTGCGTGATCGGGGCGCGCAGCCATCGCCGCCGGCGCCGAACTCGGTCCGGGGTGCGTGATCGGGGACGACTGCGACATCGGCGCCCATGCTCGATTGGTTGCACGTGTGACCTTGGTTGCTCGGGTGAAAATTGGTTCGCGCGTGTTGATCCATCCAGGCGCCGTGCTCGGTGCTGACGGCTTCGGTCTGGCCTTCGACCAAGGCGCGTGGCTGAAGGTGCCACAACTTGGTGGCGTCGTCGTCGGCGATGATTGCGAGATCGGGGCGAACACGACGATCGACCGCGGCGCGCTTGGTGACACCGTGCTCGAAGACGACGTGCGCCTCGACAATCAAATCCAGATCGGCCACAACGTCCGCATCGGCGCGCACACAGCCATCGCCGGCTGTGCCGCCATTGCTGGCAGCACGCGCATCGGGCGTCACTGCCTGATTGCCGGCGGTGCCGGTATCATCGGCCACCTGGAGATTGCCGACCGGGTGACGGTGGGTGCGATGAGCCTGGTCACGCACGATCTGCGCGAACCGGGTGAATATGTGTCCGGCACACCGATCCAGCCGAAGCGCGAATGGCGGAAAAATGCCGCCCGCTTTGGCCAACTCGACCAACTCGCACGCCGTGTGCGCAAACTTCTTGGGGAACGGAACGATGAATGACCTGCCCGGCGGTATCAAGCTGCCGATCGAAGTCACCGAGATCATGGCGATGCTGCCGCACCGCTATCCGTTCCTGCTGATCGACCGCGTGATCGAGTTCGAGCCGAACAAGCGCGTACTGGCGATCAAGAATGTGACCGTAAATGAGCCGTGTTTCACCGGTCATTTTCCCGGACATCCGGTGATGCCCGGCGTGCTCGTGATCGAAGCGATGGCGCAGGCGTCCGGCATCCTGACGCAGCTTTCCAACGGATTCGAGCGCCACGACAACCAACTCTACTATCTGGTGCGCGTCGACAAGGCGCGCTTCACCCGCACCGTGGTGCCGGGCGACCAGCTCAAGCTGGATGTGACGCAAAAGCGCCTGATCCGCCGCATGGGCTTGTACGAATGCCGTGCGCTGGTCGGTGATCAAGAAGTAGCGAGCGCCGAGATTCTTTGTGCAGCACCGGAATCCAACACATGATCCACAGCAGTGCGGTCATCGATGCCGGCGCGAAGATCGGCGCGAACGTGTCGATCGGCGCGTTTTCGATCATCGGTGCCGGCGTCGAGATCGGCGACGACTGCGAGATCGGTCCGCATGTCGTGATCGAGGGGCCGACACGGATCGGCCCGCGCAACCGCTTCTTCCAGTTCAGTTCGATCGGCGCGGCGCCACAGGACAAAAAGTTTCGCGGTGAGCAGGCATCACTGGACATTGGCGCCGACAACATGATCCGCGAGTTCGTGACGCTGAACCGTGGCACCCAGGATGGTGGTGGAGTCACCCGCATCGGCGATCGCAACTGGATCATGGCCTATGTGCACATGGCGCATGACTGCATGGTCGGCAACGACTGCATCTTCGCGAACGCGTCGTCGCTGGCCGGACATGTGCGCGTCGACGACTTCGCGATCCTTGGCGGTTTCTCGCTCGTGCACCAGTTCTGCCAAATCGGTGCTCACGCCTTCACCGCGATGGGCTCGGTCATCAATCGCGACGTGCCACCGTATACCGTGGTCGCCGGCAGCTACGCCGAACCTCGCGGCATCAACTCCGAGGGTCTGAAACGCCGCGGTTTCTCGTCGGAATCGATCATGTCAATCAAGCGCGCCTACCGCATGCTGTATCTGTCCGGCATGCCACTGGCCGAGGCGCGCACCCAGATCGCCAAGGCCGCCGAAGTCAGCGATGAATTGCGGATCTTGTCCGAGTTCATCGACCGTTCGGAACGATCGTTGATCCGCTGAGACCGTGAACCAGCGCCCTCTCCGTATTGCCTTGATCGCCGGCGAAACTTCAGGCGATCAAATCGGCGCTGACTTGATCGCTGCGCTCAAGCGATTGTATCCAGGTGCGCAGTTCGCCGGCATCGGCGGTCATCGTATGCGTCGCGCGGGCTGCGACACTTGGCATGATGCATCCGAACTCGCGGTGATGGGTCTGGTTGAAGTGCTGCGCCATCTGCCGCGTCTGCTCAAACTGCGCGCTGCGGTCGTGCAGCGACTGCGCGACTGGAAGCCGGATGTGTTCATCGGCATCGACGCGCCGGACTTCAATCTTGGTGTTGAGCGAACATTGAAGCGCGCGGGCATCCGCACCGTGCACTACGTCAGTCCGTCGATTTGGGCTTGGCGACCGGGCCGCGCGAAGAAAATCGGTGCATCGGCTGACCGCGTGCTCTGTCTGTTTCCGATGGAGCCGCCGATTTACGCACGCTATGGCGTCGATGCATGTTTTGTCGGGCATCCACTCGCCGAACGTTTCTAAAATCGCCTGACCAAAGCCGATGCGCGCAGCGCGCTTGAGTTGCCGCTCAAGAATCGCGTGCTGGCGATTTTGCCGGGTAGTCGAATCGGCGAAATCGAACGACTGGGCGAAATCTTCGTGCAGGCGGCGCTGCAGTGCGCCAACGCGATTTCGGGTCTCAAGCTGGTCGCGCCGATGGCCGACAGCGACTGCGCAAAAGCGTTCGACGCTGTGCTGGTGAAATATCGCGCACGCGGTTTGATCCAGACCTTTGAAGGCCGTGCCCATGAAGTGTTATGGGCGGCCGACGCCGTGCTCACTGCGTCCGGCACGGCGGCACTCGAAGCCGGGCTCGCCGAGACACCGATGGTGGTGGCGCATCGCATCCATCCGCTGAGTTACCGCATCGTGCGCCTGTTTGGCCTGCTGCAATCGAAGCATGTCTCGCTACCGAATATTCTGTTGAATAGCGCGGTGGTGCCCGAGTTGCTGCAAGACGAATGTACGCCGGAGAAAATCACCGGAGCCTTGCTCACTCTGTTCCGCGACGATGCCCGCATGGAAGCGATGCAAACACAGTTGTCGACATTGCTACCGCTGCTTGCTGGCGGTGGTTCCGAAGCGGCCGCCGAGGCCATCGGCGAACTGATCGACCGCCGATGAAGCGCATCGCCGGTGTCGACGAAGCCGGACGCGGGCCACTGGCCGGGCCAGTCGTGGTCGCTGCCGTGATCCTCGATCCGAGGTATCCGATCATTGGATTGAACGATTCGAAGCAACTCAGTGAGTTGCGCCGGAACGTGCTTGACCGCGCGATCCGCGAGCATGCACTAGCGTTCCATGTGATCGAAGTCGACGCCGCCATGATCGACCGCCACAACATCCTGCAGGCCACCTTGAGCGGCATGCGCGACGCATTGCGCGGCCTTGCCATCGTGCCCGACGAAGCATTGATCGATGGCAACAAGTTACCGACCGACCTGCCCTGTCGCGCGCGCGCGATTGTTGCTGGCGATGCACTGGTTGCCGAAATCAGCGCCGCATCGATTCTCGCTAAAGTGCATCGCGATCGCCTGTTGGTCGAACTCGATCTGCTGCATCCAGGCTACGGTTTCGCCATCCACAAGGGCTATCCGACACCTGAACATCTGGCCGCTCTGCAGCGTCTTGGCCCCTGCGCAGCCCACCGCCGCAGTTTCGCGCCGGTGAAACGGTTCTTCGCAGCCGACCTGTTTGGCTGAGCGGCCGGTCATGTCAAGCCTTGAGCGCTGATCGCGCCATGGCTAAGGTGCAGGAATGACTTCGACCTTCGTCCACCTGCATCTGCACACCGAGTATTCGCTGGTTGACTCGACGATTCGTATCGATCGCTTGGTGAACGCCTGTATCGCTGCCGGCATGCCGGCGGTGGCGATGACCGACGATTCCAACTTGTTCGCGCTGGTGAAGTTTTACGGGGCGGCTGAGAAGGCTGGGCTGAAGCCGATCATCGGTTGCGACCTGTGGGTCGGCGAAACCGGCAACGATTTGTCGCGCGCGACGGTGCTCTGTCAGAACCACGACGGCTACCTGCGTCTGTCGCGCCTGCTGTCGGCGGCTTATCGCGAACGCGGCAAGTCCGAGCGTGTGTTCGTGCCGCGTTCGCGCCTGATGGCCGACAACGCCGGCTTGGTCGCGCTACTCGGGCGCCCATCAGAATTGATCGCCGCGGCAGATATCGATAGCGCCGACCGACTGCTGGAAGACTGGCGTCGTGGCTTCGACGATCGTGTCTATCTTGAACTCACACGCTGTGGTCGCGCCGACGAATCGACTCAACAGGCGCGGTTGCTGCACCTCGCCAGCCGCCGCGACGTTGCCGTCGTCGCCAGCAACGACACGCGATTCCTTGCGCGCGAAGATGCCGAGGCGCACGAGGCGCGCGTCTGCATCGCCAGTGGGCGGGTGCTGAACGACCCGAAACGTCCGCGCGACTACACCGATCAGCAATACCTGAAAACGCCCGCCGAGATGCGCGAAGTCTTCGCCGATTGTCCGGAGGCGATCGAGAACGCTGTCGAACTAGCGAAGCGTTTGAACATCGAGATGTGCTTCGGCAAGTACTACTTGCCGGCCTTTCCGGTGCCGGCCGAGCACACGCTCGACAGCTTTCATCCGCGCGCAGGCGCATGCCGGCTTGGAAGTACGGATCGCGCACTATCGTGATGCGCTGCCATTTACGCGCGAAACCTACGTCGAACGACTAGACACCGAACTCGACGTGATTGTGACGATGGGTTTCCCGGGCTACTTCCTGATCGTTGCCGACTTTATTAACTGGTCGAAGGTCAACGGTATTCCGGTCGGCCCAGGTCGCGGGTCCGGCGCCGGTTCGCTCGTCGCCTATGCGCTGAAGATCACCGACCTCGATCCGCTGCCACAGGATCTCCTGTTCGAGCGCTTCCTCAACCCCGAGCGCGTGTCCATGCCGGACTTCGACGTTGACTTCTGTATGGAAGGCCGTGACCGCGTTATCGACTATGTCAGTCGCAAATATGGCGCTGACAAGGTCAGTCAGATCATCACTTACGGCACCATGGCCGCGAAGGCCGTAGTGCGCGATACCGGACGCGTGCTCGGCATGGGCTACGGCCAAGTCGATTCGATCGCCAAGCTCATTCCGACCACGCTTGGCATCACCCTCGACAACGCCATCGCCGAATCGGCGGAACTGCGCGAACGCATGGCGAATGAAGAGGAGGTCGCGACGCTGATCGAACTCGCGCGCAAACTCGAAGACCTGACCCGCAATGCCGGCAAACATGCCGGCGGCGTGGTCATTGCCCCGACTCCCCTGCCCGACTTCGCACCGCTGTACTGCGAAGAAGGCGGCGAGAGCGTCGTCACGCAATTCGACAAAGACGACGTCGAAAAAGCCGGGCTCGTGAAGTTCGACTTCCTCGGTCTGCGCACACTGACGATCATCGACTGGGCGGTCAAAGCAATCAATGTACGTCGCGCGATCAGCGGTGAAGTAGCACTCGATATCACGCAACTGCCAATGGACGATGCACTCACATACGCGCTGTTGTCGCGTGGTGATACCACCGCGGTGTTCCAATTCGAATCGCGTGGCATGAAGGACTACATCCGCAAGCTGCAGCCACAAGGATTCGACGACATCGTCGCCCTTGCAGCGCTGTTCCGACCGGGCCCACTCGGCGCCGGCATGGTCGACAACTTCATCGACCGCCGTCACGGCCGCGCCGCAGTGAGTTATCCGCACCCGAGCTTGGAACCGATCTTGAAGCCGACCTACGGCGTCATCGTTTACCAAGAACAGGTGATGCAGATCGCGCAGGTGCTGGCTGGCTACACGCTCGGCGGCGCCGATCTGCTGCGCCGTGCAATGGGCAAGAAGATTGCTTCGGAAATGGCACAGCAACGCTCAGTTTTCCAAGACGGCGCAGCAAAAAACGGCGTCGACCCGGATGTCGCACGCGGCATCTTCGATCTGATGGAAAAATTTGCCGACTACGGATTTAACAAATCCCATTCCGCTGCCTATGCGCTGGTTGCCTACCAAACGGCATGGCTGAAGGCGCACTATCCGGCCGAATTCATGGCGGCAACGCTGTCGTCGGATATGGACAACACTGACAAACTAGTTGGTTTCATCGACGATGCGAAGGAAGCCTGCAACCTCAGCATCCTGCCGCCCGACATCCAATCTTCGACCTACATGTTCGAAGCGCTCGACTCAAAACGCATCCGCTATGGCCTCGGTGCGATCAAAGGCGTCGGTCGTGCCGCTTGCGAAGCCATCGCCGATCAGCGCGTCGCGCGGGGTCCTTACACATCGCTGGATGATCTCGCCCAACGCGTCGACAGTAATCGTCTGAACAAGCGTGTGCTCGAAGCGCTGGTGCATTCTGGCGCGCTCGATAGCCTCGGCCACAATCGTGCGACGCTGATGAACCACTTGCCGGAAGCGATGCGTGGCGCCGAGCAACAGGCACGTAATCGCGATGCTGGGCAGATCGATATTTTCGGCAACGCCGCCGTCTCGGCAGCACCGGAAGTGGTGCTGCGCAAATTACCGGAATGGTCACTGCTGACACGCCTCAATGGCGAGCGCGAAACCCTCGGACACTATCTCTCCGGGCATCCAGCCGACGCCTACAAGGATGAACTGCGCCAACTCACATCCGGGCCGATCGGCAAAGCCGAGGAGTTGTACCGCAGCTTGCAGGCCACCGCCGAAAAGCGTCGCGGCCAGATCGAGATTCCGATCATTTTCGGCGGCATCGTGCCGTCTGGCCTGCGTCGGCGCGGCGATGCAATGGGCTTTGCAGCGATTGAAGACGGCAGCGGTCGTATCGAAGTCGGCCTGTTCCGCGAGGCCCTGACCGAATACGCCGGCGTGTTTGCGAAGGACCAAATGGTCGTGGTCGCGGGCGGGCTGGCGATTGACGAATACTCTGGCGGCTACCAACTCAAGTTGCGCCAAGCTTGGACACTGGCGCAAGCCTGCGAACGCTTCGGGCGCGGACTACGTATCCAGGTCGCCAACGTATCTCCGAAGTGGCTGGACCAACTTTCAAAAACGCTCAAGCCAGCACAGGCTGGCGCCGCTGCGGTGCGTCTGCTGTACAAGAACCAGACAGCGCGCACTGAATTGCAGCTGGGTGATGCTTGGCGTGTGCGCATCCTGCCCGAAGTAGTCGAGGATCTGCGTCAGCTGGATGGGGTCATCGAGGTGCAACTGTCGCTCGCCCGGGCCAGTGGCACTGACGCTATCATTCGTCCTTCATCAGACTGGAACCTGCGATGAATCCAAACATCCTCGAATTCGAGAAGCCGATTGCCGAGCTCGAAAACAAGCTGCGCGAACTGCGTGCTAGTTCGCAAGGACAGTCACTCGATTTTGAATCGGAGATCCGCAAGCTCGATGGCAAGCTGCGCGAGAAGACGGTAGAAATTTTCCAGAACTTGAGCGCTTGGCAGATTGCGCAGCTGGCACGGCACCCGTTACGGCCCTACACACTCGACTACATCGGTCACATCTGCGAGGAATTTCACGAACTCGCGGGCGACCGCGCCTTTGCCGATGACGCTGCCATTGTTGGCGGTCTCGGCCGCATCGAAGGCAAGGGCGTCGTGATCATCGGCCACCAGAAGGGCCGTGACACGAAACAGAAAATTCGGCGCAACTTCGGCATGCCGCGCCCCGAGGGTTATCGCAAGGCGCTGCGCCTGATGCAGATGGCGGAACGCTTCAATTTGCCGCTCGTCACCTTGATCGATACCCCCGGTGCTTATCCCGGCGTCGGTGCCGAGGAACGTGGCCAGTCCGAGGCCATTGCACGCAATCTGCTCGAAATGGCCAAGCTACGCGTGCCGATCGTATGCACTGTCATCGGTGAAGGTGGCTCCGGCGGCGCGCTCGCGATTGGTGTCGGCGACCGTGTGAATATGCTGCAGTTCAGTACTTATTCGGTGATCACGCCCGAAGGCTGTGCCTCGATTTTGTGGCGTAGTGCCGAACGCGCCAAGGACGCCGCCGAAGCGATGGGCATGACCGCCACGCGAATCCAAGAACACGGTCTGATCGACCAGATCATCCCTGAGCCGCTCGGCGGCGCACATCGCGATCCGAAGACCACGGCGGGTAACCTCAAAGCCGTCGTGCTGAATCAGATCATCGAACTCGAAAAACTCGACAGCGACGTTCTGCTCACTCGGCGCTATGAAAAATTGCGCGGCATGGGTCAGTATCAAGCCGCCTGAATCGCAAGTATCGGGCAAAAAGAAACCCCGCCGAGGCGGGGCTTCTTGGTTTCCGGGGTGACCCGAATTACTGCTGCTTGACGAGTTCGGTGCGGCGGTTGCGAGCACGGCCTTCCGAGGTGTCGTTCGTGTCGATCGGCTTGCCTTCGCCGTAGCCATTCGGACCGGAGAGACGGTCAGCGGCGATGCCCTTGCTGGTGAGGAACTGATACACCGTCTTGGCGCGGCGTTCCGACAGGCCCTGGTTATAGGCGTCGGTGCCGACCGAGTCGGTATGACCAGCAACTTCCACCTTGAGCGCCGGGTAGCGATTCAGCACGTCGACGGCTTGGTCCAGAATCGCGGTCGATTCGGCGGTCAGTTCCGCACGATCGAACGCAAAGTTGACGCCACGCAAGTCGATCACGATCGCCTGTGCACAACCATCTGCGCCCACGGCTTCGCCGGCGGCTGACGTAAGGCACTGGTCATCGCAGTTGTTGACGCCGTCATTGTCGTCGTCCAGCGTGCTGCAATCGGCCGGGGCCGCTGGTTCGGCCGGAGTAGCCGGTTCAGCAGCCGGATCGGCGGCCGGCTTGGCAGCCGGTGCCGAGGATTCGCCGAACTTGAAGGTGGCGCCAAAGGTCGCGATCCAGTCACCGAAATGGTCAACGCCAGGAATGGACTGGTCGTCCATGTCATAGCGATAGTTCAGTTCGGTACGCAGCGCGACGGCGTCATTGACGTCATGACCGAAACCAAGGCCAGCATCGAAAATCGGATTGACGTTGCGATGGGTGCCGTAACTCAGCGCCTGATCGGTCACGCGCGCTTCCGAGAGGCCGAGACCGACCTTCAGGAACGGACGCCACGACCAGTCAGTGAAGTAATGACGCAGCGATGCGCTCAACGCGAAACTGTCGAGATCACCGACAAAATGATATTGGCTGCCGAGGTTGCGGCTGGTGTAGTCGATGCTCAGGTCGAGCGAGGTATTTTCTGCGACGAATCGGCCGAAACCGAGCGAACCGAATTCGGTGTCATCGGAATCCACATAGCGCTCGTTATCGTTGTGCGAAACACCAACGGCCGGAGCTACATACCAGCGGCTGTCATAGTCTTGCGCCGAAACGGCGCCTGCGCCTAGTGCGAGCGCAATCAGTGCACACAAATGCTTACGGTTCATCGGAGTCTCCTATTTTAAGTATGGTGCTGCCCAGGGGCCCCAAGGCAACAGCCAAGCATTATAGGCTAAGCCTGCGCTGATCGGGCAAAACCCCAGATAAATCAATCCGCCACGAACGCATCAGGGAATTGGCGACGATTCAGCCAGACGCGGGTCATTCCGCAGCCGCTCGGCCAGGAACTCCATGAAGGCCTTGATGCGCGCGACATGGCGCAAGTCCGGATGAGTGAGCAGCCAGAGTTCACCAGTGAAGCGTGGCTCGACCGGAAATAGCCGCTGCAGGTCAGGTAAATGCTGGTCACTCGGTAACAGCGCCAGGCCCACCCCCTCGCGCGCCAAGGCCGCCATAGTGTCCAGATCGGCGGCGCGTACGACGATGGCATCGTCTGGCACCTGTTTCGCCAGCCATGCGAACACCGGCAGGCGCTGAAAACTTTGTGTCGCGCCGATCAGCCGATGCGCCGAAAGTTCGCCCATGTTGGTCGGACAGCCCATACGCTCACGGTAACTGGCCGATGCAAACACCCACCAACACAGGGTAGCGACGCGGCGGCCGACCAAGTGCTCGGGTGGCGCGTGCGTGGCACGCAACGCGATGTCGGCCTCGCGACGACCGAGATCGAGCGCCGAGTCCGATGCTTCGATGTCAACCCGGATACCGGGATAACGCGCAATGAAGTCGGGCAAGTACTGCGCCAGGAAACCCGTCGCGAGCCCGTGCGGTGCGGTGACCCGAATGTCACCGCGCAGCGCGAAGTCACGCCCGGCGATCTTGCGCTCCAACGCATGCACGTTGGTCTCGACTGCCTCGGCTTCGGCGCGAATCGACTCGCCTTCGGGCGTCAATGCATAACCTGTTGGCATGCGCTCGAACAAGCGCACGCCGAGCGCATCCTCAAACGTATTCAAGCGACGGAATACGGTTGAATGATTCACCTTCAGCGTGCGCGCGGCTGCTGCTAACGAACCACCGCGTGCAATCGCGAGGAACACCTGCACGTCATTCCAGTCGAACATGCAGCGTTCTCCCGTGGCACGATTCAGCCGATCTTGGCCTTCGCGAACTCTAAAACACTGACGAGCGCCGGGATCAGCGCCGGCGTATCGTCACCGCCACCCTGCGCCATGTCCGGACGTCCACCACCCTTGCCGTTAATCTGGCTCGCGACATGGCTGATCAGCTCACCGGCCTTAAGCTTGGCGAGCCCGGCGCCGGCGACGCCGGCAACCAGCGAGGCCTTGCCCTCTGCAACCGCAGCGAGCACGACGGCGCAATCGCCGAGTTTGTTACGCAAGGCTTCAACGGCGTCGCGCAATGTCTTGGCGTCGATCCCCTCGATTCGACCGGTAACGATATGGATACCGCCGATGCTGGGTGCCGATTCGGCCAGTTCATTCAGCAGTGCGTTGGCGTTCTTCGCCTTCAGTGCATCGAGTTCCTTTTCCAGCTTTTTCTGGCGATCAAGTAGCTGTTTGAGCTTGGCGACGACGTCTTCTTCGCTCGCACCGACCAATTCCGCGACGTCGTCGAGACGTGCTTCGCGCTGATCGACCAGCGCCATCGCGCCGGTGCCGGTCACTGCTTCGATACGGCGCACGCCGGAAGCAATGCCGCCCTCCGACGTGATCTTCATCAGTCCGATATCGCCGGTGCGCCCGACGTGGGTACCACCGCACAACTCGGTTGAGAATTCGCCCATCTTCAAAACACGCACATGCTCGCCATACTTTTCGCCGAACAACGCCATCGCACCGAAATCGAGCGCTTCCTGCATGCTCATCTGGTGCACCTCGGCTTCGGCATTGCGCCGTACTTCGGTGTTCACGATCGTCTCGATCTGCTTCAACTCGGCATCGGTCATCGGCTGGAAATGCGAGAAGTCAAAACGCAGCCGATCGGGTGCAACCAGCGACCCCTTCTGCTGCACGTGCTCACCCAACACCTGACGCAACGCTGCATGCAGCAAATGCGTCGCCGAATGATTCAGCACGATGGCCGCACGGCGCTCAACGTCGACTTCGGCGACAACGCGATCGGCCAATTTCAACGAACCACTGGTCAAGGCACCAACGTGGCCATGATAAACGCCGGCGAGCTTGATCGTGTCGGTAACCACAAATTCGGCATTACCGAGACGCAATACGCCGGTATCACCCACCTGCCCGCCCGACTCGGCGTAGAACGGCGTGCGATCGAGAATCACGACTGCGCGTTCGCCACTGGCGATCGACGTGCGCGTCTGGTTTGCAACCAGCAGACGTTCGACCGTCACATGCTTCGAATCCAGATCGGTGTAGCCGACGAACTGCGTCGCAGCAAGGCCCGCCGACTGCTCCGCCGAGATTACGAAACCTTGATCGAACTTGCTGGCGGCGCGCGCTCGTTCGCGTTGCGCCTCCATCGCCTTCTCGAATCCGGCCAGATCCACCAGCAGTCCCCGCTCACGCGCGACATCCGCGGTCAGGTCAAGCGGAAAACCGTAGGTATCGTAGAGCTTGAACGCGTCATCACCAGAAATTTGGTTCGCACCGTTCGCGGTCAATTCCTCGAACACCTTCATGCCTTGATCGAGCGTCTCGGCGAAACGTTCTTCCTCGTTTTTCAGGATGCGTTCGACCTGCGCTTGCTTGTGCACCAGTTCCGGGTAGGCACCGCCCATTTCAGCGACCAGCGTCTTCACCAAGCTTGAGAAAAACAGCACCTTGCAGCCGAGCTTGTGACCATGGCGCAGCGCCCGGCGGATGATGCGGCGGAGCACGTAGCCACGACCTTCGTTGGACGGCAACACGCCGTCGACGATCATGAAACTGGTCGCGCGAATGTGATCGGCGATCACCCGCAGCGACGGATTGCCGAGGTCCGTTGTCGCGGTCGCGGTGGCCGCCGCCTCGACTAGGCGCTTCATCAAGTCGATGTCGTAGTTCGAATTGACGTGCTGTAGCACCGCCGTCAGGCGTTCCAGGCCCATGCCAGTATCGACGCAGGGCTTCGGCAACGGCGTCAGCGTGCCATCCGATGCGCGCTCGAATTGCATGAATACCAGATTCCAGATCTCGATGTAGCGGTCGCCGTCCTGTTCGTCCGAACCTGGAGGGCCACCCGCCACGGCCGGTCCATGATCGTAGAAGATTTCCGAACACGGGCCGCAGGGACCGGTATCGGCCATCTGCCAGAAGTTGTCGGATGCATACGGCGCGCCCTTGTTGTCACCGATGCGAACGATGCGCTCCACCGGTACGCCGACTTCTCCGTTCCAGATTGCGAAGGCCTCGTCGTCGGTGTGGTAGACGGTGACCCAGAGCTTGTCCGCTGGCAATCCGTAGGTATTCGTCAGCAGTTGCCAGGCATAGTGGATGGCATCGCGCTTGAAGTAGTCGCCAAAACTGAAGTTGCCGAGCATCTCGAAGAAGGTGTGGTGACGCGCGGTGTAACCGACATTTTCGAGATCATTGTGCTTGCCACCGGCTCGCACGCAGCGCTGCGCGGTCACGGCACGGGTATAACTACGCTTCTCGGCCCCCAGAAACATATCCTTGAACTGAACCATCCCCGAGTTGGTGAATAGCAAGGTTGGATCATTGCCCGGCACCAGCGGGCTCGACGCCACATGCTCATGCCCCTTCGACTTAAAAAACTCGATGAATGCGGTGCGAATCTCAGCGCTGGACTTCATGGGGATTCCGGGGGATCGAAAGACCGCCGATTCTAGCGGAGCCACAGCAGAGTCCAAGCTCGGATCGAACGGAAAGTGGCAGGGAGCGCCAGAGCCGCGCTTGCCCTAATATCGCCCCATGCTGCTACGCATCGCCGTCGCTTTGTTGCTGCTGTCATGGCTACCGCTGTTGCAGGCGGATACGTCACCGATCGCCAACAGTGAGCCGGCCGAAGTCGCGGCGCTGCGCAACGATCGCTCTCGTTCGGCCGAATCGTTGCTGGCGCAATCGGAGCGATGGGGCGAAACCGCACCCACGCCAGTCGCTGCCGGCTGGGCCAAGCTTGCGATGGGCGAGTTCTGCGACGAATTGGAGCAGCCTGATCGCGCCTATACGCTGCTGAACGAAGCGGCCGCAGTGGCCGAAGCCGAAGGCGCCAAGGATTTGTTGATGGCGGCGAACAGCCGCCTCTCGTCGATGTACGCCAATCGCGGCGATACAACGCGTGCAGCGACCGTACTTCAGGCCATGGAAAATACTGCCCGGCAATCGGCAAACGCCGAATGGCTCGCACTTTGGGCATACAACCGTGGCGTGCTGGAGCGCAAGCTCGGTCAGTTCCCAGAGTCGATCGCGTTCTTCGAGCGATCGGCCGATACCGCCCGCAGGGGCGGCGACGCCTTGCAACAGGCGCGTGCCTTGAACGCCCTCGGTCTGGTGCTGGCACGTACCGGCAAGTTCGCCGACGCACTAGCTCGGCACAACGAAGCGCTAGACCTCGCGAAACACACGGGTGACCAAGGCGAGATCGCACGCACCTACCGGATGCTCGGATTTTTGCACCGCAACCTCGACGATGAGGAACTGGCGGCGCAAAATATTCGCGAAGCACTGACTCACCTCGGTCCACGCGACGTGCGCGAGGGCATCGCGTTGCGTGGTGAGCTGTCGCGATCGCTGTTGAAGATGGGCAAGACCGAGGAAGCGGCACACTACGGAGAGGAAGCATCGGAAGCGGCGATGTCGCTCGGCAGTCCGCCAAACAAGGTCAACTCATTCACTGCCCTTTCGGACGTGCGCCTCGCCCAAGGGCGCATTGACGATGCCGATCTGTGGTCACGACGTGCTGCCGAGCAATTCAATTCAGTCGCGATCCGCGACCAGGTGCAGATCCACGCTAATCGCACTCGGGTAGCGGCTGCTCGCGGTGACCTCGCCAGCGCATTGGCGAAGCGCGTGCCACCGTCGAAGGAGCGCGCAAACTCGGCGACAAAGTGCTCGAACGCGGCGCGCTCGATGAGTTGTCTGATGTCGAGCTCGCTACTGGCGACGCGGTGGCGGCGATGGCTACGCGCAAAGCTTTCCAGCAACTCGACAAGACCCTTGCGATCGACGTGGCTGGGCGCCGCGTCGCTATTCTTGAAGGCAGCCTGGCCGCGCAGCGCGCCGAGTCACAGAGCACCCTGCTCACCCGCGACAACCAGATTCAGGCGCTACGCATCGCACGCCAGCGCTTGCTCGGCATCGCCCTGATCGTCGGGCTGTGCGTGCTGGCGGTGTTCGCGGTGATGTTATTGCGTCGCTTCCGCGAGACCCAGCGACTGCATGCCGCACTGATCGCCAGTGCTACCGAACTGGAACGTGTCGCCAACACTGATGCACTCACCGGTGTCGCTAATCGCGGCGCGATTGCTGCTCAGTTCAAGCAACTGCTGGCGCAGTCGCAATCCGGCGCACACGCACTTGCGGTGCTGCTAATTGATATCGACCACTTCAAGAAGGTCAACGATCACCATGGCCATCTCGCCGGTGATGCTGTGCTGCGCGATGCTGCGCAACGCATGTGCACGGTTTTGCCGGAATCGGCACGATTCGGACGCTGGGGCGGCGAGGAATTCATCGCGATCCTGCCGGACATCGAACCGGCCGAAGTCAGTGCTATCGCCGAACGGGTGCGCGCCGTCGTTGCCGCCACGCCATTCCATGTCGACGATGCTGAACTGAGTATCAGCATCAGTATTGGCGTCGCCACAGCGCCGCGACCTGAACGCCGCGGCATCGATCGTCTGATCGCCACCGCCGACGCTGCGCTGTATCGTGCCAAGCACGCGGGTCGAAATCGCGTCGAAGTCGGCTAGCGTCTCGCTCCGATTGCGAATTTGCGGCCACCGAAACGACCAAACAGGTAGCTGATGAGCCGCAACCGGGCTCAGTCATCCATTACTCAATCATCGACCTCGGCGCGAGTGACAGCGCGCACTGCGGTGCCATCAAAGCCACGCGCGGAAAGCCACGCGGCCCGCTTCTGACGTTCCTTGTGGTCGGCGGGTTCGATCTCGCGATACTTGGCCGAAAATACGCGCTTCGCAATCAACATCCAGTCCACTTCCGCCGTCGCAATTGCCGCAGTGGCGGCTTCACGCACGATGCCATGCGAGGCCAATTCAGCGCGAATACGCAGCGGTCCGTAACCGTCGAGTGCGCGCCGGCGTACCAGCGACTCGGCAAAACGCGTGTCGCTCTGGTAATCGCGTTCGCCCATCTCACCAACGACATCGCCGGCTTCGTCTGGGGCCACGCCCTTTTGCTGCAGCTTGCGCTTCAATTCACGCGCGGAGTGCTCGCGCCGCGACAACAGGCCAAGCGCGCGTTCGCGGGGCGGAAGTGGCGGTTTATTCTTGCGCATCGTTCACCTGATCAGACCGCCCCGGCAGCTTACCAGGGCGATCGCAGAACATCTGGAATCAGGCTTCTTCGGTTTCTTCGGCGTCAGCGCCACGGGCGACCGGAACGTTGGCGGTAATCATTTTGGCGCGCAGTTTGGCTTCGATTTCGTTCGTCATCGCCGGGTGCTCCTTCAGGAACAGGCGCACGTTGTCCTTGCCCTGACCGATACGTTCACCACAGTACGAATACCAGGCGCCGGATTTGTCGATCAGGTTGTTGGCCACGCCCATCTCGATGATCTCGCCTTCGCGGGAAGTGCCTTCGCCATAAAAATTTCAAACTCGGCCTGACGGAATGGCGGCGCGACTTTGTTCTTGACGACTTTGACGCGGGTTTCCGAACCAATCACTTCTTCGCCGCGTTTGACTGCACCGATACGACGAATATCGAGACGCACCGAGGCATAGAACTTCAGGGCGTTGCCGCCAGTGGTGGTTTCCGGACTACCGAACATCACGCCGATCTTCATGCGGATCTGGTTGATGAAGATGACCAGACAGTTCGACTTCTTGATGTTTGCGGTCAGCTTGCGCAAGGCTTGGCTCATCAAACGCGCTTGCAGGCCAACGTGCGAGTCGCCCATTTCGCCTTCAATCTCGGCCTTCGGCGTCAGTGCCGCGACCGAATCGATGACGACGATATCGACCGCGTTTGAACGCACCAGCATGTCGACGATCTCAAGCGCTTGCTCGCCAGTGTCCGGCTGCGACACCAACAAGTCGTCGACATTGACGCCGAGCTTCTCGGCGTAGCTCGGATCGAGCGCATGTTCGGCATCGACAAACGCAGCGGTGCCACCAGCGCGCTGTGCGCTGGCGATGACCTGAAGCGTCAGTGTGGTCTTGCCGGAAGACTCCGGCCCGTAGATCTCGACGACACGACCGCGCGGCAGGCCGCCGATACCGAGTGCGATGTCGAGGCCAAGCGAACCGGTCGACACTGCCTCGATCACGTCGGCCTGGCGATCGCCCATGCGCATGACCGTACCTTTGCCGAACTGCTTGTCGATCTGCGCCAACGCGGAAGTCAGGGCACGCTTTTTTGTTGTCATCCATGGGGATGTCCTCGGAGTGATGAATGGGATGGACGCAGCCTGACAGCGCGTATTCTCAAATAGCGAGACGTCGTCCGGTGATCGACAAAGTATCCCACAGGCAAGTGTGCCGCTTCGGTGACGATCCGATGCGGGCCTGCGAGATTTCGGATACTGACGCACCCGCCTCACGCTGGATCTGGCTCAGCGATTGGCCAACAAACGCTCCAAGCCGGCGAATACTTCGGCGACCGTGGCGCGCCGAATCGCGTCGCGGTCGCCAGCGAAGTGGAAGACCTCCGCAGTAGGACGGTGGTGGCCGAACCCCCACGCGATCCAGACGGTGCCGACCGGTTTGTCCTTGGTGCCGCCGGTCGGACCGGCGATACCGGTAATTGCCACTGCCATGTCGGCACGCGATCGCGACAAGGCGCCACGAACCATCTCGATCACCGTCTCGCGGCTGACCGCGCCATGCAATTCAAGCATCTGCCGCGGCACCCCGAGCATGGCTTCCTTGGCGTCGTAGCTGTATGCCACGAATGCGCAGTCAAACCAAGCCGAACTGCCTGGCACCTCGGTCACGACCTTGGCTACCCAGCCGCCGGTACACGACTCGGCGGTGGCTAGTTTCAGGCGAGCTTCAAGCAGGCGGGTGCCAAAGGCAGCGGCCTGCGCATGCAGTTCGGAATCGGCAAGATCGGCGGTCATGTCCATTGTTGAAGTATGCCAGCCGGCGCCGCGCCGATCACGGCCGAACCGCGGGCTCCTGCACCGCTGCCAGCCGTTGCGACAACTGCCCCGATTCGACATATCCGCCGATCACCGAACCGTCACTGGCAATGATTGTCGGCGTACCCAATTTCGCGAAACGCTGTCCGAGCTTCATCGTTTCCGCGATCGGATTCGTGCATTGCCGGCGCTCGGCAATTGCGAGTTCGCCGTTGAGCATGCTCGCCGTCAACGCATCCTGTTGGTCAACGGCACACCAGACAAAAGCCGCCTTGTCGAATGAGGCCGAAGCGAGACCCGCACGCGGGTACATCAAATAGTCAACGGTGATGCCGGCGGCATTGATCGCCGCAATTTCCTTGTGCAGTTTGCGGCAATAACCGCAGTCGACATCGGTGAAGACGGTAATGTGGTGTTTTTCGTCGGCTGCAGCGAACCGAATGCGACGCTCATCACCGACCTTGGCAAGCGCCTTGCGGCGCACATCGTTCTCGGTGACAACGGTCAGGTCGCTACGCTGTCTCGCGTCGTACATCCGCCCTTGCAGCAAGTGCCCGCCATCGGCACTGACATAAAGCACTTCACCGTTCGCAACGACTTCAAACACATCCTTCATCGCTGCCGGCCGGACTGACTCGATCACTGCACCGGGCACGAGTTGCTTTACGGCAGTGCGCACCGCGGCTTCGTCCGCCTGCGCCGTTGCAGCTGCAAGCATCGAAACCACCACCATCCACTGCTTCATGACGCTCTCCGCACAGCACCTACCGATCGAGGCGAGCTTGCGACCGGCGATCTCGTCGCGAGTTCCCCAATCAGGCATTGCGGTCGCGCGCGCAGTTTGTCCGCAATCGCCGCTATCCGGGTTGCACCGCTACACTGCCCAGCCAATTCCTCACTCGATCACTTGTGTCCGACGACTACGCTCAGCACACACCCTTGATGCGCCAGTTCTTCCGCGCCAAGGCCGAGTTTCCGGACACGCTGGTGTTCTTCCGGATGGGTGATTTTTACGAACTGTTCTACGACGATGCGCGCAAAGCCGCGCGCCTGCTTGATGTCACCTTGACGCAACGCGGTCAGTCGGCGGCCAGCCGATTCCGATGGCTGGCGTGCCCTATCACGCGGTCGAGGGCTATCTCGCTAAATTGCTGAAACTCGGCGAGTCAGCAGCGATCTGCGAACAAATCGGCGACCCGGCGACGAGCAAGGGCTTGGTCGAACGCAAAGTAGTGCGGGTGATCACACCAGGCACGCTGACCGACGAAGCGCTACTCGAAGAACGTCGCGACAACCTGCTCGTCTCAATCACGCGCGGCGGCGACCGCTTTGGCCTCGCCTGCGTCGATGTCGCCGGCGGCCGCTTTACGCTCGGCGAAATCGACGGTGAGGCGGCGCTGCTGGCCGAACTTGCACGGCTCGCACCGGCGGAAACCTTACTCGATGAAAACGTGCGCTGGCCCGAGGTAGTGGTCGGGTTGACTGGTGCGCGCCGACGTCCACCTTGGCATTACGCACAGGACACGGCGGAACGCGCGCTCTGCGAATTCTTCGGCAGCCGTGATTTGCGCGGCTTCGGTTGCGCCGAACTGAAACTCGCCGTCGGCGCGGCCGGTGCGCTGCTCGCCTATCTGAAGGACACGCAGCGCGCGGCGCTGCCACATCTCACTCGTCTCGCGGTCGAATCCAGTGACGACACCATCGCCATGGATGCAGCGACACGACGCAATCTTGAACTCGACGTGCAGACCAGCGGGCGCAGTGTTGCCACCCTGTTCTCGGTCATCGACACCAGCGTCACCCCGATGGGCGGGCGCCTGCTGCGGCGCTGGTTCCATCGTCCGCTGCGCACGGGCGACACACTGCGCCTGCGTCATCAGGCAATTGCAGCGCTGATCGACGCTGGCACGGTCAATGCGTTGCGCGAGGAAGTACGCGGTATCGGCGATATCGAACGCATCCTCACGCGTGTCGCGCTGCGCTCGGCGCGCCCACGCGATCTGGCAACGCTGCGCGATGCGCTGAAGCTCGCGCCAAGCTTCCAGCAACAACTCATCGCCATCGATAGTCCGCGCCTACACGCACTCGGCGCGCTACTCGGCAGCCACGACGACACGGCCGACCTGCTGGTCCGCGCGATCTTGTCGCAGCCGCCGGTGCTGTTGCGCGACGGCGGCGTGCTGTGCGCAGGCTTCGATGCCGAGCTCGACGAGTTGCGCCTGCTGTCCACGCATGCCGACCAATTCCTGATCGAACTGGAAGCACGAGAACGCACGGCGAGCGGTATTCCGACGCTTAAGGTCGGCTTCAACCGCGTGCACGGCTATTACATCGAAATCACCCATTCACATGCCGACCGGGCACCGACGCATTACACCCGCCGCCAGACCATCAAGGGTGCCGAACGCTACATTACCGAGGAACTGAAGCAGTTCGAAGACAAGGTGCTTTCAGCCAAGGAACGCGCCTTGATGCGCGAGAAAGCGCTTTATGAACAACTGCTCGACACCTTGAACATGCGCCTTGACGCGCTGCGCGACGCCGCCGCCGCATTCAGCGAGGTGGATGTATTGGCGACGCTGGCCGAGCGTGCCGATGCGCTGAATTGGGCAATGCCGGAACTGGTCGATGTGCCGGGCATCGCCATCGACCGTGGCCGCCATCCGGTGGTCGAGGCCGTGCGCAGCGATCCATTCGAACCCAATGGACTTCAGCTTGATCCGTCACGGCGCATGCTCGTCATCACCGGCCCGAACATGGGCGGAAAAAGCACGTACATGCGCCAAGCCGCGCTGATCGTGCTGCTCGCGTACATCGGCAGTTTCGTGCCCGACGATGCCGCTCGAATCGGACCAATCGACCGAATCTTCACGCGTATCGGTGCGGGTGACGATCTTGCCGCCGGGCAGTCGACCTTCATGGTCGAGATGAGCGAGACCGCCAACATTCTGCACAACGCTACCGAGCACAGCTTGGTACTGATGGACGAAGTCGGGCGCGGCACCAGCACTTATGACGGCCTTGCGCTGGCCTTCGCCTGCGCCATGCATCTCGCCACGAGCAATCGCGCCTATACCCTGTTCGCCACGCACTACTTCGAGTTGACAGCACTGGCCAGCGATTTCGAGGGCGTTGCCAACGTCCATCTCGATGCCGTCGAACATGGCGATAGTCTGGTGTTCTTGCACGCCGTCAAGGACGGACCGGCAAATCGCAGTTTCGGTCTTCAGGTCGCGGCCCTTGCCGGCGTGCCGAAACCCGTCATTGCCGCCGCACGGACACACTTGCTGGCACTGGAATCGCGCCCGCTGACGCCATCTTTGGCCGCCACAGCGCACACGCAGCCGCAGCAGTTCGGTCTATTCGAACGATCCCCGCCGGCGCTCGACGCACTCGGTCGTCTCGACCCGGACACGATGAGCCCGCGCGAGGCTTTGGACGCACTATATCGATTGAAGGCACTGCTCTGACCGAGCGGAACGCGCCGATACGACACCACGGAATGACACATGAGTCTCGATGACCTTCGCCAACAGATCGACATGCTCGACCGCCAACTGGTCGATCTGCTCGTGGCCCGCGCACGGGTGACTGGCGAGATCGGTGCCTACAAGCGTGAACGTGGCCTCGCGCTGTACGTACCGCAACGCGAATCAGAGCTGCTCGGCGCCCGGCGCGAACAGGCCGCCGCCGCGGGCGCCGATCCGGACATGATCGAGGACGTGCTGCGACGCGTGATGCGCGGTTCTTACACGTCACAAGAAACGGCGTTGCCGGCGATCGGTGATACCGGCAAATCCGTCGTGATCATCGGTGGTCGCGGGGCGATGGGGCGGCTGATGGCCAGCCTGTTCGAGCGTTCCGGCTATCCGGTGCGCATCATTGATGTCGACAACATCGACACTTTGCCGGATGCCGTCAGCGATGCCGGACTGGTTCTGGTGTCGGTACCGATCGACCGTACCGAAGCCGTCATCGCGACGTTGCCCACCCTGCCGGCAGGCTGCGTACTGTGCGACATCACCTCGGTGAAGCAGAAGCCGTTGACCGCGATGCTGGCCGCACATGCCGGCCCGGTGGTCGGGCTACATCCGATGTTCGGACCCGATGTAACGAGTCTGGTGGAAACAGGTCATCGTGGTCTGCCAAGGCCGCGATGAAGATCGTTACAACTGGCTGCTGCGCCAAATCGAGGCGTGGGGCGGGCTGCTGCGCGATGAGTCGCCGACGGCGCACGACGCCGCCATGCAGATGATCCAGGCGATGCGTCATTTCACGACAATTTCTTATGGCGTTTTCCTCAGTCGCCAACCCGCTGATCTGGAACGCCTGCTGCGTCTGAGTTCGCCGATCTATCGGCTCGAACTGGCAATGGTCGGTCGACTGTTCGCGCAGAGTCCGATGCTCTACACCGACATCATGCTGCAGGCCGAGCATCTGCCCGACCTGATCTCGGAATATCGCCATTCTCTCGATGAACTACTGGCGCTGGTGCGCAGCGGTGATCGCGAGGGCTTGATCTCGCGCTTCCGCGAGGTGCAGGGCTACTTCGGCGACCTCGCGCCGAAGCTGCTCAAGGAAAGTGCCGAGCTACTGCGCAAGATGCACGATGCCCAGGGCGGCAAGCTCCTTTGAAACGCCCAGGCACTGACTCAAGCGGCGCCGGCCAAGGCCGTTGATGCCAACGCCGTGTCCAACGCTTGCGCTAAATCGATCCACAAATCTTCAAGCGATTCGATTCCAACCGACAACCGCAACAAGCCATCCGTGATGCCACATTCTTGGCGCGCCGATTCATCAAGCACGCGATGGGTCAGTCCGGCCGGGTGCTGGATCAGCGTATCGACGGAACCGAGACTCACCGCTGGCGTAATCAACTGCACCGCACGCATCACCGCCGCTGCCGCAGCATGACCGCCGTGTAAGTCGAGCGCCATCAACGCACCTGGTCCGCGCATCTGCATCTTCACGAGATGGTCGTTGCGGACGCTGCCAAGGCCCGGGAAGAAAACGCGCCGAACCGCGCCATGGCCGGAAAGCCGCTGCGCGAGTTCGATGGCATTGTGCTGCGCACGCTCGACGCGCAGCGCTAGCGTACTGAGCCCGCGGTGCAGCAAGTAGGCCGCAAGCGGGTGCAGCAAGGCACCCGTCGCGGCACGCATCGTGCGCAGTGGTTTGGCATCGGCCTCGGCACAAGCGATAACGCCGGCGATGACATCACCGTGACCTCCGAGAAACTTGGTCGCACTGTGCAATACATACCGAGCCCCGAAGGCGAGTGGGTTCTGCAGGATCGGCGTTGCGAAACTTGAATCGACCACGACCGGCACATCGCCGGCCGCCTTCACCACGGCGGCGATATCGACCAAGTCCAAGGTCGGGTTCGCCGGTGTCTCGATCAACACCAGCGCAGTGTCGGGGCGACAGCGCGCTGCAATTTCGTCGGCAGGTACGAATTCGCAGTCGATGCCGGTCAGACCACTCGTCAACAAGTGATCGCTGGTGCCGTAGATCGGGCGCACGGCCAGCATGTGCCCGCCACGACTACGCGACACCATCAGCAACGCGGTCAAGGCGGCCATGCCGGAGCCATAGGCAATGCAGGCTTCGGCACCTTCGAGCTGGGCAATCGCAGTTTCGACGCGGGCCACAGTCGGGTTGTGCAGGCGCGCGTAGATCGGATTTTCGGCGCGCGGCTCACCGGCGACCAGCGCATCGAAACTGGCGGTACCGATGGCGAGATCGGTCACCGGATAGGTGGTGGACAAGTCGATCGGCGGCGCATGCACACCGAGCGCGCCAAAATCTTCGCGGCCAGCATGGACGCAGCGAGTATCGATCGTATGTGTCATCGCAATTCTCCCGGAGAATAGGACTGACACTAGAACGATCGTCGCGCTATGGTCGCGTCATCGAACAATATTTTGTTCAGTGGCGAAAACATGGAACTCGACCGAATCGATATCGCTTTGCTGCGGCTACTGCGAAACAACGCGCGGCTACCGAACAAAGATTTGGCCGAAAAGGCCGGCGTTGCACCATCGACGGCGCTCGAGCGGATTCGGCGGTTACGCGAAGCGCGGGTCATCGAGGGCTATCACGCCGAGTTGAACCCGGCGGGCGTCGGCATCGGCCTGCAGGCCATGGTCGCGGTGCGCTTGAACCGCCATTCGCACGAACAAGTGATCGCGCTGCGAGATCATCTGCTCGCCCTGCCCGAAGTCATTGCGTTCTATCACGTCGCCGGCGCGAACGATTTTCTGGTTCATGTCGGCGTACCGGATACCCAGCACCTGCGCGATTTTGCGATGGCGGCGCTCACCTCACGCCCGGAAGTAGCGCATATCGAGACAAACCTGATCTTCGAATTCCGGCGTAGTACGGAATTACCGATCTACGCCACACCAATCGACTGAATCAGGCCGCTGCAACCTTGTCGTCCGCTTCCTGCGCGGCCAGCCATTCGTCATCCGAACCTTCGTTCACACCTTCTGAACAGGATCGTCGACAGGTAGCGCTCGCCGGTATCCGGCAGCATCGCCAAAATGGTCGCGCCGGCGGCGGCGTTCTGCGCCACTTTCAAGGCCGCGGCGACGGTTCCGCCCGACGACAAGCCGACGAAAATGCCCTCCTCGGTCGCCAACCGGCGCGCCGTATCACGCGCCAGCAGGTCATCCACCGGAACGATTTCATCAACGACACCACGGTTCAACACCGCCGGAACGAAATCCGGTGCCCAGCCCTGAATCTTGTGCGGTGCCCAGGCATTGCCCGACAACAGTGACGCGCCGACCGGTTCAGTCGCGGTGATGCGCGTTTCCGGACGCGCCAGCTTCAACACTTCGCCAACACCGGTAAGGGTGCCGCCGGTGCCCCAACCACTGACGAAATGGTCGAGTCGGCGTCCGGCGAAATCGCGCAAAATTTCGGCCGCGGTAGTGCTGCGGTGCCAAGCTGGATTCGCCGGATTCTCAAACTGGCGTGCAAGGAACCAACCATGCCGTTTTGCCAGTTCCTCAGCACGGCGCACCATGCCGCTGCCGCGTTCGGCCGCAGCGGTGAGGATGACCTTGCCGCCATAGGCGCGAATCAGCTTGCGGCGCTCGATCGAGAAGGTTTCGGTCATCACGGCGACGAACTTGTAGCCGCGCGCCGCCGCGACCGCCGCGAGCGCGACGCCGGTATTGCCCGAGGTCGCTTCGACGATGGTGTCGCCGGGCTTCAATAGGCCGCGCTGCTCAGCATCGAGGACAATCGCGAGCGCGAGACGGTCCTTGACCGAACCGGCCGGATTGAACGCCTGACCTTGACGTAGAGATCAACGTGCTTCGGCGCGATGCGATGCAACTTCACGACCGGCGTATTGCCGATGGTGTCGAGGATGGATTGATAGATCGTCATGGCGATGCTCCCTGCGAAGGCGAAAAGAGGCATATCAAGCGGCGCGGTCAAAGCGGAAGTGAAGGCGTCGTCGCGACGACATCGACAGCGGCCGGCGGCGGTACAGCCGAACCAGTGCAAGACTGCGCCAGCGCCGCGACTTCTCCAAGGATCAGCAACGCCGGTGAACGCAGCGATGCGCGCGCGATCACCGGCAAGTCATCAAGCGTACCGGTGATCACACGCTGGTCGCGGCGACTGCCATTTTCGATGATTGCGAATGGTGTCGATGCCGCGCGGCCGTGCGCGATCAAGCGATCACGGATGCGTTCGAGGCCGGCCACGCCCATGTAGAACGCCAGTGTCTGACGGTCCTGCGCCAACCAGGCCCAGTCGAGTCGGTCGGCGGATTGTTCGCAATGCGCGGTGACCAGGCGCAGCGATTGCGCGTGGTCGCGATGGGTCAGCGGAATGCCGGCGTAGGCTGCGCAGGCATTGGCAGCGGTGATGCCGGGCACCACTTCAAAACGGATGCTGGCGGCATGCAACGCTTCGAGTTCCTCGCCACCGCGACCGAACACGAAGGGATCGCCGCCTTTGAGCCGCACCACCCGCGCACCACGACGTGCGTGCTCAATCATCAACGCATGGATGTCATCTTGCGCAACGCGGTGATGATCGGCCTGCTTGCCGACATCGATGAAAGTCGCGTCGCGCCGCGCCAACGCCAGCACCTCGGCACTGACCAAGCGATCGTGCAGAATCACATCGGCCTCGTTCAACGCACGCAGCGCGCGCAACGTCAGCAGGCCAGCATCACCCGGCCCGGCGCCGACCAACACGACTGAACCCGGTGCATCGACGACATCGGCGTGTGCAAGCGCATCGCATAGCGCGATCTCGGCGGCCTGCGACTGCTGGCTGCGCAGCAACTGCGGCACGATCCCGGCCAGCACGCGATCGAACCAGCGCCGGCGTTGCCGCAGATCGGGCCAGCGCACACGAATCGCGTCGCGATGGCGCTCGAACAGCTCGGCCAGGTCACCCACGGAACTGTCCAACATGGACTCGATCTGGGCACGCAGATGACGCGCCAGCATCGGCGCTGCGCCGCCCGATGAAATCGCGACTTGCAATCGCCCGCGTTGCACCAGCGCCGGCAATTGCACGGCCGACAGCGCGACATCATCGACCACATTCACGAAGATCCGCCGCATCTCGGCCGCTGCAGCGATTCGCCGATTCGTCGCTGTATCGTTGGTCGCGGCGACCACCAACCAGGTACCGTCGAGGTGCGCATCGGCAAACTCACCCAGCGACAACGACAGCACTCCCTGCGCCGCCCATGTCGCGATCTCGTCGCTCGCGGTGCCACCGCTACCACGACAATCTCGGCGCCGGTATCGCGCAGTGCCGCGATCTTGCGCGCGGCGACGACGCCGGCTCCGACGACGAGCACACGCCGTCCTCGCAAGTTGGCAAACAGCGGGAACAAACGCGGCATCTCGGAGTGCTCGGACGGGATTGATTGCATCTGGTCAAGCTAGGCAGATCTGGCGAAAATCGGAAATAACCGAATGAATCTGGCTTATATCGTGAACGCATAAGCCGCACTGGCTTTACAATTCTAGCCACCACCGGTAGCGTAACTCAATCCTTATATCGCGATGTAAAGATATTTATGACGCTGACGCAACTACGCTTCATCATCGCGATCGCCGATTCCAACCTCAACATTACCCAAGCGGCGGCCAAGGTTCATGCCACGCAACCGGGATTGTCGAAGCAACTCAAGCTGCTTGAAGATGAGCTCGGTTTCCAGTTATTCACGCGCCGCGCGCGCAGCGTCGAAGCGATCACGCCGGCCGGCGAAAAGGTGCTGAAGCATGCCCGCATCATTGTGGCCGAGGCCGCGAACATCCGTGCCGTCGCCGCAAACCTGCGGCGTGATGTCGATGGCGAGTTGCTGATCGCGACCACGCATACGCAGGCGCGCTACGTGCTACCACGGCCATTGGCTGCCTTGAAGCAACGTTTCCCGCAGGTGGCCTTGCATGTTGCGCCGGGCGGTGATGCCGAGACCGTGGCGCGCCACGAGCGGGCGAGGCTGATATCGCCATCGTCAGCAGCTCGGGCACGCCGCCGCAGGCCGATCTGACATTGCCGATCTACCGTTGGGATCGTGTCGTGCTGGTGCCACGCGGTCATCCGCTGACTGAACTCGACCGCGAATTATCACTCGCCGACCTCGCGACGTATCCGCTGATCAGCTACGAATCCAGCCGCGCCGCCGATTCATCCCTGCGCCGCACGTTCCACGACTCCGGCCTCACGCCCGACATCAGCGTCACCGCACGCGACGCCGACCTGATCAAAACCTACGTGCGCACCGGTCTCGGTGTCGGCATCCTTGCCGAGATGGCGGTAGACGTCAGCGACACCGACCTCGTCACCCTGTCCGTGCGCGGCCTGTTTCCGACCTGCACGACGTGGTTGCTGATCCGCAAGGATCGCGTACTGCGCGACTACACCGAAGCGTTGATCCGCACCTTGATCCCGAGTATCGATCTGCGCGACCTGCGCCGCGCGCTTGCCGATGATGCACCGCTGCACCTCGATGCCCACACCTGGCGCGAACGCGAAGACTTGTCGAAACCGGCACCGGTCGGTGAATTCCAGATCTGAACTGCAAACGCCCGCTCAACGCGGGCGTCTGGATCACATCGGCAGTTCGCGCGATTACTTTGTCGCAACGGTCATTTGGTCGCGGTTCTTCTCGACGGTCTTCAGGCCGACGCCCTTGACGTTAGCGAGCTCATCGACCGACTTGAAGCCGCCGTGTTCTGTGCGATACGCGACGATGGCTTCGGCCTTGGCGGCACCGATGCCGTTCAGTGTTTCCAACTGCGCCGCATTAGCGCTGTTGAGGTTGATCTGCGCGGCGAACGCAGCCAGCGAAGCGAGCGACAAGGTCAGACCGAGGACGAGCGATTTGATGAAGTTCATGGCATGGTTTCCTTTCGAGTGGTTGGAGGTCGTGCCGGTGTGCTCACCGGACGACGATCATTCTCGGTATCTACAGCCGCCGATTCCTGCGCTGCGCTCGGAAGCACGGCTAAGCATTCGCCACCATTGCTGCTGGGAAATTTCTGATGTGGTTCACGCATGCAACCCGCATTCCTGACCAGCCCTGAAAACCGCGTGTCTTCCTCGCGCATGCCTTCCGACCAGCGCGTGGTGCTATGGGTGTCGCCGATGCTCACGTATCCGTCGTGCCAGAGCGGGTGGTACGGCAAGTCGTGGGCTTTCAGGTAAGCCCAGATGTCGCGATCGCGCCAGTCGGCGAGCGGATGCAGCTTGAAACAGCCATCACGTAGTTCGACAAAATCGATCTGGCTGCGACTTTCCGATTGCTGGCGTCGAATTCCGGTAATCCAGGTGCCCGCAGCGAGTTCGGCCAGTGCGCGCTGCATCGGTTCAACTTTGCGCATGCGGTTGTAGAAGCGGATCGCGTCCCTGCCCTGCATCCACAACTCGCCGTATCGGGCTTCCATCTGCACGGGCGATATCGCAGCGCGATAAGTGTGCAGATTCAGGCGCAGGCGTTCGCTCAATTCACGCACGAACTCCCACGTCTGCGGGAACAAATACCCGGTATCGACCAGCACCACCGGCACATCCGAACGCCGCACCGTGACCATGTGCAACGACACCGCCGCCTGCGCACCAAAGCTCGACGACAACACCTGTTCACCGGGCAGGTGCGCAAGCGCCCAGTCGATACGTTGTTCGGCGGTCAGTGTCGCGAGTCGCTGATTGATGTCCGCAAGTCGTTGCGGTGGGCGGTTTCCTTCCCTTCCAATGCAACGGTATTGAAGTCGAGCGGTTTCATACCGACAGCTTGGCGACGATGAACTGCGGTGCGCGGACGATGCCAACGCGCACGACGAAGTCACCGAAATGTTCGCCGGCCTCGCGGTCGCTGGCGAAGCGCGCGAACAGCACGTCGAGTTCGGTCAGAATCGCGGCTTCGTCGATGTTCTCGCGATGCAGTCGGTTCAGACGCCGGCCTTGGAAGTCGGCGCCCAACATCAGGTTGTATCGACCCGGCGCCTTGCCGACCAACGCGATCTCCGCAAGGTAAGGCCGCGAGCAGCCATTCGGGCAACCCGAGATACGGAATACGATCGGCTCATCGTGCAGGCCATACCTGCTCAGCAGCGCATCCATGCGATCAAGGATCGTCGGCAGATAGCGCTCGGCTTCGGCCATCGCCAAACCGCAGGTCGGGAGCGCGACGCAAGCCAAGGCGAAGCGGCGAATGGCGGCACCATGCAACGCGTGAGCGAGTCCGTGATCGTCGAGCAAAACGTCAATCAGCGCACGCTCGTTCGCATCGACATTCGCGACGATCACATTCTGGTTCGGCGTCAGTCGGAAGTCGCCGCGATGCACGCGGGCAATCGCGCGCAGGCCGCTCAATAGGCGTACCGTGTCGGTATCGCGTACGCGACCACTTTCGATGCGAAGCGTGTAATGCCAACGGCCATCGAAGCCTTCGACCCAGCCGAAGCGATCACCGGTGTGGTCAAACCGATACGCGCGTGGCGGCGGCAACGACTCACCAACGAGTGCTTCGAGCGCGCGTTTGAACACGTCGAGACCGAGCCGATCGATCGTGTACTTGAGCCGTGACAATTTGCGGTCGGAGCGATTGCCGTGATCGCGTTGCGTGGTCAGCACCGCAGTCGCGACCGTGATCAACTGATCCTTACGGATGAAACCGAGTTCGTCGGCGAGCCGCGGATAGGTGCGGGCATCACCATGCGTCACGCCCATGCCGCCGCCGACGAGTAGGTTGAAACCAACCAGTTCGCCCTGTTCGATGATCGCGATGAAGCCAAGATCCTGACTGAATACATCGACGTCATTGATCGGTGTGATCGCGAAACCGATCTTGAATTTGCGCGGCAAATAGGTCGGCCCGTACACCGGTTCCGATGCATCGGCACCGATCACCGCTTGCTCGTCCAGCCAGATCTCGTGATAGGCGCGCGACTGCGGCAACAGATGTTCGGACAATGCCTGTGCACACGCCTGCACTTCGGCATGCGCGCGTGACTCGACTGGATTGGCACTGACCATGACATTGCGGTTCACATCGCCACAGGCGGCGATCGTGTCAATCAATGTCTGGTTGATCGCCGCAATGGTCGGTTTCAAGTCGTGCTTGAGAATGCCGTGAATCTGGAACGCTTGGCGTGTGGTCAGGCGTAACCCGCCGTTGCCGTAGCGTGCCGCGAGCGCATCCAGCGCCAGCCATTGCGCTGGTGTCGCAACACCGCCAGGAAGACGCGTGCGGATCATGAAGCTGTACGCCGGTTCGAGTTTTTGCCGGCGGCGCTCGTCGCGCAGGTCACGATCATCTTGCTGATAGCTGCCGTGAAATTTCAGCAGTTGCGTATCGGATTCACGCAACCCACCAGTGATGGCATCGCCCAGACTTTCACGCAGCGTGCCACGCAGTCCGCGACTGCCACGCTTCAGTGTTTCGACTGGAGAAAGCACTTCGTTCATCAGTAGACATCCCGCGCATAGCAGCCGCTGCGTTGCAGTTCACTCAAGTATTCGTCAGCCGCCTCGGCATCGCGGCCCCCGTGTTCGATCACGATGTCGCGCAGTGCAGCGTGCACCGAGCGACCCATCGCGGTCGCGCCACAAACGTAAAGATGCGCGCCCGCTTCTAGCCATGCGTAAACGTCGCGCCCCTGTTCGATCAAGCGCTGCTGCACATACACAGGCTCGGCGCTGTCGCGCGAAAACGCGAGGTCAAGGCGCTGCAACTGCCCAGCCTTCAGTGCGGCCTGCCATTCCAATTGGTAGAGGAACTGCGAGCGCTGATGGCGCGCACCGAAGATCAACCAGTTTCTTCCGGATGCGCCAATCGCCGTGCGTTCCTGGACGAAGCCACGAAACGGAGCGACGCCAGTGCCCGGGCCGATCATGATCACGTCACGCGCTGCGTCCAGCGGCAGGCGGAAGCGATCGTTCGACTCGATGAAGATCGGCAACGATGCGCCGACCTCGACATCGGCAGAAAGCCAGAGGCGACGCCACGGTGCGCGCCGAACGGTCCAGCGTTATCGAGCACGGCAACGGTGAGATGCGCCTCGTCGCCGACCGCCTTACGACTCGATGCGATCGAATACAGCCGTGGCAGCAGCGGCCTCAGCGCGGCGACAAATTCACCGGCACTCCATTCGCCCGGAAACTCGTTCAAAACGTCATCGATCTGGCGCGCGTGCAACCAGCTGTTGAAGGCCATGGCATCGTCGTTGGCCAGCATGGCGTCGAGCAGTGGCGCCTTTGCACGTTGTGCGTGTTGCTGCACGAACCCACGATGCAGTCGCGTCAGTTCACGATGACCACCCAGCCAGTCTTGCAACGATCGGATTTCGTCACCGATACGCACACTTTCATGGCCAGACAAACCCAGCCGTGCGATGACGCGGTCGACGACGACGGCCGCATTCCTTGGCCGGATACCCAAGGCATCACCCGGCACGTAGGTCAGGCCGGAGTCCGCCAAATCGATTTCCAGATGTCGCACCTCCTGCGTACTGTCGCGTGCGCTGATGCGCTGATTCACCAGCAGTTCGGCGAGGTAAGGCTGTTCCTTGTGCCAACGCACCAGCGCAGTGCCGGTGGCAACGTCATCAGCAACAATGACCGGACTGGACGCCGGCTTCAGTGCACGCACGTGCTCACATGCCCTGCCGATCCAAGGTGCGGCGACGCTGGCGACATCGACATCGGCATCGCCGTGCGCAAATAGGCGCCGTGCCCCGAGTGCTTCGAGGCGCGCATCTAGCCGCCGGCCGATCGCGTTGAACTGCGGGTAGCTGGCGTCGCCCAGTCCAAGCACCGCGAACTGCAATCGATCGAGCTTCGGTGCGCGACGACCGCACACGAATTCAACGAAACCACGCGCATCGTCCGGCGGTTCGCCTTCGCCTTGGGTGCTGATGACGATGAACAGCACGCGCTCCTCGGCTAATTCACGCATCGGATAGGCGTCAGCACGAACCAGACGCACCTCGCCAGCCTCGCCACACAGCGACTCGTGCAGGCGCTCGGCCTCGCGCTTGGCATTGCCGGTTTGACTGCCGTAGAGCACGGTCACACGCAGGGCTGTAACTGCAGGCGTGGCCACCGGCAGCGTCGCTAGCGCCGGCACACCGCGCGCCGCGAGTCCAGCCGCATAGCCCGAGATCCAGTTCAGTGCGGCGACATCAAGCCCGCTCGTCAGCCGCGCCAACAGCGCACTGCGCTCCTCATCGAGGGCCGGAATCGGCGGAATGATCAGTTGTGCAGACATGGCGCGACTCATCGGGATTGGCGGCCAGACTAGGCGACGCATCACCGGCGCAGAAACAATCGCTGGCGATGTCGTCATGCCGGTGCGTCATTTCCGGCACCGGAGGGTGAACTCGACACTGCCGCGACATCGTCACGGGCTACCCATGTTCTCGACCGCTTTGATTCCCTTCATCGGCATCGGCCTGATCGCGCAATCGATCGATGGCGCACTCGGCATGGCCTATGGTTTGACCAGTTCAAGTTTGTTGCTCGGGCTCGGCATGGCGCCAGCGTTGGCCTCGGCCAGCGTGCATCTGGCCGAACTCGCGACCACCGGAGTATCCGGTCTCAGCCACGACTATTTCGGCAATGTCGATCGTCGCCTGCTGCTGCGACTGGCCTTGCCTGGTGCGATCGGCGGCATGCTCGGCGCGTTGTTGATCAGCCATCTGCAAACGCCATGGCTCGGTGCCGTGGTCGCGACTTACCTGCTGGTACTCGGTGTATTTCTGGTCGTGCGCGCCTGGCGCAATCGCCCCAACTCTGCCGAAACCGCCGCGCCGAAGCGCACGCGACGCCTCGCGCTCGTTGCCGGGTTCCTCGATGCCGTCGGTGGCGGTGGTTGGGGACCGATGACCAGCACCGGGCTAATCGCGCAGAACCTGCCGCCGCGCATCGCCATCGGCACCGCAAATGCCGCCGAATTTTTCGTCAGCCTCGCGATCAGCGCGGTCTTCCTCGGCACCATCGGTCACGTCTACGGTCGTGCAGTGTTCGGCCTGCTGCTCGGCGGATTAATCGCCGCACCTTTCGCCGCTTGGCTCACACGCCATCTACCGGCGCGCATCACCACCGTCGCAGTGGGCGGGCTCGTGTCCCTGCTCAGCCTGATCACCCTGACCCGCGCCCTGACCTAACCAGCCGGATAAACGACTGCACCGGTCCCATCGTGATGAGCCAGATCGAGATCAATCAGGTTGAACCGCCCCGGTTTCCGTGGAGGCTGATTGGTTTAAGTCATGCAGTCACGCGCTATTTCGTAGTGCCCTTGGTCGGTACGAATGGCGCAACGTTGATTCGCCGTCTGGATTGGCCTGTGACGGCATAAAGTCATGCCAGACAAGCATCTCTGCATGAAATTTCAGGTGATTTCTCACGTTCTGAGACGGCTGGTGGTGAAACTGCAGTGGTTGCCGAACGCCTGCGAATACTGTAAATATTTACAGCATGCACGAACCCATGAGCCCTCGCCAGAAAGATGTCCTCGACCTGATCGTCCGCTCGATCGCCGAGCGCGGCTATCCACCGACGCGCCCGGAAATTTCGGCGGCGCTGGGTGCGTCCAGCCCGAATGCCGCCGAACAACATCTGCGTGCACTGGAACGCAAGGGGTATATCGAAATCCTGCCGGTGGCGCGCGGAATTCGGGTATTGCCGGGAAGCCGCAGCGCCGCCTCCAGATCACGACTGCCGCCGCGATCGCAACGCTCAGCCACGCCGCGTACAGCCGCGAACGCTGAACGCATCCTGCGCCTGCCGCTGGTCGGCCGGGTTGCAGCCGGTGCGCCGATCTTGGCCGAGCAGTCGATCGAGGACGAAATCTCGCTCGACCCGCAGTTGTTCACGCCGCGGCCGGACTTCCTGCTGCGCGTGCGTGGCGACAGCATGCGCGATGCCGGCATCCACGATGGTGATTTCGTCGCAGTGGCACGCAGCGGCGACGCAGTGAACGGCCAGATCGTAGTCGCGCGCATCAATGACGAAGCCACCGTCAAAACCTTCGAACGCAAGGGCACACGTATCCGCCTGCTGCCCGCAAATCCCGATTACGCCCCTATCGACGTCGACGACAACCTGGTCATCGAAGGCCGCGTCGTCGGTGTCATCCGCCGGAGTCTTTGAATGGCCGCCACGATCGAATCCCTGCTGCACCGTCCCGATGTCTGGCGCGCCGGCGAACGCCATGCGACGACGCCGACGCTGGCCAGCGGCCATCGCGAACTCGATGCCGCCCTGCCCGGCGGCGGTTGGCCGCTGCAGGCACTGACTGAAATCTGCCAGTGCCCGCCCCGGTCTCGGCGAACTGAGCCTGATGTTGCCGGCGTTCGCACGGGCCATGGACGAACAACGCTGGCTGTTATTCGTGTCGGCACCGCATCGGCCATATGCACCGGCGCTAGCAGCGGCGGGGATCGATCTGGAACGCTTCGCGCACCTGCGTTGTACGACTACCGAACAGGCGCTGTGGGCAGCCGAACAAGCACTGCGCAGCGGCGTCTGCGGTGCGCTCGCACTATGGCTCGGGCATTGCGATGCGAATGCATTGCGGCGGCTGCAACTGGCCGCCGAAGTCGGGCGCAGCCTCAGCGGTGCTGTATCGGCCACTGGCACATGCCGACCTAAGCCTCGCCGGCAGCGCTGCGCATCGCGCTCGACGGTGAGCACCTGCGTATCGTCAAATGCCGCGGCGCACTCGGCGAGGTCGCGCGCTTCGTGCTGCGGCGTTCACCCCACGGCGTTAGCGTGCATGCGCAAGCGGCATCAGCGCGCGTGCTGCCCTTCGCACGAGCTCGTTGAGGTCGCTGCCATGCTCTGGCTCGCATTGCAGTTCCCGCACCTCGCCATCGACACCCGTCCCGGTGCCGAAACACAGACGGAGCCGCTGGCCATCAGCGAAGCTCAAGGTGCGCGCCGCATCATCATCGCCGCGAATGCTGCGGCACGGGTGCAGGGCGTGCGTGCTGGCCAAGTACTCGGTGCAGCGCAAACCTTGTGCGCAGAACTGAAGACCGCCACACGCCGCAGCAGCGACGAAGATGCAGCAATGCAGAGCCTAGCGCTGTGGGCACTCGGTTACAGCTCGCTGGTTGCGCGTCACGGCGACGATACGCTGCTGGTCGAAATCGGTGCATCACGACTGTTATTCGGCAACGAACGACGTTTGCTGCAAGCAATCGCGGTTGATCTCGAAGGTGACGGTCTGGCCTGCGTCGCCGGCCTTGCCGCAACGGCAAGCGCAGCGCGCCTGTTCGCCAGCGCCGGACATGGCCGTATCGTGCGCGATCTGGCGGACTTGCGCGAACACATCACAGCGATCGAACTGCATCATGGCGACTTGCCAACCGACACCTGCGACGCCTTGGCCGGCGTCGGCGTGCGTCGCTACGGTGCGCTGCTGCGCCTACCACGGCACGAACTCGCACGCCGCTTCGGACAAGTCGTGCCGGACCATCTCGACACCCTGCTCGGCCGGCGCGCCGAAGTCATCGTGCCGATGCGTATTGCCGAACGTTTCCGCCAGCGCCTCGAATGGCCACATGCGATCGCAAACAGCATGGTCCTGCTGTTCCCGGCGCGACGCCTGCTGGTCGCGGCTGCACACTGGCTGGTCGCCTGCCAACGCTCGACCACGCGCCTGCGCCTTGCATTCGCGCACGAAGATCATCCAGACACCGTCATCGACCTCGGTCTCGGTCAGTCCTCAGCGGATCGCGAGCACTTGATCGCCGTTGTGCGTGCACGCCTCGAACGCTTGACGCTACCTCAGGGCTGTGTCGCGCTGACGCTGGAACTGACCGAAACACAGGCGCTGGACGCGCCCTCGCGCGATCTGTTCGTGCGCCACGGCGAAGCCCCCGAGGATGCGCAGCAATTGCTCGACCGACTGCAAGGCCGGCTCGGCGACACCGCCGTCGAACGTTTTGTGGTGGCCGAAGACCATCGCCCCGAGTTTTGCGTAGGAGCGACCCATGGGTCGCGATTCTTTTCCCGGCCAACCGGGACATCGCAAGAAAAGCGATTCTTTTCCCGGCCAACCGGGACATCGCAAGAAAAGCGATTCTTTTCCCGGCCAACCGGGACATCGCAAGAAAAGCATCGCGACCCATGGGTCGCTCCTACGACAGCGATGCGTCCGATGTTTCTGCTATCCGAACCGCAACCAGTCGCGCAATGGCCGAGCTTCGACTGGCGGCGTGCGCGGCTCAGCCTGCCCGAGCGTATCGAGAGCGGCTGGTGGGATGAAGCCGATGCGACCCGCGACTACTACCGCCTCGATCAAACAGATGGCGCCCGTCTATGGGTCTTTCGCAATCGCCAAGCACCACACGACTGGTTCGTACAAGGGGTCTATGCGTGATCAGCCATGAGCGACGTTCCCGTCTATGCCGAGCTGCACTGTCTGTCGAACTTCAGCTTCCTGCGTGGCGCATCGTCTGCAATCGAACTGTTCCAGCGCGCACAGCAACTCGGTTACGACGCACTCGCGATCACCGATGACTGCTCACTCGCTGGCATCGTGCGTGCGCACGAGGCGGCGGAGAAGACGGGGCTGCGCCTGATTGTCGGCGCCGAATTCACCTTGATCGAAGGCACGCGACTGGTGCTGCTGGTGATCGACCACGGCGGCTACACGAATTTGTGCCGCATCATCACCCAAGGGCGGCGGGCGGCGCCCAAAGGCCGCTACCGGCTGTCACGCAACGACTTCAGCGGACATGGCGATGGTCTGATCGCCTTGTTGTTACCGGTACTCAGCGGAACTGATGCCCCGTCAATCGAATGGGCCAGGGCTCTGTTCGGCAACCACGTCTACCTCGCCATCGAACTGCATCGCGGTGCAAATGACGACGAGCGTCTCGCTGCCCTGCTCGCACTCGCCGAATCGCATGGACTGACGCCGGTGGCTCGCGGCGATGTGCACATGCACGTGCGTGCGCGGCGTGCGCTGCAAGACACCGTGACCGCAATCCGCCTGAACACCACAGTCGCCGAGGCCGGCTTCGCCCTGCACCCGAATGGCGAACGCCACCTGCGCCGTATCGACGACCTGGCGACGATCTATCCACGCGCCCTGCTTGATGCCAGCCAGCGTATCGCCGAACAATGCTGCTTCTCGCTAAAAGATCTGAACTACCAGTATCCGCGCGAACTCGTGCCGGCCGCTTCGACACCGACGCAATACCTGCGCAGCTTGACCGAACACGGCGCCCACGAACGCTGGCCCGAGGGCATTCCGGGCCACGTTCGCAGCTTGATCGAAAAGGAACTGGCGCTGATCGCCGAACTGAAGTTCGAGGCCTTCTTCCTGACCGTCGAGGACATCGTTCGCTACGCCCGCAGTCGCGACATCCTCTGCCAAGGTCGCGGCTCATCGGCGAATTCGGTGGTCTGCTTCTGTCTCGGCATCACCGCAGTTGATCCGGCGCGCATGAACGTGCTGTTCGAACGCTTTCTGTCCAGCGCCCGCGGCCAGCCGCCGGACATCGACGTCGATTTCGAACACGAACGCCGCGAGGAAGTGATCCAGTACATCTACGCCAAGTACGGACGCGAGCGCACCGCGCTGGCCGCGACCGTGATCCGCTATCGCACACGCAGCGCGATCCGCGATGTCGGTCGCGTACTTGGCCTGCCGCTCGATAGCGTGGAGAGCTTCACCCGCGCCATCGGCGGATGGGATTCGCATAGGGTGCTGGAAACACGCTTGCGCGAACACGGCTACGACCCCGACGCACCCATTCTGCGCAAGCTGATCCGCCTGGTGCGCCAGTTACGCGGCTTCCCGCGCCACTTATCGCAGCACGTCGGCGGCTTCGTGATTTCCGAACATTCGCTGGCCTCGCTGGTGCCGGTCGAAAACGCGGCGATGCCGGATCGCACCATCATCCAGTGGGACAAGGACGATCTCGAAACGATGAAGTTGCTTAAAGTCGACGTACTCGCACTCGGCATGTTGAGCTGCCTGCGCCGCTGCTTCGATCTCGTTCATGCACAGCGTGCGCAACGCTGGACGCTGGCGACGCTGCCGGCCGAAGACCCTAAAACTTACGCAATGATCCAGCGCGCCGATACGCTCGGCGTGTTTCAGATCGAATCGCGCGCACAAATGAGCATGCTGCCGCGATTGAAGCCGGCGTGCTTTACGATTTGGTCATCCAAGTCGCGATCGTTCGCCCGGGGCCAATTCAGGGTGGCATGGTCCATCCCTACCTGCGTCGTCGCAACGGCGAAGAGGCCATCAGCTACGAACTCGACGAACTCAAGCCGGTGCTTGAACGCACACTCGGTGTTCCGCTGTTCCAAGAACAGGTAATGCACCTGTCGATGGTCGCGGCGCAATTCACCGCTACCGAAGCGGATGAACTGCGCCGCTCGATGGCCGCATGGAAACGCCACGGCGGTCTCGAACATCTGCGCGACAAACTCGTCGGGCGCATGCAGGCGCGTGGCTACAGCGAAGACTTCTGCAGCCGCATCTTCGAGCAGATCAAGGGTTTCGGTGAATATGGTTTTCCGGAATCGCATGCCGCCAGTTTCGCGATCCTGGCCTATGCCTCTAGTTGGCTGAAATGTCACGAGCCCGCAGCCTTCGCCTGCGCATTGTTGAATTCGCTGCCGATGGGATTTTACGCGCCGGCGCAAATCGTGCAGGACGTTGTGCAGCATGGTGTAAGCGTGCGGCCGGCCGATGTCCGACACAGCGATTGGGACTGCACGCTGGAAGGCGAAGCGCTGCGCCTCGGCCTGCGTCAGATCGATGGCCTGCCGCAAACTTGCGGTGAACGCATCATGGCCGCACGTCGTGCACAGCCGTTTACGGACGTGCGCGATCTGGTCGAACGCGCCGCGTTGAATCGCTTCGAACAGGCGCGACTCGCCGATGCCGATGCATTGCGCAGTCTGTCCGGCGACCGTCATCGCGCACGCTGGGATGTGGAAGCGCTGAGCGCACCGACGCCGGTATTTGGGCAGGCACGCATCGCCGAGGAATCGGTCACGCTGACCCAGCCCAGTCTGTTCGAGGATGTCGCCGCCGACTATGCGCGCATCGGCCTGTCACTGAAGGCGCATCCGGTGTCACTGGTGCGGAAGCAGTTGCGTACCCGGCGAGCGTTGTCCGCATCGGAACTCGGGCAACGCCCACATGATGCGCGCGTGCGCGTCGCCGGACTCGTCACCGTTCGGCAACGTCCGGGCACGGCGAGTGGCGTCACTTTCGTCACGCTGGAAGACGAAACCGGCATCGTCAATCTGGTGATCTGGCTGCGCGTCGCCGAAGCACAGCGACGCATCCTGCTCGAATCACGCCTGCTCGGCGTCGATGGCCACGTCCAACGTGTCGATGGCGTCCAGCACGTCATCGCCGAACGCCTGCACAACTACAACGCGCTACTTGGCGAACTCACCACACACTCACGCGATTTTCACTGATCAACCGCGTCGGTAATGCAGCAACCGGCCGCGGAACGGTGGGCGATCGTTGGCATCGAAGCGTGATCGCGTTTCTTCCATGCTGAAGCCCTGCAACGCCAAGGCGCGGGTAAAGCTACCGCTGTTGCCACGACCGGGATCGGTGATGACGATTTCTGACTTGGGTTGTGCGTGGCGTTCGCACAGCGCAGTCAACAACGCGGCGTGGTCGCGTTCGTAGAGCACGTCGCTGGCGATAATCAGTTCGAAGCGCCCCAAATCGGTATCCGGCACCGCCCATTGCAGATCGTGGTAATGCGGAATGCCGATGCCATTGAGCCCGGCGTTGTGCGACAAAAACACTTCGGCCAGTGGATGATGATCAGTGGCGGTCACGTCAGCACCACGTCGCGTCAATACGAGACTGGATAGGCCGAGGCCACAACCCAGTTCAAGAATGCGCTTTCCGGCGATATCAAACTCCGACATCGCCTCGGCCAACAAGCGGCCCGATGGCCAGAGCTGCCCAAACAAGCTCCAATTTGCAGAGGAGATGCCGGCCTTCGCGGCACGTCCGAGCGGGTCGGCAAACTGTTGCCGGTCACTGAGCGAACGGATGCGGTAATCGTGACCACCCAGATGCACGGTGGTGACGCGGGTGCAGTAGCCCGACATGATCGATCCTTGACGGAAGCAAGTCACGGGACACGCGTGACGGACGCACTGCACGATGGCGAAGCCAATGCGCAGGGCAAGAAGACCAATGGAGCACGCCGACTATAGCGCGTCAGCACTGCGTCACCGCGGCACGTCTGGATCACTGCCACGTATTCACGGCGACTCCGTCAGAATGCGCGCTCCCGAAAGCGATGAGGCCCATTCGTGTATTCGAAACAACGCGCTCGCACTGGCTTCTGGTTCGCGTTGATCGCTGCCGTGTTGTTTTCGGGTAAGGCCATTGTTGCGAAGCTGATCTATCGGCACGGGGTCGATGCGACGACGGTGCTGGCATTACGCATGCTGTTCTCGCTGCCAGTGTTCGCTACTGTTGCGCTGCTCGAAACTGTCAAGGCGTCGCGCATCCAAGTGCCTCTCGACGCGCGCACGCGCTGGCGTATCGTGTTGCTTGGACTACTCGGCTACTACCTGTCCAGCTTCCTCGATTTCTGGGGACTCGAATACGTCAGCGCCTCCCTGGAACGCCTGATCCTGTTTCTGAATCCAACCCTGGTGTTGCTCATCGGCCTGTTGTTCCTGAAGAAACCGGTCGCGCGCGCACAGTGGCTCGCGATGGGCGTGAGTTACGCCGGTATCGTGTTGGTATTCGCCGAAAATCTGCGCGTCGATGGCCAGCACGTCGCCTTCGGGTCGCTACTCGTGTTCGGCGCAGCGCTCAGTTATGCGTTCTATCTGCTGCTCTCGGGTGAACTGCTGAAGCGCCTCAGCAGCCTGCGTCTTGTCGCCTATGCGATGTGCGTGTCGACAATCGCCGTTTTGGTACATTTCTCGATCACCCGCAATGTCAGCGACTTGTTGCAACCGCATGCGGTGTATTTGTTGTCCGCGATCAATGCGCTGTTCTGCACCGTCGTCCCGGTCTACTTCACGATGTTTGCGATCGACCGTATCGGCCCGGCCAGCACCTCGCAAACTGCAATGGTCGGGCCGGTATCGCTGCTGTTCTTCGGTTGGTGGCTGCTCGGCGAAACGATCACGCCGATCCAAATCAGCGGCACCGCGATTGTGATCGCCGGCATCTGGCTGCTTGCACGACATTCCTCGGCAGTCGCGGCTCGACGTGCCGACGTCATCGAATAAACCGTTGGTCAACTGTGCGGCGCAGCGAGGGTTACGGCAGACTCAAGCGCAGGCGCACGATACGCAGATTGCGCGCGCTCGGATGCGGCGTATCGTCGAGCACTTCGATCTTTCCGAACATCGTGGTGTTCAGGCGCAGACGCTGCAAGATCGTCTCAACCGATTCCGGGCCGATCACACTGAGCGTGGCGAGATAGCCATCGGCGGTGTCCTCGACCTTGCTCACACTAATCATCGGGTGCTGCATCCGCTCGATTTCATGTTGCACACGGAATTCGCTCGGGTGCCAACTGCGTTTTTCCGCGCCCTCGGCAGCAAACAGGAATTGCAGGGAATACTGATTGCTCGACCAGATCGGCGAACGCTTCACTTGATAGAAAATGGCGGCGTCGCGTAGGCGGTCCTCGAAGGCGACGACATCGTTGGAACGCGGTGTGCTCAGGCTGGCGAGCACGCCTTCATCGCTGTCCTTCAAGCCACCGAGCGTCACGCCACCGAGAAGTGTCGCATCGAGCATTTGACGCATCGCGAGCACCTGCGCGGATTCGGGTGCCGGCACGTAGGTTTCGGAAACGGGCCGCGGCTCACGGATGTTCGGCCAGCGGATGCCTTCCGCCAGCGTGCGCGCGGTGCCGAGTTTGGGCACACTGATGCGCGCGGAGTCATAGCTGTACAACGTGGTGCGCTGGCGCCCATGGAACTCGGTACCGAGACCGAGACCGCCACGACCGTCTGGTGCGAGTCGCACGATCGAGCGACCTTCCAGCCAGCCCTCTTGGGTCTGCCGACCGCTTGACGCCGCGTGCTTCAGCACGACGGCACCGTCGACGCAGTCGTAGTCGATGCCTCGCGTCAACACGAGACTGGGGCGATTACCCATCACACCGGTCTTGCCGACTTTGATCCAAAAACTCAGCGCCGTATCCGCCGACCCGGCCAGCTTCACTTCGCTGTCTTGAAAGCCGGCCGAACTCAAGTTCAGTGCTTCGAGCGCATCACCGAGTACGGGGCCGAATCCATCGATGCGATAGTGCCCAGCCAGGTCAGGGCACCTCGGTGACTCGCCCGCGCCGGCGATCGCACTGCCAAGCACGGCGAACGTCGTGACCGCGAACCGCGACCACATCAAGATTCGTTCGGATCGCCACATCCGCTTCGCCGTGCTTCCGGGAATCATGGCCGTTACGTCTCTTTGCATGGATCACCGCAGAACACACCCGACGTCGCGTTAAACGGCGTTGCCGGGTGCCTCCGGCAGACGATCAGCGCATCGACTTCTGCACCATGCCGAGAATGTCATCGAGTGCGTTGCCGTCACCATTGAGGTCAAGCATGCCGCCCAGTCCACCTCCACCCCGGTTCGATGCGGGTTGCTGCCCGCCGCCTCCGAGCATGCCGCCGATCAGTCCACCGAGCCCTCCGAGGATGCCGCCATCCTGCGCCGGCGCTGTTGCCGCACCACCCTGTTGCTTGGCCATGTAGCCCGCGACCAGCATCGCCAGCATCGGCAACATCTTCTTGAGCAAGTCCGGGCTGAGTCCGGATTGCGTCGATGCGTGCTGCGCCACCTGACGACTGACTTCGCGCGTACCAAAGATCTGGCCGAGCACGTCGTTGCCGCGATTTACCTGCGTCGGTTCCGGCGACAGCAGATTGTCGAGCAATCCGCCACCACCCAATTGCCCGAGCAGCCCACCGAGCGCGTCCATGCCCGAAGGCTGCGCATTCGCCTGGCGCTTGAATCCGCCGAGGATCGCCGGAAGCAATGCCTGGGCACCGCTCGCCACTTGCGATTCACTGATGCCGAGTTCCTTGGCGATCGAACCGAAGCCGCCGGTCGAGGCCAGGATGTCCTGAATATTCATGATCAAACCCTCCGTGGCCGTGGTTCAGTCGAGCAGGTCGGCAGGCACGTTGCCGCCATTCGTCGCGATGCGCGCGAGCACGGCCTTGTGCAGCCACACATTCATCTTTGCGGAATCGGCCATCAATTCGTCCGGGCAGTCAAGTTCCTGCGCCAGTTCCTTGCGTGCAGCGAGGCTGCTATCGATATCGAGCAACTTGAGCAGGTCGACGATGGAAGTGCGCCAGTTGAGTTTCTGGGCGCTCTTCTTGGCGCGTTCTTCCAATTGCGCGACGACATCGACGACCGCAATCGCCGTTGGTGCCTCAACCTTCAAAATGGGCGCTTCGGTCGTCTTGGCAGGAGCGGAAGCTTTTGGCGGCTCGACGAAAATCGGCTCCAGAGCTGCTGGTTTGGGCGTCGGCGCTGGAGTTGCTGCGGCAGCGCTGCCGAATCCGAGTGTGTTGAGAATCTTGTCGAAAAAACCATGCGAATCTCCTGAACGATATCTGCACCGACGACGCATTGCGCCGCCGGTTGTCCGCACTGTGCGGACGCCATTTATAGCACTTGAACGCGATCGATCAGGACGCCACAAAGCGAACTTTGATCTCCGCGAACAGCATCCGCAAACCTCGTGTACTCCCCTTCGTGCTTTCGCCTTGATCGATGCCGGACAGTGGAGCAAGATCAAGGTCGGTATTTCTGCTGCCGCGCCAAAGCGCGAAGAGGTCGTCGTGCTGATTCGAATCGTTTCATTGCTGGCGCTGCTGCTTTCGCCTGGCACCGCCATCTCGGCGAATGCCGATGTGACAAAGCAATTATCCGAAGCACTTCTATGCAAGGGCGACCCTGCCGAGGCCGTCTATGCCTTGGTCGAAGCAGGAAATAACTTCAAAAACGGATATGCCGCCTACGGATTTGGAGAAGGCGCATCGTATCGGGCAATTGTCATTCTTGATTCACCGCTGAAAGTGGGCGACGCGACTGCAACCGCAGTGATCTCCGAGACTGAAAATTCGAATTTGGATTTCGGTGCGTTCACTTATGCAAAATTCACCGGCGATTATCGAAAAATTGTAACGCTGCTGAAGTTGCAGCCCGAGGAATCCGGCGTCGAGTTCAGCATGGGAAAGTTTGTCTCGCGGCAACAGCCAAGCAATAGATGTCCGCCCATCGTTGTGCTGACACCGAGCGACGAAGCACCGGACCAGTTTCTGCTCGGCTGTGGTTGGTGCAACGGCGGCTAGGCGCGTGGATCCGGAAGACACTACTGGAGGCCCCCGATGAATCAGCGACTCGACTACAGGCTGGCGTCACCCGCCGCGTTCCAGGCCATGATCCATACCGAACAGCAGATCCACAAAAGCGGTCTGGAAGAGTCGCTACTGGAGTTGGTCAAGACGCGCGCATCGCAGATCAACGGCTGCAGTTGGTGCCTCGACATGCACACCAAGGACGCGCGAGCCCGAGGCGAGACCGAGCAGCGCCTGTTCCTGCTCGCGGCCTGGCGCGACGCGCCGTGCTACAGCCCACACGAGCGTGCCGCATTGGCCTGGACGGATGCGGTCACGCAAATCGCCACGCATGAGGTATCCGACGCACTCTACGCCCAAGTGCGCGAGCACTTCGACGAGAAGGCATTGGTTGATTTGACCTTGGCCATCATCGCGATCAACGGCTGGAACCGGATGAACGTCGCCTTTCGCACCCTCGTCGGTGACTACGTCAGCCCGCATCTACAGAGGCGCTGAGCCGACTTCGGGTCTATGCACAACGCGCTCGACGCTCTATCACTGACACGCGACAACGCCCGGCAAGGATCCGGGCGTCGTTCCTGCGATCGATCGAGATCAGGACTTGCCGCCAATGGTGATCATGTCGCGATTCTTTTCGACCAACTTCAGGCCAATGCCCTTCACGTCGACGAGCTGATCGACCGACTTGAACGGGCCATTGGACTTGCGGTATTCGACGATGGCTGCCGCCTTGGCGTCACCGATGCCGTTCAGTGCGGTCAATTGTTCGGCGCTGGCGGTATTGATGTTGATCTGTGCGGCAAATACGCCGAACGAGGCGAAGCTGAGGACAAGGGCAAGAAACAGCGACTTGATCAAGTTCATGGTCATTCTCCAGGTGGGATGTGGGTTCCGGCGGAGGCGTGTGCCGCACCGGACGTTGCACATTCTGGAGATCGGACCTTGTTGCTTCATGAGTGCGGATCGCAACGCCGCATCAGCGACGGCGGGTTCGCGCCTACGAAATGTCGCAGGCCGACATTTTGCTGGCCCGATAACGCGAAGCCCGCCTTGCGGCGGGCTTCGATGACATCACGCCGAAACCGGGTCAGGGTTGAGGTGCGGGCGTACCTTCGACTGGATCGGCACTGGGGGTAGTCGGTTTTCCACCATCGGGCTTGCCCCAGTCACGCGGCGGGCCGGGTTTACGCCCTTCCATGATGTCGTTGATCTGGTCGCCATCGATGGTTTCCCACTCCAGCAAGGCATCCGCCATCGCGTGCAATTGCACGAGGTGTTCGGTGAGAATTCGTTTGGCACGGTGGTATTCGCGATCGAGAATCGTGCGCACGACTTCGTCGATGCGCCGCACGGTGTCGTCAGACATCGACTTGTGCTGCGTCACCGAACGACCGAGGAACACTTCCTCCTCTTCGTCGCTGTAGGCCACCGGACCGAGTTCATCGGATAGTCCGTACTTGGTGACCATGTTGCGTGCCAATTGGGTCACGCGCTGAATGTCATTCGATGCGCCGGTGGTGACCTTGTCCGCACCGAAGATAATTTCCTCGGCAACACGACCGCCGTACAGCGAAGCCATGCGGCTCTCAAGATGCTGTTTGCTATGGCTGTAGCGATCCTGCTCGGGCAAATACATGGTCACACCCAACGCACGCCCACGAGGAATGATCGAGACCTTGTAGACCGGATCATGGTCCGGAACCATGCGCCCGACAATCGCGTGGCCTGCCTCGTGATAAGCGGTGAGTTTCCGCTCATCCTCGCTCATCACCATCGACTTGCGCTCGGCGCCCATCATGATCTTGTCCTTGGCGCGCTCGAAGTGCTCCATGCGCACGTTCTTCGCGTTCTCGCGCGCCGCGAACAACGCGGCTTCGTTCACGAGATTGGCGAGATCGGCACCGGAGAAGCCTGGCGTACCGCGTGCGATGCGCGACGGGTCGATATCATCACCGAGCGGTACCTTGCGCATGTGCACCTTGATGATCTGCTCGCGACCGCGCAGATCCGGCAACGGCACCACCACCTGCCGATCGAAGCGACCGGGACGCAGCAGGGCCGGATCGAGCACGTCCGGGCGATTGGTCGCCGCAATGACGATAATGCCCTCGTTGCCCTCGAAACCGTCCATCTCGACCAGCAACTGATTCAAGGTCTGCTCGCGTTCGTCATGTCCGCCACCGAGTCCGGCGCCACGATGACGACCGACGGCGTCGATTTCATCAATGAAGATGATGCATGGCGCATGTTTCTTCGCTTGCTCAAACATGTCGCGCACGCGGCTGGCACCGACACCGACGAACATCTCGACGAAGTCGGAACCGGAGATGGTGAAGAATGGCACTTTGGCTTCGCCGGCGATGGCCTTGGCGAGCAGGGTCTTGCCGGTGCCGGGCGAACCAACCATCAGCACGCCACGCGGAATTCGGCCACCGAGACGCTGGAACTTGCCGGGATCACGCAGGAACTCGACCAGTTCCTTGACTTCGTCCTTGGCCTCGTCGACCCCCGCGACATCGGCGAAGGTGATCTTCACCTGATCCTCGCCCTGAAGTCGGGCGCGCGAACGACCGAAGGTCATCGCACCACGTCCACCGCCACCGCCCTGCATCTGGCGCATGAAATAAAACAGCACGCCGATGAACAGCAGGAACGGCAAAGCATTGAGCAGGAAGCTGAGCAGGATGCTGTCCTTCGGCACCGGCTTCTGCACGATCTCGACTTTGTGCTTGATCAGATCGGCGAACATGCCGAAATCGCGGACCGGTGCGATTGTCGTGAACTTGCCGCCGCCCTTGCGCTCACCGGCAATGCTGCTGCCGTCTTCGGAAATCGTGACTTTAGCGACGCCGTCGTTGCGGACTTCAGTCAAGAATTCCGAGTAGGCCACTTCATCGCGGCTAGCACCACTTTGGCTCAGCTTTGGAACACCGACAGCAGGACCACCAGGATCACCAGCCACAGCAGGAGTTGTTTCGCCCAGTCGTTCAACACGGTCTTGCTCCTTGGTCATTTCACCGCAGCGGCACGGAAGCCACTGCACAACGCATACACCTCGGGGCTACGTGCCCGCGACGCTTTTGGCTTGCGCATCGTCACTTTGCTGTAACGCTTGCGCAAGTCCCGTAAATAATCGTCGAACCCAACACCCTGAAAGATCTTCGCGAGGAAGGTACCACCGGGTTTCAGATGTCCCTCGGCGAAGTCGCGGGCCAGTTCGCACAAATGCATCGAGCGCGCCTGATCCACCGACTCCACGCCGCTCATATTGGGGGCCATGTCGGACAAGACAAGATCCACCGCACGCCCGCCGACCATCGCTTCGAACGCTTTGAGCACGCTTTCCTCGCGGAAGTCGCCCTGCAGGAACTCGACGCCGGGGATGCTGGGCATATCAAGAATGTCGAGCGCGATCACGTCGCCATGCTGACCGAGTTCGCGCCGCACCATCTGCGACCATCCACCCGGCGCGGCACCGAGGTCCACCACCACCATGCCCGGCCGAAGCAGACGATCACGCTCGATCAGTTCTTCCAGTTTGTAGGCCGCACGCGAGCGCAGGCCTTCGGACTGGGCGCGTTTGACGAACGGGTCGGAAAAGTGTTCCTTGAGCCAACGATGACTGGACTTGCTGCGCGCCACGGGCGGTTCGGGGAGGAGTCAGGGCCGCGCATGATACCCTCGCGCCCGTTTTCTTTCCTGAAGGTGTGCCCGTGGCACTCGACGCAATTCAGCTCCGCTTCCTGCGCGGCCTCGCGCACGACCTCAATCCGGTCGTGATGATCGGCCAGAAAGGCATGTCCGATGGCGTGCGCATGGAGCTCGACGAAGCCCTCACGCGCCACGAAATGATCAAGATCCGGGTCATCGCCGATGAACGCGAAGAACGCGACGAAATCATCAAGTCACTGGCCCGCGACACGAAATCGGAACTGGTGCAGAAGGTTGGCCACACCGCGACGTTCTATCGTCGCGCCACGAAGGCGAAGATTCTGTTGCCGGGCGAAAAGCCGGCCAAGCGCGAAGATGGCTTCGGTGAACGCCCGTCGCGGGATGGCCAGCGGCCGTTCCGTGCACGTCGCGACGATACTGGCGGCGGCTACGGTGAGCGCCCGCATCGTCCACACGACCCGGCCGATACGCGTCCGCCGCGCCGCGAAGGCGGCAAGTACGCGAAGCCGCCAGCACGCAGTGGCACTGGTGGATTCAGCAAGCGTCCGCCACGCGCTCAAGACATCGTCGGCGGCGTACCGAAACGCGAACGCAGTTTCGGTGGTCGCGCCGATGGACCGACGCATCGTCCGGCGCGTCCAGCGCGTGATTTCGCTGATCGTCCGGCCCGTGGTCCACGCCCGGCCGGCAACTTTGCCGATCGCCCGAAACGTAATTTCGGTGATCGTCCCGCTCGTGGGCCGCGCCCTGATGGCAACTTCACTGATCGCCCGAAGCGTGATTTCGGTGATCGCCCCGCCCGTGGGCCACGCCCTGCCGGCAACTTTGCCGATCGCCCGAAGCGCGACTTCGGTGATCGTCCGGCGCGTCCCGCGGGTAGTTTCGCCGATCGTCCGAAGCGTGATTTCGGCGATCGTCCGGCCCGTGGCCCGCGCCCGGCCGGCAACTTTGCCGATCGCCCGAAGCGCGACTTCGGTGATCGTCCGGCGCGTCCCGCGGGTAGTTTCGCCGATCGCCCGAAGCGCGATTTTGGCGATCGTCCTGCACGCCCCGCTGGTGCCAAACCGGCGTATAAATCGGCACGGCCTGCATACAAAGCTTCGGCGCCGAAATCGGAGGGCAAGCCATCCGGATCGCCCTACAAGTCCCTTGCTGCGAAGCGCCCAAAGCGTGAAACCGACGAGGACTGAGTCGCACGATGCAGCTCAACCATGAGATGCAAACCGGTGGCGACCACGTCCGTGCCGTCGCCACTGATCGCATCCTGCTCGCCAGCGGTGAACGCCGCAGTAGTTTCGTGATCGCCGCCGGCGTCGACGCATTCGACTGGTCGGTGCGTGATGCGAAGGCCATGTCAGCGGGCGACTGCGATGGCATCCTCGCGTTGCAACCCGCAGTCGTGATTCTCGGCACCGGCACGAGCCTTGTGTTCCCATCGCGCGACGTCATGGCAGCGTTTCTGACCCGCCGCATCGGCATCGAGTTCATGGACAATGCCGCTGCCGCGCGTACCTACAACGTGCTGCTCGGCGAAGGACGCAAGGTCGCGGCCGCGTTCATTTTATAGTGATGTCGCTGCAGTTGGCATTCGCTAACATCCGCGCAATGCCCCAAACCGGATGCACCGCGCGCCATTGCCCATTATCAGGAAGCGCTCGCGATGCTTAGCCGCGCGGCCCCGACCAAACCGCGTTACGCGATCGCTGGCAGACGCGTATCGCGGGTCTGACTGCCAACTGACGCGCAAACCCCGATTGCAGTGTTGCCACGTTGCTGATCTTGCCGGACAAATTCCGGTTTCAACGGGGATAGCCATGACCAGTTATGCCGCAGCCATCAACACCGGCCGCATCAATCCGTCCCGCACACTCGCCATTGCGTTCGCCTTGATCCTGCACGTCGCCGCGCTTGCCTTGTTGTTCGCGCCGCTGCGACCGCCGATACGTGACCTTGCGCTTGCTTTACCGAACATCGAAATCGTCATGCAACAGCGGTTGATACCACCGCCGTCACTGCCACTGACGGTTCCGCTGACGCCGCCGCGCGCAACACCCGCGCCGCAACGACGCACTCCCGTGCCAGTGTTGATCCCGAACCCGGAGCCGGTGCAATCGCTGACGGATGTCGTACCCGAAATCATTGCGCCGATAGCAAATACGCCGTTCGATAACCTCGGCGACTTGGGCGACACGTTCACGCCGTCAGACATCGGCAGCCTGTCCTATCTCGACGCCACACCGCCGCGCTACCCACCACAAGCAATAAAGCGCCACCTGGAAGGTGAGGTGATGCTGATCGTAAGCGTCGGTGCGGACGGCTACCCGGAAGCAGTCTCGATCCAACGCAGTTCCGGCCATGCGATCCTCGACCGTGCCGCGATCGACCAAGTGCGAAACCGCTGGCGCTTTCGACCGCTGATCGTCAACGGTCTACCAACGCGCGCGCAAGGCCTCGTGCCGATTCGTTTTACCCTGACCAACCGGTGATGCCAACACAGGCCGTGCCCAACCGGCCCGGCCTGCAGTCACTGCCCGCTGTGTGCCAAGACCTCACCGGCGGTGCCAACAATCAAGGCATCGGCCGAGTGCGCAACTGCCAAATCTTTTCCGGCGTAAGGAAGACTTCCGAGAAAGTGGCGCATGCAATTCAGGCGGGCGCGCTTTTTGTCGTCCGACTTGACCACGACCCACGGCGCGTCGGCGGTATCGGTGTGAAAGAACATGGCTTCCTTGGCCTCGGTGTAGTCATCCCATTTGTCGAGCGACTGCAGGTCGATCGGTGACAACTTCCAGAACTTGAGCGGATCGTTGCGGCGCGAATTGAAACGACGCAACTGTTCATCCCTGCTCACCGAAAACCAGAATTTGTAGAGGCGGATACCGCTGCGCACAAGCATGCGCTCGAACTCTGGCGCTTCGCGCAAGAACTCCAAGTACTCCGCTGGGGAACAAAATCCCATGACCCGTTCGACGCCGGCGCGGTTGTACCAACTGCGGTCGAAAAAAACGATTTCGCCGTAACCCGGCAGATGCTGAACGTAACGTTGGAAATACCACTGACCGCGCTCGTGCTCACTTGGCTTTTCGAGCGCCACCACGCGCGCGCCGCGTGGATTCAGGTGTTCGGTGAAACGCTTGATGGTGCCGCCCTTGCCGGCGGCGTCGCGCCCTTCGAATAACACGACGATGCGTTGCCCGGACTCCTTCACCCAGTTCTGCACCTTCAGCAACTCAATCTGCAAACGCTGCTTCTCGGCTTCGTATTCTGCGCGGCGCATGCGCTGCACATAGGGATAACCCGCCGGCAACGGCGCCGAGCCGCTGTCTTCGCCGGTCAACGGCATCGCCGCCATTTTTTTCGCTGTTTCAGCGGAGACCCCCAACGCTTCTACCGGCACGCCGAGCGGCGGAACCGCCGACGCTGGGTGCAACAGTGTCCTTTGCCGCGCATCGGCCTGCGCAAGCGCTGCCGCGGCCCCGCTGCCAGGCAATGCCGCGTCGGATGAGCCACGCGAACCAGCGCCATGACGATTAGTTGCGATCTTCTTGGCAGTACGCGATGTAACCATGGGCAATTACTCCTGAGCGGAAAGTCATTGTGGGGGGGGGGGGGGGGGGGGGGGGGGGGGGGGGGGGGGGGGGGGGGGGGGGGGGGGGGGGGGGGGGGGGGGGGGGGGGGGGGGGGGGGGGGGGGGGGGGGTGGGGGGGGGGGGGGGCGGGGGGGGGGGGGGGCGGGGGCGGGGGGGCCCGGGGGGGGGGGCGGGGGGGGGGGGGGGGGGGGGGGGGGGGGGGGGGGGGGGGGGGGGGGGGGGGGGGGGGGGGGGGGGGGGGGGGGGGGGGGGGGGGGGGGGGGGGGGGGGGGCCCAGGGGGCCGGGGGCGCGTCAGGCCGGGGGGGGCGCGGTGCCCGGGTGCCCGGGGGACCCGGTGGGGGGGGGGGGGGGGGGGGGCGGGGGGGGGCCGGGGGCGCCCGGGGTGGGGGGGGGGGGCCGCGGGGGGGGCGGGGGGGGGGGGGGCGCGGGCGTCGCGGGGGGGGGGGGCCGGGGGGCCTGGGGGGGGGGGGGGGGGGCGGCCGGGGGGGGGGGGGGGGGGCGGGGGGGGCGGGGGGGGGGGGCGGGGGGGGGGGGCGGGGGGGGGGGGGGGGGGCGGGGCGGGGCAGCGGGCGGGGGGGGGGGGGGGGGGGGGGGGGGGGGGGTTGGGGGGGGCGGGGGGTGGGGGGGGGGGGGGGGGGGGCGGGGGGGGGGGGGGGGGGCTGGGGGGGGCCCGGGGGGGGGGGGGGGGGGGGGGGGGGGGGGCCCGGGGGGGGGGGCGGGGGGGGCCCGGCGGGGGCGGGGGGGGGGGGGGGGGGGGGGGGGGGGGGGGGGGGGGGTGGGGGGGGGGGGGGGGGGGGGGGGGGGGGGGGGGGGGGGGGGGAGTCGGGGGGGGGGGGGGGGGGGGGGGGGGGGGGGGGCGCCGCGGGGGGGGGGGGGGGGCGGGCGGGGGGGGGGGGGGGGGGGGGGGGGGGGAAGGGGGGGGGGGGGGGGGGGGGGGGGGGGGGGGGGGGGGGCCCGGGGGGGGGGGGGGGGGGCGGGGGGGCGGGGGGGGGGGGGGGGGGGGGGGGGGGGGGGGGGGGGGGGGGGGGGGGGGGGGGGGGGGGGGGGGGTTGGGGGGGGGGGGGGGGGGGGGGGGGGTGGGGGGGGGGGGGGGGGGGTTGGGGGGGGGGGGGGGGGGGGGGGGGGGGGGGGGGGGGGGGGGGGGGGGGGGGGGGGGGGGGGGGGGGGGGTTGGGGGGGGGGGGGGGGGGGGGGGGGGGGGGGGGGGGGGGGGGGGGGGGGGGGGGGGGGGGGGGGGGGGGGGGGGGGGGGGGGGGGGGGGGGGGGGGGGGGGGGGGGGGGGGGGGGGGGGGGGGGGGGGGGGGGGGGGGTCTGACGCGCGGGCCGTCACGCGACAGCACTGGCCTGGCTCGATCGCGTGCGCGCGTACGCAAGCGAGCTAAGGCCTCGGCCTCGATTTGCCGCCCGCCTTCGCGCGATACACCTGGTACTTGCGCCACTTCTGCCAGTGATTGTGCAGCGTGCTCATGCAGCCCAAAACGGCGCTCCAGCACTTCTCGGCTGCGCGCGCTCAGTTCCGACAGCCACAGGTCGAGGCGTGCATCCTTGGTGATATCACCGAGGCCATCGCCGTCACCTTCATCCGGCATGGCGACCAATTCTCCGAGCACGCGCTCGTCGTCTGCCGACAGCGCCGCATCGAGCGAATCGACGCGTGCATTGAACCGGTAAAGGCGTGCGACTTCAGCCACTTCCTTGCCTGCGGCCTTACCGATTTCCTCCAGAGTCGGAGCGCGACCGAGGTTGCGTGTCAACTCGCGGCTGATACGCAGCACCTGCGCCAACTCACGCAGCACATGTACCGGCAAGCGCACCGCGCGTGTCTGCCGCATCAGCGCGAATTCAATCGCTTCACGAATCCACCACATCGCATACGTCGAGAAGCGGAAGCCACGTCCGGGATCGAATTTTTCGACCGCGCGGATCAAGCCGAGATTGCCTTCGGCGATCAGATCAATCATCGCCAAGCCGCGCCCGAGATAAGCCCTCGCGGCATTCACGACCAAGCGCAGGTTGGCTTCGATCAACGACTGCCGTGCCGCCAGTTCGCCGCCGCGCGCGCGCCGCGCAAGATCGCGCTCGGCCTCGGCATCGAGCAAGGGAATCAATCCGATTTCGTTGAGATAGACGGTCGTTGAATCACGCTCGGCCACGTCCTGATCGGCTGGTCCGAGCCATTCGAACAGATCGTTGGTCGGCAATTCGTCGTCGGGCGGGCGTTGCATCATGGCGTCAGCGGCTGGGCAGAAAGCCGAGCGGATCGACCGGCTTGCCGTTGCGGCGAACTTCGAAATGCAGCATGTCGATACCGCTGCGCCGGCCCATTTCCGCGATCGGCTGGCCGGCCTTGACCGTGCTGCCTTCCAGTACCAAGCGCTTCTGGTTGTGGCCATAGGCGCTGAGGAAACCCGGACTGTGCTGCACGATCACTAGTTCTCCGTAGCCGATTAGACCGTTCCCGGAATAAACCACTTCGCCGTCCGCTGCAGCGAGCACGGACTGGCCGAGACGGCCACTGATGTCGATGCCTTGCTGGGTCGGGTCGCCTTCGACGAACCGACCGATAATCTGTCCGCCCGCCGGCCAGCGCCAGCGCACGCCGTCGCGCGAACGGATCGGCGCATTCGGATCAACGACCGCACGCGGCGCGGTGTCGACAGCAACCGGCAAGGTCGCCGGCACGATCACCGGCGTCGTGACTGCCGGAATCGCAGGCGCCGGCGTCACCGGCATTGGCATTGGCATCGGCATTGGCGTCGATCCGAGCGGCTTCGGCGCACTGGCTGGCAAGCCAATGGCCGCTGAGGGTGACGCCGTCGACGCCGCAGCGCTGTCATCGAGGATCGCGTAAGTTTGCGTATTACCGGTGTCGCTGGCTGGCCGATTTGGCGTGGTGACCGGCGACACGGTAGGCGACGATATCGGCGTTGTGGCAGACGTGGTCACACGCGTCGTCGGCGACGCCGGGGCCAAGCGCAAGCGCTGGCCCGGGTAGATCGTGTGCGGTGAGTTGATGTTGTTCCAGGCAGCCAAATCACGGAAATCGAGCTTGTTGCGGAAGGCAATGCCGTACAAGGTGTCGCCGCGCACAACGGTGTAGTCGGCAGCAGACGCTGATAACGACGGCGGCGGCGTCGCTGATCGCTGGCCACCGTTGTGTGACGGCCGATTTTCATGGGTTTCCACCGAAACCCGCGGCTCGAAGCTCGCGCATCCGGTCAACAGCAAGACCGCGAGAGCGAATCCGTTCAGACGCATGCTCATCCCTTCCACACGAACAACGCGATCACACCGATCACGAGCAAGCCCAGCGCCGTCCAGCCGACCGGTTCGATATAGCGATGCAGCGCGCGTTCGGCACGCTCGCCACCCAGGCGAATGGCGCCCGCAACCAGAAATACGCGCTTGCCGCGACCAATCAAGACAGCTGCAATGAACGGCAGTAGTGGCATCGATACCGTGCCTGCGGCAATCGTGAACAGCTTGAAGGGAATCGGCGTAAAGCCACCGACCAGCATGATCCAGAAGCCGTGTTCGCGCAGCGATTCACGCGCTTGATGAAATGAATCGCCAAAGCCGAGTTCGATCAAATACGGCTCAACCAGTCCGATCGCGAACAAGCCGAGCGCATAGCCGATGAATGCACCCAGCGTCGATCCCAACAAACTGAGGCTGGCATAACGCAGCCATGATTTGGGTTGCGCCAGCGTCATCGGTGCCAGCATCACTTCTGGCGGTACCGGAAAAAATGGCCTCGATGAAGCTGATGAAGGTCAACCACCATGGCGCATACCGGTGCCGCGACCAACCCAGCGCCTTCGCATACAGCGGCTGAAATACCGCCATCAGAGCAAGCCTCCGAGCAGCGGTACGAAGCTCAGCGGTTCCAGCACCGACTCGTGCAACCCATCGACGTCGCGGGTGATGCGTATCAGTTTCTGTTCGCCACCCTGCGGACCCACCGGCGCGATCAGCACCCCGCCGGGTGCAAGCTGCTCGGCCAGCAGCGGATCAATGTATTCGCCAGCGGCGGTAACGATGATGGCGTCGAATGGAGCCTCCTCCGGCCAGCCACGGCGGCCGTCGTCATGGCGGCTGCGAACATTGTCGATGCCGAGGCTGCGAAAGTGCCTGCGCGCATTGCGCAACAGCGATTCGATACGTTCGACGGAATACACTTTCGGCACCAGGTAAGACAACACCGCGGCCTGGTAACCAGAGCCAGTGCCAATCTCAAGCACCGTCTGTGGGTTGGCGGCGACGATGTGCTCGGTCATACGCGCAACAATGTATGGCTGCGAGATCGTCTGCCCCTGGCCGATCGGCAGCGGCGAGTTCTCGTAGGCGCGTACTTCCAGACCTTCATCGACAAACAAGTGCCGCGACAGGTTGCGCATCACGTCAAGTACGCGCGGGTTCTGGATGCCGAGCGTACGCAACTGCTCGACCATGCGGTCGCGCGCGCGTTGCGACGTCATGCCGAGACCCACCGGATCGCGTCGGACCATCATGCGCGGTTGGTTCCAAGCAAGTTCGACAACGCACCCACCCAGGAAGCGACATTTTCGAGCGCGGTATAGCGCGTCAAATCGACCTGCAACGGCGTGATCGAAATGAATCCGCGGCGCACGGCGTCGAAATCGGTGCCGGGGCCGGCGTCTTGTTCCGGGCCGGCGGGTCCAATCCACCAGATGTCGCGGCCACGCGGATCATTCGCACGGATGCAGGGCTCGGCGCGATGGCGATGGCCAAGCCGAGTCACCTCGAAACCGGCAATCTCATCCCAAGGCCGATCCGGCACATTGACGTTGAGGATGGTGTCAGCCGGCAACGGATCGGCGACCAGTTTCCTGATAATCGCCAGTGTCGCGCGCGCCGCTGTGGCGTAATGTTGCGGTTCGTGATCGCGTGACGCCAGCGAAACGGCGATTGCCGGCTGACCGAGGAACCTCCCCTCCATCGCGGCAGCAACTGTTCCGGAATACAACACATCATCGCCCATGTTGGCGGAAGTGTTGATGCCGGAGACGACGATATCGGGTTCATCCGCAAGCATGCCGCACAGCGCGAGATGCACACAGTCGGTCGGCGTACCGGCGACGCGGTAGCGACCAACTTCGAGTTCAATCACACGGATCGGCCCATCGAGAGTCAGTGAATTGCTGGCGCCGCTGCGATCGCGATCAGGCGCGACCACGGTGACCTTGCCAAGCACGCGCATGGCGTCGGCGAGGATACGGATACCGGGCGCGTCGACGCCATCGTCATTGCTTACCAAAACATGCATGGTCAAGAGCTTCCGGAAAACGGTCAATGATAGCGGAGCTACCCTTGCGGCGACGCGCTGGCAACACCAGTTCTGCTACAACCGATTCAGTCTCCATGGCATCCGTGAATGTCCAAGCATCGCTCAGATCCGCGTTCCGCACCGATCCCGGCAATAGCGGTCACAACCGACGACCGCTCGCTGTTCCTGGAGGCGATCGGGGCCGTGCGCCGCATTGAAACTGATCGCCTCGACACACGCGCACCAGGGCCGAAACCGGAACCCGTGCAATCTCGCCGCGACGATGCGCGCGTCATCGAAGAATTGTTGCGGCCATTGCCGAGCTCGCTCGACCCGGACGCGGCCGAGCCATTGCGCTACCTCAAAAACGGCCTTGCGCCGCGCGTTTTGCTCAAGCTCGGACGCGGTCAGTTCAGCGTCCGCGACGAACTCGACTTGCACCAGATGACTGCGGCGGTGGCCAAGAATGCGATTTCGCTGTTCCTAGCGGAGTGCAAGTCGCGCGATTTCCTGTGCGTGAAGATCATCCACGGCAAGGGCCTGCGCTCTAAGCATGATGGCCCGGTATTGAAGTCGCTGACCGATCGGCTGTTGCGCCAGCGCGGCGATGTGCTCGCCTTCCGCTCCGCGCGCTGGAATGACGGTGGCAGTGGCGCAGTGATCGTGTTGCTGAAGGGGAATCGTTGAGCCCCCGCCACACCGATAAACGACCGTACTGACAACCAACGACGCCCGCCATGAGCGGGCGCCATCGTCGGTTCGACGAACAGGTTACGGCTGCGGTTTGCGCGCCGGGGCGGCAACCGTCATCTGGTCGCGGTTCTTGTCGACGGTCTTGTCGCCGATGCCTTTCACATGAGCGAGTTCGTCGACGGTCTTGAATCCGCCATGTTCAGTGCGATAGGCGACGATCGCGGCCGCCTTCGCGGCACCCACACCGTTCAGCGTTTCCAACTGTGTGCTGCTGGCGGTGTTCAGGTTGATCTGGGCGGCGAACGCGGCGAGTGAAGCCAGTGAGAGCGACAGACCGAGGACGAGGGACTTGAACAGGTTCATGACGTAGGTTCCTTTCGAGGAGTGGGAGGTCGTGCCGGTGTGCTCACCGGACGAACACCATTCTCGGGATCTGCCCACCTGCGCGCGCCCGACAGAATCGGAACCGCCACTGCGGTTTCCGACTCATCCTGCCTACGAAATATCCGAGATCAACGCGGTGGCAACATCCCGCCGGGCCCCATGCCGCCCGGCCCCATCATGCCTTTCATGTTGCGCATCAATCCCTTGAGACCACCGCCGGAGAGTTTCGACATCATCTTCTCCATCTGCTGATACTGCTTCAGCACGCGGTTCACATCGGCCGGTTGTGTGCCCGAACCACGCGCCACCCGCACCTTGCGCGAACCGTTCAACAAATCCGGATGGCGCCGTTCTTTTTTCGTCATCGAGCCAATGATGGCGATCATGCGATCGATATCCTTGTTGTTGACCTTGTCCTTCAGATTCTGCGGGATCTGGCCCATCCCCGGCAGCTTGTCCATCAGCCCGGTCAAGCCGCCCATGTTCTGCATCTGCAGCATCTGGTCACGCATGTCGTTCAAGTCGAACTTCTTACCCTTCATGACCTTTTCGGCCAGTTTCTGGACTTTTTCCTGGTCAACCTTGCGCTCAACTTCCTCGACCAAGCTGAGCACATCGCCCATATCGAGGATGCGCGAAGCGGCACGTTCCGGATGGAACGGTTCGAGCGCATCCGGCTTCTCGCCAGCGCCGATGAACTTGATCGGGCGGCCAGTGATGTAACGCACCGACAGCGCTGCACCACCGCGCGCATCACCATCGGTCTTGGTCAGGATCACGCCGGTAAGTGGTAATGCCGCCGCAAACGCTTTCGCGGTATTCGCGGCATCTTGACCGGTCATCGCGTCGACCACGAACAGCGTCTCGATCGGGTTCGCAGCTTCATGCACGGCTGCGATCTCTTCCATCATCGCGCCGTCGATCGCAAGGCGACCGGCCGAATCGATGATCAGCACGTCGGCAAAGCTTTTGCGCGCATCATCCAAAGCACGGTTCACGATGGTGACCGCCGCCTCGCCCAGTTCGCTCGGATGGAACAAGGCATCTACCTGAGCGGCGAGCGTTTTCAGCTGCTCAATCGCGGCTGGCCGATAGACGTCGCAACTGACGACCATGACTTTCTTCTTCTTGCGCTCGCGCAAGTGTTTAGCCAATTTGGCCACCGTGGTGGTCTTACCAGCGCCCTGCAGACCCGCCATCAGAATCACTGCCGGCGCCGGGCAATTCAGGTTCAGTTCGCTGTTCTGGCTACCCATTACCGCGGTCAGTTCCTGCTGAACGACTTTCACCAAGGCTTGCCCGGGCGACAGGCTCTTCAGCACGTCCTGCCCGACGGCGCGCTGTTTGATGCGCTCAACCAACGCCGAAACCACCGGCAACGCGACATCGGCTTCAAGCAGGGCGATGCGCACGTCGCGCATGGCTTCACGGATGTTCTCCTCGGTCAGGCGCGCACGTCCGCGCAACTTCTGGATGGTTGAGGACAAACGATTGCTGAGGGATTCGAACATGGCGGAACCGGCGCGAAAAATGGGCGCGGAGTATAGCCGCAGCGGGCACTGGCTACTCCCGCCGCGCGGCCACACATGCCAAACTGAACGGATGACGCTCGCGCTCGCTCTACTCGCCGGTTTGTTCTACTCGCTTGGTGCCGTGGCCGCATTGACACCAGCCGCCCAACCCGAGCGCTTGCGCTGGGTCGGTGCGCTTGGTTCGAGTGGCTTGGTCGCACACGCAATGATTTTGGTTTTGCGCACGCCACCACGGTGTCGACCTGCAGTTCTTCAGTGCCCTCTCGCTGGTCGCTGCTGTTTGTGTGTTGGTGCTGCTGATGCTGATGCATTGGCAACGCCTGCAGCGGCTTGCCGCGGTTGTCTATCCGATCGCAGCCCTAGCGGTGGTCGCCGCCGCACTTTTTGATAGCGGCTCGATGCACACGGAAATCAACGATTGGCAGATCGCGACGCATGCCCTGCTCGCCCTGCTCGCCTTTGCCACGCTTGCGATTGCGGCCGTGGTCGCGATCCAACTTGGCGTGCAGGACCACGCCTTGCGAACGCATCGGTTGTCGCGCTGGTTCTCGGGTGCGCCACCACTGGTACAAGTTGAACAACTGTTGTTCCAACTGATCGGGGCGGGTTTTCTACTGTTGACTCTGGCGCTTGTGACCGGCGTCCTCTTCATCGAAGACCTGATGGCGCAGCACCTTGCACACAAGACCGTATTGTCGGTGATCGCATGGGCAATCTTCGGTGTATTGCTGTTCGGGCGCATGCGCTTTGGCTGGCGGGGCCGCCGCGCGGTGCGCTTGGTACTGAGCGGTGTCGTGTTGTTGGTGCTGGCGTATTTTGGTTCAAAGTTCGTGCTGGAACTGGTCCTGCAACGCACCGCTTGACCACAAAATCTTGCTACCAGACACACACTTCCGCGAACTTCCTGAGCTAGACTCGCGCCTCGCTTCCGCCACGATCAGCGCATGTCGAATTCCTCCGATTCCGAACGCCGCCGTTTCCACCGCTTCCGTTTCGAAGGCAGCGTAAAGCTCTATTCCGACCGCGCGATGTGGGACGCCGAGCTGATCGATATTTCGCTCAAAGGTGCGCTGACAACGCGTCCGGCCGACTGGTCAGCGAAGCCGAACGCGATGCACCGCATCGAATTGCGCATCGGTGACGGGCTGAAGATCAGCATGGGTGCCAGTGCGGCGCACCTCACCGACGACAGCATTGGCTTCCGCTGGGAAAAGATCGACCTAGACAGCTTCACCCAACTGAAGCGCCTGATCGAACTGAATCTGGGTGATCCCGAGCGCCTCAACGCGGAACTGTCGGCGCTCGGTTGATTGAGCCCAAGTGACGGCGAACCTCAAGGCGTCGATTTCGCCAGTGCGTCCAGGCTCTCGACGTACCGCAGCATCGCTTCGTACTGACGGCCGCTCAGTTGACGACGGATATAATCCTTCACTCCTAGACTAGGCTCGCAATACCCGCCGCCATAAAGGCATTGGTAGTGCTGGTAGTAGCCACCCGGACCGCAGGGAAGGCCCAGATCGCAGGCTCGCCACTTCGCGGCCGCCAGCACGATGGTTTCTATCTCGGACGATGCACTCGATCCCCGCCAGTCCGAGAACACCCGCTCACGAACAGCCTTGACGCGAGAATCGTTCGCACCGGATAGCCCCAGCAAGGCCATCTCGGCAACCCACGGATCTCGCGACGTGAGGTGACGCAACATCAATTCGCTATTCGCCGCCTCGCCCATGTGCACGGCCAACCAGATCATGGCGGTCTCATCGCCCTTCGCCGCGGCCGCGCGCATAGCCTCCTCGACGAGCTTCATTTCAGCCTTCAATTCGTCGGGCGCATACGGACGATCGCAGAAAGCGGTCAGCGCATTGAGCGCGACTCGCCGAGCCTCAAACTCGTCGTCCGATTTGGAAATGGAGACATCGTGCTCGGCATATTGCCGCCCTTGGGCGCTAGAAATGGAGCCGCACCTCGACTGCAACTCGTCGAGCGCAGCAAGTGCAGCGATATCACCGTCATCGATGTGCTTTCTCAATTCATCATGAAACGCTCGAGCAGAACGAGAAGTGTTCAGCATCGCCATAGCGGGAAAGCGTTCAACGGTTGAAGTTTGCGAATCGCGACGTGTGCCAGCGACATCATTTGCGCCACCTGAGCCAGACAATTTTTCTTCTGCAACAGGAGCCAACGCGGCTTTATCTGTCGAAGAACGATGAGAGCCCCACTGGCCATCACTCGCGAAACCAAATACCAGCGACCAAAAGTACAGAAACAAGCCTTGATTTGACAAAACATCAAATTCAATCCGCCCGGCGCCACGCCCATGTGAGCCGGCTTTCTGACGAAGAATTAGTTGAGGACACCGCAGTTGGGTTTGATCTCTTCGTGTTGTTCGTGTTTCGCCATCCGGCCTCCTGCATCCGAACACCTTCGGTGTCGTAGCCGGCGGGGGCGCGCCAGTCTTCGATGACCGCCTTGCTCCAGCGATTTCGAACCATTCCATACTCAGGCATTCATCGCGGCACTTGCCGTGAGCTTTCGTTGGTGCCGTTTTGCCACGGCTTGCCAGGATCGTTCAACCGTATCGATGTTCGCATCCTTGAGCCAGTCACGGCGCTGACGAACTCGGCCCGTTGTCTGATCGCAGATGCTTCGCCGCGCCAAGCAGCACTTCATGACGGGCCCTGAACGTCACCAGGCCTCGGCGTCCACTCGTCGACGATGGTCAGCGCTGGTGGTTGGCTGCGGCGTGGCCGACGCCTGCGCTCCGGCGCTGCGGGCGGGTCGTTCTGTCGCCAGATCCGATGCGTGCACGAACACCTTCTCGTTCGAGATAGATGTTGATGCGGCGATAACCGAAGGGAAATTGCGCCGAATATCGGCGCGCCTCGATCACCGGCGCATCCTTTGCGTCCATCCGCGATTCGTAACGCAATGCCGAACGCGACACCGAGAGCAGCGTGCACGACTTTGCCAGCGACAGGCCGCGCCGATGCGCGTACATCACCTGCTCGCGGCGAGCTGGCACGCTCACCATTTTGCGTTGATTCCTTCTGATCTCGTTCATCAGATGCTGCTCTGCCAGCAGCTTCTTCAGACGCGTGTTCTCGGCTTGCAGTGCGCGAAGCTGCTTCCATCGACAGCTTCGAGCTGGCCGTCGTTTGCGCCAGACGTACAACGTCGTCGCTGATGCCGTGCTTTTCGCCACCTCCGCGACCGGGTGCTTGTCGGCTTCGCGGAGAATTCTGACCATCTGGTCTTCGTAGCGCCCTCGCTTGACGCGGGAGCCATCCTCTCAAGTTTCAGTTCGTCCGAAAATCGGCAGGCAGGTCACATGAACGGCAATGACATCAAGCGCACTCTGAGACCTAACTTGGGGAGCACTCACGATAAGCGCCAGCAGAAATAAGTTCTATACATTATTTTTTCTCCTTAAGCCTGCTTGGTTGAGCAGCGCGAAAGGGTATGCCCCCCCAAAATAATTGCCAACCAGTGTGAACTACATTCGCAATTTACTTCTCGCATGAACCACTTGTCGTTTTGGAAACGTACAATGCATTACTTCGGCGCCGGTTCGGCGATCAGCTTTTCAATTAGCCCGACCAGTTCCTTGTCGTCTGGCTTGGTGCGGCTGCCGAAACTCTTGACGACCTTGCCGTTGCGGTCGATCAGATACTTGTGGAAGTTCCAGCCAGGCTGGTCGCCGGTGGCTTCCTTCAGTCGCTTGTACAGCACGCTGGCATCCTTGCCCTTGACTTGGGTCTTCTCGAACATCGGAAACTTCACGCCGTAGGTGAGCGTGCAGAACTCCTTGATTTCGGCTTCACTACCGGGCTCCTGGCCCATGAATTCGTTGGACGGAAAGCCCAGCACAGCGAAACCTTGCGCCTCATATTTGGCGTGCATTGCCTCCAGGCCTTCGTATTGCGGCGTGAAACCGCATTTACTCGCCGTGTTGACGATCAACAGCACCTTGCCATCGTATGTCTCACACAGATGCACCGGGTCCTTACCGGCAAGTGGGCGCATCGAAACATCGAGTAACGGACTGCAGGCCAGTGCCACTGGTGCGGTCAGGGTGAGCACAGCGGCGATCAAGAGTTGTTTCATGGTGGAGCTCCTTTGCCAAAGCTGAAATCTAGCGGGTCGAATGCATGACTGACGTCACGGTCGCTCGCGTTCCAGTTGACGGATCGAATCTAGGTGTTATAGTTCACTACAACACGTAACCGCAGGAACGGCCGTCATGACCACCAGTCTTCTCGATCTCGCCCTCAGCTTGCTGCTCACCACCGCCGCCAGCATTGGACACGCCGCGCCTGCCGCACAATTTGGCCAGGCCGAGGTGATGGACACCCGCCCTCCAATCCGCGTCGAGGCCGCAGTCACACGACGCCAGGCGCGCGCCGCGCGCATCAGCCTGATGGACCCGTATTACAGCTTCAGTCGCGCCAAGCGCGTTACCGCCAAGGGCTGACCCATGTCGATCCAATGGAATGAAAGCGCGCCGATCTACCGCCAGCTGCGCGACTACGTCAAGGCGATGATCCTCGATGAGGCACTGAAGGAAGGCGATGCGTTGCCGTCTGTCCGCCAAGTCTCAGCCGACTTCCAACTCAACCCGATCACCGTATCCAAGGCCTATCAAGAACTGGTTGACGAGCATCTCGTCGAAAAGCGTCGCGGCCTTGGTATGTACGTGAACCAAGGTGCCCGCGACACCCTGTTGAAAAGCGAACGTGAGCATTTTCTGCGCGAAGAATGGCCAGTACTACGCGATCGCCTGCGCCGCCTCGGGCTCGATCTCGCGATGCTGACCAAAATGGATACCACTGGGGAATCGAAGCAATGAACAAAGTCATCGAAGCGCGGGGACTGCGCAAGCGATACGGCAAGACCGAAGCGATCAAGGGCGTCGATCTGAGCATCGAAACTGGCAAGATCGTCGGACTGATTGGTCCGAATGGCGCCGGCAAGACCAGCGTGCTGAAGGCGATGCTGGGTTTGACCGATTTCGAGGGCGAACTCACGATCCTCGGCCGCAATCCGCATACCGAGCGCCATGCACTGATGCAGGACGTTTGTTTCATCGCCGATGTCGCCGTACTACCGCGCTGGATCCGCGTTCGTGAAGCAATCGAATACGTTGCGGGTGTGCATCCACGCTTCTCGCGCAGCAAGTGCGATGCCTTTCTCGCCAAGACCAAACTGAAGCCCGAAATGCGCGTGCGTGAAATGTCGAAAGGCATGATCGTGCAACTGCATCTCGCCTTAGTCATGGCGATTGACGCCAAATTGCTGGTGCTCGACGAGCCAACACTCGGCCTCGACGTGCTGTATCGAAAAGACTTCTACCAGACCCTGCTCAATGACTATTTCGACGGTGAGAAGACGATCATCGTGACCACGCACCAGGTCGAGGAAATCGAACACATCCTCACCGATGTGTTGTTCATCAAGGACGGCGCGATCTCGCTGTCGGCAACGATGGACGAACTCGGCTCACGCTTCACGGAAGTGATGGTGCCCGTCGACAAACGTGAGGCGGCTTTGGCCTTGAAGCCGCTCGACGAACGCTCGGTGTTCGGCAAATCGATCCTGCTTTACGACGGCGTGCCGCGTGAGCAACTCGACGCACTCGGCGAAACCCGCACGCCCGGCCTCGCCGACATCTTCGTGGCCACGATGAAGGAAACCTACCAATGAACACATTCGTGACCCAACTCAAGCGCGAATACTGGGAAAATCGCGGCGGATTCTTCCGCGCACCGATCGTGGTCATCGGCGTCGTCGTGCTGATCACGATCATGGGCCTCGTGGTCGGTCAGTTCTCGGTCGGATCACATATCCAGATGATGGGTATGCCGATCAGCAAGATCATCGACGGCATGCCAGCAGACAAGCTCGAGGGTGTGGCCCGCAGCATCAATATAGGCTTGGCCGGCATGTCGATGCTGGTGCAGTTCGCACTCGGCATCGTGCTGTTTTTCTACTTGATCGGCAGTCTGTTTGACGAACGCAAAGACCGCTCGGTGCTGTTCTGGAAGTCGATGCCAGTGTCAGACTTTCAGACCGTGCTTACCAAGATCGTTGCCGCCACATTTCTCGCCCCGGCGATCGCCTGGGTCGCCGGCATCCTGCTGCACGTGCTGATGCTTGCGGTGATCGGCATCTTCTTCTGGTTCAACGATGTCAATCCGATGAAGCTGCTCTGGGGTCCGGCGGAACCGTTGAAGCTGTGGGGCGTGATGCTGGTTGGCATTCCGGTGAATGCGATCTGGGCACTGCCGAGCATTGGCTGGCTGATGTTGGTGTCGAGCTGGGCACGTGGCAAACCGTTCTTGTGGGCAGTATTCGTTCCGGTCATCGCCGGCATCCTGCTGACCTGGTTCGATGCATTGTCGAGCTTGTCGATCCCCGATACTTGGTATTGGAAGGAAGTGTTTGCCCGCGGCCTGTTCAGCATCTTCCCGTGGACCTTCGATACCGCCGGCGCATTCCGCTTCGGCCTAGAGTTTTCGAAGGACAGCACGCCGGCTGACCTAGTCTCGTTAAAGTCACTTCTTGCGGTGCTGACAACGCTGAAGACGTGGCTCGGTGCTGCCGCAGGGAGCGCAATGATCGCCGGCGCGGTGTACTTCCGTCGCTACCGCGAATTGACCGACTGACACTCAGCCACCGGCGGTACCAGCCGTCGACCCGCCACGCGTCAGCGTGCGCGGGTCGAGTAGTTTCTGCAGCCGGGTGCGTGGCCAACCGGTTTCCTCGACGGCGATGTCAAGCACGGGTCGACCCTCGCGATAGGCGCGTTTTGCAATCGTGGCCGCACGCTCGTAGCCGATCAGCGGATTCAACGCGGTGACCAGGATCGGATTGCGCGCCAGTGCATCATCGATGCGCGTCTGCCGAATCGTGAACCCGGCGATCGCTTTGTCGGCAAGTAGCGTCGCAGCATTCGTCAACAGCTCGATCGACGTCAACAGATTCCAAGCAATCACTGGCAACATCACGTTCAACTGGAAGTTGCCGCTCGCCGCTGCGAATGCGATGGTGGCGTCAAATCCGATCACCTGCGCAGCAACCATCGCCACCGACTCCGGAATCACCGGATTGACCTTGCCGGGCATGATCGATGAACCCGGCTGCAAGGCCGGCAACTCGATTTCGCCGAGGCCCGCCAATGGCCCCGAATTCATCCAGCGCAAATCATTGGCGATTTTGGTCAACGCAATGGCAGCCGTGCGCAGTACACCCGAGAGTTCGAGGGCGGCATCCTGGGTGGCGATGCCATAAAAACGGTCGCGATGCGGTGTGAACCCGATACTGGTCTGCGATTTCAGTGCGACGCAGACCGCCGCGCCGAATCGCTTCGGGGCATTGATGCCAGTACCGATCGCCGTCCCTCCGATCGGCAAGACCCGCAGCCGTTTCGACACATCACCGAGCCGCGCATCAACTTCAGCCAATTGCGTCGCCCATGCACCCAGCTCCTGGTCGAAGCGCAGCGGCATCGCATCCATCAAATGCGTGCGTCCGGTCTTGGCCACCGTGGCGAGCTCGCGTGCGCGACGTTCGATGGTTCGGCGCAGGTGCTTCAGTGCCGGCAACAGGCGCTCACCGACTTCCAGCACAGCAGCGATCTGGATACAGGACGGAATGACGTCATTCGAGGATTGCGCACAGTTGACGTCGTCATTCGGATGCACCGGCCGACCGAGTGCCTGAGCCGCGACGTGTGCGATGACCTCATTCGCGTTCATGTTGCTTGATGTGCCGGAACCGGTCTGGAACACATCCACCGGGAACGCGTCATCGAACTCGCCCATCGCCACGCGCAACGCGGCTTTGTGGATCGCTTTCGCCTTGGCTTTCGGCAGCGCACCGAGCCCGGCATTGGCATCAGCGCAAGCGCCTTTGATCAGTCCGAGCGCACGCAACAATGCGCGCGGCATACGCCAACCCGATACTGGAAAATTATCGATCGCGCGCTGCGTCTGGATACCCCACAACGCATCGCACGGCAGCGCGAGTTCGCCGAGGCTGTCATGTTCGATACGAATCTTGTCCATACTTGCACTCCTGCCGATAGCGCATCTTCGCGCGATGGTCGCGGCTTTGCGAATTCTCTGAGCCAGCTTTCCGATTCACCCTCACGACGACACCACTGACCGCGCGGATAGTGCGACCTTGCCGAAACCGGAGTCGCCATGCGCCGATTATTGTTGCTGTCCCTGCTCGCCTGCGTCGCCATGCCCGGTCATGCCGGCAAACTGTTCGCCTGCCGTGATGTCAACGGCCAGATGAGTTTTGTCGACCACGGCTGTCCGGGCGCGAGCGAACGCCACGAGGTTGCCGTGTCGGCCACAACGGCGGCAGACAAATCGCATGCAGATGCCGATTCGAAGCAGATCGCAGCATGGGAAAAGGCCTCGCGTGGGCGACTGCCGGTGTCTCTCGGTGGTGCCGCACGATTCAGCAATCGCGCCGGCACACACAGCCGCAACCCGCAATCGGCAGGCGACGACGGCTGTACGAACGCGAAAGCTGCGCGTGCGAAGGCTGAGCGTGAGCGTAGCTGCGAGATCGGCTTCGATGAACGCCGCCGGCTATCGGATGCCGTACTGTCGGCCTGCGGATTGCGTTAAGTCATCCCGTCGCCATGCGGCGCTTCGCTAGAATCGGGGTCTCTCCCGTTTCGGATTGCCGCGATGTCGCTTGATCCTCTGACCGCTCTCAGCCCGCTCGATGGCCGCTATGCCGGCAAGATGGAACCGTTGCGTGGCGTGTTCAGCGAATACGGTCTGATGGCGCGGCGCGTCCGTGTCGAGATTGAATGGCTGATCGTGCTCGGCAGCGAGTCTGCAATCACCGAAGTGCCCGCTTTCGACGACACCGCCAAGGCGCAATTGCGTGCGATCAGCACTGGCTTCGACTTGCCCGACGCCGCGCGCGTCAAGGAAATCGAGGCGACGACAAATCACGACGTCAAGGCGATTGAATACTTCATCAAGGAACGCATGGCGCAAGTCTCGGCGCTCGCGCCTTATCGCGAGTTCGTGCATTTCGCCTGCACCAGCGAAGACATCAACAACCTCGCTTATGCGCTGATGCTGAAAGACGCACGCGATGCGGTATTCGCGCCGACACTGAAGCGCCTGCGCGACAAGCTCGCGCAACTCGCGAAACAGGCTGCCGCGAAACCGATGCTGTCGCGGACGCACGGCCAGACCGCGTCGCCAACCACGCTTGGCAAGGAAGTCGCGAACGTGGTGGCGCGTCTTGACCGCCAATGCGCGCAACTCGACGCCTGGCAGTCGCCGGGGAAAATCAACGGTGCGGTCGGCAATTACAACGCGCATGTCGTCGCCTATCCGGAAGTGGACTGGCGCGCACTGTCGCACCGTTTCGTCGCTTCACTCGGCCTGCAATGGAATGCCTACACGACGCAAATCGAGCCGCACGATGGCATCGCCGAAATCAGCGACATCCTGCGTCGTATCGACACTATTCTGATCGACCTCTGCCGCGATCTTTGGGCTTATATTTCAGTGGGATATTTCAAGCAGACGGTAAAAGCCGGCGAAGTCGGTTCGTCGACCATGCCGCACAAAGTCAATCCGATTGACTTCGAAAATGCCGAAGGCAATTTCGGCGTCGCCAACGCATTGTTCGAGCACTACGGCGCCAAGCTACCGATCTCACGCTGGCAGCGAGATTTGACCGATTCGACCGTGTTGCGCACGCTTGGCGTCGCCTTCGGTCATTGCTTGGTCGGGCTCGACGCGCTGATGCGCGGATTGAACAAACTCAGCATCAACGACGAGCGTCTGGCCGCCGATCTCGACGCGAACTGGGAAGTGCTGGCAGAAGCAATCCAAACGGTGATGCGCCGCTATGGTCTGCCCGAACCCTACGAGCAACTAAAGGCGTTGACCCGCGGCAAGGGCATCTCGCGTGAGAGCCTGCGTGAATTCATCACCGGACTAGAGCTGCCGGAAGATGTCAAACGCAGCCTGATGGTGATGACGCCCGCTGACTACACCGGCCTCGCGACCGAGTTGGCAGATGCGCTCTAGGGCCAGCAACCCGCGCCCGGCGATCGAAGCGCAGGCCAAGCCGGGACAGCCGCTCGGCATGTCGGTCGAGAAGTTCCTGTCGACCTACTGGCAGAAGCGACCGCTGCTGATCCGGGGCATGCTGGACGACGATTTTGCGTCACCAATTTCGCCGAACGATCTTGCCGGACTGGCCTGCGAACCCCAAGCGCGGGCGCGTCTGGTAACGCATGATCAAAAGCGCGACCGCTGGGCACTTGAACACGGGCCGTTTGCGGAAGCGCGCTTCGCAAAACTGCCAAAGACGCATTGGACCTTGCTGGTGCAAGACGTCGACCAATGGGATCGCGATGTCGCCGCCTTGCTCGCGCATGTGCATTTTCTGCCGCGCTGGCGCATTGACGACATCATGGTCGCGTATGCCGTCGACGGTGGGTCGGTTGGCGCATGCGTCGAACCATTCGATCAGTTCCTGATGCAGGGCCTCGGCCAGTGTCGTGTGCAGATTGATGTCGATGTAAACGCGCCGAAGGACTTCGGCATCGACGGCGGACTGAAGCAACTCAAGCAATTCACCCCATCGCACGACTGGGTATTGTCGCCCGGCGACGTCCTGTATTTGCCGCCAAGCGTTCCCCATCGTGGCATCGCGATGGGCGATTGCATGACCTTATCGATCGTAATGCGGGCGCCGTCTGAGGCCGAATTGCTGATCGGGTTGTCGAGTCAGGTCGCAGCGGGCTTGAGCGACGCCGAACGCTACACCGATCCGGAATTGCAGGCGCGCGGCGATGCCTATGCGATCGATGCCAGCGATGTCGGCCGCGTGCGGCGTGCGCTGTCGCGATTTCTGCAAATGGACGACGACTTACTCGGCACCGAATTTGCGCGTTTCATCACCCGCTATGGCGATGCGCCGACGCCAGCGCCGCGACCGCGTGCACTGACCACAGCGCAATTCGATGGCCGCATCAGCAAAGGCACCGCATTGTCGCGACATCCATTCGCGCGCATCGCTACCCGTGCCAGCAAGCGCGGACGCGTCGTGGTGTTTCTCGCCGGCCAATCATTCGAAACCAGCACACGGGTCACGAAACTGCTGGTCGCTGATGAGATGAATGCGTCGGCGGTGATTGCACTGACTGACGCCGAGCGTGCAGATCTGCTGAAATGGCTCAACCTTGGACTGATCGGATTCGTGTCATGAGCTCGATCCTGCGCGTCATTGACGCCTACTATCCTGCCGACCTCGAGCGCTTGCGCGCCGTGCGCGAGCCGGTCTTCGTCGTCGAGCAACGCTGTCCGGCCGAAGAAGAATGGGATGCGCTGGATAGGTTGTCTGCACATGCGCTCGTAGTGAACGAAAGTGGCGAGCCGGTGGCAACCGGGCGCCTGACACCAGACCATAAAATCGGCCGCATGGCAGTGCTCATGGACTACCGAGGCACTGGTGTCGGCGCGATGATCATGGAACACCTGATCGCGAAAGCACGCACACTCGGCTATTCCGAATTAGCGTTGTCGTCGCAGGTCCACGCGATTCCATTTTACGCGCGCTTCGGTTTCATCGCTGATGGCCCGGAGTACATGGATGCCAACATCCCACACCGGATGATGCAGCGACCGTTGCCGACGACCACTTCGACCGGTTTGCTCGCGTTCAATCGCGCCGCCGCCGCGCGCGTCACCGCGATGGACCTGATGCGCACGGCGCGTCATCGCATCGGCATCGCCAGTCATTCGTTGGATGCCGAACTGTTCGATCACGATGCCGTGATTTCCTTGCTTAAGCGCATTGGCCTATCCGGCCGCGGCGCGCGTATCCAGATTCTGGTGGAAGACATTACGCCCGCACTGCAGAACAGCCATCGCCTAGTCGCGCTGGCCCAGCGCCTGTCGAGTGTCATCGAGGTCCGCCGCGGCAACCGCCGCGATGACCCCGAGTTCGGACCCGCCGTCGTACTGACCGACAACGGTGGCTGGCTGCGCCGACCCGACCCGATGCGCTACGAGGGTGAGGCCAGCCTCGACGACCGCCCACGCAACCGCGAGATGTGGCTGTCGTTTGACCGCTCCTGGGAGCGCGCCGAGCCGGAAACTTCGGTTCGCGCACTGAAACTTTAGTCGCATTGCCCCGGAATCGACGCCCGCAAACTCGGGCCGCCCGGCTATAATCGCGGGCCGTTTTCGCGCAGCCCCATTTTAGCGCGCAAGCCCCGGATTCCCTTCATCTTTTCGCTGCATGTGCAGCAGAGCGACAGGCATGAGTCTTCTTGAACAATTCAGGGCGTCGTCCCAGCTCGGCACCGGCAACGCCGCGTATATGGACGAGTTGTATGAACTCTGGCTGGCTGACGCGAATAGCGTCGGCGCAGAATGGCAGCGTTACTTCGACTCCCTGAAAGGCCGTGAAGCCGGCGATCGCGCACATGGTCCGGTGATCGCAGGATTCGTCGAAGCCGCCAAGCAGCGCCCCAACATCGCGGCCGCCGCGCCCGTTAGCAATGAATACGCCGAAAAGCAGGCGGCAGTGCTGAAGCTGGTGACCGCCTATCGTTCGCGCGGGCATCTCGGTGCTGCACTCGACCCGCTCGGTTTGACCAGCAAGCCGGAAGCGCCGGATCTCGACCTGCCCTTCCACGGCTTGTCGAACGCTGATCTGGATACTGAATTCACCACCAACTCGCTCGTCGGCGCATCGCGCATGACACTGCGCGACCTACTGAACAAGCTCAAAGCGACCTATTCGAGCAGCATTGGTGCCGAGTTCATGCACATCAGCGACTCGCTGCAGCGGCGTTGGTTTTATGACCGCCTCGAACGCACCGCCGGGCAATTCGGCTTCGATGTCAGCAAGCGCCAGCGTCTGCTCGAACGCCTGACCGCAGCCGAGGGACTCGAGCGCTATCTGCACACCAAGTACGTCGGCCAAAAGCGCTTCTCGCTGGAAGGCGGTGAATCACTGATCCCGATGGTCGATGGCGTGATCCAGACCGCCGGCACCGATGGCGTGAAGGAAATCGTCATCGGTATGGCGCATCGCGGCCGTCTCAATCTCTTGATCAACACCCTCGGCAAAGCGCCGGGGCTGCTGTTCGACGAGTTCGAAGGCAAGCACGCGCACCACACCGACCCTGCCCACACCGGCGACGTGAAGTACCACATGGGCTATTCGGCCGACGTGCGGACACCGGGCGGCGCCGTACATTTGGCGCTGGCGTTCAACCCGTCGCATCTCGAAATCGTCGATCCGGTCGTCGCCGGTTCGGTACGCGCGCGCCAAGCGCGCCGCAATGACGACAGCGGCAGCAAGGTATTGCCGATCTTGGTCCATGGCGACTCGGCCTTTGCCGGCCAAGGCGTGATCATGGAACTGTTCAGCATGTCGCAGGCACGCGGTTTCGCGGTCGGTGGCACCGTGCACCTCGTCGTGAACAATCAGGTCGGCTTCACCACCAGCCGACCGGACGACACGCGCTCGACGCTGTACTGCACCGATGTCGCGAAGATGGTCGCGGCACCCGTCATCCACGTGAACGGCGATGACCCGGAAGCCTGCCTGTTCGTCGCCGAACTGGCCTTCGACTACCGCAAGCAGTTCGGTCGCGACATCGTCATCGACCTGGTCTGCTACCGCCGCCACGGCCACAACGAGGCCGACGAGCCGGCGGCCACGCAGCCGCTGATGTACCAGAACATTCGTGCCCGCAAGACCACGCGTGAACTCTACGCCGAGCAACTTGCGCGCGCTGCGGTGATCAACTCGGACGACGCCAAGGCGATGGTCGATGGCTATCGTGCCAAGCTCGATGCCGGGCAATCAGTAGCGGAATTGTCGAAGCCGGACGATGGTCTGCCGCATATCGAATGGCACCATTTCCACGACGGCAAACTCGACGACGACGTCGTCACCGGCATGGCTGCGGACAAGCTCAAGACGCTATCCGACCGCATCAACATCATTCCGGCGAACTGGTCGTTGCATTCGCGCGTCGCCAAGGTCTACGACGACCGCATCCGGATGGCCAACGGCGAACTACGCATGGACTGGGGCTTTGCGGAGACGCTGGCGTATGCGACGCTGATCGACGACGGCTACAAGCTGCGCGTCGACGGTCAAGACGCCGGACGCGGCACCTTCTTTCATCGCCACGCGATCATTCACGACCAGAAAACCGGTGAAGCCCATTTCCCGCTGCGGGCACTGGCCGAGAACCCGAAGTCAGTAGCGGTGATCGATTCCGTACTCAGCGAAGAGGCGGTGATGGGTTTTGAATATGGCTACTCGACCGCCGACCCGCAGACGCTGGTGATCTGGGAAGGCCAGTTCGGCGATTTCGCGAACGGCGCCCAAGTCGTGATCGACCAGTTTATTTCCTCGGGTGAAGCCAAGTGGGGCCGTCTCTGCGGCATGGCGCTGTTCCTGCCGCACGGCTATGAGGGTCAAGGTCCAGAGCATTCCTCCGCTCGCCTCGAACGCTTCCTGCAACTGTGCGCTGCGAACAACATGCAGGTGTGCACGCCGACCACGCCGGCACAGATGTTCCACATGCTGCGGCGACAGATGGTTCGTAACGTGCGCAAGCCGTTGGTGGTGATGACGCCGAAATCGATGCTGCGCCACAAACTCTCAACCTCAACCATGGATGAACTGGCCTCCGGTTCGTTCCAACGCCTCATTCCAGATAGCCATGCGAAGAATCCAGCGCTGGTCACGCGCGTGATCGTCTGCGGTGGCAAGGTCTATTTCGATCTAATCGAAGAAGCCGAGAAGCGCGCGCTGAAGGACGTCGCCATCGTCCGTGTCGAGCAGTTGTACCCCTTTCCGCGGAGTGAACTCACCGCCGAATTGAAGCGCTTCGCCACCGCGAAGGACGTCGTCTGGTGCCAAGAAGAGCCGATGAACCAAGGCGCTTGGTATCAGATTGGCCATCACTTGCGCGCCTGCCTCGGTGACAAGCACAAACTGCATTACGCTGGTCGAGTGCGCTCATTAGTGCCCGCCTGCGGCCACTATGCAACCCACGTGGTTGAGCAGGCCGCGCTGATCGAACAAGCCTTGGTAGCCAAGCTCAACGGCGACCAAAGTCATGACTAACCCGATTCAACTTGCATAACAGAGGACGCAAGCATGTCCATCGAAGTCAAAGTCCCGGTCCTGCCCGAGTCGGTTTCCGACGCCGTCATTGCCACTTGGCACAAACAGCCTGGCGATAGCGTGCGCCGCGATGAAAATCTGGTCGATCTGGAAACCGATAAAGTTGTGCTGGAAGTTCCGGCGCCGGCGGATGGCGTGCTCAAGCAGATCATCAAGAACACTGGCGACATCGTCGGTTCGCAAGAACTGATCGCAGTGATCGAGCCTGGCGCAGTTACTGACGCAGCCCCAGTGCAAACGAAGAGCATCGCTACGCCCGCCGCCGCTCCAGCAGCAGCACCGACGGCAACTGCCGGCGCTACCGAGCTGTCTCCGGCCGGTAGTCGCGTCGCCGAGGAAAATCGGATCGATCCGGCCAACGTCAGTGGCACTGGCCGTGGTGGACAGGTCACGAAGGAAGACTTGGTCAACTTCATGCGGAGCGGCGGCGCTGTGACCCCGGCGGCCAAGCCGGCACCGGCGGCACCCGCCGCAGTCGCAAAGCTACCGGCGGGCCCGCGCAGCGAGCAGCGTGTGCCGATGACGCGTATGCGCACACGCATCGCCGAACGCATGATGCAGGCGAAGAACTCGATCGCAATGCTGACCTCGTTCAACGAGATCAACCTCAAGGCCGTGTCCGACATGCGCAAGTCGCAACAGGAAGCCTTCGAGAAAGCACACGGCGTCAAGCTCGGTTTCATGAGCTTCTTCGTCAAGGCCGCAGCTGATGCACTCAAGCGCCACCCGATCGTCAACTCGTCGGTCGATGGCAATGACGTGATCTATCACGGCTACAGCGACATCTCGATCGCAGTAGCAACCGAGAAGGGTCTCGTCACGCCGGTGTTGCGCGACGCCGAAACCATGGGTTTCGCCGATATCGAAAAGGCGATCGCCGGTTACGCCAAGAAAGCACGCGAAGGCGGTTTGGCGCTGGAAGACCTGCAGGGCGGCACCTTCACGATCACCAATGGCGGCACTTTCGGTTCGCTGTTCTCGACACCAATCGTTAACCCACCGCAATCCGCCATTCTTGGCATGCACGCAATCAAAGAGCGCGCCATCGTCGAAAACGGTGTGGTCGTCGCCGCACCGATGATGTATGTCGCACTCAGCTACGACCATCGCATCATTGACGGCAAGGACGCGGTGCTATTCCTCGTCGACATCAAGAATCAGCTCGAAAACCCGCACCGCATGCTGCTCGGACTCTGACGACATGAGCGACCAACAATTTGACGTCATCATCATCGGCGGTGGACCCGGCGGTTACGTCGCGGCAATCCGCGCGGCACAACTTGGCCTGAAAACCGCGTGCGTCGACGCCTTCATCGGCAAGGATGGAAAGCCCGCGCTCGGTGGTACCTGCTTGAACGTCGGCTGCATTCCGTCGAAAGCGATGCTCGATTCGTCGAAGCAGTTCCACAACCTCACGCACACCTTCAACGACCACGGCATTAGCGCCGACAACGCGGCCATCGACGTCGGCGTGATGGTTGGGCGCAAGGACAAGATCGTAAAGCAGTTCACCGGCGGCATCTCGATGCTGTTCAAGGGCAACAAGGTCACGCCCTACGCCGGTTGGGGCAAGTTGTTACCGAACCGCCGAGTCGAAGTCACCGCACATGACGGCAGCACGCAACTGCTGGCGGCGACCAATATCATCCTCGCTACAGGCTCGGTACCGATCGAACTGCCGTTCGCGAAATTCGACGGTGAATACATCGTCGACAACGCTGGCGCACTCGATTTTGCATCGGTGCCAAAACGCCTCGGCGTGATCGGCGCTGGCGTGATCGGACTCGAACTCGGTTCAGTGTGGAAGCGCCTCGGTGCCGAAGTCACCGTCGTCGAAGCGATGCCGGATTTTCTCGCTGCGGCTGATGCCGATGTTGCCAAACTCGCCAAGCGCGAGTTCGACAAACAAGGATTGAAGATCCTACTCGGTGCGAAGTGCTCGAAATCCGAAATCAAGAACGCTGAAGTTCACCTGACCTGGACCGACAAGGACGGCGAAAAGACGCAAGCATTCGACAAGCTGCTGGTCGCCGTTGGTCGTCGTGCATGTACCCAGAAACTGCTTGCTGACGGCACCGGCGTAGCACTTGACGAGCGCGGTCGTATCATTGTTGACGAACACAACTGGACCGGTGCCGAAGGCGTCTGGGGCGTTGGCGACTGCGTGCGCGGCCCGATGCTGGCGCACAAGGCGTCGGAAGAAGGTATCGCGGTCGCCGAGATCATCGCTGGCAAACCAGGCCACGTAAACCTCGATACCGTACCGTGGGTGATTTACACCGAACCGGAAGTGTCGTGGGTTGGCAAGACCGAGCAGCAACTCAAGGCAGACGGTGTGCCGTACAAAATTGGTACGTTTCCATTCGCTGCCATCGGCCGTGCCGTCGCAATGAACGAACCTGCCGGCATGGTCAAGGTGATCGCGCATGCCGAAACAGATCGTCTGCTCGGCGTGCACATGGTCGGTGCCTGCGTCTCCGAGTTGATTCACGAAGCGGTCGTCGCGATGGAATTCCACGGCTCGGCCGAAGATCTCGCGCGAATCTGCCATGCCCACCCGACCTTGTCGGAAGCTGTGCATGAAGCCGCACTCGCGGTCGACAAGCGCGCAATTCACAAGGCGAATTGATCTCGCCGGACCGAACGGAGTAACCATCTCCGTCCGGTCCGGGCAGATTGCGTTAGACCATCGTCGTGCGCTGATATCTCAGCTTGGCCTCATGTGCCCGGATCAACGCGGCGCGCAGTTCGTCGATGATGATCGGCTTGGCGACAAAGTCATTCATGCCCGCAGCGAGGAACCGTTCGCGACTGCCGGTAAGCACATGCGCGGTCACCGCCACAATCTGAGGTGCATCTTGATGCCCGACGTTCAGTCGTACCGCACGCGACGCTTCGATACCGTCCATGTCCGGCATCTCGACATCCATCAAAATCAAATCGTAGGATTGCTTCTCGAATGCGACCAATGCGTCGCGTCCGTGGTTCGCAATGTCACAGCTGTAACCCAACGCTTCCAGCATCATCTGCAGCAACATCTGGTTGATCAGGTTGTCCTCGGCCACGAGGATGCTGAGCGGATGCCGCTCCTGATAGCTTGACGATCGCTTGTACACCAGCGCCGCGAACCAGCGTCTTGGGCGAGGTATCGAACTCGTGCAACAACCCGAATAGCACGCTCAGCCGAACCGGCCGAATGATCGTGCCGAGATCGCGCACCCAATCCGGCAAAATGCGCTGCGTGACGTCGCGCAAGGACAGCATGCGCGCGATCGCCGGATCGCGTTGATGACGCGCGAACATGTCGTCGATCCATTCCGGATCGTCAGCGAACAGTCGATCATCAATCAGCAGCAATTGTTGCTCGAGCAAGATCGCATCAGGCACCGGGTCGCTGGCGTTGCAGCTCATGACTGACACGCCAAAGCGGCGTAACTGCGACACCGCAGCTTCACGTGACGCACGATGTGGTGATGCCACCATCACCTGCACATTGCCAATATTCGGAAGCGCGCTGCCGTGGTCGTCAAACGGCAATTGAATGTCGAAATGGCTGCCTTCACCGAGCAGACTGGACGCGCCAATCTCACCCTTCATCAACTCGGCCAGGCGCCGGCAGATCGCCAGACCGAGGCCAGTACCGCCGTGCCGTCGCGTCATCGAGCCATCCCCCTGACGGAATGGCAGGAATACCTGCTCGATCAGCTCGTCGCTCATGCCGATGCCGGTATCACTGACTTGGAAATCGAATTCCACCGTGCCGTCATTACGCGGTCGCGCCGACACGGTCAGGCGCACTTCGCCGTGGTCGGTGAACTTGATCGCGTTGACCAAAACATTGACGAGGATCTGGCGTAGCCGGGTTGGGTCACCACGCACGCGCCGGCACGCTTCCGGCGCAACATCGAGGAACAAATCCAGTCCTTTCGCTTCCGCCTGTTGCGCGACGATTTCGATCGATGACTCGATACAGGCCAAGGTGTCGAACTCGGTCACGTCGATCGGCATTTCGCCGGCCTCGATCCGCGAGAAGTCGAGGACATCGTTGATCAGACGCAGTAACAAGTCGCCACTGGAGCGAATGGTATCGAGCAAGTCGCGCTGACGGGTGTCGAGATCAGTATCAACCAGCAACCGCGTCATGCCGAGCACAGCGTTCATCGGCGTACGCAACTCGTGGCTGGTTGCTGCGAGGAAACTGGATTTTGCGCGCGACGTCTGCTCTGCGGCTTCAAGCGCCAGCGCCATGGCGTGCGACTGTTCGCGGCGCGCGGTGATGTCGTAGGTGACGCCGACCAATTTGTCCGGTCGGCCGTCCGGGCCACGCACCAGTTGTCCGAGTGCCGAGTACCAGCGGCGCTGTCCATCAGCCTTGCGTACGCCGTATTCGACTTCGTAGTGACCTTGGTCAGCGATCGCGCGTTGCATCGCGGCATCAAGCCGCGCCACGTCCTCGGGTCCGACGATTCTAGCGAAATCGTCATGCGTGGCCGGAATGAAACCGTAGAAGTCGATATCACGCGGGCCGCCACGGCGGATACCGCTGCGCAAATCGATCTCCCAGATATTCAGGCCAGCACCTTCGATAGCCAGTTCCTGCAAGCGCCGGCTCTCGATCAGTTCATTGTCCGCTGCCTTGCGCGCAGTGATGTCCCAGACCAGTCCGGACAAGCGCACGACACGCCCTTCCGCGTCGTGGATCGGCGTGCCTCGCGACAGCAGCCAGTGCACGCTGCCATCCGGCCAAATTACGCGGAATTCGCTCTGATAATCGTTGCCGGTGAGCAAGCTCTGGTCGATATCGGTTTGGTGGCGTTCGAGATCGTCCGGATGCACGCGTGTCTTCGCTGTGTGGATGGTCGCTGGTGATTCACCAAGTACCGCGAGGTCGTCGCCAATGGCATGGCGCGTACCGCTTGCCAAATCCCACTCCCACGAGACCATGCGTGCGGCGTCGAGGGCACGCCGCAACTGTGCCTCGGAATCGCGCAGCGCAATGTCCGCGCGCTTCTGCTCGGTGATGTCCCAAGACAAGCCCACCTGACGCAGGGGCGCTTGGCGGGCATCACGCTCCAACCGCCCCACGGCCTTGATCCAGCGCACGTCGCCATCGCCGCGCACAACACGGAACTCGATCTCGAACCGGTCCACCGGTACCGCATCGTCGCCCCATAGCGCGCGGACGCGCTCACGATCGTCGGGATGGGTCAGCGCGACCAGTTGTTCGCCGAACTCGATCTTGCGACCAAACAGGTCGATGTCGCGTTCGCCGCCGGAGCCACGTCGCAGCAGGAAGTCCCATTCCCACGCATTGAACCGACCGGCATCCAGGGCCAGCGCGCGGCTCGCGGCCATACGCTCAGATTCGATCTGCGCCAGCTTGCGGGCAGTGACGTCCCAACTCGCACCAACCAACCGTCCCGGGCTCTGCGCGTCGCGCCCGATTACCCGCGCAACCACGCAGCGCCATCGTGGGTGGATGCCGGTACCCACGCGATATTCGATGCTGCCTTGATCCTCACCCGCCATCACCGCATTCAAGGCAAGAGTGAACTGGTCGCCGTCATCAGGATGCACGAAACGCTCACGCATATCGGCCAAATCGACCGGATGGTCGCCGAACAATTCCAGATCGCGCATACCGACGATGCGACGACTGGTCGCAAGGTCGTACTCAAACAGATTCAACTGCACGGCATCCATCACCATCTCAAGATGCCGCGTCGCATCCAGACGCTCGGTCTCGGCACGCTTCTGGTGCGTGGTGTCGAAGCGGCAAATCACCGCACCGCCATCGGCACCAAGCGGCACGATCGACAGCAGAAAGTATCGGCATTCGCGCTCGCCTTGGTCGAGACAATACTCATGCTCGAAGCGCTTGCAGTCGCCGCGCAGCACATCGGTCAGCCCACGACACACGTCTGCAGCATGATTGTTGCCGTCACCGGCGATGCGTTCGCAAAAATCCCGGTAATGCCGGCCAACCACCACGTCGTCGGCGATGCCTTCATGCAATCGCCAAGCGCGGTTACCCATCAGGATATGGCCTTGCGCGTCAACCACGCAGACTTGCGCCGGCAACGCATCGATCATCGCCAACTGCGCTTCAGACTGCGCCGCACTGCGTGCAACCCGCAACTCGGTGTGAATCAGGTGTCCAACCTTGGCGCACAGCCAGCGCGGGTGCAGTGGCTGGCGCATCAGGTCCCAATGACCTTCCGGCGGTTCCGCCAGCAAGCGATCAACTGCCTCGGCGCTGTTGGCAATGAACAGCAGCGGAACCTCATTGAGGTCGGGTATCCGCCGCAGGTTCTCGACCACCGCTGACCAAACCTCGGCCTGACCAAGATCAACTACAGCGCAGTGCGCCGTCGCCGCCGTTAGCGCGACCAGCGCGTCACCGGCATCGTCAACGCGCTCAAGCCGCGCATCCAGTGCAGCAAGCGCCGCGCTCACCGCATCTTGAAACGCAGGGTCGGCGCTGAAGATCAAGCAGACGGGGCGTGAGCCCTCGCTCATCGCATCGGGTCCTTGATTCGTCGCCGGATTATGCCGCTGTCGCTGGCAGACGCGTGCAAATGATTGCGGCAGCCCGCGATAATGCCGGCTCAACCGCAATGGAACCGCCCATGACCCTGCCCGAACGATTCCGCGCTTATCGCGTGCACAGCCAAGGCCAGTCGGCACACGGACGCATCGATGACATCGGGATCGACGCGTTGATGCCGGGCGAGCTACTGATCCGCACCGCGTATTCGAGCGTGAACTACAAAGACGCGCTCGCCGGCAGCGGCCAAGGCAGAATCCTGCGCCAATATCCGCTGGTCGGCGGCATCGATGTCGCCGGTCATGTCATGCAATCCGCTGACCCACGATTCAAAGAAGGTGACGCGGTGCTCGTCACCGGCTGTGGGCTATCGGAAACCCGCGACGGTGGTTACAGCGAATTTGCCCGCGTCGAGTCGGCCTGGGCCATCCCGTTACCGCCGGGCCTCAGCTTGCGCGAAGCGATGATCCTCGGTACTGCCGGTTTCACCGCTGCGTTGTCGCTGTACCGCATGGAGGCGAACGGACAGACGCCAGAAATGGGCCCGATCGTCGTCACCGGGGCCACTGGCGGCGTCGGCATGCTCGCGATCGACCTGCTTGCCACGGCCGGCTACGAGGTCCACGCAATCAGCGGCAAGCCGGACCAATTCGACGCACTGATCGCCATCGGTGCAAAACAGTGCATCGCCCGCGGTCAACTCGATCTTGGTCTACGCCCGCTGGAAACCGCGATCTGGGCCGGCGCGGTCGACAACGTCGGGGGCGACCTGCTCGCCGCGCTGACCCGGGTAATCCGCCCATACGGCAACATCGCCAGCTGTGGCATGGCCGGCGGCAGCGGTCTGCAGACCACGGTGATGCCGTTCATCATCCGCGGTGTCAGCATCCTCGGCATCGCCTCGGCCGGCACTGCCTACAACATCCGCCGCACGTTGTGGGAGCGTCTGGCCACGATGTGGCGACCGAAACACTTGGAAACGATTCTCACGAAGACAGCAACGTTGGATGAATTGGACGGCGTTTTTGCTACGATGCTTTCCGGCGGCTCGTTTGGACGCACCTTGGTGCGGTTTTGACGGGTTCAGCAACAACAACGAAAATCATACGCAACGAGGGAGCCATGGGTCGCATTCTTATCGTGGACGATTCACCGTCACAGATCGAAGGCCTGCGCCGCGTTGTGCAGAAACTTGGACATGACGTCATTACCGCCGAAGACGGCCAGCAGGGCATTGAAGTCGCCAAGCGCGAATTGCCCGACTTGATCTTGATGGATGTGGTCATGCCGAATCTCAATGGATTCCAAGCAACGCGCCAAATCAGCAAAGATCCGAAGACTAGTCATATCCCGGTTATCTTGGTCACGACCAAGGATCAGGAAACCGACAAGGTCTGGGGTATGCGCCAAGGTGCGAAGGCCTACGTGACCAAGCCGATCAATGAGGCGCAGCTGGCCACGACCATCAACGAGCTACTGCCGAAGTGATCATTCGAGCGCGGCGCGCGGCTTGAACGCCGGAAACGCGTCGCGCAACGAGTCATAAGAACGCCGCTCCGCATCGGTTGATGCCGGCGGCGTTTGCACATCTAGCAGTACGTATTGATCGCCCGATGGCTGTCCGGGCAAGCCTTTTTCGCGCAGGCGCATCTTGCGGCCACTCTGCGATCCTTCGGGAATGCGCAAGCTGACGCGCCCCGCCAGTGTCGGCACATCAATGGTCGCCCCCAGTGCTGCTTCCCACGGGGCGATCGGAAGTTTCAGAATCACGTCGCGGCCGTCCAGTTCGAACCAGCGGTGCGGCGCGATTTCGACACTGATCAACAAATCACCACTACCCGCCGGGCCTGGCTCGCCTTCTCCCGCAAGTCGGATCGTCTGTCCGTTGGCGATACCGGCAGGAATACGCACGTCCAATGTCTTTGGCCCGTCGCGGCGCGTCACCGAGACGCGCTGTGTGCCACCGGCATAGGCCATTTCGAGCGGCACCGACAGCCGCGCTTCGAGATCACGGCCACGTCGCGTCGGGCCGCGCCGCGCGCGTCCACCGCCGCCGCCAAACAACGATTCGAAGAAATCGCTGAATCCAGCACCATCGTTGTCGCCGAAATTGAAATCCTGTCCTTGACCGAAATCCGGTGGTGGACGGAAATCATCGCCCGAGCGAAACCCGCGACGCTTCAGTTGGTCATAGGCCTTGCGCTTGTCATCGTCTTTGAGCACCTCGTGCGCTTCGTTGATCGCCTTGAAGCGCTCTTCGGCGTCCTTCTCTTTGCTCACGTCCGGGTGATATTTGCGCGCGAGTTTGCGGTAGGCCGACTTGATTTCATCGGTCGTTGCGCCCTCACCGACGCCGAGCGCTTCGTAGTAATCGCTGAACTTCATCATTCAATCCTTTGCCATGAGGAAGAGCATGGACGATGCGCGCCAGTCTCGCAAACCAATCCAGCACAAAACACGGCGCCCGCAAACGATTACTCGCCGCGGGCGCCGGAAATCCTATCTTGCGATCAACTATTGATCGCGATTCGGCGCGGCGCAGCGTCGGCCTTCTTCGGGATCACGATTTCGAGCACGCCGTGCTTGCCGCTGGCGCTGATCTGCTCGGCATCGGCGGTGTCCGGCAATGCGAAGCGGCGGTGGAAGCTGCCGTGCACGCGTTCCACACGCGTGAACTTGCCGTCTTCCGAACGCGTCTCGGCGCTGCGCTCACCCTTCAGCGTAAGCACGCCCTTGTCCATGTGAATCTCGATGTCCTTGGGATCAACGCCCGGGATATCCGCAGCGATCACGAAGCGCTTCGGCTCTTCCTTGATGTCGACGCGCGGTTGCCACTGGCTGGTGACGACATTGCTCTGGTCATCGGTTTCGGGCGTGAAAAATTGGTCGAGCAGTTGCTTCATGCCGCCTTCGAAGCCACGGAACTGAGGTTGGGTGGTGTAGCGATTCAGGCTCATGGTGGTTCTCCATCAAAATGCGGCACCGTGCCGCGTCGGAGCCAAGATGTGAATGCTGCGCGCCACTTCAAGCCCCTTGAAACGCGACGCTTTGACCGCAGTTCCATGCGTCTGCGCGCGTAAATCACCCCATGAACAGGAGCAGCACCATGACCATCGCAATCGGCGACCGTATCCCCTCTGCCACACTGAATTACATCAAGGATGGCGTTCAGGCCATGCGTACCGACGACCTGTTCGCGGGCAAGACCGTCGCCCTATTCGCAGTACCGGGTGCATTTACACCGACCTGTTCGGCCAAACATCTGCCGGGCTACGTGACGCACCTCGATGCGATCAAGGCGCGCGGCATCGACACCATCGCCTGCATGGCTGTCAACGACGCCTTCGTGATGGATGCGTGGGCAAAAAGCCAAAACGCGCCGCAAGACATCCTGATGCTCGCCGACGGCAACGGCGCATTCTCAAAGTTGTTGGGTCTCGAGATGGATGCCACTGCCTTCGGCATGGGCCTGCGCTCGAAGCGTTTCGCGCTGATTGCAAAAGATGGCGTGGTGACGAAGTTGTTCGTCGAGGCGCCCGGTGAGTTCAAAGTCTCTGCCGCCGAGCACGTCCTCGAGAACCTCTGAGCGTCGTTATTCCGAATCGAGCAAGGACTTCGCACGCTGCGTGGCCGACGCAAGGCGCGCAGCCGAGGTCAGCAGCATGCGCGGATTCTGCCGAGTAGTCGTGGCGGCACTGTCGCTTTCGTCAAAGTCCACCGACACGTAGCCGAGTACCTCGCCTTCGGCATTGAAGGCCAGCCCTGCTGCTCCGGTGCCGACGTGCGCCTGCTGTGGCACCGACACGCTGCCTTGGATCACGCCCCACGAGACGATCGGGGCATTGCCGTAGCGTTCTTCAAGACGTTCCAGCACGTAGTAGGCCGTGCCTGGATCAGCGCCCGCGCGCTGCTTCAGATCAACCGGCTTCAGCAACTTCGCGTTCGCTGCGGTGATGCGCAGCCAAGCAATGCCTTGATCGGCGTCGGTGGTCAACGCTTCCGCTTCGAATGGTTGGTCTTGGCCGGCGAAATACACGCGGAAGTCGCGTGATTCAAGCTTGAAGCTCATCTTTTGGTCGGCACTCATGCGGCTCATGCCAGGGAAGCTCGGATCGACGACGAGTTTCGGCACCAAGACCAAACCTGCTGCGTCAACAATGACACCAGTGACACTGGATTCCTGACGCTGCTCCTGACCGCCATAGGCCGACACGATCACGAAACTGACGCGCACGATGCTGTCGGCATGGGTCTTCAGCAGGTGTGCGAATACTGCCCGGGTTTCATCATCGGATTCGCTGGCATCGGCGCATGGCACCAGCAACCATGCCGCCAGTGCGACAACCATGCCACGGAATATCGACTTCATCGGCCCATCTCCCATTCGGCATCGAGGTACAACAGGCGCGTGCGTGAACCGCGGAGCACCAAAAAGGATAATGGCGTGCCGGCTCGGCGCGATTTGCGATCAGTCAGTTGTTCAAAACGATCGACATCGGGCACGACTTCACCATCCACGCGCAGGATGACGTCGCCGGTGGCGAGATGCGCAAGGCCAGCCAGACCACCCGACGCGACATTGTCGACAATCACACCCTTGCTGTCGGCCGCGATACTACGCGCAACGCGATCGTAGAAACCGATATTGCGCACACCGAGATCAAGCCAGTCGATGGTGCGCGACTTCAACGACGATACCGGCGCCGGTGCCGCCAGTGGTGCGACGCCCAACTGGATCAATTTGCCGGCGCGCCACAAATCGAGTTGCAAGGGTTCATCCAGCAAGGCTTCGCGGATGCGTTGCTGCAAGGGTTCATCGCCGATGTCGCCCGAGACCGGCACCGCGCTACCCGCCAATGCGGTCAGCACGTCGCCGACTTGCACGCCCGCCTTGGCCGCTGGTGCACCGTCGTAAACGCGCGTAATGCGATAACCGCCAGTGGCTGGCCCGCCGATCAGTGCCGCCGTGGTCGCCGTAATCGGCTGGGTTGCGATACCAATCCAAGCCTTCGGCAACTCGCGCAGCTTTTTGTCCTCGTCACGCACTGGCTTGGCGTCGAGGACGCTCAGCAACTGCGCGCCATTACGTTCAATCTCGACGACGCGACGCGGCGCTGCACCACCGTTATCCAGATCCAGCGCCTGCATATCGACACGGCTACCGACCGGCTTACCGTCAATGGCGTGCACAACGTCACCGACCAGCCACGGCGGATGTGCGGTCGCCACGCGCTTGCCCGGCAACACCCCGGTGACCAACAAACCCACATCGCGATTGAGATAGCGCGAGCGGGCAACGTTGGGCGTCAATTCGGTAAAGGTGACGCCCCACGCCTTCACTTCCAGATCGTGACCGAGGTCCGGCGGATAGGTCGTCGACACTAATTTTGCCTTGCGCTCAAGACCATCGCGCGACAGCGTCACCGCCATCGGCGAACCGATCCGGCGCTCGGTCATCGCGCGCAGGAAAGGCGGCACCTGTTCCGGTTCGGCGACGGTCACCGCTTCGCCATCAATGGCGATGATGCGATCGCCGGCTTCAAGTCCGGCGAGTGCCGCCGGTGACTCACGAATCACCGAACTAACCAACACACCGCGGTCGAATCCGGATCGCTTCAGCGAGCGCACACCGAAGCCAAAGAAGCTGCGTGGCACCGTGCCTTCGCGAATCAAGTCAGCGACGATCGTCGCGGCCACCGGCGCCGGAATCGCAAAGGCCATATCGCCACCCGAAGAATTCCCGCGCGTGTTGATGCCGACAATCTCACCGTCCATGCTGACTAACGGGCCACCAGAATTGCCAGGCGAAATCGACGCATCGTGCTGAATCCAGGCATAGAAGCGCGCCGTCGGCTGATTCTGCCCCAGTTGCTGCTCGTAATCCGCCTCGTCCTGGAACAGCGACAGCAGCAGCCGTTCGGGATTGTTGACGACACCCTGAGACACCGAATGCGCCATACCCCAGGGCGCGCCCATCGCCATCACCACGTCACCCGCTTGCAACTTATTTTCGCCAGCGAAATGCGCGAATGGAAAACCCGCCTGTCCGCAAGTACGACCCGGAAGCGCTTGCCGTTCTCGGTGACATGAGCGTTGGTCGCGACATGGCCATCGCGCGAAATGATCGTACCGCTGCCTGCCGACACGCGCAGTTCGGCGCGCCCTTGCACCGCGTCTTCACGCACCACAAAGATACTCACGACATAGGGCAGCACGGCATCTCGCGCGGCCTGCATACGGGCCTGAGTTGCCGCTGCGACCTCTGCTGCCAAACCGGCATCTGCTTGTGCCAAGGTCGAACCGACGCCCAACAACAACGCGATCAACCCGTTCCGCACTGACCTCATCCGGCGTTCTCCGGCGCGTTCGTCGCTTCGCCGGTGCCTTCGCTGTCCGCTTCGGCAGCAGCATCACCGTCCGCTTCATCCGGCAGCGACTCGACTTTGGCGAGACCGACCAAGGCCTCGTCGGCCGGCAATCGGATCAAGGTCACACCTTGGGTATTTCGCCCAACCTGCGCGACTTCGCCGACACGGGTGCGTACCAGCGTACCTGGTTACTGATCAACATGATTTCATACGCTTCGGTGACCTGCAGCGCGCCGACCAGCGCACCGTTGCGATCCGAAGTCTGGATCGCGATGACACCTTGGGTACCACGACCCTTGCGCGGATAATCGTCAAGCGGTGTGCGCTTGCCGTAGCCGCGTTCGGTCGCCGTCAAAATATCGCCGACGTCGGCGACGATCATCGTCACCACACGCTCGCCTTTGGCCAACGTCATGCCACGCACGCCGCGGGCGCTGCGTCCGACCGCACGCACTGCGCCTTCCGCGAAACGCACGGCCTTGCCATTCGACGCGAACAACATGACATCGCGCGAACCGTCGGTAATGGCGACATCGACCAGACGATCACCCTCGTCCAACTCGACGGCACGAATACCGATCGACCGTGGCCGCGAGAAATCGCTGAGTGGTGTCTTCTTGACGACACCCGCCTGGGTTGCGAAGAACACGAAGCGATCGTCGCTGTATTCGCGTACTGCCAGCATTGCGTTGACCTTTTCGCCCTCGTCGAGTTTCGGCAGCAGGTTCACGATCGGACGACCGCGCGCATTCGGTCCAGCCATCGGGAACTGGAAGGTGCGCAGCCAGAAAACGCGGCCGCCGGAGGTAAAGCAGAGGATGGTGTCGTGACTGTGCGCGACCAGAATATTTTCGACGAAGTCGAGTTCCTTGATCGCGGTCGCCGAGCGGCCCTTGCCACCACGGCGCTGCGCACGGTAATCCGTCACCGGCTGCGCCTTCGCATAACCCAAGTGCGACATCGTGACAACGAGATCCTGCTTGTCGATCAAATCTTCGTTCTTCAAGTCTTCCTGGTTGTGCTGAATGACCGTACGGCGCTCGTCACCATAGGCTTCCTTCATCTCCAGCAGTTCGTCGCGGATCAGGCTCAACAGCAGCGCTGGATCAGTCAGGATTGCGATTAGGCCGCGAATCGCGTCGAGCAGTTCCTTGTATTCGTCGGTCAACTTCTCCTGCTCTAGCCCGGTGAGCTTTTGCAGGCGCATGTCGAGCACTTCCTTGACCTGCACTTCCGACAATTGATAGCCGTCGTCGAACAGTCCTTCGTGCGCGGCAAGGTCTTCCGGACGCGACAGCTCTGCGCCGGCTTCGCCGAGCAATGCGCGCACCAAGCCTGGCGCCCAACGCTTCGCGAGCAAACGCTCACGCGCTTCCGCCGGATTTGGCGAGGTCTTGATCAACTCGATCATTTCATCGATGTTGGCGAGCGCGACCGCCAATCCTTCGAGCACGTGCGCACGACTGCGCGCCTTGCGAGTTCGAAGATCGTTCGGCGCGTCACCACTTCACGACGATGACGCACGAACGCAACAAGGATCTCCTTGAGGTTCAGCACCTTCGGCTGACCATCGAGCAACGCCACCATGTTGATACCGAACACGGTTTCCATTTGCGTCTGCTGGAACAAGTTGTTCAACAGCACATCGGCCTGCTCGCCGCGCTTGACCTGGATGAAGATACGCATCCCGTCCTTGTCGGACTCGTCGCGCAAACCATCAGGCGCAATACCTTCGATCTTCTTTTCCTTGTGCAGCTCGGCAATTTTTTCAATCAGCCGCGCTTTGTTCACCATGTACGGCAATTCGGTGACGATGATCGAGTCACTGCCGTCGCTGTCGGTTTCGATATCGGCCTTTGCGCGAACCAGAATGCGGCCACGACCGGTGCGATAGGCTTCGATAATGCCGGAGCTGCCATTGATGATGCCGGCGGTCGGAAAGTCTGGACCGGGCACATACTGCATCAGCGCATCGATGCTGATTTCGGGGTCGTCAATCACCGCGATGGCGGCATCGATCACTTCGCCGAGATTGTGCGGCGGGATGTTCGTCGCCATGCCGACGGCGATGCCGGCAGAACCATTGATCAACAGATTCGGAAACCGCGTCGGCAGCACCGTCGGTTCCAGCTCCTTCTCATCGTAGTTGGGCGTGAAGTCGACGGTATCCTTGTCGATATCCGCGAGCAGGTCATGGGTGAGTTTGGCCATACGCGCTTCGGTGTATCGCATCGCCGCCGGCGAATCGCCGTCGACCGACCCGAAGTTACCCTGCCCATCAACCAGCATGTAGCGCAACGAGAACGGCTGCGCCATGCGCACCAGTGTGTCGTAGACCGACGCATCGCCGTGCGGATGATACTTACCGATCACGTCACCGACGATACGCGCCGATTTGTAGTACGGCCTGTTGCTATGCGCGCCAAGTTCGTTCATCGCGAATAACACGCGGCGATGTACTGGTTTGAGACCGTCGCGAACATCGGGAAGTGCGCGTCCGACAATCACGCTCATGGCGTAATCGAGGTAGCTTTGGCGCATCTCGTCTTCGATGTTGACGCGGATAATTTCCTTGGCGAACTCAGACATCAGGAATCCCATCAGAATCAATCGATTGCACGCTTCCCGGGAGGACTGAAAAGGGGCAGCGCGAAGCGGTCGATTCTAGCAGGAAACAGGGTCTGGAAGCCCGGATTTTCAGGCGTTTCCGAACATCCGCAACATCTTCGTTTGGTCTGGTCGCTCAATCACGCCACGTTCGGTCACGATGGCGTCAATCAGCGCTGCTGGTACCACGTCGAATACCGGGTTCCAGGCGTCGACGCCTGCGGCCGCAACGCGCTGCCCGGCGTGTTCGAGCAGTTCCCGCGGCTCGCGCAATTCGATGTGAATTTCACGCCCATTCGGCATCGCCATATCGACTGTTGAACTCGGCGCAACCACCATCAACTTCGCGCCGAAATGACGCGCCACGACGGCCAGTTGCAAGGTACCGATCTTGTTCGCGGTATCGCCATTCGCAGCGATACGATCGGCACCGACCACGACCCATTGCACCGCACCGGTCGACATCAGGTGGGCAGCGGCGGCGTCGGCGATGAGCTTCGCCGGAATACCGTCGGTGAGCAGCTCCCATGCGGTCAATCGCGTGCCTTGCAGCCACGGCCGCGTTTCGGTGTTGAACACGCGCGCCAGTTTGCCTTGCGCATACGCGGCGCGAATCACGCCGAGCGCCGTTCCGAAGCCTGCCGTCGCCAGCGAGCCGGTATTACAATGCGTAAGCACGCCGGAATTTGCGTCGATCAATGCCGCGCCCAATTCACCCATGTGCCGGTTCGCGGCCAAGTCCTCGCGCTCGATCGCGATGGCTTCGTGCGCCAAGCGGTCGGCGCTAGTGATATCGCCAAGCACACGCGCCATGCGATCTAGTGCCCAGAACAGGTTCACTGCAGTCGGTCGCGACGCACGCAGTGCGGCGAATGCTGCACGCAAAGCATCGGCCGGCACTTGGCCAGTGACAGCATCCGCTGCCGCCCGCGCCGCAAGTGCGACGCCATAGGCCGCCGCAATACCAATCGCCGGCGCACCACGCACAGTCAGATTGCGAATCGCCAATGCCACATCGTCCGCCGACGTGCAGGTGACGAATTCGGTGCGCAGCGGCAATACCCGCTGATCCAGCAGTCGCAGCGCATCGCCCTGCCATTGCACGGCGCGGATGCGGTCATAGCGGTCGTAGTCGATCATCATGCGATTCCAGAATCTGGTCGAGAAGCGTAGCGAAGGACGACACCGCCCGCATCCGTGGCGAACGGCGGCTACTCTGGTCATGATTGGGCTATGCGCCAATCCAAACTCTCGTTGTGGGACGCCGTCACTCATGCTGATCGCGAAGCTGCGGTCAAGCGCGTCGAACGCCTGCGGGCACAGCATCCGCGCGCTGCACGCGACGCCCTTCACCGCATGCTGGTGCGCTCGAAATGCCTGCAGTCGGGCGCAGTCGGGGCCTTGTCTGCACTGACCGGCGCGATCCCTGGCGTTGGTCGGCTCGCCGCATTCGCGCTCGGGCCATTGGCCGACACGGCGCTGGTCAGCGTGCTGCAAGCCGAATTGGTGCTGGAAACGTTTGCGCTGTACGAATTCGAATTGCCGGCAGGTGCCGAAAAGGTCGCCGTGCTCGGCATTGCCGCAACCAACATCGGCGCCGATGAAATCGCCAAGCGCACCGGCCAGATCATTGCTGAGACGCTCGGCAAAGGTTTGGCCGCCCGCTTGTTGATCAAGGCCTGGCCGCTGGCGAAAATCGGCACGGCGGCGGCGACGAACATCGCCGTGACCTACGCCATCGGCGGTCGCGCCCAAAAGCTCTGCAAGATGCGCGAGGCCAGCCTCAAGCAATGGCCGGAACTGATGCGCTCAGCGGTACTGATCAATCCTGTGCAACTGACTGACTGGGCGACCAAATCTGCACGCACCGCGGTCGACCAGGCGTTCGACATGATGTCCGGCTGGCGCGAACGCATGATGCAACTGGCACCGACCGCCGAAGTGCCCTTACTTCCTACGAGTGTTGCCGCTAAGCCGAAGCGCAAGCCGGTGGCGACGCCGGTCGCAGCAACGCGCAAGGCGGCAGCCAAAAGACGGTCACCGAAAAAAGTAGCCCCGAAGAAAGTACGCGCGAAAAAAGTAAGCGCGAAGAAATCACTGCGCTGATCAGTTCACCAAGAATTCGGCGCGACAACCCTGTTCGACCCAGATCGCCTTGTCATCGAAACCCCAACTGACTTGGAACCGACAACGTTCGCGGCTGCGTTCGTAGACCAAATTGACATTCTTCAATCCGTCCACCGGACAGACCACGCGGCCCTTGCCCTTGGCTTCGCAGACAACGCGTTCGGCGCCGCCCGATTGTGCACGCTCACCATCGCGGAAATAGCGCCCATAGCCACGCTGTGAACTCCAGCCGCGGCCACTGCTGTAGGCGCGCGGTACATCGAAGTCGGCGCGACAACCCTTGCGCACCCAGATACCGGTCTTGTCATATCCCCAGCTATCACCCTCGATACACGCCGCGCCGCTCAGCACTTGCCGCAACTTGACGCCGCCGCTGGTATCGGCGGTGCAGTAATTGTCTCGCTCCCGCTTGGACTGGCATCGGATCACGTAACCATCCTCGGCAGCCACGACGACATCGGCGAACAGACCGCAGGCGCCCGCCAGAATCAAGCCCAGTACACCGAAACGTCGCATCATGATCCATCTCCGAAACCAATCGTGGGTCGAGTCTAGTGCGCAGTGGTGAACCTTAGCCGAAACGATCGCCAGCGCTGCGCGGCTTCCTTACAACCATCGTGCATGCAGCATCAGCGCCACGCACCCGGCACAAGTCCGGTTGACCCCAGCACGCCCTCCTCGTATAGTCCGCGCCCCGAAATCCGGGCATCGAATTCGGGCGGTTAGCTCAGCGGTAGAGCACTGCTTTCACACGGCAGGGGTCACAGGTTCAAATCCTGTACCGCCCACCAAATAGAATCAAGCACTTAGCGTAACTGCGAAGTGCTTTTTTTGTTTCTGGATGCCAGTTTGGGACAAATCTGGGACACTCGACTTCAAGACACGTCTTCGACGTGCGTCTTGAGGATCTCCGATGGCCAGCATCGAGAAGCGTGGAAAGTACTGGCGCGCCAAGATCCGCCGCACTGGTTTCCCGTCCCAATCGCGCTCGTTCGACACCAAGGCTCAAGCTGAAATCTGGGTTCGCTCGGTCGAGGGCGAGATGGATCGCGGTATCTATGTCGATCGAACCGAGGCGGAAAAGAATCTCGTGGGCGACCTCATCGGTCGTTACATCAGCGAAGTGACGCCTACGAAACGCAGTAACGACTCAGAGCGCCTTCGTCTTCTGGCCATGAAGAAACGGCCCATCGCGAAGATCAAACTAGCCGCGCTGAATGGCACCCACGTCGCTGCCTATCGCGACGACCGAATCAAGGAAGTCGCGGGCAGCACAGTCAACAAGGAACTCAACCTCCTGGCGCACATCGTGGAGACCGGGCGAAAGGAATGGGGCATTCATATTCCGGAGAACCCGGTGCGAATGGTCCGTCGCCCGCGGTCAGAGGCGGCGAGAGATCGCCGACTCCGCGGCGACGAGGAGAAGCGCCTGCGTGAAGCCATCGATCAGGCGCGGAATCCCTACCTCCTTCACGTCGTCGAACTCGCGATCGAGACGGCCATGCGGCAGTCCGAAATCGTGCGATCTGGAGTGGAAGCACATCCAACTCGACAAGCGCGTTGCCCACCTCCCGAACACGAAGAATGGCGATGCCCGAGATGTCGCGCTATCGACCAAGGCAGTGCGGGCCCTCAAAGAGTCTCGGGCCAACACCAGAGAAGCGCCGCGGCCGTGTTTTCCCGGGGCTGACTTCGGAAGCGATCAAGCAAGCTTTTCTCGCTCGTGCGAACGTGCGGAAATTCTCGACTTTCGATTCCATGACCTGCGCCACGAAGCAACCAGCCGACTCTTCGAGGACAAAGGACTCGACATCATGGAAGTCGCTTCAATTACCGGGCACAAGACACTCCAGATGCTGAAGCTACACGCATCTGAGGGCAGAGAACCTTGCCAAGAAGTTGAAATAGGCGCGGCTGCCCATCTTCTGCCTTTCCAGCGCATCGGAATTGCGTGCTGCCAACGCTCGCGTGTTCGATGGCCGGCACCCGGAATTCATGACCCACTGAGGATCATGCGGATGCAATCTTCGTCTTCTTCAAACACGATGTGACGCTCGGCCAGTTGTCCGTCTTTGACGCCCCAATGCAGCTTCATCTCCGCGGCGGGCGTGACCGAAACAATGTAGCTGTCGAGCGAGACAGTGGCGTCCCGATCTTTTTCTCGATTTCCCGAATTGTCTTGGCGAAGTCCAGCTTCGGCTCGTTGTGCCAGCTCAGGTTCCGGATGCCCTTTGGATCGATGAACGTAATGCGTTGTTTGCCGCCGTCGAGGCGCCAGAGCATGAAGTCGGGGTAGAAATTTCCCGCCTCGAAGAAGCCGACGCCGCGTCCACGACTCAGGTTGCGCAGCAGGAACAGCGGCTTGTTCTTGAACTCCGCAGGGTGTTGTTCGCAGTACTCCTTCAGGCGACTGACGAAACGCATCTCGCCGTCGTTCAGCGCCACCGGTTTCACCGAAACACTGGCGCCGCCGGCGCGAATCAGCGGCTCGAACAAGTGGTGCTGGAACCGGATCAGCTCGACGGTCGCGTTCGCGCCGGTGAGCTTCTTGTGCTGGTCGGCATAGGTGCGTCGACGCAACTCGTCACCGATGGCGCGAAGCTGCGTGATGAGTGTCTGCTCGCTCTTCTCCACGGTGATGCGATAGACGCCCTGCTCCTCGCCAACCGCGCTGCCGGCCTCCGGAAAGTTGGGATCATCAGCCGCGAGCTCCGCGTATTCCAGGTGCGGCTCCTCCCACGCCTTCTTGCGATAACTGTAATAGCGCTCGGCGTACTTCTTGAGCAGACTTTCGGCGATCTCCTGCCACACCGGCAGCTTGTCGAGGCTGTCCAGTGTCAGCACGGCCGTCGGGATCAGCAGTTCGTACCAGTCCGAATCCGTGAGCAGGCGTTCGATCGCACGGCGGGGAATATTGAAGTTGTGCCAGCCGCGATCGTTCTTGAAGCGAATCAGTTCGAACCACGCGCGATCCATGTCGAGCAGCGCCACATGGCGCGGCGTCAGTGAACCGCGATCCAGCGCCGTCAGACCGTCATCGCCCGTCAGTCCTGCAGCCTTCATGGCCTGGATTTTCGGATACCAGTTGAGTTGCACCTTGTTGCGCAGTAACCAGAGATCCTCGTTGCCTCGCGGCGGCGCCAGCTCCGGAACTGGCGCGAGCTGGCGAAAGGCAGTCCCGAAGCTGGTCGGAACGCCATTGATCACGGGCTTGAGTCGGATCACCTTGAGCTTGTGCATGCCCAGGTTGCGCACAACCGGAAGCACCAGCTCTTCCGGTCTCCCTGATCGACGGGCAGGCCCTCGTCCTCAAGGAACTGCTTGAACTGCGCCATGTAGTCGGCATGGATGCCGAACACGTTGAGGGTTTCAAGCAGCTCGATGTGCTTCGGCTTCTCGACGCCTGCTGGCAGGCGCAGCGCTTTGCTGCGCTTGAGGCAGTGACTCCAGCCCTGCAGGCGCACGCCTCGCCCGAACAGCTGGATGATCTGTGCGCCTTCGCTCTGACCGATCTTCATCAGCCCCATCGTGCTCACGCGCCAGCTGTTCCAGCCTTCGGTGAACTTGCGCGAGCCGATCAGAAGCTGATCCGGCTATCGCGGTCGTTGATGCTGCGGAACATCGAACCCGCAAAAATCGCGCTCCTCCGCCACCAGACCTGGCGTGGCATCGCACAGGTCGTAGAGCTTCTTCGCATCGCCGACGTTGATCAGCCCGAAGGGTGGGTTGTCGCCCAGCTTTCAGGGCGAGCTCGCCGTCCGCGCCCCTTGAGGTATTCGACATGCAGGCGCACCGCCCCGGCGCATTGAATAGCCGTGCGCAGATGTCGGCAAACGCATCCGCCGCCGTCACTGCAGCGTCGCCAGATAGCCAAAGCGATTGGCGAAAGGGTTTGCTCCGGGTAGCGGTGGCCAGGCCACCTGAAGGATCTCGTTGATGTTGTTCGATGCGGCACGATCGCGGACAAAGCGCGAAGAACAGGAGAATCTCGGTTACGTCCAGATACTTCGCGGCCAGCATTTTTACGCACAGCGTTGACGCTGCCGCCTAAAGAAGATCGGCAACGGTCGATGCATTGAACGGCGCCAGCTCGGTCTCTCTTTGTCGTACAGGCGTCGCTGCTGCCACGCAGCCAGCAGGCACGCGGTCAGATACGGGTCCAGCCGCGTCTGCTCGGTGGCCTCGTCCAGATTGAGGATCTGGTAGTCCTTGCCGTAGCCATCGCCGTAGAAGTAGCGATAGGAATAGTCGAAGACGATGCTGCGTGCGTAGCGACGCGATAGTGCCATTGCCCTTCACCGCCTGCTTGAAGGTGGCCGAATACTCGAACGAGAAGCCCTTTCGCAGAGCTGGTCGCGCCGCGACAACCAACGACCTTCTTCCCCGCCTGAAGCGCCGCGATGTCCTTCGTCCACCAGCACGAGATTGCCGCTTTCGAACGCATCCACGGCGACGGTTTTGTCACCCATGTCGTCGGCCAGCTTGTGGATGTCGATGATCTCCACCGCCTTGCCGGCGAACAGCCCGCGCGCGTTCTTGTCGAACAACTCCGCCTCGATGCCGGCGGCGCTGAACTCCGCCAGATGTTGATGGCTGAGGCCTTCGTTGGGCGTGAGCAGGAGAATGCGATTGAGTTGCGCCGCCTTCCCGGTTTGCTTCAAGTGATGTTGGTATTGGCGCAGATTGACGTGCATCAGCAGGGTCTTGCCGCTGCCGGTGGCGCACCACAATGCCAGCTTGTTGAGGCCGAGCGCCGCGTCGGCGCCTTCGTCCAGCAAGGGCAGCTGCTGTGCTTCGACTTTGCCGTCATAGAATTTCGCGATCTGCGTGTTGATCGCCTGCGCCAGCAACTGCGGGTCGCGGAAGTAGCGGTCCAGGTAGATCTCGACGAACAGCAGGGAAAGGTACTGAAAATACTTCCACACCACGGGCCGCTCGCGCCGAAGGGCGCGCTGCGCATTCATCGTTAGCGTGTGGCGGACGATGTTCTGGTCGAACGCCAGCAATTCGTCCTTGCTGACGCCCGGCAGTTCGACCGGAATCTGGTTGATCAGCGCATGATGGAAGCGATGGACGTTGTTTTCGTCGAGCCCTTCCTCGCTGTCCTCATTGAGCTGGAAGCGGCGCTTGAATGCTTCGAGCAGCGGCATCCGCCGCCCGTCGATGCGAAAGCTGCCGTCTACGCTGTCCAGCCCGAACAGGCTGAACAACCACTGGTTGAGCACCAGCGCCTGATTGAACTCGACGGTCGCGGCGCTACTACTGCGCTGCGGCATTACACGTCTTGTTCCGGCAGGCGCACTCGATCCCCGTGGGCGTCCTCGTGGCATGTCAGGCCTCCGTGCCTTCGAACATCAAGCGGTGGAAATCTTCCTCGATCAGGCGCACCTTCCAGGTTTCCGGGTCGACGCGCAGATTCTCCAGGGTGTTGTCGCCGTTGACGTAGATCAGGTCGAATTCGGTATCGCGCACGGAAAGGCCTGCTTGGTCTTGAACCACTCTTCCAAGACCAGGTTGTCCTGCTCAGGCTCGCCGGTGAGCTTGCGCCATACGACCAGTGTCTTGCGGCCTTCGGGCGTCGTGCCGGTGACTGTGCGGAACCAGAACGGCCCTGCCGATCCTGCTTCAGTCGTCCTTCGAGTTGAAGGCGGACCCTCGCTGTCGCGCTGGAACTCAGCAGCGAAGCTGCGCGGCGCGGCGATGTGTTGAACGGTCAGGCCAACCAGCCAGTTGAAGGTCTCCAGCAGATCGACGTTGACTTCGCGGCTTTCGTCGCTACCGGGCGTTTTGACTT
>JADJFT010000002.1 GCA_016708465.1 Rhodanobacteraceae bacterium
GGAGAGCGCGCGGTCGAATCCGCAAAGAATCGACTTCTTATGAGAGGTGGCTTCGGTGGTCGACTGAAGCAGTTCAACAAGAGCTTGGTCGAACTCCGCACCGCCTGCTTCGGCGTCGTTGCATCGCTGTCGGGCTGCCGTATCCATGAGATTGCCCACCTGGAGACTGCCGCGTACTACACCGAAGATGATGATGGCGAGGTCCTTTGCCTGGATGAAGTCGCGAAGTTTGAAGACAGACGCAGGGAATACCGAATGGATGATTCCCGAGGCAGCGGTGACAGCACTCAAGGCGATGGATCGATGGGCTGTGCCCTATCAGGCGCAGATTGGCATCGAGCTTGCACAGCGCCGCCAAACGAACCCGTCTGATCCAGAAATAGCAGAGGCGCTGCGACATGCGCGCGCCATATTCCTGGGCCTTGATTTCAAAAAGGACAATCAGATCCGGACGCTATCGGCGTCGGCCTGGAATTTCGTTTTGAACAGATTTGCTCGGAAGCATCAGATCCAAATGGAAGTTCTCAACCCATCAGTTTCGCCGCAAGTTTGCCAACCACGCAGCTCGCAGCGTTTTCGGTGACCTGCGCTATCTCAAGGAGCATTTCAAGCACTGGTCCTTCGATATGACATTGGGCTATGCGCTCAACGAGTCACAGGAAATAGCGTTGTACGCCGAAATTCAAGACGAGCTCGACGACATCAAGGAGGGTGTAGTCGAGCGGCTTCAGCCGAACACGCCACTGGCGGGCGGGCTCGGCGCCAACCTGGTGGCCTGGCGTGGCAACCACGACGTCACGTTGTTCAAGAGCCATGCGCACATGGTGCGATCACTCTCAGAGAGTGTCGCTGTCCGCAGCAATGGTCATGCGTGGTGCACCGCCGACCAAGGCCATTTATGCATTGGCAGCGGCGGTCTCGATCGCACGCGTTGCACCGACTGCGATCACGCGGTGATCGGATCGATCCACGCGCGCATGTATCAAGGCCTCTATGACCAGCTCAAGGAGGTGCTCGACTGCAACGATATCGGCGAGGGGGCTTGGCCCGTGTGCGGCGTGATCTGTCGCGTTGCAGGGACGTGCTTTGCTCACTTGGGCACGATCCGGAGGCCAAGACGGCATGAGCGAAAAGCGACTTTCCAACGACGAGCGCGGAAAGCAGTTGCGGCTCGCCATCAGCCGCATAACCCGTGGCCGGGCGCGTACCAAGGAAACTAAGTTGAGTATCGCTTCAGTTGCGCGCGAGGCGGGCGTGAGCACTGCGCTGATCCACAACTATCATTCGGACATCGCCGAGGAGATTCGCGACGCAATGGGACGCTCCAGTCGTGCGCAGCGGGATGCAAAGCACCGACCTGAAGGACGAGCGCGAATCGAGAGCTGCGCGCCGAGAACCTATCTCTCAAAGATCAGGTGGCACGACTCGCTTCGATCAATTCGGTGCTGGTCAGCGACAATCGTGAGCTCAAAGCGCGCGTCAGTGATCCCAAGGTTTCGGATATTGGGTCCAAGAGGACAGGCAGCGATTGACCGTCCTCTGGCTGGGCCCGCTAACGCGAACTATGATCGACTCGACGCCCCGAACCAGGCTTCTTTCGGTGTTGATCGCAGATCAGATCGCCGAATGCGAGCTGACACCGGTCGCAGGTGCGACAATCACCTTTCAGCGGGCATTCCGTCCGACAATGGGCGTAAACACCTACCTCAAGGAGACTTCTGTGAATAAGACATTGATGGCTGCCATTTCGGTCTTGGCGATGTCATCGGCGATCGCCGGTGACACTACGTTCCTCATGCCCGCGCAAGACTCTGCGCCAGTGACGGTTTGCGACGTTGGGAAGGCCGCGAATCCGCAGCCAACTGATGTGCTGGGCTCGTTTCCTTCAGACGCCGCCGGTACCGTCATGGTGTTCACCAGAGACAATGCACGGAGTCTCGTCTCGAATATCGGTCGAGCGATTGCACACAATCCCAACATCACGAAGGATTCCCGGTGGAATCCCAACTGGGCGACCATTGTCTACTGGCAAACAGCGGCCACTTGCGGCCTGGGATCGTCGGAAAAGGCTACACCGACGGCGAAAATGAAACGCTCCAACGTTGCTCGTATTGACCAATGCGAAGCACTCAGATTGGCGCAGCCCGGCGACGAGAATAGGTTGGGCCGACCGGCACGCCCACGTCGTCGAGAATGGTGAAGCGAACGACAACCTGGATTGAATGACCGAGCTGGCGCGCCCAAGCACCGAGTTGGATGCTCGCCACAGTGAGTTGACGGATATCAGCCGGCCGCGGCCGCCGCCAGTCAGCGGCGGTCCGCGGCGCTCCTGAACTCGGACCGGTTGGTTTCGCAGGGATAGTTGGGCCGTAGCGCAATGCGACTTGCGATATTTCGCATGGCAAACCTGGCGAGCGGCTTCGCGCTTGCGCGGTTTCGCCTGAGAATTCGGCAGAGTTTCGCATGCGAAACTTCGCAACAGTGTTGTGCCAGACGCGAATTCGCTCGGTCACATCTGGATTTAACGCGCGGCGAGAAATCGCTTTAGCGTTTTCGATGATCGAAACGCGAGAATCCACGCCAACGCATCATCGCCGCAATAGAGGTACGCGACCGGAACCCCGAGCACCTGAGCGAGCCTCGTCGCTGTCTCGTATTTCGGCGTGTGTCGACCCTGCTCGTACTGGTTGATGCGAGCGCTCGATACGCTCCGGATCTGCCGGATCGAATCCCAAGCTCTGCCTGGGAAAGACCAACGATCTCCCGACGAGCACGCAGCCGACGCGGAAATGGATTTTCGATGGCTCGACGCACCGACGCAGGGATCGCGAGGTCACCCCCATAAGCGTGAGTTGCGGTTCTTCCGCCGAACACTAAGAATTACTTAGTGCCTGAGGTGCCCATGTCCGAGAACGAACGTGTTGATGTCGCTGCGCCTGGCACGTGGGAGGCGTTGACGCTGCTCGGCCTGATGCGCAGCCGAACTGAATATCGGCCGGTCGGGCCGACTGACGAATTCACACTGGAAGCCATGCGCGACCTGGCGGCGCTCGATCTAATTGAGGTGCCGTGGCCGTCCCTCCATTGGCCCGAGAACGTCACCGGGGATCACACGACCTATGAACGCTTCGGCTGGCGTTTGGCCGTTCCTCGTGCGAGCGAGGGAATCATCGCGCTCCTCGAGGCTGCGCTGCTCGAATCCCAAACTGATCCCGGTCGAAGCAGCCAATGGGTGAAAATCTGGCAGCGACTTGCCGCCGCCGAGAGCATCGGCTTTCTCGGTCATCAACTGGATCAGCTCTCCATGCCCTGGCAATGGCGTCAGGACGCGACAGCGCCTCCTCACCGCAATGGCCACCTGCCGGCCGGTGTCCGAGATTCGATACTCCGTCTGGGCGGCCGCGCGTGCGGGCTCAGCGGCCTTCATGCGCACGCGTGGCGACGAACGACAGGTCCGAGATGTGATCGTGAGGGAGTTGATTCAAAGACCGCTGCTCGCCAAGCGCGGAAATTGGGAACTTAAGGGGTTCCAACCAAAGCAGAAGGAGCCGTTTAGCCTCGTCGGCGGGGCGTTCGCTTCAATGACCTTCGCCGATCCAATGAGCTATGGACACGCACACCCTCTGTTGCGGCACTCGCAGACGGTGGCGTTCGCCCTGAGTAGAGGGCGCGAGAAGCCGGCCCTAGCCGCAGTCACCAGTACTCGATTTTTCGCTCTTGGAGCGAACCGCAAGTCTTGTCCGACTCGTCTGCACGCAGAGACTTACAAGAACTGCTGCGAATCCAATTACCGCGGTCATCATCCTCGTACGAGAATCTGGTGGTCGTACCGCCCATTTCATCCGACAGGGGTTGATTGAAGTACGCGAACCAATTCATGATCCGACGACCCTTCGAATCGTAGCCATTCACCTCTCCGACTCCGCTGCGATCGCCGTCGATGCGACGCTCAATCGTCATCCACGTGCCGTCCTTGCCGTTTCGGCGCTCGCAACGGTATGCGAGCTTCTGTTGAGAGGCCTGCACTGTGGCGTTGCCTTGACCGACGTTGAGCATCATGTCGTCCCACGACTCCAGCAAGACGCGAAGCCCATTCTCGAAAGTATGCCTTTGGCGGTATTTCCACTTGTGGGTGAACACGATTTGCCCGCCCGGCTGTCGCGAAATATCGTAGGCGAACACGAGTTCATTGCGCTCTGAAACGTCTTTCAATTCGATGATGTAGCCGTCGCCGTCACGGCGATATTCCGTGCGCCGCTTCCCATCCATTGGACTGTCTGTTCGTGATGCGGATGGCAAGCGTTGGTCGCCACGTACTCGTACTCCGTTACATAGGAACTGTACGGAGCTCGACTGGAGTGCTGAGAAACGCGGCCGGTCCGATCGAACGTATAGGTGTCATCTCCAACGATCAATGTTCGAATGGTCGCCGTACGCGTCGGCTTCAATATGTCGAGACGTGCAGTTGGATCTCGCTGAAACTCATCCTTGAACATGCATCCCAACGCCTGGGTTGGCTTTGGCGTCAACGCCAAGACGGCCAGCAGAGTTCCAATTGTCGATTGTCCAATTTTCACGCGCGTCTCCCCGGCCCGGACGGCCGCCGATTTGTTTCACCCAAGTGTTGATGGCCGGCTGGCGTCTCGGCCTGCAATCCCCATACATGAAAGCTTAGTATGGTGACCGGCAATTTCAAGGGTTACCGAATCGAGGAATGGTGCTCCTGCGTTCCGATCGGAGTGTGATGCGATAGAACCCTTGCCGGCCGTCTGCGAAATTTCTTAGGCCGCGACTGGACATTTTCTGATTTCGGACGCGCCGTGCGCCTGATACCGTCGTATACGAAGCATTGGAGGATGTGATGGCCGCAAGCAACGTGAAGTTCAGTCAGCTCTGTTTTGCAATCCTGGCCTTGGTTTGTTTCATCGCAGGTCAGCGCAGCGGAATCGTGTGGCGTCAATCTGACGTTGATGCAATCGAGCTTCCGAGGCCGGCGAGCAGCCAATCAACGCCGAGCTGCCACCCGACGGCGCGCCGCTGACGTTGGCGGTGACGTACCCCTCCCGATGGGATAACAGTCGGCGCGCCGACATTCAGGCGTACGGCACCGTGATTGGCCCGCCCAATCTGGGAGTTTCAATCAACGAGAAGGCCGTTGCGATACGCAACGCGTCCCACTTCACGACGCAACTGATTCGCGCTGACGGCGGGTGCCAGCCTGCTCAGCATCGTTGCAACCACGCAAGATGGCGCTACCCAGACCATTGTGCGCAACGTCACGTACGATCCGGGCCTGGGAAGACGTGCGATTCGTTGGCAAGACTGCCGGCGACTTCTCGCCGGTCCGAATCGGATTTGATCTCACTACCCGATTCCCCGCTGGCCAGAATCAGATTGCGCGCACCCAGATCGACTTCAACGGCGACGGCACATTTGATGTCGACACCGTCAGCCCTCCGGCCACAATTGAGAGCGACTACGCCGTCGCCGGTGTGTACCTGGCGCGCGCCAGAGTCACGTTCGACGACGGCAGCATGGTTACCGTGCCGGTGGAGCGAGAGGCGACATTTCGCATCCAGACTCACTTGTTGGCGTACACGCGCGAAGTCGTGTGCAAGCTGTACTACGACATGAAGCACCGACTGCAAGCAAACAACATCATGAGCGCACTGAACACCGTCGCAGCTTCAAAGCGCCGGGTTCCAGTCGATCTGGAATTCACTTGGCGCCAATCTGCCCACCGTTGCCGGTGAGTTGGGCGACTTGGTCCAGGGCCAGCTGTCGAGTGCCAGCGCAGAACTCGTGATGGCTATGCCGAAACCCGGCATGCCCGGCAGTTTCATTGGGTATCCGGTGCTGTTCGCGCGTGACGCCACGGGTGTCTGGCGCGTGATTGCACTTTGAGGGGGTCGCCAGAATGAGTACGAAAGCATGCTTGCGTTTACTCCCACTCTTGTTCGCGATGAACGCGCGGCCTGCCATTGCGATCTTGTCGTCAACGGCAATGCCGCGACACGCGCCGCGAAAGTGATCCGCCGCTGACCGCCAAGTGGCAAGTGTTCGATGCTGGTGAGAAACCCATCGAGGGTGCCTGGATTAGCTTTCTTTGGTATGGCAAGGCCGACAAACGCGGCGTCACGACCTGTGTAGGCAGTGCGATCGGGCGCACCAACAAAGACGGTGTGTTTCAAGACACCGCAGCGGACGGTAGTTGGCGCATGGATACGCCCGCGATGATCTACGTCCCAGGGTATGAGCAGCTGCAGTATCACCCTCGGCGACCGGACGCCGAACACGTCACGGCCTTCGTGGAGATTCCTCCCTCGCGCGCACAGCCCTACCGCCTGGTTCCAGCGACTTGAATCCTTGGGCTACAAATACGTTGACGAAGGCGGAACTACCACCTACTACGAGAAGGTGCTGCCCAATCGAATCGGCATTCCAGCCATCTTCAACAAGGCAGTAGAGGATGGAGGCCGGAAGGAATTCTGGGTCACCACGCGATCGCTGCCGGAGTACGCGAATCGCGACGCCGTGGGAGCGAGTTGCGGCAAACCTGGAGCCCGCGACGTTGGCTTCGACGACCCAGCCGTCGCAATGATCGACAAGCAGCGGGGCTTGGGAGCGTTTCGATACATCTGCGATCCGCAATGGGACAGTGTGCCGTCCGACTACACGCAAACTGATTCGTATCTGTTCGTTTCGAAAGCCTTGTGGCTCCTTCCGGATTTGGTGACAGCCCAGAAGGACGTGATGGGCGTGCTTCCGCAGTACATGGCCGACGTTGGAATTCGATCGTCCAACATTCGAGCTTTGACGAAAGAGGAACGCCAAACATTTTGCGCTTGGATCGAGCCACATGCCCGCACCGTTGTCGAATCCCTCTCTGAGAGGAAATAGCCATGCGCAAACTGATTCTCACTGCTTTCTTTGCGCCAGCCGTCGCAGCTCTAGAAGTTGACACGCACGGGCTGGAAACGCAGACGGCGTTCAATCGCTCCGTGCTGACGACCGACAGCGCACTGCTGCAGCAGCTCGGCAGCCGCCTGATTGTCCCGTCCATACGATGTTCCTGGATTGGCAGCATGCGGTGTTTCGGGAGCCAACCCCACTCGCGACGCCTACGTGGATGCACGCGGCGCATGGCTATCAACGCTGCCCGCGCCGGATATTGGCAGTGTCTATTTCCGCTGCCCGACATTGTTCGAACGCCGCATCATGCCGGTGAACTACTCAGGGCGCATTCCCACACCACCGGCCCTCGGCAATACGCCTCAACTGCGCATGGAAGCGTGGCTGATGCGCGGAGTCATCCGCGAAGATGATTTGAATCCCTCGAGCTACGCCGATCCGAACGATCGACCCGATTCGGACCCTTGGGGTGATCTCGACCGACCGCGTTACCACTTCTACAGTCCGGTTACGAATTCGTCAGACGGTCTACTTACGTTGAGTGCATTGCCGTGGGCATTCGGTGTCGCCGATCCATTTGCCGCAAGTCCGGCGCCCGATACGAACCGCATCAACCACTTCAGCTACGCCGATGCGACGCGCGATCTATTTCTTGCGCTGACCTACAAGCAAGACGAACCTGTGAACCAGGTGAAGAGTCGAGCTGACGCCGCCGTACGTCTCTCGTTGTTCGCCGGCACGCTGAAATCGCTCGGGCATGTTATTCACCTATTGCAGGATACGAGCAGCACTGCATGCCCGTGGCGGGGCACACAATTACGTGTGCCGCGGCTTCTACTTTCAATCAGGACGTCGCCAATCAGACCTATGAACTTCACCAACTATCCGGGTGACGAGCGCCTACAACCAGCAAGTTCTGCAGGCAGGTAGTAGGGACTTCTACATCGCCACCAATGCCTGTGAGGAAAAGCAATGGCTCGACATGTTTGATGATGGAGGTGCGCGGCCGGCGCCCTCTTCGCTCCCGTTTCAATCAACCACCTATCCGATTCCGTCGTTCAGCCTCGCTCGAGAATTTTTCACCACGCGAGCGGCGAACGATCCAACTGATCCAGCTTCGTTGCCACTCGCGACGCTGAATGCGCGCGCCGGATTGGCCGACTATTCCAATCGCGGATTCTTCACGCAAGACAATCAGCAAGGTCACTACCAGAGTCCACCCTCGATCAACGATCCGAGCATGGTTATCGGTCCAGTCGGAGCGCCGATCAGCGTACCGGGCTTGGGCGAGTTGGAACTGCGCGCGGTGTATTGGAAAGTTCCGGACGTCGTGAGTCCCACCTTTCCCGATCCTGGTCTGGATGCGCAAGGTCGCGCGCCAATCGCGTCGGCAAGCTTTTGGTCCACCCATGGCGTTTCAGGTTTGCTGCCGCACCTGTCGCTCGCTAACTACACGCAGATGGGCGACATGTGGGTCCACGGGCGATAGCGTACAGCGCAGGGCTGATCAACTACCCCTTCCGCGGAAAGCTCGGTCACTCCCACCGCTCAGAACGCATTCGCCGTGCTCAATCAAGGCGAGACGCACGGAGGGTCGATGCGGAGGTTATCCGCGCCGGCTCAATGGCACCATCTTCGGTTTCGAGAAGGTGCGATTGAAGGTTCGGAATGTGTCGGATGCAATCACCGAGTCTGGTCCGGTGACTCCGGTAATACCTCAGACTTCAGGTAGCGGCACTCTGGTTGCGGTGGCGCGCTATCACCGCAACGCCTGCTACAAGCCAGACATGACTGGCGAGCGCGTGCGAGGCTACGCAGCACCTCCGGGCATCGGCACAATTGTCGAACCGACGTGCACTGGCGCGACGCCTGTTCGAACCGACTATCAGGAGATCTCCATTTCGGCGCCGTTGACGATCGCGAGCGCCGCTGATCTGCCTGGCGGCGAAGGCGTGGGTGGGCCTGCCGCGGCTGTCGAGAAGATGTTCGACTTCAGTGCCGATCCGATTCAGTCAACGCAACCGATTTGTTCATCCAAGTCGTGTATCGCGGCCCGGCTTTAGCGACGAGGTGGATGGGATTGCAGTGGGCAACTACGACGTTCGAGAGCCGTCGTTCATTGGTATCTACAACAACACGGACTACTACTGGAACGGCACGGTCACGCAGTGGCTGGGCCACTTCGGATCGCAATTCCCTTGGCAGAATGCGGACTACGTTCGAGTTTGCACCGGCTCGAGCACAGAGAGCCGGTGGGCGTACCACGCAGAACCGGTAGCCGGTTTCCCGCCGCTCGGCATCCCGAGCCCCGATCGGTGATTCGCCTCGCGGTCATTTCCTTGAAATGGCGCACTACGAACGTTCGCCGTGCGCGTCACGCCTGTCATGGCTGATGCCCTCGACGCTTTTCAGCGCAGCTTCTTCACCCCTGCGTCGCAGAAGCAGGCAAACAAAGAGCTGATCGATGCGGCGGTGATGAACGCGCCGCAGTTCTGTACTCAAACGGCGCCGACCGGCTCACGTACTGGTGTGACGACCCGATCAGCAAGCGTCGCGGACTCGCGCTCGGACTGCATCGTGGTCGCTGGCGTTTACGACGACTGGATTTGGAAACACGGGCGGTGATGTCGATGCACAGCCGCTCCCTCAATTTGCTGGGCTGCGGCTGACGGCGACGGGCACCGTGAAGTGGGAATGACGCGACGCTCGTGGCGTGTCCACCACCGCAAACGGCGGTGGCGGGTAGCGTCGAACTGATCGAACTGCTCGAGCAGGCGGCCGATGAGGGCATCTTGGTCGAGTAGGGCCGTCTTGTTGAGAGATGCTGATGACATCGCAGGTGATCTGACCTGCGATGTCGACCGCGCGTTGATGATCTGACTGTCGCCCACGGTTTCCGCCGCAATCGTTCGAGGTCTCCGCGTTTCGCTCCTTCCACATCGCAGTTGATTCACTGCGTCAGAGAACACTCCACAACAAAGCTGGGAGAATCATGGTTGAGCAATGACGGTGATCCTCATGCACTACGTCTTCGGAACGGACGGAACCGTTACCCACTTCATGCATAGCTATAGCGACTTGGAAAGCGTGTATTTCGAACTCCCGAACCTGTACTGCATTTCCATACTGGCGGATGTTTCAGGCGGAAGACAGGTGATTGGAGGTCTTTTCGTGAAGACCCAGAATCACCACAATGATCCCGGCTTTGTCGGCGTGATGAGCGACGCCGCCTTGAGTTGCGACACATTGCGTCCATTGATGAATTCCGCAGTGTCGATTGCGCCTTCCTTGGTCGGCATGCAAGAGCGAATAATTCCTCACGAGCGGGACATGCTCAAGATCGCGGTTGATCAGCTCACTCTGCGATCCCGTTCCGGCTCTGCATGAAGCGCTGACCGGGGTGGAATTCGTTCCGGACCCGTTGGCAAAAACCGGCAAGAACAGTTACATCGTCCAAGAGGCTGATCGGTGGCAGAAAAATCACTTGTAACGGTTATGAAGGCCCCAGAAGCAGTGGGACATGTTCCTGGCGATGTGCGGTGCGATCGTGTCGCAACTATTGTTTTCACGGCTACACGACCGCGAGCTTGGCCTGTCGCGATGACACCGGACACTTTGCATGTGCGCGCACCAGACGGTGCCGGCACCGAGTTGCTGGTTCATTCTGCGACCAGTGGCGACATCATCTACTGGCTGCCGGCACTCGGTGTGACAGCGCGGCATTACGCGCGTTTTGCGGAAACGCTGGCCGCTACCGGCATCGGGCTGGCGCGGCATGAATGGCGTGGCGCCGGTTCGAGCGATCAGCGCGCGCGCCGCGGTGTCGACTGGCGCTATCGGGATCTGCTGGTCGATGTTGCGGCGGGTATCGCCACGCTGCGTGCCCACCATCCCGAGGCACGCATCTGGATCGGTGGGCACAGTCTCGGTGCGCAGTTCGCGGCACTGGTACTGGCGCGCGATCCGTCGCTCGCCGGTCTCATCATCGTTGCCAGCGGCACGCCCTTACCGCTGGCGTAGCTTTCCGTGGTGGCAACAGCCGATTCTGCTCGCTGTGTTCGCGTGGTTTCGCCTGCTCGCCGATGTCTGCGGCTATTTCCCCGGCCGGCGCACCGCCTTCGCCGGCAACGAGGCCCGCTCGGTCATCCACGACTGGATCCGCAGCGGAGTCTCGGGCCGGTACCGCCATGCCTGGCCCGACGGCGATCTCGACGCCGAGATGCGCGAAAGTGACCATGCGCTGCTCGCCATCCATCTGCGCGATGACCGCTTCGCGCCACCGTCATCGTTTGCCGACCTCATCGCACGCCTGCCCAAGGCGCGCGTGCAACGCCACGATTTGGTCCCGGCAGATTTCGCCTCCGCCGTCGCCAATCACTTCTCGTGGATGCGGGACCTGGCACCAGTAGTTCAACGTATCTGCGATTTCATCGCCGCTCATCGTTGAATCGACCGGTCAGTGCAGGCGGTCTCCGGGCTCACGGTCGCGCTGAGGAAAGTGCAGAACCACGCCACGGCGATCATCGTCGTCCTGCACCGTGTACGGGCCATCCCAGATCGGGGTGATGCGCTCCGGGCTGGGGAGTTCGGTTTCGGCACGCAGACGCTCCGCTTCACGTTCAAGTTCTTCTTCGATCTCCCAGGAATACTTGCGTCGCGGCGGCGCCGGGTCGCGCCGGCGCAACAGCACCGCCGCGAGTAAGCCACCGATGGCGCCACTCAGGTGATATTCCCAAGACACCCCGGGTTCACGCGGCAAGATCGTCACCAGCATGCCGCCGAAGAAGGCAAAGGCGAGCAGGGCGGCGGCAATCGAGGCGCGGTCGCGACGGATCAACCCGGAGGCGAATACGAAGAACATCAGCCCGTGCGTGACACCACTGGCACCGATATGAAATGAACTACGCCCGATCAACCAAGTGCCGAGGCCAGCGACCAACCAGATCATTGGTACCGCAATACGCGCACTTTGTGGGTAGCGATACAGCGTCAACACGCCGAGCACGAACAAGCCGAAGCTGTTGCCGAGCAGATGATCGAGCGAACCGTGCAACAGCGGCGCAGTGAGCACACCGACGAGATACTTCGGCACGCGCGGATGAATCGAGAACGCCTGCAGATTGAGCCCGAACTGATGCTCGGCCCACCAAATTGCGGCGAGCACGACGATGAACAGCGCGACGCCGATCAGCACACGATGAAAGCGCTGCGCGTCGCGGCGGAGTTGCGCCGGTGTTGGCGCTGGCGGGGGCGTCAAATCGATCATGGATCGAGTGTGGGGCCGTTGCTGGTAGACGCAAGGGAAAATGACCCGCGCCGATCACCCGACGCGGGTCGAAAGGTTTGACCGTGGCGGTCAAAGCAGCAACCGGAGAACCGGTGTCCACAGTGTCCGCATTCGCGTCTCAGATGCCGAGACGTGTGGACACGATATCGATGCCTGCGGGTGTGCTAGCGTCGCGGCCCTTTCCGGATTCCTCATGGCGCTGCATCAAGCCACTGGCCGTTGGCAGATCGGCCTGCCGCTGGCCATCACCACAGCGGTGTTTTGGGCAACGCTGCCGATTGCGATCCGTCTGGTCATCGAACACGTCGATGTCTGGACGCTGATTTGGTCGCGCTTTGTTGTTGCCGCAGTGATGCTCGCCGCATGGAGTGCTATGCGTGGCGGTTTTGCGCAGTTCCGCACACTGTCGCGCAGCGGTTGGTGGCTCATTCTGCTTGCGGCGGTGATGCTGATCGGCAACTTCGTCGGCTACACCATCGGGCTCGACTACACCACGCCGGCAAATGCGCAGTTATTGATCCAGGCGGCACCGTTATTGATGTCGATCGGTGGCATTTTGGTGTTCCACGAACGCTTCAACGCTTGGCAATGGGCTGGCGTCGTCGCTGTCGCAGTCGGGCTCGCCCTGTTCGCATTCGATCAGTCGCGGCATTCGTCGGTGCCGCAGCAGCAATATCTGATCGGTGCCGCGATCGTGCTGGTCTCCGCCGTCGTCTGGGCGGTGTACGCACTGGCTCAGAAGCAACTGTTGCAGCACCTCGGATCAGGCGCGGTGATGATGCTCATCTATGCGATCTCGGCCCTACTGCTGACGCCATTCGCGTCGCCCAAGCAATTGCTTGGCCTCGACAACATGCACATGCTGGCGCTCGGCTACTGCTTGATCAATACCGTCGCCGCCTATGGTGCGTTCGCCGAAGCGTTGGTGCATTGGGAAGCCTCGCGCGTCGGCGTCGTGCTGGCGGTAACGCCGTTGCTCACGGTGATTTCGGTCGAACTCGCACATCGACTGAATCCGGCGCTGGTGCTCGCGCAGAAACGATCACCACGCTGGGTTATGTCGGTGCCGCTGTGGTCGTCATCGGCTCGGCGATGGCGAGCTTGTCGCGGAAGTAAACCTGCCGCTTTGATCAACCTAGGCGCTCAGGCCGATTCTTGCGCCGGCGCCCAAAAATCGGGTTCGATTTGATCGAGCTCATCCAGAGTGAGCGCCATACCAATTGCGTGCCGTCGAAAGTGAAGCCTGCGCTGTTGGCATACGTTTCGCACCAGCGCCGGCCACAGCGCGCTGGAGGAGTCGCCAGACATGCCTTCGCATTTCGGCGACGAGACACGCGGTTCGATCGAGGACGAACCGATTGAACACCGACGCGTCGAGCTGCTTGGGCGGAACTCGGCAGCCTGTAACGCCGTTCGAACATCGTTGGAACGAGGTTTTACCGTCTGGATATTCCGCGCCAGACGAACTCGAAAGCGGCGCCCGCTACCTGCGCGGCGCCACGCAGTGCGATCATTTCGAAGACAATCGGCGCAGCTATCATTAGAAGAATGCCGGAACACGGCTACAAACACGGCCAGCCAGATCGCGAGTTCTAGCCAATGATCTGGCTGTCCAGAATGCCCTGCGGCGCTCCCTGTCGGCTATCTGGTACTGGCAGGATGGCGGCCTTTCGGCCGCGACACAGGCCCACTATGTGCCTGCCAGTGACGCTATGGTAAGCGACTTACCTTTACACTGGCGGCGTGTTGGCGTGCGCATCAACTCGTCTGGCTCATACCCAGAAACGTCAAGGCGTTAGATCGGGGGCACGCCGACACACTTCCAAGTGCGAAGCGAACCGGAAGAACTTTGACCGAACTTGAACTCTGACAGGCCGCCCAAGGCACAGAAAGTGCGACGCGAATCGGAACGGAACCGCGCTATTTCGGTGCCAATGACAGTGTCCGACAATGCCAATTACTTTGTCCGCTTTCACTTTGCACGCTGCCGCGGGATATACACCGATGGGATCACCCTCCGGGGCGATTGAATACGTTGGGTCTAGTGTCAATCCCAAGCGGTGGCAGGCCGCGCAGCGCACGCAGCCTTTGCATGTTTGCGTACAACATCGCCACATTGCCGGGCGTGAAGTACAACTCTGCGGTCTTGATTTCCTTTCTGAGCCCGGTCTGCATATGCAAGGGCGGCGAAGCCCAATCGCCACGAAGGGCCGCCAGCTGATATAGCTCAAGAGCAGCAATCGTATTTCCACCGCGCTTCTGCCAGTCGGCCAACGTCAAGATTGCCCAGATTGAACCGAGCATCGCTGCTTCGTTCAGGTTGCTTTGCCCCTCGACGATCTTCTCTTGCCGCAACTGTTTCTCGCCCAGCATTCCCATCGCCGCCAGATCACCGCGCGCCGCCTGCTCCGCCAACTCCATTTCTGTCATTGCGTCGAGCGAGTCCAATTCTTCCTGCGTCGGGTATCCATGTCGATCCAACCACACTGCCTCTTCCGGAGTACGTGCTTCCAATTCACCCGGATAACGCTTTTTCTCGGGAGCAGCCGGAAGTTCCAGCGCCATCGATCCCGGCTCAGGTCGAGTACCAGATGTACGGCCTCGTTAGGTCGACCCTTCAGGAAATACGATGGATCGATCTGGCTATTGTTGTGCGACGGCAAAGTTCCACCGATGGGGAGAGGCGCGCGCGAGTTCGACTCGTCGTCTTTGGCACCTATCTGCCTTTCACTGTCCGACAATTCAGGGCGACCTTCGGCTGCATCGCGTTGCTGCATCGACCTCAGACCGGCCAGATACCACCACCCACCCAACACGAGTGCCGCGAGCAATACTACGACTCGTTTCACTGAAAATCCTCCTGGCAAGGTGGGGCGAAGTACTACGAGGAGACCTCTGGATACAAGGTCCGCGGGCCCCAATCCAGTTTCGTGAAACGCGCGCTATTCGAAGCTGTTGTCGAATACCGGGTCGGGTAGTGCGGGCATGCTGGTGCGCGCCACATTGAGCGAAGTCACCGATCCGGCAGAACCAAATGAACCGGCCGCGTGCAGTTCGCCAGCGGACAATAGAAATTTCCTCACGGCCGGCGATGATCCGCCGCCTAGTCCGTCCGAGCCTGGCATCCCCAGGAGACTGAAGCTCGCGCCATTCCATACGGCGGCGCAACTTGCCGGCAGCGTTCCGGCCAGATTGAAGTATCCACCTAGCAACAGGTTTTCCCCGTCCCAGACCAGGGTATAGACCGATCCATTCACGCCATTCTCGGCCCCGGTACCGAGCGAAGCCCAGTTGCTGCCATTCCAGCGGGCGATGCGATTCGCTGGCTGCCCACCGGCCAATGTGAAGACGCCTCCGGCGAAGAGTTCGGTTCCTGACCAAGCGAGCGCCTGCACCCCGCTATCGACGCCATTGCCTGATCCAGCGCCCAAACTCGCCCAAACGACCCCGTCCCAGCGCGCGATATTACCCGCAGGCTGCCCACCGGCCTGAGAAAAATACCCGCCGAGATAGAGATCATTGCCCACGCTGACCATGCTGAAGACGCTGCCGTTCACGCCATTGGACGCACCCGTCCCAAGCGAATTCCAGGCGACGCCATCCCAGCGTGCGATGTAGTTGGCGGGCTGGCCTCCAGCCGTGGTGAAAAAGCCCCCCGCGTATAGATCCGAGCCCGAGGTGTACAAGGATCGGAGGGCGCCGCCGACGCCGTTGGCTCCGCCATTGCCGAGCGAGCTCCAACTGCTGCCATTCCAGCGCGCGACGTGGTTTGCCGTAATGCCTCCGGCAGTGAAGAAGTCACCCGCCGCAATCAAGTCGGGGCCGAACACTTCCAGCGCGTAGACCACATCGCTCACGCCAGTGCCAGGGTTGACCAGGAACTGCCGTTCCAGCGCGCAATGAAGGGCACGTCGAGGTCCCCCACACGCACGAATGTTCCGCCCACAATCAGGTCGCCACCAAACAAGGCGAGCGCATGGACGGTGCCGTCTATGCCCTGAGCCGGTCCGCTTTCCAGGGTGGACCAGGCGCTGCCATTCCAGCGCGCGATGCGATTGGCAAGTTGGCCTCCCGCCTTGGTGAAATATCCGCCGACATAAACATCCGAGCCTTGCACGGCGAGCACCATCGCATCCAGATCGACGCCATTGGACGGGCCTGTGCCCAAGGCGGACCACTCGCTGCCATTCCATCGTGCCACGTGATTCGCCACTTGGCCGCCAGCGTTGGTGATGTAGCCCGCCACGTACACGTCGGTCGCGACCGTGACCAAGGAATTGACGGAGCCATTCACGCCATTGCCGGTTCCGACTCCGAGCGGCGTCCACAGGCTTCCGTCCCATCGCACGATCCGATTGGCAACCTGACCACCGGCCAGATCGAACGAGCCGCCGATCAGCAGGTCGCCTTCAAAATGTGCGAAGTCGTTGACCGTGTTGTTCACACCATTGGGGCCCGTGCTGCCGACCGGGAGCCAGGTACTTCCCGACCAGCGCACGATGTTATTCGCCGCAATGGTGCCGGCCTGGGTGAAAGCACCGCCGACATGGAGCTCGCCTTCAAACTCGGTCAGCGCCCGCACTCCGGTGGGAATACCGTTGCTCACGCCATTGTTAGCGCCGACGCCCAACGACGCCCAGGCGCTGCCATTCCAACTGCGATGTGGTTGGCCGTCTGGCCGCCGGCCAGGGAAAATGTGCCTCCGACGTCCAGATCTCCGCCCACCATCGCCAGTGCATCGACGGACGGGACCGATGTGCCTGACAGGCCATTTGCGGCACCGGTCCCCAGGCTCGACCATGCGTTTCCATTCCAGAGCGCAATGCGATTGGCCGACACGCCGCCCGCTGCATGAAATCTGCCGCCGACGTACAAATTTCCGCCATCCAGCAACAACGCAGAGACCGTGCCGCTTACTCCGTTGGACGCTCCGCTGCCGAGCGCCGACCAGGTCATGCCGTCCCAGTACGCGACGGAATTCGCGGCGGTGTTACCACAGGTCGAAAATCTCCTCCGACATAAAACGCCGTCGGGCCCGCCGCCACTATTGTGCTGATCGGGCCGCTGCAGCCCTGGGCGAGCCACCGAATTCTGAACTCCACAGTGGCGCATTTTTTGCTGATGTCGAAATGAATCGCGGCGCACCGTCTGCGCCCGTCTCCATCCGAAATCCTTTGGGGTCGAGTGCGCCCCGGTAGTCGCGGGGTATCAGCAGTTGCCCCTGCGGACCGACAAACTCAGCGACCGATGGGATCGCAGCAAGTGCCGAGTCACTCGCCGCCGCGGCGAACAGAAACTGCAATACGCAGGCCGCAAGGCAGGGCCATCCTCGGTTGCGGTCCTGCTGGATTGGGTGGTTCATCGCCGTCCTTTGATCGACGGAGCGCTACGCCAGAGTCCTTACCGACTCTAGTATCTCCTCCCCGATGTCGACGAGCCTACTCAGGTGGTCGTAGTAATGAAATAAGGTACGGCTGTTGATCAAGAACGGAAAAGTTCGGCGGCGCAAGGCGGAGCAGTCACCACCGCCTTGCTGTGATATCGGTTATCGAGGAACCTCTGAACAAGTCCGGCACGTCGGCACCGTGGTTGGCAAGATTGCGACGCGACCGCTCAGCGCTGGCACGCCCGGCAATAGAAACTGGAGCGCTGCGCGTCGCGGCGTAAGGTGATGGCGCTACCGCAGCGTTTGCAGGCTTCACCGGCGCGTCCGTAAACGAACAACTCCTGTTCGAAGTAGCCGGGTTCGCCGTCTGGTTTGAGAAAATCGCGCAGCGTGGTGCCGCCGCGTTCAATGGCGTGCGCAAGGATGCGGCGGATGGCGGCGGCGAGCAGTGCATATTCGCGGCGAGTGATCTTGCCGGCCGCACGCATCGGGCGCACGCCGGCGGCGAACAGTGCTTCGGCGACGTAGATGTTGCCGACACCGACGACCACGCGTTGATCCATCAGGAAAGCTTTGACTGGCGCGCTGCGGCCGCGGCTGCGCACAAACAGGTAGTCGCCGTCGAAGCCCTGTTCGAGCGGCTCCGGCCCCAGATCCTGCAGCAGGGCGTGCGTCTGTCCGGCCGGCTGCCAGAGCAGGCAGCCGAAACGGCGCGGGTCGTTGAAGCGCAGCAGGTGGCCGTCGTCCAGCAGCAGATCGACATGGTCATGCGCACGCACCGGCACGTTCGCGTCGAGTACACGAAGTGACCCGGACATGCCGAGGTGGATGATCGCCGCGCCCGGGTCGCTGTGCAGCAGCAGGTATTTCGCGCGCCGTTCGGTGCCGGTGACGCGCTGACCGGCGAAGACCTGCGCGATCTCGCGCGGAATCGGCCAGCGCAGGTCGGGGCGGCGCAAAATCGCACGCGTAACGACGCGCCCTTCGACATGTGGGGCAATACCCCGTCGGGTGGTTTCGACTTCGGGAAGTTCGGGCATGACGCATGTTAACCATCCGCCGGCTTGCCCTGCGCGGGGAAGCGCGCGAGAGTCGCAACCATGATCCGGAAGCGCCGCGCGCGTAATCCGTTGGGGCTGATGGCCTGTCTGTGCGCCGGCACGGCGACGGCGGTGGTGACGAACCGTATGCGCCTCGACACCCTCGATGTCTATCGCGGCCTGCCGGCCAATTCGGTGCGCGCAGTATTGAGCGATCACGACGGCTTCATCTGGGTCGGAACCCAAGACGGCTTGGCGCGGTACGACGGTGAGCATGTCGATTTGTGGCGGCATCGTCGCAAGGACGCTGCATCGTTGTCGGAAAGCAGTGTCGTTGCCCTCGCCGAGGATGACGATGGCCAATTGTATGTCGCCCATCCAGTCGCCGGCATCAGCGTGATGAACCGCAGTCGCAGCCTGTTGTCGCACTGGCGTGTCGCTAGCCACGGCTTGGCGTCTGACCGCATCACCAGCCTGCGACGCGCCGGCGATGGCCGAATTTGGGTGCTGTTTCAGAGCGGCGAAGTGCAATGGCTGGATCGCGTCAGTCAACGTGCAGTGACGGTGCCGGAAATCAATCTCCGCGATCTCGGCGTGGTGCGCGCCATCGGCGCTGGGCCCGCCGGCGGGTTATGGCTTGCGTCCGAAAAAGGACTGTGGCGCCTCGAAGCCGGAAAGCCGCAGGTGTTCCGCGACACGCGACTCGGCGCGGCCACCACGAATCAAACCCGCGTGCTGCTCGAAGACAGCTCTGGCGCGCTCTGGGTGGGTGCCAGTGATGGACTCTGGCGGCTCGCGCACGATGGCCTGCAGCGGATCGAATTGCCATTTGCAACACAGGAAGATGCCGAGCGACCGGAAGTTGAAAGTCTGCTGCTCGATCAGGTCAACCGCCTCTGGATCGGCACGCGGCGCGGTGCATTCATCTACGACCGTGCCCGTCAGGCAGTGGTCGAACGTCTCGACCACGATCAGAGTGACCGCCAGAGCCTAGGCAGCAGTCGCGTCACGACGCTGGCGCCTGGGCGCTGATGGCGTCATCTGGATCGGCACCTGGATCGGCGGCCTGTCGTCGCATGATCCCGGCGCGGCGATGATCCGCAGCTTGCGCCATCAGGACGATGAACCGACGTCGTTACCGGCCGATCCAGTCGTGGCGATCGCACCGGCGGCCGGACGGCAGTCTGTGGCTGGCGCTGGGCGAATCCCACCGGACTGGTTCAGATCGACCCCGATCACGGCGTGCTGGAACGTTACGTTTATCGCCGTGATGCGAACACCGGACTAGCCAGTGACTCGCTGCTGAGTTTGGCGCTGGATCGCAATGGCGGGCTTTGGATCGGCAGCGCGGATCGCGGATTGGACCGCCTCAATCTTGCGACCAAACAGATCCAGCGCTTCGGTTTCGGCGGCGCCGACGACGTGCCCGGACCGACCGTGCGTGCGTTGTTGGTGACACGGACCGGCGCATTGCTTGTCGGGACGCTCGGCCATGGCCTCGCCGAGCGCTGCGCTGACTGCAGCGCATTCATCCAGCATCGCCACAGTGCGGCGCTTGGCAGCCTGCCGGATGAGCGCATCACCGCACTGGCCGAATCGGCCAACGGCCGACTTTGGATCGGAACGCGTGGCAGTGGTTTGGTGTTGCGCGAACCCGGCGGCCACTCGTTCGTGCGTGTGCCGCTGGCGCTTGAGGACGATGCCGGCCTGAGCGTCAGTGACATTGCCGAGGATGGCGATGGGCGACTGTGGCTCGCGACCTATGGCGACGGCGTCATTCGCGTCGAGCCGCGTGACGATATCGGTTCGCCGTGGCCGGCACGGCGCTTCGACACGACCCGCGGCCTGTCCGCCGATCACGTGTCGGCGCTGGCGCTGGACGCGGACGGCAACCTGTGGATCGCCACCGCGCGCGGCATCGACCACCTGAACCGCAAGGACTTCAGCATCCGCAGCTTCGGCCTTCGCACCGGCACGTTGGCGGGCGGATATTTTTTGGGCGCGATGGCGGCGCTGCCAGACGGCCGTATTGTCGCTGGCGGCATGGGCGGTATGAGCTTGCTCGATCCGAAGGCGATCGGTGGCCGCCGCAATCCGCCAGATCCACACATCATCGCCTATTCGGTATTCAACGAGACGCTGTTGCCGGTGCCCGGCGGACGCCTGCACTACAACGACGACGACAGCGCCGAACTGCATCTCGGACATCGCGACGAGATGCTCGGCATCCGCTTCACCGCACCCGGATTCGGCACCAGCGAGGTACCAAGGTTCGCCTTCAAGTTGGATGGCTATGATCGTGACTGGATCATTGCCGGCGACAACCAGCGCGGCGCGACCTATACCCGCTTGCCGGCGGGTGACTTCACTGTTCGTGTGCGTACGCTCGACGACACGGCGCACGCGGTGCAGCCGAGGCCAGTACGCGCATCGTGGTCGCCGCTGCGACCTTGGGCAACACCAATCGCCTTCATTGCGTATGCCGTGGCGCTGTTGTTGATCGCCTGGATGTTTTGGGCCCGCGTCCGCGCCCGTTCGCAGGAACGCGAGGCAGCGGCAGCAGTGCTGGTTGAAAAGGAACGTCGTCTCAACGCGGCACTGTGGGGAGCGGTGCGGAGCTGTGGGAGATCGATATTCCGTCACGCATGATTTCCCGTGACTACCGACTTGATGGACTATGTATCAACGATCTCCCGGTGAGTACTGCAGTCGCAGAATATGCGGCATACATCCATCCTGATGATCGACCCGGCGTTGGCGAGGCGATGCGACGCATGCTCGATGGCGAGAGTGGCACCGTCGACTTCAGCTATCGCATCCAGGACCGCGATGAACGATGGGTTTGGCTACTGACCCGCGGCCGAGCCATCGCCAGTGACTCAACGGGGCGAGCGCAGTTGTTCGTCGGCACCAACCAGAACATCACCGACCTCAAGCGTGCCGAAGACGAACTGCGCAAACTGACCGAAGATCTGGAAGCACGGGTCGAGCGCCGTACCGAAGCACTGAGTCAGGCAAACACGGATTTGCAAGCCTCGCTGACACGCATCCAGGACATGCAACGACAATTGGTTGAGTCCGAGAAAATGGCGTCGCTGGGCGCGCTCGTCGCCGGCGTCGCGCACGAAATCAACACGCCGATCGGGGTCGCCGTCACCGCTGCGAGTTTCCTGCGCGAAGAGGTCCGCAGACTGCAGCGCGCACACCGGGAACGAACAATGACCGCGGCCATGCTGGAGCAGGTCGAATCCCAGATCATCCAGGGTGCAGACATGATTTTGGCCAACCTTGATCGCGGCATCCAGATCGTGCGCAGTTTCAAGCAGGTCGCGGTCGATACCGCCTCCGAAGCACCGCGCGAGATCGATCTCGCCGAGTATTTCGACGAGATTCTCACCGCCCTGCACCCGCGTCTGCGCAAGACCCAGCATCAAGTCGAGGTGCGTGTGCCGGAACCAATCCGAATCAATACTTACCCGGTCGCGATCTACCAGATCGACCAACCTCGTGATCAATGCGCTGGTGCACGCGTTCGACGGCATCGACCGCGGACGCATCACCTTTGGCGGCACCGATCGACGGCGATGACATTCTGATCGACTGCCACGACAACGGTCACGGCATGCGTGCGGATGTCCGCGACCGCATCTTCGAACCCTTCTTCACGACCAAACGTGGCCAGGGCGGCTCCGGCCTCGGCATCACATCGTCTTCAGTCTGGTGACGCAACTGCTGCGCGGCAGCATCCGCTGCGAATCCGCCCCTGAGCAAGGCGCACGTTTCGTGATCCGATTCCCACGCATAATCCCGAACAGCAACAACAACCGAAGCCTCCGGGAGCGACCGCTCCGGCTCGCAAACATGAAAAAAACAAAACCCGCCACGAGGCGGGTTTTGCTGATCGGTCGGGTTGCGGTCGAAACATCGCGACCCGTGGGTCTGCTCACTTGATCTTGGCTTCCTTTGTACGGCACATGCTTGCGCACGACCGGGTCGTACTAGCTCATTTCGAGCTTTTCCGGCTTGGTCTTCTTGTTCTTGTCGGTCGTGTAGAAGTGACCGGTGCCAGCCGTCGAAATCATGCGGATTTTGTCGCGCTTCGATGCCATGGTTCAGTCCTCCTCAAACCTTTTCGCCACGTGCGCGCAGATCTGCGAGCACGGCGTCGATGCCGTTCTTGTCGATGGTGCGCAGCGCATTGGTCGAGACCTTGAGCTTCACCCAGCGGTTTCCGAAGCGACCCAGAAGCGGCGCTCGTGCAGGTTTCGGCAACCAGCGGCGACGGGTCTTGTTGTTTGCGTGGGAAACATTGTTTCCGGTAAGCACGCCCTTACCGGTGACTTGGCAAACCTTCGCCATTGCACACCTCATTTACGGCATCACGCCTGTAGCCCAGACGATATCGGCCCCGATGCTGCTGCGCAGTTGCACGGATTCGGGAAAGGTTGGTGTTGCCAAGCGGCCCCGTGCGGCACGCCTGCCGGGAACGCCGGCACCAAAGGGGGCGCGCTTTATACCGGAGCGGGCTGCCAAAGGCAAGTCGGACAAGGGTTTAGCGTTCGACAGCCGCCGAATGCTGGCGCAGCAAGGCTGCGAAACGGTCCTGGTCGATGTCGCCGGCGGCCACTTGCAGCATGGTCAGCACGGCGGCTGCATCGCCACCTCGGTAAGTGTGGCCATGCAGGCGCAGGAACAGACGCGCCAGCACCCAGGCCGTGCGCTTGTTGCCATCGATGAATGGGTGGTTGCGGGCCACGCCGAAGGCATAAGCCGCGGCCAGATCGAAAACGTCCGGCTCGCCGTAGGCCGCGATCTGCTGCGGTTTCGCCAGCACCGACGCGAGCAGACCTGCGTCACGGATGCCGGAACCGCCGCCGTGCTGGGCCAGTTGTTCGTCATGAATGGCGAGCGCGATGGCTTCGCCGATCCAGCGGAAACTCGCGCTCATTTCGCCAGTTCGCGCAGGATGTTGCGGTCCTCACGCATGATCTCGCGAGCCAGATCCATTTGTTCCGCGAAATCCTCGTCGTAGGGTTTGAGCGCGATGCCCTCCGGCGTGCGCGTGACGAACAGCTTGTCGCCCTGCTTCACGTTCAGCAGTTCCAGCAATTCCTTGGGCAGCACCACGCCGCTGGAATTGCCGATGGCGCGGATGGTGAGGGCAGCGATGGCCATGGCGGACTCCTGTTATAACTTTCGTGGCCACACGCTAGCACATCGTCTTGCCCACCGCAGCGCCGCTGGTCGAGGTCCCCCGTTCCAATGCACCGAGTTGCGCCAGCGCTTCGAGACGGTTCGCGCCACACATCTCTGGCTGCGGGGCGCAGGCGGCTGCAGCCTGGTGGCCGGGCATCGGCAACCGCCGCGACCATCGGGCTGCAGCGCCTCAGCCACCGTATTCGGCTTCGGTCGGATCGAACAGCTCGACGGAGATCACTGCGTTCATCGGGATCGGACCATGGACGTGCGGATAGTCGTCGCCGCTCGTCTCACTCCATTCGTAGCGTAACCATGGTTCCAGCCGGGTTGCGTCGAGCGTGAGTCGCACCAGATCGGTGCGCCCCTGCAGATGGCGCTGGATCACGCCAGGAATTTGTGTCCGTGTCGCGCAGTGAATGAAGCCCTCGGTGGCCAGCGAGGGCGAGCGGTATTCATCGACGGCCTGTGCGTCTGCCCAGTCCCGGCGCGCCGCAAAATGGAACAGAATGGACGGCCGTTCGCTCATCCGTGGGATTCGCGGATCAATTGGGCATAGACCGGCTCCGTATCCGGACGTTCGCCATGCCAGAGTTCAAAGGCTGCAGCCGCCTGTTCGACCAGCATGCCGAGTCCGTCGAGTACGTAGGCACAACCGGCCGTCTTGGCCCACGCCAGAAAGCCGCTCGCGGCCTGACCATAACTCAGGTCATAGGCCAGCGTGCGTGGGTTCGCGATCGAGAACGGCAAGTCCACGGCGGCGCCCGACTGGCCGGCACTGGTGGCATTGATCACGGCATCGAAATCGCCGGCACGGCGCAAGTCGTCCAGATACCAGGTCTGCACGCGCACCGGGTCACCGATCCAGTCGCACAGTTGATCGGCACGCTCGGGCGTACGGTTGGTGATCGTGATTTTGCCGACACCGGCATCAAGCAGGGCTGGCAACACCCCTTGCGCCGCGCCACCGGCACCGACCATCAGGACACGGCGTCCGCGCAGATCAATACGATGACGCTCGCCAATGTCACGGATCAGTCCTTCGCCGTCGGTGTTGTCGGCGAACCAGTGATCGCCACGCCAGACCAGCGTATTCGCGACCTCGAGTCGCTTCGCCCGCGCACTGCACGCCCGCGCAGCGGCGAAGGCCTCGGCCTTGAGCGGCAAAGTGATGTTGGCGCCAACCCCGCCATCTGCCGCGAAGCGCGCCAGCGCCGCAGCCAGCGTACCGGGTGCGGCATCGATGGCGTCGTAGCGTAACGCGACGGCAAGCTGATGCGCAAAGGCACGATGGATCAACGGCGACTTCGAATGCCCAACCGGATGCCCGAATATTGCATAGCGGGCAATCGTGACATCGAGGTCGTCGACCAGCTTCGGCACTTCAAACATGACTTGCTCCATCCAGATGATGCCCCGAGCATAAACCCGACAGCGTGGACTGCGAAGGCTGGCGTCTCATGCGGCCAAGCCATAGCTACGCAACAGTGCTGATGGATCGGGCTCGCGGCCACGGAAGGCGACGAAGCTCTCCAGTGCCGGACGCGAGCCGCCAACGGCTAACACTTCTCCGCGAAAGGATTGACCGGTTGCGGCATTGACGATGCCTTCGGCCTCGAAGCGCGCAAACGCGTCTGCAGACAAGACTTCCGCCCACAAGTAACTGTAATAGCCGGCCGAATAACCGCCGGAAAAAATGTGCGTGAAACTATTCGCAAAACGCTGCCAATGCGGCGGCTGGATCACCGCGACGCCACGTCTTACCTCGGCCAATACCTCGTACACACGGGCACCACGAACCGGATCGAATTCAAGGTGCAGCCTGAAATCGAACAGGGCGAATTCGATCTGGCGTACCAAGAATAAGCCGGCCTGAAAGTGCTTGGCCGCGAGCATGCGCTGAAACAAAGCGTCCGGTAGTGGTTCGCCGCTGCGCCAGTGCCCGGCGATCAGATCCAGCGTCTCGCGATGCCAGCCAAAGTTCTCCATGAACTGGCTCGGCAATTCGACCGCGTCCCATTCAACACCAGCGATGCCAGACAAGCTCGGGTAGTCGATTTCGGTCAGCAAATGATGCAGGCCATGCCCGAATTCATGGAACAACGTCAGCACATCATCGTGTGTGAGCAGGCTCGGCAACTCGGCCGTGGGCGGTGCAAAGTTGCAGGTCAGGTAGGCGATTGGTCGCTGCAACGCGCCGATGCACTTGCGCGAACGCGCGACATCCATCCACGCGCCACCGCGTTTACCACTGCGTGCAAACAGGTCGAGATAAACGACGGCAAATGCCGTGCCGTGCGCATCAATCAAGTCGAAGCAGCGTGCATCCTTATGCCACAAGTCAATCTGCTTGCGCTCGACCAGCCGCACACCGAATACGCGCTCGGTCAGTGCAAACAGGCCGGCCATGACGCGTTCAAGTGGGAAGAATGGCTTCAGTTCCTCCTCACTCAATGCGTAACGCTGAATACGCAGTTTTTCGCTGGCATAGCTCACATCCCAAGGTTCAAGATGGTCGATACCGAAACGCGCGCGGGCGAATTCGGCAAGCTCAGCGATCTCGCGTTCGGCAACCGGTTTCGCGCGCACCGCCAGATCATTCAGAAACCGCAGTACGCGATTCGGCGTTTCGGCCATCTTGGTCGCCAGCGACTCTTCGGCGGCATTCGCAAAACCAAGCAACTGCGCAGCTTCGTGGCGGAGCGCAAGCATGCGTTCGATGCGCGGGCCGTTATCAAATTGACCGGCATTCGGGCCTTGATCCGAGGCGCGTGTCTGATACGCGGTATAGACCAGCTCGCGCAATCCACGATCGTCGGCATGCATCATCACGGCTTGATAGACCGGTGGCTGCAAGCTGATACGACAGCCTTCCGCCTTGGCCTCCTGCGCTGCTTGCTGCAGTTGCGCGAGCGCGGATTCAGGCAAGCCACGCAGGCGCGCATCGGTCGTTGGCAAGTCGAGTGTCCATGCTTCGGTGGCATCGAGGACCGCCTGTTCGAATTCGGTAGATAGTCGCGACAGCTCAGTGGCGATGTCACGGAAGCGTCGCTGCTGGTCGGCAGGCAGGTCGACACCGGCGAGGCGGAAGTCGATCAAAGCGTCATCGACCAGTTTGCGCGCTGCGACGGGCAGGGCATCGAAGTCCGCACGCATGCGGATCGCACGGACTGCCGCGCACAGACCCGCATGCTGGCCGATGTCGGTCGCAAAATCGGTGAGTAGCTCGATCGCGTCGCCGTACACCGCACGCAGTTGCGGCGTGTCGCACACATTGTGCAAATGCCCGACCGGCGCAAAGCAGCGATTCAGCGCGTCCTCGCAGTTCTCCCAAGCCAGCATCAACGTGTCGAATTGATGCGCCACCGGATCTGCGACCTGCTCCTCGATGCGCGCACGGTAATCCGCGATACGTGCTTCTACGGCAGGCAACACGTGTTCGGGTCGAATCTCGGAATAGGTGACGAATTCATCGTCGCGCAACAGCGGGTTGGTCTCGGTCATCGGGGCACTCCGTCGAAGCCAAGCACATGGTGGCCGCCCGCGTCATTCGCAAGTTGGCGTAGCATTCGGCCATGACTGCGAATGCCCAAGAGCAACGTCGATTTGTCGAGCTGTTTGGCCACGTGCCATGGTTCGCGACCCTGCCTGAACAGGCGCGAGTGTTGCTGGCGGCGGGCTGTGATTGGCGCCGTGTCGCCGGTGGCGAGGCTTTGTTCTTCGAGGGCGAGGCGTCCGATGCGGTGTATTTGCTGGTCAACGGCAGCCTGGCTGCCTTCCAGAACGATGGGCACGGTGGCAGCCAGTTGGTCGGTCGCATCATGGCTGGCGAGAGTGTTGGTGAGCTCGGCGTATTGATCTCGCGACCGCGCTCGGCAACGGTGCGGGCGCTGCGCGATTCCGAGTTGGTGCGGCTACCGGCAACCCATCTCGACGTGCTTGCCGAGACGTTTCCGCAAGCGCTGCTGGGACTGGCACGCCTGGCCTTGCGTCGCCATGGGGAATTGCAGGCACATGGCGCCGCGCCGCGAACGCTGGCGCTGTTGCCGCAATCGGCGGGGGTTGATATCGATTTGTTCGCGGACCGCCTCGCCGAGGATCTGTCGCGCTTTGGTTCGGTCCGGACCTTGCGCGTCAGTGATGCCGGTCAGGCGGCCGGGCAATACCACGCGATTGAAGCCGCATCGAAATTCGTGCTGTATGTGGCCGACGGAAATGATGACGCCTGGCGGCAACAATGCCGGCGTCAGGCCGACGCGCTGTTGTTCATCGTCCGCGCATCAGACGTTCCGAGTTCAAGTGCGGCGTGGCCGGATGCGGTGGACGAAGCCGTGCCGCGGCGCCAGTATCTGATCGTGCAGCATCTGTCGAAGCCGCGCTTCGGCGCAGGGCGACGTTGGCACACGCTTTGTCCGCGGGCGTCAATCCATCACGTACGCGATGCCCGCGACAATGCGCGTGTCGCGCGCCTGATCGGTGGCCAGAGCCTCGCCCTGGTCTTGTCCGGTGGCGGTGCGCGAGGCTTTGCACATATCGGTGTGGTCAAGGCGTTGCGCGAGGCGGATCTGGAGATCGACAGCGTTGGCGGCACCTCGATCGGCGCGATCATCGGTGCCGGCGTGGCGGCCGAATGGTCGATCGAAGAGATGACGGAACGTTTCCGCCATGCGTTCTACGACACCAATCCGCTGTCCGATTACACCCTGCCGCTGGTGTCGATCGTGTCTGGCCGCAAGGTCTCGCGGCTGTTGCGCGAAACCTACGGTGAGCGGGACATCGAAGACTTGCCACTGCCGTTTTTCTGCGTCTCCGCAAACCTGACCCGAGGCGACGCTTATGTGCACCGCGACGGGACGCTGTGGCAAGCGTTGCGCGCTTCGATCGCCATTCCCGGCCTGCTGCCGCCAGTGTTTCGCGGCGGTCAAGTATTGGTCGATGGCGGCGTCGTCAACAACCTGCCGGTGGACTTGATGCGTGCCCAGCACCGTGGCGAAGTGATCGCGGTTGATATCGGTGGCGATTATGCGCTTTCGGCGCGCGATGACGAGTATGAACTTCCGCCCGCCTGGAAGTTATGGATGCAAGACCGAAGTGGCTACCGGCGGCCGCGACTGCGCGAGATCTTGCTACGCGCCGGCATGATCAACTCGGGCACGCACGCCGCCAATGCACGGGCGCAGTCCACATTATTGATCAAGCCGCCACTGGCCGACATTGGCCTGCTCGAATGGCAGAGTTTCTTTCGCGCCATCGATCGTGGCTACCAACACACCTTGCGTATCGTCGGCGGTCCGAAGGACGCGCTTGCCGACGAAACCCCGGTGTTCTGATTATTCGAAGTCGTCGCGGAATACGCTGTTGTCGTTGTAACCCGCTGCTTCAGTCAACACTGCCGCATTCATCTTGAGTACGCCGCCACCCATGTCCAGTACATGGGCAATTGCGCCCGGCACATCCGTGGTCTTGTGATAACCCGGGTAGTCGTCGTAGTCGTATTCGATCACCAGCAGCGAGGGCACGCTGCGATCGATGAAGGGCATATGGTCGGAACCGAATGGATAGGTCGACGTGTGCGGCACCAGTTCGCTCGCATAGTCGGCCACCGCATTCTGGAAGGGCTGGAAGACCGAAGACAGCATGTTGGAGGTTTCCAGCAACACGTCGTACTGGCCATCACTCGAATAGCCGATCATGTCCATGATCAGCGCCAGTTTGATCTTCGGTAGATCACCCGCTGGGAAAAGCGCCTGTTCGACCCAGTGCGTGCTGCCGATCAAACCCTGTTCTTCGCCTGAAAAGCACGTGAAGATCATCGTGCGCTGCGGTGGAAAACGCGTGAACACTTCTGCCATTTCAACCACGGCGGCACAACCCGATGCATTGTCCTCGGCGCCAGGCGCAGCGGTGGCCTCCTCGGGCGCATTGATCTGAATCGAATCGTAATGTGCACCGACGATGATCCATTCATCGGGCAAGGTGGTACCGACCAGCGTACCGATCACGTTCTCCTGTGGCACCGCAACCGTTCCCGACATCGGGAAGGCATGGATCGAAGTCTGCAGGCCGAGGCGGGCGAATTGACCGAGCAACCAGTCGCGCGCATTGACGATATCGAGATGACGACTGGAGCGATCATAAATTGCGAGATCTTCGAGCACGCCGAACCAGCGATCACGGTCAACCGTGTCGACGCGTTGCTGGACCGCCGGATTTACCGTGCGCTTGGCCAGATCGATGCGGCCACGCGCACGCCAGTCCTGGGCGATGCTGCGATTCGGTACGACCGGCCGCCATTCCGAAATCTCCGGTAGTTGATACGGCAACAGCGTGGCTGGCGTGCGCACCAATGCGTAACGGCCGGCTCTGGCGATTGCCGGTAGCGGTGCGCTCGGATGAATGGCGCAACCGCGCGCCTGCAGGGCGAGTTCGTCCGGTCGAATCCAGCCGAGTTCGTCCAGCACCTGCTCGCCCGCAACCAATTCCGGCAGTGCTGTGGCCGGTGCCACGACCAACAGGCGGTCATCGAGCTCCAGCCACCAGCCGCCGCGATCCTCGATTTGTCGGGTGTAGGCGTCCACCTCAAACTGCGGTTGCGTACCCAGCGCGATCACGCTCGCCGGCATCGGCATCGCGGTGGTCAGGCCCATTTGCAGGCCGAGCGTCAGGGCGGAAAGCATGGTCAATCCGGGCGTGGGGAAGCGTGGGATTCTAGCGACGACCGCTATTCAAAGTCGTCAGCGAATAGCGGCGCCATTCCCGCAGCCTCGGTGAGCACGGCGATATTCATCTTCAAGATGGCGCCTCCCATCTGCTGCGCACGGGTGACGTTGGCGGGCAGATCGGTGGTCTTGTGGTAGTGCTGGTAGCCACTGGGCATCGAAGGTGAATAGTCGTTTTCGATGGTCAGCAAGGCCGGAGCACCCAGGGTGATCAACGGTGCATGATCGGAACAACAGTACGAGGTATCGCTGATCAGGCGCAGCTCCGGCGCATAGGTCGCCGCAGCGGTGGTGAACACCGGGAACAAGGTCGACAGACTACTGGAGGTTTCCAGCAACACGTCGAGATCGGCATCGCCGGAGTAACCAATCATGTCCATGATGACGGCAAGTTCGACGTTGGTGATCGTGCCATCATCGCTCTGCAGCGAATGTGCATAGGCGTCACCGCCATACAGCCCTTGTTCCTCGCCCGCGAAGCAGACAAAAATCATCGTGCGCTGCGGCGGAAACTGTGAGAACACGCGCGCCGCTTCCAGCACGCCAGCGCAGCCGGAAGCATTGTCTTCGGCACCAGGTGTCTGATTCGGGTCGTGGATATTTTGTTGGCGCGAATCGTAGTGACCACCGACGATCACCAGATCATCCGGATAGTGACTGCCGGGCAGCCGCGCGATCACATTCTCGACCTGGGTCGCGGTGCCACCAATCGTGAACGTCTGCGTCGTGACTTGCAGACCGAGCGTACTGAATTCGCCGATCAGCCAGTTACGCGCCTGATCGATACCGGCGCCATACGACGAGCGGTCATAACTCGCGAGCGTGGACAGCGTGTCGAACCAGCGTTGCGTATCGAGTGCGTCGACGCGCAGTTGCACGTCCGCATCGGGTGCGGCCTTGGCCATTGCCATCAGTCCGCGTGCGCGCAGGTCCTTGGTGATCGTCCGATTCGGCAATAGTGGCCGCCATTCGGAAACATCGGGTGTCTTGTAGGGCAGCAAGGTCGCTGGCGTGCGCACGAGCGCAAAACGCCCGGTATCCGCGATCGCTGGCAGCGCTGGACCTTCATCGATGCCGCAGGCGCGTGTCTGTAGTGCCAAGTCATCGGGGCGCAGCCAACCAAGGTCGGAAACGACGCGCTCGCCCGCGAGCAAACCGGGAAGCCGGGAAGGTGGCGCGACAACCAGCAACTGGTTCTCCATTTCGACCCACCAACCGCCCTCGGCTTCGATCTGTCGCGTGTAGCGATCGAGTTCAAACTGCGGGTGCCGATCGAGCGCGACCAGCGCCGCCGGCATCGGCATCGCCGTGGTCAGGCCCATCTGCAGTCCGAGCACCAATGGCGAGAACATGATCGTGTCCGATAGTTCGGGCGCACAGTTTAGACCCTGGTTGGGAGCGGCGTGTTGATGCGCCGATCACGCTATCGTCATCGCGTGGATCAGTGAGCGAGGGCGCACATGGGCAATGGCCAGCATTGGCAGCAGATTTACACGACCAAGGCGACCGATGCGGTGAGTTGGTTCCGGCCGCACCTCGACCGCTCACTGGCATTCATCGATGTGCTTGCGCTCGATACGGCCTTGCCGATCATCGATGTCGGCGCCGGTGCATCGACCTTGGTCGACGATCTGCTTGCACGCGGCTTTCGCGATATCACCTTGAATGACATCGCTGATGCGGCGCTTGCGCAGATACGCCAGCGAATCGCTTCCTCCGCACTCGCCGCATATGTGCACGATCGCGTTGGCGACATCACCACCCTGGATCTGCCCGCCGCCCACTACGCGCTCTGGCACGATCGCGCCGTGTTCCATTTTCTGATCGAACCGGCACAGCGTGTCTCTTATGTCGCACAAGCGGCACGCACGATTCGTTCCGGCGGACATCTACTGATTGCAACCTTCGCATCAGATGGCCCAGAACGCTGCAGCGGCTTGCCGATCCAACGCTATGACGCCGACACGCTCACTGCCGAATTCGCCGCACACTTCACCTGCACCGACACCGCCCGAGAACAACACCCGACGCCGTTCGCAACGACGCAAGCGTTCCAGTATGTGCTGTTGCAACGGCGCTCATCCTGATCCACGCGCTGCAACGTACCGAGATAGTCACTCTGGTCGCTTCAACTTGCGCTCGAAGAAATCAACGATGGCGTTGTTGGAGTGTTTTTTCATCCACGGTGCGGCGAGGCCGTGCTTGCCGCCTGGGTAGGTCATCAATTCGAATGGTTTGCCGCGCTCCTGCAATGCACTCATCAACTTGGTGCTGTTGGTGAAGAGAACGTTGTCGTCGGCCATACCGTGAATCAGTAGCAGGTCGGAACGCATGCCATCGAGGTGCGCGAACACGCTGCTGTGCGCGTAGCCGTCGGTGTTGTCTTTTGGCTGGTCCATGTAGCGTTCGGTGTAGTGCGTGTCGTACAGCGACCAATCGGTGACCGGCGCGCCCGCGACCACGGCAGTGAAGTCATCCGAGGCTTGGCCGAGCACCTGCAACGCCATGTAGCCACCGTAACTCCAACCGTAGAAACCAATCTTCTCGCCATCAATCCAGGGTTGCGCACGCAACCACTTCACGCCCTCGCGCTGATCCACCACTTCGACCGAGCCCATCTTCCGGAACAGCGCTTCCTCAAATGCTTTGCCGCGTCGGTCCATGCCGCGATTGTCGAGCTGGAACACGACGAATCCTTTGCGCGTCAGCACCTGGATCAAGCCATCGGTCCAGCTCTGCGTCACGTACTGCCCATGCGGGCCGCCGTAGATGTAGACAATCGCCGGATATTTTTTTGACGCGTCGAAATGCGCTGGCTTGAACACGCGATAGAGCAGTTTCTGCTGTTCGGCACCGATGATTTCGCCAAAGTCTGGCCGTGAGTGCTCGGCCGCATAGGGCCCGTACGGATGGCCCTCTTTCAACTCGTTCGCTTCCAGGATTGCCAGCTCGGCGCCACTGGCATCAAATAACCGCACACGTGGCGGCGTCGACGGATCGGAATGGGTGGCGACGAACACATTCGCCTGCTTCGGAAAGCTGGCGTTGTGCGTGCCGGCTTCGTGGGTGATCTGTTGCACTTCTTTCACCGGTAGCGACAGCGGCGTCATGTAGACCTGCTTCTGCGTCGGGTCGGGGCCGCCGGACGCGAAGAACACGCGATCGTTGTGTTCGTCGACAGCGAGCAGGCTGTCGACCACCCAGTCTTCCGGCGTCAGCGCATGTTTTGGCGCGCCATCACGTCCATGCAGATACAGGCGCATGAAACCATCGCGTTCGCTTGCCCAGATGAAATCACCGCTGTCGAGAAACTTCAGATCGTCATGCAGGTTTACCCAGGTGTTGCTGGTTTCGCTCAGTAGTGTCGTGATCGCGCCATCCTTGGACGACCACGCGCGCAGGTCGAGACGACGTTGATTGCGTGACTGGACTTGGAAACTGAGCGCGCTGCTGTCGGCAAACCAATTGGCCCGGGCGAGGTAGATGTCGGCATCACTGCCGAGGTCGACCCAACGCGTTTTCGCGCTGGCTGGCAACAAGGCTGCACCCGCACCGGTGTCGGCCACTGCTGCTGCCGCGGTATCGTTCATGCGGATGACGCCAAGTCGAATCGTGGCATTGGCTTGCCCTGCAGCCGGATAGCGCTGCTCGACGACAGTCGTGTCCGCGGCGTTGATTTCGAAGCGGCGTTGCACCGGGACTGACGTCTCGTCAACGCGGGCGAACGCGATCATCGAATCGTCCGGCGACCACCAATAGCCTTCGAAACGACCCATCTCTTCCTGCGCGATGAACTCGGCAACGCCATTGCTGATCACGCCGCCGCCGTCCTGTGTCAGCTGGATCGACCGATCGCTATTGAGCTCGATCGCCCATAGATTTTGGCCGCGCACGAAGCTGACGTAGCGCCCCTTCGGCGACACCTTGGCATCCGTCGCGAAGCCGAGCGCCTTATTGGTGAGCTTGCGCACACGATTCGTCTGTTGCGCTTCATCGGCCGCGAGGTCGTAAAGAAACAATTCACCGTTTAACGGGAACAGTAGCTTGCTGCCGTCGGACGAGAAGCCGTACTCGATGATGCCCTTGAGGCTGGCCGTGCGCGCGCGTTCGCGCTTGGCTTTCTCGGCGTCCGAGAGCTTCTCGCTTTCTGGCATCAGCATCTGGGAGGCGACCAACAATCGCGTCTGTTTCGATGCGATGTCGTATTCCCAGAGGTCGAGTTGATACTGATCCGTGTCCTTGCCGCGCAGAAAGGTCACGCGCGTGCCGTCCGGCGATACCTTCAGGTTCTGCGGCATCTTCCCGGCCAGCGCCGGTGCATCGAAAATACGCTCGATGGTCAATTCTTCAGCTTGCAGATTCGTCATCGGCCACACCATCGCACAGGCCAGCACGGCTGCGGTGAATACGTTGCGCATCGGATCGCTCCCTCGGGGACAGTGTCTTCTAGCACCATGGCTACGGTGGCGGAAGCGACGCTTCGCAAGGCTGGGACGAAGTGCCTACTTACCGATGCAAAAGCTGGAAAAAATCACCCCGAGCAGGTCATCGGTGGTGAATTCGCCGGTGATTTCGGATAACGCCTGTTGCGCGATGCGCAGTTCTTCGGCGACCAGTTCGCCGGCTTGGTCGATGACGAGGCGGGCGCGGGCACGGGCGAGTGCAGCATGCACCTGGCGCAGCGCGACGACATGGCGGGCGCGAGCACTGAAACCACCGTCGGTGCCTTCGCCGAGCCCGGCATGACGGCGGATCGCGGCCCGCAAATCGTCAAGGCCGGCGCCGGTAGTTGCGGCGACGTGCACATGCTCGCTCGGATCGTGCGAGTGCCCGCTGTGGCGATCGACGAGATCGGACTTGTTGTGTACGACCAGCAGCGCCACGCCTTCGGGGACTTCGGCGCGGAGTGTGTCGATGCGTTGTTCATCATCGGGTGCGAGCACCAGCAACGCGAGATCGGCACGGGCGAGTTCGGTTCGGGCGCGACGGATACCTTCGGACTCGATCACGTCCAGCGCATCGCGCAAACCGGCGGTATCGACCAGGGTGATCTCGATGCCATCGATATTCACCGCTTCGCGCAACAGATCACGCGTGGTGCCGGCGATGTCGGTGACGATTGCGCGGTCGCTGCCGGCGAGCGCATTGAGCAGGCTCGATTTGCCAGCATTGGGCGCACCGATGATCACCGCGTGCAAGCCATCACGCAGCCGCTGTCCGCGTTCGGCGTCAGCCAACAACGCATCAAGCGCTACCGAGATCGCATCGAGCTTCGCGAGGATCTGGCCGTCGGCGAGGAAGTCGATTTCCTCTTCCGGAAAATCGATGGCGGCTTCGACATGCAGGCGCGCGTCGATCAACGCGTTCAACAATGCCTGTACACGAGCCGAAAATTCGCCCTGCAGCGAGCGCAACGCCGCACGCGCCTGAGCGTCGGACTGCGCCGCGATCAGATCGGCGATGGCTTCGGCCTGCGTGAGATCGATCTTGCCGTTGAGAAAGGCGCGTTCGGAAAACTCACCGGCGCGAGCCGGGCGTGCACCGAGTTCGACGCAGCGCGCCAATAGCCGCGCCAGCACAATCGGCGCGCCATGAATCTGCAGTTCGACGACGTCTTCACCGGTGAACGAATGCGGCGCCGGAAACCAGAGGACGAGACCGCTGTCGATCAATGCCGCCGTCGCATCACTCAGCTTGGCGTAGTGGGCATGGCGCGGTTGCAACGCGATACCGCATAGCGCATGGCCGATGCGCGCGGCATCGGCGCCGGATAAACGCACGATGCCGATGCCACCCGCACCGGGTGCGGTGGCGACCGCCGCGATGGTGTCGCGCGGCGTCATCGCATCATGCGGCTTTCTTCTCGCCGGCCTCAATGCGTCGCGTGATGATCCACTGCTGCAACAGACCGAGTGAGCCATTGATGGTCCAGTACAGCACCAGCCCCGACGGGAAGAAGGCCATGGTCACTGAGAACACCAGCGGCATGTACTGCAGCACCTTCTGCTGGATCGGGTCCATGCCCGCGGGTGACGGCGACATCTTCTGCGTGATCCACATGATCGCGGCGTTCGCGACCGGTAGTACGAAGTAGGGATCGCGCGCAGAAAGATTGGTCAGCCAGCCGATGAACGGGGCATGCCGCAATTCCACGGATTCCAGCAACACCCAGTACAACGCGATGAATACTGGAAATTGCAGCAGTAGCGGGAAGCAGCCGCCGACCGGATTGATTTTTTCCTTGGAGTACAGCTCCATCATCGCCTGATTGAACTTTTGGCGATCCTCGCCGTAACGCTGCTTCAGCGCTTCGATGCGCGGCTGCACCTTGCGCATCTTGGCCATCGAGCGGTATTGCGTTTCCGAGAGCGGATACAGCAACAACTTCACTAGCAGCGTCGTCAGGATGATCGCGAAGCCCCAGTTCTGCACCAGTTTATGCAGCGCATTGAGCAACCAGAAAACCGGCTTCGCAAAGATCGTAACCATGCCGTAGTCGATGGTCAGGCCAAGGCCCGGCGCGATGGCATCGAGGCTTTCCTGTTGCTTCGGTCCGACGTACAAACGCGACGACCGCGTCATGCTGGCACCCGGTGCGACCTTGAACGCCGGGCCGACCTGGCGGATCAGATAACGCGGTGCGCCCTGATCGGTGATCACCGCGGTGCTGTAGGCCTGTGCTTCGCTCGCCTCAGGAATCCAGGCGGCGAAAAAATAATGTTGCTGTTGAGCAGCCCAACCACCGGTGATGGTGCGATTCAATGGTTCTTCGGCGAAGTCGTCGAAACCGAGCTTATCGAATTTATCTTCCGGGCTGTACCAAGCTGCGCCGACAAAGCTGTATTGCCCGGGGTTGGTGAACGAGAACTTGCGGTTCACGATCGGCGAGGTGCGGGTGAGCTGCGTATACGCGCTCGCCGACCAGTCCGCTGCACCGCCATTGTCGACTTTGGTCGCGACATCGATCGTGTAACTGCTGCGCTTCAGCGTGTACGTCTTGGTGACGGAAACACCGTTTTGAGTCCAGGTCAGCGGAATGTCGACGTGGTCTTGGCCTTCACCGAGGCGAAACTCGTCCTGCGTCGCGGTATAGAGCGCGCGGTGATCGGGCGCGACTGAAGCACTCGAAACCAAGCCGGATTGTGCGACGAAGAAGTGCTCGCCGCTGCCGTCAAACAGTTGCACGGTGGGCGTCGGTTCTCCGGCGTTAACCAGATATTGGCGCAGGTTGGCCTTGCTGACGGTACCGCCGCGCGTATCGATTTCGAGTTCCAGCACGTCGCTGACGACACGAATAATGCGCCCAGCAACTACGGGCTCAGTCGCAGCAGGCTCGATTGCTCCTGCACTACCAGTACCACTGGTCGCCACCGGTGCGCTGTCCGCCGAAGGCAGGTCGGCAGCGCTGTCACCAACCGAACCTTCGACCTCGGTCGAGGTGCTTGCCGGCAACAAGGGCTGGGCACGGTGATAATCGTTCTGCCAGGCGTTCCACAGCAGGAAGCCGAGGGCCGCCAGCGCGATCCATAGAAAACTGCGCGCGTTGTTCATTGGGGTTTCGCTACGAAGGGAAGGAGGTTCCGGGCACGTCAGTCGCAGCCCGAGAAAGGTCGGCGATTGTGCCGGGCGCGGGCGTCGGCTTCAACGCGGCGAGACGATCGAACAGTTTTTCGACATCTGCGCGAATCGTTTTCGCGTCGGCTTGCGCGATCTCACCACGTCCAACGACGATAAATGCGAATGCGGGCAGATGTGCGCGGCGCAACCGAAATGCTTCGCGCACGATGCGTTTGATGCGGTTGCGACTGCTCGCCAATGGGACTGCGCGCTTGGGCACAGTGATGCCGAGCCGAGCCACCGCATCCGTATTGACCAGACCCCGGAAAAGCTTCGAGCCGGCACTGAGGCCGGCTCGAAATGCGAGATCGAACTCATGCTTGGCCAGGATGCGCGCGGTTCGCGGGAAACCCGCGGCGGACATTCCGACCCGCCTGATTACGGGATCAGGCGAGTGCGGCCCTTGGCGCGACGGGCATTCAGGATCTTGCGGCCGCCCTTGGTCGCCATGCGGGCGCGGAATCCGTGATCACGGGCTCGCTTGAGATTGCTTGGTTGGAACGTGCGCTTGGTCGCCATGACAACACCGCTAGAAGAGTTTGCAAAAAAGGGCGCGAATCTTATGCAGATCGCGGGCTTGCGTCAAGGTCCATGATCAGCTCGCGCTGTCCGAAGGGCAGGGTCAGCGCTGATACACTGGCTGGCCCGACGCGATCCGCGTCGTTTTTCGCGCGCGGCAGCCATGCTATCACTTTGGGAACGCTTGCTGGACCGCCTCGAGTCTGAGTACAGCGAGCAGGACATTCTCACCTGGCTGAAACCCCTTCAGGTGGGTGGCGGCGATGGTGTGCTGCGGCTATTGGCACCGAACGGGTTCGTACTGGATGTGGTGCGCGAGCGCTTTTTGTCGCGGATCGAGGTGGTGGCGCAACATCTCGCGGGTGCTGATCTGCGGGTGAGCCTTGATGTTGGCTCCAGCCCACGGAGCGTCGACCCAGTGCGCGCGATGGCGACGAACAACGGCACCGCCACACTACCGTTCGACCCCGAATTCGAGACCAATCTTGACCCGCATTACACCTTCGACAATTTCGTCGAGGGCAAATCGAACCAACTCGGTCGGGCCACGGCTTATCAGGCCGCCCTGAACCCAGGTCGGCGCGAGTCGAATCCGTTGTTGCTGTATGGCGGCACCGGCCTTGGCAAGACCCACCTGATGTATGCCGCCGGCAACCTGATGCGCAAGAACAATCCGGGCTTCCGGGTGCTGTACCAGCGTTCAGAACAATTCGTCGCGACGATGATCAAGGCGCTGCAAAGCAAGAATATCGATGAGTTCAAGAACCGGTATCGCTCGGTCGATGCGTTGTTGATCGACGACATCCAGTTCTTTGCCGGCAAGGATCGAACGCAGGAAGAGTTTTTCCACACCTTCAACGCGCTGTTCGAGTTGAACCAGCAAATTATCCTGACCTGCGATCGCTATCCGAAAGAAGTCGAGAATCTGGAACCACGGCTGACTTCACGCCTGAGTTGGGGGTTGCCGGTCGCCATCGAACCACCGGATTTCGAAACGCGCGTGGCGATCCTGCTGCGTAAGTCCGAACTGAAGGGCATCGTGTTACCGGAAGATGTCGCCTTCATGATCGCGCGGCGCATGCGATCGCATGTCCGCGACCTCGAAGGCGCGCTGAATACGCTCTCGGCGCGCGCTCACTTCACCGGCCGAGCGATCACCATCGAGTTCGCACGGGAAGCGCTGCGCGATCTGCTGACGGTGCAGGAACGCACACTCAGCATCCCGAATATCCAGAAGCTGACGGCTGACTATTTCCAACTGCGCGTAGCGGATCTGCTTTCGAAGCGGCGCACACGGCAACTGGCGCGTGCGCGCCAGACGGCGATGGCCCTGACCAAAGAATTGACCTCGCACTCCTTGCCAGAGATCGGCGATGCCTTCGGTGGCCGTGACCACACCACGGTGTTGCATGCCTGCCGCCTGATTGCCGAGTTGCGTGAAACCGACGGCAAGACCCGTGAAGACTGGGACAAGCTCATTCGTGCGCTAACAGGTTGAGGACAACTCGGCCGGAGGTCTGTGGATAACTTTCGGTGCAAAGTTGTCCACAAATGATCCACCGGGCTCGTTGGCACCCATACACAAGATTTGCTTCGTCGCTAGGCTTAGAACCACAACAGGTTGTGGTTACGTATTGCAGTTATCCCCAACGCCTATCATCATCACCATCTTCATATAAACAAAGAATGATAAAGAGGGAGGCCCATGCGCTTCAGCATCCAAAGGGAAGCCCTACTCAAGCCGTTGACTCAGGTCGTTGGCGTGGTGGAACGTCGCCAGACACTGCCGGTGCTTGCCAACGTCTTGGTGGAAGTGACGAACGGATCTGTCGGTTTCACCGGATCCGATCTGGAAGTCGAACTGTCAGCACGATGTGCGGTGGAAGACAGCGTCGATGGCGCGACCACACTGCCAGCACGCAAGTTGTTCGACATCGTGCGTGCGTTGCCTGATGGCAGCCGTGTCGATCTGAGCCAAACCGGCGAACGCGTGACGCTGAAAGCGGGTCGTAGCCGCTTCACGCTGTCGACCTTGCCGGCGACCGAGTTTCCGACCGTTGATGACATCGATGTCGTCGAACGCGTGACTTTGACCGAAGCGACCTTGAAGGAGCTGATTGATCGCACCGCGTTCGCGATGGCGCATCAGGATGTTCGCTATTACCTCAACGGGATGTTGCTTGACCTGCGCGAAGGCGCCCTGCGTTGTGTTGCCACCGACGGACATCGTCTCGCGCTCTGCGAAACCACCGCCGATGTGGTGATCAAGGCCAAGCGTCAGATCATCATTCCGCGCAAGGGTGTCAACGAACTGCAGCGTTTGCTGGATTCTGACGGTGCGCTGGAGCTGGAGTTCGGCAAGAACCACCTGCGGGTGACCCGCGCCGATTTCGTGTTCACTTCGAAACTGATCGACGGGCGGTTCCCCGATTACGAAGCGGTGATCCCGATTGGTGCGGACAAGATCGTGCAATTGCCGCGCGATGAGTTGCGCATGGCGCTGCAGCGTGTTGCGATTCTGTCGAACGAGAAGTACCGCGGCGTGAAGCTGGACGTTGTTCCTGGTCGATTGACGATCGTGGCGCACAACCCGGAGCAGGAAGAGGCGACCGAAGTGCTGGAAGTACAGACGGTCGTCGATGGTCTCAGTGTTGGCTTCAACGTCAACTATCTGCAGGATGCGCTGGCGTCGCTGCGTGGCGTCAACGTGATGCTGTGTTTGCGTGACAGCAATTCGAGTTGTTTGGTGCGCGATGCCGACAATGAGCGTTCGCGGCATGTTGTGATGCCGCTGCGTCTGTGACGGCGACGGTTCTGCGAATGTCGGCCGCACGGCCCCGGCAACCCCGGGGCCGTTGTCTTTGTGGGCGATGAAGATTCTTCGTCTCGACATTGACGGTTTGCGTTGTATTGGTCACGCGCGCATTGCCGCGGCCGGTGGCGTGCAGTTTTTGCAGGGTGCGAACGGTGCCGGCAAAACCACAGTACTGGAGGCGATGCACTTGCTCGGCTACGGCCGCAGCTTTCGACCTGGTCAACGTGATGCTGTGATTCAGCGCGGTGCGACCGAAAGCGTCGTGTTCGCGGAAGTCGTGCGGGAGCAGGGCGGCCGCAGTCGCATTGGTCTGCGGCGGGCGTCGTCGCAATGGTCTGCGCGCGTCGACGAATCGGATGTCGCGAGTTTGGTCGAACTGTTCCGTATCTGTCCGGTGGTGTGTTTCGAACCCGGTTCGCATGCGTTGATTGCCGGTCCATCGGAGCTTCGCCGCGCCTATCTCGACTGGTCTGTGTTCCACGTGGAACCCGATTTTCTTCCCGCTTGGCGTCGCCACCAGCGCGCGCTGAAGCAACGCAATGCCGGGCTACGCTCGGGTTGGGCCGATCACTTGCTGGAACCTTGGGAGGTCGAGTTGGCGGAAGCTGGTCTGGCCATCGCCAATGCGCGTCGTCGGGTATTGCAGGAGTTGCGTGCTGACGTGGCGGCAAAGGCGGCTGCTTTTTTGCCGGAGTTGGGCACCGTACAGCTGCACCTGATGTCCGGGTTCGGAGATCGCGACTCGGGTTCGAGCGAGGCGATTCGGCTCGCCTATGCGGAAGCGCGCGCCCAAGATCGCGAACGCGGCCATACCCGATTCGGCGCCCAGCGCGCGGACTGGGCGGTTTCGTTCGCCGAGGCGCCCCGCCGCGAACACTTGTCACGTGGCCAAGAGAAATTGACTGCTTTGGCGTTGGAACTGGCCCAGGTCGAGCATTTCCGCAACCGTGTCGGCGAGTGGCCGGTGTTGTTGTTGGACGATCTTGCATCCGAACTTGATGCCGATCATCTGACGCGGGTATTGGACTGGGTATTCGCCGCTGGGCTGCAAGTCTGGATCACCGGAACGGCGATTCCGGACATCTTGCAGCGCCGCAACGAAACGTGGCGCTTGTTCCACGTGGAACAGGGCCAAGTCACGCCGGCTTGATATACTTCACCACCATCCCACGCACGTCGACGCCGCCCGCCCCGCGGGTACCGGATCCGTGCCCCCTTTGTCGGGAAGCCCAATGAACGAGCAAGACTACGACAGCAGCAGTATCAAGGTTCTCAAGGGACTCGACGCCGTCCGCAAACGCCCGGGGATGTACATCGGCGATACCTCCGACGGTACCGGCCTGCACCACATGGTGTTCGAGGTTGTAGATAACGCCATCGACGAATCCCTGGCGGGTCATTGCGACACGGTTTTGGTCACCATCCACGCCGATCGTTCGGTGTCGGTCCTCGACAACGGCCGCGGCATCCCGGTCGGTATGCACGAAGAAGGGCGGTCGACCGCTGAAGTCGTGATGACCGTGTTGCACGCCGGTGGCAAGTTCGACGACAACAGCTACAAGGTCTCCGGCGGTTTGCATGGTGTCGGTGTATCGGTGGTCAATGCCTTGTCGTCGACGTTATGGCTGGACATCTGGCGCGAAGGTTTCCATCACCAGCAGGAATACAGTCTCGGCGATCCGCGCTATGCGCTGAAGCGCCTGGAAGCGAGTACGAAGCGCGGTACCCAGGTCCGTTTCCTGCCCAGTACCGAAATCTTCTCCGACGTCGAATTCCACTACGATATTTTGGCCAAACGTCTGCGCGAGCTCGCGTTCCTGAACTCAGGCGTGCGGATCGAGTTGCGCGATGAGCGCGGCGACGGCAAGCACGACGTGTTCGCCTACCAAGGCGGCATTCGCAGCTTTGTCGAACATCTTTCGCAACTGCGCACCCCGCTGCATCCGCAGGTGATCAGCTTCATCAGTACCCACGAGAACATTTCGGTCGACGTCGCGTTGCAATGGACTGATGCCTACGAAGAACGCATGTTCTGTTTCACCAACAACATTCCGCAGAAAGATGGCGGCACTCATCTGGCTGGTTTCCGCGCTGCGCTGACGCGCACGCTCGGCAACTACATCGAGTCCTCGAACTTGCTCAAGCAGGCCAAGGTTTCTCCGACCGGCGACGACATGCGCGAAGGCATGATCGCGGTGCTGTCAGTGAAGGTGCCGGACCCGAAGTTCAGCTCGCAGACCAAGGACAAGCTGGTCTCGTCAGAAGTGAAGAGCGCCGTTGAATCCGTGATCGGCCACAAGCTTGCCGATTTCCTGCAGGAGAACCCGGCGGTAGCGCGGGCAATCTGCGAAAAAGTGGTCGATGCCGCGCGCGCGCGGGAAGCCGCGCGTAAGGCGCGTGAACTGACGCGCCGTAAAGGTGCGCTCGACATCGCCGGCCTCCCCGGCAAACTCGCCGATTGCCAGGAAAAAGATCCGGCCTTGTCCGAACTGTTCCTGGTCGAGGGTGACTCCGCCGGTGGTTCCGCGAAGCAGGGACGCAATCGCCGCACCCAAGCGATCCTGCCGCTCAAAGGCAAGATTTTGAACGTCGAAAAGGCTCGCTTCGACAAGATGCTCGGGTCAGCCGAAGTCGGCACCTTGATCACCGCGCTCGGCTGCGGTATCGGCAAGGACGAGTTCGATATCAACAAGCTGCGCTACCACCGCATCATCATCATGACCGACGCCGACGTCGATGGCTCGCATATCCGTACGCTACTGCTGACGTTTTTCTACCGACAGATGCCGGAGCTGATCGAGCGCGGCTACATCTATATCGGCCTGCCGCCGTTGTTCAAGTTGAAGCAGGGCAAGCAGGAGATGTACTTGAAGGATGAGGCCGCATTGGCTGCCTACCTGATCAACAACGCCGTCGACGACGCTGAACTGCACCCGAGCTCGGGCACGCCGCCGATCCGTGGTGCCGGGCTGGAAAAGCTGCTGCGCGACTATCAGTCGGCGAAGGACCAGATCCAACGTCTTTCGTCGCGTGTCGATGCGAACTTCCTCGGTGCCTTGCTGGATGTCGCGCCGATCGACCAGGCCTTGCTGGCCGACGGCGACAAGCTGGCCGCTTGGGCACAGCAGGTCGTCGCGCGCTTGAACACGCGTGGACTTGGTCGTCCGCAGTACGACATCCACACCGAAGCCGCACAGGGCGAGCAGGGCGCAGTATTGCGTATCCGCAAGCAGCACCATGGCCTCAGTACGGACAGCGTCGTGCCCGGTCAGTTCTTCCTTTCGGCTGACTATGCGCCTATCGCAGAAATAACTAATCAAATCAATGGCTTAATCGGAGAAGACGGACGTGTGCAACGCGGCTCCAAGCACGCTGCGGTGAGCAACTTCCACGCCGTGCAAAGCTGGCTCATGGACGAGGCAAAGAAGGGCCGGACGATCCAGCGCTTCAAGGGTCTCGGCGAAATGAACCCTGCGCAGCTGTGGGAAACCACGGTGAATCCGGAAACCCGGCGCATGTTGCAGGTCCGCATCGAAGATGCGGTCGCCGCCGACCTGATCTTCTCGACTTTGATGGGCGACGTCGTCGAGCCGCGCCGCGCGTTCATCGAGTCGAATGCGTTGCGCGTCGCCAACCTCGACGTATAAAGGCCAGCGGGATGTCGCGTTATGCCGTCGTCATCCCGCGGCTGCCGGATTATCCACACAGCCACGCGTTCGATGAGATCGCGCTGGCACTGGTCGAAGGCTTGAACGCCCTCGGGCACGACGCGATCCACAGTGATCGTGCGCAACACAGCGAGCGGCGCGCCATCGTGCTCGCACCGCAACTGTTGCCGCTATGCGGTCTGGCGGTGCCGGACGACGCCATCCTCTACAACCTCGAACAGATCGATCGCAGCAGTAGCTGGATCACCCCCGAGGTGCTGGCGTTATTCCGCCGCCACGCACTCTGGGACTACAGCGAACGCAACCGTGCGGTGCTGGCGCAGCAGCATGGCATCGATCACGCGGCACTGATGCCGGTTGGGCACAGCCTGGGACTCGAACGCATCATCGCGGCACCGGTCGCAGACATCGACGTGCTGTTCTACGGTTCGCCGAACGATCGCCGCATCGCCGTGCTCGAATCCTTGGCGCGTTTCCTGGCGTCAAGGTGCATCCGTTGTTCGGCGTCTACGGCCGTGACCGGGACAGCTGGATCGCGCGCTCAAAGATCGTACTCAACCTCCACTTCTACGACGCTCAAGTATTCGAACAGGTCCGCGTTTCCTACTTGCTCGCGAATGCCTGTTTCGTGGTGTCTGAAAATGGCGATGCGCAAGCCGAAGCCGAGTGGCAGGGCGGTCTGGTGTTCGCAGACTATGTGCAGCTGGTCGACACCTGCATGAGCTATCTCGAACGCGACCGCGCCCGTGAGCGTATCCGTCTGCGTGGCCGCGACCTGATGCGAGCGCGGCCACAAGCAGGGTTCCTAGAACGATCACTCGTCGGCCCTGTCCAGTAGGTCGTGGGGCATGGCTATACTCCTGCCAATACGGGGATGCCTGCGAAACGCACCATGAAGAAAACACAGCTTTACCTGCTTGCTCTCATTCTGGCGGTGCTTGGTGTTGCCGGGTTCTATTACAAATGGAAGGTGCTGCGTTTCCCGGTGTCGCCGCAGAGTGATAGCGAGGTTTGGGAAGTACAGGCGCGCGTCGAATTCATTGCGCGTAGTGGGCCGAACAAAGTCACCTTGCCGATCCCGCACAACCCGCCCGGGTATTCGGTGATCGACGAGAACTTCGTCGCGCGTAACTACGGCATGAACATCGAGCGCAGCCGTGGAGCGCGCGAAGTGCAGTGGCAGATCCGGCGTGCCAGCGGCACCCAGGCTTTGTACTACCGCGCGACCATTTATCGCGATGATCATCCGGCGGCCGAGCCGATTGCGCCGACACCACCGGAACCGAAGGTCTACGAGGAACCTTTCGCGACCGCACGCGCCACCTTGCTCGACCAAGTGCGCGAGAAATCCGTCGATTCGACCACCTTCGCTTCCGCACTCGTGCGGCAAATCAACGCGCGTCAGCGAAACGAAGAAGTCGCGTTGCTGCTGGGCAAGAATGACAAGCCCGAGGATCGCCCACTGCTGGCGATCGACTTGCTCGCTGATCGCCAGATCTCGGCACGATTGATGTACGGGTTTGAACTCAACGACGGCAGCGTTGAAGCCGAACTGAAACCGTTTCTGCGCATCTGGGATACCGACCTCAAGCAATGGCGGCCAATCAACGCGATTACCGGCGCGGAAGGCCTGCCGGAAAACCTGTTCGTCTGGAGTACGGCGCAGAAGCCAGTACTCACGGTCGACGACAATCCGCGTGCGCATATCGCATTTTCGCTTCAGCGCAGCCTCGCCGATGCACTCGACACCGCCATGGAAAATCTGCGTAGTCGTGACGAGAACTTCATCGCCTATTCGCTGCTGAACTTGCCGATCGAGACCCAGCAGACCTTCAAGATCCTGCTGCTGGTGCCGGTCGGCGCCTTCATCATGCTGATCCTGCGCAACCTGGTCGGCATCAAGACCTTCGGCACCTTCATGCCGGTGCTGGTCGCACTCGCGTTCAACTGGACCGGCCTCGTCGCCGGGCTGATCCTGTTCGCCTTGATCATCAGTCTCGGCCTGCTCGTGCGCTTCTACATGGAGCGGCTGAAATTGCTGCTGGTACCGCGCCTGACCGCCGTGTTGATCATCGTGGTGCTGCTGATGGCGTTGGTCTCGGTCGTCTCGAACAAGCTCGGTTTCAACGTCGGACTGAGCGTCGCGTTGTTCCCGATGATCATCCTGACCATGACGATCGAACGCGTCTCGGTGGCGTGGGAAGAGCGCGGCGCGGGTTATGCGATCAAACAGGCGCTGGGATCTCTCGCGATCGCGGCGCTCGCCTACATGGCGATGGGCCAGCCGCGCCTGCAACACCTGATCTTCGTTTTCCCGGAGCTGTTGTTGGTTCTGCTCGCCGTCACCCTGCTGCTCGGTCGTTATTCCGGCTACCGCTTGAGCGAGTTGTTGCGCTTCCGTGCCTTGGCGCGTGACCCCGATCCGATCGCGCCGCCGCCGGCCAAGCCGGACGCGCCCGCCGGAGCCTGACATGGGCCTGTTCAATCCGTTCGAGACTGCACGGCGCCTGCGCAAGATCGGGCTGATGGGCATTGGTCAGCGCAATGCCGAGTTCGTGCTGACCTACAACCAGCGCCGCTTCTATCCGCGCGTCGACGACAAGTTGATCACCAAGAAGATGGCGCTGAAGGCCGGGCTGCCAGTACCGGCGCTGTATGCCGTCGTACGCGAAGAGCACGAGATCGAGGAAGTGCACGAGAAGATCAAGGATCGCGAGTCCTTCGTCGTCAAGCCGGCACACGGTTCAGGTGGCGACGGCATCCTCGTGATCAGCAGCCGGCGTGGCGACAAATATCGCCGCTCGAACGGTTCGTTCATGACCCGTGACGAGTTCAACCACCACTTGTCCAACATGCTTTCGGGGCTGTTTTCGCTCGGCGGGCAACCCGATCATGTGCTGATCGAATACTGCGTGCAGTTCGATCCGGTGTTCGAACACGTCAGCTACAAAGGTGTGCCGGACGTTCGCATCATCAGTTTCCTTGGTTATCCGGTGATGGCGATGATTCGCTTGCCGACGCGCCTGTCGGACGGCAAGGCGAACCTGCATCAAGGCGCGATTGGCGTCGGCATCGATATCCCCACCGGCATCACTCGGCGCGGTGTCTGGAACTCGGAGATCGTCGGTGAACACCCAGATACCGAGCACACCATTGTCGGGCTGCAAATCCCGCGCTGGGATGAGTTGCTGATGATCGGTGCCAAGGCGTATGAGTTGTGCGAACTCGGCTACGTCGGCGTCGATGTCGTGCTCGACAAGGATCTCGGTCCGCTGGTGCTGGAATTGAACGCGCGTCCGGGTCTCGCTATCCAGATCGCCAATGGCAACGGCGCTCTACATCGACTACGCAAGGTGCAAGAATTGGAGCGCCTTGGCCAGTTGTCCAAGGATCCCGCCGAGCGCGTGGCGTTCGCAAAAGCACATTTCCCAACCACCTGATGAGAGCCATGGCTTTCGGCACATTCGTAGCGGATGCGCGCAAGCGACCTTCACCGTGTAGCCGGCTTCGTAACATTCAAACAACGGTGCTTGTGACACCGTCATGCCAACGGCTACGCTCTGCGACCTTTTTTGCTGGCACGATGCCAGTCCAGTTTCTCTTCGAGGGGTGAACCATGAAACGTCTGGCCTTCCCGATTGCCATTGCCCTGCTCGCAGGCTCCGCGCTGGTTGCTATTCCTTTCACCGCGACATTGGCGCAAACCGAAAGCGGTGGCGTAGACCAGCGCAAAGCCAATACCCGCGCAGTGCGCAACGCCGAAAAGAACAAGACCAAACAAGCCACCGAAAATCCGTTTCCAAACGCCACGCGCAAGGAACCCGAGGCCAAGGCATCGAGCAAGCTCGCCAAGAAGATCGACAAAGCGGTGAAGGCTTTGTATGACGAGAAGTACGATGACGCAGAAAAAGTGTTCAATGAACTGCTAGCCGATGCCAAGGCGAACGATTACGAGAAGGCAATGGCGTATCAGGGCCTGGCGAATATCGCCAACGACCGAGACGATGACGTCAACAAGGTCCTGGAATACACGCGCAAATCACTTGATCTCGACGCGCTCCCGAATGTCACCCATTTCGGCGCATTGCTGCAGTACGCCAACCTCAGCATGAGCGAGGAAAAGTACGCCGAAGCCGTTACCGCGATCGACCAGTGGCTGAAGTTGACCGGTACCGAAAAGGATCTCGCCTATGCGATCCGCGGACAGTCGCTGTATCGCATGGAAAAACTGGACGAAGCCGCAGCCTCGATTCGCAAGGCGATCGCTTTGTCCAAGACGCCAAATGAAGGCTGGTACCAGTTGCTGATGGCCTGCTACTACGAGCAGGAAAAATTCCCCGAAGCCGTGGCCGAGGGCGAGGCGGCACTGAAAGTGCTGCCCGGCAGCAAGGTGATCACGCGCTTGCTTGGCAATGTCTACATCCAGGCCGAACAACCCGACAAAGCAGTGGCCCTGCTGTCAGCGGCCTATCAAAACGGCATGATGACCAGCGAATCCGAAGTCAAACAGCTCTACCAGTTGTATAACTTCGGCGACCGCCCGCTCGAGGCGATCAAGGTCATCGAAGAAGGCATGGCCAAGGGTGTATTGCCGCGCAATCAGGATCACCTGCGTGCGATGGGTGACGCCTATCGGATGGCCGACAAGCCCATCGAAGCTGCGCAGGCCTTTGGCGAAGCGGCTCAGTTCGCTACCGACGGCGAAATGAAGTTCTTGCAGGCCTACACCTTGTACGAGGCGGAGAAGAATGCGGAAGCGCGCACTGCCGTGCAGGAAGCACTGAAGAAAACCCCGTTCAAAAGTGAAGGTCAGGCCTGGATTCTGCTCGGTGGCTGTGAGCTGATTCTTGGCAACAAGCCCGGTGCCATCCTGGCCTACCAGAAGGCGACCGGTTTCGAAGCGACGCGTGCGAGCGCCGAAAGCTGGTTAAAGAACGTATCGAAAATGTGATGCAGTTGTGAATCGCCAACCCCTTGGGGCGACGCGGTTCGTTAGGCAGCTGTAACGTGCAGGGAAAATCCTGCACGGAGGCTGGAATGAAGACAACATGCCGTGGTTATAATCACGGCCCCCTTGCCCGGACCCGTCCGGCGATCGGGCCGTAACCACGGCCTCCGCAGAACCGAGACCCCCATGTCGAGTATTGATAACGACACCGAAACAGGATTCAGCTGGCGCCGCGTCGCCGGGCAATCGTTCGCGATCGCTCTGCATGCAGGCGCCTTCATGTTTCTGATTGCGCCGGTGATGCCACCGGATGCGATCGAAGATGAAGTCAATCAGGTGATTGACGTCACTTTCATTGAGCCACCGCCGCCACCGCCGCCGCCGCCGCCACCGCCACCGGAACCGCCGAAGGAAATCAAGAAGATCGTCGAGAACAAGCCGCAGCCGGTGGCGCCGCCGCCGCCGCCGGTGGACGACCGACCGGTCTTCGACGAACCCAACGAGATGGCCGAAGAAGCCGAACCGCCTGCGCCGCCTGCGCCGCCTGCGCCAGTGTTGCCGGATAACATCGGCGCTTCGGAAGATCCGAGCTACCGCAAGATGCGTCCGCCACGCTATCCGCCGGTCGCACAACGGCGCCGCCTCGAAGGTGAGGTGGTACTGGTCGTCACGGTCGGAATCGACGGTTCGCCGCTGAAAGTCGAAATCCACAAGTCGAGCCGCCATCGCGAACTCGATCAGGAAGCGATGAAAGCGGTCCGTCTGTGGAAGTTCAACCCCGAGAAACGCGACGGTCGCCCGGTCGAAGGCCGCGTCCTCGTTCCCATCAAGTTCACGCTCAACTCCTAAGGGTATTGCCATGCAACAAGACCAGACCACCCAGCCTGCCGATGCCGCGGCTGTTCCTGCCGATGCCACGACAGCTGCTGTGAGCATGCCCGAGACCCCTGCCGATATTTCGGCCGATGCGGTCATGGCGGGCGACACTTCCAATGCTGCTGCACTCCAGCAGATGGGCTTTGACCATCTGATGTCCAATTTCGACTGGGTCGGCTGGGTCGTTTTCGTGACCCTGATCATCATGTCGATCGTCAGTTGGATTTACACGATCATGAACATGCTCCGTAACATGTCGATCACCGGCAAGATGGAGAAGGTCATCCGCACCTTCTGGGAAACACCTTCGGCCGCCGATGCTGTGCGTTTCATGGAAGAGCAGCCGAAGGGCGAGCCGTTCTCGAAGATCGCGCTCGACTGCGCTTCGGCCGCTGCGCATCATCAACGCCATGAAGGCTCGCGTCTGGTCGAAGCTCTGAATCGTTCCGAGTTCATCGATCGCGCCCTGCGTCAGGCCGTGGCTCGTGAAAGCTCGAAGCTGGAAAACGGCCTCACTTGGCTCGCCACCACCGGATCGTCGGCACCATTCGTTGGCCTGCTCGGTACGGTGTGGGGCATTTACCACGCGCTGATCGCGATCGGTGCCTCCGGTTCTGCCGACATCACTGTCGTCGCAGGTCCAGTGGGTGAAGCGCTGATCATGACCGCGCTCGGTCTGTTCGTCGCCATCCCGGCCGTGCTCGCATACAACTTCTTCTCGCGCAGCAACCGCAAGATCTTGGCTCGCTTCGACGAGTACGCACATGACCTGCATGACTTCTTCGCCACCGGTTCACGCGTCGAAGGCGCGGCACCGAAGGCTGCAAGAAGTAATCGCAGTCGCATAGGGAGCCCGCGATGGGAATGTCATCAGGTGGTAACGACGGCGGCGTGATGGCGGAAATCAACGTCACGCCACTCGTCGACGTGATGTTGGTGCTGCTGATCATTTTCATGATCACGACGCCGATGATGAGCCACAAGGTCAAGGTCGATCTTCCGACCAAGACGGTTACGGTGGAAGAAAAAGAAAAAGCGGTGCCCTTGACGTTGGCAATCGATGACGCCGGTCAGATGTATCTTGAGGACGCGCTGATCGATCAGCGCGCTCTTGAGGATCGTTTGCGCCGCGAGGCCATGAAGACGCCGCAGCCGATGATTGAACTGCGCGCCGACCGGACCACGCAATACAAACAGATCGCAGAAGCGATGGCTACGGTCAAGAATGCCGGTATCCGCAAGCTCGGTTTCATCACCGAGCCGACCAAGTAACCGCAGGAGCGCGCAATGGCTTTTTCAAGTAACAAGTCCGGCGGGCCGATGGCAGAAATCAACGTCACGCCGCTCGTCGACGTGATGTTGGTGCTGTTGATCATTTTCATGATCACGGCGCCGGCGGTGACCAACCGCATCCTGATTGACGTGCCGCAGAAGTCGACACAGCCGCCGCCGAAAGATCCACCACCGCCGATTGATTTAGGTATCCGCGCCAGTGGCCAACTGTTCTGGAACGGTCAGCCGATCTCGATGGAGATTCTGAAGCTGCAGATCGAATTCGAATCCAAGAAGAATCCACAGCCGGTGCTGCAGATTCAGGCGGATGACCAGACGCAGTATCAGGTGCTCGCGGATGTGATGGGTACCGCCAAGAACGTCGGTTACAAGAAGATCGGTTTCGCCTCACCCGAAAGTTGAGCGGTACCGTTTCATCGAGAACAGAGGCCGGACGAGAGTCCGGCTTTTTTTATGCGCGTTGCGAAATCAGTGTGCGTTGCACAGGGCGCAATAGCGTTGCACGGTGGTCGTCAGTCCGGCATACAGTGCGTCGTTGATCAAGGCGTGGCCGATTGAAACTTCGGCGATGGGTGCGGCACTGTCGAGCAAGAGCGCGAGGTTGTCTTGGTCGAGATCGTGCCCGGCGTTCACGGCGAGCCCCGCCGCACGCGCATCGGCAGCCGTTCGCACACACGCTGCGAGTTCGCTGTCATATCGTCCATTCGCAAACGCGTGTGCATACGGCCCGGTAAAAATCTCGATACGGTCGGCGCCGAGCGCGCGCAGTTCCGCACCCCAGGTCGTACCGGCATCTACAAACAGGCTGACGCGGGCCCCGGTGCGCCGCAGCCGCGCAATCACTGGCCGCAGCCGCTCGCGGTCGCGGCTGATGTCGAAGCCGTGGTCGGAAGTAATCTGAGCATCGCCGTCGGGAACCAGCGTGACCTGAGTCGGGCGCACCGCCTCGACCAGTTCAATGAATCCCGGATAGCCGAGCGCATTCGGTCCGGCAAACGGATTGCCTTCGACATTGAATTCGACGTTGAGCATGCGCGCCAAGACGTGCACGTCGTCTGGGTGAATGTGGCGAAGATCCGGCCGTGGATGCACGGTGATGCCATCGGCGCCGGCCGCGATCGCGACCCGGGCAGCGGCCGCAATATCCGGCAGCGTCCCGCCACGCGAGTTACGCAACACGGCAATCTTGTTCAGATTCACGCTCAAGAAGGTCATGGCGAGAGTTTGCCATAGCATGCTGTGCGGACGCGGCGTATGGTCAACAATTCTGAATCGCTGTGCCAGCCAAGCGCGCTGTGGTGAAATAACGCCATGCCGGTAGCCGCAGCACGCAAACTGCTCAAGTGCCTCGTGTGTCTGGCTGCGGCTTGGGGCACCAGTAGTTTGGCTGGGCCAAATTCCGACAGCACTTCGGCCGCAGTCGATGCCAGCGGCGTACCGATGTTGTCGCGCTTCAACGCCGAGCACTACAGCGTGATGCCGCAGCACAGTTCCATCGTCACTGACGCCAACGGTCGTGTCTTCGTCGGCAATGTCGAGGGCGTGCTGCTGTACTCAGCCGGTCGTTTCGAGCATCTGCATCCGGCCCAAGAGATGTCGGTTCGCTCGCTCGCCTTGAGTGACGACGGTGGTGTGTTGGTCGGTGCCTACGACCAGTTCGGATGTTTCCGCGAACAGCCCGATGGTGAATGGACCTACACCGATCTCGACGAACAGTTTCGCGATGTTCCGGATGCACATCCGCTTGGGCGGATCTGGCTGGTGGCTAATCTGCCGGATGGACAGTACTTCCTCGCCGAACGCCGGCTGTTTCGCATCGGCAGCAATGGCGAGAAGCAGAGTTGGCCGATTCCGAGCAACGTGCTGAACGGAGTGCTTGTTGGCAACGAAATCTGGGCCCGTGTCGTCGATCAAGGCTTGATGCGTTTCGACGGTAAGGCGTTCGTTAGCGTCCCGGGTGGTGAGGAATTCATTGTATTTGGCGTGCAGAGCGCCGCGCCGCATCCAGAGGGCACCTTGTTCACGTCGCGGGCAAAGGGTTTGTATCTCGGTGATGCCAAGCACGGGCTGCGACATATCGATACCGCTTACGACGCGTGGATGCTGCAAACCCAGGTGTATTCGGTTGCGGCACTCGCCGATGGCAACTACGCGCTTGCGACCTTGTCCGGCGAAGTCGCGATCATCGATGCCTCGTTGGCGTTGAAGAAGCAATACCGAATAAGCAATTTTCCGATCACTGACATCGCGGCGAGTGTCGACGGCGGCTTGTGGTTTGCGACCGAAGGCGATCTGGTGCGCATGGAATGGCCATCGCCATGGGCATTCGTTGGTGAGGAAGACGGTCTGTTCGGCGCACTGAATGACGCCGAATGGTTCGAAGGGAAGCGTTGGGTTGCAACCTCGCTTGGCCTGTTTCGCTCCGATCGCGACGATGACGGGCGAGTGCGGTTCCATGCGCTGCCGTGGGCGCGTGACGAAGTCTGGGACCTGCAACGGATCGGCGACGACCTGCTGGTCGGTGAACGCAAGAGCGTCCAGGTGGTTCATGCCGGCGAAGCGACACGCCTGATCGACAGCGATGGCGTATTCGAACTGATCCCATCGACGTTTGTTCCAGGCCGCGTGTTGGCGCTGGAGGATGCCTCGATCCTCGAACTTGATCACACGGCGTCATGGCGTGTGAGCGTGCGCCATGATCTCGGTGAGGTCGCGATTTCGACCTTGGTCGAACTCGCCACCGATCGCTGGTTGATTGGCAACTGGCGCGGCTATCCGCAACTTGTCACACGCACGTCGGGTGTCGACGGCCCACATATCGTGGTCCAGCCGCTCGGTCCCGAGTATGGCTTGCCCGAACAGGCAGATGCGGGCAGTAGCGTTTGGAAAACGGGCGGCAAGACTTTCGCGACGATTGGCGATGACCTTTACGAATGGCGCGGCAATCACTTCGTCGCGCAGCCGGATCATCCGTTGGTCAAGCTCGCCGGCACGCGCCTCAACGAAATCGAGTTTCGCGGTGGCGAAAAGCACCAGTACGCATTCACCAGTCGCGATATCTGGATCGAGCAGGACGGTCAGTGGCAATCGTTGAATCTGGAGTCGCGCCGGGCGCTCGGAATGACCGAGTTATCGCTCGCAGACGACGGTCGTCTGACCGTGGTCGCGTGGGGTGGATTGCTGACCTATGACCCGCGTCTCATCGATCATCAGGACGCGACATTTCATCTGCGGATGCATCGCGTCTGGCTGACCGACTCGGGCCGACAGACGCGACTGCTCGACCGCCGTGGTCAGGTGATGCTTGAACTGCCGCCACTGGAAGGGCTGCGTTTCGAATACGGCATTGACGGCCACGACAGCGCGGTCGAATACCGCAATCAACTCGAAGGCAATGACGGCAGCGTCGAGTGGAGCGAATGGTCGACTGCGCAAGTGCGCGAGTTCAACCGACTCGCACCCGGCGACTATCACTTGCGTGTACAGGCCCGTACTCGCGCCGGTCACATTCCCAGCAATACGCTGGATTTCCCATTCCACGTGCAACCGCGCTGGTACCAGACGCGCGCCACTGCTTGGGCGGTAGCCGCTTTGGTGCTGCTCGTCGGCTCGCTGTTGGCATGGTCTTGGGGCCGATTCCGTTCCCGCCAGTTGCACGATCGCAATCTCGAATTGGAACGCGAAGTCGCGGCGCATACGCGTGATCTCGAAATCGCCAATCAGCGTCTGTCACGGTTGGCAGTGCAGGATGGTTTGACCGGCATCACCAACCGTCGCGGCTTCGAGCAGTTTTACCAACGCACCTGGAATCGCCTCGCCGAACAACGTCAGACCTTGGCGTTGCTGATGGTCGATGTCGATTTCTTCAAGCAGTACAACGACCAACACGGTCATCTGCTTGGCGATGAAGTACTGCGCGGGATCGCGCGGCAACTGGAGCATGAAGTCCACGAACCGGTCGAAATGTTGGCGCGCTTCGGTGGCGAAGAGTTCGTCATCGTGCTGCCCGGTATCGACATCGAAGATGCGACGACGCGTGCCCACGCCGTCCGCTTACGTTGCGAGATCTTCGGCAAAGACCGTGACGTGACGGTCAGCGTCGGCGTTGCCGCTTGTGTCCCACGCGGTGGCCTGAAATCGGCGCAGTTGCTCGACGAGGCCGATGCCGCGCTCTATCGCGCCAAGAAGCTCGGACGCAATCGCATCGAACGCGGCCGCCAAATCTGAAGCACTTCAGTCAGTCACGACTTCGCGTCGCTTCGAAGTATGCAGCAACCACAAGTTGCGACTGTAAATGAACAAGCCGGAAAACTGACCGAGTGTGAAGACCAGGTCGCGCTTCTGGATCGCATAGACGGTCAGCACCAGCCCACCGGCGAGCGACAGCCACCAGAAGATCGTCGGCACCACGACGCGTTTTGCGCGCTCACTGAACCACCATTGCACAATGAAGCGCGACGCAAAGATCGCCTGACCGAGAAATCCGATCGCGAGCCAGAAATTGAAATTGTGCGCCCAAGACGCAAAGAAGTCGGTCATGTGATTCCCAAAACGGAGGTCGAGGCCGAGCCCCGAAACGATCGCGCAGCTTAGCGACTCAATCGTTAGAAAATTCGCGTACGACGGTGCGCTTGGCGCGACGGATCAGCCATGCGACACCACGCAAGTCTGCGATGCCGACGAGCGCACGGTTGAAGTTGTTGTACTTCGAGACACCGGCCGCGCGGGCGCGGTGATTGACCGGCACGCTCACGGTCTGCCAACCGGCGCGTTGCATCAACGCCGGCAGATAGCGATGCATGTGATCGAAATAGGGCAGGTCGAGGAAGGCATCGCGTTCAAATAGCTTGATGCCACAGCCGGTGTCGGGTGTGGCATCGCGCAGCAGGCGGCGGCGGATTGCATTCGCGAACTTCGACGCCCAGCGCTTGCTGCCACTGTCCTGACGATTCACCCGCCAGCCGGCAAAGAGCTTGGTTTCAGGGCTGGCAGCGGCGCGTGCAGCGAGCAGCTTCGGAATATCGGCTGGATCGTTTTGGCCGTCACCATCAAGTGTCGCGATCCAGTTGCCGCGCGCCGCCTTAACGCCACTGCGCACCGCGGTGCTCTGGCCGCTCTGCGTCACATGCTGCAGCACGCGCAGCTCGGCCACCCGCGCCTGCAGTGACTTCAAGACCGCGAGCGAATCGTCACGACTGTGGTCATCGACATAAACGATTTCGAAGGCGATGCGGTCACGCAGCGCGGCGACGATTTCGTCGACCAGTGGCGTGACATTGTCGCGTTCGTTGAACACCGGAACGATGACGGAGAGTTCGGGGATGGACACGTGGAACCTGGCTCAATTCGCCGCGACGACAGCGACAACGCTGCGCACGCTAACCGATGCGGCGCGAGGCTGCCACCGACAATTGGTTTCAGGGCGCGCCGACCGCCATGCTGTTGTGGCCAGAAAATGCCAATTGAAACTGAGATTCAATCGCATCGAACTCGCGCGCATCGGCGGCCAGCAGAATCAGCGTGCCGTCGCCCATCGGCGCTTCACGGCCGCGCACACCGGTGCGTTCGAAATCGCGGCGTGCTTCGTGCAGCTTTGGCAGATACATCGCCGTGACCGGACCGCTCTCACGTTGCATCACCATGTGCGCCGACATCCGTCCACCGAGCGGGCAGCGCTTCAAGTAATGCACTGCGCCCGGGCTGTGTGTGATGGGTGTGCCGAGCGCCGCGAACAGCGCGCGCACATCCGAATCTGCCACCTCGGCGCGCGCCAATAACGCAAACGGTTCGTGCGCGAGATGTGCGACCGCGAGGTCAGTGGTTGCAGCGTTTGCCAGGAACGTGCGCCAGCCGGCGGTCGCCGCCAACGCAATGCCGATCACGCAGGTGGCGGCGATCGCCCACAGCGGCACACGCGGCATACGCGGTTCGTGCAAGGCGGCCGTGGTCTGATGCAGCAGAATTCGCTCGGCGAGGTTGTCCGGCGTCGGAATGGCAGCGGCCAGCATCAGCGTACGTTCGAAATCGAGCGCGCGTTCATGGGCCTCGCCGCAACGCCGGCATTGGTTACGGTGCGCGTGTGCAGCACTGTCGAGGCCGCGCGGGTCGGTGCCGATGGCACGACGGAACTCAAGGCAGTTCATAGACCTTGCTCTCCTCGCCATAGCCACCGAGCGCTGCCTTGAGTTTCTGGCGGGCGCGGAATAACTGGGTCATCACCGCACCCGGTGTGGTGCCGACTTCGGCGGCAATCTCTTCGCAACTGAAGCCGCCGAGCACTTGCATCAGCAGCGGTTCGCGATACTTGGCGTCGAGTTTCGCCATCGCGCGCCGTACCAAGGCATCGTCACCGAGCTGGTCGGGCGACTGCAGATCAGACTCGGGCAGTTCGACCGCATCGATCGGCTCAAAGGCCGGTGTCTTGCGTTCGTACAAGCGTGCATGCTCACGGCGCAGGATGGTGATCAACCAAGCTTTGGCGGCAGCGGTTTCACGCAGGTTGTCGAGTGAACGCCATGCGCGCAGATAGGTCTCTTGCGTCAGATCGTGCGCCAGCGCTTCATTGCCGCAGAGCCAGAAGGCAAAGCGATACAGGTCGGCACTCGTCGCGCGAACCAAGGCATCGAACTGGGACTGTTTACTCACCATGCTCCCGAGACCGGCTCAGGGGTTCGATTCTTTCACCGAATCGAGTAGGAAGATCAGCGGATGCGTTCGAGAATGCCGTCGAGTTCGTCCAGTGAGTGATACACGATCACCAGCTTGCCGCGACCGTTGCGGGCGTGCTGGATGGCAACGCGGGTGGCGAGCTTTTCGGATAAGTCTTGTTCAAGGCGGGTGATATTCGGGTCGGTGCCGGACTTCTTCTTGCCATCGTTCTTGCCGCCGGTCTTCGCCAACTGTTCATTACGCACGCGTTCTTCGAGTTCGCGCACGCTCCAGCCGCCATCGGCTGCTGCCAGTGCGAGCGTGGTGGCGAGCGCCGAATCGAGGGTGATCAACGCACGCGCATGACCCATTTCCAAACGATGCTTTTCGAGCAGGGTGCGTACCGCTTCCGGCAAATCGAGCAGGCGTAACAAGTTGCTGACTGCGGCGCGCGATCGGCCGACCGCGTCCGCAGCCTGTTGATGAGTCAGATCGAATTCGCGGATCAGACGGCTGAGCGCCGCTGCTTCCTCCAGTGGATTCAAATCTTCGCGCTGGATGTTCTCGATCAGCGCCATCGCGATCGCGGCTTGGTCCGGCACCTCGCGGACGACGACCGGGACTTCGATCAAGCCGGCTTGCTGTGCGGCGCGCCAGCGGCGTTCGCCGGCGATGATCTCGTAGCGGTGGACACCGATGCCGCGCACCACGATCGGTTGGATCACGCCCTGCGCTTTGATCGATTCGGCGAGTTCGGTCAGGCGCTCCGGGTCCATGCCGGTGCGCGGCTGGTAACGACCAGGCTGCAACTGGTTGGCGGGCACCAGCCGGAACTCGCCGCTGGTCGCGGCCTCGTTGCCATCACCGCTGGTATCGATGCCGAGCAGTTCGTCGAGGCCCCGGCCGAGACCGCGTGGTTTCTTCTTGGTGGCCATCGCGGGCTCCGTCAGTTCGTCGGACCGGCAGCGGCCGGCTTGGCATTGCGTTCGTGGCGCAGCATCTCGCCGGCGAGGCCGAGGTAAGCAATCGCGCCTCGTGATTCGCGGTCATACATCGAGATCGGCAGCCCATGCGACGGCGCTTCAGCGAGGCGCACGTTGCGCGGCACCACGGTGCGGAACACCTTGTCGCCGAAATGCTTCACCAACTGGTTCGAAACGTCGTTGCCGAGGTTGTTGCGCAGGTCGAACATGGTGCGCAGGATGCCTTCGAGTTCGAGCTTCGGATTCAGTCGCGCTTTCACGGCTTTGATCGTGTTCAGCAGCGCTGTCAGGCCTTCGAGCGCGAAGTATTCGCACTGCATCGGCACCAGTACGCCATTGGCGGCGGTCAATGCATTCAAGGTCAGCAAATTCAGCGACGGTGGGCAGTCGATCAGAATGAAGTGGTACTTGTCCTTGACCGTTTCGAGGATGCTGCGCAACCGCGTTTCGCGTGCGATCTCGTCCATCATCCGGATTTCGGCGGCGGTCAGGTCAGCGTTGCCGGGCAACAGGTCAAAGCCGCCGGGCGTGGCCACGATGGCGCGCTCCACCGGCACTTCGTCCAGCAGCACTTCGCAACCATTCGGCTTGGCCGTGGATTTGTCGATGCCGCTGGCCATGGTCGCATTGCCCTGCGGATCAAGGTCGATCAGCAGCACCTTACGGCGGGCTTCTGACAAGGCCGCAGCCAGGTTCACGCTCGTCGTGGTCTTGCCGACGCCACCTTTCTGGTTCGCGACAGCGATGATGCGGGTCATGGGCGGGACAGTGCCTACGCGCCGAAAGGCGCCGGGCCGCGAATGATACCTGTAGGAGCGACCCATGGGTCGCGATGCTCTTGGCTTTTCGCGGCGCGCGGACACGAGCATCGCGACCCGTGGGTCGCTACAACGAAAAGAATCGCGACCCGTGGGTCGCTTTAAAGCGACCGGGGTCGCTTTCAAAAAAGCATCGCGACCCGTGGGTCGCTCCTACACAGCCGGGCGAGGGCAAGGCGTCAGGTGCGCGCCAGTTCCACCACCACGCGTTCGCCGTCGAGGCCGGGCACGCTTAGTGGATGCACGTTGATAAGCGTGTATCCGGCCGGGATCGTGGCCAGTTCCTCGCCGTAACCGGGGCCCTTCATCGCCAGCAGGCGGCCACCTGGCGCGAGCCAGGCGCGGCACCAGGACGCCAGTTCCGAGATTGACGCGACGGCACGTGCAGTTGCCGCCTGCATTGGCTCAGCCGGATGAAAGGCTTCGGCGCGCGCCCCGACCACATCGACCCGTTCCAGCCCGAGCGACCGCTTCACCTCGCGCATGAAGCGCGTCTTCTTGCCATTCGATTCGATCAGCACCACGCGCCGCTCGGGATGCAGGATTGCCAGCGGCAGGCCAGGCAGTCCGGCACCGGCGCCCATGTCGGCAAGCTCGGTTTCTGTCCACAACGACGCCATCGCCAAGGAATCCAGCAAATGCCGCGTCAGCATCTCGCCGGGTTCGCGGACTGCGGTCAGGTTGTAAGCCTGATTCCACTTCGCCAGCAGTTCGAGATAGGCAAGCCAGTGGCCGACGCGAACCTCGTCCTGCGGCAGTCGCATCGCCACCAGGGCATCGATTAGTTTCGGCCGCAACGCGGCAATCGGCGGAGACAGTTCCATCGCCGCAGTATGCCGGCGCACGGCCATCTCGTCAGCCGGGCAGCGGACAACCGTTGTCGTCGCAGCCAGCAGCGGCTGATGCGGTGGCGGCCGCAGTGGCGATCGCAGCTGATTCACCGACCAAGGCCGCAATCTGCGCGCCGATCGCGAGGTCGCGCAGGCGACCGAAATGCTGCAAGCGCAAGCGTCCGGCACGGTCGATCAGAATGGTTGTCGGCGTGCCCTGCATTGCATAAGCCTGCATCGTCGCTGGCGTCGGTGATCCGGGCAGCACGGCATCGACGCCCACCGGAAAGCCGATGCGGTATTCGTGCAGGAACGCTTCCAGCCCAACCGGCGTCATCGCCGCATGGTGCTCGAACACGCTATGCAAACCAATCACGGCAACATCGTCGCGCGCGAACGTCTGGGCAATTTCGAGCGCCTGCGGTAACGCATGTGAAACGCAGCCCGGGCACAGCATCTGGAACACTTCCAGCACGACGACGCGGCCGCGCAGGTCCGCCAGTTGCAGCGGCGGTGAATTGAACCATTGACTCGTGTGCAGTGGCCGAGCGAGCGGAAATTCCTGATTCATGGCGGTTTCCAAGTGGTGTCCGACGCATGGTCGCGCCAGTGCTGTGCGCGGGCAAGCACACGCCGGCTGAATGCTGTGCTCAGACCGCGGAAAAGTTCAGGATGAATTCACCCCGTTGCGCCACACTCATATCGTTCATCACGGGAATGCCATGAAACGCCTTGTCGCTCTTGCCCTGACCGCCGCTGCCAGCCTGCTCGGTCCGGCTGCGCCACTTACGATGACTATTCGTACTATGACCGTGACGGTTACTACGAGGATGACTATTACGGCAATCGCGACGATTCACGCCGTTACTACTACGACGAATACGGCAATCGCGTGTACGGCAACCCCTACGATGTCGCCAGTCGCTATGGCGCCAATTATGGCAGTGCTTCGTGGGGCTATCCCGACTATATCCGTTACAACAGCTACTACTCGGCGTTGTGGCCGACCTATCGCTACTACTACGACCCCTACTGGAGCCCCGGCTTCTATTACGGCGTGACCTATTTCCCGCGCACCTACTTCGGCTTGAATCTCAGCTGGTACAGCTGGCCGTACTACCAAGCCTATTCGCCGTACCGCAACAGCTACGGTGATCACTACTATGACTGGCGCGACGACTACAGCCGCAGCCGTGCCGGGCGCATGCAGCACTATGGCCAAGCGCCGCGTTACGGCAGTGCCCGCAACGAGGCGCAATATCTCGCGCGCACCAGCGGTGCCCGCGGCGCAGCCCAGACCTATTACGGTGCGTCGACACAACCGGGCGGCATCATCGATCCGATCCAAGCACGCCAGACCCGTGCTCGCGGTGGTGCGCTGCCGTTCGAACGCAACACGCGCGACTGGAACGTTGACCCGTATGGCCCCGACGGTCGTGGTTACGGCGGCTTCACCGGTCAAGGCAGCGCGCCGATGACACGCTCCTCGCGTGGTTATGACCGTGGCCATGGCCGCAACGATGGCGATGTTGCGCCAGTGCCGAACGGTCGCAGTCGTTCGCGCGATTCGTTGCGTGATCAGCGATTCGAGCCATCGCAGGAGATCGATGCGCCAGAGACACATCGTGTCTACCGCGGTCGCACCAATCCGGGATCAGCGGATGCGTCTTCGCGTGAGTTCATGCCGCGACAGACGCGCGAGCCATACAACCCGATCTTCGAGCCACAGGTCGAGCAAACACCGCAACGGCGTTCGCAACCGCAGTACGAACCACGCTCCCGCGAGGTCTACCGCAGCCGTGAGATTCAGCAGCGACAGACGTATCAGCCGAGCGAACCGGTGGAGCGCAACTACTCGCGCCAAATCGATCGTAGCGAACCGACCATTCAGCGTAGCGAGCCGCGCTATGAGCGTTCGGCGCCGACCATGCAGCGCAGCGAGCCGCGCTCGGCACCAAGCTATGAACGCTCGCAACCCAGCGAGTCGCGCAGTGCGCCGAGCAGTAGTTCGTCTGACGATGACAGCGGCAGCAGCCGTTCGTCACGCGGCCAGCTCGGCCGCATCATCCACGACGACGACGACTGATCAGACCTCGACCAGTCGTCCGCCTTCCAGCTTCAACACTCGATCGGCCAGCGCCAAGCTGGCCGGTCGGTGCGTGATCAGGAGGACCGTTCGGTGCTTCAGCACGGCACGGCATTCGGCGATGAATTCGTGCTCGCCCTCCGGATCGAACATCGCCGTGGCTTCGTCGAGGATCAGCACCGCCGGGTCCTTCAGCAGCGCCCGCGCCAGCGCGATACGTTGTTTCTGGCCGCCGGAGAGGCGCACGCCGTCGTCGCCGATCACGGTGTCATAGCCATCCGGCAAGGCCGCGACGAAGTCGTGCGCATGCGCCGCACGCGCTGCACGTTCAATTGCAACTCGGTCTGCGCCAGCCAGACCGAAGCCGATGTTGTGCGCTACGGTGTCGTTCAACATCAACACATTCTGGCTGACCAAGCCGATATGGCGCCGCAGGTTCGCCAGTTTCAACTCACGCAGGTCGATCTCGTCCAGCGTGATGCGGCCAGCGGACGGGTCGGCAAAACGCATCAACAGATGCGCCAGCGTGCTCTTGCCGGCGCCATTGGCACCGGTAATTGCGATGGTTTCACCGGCATCGATTTGCAGCGACAAATCCGAAAATAGGGGCGCTCGTTGTGGGTACCCGAATTCGACCGCCGCGAAACCGATGTCGCCGCGAACTGCGCTGAGTTCGCGCACGCCGCTATCCGGCTCAGGGGCTTCCGAAAACAGTGCGTGCAAGCGCTGCGTCGACGCACGCACCGATTGCACGCGACCGTACAGGCCAGCAAGTTGCGACACCGGCTGTGTGAGCAGCAAGCCGTATAACAACAGACCGACGAGATCACTCGCAGCCAAGGTGCCGGCGGTCACCGCACGCGCGCCCAACCAGAACAGTGCGATCACCACGACCGCAGCACACCAGCGCACAAGCGGCGCAGCAGCAGTTCCTGAAGTTGCTGCTGCGTCCCCAGGGCGCGCACGCGCTCGGCCTGCGCGGCAAAGCGCCGGGCGCGGTCTGGTTCCAGCGTGTAGGACTTGAGCAAGGGCAGCACAGACAAGTGTTGCTCGGCCATCGCGAACTTGGCGCTGTCCGCCGCAATATGGTCGTGCAGCACGGGCCGAATACGCCGGCCTGCAAACAGCAACACCAGCACGTACAGTGGGATCAAGGCGACCAGCAGCAGACCCAGGATGGGCGCGCTCCGCACCAGCATGAAGCTGGCACCGGCCGCCGTCATCAGCAGCGGCAACAGACTCGGCAAGGTCGCCGCCACGAAACCGCTGATCCGCCAGACGTCCTGCCCGAGCAGGGACAACACCTCGCCGCGTTTTCGGGCCTGATGCCAGGCCAGTGGCAACGACTGCAAGTGATCGTGAACGCGCATGCCAAGGTCGGCGGCAACCCGGGCACCGAGGTTGCCGCTCAGCCAGCCGTTGAGCACCATCAACAGGGTCTGCAACGACAGGACACCGACCCAAGCGAGCAGCAGCTTTGTCGGTAGTTCGTGGCGTGTGAGTGTCGCGATCGCCTCCGTTGCGAACCACGGCGCAGCGAGCCAGGCAAGCGCTTCCAGACAGGCGAGCGCGACAGCGCCGAACAGGGTCAGACGATGGCGGCGCAGCAGGTGAGGGATGAGTGCAGCAGCGGAGGGCATGAGAAGGGAACGCAGGCTTGGGGCGGGATAAGATCGGGACGGCTGACCCACGCCGATCCGATGAGTCGCAACGCTAACACAGGCCTTTCTCGTTCCCGATGTACTCCGGCATGTCCAAATTCAAGGCGAAATGGCAGGCGTGGCGCGCACTACCGGTGTCGGAACGCCGCCAATTATTGCGGCTGCTGATGTTGCTGCCGATGATGCACGCGAGCCTCGCCTTGGCCGGGTACGCACGCACGCGCCGCTGGTGTGAGCGCCTGAGTGATCGGCCCACATGGCAGCGCGCAAGCGCGCAAGACATCGACGCGGCACGGCGTCTCACCGAACTCGCCGCGATCGCCGGCCGCCATGGCATCACCCAAGCCAGTTGTCTGAGGCAAGCTTTGGTCGTCTCGACCTTGCTGCGCCGACGCGGGCTGGACGCGAAACTCCAGATCGGCGTGCAGGATGACGGTGAAACGTTCGGGGCGCATGCTTGGGTGGCGGTGGATGGGGTGGCGACGGATGTTCCCGGAATCGAAATTCATCACCATCCGCTGTCGCGATGATCGAATGCTAATCAGCGCCTACGCATCGTCGCGACAAGCAAGCGCAACATCCGCCGAGCATACGCTGATGGCAACTGACCAAAGTGAGTTAGCCCGAAATGGGCCTGCATAAAGCGCCAATCTGGAAACATTTTGCGCCAGAGCCAAGGCACGCGCTCGGACCAAGGCAGCATGCGGAATGCCCAGTAGCTCCGGTAGCCGAGTTGATGAGCGCGATCCATGCGGAAGACCTCGACGCTCGCGGTGACTGTCAATTCCTGAATGACGGCTTCTGGAATTGGCGAATCGAAAAGGCATCGCGCGGCCACCGCAAAGTATGTCGGCACGGCTCGGAAATATGAAACCTACTTGCCAATGAAAGTAGAGACGACCACTCCACTTCCGACAGTCGCATCGCAAGAAGTGCGATGTCGTACAACCAGATCAATCGGTCGCCTGCGGCCTCGGTGAGGTTGCAGGCGCGATGCAGGCAAGCGTGAATCATCGCGTGAACCGGACTCAGTCCCCAACTGTCGGGAAGCCCGGACAAGGGTTGACGTTCCGCCCACAACTCCATGAACGTGAAGCATTGGGCAAATGCCGGATGATTTGATAATCGCCAGTGGACATCTACGCAGTGCTCGCCCATGCCGACACGCTTGCGCAACGCTCGTTCATAGCAGGGTGGAAGCAGCGGTGCGTCACGGTCTTCGTAACCTAGGACCAAGAGCGCATTGCGACACCGATTGAAGTCCGCTTCCGATTGCAACAACAGATCGAGGTCACTACGCGTACGCAGATGCGGTGACGGGTAAAGCCATCGCGCAAGTGCAGCGCCCTTGAGGACTAAAACATCAATACCTGCGAGTTGCAGTGCCGAGAGCGCGCTGCGTTCATGGGCCTGAAAGTGCAATTCGCGAGCATGGGCACGCTGGATAGTCTCGTTGCACGCCGCGCGGTCGACCGCCGATAGATTATTTGACGTTTGCCAGTGCGCGGCGAGCAACGTGTCGATACCTTCCTCGCGCCCCGCGTCAAGCCAATGTTCAAGCGATACTGGCGTCGGGGCAGGCACCACCGCAAGCCAGCGTGCAAGTTGTTCGCGACTGGTCATGGCCGTCGTCGGCGTGACGGTCTGCCAATGCGCCAGACTGCCCAAAGGAAACGTGGCGCGGACACGAAGGTTCTACGCCATAACCGTCGCGGCTCTTGCAGTAGCCGCGGCAGCCACTCGAAGCCAAGTCGCTGAAAAATCCAATGCGAGCGGTTGATGCGACCGGCATAGAAGTCGAATACCGCGCCGATTGCACCCGCGAAGCGTGCATCAATAAGTGGCCAGTGTGCATGCAGCCATTCTTCTTGCTTCGGCGCAGTCATTCCGACCCACAGCACATCCGGTCGAGCCGCATTCATCGTAGTAATCATAGCTGCACTATCCGATTCAAAGAACTGCACTACAAATGGCGGAGAGTAGGTGCCGACAACTTCCAACCCAGGCCAGTCACGCCTCATCCGTGTGTCGATTTCGCTCAGCACGGCTGCAGTCGAGCCGAGAAAAAAAATGCGCCCGCCGCCAGAGGCCTCAAGCGCATCGTGCAAACCGGAAAACAAGTCAAATCCGGTGACCCGTTCGTGGATATCCCCACCGCACCAGCGCGATGCAAGCACGATACCGATGCCATCCGGCACCATCAGGTCAGCGCCCTTCAGTGCATCCGAGAATTCCTGTCGATCACTTGCCACGACATAGGAGTGAGGGTTCATACAAGCCGCCCAAACGTGACCACCGCGACGAATCGCGTCGACCATGCGGGTCACGCAGGCGACTTTGCCTTCGGTACTGACGTGGTAACCCAGCACATCTTCATTCACACGTCACTACTCCGATCACGTTGCTCGCGCAGTGCCGCATCGTAAATGCGCATCAGCACCGAATAATTCGCGGACTCAGTGTAATGCTGCAGGAATGCCGCATGCGCTTCCAGCGACATTGCCGCTAGCTGGTCGGGTTGCATCCACAACGCTGTTGCCTGTCGACCAAGATCATCACTGTCACCGGCGCGAAAAGTTTTCCCACCGGCCTCGCGAACCAGTGCAGGCAGCGGTCCGATATCCGACACCAGCGACGGTGTACCGAACGCAAAGCATTCACGCAGCACCATCGGAAATCCCTCGATACAGGTTGACGGAACCACCACGAGCTTCGCTTCGCTGATGTGGCGTTGGGTTTCCTCAGCGCTGCATTGCCCAAAGAACCTGATTGGCGCTGAACTTTGGGCGGCTTCCTGTGACAATTGGGCGCGCAAGGGTCCGTCGCCGACAATGCACAATTCGGGTGCCTGACTACCCAAAAGCGACCAAGCGCGAACCAGCACATCGACTCCTTTCTCGCTGCTCAGGCGTCCCGCATAAACGACCCTTGCTGCGCGCTCATGCCACGGTCGGCAAACGGGTGCGCCGGGATAGAAGTTTGGCTTGACGTAAATGTGCGATGCAGGAAGCCCACCCGCCACCAAGCGCTGACGCTGGTCCTCGGTGAGTGCGATGAACGCTTCAACGTCCGTCTTCCAAGTGCCACGCGCGCGGTGCAGCGCGATGCCAGCGGCGAGGGGCAGGGTGGCGATGTGGCTGCCGCGATAGCAGCCATGATACAGCGCAGGCCAGACGCTTCGGCGGTCGAGACACAACGTGCAAGTGTGTCCATCACGTAGTGGAATAGCGGCGGCACAGAGCAAGCGGTAGTTGTGCAGGCTGAGTACGCGGGCGGCACCGGCAGCGGCAGGAAACACCGCCGGAGACAGCAGAGGAAACGTATTGTGTGCATGCACGATGTCCGGGCGGAATCGCTTTACCTCGCGCCGAACCTCCGCTGCCGCACGTAGATTCCACGGTGTGGAAAAAGCGCCGAGCACGGCACCTGACATGCCGGCTGCTCGCAGTCCGTCACTTTGTCGCGTGATGGTCTGGACATCGTGGCCGTGAGATTGAAGTAACGCCAATTCTGCGTGGAACACCTGGTTTTCACCGGATGGTGCAGACGATCCGTAATGGTTGTGCAACAGCAAAATCTTCAAGTTCAAGTCGCCGCTCTTAGTTCAGTCGCGCACACTTGATGTGCGATTGCGTAACCAAGTCCGAGCATTGCGAATTGTAGGTTGCCGAACCATGCAACATACAAAATGACGTTATCGCTCAACATGAAAATTGCCATTGGCAGGAAGGCAGAAATTCCTGCGTACATATGGATGTTGAGCGGGATCGGGATGCTGCGTGCTGCACGCCAGCCATGCCATATTTGGATAAGTATCGTGGCTGCGAACAACAGCGTGCCGATCAGCCCGTATTCGTATCGCAGGCGTAGCCAGTCGTTGTGCGGGTGCGCGACGCGCGTTATGCGCATCGAGATTGCTTCTGTGGTGTTGGACCCATGACCGAAGAAATATGCCTCGTCGAGCCCGCCGCAGCGCGTCATTGAGCACCGAGCGTCCGGAGGTCGCGAAATCTGTATCGACATGGCCGCCACCGGTGACCATGTTGATGACCGCCGTGGTGGCCTCATCGATTGTGCCGTGACCTGAGTAAAACATTTTCTTTTGGATGCGATCAGTTTGGAATATCGCCAGCCCGATAACCGGCAAGATCGCGATCAAGAGCAATCGACGGAGGATCGACCATGGTGCCAGTACCAGCGGCAAGGTCAGCGCTACCGCAATCATGCCCGTACGCGTATTTGCGAGTACTGGCACAGCGGTCATCACTAGCCACAGCAACAGATCGCGGCGGTTACGCATGAGTACATATCGGGTTGCAAACCAGCAGGCGAGTAGCGACGCGGTAATGCTGCCAGCAGCAAAGTTCGTTGTGTCGTAAAGGGTGCCCTTGGACAGCAGTCCAGTGGCGATTCCTGCAGCTGCGAGGAAGACCCAAAGGAAACGCGTAATCCAGCGATCGATACGATCAAGCAGTCCAGGTGTCACCCACAGTGTTGAAAAGGCGGCACCGACGATCACTGGCGTCACCAGCATGATGCCGCGCTGCAGCGCGTTTGGTGCCGATGACAACACCACGTATCCAGCTACCCAGCCGATCCATGGAACCCAAAGCATCAAGGGGAACTTCATCCTGCCCAAATACATCAGCAGATGGGCCAGTGCGAAAACAAGCGGCAGCATCCATCCCAGAAAGGACGACCCTGCCGCTGCACCGGCTGGCAGAATCATCGGCAGGTAGCTCGCCAACAGGCCGCCGGCGAGTGCCAGAACCGGCACCGGTACGCCACCGCGGCGTGTGGTTGCGGCGTGCGATGTGAATTCGGCGTGATCGCGGTACTTCATTCGGATGATGCATTGGGTGGTCGAGTACGCATCATGCGCGCGCGCGCGGAGCGAATCCACGTGTCCAGCCGGCGACTCACGACGGGCGGCAATCGGCACAGCAGCCAAAGATAGGCGGAGCGTGGATTCCATGGCGCCAGTCGCAGCGCCATGTCGGCATCGATACGTGCTGCTTTTGACTCGTTGAAACGCAACCACATTGCCGAGCGCATTCGGTGCCAGGCCGCCCGGTAGGCCGCGAAACCCGGTGTGCCGGGATGGTCGTGATGCAGCGACGCGAAAGCTCGACCCACGCTGTCGTCAGGATCTGGCCGACGTTCGATGCCCGAAACGCGGAAAACCGCAAACGGCCGGCGATCGTAGGCCAAGGGGTATGCCAGTGCCAGTTTGGCCCACGTCAGCAGATCTTCACCGCTGGCGATTCCCGTTGGAAATCCGTTCAATGAGAGCAAAACTTCCCGGTCGACAGCGACCGCTGAGCTACATACTGGCGGCTCGGACCGGGCTGCTACCAAGAAATAGTCTGACCACAGACTTTGTGTGGCGGTTCGCGCATGTGTGTGAAGCATTGCCACCCTTGTCGCGGCGTCGGCAAATTGCAGCATGTAGCTGGTTGCCCACCAGCGCGCAGTCGGATACAGCTCTCTGAGCGCAAGCACGGCCGACAGAAATCCCGGTCGCCACAAATCGTCGGCGTCGAGGAAGGCGACGACCACGGCTCGTGCTTGCCGCAAACCGGCATTGCGTGCGACAGAGACACCCTGATTGACTTGATGCAATACACGAATGCGTGGGTCGCTTGCGGCGGCTTCACGCGCCTGCATCGGGCCGGCATCAGTGGAACCATCGTCGACAACCAGCAACTCCCAATCGGGGGTCTGCTGCATCTGCACTGACGCAATCGCTTCTTGTACCAAGCCGGCCTTGTTGTAGAGCGGCATGACGATACTGATGCAGGGTGTGGCTGGGGGACTCACCAGATCACCACGCGACCAGGCCAGAGCCGTGCCACCCAGCCAACCCAGCGTGCAGGTCGCTTCCGAAGTGCAACATCGATCAAGGCACGGGCACTGCGCACATGCGCTGCCAGGCCATACCGTTGTGCCTGCCGTCGCCCGAGGGTGATCCAAGCCATGCGTTCCGACGTCGTTTGAGACAACGCTCTAACCAGAGCCGCCCGCCACACGGACGCGTCACCTGCGGACAACAGCGTCCAGCTCCATTCTGCGGGCGTCGCCGCGCGCAACGCCCCGACCGTCTCGGACGCCAGCACGGGCAGATCATTTTGCCACGCCTCGTTGACCACCAAACCCCACTGCTCGAAGTCGCTGGGCACCACCAGCACGTGTGCATGGCGCATCCAAGCCTGTGCTTCGGCATTGTCCCGCATTCCCAGCCAATGTACGTCCGCGAGCAGACCGAGCCGAGCAGCCTGTGCTTGCAACGCCGGCTGTGTTGGACCGTCGCCGATCACTACCAACGCTGGGCGCTGCTCGCTGGCGGGCCACTGCGCGAGCGCATTCAACAGCGTGTGCAACCCCTTGCGTTCGATCAGCCGCCCCACGAACAACACGAACCGACGATCTGGCTGGGCAACCAGCGGCTCAGCAATTCCTGTGGCAGGTCCGACGACATCGACGGCATAGGCCTGACGATCGAGCGGGATGTTCAAGCCAACGAAATGTTGTCCGTGCAAAGCGTCAGGTAGGAATCCGCCATCGACGAAGCCATTGAAGGAGCGCTTGACCCATCGCACCAGGACGCCGGATTGGTCCGTCGCTGCCCAAGCGTCATCCATTTGCAACAATCGACCGCCGAATCGCACCTTGTGGTGCAACGCACCGGCGCCTTCGGCGAAGGCCGGCGCGGGTGCAAACACGACATCGGCCCGCAAAGCTTGCAGCGCCATGCAGACTGCGCTGGCCACCTGCCGGGGTCGCAACGACAAGTAGTCGCAGTTTGGAAACAGCGAGACGATGCCTCCGCGCTGGGTCGAGGCCACGCTGATGGCATCGCCATAACTCGAATCGGTGTTCGCCACTTCCAGGGCGGTACAGCGAATGCCTTCGCGTGCCAGTTCTGCCGCCAGTGCAGTGAAGCGAGCGCAGTGGTAGGCGAGCATGCGCTGATAGACCAGCACGACATGTCGGGCGCTCGTCGCCTCGTCGTGCTGGGCGAGGTGACGAGCACCGGTCAGCCAGGTCGCGGCCACGCTTTGGGGCGTCAGTCGGCCGGCCGACTGGCCCGCGGCCTCGCCGAGGCGAGTCGCCAGCGGCAGCGATTGGATCAGACGAAGACATCCGGCGGCCAAGGCATCCACGCTGTCCTCGACCCATAGGCCGTTCACGCCATGGCGCACGTAGATCGCTTCGGGCTATGGCCGCCACGGCGGCTGAGAACCACCGGCCGAGCCACGGCCATCGCGTCGAGCACGTTCAATCCGGCGATTCCGGTGACAGCGAGGCAGCGACACGCCGCCAAGGCTACGAACTTCTCCCGGCCATGGCGTGGCCCCAGCACATGCAGCCACGGCGCTTCGTGCTGACGCAGCAAGGCGAGCCCATCGCCACCGCCCAACACCACGATGTGCGCGTCCGGCTGCTCGCGCCGGATGGCTTCGCCAATGGCGATGATGCGCTCGGGCCGCTTCGTCGGATACCAACTGCCGAGGAACGCCACACAGGGTGCGTTACCTAATCCGTGGTCGGTGCGAAACGCCACGACTTCGGGGTGTTGCGCGTGCAGGCCTTCGGCACCGCACAGCGAAGGCGCATTTTCGGTAATTGCGATGTGCTGGCGCGGGACGCCGGCGGCGAGCATGGTGCCCAGGCATTGCGTTGTGTAGACGAGATGCCCATGGGCCAGTCGCAGCAAGCTGAGGCGCAATGACGCAAGCGTTCGGCTCAGCAGGCTCGGCTGCAAAGTGCGCCCGTGGCCCCAGGTCAGCACCGTGCGGCCGAGTAGCCGACGTAGCGCAATGAGTGCGAAGTTGCTGAAGCAACGCAGCCCGTCCGGCACCACCAGCAGATCACTCGTCAACGCCTCGCGCCAAGGCAGGTGTTGCCACTCCAGACCAAGCCCCAGAATAGTCGTCACAGGTAGTGGTTTCGCCCATGACAGATCGGCGGCCGTGCCGCGACGCACGAATTCTGCCGGGGCCAGCGACGCCCACAGTTCGAAATCGACCCCTTGTTCGGCGCACACTGAACGCAAGGCCTCGAAGAGTTCATGGCGATAGCCGGGCACCAGTCGCTGCACCAATACGATCTTCATGGCGTTGCCGGCCGCTGCGTCAGCCGTTCGCTCAGGATCGCGGCGATGCGATCGACCTGATGGCGCTGGTCGTAGGATTCGGCCGCAATGCGCCGTCCTGTTTCACCCAAGCGCCGGCGCGTTGCCTCGTCCTGCAGCAGCGCAATGATGGAGTCAGCGAGCGCATCGGGATCGGCACTGCCCACGAGATGTCCGCCACCGCCGACCACTTCCGGCAGTGCACCGACCGCGCTGGCCACCACCGCCACGCCGCAAGCCATCGCCTCCAGGGCGCTCAAGCCGAAGCCCTCTTCGCGGCTGGGCACGACGGCCAAGTCGAAGCCGCGAAGTGCCGGAAACACGGCGTCGCGCGCGAGCCAACCGGCAAAATGCACGCAAGGTTCAAGCCCGAGTTCGCTGACGCGACCGCGCAATTCCACGGCAAGATCGCCTCCGCCAACCACCACCAGTCGCGCCGATCGGCACCGCGCATGGACCTGCGCAAAGGCGTCGATCAACACATCCGGCCCCTTGATGAGCGCGAGTCGGCCGACATAGCCGACCACCACACTGTCTGCCGGCCAGTCGCACCGCCGCCGCCAATCGACTGGCACCGCAGCTGCTGCCGATGTCACCTCGACGGTATTCGGCAAGACCGCGACATGACGTGGCAGCGAGGCGTGCATGCCGAAAAATTCGTGCGCCGCGGTGTGCGAAACGCAAATAAAACGCGAGCAAACGGAGCGCGCCAACAGGCGTAGGCGCAGACGCGCCGATTCCGAAAAATGCCCGGCGGTCACGTGCACCGTCGCGAACAACCGCTTCGAGTGCAGCCGCGCAATCAACAATGGCAGCAAGCTGGGCGTCATGTACTGCAACCAGGCTAGCGCATGCCGCCGCCCGCGCAGCCCACGTGCCAGCGCCCAACGCAACCGGAAAGATCCGCCGACCGCTGAATGTCTAAAACGATCACCCGCGCACCCGCCGCCTCGAACTCGGCGCGCATCATCGAGTCCACCTCGTCCGCAAAGTACACCACACATCCACCGCATACCCCAACACCCGCAACGCTCGCGCTGTCTCCAGCGTCGCCACTTCGGTCCCGCCGGTGAGCAGGCAGGGGATCAAGAGAACGGCGGCAGCTTGACGACTGGGGGACGGCAAGGATGTATCGAAGGCAGCAAGGTGGGCGTGATCAACGCGCGAAAAGAACCGCGTCTTCCTTCAGCATCGCCCAAGGACCGTTGCTCGGGAGGGCGACGATGTTCCAGGTATTGCTGAGGTCGTCATCCAGCAGACCATCAACAGAGCGGAGACGATGCAATGAATACTGGCTACCCAACAACGACACCATTTCGCTCAACTCGAAACTGCGGCGCGTGGTGGCGTTGTATTCGAAGATGAACAGGGGGCGATGTCGAGCCAAAAATTGCTGCGCGCCCTTGGCAGCATCAAGCTCGCCGCCTTCGATGTCCATGAGCAGGATCACGGGAGATTCCGGCGCAACGTCGGGCAATCATCGAGCGTGCAGGTCGCAACAGTGAGTTGATCGCTGTCGCACGTCATCGTCAGCCCCGCAGAAGTTGGCGCGCCATCGCGTGTACCGAATTGCGCGGAACCCGATGTCGCCGACACTCCTGCTTCGATCACGCGCACGATGCCCCTGGGGAGATAGCTGACGGAATGTCGCAATGCTTCGCATGTCACTGGATGAGGCTCGAATGCGATCACTGCCGCAACGCGCTCGTCAGCCGCCATCGGAATAGCGAATTCACCGATGCTTGCCCCGACATCCACAAACGTGACGTCTTGCGGCCGCGCAGCACACGCGCAAGAAACTTGTGCGTCTCCGGCTCATTGGCAATTCCGGCCGGCAACAGGCAATAGCTGCGTGCCGCTGGTGGATAAAAACAGAACCGGGCACCCCGAAACAAGAAATCGAACGGCAATTTCACGCGTGCCGCCATGAAGCCGATGCCGTAAGCGCGGATGCCACATCGCTTCCGTAAGAACCAAATGAACTGCAGCCAGCCGAGCAACACCCAACGCCTAAAATCCAGATTTTTCTGTTTGCCAGTCATATTTTTACCTGATGACGAGTATGAGACAGGACAAGCTTGAATCACAGTACGCTAGGCGCGCCAAAGACGAGACTCAATCATGACCGGCACGATTGCAAACAGAGTGGCCGCACGCCTTTCGCGCATAGTCTGCAAATACCGAGGGCGACCGATGGCCGATGCGCTGGCGCGACTCTGCAACACCTTCCACCGCGGATTGAACAACGTCGATTTCAACATGCAGAGGAACGGCGAGCTTCGCGTCTTAACGGCGATCGCCGACACCCATCCGTGCTGCATCTTCGATGTCGGCGCGAATAACGGCGAATGGAGTAGGCTGGCATCAGCGTTGATTCCCAACTGCACAATCCACGCTTTTGAAATTGTGCCGTCTACGTTCCAACAACTTCAAGCCGGCACGGCTGGCCTAAAAAACGTGCGCGTAAACAACTTCGGTTTGTCGAACGAGAATGGTGATGTCGTCATCAATATCAGCGAGGACACGTCGGTTGCGACGGCTTGTCGAATCGAAGGTATGAAAGCGCATGACGACTACTACCGAGACCGCGTGAATTGCGTGGTAAGAAAAGCATCCAACTACATTCAAGAACAAAACATTGAACGAATTGATTTCGTCAAGATCGATGTCGAGGGCATGGATCTGAGAGTAATCCGCGGATTTGAAGACACGCTCAGTTATGTGCGTGCCATCCAGTTCGAATATGGGGTGTTCAATATCGCATCACACGATCTACTAGCAGACTTCTGCGCGCTATTGGTTGCGCGCGGTTTCGTTATAGGCAAAAATATTTCCAAACGCCGTGCAGTTCTTCGACTACCACTTCGACATGGAAAACTTCCATGGCTCAAACTATGTCGCCGTCAGATCTAATGAGAATGAACTTTTATCAAAACTCTCTCGCAATTTCTGAACAGTCACCGCCCAGCAGTCAGCAGCAGCTCGAGTTGCGCTTGCTTGTAGGATGCGGCAACCAGAAATGCCAGTCTGATGGGTTGCATCGCTATTAACTAACTCCGGCAAGTGATGGACGACCTCAATCAGCTTACACAACCTGAGTATTTTCGACCTTGGGACAAGCAAATTCGGCTCTTTGCCGGATACTTTCTCGCCCATGTCCGTTTGCCTACGACGGCCCCGTTCAAGTTGCTGGACGTCGGCTGCGGTACTGGCTCGGCCTTGGCCGAAATACGCAAGCGGTATCCGCGGGCCGTGTTGCAAGGCTGCGATATTCTGGAGCATGTGGTGGAACTTGCCGCGGCGATCAACTCCGATGCAGGTAGCTTCTTCGCCTCGGACATTCTGTCTCTTCGAGGTAACTTCGATTGCATCTATGTGTCCAATGTCTTAGAGCACATTCAGGAATGGAAAGACTGTTTGGATCATTTGTGTGCGTTGTCGCCGCAAGTCGTTGTCATGGTCCTTTCAAGGAGGATCTGTCATTTCAGAAGCCGTCCGGACTGGAACGAGTCGATCATGTGACGTCGTTCAACGAACGCTCGATGGCCGCCTATGCAACTGCTGGATATCGCGTCGAGCAAAGGGTGATCCGAACTCCTTTCGCTTGGGGAGGACCACGGCGCCGGGAGTTGATCTTTCGATTTCGCAAGTACTTGCGCGGAGAACACTACGAAGACAGACGCGAGATCTTGTACTTGATTTCGCGGAGTGAGCACCTTGATACCAAGCCAGCTTCTCAGATCGTACGCTTCAGGAACATGTCGCTGTCATTCGCATATTCCCTGCTTGTACACAGGAACGTGACCGTCGAATTTGCTGCTTAGTAGATCCTGATTAGCGCCGAATCTCAGTTCCGAATCGCGTGATCTGAGACGTTGGGGGTGGATTCTGACGCTCCGAACCCGAGGAGCGCCACGATGAGCATGAACCTGATCCAGTTCCAGCCCGGCCTGTCGATGCCGGAGTTTCTCCGGAAGTACGGGACCGAGTCGAGGTGTCGCCGAGCGCTCTATCGGGCGCGTTGGCCGATGGGATTTCGGTGCCCTGCGTGTGGTGACCGGCGACGATCCAGCTTCCGGCGCGGTGCGCAGACGATCTATCAATGTCGTGCCTGCCAGCACCAGAGCACGTTGATCAGCGGCACGCTTCTGCAAGACACGAAGCTGCCACTGACGACCTGGTTCATGGCGATCCATTTGCTGACATCGACCAAGACCAACATGGCCGCACTCGAACTGAAGCGCCATCTCGGCATCTCCTATCGCGCGGCCTGGCGCTCCAACATGACAAGGTCATGCAAGCGATGACCGAGCGCGAAGCACCGAGGAAACTCAATGGCTTCGTGCAGATCGACGACGCCTATCTCGGCGGCGAGCGCAACGGCGGCAAGCCCGGGCGCGGCTCTGAAAACAAGCAGGCGTTTCTGATCGCGGTCGAGACTGATGCCGATCTCGAACATCCTGTCTACGCAGTGATCGAGCCGGTCCGGACCTTTGACAACACCGCGCTGACCAACTGGGTCGAGCGGCGATTGGCACCGGACGCCGAGGCGTACACCGACGGCCTCGGTTGTTTCCGCCGCATCGCCGCGGCCGGTCACGCACACACCGTGCTCGAAACTCGCGGCGGTCGTGCCGCCACCGAAATTTCCGGCGCGCGCTGGGTCAATGTCCTTCTCGCCAACGTGAAACGCGCCATCGGTGGTGTGTACCACGCGATCCGCCAAGCCAAGTACGCGCGTCGCTACCTCGCCGAAGCCGCTTATCGATTCAACCGCCGATTTCGCCTCTCCGAAATGGCCCCACGACTTGCGCACGCCCTCATGGCCTGCAAGCCTTGCCCCCGAACCGCGTCTGCGTCTCGCGTGCAACTTCGCTCACTGAGATTCGGCGCTAATCAGGTAGTAGATTGAACAGTGTGACCTAGCGCAACGCGACGGTGGTCAAAGCTCGCTCAATGCGGAGAAGGCATTGAGTCGGCTCCCAAAGCGACTGGTAGCAGCGAAAGGCGTTATCACGGTAGCGCGCATAATCTCGCTCAATGTTCGAAAGCGCATCAGGTATCTCTGCCGCACTGTCGACCAATACACCTGCCTGATGATCCTCAAGATACCTCAACGAGGGGAGTCGGGATGCGATCACAGGAAGGCCGCATTTGAGATACTGACCAATCTTCCCAGCCGCAAGACCCATCATTCGTGCTCGGAATGAGAGTCTGTTCGGGTTGTACCAAGCCAATCCGACATGCGCCGAGCCGACGAGACGATTGAGCAATTGTCCGTCTACTGGGTTAAGCGAAAAAATCGAATTGTCTTCGGCGCCGCGATTCTTCATATAACGAAGGTAGTAGCCATCACCAGTAATGTCGTGACTGACGTGAAATACCAATCGATAGCCGTCGGGAAGCTTGCTCGACACCGACGCGACATCGGCTGAGCTGAACCACTCGCCGAAACCTCCCGAGTGCAACAGGATCTTCGTCAATGGCGGCAGTTGCAAACGCGTGTGAAGCTGATACCCGGATTCACCGTCAAAAGCTCCTGGGCTGGCATTTGGAAGAGTCAAATAGTTCGGTGCATTTTCGATCGCCGCTGTGATGACACGAGCATGCAAGTCGTCGTGCACGATCATCGCCACTGAGTTACGGATAGCTCTGGCTTCCAGTCGGTCGGACAACTTCGGCCGATAGGGCGCGGGTTCACAAATCGCCGGGTACTCAACGACGTGCGCAAAGTATCGCCCACCATGCAATACGGAGACGATTGGCGATATCGAGAGCGCACCGCGTCCCGCAATGATAAGTGTGGTTGGCCGGTCGGCGCGTCGTGCTGATCGGATCAATTCAGAACACCTCAGAACGAATCTCGACAACGTCGGCAATTCCCACCGCCGAGATCTCTCTGGCAACACATGCATTTCGACGTTCGGATTGGAAAAATGTGCTGGAGGAAAGATGCGGTTTCGGGTCGTCAAGACGTGTATGCGATGGCCGCGTGCGGCCAACCACTCGATTAGGTGCTTGAGGTTAGGAACGCGATCGAGAATAGGTTCTCTGTGAAGCACGATCACATCGAGACCAGTCGGTGAGGTCATGGCGCCGGTCTCCCATCCGGCCTGCGCAAGACGCTTCCCAGGAGTCGACTTAATGGATGCGCCGATGGCGTCCAACGCGCAAGATCACGATTCGTCAATGTGCTTCTACAAGAGAGCAATGATTCAACAATGCGCTCGGTGGAATGATGGTGGACAACATAGTCAATACAGCGCTGAGCAGAGATCTCCCGCGACTTCGGATCAAGCACCTCTTGGATCAGTGCATCTATCGAATGCCCAGAAAATTCCGTGTCCTCTGTCGACAGGAACCTCCCTAACGAGAACGACGAGGTTTCCCAAAGCCATTTATATCGATACTGATCGGGCAAGTCCGAATAACTCGGATCAATCAATGCAGTCGGAACGCCAGAGAGAGCTCCTTCAAGCGCAGACATGCCCATGGAAACGTGAAGGCTGCTGCGAGTAGAGATTCGCTCCCGAAGCGCCGATCCGAAAATTCCAAGTGAATAGCGAACTAGAACGTTGTCAGGTATCCGGCCCTCCAACATTGCTACATAGGGTTGGCAGTCATCGGTGAAGATCTCGAGTTCGACGGGAATTTGCAGTGCTCCCAAGTCGCACATCAGTTTGCGCGCCGGGTAAATCTTCCAGACATCATCACTTCGACCAATGTAGGACACGACAACGGGCCGTGTGCTTCTGAACGGCGCTGTCTGTGCAATGGAAGCGTAGATCGGAATGGGCAGCAGCGGCGTCGCTAGGCCACCAGCAAAAGTATCTATGGCTTCCGCTGTTGCGCCGTCCATTGCCAGCAGAGCATGTCGTTTCTTCAACAATTGGATGATGCGGCGATTGAACCAAGTACCGATACGTTTCCGTCCGGTAAAGCGTTGTTCGAAATTGAAGCGGTTCCATCCAGTTGCCAAGTGTGCCAAGAGGCACCAGACCAGCGCACGACCAGAGAGGTGTGCAACTCGAGCAATCCACTCATTGTTGCTGAAATGCAGGAACAGGTCATCGTGGGCCGATCGAAATTCGTTGGCTTCCGAAGCCGTAACCAGTTGAAAAGGTATCGATAGTTCGTGGAGTCTACGAACGACGAAGGCGTTCGATGAACCCATGACTACGACTTCCGCCTTGGCGTTGACTGTCGCGTGACGGGCGATTTCGAGGACGACATTTTCTGTCCCCCCCGTGCGCGGGTACTCCATCCCCGGAAAGATCAGTCTCATGGTGGTGTCCGAAGTCGCAAGCGTTGGAACAAGACGCTGAAACGGTGTTTTGGGCCGAGCCTAATGGCCAGTTCTCCTATCGTGAACCAAGCTGCCATCAATGCTATTGCGTCGACAACAAGCGAGTATGTGAGTTCTGTTAGGAGTTCGCACCGTGAAGTTTCCAGTGTCTGGGTTTCGGTGTGCTCCGTCATGGCTTAATCATGTGTTTAACGCCTGTCACCCGCAACAATGCGGGCATCACCAATGGATATTGCGTTTCTTCTTTCACATCAGTCCTTCAACAAGACCCGAATTCCAGGCACACGTTGTATCGAATGCACCAGTCGGTGATTTGCTCCCAAGCGCTGCGCAAGACCTCGCAGGCTCCACAGACTTCCCATGATCGTCAATGCGCAACCGACCAGCAAGGCGGGCATCTCGGTCAAGAGTCGGTTGCACATCAGCGCCGTGAGGACCAGCGCGCCCGAGATGATCGCCATGCGCTTCACAGCCGACGACCAATGAAATCCGATCAGGCGATGCGCCACCCATGCCATCCCGGCGGTGTGCAGAACATAACAACCCGCAAATGCGTATGCCGCGCCAAGAACGCCAAAGTGCGGCACCAGCCAGATGACCAGCGCCGCTTGAAGGGTCAAGAAGATGGCTTCGGTCGCCATGAACCACCGGGCGGCCCCCATGGCGATCTGAATGTAGCCGAGCGGCCACGACAAGACACGCCCAAACACGCCGACCACCATCCACGCCAGCACATCGGAGGCCGGTGCGAATTTTGTCGAGTACAAGGCCCAAACCACCCAATCGGCCAATGCCAGTGTGCCTAGCAGTCCGGGAACCGCCAGCAGGATGCCGATCTCGGTCTGTTCGTTCACGGCGCGAATGGCGACGTTGCGGTCATGGATGACGGCGGTCAGGCGAGGATAGAAGTCCGTTCCCATCGCACCCAGCACGAAACTCGCGAACAGACCCGACAGCGCCCATGCTGCTTGATAGATGCCGGCAGCATCCAGACCCAGAGTCCGACTGATCAATGTTCGGGTGAACAAATCCAGCAGCAGGGTCAACACGCTGCTCCACATCATCGCCGCACCAAGGCCGAGCAGAGGCTTGGCCTCGGCCAGCGCCTGCGCCCAGTTCATCGACACCGGCGCCACGTGCACGCGCCGTGCGAACCACCAGCTTGAGAACAACGACATCAGCGCATTGGCCAACAGCACCGGCACGATGCCGCGCTCGTGCAGCCACGCATACAGCGCAATCGTCACCGCCGTGTTGAGCAGGGCGGCCAGCACCTGCACGCGGGCGATATCGCCAATCCGGCGCAGGCCTTGCAGCAAGCCCAACTGACCGTTGCTCACGGCATTGAGCAAAAGCATGCCGCCCAGCAGACTCAATGCCCAGGCATGCGCGGTCGACTCGAACATCAAGCGACTCAGCGGAATCGCCAATGCCACGCTGGCCAGCCACCCCAACAGGCCAGTGGCCCAACACAACCGGCGCAGCATGCGAATGGTGCGTGCCACTGCCAGCGGATCATCTTGCCCCTGCGCATGGGCGATCGCACGAACCGCGCTGCCTTGAAGGCCCAGCCCGGTCATCGTGCCTAGCAGGCCGATCGCCGATGTGTAGAGGCCAATGACACCCACACCCGCCGGCCCCAGCAGCACGGCCACGATCTTGACGCGTAGCAGCCCGGTCAAATAGTTGATCGCCTGCGCGCCGCCCATGATGGACGACGAACGCAGAATCTGGCTGTAAGAACTGGTCACAGAGGTATTTCGCGAACCACTCGCGCCGGCACGCCAGCGACAATGACGTTGGCGGGGACATCGGCGATCACGACGGCGGAATTCGCGATCACGGAACCCGAACCAACGCTCACTCCTTTGAGGATGCGCACATTCGATCCAATGAACACGTTGTCACCGACTCGAATCGGTGCCGCCCACTCGGGCCTAGACGTATGCCGCTCTTCGATCTTCAGTCCATGAAAGTCGCTATCGAGCAACTCCACGTTTGCGCCAATCAAGCAGTTCCTTCCGATCACGATCTGCGTGTGCTCGGAAATGCATCGAAATCCATTGTTGATCCAGGTGCCGCCGCCAATGGTGACCGACGCCGACTCGTTTCTCGCCTCTATATATGCATAAGTGTTTAGAAATTCGGGCGACGGGAATACACCAATTCGAACGTTCGGTTCGAAGACGATGAGTCCTCGCCCAACGATTTGCACAGGCTGGTTGCGAACAGGCCGCCCTTGGCTGCGGTTGGTGGACAACAACGAGAACCATGCAACGCGCGTGCGCTGGATTGCATGAATGAGCAATGTCGCCATCCGGCGCCTGAGCTTGAGCATCAGCATTTGATTGCCTCAGTTACGCCGGCCACGTCGTCTTGTGCCAAATGCGGCCCCATCGGCAAGCTCAACACCGTGTCGGCAATCCGCGAAGCGATCGGGAAGTTGTCGGTCGCGAAGCCGGCGCGCGCATAGGCCTGCTGCCGGTGCGGCGGAATCGGGTAATGGATCAAGGTGCCGATGCCGGCTGCGGTGAGTTTTTGCTGCAGCAGGTCGCGTTGCGGATGGCGAATCACGAACAGGTGCCATGCTGGTTCGGCCCACTCAGGGACATGCGGCAGCGTCAGTGCGGTGTCGCGCAGTTCGTCGAGATAGCGCCGTGCGACGGCACCGCGTCGTGCATTCCACGCATCGAGATGCTTCAGCTTGACGCGCAGCACCGCGGCGGATCGGATCGAGACGGCTGTTGTAGCCCTGAATCTCGTTGACGTATTTCACCCGCGAGCCGTAGTTGCGCAAGACCCGGATGCGGTCGTCGAGTGCCGGATCATTGGTGGTGATCGCCCCGCCATCGCCCAACGCGCCGAGGTTCTTGCCAGGATAGAAGCTCCACGCCACGACATCGCTATGCGCGCCGATGCGCTTGCCTTTGTAGCGGGCACCGTGCGCTTGCGCACCGTCTTCCAGTACGCGCAGGCCGTGCTTGCGGGCGATGGCAAGAATGGGGTCCATATCGGCTGGCTGGCCATACAGGTGAACCGGCAGGATGACCTTGGTACGCGGCGTAATGGCCGCCTCGATCAATGCCGGGTCGAGGTTATAGGTCGACTCGACCGGTTCAACCGGCACCGGCGTTGCACCGCACTGACTGACCGCAAGCCAGGTCGCGATATAGGTGTTGGACGGCACGATGACTTCATCGCCGGGGCCAACATCCAGCGCACGAAGCGCCAGATGTAATGCGTCCAGCCCGTTGGCCAGGCTGACGCAGTGTTTGGCGTCGACGTAGGTCGCGAACTCGTGTTCGAAGGCGTCGACTTCGGGGCCCAGGATGTACCAGCCCGAAGCGAGTACGCGCGCAATCGCCGCGTCGATCTCGGCGCGCAATTCGACGTAGGGCGCTTTCAGGTCGAGGAAGGGAATCAAGCGCGCGCCCCGGCCAGTCGAAGAAAGTCGTCGTAGTCTCGGATGTAGTCGGCGGCGTCGTAGTAGTGGGATGCAAAGACCAACAGCACGGCATCGGGGGAGTACTTTGTACTGGGTGCCCCAGATCATCGGGGCAAGTGGATTCCGCGGTCCGGTCGGTCGAGCAAGTGCTGTTCGCGGTGGACGCCATCATCGGCCATGACCGTGACGCTGCCGCGCACGCAGATCAGAAACTGATGACAGGCCTTGTGTGCGTGTTCACCCCGCGTCTCGATGCTGGGAACATCAAACACGATGAAATAGCGCTTGGCAGGAAATGGTACGGACCGCTCGAACTCACCGACGGTCAGACTCCCACGGATGTCGGTGACTTTGGGTAAGGACACCAGGCTTACGCCATTGACCCGCGACGCGGGTGCGGTCTCAGAAGGCCCGTGGTTGCGGGCATTCTGTTTATCTTGCACTCGGCCTGAGTCCGAATAACCGACGATGCGCGCTGGATTGCCGATGACGATGGCGTTGGGCGGCACGGAACGCGTAACCACCGCGCCTGCACCCACCATCGCATGACGGCCGATCCGGATGCTAGGAAGGATGGTTGCGCCAGCACCGATGGATGCGCCGACCTCGATCTCGGTGATGGCTGCCCGGTCGAGATGCTGCTTGCTGCGTGGAAACTTGTCATTGGTGAAGGTTGCATTCGGACCGATGAACATCATCGTCGCCGACGCGAAGGCCATCCCAAGTTGTACCCCGTTTTTGATCGTCACTCGATCACCGACCACGACGTCGTTCTCGATGAAGCAATGCGAACAGACGTTCACGTCACGTCCGATACGGGCGCCCGGCAAGATCACGACGAATTGCCAGATCTTGGTTCCGTTGCCGATGTGATCGGACTGAACATCGGCGAGGGCATGGATATAAGGCGTATTCGAATCCGTCATGGGGAAGCCTCGATCGAACAAGGACGTGGCATTGAAGACATCATCGTCAGGATCATCATCGCGATGGTTGTCACGTCAAGAGAATCGCGACCCGTGGGTCGCTCCTAAAGAGCGAGATGGGTCATGTGGGGCGGTGTGGGGGTAGTCGCGATACCAGCGCACGAAGTGGGCGACGCCGTCTTCGACCGAGACGACGGGGCGGTAGCCGACCTGGGCGATGAGTTCGGAGACGTCGGCTTCGGTGTCGGGCACGTCGCCGGCCTGCAGCGGCAGCAGTGCCATCGTCGCCTTGCGGCCCAGCGACTGTTCCAGCACTTCGATATAGCGCAACAACTCGACCGGCTGTTCGTTGCCGATGTTGTAGATGCGGTAAGGCGCGACGCCGCTGGTGGCGGGGTCGGGTGCGGCACCCTGCCAGTTGGGGTTCTTGCCGGGCACCTGGTCGAGCGTGCGGATCACGCCTTCGACGATGTCGTCGACATAGGTGAAGCTGCGCTTGTGGTGGCCGTGGTTGAACACCTTGATCGGCTCGCCGGCGAGGATCGCCTTGGTGAACAGGAACAGCGCCATGTCCGGCCGGCCCCAGGGGCCGTAGACGGTGAAGAAGCGCAGGCCGGTGCAGGGCGTGCCATACAGATGCGCGTAGCTGTGCGCCATCAGCTCGTTGGCTTTCTTGGTCGCGGCGTACAGGGTCAGCGGATGTTCGGTGCCCTGGTGCTCCGGAGAACGGCATCTTCGTGTTCGCGCCATAGACCGAACTGGTCGACGCGAACACCAGATGTTCGACACCGTGGTGGCGGCAGCCTTCGAGGATGTGCAGGAAGCCGACCACATTGGTGTCCACGTACACATGCGGGTTGGTCGCGGCATAACGCACACCGGCCTGCGCCGCCAGGTTCACCACGCGCTGCGGCGTGTGGGTGGCGAAGACCGCTTCGATCGCGCCGCGGTCGGCCAGATCGGCATGCACATGCGTGTAGTTCGGATGTTGCTCGAAGCGCGCCAGCCGCGCCCGCTTCAAGTTCACGTCGTAGTAGTCGCTGAGATTGTCGATGCCGATCACCCGATCGCCGCGCGCCAACAAACGCATCGCGACATGCGACCCGATAAAGCCGGCGGTGCCGGTAACGAGAATGGTCATGGCCGGATTCTACGCGCCTTCGTAGGAGCGACCCATGGGTCGCGATTCTTTTGGGTGGTCGCAATCGCCACGCAATTGTAGGAGCGACCCACGGGTCGCGATGTTTTTTTGCCGTGATCGGATGACAAAAGAATCGCGACCCATGGGTCGCTCCTACGGGGTGGGGCGATAACCGTTCGGGTTTGCGGTTTGCCAACGCCGGGTCGCGATGTTTTTTTTGCCGTGAACGGATGACAAAAGAATCGCGACCCATGGGTCGCTCCTACGGGGTGGGGCGATAACCGTTCGGGTTTGCGGTTTGCCAATGCCAGGTGTCGGCGCACATGTCGGCGAGGGTGCGGGTCGCGGTCCAGCCGAGTTCGCGTTCGGCGCGACCGGGATCGGCATAGAGCGTGGCGATGTCGCCGGGTCGGCGGTCGCTGATGCGATAGCGGATCGTGCGATCGCTGGCCGCTTCGAAGGCATGCACGAGTTCGAGCACGCTGTGGCCGCGGCCGGTGCCGAGGTTGAATGCGCGGACACCGGAATGGCCTTGCACGAAGTCGAGTGCGCATACGTGGGCATCGGCGAGGTCCATCACGTGCAGGTAGTCGCGCACGCCGGTGCCATCGGGGTCGAGTAGTCATTGCCGAAAATATTGAGATGGTCGCGGCGCCCCGTGGCGACTTGCGCAACATAGGGCATCAGGTTGTTGGGAATGCCGATCGGGTCTTCGCCAATGCGGCCGCTCGGGTGCGCGCCGACCGGATTGAAATAGCGCAGCAATACGGCATTGAAGCCCGGGTTGGCTGCGCAAAGATCGCGAATCAGCTCTTCCATGACCCGTTTGCTGCGGCCGTAAGGATTGGTCACACCGAGCGGCGCATCCTCGTTCACCGGCATCGTTTCGGCGGCACCGTAAACCGTGGCCGACGAGCTGAAAACCAGATGCTGGGTGCCGAACGATTGCATCGCCTGCATCAGAGCAATCGTGCCGCCGATGTTGTTGTCGAAATAGCGCAGCGGATCAATGCAACTTTCCCCGACCGCCTTGAGCGCCGCAAAATGGATGACGGCATCGACACCGCCTGCGAACGTCCGCGCCAGATCGTTCGGATTGCGCACATCGCCCTCGACGAAGCGCAGCGCCTTGTCGGCAAGTTCCCGCACGCGCTGCAGGGCGACTTCGGAACCGTTGCAGAGGTTGTCGAGCACAGTGACCGCATGGCCTGCTTCGAGCAACGCAACGCAAGTGTGGCTGCCGATGAAGCCGGCGCCGCCGGTGACAAGAATCCTCATGCCCGAATTCTACGCGCCTTCGTAGGAGCGACCCACGGGTCGCGATTCTTTTGTCGTCCGTTCACCGCGAAAAACATCGCGACCCGTGGGTCGCTCCTACGGGGTGGGGGCGATTGCGACCACCCAAAAGAATCGCGACCCGTGGGTCGCTCCTACGGGGGTGTTGATTGCGACCACCCAAAAGAATCGCGACCCGTGGGTCGCTCCTACGGGGAGTGGGGCGATTGCGAGATTTCGGCCTTTTGGTTGGGATATGCCCGGAGGCGGGTCGCGTCCGATCTCGGCATCGTGTACCGATGGGACGATCTTTGGATAAAGGACATTCGGCATTGCGGCGCGGTCGGGTATCGGATGCGGGTGCGGTGTATCTCGTGACCACGGTGGTGCGACACCGCGAATCGGTGTTTGCCGACGCGTCGGCGGCGCTTGCGGTTTGTGCGCTGCATGATGCGCCGCGCACATTCCTCGATGCGACGGCGCTGGGCTGGGTGCTGATGCCGGATCATTGGCATGGCGTGATCGCATTAGGGCCACGGTATCCGTTGTCCTCCGTGATCAAGCATTTCAAGACGCGGGTTTGCCGCGAATTGAGGTTGACGCAGGACTTCTACGGGCCGTTGTGGCAGGCGGCGTTTCACGATCGCCGATTGCGTGATGGACCTGCCGTTGCCGCTGCCATTCGCTATGTCCTCGACAATCCCGTGCGTATCGGTCTGTGCGCGCACGCCAGCTCGTTCCCCTACGCATCCCCGCGATTGCCCTCGTAGGAGCGACCCATGGGTCGCGATTCTTTTGTCGTCCGTTCACCGTGAAAAACATCGCGACCAGTGGGTCGCTCCTACGGGGTGGTGGGGTGATTGTGGTCTTGCGAAAGAATCGCGACCCGTGGGTCGCTCCTACGGGGTGGTGGGGTGATTGTGGTCTTGCGAAAGAATCGCGACCCGTGGGTCGCTCCTACGGGGTGGTGGGGTGATTGTGGTCTTGCGAAAGAATCGCGACCCGTGGGTCGCTCCTACAGGCGGGCGTCGATGAGGTCGCGGGGGAGGATGTGTTTGACGTCGTAGATCACGCAAAGCGGTTTGCCGTAGCGGCGCAGTGACGCGGCTTGTTCGGCGAACTGGCGATGGGCGACCGCGAGCACGATGGCGTCGTATGCGCCGGCTGCGGGTTCGGCGATCGGCGTGAAGCCGTATTCGTGTGTCGCCTCGACCGCATTGACCCAAGGGTCGTGGACGTCGACTTGGCAATTGAACTTGCGCAGCTCGCTGATGATGTCGATGACGCGGGTGTTGCGAAGGTCCGGGCAATTTTCCTTGAAGGTGAGACCGAGCACGAGCACGCGCGCGCCCACCGGGTTGATCGACTTGGCTGCCATCAGCCGCAGCACCTGTGTGGCGACGTGGGCACCCATGCCGTCATTGATGCGGCGCCCGGCGAGGATGACTTCCGGGTGGTAACCGATCTCCTGTGCCTTGTGCGTCAGGTAATACGGATCGACGCCGATGCAGTGGCCACCGACCAACCCTGGCCGGAATGGCAGGAAATTCCATTTGGTGCCGGCCGCTTCAAGTACGTCGAGGGTGTCGATGCCGAGGCGATTGAAGATCAGCGCCAGCTCATTGATCAACGCGATGTTGACGTCACGCTGGGTGTTCTCGATCACCTTCGCTGCTTCGGCAACGCGGATGCTGGCGGCTTTGTGGGTGCCGGCGGTGATGATGCTGGCATACAGCGTGTCAACGCGGTCGGCGATTTCCGCTGTCGAACCCGAGGTGACTTTGCGGATCGAGGCCAGTCGATGCTGTTTGTCGCCAGGGTTGATGCGTTCCGGGCTATAGCCGCAGAAGAAATCGACGTTGAACTTCAGGCCGGAGACGCGTTCCAGCACCGGCACGCAGGCTTCTTCGGTGCAGCCGGGATAGACGGTGGATTCGTAGATGACCAGGTCGCCCGGTTTCAATACTCCGCCGATGGTTTCGCTGGCACGCAGCAACGGCGTCAGATCAGGACGTTTGGCGGCATCGATTGGGGTCGGCACGGTGACGATGAAAATGGTGCGGTCAGCCAGTTCTGTCGCCGCGCACGCAAACCGCAGCTTGTGCGCCTCGGCGAGTTCTTCTGATGACACCTCAATCGTGTGGTCATGGCCGCGCCGCAGCTCGTCGATGCGGGTGGCGCGGATATCAAAGCCGAGCGTGTCGTAGCGTTTGCCAAATTCCACGGCGAGCGGCAAACCGACATAGCCAAGGCCAATGATGGCAATGCGTGAATCGTTCAAGTCCGTCATCCCCAAAAAGTTTCCGACCCGACATTGTAGGAGCGACCCACGGGTCGCGATTCTTTTCGTGGTGATCGGATGACAAAAGAATCGCGACCCGTGGGTCGCTCCTACGGGGTGGCGGGGTGGTTGTGGTCTTGCGAAAAACATCGCGACCCGTGGGTCGCTCCTACGGGTGGTGGGGGGGTTGTGGCCTTGCGAAAAACTCCTACGGGGGTGGGGCGATTGCGGCCTTGCGAAAAACATCGCGACCCGTGGGTCGCTCCTACGGGGCTTCGTTGGGGTCGCGTGCTACGAGATGCGCCAGCAACATCGCGGCGACGCAGGCAATGGCGGTGGTGCGCAGCGGGTAGTCGCTGAGTGAATGCAGCAGAATCAGCCACAGTCCGATGGCGGCGGCACGTTGCCAGATCGCCGGGTCGCCGCGCCGTTTCCATGCCGCGTAGGTGCGCCAGAGCAGAAGCAGCAGGCCGGCAGCCGGCAGAATCGCGAGTGGCCAGCCGCCTTCCAGCCACCATTCTGCCCAGTCGTTGTGGGCGCGGTTGATCAGCACCGATTGGCGATCGGTCGCCGGCTCCACCGACTGGTAGGCCGCGATGAAACCGCCGGCACCGACACCGAGCGGACCGAAGTGTTCGGCACCGACCAGGGTGTTGCGGGTGATGGTCCAGCGCAGATCGTCCATCGGGTCGGCGTCGAAGCGTTGCAACAATCCCCAGAAGCCGAACTGCACCGCTAACACCAGCCCGCCGATGCCAGCCAACGCCAGCCAGCGTTTGACGCCGGCGCGCGGGCGCTGATCAGCATCTTCGTGGCGGTGCCATAGCATCAGCGCTGCCGCAACTGCAGCGAGCCCTGCGAGCACGACGCCGGCGCGCGACCGCACCATCGCCAGCGACAGCAGCAGCAACACGCCAGCAACGATACCGACGGTGAGCGCAGCGGTTCGGCGCGGACGTTGCTCTCCGGCAATGATACGTGCGCCCGCATTGATCATCTGGGCGGTGGCGAGCGGTAGCGATATCACCAGCAGTGTCGCGAGATGATTACGGTTCGCGAACGGCCCCACTGCGCCTTGCGCATTGGTGACGGCGTGCCAGCGCAGCGGACTGTCCGGCCCGCCGGCCAGTTGTGCGAGCCCGAGCACTGCGCTGGCGATCGCGAATACCAAGATGGTCTGCAGTAGACGCACGCGCTGCTGACCGTGCAGGCCGAGCGCAAGCAGACCGATGGCGAACGGTGGCAACAAGGCCAGCAGTGCACGCAGGCTGGCATCCGGATCCAGCGACAGCGCATGCCAGCCGAGCGGCACACCGGCGGCCAGCAGTTCCGGCAGCAACTCGTCGCGACCACCCAAGCGGGTCCACAGGCCGGGGGGCAGCGGAATAATTTGTGCTGCAATCCAGGCCGCAATCAAGCCGAACCAGACCAGTGCGATGCTCGTGACAGCGGCCAGTGGCCGTCCTGCGAGGCGCATGCCGGCGTAGACAATCAGCGGCAACGACAGCAACTGCAGCATGGCTTCCACGGGTAGCCCCTGCCGGGTTCCGCCGCCGGCGAGCACGCATACGCCGAGAAAGCTGCCGCCGATCAGCAGCGGCGCCAGTTGGCCGTTCGAAGCGCGGGGTCGGTACGACAATGCAGGCTCCGGAAACAAATCGGGCCGCAGTCCGCGGCCCGATCGATGATAAGCGAGCTAGCCGCTTACGGGCTGGCTTGCCCGTCCTTGCAGTTGAAAGTGTCGTCGTCATGGTCGATCGCGAGACAGGCAGCGATGATGGTTGGAATCAAGATGCCGGGCTCGGTGACCAGCGAGCCTTGGATCGGCGCCACCTTATCGAAAATCAGCGCGGCACACAGACACGGCGATTGGTCCGGGATCTCGAAGTCGTTCGACTCGGCAACTTCCTCGCGGCAGCCATCGCGGTACTCGAACATTCCTTTGGCTTCATCGGCGATGCGCACGCGGTCACCGACGTGAAGCATCTGCCCGGCAGCAATCCCGGCATAGGATTCATCGTATTGGCGCAGTGCCAAGTCACCGGTCGACTCGACCAGGGTTGCCACCGGGTCTTCTTCATCCTTGAAGTTCAGACAAGGGCAGGGCAGGCGTTCGTCGATGGTGTAGACATCGCCTTCCTTGACCTCGACCTCGCAGTCGTCGAAATAGCGCACCAGCGCCTTCGAATCTTCCATCGACATGACACGGTCGCCGGGCTTGAGCTGTGTTCCAGGTGCCAGTTCGATAAACTGTTCACCTTGATTCACAAGCACCGAGCCGGTGATTTCCTTCAGCGTTGCCTGCAAAGGAGCCGCCACGGCATCCGCTGCACGTAGGTCGCTGGTCGCAAACGCAACGGTGATTGCTAGGAAACAATGACTTCACTTGAAAACTCCAAATTCGACCCTGGCAATCAGGTGAGATTGTTTCAGGGGTACGCCGGCAAAAGGATCGCATCGTAGTGACTGATTGGTCAATGTTTGATCGATGAAATACGCAGGTCATCGAACCAGACGCGGCCACCGATCATTTGCTCGGGTGCGATGCGTGCGTCCAGACGCAACCTGAGTTGCTGTCCGTTGCATGCCTCGGCCGGGCGCTCGAAGTTGACATGGAAGTCACGCCATTGGCTGCTGCCGTGGAAACGTTCGGTGGCACCGAGCAGGCGGCCGTCATCGCATTGCACCTGCCAGAGCAGGCCGCGTTCGTTGCGCAAGCCGTCGAGACGAACGCGTCCGCGCAGCGCATAGTGCCCAGGCGGAAGCGCTAAGCGCTGGCGGACATGCGCGAAGGCTACGCGACGATCATGGAAGTCGATAACCAACGCCTGTGCACCGTGCATGCCGGCACCAGGTTCTTGATGGATGGTGGCGCCCGCGACCGGGTCGAAATGCCAGCCGAAGCCATCGCCATCGGGTGGCAATTCGAAGCCGCCATCGACGATGTTGCCGATCGACTTACTGCGTTCCGGTGGTAGCGATTCGATCCAGAGGAATTGTGCCTCGGCCACGCGTGACTCGCCCAACAGTCGATTGATCCACAGCGAGCGCTCATAACCGGTCAACGGCTGCGGCGCGGCCCGCAGCGGCGACAACAGCGCGGTCATCATCGGCAAGGCATCAGGCTGCTGGCTCAGCCAGTAGAGGAAGGGTGCCCGCCACTGCGGCGACGTTTCGCCGAGCAATCGCAACAGCGCGACACGCGCATCTGGCACCGCGGCGAACGATGCCAGCGTCGGCAACGTCTCTTGCAGCAGGCCGGGAGCGATGCGCAGCAACTGATCGGTATGCGCGAGTGCGGTGATGAAGTCGCCACGTGCGGCAGCGTGGTTCGCAAGCCAGGCATGCGGTGGGCGATCACGCGGTGCACGCCGGGCGGCGATGCGATAGTGGGTAAGCGCAGTCGCTTCGTCGCCGGACACCTCGGCAACGCGTGCGAGCACGCGCTGTGCGACCACCGGCCAATGGCGTGCGCGCGAGTACGTCACTGGCGAGGCGGCGCGCCTCTGCGTGATCGCGCTCGGGCTCCGACGCCTGCGTGGCGATCTGCAACTGTGCGCCGGCATGATGCGGCCACCAGCGCAGCGCGGCCTGCGGGTCACGCTCGGCGAGCCAGTCCGCCATGCCGAGATGCAGCGCGGCCCAGCCCAGCGCGAGCGCTGGCGCCATCCACATCAACCCGAGCGTCGCGCGACGTATCCGCTTCATCGGCGGCGGTCCGCATGCAGATCGAAACGGCGCAGGCGTGACTCACTGCCGTCGAGTATCAGTTCCAGTTCGACCTCACCGCGCTCCAGATATTTGCGCAGTGACGGGCGCTTGCGATATCCGACTTCATAGCGGGCGTGGCCGAGAACGCGATTGTTCTGTTGCTGCCAGCGCACCTCGCTGAAGTCGATGTAGCGTTGCTGGCTGCTATTGAACAGACGCGTATATGCGCCAGCGATGTTGGCGACACTGCGCGCATCCGTGTGGACCTCGCGCGCATACAGCCGCAGCAGGCCATTGAGGTCGCCCTGTGCATACCGTTCACGGAATTGCCGCAACAGGGTTGCACCACTCTGCGCATCAAGTTGCGGCATCGCTGCGGCGACCGCATCCGTCGCGTCGTCTGCGCTGGGCGCAGACACCGATGCAACCACCGTGGGTTCCGCGACCGGCGTTGTCGTTGGCTTCACCGCCAGACCAATGGCAGGCGCCGCCGCAGCGGGTGCAATCGCGGCTGGCTGCGGCGCTGCCGCAACGACGACCGGGCGCGGCGGTGGGTGCGGCGCTTCGGGTGCATGCATGATCGGCACGGCGGTCGCCGGCATCGGCGCAGGTACGACGCTCGCAGTGTCCAAATCAGCAATTGGCACGATCACCGGAAGCGGTGCGGCCTCGCGCAGTGGGTCCGGCAGGTGCGATTCTGCGTACCAAGGGGTGGCGGGCGTCACCAACTCGTTGGACTGGGTCGGGACCTCGATGGCGTCGACGTGCCATTGCTGCCAGAGGACAGTGGCCGCTACCGCGATGAACGCGCCCGCCGCGATCCAGAACGCCGGCCGTGATCGGTTTGGGGCAGCGGCAGGCGTCGAAACGACGTTACTGCTGCGCAATTGCGGCCGAGCGGCGTGGGCGTCCCAGGATTCAACGACGACAGGTGGCACGCTGCGCGGCATCACCGCGGGGTGGCCATCGGCATCGCGCAATTGCCGCCATGCACGGTTGACGCGATCGGCATAGGCGCTGGCCCAATCGTCACTGCGGTCGGGATGAACCAGTCGAACCAGCAGATGATGATGGGCACGAATCAGCGCCGGTGCCGCACCCGGATTGACCCCGAGGACGCGCCACGGATCGTGGTCGAATTCACGTGCCAGCAGTTGCTGTTCGATGAAGAAGCGCGCGGCATCGACCAGACGTGCCGCATCCGCAGGAAACGCGGCACCGGCGTCGGCCAAGGCATCGGGTTGCGCCAATGCCACACGCAGCAGCGCCGCCATGCCGTTGCCCGGCAGTGCTCGCGCGCGCAATTCGTCGATGCGCCCCGGAGCCGCATGCAGCGCCAAGGCAAGATCGAGCGCCTCGAAACTCACTGTTCAGTGTTCCTCGCGACGCGCGGTTAGCTTCTTCGGCGCTGAACCACCGTAGCTGTAGTACTGATAGCTGTTGTAGCCGTAGCCACCGTAGCCGTAGCCATAACCGGCCGCCTTCGCATCGAACTTGGTCAGCACCGCACCGAGTAGCCGTGTGCGTGCGCTGAGCAGGCGTTTGATCGTCGCATTCACCGCACCGACGCGTGTACGTCCGGCCTCGATCACCAGCAACGTGCCCTTGGCGAGGTTGCCGAGAATCGGGGCATCGGCCAGACCAAGCACCGGCGGCGCATCGATGATGATCTGATCGAAGCGCTCGCTGGCTTGGGTCAACAGGCTGATCATTCGCGGCCCGGCCAATAGTTCGGCGGGATTGGGCGGCAATGGCCCGCTCAGCATCACCGAAATACCGGCCTGGTCGACGCGATGAATGCACTGTCCGGGCTTGGCCGCACCGGACAGGCAGTTGCTCAGACCCATCGAGTTGTCGAGCTCAAACACCCGATGCAATGACGGATTACGCAGGTCCGCATCGATCAGCAGCACGCGCTTGCCGAGCAGCGCAAAGTTGCGCGCCAATGACTTCGCGGTGGTGCTCTTGCCCTCGCCAGGTTGCGTGCTGGTAATCACCAGCACCGACGGCACACCGCTTTCGGTTGAAAACTGCAAGGCGGTGCGCACCGAACGATAGGCCTCGGCAAAGCCCGAACGCACATCGATCAGCGCCGCCGCCGGGGTGATGTCCTTGCCCAGTTTCGGGATCACGCCGAGATGCACGAGCCGCAACTTCTTCTCGATGTCCTCCGGGTTTTTCACGGTGTCATCGAGATATTCGAGCAACAACGCCAGCAGCACACCGAGGAACAAACCGATCAGCAGCCCGATCAACAAATTTCGGCGCATGTCCGGCTTGTACGGGCCGCCCGGCACTTGGGCGCGATCGACGATCGAGATGTTGTTGCTGCTGACGCCACCGGCGACGCCAATTTCTTTGTAGCGCTGCAACAGGCCATCGTAGAGTTCGCGATTGGTCGCGACTTCACGTTGCAGGATGTTGTAGTTGATCGAACGACTCTGCAAATCCAGAGTCTCTGCCTTGAGTTCACTCAGTTGCTCGCGCAACAAGGTTTCCTGAGTCAGCGTTGCGTCGTATTCGGCCTTCACCGACGACTTGAGGCTATTCAGCTCAGCGGTGATCTGGCGGTCGATTTCGCTGATCTGCGCCTGCAACTGCTTCATTTCCGGATATTCCGGCTTGTACAGGCGCAGCTTCTCCTGGAACGTGCTCTTCAGGGTCGAGCGGCGTTCCTGCAGCGGCCGGATGTTTGATCCATCCAGCATGTCTGCGGGCAAGGCAGCACCGATGCTGGCTTGTGCCTGGCGCCAGCGCGCCTCGGCACGGATGCGTACGCCTTGGGCTAGGCCGACTGCGGAATTGAGTTCGCCGAGATTCTGTTCCATTAGCGTCTGGGTGCTGGTCGCAGAGAGGATCTGTTCCTTCTGCGCAAACGCGACCAACTCACGCTCGGAGTCCTCGAGCTTCTGTTTCAACTGCGCCAAACGATCTTCCAGATAACCCTTGGCATACGACGATGCATCGAAGCGGCGCTCGAGATTGGTCGCGATGAATGACTCGGCCACCGAATTCGCGACCCGCGCGGCGAATTGCGGGTCCGGGCTGTCGAACTGGATGTTGACCAGGCGTGAGTCGCGCACTGGCTCGATCGACAGCCCTCCCGAAATCACGCCGGAATAGTTGCGGTCATCCTCGACTTTGGCGGCGGCGGTGGTTGCGGTCGCGGAAACGGGTTTTTTCTGGCCACCGAATAAAGAACCGAACAAGGCCGTCCAGGGCGAAGGCTGCGCCTGCTGGCGCATGGAAGGGTCGGCTCCGAGGTGCAGTTGTGACGCGACACGTTCCGCCAGGCTGCGACTACGCAGTAACTGGTACTGGGTTTCGTAGAACTCCCAGTCGTTGGTCGCGCCTTGTGGCGTGACGCCTTCGACGTTGACCACGTTCAGGGTCTCACGGTCGATCTGGATGGTGGCGCCCGCGCGAAAGATCGGCGTCGTCAGCAGGGTGTTGATGAATGCTGCGAACAGCAGAATCAACATCAACCCGAGCACCGTCCAGCGGCGCTTGACCAGAATGTTCCAGTAGTCGAGCAGGTTGATTTCGTCGGATGTCGGTGCGTCAGCCTGACGCAGTTCGGCCAGAACCGTGCTCGGCGTGACCGCTGAAACCGGCGCCAGGGCGCCGCCTTGATTGTTGGGAACCGCGACCGGAAGTTGGTTGCGCCCGGCGCCATGATTGTTGCCGTCTCTCATGCCTCGTCCCCGGTCCAGATCGAATGGCGAATCACAGTGCGCTGAAACCGATCAGACCACGCAGGCCATCGACCAGGGTCTTGTAGGCGCTGCGTACGCCCGAACGTTCGACGACGACGATATCGTCACCATAGATCTGCGGATCGTCGGCCTGTCCGGCACGGATCTCGCGAATGTTGAACAGTGCTGCCATCTTCTTTCCTTCAATCGTGCGGAACACGATGATGGTGCGCTCGTCGGCCAGTTCTTCGAAGCCGCGTGCCATGGCGATGACCTGAAGCAACGAGGTCTTGCCGGTGATCGGAAAAATGCCCGGTTGTTTGACCGCACCTTCGACGGTGATGCGCTGGCTGGAGAATTCTTTCACGAACACACTGACCTGCGGATCTTGCAGATACTGCGCCGAAAGTTTGCTGGCGATCTCCGCTTCGAGTTCGGTGATGGTCTTGCCACCGGCACGAATCGCGCCGATCAACGGCAGCGAAATCTGTCCGCTGGTGTTGATGCGTACCGTACGGTTGAGATCGGGCACCTGAAACACTGAGATTTCCAGCAGATCCAGCGGGCCGACGCGGTAGTCCGAGACGCCGACATACGCACCCGACGCCGCCGTGGTGTCGGGCGGCGGCAGCGACTGCGTCGCGGTCACTGCTTTCGCCGAACCGCTTTTCAGCGCCGACGAGGACGAACAGCCGGTGGCGGCGAGCGCCAACAGGACTGCCAAAACCATGAATCTCAGCATGCGTTGTTCCGGAATGTGAAATGAATCACGTTTCAACAAGCAATGATTATGCCTGCCCAAACAGGCGTCGCCAAAAACTACTGTGAAGCGGCCGTGCCGAGTTCCCGACTGCGGGCAATGGCGGCAGTGTCGCTGGGGCGCGATTGTCGAGCACGCCTTGCGGCCGCGAGCACACTAGATGTTCGGCCTCGGCGTCGCCAAGCCGGCGGGCGGCAGCATTGCGCGCCTCGGCCAGCAACGGTGGCCGGCGATCGGCCCGATGTGCATCGGTCGCGATCACCGCGACCAGTCCTTCATCGAGCATGCGCTCGGCCCAGTATTGCGGGCGGCGCCCAAAGCGCCCGGTCAGCGCGCCCGCCGTCAGTTGCATCCAGGCGCCGGCACGCGTCATGCGCTGGAACACCGGATAATGCGACTCGATCCAACTCAGTCGTTCCGGGTGCGTCACGATCGGTACGTAGCCGGCGGCCATGGCGTTGAATGCCGTTTCTTCCAGTCGTGGTGGTGCGACATGGTGGGGTGGCTCGAACAAAAAGTAGCGCGATCCGGCCAGTGTCGGAATGCGCCCGCTGCGCAGGCCGTCCACCATTTCGGGAACGACATGGGCATCGGCACCCTCGACCAGGCGCAGCGGAATACCTTCCTGGTCGAGTCGGGCTTGCATGGACTGGATGGCGATGCGAATACCTGCCGCATCGTTCTCGTACAGTCCGGGATAGATGTGTGGCGTACAGGCGGTGACGGTAATGCCATCAGCCACTGCAATGCGCGCCATCGCCAGCGCCGTCGCCATGTCTGGCGCGCCGTCATCGATGTGGGGCAATAGGTGGCAGTGCAAGTCGATCACGTGAATGCATATAACACGTGCCTGTGAAGCGCCGATAAGGCGCTCTTCACAACTGTGTCGCATGCCCTGGTTGTTGGCGCAAATGGGCAGGTGCTGCAACGCTACGATCACGATGGATGGACGGAACGAATGCGGTTCGACGGTTTCGAGGCAGGCTGGTGGTGGGGACTGCTGATCGCGGCCGGCATCACCACGCTCGCGATGCTGGCCTTGTTTCCGGTGGCAGCCCGGCTCGGCTTGGTCGACCACCCCACCGATCGCAAGAATCACCTTCAAGTGACGCCGGCCACCGGCGGCGTCGCGATGCTGTTGGCTATCGTGCTGGCCTTGTTTGCGCTGGTTGAGTCGACGCGCGCCGCCAGTGCTTTCGCCGTCGCGGCAGTGATGTTGGTGGTGACCGGCTGGCTCGATGATCGCCACGACCTGCGTTGGTGGTTGCGCGTCGCCGTGCAGATCACCGTGGCCTTGATCCTGATCTACGGCGGCGGCGTACGCATCGAACATCTCGGCCCGGTGTTCGGTATCGGCGACACGCCGCTGGGTGCGCTGTCGGTGCCGATCACGGTGTTCGCCACCGTTGGTTTGATCAATGCCATGAACATGATCGACGGGATCGATGGCTTGGCCGCCACTTTGGTATTGGCCACCTTGGTCATGGTCGTCGCGGCTGCCGGGTATTCCGGCAATGTTGTGCTGGTACAGCGCAGTCTGGTGATGGCCGGGGCGGTGATCGCCTTCCTTGCGTTCAACTTCCGCTTTCCGTGGCGTGCGCGGGCGCATGCCTTCATGGGCAATTCGGGCAGCGCATTGCTCGGCTTGGTGGTTGCCTGGTGTTGCTTCCGTCTGACCCAGAATGTGGGCCATCCGGTCAGCCCGGTGCTGGCGCTGTGGCTGGCACCGGTGCCAGTGATCGATTGTCTGGTACTGATCGTGCGCCGCATGCGCGCCGCCCGCTCACCCTTTTCGGCCGACCATCACCATGTTCACCACATCATGCGCGATGCCGGGTTCAGCCCCGGCAGCACCGCCATCGGGCTCGCGGCCTTTACCTTGCTGTCGGGTCTGTTGATGGGTCAATGCATGCGCTGGAACGTGCCGGAGCCATTGCTGCTGTTGGCCTATCTGCTGGCATTGGCGATGTGGTTCCTGTTGACTGCGCGGCGTGAGCGCGCGGTCACATTCTTTCGCGCAGCCCGATTCTGGAGGCGGCGTCAGGTTGGCGTCGCGCAGAACGAGGCATAAGTCGCGACGATGCCTTCGCGTAATCCGATTCGATGGTGCCAACCGAGCGCGTGCAGGCGCGACACGTCCATCAACTTGCGCGGCGTACCGTCGAGTTTGCTCGGATCAGTGGCGATCGTGCCCTCGAACCCGACCACGTCGGCGACCAGTTGCGCCAATTCGCGGATGGTCAGGTCTTCGCCACTACCGACATTGATGAATTGATCGTCGCTGTAGTGACGCATCAGAAAGACGACGGCATCGGCCAGATCATCGGCATGCAGGAACTCGCGTCGCGGTGTGCCGCTGCCCCAGATCGTGACCGTGCTTTCACCGCATTGCTTGGCCTCATGGAACTTTCGGATCAGCGCCGGCAGCACGTGCGAATTCTGCAAATCGAAGTTGTCGCCGCTGCCATACAAACTGGTCGGCATCAGGCTGATCGCATCGAAGCCGTACTGCCGACGGTAGGCTTGGCACATCTTGATGCCGGCGATCTTCGCGATTGCATACCACTCGTTGCTCGGTTCGAGCGGGCCGGTCAGCAGGGCGTCCTCGCGCAACGGTTGTGGCGCCAGCTTCGGATAGATGCAAGACGAGCCGAGAAAACACAGTTTGCGCGCGCCATGCCGCCAAGCGCTGTGGATGACGTTGGTCTGGATCGCGAGATTGTCGCGAATGAACTCGGCCGGGTAGGTGTCGTTCGCGTGGATACCGCCGACCTTGGCGCCGCCAGGAACACATATTCCGGTTTCTCGACCGCGAAAAAGCGTCGACCGCGTGCTGGTCGATGAGATCGAGTTCGGCATGCGTGCGCAGGATCAGGTTCGAAGCGTTTTCTGTCTGCAAGCGGCGCAGGATCGCGCTGCCGACGAGGCCGCGATGACCGGCAATATAGATACGCGCGTTGGTGTCCATGGGTTCACTCATGAGGAGTCGGCACGCTGTAGCCAGCGTCGGCGACGAGCGCGTCGCGCTGGGCGAGCGCCAAGTCGGCCTGCATCATCTCGCTCACCAACTCGGCAAACGAAGTGCGTGCCGTCCAGCCGAGCTTGGCCTGTGCTTTGGCCGGTGCACCGAGCAGGGTTTCAACCTCGGAGGGGCGGAAGTAGCGCGCGTCGACGGCAACGATGCGTTGCCCGACGCGGGCATGTGAATCGGCCGGCGCTGACGCGACCACGCCGTGCGCGTCGAGGCCACTACCGCACCAGTCAATCACGATACCGATGTCCGCAGCGGCGCGCGTGACGAAATCGCGTACCGAATGTTGTTCACCGGTGGCGACGACGAAATCGTCCGGTTCCGCCTGCTGCAAGATCAGCCACTGCGCCTCGACATAGTCTCGGGCATGGCCCCAGTCACGCAGCGCGTCGAGATTGCCAAGGTGCAGACAATCTTGCAGACCAAGGTGGATACGGGCCAGTGCACGGGTAATTTTGCGGGTCACGAAGGTTTCGCCGCGTAGTGGCGATTCGTGGTTGAACAGGATGCCGTTGCAGGCAAACAGGCCATAGGACTCGCGGTAGTTCACGGTGATCCAGTAGGCGTACAGCTTGGCCACACCGTAGGGCGAACGCGGATGGAACGGCGTCGTTTCGCACTGCGGAATCTCTTGGACCTTGCCGTACATCTCCGATGTCGAGGCTTGGTAAAAACGCGTCTTCTTCTCAAGGCCGAGGATACGGATCGCTTCGAGCAGGCGCAGGGTGCCCAAGGCATCGACATTGGCGGTGTATTCCGGCGTCTCGAACGACACCTGCACGTGGCTTTGTGCGCCGAGGTTGTAGATCTCGTCCGGCTGCACCTGCTGCAGGATGCGAATCAGGTTACTGGCATCGGTCAAGTCGCCGTAGTGCAGGAACAAGCGCCGACCCGTCTCATGCGGGTCTTGGTAGAGATGATCGACACGATCGGTATTGAAACTGGATGCACGGCGCTTGATGCCGTGTACTTCATAGCCTTTGCCGAGCAGGAACTCGGCGAGGTAGGCGCCATCCTGGCCGGTGATGCCGGTGATCAATGCACGTTTCACGACGATAAGATTCCATGGGTGAGAGATCGAACTGCAAGGCCGGACGTAGATTCCGCGCAGCCACAATTTTTCTGGGTTCAGGGTATCGACTGGCGTTGCAACTCGCCAGTTCGAGCCGGGCGCAGTGGTTAGTTGGTCGCTGCGGGCGGCAGTCGTTATGAGTATGATTCGAACCAGCACAGCGTGTAGTTCGGTCGCGCTGATCAGGTTCAGACAAGTGCGCTGATGCTGACGCTGAGGTGTCGTGAGCATCCCAAAGGAGCATTGAGTGACCTTCGTCACCACCGCTTTCAGCAATGGACATCGCCGACGACGCAGTTGGCGCCGAATCTTGTCGCTGCTGTTCGCGGTCACTGGTTCCACGCTGCTGAACGCACAGCCGCTGCCGCCGTTGAGCGATGTGCAACAGTTGGCGGCTGGCGAAGGTCACGCCTGCGTGCTGACCACGTCCGGCGCGGTGAAGTGCTGGGGCAATAACGAATACGGACAGCTGGGCGACGGCACGACGACACATCGTTACCTACCTGCGAACGTGATCGGACTGTCCAGCGGCGTCATCGCAATCAGCGCCGGATACCGGCATAGCTGCGCACTGATGGCGGCCGGCAGCGTGAAGTGCTGGGGTAAAAATCTCCTGCAGCAACTCGGTGATGGCACCTCGACCAATCGGCTCACGCCGGTGAATGTGCTGAATCTCACCGACGCCACGGCGATCACCGCCGGCGGCGACCATACCTGTGCGTTGATCGGCCTCACCGGACTGAAGTGCTGGGGTTACAACGGCTACGGTGAACTCGGCACCGGCAACACGACGAATCAAGCGACGCCAGCCAATGTGATCGGCGGACAGAATTTGCTGGCGGTGAGTGCCGGCTATTCGCATACCTGTGCATTGACCACGACCAACACGGTCAAGTGCTGGGGTGTGCGTGATCGCGTTTGCAACCTGGTCACCTGCAGCTACGACGTCGATTTGAGCCCGACCGCCGTCAGCGCGCTGGGCAGCGATGTGATGGCGATCAGCGCCGGCCAGTACTTCAGTTGCGCACGCACCAGCGGCGGCGCGGTCAAGTGCTGGGGCGATAACTATTACAACCAACTCGGCGATCTGGGGAATGACAACCCTAATCCCGTCACACCTTCCCGATCAGCGGCCTCAACAGCGGCGTGGCCTCGATCAGCGCCGGTTACCGCCACGCCTGCGCGCGCTTGGCCGATGGCACGGCGCGATGTTGGGGTGACAACACCGCGGCGCAATTGGGCGATGGCAGTAACGTCCGGGCGCTGACGCCGGTCACGGTGTCCGGCCTGACCACGGCGGCCACCATCGCCGCCGGTGGCAGCTTCAGTTGTGCGCAGATGGCATCCAATGGCGTCAAATGCTGGGGCAGTAACAGCGCCGGGCAACTGGGTGACAACGAGCCGTAGTTTCGCAGTCGGCCAGTCGATGTCGTCGGCCTTGGTAGCGGTGTGCAGTCGATTGCGAGCGGCGAATTCCACAGTTGCGCGGTGACCGCATCCGGCGCCGTGAAATGCTGGGGCAACAACAATTCCGGGCAGATTGGCGATGGCAGCACACTCCAGCGCGGTACGCCGGTAGCGGTGACCGGCATCAGCAGCGGCGCGGCGACAGTCAGCACCGGCGCGAATCACAGCTGCTCGGTCAGCACGAGTGGCGCGGTCAAATGTTGGGGCGCCAACGACTTGGGGCAAGTTGGCGACGGCAGTCATAATCAGCGCCTGACCCCAGTACCGGTCGTTGGACTGAACAGCGGCATCATCAAAGTCGATGCCGGTAACTTTCATAGCTGCGCGCGCACCACGACTGGCGCACCGAAATGCTGGGGCTCGAACAGCGACGGACAAATCGGCAACGGCAGCGTTAGCCTGAGCTTTACCTCCCCGGTCAGCGTAAACAACCTCGCCAGCGGTATTCGCGATATCAGCGGTGGCGAGTTTCACAGCTGTGCCATCGTCAGCGCGGGTGGCGTCGCCTGCTGGGGCAGAAATGACCTGCGCAGCTCGGTGACGGCAGCTACAACGACTCAAATGTGCCCGTCACTCTGTCGTTTCTTGATCCGGTGTCAGTGTCGATCAGCGCCGGCAGCACACATTCCTGTGTTGTCGGTGATCGCGAGATCTTCTGCTGGGGAACCAACAACAACGGCGAGTGCGGCACCGGGTTCCCGTCCAGCCCCATCGTGAACCCGGTCTTGCTACCCGACTTGCGCGGCAACGCCCTCGCGGTCAGTGCCGGGTTCCGCTACGCCTGTGCGATTGCCGACGGCGGTCAGGCGTTCTGCTGGGGAAATAACGGGTTCGGTCAACTGGGCGATGGCAGCACCAGCAACCGAAGTCGGGCAGTGGCGGTCAACGGACTCGACAGCGGCGTTAGCCAGATCAGTGCAGGCAGCTATCACAGTTGTGCGTTGGCTCAAGGCGGCAACGTCAAGTGTTGGGGCTACAACATCAATGGCCAACTCGGCATTGGCATTCGCAACTACCGTCTGCCGGCTGACGTATTGGATAACCCCGCGTTCTTCTACGATGGCTTTGAAGCACCGGGCCCGTAGTTCCATCGGAACGCAGCATCGCTCGCTCGGTTCGCCCAATACCAGCGCGCTTCGTCGCCACCCAAAAAAAACCCGCCATGAAGGCGGGTAGAAGGGGGAGGAGAAACGAGAGAACCGAAAGCGGGAATCAGGCCGCGAGGCGCAACAACATCGCATTGAGCTTGGCGCGACGTCCTTCGAGCAACTGGAACTGGGTTGCAGCCGGGGTTTCCTGGTCCGGCTGAATCAGTTCGAGCGCCATCTCGACTTTGCCGAGTTCAATCAGCAGGTCGTGATGCAAGGTGACTTCGTCGATGCCGAGTGTGGAAAGTTGCGAGTCCATGGCCTGAGCTCCTGCTTCGATTGCGAAGTAGTTCATGCAGAAAACGTGCCAGCGGTCACAGCAGTGGTGTGAACGGGTCGACCATGACTTTGCGCAGGTTGTCGCGAAATGCAAACGCGCGCATGATCGAAACAGTTTCGAAGGTGCATTGCGCACATCGAAACGGACCGCCGCGGCGGTCAGTGAGACATCAACCCTGTTCGAATATCGCGATGGCGCGCGGATGCGCGTCACGCAGCGTCACTGGCGCCCGGACTAAACGGTCACAAAGGACACCCCCTGTTCCTCGACGACCGCCGGGCGCCAGCCTTTTCATGCGTTTAGGGTGCCCGAACAGAACGAACCAGACCGTTATGGTCTGGTTCGGGTTGAAGTCCGCGCATTCGGGGACTTCGGTCGCTTCCCGAGTCAACGCAGGGACCGTCCCCTGCCAGCCAGTCCAGCGCGTTCAGCGCTTACCCGACTCGGTGCGTTGATGTTGTCGCAGGACTTGCGCCAGTCGCGCACGAAATGTGCGCTGCTTCACAATTGCTGACGCCGTAAACTGCGAACTACCGCACACTTTTTTTGATGCTTTGCGAAGCTGGAAAACGTGGCAGATCGTGGCGCAACGGAATCACGACGTGGCGCGGCAATGTTCGACCGAAAACTGACAAAATCGCGCCTCGACGCCTATCACTCATCAGTCTGGGATCATGGAATACAGCAGCACATACGACGTCATCGTGGTCGGTGGCGGGCATGCCGGCACCGAAGCCTGCCTCGCGGCGGCGCGCACCGGTGCGCGCACGCTGCTGCTCAGCCACAACATCGAGACCTTGGGGCAGATGAGTTGCAACCCGGCCATCGGTGGTATCGGCAAGGGCCATCTGGTCAGGGAGGTCGATGCATTGGGCGGGTTGATGGCGCGTGCGGCCGATCACGCCGGCATCCAGTGGCGTACTTTGAATGCGAGCAAGGGCCCGGCCGTGCGCGCAACGCGTTGCCAAGCAGACCGCGCGCTGTACAAAGCGCAGGTTCGCCGGGTACTGGAAACAACGCCGAACCTGACCTTATTCCAGCAGGCAGTCGACGATCTCATTCTCAACGGCGATCGTGTCGCTGGCGTGGTGACGCAGATGGGCCTGCGATTTCGTGCGCCGACCGTAGTGCTGACCGCCGGCACCTTCCTCGCCGGAAAAATCCATATCGGACTCGAAAATTTCTCGGGTGGGCGCGCCGGTGATCCGCCGGCGACGGCATTGGCGATACGCCTGCGCGAACTGCCGCTCGGTGCCGATCGTCTAAAGACCGGCACGCCACCGCGCATCGACGGCCGCTCGATCGATTACACGCAACTGCAAGAACAGCCCGGCGACTCACCGATGCCGGTGTTCAGTTTCCTGGGTTCGGCCGCCGACCATCCGGCGCAGGTGAGTTGCTGGATCACGCATACCAGCGAAGTTACCCACGACATCATCCGCGCCGGGCTCGATCGTTCGCCGCTGTACACCGGAAAGATCGAAGGCGTTGGCCCACGCTATTGCCCGTCGATCGAAGACAAGGTGGTGCGCTTCGCCGATAAGACGTCACACCAGATCTTCATCGAACCAGAGGGTCTGAGCACCACCGAGATCTATCCGAATGGCATCTCGACGTCGTTGCCCTTCGACGTGCAACTCGCGCTGGTGCGTTCGATCAAGGGCATGGAACATGCGCACATCACTCGCCCCGGCTACGCCATCGAATACGACTATTTTGATCCGCGCGGGCTGCGCCACTCTTTGGAAACCAAGGCCATCGAGGGCTTGTTCTTCGCCGGCCAGATCAACGGCACCACCGGTTACGAAGAGGCGGCGGCGCAAGGGCTGATTGCCGGATTGAACGCAGCGCTAAAGGTGCAGGGCCGTGAGGCTTGGTGTCCGCGTCGCGACGAGGCCTATGTCGGCGTGCTGATCGACGACCTGATCACCCACGGCACCACCGAGCCCTATCGCATGTTCACGTCGCGCGCCGAATATCGCTTGCAGTTGCGCGAAGACAATGCCGATGCGCGCCTGACCGAACGTGGCCGCACACTTGGCTGCGTCGGCGATCTGCGCTGGGACGCATTTGCGCGCAAGCGCGACGCCGTCATCGCCGAACAATCGCGGCTATCGCGGATCTACGCCGCACCGAACAATGCGCTCGGCATCGAGATCGCGCAGACGCTCGGGATCACGGTTACGCGCGAAGCCAGCGCGACCGAACTGTTGCGCCGCCCCGAGTTGAATTACGCACGCTTGATGACTGTGCCATTGCTTGGCCCGGGCGTCGATGACATCACCGTCGCCGAGCAGGTTGAAGTCAGCATCAAGTACGCCGGTTATCTCGATCGTCAGCACGACGACATCGAACGCCAACGTCGCCATGAATCACTATCGATTCCGGAAGGCTTCGTCTATGTCGATGTCCGCGGGCTGTCGGCCGAAGTCGGCGAGAAGTTGACGCGCGTGCAACCGGCAACAGTCGGCCACGCCGCGCGTATCAGCGGCGTAACACCTGCCGCAATCTCCCTGCTGTTGGTGCACCTGCGCCGCAGCGGCCACACTGACGACATTGCGAGAAGCGCATGAACACGATGCCTGCCGAGATCTGGATTGGTCGTGGCAACGACCAGTTGGGACCACATTCGTTGGACAAAATTGGTCTGCTCCACGCCGGTGGCACGTTGCAGGTAGACGATCTGCTGTGGTGGGACGGTCTCGCCGAGTGGACCGAACGCGACGCCGCGCTCAACTTGCTCGGTATCGAGACCGTCATGCCGCGAACGGCAACCGCTGACCCACCACCGATGCCGCACGCGCGTGTGGCGCCGAAGTCGGTGCCGACGCTGCCATCGCAAGCACCAGTGGCGCCGGAACGCGCGCGTGCACTGAAATTCATGTTCGCCGGGATGGTGGTGTTTGCGGTGCTCGCCGCAGCGGGTTTTGCGTTCTTGCGTACGCCGAAGCTGAACTTGCCCTCGCTTGGCGGCGGGCGTGCCGACGTCGCGGAAGCGCTGAGTGCAGCGGCGCTCTACAAGACCGCCTACGCCGAACACGTGATGACCCTTGGTCAGGCCGCACAATCGATCGACGAGTTGGGCCTCGAAAACGCACCGTATGGCGCATTAGAAGGTGTCTGGATCGAGAGCGGCACACTCTTGCTCGACACCCGTCGCGGCATCCTTGCGCTGCAGCCGTTTCCAGAATGCCAATGGCCAAATCTGGTTTCGCTGCGCCTTTGCCGCACCACCAACAGGTATGCAACCGTTGGGGACGCGCGACTCCGCCGAGGCGACCACTGTCACCGCTGCCGACCTTCCTGACAGCTGCCGCTGACGGCAGTTCACGGGCATCGTCGCCGCCGGTGACGAATGCTGAATGTGCACGGCAGCGAACCGCCCCACAGTCTCGCAGCGGTGGGCGATATCATGCGCGCTTCGCTGACGCCGAGAATGTCGATGAACAACGAACGCTACCGCAAGCCGCTTCCCGGCACGTCATTGGACTACTTCGATGCCCGCGCAGCAGTGGAGGATCTCACGCCCGGGGCATGGGACAAGCTGCCGTACACGGCGCGCGTGCATGCCGAGAATCTGGTGCGCCGCGCCGATCCGGCGAAGCTGGACGCCTATCTCACACAGTTGATCGCGCGAAGGCACGACCTTGATTTTCCGTGGTTCCCAGCGCGCGTCGTCTGTCACGACATTCTCGGACAGACCGCGTTGGTCGATCTCGCCGGTCTGCGCGATGCGATCGCGGAGATGGGTGGTGATCCGGCCAAAGTGAATCCGGTGGTGCCAGTGCAATTGATCGTCGACCACTCGCTCGCCGTCGAATTCGCCGGCTTCGAGAAAGACGCATTCACGAAAAACCGTGCGATCGAGGATCGTCGCAATGACGATCGCTTCCACTTCATCGAATGGACCAAGCGCGCCTTCCACAACGTCGATGTGATCCCGCCTGGCAACGGCATCATGCATCAGATCAATCTGGAGCGAATGTCGCCAGTGATCTACACGCAAGACGGCGTCGCCTTTCCAGATACCTGCGTCGGCACTGACAGCCACACGCCGCATGTCGATGCACTCGGCGTCATCGCGATTGGCGTCGGCGGCCTCGAAGCCGAGAGCGTGATGCTCGGTCGCGCCTCGTGGATGCGTGCGCCGGACATCATCGGCGTCGAACTGGCCGGCAAGCCGGCACCTGGGATCACCGCCACCGACGTGGTGCTGGCGCTGACCGAGTTCCTGCGCAAGGAAAAAGTCGTTGGCGCTTATCTCGAATTCCGTGGCAATGGTGCGGCAGCGCTCAAGATCGGCGATCGCGCCACGATTTCGAACATGGCGCCGGAATACGGCGCGACCGCGGCGATGTTCTTCATCGACGCCAACACCATCGACTATCTGCGACTGACCGGACGCAGCGACGAACAAGTCCAACTCGTCGAAACCTACGCGAAACACGCCGGACTCTGGGCCGATGCGCTGACCACCGCCGACTATGAGCGAAGCTTGCACTTCGACCTGAGCAGCGTTGTCCGCAACATGGCCGGGCCGTCGAATCCGCACAAGCGCCTGCCGACGTCAGCCTTGGCCGAGCGCAGCATCGCGGCGTCCTGGGACATGCCGACCGACGGCACGATGCCGGATGGCGCCGTCATCATCGCGGCGATTACGTCCTGCACCAACACCAGCAACCCACGCAACGTCATTGCCGCCGGCTTACTTGCGCGCAATGCGAACGCGCGCGGATTGACCCGCAAACCCTGGGTCAAGACCTCACTGGCGCCAGGATCCAAGGCCGTGCAGCTCTATCTCGAAGAGGCAAAATTGCTGCCGGAACTGGAGCAACTCGGCTTCGGCATCGTCGGATTCGCCTGCACCACTTGCAATGGCATGAGCGGTGCACTCGATCCGGCGATCCAGCAGGAGATCATCGATCGCGATCTCTACGTGACGGCGGTGCTGTCCGGCAATCGCAACTTCGATGGCCGCATCCATCCGTATGCGAAGCAGGCCTTCTTGGCATCACCGCCGCTGGTGGTCGCCTACGCGATTGCCGGCACGATTCGCTTCGACATCGAGAACGATGTGCTCGGTATCGACCGCGATGGCAACGACGTTCGCCTGAAGGATCTATGGCCGAGCGACGCCGAGATCGATGCAGTCGTCGCGACGAGCGTCAAGCCCGAACAATTCCGTCGTGTCTACGACCCGATGTTCAACTTCAAGCCGGCCACAGGCGCCGCGGTCAGCCCGCTTTATGCGTGGCGCACACAGACCACTTACATCCGCCGACCACCGTATTGGGAAGGTGCGTTGGCGGGAGTGCGCGGTCTCCGCGACCTGCGTCCGCTCGCGGTGCTCGGCGACAACATCACTACCGATCACCTGTCGCCATCGAATGCGATCCTGCGCGACAGCGCCGCTGGCGAATACCTCGCCAAGATGGGTCTACCGGAAGAGGACTTCAATTCCTACGCGACGCATCGTGGCGACCATCTCACCGCGCAACGCGCGACCTTCGCGAACCCGACCTTGCTGAATGAAATGGTGCGCGGTGCCGACGGTGCAATTCGGAAAGGCTCGCTGGCGCGCATCGAGCCCGAGGGCCAAGTGGTACGCATGTGGGAAGCCATCGAGACCTACATGGAACGCAAGCAGCCGCTGATCATCGTCGCCGGCGCCGACTATGGTCAGGGCAGTTCACGCGATTGGGCCGCCAAGGGCGTGCGTCTGGCTGGCGTGGAAGCGATTGCCGCCGAAGGATTCGAGCGCATCCACCGCACCAACCTGATCGGCATGGGCGTATTGCCGCTGGAATTCAAACCGGGCACCACGCGCCTAACGCTCGCCATTGATGGCAGCGAGACATTTGCTGTCATCGGCGAGCGTCATCCACGCGCCACGCTGTCGCTGGTGATCCGGCGCAAGAACGGTGAGCGCATCGACGTCCCGGTCACCTGTCGCCTCGACTCTGATGAGGAAGTCTCGATCTACGAAGCCGGCGGCGTATTGCAGCGCTTCGCGCAGGATTTTCTGGCTTCTGGCGGCGGTTCCTGAGGCGCTTGCGAGTTGGCGCCGCTGGGACGCGCACAGCAGCATCTGTACAGAAATTTTCGGATCGCCGGTGGATAGGCTGCCGAGCTTTGCGGCCGAATGAACAGTTGGTCGATTGAAATGGATAGACTAGGCCATCAGACCAGTCTGGAGCGCAACATGTCCGAAGTCGGAGCTTACGAGGCGAAGACGCATTTGCCGCGCCTGTTGAAGCAGGTCGAGGCAGGCGAGATCGTAACCATCACGCGCAATGGTCGTGCGATCGCGCGGCTCGCGCCGGTGTCTGACACCAAGGATGCGGTGTCGAGGATTCGCGCGTTGCGCAAGGCGGTGGCCCGGCCCGCGCAGGGCAAAAAGCTGTCGATGCGTGCGTTGATCGAGGATGGGCGACGTTGAGCGCAGCGCGCCAGGCACTCGTGCTGGATGCATCGCTGGCGCTGTCGTGGGCTTTGCCGGACGAGGCATCGGCGTATTGCGACGATGTGCTGGACAAGGTGGCGGTCTCAGGCGCAGTGGTGCCGGGACTCTGGACGCACGAAATGGCCAACGGCCTCTTGATGGCACAAAGGCGTGGCCGCCTCACGACCGCACAGCGCATGGCCTTTGTCGAACAATTGCTGCACCTCGCCATCGAAGTGGAGATCTCGAACGCGCGGTCGGTGCTGGATGGGCAGGTGGCGCTCGCCGAGCGCTATGCACTGACTGCTTACGATGCCGCCTATCTCGATCTGGCGCTACGGCGCGGCTTTCCGCTGGCCACCCAGGACAAGGCGATGAAGGTCGCTGCCCGCAAGGCCGGCGTGGTGTTGGTCGAACGATGAACTGGAAAAAAAAGGATCAATTGCACCGTCGGTGGCTACTCGGCCATGAAGTTCCGGGCGCAGGATCCGCGCACATCGATCGCCAGCGGCGATACGGAAGCCCCAGCTTCTGCTCCTCGCTGCACGCGCCGCCATTTCATCAGTGAGCAGTTACACGGTTCAAACGACAAACTTTGATGGCGCGCTACGAGTTTGTCGAAATGAACCCGCAGTTGCTGCTGGTGATCGACGCCGACGCGACGAACGCATTGCCGATCAGAGCAAGCACGCATCCAAGCCATGACGCATCCGGTTCCGTATTTTTTGTCGTTTAACGTTAAGCGTTATACGGTACGAGAATGATCCTGGTCCTTTGCTGCACGGATACACGCACTTTGTTCGAAACCGGTTGGAAGCATTGAAGGGTGAGCGTTCTGGTCAGTTCAGTATCCGGATCAACGATCAATACCGCATTCGCTCCATCTGGAATGGCGACGATGCCGAACAGGTGGAGATCGTCGACTACCACTGAAGGAGTTTCTTCATGATCAAGAGCGGCATGCGACCGGTGCATCCTGGCGAAATTCTTCGCGAAGACTATTTGTTGGCCCTCGGCATGAGCGCGAATGCGCTGGTGAAAGCCTTGAATGTGCCCGCGCCGCGCGTCAATGACATCGTGCGCGAACGGCGCGGCGTCAGTGCCGATACCGCATTGCGCCTGGCACGGTATTTCGGTGGCGATGCGCAGAGCTGGTTGAACCGGCAGGCCGCCTATGACTTGCGCATCGCCGAAATGACTGCAGGGAAGCGGATCGTTCGCGAAGTCGCCGTCATGGAACGTGCCGCCTGAGCACGGCCCATTTGCCCCCCCCCGATTCGCCGAGAACCTGCATGAATTCTGGAACCCAACGCAAGATCCCCGCGACCTATTATCGGGGCGGCACCAGCAAAGGCGTGTTCTTCAAGCTCGACGACCTGCCGCCGGAAGCGCAGGTTCCGGGCGTGGCGCGTGATGCCTTGCTGATGCGCGTGATCGGCTCACCCGATCCGTATGCCAAGCACACCGACGGCATGGGTGGTGCGACTTCGAGCACCAGCAAGTGCGTGATCGTCGCGACGGCCTCGGTGCCGGATCATGATGTCGACTACCTGTATGGTCAGGTTGCGATCGAACAGGCTTTCGTCGACTGGTCGGGCAACTGCGGCAACCTGAGTTCGGCGGTCGGTCCGTTTGCAATCGCGAATGGCTTGGTCGATGCGTCGCGCCTGCCGCGTGATGGCAAGGCGACGGTGCGGATCTGGCAGGCGAATATTGGCAAGACGATCATCGCCCATGTGCCGATGTGCGATGGCCAAGTGCAGGAGCTTGGCGACTTCGAACTCGACGGCGTGACCTTTCCCGCGGCCGAGATCGAACTCGAGTTCCTTGATCCGGCCGAGGACGCGGGTGATGGCGGTTCGATGTTCCCGACCGGTCACGTGGTCGATCTGCTCGACGTGCCGGGTATCGGTAGTTTCGAAGCAACGATGATTCATTCTGGTATCCCGACCGTGTTTCTTAAGGCGGACGCACTCGGGTTGAAGGGCACCGAACTGCAAACCGATATCAATGGTGCTGCTGCGCTGCTCGCAAAGTTCGAGACGATTCGCGCCCATGCGGCGCTGCGCATGGGCTTGATCAAGAATTTGGCTGAAGCGGCAACGCGCCAGCACACTCGAAGATCGCATTCGTTGCGGCTGCCGCGAGTTACACCGCAGCCAGTGGCAAACGCATCGAGGCGAACGAGATCGACGTGCTGGTGCGTGCGCTGTCGATGGGCAAGCTGCATCACGCAATGATGGCGACCTGTGCGGTAGCGATCGCAACCGCCGCATCGGTGCCAGGCACGCTGGTGAACCTCGCCGCTGGCGGTGGCGCGCGTGACGCGGTGTGCTTCGGTCATCCCAGTGGCACCCTGCGTGTCGGTGCCCAGGCCGAACAACGCGATGGCCAGTGGACGGTGACCAAAGCGGTCATGAGCCGCAGCGCCCGTGTGCTGATGGAAGGCTGGGTGCGAGTGCCGAAGACCGAGTGAACAGGAGTGGTCACGCAGTTACAATCCATGCTCGCTTGCATCGCCTTTTCGATCGCTGACTGAGCGCGATCCTTTCCGGAGTTCTCCCCCGCATGCTGAAGATCGCTCAACGCATCGCCGCCGACATCGGCGCGACGCCCGCGCAAGTGAATGCCGCCGTTACCTTGATCGACGGAGGTGCGACCGTGCCGTTTATCGCGCGCTACCGCAAAGAAGTGACCGGCGGGCTCGACGACACGCAATTACGCACGCTTGAGGAACGCTTGGTCTACCTACGCGAACTCGAAGACCGCCGCGAGACCATCCTTGCCAGCATCGAGGAACAGGGCAAGATGACCGACGCTTTGCGCGGCGATCTCTTGGCCGCCGATTCGAAGGCGCGCCTCGAAGACCTCTATCTCCCGTACAAGCCGAAACGCCGCACCAAGGCGCAGATCGCACGCGAAGCGGGTCTCGAACCGCTCGCCGACAGATTAGCCGGCGATCCGACGCGCGATCCGAACACCGAAGCGGCCAACTATGTCGATAGCGAAAAAGGCGTCGTCGATGTGAAGGCGGCGCTTGATGGTGCCCGCGCCATCCTGATGGAACGCTGGAGCGAAATCCCGGCGCTGGTCGGCGCATTGCGCGACTGGCTCTGGGAGGGCGCTCTAATTCGCGCCAAGGTGATCGACGGCAAGCAGACCGATGGCGCGAAGTACCGCGACTACTTTGATCATGCGGAGCCGATCAAGGCGATTCCGTCGCATCGGTTGCTCGCCTTGATGCGCGCGCGCAATGAAGGTTTTCTTGATTTGGAGCTGATGCCACGCGCTGGCCAGCAGAACTTGGTGCGCGCCAGCAACGAGGAAGGTGCACTCGACGAAATGGCCAAGCTCGGTCACCAAATTGCCGAAGGCCTGATCGCCAAACAGGTCGGTGTTAGTGCCAGCGGTCGTGCCGCCGATACTTGGTTGCTCGAATCAGTGCGTCTGACTTGGCGCGTGAAACTGTCGTTGTCACTCACCCTCGATTTATTCGGGCGCACTCGCGAAGCGGCAGAGGACGAGGCGATCCGCATCTTCGGCGACAACCTCAAGGACCTGATGCTGCAGGCGCCGGCCGGGCCGAAGGTAGTGCTCGGGTTAGACCCGGGACTGCGCACTGGCGTCAAGATCGCCGTCGTTGATGCCACTGGAAAAGTACTGACCACCGGCGCGGTGTTCCCACATCAGCCGATGAATCGCTGGGACGAGTCGATTGCACAACTCGCCGCTGGCTGTCGCCAGCTCGGCGTGCAACTGGTCTCGATCGGCAACGGCACCGGTTCGCGTGATACCGAGCGCCTGGTCGGCGAACTGGCGAAGAAGCATCCAGAACTCAAGATCGCCAAGGTCGTTGTCAGCGAAGCTGGCGCGTCGGTGTATTCGGCGTCGGAATTGGCGGCGAAAGAATTTCCCGATATGGATGTGTCCTATCGCGGCGCAGTATCGATCGCACGCCGACTGCAAGACCCACTCGCCGAGCTCGTCAAGATCGATCCCAAGGCCATCGGTGTTGGTCAATATCAGCACGACGTCAATCAGGTGAAGCTGGCACGCGCCCTGGAAGCGCGCGTCGAAGATTGCGTGAACGTTGTCGGCGTCGATCTCAATACCGCCTCGCAACCGCTGCTGACGCGGGTGGCCGGATTGACCGCGAGCGTCGCTGAGAACATCGTGAAATTCCGCGACCAGCATGGCGCGTTCAAGTCACGCCGTGATCTGCTGAAAGTGCCGCGCCTTGGCGACAAGGCATTTGAACAATGCGCCGGCTTTTTGCGTATCGCGAACGGCTTGCACCCGCTGGATGCGTCCGGCGTGCACCCCGAAGCCTATCCGGTGGTCGAGCGCATCCTTGCCAAGACCGGCAAGGACATTGGTGTCTTGATCGGCGATAGTAAAACGCTGCGCGGACTCAACCCGGCCGACTTCATCGATGAGAAATTCGGTGTACCGACCGTACACGACATTCTCAAGGAGCTAGAGAAGCCAGGCCGCGATCCGCGCCCTGAATTCGTCACGCCAGCATTCGCGGAAGGGGTTGAAGACCTCAAGGATCTCAAGCCCGGCATGGTGCTCGAAGGGCGCATTTCGAACGTTGCCGCGTTCGGCGCCTTTGTCGATATCGGTGTGCATCAAGATGGTCTGGTGCATGTGTCGGCGTTGTCGAACAAGTTTGTGAAAGATCCGCGCGAGGTGGTGAAGGCTGGCGACATCGTCAAGGTCAAGGTGCTCGAAGTCGACTTACAGCGAAAACGGGTCGCACTCACCATGCGGATGGATGATCCGGTCGGCGAAACCAAATCGGCGACGGATGCGCGTCGCGACACGCGCGCTGCGACCGCGAAGCCGCCGGCGCAGAAACCGGCCCCATCGAGTAACGCCTTCGCTGATGCATTTGCGCGCGCCAAGCGAACGTGACAGAAGCCCAGGCGGCGTGGCCGAAGAAAGGCTAGGCTAGGCACCATGATGCGCGCGAGAAAGTTGCTCTGGATGGCCCTGCTGGCGATGCCGATGGCGGCCGCCGCTTATCATGGCGGCGCGCCGATATGCCATGCCGACGATATTCTCAATTCGCCAATGGGCGATCCGATTGAGAACATGGGCTATCTGCTCGTGGCAACGCCGGCGCAGTACACACCGGGCGTTGCGATGACCTTGACGCTTACAAATGTCGGATCGTTGTCGGATGTGCGCGGCGTGTTGCTCTACGTCGAAGATCCGGATGCGCTCGACGCTGAACTCAGGCCAATCAAGCGCGGTAATTTCACCGTGCCTTACCCGGCCGGAATCAAGGCGGTATTCGATGGTTACCTCGGGTGTGACTTCGCCGGACAGACGCCGGTGCTGACGCATGCTGATGCCAGCCAAAAAGCGCTACCGTTGCAGTTCAACTGGCAGCCGCCGGCGATCGATACCGGGCCACTGCGTGTGCGTGCCATCGCGCTGATGACATTCAATTCCTATCAACTGCTGTCGCTCGAATTGCCGAGCATCAATCACCTATTCACCGATAGTTTCGAGTAACCCATGCCCGCTCCACGCCAGCGCTTCGACGGTACTGATCGCTATATCGCCACGGACGACCTGATGCTCGCAGTCAATGCCGCGATCACGCTGCAGCGGCCGTTGTTGATCAAGGGCGAACCCGGTACCGGCAAGACCCTGCTCGCGGAAGAAGTCGCGCGTGCGCTGGCCATGCCGCTGATCGAATGGCACGTCAAGTCGAGCACCAAGGCGCAACATGGCCTGTACGAATACGACGCCGTCTCGCGCTTGCGTGATTCGCAGCTTGGCGATGCGCGCGTCGGCGATATCCGCAATTACATCGTGCCCGGCAAGTTGTGGGAAGCGTTCGCATCCGAACAGCGCGTCGTGCTGCTGATTGACGAGATCGACAAGGCCGATATCGAATTTCCCAACGATCTGTTGCGCGAACTCGACCGCATGGAATTCTATGTTCATGAAACGCGAGAGACGATCCGTGCGACGCATCGTCCGATCGTGATCATCACCAGCAACAATGAAAAAGAATTACCGGATGCCTTCTTGCGCCGTTGCTTCGTCCACTACATCCGCTTTCCGGATGCCGAGACGCTGACGCGCATCGTCGATTCGCACTACCCGGGCATCAAGCGCGAACTGCTGAATGAGGCACTGCAGGCGTTCTTCCATGTGCGCGAAGCGCCTGCGCTGAAGAAGAAGCCGAGCACCTCGGAGTTGCTGGACTGGATCAAGTTGCTGGTTGCCGAGGACATTCCGATCGAAGTGCTGCGCGAGAAGAATGCGCGCAAGATTCTGCCGCCCTTGTACGGCGCACTGATCAAGAATGAAGCCGACGTACAGCTGTTTGAGAAGTTGGCGTTCATGACACGTCGCAGCTGAGAATCCGATCTCGTGGCTACGCTGCTTGGTCCGCTGCCGATATCGCTTGCGCTTGAGTCTGGCCCGTCGCGCGCCGACATCGGGCCGCTGCCACTCGGCGAACATCGCATCGGCCGCGCGCCGGAGAACGAGATCCAATTGACCGATATCGCGGTGTCGCGCCAACACGCGCTGCTGTCGGTGGTCGATGGGCGTTGGTGCTTGACCGATGTCGGCAGCACCCAAGGCACGCACTTGAACGCGCAACGACTAGCGGCCCAGACGGCAATGCCGCTGCATCCCGACGATCGCGTGCGCATCGGGCCATGGACCTTCATTGTTCGCGCCGGCCGCGCGGCCCACGAGCCCATTCCATCCGCGCTGCATCGTCCGTCAACCATCGGTTCGGTGCCGCAATTGCGGCTGCGTGCGTTGTTCACGCTGGTGCATACCGCCCAACATGCAGGAGATGAGGGCACCCTGCTATCGACATTGTGCCGCGACCTTGGCAACAGCCTCGCGTATGACCGCGTCGCGTTGCTGCGCGGTGACATTGAGCAGATCACTGTTGCGGCGTTGCATGCACGTGACGGGGTGACCAATCGCACATTCAGCACAACCCTGATGCACGCCGCCGAACCCGAAGCGCCGGCGGTCCTCGAATCCATCGCTCCCGCCGACATGGGCGCGAGCCTGATCGCGCAGCCGGTCGCGCATGCGGTGTGTATCCGCTTGAATGGCGTCGCCGAACCAACCTGGCTGTATCTCGATCGTGCGGAGCCGTTTCGTGACCAGGACGGCAGCGTGCTTGCCTATATCGAAGCAGCAGCGCGGATCGCCGCACTGGCGATCTCACACCGTGAAGGATTGCATGCGGCCGCCGAGCGCGAACGACTCGCGGCCGAGCAATCACAGGCGCGGCGCGTACAGACGCAGTTGTGCGCATCGCGCAACGGTCGCGCCGGCACGCTCGACTACGCCTTCAGCACCGAACCCGGTGCCGGCATGTGCGGCGACTTCATCGATGTGCTCGTGGCCAGGGATGGTGCCGTTTGGTGCTTCGTCGGCGATGTCGTCGGACATGGCAGCGCCGCCGCTTTGCTGATGGCGACGGCGCTGGCGATCCTGCGTAGCGAGTGCCGGCGGTCGGATTCGCCCGCCTCGGTCGCCGATCACCTCGCCGCAGAACTGGCATCGGTACTGGCACCCGGCCAATTCATTACGTTGTGGCTAGCGCGAATCGATCATCGTGCCGACCGCATCGACATTGTCGACGCCGGCCATGGTCAGGCTTGGCTGCACGGACGCGGTGGTCTGGTACACCGTCTGCAACTCATCGGGCATCCGCCAATCGGTGTGTTGCCCGATGCGCGATTTCAATCGGAGTCGCAGTCGTTTGCACCGGGTTCGGTGGTGGTGATCGCGACCGACGGCTTCACTGAAGGCCTAGTCGATCAGGATGTGACCGGCACCATTCCGACCGATCACGTCGCGACCCGCATGCTGGCGCGCCTGTGCGCGCAACATCGCGCTGGTGATGACGACGCCAGCGTGCTGGTGCTTGCGCGAGGCTAGGCTTTCGCTTTCGCAGCCTCGGCAGTGGCGATTCGGGCAAGCGATTTCTTCACGCGATCATGGTCCGGTCCAAACGCTGCAACCAGTCCCTCATGACTCTCACGCAACTCTTTCAACGCCTCGTCGTAGCGCTGCAACTTGGTCAGGCATTCACCATAGTTGTTGCGATAGATCAGGATGTAGGGATGCTGCGGTCCAAGGCGCGGTGACGCGCGCGCGATGACGTCTTCGAAGTTGCTGGCTGCTTCTGGCAGCTTGTCGCGCTTCATCAACAGCATCGCAAAATTCTGTTGGGTTGAATAAGACTCGGGGTAGTCGACGCCGAAGGCACGTTCCTGCGCCAGCGTTTCGCGATACAGCGCTTCGGCGTCATCCATCCGACCCAGGTCTTCGTAAACCCAGGCCAGTGCGCCGGCGGCGATGCTTACATTGGGATGCCCAGGCCCGCGCGCTGCTCTTTGCTGTGCCACCAATTCGGTCAGGATCGGCAAAGCTTCGGTCTGTCGACCACGCATCACCATGAGGTTCGCAAGATTTTGTCGCGTGGTCAGGGTCTCGGGGTGGGTCGCACCCAAGATCGCTACACGCCCCTCATAAGCGCGCTGGAACATCTGTTCCGCGCCTTCGAGATCGCCTTTCAACTGACGGATCGACGCGACATTCTGCAATGCGGCCAGTGTCGACGGATAGCGTTCCCCATGCGCGGCCGTGTGAGTTGCCAAGGCCTCATTGAAAATACGCTCGGCGGCATCGTAGTCGCCGGAATTGCGCTTCACCAAACCATAATCGGCCAATACTTCACCGCGTAGGTCGTCTTCGGTATCCAGCACTGCCGCCGGCGCAGCAAGCACTTCCTCATAAAGCGCGAATGCTTCTTCGTGGCGGCTCTGCTGCGCCACTGCTGCGGCGAGCTCATTCAACGCCTTGAAGTACAGCAAGTGTGATTTGCCGAACTGCTTCTCCGCCAAGGCCAACGCTTCACGCGCTTTGATTTCATAGGTCTTGAAGTCACCCTTGCGGCCAGCAAGATCGGCATCAAGCATGCGCAGTTCGATCATCAGTTCGGGCTCGATCGAGCGTTTTTTGGCGAAGCGTTGAAACCCGGCATCGAGCATGGCCTTGGCCTCGTCATAGTGCCCGATCACTTGATAGACCTGCGCCAATGAATGCGTGATGCGGGCATCGACGTCGGCATCATCCGGCGGATTACTGATGAGTTGCCGCGCCGCCTGGTCGACGATCTCGCGAACACTGACTTCGCGCCCCAGCGCTTCCTGCGGCAGCGCTGCGGCAAACATCGAATCCATGAAATTGTTGACCGATTCGGCAATCAACGCACTGCGTTCTGCAGCAGACCGTGCCTCGTGTTCTTTCTGTGCCGAGACCAGCGAGAACGCGGTGGCGGCGATCAGGGCAACGACGGCGATGGACGCAGCCGTGACCAAGGCACGGTGGCGCCGCGCAAACTTTCCGGCAATGTAGAGCGCGCTCGGTGCACGCGCTTCGATCGGACGATCATCAAGGAAGCGCTCGAGATCGGAAGCGAAGTCGGCAACGCTGGCATAGCGCTGCGCAGGTGAATCCGCCAGCGCCTTCATCACGATCGTGTCGAGGTCACCACCGAACTTCGGTTCGATCTTCGCCAGCGACACCATCGGGTTGCGCTCGGCGCTCTTGATCGCCGAAAACAGCGAACTGGCGTCGAGATTGCGCGGCCGCTTGCCGCTCAGCAGTTCGTACAGAATGACGCCGAGCGCAAAGACGTCGGTGCGCACGTCGATCTTGCGCGACTCGCCACGCAATTGTTCCGGACTCATGTATGGGATCGTGCCGACCACCTGCCCGGCTTCGGTCAGGCGCGTCGCCGCATCGCTGCTTTCGTTGACGACGCGAGCGATGCCGAAGTCCATGATTTTCGGCCTTCCATCGCCGTCGACGAGAATGTTCGCCGGCTTCAGATCGCGATGAATCACACCACGCTGGTGCGCATGCTGCACGCCTTGGCAAACCTCAAGCATCTGGCGCACACGCGCAGTCGCGTCGAGCTGGCGCGCATCGGCATCGGCGAGCAGGTTGCGACCACGGATCAGTTCCATCGCCAGGAACGGGATCGCCGTTCCATGGCGCGCATCGACCCCTGTCGCGAATACGTGCGCGATATTCGGATGATCGAGCAGGGCGAGCGCCTCACCTTCGAGTTGGAAGCGGCGCAAGGCGTCTGGGTCATCCTGCGCACCACGCAATACCTTGAGCGCGACTTCACGCTGCGGCTGCTGTTGTTCGGCAAGGTAGACGGCGCCCATGCCACCGCGCCCGAGCAGGCCGCGGATGCGGAATTCCCCGAGTTGCTCTGGCAGTGCCGTATCGGCGGCGGGTGCCTTGGCCGCGGTCTCGGCGAGCAAGGGATCGATGCTGCCGGTGCCGGTGGGCGTGCGTGATTGCGCCTGATCGTGCTGGCTCATGCCGGTATCCATGCGAACGAACTGCCAATCTGCCACAAGTCGCGCTCGCGGTCATCGCTCCTTTGGCACAATACCGACATGCTCACCTCTTTCTTCCTCGCGCTGCGCGCCGGTGGCCTGAAGCCCGGCGTTGGCGAATACCTGACGCTGTTGCAAGCGGTTCGCGCTGGCCTTGCCGATCAGTCGATCGAGCGATTTCATGCGCTGGCGCGGTTGGTGCTGGTGAAGGATGAGACCCAGTTTGATCGTTTCGATCGCATCTTCGGCCAGTACCTTGACGGCGTTGGCACAGTGTTCGCCGATCCGGCCGAGATTCCCGAGGAATGGCTGCAACAGCAAATGCAGCGCCTGCTCAGCGACGAGGAACGCGCGGCATTGCAGTCGCTCGGCAGCTTCGACGAACTGATGAAACAACTCGCCGAGCGCTTGAAGGAACAGAAAGGCCGGCACCAAGGCGGCAATCGCTGGATCGGAACCGGCGGCACCTCGCCATTCGGACATGGCGGCTACCACCCGGAAGGTGTGCGGATCGGCGGCCGTGGCGGTGCCCAGCGGGCGGTGAAAGTGTGGGAGCAACGCCAGTTCCGCAACCTCGATGACCAGGTCGAGCTCGGTACCCGCAACCTCAAGATCGCATTGCGCAAACTGCGTCGCTTTGCGCGCAATTCGGAACGCGAGGAATTCGATCTCGAAAGCACCATCCGCGGCACTGCGCACAATGCCGGTTGGCTCGATATCCGCTACCGACGTGAACGCCACAACGCGATCCAGTTGATGGTCCTGTTCGACATTGGTGGTTCGATGGACGAGCACATCAAACTCTGCGAGGAACTGTTCAGCGCCGCCCGCAGCGAGTTCAAGCATCTCGAACATTTCTACTTCCACAACTTTCCGTATGAGCGGCTGTGGAAAGACAATCAGCGGCGTTACGGCGAGACGCACTCGACTTTCGACCTGATGCACAAATTCCCTGCCGACTGGCGTGTCGTCATCGTCGGCGACGCCAGCATGGCGGCTTACGAAATCAGTGAATCGGGCGGCAGCATCGAACACTGGAACGAAGAATCGGGGGCAACGTGGATGCAGCGCATCGTCGCGACCTGGCCGAAGCTGGTTTGGCTGAATCCGCTGCCCGAGCACACCTGGGACTGGACGCCAAGCATCCAGATGACTCGGCAACTCATCGGCGAGCGCATGTTTCCGCTGACCCTTGCCGGTTTCGACAAGGCGATTGCCGCGTTGCGGCGATAGCTGATCAGGAGTTCGGAACGGCTGCCGCTTGCGCCGATCAATCGCTCGCCCAACACACCCGATTGCGTCCAGCCGCCTTGGCCCGAAACAGTTCGGCATCGGCGGCCCGCATGAATTCGACACTAGCCTGATAACCGGGCCGCCATTGCACGACACCGATGCTGGCGGTGACGCGGCGCGCCACGCCGGCCGATTCTGGTCGCAGCGCTTCGATCGCTCGACGCAGCGCTTCGCTGTAGTCAACGGCCCTTTGCAACGTCGTGTTCGGCAGGATGACCGCGAATTCCTCGCCGCCAAGGCGGCCCGCGAAAAAACCGGCGAGCAGGGCGTTGCGGATCACCGCCGCCACCGCGCGCAACACGTCGTCGCCGGCAAGATGACCGTGTTCATCGTTGATGCGCTTGAAGTGGTCGAGATCGACAAAGGCCAGTGACAGCGGTGCCCCGGAGTGCGCGGCGACCACCGTCTTCTCCAGCGCCTCGCGCCAGACTCGGCGGTTTGGTAGGCCAGTCAGGGCGTCGACCGTCGCTCGCTCGACCATCGCCTGGTGGTACCGATCCTCCAGGCTTTCACGGCGCATGAATTTCAGCACGGCGTCGCCAACCGCGATCTGGTCGCCGTCGCGCAGTTCGACACGCGTCACCGGCTCTTCATTGACCAGAGTCTGGTTGGTCGATCCGAGATCTTCGAGCAGGTACTGCGTGCCCTCGACAACGATGCGGCAATGCTGACGCGACACGCTGGCGTGGGGAATCTGCAGGTCACAGCCCACTGACCGCCCGACCACCACGGCGGCGTCGCTGATCTCGATCTGCGCACCGACATTCTCGCCATGAATCACGACGATGCGCGCACCAGGGCGGTTGCCGCTGTCGCCGAGGTTCAGGCGCAGGCGTTGTGTGGTTTGCGGATCGGGTCCGGACATGGCCGAAAGTGTACGCGCTGTGCCGGCGGGCGGCGACCTGACCCGCCGACCCCAGTGCGCGACTACTCGAAACCGTTCTTGAAAATCAGTGGAGTGGCGGTCACGGTGATGGTGGTGCCAGTCAGCACGCCGGTGTTGCTGGTGCTGTGCTCGTCCCATTCCCCGACCTGACCATTGCGGCTGGTCAATGGCTGGCCGCTGATCGGCGTATCGATCCGCCAGCCGAGGAAATAGCTGCCGGCGGCCAGACCTGCCGGCACGCTGCCGATCAATGCCAGGGTGCGCTCGGCGTTGGCGTTCAGCGCGGCGGTATCCAGCGTGGCAACCAGCGGATCGGCGTCGGAGATGAAGTTATCCACCGATAGCCGCAAGGCCACGCGGAAGCCCGCGGCATGGCCGGGACCTTCGTTGCGCAGACGCAGGCTGAGATTGACGGTGTCACCCGCTTGCACCGTAGTTGGACTCAGCAGTTGCGGCGCAGTAGCGGCTTGGCGTAGATCTGGCGCGATGCGGCGCAGCATTTCCATGCCCAGATCTCGATAGTCGGTCGCGCCTATCCGACTCTGCCGCAGAATCGAGGAATCGGTCTTGAGGTGTTTGCCCAGCACCACCAGCACATACCAGTCGTTGCCGATGCGCAGCAGCGAGGAATCGGTAACCACATGAGTGCGGCCGAAGACGGTGCCCTTGGTGCCGCCTTTGGAATATTTCTCGTCAGCCTGCGGAAATAGCCCGTCCAGGGTGAGCGCGCCGGTTTCGCCCATGGCGTTGAGCGCATCGGTGCGACGCGAGGCATTGACCAGCGTACCGTTGGCGAAGGCCTCGTAGAGCAAGACCAGCGCGCGCGGCGTGGCGCTGTTCAAGCCCATGTCGTGAAACTGCTCCTCACCATCATCTTTGCAACTGGCCGGTATCGGCTGCGGGTTGAAGTAGTTGCTCAGCAGCCCATCGGCGGGCAGCGTTGCGCTGCAACCATCGGTGCTACCCAGTTCACGACGCCAATACACTTCAAGCGCCGATAGCGGCGCCTGCAGCATGCTGTTGGCTAGCGCAGTGGGTCGGGTGGATGACGCCTGGCAGCGACTGGAGAAATGACTGGGCACACACACGCCGCTGGGACACCATTGCCCACGCCAAGCCGACAGCCGATCCAGCTCAGCGATTGCGATCACCGGCCCCCAGCCTTGAGCGATGCCATCGAGGCCAGCCAGCCAATCGTTCAGCGAATAGCTCTGCCGTGCCAAGCCGCCGTCACGCAGTAACAGCGCGCCGGTGGCGGAGTTGTCCGACACCGTCATCATGCCCTGGGCATAGTGTTCCAGCGTGAACGACCCTCCGCGGTTGACGCAACCCAGCCCTGGTGCATCTCTCGATTCCACCCACCATGGATCAAAGTTCTGGGCGCCACTGGTGAATGGAGTCGTTACCACTGGATCCACCAAGCCGAGGCCGGCATCGCGATACAAACGGAAATGAATGGGTACCTTGATCACTGACGCCAGTGGCAGCAACTCGTCCTGACGCCAACCCACGCTTTGTCGCGTGCGCAGGTTCAAGCCAAACAGCCCGAGCACATCGCCACGGGCGACGTTCTGGTCGATGCCGGCAATGAAATTATCCAGCGTAGCGCCACGGCTCACTGGCAAATCGTCGCGCCGTATCGGCGCCACATCGACCAGTGCCGGTTGGCCGGGGCCCCACAACGCGTCGTAACGGAGCGTGCTGTCGCTCAGGTAATAGCGATTCAGTCCGATCAGGTGCGTGTGGGCATTGGCATAAGTGCTGTGCTGCACATTGATCGTACCCAGATTAAGCCCCAGGCCGGAGTGCTCGCCATCCCCGGTCGCCTGGGCCACCAGCACCGCAAAGCGGTAGTCGCCGAGCTCCGGATCGAGGTAGCGCTCGACAGCCAGCACCCGTCCGGCGGCCAAGCGTGGCAAGCTCGCATTGAAAATGGAACCCAGTTCAGTTTTCAGCAAATCGTAATAGAGCACGCTGCGCGGTTGGCCCGGGTGCGATTGCCAGACGCCGGAATAAGCCAACGCCCCGTTGTGGGTGCTGATCTCGATGTCGATCAGGCTGTAATTGCTGCGCGCCTGATCTTCGATCAAGGTGCGAAATGCCGCGCGGCTGCGGCGGCTGCGCACGGTTCTATCGACGTCGATTTCACCAGACTGCCAGAACAGCATTGAAAAGCGCCAAACGCCGTTGTCGTCATCGACCTCAAAATCCAATATCCGGCCGAATTGGCCACCAATGAGATTGAGAAAATTGTCGTAATTGACCTCGGTGTCGTCGATCAGCGTGAGCACGTTGCCGTTCACAGGCGCAAAAATCGCATCGAAGCTGAGCACTCCAGCGGGCGAACGACGCCTCTCGATGTCCACCAACTCGCGACCGAATACATGTTCGTTGATGATCAGTTGATCGAGTTGGCTGCGGGTCTTGCTGGTGTAAAAAACTTGGTTTGATTGCGCGATGGCGGTCGTCGACACCGATAGCCCGATGAGGATCAGCAAAGTAGCGAGGAAACGCATGGGCAAGGCTCCAGTCATGGTCGTACTTGGAAGAGATAGATGCTGTTCCAGCGGATGACGACTTGACCCGCCGATACGTGCGTGCGCCGACTACTCGAAGCCGTTGCCAAACAGGTTCTCCATGACGCTTGTTCCTTCAAACGCGCCGGCGTCACTTGCCGCTCCCTGGGGGCGGCTTGATCCGTCCAGATCGGTTGCGACCAGCGCGCCCGCACAATGATCCAGCGCGCTTGATCCTGCCCCGAGGCGATAGCTGCCCCGATCCGCGATGACAAATCGGGGATCGGACACGATGCCGTAGGCCGCGTCCTGGCTGATGTTGCAGGTTGGCGATAACACCGCCAAGGCGCCGCGGACCACACCCACGGAATTGGCCCAGATGATTGAATTGGCGAGATTCAATTGGGTGCCTGTGGCATTGGCCAACTCGACCGCGATGCCGGTGTTGCCGGCAATCGTCAAATGGTCGGCGATCATCGCGGCGTTAGCGTCCAGTTTGACAGCGTCGTGGTGCGCGCTGATGCGGACATTGGAAGCCGAGGCAGTGGCGCCGGACTCAAGATACAGCGCCCCGGGACTGCCCAGATTGCGCTCCATGCTGACGCCTTGAAGGGTTAGCTGCGAACTGCTTTCCACGTAAACACCGCTGCCGATGGTGTCGGTATCGCCGTTGTCGGAAATTTCGCTGCAATGACGGTCGTGCCCCAATGTTGCAGCCTCGCAAGGCCAGGCTTCGCCCGCGTGCGGCACGGTTCCCGCAGTGCCAAAGACCGATTGCACCAGACCCGTCGCGCCAAGCCGGAGCAACAGGCCGTGGCCATTGCCGCCGGAAGTGATGTTGTGTCCAAAGCGCATGCTGCTATTACGCAAGCTGACTTGTGTTCCCGGCCCACTGGCGACCACGTTGCCGCCGCCACTGAGGAAGGTTCGGTTCGGTTTCAGGGCGCTGCCAAATTGGACCCAATCCAGCGTTGCGTTGACGCCGGAGAAATAGGCGCCGCCACCCTCGTATTCGGCAGAGGCACCCTCGATGACGATGCCGCGGCCGTGGCCGTCCCAACCCTGAAAGACGACGGTTGCAAGATGAACCGCCGCCACATTGGCGTAGATCTGCCCACCATAGTCGGCTGTTATCGGTGTCAGCGAAGTAGAAAAGATCGCCGGCGCCTGCACGCGCATCGTCCCGGGACCGACCATAGCAATCGAGCCACCAAATCGTTCCGCGATGTTGGAATTGAACTCGACGGCCCCATGCGGATAGGCTTCCTGATTGATCAGCAGCGAGCCCGCACCCAGACTGACGATCGCGCCACCATCTTCTCTGGCGCTGTTGTCAATGAACTCAATTTTCATCCCGAGTCCCGCTTCCAGACTCAAGTTGCCGCGCTCCAACGCGATGGCGCCGCCTTGGCGCGAGGCTCGGTTGCCCTCGAACACCAGCGGTGATCGAAAGATCAGGGTTGGCGCTGGGTGGGCATCAATAAAAATGGCGCCCCCGCGATTTTTACCGGCCGTTGAGGGCAGCGCGGTCGTCTTGTTATCGCGAAATTCAACCATGCCGATATCCGACGACTGGTCATTGATACGACCGCTACCGCTGGAACGATGGAAGATCGCGCCGCCATTGCTAATCGACGTATCCGCTTCGTTGCCGATGAAGCGAGCGGGATGGTCAGGCGTCGCCAGCACCGACCAGCTTGCCGTGTCCATGGCTGCGATAGCGCCGCCATAAAGTGCCGTGTTGGAAAGAAAATCGCACGAGGTCAGCGTGGCCGTCGCATTGCCGTACAAAGCCAGGGCGCCGCCATACAACGCGCGGCCATTTTCTTGGAACACGGCGCCGCGTGCGACGAACATGCCATCAATCACCCAGGCCGCCCGTAACCAACCCCGAAACAGCCCGTCTTCGATGGTGATCGATGATTTGACTCCGGTGGCACGGATGGCGGAATAGCTATTCTGAGGGGACTCGTCGACGAAGTTGCCACGGCGGATCATCAGGCCGGAAGGGGTGCTGCTCAAACCGGTGGCGTCGATTTCAATGGCAGAGAATGCCTCGTGAAATCCTGCGCCAGCAGTCAACCGCACCGAGGTATCGATCAGCGATGCGTCCGCACCTGCGGCAAGATAGATGGCGCTGCCGTAGGTGCCTCCGGCGACCAGAATGTTGTCTTCCAACGTCGCAGCAGCGCCGATTGCACCCAGATAGAAGCTGATCAAGGCGTGATCGCCGGTAGCAGCAATTCCGCCCCCGGTGACGGCCTGATTATTGGAAATCATCACGGTCGAATCTTCGATCAGATCGATCTGTGCATTGTCCAGGAAGACGCCGCCGCCCTTGCCGTCCAGTGCGCGGTTGTGGTGAATTTCAACCGCACTCAACTGGATCGAGGCGTTCACGGCATACAAACCGGCGCCATCGCCACTGGTCTTGTAGTTGTTTCGCAGCGTGATGCGATCCAGTACCAGGTGCGTCATGCCCGGCAGTGGCCCGACGCTGAGTAACGAGGTGCTGCTGCCGGTGACGCCGTTGCCATGGAAGTCGGTGCGGCCGTCTCGCAGTGTGGTGGTGCAGTCGGCGTAGCCACCTTCGACGCGAATGGCGTGGTGGATGATGAAGGGGCCGGCAATATTGTCGACGCCGAGATAGTTACCGCTGCGAATGCGCACTGTATCGCCATGGTTCACCGCCGCAAACGCGAGTTGTGGCGTGGCGTATGCGCAGCCGGCCCCGACGCGAAGAATGGCGGCTTCGGACGTGGCGCTGAGCAGGAGCAGCATCGCGAGAGTGAAGGAACGGATGGTGAGGTGCATGGCCGGACTCCGTTGAAGACGGGTCTCAACCGCAAGCGCCGTGCCATCTGGCTCCGGTCATGCAACATATTGAATCATCAGTTGTTTCTGATCGATTCGTGGTGGTGCACGCGGGCGCGATAATCAGAACTGAGGCACGCCATTCTCAGGCCTGAGAATCGCCCTCGCCAGTCGTTGGCCACAGTGCCATACGCCGATACAGGGTGGCTCGCGAGACCTGCAGCAGCGCGGCCGTCTTGGTGACGTCACCATCGTTCTTGGCCAGGGATCGCTCGATGACCTTGCGCTCGGCGTAAGCGAGTTGCAGTTCGAGACTGCCGCTCATCGCGACTTCGCCACCGCCACTGTCGCGAATCTCCGGGCGTAGGTCCTCGCTGGACAGCGCCGCGTCCTGATCGAGAAACACCACTGCGCGCTGCATCTCGCGCTCCAACTCGCGCACATTGCCGGGCCACGGGTACTGACAGAGGGCCGCGAGCGCGCGCCGAGTGATACCTCGCAACCTCAGCCCACGATGGGCAGCGGCGGCCGCAAGAAAATGGCTGGCCAGTCCGGGAATGTCGGCTGGACGTTCACGTAGTGCCGGGAGGCGTACCTCCCAATCGGCGATGCGATGCCAGAGATCGCGGCGAAACCCGCCACTCTCGACCATGTCTTCCAACGGTTGATGCGTCGCCGAGATCACGCGCACGCGCGCCGGATGTGCGCGCTGGCCGCCGACTCGGGTGACCTCACGCCGTTCCAGAACGCGGAGAATTTTTGCTTGCATGGCCAGCGACATGTCGCCGATCTCGTCCAGAAACAGCGTGCCTTGATCGGCGCGTTCGAACAGCCCGATTCGTGAGTCGACGCCGGTAGCGACCCCCTTTTCAATGCCGAACAGTTCGACTTCGAGGAGATCGTCCGGGAGTGCCGCGCAGTTGACGGCGACCAAGCGGTGATCCGCCATGCCGGCAGCACGATGAATGAAAGACGCCAGTATCTCTTTGCCGGTTCCGGATTCACCGCGAATCAGGACATTCAGATGACTGGTAGCGACACGCCGCGCTCGCGCGAAGATCGCGCGCACGCTTGCGTCGAGCGATTCTGGCTGCGGCGGCTCCGCCTGAATCGGCGAGCGTGGCGTTGGCGCAGGCTCCTTGCCGAGGTCGATCAGCGCTGAGCACATCGGCGCGAGACCGAGCAGCAATCGTGCATCATCGACCGCGGTGAGCGTGCACACAAAGCGGAATTCGTTGGCGTCAAATGTCGCGATTCGTGCGGTCGTAGCGCCAGGATCCTCGAATGCCACGACCGCCGCCGCCATCGGGTCGTTGTCGGCGCCGAGGTCATTCCGCTCAACCCGCAGTGCCGCAAGTGGCCAGTGAATACGCAAGGCTTCACCCAGCGAACGCGCAATCTGATAACGCGTTTGTCCCTGGCGAATGCGCGCCAACAATCCCGGCAACACGCGTACCCACAACGCCTCGCTGCCACCACCCGACAGCGTTCTGCCGTCGTTGCCATCCGGCTCCAAGCATTCGGATGAATCCATCGGCACGGCAATGCTGTCGTCGCCCGCTGCAAGCACGACATAGGTTGCGGCGACGCTGCCGAGCCGCAGTGGGACGCCGACAGCAATGCCGACACGCTCCCCCGGTTTCAGTTGGCGACCATCGACGAAGGTACCGTTGCGCGATCCGAGATCTTCGAGTTCCGGCCCGGTCGGCAACAGATGCAGGCGTGCATGATGCCTAGACACGGTGGCATGGGCGATATGCAGATCGCAGTCGAGGTGACTGCCCAAGGTGAGCGTTCCCTCAACCGGCAAGGCACAGCGCGCACTGCCGCGTGCCAACTCCAACCTGAGTTCGTGTCCGGTCATAGCGACATGGTCAATCGAAGCATCGCTGGAAAGCAAGTATCCCTAGCGTTCGACCGCTACTCTAGACCGATGGAATCGATCGACCTGCTGCTTGTCGAGCGCTTTGGCACCTTGAGCCCGCTGGGCAGTGGCGGCATGGGTGAAGTGTTCCGCGGCATCGATCCCGGCCTTGGTCGGCCAGTGGCGATCAAGCGCATGCGTCAGCCCAGTTTGGCGATGCGCGAGCGTCTGCGGCGCGAGGCGAAAATTCTCGAGCGTCTGCAGCATCCCAATGTCTGTCCCTTGCTTGAGTGGCATGAAGTTGACGATTCGGCATGGATGGTCATGCCGGTCATCGAAGGCGAATCGCTTTCGATTGTCGCGAAGCAGTTGGCGATCGCGGAGATTGCGCCGCTATTCGAGCAAATCTGCCGTGGCATCGAAGCGGCGCATGCCTTGGGATTGATCCATCGCGACATCAAACCCAGCAATATTCTGGTGGACCGGGTGGGTGGGCATTGGCATCCATGGATCATGGACTTCGGCATTGCACGCTCGCAGGAAGAGCAAACGTTGACCGGCAGCCACGAAGTGATGGGAACGCCGGGCTACATGGCCCCGGAACAGGCAAGAGGCGACTCCCATGAGGTCGACCAGCGATCCGACGTATTCGGAATCGGCGCGACCTTGTTCTATGCGCTCACCTTGGAGCCACCGTTTGGTCGTGGCACGCTGGCGGAAGTGCTGGCGCGGGTACTGGAGCAGGATGCACCTTCACCGCGCGACTTGCGCCCGGAAACTCCGGACGCGCTGGGTCGTATCGTGCTGCGTTGTCTTGAACGAGATCCGGCACGACGTTACCCCGATGTCGCCGCGCTGCGGAATGACCTTGAATGTTTTCGAACAGGCGAACGTGTCCATGCGCCGAGCAATGGTCCGTGGTTTTATGCCCAGCGTGCGTGGCGACGTCACCCACGTTTTTGGGCGGGAGTGTTCGCCCTGGGATGGGTCGCCGCCCTGGCGCTCGGCTATGCGGTCAATTCGGAATTGAGTAGTGCGGCCCGTGCCGTACAGATGTCGCAAACGGCGGCATTGGCCGAGCGTGTCCGCGCGACCATGCACAGTGCGCTGCTCGCGCCAATGCACGACATTGGCGCGGACCGAGAACGCCTCGGCGTGCAGATTTCAACACTGCTCGCCATGCCCGAGCCGAACGATCCCGAACTGCGCCGGCAACACCTGCGTGCCCTACGTGATGCGTATGCCGATATTGAGGACGGCGATTCGGCGCTGGTCTTCGCTCGCCGCCTCGCACAATCAGCAGGCGCCGAGGATCTCGACCGGCTGCGTTATATCGAAGTGGCGATCGACCGATTCCGCGACGCCGTCCGTCCCTTCCAAAGCCTGCCGAAGGATCTTCGCGACGATTATTCGACCGACGCGCGCAAACGCATTCTCGAACCGGCGCTTGCGCTCGGTCGAAGTCTGTCTTTGCCTGCGCCAATCGCGGCACGGTTGGCCGCAATCGATGGCGATCTCGATACTGCGCAGAAGCTGGCCGAGTCGCTACCTCGCGTGCGTTCCGACGACACTTCGGTACTGCAACTGCGCGCGGAAATTGCCGGGGCGCAATCACGGTGGCGTTTGATCAGGGCGCAGTGGATCAGGCGGTCGCGTTGATCGACGCTGCCGACCAGTTCTTGCAGTCGGCGATAGCCATTCATCGTAGCGACGCCGTGTTGATGCAGCACGCTTGCGTACTGGCGACGCGTCGCCTGAGTATGCTGGCCGCGCGAGCCGCCGAAGCACCTGATGACCCGGCGGCACTGTCGCGATATTGCGGCGATGCGGTGCAGGCGGATCCGCGCGCCGCAGGAACGCTGGAGGTGCTGGCGATGGCGTGGCTGACGATCGCGGCGGCGCACGATGTGCGTGGTGAATCCGATGCCGCGAGAGTGGCATTTGCACGCAGCAGCGCCGTCATTTCGCCGTCATTGGCGGACGCTGCAGTACGCGTCGAGTCGCGGCTGTTGTTCGCGCGCGCCGAGTTGGGACTCGCGCGGCTCAATCTGCACATTCCCGAGCGCGCCGAGCCACACTACGATCGCTGTATCGCCGAGTTGCAGCGTCTTGTCACGACGACGCCGGCGTACTTGCCGGGCTTGATCAGTTTGGGCGAAGCGCACCGCGATCGCGGCCGATTTCTCGCCAACTACAAGCGCGATGTCGAGCCCGATTATGCCGCGGCCGAGCGACATCTCCGTCGTGCAGTCACGCTGAGCCCCGATTCGGTTCCGGCACACGAGGCGCTGTCGAAAACGTTGTTGTTTCGCTTCTACCAGGCGCGTGATGCCGACTTCGAGCGCGCGCTCGGCTTCGCCAGAGCGGCGATTGATGCGCAAGATCAGGTGCTATCGCGACAACCCGACCGACCCGACGCCGCGTTCAATCAGGCGGCAAATTTTGGCGATCTTTGGACGTACATGGCAGAACGGGCACCGTCTGACCAAGTGTCCGCCACGCTGCCGACGTTGCAGCAGGCGTTGCAGCTATTCGAGCGGGTGCGAGCGTTGGCCCCGCAGCGCCCAGATACTTATGAATTCGACATCGGCTTTCGCGCCCAAGCCGGTGAAATTTTGCGGGTTGCCGAGCAGCCGCGCATCACCCTGTTGGAACCGGTGCCACGACTCATCGATGCGGCGGCGGCGAACGCGGTTCGGCTCAACGAAAGCTACGTCGCCTGGGCGCTCACCGAGCTGGCTCCAGCGACCGCCGCGACTGGATCATCGGAAACAACGCGTATTTTCGATCAAGCGCGAGCATCTCTGGACCGCACGCTGGCGGTGGCCGACGAGCGACACGAGGCCATTCGCATGAGTTTGCCGTGGGCGGCGCAACGGGCACGCTGGGCGATGACGCGCCAAGAAGCACCAACGCCATGGCTGGAGTTTGGCGAACGCCTGTTGAACGAAGCCTTGGCCACCGAGCGCGGTAAAGGCGACAACATCATTGCCTGCGAGGGCGCTGCTTTACTGGCGCAGAAGGCACGATATGGCGCAACGACTACGCGCATCGCGGCCGCAGAAGAAGGGCTGGCACTGTTCCGTGCTTGCGCGGCGTTGAGCGCCAGGTATTTCCAACGGTTTCGAAAAGAATCAGACCAGCTCACTCTTGTGTTGGCGACGTTGCGTAATGTTGGCGGAGCTCCGGTGAGCTCACTTCCCACAAGCCAGCGCTGAGGCTCTGCTACGCATCGGACTGGCTTCATCCAGAATCCGTCCCGTTCAGAGGCACGGCTTGTCACGTTGACGAGGTCTTGCAATAGCCTCGGCCTAGCTGCGCGGCTATCGTCCGGCGTCTGTTTTGGAGGAGTTGAACATATGCGCCCAGCCCTGGTCCTCTTACTTGCTGCGGTGCCTGCCATCGCGCTGTCGTTTGAGAGTCGCGAGCCGAATGACCCGCGTTGGCGTGCATTCGCGCAGCACGAAACATTGGAACAAGCGTCACTATTCCATGGCCTGCATTGGCGCCCCCTCGGGCCGACCGTGCAAGGCGGGCGCGTCGTCGATGTCGAGTCGATTCCAGGCCAGCCGTATGGCTTCTATGTCGCCTATGCCAGCGGCGGCGTCTGGAAGACAACGAATAATGGTGTCGGCTTCGAGCCGTTAAGCGATGCACTGCCGACCATGATTACCGGCGATATCGCGGTCGACCCGAATCGGCCCGAACGCTTGTGGATCGGCTCCGGCGAGGCGAATTCGTCACGTTCGAGCTACGGCGGTATGGGAGTGTTTCGTAGCGATGATGGCGGCAAGAGTTTTATCCATCTCGGCCTGACCGATGTCGATCGCATCAGTCGCGTGCTGGTGCATCCCACGGACGGCACACACGTCTGCGTCGCCGCGATCGGCAGCCTTTATTCCCAGAGTGGCCGTCGTGGTGTGTTCTGCACGCGCGACGACGGCACGACTTGGACACAAGTACTGAAAGGCGAGGGCGATACCGGCGTGATCGATCTTGCCTTCGACCCGACGCAACCGGACACGATGTACGCATCGACTTGGGAACGCTCGCGCACCGCTTGGAACTTCGTCGAGTCAGGCGCCGGTTCGGGGATCTGGAAATCGGTGGATGCGGGTGCGACCTGGGCGCGACTTGGCGGCGGTCTGCCGAGCGGCAATCTGATCGGGCGCATCGGGCTCGCCGTCTCGGCTTCACAGCCCGGCACGTTGTATGCCAGCGTCGACAACTGGGCAGAACTACCGGCCGACCAGCAGGACCTCGGTGATCGCCCGTTATCGGTGCGGCGCCTGAAGCGCATGAGCAAAGACGAGTTCCTTGCACAGGACCCCGAGGAAATCGAAAGCTTCATTCGCAACAACGACCTCGATACCGAACTCGATGCCAAAACCCTGATCGCGAAGGTCAAGGCCGACGAGGTCAGCGTGCTGGATTTGCTGAACGCGCTGAATGATGCCGAGGCGGCGTTGTTCAACACCGACATCCATGGCCTTGAAATCTGGCGTTCCGACGATGCCGGCGGACACTGGCACAAGACCCACGCCGATGTGCTGAGTGAGGTGACCTACACCTATGGCTACTATTTTGGGCAAATCCGGGTTGCACCGGACGATGCCGAGCGTATTTACATGCTTGGTGTTCCGGTCATCACTTCGGCCGATGGTGGCAAGACGTTTTCCGGCGTGAATCCGCCGAGCGTGCATGTCGATCACCATGCTTGGTGGATCGATGCTGCGAACCCGAGCCGCATGATTGGCGGTAACGATGGCGGCCTCGATATCAGCTATGACGGCGGCAAGACTTGGCTCAAGCTCGATGCCCAGCCAGTCGGCCAGTTCTACACGATCGGCGTCGACATGGCCGAGCCGTTCAATATCTACGGCGGCCTGCAGGACAACGGCACCTGGAAAGGTTCGTCGGAAGCCAAATGGGACGACGCCGATGCCTGGTCTTTCATCGGCGGTGGCGATGGCATGCATGTCGCCATCGACCCGCGTGACGCGACCGTCTACGCCGGTTACCAGTTCGGCTTTTATCGCTCGTCTGCGGGCCACGAGGTGCGGCCGCGCGAAAAGCTTGGCGCGCCGGCACTACGTTACAACTGGAACACACCGGTGCTGCTGAGCCCGCACAATCCGGAAGTCGTTTACTTCGGTGCCAACCAACTGTTTCGTTCGTTCGACCGCGGCCGCACCTGGGGAGCGATCAGTCCCGATCTGACGACCAGCACGATGCGTGGCGACGTGCCCTACGCCACCATCACTTCGGTCAGCGAATCAGCGAAGCAGTTCGGTCTGATCTGGGCGGGGACCGATGACGGCCACGTTTGGGTCACCACCGGCAGCGGCAACGACTGGCGCGATGTCTCGGCGAAATTGCCGCAGCGCTGGGTGTCGCGCGTGGCCGCGTCGCAACATGTGCGTGAACGCGCCTACGTCAGTTTCAACACGTATCGCAACGACGAAGCGATTCCCTATGTCTTCGTCACCGAGAATCTCGGCAAAACCTGGAAATCGCTCAGTGCGAATCTGCCGGCCGAAGCGGTGAATGTGATCAAGGAAGATCCGGTCAACGCTGATGTGCTGTACGTCGGTAGCGACCGTGGCGTTTATGTGTCGCTGGATCGCGGCGGTGCGTGGCAAACACTCGACGCGGGGTTGCCGAATGTGCCGGTGCACGATTTGATCGTGCATCCACGCGACCGCGAGTTGGTCGCGGCGACGCACGGGCGCAGCGTCTGGATTCTGGACGCATTGCCGGTGCAGGACCTGACCGCCGATGTGCGGTTGAAACCGGCACATCTATTTCACGTCGATGCCGTTGAAGGCGACCGTGGCTGGCGTTCACGCCCGTCGCGCTGGTTCGACGAAACCCCCGATCTGCCCAAAGCCACCATCCACTACTGGGCCAAGTCCGCCGGTACGGGAAAGCTCTGGGTGCTGAATTCCGACAAGCAACTGTTGAAGGAAATTGCAGTCCATGCCAAGCCCGGTATCAATCCGCTTGAATGGGATTTGCTGATTGATCCTGATCTCGCTCTGGCAGCGGAAAGCGCGAAGAATGAAAAACTCGCCGAGGAAGCACGCGTGGCTGCCGAGAAATTGCCGAAGGACGGTGAGGCCAAGACGGAGGACGACAGCGGACGGCTCGCAAAGACACCGTATGCCGAGTCCATCCGTCTCGGCCATCGCCTGTACCAGCCCAGGCGAATACACCTTGCAATTGCAGTTGGCCGAGACCACCTCGGAAACCCCATTCACCATCTCTGCCCCCGAGCCACGCAAGCCGCGTGCAGTCCCGGCAATGAAAATTCGCGGAAAACAGAACTGAGCAATGAACTATGCTCGCGGTTCATGAAGGGAGAAAGTCGATGAGCACGCCTGCAGAGCGTCTAGCAGAGTTGTTGCCGTTTGGACCGCGCGCGAGTCGTGGCGGTGGCGGTTCGGCACGCACACCGTTGGGTGGCGGCGGCGCAAAACTACCGCGTGGCATGCTTGGCGCCATCATCGCGGGTGTGGTGCTGCTATGGCTGTTCTTCAGTTCTTATTACACCGTTCAGCCAGAAGGGCGTGCGGTGGTGAAGCGGCTCGGTGCAGTGATTGCGATCACTGACCCTGGCCTACACTTCAAGCTGCCGTTCGGTATCGATACCGTCGAATTTGTGGCGACCGAGCGCGTACTCAAACAGGAGTTCGGCTTCCGTACCCTGGTAACCGATGGCGAGCGCAGCGAATACGCGCAGGAAGATTTCCCGCAAGAGTCACTCATGCTCTCTGGCGATCTCAACATCATCGACGTTGAATGGGTCGTGCAATACCGCATCAGTGATCCGATCAAATACCTGTACGGCATGCGCGATCCGACTCGGGCCTTGCGCGATATCAGCGAGTCGGTCATGCGTCGTGTCGTCGGCAACCGCATCGGTAGCGAAGTGCTGACCACAGCACGCGTCGACATCGCGAATCTGGCGCAGAAGGAAATCCAGGAGGCGATGTCGAATTATGACGTTGGCATCCATGTCGTCACCCTGCAGTTGCAGGACGTGGTGCCACCCAAAGCGGTGCAGCCTGCGTTCAACGAGGTCAACGAGGCGCGCCAGGAGCGCGAGCGCATGATCAACGAGGCAACCAAGCGGCTGAACCAGGAAATTCCCAAGGCGAGTGGTGAAGCCAACCGGCTCATTGCAGAAGCAGAAGGCTACGCAACCGAGCGGGTGAACCAATCGCTTGGTGAAACCGCGCGCTTCCGCTCGATCCTTGCCGAATACCGCAGCGCACCGGCGGTGACGCGTGCGCGCATGTACATCGACACGATTCAATCGATCCTGCCGAACATCGGCAATGTGATGGTGGTGAAGGACGGCAAGACCGCGCCATTGCCGTATTTCGAGATGCGCCGGCCGCGATCCACACCGGTTACGGAGACGCCGAAATGAAGTCGACCATTGCCACGATTTTTGCCTTCTTGGTCGCGATCGGCCTTCTGCAATCGACCTATGTGATCGATCAGGCCGAACAAGCCATCCTCGTGCAGTTCGGCGAGCCGGTCGGTGATCTGGTGAATACCCCAGGCCTGCACTGGAAATTGCCGTTCATCCAGGACGTGCGTCGCTTCGACAAGCGCATCATGTCTTGGGATGGCGACGCCACCCAGATCCCGACACTTGGCCGCGAATTCGTGCTGGTCGACACCACTGCACGCTGGCGCATCATCGACCCGCTCAAATTCCTGCGTTCGGTCCGCGACGAAGCGGGCGCACGCACGCGCCTCGACGATCTGGTCGACTCGGTGGCGCGTGACATCATTTCTGGCACCAATCTGGAAGAGATCATCCGCTCCAAGGATTGGAGTGTCGATGTGAAAGCGCTGGGCGAAGAAGGCGTGTCATTGGCGCAGGTCGACCTGACCAAGCCAAAAAAGGGCCGCGCAGTGCTGGAAAAGGAAATGCTGGCGGCGGCGTCAAAACTGATGCCGGAACTTGGCATCGAACTCGTTGACGTGCGCCTGAAGCGCATCAATTACATTGAGAGCGTCGGTCGCCAAGTCGAAACGCGCATGATTTCCGAACGCCAGAGTATTGCCGAGCGGTTCCGTTCCGAAGGTCAGGGCAAGAGCAGCGAAATCCTCGGCCAGATGGAACGCGAACTCCGCCAAATTCGTTCCGAGGCCGAACGCAAAGCTGCTGAAGTTCGCGGTAAGGCCGACGGCGAAGCAACCAAGATCTATGGCGAAACCTACGGCGCCGACCCGGAGTTTTTCGCCTTTCTGCGCACGCTCGAGAGCTATCAGGCGATGGGCGCGAATACCACGCTGGTACTCGACGCCGACTCCGAGTTCTTCCGCTATCTCGATTCGACGCGCGCGCGTTGATCAGCGGTTTCGCGCCGGCGTCTCAATGGACGTCGGCGCGACGCCAAGTACCGCGGCCAGCCGCCTTGGCTGCGTAGAGCGCCTGATCGGCATCCGTCATCAGGCGATCACCGTCACTATCTGATCGCGATACCGCAATGCCGATGCTCGCCCCCAGCGGCAGACTGTGACCGCTCACCGCCAGCGGTTCCGTCATTGCCGCGCATACCGCGGTCGCCATCGTTTCAGCGGCCCTGATCGCGGCAGCTTGCTCGGGCATTTCCAGCAGCACGACAAATTCATCGCCGCCGATGCGTGCCACCAGATCGTTCGAACTGATGCAGGCGGCCAGACGTGTGGCAAAACAGCGGATCAGCGTGTCGCCGGCACCATGGCCATGGCCGTCATTGACCTGTTTCAAGTGGTCGATATCGAGAAATAACAGCGCCACGGCGGATCCCTGTTGCACCGTGCCCGCCAATGCCTGTGACAACCGCGACTCGAACTCGCGCCGGTTTGCGAGCCCAGTCAGTGCGTCAATGCGCGCCTCACGCTCCAGTCGTTGTTCCGCGAGGCGTAGCTTGGCGTTGGCCGAACTCAGCTGCAGATTGGCACGGCGCTGCAGGACGAGAAATGTTGCGGTGACGAAAACGCCGCCGATCGCAATGGCGATCAGCAGCGCACGCCAGCGATTGCTGGCCGAGAGCAAGCGTTCGCGTTCGCCGGCAAGTTCCGATTCGCGCGCGAGGCGATGCAGCTCGAACTCCTGTTGCGCATAGCGCAGGCGCGCATCGAAATCGTCGCCGGCCATTGCCCGGTCGCGGCGGTCCATGGCCTCATCGAGTTCCATCAGACGCACCATCAGCGCGGCTGCATCACGGCGATCCGGCTGGCGCTGCAAAAGTGTCCGCAACAGCTCACGCAAGGCCCGCCGCTGCTCCGTCTGCATCACCAATTTTTCGAAACCCGCCACGGCTGCGCGTAGTTCCGTCTCCGCCAGTGCGAGTTCGCCACTGTCGCGCGCCGCGAGCCCGAGCACTTCATGACCGAGCGCCGCAATCTGCGCATTGTCGAAGCGTTTTGCGACAGCGAGCGCACGTTCGCCCGCCGCTCGCTGCTCACTGATGTCGCGCGTGTTGCGCGCGATGCGTGCCAGTTCGAGATCCAGTTCGGAGATCAACTTGGGGTCGTCGAGCGCTGCCGCCACCGTGGTGGCTTTCAGCATTGCCGCGCGCGCAACGTCGGGGTGGCCGAGTTCGAGTTCAGCCCGGCCAAGGTTGCGTAACAGCCGCGCCCGCACCACGGCCGCGGTCTGCTCACCGAGCGCATCGATGCCACGTTGGGCGTAATCGCGCATCAACTGGTGCCGGCCAAGCTGCAGGGCCATCGACGAATAGGCGAGCATGACATCGGCGAGCAGGCCGCCATCCGGATGCTTTGCGAGCATTGCTTCGGCCGACCCAAGGCGGTGTTCACCATTGCTGAAGTCCTGCATCGCGATGCGGGCACGCGCTTCTGCGATCAGGCCGCGTACCGCGAGGTGATCGGCGCCCGACTTGCCGGCGGCGTCCACCGCCGCCGCGGCGGCATCGCGTTGGCAGGGCCAGTCCGCCATCACCCGACAAGCGTTTGCACGTGCCAACTCGAGCCGCGCCTGTTCCTCGGACTGTCCATGACCGACCGCCTCAGCGATCAGCGCAGGCAATTGCGCGAGCACACGCTCGGGTTCCGACAACGCTTCCAGTTCGAGCGGATGGCGCTTCGAATCCGCGAGTGCCGCATACGCTGCGGAGGATGCACAAAGGAAAAAGAACAGCAGCCATCGTGGCCAGAATTCCGCACGGACATTCCAGCGTCGTTGCAGATGCATTCATGATTCCGAGGCGGCGGAGATTCCGTCCATTCTGCCATCACCGCAGCTCGGGTCGGCGATTTTCTCTGGTGGCCACAGGCCCCGTGCTCGGGTCGGTTCGATCACCCGTCGTGTACGGCGAGTTGCGCGACCAAGTAATCCTCGGCCCAACTGTGCAGCGACCAGTCGCTGATGAAGCCGCAATGGCCGCCGTGTTCGGTGAGATCGAGTTGCACGTGTTCCGGCAGTTGCAGGGCAGTGAAATCCTCGACGGGAATGATCGGATCATCCTTCGCCATCAGGATCGACCCTGGCATCTGCAATGCCGCGAGCCGGCCTTCGTGAATCGCATAGCCGTCGAAATAGGCCTCGATCGTGCCGAAGTCGGTCTCGCGCAGGATCAGTTCTTGCGTCAGGCCGCGCATATCGAGCTTGAACAGATCAGGGCGGTGCGGATAGCGATCTGGGAACAGGTGCTGTTTGCGGCGCAATGATTCGCGCCATTTGCGCATGAAATAGTCGTGGTAGAGCCGGTTGCGCTCGAGCGTGTCGAGGATGTTCATCGGGCGGATCGCTGGACACACCGCCACGACTCGGGCCAGATCGATTCCGCGCGCTGGTGCACGCAAGGCCACGCGTAGCGCGAAATTGCCGCCCAGTGAGAATCCAGCAATCGTCAGTGGCCGTACCGAAAATTGCCGCGCGATCTCGGCGACTGCGCCGACCACCTCGTCGATCCGGCAGGAATGGAACACGGCTTCGTTCAGATGATGGGTATCGCCGTGGTCACGTAGATTCAGCCGGAACACGTCGAAGCCCTCGCTGATCAGGCGCGCTCCGACATTCAGCAGATAGCTAGAATGCGCCGAACCTTCCCACCCGTGCAGCAACACCACCAGTCCGAGCGCTTCGGTGCACACGTCTTGCATGGCATGGAAGCCTTGTAAGCGCACGCCATCACCGCAGTCGAGGATTACTTCTCGCGAACGCGATGCGAGCAGTTGATGGCGATGACGAAATCTCCAGCGTCGTATCGGACTCGACGCGAGGATGGATTGCACGTGTGGATTGCGAAACAACCCACGCGGCTGAAAGTCACGCGGAGACATCGGCCTCGGCGACGCGATCAGCTTCTGCGATTGGGTCGAGGTCGTCCGCGGCATCACCGTTTCTCGCGCGCAGTGGCGGTGCTGGTTCAAATCCGAGCGCGATGATGATGGCGCGGCGTGCGGCTTCCGCCATGCGCTTGCGACCGCCCTCGGTTGCGAGCGGCACCGGGTCGAGAAAATGCACTTCCGCCACTGTCGCCGGTTCGCCGAGCAGCCGCAGGAAGTTTGGAAAGAATGCCTCCTTGCTACGGAAGCCGATCGGCTTGGCTGCTTGGCCGCGCCTTAGGTAGCGCAGGGCAACCGGTTGCGCCGACACATTGGCGTCGTAACAGGTCTGGAAGATGCGGGCGTGGAATGTGCGCACCTTGTCGACTTCGCCGGTGCCGCCTTCCGGGAATACGCCGACGCCGAATCCAGCGTTGAGGCGCTCGATCATCGCCTGCGATACCCGTGCCAGCGAATCATTACTACCGCGTTGGTGGTAGATGGTGCCGCCGCGGCTGGCGAGCCAACCGACCAGCGGCCAATGCGCGATTTCCGATTTCGCGACGAAACATACCGCGCGTTGCGAATGCAGCAGGCTGATGTCGAGCCATGAGCAGTGGTTCGCGACGAACAGAGTGGCCATTCGGCGAGGTTCGCCGACACATTTGAGTTGGAAGCCGAACACGCGCATCAAGCCACCCTGCCACCAGCGAATCATGCGGTGATCGAGACGCTCACCTGACGCCAGTAGCGCCGGTGCGAGGGGCGGCATCAAACACAGCACGGTGACTGGCAGGCCGATGGCGAGATGCACCAGCAGCCGTGGAACGCGCACGAGATAGCGCAGCGGCCGCTTCCAATCGCGCAGCGCAGGTTCCAATCTGGTCGTTGAGGCATTCATCGGCCCGGTATTCTCGCGCAATGTCACCACATGTAAAACAAGACTGATGGCGCTTTGATGGAGCGAATGCTCGATATTGCGCTGCAGTCAGTGGTCTTCCAGCCAGCGCATCAGGTCATTGCAGTGTTCTTCCCACCAGCGCGCTTCGGCGGCGAATGGGAAGGCGCGCGGGAATGCCGGGTCGTCGTAGCGAGTCGCGATCCAGGCGGCATGGTGGAGCTGGCGCATGATGCGTAGCGGTTCGATCAGCGCAAGTTCGCCGGGATCGAGCTCGCGGAACTCGCCATAACCTTCGAGTAGCGCAGCCTGCTGCGCCTCATCGCCGGACATCAGCATCCACAAGTCTTGGATGGCTGGACCGGTCGCGGCATCGTCGAGATCGACGAAATGCGGTCCGGCGTCGGTCCACAGCAAGTTGCCAGGGTGGCAATCGCCGTGCAGGCGCAGCGTGTGCGGTCGCACCGCGTCGAAGCGCTGGTCGAGGATCGTGGCGATGTCAGCGGTCAGATGCTGGTAACGCGAGACCAGATGCGACGGTAGCAGTGCCGATGCCAGTACCTGCTGTGCCGAGCGGCGCACACGTAATTCGACATTGATGCGTTCGCGCTCGGCGAATCGGCTGCGTGCGCCGACGGCGTGGATCCGGGCGATCAATCGCCCGAGCCATTGCGCGACTTCAAGCCCTTCGAGTTCCGGTGCGCGTCCACCGCGGCGCGGGAACACCGCCAAGCGCTGCGTATCGAAATCAAACAGGGTCTCGCCGTCGATTAGTAACGGCGCCACCACCGGTAATTCGGCTTCTGCCAACTCCTGCGTGAACGCGTGTTCCTCGCGGATTGCGGCATCGCTCCAGCGGCCGGCCCGGTAGAACTTCGCGATCAATGGTGCATCGCCTTCGATACCGACCTGATAGACGCGGTTCTCGAAACTGTTCAATGCCAACAAGCGCCCGTCTGGGTCGTAGCCGAGTGCGGCGACCGCGTCGAGCACGAAGTCCGGAGACAGTTCTGCGAACGGCGTTGCGTTCATCGCGCTAGCGTGACGCAACCACGGCCAGCGTCAGTCGTGAAATGCAGACCAGTGCATCGTCGCGATCAGTGATGCGAATCTCCCAGACTTGGGTGCTACGGCCGAGATGTAGCGGCCGCGCGGTGCCGATGACTTCACCTTCGCGCATCGCCTTCAGATGATTCGCGTTGATTTCAAGGCCGACACAACGGCTTCCGTCCTCTGGCAAACACATCCAGCCAGCCATCGACCCCAACGTTTCTGCCAGCGCAACCGACGCACCGCCGTGCAACAGGCCAAACGGCTGCTTGGTGCGATGATCGACCGGCATGGTGCCGCGCAGAAAGTCGTCGCCAATGTCGGTGATGCGGATGCCGAGTACCTCCGCGAGTGTGCCGCTGGCGCGCGTATCCGAGCCGTCGAGATTGATTTGTTTCTTGAAGATACTCATCGCGGTCATTCCTTGAGCCAGTCGCGCGGACGCAGGTAGTCGGCCAGGCGCGCTTCCGCAGAGTCCTGGTCGGGTGAATAACCGTATTCCCAGCGCACCAGCGGCGGCAGCGACATCAGGATGGACTCGGTGCGCCCGCCGGACTGCAACCCGAACAGGGTGCCGCGGTCGAACACCAAGTTGAACTCGACATAGCGCCCGCGCCGGTAAAGCTGGAACTGGCGCTCGCGTTCGCCATAAGCATCGTTGCAACGACGTTGCACGATCGGCGCATAGGCACGCATGAACGACTCACCGACCGATCGCGTCAGCGCGAAGCAGGTGTCGGCATCGAAGCGCTGCAGGTCGTCGAAAAAAAGACCACCGACACCGCGCGTCTCATTGCGGTGCTTGAGGAAGAAGTAGCGATCGCACCAAGTTTTGAACTCTTCGTATAGACCCTCGCCGAACGGCGACACCGCAGCGTGCGCGACCTGGTGCCAGTGCCGCACATCGGCATCGACGGGATAGAACGGCGTCAGGTCGAAGCCGCCACCGAACCACCACGCCGGCTGCTCGCCGCGGGTTGCGAACAGCCGCACGTTCATGTGCGTCGTCGGCACATGCGGATTGCGTGGATGGAACACCAGTGACACGCCCAGCGCCGTCCACGGTTGGCCAGCAAGTTCCGGACGGTGCGCCGTTGCGCTCGGCGGCATCTGCGTTCCTTCGACATGCGACAGCCCGATGCCAGCTTGCTCGAACACCGCACCGTCGCGCAGGATGCGAGTGCGGCCACCACCGCCCTCGGCCCGCTGCCAAGCGTCTTCGTGAAAGCGCGCTGCACCATCGAGTTGTTCGACTTCGGCGCAAATCGCATCCTGCAAGCCCAGCAACCACTGTTTCATCTGCAGCAGATCGGGCGGGTTGGTGGTCATGCAGCAGAGTCCTCGGACGAACCGCTAAGATAATGGCCCCGACTTCAATTCGCGATGCGTTCCGGCGTGTCGCCCGGCAATGACCCTATCCATTCCCACCCAAACCGATCATGGACTGCGACCAATGGCGCAGTCTGCAGCCGTCGACGAACCTTCGCTGGTCTGCCTGCTGCCTGGCCGCCCGAATGTGAAGTATCCCGACGGCGTCGTGTTGCCACTGCGCGATTTGGTCGGCGGTTCGCGCATCGAATTCTGGAACGTTGCCGAGTCACCACGAATCGAGCGTCACCTGCACTTCACGCTGCGCTACAGCGACGATTGGTTGTTCGGCTCGCTCGAACTCGATGAACACGGCGATCTCGCGACGGCGACCGAACACGCCTACGGGCTGGTACTGGCGCACGGCCACCGACTCGGATTCCCGCATCTCGTGCGTCTTTGGAATTACTTTGGCGCGATCAATGCGGGTGAGGGCGATGACGAGCGCTATCGCCGTTTCGTCGCCGGGCGTGCGCGCGTGATCGACCATCCGCCAGACGGTGGCTACGCCGCTGCAACTGCGATTGGTCTGCCGTCACCGCCCGACCAACTGCATGTGCACTGGCTGGCAACCAAGCAGCCCGGCATCGCCATTGAAAATCCGCGCCAAGTCTCGGCATTCGCCTATCCGCGCGACTATGGTCCCGTAGCACCCGGCTTTTCTCGCGCAATGTTGTTGCCGGGCGATACGCCGCTACTGCTGATCTCGGGTACCGCCAGCATCGTCGGTCACGCCTCGCAACACCCGGACACGCTGGCCCAACTCGACGAGATCCTGATGAACCTCGATGCGCTGATCGTCGCCGCCGGCGCGCGCGCATGCGCGCGCAGATCTCGCCCGCGACGGACTGCTCCGGGTCTACCTGCGCGACCCCGCCGAAGCCGGCAGCGTACGCGCGCATCTACAGCGCGTACTCGGTGCAAACACGTGCTTCATGTTGCTGCACGGCGACGTCTGCCGCGACGACCTACACATTGAAATCGAAGCCGCTGTGCCGATGCGGCATGCATGGAGCGGCTGATCACCGACTCAAGAACTTCACCAGCGCATCGGCAACGCCCTTGTACGGGGGCGTAGGCGATCACATCGTCGATCCGGTCGTAGCTGACGATCGGGGCAGGATCGGTCCAAAGATTTCGTCCTGCATCATCTTGGCGTCGTCGCCGGGTTCAAGCACCACGGTCGGTGGCAGTAATCGTTCCGATTCGGCCTTCGCCGGATCAATAGCAAGCAGGTGCTTCCAAATTATGTGCCGAGTGCTGATCCGCGCTGACCATGCGTGACTTTACGGAGCCGGTTGCTCAAGGGGCCGCGAAGGTTGGTGTGGATCGAGCTTTCAGCGCGGTCGCTGTCAGGGCCGCTCCACGCGCCGATCAGTGTGCTTCCTGGCGTTCTTGATGAAGCCGACATCGAACGTCTTCAGTGAGTTCTGATCTTTGCTCAACGCAAGATGAAACGCATCGGCAAAATCGAAGCCGGCCTCGTGCCAGTCGATGACCTGCGCCACACGTTGTCCGTCGCTGACCGTGACGTTGTGCAGGCCGCAAACACGCCGGAAGGCGGCGCATACGTCGGCAGGATTCAAGTCGAAGGCGGCGCGCAGCACCCATTCGGTTTCCAGCAGCACCGTGTCCGGGATAAAGATGTCGTCGCTCGCAAAGAGTGTGTGACTGGCCTTGCTCTGCGCCGGGGTGTCACTGACCAGCAAACGCACCAGGACATTGGTATCAATGGCCGCCACGCCATTTCCTCCGCACGTCCTGATTCAGTGCGGCCGCGATCTCAGCGTCCGATTTCGCGACAACTTTGCCCTTCAACATGCCAAAGACCTCGGCGAGCTTCGAGGGGGCGAATGGCGCCTTGGGCCTCAGCAGAAGGCCATCTCCGGTATCGATCACCACGAGTTCAAGACCCGATTCCCAATGGAGGTTGTTCCGAAAGGCCTTGGGAATGATCACCTGGCCTTTGCTGGACAGTTTGGTGGTTTCCATCTGCTGCCAAATAAGTAAGACAAATGTAAGATTAGGTCGGTGAATGCGCCGCGTCAACGAATGGGCCGAAAACCTCATCCAACATTGGCATCGATCACCGACTCAAGAACTTCACCAACGCATCGGCGACGCCCTTGTACGGAGGGCGCAGCAGGAAATCGAAGCCGGTGAAGCGCGACTGGTAGACGATCGGCAACAACTTGCTGAAATTCAGGAAGCCTTCCTTGGCGTGATAGTGGCCCATGCCGCTTGGGCCGACACCACCGAAGGGCAGTTCGCTGGCGGCGAATTGCAGCAGCGCGTCGTTGACGGTGACGCCGCCGGCGATGCAACGGGTCAGGATGCGTTCGACGTTGGCGCGGTCGTAATCGAACACGTAGAGCGCGAGCGGACGATCATGCGTGTTGATGTAGGCGATCACATCGTCGATCCGGTCGTAGCTGACGATCGGCAGGATCGGTCCAAAGATTTCGTCCTGCATCACCTTGGCGTCGTCGCCGGGTTCAAGCACCACGGTCGGTGGCAGTAATCGCTCCGATTCGGCCTTCGCCGGATCGATATCAAGCAGGGCTTGCACGCTCAGTCCGCGGTTCGCGGCATCGTCAAGATAACCGCGCAGACGACGATATTGGCCGCTATTCACGATGCGTGTGTAGTCGCTGAAATCATTGCCATCAGGAAAGCGTTTGGCAATGTCTGCGCGCAAGGCGGCAACGAACGCGTCGCGCTTGGCGCGCGGCACGAACACATAATCAGGTGCGATGCAGGTTTGGCCGCCATTGAACAGTTTGCCGGTGGCAATGCGGGCGGCCGCAAGCTCAAGCGGGAAGTCGTCGCCGAGAATCGTCGGTGACTTGCCGCCGAGTTCCAGCGTCACCGGCGTCAGGTTCGCTGCCGCTGCAGCCATGATCTTGCGGCCAACTGCGGTTGATCCGGTGAACATCAAATGGTCGAAGGGCAGGGCGGCAAACACCGCCGAAACTTCCGGCCCACCCAACGCCACCGCGACTTGTGTGTCCGGGAATACTTCGCGCAACAGGTCGGCGAGGAAGGCGCTGCTGCGCGGCGTGTGTTCGCTCGGTTTCAGATACACCGAGTTGCCGGCAGCAATGGCCGTGGCGAGGGGCACCAGCGCCAGGTTGATTGGATAGTTCCATGGCGCCATCACGCCGACCACGCCGAGCGGCATCGGACGCACCTCGGCGCGCGCCGGCAGCATCAGCCAGCCTGGCGACCGCGACTGCGGACGCATCCACGACCGCAGATTCGATAACAACTGGTCGATGGTTTTCAGCACCGTCCAGCCATCAGAGATGATTGACTCATGGCGCGAGCGATGGCCGAAGTCAGCCTGCAATGCATCACTCATGGCATCGAGACGTGCCTTGAACACCACGCGCAGCCGCTTGAGATCAGCGCGCCGTTGCGCAAAGTCTGGCGGCGGCTGATTCAAGCGTGCCGCCTTGAGCTTGGCCAAGGTATCGGCGAGCATCTGTGGCGTGGTTGCCGGCACCGGCTGCAGTTGTGCGTTCATGGCAGTTCCTCAATCGTGGCGGGAAGTTTACGCCCGTGTGCGTGCGCGCAACGTAAACTGTGCGTTCCCCGTGTCGAGGATGTGTGATGCCGATCCGCCCCTATCAAGGCCAGTTGCCGCGTCTCGGCCAGCGCGTCTATGTCGATCCGGGTGCGCACCTGATGGGTGACGTCGAACTCGGTGACGATGTCTCGTTGTGGCCGGGCGTGGTGGTGCGCGGTGACGTCAACTACATCCGCATTGGCGCGCGCACCAATATTCAGGACGGCAGCATTATTCACGTCAGCCACGATGGGCCATTCACGCGCCCCGGTGGCTATCCGACGATTATCGGTGCCGATGTGACTATCGGCCACGGCGCCATCGTGCACGCCTGTGTCATCGAGGATGCCTGCCTGATCGGCATGCACGCGACGGTGCTGGATGGTGCGACCATCAAGAAGAACGGCTTCGTTGGTGCCGGCGCCGTCATTGCGCCCGGCAAAACCGTCGGCGAGCGCGAACTCTGGCTCGGCAACCCGGCCAAACTGGTGCGCGTGCTGAGCGACCGCGATGTCGAGTCGCTGTATTACTCGGCGACACACTACGTGAAGCTGAAGGACCGATATCTCGATAGCGGCGAGTAATCGCCGACCGCACAGTGCATGCCCTCATCGATTCAGTCGCTCATCCACCAGCGTCGCCACCACCGACGGATCGGCGAGTGTCGAAATATCGCCGAGCGCCTCGTGTTCATTGGCCGCGATCTTGCGCAGGATGCGACGCATGATCTTGCCGCTGCGCGTTTTTGGCAGACCCGGCGCCCATTGCAACAGGTCCGGACTGGCGATCGGACCGATACCGGCGCGGACGTGATTGCGCAGCTCCGCACGCAGTGCATCGGTTGTTTCTACACCGGCTTTGAGTGTGACGTAGGCATAGATCCCCTGTCCCTTGAGGTCGTGTGGATAGCCGACCACGGCGGCTTCGGCGACCGCCGCATGGCCGACCAGCGCGCTCTCGACTTCGGCGGTGCCGATGCGATGGCCGCTGACATTGATCACATCGTCGACGCGGCCGGTGATCCACCAGTCGCCGTCGGCATCGCGACGGGCGCCGTCACCGGTGAAGTAACTACCGGGATACGCCTTGAAATAGGTATCGATGAAGCGCGCGTGGTCGCCATACACGCTACGCACCATGCCCGGCCAGGAATGCCGCAGAATCAGGTTGCCCTCGCCGACGCCTTCGATCTCGCGCCCGTTGGCATCGACGATCGCCGGGAACACGCCGGGCAACGGTTGCGTGGCCGATCCGGGTTTCAGCGTCGTGGCGGCGGGCAAGGGTGAAATCAGGATCCCGCCGGTCTCGGTCTGCCACCAGGTATCGACGATCGGGCAGCGGCCATCGCCGACGACGCGGTGATACCAGAGCCAAGCTTCCGGATTGATCGGCTCACCGACCGAGCCAAGCAGGCGCAGACTGGCTCGCGAACGCGAGACAACGTGCGATTCACCTTCGCGCATCAACGCCCGGATCGCGGTCGGCGCGGTGTACAGAATGCTTACTTGGTGGCGATCAACGACGTCCCAGAAGCGGCCGGCATCGGGATAGTTCGGTACGCCTTCGAACATCAATGTGGTGGCGCCGTTGGCAAGCGGGCCATAGACCACATAGCTGTGTCCGGTCACCCAGCCGACATCGGCCGTGCAGAAAAACACATCGGACTCACGCAGGTCGAACACACGTCGGTGGGTGCTGCTGACATACACGAGATAGCCGCCACTGGTGTGCAACACGCCTTTCGGCTGGCCGGTCGAACCTGAGGTGTAGAGAATGAACAGTGGATCCTCGGCCTTCATGCACTCGGCCGGCGCGACCGGGTCTTGGTTTGCAACCATGTCCCCCCAGCAGCGATCACGTGGTGACTGCATCGACACGTCGGCGCCAGTGCGGCGCACAACCAGCACGGTCTCGACGCAGGCACATTCGCGCTTGGCCACGGCGGCGTCGACATTCGCCTTCAGCGCAACCCGCTTGCCGCCACGCAGGCCCTCGTCAGCAGTGATCACCAACTTGCTTTGACAGTCGGCGATTCGTCCGGCCAGTGAATCTGCGGAAAGCCGCCGAACCACCACCGAATGGATCGCGCCAATGCGTGCGCAGGCCAGCATCGCAATTGCGGCCTCGGGGATCATTGGTAGATAAATCGTGACGCGATCACCCTTCACGATGCCGAGCGCGCGTAGCGCATTTGCTGCGCGCCCGACGTCATCGTGCAGTTCGCGATAACTGATGCGGCGTGGCGCCTCCGTCGGGTCGTCCGGCTCAAACAAAATCGCGGTCTTGTCGGCACGCGTCGCCAGATGTCGATCCAGGCAATTCACCGCGATATTGACTCGCCGTCGGCAAACCAATGAATATGGAAGTCATCGAGGGTTGAAGCTGACGTCCTCGATCCTGTGTCGGAAAACGCTGCCATTAAAAGGGTGTGCGGCGCTGGCCCCAAAACAGGGCGATCGCTCGCGGCGGCAGCACAATCAGCCTCGGCGCGCACAGCGTCGATGCTGTGGCCGTTGGCAAAGTCCGGCATCGGGGCGAACAGGCGTGGACTGGTCATGGTGTGGCTCGGGTATCGTCGTCGTTTTGCGCCGGCGCTGCGGATGCGGCTTGCTTGCGCTGTTCCATCGTCTTGCGCATCAATTCACGCTCTTCCGGCGTTGGCAGATAGATATCGCCATGCTGCGTTGAATCGATGCGTGCTTGCCCAAAATACGAAAACGGCGCCGAGCGATAGCAGGACCGCCGCGAGCAGGCAAAAACCAGAATGGCCGGACTGCTGGTGACAAACTGCAATAATCAGACAGAGAACGGCGAGGCCGACGAGCACGAAACGCATGGCGACTCAGGATCAGGTGGACACGAAACGCGAAGAGTGCCGCATACCGCGCCGTGGATCTGCCGACAGCGACACCTTCTTCGTGCAACTGTGCAAGCCGCTCTGACAGTAGTGCGGCCATTTGTTGCATCACCTGCAGGTGGCGATCGTCGTAAAATCGCGTTGTGAATGTTCGAGTCAAGTACGCCGAGCAGGTGTCGCGATGGATCAGTGGAATCGCCAATTCAGACAGGCGTTCATCGTCATCGACGACATAACGCGGGTCCAGCCGGGTGTCGCTGATACGGATGACCGCGCGACTGGAGCACAGGCACCGACGACGCCTTGTCCGATCTGCAACGTGATCGGGTGTTCGATCACCTTGGCGCCTTCAATTCTGGGTCCATAGGCGGCGATTTGGCTTCCAGCATGGTGCCCTGCGCGTCGAGTAAAGTAGACGATGCAGTCCTCCAGACCGAGCGCGGCGATCGCTTCAGAGCTGATCGCCCACGCCGCCTCGCGCGTGCTGCTGGCCTTGTGCAACAAGGCAACTAGGGAACCTCTGAACAAGTCGCCATGAGCGCGCTATCGACGCGCCACGGATCGCTTCTTGGAATTTCGGTCATCTGACGACGATCAATCCGTCGTTTTTTGCATTTTCAGGCCTTTTCAGGCCATTTTCTTCGTCAATTCCCGAATTGCGGACGCAATGACCCTGTCATCGCCATCAGTTGCTTGCGCGCCATCCACAAATTCGACAGCGCGAACAGCGGATGACCTGCGCGGTGTTCTTCGCG
>JADJFT010000003.1 GCA_016708465.1 Rhodanobacteraceae bacterium
GGTCGTCGTCGTTTTGCGCCGGCGCTGCGGATGCGGCGTTTGCTTGCGCTGTTCCATCGTCTTGCGCATCAATTCACGCTCTTCCGGCGTTGGCAGATAGATATCGCCATGCTGCGTTGAATCGATGCGTGCTTGCGCAAATACGAAAACGGCGCCGAGCGATAGCAGGACCGCCGCGAGCAGGCAAAAACCCAGAATGGCCGGACTGCTGGTGACAAACGCAACAATCAGACAGAGAACGGCGAGGCCGACGAGCACGAAACGCATGGCGACTCCAGGATCGGGGTGGACACGAAACGCGAAGAGTGTCGCATACCGCGCCGGATTCATCTGCCGACAGCGACACCTTCGTGCAACTGTGCAAGCCGCTCTGACAGTAGTGCGGCCATTTGTTGCATCACCTGCAGGTGGCGATCGTCGTAAAAATCGCGTTGTGAATGTTCGGAGTCAGCACGCCGGAGCAGGGTGTCGCGATGGATCAGTGGAATCGCCAATTCAGACAGGCGTTCATCGTCATCGACGACATAACGCGGGTCCAGCCGGGTGTCGCCGATACGGATGACCGCGCGCGACTGAGCACAGGCACCGACGACGCCTTGTCCGATTCGCAACGTGATCGGGTGTTCGATCACCTTTGGCGCCTTCAACTTGGGTCCATAGGCGGCGATTTGGCTCAGCATGGTGCCCTGCGCGTCGAGCAAGTAGACGATGCAGTCCTCCAGACCGAGCGTGGCGATCGCTTCAGAGCTGATCGCCCACGCCGCCTCGCGCGCGCTGCTGGCCTTGTGCAACAAGGCAACTAGGCGGGCAAACGCCGCTTCCGTGGTGGCTTCAAGGTCGCAATGGGTCGCCATGGGTCCAACGATAGCCGGACGAGTGCGGCTGAATCCAGCGGCGAACGAGCAGGGTCCGATCAAGCCGGCGATTGACGGTGGTCAACAACAGCGATCGCTCATCCCGTAGGCTAGCGGTCACCCGCTCTATCTCAAGGAGATCGCAATGACGACTGCTCAATCGACGTGGGGCCGCATGGCTCGCAACCTGCATTGGTTCATGGCGGCACTGTTGATCCTGCAATGGATCACCGGCAACTGGGACGATCTCCTCGGCGTCCGTTTCCATGTCTCGTTGGGCTTGATCGTGTTGCTGCTGGCGCTATTTCGACTGTTCTGGCGGATTACGCATCAGGCGCCGACGCGCGTCGCGGCGCCGACCTTGCCGGACCGCATTGCCGGTGCCGTGCACGTGCTGTTCTATTTGGTAATGATCGCCCTGCCGATCACCGGCATGATTTGGCGTCAAGCGCGAGAAAAGGTCATTGACCTATTCGGCTTGTTCACGCTGCCGCAGTTCATCGAACCGAGCAAGGCGCTTGCCAAGCAGATGCACGACGTCCACGAAATCGGCGCCTATGTATTTCTCGCCCTGTTCGCCTTGCATGTGCTTGGCGTGTTGAAGCGCGTCCTCGTCGACAAGGACGATACGCTCAAGCGCATGTGGGGCTGATGCGGCAATCACCGTACTTGGGATCGGTGCCGCTGGTTTCGGACGACCTGCTCACTTTCGGCGCCCGAAACTGGCCAGCGTCTCCTGCGCCAGGATTCGAGCATTGCTCGCGAGTTCGCGATCATGGTCGGCGATTGCATCGTCGCCCATGCGTGAAATCATGCCGGCAGTCACGATGAATGCGTCGTAGGCAAGGGTGCGTTCTGCCGATGTGCTCTCGCGGAACGCCGGCGAAGATGCCAGCGCATCGTTGACGATTCGCAGCACACGAGCTTCTTCATCGACGCTGAATTCGCGCAGTTCGGTCAGGCGCAGGCAAGCGGTGATCGACAAGGCCATCGCATAGGCCAAGTTGTTGCGGCGAAATTCCAGGCTCGACTCGACGCCGGCGAGAATGTCACGACCGAAGCGCAGTGCCGTGTCCCGCTTGACCGGATCACTCAGGTTGCCGGCTAGTCGTTCCGGCACATCACGCACAGCGACTGGCGTGAAGTCGGTCGCGGCAAACTCGTATTTCCAATCGGCAGGTGCTGCAGCAGCACTCGGTACCGTGCCGTACAGCACGGACTGCAGCGCGGGGTTGCGCGCTGCTTGCAGCAACGCCAGGTCGATACGTTCGCCCCAGATCGTGCTGCGTTTCGGTGTCGCTGGCAGGAGCGCTTCCTGCGCGCAGACTGGCGCCGCGCCGGCGATCGTCAGTTGCAGAATCACGCTTAGCACCGCGAATGAAAAGAAGCGCATCAGGACCGACTCCGGGAACAGGAAGACGAGCATACGTGAGCTGCAGAGGCACTTCATGGCGCGTGATAGCTGGTGACCCGTGCAACCTCGTTTTTTGATCCGAGGAAAACCGGTACCCGTTCGTGTAGGCCACGCGGTTGCCGTTCCATGATGCGGATGCTTCCGTCGGTTGCGGCGCCTCCGGCCTGTTCGACGATCAGGGCCATCGGGTTGGCTTCGTACATCAGGCGCAGGCGGCCACCCTTGTCGCGGCACTTGGCGTCGACCGGGTACATGAACACCCCGCCGCGAGTGAGGATGCGATGCACATCAGCGACCATCGACGCGACCCAGCGCATGTTGAAATCCTTGCCGCGCAGGCCAGTTTTGCCCGCCAACAATTCGTCGATATAGCGCCTCACCGGTGCATCCCAGTGGCGCATGTTGCTCATGTTGATGGCGAACTCGGCGGTGTCTTCGGGAATACGCACATTCATTTCGGTCAACACGAAGCTGCCCTGTTCGCGGTCGAGCGTGAACATGTGCGTGCCGTCGCCGACGGTCAGCACCAATACCGTGCTCGGACCATAAACCGTGTAGCCGGCCGCGACCTGCTTAGTACCCGGTTGCAGAAAATCCTCCGACGTCGGCTCGGTCACGCCTTCCGGTGCCTTCAACACCGAGAAGATGGTACCGACCGAAACGTTGACGTCGATATTCGATGAACCGTCGAGCGGATCAAACACCAGCAGGTATTCACCCTTCGGATAGCGATGCGGAATCGGATGCGGATCGTCCATTTCCTCGGACGCGATCGCCGCAAGATGACCGCCCCATTCGTTGGCTTCGAGCAGAATTTCGTTGCTGAGCACATCCAGCTTCTTCTGCACTTCGCCCTGCACGTTGACCGACCCGACGCTACCGAGCACACCGCCGAGTGCGCCCTTGTTGATCTGGGTGGCGATGGTCTTGCAGGCGCGGGCGACGACTTCGATCAGCAGGCGCAGGTCCGGCTTGATCACGCCCTTCTCGCGTTGTTGTTCGATCAGGTACCGGGTCAGCGAGATCGGCTTGTTCACGCGGGTCATGGCGAGACTCCAAAAAGGTGGCGCATTGTCCACTTCCGAACGCCGGACTGCGAGGCGTTCGTCGCTGCTGCTAGCGTTTGGCCATGCGAACTCTCTTGCTACTGCTGCTCGCAACCAGTGTTGTGCGTGCCGCTGAACGGCCGCCGGTGGCGCACGACGCCTACATCTGGCAACGCCGCTGGACGCCGGAACTGGCGACGACCGTGGGCGCGATGGCCGATGTGCTTGCCGGTTACCGCGTGCTGGTTGCCGAACTCGATCGGCGCGGCCCGGTGCGGATCGCTGTCGATTGGTCGGCACTAGCAGCGACACTACGCCCGGTGACATTGGTCGTGCGTATCCCGGGTGCTGCCCCGGCCTTCGATCCGGTGGCGGTCGCAGAACTGATCATGGCCGCATATCGCGCGGCGACGATTGCTGGCGTCAGTGTCGTTGGCGTCGAGGTCGACCATGATTGTGCGCGCTCGCGATTGTCATCGTACGCGTTGCAAATACGCGCATTGCAGGCACGCGTAGACGCACCGCTGCAGTGGTCGATCACCACGCTACCCGACTGGCTGCACAGCAACGCCTTGCCGGAACTCTTGCAGGCAGTCGATACCAGTGTCTTGCAGGTCCATGCGGTCGCCAAACCCGGCGCCGGATTGTTCGACGCCGCGCAGGCGCTCCGCTGGATTCGCGCCTATGCACTGATTACGCCGAAGCCATTCCGCGTCGCCTTACCGGCCTATGCGACGCGGGTGACACTGGCCGACGATGGCCGCATCCTCGCCATCGACAGTGACGCCGACACCATGCCGATATTTGCTGCCACAGCGCGCGAACTGGCAGTCGATCCGCGCCGAGCCGCGGTTGTCGTGCAGCGATTGCAGGCGTCATCGCCAGCGCATTTCGCCGGCGTCAGCTGGTTTCGCCTGCCGTTGGATTTGGATCGGCGCGCATGGTCGACGGCAACGCTGCGCGCCTTGATCGCGGACGAGGATATGCATCGCCCGGTTCACGCCGAGCGCGTGCGTGTTGGCACCGGCCCCGGCTTTGATGTGATGTTGCGCAACGTCCACGCGATCGATGTGCTCGCGCCGAGCAGCGTCACCGTGCCGCGCAATTGCTTGAGCGGCGAGGGCTTGGCTGGCTATCGATTCGATGCTGAACGCGCCCGCTTTATATCAAACGCGCCGCCATTGCTGAAACCGGGCGCCTCGCGCACGATTGGCTGGATGATCTGTCAGGGAAGCTCGACACGATGAACTATCGGAATCGATTGGCGATCGGGTTGTCTGCGGCATTGCTGGCCTCGGCAGTGTTCGCGTGCGGCCCAGACTTTCCAAATGAGCTTCTGGAAAATCGTGCGCGGACGCTCGCGTACTTGCCCGAAGGTGCATTCCATGTCGAGGTCGCGCGCTTGTTGCCGACGCCGGATGCACGCTTCGTGCCGAACGAAGCGCAGGACGACTGGGGCTCGGAGACTGAGCAGCGCGACGAGCGTGCAGCAACCGAAGGCCGCGACCTCGACGCCGGCGAACACCAGCGCGTCGTCGCGATGCGCCAGTCAACCAATGCCGCGCATGCGTATGCGATCGGCCTCGGATTGCCCGAAGACATCCGTCATTACGTCGCCGGTGCCGTCGCGTGGGAGCAAGGCCAACTGGCTATCGCCTATGAACATTTCAAGCGCAGTCTTGCTGAGAACACTGGGGCGGACGCCCGCCGCGCGAGTTGGGCGCAGTACATGCTCGCGCGCATTGCCGCGCGCGAAGGCGATGTCGATGCTGCGGCACTCGCGTTCACCAAGGTGCGCGATCTGGTTGCCGCTGGCGGGCGTGATCCGCTCGGTTTAGCGGTCGCAAGTTATGGCGCGGAAGCCGCCCTGCATGCCGATGCCGATTCGACCGCTTCATTGAATTTGTACCTGCAGCAGGCTGCAACCGGTTCGGTGTCCGGCGCGAATTCGGTGTTGATAGTGACGCGTCGCGCGTTCGCCGATGCCGAGACGCTAACGGCTTGGGTCGCCGAACCGCTCGCTCGTCGCGTCGCGGTGGCGTATGCGTTTTCCCGCGCCGGAGAACTGGCGACCGACGACAGCGCATTGTTCGACGAAGAGGCCTACCGATCCGATCCTTACCGAATTGGCACGGCGTCGGCGATCGCGCGTCTGCTCGATGCGATCGAGGCGGTGCCGCAATCAAATTCGGCCGGCGTCGATCGTCTCGCCGCGGTGGCTTATCGCGCCGGGCGCTTCGATCTTGCGCAGCGTCTTGTCGTACAAGATGCCTCACCGTTATCCGCTTGGGTGCGCGCCAAACTCGCGTTGCGCAAGGGCGACCGTGATGCTGCCGCCACCGCCTATGCCGAAGCCGCCGCCGGCTTCCCGCGCGATGAATCCTGGGGCGGACAGTACGGGCTGACATCCGAATGGGAGCCGCTGCAGCCACAGTGTCAGGTGCATGCCGAACTCGGCACACTGAACTTGGCGCGTGGCGATTACGTTGCCGCCATGGAATCGTTGTTTGCGGCTGGCGGCGAGTATTGGATGGACGCGCAATATGTCGCCGACCGTGTGCTGACCTTGGACGAGTTGCGTACATTCGTGGCGACGCATGCGGCATCGACATCGGCGGATCTGGTGGATGCTGCAGAAGCAGTCGACGACGAAGCGGCCCATTACGGCAACGTCGTGCCATTGCTGCGTGACCTGCTTGCTCGGCGACTGATGCGTTCCGGCGCCTATGACGAAGCCTTGCAGTATTTCTCCGATGAGGCGGCAGGTGCAGCCGCACAGCAGTATGCGTTGGCGATTCGGCGCGCACAGGGCGGTGGATTTTGGTTCGATCGGGTCGGCCGCGCGGAAGCTTGGTATCAAGCTGCGATGATCTTGCGCAATGCCGGCATGGAGATCTTGGGAACCGAAGGGCCGCCCGACTTCAACATCTGGGGTGGCAGCTATGGTCGTGATCCCGGTCATTACGACGCCGAATGGAACTGGATTCCGGAGCCGCCGACCGACCTCAAGCTCGAAGGCGATTGGATCGGTGCCGATGAAGCGCAGCGCTTGGCGGCATCGACACCGGCGCATCTGTCGCGCTTCCATTATCGACAAGTTGCGGCTGATCACATGATGCAGGCTGCGAATTTCGTGCCCGCGCGCTCACAGGCGTTTGCGGCGATGTTATGCGTCGGAACAGGTTGGCTGATCGACCGCGAGCCCGAGGCAGCACGGGTGATGTATCGCCGTTATGTCGCGCAGGGCGCGCTGGTGCCATTTGGTGCGCGCTTCGGCCATGACTGCCCAACGCCGGAATTCGAAAGCGCCCGCACCCGCCTGGCGTTCGAGCGGGTGCGGGCGGCCAAAAATGCGACGCGTCGCTATGGCCCCTACGCGGTGGTGGCGCTGGTGTTGCTCGGCGGCATCGGAGTTTGGCGCCGCCGCCGTCGCACTACCGGTTAATCAGTTCGGTTTACGCCCATCCAGCCGATGCGCTTCGAGCGCGCCGAGCAGGCCGGGAATGATTTCCAGAATTTCCATGCGTCGCGCCAGAGTGATTGCCGGGGAATTGTCTTCCTCGGTGCCGATCATCATCAACTCGTCGATCTGGTCGAGGTCTTCGGCCAATCCTTCGATGCGATCGCACATCTCATCCCAGGCATCAGTGGCGAGGTCGATGGCGATCGAGAAACCCATTGACCAAGCGAGACCGAGAAATTCGTCGGTGCGTTCCGGGTCCATGTCTTCCATGTCTGGTGCCGCGGCGATCAGCGGCATGCATTCTTCTTCGCGGCCTTCGGCGGCTGCGCCGACGCGTGCGCTAACGTCTTCCCACAGCGACAACACGCGCTCGGTCATGGCGTCGCGCTCCTCGATGCTGCGGAATTCGAAGCCATCGCCCCAGATCGGTGGCAACCATTGGTCGGGTGCGATCGGCGGTGCACACACATGCAGGGCACACAGGTATCCGTCCAGCATCTCGACGCTGAAGAATCCGTTGGTGTCTTCGCAGCGCTCTTGCAGAAAACGATCGAGGGCGTCGATGTCCTGTTCGCTGATCGTGTTCATGGTGCGGCTCCTCGGTTCGGGGCGCGCATTGTAGTGCCAATGTCTCAGCCTTTCGGGGCGCGATAGAGATTGGTCAAGCGCGAGATCAGGATCGCGACGAAAAGTACGCCGACGATCTGCTGCAGCGCCGCGTTTGTGCGGCAGTGGTTCATCGACACGCATGCCCGAAGGCTAACGCAGGCATCACCCATTCAGCCATCGCCGCGTGTGTTGCCGACTGATAGCCTCGCCGCTCTGTCCGAGGTGCCCATGTCCGAACCTGCTCCGGTACCGGTGCGCAAAGCCGCGCTGAGCTTCATTCTGATTACCGTCGCGCTCGACATTCTTGCGCTCGGCATGATTATTCCGGTGCTACCGCATTTGTTCGAGCGCTTTCTCGGCAACGACACCGCATTGGCGGTGCGCTATTACGGTTACGTCGGCATGCTTTGGGCGGCGATGCAGTTTCTGTTCTCGCCGGTGCTCGGCACCTTGTCTGACCGCTTCGGGCGGCGGCCGGTGGTGCTGCTGTCGAACCTCGGTCTCGGCCTCGACTATATTTTCATGGCGCTGGCACCGGCGCTGTCTTGGCTATTCATCGGCCGCGCAATTTCGGGCATTACTGCGGCCAGCATCACCACTGCCGGTGCGTATATCGCTGATGTCACGCCGGTGGCGAAACGAGCCGGTGCCTTCGGCATGATCGGTGCCGCGTTCGGTGTGGGTTTTGTGATCGGCCCGGCGCTCGGTGGCGTACTCGGTGGCATCGACCCGCGACTGCCGTTCTGGGTTGCCGCCGGGATGAGTCTCGCGAACTTCTGCTACGGCTATTTCGTCCTGCCGGAGTCGCTGCCGCCGGAAAAGCGCACGCCGCGCTTTATCTGGAAAACCGCCAACCCGCTCGGTTCGCTGCTGTGGCTGAAGAACCACGACAAGCTGCTGCCACTGGCCAGCGTGCACTTCCTGTCGAGCCTCGCGCACTACGTCTTGCCGAGTACTTTCGTGCTGTACACCGCCTATCGATATCAATGGGGGCCGAAGGAAGTCGGCATTGCGCTCGGCATGGTCGGCGTCGCTTCAGCAATCGTGCAAGGTGGATTGACGCGCCGCCTGGTGCCGCGCCTCGGCGAGCGCCGGGCAATGGCCCTGGGTTTCGCACTTGGGTTCGTCGGATTCGTGATTTACGGCGTCGCGCCTACTGGCTTCTGGATGCTCGCCGGCATCCCGGTGATGGCGTTCTGGGGACTGGCCGGTCCCGCCGGACAATCACTGATGAGCGCTCACCTCGAAGCGCACGAGCAGGGCCGCTTGCAGGGCGGCCTGTCGAGCCTGATGGGTGTCGCTGGCATGATCGGGCCGGGCCTGTTCACGCAGACATTTGCCGCGTTCATCGACCCGCAGCGCAGCCTGCATCTGCCGGGTGCGCCGATGCTGGTCGCGGCGGCGCTGTTGTTGTTCGCGATGGCCTTGGCGTGGCGGGTGACGCGGCCGCAATAAGCGTTACGGTACCCAGCGCGCGATGTACAAATCGGTATCGCGCCCACCGGGCTTGTTCGCGCGATTGCTCGCGAACACCAGCCATTGGCCATCCGGCGAGAACATCGGGAAGCCGTCGAAACTCGGTGCGCTGGTGATGCGCTCTTCCTTGCCGTCCCAAGCAACGAAGCGAATATCGAACTCGCGTGCATCGGCCCCGATATTGGTCGCGTAAACCACACCGCGACCGTCCGGCGTCGGGTAGGGCGCGAAACTGCCGACACCGTGATGCGTCAATTGCTTCACGTTTGATCCATCCGCATCCATCACGAAAATTTCGAGTTGGCTCGGACGCACCAGACCTTGTTTGAGCAAGCCCTGATATTCGACCAAGGCCTCGCCCTCGGGGCGCGACGCGCGCCAGACGATTTTTGCGCAATCCGGCGTGAAAAAGGCGCCGCCGTCGTAGCCGGGCAGGTCGGTCAGTTGCTTGACGTTGCCGCCATTGGCGTCAGCAAGGAACAGGTCGAGGTCGCCGTTGCGGGTGCTGGTGAACAAGATGCGCCCGTCCTTGAAACACTCGGTCGCTTCAGCGTCATAACCGGGGCCGGCAATCAGCGGCGTGGTCGCGCCTGCGGCATCACGACGAACGATGTCGAAGCTGTCATAGATCGCCCAGACATAACCCTGCGAAAAATCCGGCTTGGCTGGGCAGGTGGGCGCTGCCGCTTCGGTGGTCGCATAAATCAACGATCCGCCATTCGGATAATCGACGTAGCCGCAGGTCGTGCGGCCGGCACCACTGGAAACCAGTTCAACCTTGCCGCTGTCGAGATTGAGCAGGTATTGCGCATCGCAGTCGCCGCCGGGCGGCGTGCGCTGAAAGCTGAGTTGGCGGCCGTCGGGCGACCAATACGCCTCGGCGTTGTCGCCACCAAAGGTCAGCCGGCGCAGATCGGCGAGATGGGGTTCGTCGTTGCGCATCAGTTCCGGCACGGCTTTGCCAGCCCGCGGTTGCCATTGCTGCGATTGGCCGGGTTCGGAACCGACGTCGAAACTCGCGTGCGGAACCGCTGTCGCTGCTGCTTTCGGGTCCGCTGCGGCTGCTGGCGGATGCGCGGCGGGTGCGGCTTCGCCTGGGCGCTGCGATAGCGTCGCGCGCAACTTCAGTTCGGCGCCAGCGCGCTTCACGATCACGTCGATGGTGTCGCCGGGCTTGTGCTCGCGCAGCACGAAGGTCATGTCGTAGAGGTTGTTGATGGTGATGCCAGCCATGCCGACGATGATGTCGCCCTTGCGCAGGCCACCATTTTCGGCCGGGCTGTTCGGGCGCACATCGCTGAGCTTGACGCCGCCGCTGGTCGCTTCCATCGCCGAATAGTCCGGCACCGAACCGAAATAAGCACCATAGCCGCGGCTGTCGCCGGCATTCGGTGCGGCAGCGCTGGTGCGCACGTAGTCGAGGCGTGCGCCATCGCGAGTTGATGCTGCTAACGCCGCCGTGATGCGCGCGACATCGGCACCGCCAGCGATGTTCAACAAGTTCGCGTCGTCATCGGGGGAGTGATATTGCTCGTGTGCACCGGTGAACAAATGCACCACCGGCACGCCGTTCGCGTAAAAGCTCGAATGGTCGCTCGGGCCATAGCCGTCGCCGCCTGCGGAAATCTTCACTGTCGCCGCCGAAGCATTCGCAGCCGCGATCAGTGCATCCCATCCGCTCGCACTGTCGGCGCCGAGGATGTTGAGCTTGTGCTCACTCATGCGTCCGACCATGTCGAGATTGATCATCGCCGCGACCTCGCCGATGTTGCCGCTTGGCAAGTGTTCGACGAACCAGGCGCTGCCACCGAGACCGATCTCCTCGGCCGAGAAGGCGACAAACATCACTGCTCGCTGGTCGGCGGCCGTGTCGGTCTGCGCCTTGAGCAACTGCGCCGCGCACAACATGCCGGCGACGCCCGAGGCATTGTCGTCGGCGCCGTTATGGATGGCGCGCACGTCGGGCTTGAAGCTGCCTTGTCCGCCCCAGCCGAGGTGGTCGAAATGTGCGCCGACCACGATCATCTGGTTCGCCAGCGCACCGCGTCCGGGCCACACACCGACGACATTTTGCGTCTTCGCGATGACCGGATGCAGATCCACTTGGCCGCTCGTCTTGGCATCCGTCACTGCGAATGAGGCCGGTTGGTAGCGGCCATCGATCGCGGCCGGCGCTTTTGCCAGAGTCGTACCCTGTGCGGCCAGCCAACGGTCCGCCAAGGCGCGCGTCACCTGGAGCACTGGCAAGCCAGCATCGGACAATGGCCCCATGGTCTTCAGCGGCGGCAGTTTGTCTGGTTCGTCGGCGGTTTGCGCTGGCGACACCACGATCAGCGCGATGGCCCCCGCCTCACGCGCCTGAATCGCTTTGGCGCGCAAGTCGGAATAGCGCGTCGGCTTTTTGCCGTCGAAGGGCGACTTGTCATCGCTTTCGCCCGGTTCGTAGCGCATCGCGAGCACGATTTTTCCGCGCACGTCCAAGCCAGCGTAATCGTCGTAATCGAGATCGTGGGCGCGGATGCCATAACCCGCAAATACCAGGTCGCCGGCAAAGTCGCCCGACTTGGAAAAGCCGAGCGGCGTCCAGTCGCTGCCGAAGGTGGCATCCTGCAAGCGGTTGTCGGTGCCGACGCGAATGCCGGTGTTCGCCTCGAACGGCTGCATGCGGCCCTGCTTGGGCGCATCCAGTTCGAGCGCGTCCATCCAGCCACCGATCACCTTCGCCGCCGCATCGTTACCCGGTGTGCCGGTGCCGCGACCTTCCATGGCGTCGTCGGCGAGCGTGTAGGTGACCTCGCGGAAGCAGGCTTCGGCATCGGTCGGCAATGATTTGGCAGCTGCGGCGAGTGCGGCAAAGGAAAGCGCCGCTACCAGCGGCAAGAGACGATGCGAACGCATGGATAAATCCTGATCAACAATGACTGCCCAGTTTATCAGCCTCGCCGTGACGACCACATGCCCCGGCGTTGACATCGGCGCATGCCGATCGGATGCTGCGCCAATGAATCCGCCCGCCGCTATCACCGCCGTGACCGGTGTTGTCATCGCCCTGAACGAAGGCGATCGCATCGGTCGTTGCATCGCATCACTGGCGCAAGTGTGCGTACGCGTGGTCGTGCTCGACTCGGGTTCAAGTGACGACACCGTGGCGGTGGCGCGTGCCGCCGGTGCCGAAATCGTGCATCAGGACTGGCTTGGTTTCGCGGCGCAGAAAAATGCCGCGATTGCGCAAGCGCAAACACCTTGGGTGTTATTGCTCGATGCCGACGAGTGGTTCGAACCGGACGCGGCCGCAGCGCTGGAGAACTTCTTGCACAGCGCGCGCATCGCGCATGCGGATGCTTGGTCGTTGCCGCGATGCACGACCTTCCTCGGACGCCCGCTGCGCCACGGCGGCTGGGGTCGCGAATGGTTGCCACGCCTGTTCCGCAGCGGCTTGCGTTATCGCCCGGATACAGTGCACGAACGCCTTGATCTCGCCGGCCAACGGTGTGCCGAACTCGATATTCGTTTCGAGCACACGCCGGTGCGTGATCTCGACGAGCACTACCGCAAGCTTGCACGCTATGCCGCACTTTGGGCCGAAGGCCGTGCCGCCCGTGGCCAACGCGCCGGTTTCCTGGATTTGTACACGCACCCGTTGTTTTATCTGCTGAAAAACTATCTGGCCCGCGGTGGCTTCCTTGATGGTCGCGAAGGAGCCGTGTTTCACCTCGCCTATGCCGGCTACACGCATGCGAAGTACGCACGGCTGTGGGCAAAAATGCGCTGACGCCTCAGCCGCGATCGAGCGGGCTGATCAGTCCCACTGGCCCGCGATTCAATACATGCGTATAGATCTGTGTGGTGGACACATCAGCATGTCCGAGCAGTTCCTGCACGGTGCGAATGCCGGCGCCCGCTTCGAGCAGGTGCGTGGCGAAGCAATGCCGCAGGGTATGGCAAGAAGCCGGCCGGGCAATGCCGGCCAGCCGTAGCGCACGCTTGAACGCGCGCTGCAACAAGTCGGGATCAAGGTGATGGCGACGCTCGATGCCGAAGCGCGGGTCGATGCTGCGCTTCGGCGCCGGGAACACATATTGCCAACCCGGCTCCTGCGCCGCGTTCGGATACTTTCGCGCCAGCGCATGCGGCAGGAACACCGCACCGAATCCATCGCGCGCGTCGAGTGCATGTAGTGCAAGCGCGCGAGCGATCGCCTCGCGCAATGGCCATTGCAGCGAACTCGGCAACATCGTCACCCGGTCCTTCGCACCTTTACCATCGCGCACCGTCAACACATTACGCTCGAAGTCGATGTCCTTGACGCGCAAGCGCACGCATTCCGACACGCGCAGGCCGGTACCGTAGAGCAGCCGGATCATCGCGGCGTAGGTCGGTTCGACCGCATCGAGGACGCGCCGCACCTCAGTCACCCCCAGCACCACCGGCAAGCGCGCCGGACGTTTCGCGCGCACCACGTTGTCCATCCACGGCAGTTCGACGCCGAGCACCTCGCGATACAGGAACAACAACGCCGCCAAGGCCTGATTCTGCGTCGACGCCGCGACATCGCCCTCGACCGCAAGGCGCGATAGAAACGCCTCGACCTCGGCCCCACCCAGGTCGCGCGGATGGCGCTTGTCATGCGCCAATACGAAGCGTCGCACCCAACCGCAATAAGCGGCTTCGGTCTTGCGGCTGTAATGCTTCACCCGAATCCGCGCCCGCAGCTGATCAAGCAGTCGCGGTGCGTCCCGCAACTCCACTGAAGCACCCACCACGGCAACGACCGCCGCGCTCTTCGCACACGCGGCAGCCGTTGTAGTCGCAGCCGCACTCGCAACGGCAGCAGTCGCAGCAGTCGCGGTCACCGCAGCAGTCGCAGCAGTCGCGGTCATCGCAGCAGCAGCCAGTTCTGTCGCCGAATCCGCCCCGAGGCCGGCCTGTTCCTTCGACGGCGCCGCCGGATTTGCCACCATCAACGGCTCACGCCGCGCCGCGTACCACGCCGTTAGCACCTCTTTTCGATCGCGATAAGACATAGCCCCACTCCAGCACCGGAAATGGCGCCCAGCATCGCGAAACTACGCAACCCCTACATCCGCATAAACCCGGAATTTCCCTAGGAAATTTCTTGACCACCCCTCCGATCCAGCACCACACTCCCCTCAATAGTCCGGCGATCCCGTCGGAGAATTGGTGTTAGGCCCCGGAACTGGCTCTGTGGCGCACTCGTGTCAGGCGGTGGCGGGTTGCTGTCGTATCGCTAGACTGCACTCCATCCTATGCTCCGGTCGCCTATCGCACCGGAGCCCGCCGTGGACCATGAAATGAAACTGTCCCCTACTGCCGTCCGCCAGTCCCGAATTGAGCGGGGTTGGTCCCAGGAGCAGCTCGCCATCGCATCCGGGCTCAGCCTGCGTACCGTCCAGCGGGTGGAGTCCGAGGGAATTGCGTCGCTTAGCACCGCGGCCAGCCTCGCGGCCACCTACGGCATCCCGCTCCTGCAGCTGCAAGAAACATTGGCCGCGTCCGAACCTCGGCCATTCGGGCGCGGCGTCGTGGCCGTCTTTTACCTCGGGGTGGCCGTCCTCATGCTCGCGGCCGTTGGTGAATCGGGCCGGCTGCCGGGCGATCGGATGTCCACGGGCATCTTGGCCACTGACATTCTTGTAGCCGTCGTTGGGGCTGCGCTCGCCATTCCGGCTGCCGTTCGGCTCGTCCGCGCAGGCCACTTTACCGGCGTCATCCTTGCGGCGCTGGGCATGCCGCTCGTCACCTTGCTCTGTGGCGGGCTGCTGGTCTCGGCTCTGGCTCATCGCATTCCCATGTGGCAGCTGCTGGGCATCGGCGGGTGCGGTCTCGCGCTCGTGGGCATGTCGGCTCGCGCCTTGCTGCAAGGTCAAAAGCCGGGCCCTAACACTATTCGTCTATGGACTCCTCCCTCACGTCAACCTGATTGATTTTGATCGGTGTCATCACGAAGGGACCGGTGCAGTCGTCTATCCGTCCTCGAAGTGGCGGGTTTATCCGCCGGGACATCATGGAATTCGCAGGTGCGGGGCCCGATCGTTCAAGCGACCTCGAAGGTCAGAATAGTTATCGGCCTTTCCGCACCGCGGCCGAGCCGCTGGTGATGAGTTTGATCTGATCGATCCGTTGACGTGTCTGTCGGGTGAAAAGGAAGGGTGAGTTGACTGATCGTTTGCGCTGATCAGGCGACGGCGGCGCGCATCGGCACCTCCGAATCGAAGCGTGTCGCGTAGTTGGCGTCGAAGCGGCGATCGTGATGCCATGTGGCCCAGACGATGCGCGCAAGTTTGTTGGCCAGTGCGACTGCAGCCTTGTTGAAGCCGCGACGCTCGGCGAGCGCAATCGCCCAGCTGCGCAATCGATCCATGGGTTTGCCCGCGACCTGCGCGCGCTTGGCTGCTGCGAGCACGGCGCGCGCGCCCTGGATCAGCAGCGTCCGACAGTACACGTCGCCACGTTTGCTCATTCGCCCGAGCGTGCGTGTCGATCCGCTGGAATGCTCCTTCGGCGTGAAGCCGAGCCAACTCGCGAGCACGCGGCCGTCCTTGAAGCGTTGTATGTCGCCGATCGATGCGCGCATCGCTGTCGCGGTGACCCAGCCGATACCAGGCAGCGATTCGAGCCGTGAGATCACCGGGTCGTTCTTGGCCATCTCGGCCAATGCGCGATCTGTCTCGACAATGCGTTGCTCAAGCGCGCGAATTTCTTCAAGCAGTGCGCCGATCAAATCGCGGATGCGTTGATCCAACGCTTCGTGGCCCAGCACGTCGCGCATGGCCGATTGCCCACGCTGAGAGCCTTCGGGAATGGCGATGCCAAACTCGCGCAGCGCGCCGCGCGCAAGATTGATTCTGGCCGTGCGCGTCTGTTGCCACTGCTGGCGTGACCGATGCAGCATCTGGATGACCTGCTGTTGCTCGGTCTTGATTGGCACCGGTTTCATATCCGTCGCCCGCGCTGCCTCGAGCAGGGCCAGGCAATCTGCGGCATCCGTCTTGTTGCGGCGCACATACGGTCGCACATACTGCGCCGGCAGCAATTTCACGTCATGTCCCAGCGAACGCAGCCAGCGGCCGAAGTGATGCGCCGAGCCGCACGCTTCCATCACCACGCGCACCGCCGAACGATTATGCCAATACGCGATGAACGCCGATCGCGACAGTCGATGTGATGCGACGACACGACCATCGGCATCAGCACCGACGAGTTGAAAGACGGATTTCGCGAGATCGATGGCGACGGTCGCGACGACGGGATTACAATCCATGGCGTACTCCTCTGGCGGTGACTGATGGAAGCAACACCTGCAGACTGGCACGTCGATACCGATGCCGCGCCGGGAGGAGTCCATCCCATCATTCAAGCCGACGCCGCTTCGCGGGTCGTATCCTCAGGTGTTAGGCATAAGTGAAAACAGTCGCGATACTTGAAATTATCTTAGGGCTGTCGCTCGTTGGTGTGCGAGCGGCTACTTCATGCGCCAATCGGCTAGCAGGCTCAACGCCCGATCTCCGCAATTCTCTTCGCGGCGTTACATATTCGGCGGACGATTGAAGTGGCGAGCGCGCTCCTCGCTTTTGCCTGAGTGCTGTTCTGCACTCGAGCGATTCGCTACGGAAGGTCGATCCGGGCCATATACCACTTCTTGGCATTCGCTGGTGCAGGCTCGGGGCCTCGCTTGGTTCGCGCTTATCTAACTATTCGTCTATGGACTCCTCCTCACGTCAACCTGATTGATTTTGATCGGTGTCATCACGAAGGGACCGGTGCAGTCGTCTATCCGTCCTCGAAGTGGCGGGTTTATCCGCCGGGACATCATGGAATTCGCAGGTGCGGGGCCGATCGTTCAAGCGACCTCGAAGGTCAGAATAGTTATCGGCCTTTCCGCACCGCGGCCGAGCCGCTGGTGATGAGTTTGATCTGATCGATCCGTTGACGTGTCTGTCGGGTGAAAAGGAAGGGTGAGTTGACTGATCGTTTGCGCTGATCAGGCGACGGCGGCGCGCATCGGCACCTCCGAATCGAAGCGTGTCGCGTAGTTGGCGTCGAAGCGGCGATCGTGATGCCATGTGGCCCAGACGATGCGCGCAAGTTTGTTGGCCAGTGCGACTGCAGCCTTGTTGAAGCCGCGACGCTCGGCGAGCGCAATCGCCCAGCTGCGCAATCGATCCATGGGTTTGCCCGCGACCTGCGCGCGCTTGGCTGCTGCGAGCACGGCGCGCGCCCTGGATCAGCAGCGTCCGACAGTACACGTCGCCACGTTTGCTCATTCGCCCGAGCGTGCGTGTCGATCCGCTGGAATGCTCCTTCGGCGTGAAGCCGAGCCAACTCGCGAGCACGCGGCCGTCCTTGAAGCGTTGTATGTCGCCGATCGATGCGCGCATCGCTGTCGCGGTGACCCAGCCGATACCAGGCAGCGATTCGAGCCGTGAGATCACCGGGTCGTTCTGGCCATCTCGGCCAATGCGCGATCTGTCTCGACAATGCGTTGCTCAAGCGCGCGAATTTCTTCAAGCAGTGCGCCGATCAAATCGCGGATGCGTTGATCCAACGCTTCGTGGCCCAGCACGTCGCGCATGGCCGATTGCCCACGCTGAGAGCCTTCGGGAATGGCGATGCCAAACTCGCGCAGCGCGCCGCGCGCAAGATTGATTCTGGCCGTGCGCGTCTGTTGCCACTGCTGGCGTGACCGATGCAGCATCTGGATGACCTGCTGTTGCTCGGTCTTGATTGGCACCGGTTTCATATCCGTCGCCCGCGCTGCCTCGAGCAGGGCCAGGCAATCTGCGGCATCCGTCTTGTTGCGGCGCACATACGGTCGCACATACTGCGCCGGCAGCAATTTCACGTCATGTCCCAGCGAACGCAGCCAGCGGCCGAAGTGATGCGCCGAGCCGCACGCTTCCATCACCACGCGCACCGCCGAACGATTATGCCAATACGCGATGAACGCCGATCGCGACAGTCGATGTGATGCGACGACACGACCATCGGCATCAGCACCGACGAGTTGAAAGACGGATTTCGCGAGATCGATGGCGACGGTCGCGACGACGGGATTACAATCCATGGCGTACTCCTCTGGCGGTGACTGATGAAGCAACACCTGCAGACCGGCACGTCGATACCGATGCCGCGCCGGGAGGAGTCCATCCCATCAATCAAGCTGACCGCTGACGCGGCAGCTTATTTCTGGTGTTGAGGCTGTAGAAAAACCCGTTTTCGCAGCGACTGCATGAGCGCGGCGGCGATATGGACGGCCTTCATTTCACGGTGATCGTTCTCTGGCGCCATGGTCAGACGCCTTCGCTATCGCGCTGGCGCTTCGATATCTCTGCTGGCTATCGATGCGCGCGAATTTTCTCGTTCTTCTTACGCCGCCTTGCGCAACTTCGCCCACTTTTCGATGTTGTGGACCAGGGCGAACAGCTTCCATTGCCCGTCCACCTTATGTCGACCGCTCAGGGTGAAGTGATTGAGCCGCTTGTTGTGGCGGATATTGCCGAACACCGGCTTGACTGTCGCGAAGCGTCTGCCGTATTGTTCTCGACCGAGCGCGCTGTCGATGCGCGTACGCATGGCCTGCGTGTGTGTCTGCGTGTCGCTGGCTGTACGTGTCAGCAGCGCGAACTGGCGCACCTTGGTCGTGTCGGGCTTACGCAGGCACTGCGCACGCAGCGAACAGTCGCGGCAGGCCGAGATCGGCGCGCGGAACTTGACCGCCGTGTAGTCGCCGACGGCGCAGTGGGCACCGCTGCGATACAGGCGCTTTCCCGCAGGGCAGATCGCATGGGATTGGTCCTCGGCCACAGTAAAGTCGTCGACGCCGAACAGGCCGGCGCTGGTCGACTTGCCCGACTTGTCGTAGAGCGCATCCGGCTTCGACGTGTGCTTCGCTTGATCGGCAAAGCGTTCGTCGCGTCGACGCATCTGATTGTCCGCGATCAAGGCGTTGACGCCGCGTTCAGCGAGTGCTGCGAGATTCGCTTCCGAGTGATAGCCGGCGTCGGCGGTGATCAGCGTGCTGGCGTTGCGCTGATTGGCGCAGGCATCGATCACCGGCAGCAGCAATTCCTGCTCCGACCCGGTGCCGTGTGCGGACGCTTCGACGATGATCTGGTGTGCGGCATCGACGACGGCGACACCGCAGTAACCCTGGATCACGCCCTTGTCGGTCGCGAGCTTCGCCGACTCGTTGTCGGTGCGGTTCGACTTGCGCGGCTTGTCCTGGCTGCCTTTGCGATCCAGCGGATGCGCCTTCAGCCACGCGTGAATCTGCGCCGCTTCGCGCGTCATCTGCTCAATGCGCGCCGTCACTTTATCGGTCGACTCGTCTCGCGTTTTAGCGTCGTTGTGCTGATGGCGATCGAGCAACTGCTGCGCGACACGTTCAAGCTTATCGGCCTGCGCCAGAAAATCCGCACGCGTACCGGAGCGGTGCTTCGATGCATTCGAGGGTAGCTTCACGCCGTCGATCGCAAACATCCGCGACCGATCAGACCTTCCTTGCCCAACACCGTCAGAACTTGCGCAAACACCGCCGCGATCGCGTCACGCGAACGGCTGACGAAGTCGGCCACGGTCGTGAAGTGCGGCTTCGCATCGCCGGTGATCGCGATGAACAACACGTTGTCGCGACACGCGCGCTCGATCGCACGCGAGCTGACGATGCCCTGCGAATACGCCAGCAGAACCGCCTTCAGCAGCATCGGCGGCGCATGCGCCGGTGCACCATTGTCGTCATTGCGATAGTGCGCATCGAACGCCGACAGATCCAGCGCGTCCACCAGATGATGCAGCGCATGCGCGAACGTCCCCGGCACCAGTTGCGCTTCCAAATCCACCGGCAGCAACCGCGGACTCATGTCGACAAACTTGTATCGCGCCATCGTCAAATCCCTTGCTCACCTGCATCCAACAGAGCAAGATCGAGGCCAGTTTTTCTACAGCTTCGTTAGGCGCTTACAGACCTAGTTCTTGCACAACAATTGATCGAGTGAGGATCAGATGAATCTAAAGAGCATCAAGTCGTCCACCTATGGGCTTATTGCGGCGGGTCTCGTAATTCTGCTGTCCGGAACTTACACGGACAATGGTGGGTTCCAGCTTGCCGGAGGCATGTTGATTTTTATCAGTCTGCTAATTGCGTTAAGACAGGCTGGTGGCAATGATTCTTCTGGTTGAATCAATGCGTTACCACGCCGTTGAGGCTGTAGAAAAACCCGTTTTCGCGGCGACTGCATGAGCGCGGCGGCGATATGGACGGCCTTCGCAGCACGGTGATCGTTCGCTGGCGCCATCCGCAAACGTCTTCGTCATCTCGCCCGGGAGTCGTAATCGCCACTGGCGATCGATGCGCGCGGAATTTTTGTTGTACTTACGTCGCCTTGCGCAACTTCGCCCACTTCTCGATGTTGTGGACCAGGGCGAACAGCTTCCACTGGCCATCGACCTTATGGCGGCCGCGCAACGTGAAGCGATTGAGTCGCTTGTTGTGGCGGATGTTGCCGAACACCGGCTCGACCGTTGCGAAACGTCTGCCATATTCTTCTCGACCGAGCGCGCTGTCGATGCGCGCACGCATGTTCTGCGCGTGTGTGTCGCTGGACCTGCGTGTCAACACGGCGACCTGTCGCGTCTTCGTCGTGTCGGTTCACGTCGACAAACTTGTATCGCGCCATCGCCAAATCTCTTGCTCATCTGCGTCCTACAGCGCAAGATCGGGGCCAGTTTTTCTACGGCTTCGTTAGGTTTGGGACCCTTGACTTCGAGCGAGTGGCACTTCAGTATCACTTCATGCGTACTGAACTCGTCACCACTCTCAAGCGCCAAGCCACGGATCTCCTCGCGGACATTGAGCGCGACAAGAAGCCCATTCTGATCACCCAGCATGGCTTGCCAAGCGCCTACCTCGTTGACGTTGAGAGCTATCAGCTCCAACAAGAGCGCATGACCATTTTGGAGGGCATCGCTCGCGGTGAGGTTGCTGTCTCCGAAAAGCGGGTACTCACCCAAGCACAAGCCGAGAAGCGCCTTGCCAAATGGCTGAAATAGTCTGGACAGAGCCTGCCATCGCCGACCTTGAGGCTATTGCAGATTACATCGCGCTGGAGAACTCTTCCGCTGCAAGCGCGCTTGTCCAACGCATCTTTGGCCATGTGCGCCAACTTCAAGCACACCCGGAAAGTGGCAGTCGACCTCGTGAGCTTGGGCCGCGAACTCGCTATCGGCAGATCGTTGAGCCGCCGTGCCGCATCTTCTATCGCTTCGACGGGACACATGTGTTCGTCGTGCACGTCATGCGCACCGAGCGACTGCTTCGCCGCAGTGTACTTCGGCAGCAAAAGCCCCAAACCTAACTATTCAAGCCGACCTGTCGCGTCTTGGTCGTGTCGGTTCACGTCGACAAACTTGTATCGCGCCATCGCCAAATCTCTTGCTCATCTGCATCCTACAGCGCAAGATCGGGGCCGGTTTTTCTACGGCTTCGTTAGGTGCCGTTAGTAGTGGAATCGCAACTGAGCGATCAGCACTGAATCAGCCGTGGCCTTGTAGACAATCCGGTGTTCGTCATTGATCCGTCTTGACCAATAGCCTGACAAAGCGTGTTTCAAAGGCTCTGGCTTTCCGGTTCCGGTGTGTGGCGACCTGGAAATCTCCTTGATCAGGCCATTGATTCTCTTGATGAGCTTCTTTTCATTTTTTGCCAATACAAATAGTCTTCCCATGCGTGCTCTGAGAAGATCAGGTTCACTCGGCCAAGCCCCGCGCGGTGCCCTTTCCTGCTTCAAGCGCCGCAATGCTCTCAAGTAGACGCTTGGCGTTCTTTGGGCTACGCAGCAAGTAAGACGTCTCTTCGAGCGACTTGAAATCGTCCAGCGACATCATCACGACCGCTTGCTGGCCATTGCGGGTGATAATGATCGGCTCGTGGTCGTCGCAGACGCGGTTCATGGTGTCTGCCAATGTGGCTCGTGCGGTGCTGTAAGTGATTGCGTCCATCGCCGTCTCCAGTTGTACGCGTACTTGTACAATATTAGATCGCCAACATCAAGGTTCGGCACCTTACTATTCGCCGAAGTGATGCGCCGAGCCGCACGCTTCCATCACCACGCGCAGCGCCGAGTTGAAAGACGGATTTCGCGAGATCGATGGCGACGGTTGCGACGACGGGATTACAATCCATGGCGGACTCCTCTGGCGGTGACTGATGAAGCAACACCTGCAGACTGGCAGTCGATACCGATGCCGCGACGGGAGGAGTCCATCCCATCATTCAAGCCGACCACGTTCCGTGGCGGCTTAACAAGGGTGTTGAGGTCCACACAATCGACGCGCAGCACGTCGGGAGGGGTTCAGGCACCTCCGATATCGGGCGAATTTTCAGCCTCAATAGTTTTTCTACAGCTTCGTTAGGCTCCATTGTTTTGCTTATCAGCGAGTGGCAATAGAAAGCGTGCTGCCCAGTCCTTTGTAACTTGGAGATGATTCTATATGGCACACAGATTTGGCGCGTTTTCGGTTCCCGATTCGCATGTTTCGTTCCTGAGCCAACACCACAATTTGGTCCACGACTACCTTGAAGGTGTTCGCCCCAACGGTGAGATCGCCGATCAGCTTCCCTCTGACTGGCCTGCGCAACCTCTGGAATCGCTGGGTTCATGGAGCATCAATCACCGCAACGTCGATCTGTATCACTGGATTCTCAATGGGGGCCCCGAACTTGCGTCTGGCGGCGGTTCGATTTTCCAGACGTGGTATGAACCGGACCAGCACTCAGCACTGAAGCTCGACAAATACAACGAGCGTTTCGCTTTCCATGCGAATCAGCTCGTTGAGCTGGCCGAACTGGTCAAGAGTGTGGATGTCGAGCGCGTGCATCGGTCATTCTGTGATTGGCTTAAGAGACGGGGAGAAGATCACAGCGACATCGATCACGGCGCCTGTGAGCCTTTCGTCGATGAGTTCAAGATGTTTTCCGACGGCATCGAAAGCGCTATCCAGCGCGGTTGCGGGCTTATTTGGTAGCGCCAATGTGCACCCTAACTATGTGTCAAGCCGACCGCCAAGGAAGTTGCTCGTATCATTCACACACCGTCGCGCGGCGGCGGCTCAACTCAATCGTTGAGGTTGTAGAAAAACCTATCTGCAGGAATTTCATCACATAGTGCCGAATTTATGACCCCACAGAACGCTCCACAATCGACGCGCAGCACGTCGGGAGGGGTTCAGGCACCTCCGATATCGGGCGAATTTTCAGCCTCAATAGTTTTTCTACAGCTTCGTTAGTCAATTATCAGGAGATATTGTGAAGCCAATCGTTTTCTTAACTCTAGTGTTCTTCGCTGGTCACTCGCTGGCGTCGAGCGTGATTTTAGTCGATGGAACAGATTGGGGCTTTCAGTTTGAGCCTACGAGCGACCAAACCCGTACAAATGGTTCAACTACGGGTGAATTCCAGTTCGAAGCGATAACAAAATCGGGCTTTATTGTGTCTGGTTTTGTTGAACTGGCCAAGGGGAAGGGTACAAGCGCTGAAACTTGCAGAGCCCACTATTGGGGCCTTTCAAGTAAGAATCCAGCAATCGTCAAAGACTCAGTAGTTGTAGCTTCAAAGGGTGGGGAATTCGAGGTAGTTTCATATGTGGTTACGGGCAGTGAGGGGCGTCAACAATTGGTTCAAATTAACGCGAACTATTATGGCTTTCGCGATGGAAAATGTATCGATGTGCATATATCTCAGGCGTTTCCCGACAACGTAAAACCCGATTATTCAAACATGCTCAGCTTTGCGAAATCCTTTGGCTACACAAAAGCTAAGTAGATGGTGGCCAATCCGATGCGATATTTGTCTAACTCGGCGCTAAAGCCGACCGCCGTCCCGTCATCACGCAAAGACCGAACGCTTCGCGCGGCGTCGGCTTAGCTTTTACGTTGAGGCTGTAGAAAAACCCGTTTTCGCAGCGACTGCATGAGCGCAGCGGCGATATGGACGGCCTTCATTTCACGGTGATCGTTCTCTGGCGCCATGGTCAGACGCCTTCGCTATCGCGCTGGCGCTTCGATATCTCTGCTGGCGATCGATGCGCGCGGAACTTTTTGTTGTACTTACGCCGCCTTGCGCAACTTCGCCCACTTCTCGATGTTGTGGACCAGCGCGAACAGCTTCCATTGCCCATCGACTTTGTGCCGACCGCGCAGCGTGAAGCGGTTGAGCCGCTTGTTGTTGCGGATGTTGCCGAACACCGGCTCGACCGTCGCGAAACGTCTGCCATATTCTTCTCGACCGAGCGCGCTGTCGATGCGCGCACGCATGTTCTGCGTGTGCGTGTCGCTGGACCTGCGTGTCAACACGGCGACCTGTCGCGTCTTGGTCGTGTCGGGTTTGCGCCGACAAACTTGTATCGCGCCATCGCCAGATCTCTTGCTCATCTGCATCCAACAGAGCAAGATCGAGGCCAGTTTTTCTACGGCTTCGTTAGGCGTCTCAAGACAAACCATGCTCCGCGACCCCAAGCAGGCGCTTCGGGACTTCCTCCGTCAGGAGTCGGCCGCAGGCCTGATCCTGATGGCCGTGGCTGCTGCGGGGCTGCTCGTGGCGAACTCGCCACTAGCGCCGCATTACTTCGAAGCGCAGAAGGTCTCCATCGCCGGGCTCACCGTCCGCTATTGGATCAACGACGCGTTGATGGCGGCGTTCTTCCTTCTGGTGGGCCTGGAGATCAAGCGCGAGATGCTGGAAGGCCAACTGGCGAACCGGAAGGATCGCATTCTGCCCGGCGTCGGCGCCCTGGGCGGGATGATCGTTCCGGCCATAATCTACGCATCAGTGACCCAGGGCGATCCGCAAGCCTTGCGCGGCTGGGCCGTGCCGATGGCGACGGATATCGCCTTTGCGTTGGGCGTGCTGGCCCTGCTGGGATCGCGCGTGCCGCTGGCGCTCAAGGTGCTGTTGACCGCCATCGCCATCATCGACGACCTAGCCGCGGTGCTCGTGATCGCGCTGTTTTATACCAATGAGCTGACGCTGTCCGCGCTCGCCGCCGCCGCAACCGTACTCGCGGTGGTGGTGTTGATGAACCGCCAGGGCGTTCGAGCGCTGCCGCTGTATCTCCTGGGCGGTGTGCTGCTGTGGTTCTGCATGCTTCAGTCGGGTGTGCACGCGACACTTGCCGGAGTGGCGCTGGCGCTGACCATTCCCCTCGGCGGCGCTAGCGATGCGAAGGTGTCCGACGCGCCTCTGCATCGGCTGGAGCACAGCCTGCATCCCTGGGTCGCGTTTCTGATATTGCCAGTGTTTGGCTTTGCCAATGCCGGCGTATCCTGGTCCGGGGTGAGTCTGGCCGAACTGTCTGGGCCAGTGCCTCTGGGGATAGTCACCGGTCTGCTGCTGGGCAAGCCGCTCGGCATCTTCGGGTTCTCGTGGCTGGCGGCGCGGCTCAGGCTCGTGCAGCTGCCTACCGGGGTGAGCTGGCAACAGGTGCTGGGGCTGTCCTTCATCTGCGGCATCGGCTTCACCATGAGTCTGTTCATCGGCGCCTTGGGATTCGCCGAGGCCCCGGTCCTGGCCGAGCAGGCCAAGATGGGCGTGATTCTGGGGTCGGCGCTCTCTGGCGTCGTCGGGGTTGTGCTGCTGCTGGCATTCTCGTCACGTCGCTGAGGGAGGACTGATCTTGGAACCTACCGTCTGGCTGTTTCTAGTCGCGGGTCTTGCCGTGCTCGCGACGGGTGCTGAACTGCTGGTGCGGGGCGCTTCGCGGCTGGCGCTGCGCTTCGGCATTTCGCCACTCGTGATCGGCCTCACCGTGGTCGCCTTCGGCACCAGTTCGCCGGAACTGGCTGTGAGTGTGCAGTCCGGACTTGCTGGCCAGGCCGACATAGCCCTCGGCAATGTGGTGGGGAGCAACATCTTCAACGTGTTGGCTGTGCTGGGACTGGCTGCGCTGATCGCTCCTCTGCGGTGCAGCAGCAACTGGTGCGATTCGACGTACCACTGGTGGTCGGCCTGTCCGTGCTGGTCCTGGTGATGGCGCAGGATGGGCGAATCGGCCCGTTCGATGGGCTACTTCTGGTGGTAGGACTGATCACCTACACGGTGTTTGTGATCCGGCAGAGCCGGCGCGAGGCCGCAGCGGTGCAGGCCGAGTATGCGAAGGAGTTCGGCGTCGCTGCGGCGGGTTGGCTGGCACGTCTGCCGGTGCAAATCGTCTTCGTACTCGGAGGATTGGGCCTGCTGGTGCTGGGTGCGACGTGGCTGGTTGACAGCGCCGTATCCATCGCTCGCGCGCTGGAGATCAGCGAAGCAGTCACTGGCCTGACCATCGTGGCCGCGGGCACCAGTCTTCCGGAGCTGGCCACTTCCGTCGTGGCGGCAATGCGCGGGGAGCGAGACATCGCAGTCGGCAATGTCGTCGGCAGTAGCTTGTTCAATCTGTTGGGCATCCTCGGGATCGCCGCTCTGGTCACACCGGGCGGGCTCTCGGTGGCCCCGGGGCTGGTGTTCTTCGATCTCCCGGTGATGATTGCGGTTGCCTTTGCCTGCCTGCCAATCTTCGGCACCGGGCACCGCATCGCGCGCTGGGAGGGGGCTCTGTTCCTCGTTTACTACATGGTCTACGTAACCTATTTGATCCTGGCCGCCGCCCAGCACGACGCGCTCAACAGCTTCAGTGAGATCATGTTGGGGTTCGTGCTTCCGCTAATCGGCGTCACGCTGCTGGTGCTCTGGGCGCAGCAACGCTCGCGAGAGACCGCATCCTGAGAATCTGGTGTCCCGGGAGTCGTCATTGCCGGTGTCTACTGAAGCCGGGGCGATTCATTAAATGGAGCACGCAAGTGGGTAAAACCTTTTGGCTAAAAAGATTTTTTCGTGTCTTCGTCGTCGCATCTGCGCTACTCCTGCTGGTTCAGGTTATTAAGGGATTTTCGATCGCTGACGGTGCGCGGTTCGCGCTGCTTTGGGGTCTTATTTCGGCCGCGATCTTTACGACAACAGGTTATCTGCGATATCGACGTAACCCAGCCTGCATGCTGCCGAACAGCAAGCAACACTGAGCCTGTGGCGTGCGAATTCCTTGACTCGTGCGGTGGCCCTAAGATTGCATCCTGGGTTAACTTCACCCTATCCAAATACAAGGGGGTACACCGATGTCGCGGACAATTACGATCAGCTTGCCAGTGACGGATCTAAACGCATCGAAGGCGTTTTACGCTGCCATTGGATTCGTCAATAATGCTCAGTTCACCGACGACACCGCAGCGCTTATGGTGTGTAGCGAGTCGATCAATGTGATGTTGTTGACGCACGCCAAGTGGCGCACATTTACGACACGCCCGATTCCGCCAAATACTTCCAGCGAAGTGGCGTTGAATATATCTTGCGATTCTCGTGAAGCCGTCGATGCAATGAACGCCTCCGCAGCTGCGAATGGTGGAACCGCCGATATCAATACTGTTGAAGATCATGGCTCCATGTACGGGCGTGACTTCGCTGATCCTGATGGACACCTTTGGGGAGCGGTATGGATGGATTTGTCCGCGATGGCATCGGGTCAATAAGCGCTGCACCTGTCTGCTGCCGGTGCCCCGTGCTGCGCTACCATCCGCCGTCTTCATTACTAGGGCAGCGCACATGCGCAGAGTGACTGGCATCGGTGGCATCTTCTTCCAAGCGCAGGACCCCGACGCGTTACGTACTTGGTACAAAGATCACCTCGGAATAGACGTTCAAGACTGGGGCGGTGCGGCGTTTCCGTGGACCGACGCCGGTGGTCGCCCGGTTTCGGGAACGACGGCTTGGAACATCACTGCCATGGGCAGCGAGTACTTTGCACCGAGCACGGCACCATTCATGATCAATTATCGGGTCGAGGACCTGCGCGGCCTCCTCGCCCGCTTCGCGAAGAAGGCTGCAACGTCATCGACAAGACCGACGAATCCGAGTTCGGCTGCTTCGGCTGGGTGCCTGATCCAGAAGGCAACAAGATCGAACTCTGGCAGCCCCAGTGGGCGAATAGGCGGGCAAGTCCACGGTCGTTGCGGACCTGCTTTCGGCGCGCTTCCTGCTGTCGAGACCGAAATAAATCACGACCGCCAACACGCCAGCCATGTCTTGCCAATGGCTGCAATTCTTAAACATCACAGCCTTCACCGGAGCCGCGGCGTTCCAGTGCGCGCGTGGTCACTGGGTTGAACTGTAACGATGACGTCTTTCCGCAACGCATTTTGTTTTGCAGCTATTTTCGTTTGCGCGGGCCAAGTGGTCGCTTCCGAACCGATCAATTGGCGAGTCGTGCTGTCGTCGAGTTCGTCGACCGTGCTGTTGCCGCAGTTGCCAACAGGCGGATACAGCATGTTTCCACTACCGGGCGAGGTTTCTGATTCGTCGGCCGCAACACCGGGCTTCAACCTGACCCGCGACGATGGCCGCAAGGGCTTGTGGCGGGAGTTCGCTGGAAATTTGCAGCCCTATGCCGAAACCGGAATCACCGGTGCCGTCGGCCCCGGCCGCACTGGCTGCGAGAGCCTGCACGTATTCCGGCTACTCGGCGCGTTTGACAGCAACGACAAGGACCAGCGCATCCTTGCTGCGCGTGCGGAGATCCGGTGCAGTCGATCGACGACGCAAGTTATGGCATCTGGACGGTCGGCAACACGGGAAATGTCGAGATCGCGCGCACTGGTACTGACGGCGCGCTCGGCCCAGGTATCGGCAGTCAATGGTTTTTCAGTACCGATTTCGACTTCGTCGATTCCGTCAACTTCGCGCATTTGCACGCCTTGCCCGCGGGTGGTGTATTGCTCGACTCGAGCGTGAGTCCGCCGCCAGGGCAGCCGTACAGCAAACGCGAAGCACTGGTTCGGCATACGCCAGGCATCGGCAATGTTGCTTGCGCGGTGGCTCGATCAACCGACCCATTGCTAGCGCCCGGCGTCATGATCAACGACTACTTTGAAGGATTGGGCAGGGCCGGAACGAGTAAGCGCGGCGAAGTTTTCGCGATTGCATACGCTGTCACACAGACGCCGACCATCACGACACGTCGGGGCATCTGGCAGTTCTGCGAGGGCGCACCCCAAGTTCAAGTGCTGAGCGCTGATACCGGCAATCTCGGCCCCGGCATTTCGGGCAGTGCCAGTGCAGTCTTCGATACCTTCGAGCCGATCATCGCGCCAACCGGCGCAGGCGCATTTTACTTTTCCGCTGTAGGCAGCAATCCCTCATTCAAGGGAATTTTCCATCACGCCAACGGCCACAACACGCCGGTCCTGCTCAACGGCGTACAAGGTGCGCTTGGTCCCGGGATTGCCGGCTTCGCTTTCAGCCAGGTGATCGATTTCCACCCCATGTCCGCGGGTCGCTTCGGTCTTGTCTTCGCGAGGATTCAGGCCGTAGGCGGCGGCAACGACCGATTCGGACTGTGGCGACTCCGCCCCGACGCACCCCCGGAGCCACTACTGCTGCAGGGCGACAACGGGGCATACGGGGGCCCGGTCCCCGAGCGGCGGTGGGATACGGTCGTCGCATCCAACGTGTTCGAGAATGGCGTTGTCGTGTTCGTCGCCTCAACCTGGACACCACCTTCGGCAACGCGTCGGTTGAGTCTCTGGCGCATGCGCCCTGGCGAGTTGCCGGAAGAGATCCTCAAAACGGGTGACACAGTCCGCTTCCCCACTTCAGCAGGCGTTGAATTGCGCGCCGTGCGCGGAATATCGAGCATCAATTTGGGCACCGGGTCCGCGGGTCTGCAGAATCACGCCGGCGATGATTCCTGGGTGAGTGCGAGCGGCAGTGTCTTCGTCGAAGCCGAGCTGGATGGCATGGAAGGGCTCATCTATCCGACCCGATACCTGCGTGCGCAAGTGACCAACCCGACTGTGATGTTCGAGGACAGCTTCGAACTACGCGGAAACTAATCGGCCGGATTCCACCAGTCTTGGAGATCATCGTCGACTATGCCGTTGCAATCATCGTCGCGTCGGTTCGGCAGTTCGGCAGCGTGCGGATTGACGGCTGGTCGCCGGTCATCGCAATCGGGCCCACAATTGCGGCCATTGCAGACGCGGCTGTCGATGAAGCCGTCGCCATCGGTGTCGCCGTTGTCGCCTAGCGTGGTGTCATTGCAGTCTTCGTCATGACCCGTGAAATCTGCACGCTCGGCAGCGCCGGGATATCTCGCGGGATCTGAGTCATCACAGTCGCCGGCTGCCAACGACACGCCATCGCCATCGCAGTCGCCCGTTGGTGAGCAACTTTCGGGCGTGGCAGCAGGTGGTGTCTTGGGCGGTAGTTTCAGGGCAGGAACCCGCTGGCTCGATTGTGTCGGAGCGGGTGCTCAACGTGCCGGGGTTGATGCCGGCAACCGCGGCAGAGACACACTGGTCGATGGCGGCTCCCCAAGCGGTGCCTTGCCTGATCTTCCCTTCAAAACAGGCGATGCGAACGGATTCATCGTTGGCACCGGCGCAAAGCCTCAACGCGTTCGACGGATTCCATTGGGTGCCACCGCCAAAGTCGATGGTGCCGCCCATCACCCGGCGGAAACACTGGCCTGGTGCGGTCGAATCTTGCGCACCCTTGCACAAGGTCGCCAGATTGGCCGGTGTCCAGATCGTGTCTTTAGGTCCTGCCCAGGCAATGCGCCTCTGAACTGAATCGGCGCAGGTATTTTGTGCGACCACTCGCGCGGCACCAAGGAAAATCATCGCCAATACTGCGATGACAAGAAAGTGGATCACGAATCTGCCCATTGCAAGCATCACGTTCCCCTTCAGCGACAGAATGTCTTGGGCACTATACGCCGCATTTTTTAATAATGATCGGATTTAAAAAGCATTGATTTACCCTGCGATGACCGGCGAGGCCAAAGCGCAAATTGAATGTCCTTGCTTCGAATTGCGCAACGGCAGCTTATAGCGCCAGGCCTATCCCTTCACGCCACCGAGCGGACGACAACGTAGCCTTTCGCGACCAAAATGCCCCTTCCAGCCGCGACACTCCGCTCGCGCCTGATCGAGTATCCCCATGCCTGACGCGACGCCTCCCATTGACCATCGTTCTCAGCGGCCTGTCTGGCCAGTGCTGATGGGCATCGCCCTCATCGTCAGCGCCCTCGCGCTGGCCTTTGTCTGGGTCGCAGGTTGGCTGACGCCGGAGCGACTCACTTCGACGCGATTCGTCAATGCGATCGAGTCCGGCAATGGCGAGGTGTATCCGGGCTTCCGGCGTGCGCACGCCAAAGGTGTTTGCATCGAAGGTTACTTCGAGGGCAACGGTGACGGCGCGATGCTTTCCCGTGCGCGCCTGTTTGCAACTGTCCAGACACCTTTTGTTGGGCGGATGTCGATCGGTGGCGGTTCGCCCTACGGCCTAGACAACAAGGCACGGGTTCGCAGCATGGCTTTGGAGTTGCGCAGCGACGACGGTCAGCAATGGCGGATGGCGATGAATAGTTTCCCGTTCTTCGGGGTGTCGTCGGTACAAGCGTTCTACGATCAGACCCGCGCCAATGCGCCGGACCCGGCCACCGGCAAGCCGAACCCGGCCATCCAAGCTGCGTTCGTGGCGGCACACCCGGAATTCGCACGCTTTGCGGCATGGGCAAAAGAGGCGCCGTGGTCGACCAGTTGGGCCAATACCACTTACAACGGCATCAATACCTTTCGCTTCATCAACGCGGCAGGCGAACTACGCAACGTGCGCTGGTCGATGCAGCCGCAAACGCCGTTCGCGGCAATGACGCCGGAACAGCGTGAGGCAGCCGATGGCAACTTCCTGAGTGAAGACCTGCAGGCTCGACTGGCGCGCGGCCCTTTGCGCTGGGACATGCTGGTGACAGTGGCACAGCCGGATGACCCGATCCTCGACGCATCGCAAGCTTGGCCCGAACAACGCGAGCAGATCAAGGTGGGCAGCGTGGTGGTGGAACGCAGCAGCGCACAGACCACGGGTGCCTGCCGCGATATCAACTTTGATCCATTGATCTTGCCAACCGGTGTTGAAGGGTCGGGCGACCCGGTGTTGGCGGCGCGTTCGGCGGTGTATTCGGCTTCGTTCAATCGCCGCGAGCGCGATATTGCTCGCGGCAAGGCCAGCGCCGCGATTGGCCAACAGCCGCTGTCGGTGGGTGAGAAATGAGCCAGTCCGCACACTTCAACCGCACTGCGCGCCTGCTGCATTGGGCGATGGCGTTGATGATTTTGGCGATGCTGTTCGTCGGCGTCGGCATGGTGTCTTCGATCAGCCTGCGTCCGACCCTGGTCAGCCTGCATCGGCCGCTGGGTATGGCGATCCTGCTGTTGGCGATCGTCAGGCTGATGAATCGCCTGGGCCATCGTCCGCCGCCATTGCCTGCCGATTTGCCACCGATCCAGATGTTCGCGGCGAAGGCTGCGCACGGACTGCTGTATTCACTGATGTTCGCCATGCCGCTGTTGGGCTGGGCGATGCAATCCGCGGGTGATTATCCGGTGACGATGTTCAAGGGATTCGACCTGCCGCCGATCGCGCCACACGATGCAACCGTATATTCGATATTGCGCAGCGCACACACTTGGCTGGGCTTACTGCTGTTTGCCGTCGTATTGGCGCATCTGGCAGCAGCGCTATTCCACGCGTGGGTCCGTCGCGATGGCGTGTTTGCCAGCATGGCGCATGGCCCTGCGCCCTTGCCTGAGCCGACGATCACCGCAGTTGTGACGATCGCTGATCGCGAACCGTCGGAACCAGCGAGTCAAAAAGGCCAAGATCAGTAACTGCCGGAATCCACAGTTCAAGGGTACCGCTCGCATCCGGCAGGCTAAGCGGGTGATCCGGACGGCCGGTCGGCGTTACCATCGACGCAGCACCGGATGGATTTGGCGGCGTCGATAGCGATGGTTGTGACGGCGGCTGGACACTGATGGGCGCATGGGAGTTGGCAGACAACATGATGTATGACGACAAACGTCGATGTTAGATTTTCCGTTGCCCTGCAGTGACCATAGGCAACGGCGGTGCGATTGGTACTGCTGCGCACCGAGAAAACAAGGAGTAGGGAGATGAGTGTCGCTCTGAAGCGCGCCTATGAACCCGCAGCACCGGCGGATGGCACGCGCATACTTGTAGACCGGCTTTGGCCGCGTGGTGTAACAAAAACCGAGGCCCGCATCGATCGCTGGGCCAAGGATTTGGCGCCATCAACAGAACTGCGGAAGTGGTTCGGGCACGATCCTGAAAAATGGTCCGAGTTTCAAACCAGTTACCGGATGGAACTCAAAGGTAATCCGGGCTTGGTAGAGATCAGGGCGCTCGCTCGCCAAGCTACGGTGACCTTGGTCTATGCCGCCAAAGATACGTTGCACACACATGCACTGGTGCTCAAGCGGTGATCGATCGTGGTGTCCGATTACCGTCCCGTTCGAAATGATTTCTGTGGTGCTTGGCGACCCGATGCAAAACGCACACCGGCACGCAGGTGACGCCGATGCGTGAGTCGCGATCGGCGCGCTGTGTTCAGTCGGTGCGTAGTGCCGCGATCGGGTCGAGATCAGCTGCTTGGCGTGCCGGATAGACGCCGAAGGCGAGGCCAGTCAATGCGCAGACGATGGTCGCGGTGAGAACTGGGATCGGCGCCCAACCCACGGTCCATCCCGCAAGCCAAGCGATGGCATAGGCGAGCAATCCACCGAAAACCAATCCAAGCAAAGCACCGATACCGCAGATCAGTGCAGCTTCGCGCATGAACTGATCGATCACATCGCGTCGGCGCGCACCCAGCGCACGCAGCAGACCAATCTCGCGTTTTCGTTCCAACACGTTGGCAAGCATGATGTTCATGATGCCGATGCCGCCGACCAGCAGCGAAACTGCCGCGATCGCGGCCATCACGATGCGGAAAATGCGCTGTGTTGCTTGATGCTGTTGGTAAAGCTGAGCCGGCACGATCAACGTGTAATCTTTTTGCCCGGCGTGACGCTGATTGAGCATCGCCGAGAGTACCTTCGAGCCATCGACGATATGCGCTGGATCGTCGAGTTGCACCAGAAAGCGGTCGATCTCGTCCTCCATCGGCTGGAAGCGCAGGCGTGTCAACGCCGAACCTAGGGGCACGAAGACACGGTTACTTTCGAGGCCGAGCTGCACGCCTTCGAACTGGTCCTTGCTGAGGTCACGGTCGGTGAGCACACCAATTACCTCGAACCAGGCATGGTTCACCTTGACTAGTTCGCCGACCGCATCGCGGCCCGGAAATAGCGTTTTCGCGGCTTGATATCCGAGCACGGCAACGGCAGCGAGACGATCATCGTCATTGCCATCGAAGGCCCGACCTTGAGCAATCTGCAGCGAAGACAGGGCAAAATAGTCGGGCGTGACACCGCTCGCGACCGCGTCCGAATTGCTGAATTCGCTGAGTACCGAATGGGTCTTGATTGCTTTCTCGGCGGCGAATCCAGATGCGCCGGGCACTACGTCGAGCGCGGCTTCGGCATCTGCGCGGGTGAGGCCGAGGCTACGTGCGCGCATCTCGCGCAAGGAGTTTTCGTCCGGTGGCGATTCAGTCTTCACGATCAGATTGCGCAGGCCAAGACCTTCGACCAGCTTCAAGGCTTCCTGACGCGACCCTTCGCCGACACCCTGCATTGCCACGATCGAGCCGACGCCGAAAATGAGCCCGAGCAGGGTCAACAAAGTGCGTAGGCGCCGCCGCCACAATTCCTCCACCGCTTCGCGCCAATGGGTGCCGAAACGGTGTCCGATGCGATCCAATGCAGTGGTCATCCCATTCTCCGCATACCGCCGCCGCGTCCGCCACGGCTGCCATCAGTCGGGGCCGAAAATCGCTTGGCATCCGGATCAGCCATATTTGCGGTTGGCGTCAACACGACGGCGTCTCCTGCTTTCAATCCCTTGAGTACTTCGCTGCGTGCGGTACCGCGTGCTCCGAGTTCGATTTCACGCTTCGAAAACGCGCCGTTGCTGCGGACTTCGACATAGGTCTTGCCGCCTTCGGCGATCAGGGCCACGTTCGGCACGGACAGGCCCTTGCCGGACTCACCGGTGTAGACCTCGGCGGCCATGCCCTGCCCAGGCACGAGTTGGTATTTCGCGACGGCTTCGGCCGGAATAACTGCCTTCATCAACAAGAACTTCACCGGATTCTGGCGACTACGCGCCTGTGCAGCACCCGCGACCCAACTGACGGTGCTGGAGAACTTTTGATCAGGGCGACCGAGCGCGTGCATCTTCACACGGGCACCGACTTTGACGCCTTGCGCATCCAGTTGAGTCAGTGCGAATTGCACTTCCAGCGCCGCCAGTTCCGGCAAGCCACCGAATTCCTGACCGGCCATCATGCTGGCGCCGACCTTCGGTTTCTCGCCGCCCCAATCGGCATTCAGCACGAATACGCCGGCATGCGGCGCACGTAGCTCCAATGCGGCCACGTCTTCGCGGCGACGCTGGGCATTGAGGTCATAAGTCGCGCGCTGGGAATCGAGCACGGCCAGTTCGGCACCACCGCGCACGCCGGTCTGCTGTTGCTGCCACTCCAACGTCCGGTGTTTGTAGCCGAGGAAGGCGGCATCTTGAACCGCATCCAGAATTTCGTTGCGCGCAAACATGCCGAGATCGGCACCGGCATAACGTTCGGCGATACCGAGATCGACATCCACCTTGGCGATTTCTGCGCCCACCTTGTCTTGCGCGGTCGCCAGCTCGATCTCCTTGCCCATGCGCGCCAGCACATTGCGGCGCAGATCGAGTTCGGCCTTGGTCAATTCCAGTTCGCCCGCCGGCGCGATGAAGCGTGCGATCAAATCGCCTTGCTTCACCTGCGAGCCTTCCGGCACCATCCATTCCAGTTGTCGTTGCGACCAGCCTTGGCCTGGCACTGCCAAGGGCGTCGCCTTGGCCGAGCGGATTTCGCCGGTCGCCGTCACCCGCAGTGCCAGCGCCGATTCGCGCATCACTTCGACCGGCGCATCGAGTGCCGCATCCCTGCCACAGGCGGCGAGTGCGAACACGGGCAGCAGTAGCCGTAGCCATTTCATCGCTGCTTCTCCGTAGGGGTGACCAGCAGCACGCGTACCGGTTGGCCGGGCTTCAGGGCCTGTCCTTCGGGATTGAAGCTGACCACCGCATCGACCACCGGCACCAACTGCGAGCGCGACTTGCTGCGCACGGCACGGCCGATATCGGTGACTTCGCCTTCGATGGCTTGGCCGGCACCACCCTCGACGACGACCTTCGCTTTCATGCCAATACTGACGCGGCGAATCTCGGTCTCGGGTACGGCGACGCGCGCGATCAGCGTCGAAACATCCGGAATTTGTGCGACCGACTGACCGCGGAATACCTGTGAGCCGACATCGAACTTTTCACCCTGCCAATTGCTTTGGTGCAGGATGATGCCGTCGCGTGGCGCCGTCACGTTCAGTTCCTGCATCGCCGTCTGCGAACGATCGACTTCGCTACGTAACTGCATCAGTTCCGCCTCGACCAAACGCCATTCCTGCTTGCGCTGTTCGGCTGCGGCCGCCTCGCGACGCGTCGCGAGCGCGAGTTGTTTTTCGGCCTGCTCGCGTTCGATCACCAGCTTCTGGTAGTCGATGCGACGCACGATGTCGACCGGCTGGTCGGCCTTGCGCATTGCCTTTTCGGCATTCGATTTCGCCTGCGCCGTAGCCAGCGCCTCGGTGCGCACGCGCTCGGCGAGTTCGAGGCGCAGGCGTTCGCGCTGCGTTTCCTTTTCTTTCAGCGCGCTCTGCTTCTCGGTGAGTTTGCGCATCACTTCGGAACTGTCGAAGGCCGCCACCACTTGGCCCTTCTTTACTGGCGTGCCGTCCGCTGCCAGTTGCGTCAGCGTGAGTTGCCAAAGGTCATCGATCGCCGGTGGCGAAATTGATGCGCTTTCACGCGCTGCGATCTCGCCATCGAAGCTGAGTTCGGCGGCCGCGGACGACAGGCTCGCCAACAGCAAGCCTGCAGTAAGCAGGAACCTCATGGCTTGACTCCATTCGTGGCGGCAACCGCAGTCGCCGCGATCGGCTCGACGCGCACGCTTGATGCCGGCAGCAGGCCAAGATCAGCGGAGTTAGCGAGCGGAATGTGCACCGTGAAGTAGCGGCCCGCGCCCATCTCGGCCTTGGCTGCCGGAGCACCGGAAATGCTGCCGATGACTGCTTCGAGTTTCAGGTCGGGGCGCGCGTCGAAACGCAGGCGCACGCGCTGTCCGACCGACAACGCCGAGCGATCGGCTTCGAGTGCATAGGCGACGACCGTCATCGGACCACGGTCGACGATCTCACCGACCTTCATCCCCGGCCATGCCGACGAACCTTCATCGAAGCGATCACCGCGCCATGGGTTGAAGCCGTGCACAATGACGCCGTCGACTTCCGCCTTCACTTCCGACAGCGCCACCTGAGCCTGGTTGTAGAGAAGATCTTGGGTCAGCTTGTCGATCTCCAGACGTGCATCCTCACGGCGACGCGCAACTGCCGCGGTGGCAGCATCACGTTCCTTGAGTCGAAGTGCGAGATCGCGTTCAGTCCGCACGCGCTCGCCCTGATAGCGGTCGTAATCGAGTGCGGACAAGTGTTGCTTTGGAATAGCGGCATCGACTTCAGCCTTGCGAAACAGCGCATCGGCATCGACCCAGGCACGCTCGGCGTCGATCGCGGCGACATTCAGTGTCGCCACTTCTTGAGCGACGCGCGCATCGGTCTGTTCGATCTGCGCGGTCAGTGCCTGGATCAAGGCGGCGCTGGCGCCGGCATCAATACGCACAACGACATCGCCGCGCTTTACTTTCGTTCCTTCCGACACGTAGTAACGCAGCACCACCGGCGACGTATTCGACGGCGGGCAGTACACCGGCTGCGCGCTGGTCGCCTGTACTTCGCCGCTGATGATGACGCGTTGTGGCGCGGCAACGACCGCTCCGCAACAAAACAAAAACAAGGCCACTGCAGGAGCGAGCCCCAGTTCGCGACAAAGGTTGCGAGTCGCGAGCTGGGGCCGCTCCTGCAGTGGGGTGCTGTTTAGCGTTTTGCATCAGATTCCACCATGCCGTCACGCAGGCGCACATGGCGTGGCACGCGCGCTGCGATGTCGTTGTCGTGAGTCACCAGGACAATGGTCTGGCCTTGGTTGTGTAGCTCTTCGATCAGCCCAAGGACATCGGCGGCGCTCTTTGAGTCCAGGTTTCCGGTCGGTTCGTCAGCGAGCAGCAGGGCCGGGCTCAGGATCAGCGATCGCGCGATCGCGGCGCGTTGCATCTGGCCGCCGGAGAGTTGCGTTGGGCGATGGTCCATGCGATCAAGCAGACCGACCCGCGCCAACAATTCGTGCGCACGTGCGGTGACATCAGGTTTTGGCTCGCGCGTGAAACGCAGCGGCAGCATCACGTTCTCGAGCACGGTCAGACGCGGCAGCAGGTGGAAACTCTGGAAGATGAATCCGATCTTGCGGTTGCGCACGGTGCTGATGGCTTCGTCGTCGAGGCGTGATACTTCCTGGCCATCCAACACGTAGGAGCCTGAGTCCGGTTTGTCGAGACAGCCAAGCACGTTCAACAACGTCGACTTACCGGAACCCGAAGGACCAGTGATGGCGACGAATTCGCCGGCATCGACATGCAGTGACACGTCGTCGAGAGCGCGTACTTCGGCGTTGTACATGTCATAGATGCGGGAGATGTGTTCGACTTGGATCACTGCAACTTCCTGTGGCGAAGCGTCACAGACTATTGGGGGTGCGCAAAGGTTCCGCATGCCTACAGCGGCGAAACCGCCAGAGGTCATAGGATGGGGCGGGGCGTAGCTGCGTCGAGGCCGAGCCGTTCTAGTCGATCGTCGGCAGTATCGCGACCACTTCTTTCACAGTGGTCAAGCCGCGCGCGATCAATTCGGCGCCGGCCATCCGCAGCGGCCGTAACCCATCGCGCAGGCAGGATTCGGCAAACGCCGGCAGGTCGATGTCGGCGCGAATTTCACGGCGCAGTTTCGGCGTCAACGACAGCATTTCGTAGACCGCGGTGCGGCCGTAGTAACCGGTTTGCCGACAGTCGTCGCAGCCTTTGGCGGTGCGTGCATGGTCAGGCAACGGCACGTCGAAGCCGCGAGTCAGTGCCTGCCACGCCCCCGGATCGACGGCGACTGGAATCTTGCAACGCGGACACAGCGTGCGCGCCAACCGCTGTGCGACGATGCCATTCAACGTGCTCTGGATCAGATAGTGCGGCACGCGGAGATCGAGCAGGCGCGTGATCGCGCTTGGCGAGTCGTTGGTGTGCAGGGTGCTTAGCACCAGATGTCCGGTCAACGCTGCCTGGACTGCCATTTCGGCGGTCTCGAGATCGCGGATTTCGCCGACCATGATGATGTCCGGGTCTTGCCGCAGCAGCGTGCGCACACCGGCCGCAAAGGTCAGGTCGATCGACGCTTGCACCTGCATCTGGTTGAACGCCGGTGCGATCATCTCGATCGGGTCTTCGATCGTGCTGACGTTGATTTCTGGCGTTGCCAGATGCTTCAGCGTCGAATACAGCGTGGTCGTCTTGCCCGAACCCGTGGGTCCGGTGACCAGCACGATGCCGTGCGGACGCTCGATCATCTCGCGCCACTGGGCTTCGTCGCGGCTGTTGAAGCCGAGTTCGGAGAAGTTCTTCACGACCACATCCGGGTCGAAAATGCGCATCACGATTTTTTCGCCGAACGCCGTTGGCATCGTCGAAATACGCATCTCGACCTCGCGTCCGCCGGGTGAACGCGTCTTGATACGCCCATCTTGCGGTCGCCGGCGCTCGGCGATGTCCATGCGCCCGAGAATCTTGATGCGTGATACCACCGCGGCCATCACCGGCGTCGGCAGTTCGTAGACCTTGTGCAACACACCATCGATACGAAAGCGCGCCGGGCTCATCTCGCGTCGTGGTTCGAGATGGATGTCGCTAGCGCGCTGCTCGTAGGCGTACTGCAGCAACCAGTCGACAATGCGAACGACATGCGAATCCTCGGCACCGAGGTCACCCGATTTGCCGAGTTCGACCAGCATTTCGAAGTTCGGCATGCCGCGGGTGTCGGCGCCATCGTTGCCGTCGCGGGCTTTGCGCACGCTGCGCGAAATGCCGGCGAACTCCATCAAGAAGCGGTTCACGTCGAGCGGATTAGCGACGACACGGCTCACCTTGCGACGAAGCAGGCGCTCGAGATCCGGTAGCCAACGGGTGTCGAAGGGTTCGCTGGTGGCGATCGTCAACGCATCGGCGCTGATATCGACCGGCAGGATCCGATAACGCGTGGCATAGCTCGGGGCGACCACTTCGCCGACACGCGCGATGTCGATCTTGGTCGGGTCGATGCGCAGATAGGGCAATCCTGCCTTTTGCGCCAACCACTCGGTCAACGAATCGAGCGTGAGGTGGCGACTGGGCTCGCGCGGTCAGGCAGCTTGGCATTCGCGATCAAAATCAACGGATGCAGTTCGCCACGGCTCAGGCCCTTGCCAATACGGATGGTCTTCGCGGCTTCGCCGGTGACCAGTTTGTCGACAATCAGCGCCGCCAGCACCTCGTCCAGTTCGACGCGCTTGCCTTCGGAAAACTTGCTGGTCGTGAACGCCGCACGTCCTTCCATGGGCACCACCTTGTGGGACTCGTGCTTGCTCATCACTGGATCTTCCGTCGGGGCGCAGCCTGCGCCACCGCTATACTACGGCGCTTTTCGACCCCGAACCGGAATCTCCATGACAGGCCTAACTTTCCAGGACGTGATCCAGACGCTGAACCGCTATTGGGCGGCGCAGGGTTGCGTGCTGATCCAGCCGTTTGACACCGAAGTCGGTGCCGGCACATTTCATCCCGCGACTTTCCTGCGTGCGCTCGGCCCGGAGCCGTGGCGTGCGGCCTACGTGCAGCCCTCGCGTCGTCCAACCGATGGTCGCTACGGCGACAATCCGAATCGACTGCAGCACTACTACCAGTACCAAGTGGTGCTTAAACCCAATCCGACCAATATCCTCGACCTCTACATCGATTCACTGAAGGCGCTCGGCATTGATCCACTGACGCACGACCTGCGCTTCGTCGAGGACAACTGGGAATCGCCGACACTCGGGGCTTGGGGCCTCGGTTGGGAGGTTTGGCTGAACGGCATGGAGGTGACCCAGTTCACCTATTTCCAGCAAGCCGGAGGCATGGATTGCAAGCCCGTCACCGGCGAAATCACCTACGGTCTGGAACGCTTGGCGATGTATTTGCAGAACGTCGACAACGTCTACGACTTGGTTTGGGTACAAGGCCCGCAGGGTACGGTGACCTATGGCGATGTCTATCACCAGAACGAGGTCGAACAAAGTACCTACAACTTCGAACACGCCAACGTCGATGCCTTGTTCGCCTGGTTCGATACCTGCGAAGGTGAGGCCTTGAAGTTGGTTGAGAAGGGCCTGCCGCTGCCCGCCTATGAACAGGTGTGCAAGGCCAGCCACAGTTTCAATCTGCTCGACGCGCGTCGAGCGATCAGCGTGACCGAACGGCAACGCTTCATCCTGCGCGTGCGCACGATCGCGAAGGCGGTGGCCGAGTGCTACCACGCGCAACGCGAGAAGCTCGGGTTCCCGGGTCTGAAGCACAAGGTAGCCTGAACCATGACCCTGCATATTGCTCCCCTGCTGATCGAACTCGGCACCGAAGAACTGCCGCCAAAGGCGCTCGACGAACTCGCGAATGCATTTCGCGATGGCGTACTCGCGGGCCTCGCCAAGCGCGGCATCGCGCATACCGCACATTCGGCGCGCGCCCTGCATTCGCCGCGTCGGCTAGCGACCTGGATCGAAGACGTTGCGTTGCAACAGCCCGAACAGAAGCTGGAGCGCCGTGGCCCGGCGGTGGCCGCAGCATTGGACGCCTCCGGTGCGCCAAGCAAGGCGCTGATCGGCTTCGCGCATAGTTGCGGTGTCAGCGTCGAACAACTGGAGGAGATCGACACCGACAAGGGCGCATGGTTCGTGCATCGCGCGATCAAGCCGGGTGAAGCGACTGCAAGCTTGTTGCCGCAGATTGTCGAAGAAGCGCTAAAGGCACTGCCGATACCGAAGCCAATGCGTTGGTCGGATCTCGACTACCAATTCGTGCGTCCGGCGCACTGGCTGGTGATCCTGCTCGGCGAACACATTGTCGATGCCGAGATCCTCGGTTTGAAGTCGGATCGGATGAGCCGCGGACACCGCTTCCATCATCCGGAACCGGTGTGGATCACGTCTGCCAACGATTACGTCGATGCGCTGCGTAGCGCCAAGGTGTTGGTGAATCCCGCCGAGCGTGCGAACCGTGTCATCAGCGAAGTGCAGCGCGTGGCGGAAGGTCTCGGTGGTCTGCCGCGCCTGCGCCAGGAACTGGTCGACGAGGTCAAGAATCTGGTCGAGTGGCCGGTCGCCATCGCCTGCACGTTCGAGCGTGACTTCCTGCGAGTGCCGCAGGAAGCGCTGATCATGACCATGGAATCGAACCAGAAATTCTTTCCGGTATTCGATGCCGATGGCCGGCTCACCGAACATTTCATCGGTGTCGCCAACATCGAAAGTCGTGATCCGAATGAAATCCGCAAGGGCTACGAGCGCGTCATCCGCCCGCGCTTCGCCGATGCGAAATTCTTTTTCGACGAGGACCTCAAGTCGCCGCTGGCGGCGCAGCAAGATGCGCTGCAGAAAGTCACCTACCAGCAGAAACTCGGATCAGTCTGGGACAAGGTCTGCCGCGTTGGCGAACTGGCCCGGGTGATCGCCGAGCGCTTGCGTTCGATGCACGGTATCGGCGTCGATCCTGCGCAGGCAACACAGGCCGCGACGCTGGCCAAGTGCGATCTGATGACGCGCATGGTTGGCGAGTTTCCCGAGTTGCAGGGCATCATGGGTCGCTACTACGCGACCATGCAGGGCGAGTCTGCTGAAGTCGCGAATGCGATCGATGAGTTTTACCAGCCGCGCTTCGCCGGCGACGCGATCGCACCGAGCCGCTTGGGTCAGGTGCTTGCCGTCGCCGAAAAACTCGACACGCTCGCCGGCATGTTCGCGATCGGTCAAAAGCCGACCGGCAACAAGGACCCATTTTCACTGCGCCGCAACGCGCTCGGGCTCGCACGGACACTGATCGAAGGTGGCCTCGATCTGGATGTGAACGCGCTGTTGCGCGAAGCCATCGCCGCGATCTCGACCGATGCTCTGGACGCGAAAGCGAACGATCTGTACGACTTCATCACCGACCGTCTGCGCGGCTACTACGCGGATCAGGGTATTCGCGGCGATGCCTTCGAGGCAGTGCTCGCAGTACGCCCCGCCAGTCTGCGTGATTTCGACCGCCGCATTTGCGCCATCGACATGTTCGGCAAACGGGCGGAAGCGGAAAGTCTGGCGGCGGCGAACAAGCGCATCGGCAACATCCTGCGCCAGGCGAGCGAAAAGCGCTTCGCCATCGCTGCAGGTATCGATGCGGCCTTGCTCGATGACGGCGCCGAGCGCGCACTTGCCGATGCACTCGCCGCCGCGATCGACGACATTTCACCGTTGCTGGCCGAGCACCGCTATGTCGAAACGATGCAGCGCCTCGCGCAACTGAGGCCGGTCGCCGATGCCTTCTTCGATGGCGTCATGGTCATGGTCGATGACCCTGCAAAACGCGCCAACCGCCTCGCCCTGCTGCGCTCGCTGCGCACGCAGTTTCTGGCGATTGCGGATATCGGACTGCTCGGCTGAGTCGCGTCAGCCCGCTGCCGAATCGGGCGGCGGCAAGGCGCCGCGGAAGGTGAAGGCGGCTGCCGGCGGCCCACGCTCGCGATGTTCAGTTGCGCCAGTGGATAGGCGGACATGCCCGCCTCATCGGCGGTCGTTCGCTGTCGATGGGGCCGAATGCGGCAGGCTCAAGCAAGGGTCGGTGTCATCGGGCATTCGAGCCTTGAACCCGTTGACGACTGTTCTCGGAAAGGCTACGAATGTCGCTGAATTGAGAACATGACCAACCTCGCCAGCCATCTCTTCGGAAATACCCGCTCGGCCGTGTTGGCTGCGATGTTGCTGCGCCCGGAAGAGCAATTCCATGTGCGAGAACTGGCGCGTGTGCTCGATATCTCGCCCGGCACGCTGCATCGCGAGTTGAAAGCACTGACCGCGCTGGGCTTGTTGATCCGGCGCGAAAGTGGCCGCCAAGTCTATTTTTCAGCGAACCGCACCCACCCGATTGCGAATGATTTGTCGAGCCTGCTGCGCAAGACCAGTGGGTTGGTGGACGTGCTGCGAATTGCCCTGCAACCGCTCGCCGCTGACATCGATGCGACATTCGTCTACGGCTCGATGGCCGCTGGTTCGGAACAGCCGGGCAGTGACATCGATGTCATGGTGCTCGGTCGGTCCGGCTTCCGCGACGTGGTCTCGGCACTGCACGATACGCAGGCGGCGACCGGACGCGAAGTCAATCCGACCGTGATGCGCCTCGGAGAATTTCGCCGCAAGCGCGACGCCGGTGACCCGTTTGTTGCAACCGTTTGGCGCGCGCCCAGGCTCTGGGTGATTGGTGGCGAACATGAGCTTGGCTAATCTCGAGAAGATCGGCCGTCTCAAGACTCATGTCGCGACCGACGACGAGATCGCCCGGCTTCTGGCGGCCGCGGAGCGCAACCTGCGCGACGCCAACGCAGCGGGAATCAGCGACGAAACCCGATTTGATGCGGCCTACAAGGCGATCATGCCGTGCGCGCTCGCGGGATTGATGGCAGCGGGATACCGACCGTCTACCGCCATGCCCGGACATCACCAGACCATGGTCCAGTCCCTGCCGCTGACGCTCGCCGTGAGCACCGAAACCATGATCGTGCTCGACGCGCTACGCAAGAAGCGCAACATCAACGACTATTCGGGCGATCTGCTGGATTCCGAGTCACTGCGAATCTGCATTCTGGAAGCCAAGGCGCTGCATTCGCTGGCGTGCAGCCGTCTGCGCCGAAGCTGAGGAGTCCAGACGCCGATGTTCGCCCCACAACACATTGCTGTGCCCGGCGCCGTCCCGATCAAGCTCTGGACGCAAGGCGTGCCGGTGGAAGACGAGGCGCTGCAGCAAGTGCAGCAGGTAGCGCGGCTGCCAATCGTGTGGCCGCACATCGCGGTGATGCCGGATGTGCATGTTGGCATCGGTGTGACGGTGGGCTCGGTGGTGCCAACGCACCGCGCAATCATTCCGGCGGCGGTTGGTGTCGACATTGGTTGCGGCATGATCGCGGCGCGCACCTCGCTGCATGCGCGTGATCTTCCCGATTCGCTGGCGGGCGTGCGCAGTGCCATCGAGCAGGCGGTGCCGCACGGGCGGACGACGAGTCAGGGTCGTCGCGATAAGGGCGCGTGGCGTGATCCGCCGAAGCGTGCGCAACAGGCATGGTCGGGATTGGATCGAGACTTCCGGCGCCTGTGCGAGTTGCACCCGCGCTTGACGAAAACCAATCATCTTCACCATCTCGGTACGCTCGGCACCGGCAATCACTTCGTCGAGATTTGTCTCGACCAAGCAGACGCCGTCTGGGTGATGTTGCACTCGGGGTCACGCGGCGTCGGCAATGCCATCGGCACGCACTTCATCGCGCTGGCACAGGCCGACATGCGCGCGCATATCGCTAATCTGCCGCATCGCGACCTTGCTTACTTTGAGCAAGGCTCGACTCACTTTGACGAGTACTTGCTTGCGGTTGACTGGGCACAGCGTTTCGCACGCGAGAACCGCGCGATCATGTTGGCGAACACGCTGGCGGCGATGAAAAAGGTAATCCGGAAACCGTTCCAACTGACCGAGGAAGCGGTGAACTGTCACCACAACTACGTGCAGCGCGAACGGCATTTCGGCGAAACGCTGTTGGTGACGCGCAAAGGTGCGATGAGTGCGCAGAAAGGCCAGTTCGGGATCATTCCGGGGTCGATGGGTGCGAACAGCTTCATCGTGCGTGGACTTGGCAACCAGGATGCATTCTGTTCGTGCTCGCACGGTGCCGGTCGGGTAATGAGCCGCACGCGAGCGAAGCAGTTGATCACGCTCGACGAGCATGTGCGGGCCACTGCACACGTTGAATGTCGCAAAGACAACGATGTAATCGACGAATCACCGGCCGCATACAAGCCGATCGACGCGGTCATGGCGGCACAGCGCGATCTGGTCGAGATCGTGCATACGCTCAAGCAAGTCGTGTGCGTGAAAGGATGATGACCTCACGTCGGAATCACATGCCGCACATAAAGTAGCGGCTTCTAATCGCGAGGTAGAGCATGCGCCTGCAATCATTTTTTCTCCTGCCGATCGTCCTGTTGGCGGGCAATGCCCAGGCCTCGTTGCCGAACAGTCCGCTTGAGCGCCTCGATCTTGCACGCTACCTCGGCACTTGGTTCGAAGTAGCGCGGCTACCGAATCGTTATCAGCAGGAGTGCGTGACCGGCACCACCGCGACTTACTTCCGCGACGATCGCGGCGAGATTGTCGTGCGCAACCAATGTACGACTGCGAACGGCGAGGCGATCAGCGTCGATGGTGTTGCTCGTGAGGTCGTTGCCGGCAGCGGCAATCTGGCCGTGCGCTTCGCGCCGCGCTGGCTGGCTTGGCTCCCGGTGTGGGCCGACTATTGGGTGATTGATCTCGACCCAGACTATCGCTGGGCCGTAGTTGGCGGGCCAAAACGCAAGTTTCTGTGGGTGCTTGCGCGCGAACCGCAGCTTGATGCCGAGGTATTTGCTGCAATCAAGCAGCGCGCCGCAGCGCGCGGCTATGCGGTCGAGCGCCTGTGGCTCGCGGACACGCAGCGCGCCACGGTCGAAGGACGCGTGGCGCGCCCGCCAGCATCAGCGCTCGACAATCGCGACCACACCCATGCCGCCGGCGGTGCAGACTGAAATCAGGGCGCGACCGCCGCCCTTCTCGTCGAGCAATTTGGCTGCAGTTGCGATGATGCGTGCACCAGTGGCGGCGAACGGATGGCCGAAGGCGAGGCTCGATCCGACCACATTCAACTTCGTCGGGTCGATTGCACCGAGCGGTTTCGCGAGGCCAAGGCGCTTGCTGCAGTAGTCGGCCGATTCCCAGGCCTTCAGCGTGCACAACACTTGGGCGGCGAAGGCCTCGTGGATTTCGTAGAAGTCGAAGTCTTGCAGGCTCAGGCCGGTAGCTTTCAATAGGTCGGCGACGGCAATCGTCGGGGCCATCAGCAGGCCTTCACCGGCGACGAAATCGACTGCGGCGGCGCGCGAATGCGTCAGATAGGCGAGTGGCTTCAAGCCGCGCTCCTGCGCCCACGCTTCTGAGCCCAGCAACACCGCGCTGGCACCATCGGTCAGCGGGGTCGAATTGCCGGCGGTCAGGGTGCCTTTGCCCGAACTACGGTCAAACGCCGGCTTCAGTGTCGCCAGCTTCTCGATCGTGGTGTCGGCGCGCAGGATGTTGTCGCGCTCAACGCCACGGAATGGCACCACCAGATCCTTGAAGAAGCCGCGTTCGTAAGCCGCTGCAGCCTTGCGGTGCGAATCGAAGGCGAGTTGATCCTGCGCGTCGCGAGCGATACCCCACTCCTTGGCCATCATCTCGCAATGGTCGCCCATTGCCTTGCCAGTGCGTGGTTCGGCAACGCCAGGGAAGCCCGGCTTAAATTCCGCAGGCGAAAAACCTTTCAGCGCTGCACCGAGACGCTGGCCCAGGGTCTTGGCGCGGTTGATATTCAGCAGGCGTCGGCGCAGCTTGTCGCCAACCACGATCGGCACATCGGAGGTGGTGTCGGAGCCGCCGGCAATGCCGGCTTCGATCTGCCCGAGCGCGATCTTGTTACCAATATGGATGCTGGTGTCGAGACTCGTACCGCAGGCACGCTGCATGGTGATGCCGGGTGTCAGTGGCGACAAGCCGGACGACAGCGTGACCTCGCGACCGATGTTCCAGTCCGACGAATGCTTCAATACTGCCCCGAGCGCGACTTCACCAAGCTGCACACCGCTGAGCTTGAACTTCTCGACCAGCGACCCGACCGCCTTGATCGATAGGCCGACATTGCCAAGGTCGAAGTAGGCCGTGTTGTTACGGCAGAACGGAATGCGCGAACCACCGAGGATGGCAACGCGGCGGGCTTGGCTCATGACGAACTCCAACTCAGGGAGCGCCGACCCTAGCAAATGCTGGTGGAGTGGTCACGCCGACTGCTGGTCTTCGAGGTCAAGCTCTGTGTCCGCAGACGGCGCCTGCAGAAAAAAAGCATCGGCATAGGCCCAGAAATGCCAAGCAGCGGGCGCCGTGCGCAACATCCAATCGAAGTGCGATGCGGCAAACTGCATCGCCGTGTCGCGATCAGTCACCGACAACGGTTCGCGGATACGCAGCTTGCGCCGGCCGGTTGCCGGGTCCAGCCAGACCGCGAAGAACACGATCGGCACCTGCGCCTTTTCGGCCAGCTTGATCATGCCACTCGGCAACTGCGCATCGCGGTCGAGCAGGCGCACAGCTTGTTCGCCGCCGACACCGGGTACGTCGATCGAGGTCAGCAAGCAGGTGCCGGCTTGGAGCGCACGCCGCATCGGCCGTGGGCCGTCGCCGATATAGACAAGATCGTGCGCGCCGGTCTTGATCACTTCGGCATTGCGCAGCAAGGCATAGCGATGCAGCAGCGCTTGTCCGGCAAAGCTGTCTGGATCGGTACGCACCGACAGGCCAGCGAACTGCCGGCCAGATCGGCGCAGCGAACGCAGTGCCCAGAAACCCGCGCCCCAATGAAAGGACAGCGTGATCAATGCGCCGTCACCTGCGGGCCAGTCACCTTCAATGTCGAAGTGGCGGTCGAGGTAGCGGTCACTGCGCCACTTCAGCAAGAACAGGTCGACGTGATCAATCAGGTGATACAGGCGTTGTTCGCAGGCGAAACGTTGTGGATCGTCGACGACGCCGTAGCGTTGCGCGATGGCAACAGTGGCGACAACGCGTTCGCGGAAGAACCACGGCCAGCGCGCCAGCCGCCGTGCGATGCGGAATCCGAGCCACCACGGCAGGGCCGCGATCAGCGCCGGAACCAACCAGCGTTCCACCAGCACCCGCAGCTCGCGACGCAGGCGGTTTTTGCGTGAATCGATCATTGGCGCATCGTATCGCCGCCAGTTCCGTTCGTGGTGAGCCGGTCGAACCGAGATCGAAACCAGCGACGGCACCGGTAGAATGCCCGGCTGCTGCATTGGAGTCCGTCATGTCTGCTGCGCTGAGTTCCTGTTCCGCCGTGCTCGCCGTCGAACTGGTGCCCGAAGGCGCGCCGACGATGTTGTGCCTACCGCTCGAATCGGCACACCTGCTCGGCGCTGCGATTGGCAATGATCTAGCGCGCCTGCTGCCGGGTATCGAGACGATGGGGCTGGCAGTGGCGGCGGCACTGTATGACCAAGCGCAGATCCTGCGACCGGGTTGGCCGATCCATCGCGAACTGATGCGCATGCACCAGCAAGCACAGCGCGGTGGCTGGATGCCAGCGATCACCAGTTTCGGTGCTTCCGCCGGGCACATGGCGACGCCGGTGCTGGAGCCGGACCCGCGTTTGATCGGCAGTCCGTTGTTGTTGGTGCCATTCACGCTGGTTGGTCATCGGCACGATGTCGAGCAGATCAGTGCCTTGATGGAGCGCGACTTCGAGGAAAAAGGCCTGGCCGACTCAGCGACCTCGCTGTTTCTCAACGAAGCCTTCTCGATCCGCAGTGAACATGCGCGCTATTTGACCGGCAATGATCTGTGCGCGCTCGCGGCGATGCAGTATGAGCACGTTGGCTTCGCGCCGATCTGGTCGATCATCGAGTGCGCCTTGTTGTCACCAGAACGCGACGAGCATGCCGTGCTCGATGGCGGCGTGCAGTTGCACTATCGCGGTGGTCAGTTGGTGATGTCGGGAGATGCGGCATCGTCGTGTTACCGGCAGGCGGCAGCCATCCTGTCCGCGCACGGCATATCGGCAACAGATCCGATCACCAGTCCGAACTGATCAGTCGGCGCTGACCGTGCGCGACTGCGCCCAGTCGCGTAGTTGCTTGACGGGTTCTGCCATCAGCACCGAGAGTGGCCGCGTCGCCTTGAGTTCGGCGACCAGATGGCGCTGCTGCAGCGGCACGCGATCACTATGCGCGGCATAGAGCGCCGAGACCACGGCCTGCTCGATCTCGGCCCCCGAAAAACCCTCACTGTGCTCGACCAGCTTGTCCATCTCGAACTCGGCCCAGTCCAGTTTGCGCTTGTCGAAATGGACGCGAAAGATGGCGTCGCGGGCTGCAGAATCGGGCAGGTCGATGAAGAAGATCTCGTCGAAACGGCCCTTGCGTAGCAGTTCTGGCGGCAGTCGCGAGACATCGTTGGCGGTCGCGACCAGGAACACCGGACGCTTGCGCTCGGCCATCCAGGTCAGCAGGGCGCCGAGTACGCGTCGCGACACGCCATCGTCACTGTCCGAGGTCGCCAGGCCTTTCTCGATCTCGTCGCACCACAACACGCACGGCGATAGCGCCTCGGCATTGGCCAGCGACTCGCGCAGATTGCGCTCGGTCTCGCCGTGATATTTGTTGTACAGCGCGCCGAAATCGAGGCGCACCAAAGGCACACCGAAGGAGCCGGCTATGGCCTTGGCGGCAAGACTCTTGCCGCAGCCTTGCACGCCGAGCAATAACAGGCCTTTGGGTGGGTCCAACCCGGCGACCTTGTTCTCGCCGAGGAAGATCGCGCGGCGCTGATCGACCCAGTGCTTCAGGCGTTTCAGGCCGGCGACATCAGCAAATGCAGCGGTTTCGTATTCGAAGTGCAGCACACCGTCGCGATTCAGCAACTCGAACTTGAGCTTCGCCAATTCCGGTAGATCGGCCATGCCGACGGCACCGTCGCGGAACACCAGATGGCGTGCGATCCGGCGCGCATCTGGCAACTTCAAGCCCAACAGATTGCAGACGATGGTCTTGAATGCCACTGCGTCGATCTCGACGCGCTTGCCGCCGTGTTCGCGCGAGTAAAGAAAAGCCTCGTCGCGAACGAGTTTGCCGATCGCGGCCTCATCCGGCAGCTTCAGCGATACCCGTACCGTGTGCGACTCGATCTCCTTCGGAATCTCGATGCCGACACCGATCAACACCAAGGTATGCGCCACGGTATTAGTGCGCTCGACGATTTCGCGCAGGAAGCGCATCGTCATCGGGTAGCGCAGGTAGCCATGAAAATCGCACATCAGAAAGATCGCGCGTTCCTTCTGCTCCTTGATGAATTGCAGTGTCGCGGTGGCTTCAGCGGCGGCCAGCGGCGGCTCGTCCAGGGTCATGTCGAGGCGTTGCAGACCGTCGGTCAGGCTCCACTTGTACAGCGGCCGCCAGACTTTGCTGATGACATGGCGAAAGCTCTCGACGACGCGTGTTTCCTCGGCGGTGTCGATGATGATGACCGGGTGACCGGCGCGGATCAGGCTGGCGAGATTATCGAGGTCGGGCATGGCGGGCGATGGATCGAAGATCGCTACTGTGTCCGGAAAGCGCGCTTTTGTCGAAGGCCGATTGCACCTGAATGGTGGTGCCGTGCATCACGGCGCGGCTGGCGTGGTTGTATGCTTGGCCCATCCGTTGTCGGGAGTTCGCCATGAAAGCGATATGACCCGCGGGCTTTGGCTCGCGGCCCTGAGTATTCCCGTACTGGTCATGGCGACCGAGTTGCCGAGCCAGCGTTATCAACTCGCGCTCGACCCGGCCGCCCGGCCGGTGCAGACGCCGGTGCTGAACGCCGAGAAGGCGCTGGCCGAAGATGCGTTGGCCGACAAGGGCGCACCACTGCGCTACGCGATCATGCACAAAGCCGCGGTCAGTCTGGCCGACCGTAGCAAGTTCGCGGTTGGACGATGGGACGAAGTTGACAGCCACTTCGACCTGTGGCGCACACGCATCGATGCACCTGGTGCGGTATCGATCGATCTGGCGCTGAAGCCCTTTCATCTGCCGCAAGGCGCAGAAGTCTGGTTGACCGATGCCGCCGGCACGCTGGTGCGCGGGCCCTATACCGCAGCTGACAATCCGAAGTCCGGTGAGTTCTGGACGCCCTATGTGCCGGGCGATGTCGCCTATCTCGAAGTATTGGTTCCGAAACGCACACGATCAGTTGCAACTCGGTATTTTGAGCGTGCAACAGGCCTATCGCTCGATCGAGAGTGGTGACTCGCCGTTCGCGAAGTCGGGTAGCTGCAACGTCGATGTGGCGTGTCCGGAAGGCAACAATTATCGCGACCAGATCAATGCGGTGGCGCGCTATTCGATCGGCGGTGGCTTGTGTACCGGACAGTTGGTGAACAACACGGCGCAGGACAACAAGCGCTATTTAAGTACCGCGAACCACTGCATCAGCACCCAGTCGGATGCGAATTCGCTGGTGGCTTACTGGAAGTACGAAAATCCGACCTGCCGAACGCCAGGCGGCAGCGCGAGTGGAATGCCGATCAACGCTTCAGGGAACTCGATCGCGCAGGCCGGCGGCGCCACCTTGCGCGCAACCTACCCGCCCGCCGACACCACCCTGGTCGAATTGAATACTGCCGTGCCAACCAGCGCGAATGCGTTCTGGTTAGGGTGGGATCGTGGCGACACGGTGCCCGCGTCGGCGGTTGGTATCCATCATCCGTCCGGACACGAGAAACGCATCAGCTTCGAGAATCAGCCGCTGCTCAGCACCGATGTTGCGCCAAGCGGCGTGCCCGGCGAAAAGCATTGGCACGTCTCCGGTTGGGACCTTGGCACCACCGAGCAAGGGTCGTCTGGCTCGGTCTTGCTGAACCCGCAGAAACGCTTGGTTGGCGTGTTGTCCGGCGGCGCGGCGAGCTGCGACTACAACTTCGACGATTACTATGGGCGCCTCAACGTCGCCTGGGAAGGTGGCGGCACGTCGGCGACGCGGGTGAAAGACTGGCTCGACCCCGGGAGCACCGGCGCGACCGCCATCGACGGCAAATCGACGTGTCTACAGCCGACGGTGACGCTGACTCTTGACGCAAACGCCCGTGCCGGCACGACCGCACTGATGAGCGTCGCGATCTCCGGAGTTACTGGCCCGTATTCGGTCGATTGGGATGTCGATGGCGATGGCGTCAGTGATCGCCGCAAGACCGGCGTCACCGGTCGACCTCGGACAACCCGCCTACCCGCAGCCGGCGCAGCACCACGGTCGTGGCCAACGTCATCGACGCCACCGGCTGCACGACCGTCGCGTCGCAGGCCTACTCGCTGCGTGGCCGCAGCTCGCCGTGACGGCCAATGAGCACACCCTCGCAGGCCTGCGGCGATGGCGATTCCAACATCGAACCCGGGGAAATCTGGAATTTGCCGGTGCACATCAACAATGCCGGTGACGACCAGATCACCGATGGCTATGCCGTGTTCACCGGCGGTACCGCAGTCGGGGTCAGCGGCAGCGGTAGCAGCAGGGTCAGCGACAACTTCGGCTATCGCGCGTTGGCGAGTGCCACGTCCTCGTCCTGCCGATACCAGCCGGTCGATATGAGCGGTGCCAGCGCGTTGATGCCATCGGTCGGAACCCATGTGACCAACGCCGGCGCCAACGACGAAGGCTATGTCGCCGCACTCAGTGTCGGCGGCGCTTCGCCGTTCCGGTTCTACGACCGCGACATCACCGAACTGATGATGTCAACCAATGGCTACCTGTCGACCAATGCCGCCGATGGTGGCGATGATTACACTGCGGCTTGCGGCGTCGATGCGCACCAAGGTGTGATTGATGGCCGGGTGCAGGTGCTGCACGACGATCTCGTGATCCAGTCCGGCGGCAGCCTCAAGCATCGCCACTTCGGCACCTGCCGCGCGCCTCCGATGCCGGTAGCACGCAGTCAGGGCTGCACCGTGTTCAGGTGGCGCAACATGGGTCGCTATTCGAGCGGCGGCACGGCCACCGGCAGTGCCGTGTTCCAGACCATTCTTTACGACCAAAGTTACGAGATCGTGCACCAATACGTCACCGCCGATCCGACCAGCGGCAGCAATGCCTCGATCGGTCTGCAGAGCCCGGACGAAAGCATCCGCTTCGACTACAAGTGCGACAGCGCGAATGCCGCACCATCTGCGACTGCGCTGTGCTTCTTCCATCCGACGGCCTTGCCGGCGGCGCTGGCCGAAGGCAAGGTGCATGTGGTGTCGGCAGCCAGTGCACTCGGTGATTTGGCGGTCGCGGGCAGTGCCAACGTGACCGTGAAAGCCTATGTCGATCCCGCCGCACAATGTGGTTCGCGCGCGGTCGTCAGCTATCTCGGTGGGGTTGGCGATAACGCCTACAGTTTCGCGCCAACCTCGGTGCTCGATGTGGCTATGCCGAGCGCCGGCAATTGCCAAGTCGCGACGCAGTGTGCGGCTCAGGTGCAAAGCATCGGCGCGCTGCCACAGCCCGGTGGCTTGTACCTGAACTTCAACCGTAGCGGCAATGGCCAGAACCTGTTCAATTACGGCAATATCCTGAGCACCGCCTGGTTCACCGGCAAGGCCGACCGCACCCCGGTCTACGACATCGTCAATGGCGAATGGAACCCGGCGCTGGCAGGCGCCGGCGACCATCTTCAAGGTCACCGGACGTCGTCGCCGTTCAGCACGGCGGTGACGACGGCGGGCTCGGCGCAGTTCACCCGAGGCGACGACGATTCGGTCTACATCAATACCTGGGAGTTCAACGGCGTCTGGGCCGCGGACAAGCTGGTGCGCGCGTTTTCGCCGAGCGCGGTGCCGAATCCCAACCACTCCGGCGGCTGGTTCAATTCCGGGCAGTCGGGTTGGGGCGTGGTGATCGACGAACATATCGTCAACAGCCAGAGCGCGACCGGGTTCCTCGGCTATATCTTCGACAACGCCAACGAACCACGTTGGGCGCTGGGCGAAGCAACCGGCAGCAGCGGTCAAATGCCGCTGAATGCCTACCTCGTCCATTGTCCGTCCTGCCCGCGGTTCGCAGGATTTCGGCAGCTTTCCACTGCCGGCCGGCAACATCACGCGCAGCTACCAGTCGCAGACCACCGGCACGCTCGACACCGACATCGTGTTGCCGGCACCCCCGAGCGGTAGCTGGACGCGCAATGCGTTGCCGATCCAGATGGTCACCCCACCACCGAGCACCCCATGATTCGACACTGGATTGTTTTGCGGCACGCCCACGCCGAAGCGCAAAGCGCCGATGGCGCCGATTTCTCGCGCGATCTCTCCGAACGCGGCCGCGTCGAGGCGGGGCGCGCCGCTGACGCACTGGCGAAGATGCTCGACGGTCGTGTGCCGCGCATCTTGTCGTCGCCGGCAACTCGCGCCGAGGCGACTGCGCAGATTGTCGCCGACCGCCTCGGCGATACCGTCGGCTTCAACGCGCGCATCTACGACGGTACGCCGGGCACATTGCTCGACGTCTTCAACGCCACCGGGCCGACCGAAACAGTCCTGCTGGTTGGCCACAATCCCGGCGTTGAGGAACTCGTCGCGCTGCTGGTCGAAGGTCGCTCGCAAGCACACCGAGGCATGCCGACGTCGGGTATGGCGGTGATCGACGTGCCGGAAGGCTTGGTCGAACCGGGCCGCGGTCAGCTTCGCGCATTCTGGGCACCCTGACCGGGACGAATGCGCGCCTTCGTGGCTGGTCAGGCTTGTTGTTGCCGCTGGCGGCGCGGCCGGACGCCGATCTGGCGACCTGACCTGACGCTCGATCCTGCGGCGTCGAAGGTGCATTTCGAACTGCATGCACTCGGCTGGTTCCCGGTGCGCGGCGACGCCCGTGCCGAAGCCAGCATCCAGGTCCGCGACGCGCTCTGGCGGCGATCGACGTCGTTGTCCGCTCACGTCCCTGCAGATGAACCGGGACGGCTATCGCGACTGGGCGCTGTCACCGGAGTTCTTTTCAGCCGGCGCGTCATCCCCAGATCGGTTTTCGCGCCAAGGCGATCCCGCTGCAGCGCTTGCATGCCGGCGGCGAGATCCTCGGCGAATTGCGGGTACGCGGACAGGCGCGCGCCCGGCACGCTTCTCCTTGGCGCGGGCGACTGCGCCGAAGGCCACCCACGTGCCGCGTCCAGGCCACGGGCGAACTGTCGCGGCGGGCCTTCGGCATGCGCACGCGCCGCTACACCCTCAGCGACCGCATCCGCATCGATCTCGACCTGCGACTGGTGCCCGCGCAATGACGCCAATGTAAGGCGGTGGCCAAGCGTGCGACGGTCAAGCTCGCGCCCGGGGCTGCAAACCTTCATATTTTCTGACGACGATGTTGGTTTGCTGATCCTCGGCGAACTGTTGGCAGCGGCGCGGCGCGGTGTGCGGGTACGGGTGCTCAGCGACCAGATGTTTTCGATCGAGAACCGACGCTTCCTCGCGCGTCTGGCACTTGAGCATGTGAACTTCGAGTTTCGTCTGTACAACCCGACCTTCAACGAGGCACGCACCGCACCACTGGAGTTTGCAGCCGGCATCCTGTGCTGCTTCTTCCGCTTCAACCAGCGCAGCCATAACAAGCTGCTACTGGTCGACGGGCGCTTCGGTATTGTCGGTGGGCGCAACATGGACGACCGCTACTTCGACTTCAGCGAGGAATACAACTACTACGACCGCGACTTGCTCGTGTATGGCACGGTTGGTGCGGCGATGCAGGCCTCGTTCGAGCGCTTCTGGGCGCATCCGAAGACGGTGCCGTTGGCGCAACTCAAGGATGTCGCGAAGCGCATTGTCGAGGCCGGCCGCAATCCAGCGCCGTTGGCGGCGCCGCGACTCGACCATGCCGCGCGCGTGACGCGGGTACAGGCGCTGGCCGAAGATCGTAATTACCTGCAGCGCGCGCTGCTCGATCACGCCCTCAGTGTGGCTGCTGTCGAATACTTCTCTGATCCACCCGACAAGCCAAATGTCTCCGAACGCAGCGAGCACGGTGACCTCACCGCGACAATCGCCCGCATCATCACCGCAGCTGAGCACGACATCGTGCTGCAGACGCCATATCTGGTGTTGTCGCGACCGGCACGCAAGGCATTTCTGACCCTGCGCCGCGAACATCCGGCGTTGCGTGTGCTGGTGTCGACCAACAGCCTGGCCGCGACCGATGCTTTTCCGGTCTACGCGATCTCGCACAAGCGACGTCGCTATTACCTCGAATCGCTCGGCTTCGAGATCCACGAATTCAAGCCCTATCCCGGCCGCAGCGAGGCTGCGATCGACGCACCGAAGCCGCCGGGGATGCTGCGCTCGGCGCTCAAAATTCGCACCCGCAAGGCGGTACCACTGCGCCGCGATACGGTGCGTCGCGGCCTGCACGCCAAGGCCATCGTGATTGACGACCGCATCAGCCTGATCGGGTCGCACAACTTCGATCCGCGGTCGGAAGGACCAAATAGCGAAAACGGTGTGATCGTGCGTGATGCTGGGTTCGCGGCCGAACTGAAGCGTGCGATTAGCGGCGATATCGGCCCCGACCAGAGTTGGGTGGTCGCGAAAAAGCCGGACCGCGGCTTACTCACACCGATCAATCAGGCGATCGAGTCGGTCTCTGAGAAGCTACCGGTCTTCGATCTGTGGCCATGGCGCTACGCCACCAGTTATGAACTGCGTCCGGAATGCGCTCCGTTGCCGCCCTCGGACCCGGATTTTCTGACGTGTTACGTCCGGGTCGGTGACTTTCCGGAAGTCGACCTCGCCGCCAAGGGCATTTACACGCGCATCATGACCGCGTTCGGCGTTGGGCTGTCACCAATCCTGTAGCCCATACGTCCTGCATTGACGCTGCCGTGACTGCTGGCTAGTCTGCCGCTGATTCTTCGCGAGGGCTTGCCATGGGTTTGTCGATCAATATCGAACTGTCGGACAACGATCTGGATCATTTCCAGGAAATACTGAAGCGTGCGCACGAGACCGCCGGCAGCAAGTCGTCGAAGGAAATCACTGATGCCGCCACCGCGCTGCTGGTGGATGCCCATGCCAGCCATGCGCCGGAATTCATCACTGAACGCCTGGCCAAACTCGATGCCCTGATCAGCATGGTGCACGATACCGCTTGGGGTATGCCGGACGAAGACCGCACCCGGGTACTGACTGCGCTGACTTATTTCGCTGATCCGAAAGACGTGATCCCGGACAATGTGCCGGTGGTCGGCTATCTCGATGACGCCATCATGATCGAACTCTGTGTGCGCGAACTGAAGCACGAGGTCGAGGCATACGGCGACTTCTGTTCGTTCCGGCAGCACGAGGCGGAATCACGCGGGCTCGACCCGGCGACCTTGGACCGTGCCGACTGGATGGAAGATCGTCGCCAGGAACTGCAGGACCGCATGCGCCGCCGCCGCGACCGCGACGGTTACAGCAGTGCCTCGGGTGTCGGGCTGTTCAAGTTCCGCTGAGCAGCGCGGACCGAACCGAGAAAAGGGCAGCTTCGGCTGCCTTTTTCATTTCTGTGGCACCACGTGCTCAGTCGCGCTTGAGCATCGCCGCCAGATCGACGTAACCCAGTAGCACGGCGACGTCGTGTGGCGTGCGCCTCAGTCCGTCGCGGCAGCGCGGGTTGGCGCCGGCTTTGAGCAATCGTTCGGCGATTTCGCGCATGCCGTGCATCGCGGCAGCGTGTAGCACCGAGATGCCGCGACGATCTTGGATATCGAGGTCGGCCCCGCGATTCACTAACCGCGTCACCAGTTCACCAAGTTCACGGTTGGGCGACCGCGTCCCCGATTCGGCACGGGTACCGAGCAGCAGCAGCAGTGGCGTCTGTGCATCACGGTTCGGCGCGTCGATCGGTGCGCCGGCATCAAGCAGACGGTCGAACATGCGCCCCGGCACAACCGCATCGTCGGCGGCAAACGCATACTGCGCGGCGACGTGTAATGCGGTATTGCCGATTTCATCCTGCGCCAACGCCGACGCGCCACGCACGAGCAAAACTTGAACCAGAGGGTCGTTGCCGAGTGCGCAGGCGACCATCAGCGGGGTCGCCCCACCGGGCAGGGCTTGATCGATGTCGACGCCATGCGCGACCAGCATCGTCACCACGCGCTCGAAGCTGCGACTCACCGCTGCACTGAGCGGCGTCACGCCGGTATGCGCCGGCACGCTCGCATCGGCACCGGCGGCGAGCAGGTCGGAGACGATGCCTTCGAAACCGCCGCCCGCTGCGCGCAACAACGCTGTGCAGCCTTGCGCGTCGCGTGCATCAATCGGCAGTCCAAGCTCGCACAATTTCGCAACGGCCTCGCGATCGCCCGCCTGTGCGGCGGCGGGCAGGTCAGACTCAAGCAGGGCACGCCGCGGCAGCTTCCAGTTCGGCCACCGCAACAGGCGCAACGCCTGATCATGACGTGCCAGCGTTGCCCGTCCGAGCGGCGTTTCGCCGTCATTGCTGCGGCGCTCGGGATCGGCGCCGGCGCGTAACAGTGCCGTCAGCACGACGTCGCGCCCGGCACCGGGCAAGCGCATCAGCAGGTGCAGCGGCGTCTGCCCGCTGTGATCGGCTGCATTCGGATCGAAACCACGCGCCAGCAGTAGTCGCGCAATGCCCGGCAAGCCCGCGCGCAGGGCCAGATGCAGGGCCGAGGCGCCGCCGCTGATGCGAGCATGGCCGTCGGCGCCACGCTCGATCAACGATTGCGCGAATGCATCAAGTTCGTGGTGTGCTGCGTCGTCGTCGTCCGCAGCGTTCGCGAGCAAGGGCAGCAACACCCCGGCACCGGCGGCAGACGCGCCCGCATCGAGCAGGGCGCGCATACAGTGCACCGGTATCGGCCGCAGTCGCGCCGCCATCTGCAGCGCCTCGCTGTCGTCGAGTGGCGCGGCCACCGGATCGAAACCTTGTGCCAGCAGCATCTGCAGGATCGCGACATCGTCGCGTTCCAGCGCGATGCGGAACGCGCGCAGCAGCGTCTCGATTGGCAGCGGCGGCTCCAGTGCCAGCAATTCGGCGCCGATGTGGACATGGCCTTGTTGCAACGCGTCGAGCAGCAGACGTTCGCGCTCGGCGTGATCGGGCGGCAGTTCAGCGGACTCGTCCGGGTTCGCCATCGTTGCCGGGCAAGGCACCTGCGGGTCGATCGCGGCGACCAAGTCCCAGCGCCCGCCGGCAGCGGCGATGTCGACCGCGCTGCGGCCATCGCGCATCAGCAGGCTGCGGTCGATTCCGAGCGCGAGCAAGGTTTTCACTGTCTCCAGGTTCGCCTGTTTCGAGGCGCAGGCGAGGTGCAGTGCATTGCGGCCTTGGGCATCCGTCGCCGACGGATCAGGCTTGCGGAACACCAGGCGCGCGAGCACGCGATTGGCACCGGCGCGGGCCGCCTCCATCAACGGGGTGACACCGTGGCCATCGCGCGCATTCACGTTGGCGCCGGCGGCGACCAGTGCGTCGGCGCAGTCGCCATGGCCATGCAGGGCCGCGGCATGCAGCGCGCTGCGCCCGAGCTTGTCGGTGGCCGCGATATCGGCCTTCGCCTTTGAGTAGCCGCCTCAAGATCGCGGCGCGGTCTTCGTGTCCGCTGGCGGCGGCGATCAGTGCCGGCGTACCGCGCGTCACCTCGGTCTTCGCGCCACGTTCGAGCAGCAGACGCAGCACCGGTTCATTGCCGGCACGTGCGGCGATGGCGAGCGCGGTCAAGCCTTCACGGTTGACATGATCCGGCGGTGCTCCAGCATCGAGCAGCATCGCGCTGATCGTCGGGTCTTGGCTCAGTGCGGCGTGATGCAAGGGCGTGTTGCCGTCGTGGTCGATGCGGTCTGGACGGGCGCCGTTGGCAAGCAGGGTCATCACCGCATCCGGGCGACCATGCAGTGAATCACGCGTCGCTGCGTGCAAGGCCGAGATGCCGTTGACGGCGAGACTCGGGTCGGCGCCGCGTGCGATCAGCGCGCGCAACAGACCAAGGTCGGACAAAGTCGCGGCGATACTCAACGCGCTGCGCTGGTCGCGATCGTTCGGGCCGGGTGCGGCGTTGGCATCGGCGCCCGCTTCGAGCAGGGCCAGAGCCTGCGCGATCTGTCCAGCCGCCGCCGCATTCAGCAGCGCCAGGCTACGGTCGACTGGCGTCGGCTCTGGCACTACATCGGCAGCGGGCTCAGTGGCAGGTTCATGCGCGCCGACGAAAATCGGCGCCGTCATCGTGGTCGATGCGCTCGGACTGATGTCGTCCTCGGCGACGATCAGCAGCGCCGCGGTGCGCCACAGCGTCAACAGGTGCACCAGCGGCGCCAACACCACCGCATATGCGACCCAGCCCGGGCGGTACCAAGTCGGCGGCAATGCGCTGGCGAATCCCGACAAGGCCGCTGCGCCCAGCACCAGCGTGATCCAGCCAGCGCGACCAGCACGCCGGCACCGAAATGGCGATCGCCCTGCTGGCCGGTCAGATGCAGCGCGAACAGCGTACTGCGATCGATCGCGCGCATCAGGCCACCGCCCTCATAGGCGTCGTCCCAGACCAGAGCGAGGCCCGGGGCCGGCCACAACCGCAATGCGGCGCCGATCGCCACCAGAAAACCAGCGGACAGCGCCAGCGCCAACATCGGCGTGCGCGTGTGCAACACCTGCTGCAGTGGCCAGCCGATCAGCATCAGCACGATTGCGGCATACAGCAGTAGCCCAGACAAAGCGACGAAGCCGCGACGAAACCACAGCCCGAGGAAGTCATCGTCGAGCTCATAGCCGAGCGCGCACGCTGCGCCTGCGGCCAGCGCGGGTTGCGCGGCGACGATCAACAGGGTCGCCGCCCACGGCGGCAGGTAGCCGCCCGCGAGAATCAGGACGATGCCTGGAACGAGAAAGCGTAGATCAGCAATCACCGAGGACACGCGCGTGGTAGCAGTCATGCCGCGCAGTATATGCGCCCTCAACCGGCCAATGCCCGCGACACGATCTCGCTGGTGTCGCGCGACAAGCCGTGCACCGCCGCGAGGCGTTCGAGTTCGCTACGCATCATCACGCTGCGGCTGGGTTCGAGGCGGCGCCAGCCGTTGAATACGGCGGCAAGGCGCGCCGCAATCTGCGGATTGATCGCGTCCAATACCGCGAGCTGCCCACCGATCAGGCGATAGCCAGCGCCGCTGGCGTCGTGGAAGCGCGCGCGGTTCTGGCGCGCAAAGCTGCCCAACAGGGCGCGCACCTTGTTCGGGTTGCGCAGGCTGAAAGCAGCGTGCTCGAGCAAGGCGCACGCGTTCCAGCGTGCCTGGTTGTGGGTTGGTCGCCTGCAACATCAGCCACTTATCGATCAGCAACTGGTCGTCCGCATGGCGGCCGTAGAACGCCTCGGCCAATCCCTGCGCGCCAGGTACGGCATGGTGCATCAGTGCCGCGAGTGCCGACAGGCGCTCGCCCATCGAGGTCGCCTCGGCATATTGCTGTTGGGCGTGTAGCGCGTACACCTTGGCATCGGCGGCGATCAACAGGTGCAGCGCGCGCTGACGAAAACGTCGCGCCGCAACTGCCGGTGCCGCGTAGCCGCCGTGCGCAGCATCCTCAAGGGCTGTGCGCCGCGCAATCAGCTCTGCGGCCAGATGCCGACCAATCGCCGCACGTAGTGCTTCACGAATAGCGTGCAGCCGCGTCGGATCACGCGCGTCGATGCGCTCACCGAGACTGATTTCGTCGGGCGGTTCAAGACACTCCGCAAGCAACGCCGGATCGACCTGCGGATCCGCGAGCAATTTGGCGAGTGCGTCCAGCAGTACCTGCAGTGATGGCGAGGCATCGAGCTCGCCCTGCCGGTATGCCACCAGCAGGATGCGCTCGCCCAACTTCTGCGCGGCATCGAAACGATTGAAGTCGTCGTGCTCATGCGCGATGCGAAATGCCAATTCGTCGTCGCTGACCGCAAATTCGAGCCGCACTGGTGCCGAAAAATCCTGCAGCAGCGACGCCACCGGGCGCTGGTCGATGTCCTCGAACACGTACTCCGACGAAGCACTGGTCAGGACCAGCACACATTGGGTGACGGCATCCGTGCTGGTGCCAGCCAATCGCAGTGGATACGGCTGACCGTCCGCTGCGTAGAGCATCATCCGCACCGGGATCGGCAGCGGCAGTTTGCTGGTTTGTCCGGGCGTCGGTGGCGTGTGCTGGGACAGATGCAGGGTGACGCAACGGCGGTCGGCGTCGTGGTCAAGTTCGGCGCGCAGTACCGGGGTGCCGGCTTGTTCATACCAGCGCGCCAATGCATTGAGATCGGTGCCGTTGGCATCGGCCATCGCCCGCAGAAAATCGTCACAGGTGACGGCTTCGCCATCGTGGCGCTGGAAATACAAGTCCATGCCGCGGCGGAAACCGTCACCGCCGAGCAGGCTGCGATACAGGCGCACGACCTTCCGCGCCCTTGTCGTACACGGTCGAGGTATAGAAGTTATTAATCTCGCTGTACTACGCCGGGCGCACCGGATGCGCGAACGGTCCGGCATCTTCGGAAACTGCATGGCGCGCAACTGCCGGACATCGTCGATGCGCTTGAGCGCGCGTGAGCCTTGGTCGGCGCAGAACTCCTGATCGCGATAGACGGTCAGGCCTTCCTTCAGCGACAACTGGAACCAATCGCGGCAGGTGATGCGGTTGCCGGTCCAGTTGTGGAAATACTCGTGCGCGACGACGGCTTCGACGTAGTCGAGGTCGGCGTCGGTCGCGGTCTCCGGATCCGCGACGATGGCCTTGGCGTTGAAGATGTTGAGGCCCTTGTTCTCCATCGCGCCCATGTTGAAGTCCGACACGGCGACGATGTTGAACACGTCGAGGTCGTAGGCACGGCCAAATTGCTCCTCGTCCCAGATCATCGCCCGCTTGAGGCTGTCCATCGCATGCGCGCAGCGGCCGATCGCCTGCGCCTCGGCATAGATGCGCAGGCGCACGTCGCGGCCTTCCATGGTGCGGAAATGGTCTTCGATGTAATCCAGGCGCCCGGCCACGATCGCGAACAGATAGCTCGGCTTCGGCCACGGATCGATCCACTCGGCGAAGTGCCGACCATCCGGCAGTCGCCCCTGTGCGCCGGGATTGCCGTTCGCGAGCAGCACCGGGAAACGGTCGCGATCGGCCTCGAGGCGCACGCGATAGGTCGCCATCACGTCCGGGCGATCGACGAAACACGTGATGCGACGGAAGCCCTCGGCCTCGCATTGCGTGGTCAGAAAGCCGCCAGAGCGGTACAGGCCCTCGAGCCGCGTGTTCTTCTCCGGACGGATCCAGACCTCGGTGTCGACGACGCACGGCGACGGCGCATCCGCGATCGTCAGCGACTCTGCATCGATCGCGTACTCGTCCGCCCGCAGCATTCGCCCGTCCAGGCGCACGCCACACAGCTGAAGGTCCTCGCCGTGCAGGCGCAGCGGCTCGCCGTCGCCGTGCTCGGGTGGCGTTCGAGCTGCAGGGTCGCGAATACGCGGGTCTCGCCGAAATCGAGTTCGAAGCGCAATGACACGTCGCGCACGCGCCAGGCCGGTGGACGGTAGTCGACGAGTCGGATCGGATTGCGGTTGCTCATGGGTCAGAGAATGCCTTCACGCTTGATCGCAAGATAACGCTCGACGAGCGCGGCGGGTAGCGCGTCGCTGTCGACGTCGAGCACGCTGGCGCCATGGCGCGCGCAGCGCATCGTGGGCACGACGCCGATCCTCCAGATACAGCGCGGTAGCGCCAACCAGCAGCGCGTCGTCAAAATGCCTCGGCACCAGTTCACGCGCCTGATCAAGCGCCTTCTCGCGCAGGCTGGCGACGATCACGACATGGCGGCGACGCAGCTGATGCACCGCGCCGAGCAGGTCTTCGACGTCCTCGTCGCGGACATTCGTGATCATCACCACGAGCGCGCGTCGCGGCTGACGCAGGCCGAGCTCGGTGGCGGCCGCCAGATAGTCGGTCGCGACTGCCCGCGGTTGCAGGTCGTAGACCGCGCCGAGCATCGGGTCGAGCGCGCCGAGGCCGCGCTGCGGTTTGATGAAGCGCGATTCGCCGCCATGCGCGAGCAGACCGACGGCATCGCCCTGGCGCAACGCGATCCAGGCCAGCAGCAGGCTGGCGTTGAGCACGTGGTCGAAATGCGAATGCGCGTCGTCGCGCGCCAGCATGCGCCGGCCGGTGTCGAGCAGCAGCATGACCTGCTGATTGCGTTCCTCGCGGTAGTCGCGCGAAATCATCTTGCGTGCGCGTTGGCTCGCCTTCCAGTCGATTTGGCGCAGGCTGTCGCCTTGACGATACTCACGCAGTTGGTGGAACTCGGTGCCATCGCCCCGCCGCCGGCGTAAATGCGCGCCAAGCACTCGGCTGGCTTGGTCGGCACCGAACAACGCCAGCCGTTTGAGTGGCGCGAAATCCGGGTAGACCTTGACCACGGCGGGCGCATCGACCAAGCGCTTCTGTGTCCACAGCCGCAACGGTGAATGCAGCCGCAACTGAATCGGTGTAAACGCATAGCTGCCGCGCTCGTGCGCAGTCACTGAATAGTCAAACCGGGTACTGGCCCGCGCTCGCAGTGTGAGGCGACGCGGCAGACCGTCGACGCTGAATGCCGACGGATGACCATCGTGCACATCGACCCGCTGTGTCCACGCATCGCTTGGATGTAGCCGCAAGCCGATTTCTTGGCGCATACCGAGCGGCAGAATATGCGCCAATTCGCGCGTCGCCAGCGGCGTACGCAGGTGACGCAGGGCCAGCACGTCGCAGATCGCCAGTGCCAGCAGCAGCAGCGACGCGAGCATCAACGCCGAGCGTGACCACAGACCGAATGCCACCGCTAGGCCGATCGCAGCCAGTAGCAGCACGCCCGCGATCAGCGCCGGCGCCGGTCTCATCGGCGCGGCGCCTCGACCTTCAGCAGCAGCGCATCCAACACGTGGTCGACGCGCCGACCTTCGATCTGCATCTCCGGTGCCAGTGCGATGCGATGGCGCAAGGCCGGGCGCGCGATACGTACAACATCGTCGGGTGTCACGAAATCACGGCCATCCATCACCGCTTGCGCGCGCGCCGCCCGCACCAGCGCGAGGCTGCCGCGCGGGCCAGCGCCCATGGCGATACCGGGCCACTGACGTGTGGCACGCACGATACGCACGGCATAGTCGAGTACCACCGGATCGATCGCGATCGCCGCGGTCGCAGCCTGCATGGCAACGATATCGGCCGGCTGTACGACAGCACGCACGCGAGCGAGATCGAACTGCGTGGCGCGGCCAGCACTGACCGATTGCACCATACGCAACTCGTCTTCGAGCGCCGGATAATCAATCAGGATCTTGAGCAGGAAACGATCCAGTTGGGCTTCCGGCAGCGGATACGTGCCTTCCTGCTCGATCGGATTTTGGGTCGCGATGGTCAGGAAGGGCGGCTCCAGTGGGAAGCTGCGTGACTCGATCGTGACTTGGCTTTCCTGCATCGCTTCGAGCAAGGCTGATTGCGTCTTCGCCGGCGCGCGATTGATCTCGTCGGCGAGCAGAAGGTTCGCGAATACCGGACCACGGCGGATCTTGAAGCTCTCGGTTTCCGGATCGTAGAAGGCGTGGCCGCTGACATCGCTCGGCATCAGGTCGGGGTGAATTGCACGCGTGAGAAGCTGCATTGATGCCGCAAGCGCGCGCACGAGCAAGGTTTTGCCGAGGCCGGGCACGCCTTCGATCAGGACATGACCGCCGGCGAGCAGTGCGACCAGCAACTGGTCGAGCACATCAGCCTGACCGATGAAGGCAGCGCTGATCTGGGTACGGATCGCGGCGACACGTTCGACCAGAACGCTGGCTGGCAAGGTGGGCGAAGAGATGGTTGTGTTCATAGACGGCGTTCCAGTTGCAGCAAGGTGGAAATAGCGGAAAAGAAGGTATCGGCATGACCGAGACCGACCGGATTGAGAGCGATGCGTAATGCCGCTTCTGGCATGCGTACGCGTTCGCAAAGGGCGACGACGCGTGCGTCCTCCGGCAGGGCGGCGATCGCTGGTTCACGATCACTAATGCGCTTGAGCACGCGGGCGAGCAAGGCGCGATGCATCGCCACCGGCTGACCGCGGCGGAACAAGAATTCGCCGCTGGCGCGGACATGTTCGAGCAATGCGCGGCGCGGCGCTGCAGCGTCGGGCAGCACCGGGCCAAAACGCTGGCTGCGCATCCACAGCCACAGCAACAACGCCGCCAGCGCCGGCAATAGAAATGGCCAACCAACACGCACGATCAACACAAGAAACGGCTCGATATCGACGCCGCGAAACAGGTGGATGCGGTGGCGCGCCAGCAAGGGTGCCAGCAGGGCTTCGCTGAGCTCCACGGCGTCGGCATCATCGAGCGCCTTGTTATGCAACATGTCCAATTCGCTGACCAAAAAAATGCGGCCATCCGAATACTGAGTGTGGCCGTACCAGTAGCCATAGGTCTTGTCGTCGTAGCTGGCGAGTTGCGTGTACCGCGTCTCGATGTCGCCACCAAGGCGAGTGCCACCACACAGGGTGTAGCTCTGTTCGTTCGCCAGCGTAAGGTCAAAACAACTTGGATTCGACGCCAAGGCCTCGACCCCGAGTTTGTCCAGCAGCGGCCCGGCACGACCTTCGGCCGAAGCCGGCATGCGCAGCAGCAACAAGGCTCCGCGCGCGACGAAATCGAGCAAGTGATCGACCTCGCTCGCACGCAAGTGGCGCGGATCCAGATCGAGCACGATGGCGCTGTTCCCGGGGTCGGCGAAGTCGTCGTCGCTGAAGCGCAGACGGTTGAATACCGTGTGACCTTGCGTGCGCAAGGTTTCTTCCAAGGCGAGCAGGCGATTGCGCCGCGCCGCCGCGCTGGGCGGGGTTCGCAGCTCGAATGGCACTTGATGGAAGTTTGCGATAAACCAATACGCGACGCCGGCGACCAGAACCAGACCGAGTGCAGCAATCAATAAGTTGCGGGTGCGAAGCGTCATTGCGCCACCCGCCTAGCGTGCTCGTAACGTGCAATCAACGCCTCGAAGCGATGTGCATCTGGCGGGTCGTCGGCATAGGCGCTGCGCTGCCATTGCTGCACGACGTCGATGACCGCTGTGCGTGCCTCAACATCGTCGATGCCGCGGGCAAGCCGAAGCACGTCGGATTCTGTTGCGCCCGGGGTGAGCATGCCGTCGGCATGCAATGGCAACGCCGCACAGGTGCCGCGATACAGCAGCGCCATCGCAGCGCGCGGCGCGCCTTGCGCAAACAACGTGCGTGCCGCAGCGATGAGATCACTCGGCAGCGATTCGGGCGGCCGATCCGCTTCAATTTCAATTGCGCCAGGCAGGTTGCGCCGAAGCAGCCGCTCGATCATCGGCAGACGCCACTTCGCGGCATGGATCAATACTGCTGCGATCAGTAACGCAAGCAAGATCCACAGCCCAAACTTGGCGAAGAACGCGATGATCGCGCCAATTCCACGCAGGAATGGCCACAAGTCCTTGGTTGACGCGCTGTCAGTCAGTGGATGGATGCGTTCCCAGCGTTGCAGTGTTTTCTTTTCACCGAACTCGGGCGCTTGCAGCGTCTTCGTGACATCGCGTGCGAAGCCAGCATCGCGACGATGGTCAGCGAAGACGTCGGCAAGTGCGCGCGACTCGATCACTTCGGCGGTCCACTCCTCGTCGTCGGCTGCTTCCACGGTCGCATCATCATCCGTTGCGATGGCTGCAGCCGGTTCGACCACTGCGTTATTTGCCGCCGTCGCCAGCGCCGTCGGTGCAGTGATGAGGGCGATGCCTGGCAGCGCCACCAGCATGAACGCCAATGCGCCGATTCGGCGCGCAATGCGCCGGAACGACAGTTCAATGTCCCAGGCTTCGAGTTGGGTCCGCCGATTCAGATACAGCGCGAAACCGGCGCCGACGAAGAACGGCTCAACCACACTCATCGCGAAGAACGACACCAAGTTCACCAGCATCTGCGCCCAATGCGGCGGATCATCGAGCAGGGTTTCGAACATCACCTGCAACGACTCGCTAAGGAAGTCATACGGCACGAACATCAGAGCAAGCATGAACACCGACATCCAGACGGCCAATTCGATGTGCAGCAGCACCAGACATAGAGCGATCGCGACCGCGCTGTTCGATGCGCGCCCGAGCAGGGTCGAGCGCAGTCGACGTTCCCGCCCACGCAGATTTTCGAGCAGACTGACCGGCATGCTCAGGCTGCGTGATAGGTCAACGCGTCGCCAGAGCAGCCACGGCAGTACCGCGCCCAATCGAAACTGCTGCCGCAGGGTGTCGCCTACGCTCGGTGGATCGGCGAACGCCGCGCGCGACAAGATGTGCAGCACCAGTTGGTCGAACCATGGCTTCAGCCACCACATCGCCAGCGCCGCCAGCCATACCCGATCAAGCGCGTAGGCGATGCCGTTCAGCAATGCAAACAGCGGTAGTCCGAACAGCAGCCAACTGCGTGCGATCGAAGCGGCGTGACGACGCACCAAGACGAAGCCGAGGTCGGCGGCTTCCCATGGGCTGCGTTGGCGCAACGCGACTTGCAGGCCTTCAGGTCGCATCCACGCGTCCTCGCCCGCCGAAGCCAAGCCAGCCCAGCACGAGTAGCCAGATTGCGCCGCCACTGCCGTATTTCACAACGTCCGGCAAGCGCGCGATCGACGACCAGAATGCTTCGATGAAGGCCGCAGCGAGCAGCATCACGAATACGCCGAGGATCAGGCGAGCGCCAATCCGACCGGCAGCGAGCAGCGCCGCGACGCGACTGAGTTGTCCGGGTGCGATCAATGCAAACCCGAGACGCATGCCAGCACCGCCCGAAATCACGATGGCCAACAATTCTGGCGCCGAATGGCCGACCACGAATCGCCAGAATGGCCCGCCGTAACCGATGCCAGTGAGATGCCCGGCGACGGTACCGAGCATGACGCCGTTGCTGACCAGAACCATGACTGAGCCCAGCCCGACCAGCAGGCCGCTGGCGAAGCTACGGAAGCCGATGCTGATGTTGTTCATGATGTAGTGGCCGAACATCATCAGATCGGTGCCGCTGTCGCGGCCGATGCGATCTTCGTTGCTCGGGTCGTACATCTGCTCCATCTGCGCCAGTTGCTCGATGTCGAAAACACTATGCGCAAGCTCCGGCTGCACCTGCACGGCAACAATCATTGCGAAGAAGGGCAGAAAAAACAGGAGCGCCGAGGCCAACATCCAGCCCCATTGCGCGCGCACCGCGGCCGGAAATTCGGAGATGATGAAGCCAACCGCACGCCACCATCGCGGATTCGGCGGCCGATAGAGCAGGGTGTGCGTCCGCTCGACCAGTTGCCCGAGGCGTTCGATCAGCATTGGGCTGTAACCTCGGCGACGCGTCAGTGCAAGTTGCTGGCACAGACGCCGATAGCGTTGCGGCACTTCGGCGTCATGGCAGCCGGCCTCGATCGCGTGCGCCCCCGGCTTGCGCCGCTCGGCGGCATCGAGCCAACTGGCGAGCACCTGCCAGTCGGCCTCGTGTCGCGCGATGAACTGGTCTTGGCGCATCAGCGGCCGATGATGTGGTTGGCGTAGCCGAGCAGGCGTTGTACCGCTTGCGCGCCACCGGTCTGCGTCAATGCCGGCAGCAGGCTGGCCAGTTCGATCTGGCGTGCTGCGGTGAGCTGCGTCGCGCGCTCGGCATACGCCACGATCACCGCTTGTTCCTCGGCCGGCATTGACAGCGCCGGCACATAGCCGGGCACCACCGGAATCACTTCGTCATGACGACGGCGGTCGGTGTGCACGACCAGCGTCCCGGCGACGAGGTCGCCAAGCCGCCGTGCCTGCGGATCGATCGCGCAACTGAAGAAGCCGAGTGCGTATCCGATCGGCAGCGCATCGACGGTACGCATCAGGTTGCGGATCAGCGAGGCAGTGAAGCCGACCGGCGTGCCATTGGCGTGCACCACGCGCAGGCCGACCATCCGCTTGCCGGGGTCTGTCCGTCCATCAGCAACTCGAACAGGATCGGGTAAATCCACATCAGTACGAACATCACGATCAACAGCACGCCCTGACCGGCTTCACCAAGCAGCGCGATGATCGTGGCCAAGCCGGTAAATAGGCCAATGCGGACCGCCAAGTCCCCCAGCCACGCCAGTGCCCGCGGCGCCGCCCCCGCGGCACGCAGCCGCAGCGCGATGCCTTCCGGTGTTTCGTGCAGGGCTTCGGTATCGAGCATGCGCCCTCCAATGGCAATTCGGCGCAGTTGCGCAATTCGCTGAGACTTTATCAGCAGGCCGCACGGCTTCGATAAGATGCGACACTGGATTGTGAAGGACATGCCCGTGACCCCGCCGACCTTGGTCGACATCGAAGCTGCGCGCCTGCGCATTTCCGCCCATGCGCGGCTGACGCCGGTACTGCGTGACGAAGCACTTGATGCCGAGATTGGTGCACGCTTGTATTTCAAGTGCGAGAACCTGCAGCGCATCGGTGCCTTTAAGTTTCGTGGCGCCTGCAATGCCGTGTTCGCGCTCGACGATGGCATCGCGACACGAGGTGTGCTCACGCATTCGTCCGGCAACCACGGTGCGGCGCTCGCTGCCGCCGCCGCCCTGCGCGGCATTCCGGCGCATGTCGTGGTGCCAGAGAACGCCAATGCGCAGAAGCTGCGCAATATCGTCGCCGCCGGTGCCACGGTGCACCGCTGCGCGCCAAACCTGACCGCACGCGAGGCACTCTGTGCGGAACTTCAGCGCACTACTGGGGCACGCTTGGTGCATCCTTACACCGATCCGTTAGTGATGGCCGGGCAGGGGACTGCGGCGCTGGAGTTGCTCGATCAGGTCAACGGCATCGATAGCTTCATCGCACCGGTCGGCGGCGGCGGCTTGATGTCTGGCTGCGCGATCGCGTTGCGTTCGCGTTCGCCGCACACGACGCTGATTGGGGCCGAACCGATCGGCGCAGATGACGCACAGCGTTCGCTCGCTGCCGGAAAGGTGGTGTCGATCGAACACCCGAATTCGATCTGCGACGGTTTGCTCGCAACGATTGGCGCGGTCAACTACGGCGTACTCGCGCGTCATCGTGTCGAAGTGCTCAGCGTCGACGACAGCGCCGTGCGCTCGGCCATGCGTCGTTTGTGGGAGCGTCTCAAACTGATCGTCGAGCCCAGTTCGGCAATTGCCTACGCGGTGCTGCAGGCGCACAGTGAGCGCTTCCGCGGTCAGCGCGTCGGTGTGCTGCTCAGCGGCGGCAATGTCGATCTGGACGCACTGCCGTTCTAGTGCTGCTAAAGCTGGCCGATCGCTTCCAGCGAAACGATGCGACGTTGCTCGGCGGCGTCAAAGCGAGCAGCGCGTAGTTGTGCGATAGCGCGTTCGCGGCTGGCGATATCGCGCCGCGCGTCGGCGCGCAATGCGTCGCGGGCCTGCACATAAGCGTGCACACGGGCCTCCCACGCCGCCTGTTCTGCATCGGACTGGGCCAGACGTTGCGCCGCCTCGGTGCCGAACAGGGCTTCGCGTTCGCTCTGGCGTTGTGCCGGGTCGAGGCGTAGCGCGTCAAACTGGCGATTCTGTTCGTCGACCAGCAGCGCCGTGTTCGCTTCCTGCATGCCGCTGCGTTGTTCAGGACTCAAGCGCGTGTCGAGTTCATCGAGACGCTGTTGTCGTGTCTGCTCATCGAGCGTGCTGTCGGCCATCAGGTCGCGACGATCGAGGGTGTATTCGGTATAGCGTTCTTCGTCGCCGAAGAAGGCTTCGGCCATCGCCGCGTCGAGCAGTCGATGGCGCAGATCATGCACGCGTGCAAGCCGTTCACGCAGCGCTTCACCCGGCGGTGGGTTGATCGCGGCCAACGCTTGCTGGAAGTCGACATAACGATCGAACAGCGCGGCAACTTCGGCAGCAGTTGCAGCACCGTGCAGGGCGCCGACATGTGCGAGTAACAAGGCACGGATTGCGCCGACATCACGTTCGCCGAGTGCGCTCAAAAAGTAGTCGAACAATCGCCGCAGTTCACGACTGACGATGACGCGACCGTTCGCGTCCAGCGTTACCGCGCCATCGGGTTCGCTGTCACGCAGCGAAGCTGGCCAGTCGGCACGTGGCGCACGCGCGGTGCCAGCCACTGCTGCCGCTGTGCGCGTGACCGTCATGGGTGCAGTAGCGCGAGGCGGATCGCCAAGCGCGGGCGTCGCGGTGGAAGCATCCAGCGCAGTGACCGGTAGCGCACTCGTTTCAGCGCCGTCACGCGCGCGCCACCACAGCGCAGCAACGAGCAGCGCCAACAACACGCTTGCGGCAAGAACAAGACGGCCCGGTTGAGACCGAGCCGTCGCCTGCTTCATCAGCATCATGCCGTCGCGATCAGAGACCGGCAGACTTCAGTCGGTTCGCCTGCGTGCGGATCACCGACACTGGGTTCGATGCGAACAACCCGCGCAAGCCGAAGATCTGATTGACCTCGTCAAGATGGTTCCAGCCGTAGTTGTCGCGCAGCACGACACCGAGGTGCGAGGAACACTTGCCGACCAAGCCGTCATTTTGTTCGAAGCCGAAAAACAAAGCGCCCGCACCCATCATCACGTCGCTGGCATCGAATACGTTGGTCAGCACCGAAGTCCCGCCCCAAGAATAGTAACGCACGCCGTTCACACTACTCGCACCTTGGCCGCAGCTAGAGTTCGGCATGCCTTGTGGATGGCGAGCATTGAATGCGGCCGAGCCCGACGATGACAACGAGGCCAATGCGCCGAGCGCGTATTGCGGATCGCTGTTGCCGGAGAGAAAGCCGATCACGCTGGACAGCGCGTCGACGAAACCGGCGACCAACGGGCGCAGCGGTGAGCCCGCCGGCAAGGTGGTGGCGAGTGCATCGGCGACCTTGCTGCCGGTGTGTGGTGCGCCGACTGAAGTGACCGAGGCGACCAGGTCTGGGCGCACCGAGGCGACATAGCGTGCGGTCGGTCCACCATGGCTGTGCCCGATCAGGTTGAACTTCTGGTAACCGTAGACGGCGCGCAGGTTCAGCAAGTCACGAATCAGCTGTTCGCCGCGCACTTCGCTGTAGTTCGACGCCGAGACGCTGCCGATAAAGACTTTGGCCCCGCCGGCGCGCAGGTCAGATGGCACGCCGTACCAGTAGTCGTAAACGCCGAACAGTGAATCGAAGCCGAGCAGGCCGTGCACCAGCACGATCGGATAACGGGTCTTGGTGAAGTTGGATTGTGCCGACGCCAGCGGCGCTATGCCGAGCAGCGCAACGACGAGCAACAGCCGGGACAACAGTGTGCGGACCATGAGACTCCCCCTGAATGGATGCGTGGTTGCCGCCGCACGATCTTGATCGTCAGGCTGACGGCAACCGCACCATAGTGAGAATTCGGTCACAAATCAAACGGTCGTTTCAAGCATCCGTTTTGCAGTGCAGCACAAATCCGGAATGCGACGCATCATTTCGCATCCGCGAAGGTGCCGTAGCCCTTCAGTTGCGCGACGACGGCGGCGTCGCCGACGACCACAATGGATTGTTGTTCCGGCGCGAAATACTTCTTGCCGATCGCCTGCACCTGTGCGGCGTCGACGGCGCGCACCTTGGGCACGAACTCGCCAAGGAACTCGGGTGGCAGGCCGACCAGCCAGTTGTTCGCGAGAGAACCGGCGACCGCGCCCTGCAACTGGTTGCCAATCAAATACCCGCCGGCGATGTAGCGCTTGTTCATATCGAGTTCGCTCGCGCTCACCACTTCCGCGCCAATACGCTTGTACTCGGCGAAGAACTCACCGAGCGCGGCACCGGTGACCTCGTTGCGTACGTCCGCTGCAGCGATCAATGCACCACCGGCCATCTGCGCGCGATAGCCAAGACCGGCGCCGTAGGTGTAGCCCTTGTCCTCGCGCAAATTCTGCATCAGTCGACTGCTGAAGCCACCGCCGAGGATGGTGCTGGTGACACGCAGCGCGATGTGGTCGGCATCGGTGGCCGCCACGGCAGGACGCCCGATGCGCAACGCCGACTGCACGCTGCCGGTGCGTTCTAGGTGTACGAAGCTCCGTGTTGCGCTGCTGGCTGAGGGCGATGTTGCCGCTGCCGCCTTGCCTTCAACCTGCCAATCACCGAAGCGTTGCTGCGCGAGTTCGAATGCCGCGTTGGCATCGATGCGGCCCGCAACCACCAGTAACGCTTGATCCGGGCGCAGACGTGCACGATAGGCGGCGACCAGCGCATCGCGCGTGATCGCGTTGATGCCAGCCTCGGTGGTTTGCGTGCGCGCATACGGATGTTCGCCATAGACGGCTTTCAAGATCGCGCGTTCAGCGCGGAAACCCGGCTGTGCTTCTGCTGCTTTCAGGCCTTGCAGTGCATTCGCTTTGGCGAGTGCAATTTCCTGTTCCGGAAAGCTCGGTTGCCGCACGATTTCGGCGAGCAGACCCAGCATCGGCCCGGCATTGCTGGCGAGCGCATCGGCCGAGACGATCAGGCCGTCATTGCTGGCGAATGCAGCAACGCCACCGCCATAGGATTGCGCGGTCTCAGCGATCGCTTTGGAATCACGTTGCTCGCTGCCTTCACTGAGCAGGCCGGCCAAGGTCGAGGCGAAACCGGGCCGAGTTGCGTCGTCGGCCGCGAGACCGGCGTTCTTGAACGCGAGCACATAGTCGACGCGCGGCATGGCGTCACGTGCGACCACCCACACGGTCAGGCCATTGGCGAGCGTGCGCTTGGCGATCTCTGGCACCGGTAACGGTTTGTCGGCCGCGTAGGCCGGCAGTTCTTTCGGCATCACCGCTGCATCAGCGGCGTTCACTGACGGGACGATCAGCGCGCCGATCAGCAGGGCAAGGATGGACTTGGTCATGGCGGGCTCCTCACTTCTTCTCGGTATCGGTGGCGAGCATCGCCGCCGGTTTGCGATCAATCACGGTGCGATTCGCGACCGTCAGATACTTCGCAGCGACCCGCTTCAGGTCATCGGATGTCACCGCCTGGATCCAGCCGGGTACCTGATTCGCGACCTTGGCATCGCCCACAGAGCCTGATATTTCGCGAGTGTGTCGGCGCGGCTCAGGAAACTTTCGAGACTGTTGTTCCAGTCGGCCAACATCGCCGTCTTCACGCGCGCAAGTTCAGCGTCAGCGACGCCGTCCTTCACGACTTGTGCGATCTGGGCGTCGATTTCGGCGAGTACGTCGTCGACCTTGATATTCGGCTTGTACAGCGCGAACAGCGTGAGCAGGGTCGGGCCGTCATATTCAAACGGACCGGTGAGACCGAACAGCGAGTCGATGTTCAGGGCCATGGTTTTTCCCTTCACCAGACCCTGGTACAGGCGCGAGGCATCGCCACCGGCGAGCACGTCGGCCAGCACTGCGATCGGCGCTTGGTCAGCGCTACCGCGTTCGGCGATCTTGTAGCCAATCGCGACGGCGGTACCTGCGCCAACGGGTCGGACTGGGTGATGCGCCGCTCCGCGGTATTCAGCGGCTCGTCGACCTCTGGGCGCTTGGGTGTATCGCGCTTGGCGATCTTGCCGAAGTATCTCTCGGCCAGTGCGAAACCCTGCTCCGGCGTAACGTCGCCAGCGAGCGCAAGCACCGCATTGTTCGGGCCGTAATAGTCGCGATGGAACGCGCGCACGTCGTCGATCTTGGCACTCTCCAGATCGACGAAGCTGCCATAGCCGTCGTGGTTGTTTTCCCACTTCGAGAATGCCTGCTGGCTGATATCGATCCACATGAAGCCGCCGTAGGGCTGATTCTTGACGTTGACGCGGATCTCCTCCTTGACCACGTCTTGCTGGTTCTTCAATGTCTTTTCGTTGAAGTCGAGTGTGGTCATGCGATCGGCTTCGAGCCAGAGAATCGGTTCCAGCGCCGAGACCGGTGCGATCTCGATGTAATTGGTGAAGTCGGGGCGCGTCGAGCCATTGTTGCGACCACCACCACCGGTGATGACCTTGTCGAAGGTGCCTTCCGGCGCGCTCGGTGTGCCCTCGAACATCAGGTGCTCGAACAGGTGCGCGAAGCCGGTGCGGTTCTTCGGCTCGGAGCGCATGCCGACCTTGTAGACCACGCTGATTCCGACGACGGGGGCGCTGTGGTCTTCGGAGACGACCACGGTCAGGCCGTTGGTCAGCGTCTTCACCGCGATTGGCAGGGCGAAACGGTCGCTATCGGCGGCGAATGTGCTGGCGGACAGCGCTAGTCCGATCAGAAAGGGCAGGAACTTGGGGTGTACGCAACGCGGACATGGGTGGACCCGACGCAGTGGATGGAATGCCCAGCGTAGCCCGCCGTGCGGAGATTGGCGTAGGGCACAAGTCATTGCCGACCGCGATGAACCGGCGTCGCGCATTGCTCCATTGCCATGATTCTGCATACAGTGGTGTGGTTGCCGCAAGGAGAGCGTGTGCGCACCGCCATCGTGTTGATGACCCACCGTTTTGATGCGCCGATTCTTGACGAACTCGTGCGCATGCGCGCGGCCGCGACCGGCACCGATCGTGCGTTCGTGCTCAGCGATGCGGCGACGTTACCCGATACTCTGGATATCGAAACCCATCGTTTCGTTTACGCCGACATCGCGTCGCGCACCACGCGCTTAGTCGGCGAAAGCATCATGCTCAACCTCCATCTCGCATGGCTCGACTTCTTCGATGCCCATCCCGATTTCGATCACTACTGGTTCGCCGAATACGACGTGCGCTACGCCGGACCGTGGCATGAGCTCATCGATGCGTTTCGTGATCAACCACATGACCTGTTGTGCGCCCATCTGCGCAGCGCCGGTGACGAGCCGAACTGGCATTGGTGGCACGAAATCCAGCCGCCACAAGGCGAGATCGAGCGAGCCGACTGTATCCGTGGGTTCCTGCCGATCACACGGATGTCATGGCACGGGCTGGATGCATTGTCGCGCTGCGTCGCAGACGGCTGGACCGGCTTCTTCGAAGGTCTGATTCCGACGGCGTTGCATCACGGTGGCTTACAGATCGGTGATTTCGGCGGTGATGGTCGCTACGTTCCAGACGGATTCCGAAACCGCTTCTACACAAGTTCCAGCGACCGCGACGGCAGCCTGTGCAATCTCGGTACGCATCGCTACCGTCCGGCGATCGCCTATCCGCGCATCGTCAGCGGCCGCATCTATCACCCGGTGAAGCCGGAGTTTTGCCTCATCGATGCCGGCATCGACAGCGAGCACGCCGGCGCGGCAATCGGCAATGTGCTGGAACAGATCCAGCAGATCCGGATTCATCGCCAAGTGCCGATCGATACGCTGTTGCAGGCGCTTGCCGGGATCGATGTGGCCGAGCTGCGCGGGGCGCTTGATCAGTTGCAACAGACCTACATCGGAGACGCCCGCTTCGCGCGCCTGCGCGAGCGCCTGGAGCGCCTCACCGGCATGCCGGCATGACCGCGCTGCTCATTGTCGGCGCGGGATTTTCGGGCGCGGTGCTGGCACGCGCGTTGGCCGAGTCGGGCTTCGATATCCATGTCATTGACGCCGCCGACGTGGTCGGTGGCCATTGCCACACTGCCCGTGACACCGCCACCGGCGTGATGGAGCACGTCTACGGTCCGCACATCTTCCACACCAGCAATGACACGGTCTGGCGCTACCTGCAGCGCTTCGGCGAATGGGTGCCGTTCATCAACCGTGTCAAGGCGTGCACGGTGCGCGGCGTGTTCGGGCTGCCGATCAACCTGCATACCATCAACCAGTTTTTTAATCGCAGCATGCGACCGGACGAAGCGCGCGACTTCGTGGCGGCATTGTCCGACGCGAACATCGACCAACCCGCAAACCTGGAAGAGCAGGCGTTGAAGTTCATTGGCCGCGACCTGTACGAAGCGTTCTTCCGTGGCTACACGATCAAGCAGTGGGGTTGCGATCCGACTGAATTGCCGGCCGACATCCTCAAGCGCCTGCCGGTGCGTTTCCACTACGACGACAACTATTACGACAGCATCCATCAGGCCTTGCCGAAACACGGCTACACCCGCGTGATCGAGAATATCCTCGACCACACGCGCATTCGCGTGCAGCTGGCGACGCGCTGCGATGCGTCGATGCAATCCGGCTTCGCCCATGTGTTCCATGCCGGCGCACTCGATGCGTATTTCGGATTCGGCGATGGCCGGCTTGGCTATCGCACCATGCACTGGCAACGCGAAGTGCACGACGGCGACTATCAAGGCACCGCCATCATCAACTACCCAGAGCTCGACGTGCCGTGGACGCGCATCATCGAACACCAGCACTTTGCGCCGTGGGAACAACACCAGCGCACACTGGTGACGCGCGAGTTCAGTCGCGAGACCGCGGCCAACGACCTGCCGTTCTACCCGAAGCGCCTCGCCGTAGACCTTGCACTGCTGGCGCGTTATGTCGAAAGCGCACAGAACTTGCGCGGCATCACCTTCATTGGTCGCCTCGGCACGTACCGCTATCTCGACATGCACCAAGTCATCGCGGACGCGCTCGCGCTCGCGCACGATTGGTGCGCGGCCTACGCGCGCAGCGACACGCTGCCGCTATTCTCGCGCTCGCCGCTGTAGTCGCGCGTTGCACACGCCCGAAGCCGTTCCATCGCTCGCCTTCCGCGCGACGCCCGCGCTAGACTTCCCACTCACGCGCCCGTAGCTCAGTTGGATAGAGTACTGCCCTCCGAAGGCAGGGGTCGTGGGTTCGAATCCCTTCGGGCGCGCCAAAAGACCCTGTGCCCATTTCGTGCCCAGATTTGTGCCCACGAGTTTTCCGGAGGGCGCGAACATGAACTTCGCCAGACTGGGATGCCTGACGCTGCTCATCGCACTCGAAGGCGTCCTCGCCGCTGCACCCGGCAAGCGCTATCCGCGCTGCATGGCCGGCGAACGCGCAGTCCCGCCGGACGACTGTGGCGGACCCCACGGTTACGCGCAGTTGCTCGACATCCCGGCCCAGCCCGATGATCCGGAACATGCCGAGTCGCTGGAATGGGCGACGAGCATCAAGGGTCGGCGCGACCCGTTCGATCCGGAGGCCTTCGGCGAACAGCAGATCAAGTTCGCCAACCCGGCGCCCCGCCTCAAGCAACTGCTCGCGCATTTGGCGTCGCGAAGGTAGACCTGTCCGAGCGCGCAAATGGGGCGATGGGATTTCGGATGCGGACTCGCCAGCGCGCTACCTCGGGAAAAACAACGTTTACTGTGTATTTGACTAATACAACTTGTAAGCTGTATATCGAGAATACAAACTGAGGCTTGTGTTTATGGATCAGTATGTCGTCCGTGCTGCCGAGCAACTGCCCGCCCTGCTGAAGGCTTTCCGCAAGCAGGCCGGTTTGACCCAAGGCGAGGCAGCGCTTCGTCTCGGCGTCACCCAGCAGACGATTTCCGCGCTCGAGCGCAACGCCCAGAAAGTCAGCGCCGAACGGCTGCTGCACCTGCTGGGCATCCTCGGCGTCGAGATGGTATTGCAGGGCAAGTCCACTCTTCAGCGCGGTGAAAGTCGCGCCGTTGGGGACATGCCCCCATGGTGAAGACGCCCAAGACCGGGGCATCGCGCCGGCGAACATTGGGTCTGTGGATGAACGGCGAGTTCGTGGGTACGTGGCGACTGGACGCCGGCGGAGAAGATGTCCTCGAATACGACTTGGCTTGGAAGGCCGCGTCGCTTGGACGTCCGCTGTCGATTTCCCTGCCTTTCACGCCGGGATCGACCGCACATCGCGGTGCTGTGGTTCGGACCTATTTCGACAACCTTCTGCCCGACAGTCATGACATCCGGGCCAGAGCAGCCAGTCGTTTCAAAGCCCGGTCCACTGACGCGTTCGACCTGCTGGCGCAAATCGGAAGGGATTGCGTGGGTGCGCTGCAGATCCTGCCGGAGGGCTCCGCCCCAGGGGATGTGGGCATCGTCCACGCGACGCCGCTGGGCGAACAGGACGTCGCCGCAATCCTGCGGCGCACCGTAGCGTCGCCTGCATTGGCCGGTGCCGTCTCGACGCATGATGCCGACTTCAGGATCTCGATCGCCGGCGCGCAGGAAAAGACCGCACTGCTGAACGTCAACGGCCAGTGGTGCCGACCGCACGGCGCGACACCGACCACCCACATCCTCAAGCTGCCCATGGGGCTGGTCGGGAACATGAGGCTGGACCTCAGCCACTCGATTGAAAACGAGTGGCTCTGTGCCCGGATACTGGCCGGCTACGGGCTGCCGGTGGCCGACTGCGTACCGCTGCAGTTCGAGGACATGAAGGTTTTGTCGGTGACACGCTTCGACCGCGCCTGGCGGAACGGGCCTCGCGGCCAGTGGCTGGCAAGGCTGCCGCAGGAAGACTTCTGCCAGGCAACCGGGACGCCGGCGGCATCGAAATACGAGGGCGATGGCGGCCCCGGCATCGACCGGATCATGGGCCTACTGGCCACGTCCGCGGAAGCCGAGCAGGATCGGCGAACTTTCTTCCTGGCCCAACTGCTGTTCTGGATGCTTCGCGCACCCGATGGCCACGCCAAGAACTTCAGCCTGTCCATTCTCTCCGGAGGGGCCTACGCGCTGACGCCCCTCTACGACGTGATGTCAGCATGGCCGGTCATTGGCGAAGCGCCCAACCAGTTGTCCGCGCACAAAGTGACATTGGCCATGGCGATCCGCGCCAGCAATGTGCACTGGAAGATGAAGGAAGTTCAGCGTAGGCATTGGCTGGCGATCGGCCGGAAGTACGGTGTACTGGACGACATTGGACGGACAGTGGACGCACTTGTCGAGAAAATCGTAAAGCGTACGCCCTTCGTCATCGCCAGCATTGAATCGACGTTACCCACAGGTTTTCCGGCCTCCGTGAGTGAGCCGGTTCTGTTTGGCCTGCAAGAGGGCGCGATACGATTGGCGTCGAGCGAATAGGCCAAGATCAACGGCAGCCAGGCCACCCGAAATACGCCGCGTAAAGTCACTTGGGCACAAGATGCGGGCGCCAATGATTCTGATCAGCGAGACCGGCGTACGGAGATCAGCGCACCAAACTATTGCGGGATGCTGGTCGTACGATGCCCGACGCACCATCGGACAAACCTTCAAGTCCGTTCGATATCCGGATGTGGTCTTGCTTGGCGAAAGATTGCCCTCTCTCAGTTCTTGAGACAGCGGCCGGTGATGATGAGGCATGCAACCCGCCGTCGCCTTCGAATCCGCCCTCGACTGGAACCGCTGCCATCCGCCTGGAACGCGCGTGACCGTGCGTCTGGCGGATGGGCGCGAAGTCTCGACCACCACGGCGTCGTGGGCGCAGCAGTGGGGATCGTTCGCGGTGTTGTCGCTGGCGTGTCTGGACGGCCTCTGGACCACCAGCGCACTGGTGCCCGCGCTGGACCTGTTCGAAGACGCTGAATCCCTGGGGGCATTGCAATGATCGACGAGAACGACGAACGAATGTGCGGACATCGTCTTCTGCACTGATTGATCCAGCTGCCGCGTAGGCAGCTCAGAAAATCAGTGTTTGAACGGATGACGCACGCAGTTGCCGAAGATCACGCGGACGATCGCGAAGTTCTGGATTGCAGGCGGTGCTAGGGGCCGGGCGCCAACCTACTTGCGCAGGCTGATCACTTGCGGGCGGGTGACGCCCTTGAGGCCTTCGACACCGAACTCGACGCCGTGGCCGGAGCCCTTGATTCCGCCGAACGGCACCATCGGGTGGATCATGCCGTGCTGGTTGATCCACACCGTGCCGGCTTCGATGCGTTCGGCAACGGCGCGGGCGGCGATGAGGTCGGAAGACCAGACCGAGGCGCCGAGTCCTGCCGGCAGACGGTTGGCGCTGGCGATGGCGTCTTCGACGCTGTCGTAGGCGATGATCGGTAGCACCGGGCCGAACTGTTCTTCGTCGACCAGGCGGTCGCCGTCCTTGAGTCCGGTCACCAGCGTCAGCGGATGGAACAACCCGGCGCCCTCGCGTGGCACGCCGCCGCAGACGATGTCGGCACCGGCAGCACGGGCGCTGGCGACGAGGTCATTGACCTTGTCGAATTGCATGCGGTTCTGGATCGGTCCCATCGCGATGCCGGGTTCGAGGCCGTTGCCCATCGGCATCGCCTCGGCGAGCGCTTTCAACGCCGCGACCGTCGCATCGTGCAGGGCGCGCGGCACATACAGGCGCTTGATGCAGGCGCAGGTCTGGCCCATGTTCAGGAATGCGCCCCAGAACAGACCCATCGCGATTTGCGCTGGATCGGCGTCGGGCAGCACGATGGCGGCGTCGTTGCCGCCGAGTTCGAGGGTCACCGGCACATGTCGGCGTGCCGCGACTTCGGCGATACGTGCACCGGTGTTGCCGGAGCCGGTGAACAGAATCTTGTCGACGCCCGCGTCTTCGACCAATCGGGCACCGACGGCACCGCCGCCGCTGACGCTGTTGATCACGCCGGGCGGCAACACCGCAGCGATCAGCCGCACCAGTTCCAGGGTGCCGATCGAGGTGTATTCGGAGGGCTTGATCACCACCGTATTGCCCATGCGAAGCGCCGGCACGATCTGCCAGATGGCGATCAGCAGCGGCCAGTTCCACGGCGCAATTGCGGCCACCACACCGTAAGGACGGCGCACCAGTTCGTCGCGGCGGGTGTCGTCTTCGAAGACCACTTCGGCGGGCAGATCGAGGCTTGCCGGCACCTGCGTCCACACCTCGCAGCCCCAGAGTTCAAAGCGCGATCCCGGTACCTCGGTCGGACCCAGCCCACCGAGCGGCTTGCCCTGCTCGCGCGTCACCCATTCGGCCAGCATCGGCGCGTTGCCGTGGATCACTGCCGCAACCTCCATCAGCAACGCCTTGCGCTCAGCGTCTGGGCGTGCCGCCCAGGTCGGTTGTGCCGCCCGCGCCGCGCTGACTGCCGCCGCGACTTCAGCGTCGTCGCTGACCGGCACCCGGCCGAGCGCTTCGCCGGTGGCCGGGTTGAACGATTCGAAGCTGCGCTTGGCGGCAACTGCACTGCCGCCGATCGTGTTGAGGAACGTTTGCATGACGTGCTCCCGAAATCAGAAAGACCGGCCCGGCAACGCGCGCCGCTGCCGTGATGGTGACACCGACCATCCTCCGTGCAATGCGGGCGTGGCATTGGGGTCGCTCAATGGTCATGGCGGTGATGCCGCGTCATCATCACGTCCTTGCCCAGTATCGAGGTCGAATCCATGTTTCAGCACCTGCAGCCGGCGCCAGCCGATCCCATTCTCGGCTTGATGGCGCGTTTCCGCGAAGACCCGCGCCCGGATCGCATCGACTTGGGTGTCGGCGTGTTTCGCGACGCCGATGGCCGCACGCCGATCATGCGTGCGGTGCGCAGTGCCGAGCAGCTACGTTTCGCCGAGGAAGACAGCAAGGTCTACCAAGGCATGGCCGGCGATCCGGCGTTCAACGTGGCGATCGGCGAACTGGCGCTCGGTCCTCTGGCCGCGACGTTGGCCGATCGCGTCGGCGTGGTGCAAACGCCGGGCGGGACCGCAGCATTGCGCGTCGCCGCCGACTTGATCCACACCGCGCGCCCCGGGGCACGCATCTGGCTCGCTGATCCGAGTTGGGACAACCATGCCGCCGTGGTTCGCGCGGCCGGGTTGCAGGTTGAGCGCTATCCGTACCTCGATCCATCCCGCACTGGCCTGCGCGCCGAGGCGATGTTGGCGGCACTGCGTGCGGTGCCGGCCGGCGACGCCGTGTTGTTGCAAGCCAGTTGCCACAATCCGAGCGGCGTCGACATCCCCGCCGCGGTGTGGGCGGAAGTCGCAGAGACGGCGGTTCGCGGCGGCTTCCTGCCGATCATCGACATGGCCTACCAAGGTTTGGGCGACGGCTTGGATGAAGACGCGGCGGGCCTGCGCATGCTGGCGGCGCGCGTGCCGGAACTGCTACTGGCGCTGTCGTGCTCGAAGAACTTCGGGCTGTATCGCGAGCGCACCGGCGCACTCGCGGTGCTGACCGAGACTGGACCGCAGACCCGCGCCACGCTGTCGGTGCTTCTGCAAGGCGTGCGCAACGCTTATTCGATGCCACCGGCGCATGGTGCGGCCTTGGTCGCGCGCATTTTGACGCGCCCAGCGCTGCGTCTGGACTGGGCCGATGAACTCGCCGGCATGCGTGCGCACATCGGCCACATGCGTGACGGCTTGGCCGAACAGCTCGCGGCGCGTGGGCTCGATCTCGCGTACCTGCGGCACCAGCGCGGCATGTTCTCGTTCCTGAACGTGCCGGTCGCGGCGATTGCGCGACTGCGCGAAGAACAGGGCATCTATCTGCTCGACTCTGGTCGCATCAATCTCGCCGGGCTTTCCGACGTTCACCTCGACCGCGTCGCCAGCGCGTTGCAACCGTTGCTGGCCGTCTGATCTGGTCTGTGCGCCGGTCGTCTAGGCGGTTACCGCTGCCACTTCGCCACTGGCTCGCAGCGCGCGAATGCCATCGGCGAAGCGGCGCAGTGTCGGCGTGCTGTCGCCGGGCTTCACCATCAATTCGATCAACTGAAAGCGGCCGCGGCGGGTAAATGCTTTGTCCAGCGCATCGGCAAACTCGGCGCGCGTTTGCACGCGATAGCCGTCGCCACCGAGCGCGTCCGCCAGTCGCGCGTAGGCCCAGTCGCCGAGGTCCGCGCAACGCGATTCCGGCTGGAATGCCCGGATCATCTCCCAGCTCTGGTTATTGAGCACGATGACGATCGGGTCGATGCCATAGCGACGGCAGTTGCCAAGCTCCCAGCCGCTCATCTGGAACGCACCGTCGCCGACCAGAATCAGCGGCCGCTCACCGGAGGTGACGGCGATGCCGATGCCGGCCGGTACGCCGAAGCCCATCGAGGCGTAATAACCGGGCGCGACCAGCGGCGTCGGGATCAATTCCATCGCCGCGAACAGGCAGTCGCCGATGTCGGAGACGACCGTGAACGGGCCATCGCGGCGGATGCGGTCATTGAGCGCGCGGCTGATGTCGGCGGCGGCAACTGGTTGTGAATCGGCGACCATTCCGGACGGATAATCCGGCACCGGTGGCCGCGGCCGTGGCGGTGCAACGACCATGCCTTCGGTCAGTTGCAGCATCGTCGTGACCAGCGCTGCGAGTGGCACGTCGTGATAGACGTGGTGACTAACGCGCGCTTGTCGCTGCGCCGCGACCAGCGCGCGGCGGAAGTCGATGCGCTCGGCACTGACGCCGAAGTTGCTGTCGGACAGGATCGCGCCCAGCATCACCGGTAGATCGGACTCGTCGAGCAGTCGCGTGGTCGCCGGGTCGCCGGCGATGCCGAGGTAGGTGCCGTGAACGTCGAGGCCGTGGTCCGCCAGCAGGCCGCGGCCCATGAATGTGGTCAGCACCGGTAACGATAGCCGCCGCGCCAGTTCCGCGACCTCGGTTTCGATACCGAAGCGGCGCACTTCTACGTCGACCACCAACACTGGCTGTTTCGCCGCACGAATGCGCTCCAGCCATTCTGCGGCGCATTCGGCGACGGCTTCGGCATCGTGCGGTCGTGGCGGCAGTACCGGCACCGGCGCACACGCGCGCAGCGCCATGTCGCGCGGCAACTCGATCAACACCGGCTGCGAAAACTCGATGCAGCTGCGCAGCACGCGAGCGATGTCGTCCGGCGCGCGCAATGGGTCGGTCAGCCGCACGCGGTCGCAGGTGATCTCGCCGAAGATGCGCCACTGCGAATCGACGCTGCGCACCTGATGGTGCAACACCAAGCCCGAGTGCGCTTCGATTTCGCCAGGGCAGCCGGCGACCACAACCAGCGGTGAGCGCTCGGCGTAGGCACCGGAGACGGCATTGACCACATTCAGCGCACCGGCGCCGTAGGTCACTGCAACCACGCTGATGCCGCAGTTCATCCGTGCCGCGGCATCGGCGGCGAAGCCGAGCGCCGGTTCGTGGCTGAGCGCGATCAGCGGCAAGATGCCGCTGTCTTCGATCTGACGGAACAGCGGCAGGATGAAGTCGCCGTGGATGCCGAAGATTTCGCGGGCGCCATGCGCTTTGAGCGCGTGGAGTAGAGACAGTCCAAGAGTCATGGGACGCGGCCAGTGCAAGGAGGGCGCTACCGTGACCGCGCGCCGGCCGCGTGGCGTTGACTTGGGTCAACGCGAATGCGCCCGGTCTGCGCAGTCGCCCGGTCAACCCTTTGCCGGTGATCGCGTTAGACGGCTCAGGTGCAGCAAACAGTGGCGGTGGCAGATGCGGTACTTGTTGTTGGCTTTGCTGCTGGTCTTGGTGGCGCCGCTGTGTGCGGCAGAACGTGCCGAGGACGGGGTGTGGTGGAATCCGGACGCTTCCGGCACCGGCTTCCAGATCGAGCATCAGGGTGACCTGTACATGCTCGCGTTCTATTTGTACGACCCCGATGGCCGGCAACTGTGGCTGACCAGTTCGGCGTCCTGGGATGCAAGTGTTGGGGAAGACAATGGTATCGGTCGCTTGCGTGGCAGCCTTTGGCGCTACGCCGACGGCCAATGCTTGGCCTGTGCGTGGCGTATGCCAGTGGCTGCGATGCACGCAGCCGGTGACTTCGAACTCGAGTTTCAGGCGGCGGATCGCGCCACCCTGCACTGGGGCGGCGCGAGCATGCCGGTACAGCGCATCGCCTACGCGTGGGCCGACCGGCTTGCTCGCTTCGAGGGTCGTTGGCTGCTGACTGAACGCAACGGTGAGTTGCCGGGCGCCACCGTCGCGCTGCGCGCCGAAGTGGCGGCAGATGGTGCAAGCGCGACGTTGCGCGATGCCGGCGGCGCGACCATCGCGACGCTGCGTCGTGACGGCTTCGGGCTGATCTACCAATCGGTGTCGGCCGATCTGCCGTTGCCGCTGGTGGTGGCCGAGCGTGACCGGTTCGTTGCCAGCGATGGCAACCAGCGCAGCGTGGTCGGTGTGCGCACCGACGACATCGCACTCGATGGTGACCTGGCGCCGCCCGCAGGCGCGTGGGGTGTGCGCATCGATGCTGCGCTTGCGGAGGGCGCAATGAAGCGCTTGCTCGGCGTCAACAAGGGCCCGAGGCAGGTGGTCGGAACGCCCCGGGTTACGACTACGACAGTTCGGCGCTGTACCGGGCCTTTGGCGTGCAGAGCGTGCGTCTGCACGATGTCGGCGTCGATCTCTGCGACATCTATGACGATGCCCGCATCGAGAATCTGGTGACACAGCCGCCGACGCCGCTCACGACCTGCGTCAACACGCCGAACGGGGCGGCACCAAGGGTGGCGTGGACAGTGCGCGACCCGGCACTGGTCGATACCACTGCGCGCTACGATTTCAGCGCCATGGATACGCAGGTGGCGAGCGTGCTGGCGGTCGGTGCGCGCATTTACCTGCGCCTCGGCGAGAGTTTCAATGGCCCCAACGACAGCGGCGACGTGGCGTCTTGGGCTGCGGTTGCCGGCAATGTTTATCGGCACCTGATCGGCGGCTTCGCGGCGAATGCAGCGGCGACTGCTGATCCCGAGTACGTCGAAGTCCACAATGAACCCGACGGAATGTTTTGGAATGGTGACGATGCCGATTTCTACGCGTTATTCGGGCAAAGCGTCGACCACGTTCGCGCCCACGCGGCGACGGCAATGCACCCCGTCCGCATCGGTGGACCGGGCTTTACCCGCAATGTGCTGCGCGGCATGGCGACGCCGGGCTCGCTGACCCAAGGCTTCGTCGGCACGGTTGGTCCGTCACGGCTCGGCTTCTACTCGGCGCACTATTACGGCGACTGCGCCGTGACCACGCTGCCGCAGCTGCGCGACTGGTTGCGCACGCTGCGCGGGCAACTCGCGCTACAGGGTCTGGCCGACACACCGCTGCACATCAGCGAATGGAATATTGGTCTCGGCCAAGCCTGCGGCGATGCCATCTTCGATACGCCGCGGCTCGCGAGCTTTGTCGCCTCGGCGCTGGTGCTGATGCACGAGGATGCGTTCGCGATCGAGGCCGCGCACTACTACGCCGGTACCACGGTGATGTCGTTGTTCAAGGTCGATGACGGCAATCCGGCGATCGACATCCGCCCCGGTGCATGGGGCTTCTGGGGCTTTCACGAATTGGCAGCGGGCACTCGGCTGGCCAGCGAAACGTGTGCGCAGAGTCAGTGCGGCAACTTCGGCGATCATCCGGACGCGCCGGCGGTGCTTGCAGCGCGTGTTGCCGGCGGTGGCCTGCGCCTGTTGGTCGCGAATGACAGCGCCAGCGCGCGCAGTCTCGCGGTGCAGGTACGCAACATTGAAGCGGTCACCACTGCACGGGTGCGCACCGCGCCATCGCAAGCAACACGCCGCGTTGAAACCCGCGTCAGCGGTCAGACCGTGGCAGTAACCGATGCCGGTGCTGCGGCGGCGTTGGCGGCAGTGACTGAAACAACGCTGCCGGTGCGTCGCGAAGGTGAGCGCAGCCTCGCGTTCGACCTTGCGCTCGCGCCCTACGCCGTCGTCGTCGTCGACTTGATGTGAGTTCGGCGCACAGCGCCCGCTCGGCTAGACGATATCGTTGTGCTGCAACGGGCGCTCGATCGCACAACGTACGATCGAGCGCCCGGCAAGTCAGATCCCAAAATCAGGGACAGTGATTTCCTGGCGCACGCGAAACGACGCGGCGCAGGTAGAGATCGCCATCTGGACCCCATGCATCGCCGGTCGGCGCGTAATGCAACACCATCAGATTGCATCCAAGGAAGCGCACGGTGACACTGCCCCACGGCGTTGTGACAACGTCGCTGCTGTTGAAAGTTGCGCCGAATCGGCCACCGCGGGCGGTCGATAGACTAAACGTCACCGCGGTGTCCGCGGGCTGGGTCGGGTCGAGGATTGCGCCACCGAATAGGAACGTCGCATTGCGGTCGGGATCATAGGTGTACCAAGTGAAATTCAGCAGCGTGCCGAGCGTGTTCGGATCCGGGTGGTCAGCGATCTCGAGCACGAAGCCTTCGCCACTGCGCTCCGCGTCCCACCACGCGCCGGAGTAACTCGCATCCAGTGTTGGCAGGCCACTCATACCGACCGGACCCCACGCCAATATCGCCGTGCCTTGGCCGCCAGTCGACGACGCGATGCGGATCCAGTAGGTGGTGCCGGCAGTTGCGTTGAAGGTGACCTCAGAGTTCAAATTGCCATTGCTGAGCGACACATCGTCATTGCTAGCGACCGCGGCGAGGGCGTTCACCGCCGCGCCGGTGTAGACGCCGAGCAGGGTATCGAATGCGCTGTCCTCGGTGCGCACCACGATGTGTCCGGCTTGTGGTGCGACATAGCGATACCACACCGATGCGCTGCCGCCGCCGGGCTCACCGGACTGGGTGCCAGCAAAGCGATTGTCGGCAATGCGAACGCCGCCATGGGTATCGGTCGACAGCGTGGCTGCCGACGCGAAGGCATCGTTGGTCGGACTCACTGCCGCAGCGTTGCCAAGATTGAACTGGTACGAAAAGACGTAGTTGCCGGTAGCGCCGCTGTAGCCATCCAGCGCGACGTAGCAGGTGCCTGGCGACAAATTGACGAAGACCTCGCTGGTGTGATCGGCGGCGCTGTCGTCATTGCTCGTCAGTTCACGCATCTCGCTGACGTGTGCACCGCGATACACCGCGAGCGTCGTGTCGAAATTCGAACCCTCGGTCTTCGCATTGAACGTTGCCGGAACGGTCAGATGAATCTGGAACCAGACGCTACGCCCGGCGCCCCATTGCAGTCCGCCGATCTCCCCCGGTTCGGCACTCATACCGACGTTCGATCCGGTAATGGGGAGGTTGTTGACCGGGTTCAGCACAGGTGCGTTGTAGATGCGGTCAGTACCTTGAGCGAGCGCTGCGCCGCAAAAGCCGACGCACAGCAGTATTCCCAGAATGAACTTCATCGCGTTTCTCTCCATGGCAGCAATCAAGGATGGATACACCCTAAGCCTCTCGCTTGGGCGAGTCTCACGCTGCAGTCTGACGCGAACAAGCGTCCCGCGCGTAGCGATTTTTCGGGTGCGGTGACGGCGAGGCCTGCCAGGCCGTATCCTCGGCATCTGCATATTGGGGAGACAGCAGCGTCCATGATCGTTTCAGTCCGCGACCGCGACGGTGCACCGTGCGGCATTCCCGTGGTTCCGGTCGATGCGGTCGGTGCGGAGGAGCGTGCTGGCTTCTTCGCCAAGCGCAGCATCAAGGCGAAGAGCAAGCTCGACCTGCTCTACCTCGCCATCCGCATGATGGATCTGACCACGCTCGAAGGTGCCGACACGCCGGCGCGAGTGCGGCAGATGTGCCGCAAGGCGATCCAGCCAGCGGCGCCGGCATTGACCGAAGCACTGGCGAAGATCGAAGGTTTTCGTCCAATCCCGTCAGTGGCCGCGGTCTGCGTCTATCCGCTGCTGGTTCCGGCTGCGGTCAAGGTGCTTGAAGGCTCGGGCGTACACATCGCCTCGGTCGCTACCTCGTTCCCATCTGGTCAGGCATCGCTGAAGACGCGACTGCTCGACGTGCACGAAGCGGTCGAAAACGGTGCCGATGAGATCGACATGGTGATCAATCGTGGCGCCTTCCTGGCCGGTGAATATCAACAAGTATTCGACGAAATCGCGGCAGTGCGCGCCGCCTGCGGCGCAGCACACTTGAAGGTGATTCTCGAAACCGGCGAACTCGGCACGCTCGACAACGTGCGCTTCGCCTCCGATCTCGCGATCGCGGCCGGGGCGCATTTCATCAAGACCTCGACCGGCAAGATTCAACCAGCGGCGACACCTCCGGTGACGCTGGTGATGCTGCAGGCGATTGCCGACCACCACGGCCGTACCGGTGGACGTATCGGCATGAAGCCGGCAGGCGGCATTCGCACCGCGAAGCAGTCGATCCAGTACCTGTGCATGCTCTACGAAACACTCGGATCAGACTGGATGAGCCCGGATCTCTATCGCTTCGGCGCAAGTGCGCTGCTGAACGACGTGCTGCGCCAGATCTTCCGCCAATACACCGGCCGCTATTTCTACCACAAGGGCTACTCGCTTTACTAAGACCAACGCCAAAACCGGCCGCAGCGCGGATTCCGGCGCCAAGTCCGCGACCGGGCTCGTCGTCGATTACGCGCCGAGCATCGAGTCCGACAAGATCGTGAGCCTGCCGCCACGGCATCAGCTGTACATCGGCGGGCAATGGACAAAACCGTCCGAGGGCCGCTACTTCGCCAGCCTCAACCCGGCGACGTCCACCTTGCTCTCGGAAGTGGCCGAAGCCTCCGCGGCGGACGTAGATGCTGCGGTGCGCGCGGCCAAGCGCGCCTACGACCGCACTTGGAGCAAGCTCAGCGGCCGCGATCGTGGCCGCTACTTGTTTCGCATCGCGCGCTTGATTCAGGAGCGTTCGCGTGAACTCGCGGTGCTGGAGACGCTCGATAACGGCAAGCCGATCCGGGAAACCCGTGACTTCGATTTGCCGCTGGTGGCCGCGCACTTTTTCTACTACGCCGGCTGGGCCGACAAACTTGGCTATGCGATGCCGGGCATGAAGCTGGCGCCGATCGGCGTTGCCGGACAGATCATCCCGTGGAACTTCCCGTTGCTGATGGCGGCGTGGAAGATCGCGCCGGCATTGGCTTGCGGCAACACGGTAGTGCTGAAGCCGGCCGAGCAGACATCGCTGTCGGTGCTCAAGCTGGTCGAGATCTTCGAGGCCGCGGGGCTGCCCGAAGGTGTCGTCAATATCGTCACTGGCGCCGGCGCCACCGGTGCCGCGATCACCGCGCACCCGCTGGTGCGCAAGATTGCATTCACCGGCAGCACCGAGGTCGGCAAGACCATCGCACGCAGCACCGCCGGCACTGGCAAGCGATTGACGCTCGAACTCGGCGGCAAGTCGGCACATCTGGTGTTCGCCGACGCCGCGCTCGATCAGGCCGTCGAAGGCGTGGTCAACGGCGTCTTTTTCAATCAAGGCCACGTCTGCTGCGCAGGCTCGCGGCTACTGGTCGAGGAGTCGGTGGCTGATCGCGTACTCGACAAGCTCAAGGCCCGCATGCGCAAGCTGCGCGTCGGCAACCCGCTCGACAAGAACACCGACATCGGTGCGATCAATTCAACCGCCGAACTCGAGAAGATCCGCGGTCTGATCGAAACCGGCAAACAGGAAGGCGGTTGCTACTTCGAGCCCGAGAACATCACCTTGCCGACCAAGGGCAACTTCCTGCGCCCGTGTCTGTTCAGCGACGTTGCTGCGGCGCACACCATTGGCCGCGTCGAAGTGTTCGGCCCGGTGCTCGCGGTATCGACCTTTCGTACACCGGCCGAGGCGATCGCCAAGGCCAACGATACGCCTTACGGCCTCGCCGCCGGTATCTGGAGCGAAAAAGGTTCCAAGGTGCATGCGGTTGCAGCGCAACTCAAAGCTGGCGTGATTTGGGCCAACACTTACAACAAGTTCGATCCCTCCTCGCCGTTTGGTGGCTACGGTGAAAGCGGCTACGGCCGTGAGGGCGGACGTCACGGATTGCTGTCGTACTTGGAGGTCGAACGATGAGCGCTGCCGACACCTCGCGCCTGCCGGTGCCGAAGACGCACAAACTCTATGTCGGCGGCGAATTCCCGCGCAGCGAATCGGGACGCAGCTACGCACTGGTCAAACCCGGCGCCAAACGCGCCTACGCGCAGCTCTGTCTGGCGTCACGCAAAGATCTGCGCGCTGCCGTTGACGCCGCGCGTACCGCGCAGCCGGGCTGGGCGGCGCGTTCGGCCTACAACCGCGGGCAAATCCTCTACCGAATGGCCGAGATGGTCGAAGGTCGCGCCGGATCTTGGCAGGCGCTGCTGCGCGAAGGGCTGGGGTTCTCGGCGGCACAGGCCGCGCGCTCGCTGGCCGCAACCATCGACGCGCTGGTCTATTTCGCTGGCGCCACCGACAAGTATCCGCAGATCATCGGCGCGGTGAACCCGGTCGCTGGGCCACACCACAACTTCACTGCGCCGGAACCGGTCGGTGTGGTCGGCCTGCTGTTCCCAGACACACCTGACCCAGGCGCGACTGCGGCCCGGATCGCCGCTGCCATCGCTGCCGGCAATAGCGTGATCGCGTTGCTGCCGGGTGCCGCCGGTGGACTGGTCGCCGAGTTCGGCGAAGCCTTCGCGACCGCCGATCTGCCCGGCGGCGTGATTAATCTGCTGTCCGGAGACGCTGCGGAACTGACGCCGCAGTTCGCTTCGCATATGGAGATTCAGGGCCTCGCCTTTCTGCGCGACGAACCGGCGCAGCGCACCGCGCTCGAACGCGCCGCTGCCGAGAACATGAAGCGCTGCGTCGCGAGCCACGGTCCGTTGCTCGCGCTTGAGCGCGTGCTCGATTTCGTCGAATACAAAACCGTCTGGCATCCGATCGGAACCTGAGCAGGGCATGATCGGCCCTGCCGATCGGTTCTGCGAAATGTCGCAGACGATATTCCGAGATCAGCGCGGGCGTCGGTAATTGCCGCTGGCCTAGCCTGTACCCACATTCATTTGCGGGGACAGACATGATGAGCAGTGAGCAACTATGCGCGAGTCTGAGATGGCTGGAATCAGCGCGGTGCGCCTTGGCGCGCTGCGAAGATGCACCGCACGACCGCGAAGCAGTTGCACTCGCGATCGTGCTGCGTGCCGCAATCCATGCCAAGACCGAAGCCCTGCGGGGTCATGTGCGTGCGCGGCTGGCAGCCGTGGCCGACGCGTCACGCGCGGTAATGGGTTGAATCCGTCGCCTTGGTGACGGACTCGCTCAAGCGGCGGACGGTCCGCGCAGGATACGTGCCGGCAGCATGATCAGCGCCTTGAGGAATTCGAAGACGCCGCTGACGACGATGCCGAGCAGTCGAAATGGCAGCAGCAATACCCACACGATCGGGTAGAGCACGAGTGCGATCAAGGCAATCGGCCAGCAGAACACCAGCAACAAAAGCCACAGCAAGAAAGAAACCATCACAGTCTCCACGCATCCATCATTGGACGGTGGTGATGCTAGGAGCCAATTCGCCATCGGCAGCTGAACGATGCGCCGATGACCTGTGTCAGCCGTTGGCGTCGAGACGCAACGCCCGCGGATACGGCGCAATTTCCGGCGGATCGCCATCGCGGAAACGTGCTTGAAGGTCGCGCCACCAGTCGGCCCGAAAAATCTCACCGTGGGCGTTGATCAGCGCGGTGCGATCGTCGCCGTTGAGTCCGAGAAATAGTGGGAATTGTTCCGGAAACACGTCGTGTTCGTCGACGTGGAACCAGGCGCCGTCATGCATTTCCTCATCATCGTTCGATGGCTTCGGCAACTCGCGAAAACGACACTCGCTGACCAGGCAGAGTTCGTCGTAGTCGTAGAAGATCGCGCGACCGTGGCGGGTGACGCCAAAATTCTTCAGCAACAAGTCGCCAGGGAACACGTTGCACATCGCCAGATCTTTGACCGCTTGGCCATAGTCGAGGATGGCGCGGCGTGCGTCCTGCGCTGCGTCCTCCATCACCAGCAAGTTCAGCGGTCGCAAGCGACGTTCGACATAGCAATGCAGTAGCACGATATCGTCGCCGTCGGCGACCACCGACTCGCGACAACCGTCGAGTAGTTCGTCGAGTACCTCCGGCGCGAAACGACTGCGCGGGAAACGTAAATGGCGAAACTCCTGCGCGTCGATCAGGCGACCAGCGCGATCATGCTTGAACACCAGTTGATACTTGGCCAGCACGTCCTGGCGCATCACCGTCTTGGGCGGCGCGAACACATCGCGGATCACTTTGAACACCAGCGGATATCCCGGCAGCATGAACACCGCCATGACCATGCCCTTGGCGCCTGGTGCATGCACGAAAGACTCTGGGCTGGCCTCAAAGTGACGGAAGAAATGCCGGTAGCGTTCGGTCTTGGCCTGCTTCAGTCGCCCAAGCATGGCGTACCACTCGTCCACGGCCTTGCGCGGCAGCAGCGTTTTCAGGAATACAACGGCGTCGCCGACGGTCTCGAAGTCAGCGAGAAAATACGAACGGGTAATGCCGAACAGTACGGCGACATCGTCGCGTTCGGTCAAGGCCGCATCGACGCCAATGCCGCCGTCTAGTTCATGGCCGAGTGCGATGACGATTGGGGCATAGCGCTCGACGCCAAAAATGCGACCAACCAAGTAGGCGCGGCGTTCGCGATAGAACACGGTTTCCAGCATTTCGATGGCGCGTATCGGGCGTTCACCCCAATGTGTCAGGCGACGTTCGAGGTCTTCAGCCAGTGCCTCCGCATCCTCGCGGCGATGCGCATACGGCACCTCGAATGGGTAGTCCTCAAGCAGTCGATCGAGACTGTCGGCGAGCGAATCGCCAACCGAATAGCTATGCCGTGCCACTGGATGAGTAATGCGGTCCGTCGGCTCGATGCGCAGCGCCACGAACTCGATATCGGCATCGACGCCGCGGGTCTTGAAGAATCGCCGTGTCAGTGTGTTGTAGTAAGTCTGGTAAAGCTCACCATCGAGCAGACCGGCAATCTCGACATCGAACGCAGATTTAATGCGTGCCCATTGCGCGCGCTCGCTGGCGTGTTCGCGCAGGATGTGCAGCAAGCCTTCGCTGGCCTCGGCCACGCAGCGGTCATACATCTCGATGCGCTCGACGAGGTCGGCCTGCATCGGTGCCCATTCCCGCCGTTCAAAGCGGCCGCGCGCACGTTGCGTGATGTCGCGAAAGCGGCGGTTGTAGTCGTCGAAGCTCGCACGCAACTGCGCAGCGGCTTGTCGAGCCAAGGCATCGGGCATGGGCATCCCCTCGGATTGAATGACCGATGGAATCGCACAGTGGCGTCGAGTGCGCAAGCTAGGTGTTGTTATGCTGGGCGAATGACCGATGCCATGAATGCTGGAGAATCGGCCGCGATCACTGCCTTGTTGCAGGAGTTGATGGTCGACCGCGATGCCGCGCTCGCCGCCTTGTTCGCGGCGGCCTATGTCGAGTTGCATGGTCTGGCTTCGGCGCAGCGTGCCAAGCTGGGCCAGCCAGCAACGTTGGCGACCACGGCACTGGTGCACGAAGCGTTCCTGAAGCTGCAGCGGGCAGGCCGCGTGTCACTTGGGTCGCGCCGACATTTTTACGCGCTCGCGGCCAAGTCGATGCGCCAGCTGTTACTCGATCGCATCCGCGCTCCCAACGTGAACTCGACCGGCCTCGATGGCGTCTGCGACGACTTGATCGGTGCACCAGGACGCGAACAAGCCTGGTGGCTTGATCTTGAGCGCGCATTGCAACGACTGGCGCGCGTCGACGACCGTCAGGTCCGCGTCGTCGAACTGCGGTTCTTCGCCGGGCTCGGCGATGCCGAAATCGCCGATCTGCTTGGCATCAACGAACGCACTGTTCGCCGCGACTGGGACAAGGCCCGTGCCTGGCTCGCGGACGCTTGCGCCGACCTGGCCTGATCACTCGAATCCGTTAAAGAACAGACGTGGGTCGGGGTGTTCATAAGCGCCGGCATCACAGACCAGTGTGCCGTTGCCGTCGCCATCCAGCGGACGAATAGTGCCGCGGGCATCGTCCAACAAGCAGTCGGCCAGCACCGGACTGGCACCGTCGATGACGCCGTCGTCGGCGTCGAACTTGAGCACGCCGACGCGTTGTCCTTCATCAATCACCGGCGAATTCATCAATGGATTGATCACTGCACCCGCGTCCGACCAGTCGGTACATGCCGTCTTGAAGTGATTGCCGGCCCGATATAGCGCGCTGAAATCGACGCCGGTTTGGGCGCATGCGTTGCCAACGTAGGTGGCGGCCATGACATTGTTGACGAAGCGCAGCGCGGCACCGTCAATCATCTGCAAGTGCGATGCGAGTGGTGCATCATTGTTGAAAAAGCTGTTGTGTTCGGCGATCAGCCGCAAATTCTTGAGACTCAGTGCACCGCCGGCTTCGGTGACGCTGTGGTTGTAGAACGTATTGTTGCGCAAGGTCAGTTGGTTGACCGTGCCGTTGTTTGCTTCGCCGGCCAGCGCACCGCCGCGCCGCGCACTGTTGCCACGAAACCAGTTGCGCTGCACGCTGAGCAGGCTATCGTTCTTGAGATTGGCGTACACGGCGCCGCCGCGCCCGTAGGTGTCGGCAGTCGGCGTCACACTGTTGAAACGGAAGCGGTTGCCGGACACCTCGCTTTCAAAAATGCCACCCGGCACCGACAGGTAGACCGCACCACCGAAACCACCGCTGCTTCCGGCGCTCGCCACGCCATTCGACTCGAACGTGTTGTTGGACAGCGTCGTTACCGAATAACTTTCGATTGCGCCGCCGCGCGGCTGTTCGTTGCTGGCGTTGGAACTCACTGCGGAGTTGTTGGTGAAAATCGATCTGGACACTCCCAGTTGTCCGTCATTGGTGCGCCAGCCGATTGCACCGCCACCGGGGGTGCTCGGATCGCGTGCCTGACAGTCGTCGAAGTTGCTGCGGTCGATGAACAATGATCCGGTCGTGGTCGCAGCCTGCAGGGCGATGCAGCCACCGACGCTGCGCATACCGTTGCGGAAGTGGACGCTGTCGATATCGACGGTGACATCCGCAGCGATCACCAGGATCGGGAAACCATGATTGCCATTGATGACCGGCCGACGATTTCCGCCGCGCAGGTTGGTCGATGTCTGCACCACCGGCAGCGCCGACAACAACGTGACCTGACCATCCAGCGGATAGCTGCTGTCGAAGGTGAGGGTATGCGTCGCACCTGGATTGGCATTGGCCGCAAGCATCGCCTGGCGCAGCGTGCCGGCGCCACTATTGGCCGTATTGGTGATTGAAAAGTCGAGCGCGCTGGCGCCAGTTGTGGCGCCCACCAACAAAAAGCCAAGAAAGTTCTTCATCACAGTCGACTCGGTAACGAAACTGCAGGCCATACGGGCGAGCGTCACCAATCCGGACATCGGACTTTGCTACGCTGCGCTGATGACCATTCGTGAAGACGGTGCCGATGCGCACGATGACACTGCGTTGCTGCGTGAGTTGGATGCCACGCTCGATCGCTTGCTCGATCTCGACGAATCCGCACGACCTGGCGCGTTGGCAGCAATCGCCAGCGTCGATCCGAGTCGGGCTGAGCGCTTATCGCGGATGCTGGCTGTGGCCGCGCATCGCGGCGCCACTGATGTCATGGCCGGTCATCGCAGCGCGCGCCTCGATGCGCTGACCGCTGACCGCAGCGGCGACCGGCTCGGGCCGTGGCAACTCGATCTGCGCGTCGCTGCCGGTGGCATGGGCGTGGTGTATCGGGGGCACCGCGCCGATGGCGCCTTCGAGAAGATCGTGGCGATCAAGCTGCTTGCGCCATTTCTGGGCGGACTGGATGCCTGGTTCCGGCGTGAAATCGCGCTGCTGGCAAGGCTCGATCATCCCGGTATCGCGCGCTTGCTGGATGGCGGCACCGATGGCGATGGCTGTGGCTATCTGGTGATGGAATGGATCGAAGGACGCGATCTCGATCAGTTTGCCGCCGATGATGCGATCAATTTTTCGCAGCGGCTGGCGGTTTTCGACACCATGCTGTCGGCGGCCGCGCATGCCCATCAGCATCTCGTCGTGCATCGCGATCTGAAGCCGGCCAATGTCCGTGTCGATACGCTGCGGCAACCGAAGCTGCTCGACTTCGGCATCGCCGTGCTGCTTGACGACGATGCAGTCGGTGCGCAGCCGCTGTCCGCGTACACACCGGACTGGGCAGCGCCGGAACAGTGCGTGCAGGGCACGATCACGACACGCACCGATGTGCATGCGCTGGGGCGCCTGCTGATCCTGTTGCTGGGTGCTGATGCGAAGGCGCCGGAAACACTTCGGCCGGAGCAACTGCGACGCGCCCCGAAATCGGCGCGACATGAACTTGCCGCGATCATTGGTCGCGCCTGTGCTGCCGACCCTGCACATCGTTACGCCGATGCCAGCAGTTTCCGCGATGACCTGCATCGCTTTCATCAGGGGTTCCCGCTGCGCGCCATCGGGGATGGGTGGTGGTATCGCACGCGCTGCTTTGTCGCCCGTCACCACCTCGGTGTTGCTGCTGCGACGTTCGTGGCGCTGGTGTTGGTCATGGCGACCGCGTACAGCTGGCGGCAGGCGAGCGCGGCAGAAGCCGCACGCGATGCCGCCGTTCTGGAGTCTCGCCGTGCGGATTCAGTTCGTGAATTTCTGCAGCTCAGTTTGCGTGATGCCGCCGATCTTTCGGGCGCAGACATCCGTTTGCGCGACGCCCTGAAGCTGGCTTCACAGCGTGTCGCCAACGAATACCGCGATGACCCGGTGCGCGCGGTGGATGTGCTGATCTCGCTGGCCGAGTTGCACAATCAACTCGGCGACTACCGGACGGCGATGCCGTTGATCGAGCGCGGTCTGGCGCTGTCCGCGACCACGCAGCAGACCGAACAGCGCGCCGCGCTCGCCTATGAATTCGGCGTTGCCGCAACGCGCCTCGGCCGTGCCGAAGAAGCGCTGCCGTTGTTGCTGCAGGCCGAACACTATTGGGCGGCGCAGGCGCGCTTCGTGCAGAAGCACGGTCAGTTGTTGCAGTTACGCGGTCGCATTGAGCGCAGTCTTGGCCGTGTCGAGGCCGGTGTGGCCTCAACCGAAGCTGGTTTCGCCAAGCTCACGGCGGATGTCTTGACCTCGCCGCGGGACCTCGGCATCGGTGAAGTGAATCTTGGTGCGTCCTATTTACAGGCCGGCCAGATTGGGCCAGCACGGCAACATTTCGAGCAGGGGCTGGCGCGCTTCGAACAAGCCGGGCTGCTGGATACGCCGATGGCGCTCGATGCCCGCAACAATCTTGCCGCCACCCTGGGCTTCGAAGGGCGCTACCGCGAGGCCGTCGCACAGTTCGACGAAACCGTCCGGCGCCGCGAACAACGTTTGGGTGCTTCAGCAGCATTGGGCTCGGCATTGTCGAATCAGGCGAAGATGGCCTTGGCGGCCGGCGATGCGACGGCGGCGCGTATTCTTGTCGAGCGTGCATTACCGATGCTGGCGCAATTTGTCGGTGATGCCTCACCGGACTATGCCGCCGCATTGATCGGCGCTGCCGAATGTGCGTTGGCCGAGGGTGACGCCACACGTGCGGCACGCGAGGCGACATTGGCGCACGCCAAGATCGGCGCGGCGCTGGGCGACAGTCATCCAATGAATGCGGTCGCCGCTTCAGTCGCCGCACGCGCCACGATCGCGAGCGGACAGCGCGATGCCGGATTGACAGCACTACGCGAAGCGGTCGAGCGACTGACCGCAGCGGGACCAGGGCTGGCCCAGCAACAGGCACAGTCGCGCGTTGCGCTAGCCAAGGTCGTGCTCGACGATGCCTCTGATGAGGCCGGAACGATGGCGACCGCGGTGCTGGATCTGCCAAGCACAGCCCTCCCGGTCATGCATCCACTGCGCATTGAAGCTGCACTGATTGTCGATCAGGTACACGCTGACTTCGCCTCGCGCGACCAGCACCTCACCCGTCTTGCCGAACTGTTGCACGACAGCCACCCGCGTGTGCAGGAGTGGCGACAGCGGTTGTCCGCGCAGGTCAGGTGATCGTTTTATGCGGCGCCTGGCGTATCCTTACGTTCACTCTCAGCGGGACACGGCCATGAGCAGCGAAGCACGTCGCGTCGAACATCAAATGACCGACAAGGGCTATGTGCCCGTCTACACCACGTCGGTGATCGAACAGCCGTGGGCAGGCTATACCGCCACCGATCATGCCGTCTGGGGCCAACTGTTCCGGCGTCAGCGCGAGATCTTGCAAGGACGCGCCTGCCCGGAATTTCTCGATGCGATGGACGCGCTCGGCATGCACGATGCGCAGATTCCGAAGTTCGATGACATCAATGAATACCTGATGAAAGCAACAGGTTGGCGGTTGATCAGGCGTCGAAGGACTATTGCCCGAATTGACGTTCTTCGAACACCTTGCGGCGCGCGAATTCCCGGTGACCTGGTGGATCCGCCGCCCGGATCAGATCGACTACATCGCCGAACCCGACCTGTTCCACGACCTGTTCGGCCATGTCCCGCTGCTGATGAACCCGGTGTTCGCCGACTACATGCAGGCCTACGGCGCCGGCGGCGTGCGTGCCTCGACCTTCGGCAACGAGCCGCTGGCGAATCTGACGCGGCTGTATTGGTACACGGTCGAGTTCGGCTTGATCGACACGCCGCAGGGTCTGCGCATCTACGGTGCTGGCATCCTGTCCTCAAAAGGCGAGTCGATTCATTGTCTGGAATCGCTGGCGCCGAACCGCATCGGATTTGATGTCAAGCGCGTGATGCAGACACGCTATCGCATCGATAGTTTCCAGAAGACCTATTTCGTGATCGATGGATTCGAGCAGTTGTTCAAGGCAACCGTCGACCCGGACTTCGGTCCGATTTACTACGCGATGAAGGGTGCCGAGCCGGTACCGGCGGCGTCGGTGTTGGAGGCCGACCGTGTGTTCCATCGCGGCACTGGCGAGGGCTGGGTGGCCGGCGGCGACGTTTGATCGCGGCGCTAGCGGCGATTCGCCTTGCCGCATTGCGTTCACCCCGGCACAATGTCCCACCCTTTTTCCTGCCTCCCGAGGCGGCTGCGCTCCGCAGTCCGTTTTGGCCGTGGAGACGTTGAATGAATACGCATGACCTGAACTTCGTGAAGCACGCTGCGCAACTTCTTGCGGCGCTCTTGCTGCTGGCCGTGGTCTTGATCCTTGGTGCGCGCTACATCCAAGGGCAACAGCCACAGCAGGAAAGCCCGATCCTCATCGCTGCAGCCAACACGCGGATTGCGCCGGTCGGCGACGTGTTTGCTGGTGAAACCGGCAAGGCAGCGATGGCGGCAGCCAAATCGGCAACCGCCGAAGCCAGCAAGAGTCAGGTGGCCTACGACGGTAGCCTTGATGGTTCGGTGATTTATAACAACCTGTGTGGCGCCTGCCATGTCTCGGGTGCCGGCGGCGCACCGAAGCTTGAAAAAGCCGTTTGGGCTGCACGTACGGCGCAAGGGCTCGACACCTTGGTCAAGCACGCGACCGATGGCTTCACCGGTGCGGCTGGCATGATGCCGGCGCGTGGCGGCAATCCGTCACTCAGCGATGATCAAGTACGCGTGACGGTGCAGTGGATGGTTGACAATCTGAAGTGACGTTTGCTGAATTGCCTCGTTTCGGTCCGATGACCGGGCCCAACGATTCTGCGCGCCGCCTTCGGGCGGCGCCTTGGTTTGCAGTATTGGAATCCGCATGAAAACGAACAACCTTGTCGCCGCTGCCGCAATGATGTCCTGCTTTATGGTCAGCGGCTGCGCACCTGAGATCGGTCCGAACGGTATCCCGGTGGTCGATGGCGGGCCGTTGCAATGCGGTCGCGTCGCCGCGCCGATCCATACCGTCCAAGGCAATCAGGCGATGAGTCCGGTGGTTGGCGAAGTCGTCGAGGTCGAAGCCCGTATCAGTGCGAAATTTATCGACGGACTCGGTGGCATCAGCCTGATCGCCGACGCCAACAGCGAGGATCAGGATCCAGCGAGCTCTGAAGGCATCTTCGTGCGCTATGCCGAACCACTCGAATGGCCGCTGGGTACCTTGGTACGCGTGCGCGCCACGGTCGCTGAACTGGGTCCGGCACCAGATACGCAGACCGCATTGATCGAAGTCGCTTCGCTCATCCAATGCGGCAGACCGTTGCCGATGCAGCCGCGCGCTGTCACCGCCGCTGGCAGCGATCCGATCGAATGGGAACGCTACGAAGGCGAACGTATCGCCGTGGCCGGACCGGTGTCCTTGGTCGGCAACGAGGACTTGCTGCGCCACGGTAGCTTGATCGTATCGTTCGATGGTCGCGATTTCGCACCGACCGAGCGGCATATCCCTGGCCAAGACGCGCTCGCACTGGCCGCCGCCAATGCGGCCAGCCAACTGATCTTGGACGATGCGCGTCTCGACGAATTCCCGAAGAAGCTGTGGCATTTGCCGGCACCGTTGACGCCGGAAACGAGCTATCGCGTCGACTCTCAGGTGAGCGGCATCGACGGCGTGCTCGAACAACGCGACGGTGAATATCGTGTGCAACTGGTCGCGCCGATCGCAGCAGTGGCGCATGCGCGGCGCCCAGACAAGCCGCCGGAAGTCGATGGCGACCTGCGTGTGGCCAGTTTCAACGTACTGAATTATTTCAACGGTGATGGTGCCGGTGGCGGATTCCCGACCGTGCGCGGCGCCCAGAATGCCGACGCATTCAAGCGGCAGTCGGCCAAGATCGTGGCTGCCTTGGACCGGCTCAACGCCGATATCGTTGCGCTGATGGAAGTGGAAAACGACGGCTTTGGCGACACCTCGGCATTGTCCGATCTGGTCCGCCAGCTCAACAAGGCGCGCGGCAAAGAACGCGGTGACTACCTGTTCGTGAAGCCCGATGCAGAGCGTATCGGTGATGACTTGATTACGGTCGCGCTGATCTATCGCCGCAGCCGCGTCAAGCCAGAAGGTGCGCCGATGCTTCTGGCCGATGGACCGTTCTCAAAGTGGTCGCGGGCACCGCTGGCACAGCGCTTCGTCACGGGACCGCTCGACTTCGTGCTGGTTGCCAACCACTTCAAGTCCAAGGGTTGCCAGGACGCCGACGGTCCGGATCAGAATCAAGAGGACGGCCAAGGCTGTTACAACGCCAAGCGTGTCGAATCAGCACGTGTACTCGCCGACTGGCTCGCCACCGATCCACTCAAGGTCGGTCATGACCGCGTGTTATTGGTCGGAGATTTCAACGCCTACGGCAATGAAGATCCGGTACGCCATCTGATCAGTCGCGGCTATGTCGACGTGATTTCCGCGCATATGAGTGAGCCGGCCTACAGTTACGTTTTTCGCGGTGCCTCGGGCCGTCTTGACCACGCGTTGGCGAGTCCGTCGTTGGCTGCGCATGTCGGCGGTGTCGGCGAGTGGCATATCAATGCCGATGAGTCGCCCGGTTTCGAATACGACGAACCCGACTACGATCGTCGCGCGCTGCAGTCGCGTTATCGCCCGGATATGTTCCGCAGCTCCGACCATGATCCGCTGCTGCTTGGCCTGCGCCTGCAGCCACAGACCTTGGTACCGGCACCCGGCGGTTGATTCGCGATGCCGGTGACTGCGTTTTCCGCAAGCACCGGCACGTTGCTGTTGCAGGGCGGTGCGGGCCTGATCGACGCCGTGATCGAATGGCCGACCGGCTCGATTCAACGCGATGCCGTCGCCGTAATCTGTCATCCGCATCCACTGCATGGTGGAACGATGACCAACAAAGTCGTGACGACGACGGCGCACGCGCTGCGCGACCTCGGTTGTACGACGCTGCGTTTCAATTTTCGCGGTGTCGGGCGTTCCCAAGGCGAACATGATGACGGCCGCGGCGAAGGCGATGATGTGGTTTCGATCTGCGGCTGGATTCGGCAGGCGCGCCCCGGTGTGACGCTGATCCTTGCCGGATTCTCTTTCGGTGCTTTCGTATCGATGACGCGTGCAGCGGAGAGCCATCCGCAGCAGTTGATCTCGATCGCACCACCGGTCGGGCGTTGGAATCTGAGCGCATTTCGCGAACCCGATTGTCGGTGGCTGGTGCTGCAACCGGACGCCGATGAGGTGGTCGATCCATCCGGCGTCTATGACTGGGTCGCGCAGCGGCGGCCGCCGCCCACCGTGGTGCGCTTCGCCGAGACCTCGCACTTCTTTCATGGCCGGCTGCTGGCGCTGCGTGAAGCGATCGCCCAGTTTGTCGAAGCGGGATTGCCGCCGCTGGCATGAATCCGAGTGCCGCCTACCAGCGCGAGATCGAACGCGGGCATCGTCAGGACGACCCGGCGCAACGTGCGCTATTGCCGGTGCTGGACCGCATCCACGCACAAATCATTGATCGCGCCGATGATGGCGTCCTCGTGCGCTTCCTTGCGCGATTTCGCTCGGTTCCGCCGGTGCGCGGCCTGTACCTGCACGGCGGTGTTGGACGTGGCAAGACCTTTCTGATCGATCTGTTGCACGACACCTTGCCGGGGCAGCGCAAACTTCGCCTGCACTTCCATCGCTTCATGGGTCGCATCCACGAGGCCTTGCGCGACGTTGCCGGCGAACAAGATCCACTGCATCTTGTTGCGCAACGCTTTGCGCGCGATGCAGATCTGTTCTGCCTCGACGAATGTTACGTACAAGACATTGGCGACGCGATGATTCTCGGTGAGTTTTTGACGCACCTGTTCGATGCCGGTGCAACGCTGGTGACGACTTCGAATCTGGCGCCACGGCGTCTATACGAACACGGCTTGCAACGTGCGCGCTTCCTGCCAGCGATCGCGCTGATCGAACGTCACTGCGAGGTGATCGAGCTCGCCAGCAGCACCGACTATCGCCTGCGCGCATTGACGCAGGCCAGTGTTTACCTGACGCCGGCCGATGCGGCAGCCGACAGGACGCTGGCGCGCATGTTCGACGATCTCGCACCGGGCGAGCTGCGTCCAGACACGATGCTTCGTATCCATGATCGCGACATTCCCTTGCGCCGTCTGGCCGATGATCAAGTCTGGTTCGACTTCGCGGCTTTGTGCGAAGGACCGCGTGCAGTCGCCGACTACATCGAGATCGCGCGCAGCTTCCAGACGGTATTCATTTCCACCGTGCCGGTGTTCGATACAACGCAGCGGCGCGAAGATGCCGCCAAGCGTTTTGTGCATCTGGTCGACGAGTTCTACGATCGCAACGTGAATTTGGTACTCAGCGCCGAGGCCGAACCGTTGCAGTTGTATCGCGGTGAGCGCCATCGTCAGGAATTCGAACGCACGGCATCGCGCCTGATCGAGATGCGCAGCGCCGACTATCTTGCCCGCGAGCACAAGTCCTGATGCGCGCGCGGCTGCCAAACACGGTTTGGGCGCTCGGCATCGTGTCCTTGCTGACCGACGTATCGTCCGAGTTGGTGCACGCGTTATTGCCCTTGTTGCTCGCCGGCCCGTTGGGCGCGAGCATGGTCATGATCGGGCTGATCGAAGGCATGGCCGAAGCCGCCGCGTCGATCGCAAAACTATTTTCCGGCGCGCTCAGTGATCGCATCGGGCGGCGCAAACCTCTGGTGGTCGCGGGCTATGGTCTGTCGGCGCTGACCAAACTGGTATTTCCGCTGGTAAACAGCGCCAGTTTCATTCTGGGCGCGCGATTGCTGGATCGTATCGGCAAAGGCATCCGCGGTGCGCCGCGCGACTCGTGATCGCCGATGTGACGCCACCGGAACAACGCGGTGCTGCCTGGCTTGCGGCAGTCGCTGGATACGGTGGGTGCGGTGATCGGCCCGATGCTGGCGATGGGTCTGATGCTGTGGCTGCTCGATGTGCGTGCGGCGCTGTGGTTCGCAGCCATTCCGGGCGCATTGGCGGTGCTTGTGCTGATCGTCTACGTGCGCGAACCGAGCAGCGCGCCGTCGAAAAGAAAGCGCCATTGACGCTGCGTGATTGGCGGGTACTGGATGCGCGCGTCTGGGGTGTGATCGGCATCGCGGCAATGCTCAATCTTGCGCGTTTCGGCGAAGGGTTCCTGGTCATCCGGATGCGCGATGCCGGCTTTGGCGAAGAGTTGGCGCCGATGGCGCTGGTGCTGATGAGCTTGGCGTTCACGCTGACTGCCTATCCGGTGGGCTGGTGGGCGGACCGTATCGCGCGTCGATCGTTGCTGTTGACCGGCGTCATGCTGCTGATCGTGGCCGATTTGGTATTCGCATTTGTACCCGGCCGGCTCGGTGCCGCGATCGGCGTGGTGTTCTGGGGCGTGCATCTCGGATTCACCCAGGGTCTGCTCTCGGCGATGTTGTCCGACGTCGCGCCGAAAGCACTGCGCGGCAGCGCATTCGGCGTGTTCCATCTCGTCAGTGGCGCCGCATTGCTGGTCGCGAGCGTGGCTGCCGGTGCTTTGTGGCAGTGGCAGGGCGCACAGGCCATGTTTCTGGTTGCTGCAACGGTTGCGGTATTGGCGGCACTGTCGATGGCAACAGCGCGGCGCAGTTAGCCCGAGCGCCGCCGGCGAAAGGTATCGCCGGCTGCGCGTGGTGTCTGGCAGCGCACCCAACACCCCCACCTATCCCTGTCACAGCGAACCCGCGACAATGCCCGACCTCGCGCCGGGATGGCGCGGAACCTAATTCAACCGGAGAACGACGATGGCCGAGCCTACGATGAACATTCCCGCCGACGGCGCCAAGATCACGATCAGCAATGGGGTGCTGACGGTGCCGCCGAACCCGATCATTCCGTTCATCGAGGGTGACGGCACCGGTGCCGACATCTGGCGCGCTTCGGTACGCGTGTTCGATGCTGCGGTCGAGAAGGTTTACGGCGGTGCGCGCAAGATCCATTGGATGGAGGTCTACGCCGGTGAGAAGGCCAACAACCAGTTCGGTTCGTGGTTGCCGGAAGCGACTGTGCAGGCCTGCCGCGACTATTTGGTCTCGATCAAGGGCCCGCTGACGACGCCGATCGGTGGTGGCATTCGTTCACTGAACGTCGCCTTGCGGCAAATGCTTGATCTCTACGTGTGCCTGCGCCCGGTGCGCTGGTTCAAGGGCGTGCCGAGCCCGGTGAAAGATCCGTCGCAAGTCGACATGGTGATCTTCCGCGAGAACTGCGAAGACATTTACGCCGGCATCGAGTTCGAGCATGGCTCGGAATCAAACAAGAAGTTCATGGCGATGTTCAAGGAAGCCTTTCCGAAGGAATTCGGCAAGATCCGTTTCCCGGACACCTCCGGCATCGGTATCAAGGCGGTGTCGAAAGACGGCACCGAACGCCTGGTGCGCGCCGCCATCGAGTACGCGATCGAGTTCAAGCGCAAGTCGGTGACGATCGTGCACAAGGGCAACATCATGAAGTTCACCGAAGGCGCGTTCCGTAATTGGGGCTATGCCTTGGCCGAACGCGAATTCGGCGACAAGGTCTACACCTGGGACCAGTGGGAGCGCACCAAGGCGGCGAAGGGTGAGGCCGAAGCCAACGCCGAACAGAAGGCCGCAGTCGCCGCCGGCCGCATCGTGATCAAGGACGCGATCGCCGACATCACCCTGCAGCAGGTGTTGACCCGCCCGAGCGAGTTCGACGTGATCGCCACCCTGAACCTCAACGGTGACTATCTGTCCGACGCGCTCGCCGCGCAGGTCGGCGGTATTGGCATCGCACCCGGCGGCAACATCAATTACGTCACCGGTCATGCCGTGTTCGAAGCGACCCACGGCACCGCGCCGAAGTACGCCAACCTTGACAAGGTCAATCCGGGTTCGGTGATCCTGTCCGGCGAAATGATGCTGCGCTACATGGGCTGGGTCGACGCCGCCGACGCCATCATCGCCGCGATGGACAAGGCCATCGGCCACAAGACCGTCACCTATGACTTCGCCCGCCTGATGGACGGCGCCAAGGAAGTGAAGTGCTCGGAATTCGCCGATGAGTTGATCAAAGCGATGTGAGTTCTTGATACTGATTGAAACAAGGCCCGCTCCGGCGGGCCTTGTTGTTTCTGCGCTTGGCTCAGCCGCGATAGCTCTGCAGGTGGATGCTGGTCTCGGTGGCGCTGATGCCTTTGATGCGGCGGATGCGTTCGAGCGCCGCCGCCAGTTCCTGCAAGTTGCCGACGCGCAGGTCGGCGAGCAGATCCCAGCGGCCGTTGGTGTCGTGCAAGGCCGCAATGCCAGGCTCGCCGAGCAGGGCGCGGATGACGAGTTGCTGATTGCCTTCGACGGCAATGCCAGTCCAGGCGTGGATCTCGTCGGGTGTGGCCTCGGGGCGCAGCTTCACCGTGTAGCCAACGATCATGCCATCGCGTTCCAGTTTCGCGATGCGGTTAGTGACGGTGCCGCGCGACACCTTCAACCGCGCCGCAAGTTCGGCAATCGATGCACGGGCGTTGTGGCGCAATTCGGCGATCAGTTGCTGGTCGAGCGCATCCATTTGATCAATTCGATAATTGAGTCTGTCGAAATGCTATATCAACGCTGATTTGGTTGCATTATTGCCGTTTTGCGCTAACGGCGATCTCCGGACAATGGATGTCGGACGTGACCTGTCGTCGCGTGTCACCTGATGGAGCCCGCCATGACCCTGTTGCTGACCACCCAAGATATTGCCCGGATCGTTGCCCGCATCGGTTTGCCGAAGATGCTGGCGCGCATGGTCGATTACATCGAAGACGATTTTCGGCGTTGGCCCGAGTTCGAGAAGAGCCCGCGCCATGCCGTGCACTCGGATGTCGGCGTGATCGAGTTGATGCCGATTGCCGATGCGCGCGAGTACAGCTTCAAGTACGTCAATGGTCACCCGAAGAACACCAAGGAAGGCCTGCCGACGGTGATGGCGTTCGGTGTGCTCGCCGAAGTCGCCACCGGCACCCCGACCCTGTTGAGCGAACTGACCCTGACCACCGCCATGCGCACTGCTGCGACCTCGGTCATGGCGGCCAAGCGCCTAGCGCGCAGCGACGCGCGCACGATGGCCTTGATCGGTAACGGCGCGCAGAGCGAATTCCAGGCGCTGGCCTTTCATCACCTGCTCGGCATCGATGAACTGCGCCTGTTCGATGTCGATGCCGCTGCAACCCAGAAACTGGTCGCGCATCTGGCGCATATGCCGGGGCTACGTGTCGTCGTATGCAACAGCACGGCGGAAGCGGTACGCGGCGCCGATATCGTCACCACGGTCACTGCCGACAAAACCAATGCAACCATTCTGACGCCGGAAATGATCGTGCCGGGGATGCACATCAACGGCGTCGGCGGCGATTGTCCGGGCAAGACCGAACTGCATGCCGAGGTGCTGGCGCGGGCATCGGTGTTCGTCGAATACGAACCGCAAACGCGCATCGAGGGTGATTTGCAGCAGATGCCGGCCGACTTCTGCGTCACCGAGTTCTGGCGCGTACTTCGCGGTGACGCCGCGGGCCGCGCGACGGAGCGCGAGGTCACGGTGTTCGACTCGGTCGGTTTCGCCTTGGAAGACTATTCAGCGCTGCGCTTGCTGCGCGATCTCGCCCGCGAACTCAGTCTCGGCGTCCCGGTCGGCCTGATCCCGGATCTTGCGGATCCAAAGGATCTCTACGGCCATTTGATGATGGATACGGCCGCCGGTTTGGCACGCGCGGCTTGAATAGATACGGGGCGCCGGCAACACGATGGGTTGCCGAGCGCTCACGGTTTGCCACGATTGCCTGAGCAATGCGCGGTTTACATGACTGACGGCGCATGGCGGCATCCACGGATCGGAATAAATTGCGCGGCCCGATGGAGAACGCCATGCGCGCACCCCTGCTGTTCGCGGTGCTGACTGCGGCCAGTGCCGCTGCCCACGCCGACATCACGGTCGATGGACGTGCCGACGAAGCCGAATGGGCCAACGCCCAGCGCTTCGGCGACTTCGTGCAGATTCAGCCGCTCAGCGAGACGCCGGTACCCGAGCAGTTCGCCACTGAGGCCATGCTGTTATCGACGCCTGCTGGTATCGCCGTGTACATCAAGGCCAAGCAGCCGCCAGATGTGCCGCGCACCAAGACGCGTGTCGCGCGCGATGCCGAGGGTCAAATCGATCGCATGAACTTCATGGTCGATTTCGATGGTGAAGGTCGTAGCGGTTTTGATTTCACGGTGACGATGGCGGGCGATATTTAGGACGCGGTCATCAGCAACGAGAATCAGTTCAACACCGACTGGGATGGCGACTGGCAACACGCGGTTTACGAAGATGACGTCGGCTACTCAATCGAGTGGTTGATTCCTTGGTCGATTGCGCCGATGAAGAACTCGGGCACACAGACGCGCACGATCGGTGTGTTTTTTTCGCGCGTGATTGCTGTCACCGGCGAGCGCTGGGCCTATCCGAATGCGGTCTGGACGCGGCCGCGCTATCTCAATGACTTTCATCGCATAGACATTCCACAGTTCAGCAGTTCGTTGTTCTCGTTCACGCCGTATCTTGTCGCCAGCCGCGACATCGCGAACGACGGCAGCGAATACAAAGCAGGAATGGACTTGTTTTGGAAGCCGAGTGGAGACCACCAGTTCGCGGCCACGATCAATCCGGATTTCGGTCAGGTCGAATCCGATCAACTGGTGGTGAACTTCGACGCAATCGAAACGTTCTACACCGACAAGCGACCATTCTTCACCGAGAACCAGGCCTATTTCGAGGTCAATAATCCGGGTGGGCAGTTGTTCTACACGCGCCGTGTCGGTGGCCCCTCGGATGATGGCGCCGGCGCCGCCAACATCGATGCTGCAGTCAAGGCCAATGGCAGCTTCGGTGATCTTGGCTACGGCGTCTTCGCTGCTAGCGAAGACGGTGAAGCCGGCCGTGATTTTCTGATGGCGCGTGCTACCCACGTCAGCGACGATCTGACGCTTGGCTTCACGCAAACCCATGTCGATCGCCCGTTCTTTGATCGCATCGCCGATGTGGGTTCGATCGATGCGCGCTGGCGACCGAATGCGCAGTGGAGCGTGCAAGCGGCGTTGATGCATTCCGATACTGAGACAGCAGGCGTGAGCAAGCGCGACTTCGGCGGCGGTGTCATCGCCGACTGGGACATGCCGGGCCCGTGGCGCCAGCAGTATTTTCTGATTCATGTCCGGAACGACATGGAGCTGAACGATCTCGGATTTCAGGACCGCAACAATTTTCTGCGCGCTGAATGGGAGAGCGGCTATCGCCAGGACAATCTGCCAGCGGAGTCGATGTTCGCCAGCCACCAGTACGAATTCGAGGTGCAACGGCAGACCGACGATCATGGACTGACCTTGCGCGAATCCTATGCGGCGATGCGTCAGTCGGAAGTACGTGACGGCGGCAACATGTTCTTGCTGGCGCGCTATCTGCGCCCGGCGTGGGATGACCCTGATCTCCACGCGGCCATGGCGCAATCCGGCGCCAGAGCGGCCCAGCCTTCTTTGTCGAACGTTCCGTGCCGCGTCAAGGCACCGGTTGGTTCGGCTGGTATGCGAATATCGAAATCGCGCCAAATTTGCATGACGGCTATTACCTGTATGGCGGCGTGCAACCCCAGGTTCCATATCGGCGACCGCTTCGATATCGACGTTGGTCTTTTCGGCATGCATCAGCAGGATTGGGTGGTGTGGCAAGGCGGAAGCAACTTCGGCAGATTCAAGGCCGAGCGCGCGGAACTATCGTCGAATCTGAACTGGTTCATCGATGACACGCAAGAGTTGCGCATCAAGCTGCAGGCGATCGCGATCGATGCCGAGGCGATCGCCATGCGCACGCCCGACAGCAACGGAAGCCTCGTCGCCACGGCTTCGTCGCTGTCCGATTTCAGTGTGCGAAATCTCGGCTTCCAGATCCGATATCGCTACAAACTCGGGCCGCTCAGCGACGTGTTTGCGGTCTACAGCCGCGGCGGCTTCGAGCGCGAAAACCTGCAGAGCGGCGACAGCGTCGGCGTCATCCTCGGCGACACCTTTGCACTCGATCAGGACGACCAGTTCTTGGTCAAACTCGCATATCGATTCGCGCCTAGCTGACGGGCCTCGTATAATCAATGACTTGGGTGTCCTTGACACCCTGCCTATACTACCAGTCCTTCTGCCGGAAGCGCCGTTGGCGCGACCCAAATCACCCGCCGACACCCCCCGTCGCAAGCCATCGCGACGCGCTCGGTGTCCGTTTCCGGCGCCGAATTCCGTTATCGCAATACAGCCTTTGGAGTGCCGGATGGCCATTGAATTCGAAAAGCGCGACCAGCAGTCCGAGATCAAGCAATTGATCATCAAGGGCAAGGAACAGGGCTTCCTGACCTATGCCGAAGTCAATGATCATCTCCCGGACGACATCGTCGATCCCGAGCAGATTGAAGACATCATCAGCATGATCAACGACATGGGCATCGAGGTGCACGAGACTGCGCCGGATGCCGAGTCGTTGCTGCTGCAGGAAACACCAGCCGCCCAAGACGATGAAACGGCGACCGAAGAAGCCATCCAGGCGCTGACTGCAGTCGAGGAAACCGGCCGCACCACCGATCCAGTGCGCATGTACATGCGCGAGATGGGCACGGTCGAACTGCTCACCCGCGAAGGCGAAATCGCGATCGCGAAGCGCATCGAGGAAGGCTTGGCGCAGGTGCAGAATGCGTTGTCGCAGTTCCCGTGGTCGGTGTCGTTGCTACTCGGCGAATATGAGTCGCACCTCGACGGCAAGAAGCGCATGAGCGAATTCCTGACCGGTTTCTACGATCTCGAAGCCGCTGCCGCAGAAGCCGCCGCAGCCTTGACCGACGAGATGCTGGAATCGGAAGAAGACGGCACCGCGGCGACCAAGGATGTCGACGAAGAAGCCGATGGCGATGCCGAGGAGTCAACGCCAGGCGACACCGGCCCCGACCAGGCCGAAGTGAAACGACGCATGGAGTTGTTCGGCGAACTCTACGAGAAGTTCAAGGCGGCGCATGCCAAGGTCGGTGCTGAGGACAAGAAGACACTGAAGCTGCGCAAGCAGATCCAGGAAGAGTTCCTGAAGCTCAAGCTGCCCTCGATCATGATCGACGGTATGGTCAAAAAGTTGCGCGAAGTCGTGAACACGATCCGCAGCCACGAGCGCGCGATCATGGATGTCGTCACGCGCGTCGGCAAAATGCCGCGCAAAGAATTTATCAAGGCCTTCCCGACCAAGGAAACCAACTTGCGCTGGGTCGAGAACGAAGCCCGCAAGGGCACCAAGTGGGCGAACTCGCTCAAGGCCTGCAAGGCGCAAGTGCAGGAGCAGCAGGAGCGCCTGATGGGTCACGAGGCGACGCTCTACCTCGTGCTGTCCGAGATCAAGGACATCAACCGCCACATGTCGATCGGTGAGGCCAAGGCCCGTCGCGCCAAGAAGGAAATGGTCGAGGCCAACTTGCGCTTGGTGATCTCGATCGCCAAGAAGTACACCAACCGTGGCCTGCAGTTCCTCGACCTGATTCAGGAAGGCAATATCGGCCTGATGAAAGCCGTCGACAAGTTCGAATATCGCCGCGGCTACAAATTCTCGACCTATGCGACGTGGTGGATTCGCCAGGCGATCACGCGTTCGATCGCCGACCAGGCACGCACCATTCGCATTCCGGTGCACATGATCGAGACGATCAACAAGCTCAATCGCATCAGCCGCCAGATGCTGCAGGAAATGGGTCGTGAGCCGACGCCGGAAGAACTGGCGCTGAAGATGGAGATGCCTGAGGACAAGATTCGCAAAGTCCTCAAGATCGCCAAGGAACCGATCTCGATGGAGACGCCGATCGGTGACGACGAGGATTCGCACCTCGGCGACTTCATCGAAGACACCTCGGTCGAATCACCGCTGGATTCCGCGACCACCACCGGCTTGCAGGAAACCGTGCATGAGGTGCTGGCCGGCCTGACGCCGCGCGAAGCCAAGGTGCTGCGCATGCGTTTCGGTATCGACATGAACACCGACCACACCCTTGAGGAAGTGGGCAAGCAGTTCGATGTCACCCGTGAACGCATCCGTCAGATCGAAGCCAAGGCGTTGCGCAAGCTGCGGCATCCGTCGCGGTCGGAACACCTGCGGTCGTTCCTCGATCTCGACTGATCGCGGCCTTTGTGCATCTGTGGCGGTGACACCGGCATAATCGGCGCATGATCCTGTTCCTCTCCGCACTGGTCCGCCTGTTGCGCCCACACCAGTGGGCCAAGAACCTGCTGGTCTTCGTAGCGGTGCTGACGGCGCATCGTTATGGCGACGCCGGTGCATGGATCGCAGCGGCATGGATGTTCGCGGCGTTCTGTCTCGCCGCATCGGCGATCTATGTCATCAATGATGCCGCCGATGTCGTCGCCGACCGCGCGCATCCGGACAAGTCGAAGCGACCGTTTGCCAGCGGGGCGTTGTCGCCGAAGCTGGCGTGGTCGATCGCGCCGCTGTTGCTTTCCGGTGCTGCGTGGGTTGGGTCAATGTTGCCGGTGGCGGCGTTGTCGATCCTCGGTGTCTACGTCGCGCTGTCGCTGGTTTATACCTTCGCGATCAAGCGCCTGCTGTGGCTGGACGTGCTGGTGCTGGCCGCGCTGTACGTACTGCGCGTAGCCGCCGGCGCGATTGCGATCGCGGTGGCTTTGAGTCCATGGCTGTTCGCTTTCGCGCTGTTCCTGTTCGTCAGTCTGGCGACCTTGAAGCGCTATGGTGAATTGGCGATGCATGCCGGCCGCGTGCTTGACGGCCGCGCCTATCAGGCCGCCGACGCGCCGATCGTGCTCGCGGTCGGTGCAGCGTCGGCGCTGACGGCGGTGCTGGTATTTGCACTCTACGTCCAGAGCGAAGATGTGCGCCGCCTGTACACGCATCCCGAACTGCTGTGGCTGGTTGCGCCGGTGCTGTTGTACTGGCTGGCGCGGCTGTGGACGCTGGCGGGCCGCGGCCTCGTGCGCGCTGATCCGATCCTGTTTGCGTTGCGCGATGGCGGCAGCTATCTCAGCGGATTGGCTTTGCTCGGGGTGTTTTGGTGCGCATTGTGAGTACTGCGCGCGGGTTGCTGTCGCTCTACATCACCACCGCCGTGTTGATCGCGTGGTCGGCCTTGAATGGTCAGTTCCTGAGCGACGATCTTGCAGTCATGCACTGGCTGCTCGGCTGGGATGCGAACGGTGCATTCTGGCCGTCGATCTTGGCGAAGTTTTACGCCGGTCTGGATGTGCCGAGCCACTACTACCGGCCGCTGGCCTTGATCACCTATGCGCTGGACCAGCGTCTGTTCGGCTGGTCGCCGCTAGCGTGGCATTTGACCGGCTATGCCTTCCATATCATCAACGCCGTGCTGGTTGCCGCAGTGATGCGTGCGCTCGGCGCCGATGCCCTGCGGGCGACGACGGCGGCCGGCTTATTTCTGTGTTTTCCACTGGCACCCGAGGTCAGTATCTGGTTTTCCGGGCGCTACGATCTGCTCGCCGTCACCGGCATGCTGATCGCGGTGTACGCACATTTGCGCGCACACGGGTTCGATCGCTGGCGTCTACTCAGTCTATGTGGATTCGCGCTCGGGCTGGCCGCCAAGGAAGCAGCAATGCCGACACCAGGCCTGCTGGTGCTCGCGAGTCTGCTGCGCGCACCATCGGGCGAGGGATTGATCGAGCGCGGCCAGCGCACGCTGCGTGAATGCTTTCCGGCAGTGCTGATGTTCTTCGCGTATCTCGGTCTGCGCCACGCGTTGTTCGGCAGCGCGTTGCAGGTGTATCCGGATGCCGACCCGACGACCGCGCTTGGCTTCGGCGAAATTTTCCAGCGTCTGCTGACCTTGGCTTCAATTCCACGGCTCGTCTACGCCGATGCGCCGATGAAAGGACTGGTCGCGCTCGCCGCGGTCGTCATCGCACTCATGGCGGCAGCCGTGGTCGCGCGGCGCGAACGCCTGCTGGTGTCGACTTGGTTGTTGCCGGTCGCATGGACCTTGTTGTCGCTACTGTCGCTGCTGCCGCACCTCAGCGTAGTCTATGCACATGGCGAAGGCAGCCGCTTCTATTACGACACCGCACCGTGGCTGGCCTTGGCAATGGCACCAGCGATCGGCTTGCTGCGTATGCGTATGCAGGTGATCGCCTCGTGCTTGCTGGTCGCCGCATTCAGCTACGCGCAGACGCATACGCTGGCGCAATGGGCGCGTGCCGGTGCCGCGATGCCAGCGCTGATGACGCAACTCGCGGAGGCCACCACCACGCTCGACGACGACGCGTTCGCGCTCGCCATCGTGCCTGATCACATCGGCCCAGTGCCGTTCGTGCGCAACGCTCAGGGTGGTGTAGCAATGCCGCCGCAGCAAGAGACAAATTTATTGCCGAAACTGGTGCCGGTGCTGCCCGAAGATGTCTCGACCTGGCCGCAACGCATTGCGAACGGCGATGTCGCCGCAATCAAGCAACGCGCCGTCGCCCCACGCCTCGATGCCCTGTTCTGTTTCGATGCACGCAGCAATACCCTGATCCGCGCGACGCAACTGCCGAACTGGCGCGAGGCCGAAGCCTTCACCGCCGCCGCGAACCATTTCGCGGCAACTGCCTGCGACCTGCCTTGACGCTGGCACCGTCGCGCCCACGTCGCTATCTTCGCCAACCCATGCGGGCCTGTAGCTCAACGGTTAGAGCAGGGGACTCATAATCCCTTGGTTCACGGTTCGAATCCGTGCGGGCCCACCAAACCACCGCCGTCAAAGAACCTTTGTGGCGGAAAGCATAAGGTGATCCGAAAGATCAGAATATGCTTTCGTGGAAAGCACATTTTGATCAGCGGTCCGCACGCGCACCTGCGGCCCAACATCTATGCCAACGTGAATGCAGGAGCCGTGGTTCGACGTAGACGCCGATCCAAACGAACCAGGTGTCGGATTCGGAACGGGACCGAAGCAGTCAATGGTTACAGCTCAGCTAACAACATTTCGTAGGACCCGATGCTGCGATATGCCTTGAGCAGCACGGGCGGACAGGTTCTGGCGAGCGCAAGTTCGGTGATGCGGTCTTGGTTCTCGGGAGAGATTCTTGAACCGAACACTATGTAGCGAAGCATCTCCTTCTGAAATGGTCTGCTGCCACGTTCCGACATCATGATGACCACGCGCTCTTCCTGCTCGAAGGTCCAATCGCTGTGCTTAGTCAGAACCGCGCGGGCAAGCTCGCTGTCAGGGTCGCTGCGAGAAACCTTGTCACCATCGATAACGGGATAACGGTCGCTGTATTCGATTGGCAACAGATTGAGATTCATGACTTGGGGGCCCAAATGAGTTCCCACGTGGGCCGGCCAAGGGACGTCGAAGTCGAATCCGAGGGCATAGCCGGTGTGGTCGTCGCCATACAAACCCCACATGGGGTGGATGCAAGGAGTTCGAGAGAAACTGCAGATGACGGTGGTTTCGAGAAGTTCTCGAACGACGTCAACGACGGCCAGCTTGTATTCCTCGGGATATGTCACGCCCACGATCTCCGCCGAGAGCCGCATGCGGGCGCGTTCAGCCGCCGGCTGGTCATCGGCAAAGCGCTCTTGAACGTATTTCTCCACGTCCGCAGCATCGAATCCGCTGCCATCTGAGAAGACCACATCATGGTCCATCTCCGTGATGTCATTCAATCGATCGCGGGTGTCGAACCAGAGTAGGTTGTCGCGAATGATCGAGACATCCCGATCGACGTTCGCCCGCCGATACTTAAACCGGACGGATTTCGGCAGCTGGGACGCCGTGAGCATAGGTCTACCTAATGTCCGGGAAAAAGCCGCACGGCACGGCAAGCACAACCTCAATGAATGATCATATCCATTCACCGCCAGAAATCTTGCGCGATTGGACCGACCAACGCCAACTCATGCTCCGCTACAGAGCTTCTGAACTCGAGATAGCCCGGTTTCACTTGCAGCCAATCGCAGCGGCCACCGCCCAAAGCTGGTAGCGAACAAGCGACATGCGAGCATCGGCGCCCCGCCGGTCAACCGATGCTTTCCACCGCCGATCACCTTATGGTTTTCGCCACACATCACGTCTGCATGTTCAACCAATTGCCCATTGAGCCGACAGACACTTTGTCGATGAACGCTGACTAGAGAATGTCCGCCGTATCGCAGAAAGACAGGATAAGACAGGGCAATTCCTCAGGGTCATCTCGAGGGTTCCTGCACCGGGGCGTCTAGGCCGCTATTCTTCCGGCAGAGGCCAATTCTTTTGCAAACCCTCTTTCTGAATTTCTTCAAGCTGCGCTTCGATTACACCATAACGTCCCGACAGCTCAGACTCGTATTTTTCTTCCAACATCTTCCGCGCGCGCGATTGATTGGCGAGCAGATCTCTAAGCTCTGCATCTGAGTACCGCGGTGTCTTGCGTCTAACAAACGGGTACTGAAGGGTTGCTTCGTTGTCCGCACGATCCTTGGCCATCGCGGACTCCTGAAACACTTCCTTGCGCATGTCTTCCGAAAGTCCGCCGATCACCTCAGGCTTTGCTCCAAGCTGCTCAACGAGCTCAGTCCGGATATCGATGTCCGGTTGTGCACCGGTGCCAGGCTTCAGCATGGCGATCCACTGGCCATACCCGGACTCAAAGTGTTCGTGTGACTGAAACAGATAAATGAACACACGTTGCTGGCTTGCCGTCGAATTGGCCTCAGCGAGCAACTTCAGTAGTAGGCGCCTCAAGCCACCCTCCGTGATCTGCCCGGAAACCACCGCGTTGATCCTGATGGCCGAGATGTGCCCCTGATCGGCATCGTTCTTACGGACGAGCTCATATTCCGGAAGCTGTTCTTCCGCCATCGTGTCAGGAGCTGTGGCTGATTCCGGTCTTAGTGCAGACGGGTTCTCCGTTGGCGGCGCTGCGAGACTGGACGTCGCCTGGCCGCGAGTTGTGTCTTGCGCGCCATCGCCATCGCCACAACTCGCGAGAAGCGCACACAGGATCGCCAGCAAGATGATTGACTGTCGCTTCAGCCGAATCTCGTATTGATTCACCTTCCGCATCTCGATCTCCTTTGCGAAGCCCAGCGCCAGCATAGCCGTGGCGGAACGCATAATCTGATTTTTTAGATTGCCTGATGCTTTTTCCGACACCATATGCATTCATCCACAGTTTGGCGTGAGCGACAAACGATGGATGAAAGTGTTTGGTGTGACCCAGCGAATAGTCCAGCCGCAGAGAACTTTCGAGGGTGCGTAGAATCAGGATTCGGTCGGCGCCATCGCGGGCGCATTCGAACAACTCGCGAAGCGACTTAGCTGTGCTTCGCATCGTCGGCAGGCGAAAGTTGGCAGCAGCCATGTGCGCGCAACTCGGGTTGGCCGCCACGATCCTGATGCGTCCGTTTACATCACACCCGATGACGAAAACCAGAGCAGGACTGGCCTGGCAAGGGCGCGCCCGGCCTACGTTTGCAATGCTGCACGCCGCACTCGTCGCCAGACGCATTTTCTCGATGGCGGACGGCGGGCGTTTCCCGTGTTCTTGAGGCAAAGGGTCCGCGCCACGGACGCCAGAGGGCATCTACATGATTCGGATCACGGCGTTCGACCTGCGACATGGGTGCTGTAGCGCATTGCTCTGGCTTGCGTTCACGATGTTCGCCGCGATGCCGGCTTCAGCGGCGCCGGCGCTGGCCGACAACAACCTCCTCGGCGCTGCAATTGTCAGTGCTGGCCTCGATGCGCCGGTTGCGACGGTCGTGTCTGGCAACACCTTCGAGCTACGCGTCCTGTATGCGGTGTCGAGCGGTCCAGCGACCGGCGTTGTCGTCTGGGTGCCGCTGGCGACAACACTGGCGCAGGACTTTGGCCAGAACGAGGACCTGCAGTTTGTCAGCGCGACGGGCGGTGGTCAGTACACCGCGAGCGCGATCGTCTTGGGTGGTGCGAATGTGCCGGCGAAATCGGTGTATTGGCAGTTCGCGACGCTGAACAACGGCACCTTCAGTGTGCGATCAACGTTGCGTGTTCCGACGGGTGCGTTGAGCGGCAGCAACTATGCCTATCAGGCCTTCGCGCGTGCCGACAGCAGTGGCGCAACGGCAAACAGTGTCGTGCGCAGCAATGCAGCGACTGCGACGCAATCGCCGGCAGTTGCACTGCACGCCGGGGAAGGTTGGTTTGGCGTCAGCACACCGCAGGCAGCTGCCGGAACGACGGTGCAATTCATCGTCGGCGCGCCGGACGGCAGCAGCAACAATGCGCCCGGAAATGGCATCGAGACGTTATATCAAGCACGTGCGTGGGTCGCGCTCGACCCGTTGTGCAGTCTGTCTGCTGCGAGTGCGCCAGTTTGCATTGCGAGCATCAGTGAAATCAGCGACGGCGGCGTGGCGGATCCTGCATTCGATCCGGATGGCGGCGGTGCGCTGCCAGCGCAACCGGCAGTTGTATGGGAGTTGGCGAGCATCGCGCCGGGCGCGAGCTTTGCGCGCCACTTTCGCTATGTGCTCGCGCTAGACATCGCGAATGGCACGCAAGTCACGCTCGCGGCGCGGCTGGATTCGGCACGTAGCACCGTCGTCAGTGGGTCGACGTTGTTCGAGATCGGTATCGACCCGACGCCGCATGCGGCGTTTGCAGTAGGTGACAACGTCGGCGGTGTGCTCGCAGTCACGGCGGCGACAAATGACAACGCCGGCGCAACGGTCGCACCCGGCGCCGATTTCGATCTCGGGCTGCGCCTGGCGAATATGGGTGCGCCGGGGCTCGGCGACATCGTGCAGTTCGCGCGCGTGCCGGACGCGCTGCAGCTGCAAACGGTGATGCTGCCGGTCGGCAGTGTCGGCCGCGTGTTCTATGCGACGACCACAGACCCGGTCTACGCCGATCCGGCCATGCCACCACCAGTCGATCTCGACGCCGTCATCGGCAACGCCACGTTGCCGGACGACATCGACGCTTTGGGCAACAGTTTCTGGGAAGACCTGGTCGTGTCGCCGCCCGCGGACATCGCGGCTGTGCGCTGGGTAGCGATCTACTTCAGTGCACTACCGAGCGGCGCCGTGCCGGCGATGAGCCGCATCGGCCTGCGTCCGACACAAGCCGCGTGCAGCAACTCGGTGTTGATGCTGAGTGCCCAGACACGTGTCTATGCGTCAACAGCGCCCGGTGGCAGCGAGATCGCGGTCGCACCATCCGCACTCGTTCTGAGCGACGCCGAGCCGATCACGCTCGGCAACGCGACACCTACGGTCGGGCTTGTGGTGAGCGGCGACACCTTGGCCGTTGCCGGCGCACTGGAGCCACTGCAGATCGGTTTCACAGTGAGTAATCAGGGGCCGTTCGCGATCGGTGACGGCGAACTGGTCCTGACCTGGCCAACACTGTCGATCAATGGCGTCGCGGCACGTCCGGAGTTCGTCGGCGCAAGTGGTGGCAGCGTCGACGCGAGCAATGCTGCGAACGGTGAAGTGGTGCTTCTGCTCGGTCCGCTCGCGGTCGGTGCGGACGCAGTCACGATGCTGTCCTTACGCTATCCGGCCGGGGTCGTAAGCAACGCGACGCATGTCGTGAATGCCTCGGTCAATGTCGCCGCAGGCGCGTGCAGTGCATCCGCTGATGCGAGCAAATTCCTTGTCATGGTCGGCGCTCCGCAGTTGCAGGTCAGCACCAGCGCCAATCAAACGACGCTCGCGCCCGGTGGTGATCTGTCGTTCACCGGTCACCATCGCAATGCCGGAAACGCAGTGGCGAGCGGCGCCATTGTCTATGGCCGGGTTCCGCCACACACGACATTTCAACGCGCCGAACTCGCACCGGGCCGCTCACTCGCCTGCAGCGGGCCACCACTGGATGCGAACTTGCCGATGAATCCGGGCGACTTCAGCACGGCGGATTTCGCGAATTTCGAAGCCGGTACACAAGACGCGCAAGGTTGGACCTGTCCGCGCGGTGGCGAGACGTCCTGGATCGCAGTCGGACTCGACGACAACGCGCTGACACCGCCGGTGTATACCGTCGGCGCCGATGAGACTTGGCAGCTCAAGTTGCACAATGACGAGATCCGCGATGAGCCGGACCAGCAGCAACAGGACTCCGCGCTTGGCACGTTGATCGATATGCAACTCGCAATCCTTGCGAGCGATCTATTGCCGGCGATCGGCCCTGCCGTTAGCAGCACGGTGACAGAGTCGGTGCTGCAGGCGAGTTGCGACCCGCCACCGCGGGCGACAAACCAGCACCTCGATTACGCGATACCGAATAGCAACGGCACCGCACCTGTCCAGTTCAGCATTATTTCCGGGGTTGCGCCGGGCTGCATCACGCTCGACGACCAGGGGCTTTTTTCTGGTTCGTCCGCGGTGATCGGCGAGTTCAACGTGGTCGTCCGCGTGCGTGATGCGCTATTGCAGCAAGTCGATGTGACCTGTCACCTGTCGATCGTTGCCGAAGATGTGTTCGGAGACAGTTTTGAAGCAGTGCCATGGACGCCGACACCGGTCCCGGACGCGTGTACGGAGTGACGATGAATGGGTAGCGGGATGAATGACGCAAGGCGCATCGACTGTTGAGGACTTGGGATGCCGATGCGGGCATCTGATTCGCGATCCAGCAAACGGTACAGACCGCGTGGCGGGAGTTCCCGCCACTCCGGGTTCTATTGGATAGTCTTTAGGAGACACCCATGCGCCGTCTGTTCGTTTGCCTGTCGTTCTGTCTGTCGTTCTGCCCGTCGGTCTCGGCGCAATCCGTTATCCCAATGGCCGATCTGAATGATGGGCCCAATGGTTTTCTCAGTGGTGGCATGGGAACCAGTTCGGTATTTTTCGACAATCGAATTGTCTTTGTCGGTACCGACCGCCTGCATGGAACAGAGTTGTGGGTCACCGACGGGACGCCAACAAATACCACTCGACTGACCGACATTTGTCCGGGCCAATGCTCGAGCACTCCGTCCAGTCTGTATGTAGAAGGGAGCTCGCTTTATTTTGCTGCAAATGATGGCCGGCAGGGCAATGAGCTTTGGCGCCTGCAGACGGGAAGTAATGTCCCGACGCTGGTGGCAGACATCAATCCGGGTGCCGACGGATCTAGTCCAGCCGGCTTCGTTCGCAAGACCTTCAGGATTGCCGGGGGGCTGGTTACCCGAACCTTTTTTGCGGCCACACGCGCCACCGATGGTCGTGAGGTATGGCGGCTGAGTGCCGGCGTCCCGACGCTGGAGCGAGACGTGGTGCCAGGCCCCGCTTCGAGTGACCCGCGCTCGTTCACCGTAATGAACACGCTACAAATCGGCTTTCTTGGTTTGACACCGAGCGGTGGCCGCGACCTCTATCAACTCGGTTACAACAGTAGTGCCGACCTCTCCGCCGTATCTGCAACTGTCCTCGGCGGCTTCAATATATCGACCACCCGTTCCGCACGAGCCGAGATCGTGACTTTGGGTTCGCTGACCTATGTGATTGTCGGCGACAACGGCTCCTTTCTCGACGATCTGTACGCAACCGACGGCACTATCGCCGGTACGACCAAGCTCCGCACCGCAACTCAGATCTCCGGTCTGGTCGCAAACGCTTCGTTATTCAGGATGTTCTATACCGCCCGCTCTGGTGGCAACGAAACACTAGGTGTTAGCGATGGCACAGTTGCCGGCACCATCTCGTTGTCGGCAACCAACCTCAGCCCTCGCGCCATCACGTCCTTAGGTAATCGCGTGTTCTTCACAGCACTCACCCCCAGTGCTGGCCGCGAGTTGTTCCGCTCCGACGGCACGGTCGCCGGCACGGCGCTGTTCAAGGAACTGGTGCCCGGCGCGGAAGGTATTCCTTCCACTGGATTCGGCATGACCACGGTAAACAACCTTCGCGCCTACTTCGCGTTCGATGACCATTTGTGGATTACCGACGGCAATTTGGCGAACACACTGGAGGTATTTAGCGCGACCATAAATGGCACCGGCGGCAAAGTCACAGCACTCATTCCGACCTCCGGGCAGAACATCATGTTGGGCTTTGATCCCTCAGGATTCGGTTCCGGCGCCGAGCCGGTTTTCAGCAATGGCACGTCAGCCGGAACGCTCGCACTTGCCAATTTGATCGGCGATGTCGGTGACTCGTTCCCAACGCCTCTGAGCGTCATCGGCGATCGCTTGGTATTCGCCGCCAGCATTCCGGGGCAAACAGCCTCTACATATAGTTTGTCGATCACTGGCAACGGTGGGCTCGAGCCGATTAACGTGTCGGGTGTAGCCAATGGCGGCCGGCACTTTGGTCGCCTTTGGCTACGCACATCGAACGCATTGGTAACCACCGAGGGCAGCGCGGCTGGATCGACCCTGCTGCCCGTTCGTGCAGAGGTTTTTGATCCTGATTGTGTGATCGTCCGAAATGGCATCCCACATTTCATAGCTAGAGGTATCGGCGCCGACACGATCCAGATTTGGCGCAGCGACGGCACGCCGTCAGGCACCGTGCCGGTGACGAACATTCCTCTTGAAGTCGGCATCGGCATCGACGACGTTTGCTTCACCGAAGCACGGAGAATCGGCGGATTTGGCGACTCGGTATTCGTCGCTGGCACACTGCCAAGTGCGCCAACGACTGGCGTCGAATTGTTGCGACTCGACGCCAATAACCAGTTGACGCTGGTCAGCGACCTGCGGGCAGGTGCCAATGGCGCCGACATCCGCGACATGGTGAGTTTGAGTGACCGTATTGTTTTGATTGCGGACGACGGCATTTTCGGACTAGAACTCTGGCGCAGCACCGGAACGGCACAAGGCACTGTCCGCTTGACTGATATCAATCCGGGTGCCGGGAGCGCAAACATCAGGCAATTGACGCGCGTCGGTAACCGGGTGTTTTTTGTCGCTACTACGCCCGACAGTGGCACCGAACTGTACGTGAGTGACGGCACACCCGCCGGTACGCTCAGGGTGGCCGATCTGTTTAGCGGGGTCGGCAGCGGACTGACTGCGACGTCATTGTTGGTTCCGGCCGGCGACCTCCTGTACTTCACTGCGTACAGCAGTTCGATGCCAGCCTGCCAACTGTTCCAAACCGATGGAACTCAAGCAAATACGCGCTGCGCCTACAACGCCGCCAGCGTCAATTTGGGTCCGGTTTTGGATGCCGTGGTCACGGCTTCCGGCGCTGTTGTGTTCACGGCGGTGCGATTCGCACCTTCCGATGGCGAGGAACTACGGGTGCTGTTCAATGGGCAGTTCATCGACATCCCGGGCCTCAATCTGGGTCCTGATGCCGCCGGCAGCCCCCTCCGATTTGATCGCAGAAGGCGATAACGTTTACTTCCGCGCGAATGACAGTCAAACCGGATTTGAACTATGGCAGCTGGCACTTCCGGATCTCGCTGCGGTATTCCGAAACAGTTTTGAATAGGCGCGCGTGGGCGCGCCGGTGAAGGTCCGCGGCGCAGCGGCGTCTACGTCTACGAACTGGTTGCAGGCGTGTGGACGGAAACCGCCAAGCTCACCGTCGATAATCCGCAGAACACCGACCAATTCCGCGCTTCGAACAAGCGGTGGAAATTGATCTTTGTTGCACCAGTTCCCGCGCCGGGATCAGTCCGACAAAGGTTCTGTTCAACGACATCGAGATGATTTACAACACACATCGACAGCACGATCGAAACGACCGCCTCCGACCTCGAACCATCGTCAATATACTTCGCTATGACCATCCACATCCTGATCCTGTGCACCCACAATTCGGCGCGCAGCGTGCTCGCCGAGGGCATGCTCAACCACTGGGCATCTAAGCTGGGGCGCGATGTTCGCGCCCACAGCGCCGGCAGCGCCGAGCGGCCGCGTCAATCCGTTCGCCCTCGAGGCGCTGCAGAACGCCGACATCAAGATTGATGACTACTACAGCAAAAGTTGGGATGAATTTTGCGCTGATGGTGCGCCGCCGTTGGCGGCGGTGATTACGGTCTGCGACAGCGCCGCTGCGGAATCGTGTCCTGTGTTCTTTGGCGGCCCGGATGCAGCACCGGCGAAAGCGCACTGGGGTTACCCGGACCCATCGAATGCCGAAGGCGGCGATGCGGGCAAACGACGCGCCTTCGAGCTCACACGGCAGGCCATTGGCTACCGCGTGCTGCAGTTGCTGGCGCTGCCATTGGAAGATCTGGATCGCGACGCTATGCGCTGCGCGCTCGACGCGATCGGAAACAGTTGAGATGGGACTCTTCGAGCGCCTCCTGAGCGTATGGGTCGGGCTGGGAATTTTTGCTGGAGTCGGCTTGGGGCTGTGGGTGCCTGGCCTGTTCCAGAGCGTCGCCAGTCTGGAGTTTGCGCACGTCAATCTGGTGGTGGCGGCGTTCATCTGGTGATGGTCTACCCGATGATGATCCAGATCGACTGGTCGGCGGTGAAGGACGTGGGCCGCAAGCCGCGCGGGCTGCTGCTCACTCTCACGGTCAATTGGCTGATCAAGCCGTTCACAATGGCGGCGCTGGGCGTGTTGTTCTTCCACTACCTGTTTGCTCCGTGGGTCGACCCGCAGTTGGCCTCGCAGTACATCGCCGGCATGATTTTGCTTGGCGTCGCACCCTGCACCGCGATGGTTTTCGTCTGGAGCCAGTTGGTGCGCGGCGATGCCAGCTACACCTTGGTTCAGGTGTCGGTCAATGATCTGATCATGGTGCTGGCATTTGCGCCGATAGCGGCGTTACTGCTCGGCGTCACCAATCTATCGGTACCGTGGGAAACGTTGCTGCTGTCGACCATCCTCTACGTCGTGCTGCCGTTGCTGGCAGGCATGGCAACGCGACGCTGGCTGGTGCAGCGCTCACCGCATGCACTGGGCGACTTCGTCGCTGCACTCAAGCCGTGGTCAATCGTCGGCCTGATCGCCACAGTGGTGCTGTTGTTCGGGTTCCAAGCCAACACCATCGTCGCCCAGCCGCTGGTCATCGCAATGATTGCGGTGCCGCTGGTGCTGCAGACCTATGGCATTTTCGCCATTACCTGGATCGCCGCGCGCTGGCTGAAGCTGCCGCATGACATCGCCGGCCCAGCGTGTCTGATCGGCACTTCCAATTTCTTCGAGTTGGCGGTGGCGGTGGCGATTTCACTATTCGGGTTGAACTCGGGTGCCGCGCTGGCCACCGTGGTCGGCGTGCTGGTCGAAGTGCCGGTGATGTTGTCGCTGGTCTGGCTGATCAATCGCTGGCGGCCACCGGAAGCGGGTGTCATCGCCACCCGATGAACGTCCGAAACTGGCAGATCTGCACCAGCAGGCTGCCCAGCATCACCGCGTATTTTCCGTTGGGAAACGCATGACTACAGCATGTCCCGCAACCGATCGAGACGCACTCAAGCACTCGGCGGAGGTGGTTTGTCGGACGGATACGGCAACGTCATGCCGGATGACCGATGGTGCAGCGTGCGTGCGCGTTAGCCGCCGCAGCCGCCGCAGCAGACCGATGGCAGTTGCTTGACGTTCTGGCTATCGACAGCGAGACCAGCCTGATTCAACAAGGCCGGCAGTTCCGCGGCGCTAAAGGCACCGGCCACTCGGAGCGTGCTCGATACTGCATGGAGATCGACGTTGGCGGCGGGATCGACACTGCATAGCGCCGATTCGATGGCGGCAAGATCGGGCGACGCACCCGAGTAGCTGATTCGGAATTCCATGTTGATCTCCTGAGGCATGACGCAGCTTGCCGCTGCAGTGGGTACGGATGATCCCGCCGTCACGGCCGGATGAGCATTGATCTTGATCAGTTCTGCCACCGGCGCCGTTGGCGCGACGATTCCACGCGGCGGCGCCGGCAGCGGCAATCAGCGCTGTGCGCCGCTGAATAGTTGGCCGGACAACGGCAACCTCGACAAGGCACGCTGCCTGCTGTGGCCGATCAAGCAGAAGTACGGTCGCGCCTTGTCGTGGGCCGGCCTGTTCATCCTTGCCGGAAACGTCGCATTGGAATCGATGGGCTTCAAGACCCTACAGTCGCTATTCCGGCGACCGAAATCTCGGTAACCCGTTGGCATCGGCTCGCGGCGTGCGCGAAACCTTTACCCGCATGGCGCGGGTGATCCCGCACTTGTCGGCCCCGAGCCGGAAGCCGCCGGCATCGAATTGCAGGGTCTCGGCTGGATCAATGCGTTCGCGCGCGGCAAAGGCGTGCACACCACGACCAGCGGTATCGAAGGCGCGTGGAAGCCGAACCCGACGACCTGGGACATGGGCTACTTCGACATGCTGTTTGGTTACGAATGGAAACTGACTCGGAGCCCGGCTGGCGCCAAGCAGTGGGTGGCGATCGACGTGAAGCCGGAACACCTGATTACTGACGCGCACGATGCGTCGAAGCGGCACCCACCGATGATCACCGTGCTGATCGGCGGGTTGCGCACGCTGAACGCTAATGTCGGTGAAAGCCGACACGGCGTGTTCAGCACGCGCCCCGGCGTCTTGAGCAACGACTTCTTCGTGAATCTGCTCGACATGCGCACGACTTGGCAGCGCTCGGCGCACCAAGCCGACCTGTTCGAAGGTCGCGATCGCGCGACCGGCGCGTTGAAATGGACCGCCACAATCGTCGATCTGGTGTTCGGCTCGAACTCGCAGCTGCGCGCCATCGCCGAGGTCTATGCCGCGAGTGATGCGCAGTCGAAGTTCGTCGGCGATTTCGTGGCCGCATGGACCAAGGTGATGAATCTGGATCGCTTCGATCTCAACTAGGACGTTGGGGGTGCGGGTCAGAGTTGATCACGCTGTTTCGGCGCTGCGGCCGCGAACTGCCGCAGCGCGATTGCCAGCATTGCAGCCAATGTCATCAACCACAGCAGGCGTGATGGTCCCGGCACCGGCACTGCCGCTGACGCGGGTGTGCCGAACAGTTCGACAGCATGCAGCCATGCTGCGCTACCGATGTGATGGCCGACGATGCGTCCGGGTAGATCGTCATAGGACGGATGAATGCCGCCATAAATACGCGACACGCCAGCTTCGTCTGCGGCGTCGAAATAGGTCGCCCATTGCAGCATCAGTGGCGCACTCGGACCGTATTCGAAGCCGAGTGAAAAACCGCTGCCATCAGCGGCAATGCGCGCTTCGGCGATACCGCCGGGGAAGTATGCATTGCCGGTCATCTCGGTCAGTACTTCGGCGGCAGCGCGGCTGAAGCCGCTATGCCCGGAGGTATACCCCGGAAACGGTGGCGTCACGAAGTTGCGTTGCTGGTACGGAATCCATCGATCGCCAAGGATCCAGGCACTGCCGCCGGCTTGTGTGGCCGGATTCGCAGGATGACCAGCCCACGCACGGATCGCGATTTCTCCGATGTGTGCGGCAAGATGGGCATGACGCTCGCCGGGTGCGCTCGACGCCACTGTGATCAATTCGATCAGGCCATCCTCAAGTGGCAAGCCGTTCGGGTGGTAGTGCGGTAATGCTGAATTACTGCTTTGGCCCAATGTGGCCATCTCGCGGATCAGCGTGATCGGGCGCGATGCGTTGTAGATCCGTTTGATCTCCCACGTGGCGATCGCGGTGTCGTGCAATGCACCGTTGAGAGCGAGATAAAGCTTGATATCCCACTCGAGATCATCGACCGGCGCACCCAGTCCGTGCACGCGTTGCAGCGAAGCCGGATGGTCGGTCACCGCGTTGGCGATCTCGTTCCAGTGCCCCGGTGGTGTCGTCGATAAGGGGCCATCAGCCCAGAATTCAGCGAGGCCGCGTGTCCAGTCGCCACGGCGCACCCAATTGTCAGCATACGGTGATCCATCGACAGGATTCGATGCGTAGCCATGTCCGTCGTTGCTGCCCAGTGGGTTGTTCCCGCGCACTGCCGGCGACGTGTTCAGAACGGTGGCATCACTCGGATCAAGTTCGCTGCTGTAGCGGATCAGGGTGACCATGTCGGCACGCAACTGTTCGCTGCCGTCCAGACCCAAGAGCGGCGGAGCGCCGGGGTCGGCATACGGTTCCCCAGGAGACGGCCGGTGCGCCGCAAATGGCAGAACATCGCGCCATTGCGAGGTCAGAAAGCTCTGCACACCCGGCGCACCCGGCGGAATGAGGGGTTGCCAGGCATTGATATCGGCCAAGCCACCGGTGCCTGGCAGTTGCACGAGCATCGGGCTGTTGGTCGGAAAAAATGGTATCGGGTCGATATAACTTTGCTGCTCATTGGCGCCGTCGTTCACGCCATAAGCAATGATGGCCGCAGCGATACGATTGCCGATCGCCTCGGCGCTGCCGCCGATCACCGTATCAACGCCAGGGTCGAAACCGAGCGCCGACATACAAGTACTGAGTCGTGGCAACGTCGTTCCTGCGCTCAGCGATCCACTGAACCGATGTACGAGCACGCGGTATGCGGCATAGCTGATCGCGCGCTCGCGCGCATCGCTTGTCGACAGTAGTGCGGCAGAGGCCGACTCATCGACCAAGACCGGTTGCGCAACCGGATCGAAAGCTGTCCAAGCGTCGTACATCGCCATCGACACATGGAACAGGTTGCGTGCGTGCACCGTGGGTCGTGGCGCGTCGATGCGAATGGCGGCGAGCAATTGCTCATTCCATGCGCGTGCGACCGAGCGTTGCAGCGAACAATCGGGCACGCCTTTGGCACCGGGAGTATTTCGAGCTGCAGGAAGTACGGTCGGTACCGCGCCCAGCGCACTGCTCGTGCCCGCCGCGACGAGCATCGCGACACGAATCAAAGTGGCAACCGATATCACCCGAGTGGGCATGGTCATGGTTCGAAACTACTCCGGAAAATCATCATCTCGGCGGGATAGGCACGATGGTGGAACTGGTCTGCGGCCAACGTGCCAAGCGGCTCGACGACACCATCTGGCCAGCGAATCGTCACCTGCGCGGACGGATACACGCCGAGTCCGAAGTGCAGCAATGGTTCATGGCTGCTACCGCGTGACTCACCCGCGCGCATTTCGCAGCGCTGGCGACCACCATCCGGGGTCAGCACTTCGACAAGCGCACCGACGGCGCCGCGATTGACCGGGCCGCCGCCTTCAAGCGTCAGTTCCAGCCAATGGTTAGTGTTCTGGCTGACGTTGCGATACAGGCGATAGCCCATATTCCAGTGGCCCAATACCAGATCGAGACGACCATCGCGATCGAAGTCGATGCGTGCCGCCTGCTGCGTCGGCAGATCCTGGACCAGCGCGCCACTCTGCAAGGTGACATTCTCGAATATGCCCTGCACGTTGTGGAACAGTTGGTCCTTGTTGGCAGTCTGCGAAAAACCGCCGGATCCGACCGCCAGAAATGCATCCTCCCATCCGTCGTTGTCGAGATCGGCGAAAATAGTGCTCCAGCCAACGCCATAGAAGTTCAATGGTGTGGCGGTGATGCGTTGCCACTGCATCGGCATGCGGCTGATGCCGCGCAGGAAGAACTGTTCGTCGATGCTGGAAAAATATAGGTCCCAGTCACCATCGCGGTCGATATCACCGACCGCGATGCCCATACCCATTGGCGTTTGTCCTGCGCCGCTCGCCACCGCGACTTCGCTGAAACACCAGCCGCCACAGCCAGGGCCGTCATTGCGGTAGAGCAGGTTGCCACGCAGTTTGTCGTTGACGACATACAGATCGGTGCGGCCGTCGCCGTCCAGATCACTGAACACCGCTGCCAAGGTATTGCGCGCGAGTTTGGCGCGCTCGGCACCGACGTAGTTGGCGGTCACGTTCAACCACACGCCGGGCGATTGTTGCAACACGATGCGATTGATATTGACCGGATTGTTTAGATCGGGATTGTCTTGGTCGATCCAGATACCGATAAACAGGTCGAGCAGGCCATTGCCATCAACATCGCCCCACGCCACGGCATCGGTGCGCGGCGAGTTGCCGCCAACGGGGGCATGATCGATCTCCGGCGAAATCATGTTAACGAAGCCGGTGCCGCCGATATTCCGGAACAGGGCGTTGCTTTGATCGCGACAACCGACGTAGATATCGACCCAGCCGTCATTGTCGTAGTCGGCAGCAGCGGGCCACGCTGCACTTGCTGCCGGGCAGCGTCAGGTTGACGGCAGCAGACTGCTGGAACTGGCCGTTGCCTTGGTTGAAGTAAATCCGGTTGGCCTCGAAGTAGCCGCTGACGAAGATGTCCGGCCAGCCGTTGCGATCAAAGTCGGCAACGGCAATTCCCCCGGCCGGAATATTGGCCAAGAATGCGGGCTCAAACCCGGAAGCGACGGAAACATCTTCGAACACTTGCGCCGCCAACGAGAACGGCTGCAGCAACACGAGGGCGAGCAATACTGCTCTCTTCGACATGATCAGGCCCCTTGCTGCCGCCAGCCGACATCGCATGGATGCCGGATGGACAGGTTTGAAGCATTAGCTGCGGCGATGGGCCATGAACGCACCGAGCGCGAGCATGCCGAGAACCAGCAGGGCGAGCGCGCGTGCATCCAGGGTTGGAACTGGGACCGAAGGCGTATTGGCGACGGTGACATTCACCGAGGCCGATGCAGCGTTGTCATTCGGGTTGGAATCGCCCGTTGCCGAGGAGCCGCTTGCATCGGCAACGAGCGGACCGACCGCGCCGGCGGGGACATCCACCACGACCGTGGCGGTCAGTGCTTGGCCAGAAGCTGTCATGCCCAGCCAGGTGCAAACCACCGGAGCGCCCAGTGCAGTTGCCGGCACCGCTGGCGGTGGCCGAAACCAAGTTGACGCCTGCGGGAAGATTCAGCGTGATCGTCGCGTCCTGAGCTGCGTCCGGACCGTTGTTGGTCAGGGTTGCGACATACGTCAGCGAGGCGCCGGCAACGACTGGATCGGGCGATGCAGTAAGGCCCATCGCGAGATTGGCATCGGTAGCGACAGCGGATGTTGTCACCCTGGCTGCCCAGCCAGGATACGGCACCGACCCATCCGAGCAGAACTGGAACGTCAGAGAATTACCGGTCGACTGCACCAGCCCTGGGGTTGCAGTGTTGCTCGGCGTTCCCGTTCCCATCCAGCCGCCGGGCGCAGTACTGCCGGTGCAGCTAATAGGCGCTCCATTCGCTGACGCGATCATCGGGGCAGCGACCGAGGCGCCATCGAAGACATAGAGCGTGTCCCAACCTGGTTCAGTACCAAAGGCCGAAAACAGAGCCTGGAGGGTGCTTCCGGGCGGGCCGACAAAGGTGACGATGCTCGTCGTTGCATCGCTGCTATTGGCGTAGTTCCCAGCCGGACCGCCGTCGTCATAAAATCGAAGAACGCGGTATTCGGCCCGGAATTGAACGTGTAGGTCGCAGCGCCCGTGTTGAGGGGCATATTTACCGCAGTCTGGGCCAACAGCGGGGTAGCAGCGAACAGCAATGCACAAGCGGTCAAGATAATCGGACGCAGCTTCATAAATAAGGACCATTCCTGATGTGGAGGGTGGCAACGAACCGACAGTAGGCGGTCAATGGAACGACGAAATATTAACAACGGCAGACGATGGCATTGCACTATCGGACTGTCAACCGTGTTCAGAAAGTTCACATTGAAACGGCTACAGCAAGTGCTCGATCGGCAGCCAGGACAACAGCCGCACGCCGGCGCGTCGCCACCACGACGTGCCGGGTTCAGTGCGATAGTCGTGTTCGCCGTCGTCGTCGCGAATGTGCCAACGCAGGTGGTTGGCGGCATCCAGTCGCACCGCATAGCTACCACCGGGGCCGTGGTCGCCGAAGCCTGCAGAACACGCGCGCGCCATCGCGGTGCTCTCGATCATCAAGCCCATTTCGGTATTCAAGCGCGCCGAGCGTGGGTCGAAATTGAATGAGCCAATAAATACACGTTCGCCGTCGATCGCAAACGTCTTGGCATGCAAGCTCGCCGACGAGCGAATGCGGGTTCGTCGTCGGCGTGTACGCGGCAACGCGATCAACCGACGCAGTTCGAACAGCGCAATACCGGCGCGCAACAGCGGCACCCGGTGCTTGGCATAGCCGGCATGGACCGGGCTGACATCTGTGGCCTCCAGCGAGTTGGTCAGCACCGCGACGCGCACGCCTTGGCGAACCAGCCCCGCGAAGAAAGCAACACCGGCCGCTGTTGGCACGAAGTACGGCGACACCACATGCAGATCGCGTTTCGGTGAACCGAGTATTTCGCGCAGCTTTGGCCAAACCAGTCCGTGGCGGCCGGCGTGACCCAGCACCTTGGCCGGGTCGTCGCTGATCAAGCGCGTCTCTGCCCATTCAAAGTCAATGCAGCCGCAGAGCAGGTCAGTCACGCAGCGCGGTCGCAGCATGACTTCCGATTGCGCCACCGCACGGCGTGAATCGGCAATGCGCGCCAGCGCCTCAGGGCCGACCCGATGCGTACCGAGCACACGTGCCAGCCGTTGCGCGGGGGCACTGTGCCAATAGCGTTCAAAATCAGCGGTGACATCGTCCACGACCGGGCCAATGGCGAACACATCGAGATCGATGAATTGCACGCCGTCGCCAGTCCCGAAGTATTCGTCGCCGATGTTGCGCCCACCGACGATGGTCGCGACGCCATCGACGCTGAAGGACTTGTTGTGCATGCGCCGATTCAGGCGCGTGAAATCAGCGATCAGTCCGAGCCAACGCAGCCGCCGCCATCGGAATGGATTGAATACGCGCACTTCAATGCAATGATGCGTATTCAGTGCTGCCAAAACATCGTCGAGACCGTCGGTATTGTTGTCGTCGAGCAGCAGGCGCACCTTCACGCCGCGATCGGCGGCGCGCAACAGCGCCTGCAGTAGCAGCGTGCCGGCGTTGTCTTGGTGCCAGATGTAGTACTGCGCGTCGATCTGGTGTTCGGCGGCATCAGCGAGTTGGATACGCGCCGCGAACGCGTCGCCACCTTCGTCCAATGCAACCAGTCCCGCCAGACCAGGATGCGCCGCAGTCAGCGGCACGATCGCGTTGGCCAGTCGGGAGCTCAGCGTCAGCATCGCGGGTAAGTTCGGTGATCAGTTCGCCGCCGGTTTTCGCAGGCGTGCGAACCATGCGGAAACCCGTTTTGTTTTCGCGTCATCATCGCGGATGTGGCAAAACTCGTTGCTCCGCGAGCAGTAGCGATAGTCCCGACCCCAGTCGCGATGTTGTCGCGCAACCTCACCGACGGCGTGAACGATTAGGCGCGCCTCGTCGTCGGTCATGGTCGGATGGATCGACACCCGCACCCAACCCGGCTTATCGGTGAGGTTGCCGGCGTTGATCTGGCAAGTGATCGAGTGCGAATACTCGTGGCTCACACTGAGCAGGTAATGACCGTAAGTGCCGGCGCAGGAACAGCCGCCGCGACATTGAATGCCGAAGCGATCATTCAGCAGACGCACCGCCAGGTTGTAATGCAGGTCGTCGATGTAGAACGACAGCACGCCGAGTCGATGCGGCTGGTTGTCGGCCAGCATGTGCAGGCCCGGAATCGCGCGCAGACCCGGCCACAGGATCGCCAGCAGTTCTCGTTCGCGCGCCAGCATACGCGCGGCACCCATCGACTCTTTCAATTCGACGCAGAGTGCCGCACGGATCGCCTGCAGGAAGCCGGGCGTGCCGCCGTCTTCGCGCGCCTCGATGTCATCGACGTACTTGTGCTCGCCCCACGGATTGGTCCAGTCCACGGTGCCGCCGCCGGGATTGTCGGGGATGCGGTTGTGATAGAGCTTCTGGTCGAACACCAGCACACCCGGCGTGCCGGGGCCACCGAGAAATTTGTGTGGCGAAAAGAAGATCGCATCGAGGTGTGCGTCGGGCCGGCCGGTTGGGCGCATGTCGATGTCGATGTAGGGCGCGCTGCAGGCGAAATCAACAAAGCACAGACCGCCGGCACGATGCATCCGCTCGGCGATGTCGTAGTAGGGCGTGAACAAGCCGGTGACGTTCGAACACGACGTCACACTGGCGATCTTGAGCGGGCGCTCGCGGTATTCGTCGAGCAGGCGATCGAGCGCGCCAAGATCGACCGAACCCTGCGCATCGGCATCGATCACGCGCACGTCGCACAGTGCTTCCAGCCACGAGGTCTGATTTGAGTGATGCTCCATGTGGCTGACAAACACCACTGGGCGTTCGTGTTCCGGTTTCAATGCCAAGTCGTGATAGCGCTCATGCACACGCAAGCCGAGGATGCGCTGAAACTTGTTGACCACGGCGGTCATGCCGGTGCCGTAGCAGATCAGCGCATGATTCGGTCCGGCGTTCACATGCTGCTTGATGCGCTTCAAGGCATGGTGATAGGCCTGCGTCATCGTCGCGCCGGTCTCGCTGGTCTCGGTATGCGTATTGCCGACGAAGGGCAAAATCTCATTACGCATCACGTCTTCGAGCGGGCCGTACATACGCCCGCTGGCGGTCCAGTCGGCATAGACGATACGCTGCGTGCCGCAAGGTGACTCGAACTCCTGATCGATTCCGATGATGTTGCGCCGGAACGGCGCGAACCAGTCCTGCAGCGACGTAGTCGCGGAGATCGATTCGAGGGCAGACATACGGGCGAACTCCAAGTGTGCCGCGATTATTCCAGACTGCGCTCAAAACTGTCCGAACGAACATACGGAAACAGGTGATCCATGCGCGGCGCGATTCCGCCGGTGCCTTCGATCGGGGTGGTGATGGCGGCAGTACCGACCACCGGCGCTGGCGCCCGCCCGGTGTGCAGGGGCGGCACCGTGCGGTTGCATAACAATCTGGTATAGTTTTTTTTCCAAAAAAAAAAATCGGCATTCTGGGGTTTACGTCGTTCACCATTTGGGGGTTTCATGAAGAAGAAATTTGCAGGTTCGCTGCTGTCGGGTCTGGGTTTGATGCTGGCGCTTTCCGGAAGCGTCTGGGCCGCGCCCGACCTCATCACGGTCACACTTTCCAGCCCGCAGACGGAATACATCCCCGGACAGGACAACACCTTCACCTTCGACGTTGGCATGACCTACTCGGGCGCCGAGTACGTGGACCGCTACCAGTTCGTCTTCCCGGCAGGCGTGACCATCGTCTCGGCGACCCCTGCGTCCGGAGGAGGTGGCTGCGGGTCCAACGCCGGCGTCCAGACCATCTGTGGCTCGACCGTGTCTTGGGGGAAGACAACAGCGACCTGCTCGGGAGCCTTCACCCCCAGCGGCTGCGGCGTCTACACCGCAGCGAACAGCTCATTCACGGTCACGGCCGGCGTGCCGGCGGGCTTCACTGGACCGATGGCGGTGACCCTCAATAGCGTCGGTGACGGATTCACGTTGCCCGCTGGCACCGAAGACAGCGATGCGGTGACCTTCGCGCAGGGCGGCGGCTGCACGCTGACCGTCGCCTGCCCGAGCGACCAGACCGCGTCGGCACCTGCGGGCGCGAGCGGTACGGTGGTTAACTTCCCGTCACCAACCACCGGCGGTACCTGCCCGGGTCCGACGGTCGCCTGCGCGCCGGCGTCGGGCAGCAACTTCAATGTCGGCACCACTCCGGTGACCTGCACGGCAACCGCAGTCGGCGGCACGCCCACCGCGGTTTGCAACTTCAACGTCACGGTCGGCAACTTGGCGACGCATCAGCCGGTCCCGGCTGGCTCGACCTTCGGCCTTGCCGCGCTCAGCCTGCTGCTCTTGGGTGCCGCCTTCGTCACCTTGCGCCGCATCGGGTAATCCCACGCCGCACCCGCGGTCGTCACGGCCCTCTCCGCTTTGTCCGGGGAGGGCCGTTTTGTTTTGCGACTGCTCGGCCCGTTGCGCTCTGTGACGGTGCCACCAATTTCACGTTACCCGCCGCTGCCAACAGCACCGAGCGCTGATCGCTGGCGAGAGCGACATGCATATCTCTTTGATCGCCCTGATCGGCGCTGGAACGCAGATACCGGGGAAGGGTCGCGTGGGAAATTGCCGGGTTCACCATGGCCGAAGCTCCTGGCTAACAGCGGGACGCGAACGGAACTGCGCAAACGTCAGTTCGTCGTGCGGAACTTGTGAATGAATGCGTGTCGAATTCAAAAGCGACGTTGCAAATTTCCGCCGTGAGTACGCGTGAATCTGTTCGGCACTGGAAAAAAATCCAGCGGCGATTCGTACCGCCACGTCGGCTGATCTAGGTATTGCAATTGTGTATTCCGTCTTTGCGAACCACCCCATTCAGGGGGTCTACGCTTCTTGTCCGTTGCGCTACCTTGAACCCTCACGCGCGTCGGGCTCGATCCGTTTCGCCAAGCGTTACAGAATGCAAGAAAAGGGGAATGTCATGCGCAATATTTTCGGTACGCTGATGTGCGGATTGATGCTCATCGTCGGCGACGTGCTGGTGTCGAACGCAGTTGCATCCGTGCCGTCACCCGCCGCGGTCAGTAGTTTTCAACCAAACATCGGGCAGCTCGATGCACGCGTGGCATTCTGGGCCGAGCGCGATGGCATTGCGTTGTTTGTCACCCGCGACGGCGAGCTGGTGCATCGCTTTGCTGGCAGCGACGGACGCGACTGGGTGATGGTTGAGCGCCTGCACGACGCACAGTCGATGCACCCGGTTGCCGTCGGCGAGGACGTCACCCGCATTACCCGCATCGACACCGACGGCACGCGCAGCGCCACCACAACTCGGCGCATCAATATCGGCGAACCGTGGCCGGGCATTCGCGCCGAGCTATGGCTCAGCGACGATCAGTTCGAGAAGCGCTTTGAGCTGGCTGCGGGTGCGAACGCCAAGGCGATCCGCATGACCTTGGATGGCGTCGACCACATGAGCATTGCCGATGATGGCCAACTGCTACTCGCCACCGGCCTTGGCGACGTGCTGATGAGCGCGCCGATTGCGTGGCAGAACATCGACGGACGCCGCGTGGACGTGCCCGTGGCCTACGCGTTGGCCGACAGCAAAACCTATGGCTTCAAGCTCGGCGATCACGATGCCAACTATCCGCTGACGATCGACCCGATTATTCGCTCGACGTTTGCTGGGTCGAACTCCAGTGATGGGCTGGCGTTCATGTCGATCAATACCGATAGCGTTTATGTCGCCGGCGGCAGCTATTCCAATAATTTTCCCGGAATGACCGGTGGCTTTCAGCCGACAATCATCTACGACTCGACCAGTCCCAAGCCGAACTTCTTGGTCGCACGCTTTAGTCTCGACTTGACCACGCTGCATCAGGCCACTTTCTACGGCAAATTCGGCCCCGTCCCCGATAGTGGCGGTATCAGCGCCGGACTGGAACTGAAAGGCTTACACGCGACCGACAGCGGTGTTTATATCGCCGGCACAGCGCCGGGCAAAGGCGACCATGTGCGGACCACGCCCGGCGCGTTTCAACCGGTGGCCAATGGCGGCGCGCAACAAGGCAACAATATCCCGACGGACGGTTTCATCGCTCGCCTGTCGCCCGATCTCACCCAGCTCCAAGCCGGCACCTACTTTGGAACGGATGATTACGACTCCGTGTGGAGCATGACGGTCGGCAGTGATGCAGTTTTCGTGGCCGGGCAGGCCCGCTCTGCCGTGCTGCCGGGCATCGCCAACGGTGCGAATCCCGTCAAGCTGTCGGCTGGGTTCAACGCCTACGTTGCCAAAATTTCGTTGGATCTGACGACAGCGATTTCCGCTACCTGGATCAGTGGCGGCGCTAGCACGATGACGCCGTATGCCTTGACGCTGGGTACTGACGGTTCGGTCTATGTGGGCGGGTCTGGACGCGGCACCTTGGTTGACACGACTGGCGCCTATCAGCCGACGGGTTCAACCCAGTTTTCGGAGGAGGCATTTGTGACCCACCTCAGTGCTGATCTCGGCACGCACCTTCGTTCCACGTTTCTCGGCGGAAACACGGCCAATGATCGCATCGACTACCTCAAGTTTGGTGAAGGCAATTTATATGCCTCCGGCACTACTTCAGCATTCAACTTTCCCGTCCCAGCCAACGCTGCCGTGCCGGTGCGCACCGCAGGAAGCTCATTCGTTTTTGCACTGTCCGCCGACCTGACGACTCGGGTGGGTGGCACCTACTGGGGCGGCACCAGCGAGACGGCCGCGGCCCCGACTTTCCTAGGTCGCCTCGCCACCCACGATGGCACGATCTATTTAGCGGGAAACACACGGGCTAACAGCCTTCCGGGCACCTTGGGCGGCGCGCAGCCGGACAACACCGGAACCCGAATCTGTGGCTACGTGGCGGCGTTCAATCCAACGCTAACCACGATCAAACAGGCCACATATATCGCCTGTGGCGAACCGGATCGTGACGTGTACGTCAATGATCTGGCGTTCGCGAATAACGCGCTCTATCTCACCGGCACGACGAATCGCGCAACGCTGCCGGGCAGCGCCACGGGCGCACAGCCGATGAATGCCGGCAGCGGCAATGACGACGGTTTCATTATGATCGCGACTGGTGATCTTGCCGGGCCCAGACCCAATGCTGATCTTGCCGTCGAGAAAACCGGCAGTCTCGAGCGCGTCGCCAATCACTATGTGCGCTACTGGGTCAGCGTGACCAACAACGGCCCGGACGCCGCCGTTGATGCGTTGATTCAGGACACGCTGCCGCCAGAGATCGGCGCCGCAAACTGGATATGCACCGCGTTCAACGGCGCCGTCTGCCCGAATGCGAGCGGCAGCGGATCGATCGCTGAGACGGTGACCTTGCCCAATGGTGGACGTCTGGAATACGAATTGTGCGCGCTGGCGATCAATGCCGCCTCCGACATTCTCAACGTCGCCGCAGCCAGCGTCGCCAGCCACACACTCGCCCCGGTATCCGGCAACAACAGCGACGATGCAGCACTGTTCGACCCGCGCCTGTTTGCCGATGGCTTCGAGTCCGTTGTGTTGCCGCCGTTCTGTCCGTCGATGTGACTTGCATCGGGGATTCGTCGCGCAGCATGTGAGCAGGTTGCTTGACGGAGTGAACCCGCAGCGTAGACTGCCCAACACAGGGGGCTTTGGATTTCCTGTGCTTGGAGATCGGCACCCTGTTCTTGGAGAACGTCGATGCGCCACGAGCCCTTGTCGTCCCCAACGACCATAGCTGCACTCCCCGATGTCCGCGATGACAACCGCAGGCTCTGGTTCGTCCTGCTGGCCGTGATCACGGCGCACGCCTTCGTGACCGCACTGTTTTGGTCTTGGCTGCCGCTATCTGGCTGGGCACCGCAATTGTTCAGCAGCAGCGTGGTGCTGCTGACCCTGATCGTGCCTGCGTTCTGGTTCGGGATCTATCGTCCGATCACACGCTCATTTGCCACCGCACGCGAGGGGGCACGCCGCGATCTGGATGCGCTGCAGGAGCGGCTGCGGGTGCATGACCTCGACGTCCGCCTCACCGCCGCGCTGAACATCGCGGAAGACGAAACGGCGGTACTTCGCATCGCGCACCAAGCCTTGGCCATCGCCACCGATGGTGCACCGGCGCAGCTGTTGCTGGCTGATAGCAGCGACGGTCAGATCCGCCATTCGCTGGTCGTCGGAAATCTCGGGGACGATGCGCGCTGCGTGATCAATCGCCCTTGCGATTGTCCATTGGTACGCCGTGGCATGGGCACCGTATTCGAGGACAGCATGGTTCTGAGCGCCTGCCGCGGTCTCAATGGACCGATCGCTGCCGATTGCGCTGCGGCATGCACGCCGATCACGGTGTCTGGCAACGGTGTCGGCATGGTACGCGCACTCGGCACCTCCGGTGATCCGACGCTGTACCGCCTGTTGCAGTCGCTGAACACCGCGGCCCATCACATCGGCTCGCGGCTTTCCGTGATCCGCTCGATGGCGGCCTCGGAACGCAAGGCAGCAACCGATCCGTTGACCGGCGCAGCCAACCGCCGCAGCGCCGAACAGCGTCTCGACGAACTCGTACACAGCGGCGGTTCGTACGCCGTGGTCATGATCGACATCGACCACTTCAAACTGGTGAACGATCGTCATGGCCACGAGGTCGGCGACCGCGCCCTGAAGCTGTTGGTTGGGACAATGCGCCCACTGATGCGAGGTGAAGACCTGCTATGCCGCTACGGTGGCGAGGAATTTCTGCTGGTGTTGCCGAGCGCCGACGCAGTCGCGGCGGGTGAACTGATGCAGCGCGTGCGCAATGCGCTGCCGGGTGCCTGCGTGCACGATGGCGTACCAGTCTTCACGATCAGCGCCGGGATTGCGAGCGAGCGGAACGGCAGCAACCCACAGGTACAACTGCGCGCCGCCGACCAAGCGCTTTACCAGGCCAAGCGCGATGGCCGCGATCGAGTGGTGCTCGCGCCTGTGCCGGAGTCGCGGATGCTCGCGACACCCTGATACCCACGGCGCGCAACCGCGTCCATCGCAATCATCCGGAAACCGCCTTCGGGCCGGTGTACACGCCAAGTTGTCCCAGTCGAGGAGCGCGCATGGCTGCTTGGTGCGGCGCCGCACCGCACCGCACAATTTGGTCGGGCGGGCTCGCGCGCGACGTTAGAAGCGGCCGGCTATTGCGGCTCCTCAAAGCTGTCGCTGAATAGCTGGTCAGAGAACAGTACGTAGACTGCACCTCGGCTGCTTTCATAAAAAGTCGCGACGAACAGAACCTGCCCGAACTGCTGCAAGGCGACGCCGGCCGTGGTGGATAGACATCCTGCGATGCACAGGGGTATCGCGATCCAGCGAATCTTCCGCGTGATCGACGGATGCGTTCCACTCTCCGCGAACTGGCAGTTTTGCGCAGCGCCCGCGACACTCCGGCCATGGTTACGCCCGATCCGTCCACCAAGCCCACCCGCGCAGCCAAACCCAGCGTCCGCGAGCGCGTCGACGCGCTGCGCAACCTGCGTCCCTTCCTGGTGAAGATCTGGGCCACGAGCCCTGCGCTGACGCTAGCGACGCTAGCGCTGCGCCTGCTACGGGCGCTGCTGCCGGTGGCGATGCTGTATGTCGGGAAACTCATCATCGACGAGGTGGTGCGACTGGTCGCGCTCGACAGCGGCCTGAACACGCTGCGCGCAGGCTGGGACAGCGGCCTGCTGGCACCACTGCTCGGCCTGCTGGCGCTGGAATTCGGTCTGGCGGTGCTGTCGGACGTACTCGGTCGCATCGTCGCACTGGTCGACCAACTGCTGTCGGAGCTGTTCACAAACGCGCTCAGCATGCAGTTGATGGAACACGCGGCGCGGCTGGACCTCGAGGATTTCGAAGACAGCGAACTGCAGGATCGCCTCGATCGCGCCCGTCGGCAGACGATGGGGCGGATGACGCTGATGAGCCAGATCTTCGGGCAAGCGCAAGAACTCGTCACGATCATCGGTTTCGCCACCGGCCTGGTGATCTACGCGCCGTGGCTGATCCTGCTGCTGGCAGTGGCGCTGATCCCGGCGTTTCTTGGCGAGGCGCATTTCAACGCGCTGAACTATTCGCTGAACTATTCGTGGACGCCAGAGCGACGCGAGCTGGAGTATTTGAAGCAGACCGGCGCCAGCGTCGAGACCGCGAAGGAAGTGAAGATCTTCGGGCTGCATTCGTTCCTGATCGACCGTTTCCGCGAACTGTCGACGCAATTCTACGCGGCGAACCGCCGGCTGGCGTTGCGCCGCGCCGGTTGGGGCAGCCTGCTAACGCTGTTGGGTACGCTCGGATACTACGTCGCCTATGGCTACATCGCTTGGCGCACGGCGCGCGGCGATTTCAGCATCGGCGACCTGACGTTCCTCGCCGGCAGCTTCCTGCGCTTGCGCCAGTTGCTGGAAGGGCTGCTGGTCGGCTTCTCGCAAGTCGCCGGCCAGTCGCTGTACCTCGACGATCTGTTCTCGTTCTTCGACATCAAGCCGGAGATCGTTTCGCCAACAAATCCGCGACCGGTGCCGGTGCCGTTATGCACCGGGTTCGTATTCGAGGACGTCGGCTTCCGTTACCCAGAAGCCGAACGCTGGGCGGTGCGGCACCTGTCACTCACCCTGCACGCCGGTGAAGTGCTGGCGCTGGTCGGCGAGAACGGCGCCGGCAAGACCACGCTGGTCAAGCTGCTGGCACGACTGTACGACCCTGATGAGGGCCGCATCCTGCTCGACGGCCACGACCTGCGCGAATACGACCTCGAAGCACTACGCAACCACATTGGGGTGATCTTCCAGGACTTCGTCCGCTACCACCTCACCGCCGCCGAGAACATCGCCGTCGGCCGCATCGAGGCACGCGCCGACCGCGAGCGCATCGTCGTCGAGGCGCAGCGTTCGCTGGCCGACGAGGTCATCGCGAAACTTCCCAAAGGCTACGACCAGGTCATCGGTAAGCGGTTCAAGAACGGCATCGACCTGTCCGGCGGTGAATGGCAAAAAGTGGCGATTGCCCGCGCCTATATGCGTGACGCACAGATGCTGATCTTCGACGAACCGACCGCGGCGCTGGATGCGCGCGCCGAGTTCGAGGTTTTCCAGCGCTTCAAGGAACTCAGTGCCGGCCGCACCGCGGTGCTGATTTCGCACCGATTTTCCAGCGTGCGCATGGCCGACCGCATCCTGGTGTTGGCGGACGGAAAGGTCGAGGCGGCTGGCACGCATGATCAATTGCTGGCCGCAGGCGGCCGCTATGCCGAGTTGTTCGAACTGCAGGCCGCCGGCTACCGTTGAGCTGGTCGGCAGCTCAGGATAGGTGGTCCAAAGCCACATTTAGGCCGGTGATGCAGCGTCTTTGTGCCGAACGCGAAGGCGCGCGCAGCGGACGCCATCGGGGCGTGGCAAACGTCCTTCTACCGACGAGGAGTCGACTGAGGCCAGCAGCGGCCACCGCAACCCCGACGAAAAGTGCCGCGCGATTACCTGGGCGCCGCCGCCTCACGCGCGTCTTCATTATCGACGTGGGCGCCTGCGGCCAATGTGTCGGCACGCTACGGATCGTGGTCAGCACCGAAGAACCCAGCGCCATCCGCGCCATCCTCGCCGACTTTGAAAAGCGCGGCGCGCGGGAGAAAGCGCACTACCGACCCGCCCGGCGCGCACCGCCCGATGTCGGGATTCGGAGGAAAATCGCCACGAGCGGCGTTGCCAAGTACCCATCAGCCCGCCCCAACGCTCTGCAATCGCCATCAGCGGTTTGCTTCTTCTTTGAAGGAACCCATGCGCGGCACGCGATCGATTCTCAGAGATATTGAAGCCGCAGAGAATCGTTCAATGTGCAGCGCCGAAGTGTTGCCCATGTGCCTGGGCAAGTCACCCGATCAGTGGACGCCGTCCATGCGCTGTGGGAACAACCGGGAAACCCACAATCCCACGTCAGGAATTAAGGGTATCCCGATCTTGTTGGCGAACTTGTTTCTGCTCGCGAGGCTTACTCCGGGCCCGTCCTCTCCAGTGCCTCACTCCAACTTCATTGCTAGCGAACGTTGCTGCCGAGCAAACGCAACGCAGCAGCTACGCCTGCACCATAGGCTGGATCCGCCTTGCTGCAGTTATCGACATGGCGCTGCTTGACGAAGTCCGGGGCATCGCCCATCGCGCGGGCGGTGTTGTCGAACAGCACTTGCTGCTGTGCCGAGGTCATCAGCCGAAACAGGTCACCGGGCTGCTTGTAGTAATCGGCATCGTCTTCGCGGAAGTCCCAGTGATCAGCGTTGCCGTTGATCTTCAATGGCGGTTCGCGGAACTGCGGTTGTTGCTGCCACTGATGGAAGCTGTTGGGTTCGTAGTGCGGCACGCTGCCGTAGTTGCCGTCAACGCGACCGATACCGTCGCGATGGTTGCTATGCACCGGGCAACGCGCTGCATTGACGGGAATCTGCTGATAGTTGGTGCCGAGGCGGTAGCGCTGCGCGTCGGCGTAATTGATCAAGCGTGCCTGCAGCATTCGATCGGGAGAGACGCTGATGCCCGGCACCAGGTTGGACGGTGCGAAGGCGCTTTGCTCGACATCGGCAAAGAAGTTCGCCGAGTTGCGGTTGAGTTCAAACTCGCCCACTTCGATCAAGGGATAGTCTCCGTGCGGCCAAACCTTGGTCAGGTCGAACGGATGATAGGGCGAGGTTTCCGCAGCCGCCTCCGGCATCACTTGCACGTACATCGTCCATTTCGGGAATTCGCCGCGCTCGATGGCGCCGAACAGGTCACGCTGGTTGCTCTCGCGGTCGGAACCGACAATCTCGGCAGCCTCGGCATCGGTCAGGTTCTTGATGCCCTGCTGAGTGCGGAAATGAAACTTCACCCAGAAGCGTTCGCCGTTTGCATTCCACATGCTGTAAGTGTGCGAGCCGAACCCGTGCATGTGCCGATAGCTGGCCGGAATACCGCGGTCACTCATCACCACGGTGACCTGGTGCAACGCCTCGGGCAGCAGCGTCCAGTAGTCCCAATTGTAAGTGGCGCTGCGCAGGTTGGTGTGCGGGCAGCGCTTCACCGCCTTGTTGAGGTCCGGGAACTTGAGCGGATCGCGGATGAAGAACACCGGGGTGTTGTTGCCCACCATGTCCCAATTGCCTTCCTCGGTGTAGAACTTCAGTGCGAAGCCACGGATATCGCGCTCGGCATCGGCTGCGCCGCGCTCACCAGCCACGGTGGTGAAGCGGGCGAACATCTCGGTCTTCTTTCCAACCGTATCGAAAATCTTTGCGCGGGTATATTTCGAGATGTCATGGGTAACGGTGAAGGTACCGAACGCACCCGAGCCTTTTGCATGCATGCGCCGCTCGGGGATGACCTCGCGCACGAAGTTCGCGAGTTTCTCGTTGAGCCAAACGTCCTGTGCCAGCAGCGGCCCGCGTGGGCCGGCGGTCAGACTGTTCTGGTTGTCAGGAACCGGGGCACCGAAATCAGTAGTCAGAAGGGTCGGTTTTGAAGTGTCGGTCGGCTTACTCATGGCGCAGGCTCCAGTGGTCGTAGTGGCTCCACTCTAAGAGCTCTTCTCTATGCAGGGAAGTCAATTGATACGATCACACTCATTGATTACACCTATCGATTCGCGATAACCGAGACACGGACAACGTGCGTGTCGATCACGCACTTCGAAGTGCGGTGCAAGGAACTATTGATTCGGTCCTCAAATAGTCGGAGGAAAATCGCCACGAGCGGCGCTGCCGAACCCCCATCAACCCGCCCAAACGCGCTGCAGTGGCGCCCCAACCAAGGCCAAACCGATGCTTGTACCGCCCCTGGCTACCGCGCAGACTGCCCAAAAGGGGCGTTTGAATTTCCCATACTCCCACGATGAGGGTGTCCGTCGGCACTGCCACACCCACCTGATGATGCTGCGCATCATCGCGTCTACGCGGATGCGGGCATCGCAAGCGCGAGTTGATCCGATTACATTGCGCTCACGGTGCGGCTCGCTGCTGTGACGAAGAATTGCGGTGCGATACGGGTATTGTGCGGTCGAAGCGTGCGCGGATACGCGGGCCGGGGCGAGTCGGGGATCGTATATGGCGGGCAAGATCGACTGGACGCGACTGCGCGCATCGACAATCGTCGCTGAGTTGCTGCAGTTTTCATTGGCCGTCGCCGCGCTCGCGCTGGGATGGTTGACCTTTCCACTGCTGCTGATCTCAGGCGCGGCGGAACTGGTGCTGCTGGTCGGGTTGTCGTCGTTGTTCTTTCACGAACGCGGCCTGCTCGGGCACGCGCTTGACGTGCTCAAGATGCTCGCAGCGTGTGCATTTTCCGCGGTTTTTCTCCTGGCGATCTACGCCGGCGGCGGTGGATTCGAACAACCCCTGTTGTTTGAGTGGCGTGCGGTCGCGGTGCTGGTGGCGCTGGTCGCCATCCGCGTGCTTGCTGTTTCGATTTCCGCGATGCGGCAGGAGAACCGGCGACTGCACTGGACGCGCGAGGGATTGCTGCGTGGCGGTACCCTGTTTGTCGCGCTGTTCCTGTCGGTTTTCGTCTGCTTTCCCCTCGGCCTGTTGCTGGCGGCGCTGTTGAAGATGTACTGGCCCGAGGTCGCGGCAGATGTTGCCGTCGGCGGCAGTCTGCTGCTGGTGCAGATGCTGTTGGCCTGCATGATGTCGACGATGACGGATGCGGAGGTGGCCGAAATCTCGCAACGGCCTTACCTGGACTGACACGCGATCGGCGATTCCGTCGCCGGTACGCACGGCCCGTCGCATCGCGCAGATCCGGCCAAGATTACTTGGGGCCGCAGAGAGAATCCGATTAGCAAAAAAACGAAGATCCGACACCCGCCCGCGTTACGTTCCGGGATAGATTCGTGATGATTGCATCTGACCTGCCGGCTTTCTTCGGACGAAGAATTAGTTGAGGACGGCCGCCGCGGTTGGGTTTGAATTCTCTTCGTGTTGTTCGTCTTTCGCCATCCTGGCCTTCTCCTCTTCCTGCATCCTGAACACCTTCGGTGTCTTGTAGCCGACGCTCGAATGCGGTCTGTCCTCGTTGAAGTGTACTCGCCAGTCTTCGATGACCGCCTTCGCTTCCATGCGATTTCGGAACCACTCCATGCCGAGACATTCATCCCGGAACTTGCCGTTGAAGCTTTCGTTGGTGCCGCTTTGCCACGGCTTGCCAGGATCGTTCAATACCGTATCGATGTTTGCATCCTTGAGCCAGTTCAATACGGCGCGGCTGACGAACTCTGGCCCGTTGTCTGATCGCAGATGTTTCGGTGCTCCGCGCTCGCTGACCAAGCGCGTCAGCACTTCGATGACGCGGCCCGCACGAATGCTGCCCTGAACGTCGATCGCCAGGCACTCGTGCGTCCACTCGTCGACGATGGTCAGGCACTTCAGCTGCTGGTGGTTTGCGCAGGCATCAAACACGAAGTCGTAGGCCCAGACCTGATTCGGACCCGTCGCTGGCTGCGGCCGTGGCCGACTGCCTGCAATGCGCTTCCTGGGCCGCTTGCGCGGCACCTGAAGGTCGTTCTGTCGCCAGATCCGATGCGTGCGATCGAAGCTCATCTGCAAGCCTTCTCGTTCGAGATAGATGTTGATGCGGCGATAGCCGAAGCGGGGAAATTGCGCCGAATATCGGCGCATCGCCTCGATCACCGGCGCATCCTTTGCGTCCATCCGCGATTCGTAACGCAATGCCGAACGCGACACCGAGAGCAGCGTGCACGACTTTGCCAGCGACAGGCCGCGCCGATGCGCGTACATCACCTGCTCGCGGCGAGCCGGCACGCTCACCATTTTTTTGCGTTGATTTCCTTCATGATCTCGTTCATCAGATGCTGCTCGGCCAGCAGCTTCTTCAGACGCGTGTTCTCGGCTTGCAGTGCGCGAAGCTGCTTCACATCGACCGCTTCGAGCTGGCCGTATCGTTTGCGCCAGACGTACAACGTCTGCTCGCTGATGCCGTGCTTCTTCGCCACCTCCGCGACCGGGTGCTTGTCGGCTTCGCGGAGAATTCTGACCATCTGGTCTTCGGTAAATCGGGACTTGCGCATACGCTCCTCGCTTGGCGCGGGAGCCATCCTCTCAAGTTTCAGTTCGTCCGAAAATCGGCAGGCAGGTCAAAGCGGCTTTCAGAATACCTGATCGATGGCCACGAACATGGCGATGCATTCCTGCCGACATCAGTATTCCTTGCAACCGACAAAAACATCACCTTCAACGAAACAACGAACACGATTAGCTTTGATATATCGGAGGTTGGTCCATTCAATGTCGTCGATGGACAACACCGAATTGCTGGCCTTGTACGGGCGGCTGAGAAGAACACCGAGCTGCTCGACTTCGAGGTGCCGGTCAACATTGCGATTAATCTGGATGACATCAGCCAGATGTGTCACTTCCTCATCGTCAACACTACGCAAAGGTCCGTGGACAAGGCCATCGAGCAACAGATCGTCGCACGCCTCACTCATATGACGGGCCTGGAAAAGACGCCAACAATTCCACGCTGGATCCGCAAGCAAGTCGAACGCGGCGAGGACGCCCGCGCGATCGACATCGCGAAATATCTCAACGCAGAGCCGACCTCAGCCTGGCTAGGCAAGATCCGAATGGCCAATGATGAAAAAGACGGCGTCACCATCAATCAGAAAAGCTTCATCAATTCACTAAAGAAGTACGTCTTCTCTGCGAATAATCCGCTTTCCACATCATCGTTCGATGCAAGCCGCCCAAAGATCCTGCTCAACTATTGGAATGCGGTTGGCGAGATACTCGTCGATGACTCCGAGATATCAACCGTGATCTACAAGACCACTGGTGTCGACTTGTTCCATATGGTATCCGCGACCGTTTTCACGCACCTGGCAGCCAAGCGGGACTTCACAAAAGAGTCAATCAAGTCGCTATTGAAGCGTGGCTTCCGAAATCTGCCAGATGAAAACGTGGCCATGGGTCACCCGGAATGGTGGCATCGCGGCAATGTCGCATCAGGCATCAACTCTGCGGCTGTGAGGAAGCTAGCGAACTCCCTTAGCGAGGCCATCAATATGCAAGATGACCCGACGGACGTCTCGCTTTAGCGCATGTTGATCAGCTCGCTACGTCCCGCAACGACTGAGCATCGCGAATTCCTTTGGTCTAGGAACGTCGAAGTTCCGACAGAACCCGGATGCTATGCACTGGTTGCGTTCGACAAGACGGTCTTGTACGTCGGTTTGGCGAGCACCAGCCTGCGCACACGCATGGGTGCCCATCTGGACGACCCACTCAAGCGCAAGGGCTGGCAGGACAAGATCCCCTTCTGGTTTTACTTTCTCCGGCTGCCCACTGATCGCGTGGGACCGGTCGAACGCGGGTGGATCAATCAGTCCATCTTGGAAGATGGTGGGTTACCGCCTCTCAACAGGGTTCACAGCCCCGTTTCGTAGAAGCTGTCCTCCACTCACCAAGTTCGCTCGTGCTCATAACCTCTCGGCCACACCAACTTCTCACCGCACGCCGGCTGATAGCAGTCGGGGGAATGCTCAGGTGGATGGCGCGCTTATGCGACGGCGCGTTCAACCAGTGTGCTGGCAAGTTGCTGGTTGAGGTCGCGGGCTTGGCGGATGCGGGATTTGAGTTGGTCGCAGAGCGACATCAGTTCGTCGACTTTGGCGACGATGTGGTGTTGTTCAGCTAGAGACGGCAACGCCACAACTAAATTGAGAATTTGCTCGCGTGACACGTTCTTCATGGAACTGCTGGTGCCGCCCGCGACTCGTGCGTAGTAACGCCGTGCAAGTGACGCAATATTGACTGGGTTTACGTAGTGTCGATTGCAGAACGTGGTCAGTGTCACGGACCGCCCTAATGGCGCCACCGATGATCGCCGTAATGGCGCCACTTTTGGGTGGGCAAAACGGGGCTCGAACGGGGTCTCAGGATGCGGGGTTTTTGGGGTGTTTTGCAACTGCTGATTTGACCGGTTTTTCGGGGTCGCGCGGGGTGCGGTAAGAGTCACCGTCGAGGACGATGCGGTAGGCGCCGTGGCGCAGACGATCGATGGTGGCGAGGCCGATGACGCGGTTGGCCGGGAAGATGTCGGGCCACTCATCGATGTCGAGATTGCTGGTGATGAGGGTGCTGGCGCGTTCATAACGCTCGCCGATCAGTTCATGCAGGTCCTCGTCGTGCGGTGCGCGCAGCGGCTTGAGTCCGAGGTCATCGATGATCAAGAGATCGACGCGTGCGAGTTGCTGGAGCTTGCGCTCGTAGGTGCCGACGGCGCGTGCGGCATGCAAGGTGCCGGTCAACTGCGCTTGGGTCGTGAACAACACATCGAAGCCCTGGCGCGCGGCCGCGTGACCGAGCGCTTGCGCGAGATGACTCTTGCCGGTGCCGCAGGGACCGACGATCAGGACCGGCGCCTTCTCGTGCAGATAACGGCCGGTGGCAAGATCGTGCACGAGCGCGCGGTTGAGTTTGGGCAGCCGATCGAAGTCGAAGCCTTCCAGCGTCTTCTCGGCACGAAAGGCCGCGCGCCGCAGGCGCGTGGCGAGCTTGCGCTGCTCGCGCCGAGCGACTTCGTCCTGAATCAGCAACGCAAGGAACTCGGTGTAGGCGAGATGGCTGTCGATGGCCTGGCGGTTGCGGGCATCGAGCGAGTCGAGGATGCCGGAAAGGCGCAGTTGCTTGAGTTGCGGTGAGAGTGCGGGGATCGGGTTCATCGGTGTTCCTTCAGTGCAGGGTGGAAGGACGACGGCTGAAGCGGCCGCCGCGGGTGTAGGTGTCAGCGAGGCTGTCGAAGCTGTTGCTTGCGCTGGTTTGGTCGAGGCCTTTGGCGAGGATGGTTTTGACGGTGCGATAGCGCGGATCGTCGAACGCGAGTGCGCGCTCGCAGGCCGCTTCGAGGCGTGCGCTGCCGTGCTGCTTCTCCAGCCGGATCACGCCTTGTGCAGCGCGTAGGTGGTCGAGCACGCGATCTGCAAACAGGCGCTGGATCAGCGCGTGGCAGTGCGGTCCGATGCGTTCGCTCTCGCGCAGGCAATGCTGCGGATCGGCCATGGCCCAGGCCAATGCGTCCGGTGGCAAGTGATCGCGCACGGTCGAGCGCCGATGTGACGAGGTCCGCACATGCGTGGCCACCCGTTCCTGCTCGCGATAGATCTGGATCAGTTGATCAGTGGCACGCAGCCACAGCTGCTGGCCCATCAAGCGGAACGGCACCGAGTACAAGGTCTTCTCGAACTGGACGTGGGCATCGCGGTGCACCGTGACCCGGGCCCAGGTCGCGACCTCGGGTGGATGCGCGGGCAGCGCGATCAACAAGCTGCGCTCGGTCGCAAAGCGTGCCAGCGGCTGCTCGCGCGTGGTGCCGTGGTTGCGCGTACCGGCCGTGCCGAGCACCCATTCCTGGATCTGCCGATTGGCATCGGCGAGATCGCGAAACTCGCGTAGCGGCAGGAAGTTGCGTTTGACGTACTTCACGCCGGACTCGACGATGCCCTTCTTCTGCGGATCGCGCGGCGGGCACGGGCTGATCTTGAAGCGCCAGCCTTCGGCGCACTCGGCATAGGCGCGTTGCACGCTCGGGTCGGTGTTACAGGCGCGCGTGATCGCGCACTTCGGGTTGTCGATGATGATCCGGCCGGGCACGCCGCCAAACCATTCGAAGGCGCGGCGATGACAGCCGAGCCAGGTCGCGATGGTCTGGTCGCGCACCACCTCCGCGTACTGGTGGCGCGACCAGCACAGCGTCATCACGAACACCCAGGTCTTGAACACTTCGCCGGTGTGGACGTCGGTGATCTCCGGGGCCGAACCGAAATCGACCTGCGCGGCCTCGGCCGGAGCGAAGTCCAGGCGCATCGTCGTGCACACCTCCGGTTCCGCCGCGGCAAGCTGCTGGCGGAAGCGCCGCATTGCGGAGTAGCTGCCGCGGTAGCCGTGATTGCGGCACAGCACCGCGTGCATCGTCGTGCCCTGCAGGCCCTGCGCGCACCACTCGCGAATCAACGAGGCGAATGGCGCCAAGGTCGACACCGTGTTCGCCGCCACGCGTGTCGGCGTCAACGCCACGGCCAGCGCCACGTCGTCCGGCAACGGCTGCGCCGGATCGAGCCAGCCCATCTGCTCGGCGAGTTCGCGCAACCGACCCAACTTCTTGCGGCCCATCAGCCGCGACCGCGCAATGTCGCGATCGCAATCGCCCCTGGCGCAGCCGCACCAGGACCTGTCGATACTGGAACATCTCGAATCTCCGTCTGCTCACCGCGCACCTCCGGACAAATCCGGAAGCGTACGGCCGTGGAGTTCGAGCCCTGCTCAGTTCACCCTGGCGCCATTACGCCGATCATCAGGTGGCGCCATTACGCCGATCCTGACCTGGCGCCATTACGGCGATCATGAAGTGGCGCCATTACGCCGATCCTCAAATGGCGCCATTGGGGCGGTCGCTGACAGTCAGCTTCAGCCTCACGATCTTGTCACTCAACATCAGTCGCCGTGGCGTTTCTTCGACCACAACACTCCGTGCAACGAGCTCCGCAGTGTTCGCGCGAGAAACCAGGAAATCGCCATCCGAGACCTCATGCTCTGTCCTTGTCGAAGTCGATGCGCACGACCTTGTACGGCGCGAGGAAGCCGTCTTCGATGCCGTGCTTGAGGCTGTAGGTATAGACCGGCTCGCCGAAATAGAAGGTGCTGGAAACGTCCTTGGTTTCCTTGGGCGTCGCGGTCAGGCCAACGTGCGTCGCATTTGAGAAATACTCAAGAATGTCGCGCCAAGCCGAATCTTCGGCCGCGCTGCCACGATGGCATTCGTCGATGACGACGAGATCGAAGAAATCCGGCGTGAACTGCTTGTAGATGTTCTTTTCTTCGTCGGTGCCGGTGACTGCTTGGTACAGCGACAGATATGGCGGCACTCACGGTGGCCGCATCGAGTCCGTGCAGACAAACAATGGCAAGGTCTTCACCGCACCCACCATCATCTGCAACGCTGATTCCTAGAAGATGCCTCGGGTCATCGGCATCGAGAAGTTTCCACATGCTGTGGCTCGATGGCGTGTACGAATTGGTGACAGGGTTGCGAAATGCGATTGCGTCAGCTTGGTGCCCGCCCGCGCCAGTTCCGCGCTGAGCAACGTGCCTTGACTCGCCGCAATTCTGACAAAAGTGCGATACCCTCGCCGGAACCATTGGCCGCCAAGGCGGTCCGAGTGGGGATACTTGAGCAAGCAGTATGGTGGCCACCTGCATCGGTCCGACCATTGGTCAGACGATCCATTCGTTCACCGAGTCGTTCGATGGCTTGGCCGATTTGCGCGTGGCGCGCGTCGTTGATGAAACCGTGGACGCCCTGCTGGCGGAAGCGAAGTTTTATCGCGGCCATGCTGTGCTCGGGCGCAGCATCATCGCCCGCATAGTCGAACAGACGCCAAGCCCCGGCGAGTTCATGGATGAAGCCGGCGATCTGGAAGCTGGCTTGCGCGAAGTCATTGACCGCGCCGAATCCATGCTGTCGCTGTGGACTGCCAGCAAGGGCAAGATCGATGGTGACAAGCGTTTGTCTTCGGGCCATTGCGACATGTTGCACTCGTCCTATGACGATGCGCTGGTCGCGTTGGCAACGCTGATCGAAACGTCGAAAGACATGCTCGCGGCCGTGATTTCGCACGACCTCAAGGCCGAGCCGCGCAGCGACAAGACGTTCTCCAGCGTTCGCGAACTGCACGCCAGCATCTTGCACGGATGACACACGCCGGGTCTGGCGGAGTCACGATCACGGAATGGTGCGCGACATCGCGCTACGCGCGCGACCTCAAGAAGCTCACCGCAGAACTGCAAGAGCGCATCATTCAAAAGCTCGAAGACTTGAAAGCCAATCCAAGGCCGCCGGGGCTCGGGTTCGAGAAGTTGAAAGGCCACAGCAACCCAGACATCTACACGATCCACATCACCGGGAACTACAAGGTTTCTTTCGAGATTGTCGGATCAGTGGCTAGCCTGCGCCGCGTTGCACCCCACGACGAGATTGACCGCGCGCCCTAGGGCGCATGAACAGACCGCCCCCGCACCCCGCACCCCGCGCTCCGCGCCGTCAACTTCTCGCACATGCTGGAAGCCGCTGGCGGGCATTGAGGCGCGTTACTTCACCGATACCACTTTGCTTTGCCTGACCAGGAACCACTGGTCGTTTCGGACCAGTGCGCCGAAAGCATTCTTGCCGCGGTACTCGCAACGGATGTTCCATCCGCCATCGGTAACCAGTGGCGCCGAACAGCCTACGAATTCGATGCTGTCCGGGTCGTGTGCCATGCGCTTGAGGTAGCGGTCTATTTCTGAATAGCTCCCATCCCAGGCAGATTGCACCGGCTTCGGTCCGAGCTTGGACTCGCGTTCCGCTTTGGCAATTCGGGCAAATTCTTCGCTCTCATCCTCCAGCATCTGCCGATATTCCAAGGCCTTTTCTTGCTCTGCCTTGGCGCGAGCATTTTCAGCGTCTGCGGCAGGCTTCGCAGCGCGCAACTTCGCCACATCCTCCGGGCCAAGCATGATCTCCCATGGCTGCAAGGCTTCAACGATGGCTGCGCTGTCCCCGGCCGTGGTCGCATTGCGCACCTGACGCTCGATGTCTGGGCGAGCGGCCTGATAGGCCTTTTGTCGCGCCGCCTTGGCATCGGTAACTCTCGCCACCAGTGCAGCGTGCTCAGTGGTTTCGCGATCCCGCTTGGCTATACCGTTGATCGCGTCATTTATCATCAGCCCGCCGAACGATATCGCTGAAACAACCAGTATCGCTTTGCTCGTCGAGTCCATTTTTCAGCCTCTCGTTCGCCACGCACTCCAGCGCGCGGCGGTAATGCCCCGGGACGCCGGAATGTCTCGAAGAGTCACCGGGAAAGCAAATACCGGGTGTGCCGCCATCTAACGCGCCAGGGCTGGCTCGAAGGCGAAGACGAGTCGGCATTTCTGTCCGACCGTGCAGGCCGCGAAGACGGCCCCGCTTGAAGGCGATGCCGGCGCGTTACATCGCGCGCCCGGCGATCAGCGAGAAGCGCCTGTCGCTCTCGCCGCAGGGCAGGGCGCGGTACGAACTCAAGCGCCCTTAGAGAAACGGCACGACGCCTTCGGTGTTGCGTAAACATGACTTGGTGCAAACGCGCCGCGATGCATAAACCGTCTACTGCCGGCTTGCCGATGGACCGGTGAAGGCGCTGATCGCGACTTCGCTCGATATTTTTTGCACGATGCCCTGAACCGAGTGCGCCACGCAGCTCTGCGCCGCGCGACGGCCATGATGCTCTGCCTCCCGAAAATCGGTTTCGACGGGCACAGCGAGCGCCATGACGCTCGCCAACGCGGGCGTTGACAACTGCGATTACGAGTGTAAACTCCGAATCAGATTACGGATGTAAACACTCATGATCCAGATCAGCGAAGCCGAGTCCCTTGTGATGGACGTGCTCTGGCAGACCAGTCCGCTGGCCGCCGAAGAAGTCGTTGCCGCGCTCAGCGAGCGACAGGCTTGGCAGGAAGCGACGGTAAAAACGCTGCTCAATCGATTGTTGAACAAGCAGTCCATTGCGGCGGAAAAAGACGGGCGCCGATTTCTCTATCGGCCTTTGCTTCAACGCGACGACTATCTGCAGCAGCAAAGCAGCAGTCTGGTGGATCGGCTGTTCGAAGGACGGTTGGCGCCTTTGGTGTCGCATTTCAGCGCCAAACGAACACTTGGCGCGGACGATATCGCTGAACTCAAACAGTTGATCCAGGATATCGAACATGGTCAGTGAATGGTGGGCATTGCTGGTTCAACTCAGTCTGTGTTCGGCGCTCGCGATTCTGTTCGTGCTGAGCGTGCGCGCGCTGCTGGCGCATCGATTGGGCGCCGTTGCGACCTATCAGCTGTGGGCAGTCATCCCCGTCTCTTTGCTGGCCGGTCTTCTGCCGGTATCCGCGCAACCTGAAAGCGTTGTGCAACTCGCCAGTGTGTTGGCCACGATCCAAGCGGTTGTTGCTGACTCGGCACCGGTAAAAAATGGCGGACACGCTGGCTTGATCGGCATCGGCATCGGCGTCTGGTTGGCGGGGTTCATTCTCAGCGCAATCCATCAGATCGTGATGCAACGTCGATTCGTGCGCCATCTGGGTCAACTGCGGCAGATATCAGGCCGGATCTATCAGGCGAGCTCCAGCGCCGGGGCGCCCGCCTTGGTCGGCGCGTTGTGGCCCCGCATCGTCTTACCCAACAACTTTGAATCGAGCTATACGCCAGAGCAACAGGCATTGATTGTCTTGCACGAACAAACCCATCTGAAACGTGGCGACGCGCAGATCAATGCGCTCGTTGCGACGCTGCGCTGTGTGTTCTGGTTCAACCCCTTGGTGCACTGGGCTGCAGACCGCCTGCGCCACGACCAGGAGTTGGCCTGTGACGCGGTCGTGCTGCGCCAACGTCCTCTTTCGCGCCGGCATTACGCCGAAGCAATTCTGAATTCGCAGCTGGCCGATATCGGACTGCCGGTCGGCTGCCAGTGGCAGTCCAGCCATCCCATGAAGGAAAGAATACAAATGATCAAGAAAATTTCATCCAGCCGCATGCAGCGATTTTTGGCAACGCCACTCGTACTCGCACTGCTGTGTGTTGCGGCAACCACGGCTTGGGCCGCCGGCAATGCACCGGCAGCAGACACGAGCGCAACGACCACCGAAGTCGGCTATGCCCAGCTGAGTCCGCCGGCCTACCCAAAGCAGGCCGCTGCGGAAAAAACCACCGGTCGGGTCCTGCTGAAAATCGGCGTGGGCGTTGATGGCAAACCACAGACCATCGATATCGTTTCCAGCGAACCTGCTGGCGTATTCGATCAAGCAGCGACGGATGCAGTCGCGAAATGGACGTTTACGCCGGCCACCGAGGCCGGAGTTCCAATGGTCTCCACCGTCCTCGTGCCGGTGAACTTCGCCATGGATGATCCGGATCGGCTTGAGCTTGAAGATCAGGGCCTGCAACGGATGGATACGCTGCACGTGCAGGAGTAACAAATTCGGTTACTTCGATCACTTCACGCGTCGGAAATCTATCCGGCGCGTGACGTTGGGAACTTCGACAGTTCGCCTCGTTGCGACGGTCGTGATCGGTATCGTATCGGTAGTCGCCGTCGTGTGGTTCGCCGGAAAGGTGTTTCGGGTCGGTCTGCTGATGTACGGCAAAACGCCCAATTTCGCCGCCCTGATCCGCTGGGTGCGGATGCCCTGAGCGATCGCGTTACCAGCAGCCCAGGTAGTAGACGCCGTCGTAGTGCTCGGTGCAGGCCTCGGCGCTCATGCCGTCGATGATCGCCATGTTGGTGTCGTGCATTGCGCGGCTGGCGGCGCTGGCCGCAGCCCAGTCCACTGCTTGCAGGTTCGCGCGACCCTGCTGGATGGATTGGATACGCTGGATCAGAACCTGGGCGATGGCCTCGGCATGCGGCCATCGGTACACATCATCGGGCAACACTGGGACCCGCTGCGCCTGACCTTCTGCGGTAAAGACAAACTGGCCGGAGATATTGAGTCCGTAGCGGAAGTGGACGTCACCGCTCGCTGCCAGCTCGCCGAAATAGGCGGTGGCGCCTTCCGGGTGGAAGTAGCTGATGTGGCTGTCCGGGCCGAGGTAGTAGAGGGTTCCTTCCGGGCCATCGAATGGTCCGCTGATGCGTGCCGATTTGTCGATCGCCGGCAGTCCGACGGCGCGAGCACGAGCGATGGTTGCGGGTGCAGGCACGTTCGCCTTGCTGGTCTTTCTATCGGTGGCGGCGCGGTGCTGCGTTGTCTCGGCGCTTCCGGGAGCTGGCAGCCACAGTGCAAGCAGCAAATACAGTATCGGGATCAGGGACAGGGCGCGCATGTCGGATTCCAGTGAAAGTCGTTTGGCAGGCGGCCCGGTCGGGCCGCCTGAGGCGTTGTGCCTACTCGAAGCCGTTCTTGAAGATCAGATCCGACGATCCGTCGTCGTTGGTGATCGTCGCTTCGACGAATGTGGTCGGTGTAATGCCGCCACCCGACGGGTCTGACAGCGTCACTCGAAATGTTTCGTCGGGTTCATCTTGGGTATCGCCGGCAACGTTGACCACCAGCAGGAACTCAGTCTGCCCGGCGGCAAAGTTGACAGTGCCGGATGGAAAACCAGCGCCTACGAAGTCGGTTGCGGCCGCAGGATTCGGGCCGCTACCGCTGACGGTATAGCGGACCGAGGCCGGGTTGACGTCGCTGAGCCCTCGGCTCACCTTAAAGCTGAAGGGCGTCGCGCCGCTATTGCCCTCGGGTGCCGACGCGGTGATGACCTCGATCCATATGGCACTGTCGTCGTTGACGATGGTCGACGCGACCGCTGCTGATCCGGTGGCGATAAAGCAGCCTGCGCTGGGGTTCTCAAGGCTGATGGTGAAGCCCTCGTCAAACTCGAGCGCGCCGTCCCCGGCCACACGAATGTCGAGGTCGAAGTGGGTATCGCCCGGAGCCATCTGGTAAGTATTGATTACGCCGGTAGCGACATTGAAAAAGTCGTTGTTGTCCGCCGGGAAGCTGCCGCTGCCCGCAAGCCGAACGTCAACAGAACAGAAGCCACTCGTCACCTGCGAGCGCACCACGCGGAAACGGTGACTCGAGTAGAGCCATTGGCCCTCGGGCACATCGATGCTCAGCGGGCTGATCGAGAGCGTAGCCGTAGCAAACACGGCATCGTCATTGACGATCGTGCCCGTCGCTACTGTCGTGGTGCCTAGTTCGCCATTGGTGAGTGCGCCCAAGGTCACGCGGAAGCCCTCGTTTTGCTCCGGGATGGTGTCGCCGATGACGTCAAGGTTTACCAGCGCCTCGGTGGTGTTGGCTGGAAAGTAGGCATTGCCGCCGATCCAAGTGGTCGCCATGAAGTCGCTGGCGTCAGCCGGCTGGGGGCCGTTGCCGGCGATATGCCACGCTGCCCAGCTCTCGTCGCGCCGGTCACCATTGCGGCGCACGCGGAACTGGAAGAGGGTCGTGCCGCTCTGGCCTTCCGCTTTGACAGCGTCAACCGGTTCAATCGTGATCAGTGGCGGCTGAAACTCATATGCGCCGATGTCAGCGCTCGCGCCTGCTACCCGGGCGAAACCGGGGCCGCGCTGGTCGTACAGCGCCCCAAAGGCCTGGCCTTGGTTGATCGCGGCGCTGCTCGCTGAAAGCGGCCTCATCTGCACGCACACCTGCGGTCCCACGAAGCGATCGCCCGCTTCGGTCGCACAGCCATAGTCGTTGAACGCACCGAGGTTGGTCGAACCATTGAACAGGTTGTTGTTCGAGCTGCCGTTGATCTCGGCAGGCGCGTCGCCAAACTGGCTGCTGGCCGCGTTGATGGTGCCGCCAACGCGTTCGAACGAACCCTCGCTGCCGGCATTGCCAGCGAGGATGGTGTTGCGCAGCGTCAGCGTGCCGGCATCGAGGCGCACACCGCCGGCCTCGCCCATCGTCGTCGCCTGGTTGGCGGCCACGGTGCTCGATTCCAGTAGGAGCGAGCCGCCATCGAGTCTGACCGCAGGGAATGCGCCAATGTTGTCGAGGATGCTGCTCGCTACGACTTCCACGGCGGCACCGGTCACACCCAACGCAGAGCCTGGATCAACGCAGCCATTTCGCGAAAACGTGCTCTGGCTGATGAACGCCTGCACACCGGTAAGTCCGAGGCCACAACCGAGATTCGAATCGATCCAGCTGTTGGAGACGACCGCCGTATCGTTGGCGTTGCCGACGATTCTGATCGCAAAGCCCGTATGCGTGAGGTTGAATGAGGCGTCGACGTTCAGATTGGCTTGGATGAGGGCGTTCGACAGGAACACCTGGTTGGTAGCGTCAATCGCGATCGCGCTCGGCTGGTTGCCGCGACCGCGATTGTTCGAGAAGTTCGACGACGCGATCGAGAGGGATTGCGCCCCGGTCACGAAAAGTGCGCCCGCATGACCGGAGGCATCATTTCCCGTGAACCGAACATCGGTCAGATCAACGCGATCAACGCCGTCGAAGTAGATTCCGCCGCCAAGGTTGCTGACGCCGCCGGCTTCATTGCCATTGAACACTGCACCGTCGATGTCGACGTCGGTGACACCGGCGCCAAAGTACGCGGCTCCACCAACACTGAAATCGCCGAAGCTTTTGTTGTTGTGGAACTCGACGTTACGAAGGCGCGCACGGTGCGTTACGTTGACTGATGCACTGGCCATACATAGGCCGCCGCTGCGGCCTGCGCAGTCGGCGGGGGAACCAAAACTTGGCGCGGTGCTTTCTCCGTTGATGATTCGGAGATTTTCAAGATGGTAGTCGTGCGTGCCGGCCGGATCTTGATCCATCCGCAGATGCAGCACGCGGCTCAGGTTATTGCCATCAATCTCCTGTCTGGACGCCGGGCCAATGATCTGCATGGTCTTGCGCAACTGCAGCTCGGTACCGTTGAGGACAATAGGTGGAAGACCGGTCTGGATCTGGATCGTGTCCATGCCCGGCAGTCCGGGTTCACAGTCCCCTGAAGTGAAATCAGCGTCCCAATTCGCATTATCGATGGCCTCGCGGAGGGTGCATTGTCCATCGCCGTCCAACAGGTTATCGGCAGCCGAATCGACTTGGATGGGCACGGCCAGGCAAGCCGTGGAAAGGGACAAGCCGGCAAGTAGTGCAAGAGCGCACCAGAGAGTTTGCGACAAGCGGAAGTTCGAAGGCATCGGTCTGCTCCAAAGGACAGTTGCCCGGATACTGCAAGAGCAGTGCCAGCTATAACTCATTGATTCATATATGGTAGACCTGATGCTGGTTCTGGATTGCGAACGCAGGGCCGCGGCTGAGGCCAGCCGAGTTCGCGAGCGCGAACTATTGCAATGCGTTGGCAGATCAAAGGGACCACCGATCGAAGGGGTCTATCTGCTGATTCTTGCAGTGGACGACCCATCGCTGGAGCGGGCATCGGTGTCGAACGTGCCGACCGGCTGCTACCACGCCCCAACTGCAGTGCGATGACGCCTGCTGAACCAAAATTTAGATCGCGTGCGCCATCCACCAGCAGGCGACCGACCCCCAGGGGGGTGGCGGAAAGGCCGAAGTTGTCGCCGGCGATCACGGTCCAGACCGACGCGAGTTCGCAACCGCGAACGCGCAGGCTATGCTTGCGGCTGCGGGCAAATCGGGAATCGCTCATGCAACGGCTACGTGTCCATCTCGATGTGCTGGAGCCGGCAGCGGTGGAGCTGTCTTTGCGGCAATTGGATATCGGACGCTACCGCATCGGGCGCAGTCCCGAATGTGAAATACACGTCGCCATCAACGGCTTGTCGCGCGAGCACGCGCTGTTGGATGTGCTGCCCAACGGCGGCGTGGTGATCGAGGATCTGGGATCGACCAACGGAACCCGCGTAGACGGCGAGCGTATCCAGCGCATCGCCATCACCCACGATGCGCTGATCGATGTGGGACCGCTGCGCCTTCGCTTGACTGAAAGCGAATTCGGCCTGGATGCATTGGGCTACCGAATCGATTCAACCGCAGCGACTAGCGCAGCCATCCGCGATGCGGTCCCCGCTCCGGCACTCGACGGCACCCAGATGCTGACCCTGCGCAGCCGCCTGCGCGAGGCGCTGTGGAACCCGTTCTGCGGTGATTCGGCGTCACTTCGACGGGCCATGGGACCAATCCTGTCGGCCTGGTGCAACATGCTTGAAGCGGATGCGCTGGTGATCGAGCGCATGGATGCCGATGGCGCGCGGCAAGTCATTCATGCAGTGGGCGATCTGGCAAACGCCGCACATGTTTTTGCGGACAACGGGCGCTACCGGATCAGCGGGCCGGCTGCGCTGTTGAACACGGAACCCAAACTCGGCGCATTACTGAATGAGCTGATCGACTGGCTACCCGATCCAGCCGCGCTGAATGTGGTTGACGCGACGCCGCCGCACGCGCTACCGGGCGTGCCGACCGCCGACAGCAGTCTGCGTCTGCAACTCGATGCGCTGGCGCGAGTGGCGCGCAGCCGGGTGGCAATCCTCTTGCTCGGTGAAACCGGGGTTGGCAAGGAAGTACTGGCGCGCTGGGTGCACGAGGTATCGCCACGGCACGCAGGCCCGTTTGTCGCGATCAACTGCGCGGCGCTGCCGCGCGACCTGCTCGAGGCTGAATTGTTCGGTGTCGAAAAAGGCGCGGCGACCGGTGTGGCGGCGCGGCCCGGCGTGTTCGAGCGTGCGCATGGTGGCACGTTGTTTCTCGATGAACTCGGTGACATGCCGATGGAGACCCAGGTGCGATTGCTGCGCGCGCTGGAAGACGGCCGCATTCATCGGGTGGGTGGTCGCGAGTTGATCGAAGTCGATGTACGCCTGCTCAGTGCCACCCACCGCGATCTGCAGCAGGCCGTGGCGGATCGGGAGTTTCGGCTGGATCTGTTTCACCGCATCGCCGGATTCGAGTGCAGCATTCCGCCGCTGCGCGAACGCCGGGTCGACATTGCGCCGCTGGCGATCCATTTTTTTCATCGCGCGCTGGATCAAGCCGGCATCCGCAGCAAAGGCATCACCGAAGCCGCGCTGCGTGATCTGCAGCGCGCGGAGTGGCCCGGCAACGTGCGCGAGCTGCGGCAGGCGGTTGAGAGCGCCACCGCGCTGCTTGCCGATGGCGAAACGCTGGACCGCCGGCACCTGCCGGTGCGATTGCGCGGTGCGTTGGGCGATGACTCGGATGACGAGTCGGCCCGTATCGATACCGAGCAGGGCGTTATCCGGCTGGCCGATGCGGTAGCCAGCGCCGAACAGCGGGCGCTGTTACGCGCCATCAATGCCGCAGACGGTGATGCCGAAGCAGCGCGCGGCCTGCTTGGCGTCGGCAAGACCACCTACTACAAGAAGCTCAAGGAATATGGCCTCGGTGTCGACCGTGTCGATTGCAATCACCCGAGCTCCACATGATCGAACAACGCGGCGACGCCACCGATCTGCTGGATCTCAGTGAAGCGCTGCTCACGCCCGGTATCGCTGGCCAGCCGCGCGACTGCAGCGGTCAGTGTTTTGGTCGCTACCGGTTAGTGCGACTGCTTGGTCAGGGCGGTATGGGGCAGGTCTATCTGGCCGAGCAGAGCGCGCCGGTTGAGCGCCGGGTGGCGATCAAACTGGCCAGTGGTACGCGCCTGGAGCCCGCCGCGCGCGGGCTGTTTGAACTGGAGCGACAGGCGCTGGCACGCATGTCGCATCCGGGCATTGCGCAGTTGTTCGATGCCGGTACCACCGCCGACGGCACCCCGTTTTTTGCCATGGAGTATGTCGACGGCGCCACCCTCGATGCCTTTGTTGCCGCGCAGAGTCCATCGCTGCTGACGCGGCTTGAGCTATTTGACGGCATCTGTCGCGCGGTCGAGCACGCGCACCGTCGCGGCCTGCTGCACTGTGACCTGAAACCCGCCAACGTGCTGGTGTCCGAGCTGGATCAGCACTGGCAGCCGCGGCTGATCGATTTTGGCGTAGCCCGCAGCTTGGAGCGCGCCGATGGCTCCGAGCGAGTCGGTACGCCGGCCTACATGAGTCCCGAACAGGCGACCGCCGGTGCGGTGCTGGATACGCGCAGCGACGTCTTCGCGTTGGGCGTGATGCTGTACGAACTGGTTGCGTCCCTGCGCTTCCGCGATAGCACGACGTTCAAGGGGCAGTCGGCGGATCAGGTTCGTGCGCAGGTTCGCGATATGGCGGCACCCGTGTGGCCGGCACGACCCGTCGAAATGCAGCGAATCAGTCGACAGCGCCGGTTTGAGTTTGGCTGCATCGTTGCGCGCGCCACACAGCGAGACCCGGAACAGCGCTATGGTTCGGCGGCCGAACTGGCGGATGATCTGCTGCGCTGGCGAGAGCGGCGTGCAGTGCTGGCGATGGCGAATTCCGGATGGTATCGGGCGCGCTGCGTGCTGCGGCGTCATCGGCTGGCGTTCGCGCTTGGCGCGGCGGTGCTGGTCTCGCTCGGCGCCGGCCTGCTGATGACGCAACAGGCTCTTGGCGTTGCCGAACGGCAGCGCGATCTGGCCACGGCGCGCCAGGCTGAACTCGAAAAATCTGTCGCATTCCAGCGTGACCTGTTGACCCGCTTCGATCTGCGGCGCTTCAGCGCGCGGCTGGTGGCGCTGCTGGCCGAGAAGCAAGATCGACACGATGTCGAACTAGGTCAGGCGACCAGCGGCGAAGCATTGGCCGAACAGCTGCTGGCGCTGGCACCGATAGATGCCGTGCGCGATCTGCTCGGTGAGCAATGGCTGGATCCGGCGGCGGAACTGCTCGAAGGGCATGACAGCGCTTACAACGCGCAGATGCGGTTGTTGCTGGCGCAGATCAATCGCCGCTTCTCACGTCTGGATCAGGCCGCTGCGCTGGTTGATCAGGCGCAGGCGGAGTTCGATAAATCAGGTGATGCCGACGCGGTGCTGGCGGCGCGCTTCGAGTCCGCGCGCGTGGTGCAGGACCGTGGCGAATCGAGTTCGGCCTACCGGGCATTGGAAAATGTGGTGGCCGACATCCGCCAGCGTCTGCCGGAAGACGCCGCGCTGCGCCTGCAGGCCGAAGAAAGTTGGGGCACCGCGCTGGTCAATCAGGGGCGCTATGCCGAAGCGCTGCAGGCTTTCGCCGTGCCGATTCGAATTGGTCTGCAGCAGGAGCGCGACGACTCACCGTTCCGCGGCCTGCAGTCGCTTGAACAACGCACCCAACTGTACGCCGCCGGACTATGTGATGACGCCTTGCTGCGGCAGATGCGTACGAAGCGCGACGCCTGGCGCGAGCTGGCAGACCCATCAGCGCGCGCCGGCAGCCACTACAACCTCGGCAGCTGTCATTTCTGGCGAGGCGAATACCGCGCGGCGTTGCCCGAGTTCACCCAGGCCGTCGAGCAGTTTCGGCAATTCGGCGGTGACTACCATCCTCGACTCGCCAGTCAACGCTCGATGCAGCATCTGGCCGCACTCGGTGCAGGTGTACTGGATGGATTGAGGCACCGCTGACCCAGGCGGTCAGTGATGCCGAGCGTGCCGGTGGTGTAGACAGCGTCGCCGCACTGATGGCGCGACAGGCGCTGTATGACTTGTGGTCACGGCAGGGCCGACATGCGGACGCCTTGCCGGCCTATGCAACGCTGGTCGAAACGGCGCGACGTAGCGCCGAGGCGAATCCGGCGCTGATCAATTCGTGGCTGGCATCACAGGGGTATGCGCAGCAGCGGGCAGGCGAGCTGGTGGCCGCTCAACAGACGCTCGATGCTGCGCTTGCCCTCTGCATCAAGCTGCAGGGCAGCGAACACGCCGATTGCCTCGGACTGGAAATCGACGTGCTGCGTCTGCGCCGTTTGCTGGCCACCCAATCGCCACAGTCGATGGCTGATTCCGCCGCCGCGCTGTGCGTCCGCGTCGATGCAAAACCCAACCCGAGGCGCTGTTGCGCAGCCGCTGTACGGCACTATGGCTGGACGGGCTCGACACGCTTGATGGCGACGAATCAATTGCAGCCCTGCGTGAGCAGCGCCTGGGTTGGATGGACGAATCCCAGCTCGCTACCTACGCAGATGAAGATCAGGCCGTGCTGCGCCGTTGGGTGGATCGTGCGGCAGTCGCGCAATGATCCAAACTGCCTGACGGGTCGTTGCAGTACGCGCCTCATTTATTGCGGAAATTGCGTGAACCGCTCGATTTTGTATGCGGGCTTCGTCGCCAAGCTGGCTGCGCTGGTGCCACCGCCGTCGCGCAATGAGTTGGGCGCAACGCCTCAAGTGCGGCATTACGCCGAAGCAATTCTGAATTCGCAGCTGGCCGATATCGGACTGCCGGTCGGCTGCCAGTGGCAGTCCAGCCATCCCATGCAAGCAGCGATGGATGCAGTCGCGAAATGGACGTTTACGCCGGCCACCGAGGCCGGAGTTCCGATGGCCTCCACCGTCCTCGTGCCGGTGAACTTCGCCATGGATGATCCGGATCGGCTTGAGCTTGAAGATCAGGGCCTGCAACGGATGGATACGCTGCACGTGCAGGAGTAACAAATCACGCCTTGTGCGGCGCGCATCCGACAAAGCGCTGGTGCAGAAGATTCTCGGCAATTGGGAAGGTGTGGTTTGAATCTGTCGCGACACGGATGGTTTGCGCAGTTCGCCGCGTTTCGCCGAAAAGCGCCAGTGCTGATAAGCAAACAGGACGACGACCCTTCGGCCGTCGTCCTGTCGATGACTCAAGAGACCAATCAGTTAGGACGCCACTGCACCTCATCGATATGCACATTCACGCTATAGGTGGTGTGCGCACGTTCCAGCCAGATGGCATCGACGGTGACATTGGCCGCGTTGATCGTGCCATTGCCGCCGACCCAGCTATTCCAATGCGCCGCATTGCTCAGATCCCATTCGACATAGGTCCAGGTATTGGCCGCGATGGCTTTCTGCGTGGAGCGCTCGGTGCCATCGGTGCTGTCATCGATACCGACGCCGACGCTGAATCCGCTACCGGCGACAAACACCCAGAAGCCGACGCGGCCATTGCGCGAGACGCTGGTATTGCTCGACGGCGTACCGCCGCCCGAGAGGAAGCGCACCGACCAAGCCGAGGTGTTTGCAGCATTGTCGATCAAGGTGAGATGTTCCGAGCAGTTACCCACTTTCGACATCGCGCAATCGCGTTCGGCCGTTGAATTGGCGCTGATGCCGGTGGTGCTGCCCGAATAGCTCGGCGTGCTGGTGAAGTGTCCTTCGTTGGATTCAAACGTATCCAGAATTCGCGTGCTGCCACCGCCACCGCCCGAGCCGGGATTGAGCAGGCCGTAGTAGCGCGACCAGTTCCAGTTGATCCCCGGATCGGTATGCGAGTTATTCGGGAAGTGCTGATGTCCTTTGATCTTGACCGCGCTGGACAGCACCACCACGCCACTGCTCGCGGCACCTTTGTAGGCTGAAGCACAGGAAATGCCATGCTTACTGCAAAAGTGACGCGTCAGTGCTGCCGAGGCGTTGTACATGGCCGTGGTGTACCACGACGCATTGTTGACATAACCCCTCATGCTCGATGCCCAGCGTGTAGTTGTTCTCGTTACCGACATGGTGCGCGGCCGAACTCTCGCGCACCATCTGGGTGATCTGGCCATCGGAACTGCGAATCAAATAATGCGCACTGACCGAGTAGGGATTACTCTTGAACCAGGAAATGCTGCCGGCGTATGAGCCCTGCATGGTGTGAATAGCGACAGCAGTCGTCGCGACTCCACGCGAATGGTAATAGGGAGAGGTCACCCACAGTGCTGGAGCGTAATCCGTGCTCTTGCTCTGATCGAACTTCGCCGAGGCCGGTGCGTGCAGCGTTTCGTCGAGCACATCAATGCCGTAGCCGTCTGCCTCCACAGTGCCGCGCTTCAGATCGAGGCGCACAAACGGTGCACGTTGACGAACGAGTGCGTCGACATCGAATTGGTCTTCCCAAGCAATCGCTCGTGACTTGACCTGCACGCCGTTGTCGTCCACACCGCGATCCAGCGTCAACAGGACGTCGAAGGCAAAACTTTCACGGGCAAAATCATCGATGCTGTCGCCGCGACCCGGCTTACCAAATCCGGCGTACTTCTGCAGCAGTTGTGCCTCACTCAGCGCGGGGCCGAATTGCTCCATGCGCGCAGACAGTAAAGCCGCTGCCGCCATGACGTTCCAGTACGGATCAGCTTCAATTTGCCTGCGCGAAACACCGAGCAAGGAGGACGCTTCACCAACTTGATCGCTGAATCCTTCGCCGCGATACAGACCCATCAATCCAACCGCCGTCGCCGATTCCGGCGCATGATCGTTCAGAGCGGCTGGCTGTAGGTGCACCCAACGCGTCTGCACATGAGCGACGGCTTCCAACATGCCCACCGGGATATTCGAGTAGCGCGTATAGGCCGCAGCAAACACTGCGGGATAGTCCAAGCGTTGTTTCGCAAGTGCAGATTGCTCCGCATCGATGCGGGTCGTGAGGTCTCGATCGAGGTCGGCTGACTCAAGACGCGATTGCGCCGTGAGCGGACTGCAGATCAATAACAAGGCAAAAGCGAGCTTTCCAAACGGCATAGAGCGCATGCGGGTTCTCTCGTATGTTTTTTTGTAGTGGAAGTGCGCGTGGCCTAAATTTGCCTCGGTCCCCAACGCGCGGCGTAGACGGCGAAACGCCGATCAACCCCCAAGTCGATCGGCGCGGGCCCGATAGTGTCCGTAGTGCGCTGCACCATGCAATACCCAATTCGCCCCTGAGTGCCATTTTCCAGCAATCAGGCGATTTGGATTCTTGAGGTAGTCTTTTCTCATAACCGATCAAAATTCAATTTCTCAATCGGCCACCGCAAGGCCTGCATAGTCTTCCTCGAATGAAGTATCCGCCGCAGGATCACGCCGGCGTTTTGCGATGGCGTACAAGCGCAAGGTCGTGAAGATGGCCGAAGTCCAGGCTGGTGGCGAAGTCGGCGCGCGAACGTCGCGACCAGCGCGTGCATCCGAGCTACGCGCGCCCTGAGTTATTGGCCACGGCACCCAATCAACTTCGGTTTGCTCAGCGTAGCTATTCGGTTGTGGATGGAAATTATCCCCGCAAGTGGATCAGTTCTGAGTGGACGTCAACATGGTCATGCCTTAATGCACGCGTTGGTGCTGAAAGCGCTCATTGAGACTGTAATCAAGCCGCCGTTCTCGCGCGGTTCGTCCGTAAATCGCTGACTTACTGTCCCTCGAACCCGTTGCCGAAAATCGTCGGCGACAATGGCGCTGCGGTGCCCGCCCAGAAGAAACCGCCGGTGACAGCGAAGACGCCGCCGGTGGAGGGCTGCAGTGGATCGGCATCGTGTTGGCCAATGCTGCCGCTGACGCTGAAAGCACCGCCACTGGCGCTGCCGCCGCCGTTGTTGATGGCGTAACGATCAACGGTGAAGCTGGTGCCTTGTATCGTGGTGGTGCCGTTGGCAGTGCCTACCGCCGGCGCGCTCGCGAACGCGCAAATGCCACCGAGCAGGCCGGCGAGGAATATCGGGCGCAACATGAAGGTGATCATTGGCAGGTCCTGTTGCCGCACTTGGCGACCTTGAGGGTTCCGGAACTGATGTCGGTGTAGCTGATGATCGGCAGCCCGTCGCTGCCGATGGCGATTGCGGTCCAGAGGCCGACGACGGCGCTGGGGTCATCGATCACGCTGATGGTTGCCGTTCCGGTGCATTGCGCGTTGGCGCACTTGGCCACGCGCAGCGACTCGGAGACTTCGGCGTAATAGCTGATCACCGGCAGTCCATCGCTGCCGATGGCGATCGACGAGTACTCACCGACACCGGTGGGTGGATCGTCGACGGTGGTGATGGTGGCGGCTCCGGTGCACTGCGGGTTGCCACAACTGGCGACCTTCAGCGCTTTGGCGGTGAAGTCGTAGTAGCTGATGACCGGCCGCCCATCGCTGCTGATGGCGATCGAACTGAAGGCACCGACGGCATTGGCCGGATCATCGACGGTGGTCACGGTGGCGACACCGGTGCAGGCGCTGTTGGCGCACTTGGCCACCTTCAGCGTCGCCGCGGTGCCATCGAGATAACTGATCACCGGGAAGCCATCGGCACCGATGGCGATTGCAGTATCGAAACCGACGGCATTGGCCGGGTCGTCGACTGTGCTGATCGTGGCCGCGCCGCTGCAGGCCGCATCGGTGCAGTTGGCCACCTTCAGAAAGCCGCCTCCCGCCTCGTCGAGGTAGCTGATCACCGGCAGCCCGTCAGTCCCGATGGCGATCGATGAGGAACTGCCGGCAGTAGCCGTGGCGTCGATGCCGAGGATGGTCGCCGCGCCGGTGCAGGCAGGCGTCACGCAGCGCGCTACGTTGAGTCCGCCGGCACCATCGACGTAGCTGATCATGGGCAAACCATCCTGACCGACGGCGATCGAGGTGCGCACGGCAAACGGGAAGATCGAAGCGGAGACGGCGGTGACAGTCGCTGCAGTGCAGGCGCTGTTGGCGCATTTGGCGACCTTGAGCGATTCGGCGACCTCGTCGAAGTAGCTGATCACCGGCAGGCCGTCGAGCCCGATGGCGATGTCGGTCCCCTGACCGACCTGGTTCGCCGGGTTGTCCACGGTCGTGATCGTGGTGACTCCTGGCAGATCGCTGCACAACGCGCTGCCGTCGGGATTGATGCCGCGCAAGTAGGTGGCCAGCGGACAGCTGCTGCTGACACGCGCCTGCACCTCGTTGGTGTTGATCTGCGCCAGACCGACGCCACCGGCGGCGATGGCGATGCTGCCGCTGGCGCTGATCGGGCCGCCAGTGAGACCTGCGCCGGTGGCGATGCTGGTGACCGTGCCGCCACTATTGGCATCGGCGGTGCAGACGACCGTGCCGTCGGCGTTCACCTGGCGCAGGTACTGGCCGAGCGGGCAGTTGTTGCTGATACGGCTCTGGATCAGCGTAGTGTCGACGCTGAGCGTGCCGCTGGCGGTGATGCTGCCGCCCGTGAGTCCGGCCCCGGCGCTGACGCTGGTGACGCTGCCGCCGCTGTCGGCATCGATACCATCGGCGAATCCGGCCGGCACTCCGGTCAAACCCAGCCAGGGCGCCGCGCTTGCCGCATTTGCGCGCAGCGCTTCGGGCGCCGGGCGCACCAGTTGTCGCGGCAACATTGGCGTGTAAGCGTCGCTGCTGGCGCCGGGGCGCACGCGCAGTTCGAGGAAACGCTCCTGTCCGACGAACGCACTGCTGCCGAAGTCGAGCGTGATGGTGAACAGACCGGCTTCGACCGGCACGTCAGGCGCGTCCGGCGCGCAGCCGAGCGCGGTCGGATTGACCGGACTGTCGTAGAGGCACGCCTGCAAGTCATAGAGACCATTGGCGGGCTGCCCCGATTCCTTGAGTTGGCCCTGATAGGTGAAGGCGGTGCCGAGCGTCTGCGCAGCCATTGGCGATGCGACAGCGACAAGCAGACATGAGACAAGCAGCGAATAGCGTTTCATGAGAGATCCCTGGTAGCCCAATGGTTTTGTTCGGGAATGGACTAGCGGCAACTCAGCGTTCCGCACTTGGCGACGACCAGCGTCCCGATGAAGTCGCCGCGGTAGCCGATCACCGGCAAGCCGTCGCGGCCGATGGCGAGCGAGGATCGCGATGCAACGAGTGGAAGCGATTCATCGAGCGTGGTGATCGTGGCCGCACCGGTGCAACCGGCATTGGCGCAGCGGGCGACCTTGATCGCGCCGACGTTGAGATCGTTGTAACTGATCACCGGCAGGCCGTCGCTGCCGATGCCGATCGAGGAATAATTGCCGGAGTGGGTCGCCGGGCCGTCGACGGTGGTGATCGTGGCCGCTCCGGTGCAACTGGTGTTGGCGCAATGGGCCACCTTGAGCGATCCAGGCACCCCATCGTGGTAGCTGACCAGCGGTCGACCGTCGCTGCCGATGGCGATGGAGGTAGTCAGGATAATCGCTGGGTTGCTGTCGACGGTGGTCACCACGGCTGCTCCGGTGCACGCGGCGTTGGCGCACTTGGCTACCTTGAGCAGGCCGCCGCCGGCATCGTCGAGGTAGCTGATCACCGGTCGGCCATCGTCGCCGATCGCAATGTCGATGGCATCGCCGGGCGGGTTGGCATCGACCGTGGTCAGCGTGACCGCGCCGCTGCACGCGGCGTTGCTGCATTTGGCCACCTTCAGGGTACTGGCGGTCGACTCGTAATAGGCGATCACCGGCAGGTCGTCGTGGCCGATGGCGATGGCGGCCTGGCCCACCGTGGTGGCCGCGTCCACCAGACTGATCGTGGCAACACCGCTGCACGCTGCGTTGCTGCACTTGGCCACCTTGAGCTTGCCGACGCTGCCATCGATATAGCTGATCACCGGCAGTCCATCGGCAGGTATGGCGAGCGAGGAGAAGTAGCCCACCTCGTTGACCGGGTCGTCGACAACGCTGATCGTGGCCGCACCGGTACACGCCGAGTTGGCGCATTTGGCGACTTTCAGCACGCCTGCGGAGACATCTGCGTAGCTGATCACCGGCAGGCCATCGAGGCCGATGGCGAGAGACGCGTCGTTGCCGACGTCGTTGGCGGGGTTGTCCAGCGTGGTGATCCGCGCCACGCCGGGCAACTCGCTGCACAGCACCGTACCGTCGGCGTTGATGCCACGCAGATAGGTGCCGAGCGCACACCCGTTGCTGACGCGCGCCTGCACCTCGTTGGTGTTGATCTGCGCCAGACCGACGCCACCGGCGGCGATGGCGATGCTGCCGCTGGCGCTGATCGGGCCGCCAGTGAGACCTGCGCCGGTGGCGATGCTGGTGACCGTGCCGCCACTATTGGCATCGGCGGTGCAGACGACCGTGCCGTCGGCGTTCACCTGGCGCAGGTACTGGCCGAGCGGGCAGTTGTTGCTGATACGGCTCTGGATCAGCGTAGTGTCGACGCTGAGCGTGCCGCTGGCGGTGATGCTGCCGCCCGTGAGTCCGGCCCCGGCGCTGACGCTGGTGACGCTGCCGCCGCTGTCGGCATCGATACCATCGGCGAATCCGGCCGGCACTCCGGTCAAACCCAGCCAGGGCGCCGCGCTTGCCGCATTTGCGCGCAGCGCTTCGGGCGCCGGGCGCACCAGTTGTCGCGGCAACATTGGCGTGTAAGCGTCGCTGCTGGCGCCGGGGCGCACGCGCAATTCGAGGAAACGCTCCTGTCCGACGAACGCACTGCTGCCGAAGTCGAGCGTGATGGTGAACAGACGGCTTCGACCGGCACGTCAGGCGCGTCCGGCGCGCAGCCGAGCGCGGTCGGATTGACCGGACTGTCGTAGAGGCACGCCTGCAAGTCATAGAGACCATTGGCGGGCTGCCCCGATTCCTTGAGTTGGCCCTGATAGGTGAAGGCGGTGCCGAGCGTCTGCGCCGACAGCGGGGCCGCGAACGTGAGCATCAGACCGATGACGAACAGTGTGTGGCGAGTCATGAGAGATCCAGTCTGGGTGGGTCTCTTGCTTAAGCACGCTTTGGCGGCGAAAGTGCTCACGCGAGACTGCAACGTCGGCGAGCGGAGCAGGAATGCAGCGCGCCAGTCCGCCGCGGACACTGGCCCAAAAATGGCTTTGGATTTCCTGTCCTTTCGCGTGGCGGCCTAGGCCATCAACCCGGCGCGACCGGTTGACCATCCAGCAGGTACATGCGCGCCAACTCCCAGTGGCGGCGCACGGTGCGTTCGTTCTGCTGGCGTGCGCTGGCGATTTCGGAAAAAGTCATGCCGGCGAAATAATGCAGCATGACCAGACTGGCCAACTCTGGATCCACCGCTTCCAGCTTGTTCAGCGCCTGATCCATGGCCAGCAATTCATCCAGCGGCCGTTCGCCGCCGACCAATCCGTCGGTGAGCGTGGCGACAATCAGGCCCGCACCATGGCGCGGTGTCAGGTGCTGGCGGCAGGCATCAATGACGATCTGGCGCATGGCGCGGGCGAACAATCGATAGAAATGCTCGCTGTCCTGTGCTTCGTTGAGCGCAGAATCAGACAGCTTGATGTAAGCCTCGTGGACCAATGCCGTGGGATTCAGGGTGGCCTGTCCGCTCGCGCGACGCAGCGATTGACTGGCAATGCGCCGCAGCGCCGCATAGGTGAGATCAAACAACTGCTGATCGACATCGCTGCGGCCACTGCGTGCCGCATCAAGCAAAGAGGTGAAGTCTTGCGGAGTGGACATGGGCGCTTGGCGATGGCGATCGGCAGGGGTGACTCAGCGCAAAGTCTACTCTTGACGAATGGGTCGAGTTGATCCGTCCGAGGGTGCGTGGTTTTGGTCGATTTGGAAGAGTTCGGTCGCGGGCCAACGACTGCCGCAGTGACAGGGAAACCGTGCACTCGGATTCAGCCTCAATCCCGGCGCTTGAAGTCGGGAACATGGCTGAGCGTGCGCGCGATGGCTCGATCGCTGGGCATATTCAGGCTTAGCTGTTCGACCGCGAGCATGAACCAGCGCTGCGCTTCATCTTCAAGCTTCTGATGCTGCAGGATGGCGGCAAAGTAGATGGCGGCTTCGGCGCGATGATTGGGGGCGATGTCTTTATCGACGTACATCTGATTGACTTGCTCGCGCAAGGCGACGAGATCGGCCTGCATCTGCCCACTGCGAGTAGCGGCGAGCGCGCACACCAGTGCAAAGCGCTTCGCTGGCTGGCTCTGGCTATGTTCCGCGGCAAACAGTGCGCGGGCCTGATCGCAGGTGGCCAATACCGCATCGTTGCGATGTTCCACGAGCTGGACTTGCGCTCGTTGCAACAGGGCAGCGGACAACTTCCGATGCTTGGGCGTGGTCATTGCCGATATCACGCCTTCCAGAATTTCATTGGCTGCGGAAGTTTCGCCGCGCAGGAAGTGAATCTGCGCAACAAAGCGTTGCCAGATTTTCGTTTCCGTGGCGTTTTCTCCCAGTTGCCGGATGCAAATCTCAATCGCAGCATCCACCTGGCGTCGCGCTTCGTCGAGGTCATCCACGCCAATGGCGATGACTGCCAGTGAGCCGTGGATATAAGCCATGCGCGCCGCTCCGCCGCCGGGACTGGCGGCGAGCAATTCGCCCGCGCGTTCGATGTTGGGCTTGGCCTCGAGATATCGGCCAAGCCCAATCAGCGTCGAGCCGATATTGTTGTAGTCCACCGCCAGTTGCGGAGAATCGGCACCGTAGATCGCAATGCGATCGGCCAGATTGTGTTGTCCAATGGCCAGCGCTTCGCGCAGATGGCCTTGTGCGTTGGCATTGATCAACATGGTGGTGCGCACCACGATCAAATCACGACGTTCCGTCTCGGTAGGCGGCTCGGGTGCCTCGGCTGCGATCGATTGCTCGGCCAAATTCAATGCTTCGCTGAGGTTGGCTTGCGATTCTTCAATTCGGGCCATGCGCGCAAGCACTTGGCCGCGCATGGTCAGGCCTTCAATCAAGGCGTGGCCGTGATTCTCCACTGCGCGGGCGCGCTGGATGGCCACGTCAAGCAAGTCGATGGCGCGATCGTGTTCATCGAGTTCGGTCAGCAACTGGGCGAACATCATGCCCAGTTCGATCTGCTCTTGCGGCGCTTCGGCCAGGTCAGCATCAATGCTTGGAAGCAGGTTGATGACCCAGTCGCGCATGGTCAAGCGGCTGCCATCAGGGTTCTTGCTGGCTTGCGCTTCGCGTAGGCGATTGCCGATAAAATTTCGCGTGATTTCCGAGTGCGCCGCAGCTTCTTCGGCACGCAGCCGCTGTGTTTGTTCGGAACTCGCCGCCGCGCGAGCGACATGCGCTTGTTGGATGGCGACCGCACTGATGGCCAGCAGACCCAGCAGCGCCACGACGATGGTCGCGCTGAGTGTCCGATGACGATTGACCAAGCGCTCAAAGCGATACCAGTTGCTATTGCCCTTGGCCGCCAATGCGCGGCCATCGAGCAGCGCGCGCAGTTCATCGGCAAATGCATCGGCCGAGGAATAGCGGTCTTCCGGTCGTTTCGCCATCGCCTTCTGCAGCACGGAATTGAGATCTCCGCGCAAGCGGCGCACACGCCGCATGCCGCCCGGCACCGATAGGTGCGCCATTTCGCGTGTGTTCAACGGCGCCGGATCGGTCTCGCAAACCGCCTGGGCCCAAGCCAGGCGTGCGCTTGCCGAGCCGCCATAGGGCAGGCGCTCGCTAAGCAAAACGTAAGTTAGAACCCCGAGTTGATAAAGATCGGTAGCCACGGTGACCGGATCGCCGCGAAACTGTTCCGGTGCCGCGTATTCCGGCGTCATTGGCCCGATGTCGGCCTGCGTCAATTCCGGCCCGATCTCCCCGGCAATCAACTTGGCGATGCCGAAATCGAGCAGTTTGACGTGGCCATCGTTGTCGAGCATCACATTGCTCGGTTTCAGGTCCCGATGCACGACCAAATGCCGATGCGCATGGGCCAGCGCCTCGCTGACCGTGATCAGCCATTGCAATCGAAGCTGCAGCGGTGCGTGCTGGCGCTTGGCCGCGTCGAGTATGGATTCGCCGGCGACGTATTCCAGTACCAGATAGGGCTCACCCCGGTCTGACTCGCCGGCATCGATCAATTGCGCGATGTTGGGATGGCGCAAGGCCGAGAGAATTTTTTGCTCACGCAGAAAGCGTTCACGCAGTTGCGGACCGGTTTCCGCCATCAGCTTCAGCGCCACCTGATGCACATAGCCCTGATGGCGACGCTCGGCCTTGAACACCGCCCCCATGCCGCCGCGACCGAGTAAATCCAGCAAGCGATAGGGGCCGAGCTGACTACCGACCAGAGATGCCGCGCGATCATTCAGGGGCGAGGCTTGGGCCACCAACGGCAAGCCATCAGCGAGTTCATGCAATGGTCGATCCAACAAATGATTGTTGCTTGCGCGGCCCAGCATTCGTGCCAGTGCTGCGCCCAGTTCGGGATGGTTCTGATTGACCTCCGCCAGGTAGTCGACGCGCTCGTCGCCTTCCAGATCCAGTGCGTGATCCAGCAGCGGACGCAGCTTGCGCCATTGCGGTTCCGTCACCTGCGAGGTGCCTAGAACGCCGCTGCGATCAGACATGAAACATTGCCCCTCTCGATGGACCAATTCCGCAATTCAAGGTGGCTTCCGGCGCTCAAGTCCAGTGTACTGTCCGAAGTGTTTCAGCGTGCATTGCTGCGCAGGGGCGCCGCAACCGCAACCGAACCCGCTCATGGGGCCATCGCTCATTCTTGATGGGCGAGCCATCCACTCGCAACTGGGCCTGGTTGCCGACATCCAACCGCTTCCAGAGCCATCCGCTCCAGAGCCACCGAGTGCGCCGCAATCGTGCGTATTCTCGGCGACCTCGGCGAACCCGGTCGCACACCACAAGCGCGCCGATCCGCGGTCTTCTTCATGGCGCGATGCAGCAACGGGATGACCTAGACAGCCGCAGGTTGCGCCCCCTGATCCGCCGACCGACGTCATGCTCGGACCGTGAGCAACAGCGTTGCTGCTATTGCCAGTCGGCGTCATCCCACGAGCCATCATCCCAGTTCAGAACGGCAGGCCCGGCCACGCAGGTGGCGTTGATATTGTCCACCGGTGTACTGACCAAGGTGCCGGTCGCATTGACCAGGGTGCAGGTTTGGCTGGTTGGTTGCGTGGTAATTGTCACAACGTAACCGGTGCCGGGGGGCGCGGAATTGGCAAAGGTATACAGACGCAACGCGCCGCCCTGGGCGGAGACCGGTTTGTCTTCGCTGACCGTGCCCGCTGCGAGGTGCAGCACCAGTCCGTTGCCGCTGAGGCCGCTAACCTCGCCACCCAGCGTGCAGCAAGGCTCAAAGCCGTCGGCGAAGATGCGGTCAGCCGCGCTCGCCGACGCCGTCACGACAGCCAGGCTGAGCGCGAAAGAAAGCAAGATCATGCGCATGGCATTGGTCGTGGTGAATTGCATGCCGCGCATCACTGGTCTTCGAACAAGGCGCCGGCACGCCAGTCATCATCGCCAGTGGCGTCATGCGCGAAGCCGCCGCTGACCGATGAATAGCTGCCGCTGGCCTGGTTGTAGTTACCACCGCTGACCGATGAAAAATTGCCGCTGGCGGTGTTGTTAGTGCCGCCGCTGACTGATGAATTGCCACCGCTGACTGTATTGCCGAGGCCGCCGCAAACCGATGAAAAGTTGCCGCTGACCGAATTGGATTGGCCGCCGCTAACCGATGAATGTTGGCCGGTGACCACGTTCAGAAACCCGCCACTGACCGACGAATGGTAGCCGCTGGCTCGATTGCCAACGCCACCACTGACCGACGTTTCTGTTCCGCTGGCCAAGTTGCCCCCACCGCCACTCACCGAGGCAAAACGCCCATTGGCAATGTTGTACGCGCCTGCAAGAAACCCACCATATTGCGAATATCCGTGGAATGCGCCCACGATCAGATTGTGTGAGCCACTGCGTTGGTTGCCCGCCCAAGTGCCGCCGTTGGTTTGGCAGCTTGTCAGATCGGCGAAATCGCCATCGGAACAGAAGAACATCGGGTTCAAATCAGTAGGGTTGTAGCCCACGATCAGATTGCCCAACCCATTGAGGGTGAACTCGCCGCCTGTGCCGTTGATGATCTGCACATTGATGCCGTGGAACTGCGCAGTCGGGTACAGAGTGTTCGGGTCGTTTGGATCGGGCACATCGACCATATCCAGATTGGCGGCCAGCGCCATTACCGAACTACCCTGCACGGCAGCCATCTGGCTGGTCAGCGTGCTGATCGTCGCTTGCTGGCTGACCACCGTGTTGTTGAGCGTGGTCACTGTCGCCTGCAGGCTGACCAAGGCCGCTTGCAAGCTGGCAATGTCGGTGGCATTGCCGTTCACGGCGGTCGCCACCGCACCAAAGTTGTCGTTGACGTCGTTCGCCAGTGCAGGTGTGTGCGCGACGAATGTGTTGGGAATGGTGACGTTGCCGGCCAGTGCGGTGTCTACACACAAAAGCAGCATTGCCATGGCGACAAGGCGCGAAAAATGGATGGATGACATGTTGGATACTCCAGAGCAGGCATCGACTTCAACAGACGCGCGTCTGGGCAAGGCGTTACTGTCATGCAGCATGCCCGGCGCACGGCACCGATTCAGGTTACGCCGAACTGTTCGAGCTTGCTACAGGAAAATGCTGCGAATTCCATTGCCCGCTGCCGCGTTCTCGACACCAGATCTCGGCGTGCAGCAAGCCGGTACTTTCGAGATCGTCGATCGGTTGCAGCAGCCGATGGTGGTTAAACCAAACCACCTATTCCAGCGTCGCGTTCCTTCCCCCGCAGCGAACCCCAACGCCGGTGACGCCGCGTGCTCACCGACTGCACGATCACCTGCGTTGCGTGTTGGGGTTCGCTTTGCTCTCCTCAACCTGTGCGCTCGATAGCGCTTGCGTCATTCCCGCACCGGCGCGAATGACGGCTCGATCAGGGCTTCTTCGGTGCTTCCGTAAAGCGTGCATCACGGCATGTCGTGATTTCCCACCGAACTGCGTAACCCTGATCGAAGCGGCCAACACGCCGCACACGACCGAGGTTTTGGCATGCGCGTTCACCGATTGATCTGGGTCTTCCTGCTGCCGCTTGGGCTGGGTTTCGCCGCTTCCGACACCACGAGCGCCGCCGAGCCGCGGTTTAGCGGAGTTGCCGGACTGACTGCGGGCGCTGAAGCCGGCGCGGTCAGTGCCGATGGCCGCTTCAGCCTGCAAGCGGGTCTGCTGCCTCCCGAAATCCATCGCCACCGCCTGCGGGCCAGTGGCTGATCAACTGTTCAAAAACGGCTTTGAATAATCCCTTTCCGTCACGCCAAGGAATCGCTATGAAACGCACTGCATTGATGATCGCTTTTCTGCTGGCCAGCACGGCGGCGAGTGCTGCGCCATGGACTTATCGCGGCACTTTGAATGATGCCGGCATGCCGGCGAACGGACGCTACGACCTGCGCCTGTCGCTGCTCGACGCGAGTGCCGCGAAGTCGATCGGCAGCGCGATCACGTTCAGCGATGTGCAAGTCGCCAACGGCAACTTCAGCATCGAGGTCGATTTCGGATTCGACCTGACGAAGTTCGCCGCGCTCAAGCTCAAGACCGAAGTGCAGCAGGCGGGCTCGGGCTTCGTTCCGATTGGCGAACCCACGCACTTCGACGCCAAGGCCACGCTTGCCGGCATCTGCTGGGACACCACCGGCAACGTGGTTGCCGTCGGCGAGTTCCTCGGCGCCAGCAACGACGTCGGTGTCGAGATCAAGGCCAACAACCTGCGTGCCGCGCGCTTCAAGGCAGCAGGGTCGGTCGCGGCGCATGGCGACGCGCCGCAGGTTACGCTCGGATCGGCCAGCAATATCGCGAGTGGCGTCGGTGCCACCGTCTCCGGTGGTGGTGCCACGAGGGACTCAGTCGGCACGCCGGTCGCCGACCGCAACAACGTCGCCAGCGGCAGCTTCGCGGTGATTTCTGGAGGACGCAGCAACATTGCAAGCGGCAACTTCGCGGTGATTTCCGGAGGACGCAGCAACATTGCAAGCGGCGACGACAGCGTCGTGGCCAGCGGCTTCGACAACGCGGCGGGCGGAAATTTCAGTTCGGTCAGCGGCGGTGAAAACAATGCCACCAGCGCTGTCCACAGCGCAATCGGTGGTGGAAGCTACAACCGCGGATGGGGCAGCCATGGTGTCGTCGCTGGAGGCAATGCGAACTATGCCAGCGGCAACATCAGCGCGGTGCTTGATGGCGTCAGCAACACAGCCAGCGGCCAGGTCGCGACGGCCTTCGGCAGCTACAACTGCGCGGGCGCGGACCACTCGTTTGCGGCAGGCAGCAGCGCGAAAATCCGGCCCGGAACCTCGTCCTCCGGCGAAGTGGGCCAAGGCTGCAGCGGCGTGGCTGTCACTGATGCGGATGGCGACAACGGCACTTTCGCTTGGGCAGACGACACGGACAGTGACTTCACGTCGACCGGCCCGAATCAGTTCTTGATCCGCGCTGCGGGCGGTGTCGCCATCAACACCGCCACGCCGACCGCGAACGCAGCACTGACGGTTGCCGGCAACGTGTCGATTCCGACCGCCAGCGTCAACATGGGATCGACGACGCGACAGATGATCAATCTCTATGAGCAGGCGCCAAGCAGTTTCGGTATCGGCGTGCAGATCGGAACTCTGTACAACCGACCGTGCGCATGAGCCTTGATGCCGTTGGTCAGTTGCGCACCACCACCGGTACGATCGCGACCACGTCCGACGCACGCCTGAAGAAGAACGTCACCGAGTACACCGGCGCACTGGCGCAGATCAGTGCGCTGCGTCCCGTGCACTACGAATACCGCGAACCCGGAAAGTCATTCCAGATGCCTGGTCGCCACCTCGGCTTCATCGCGCAAGAAGTGGAGCAGGTATTTCCGGAATGGGTCAGCCAGGGCGACGATGGCTATCTGATGCTCTCCCTGCGCGGCTTTGAAGCCGTCGCTGTGCGCGGCATGCAGGAGCTGAGTGCGGAGAATGAGGCGCTGAGTAAAACGAATTCCGCGTTGCAATCAAAAATCGAGCGATTGCAAGCGCAGAGCAAAGCCTTTGAAGCCCGCCTGCTGGCGCTTGAGGGAAACCGTCGGTAGTCGCACATCGCGCATCGCCTTTTCGCTGGGCGCGGCGGGTGCGAGCGTCGGCAGATGTGTCTCGATCTTGTGGGCAAAGTCGCCAACATGTACCGCACGGGTTCTTGAAGGGTATCCGCCGGTTGTTCGAACGAACCGGCAACACGCACGCCAGAAGTAGCAATCGAAGTGATCAAGGAAGCCCCGGCATGCCGGGGCTCCGAGTGTCACCGCGCGGGGTTGCTTACAACGGCTTGCCGCCGAATTTCCAGGTGAATTCCAGATAGAAGCTGCGCCCCTGGGTATCGAACCAGGAGATGTCGTAGTACGGGTAGCTGGTGTAAGTCGGATCGATCGGTGGCGCCTTGTCGAACAGGTTGGTCACCGTCAGCGACAGCTGGGCACGGTCGTTGACCTGGTATTGCAGGTTCGCGTTGTAGCGGTAGGTGGCTTCGATCCACGGGCCCGGGTCGCCGTCTTCCCACACTTCGTCGTAAGACCAGCCATTTGGCAGGCGGCCCAGGCGACGGCCCTGCAGCGATGCCGACCACGCCTCGCGCTCCCAGGACACGCGTGCGCTCGATTTGACGCGCGGAATGTCGTAGCCACTGTTCACCGCGAACATGTCGACCACCGGCTCATCCGGATACACCTGGATCTCGTGCGTGCGCACCCAGGTGTGGTTGCCACTGAGGCGGAACGTGCCGATCCCGGTATCAAGACGGTAGTTGGCGCTCAGGTCGACGCCGCTGGTGCGTTCGCGGGCGATGTTGATCGGGTTGACGTGCACGCCGTAGATGCCGCCATCCTGAAGTCGGGTGATGCGGGCCAACGTGTCGATGCACAGTGGCGAGCTGATCGGCTGTACGCCAGTACGGCACTCGAACTCGTTGCGCATCACTTCGCCCGCGCGCAGGTCCTGCACCTGGTCGCGCATGTCGATGGCGAAATAGTCCAGCGAGACGTCGATGTTGGTGGAGGGCGACCACACCAGACCGGCCGTCCACGAGTCGCTGGTCTCGGGATCGAGGTCGCGGTTGCCGGCGCGGCTGCGGATGATGCCTTCGTCGCTGTAGCTGCAGTCGTCCAGGTCCTCGTCCGGCTCCTCCATGGCACAGCGGTAGTAGTCAGGCACGGAGGTTTCATCGTTGCCCGGGCCGGAATAGACGTAGTGCAGGTCTGGCGCACGGAACGCGGTGCCGTAAGAGCCGCGCACCAGCAGGCTGTCAGTCGGCAACCATTCCATGCCGGCGCTCCAGGTCGGCTTGCCCACGGTGCGGCCGGCAAAACGGTACTGGTCGTAGCGGCCGGCCAGGCTCAGGTTGAGCGAGTCCAGCACCGGCATGCGCAGTTCGCTGGCCAGTGCCGCGCGATTGCGCCCGCCTTTGCCTTCGGAATCCTTCCAGCTGTAGTAGTAGTACTGCGTGGCCAGCGGGTCCGGCTTCAGGTCGTAGTCCTGATGGCCGAGTTCGGCGGTGGCGGCAAAGCCCGCCGCGCCACCCGGCAACTGGAACAGGTCGCCCTGGGTGAGGGTGAAAGACAGGGTCTGGCTGGCCGATTCGGGGCGGTAGTTGGTGTAGGCGAAGATGCTGTCGTACTCGGCGCGGGTCAGCGGCGTGTACATGCGCGAGTAGTCGGCATCGAAGATCGGGAAGCCGTCTTCATCGACGCCCAATTGAGGGCCAAGGAATAGCGCGTTGGCGTTGGCGGCGATGATCTGTGGCCAACTGATGCTGGCTTTGTACTGCGAGTCGCTGAGCGCGACTTCGTAATCCCAGTCCTCGCCAAGCACACCCTTGTAGCCGGTGGTCAGGGAGAAGGTTTTTTGCACGGTATTGACCATGCCGTTTTCAAGCCCACCCATTTCCTCCAAGGTGAACTGGCGTTGCCAGTACTCCACCTGCTCGGTGGACTGGTTGTAGAAATACCCTTCCTCGTTGCCGTCCGGCATCATCAACGACCAACTGCGCGGCGCGCGAAACAGCGACACCTCGTGGCGGCCAGCCTGGACGTCGGCGAACCACTCACCGCCGTTGTCAAACATGTAGCTCAGCGATGCGTAGGTGTTCACGCCCTTGCGCTCGCTGATCATGGTCCGGTACGCGACTGCGCGGTCGCTGCCGCAGTAGTTACCGTAGTTGCGCCGATTGGCATACTGCATCGTCCCGTCGTTGAGGCCGGACAAGCCCTCGCAGGTGGCTTCGCCCGGGTCGATGTAGTCGTCGTACCAGTCGGTAATCAGGAAGTTGCGCGCGGGGTAGCCGTAGCGGGTCGGGTTGGGCGCATCGAAGCTGGAATCCTGTTGGTCGCGCTCGAAGCCCCACAGCGGCTTCTGGTTGCGGTATTCCAGGCCTGCCACCGCGGTGAATGCGTCGCGCGAGAATCCGCTGGACAAGTTGAGCACATGGGACGCGCCGCCACCCTGGTCGTTCCAGCCGTAGCGGTAGTCGACGGTAGTGCCGTCGGCTTCCTTCTTGAGGATGAAGTTCACCACGCCGGAGATGGCGTCCGAACCATAGATTGCCGACGCACTGCCCGTCAGCACTTCGATGCGGTCAATCATTCCCAGCGGGATGCTGGAGATGTCGGTGAAGTTGCTGCGGCCACCGAACGGCATCGGAAAGTCGGCGATGCGGCGGCCGTTGACCAGGACGAGGGTATGGTTGGGGCCAAGGCCGCGCAGGTCGACCTGCTGCGCACCCGGCGAGAAATCTGCGCCGCCGGCGGATTGCTGGCTCTGGGTTTCGCCGCCGTTCTGGGTCAGCGACTGCATCACCTCGGGCACGCTGGTATAGCCGGCGGCACGGATGTCGTCGGCGAAGATCATGATGATCGGCGCCGGGCCTTCCACCTGCGCGCGCGGGATGCGCGAACCGGTGACTTGCACGGTCTGCAGGTTGGTGACTGGCGCGTCGGTGGGGGTGGCCGATGCGGGCGTCGCCTGAGCGGCACGCGGCGGCGGCGGGGCGGCCGGTTCCGACTTCGGTGCGGCTTGCGGCACGATCACGACCGCGCCGGAGGCATCACGCTGGGCACGGTAGCCGCTGCCCTGCAGCAATGCATCGAGCGCCTGCGGCGACGCGACCTGTCCTTGCACGCTGCTGCTGCGCGCGCCCTTCAGTTGGTCGGCGCGGTACATCAACTGGGTGCCGGACTGGCGCGCGTAGGCATCCAGCGCGGTGGCAAGGTCGCCTGCCGGGATGTCGATCTGGGAGGCAGTCTGCGCCTGCGCGGCAAGCGCGGCGGAGCAAGCCAGTGACAGCAGCAATGCGTGCAACGGACGTGATTGTTTCAAGGCGGTTCCCCATGCGCCTTTTGGTCGGCGCTTCCAGTGATCAGGACGAACGAGTTGGCGAAATCCCTACGCCGTCACGCGCTGCATGGTCAACGGCTGCGCAGGACGATGCGGTCGCCGGATTCGTCGGCATGCACCGGGAAGCCTTGTTCGAGCAGGCGCACGAAGGCGGTGGCGTTGTCGGCGCGGAAGCTGCCGCCAATCCGCAAGTTGCCGGCAGCCGGATCGCCGATCACCAGTTTGCGCGCGTTGTAGCGATTGAATTCCGCCGCGACCTCGGCCAGTGTCGTGTTGCGGAAGGCCAGCAGGCCCTGTCGCCAGTCGAGCAGGCGTTCGGCATCCTGCAGCGCCACGTGGCGCACCAGCACGGCGTCACCGCGCACCAGCGCGATGCTGCCGGCGGGCAGCAGTGCCGCCGGTTGTGCGCTGCGACCGTTGCCATTCGGCTCCAATCGCACCGTACCTTCGGTGACCACGACGCGCAGATCGGCGCCGTCGCGGCGAACCGCGAAGCGGGTGCCGACCGCGACCACTTGGTGCGTGCCGGTATCGACCACGAATGGGCGTCCGGGATCCTTGGCTACCGAGAAGAAAGCTTCGCCTTGCTGGAGTGCGATCTTGCGCTGGTGACGCGACAGGCGGACCTCGATGCGACTGTCGCTGGACAGCGTGGCCTCCGAGCCATCGGCCAGTGGCAAGTTTTGGGTGGCGCCCAGCGCCGTCTGGTAGCGAGTGCTGTCGACGCGGGTGTAGTTGCGCCAGCCCGCGCCGCCAGCCAGCGCGCCGACAATCAGCAGCAGCGTGGTCATTGCAAACTTGGGTACGCCAGTGCGGCGATGGGCGCGCTGCGGCGGGTTGCGGCGCGTCAGCATTACCCGTTCGCCGGCGGGGCTGAGCCAGTAGCCGCGTGGCGGTGGGCCCGAGTCCCGCAAGCCGGCGGCCAATGCCTGCAAGCGGTCGCTCTCCCGCCACGCCGCCTGCAGGCGAAGGAACGCCACCCGGTGCGCGGTATCGGTGCCAAACCACGTCTGCAAGGCCTGATCGTCGATGTCCGACCATACGCCACGATCGAGCCGCGCCAGCCATTCTGCAGCGCATTGCTCAATCTCCTGGCTGCGGCCAGGCACGGGTTCAGTCGACGCGGTGGCGTTCATCGCGTTCGTTTGCTTCCGCGACCGGTTGCGCCGGCGCGTCATCGCGCAGGCCGTAAAGATAGTCAGCGAGCAGGCGCATGCCCTTGGCGATGTGCTTTTCCACGGTTTTCTCGCTGATTCCCATGCGCACGGCCACCTCCTTTTGCGATCGTTCCTCGACGCGCCGCAGCCAGACCACCTCGCGGCAGCGGTCGGGCAAGCGGTCGAAGGCATCGGCCAGCCGCATCAAGCCTGCCTGCCGCCGCACCAGCGTTCAGGCGACACGTCATCGACCAAGACGTGCGAAGGCTCGAAATCACCCATCGACTCGATCGAAACCACCCGGCTGCGGCGCAGGCGGTCGGTCATCATGTGGCGCGCGCTGGCGAACAGGAAGGACTTGGGCTGGGTCGGCAAGGCCTTGCCGGCGGCCTCGTAGACGCGCACATAGACTTCCTGACGAAGGTCGTGGATTTCGTCGCGTCGCGACCAGCAGCGCTCCAGGTAGCGCACGAGTGCTGCCTCGTGTACGAGAATTTCGTCGATGAACCAGCGGTCGAGTGCAGAGTGCATGGCCGCACCATATCCGAACGGGGGAAACCACGCCGTCGTTCGTCTTCCACTGCGGCTGCCGATGACGGCGATGAGGATTTCATGATGACGATGCGACGTGCGATCGGTTTCGGCCTGCGGGCGGCGACACTGGGGTTGATGCTTGTCGGCCATGCGCTGGCGACCGATGTCGGCCACTACGTGCTTGGCAACACTGCGGCGAAGACGCCCGGCAAGGTCCAGCCCGGCTTGCTGCTGCTGGGTGGCGGCGATCGCAATTTCGACGCGATGCACTGGTTCATGAAGCAGGCCGGCAATGGCCACATCGTGGTCTTGCGCGCCTCGCAGGCGGGCGAGATCGGCGAGGAGTTCTTCCACGAGGTTGGCGGAATCTTATCCGTCGAGACCTTCGTGTTCAGCGATCGCGATGCGGCCACCGATCCAAAAATTCTGGCGACACTGAAGCGCGCAGACGGCATCTTCATCGCCGGCGGCGACCAGTCGCGTTACGTGCGCTACTGGCGCGGTACGCCGGTCGCCAAGGCCCTCGATGACCATGTCCGCGCCGGCAAACCGCTCGGCGGCACCAGTGCCGGCCTGGCGATGCTGGGCGAATACCTTTACGGCGCGATGGACGGCGGCAGCCAGGTCAGCCCGGCGGCGCTGGCCGATCCGCTGGGCGACGGCAACACCATCGAAACCGGGTTCCTGCAACTTGCCCTGCTCAAGGGCGTGATCACCGATACCCACTTCAGCGAGCGCGCCCGCCTGGGTCGACTCATCGCCTTTGTCGCCAAGGGCGAGCGCTTGGCCGGCAAGCCGCTGATCGGGCTCGGCGTGGACGAGGACGCGGCGGTCGCGGTCGCTGGTGACGGCCGCGCGCGCGTGTACGCCACGGCGCCTGACGCGGGCGCCATTGTCGTCAAGGGGGGCTTCGCGCAAGCGCAGCAAGAAGACACCGCGATGAGCCTCGGCCGCGTCGATACGGTGGTCGCCGGCGTGGACTCGGTGCTGCACCTGCCGAGCGGGCGCGTGGAGCGACCGCTGGCGGAGCGCCACTTTGCCGTGCGGAATGGCGTGCTGGTGGCGATGGATGCGCCTGTGCTGGTGATCCATGGCGGCGCCGGCGTGGAGCCGGGCGACCTGACCCCGGACGAGGAGAATGCCGCGCGCGCGGCACTGCGCGAGGCATTGAAGGCCGGTTACGCCAAGCTGCAGACGGGCGCTTCATCGGTAGACGCCGTGGCCACCGCGATCACCGTGCTGGAAGACGCGCCGCAGTTCAACGCCGGCCGTGGCGCGGTGTTCACCCACGACGGCCGCAACGAACTCGACACCTCGCTGATGGATGGCGCCAGCGGTAAGGCCGGTGCAGCGGCGGGCCTGCGTCATGTCAGGAATCCAATCGTGCTGGCGCGCGCGATCATGGACAACTCCAAGCACGTCATGATGGTCGGCGATGGCGCCGAAGCGTTCGCGAAAGGAACAGGGCATCGCCTTGGTCGACGCCGCGTACTACCGCGTCGAAAAGCGCTGGCAGCAATTGCAGCAGGCGCTGCAGGAAGAGCAGACGGCGCAGGCGTCCAAGCTGCCGCTCGAACTGTCGGGCAAAGCCTACTTCGGTACCGTCGGTGCGTTGGCACTGGACGCGCACGGCCGGCTTGCCGGTGGCACCTCAACCGGTGGCATGACCAACAAGCGCTACGGCCGGGTCGGTGACTCTTCGATCATCGGCGCCGGCACCTGGGCCGATCCGCGCTGCGCGGTATCCGGCACCGGTTGGGGCGAGTACTACATTCGCGCCGCCGCCGCCCACGAGATCTGCGCGCGGGTGCGGCTGGCCGGTGACCACATCGCCCGTGCCGCCGACCAAGTGATCAACCACGACATCCCCAAGGCGGGTGGCGATGGCGGCGCAATTGCGCTGGGCGCAGACGGCAGCGTCGCGTTCCCGTTCAACACCGGCGGCATGTATCGCGGCTGGATCGGCGCCGACGGCGTGCCGCACGTGGCGATCTACAAGACCGATGCGCTGGTGATGCCAGGCAAGGGATGAAGCCGGGGGAAGGACCCGCCGACGAAATCGGCGGCGTGTCAGGGGTGCAAGTCCCTTCCAGAAAGCAAAAGCTAGCGGCAGGAAAAACCCAAGCATTCGTCGATTCATTTCCAGATCTTCGAAGTCGGCAATCGCCGACGGGTAGACATCTGCAGGCAGGCCTCGCGCGGGGGCACTCACCCCCGCACCGCGAAAAAAATGGCTTCGGATTTCCTATCCTTGGCATTCGCTTGCAGACGATCGACAAACACTGCCCGTGGCAGAACGGGCGCAGCGACTAACTCTTCGGCGGCGACAGCGGTGGAAATTTCGATTCGTACCAGAACACCCTCGCCGAACTCTCATCCGGATTGATCTCGAACATCAACTGCAGTTCGCTATGGTCAACGAATCCATTGACCTCAACCCCACTCGTCCGGATGCGCTCCACCATTTCCGCTGGCGGCGGATCGATCAGGAATGGCACTTCCACTTTTTTGCCATTCAATCGCCACGAAACGATGCCCGAACTCAAGGCCTCTCTGGGCTCGACGTCCGAATATTGCTTCCACCCACCTTTCGCCAATCCACCCCAAATGTGAGCAAACCGCGGCAACTCGGACTTGACACTCACTTCGGCAATCGTGGTTTCGCCGACCGTTTTGGCCACCATCGAATAGACATAGAGATTTTTTGCGTCACTACATCCTGCCGCAAGCGCCACCAACAACACGAAAACCCACTGATGCCATCGGATGCTGAGCATGATTACTCCGTCACTGCTGCGCTTTGACCATTCGCGCCCTCAACGACGCGCGCCGACAACCCCTGTTGTTCACGCCATCGCTTGACGAGTTCTTCGGCGCTTAGCGTCTCGCTGCTGCCATCGCCGTAGTCGATGGTGCGCGAAGTACGCCCAGTGATGCGCTCGACAATTCCGGTTTCAAGTGCGCGCGAATCATGAATGAACCGTCGCAATTGATCATCCGTCAATCGATAGGGATCGATGCCCGTTCGATCCGACAACTCAGGCACGGAAAGTGGCACACCGCGGGCCTTCGCTTCGACCCACATCAGGGCCAGCGCAAACTTGTCGAGCCCATGACGCTTCTTGTCGATGTTGAATGAACCCTCGAGTTCGAGGGGCGCATTACTGCCACCGACGTCGCTATGCGCTCCGGGCAGAAAATACTCCTGAATGCTCTGGTCACAAACGGTCGCACTTTGACATGCAGACACCGAGTCGAATCCACTCCGCGGTTCGTTGGCCGCAACGAGATGCATGGTGTTGCGGACAAACTTCGGATCGACCGCAAGTTGGTTCGAGAACGGTAACATTCCCGGCACGCCACGCGCATCTGACCTGTTGTTCTGGCGGACGATGCGTTGTTCGCGATTGCCGTTGGCGTCGTAGGCGTAGTCGACCTGCAGGTCATTGGTCGGATCGTCGATGTGTTCGAGTTGATCGCGGCCATTCGGCAGTTCGGACTTCCGTGAAAATTCGCGTCGACAACGCCGCGAGCCATGCGCGGACGCATCAACACCTCGGTGGACGCACACCGGCCGAGGCGTGGAATTGCGTCGCGAAGGCGCATATCGAAAGCGAATTCATCGAACTGTGGGGCGGCGCGCTCGCAGGCTGGTACTTCCCGATGCGGGAGTAGCGACGCCGACGCGGTCGAAACGTAAACCAGCACAAGCAACAAGACGGCGAACAGCGACCGTCCACGGAAACTCGCGCAATCGATACAAATCCGGCGCACAGAAACGACCGAAGCCGCCTTCGAGGGGCGGCTTCAGTGCAAGTCTTCGCGATGGATCGCGAAATCTTCATCGGCTCAGTGCGTCATCCGTTTTGAAAATGGGTGGGCTGGGCATCGTGGGTGGGCTTTGGACGCTTGGACGTGACAGCAGTGATTCCTAGACGTCACGAATTCTTGGCGGATCTTCTTCAAGCAAACTTGCTACCTGTGCCCAGTCAGTGGGATAAGCGTTGCCAATGGCGTTTTGTCAGAAACTACGTTACACTTCTGACAAAGGAGCCATGACCATGAGCCATCTTGCCGTGAACATCTTGTCTGCCGCCCGGGCCATGCCCGAGGGTGGCTTGCTGTCGCCCAAGGAATTCCTGCACTTGGGTTCGCGGGCAGCTATCGACAAAACCTTGTCCCGGCTGGCTCAGGAAGGGACGTTGCTGCGCGTGAGTCGCGGCGCTTACGTCGCGCCCCATCAAGGCCGCTTCGGCTCTCGCCCACCGTCTACCGAATCCGTGGTGCAGGCCATCGAGGCCAGCTGCGGTGAAACAGTGGTGGCCAATGGTGTCGCCGAAGCCAATGCGCTGGGCCTGACCACGCAGGTGCCGACCCGCGAGGTGTTTTTTACCTCTGGCGCATCCCGAACTTTGCAACTCGGCAGCCGTTGCGTGGAGCTCAAACATGGCAACCGTTGGCAGTTGCTGCTGGGCAAACGCCCTGCGGGAAAGCTGATCCGGGCCTTGTCGTGGCTGGGGCCAGAGGCCGCACCGGCAGCGTTGAAGCAACTGCGTTCTAGGCTACCCGAGTCCGAATGGGAGGCCGTGCATAGCGTACGGGCCGCATTGCCGAGTTGGATGGCCAAAGTGGTCAGCGAGACAATGGCGCATGGCTGAGTCCTGGTTTTCGCTCAGCCGGGAAGATCAGGTTGAAGCTCTGGAGTTTGCTGCGGCTCGCACCGGGCGGCCTGCACACCTGCTCGAAAAAGACATCTGGGTGGTCTGGGTGCTGTCTGCCATCTACGAATCCGACCTGGCCAGCAAGCTCACCTTCAAAGGCGGCACCTCGTTGTCCAAGGTGTATCGCATCATCGATCGGTTTTCCGAAGACGTGGATCTCACCTATGACATTCGCAAACTGGCCGCCGATCTCTTGAAGCAAGGGAACCCCATCCCAGACTCCGCCAGCCAAGAAAAAAAGATCAGCAGCGCAGTACGCCACCGTCTGCCCGACTGGATAGAAGCGACGGTGAAGCCGGTCATTGCTGCGGCGCTGGCGAAAGATGGATTGGACGCGAGCTTGACACTGGCAGGCAAAGATCGGGACAAGCTGACCCTGTCGTATCCGGCGGTCAAAACGGGAACTGGCTATTCAGCGCCCACGATCCAGCTGGAGTTTGGTGCCCGTGCCACGGGCGAGCCGCACCATGTTCAGCCGGTGGCTTGCGATATTGCGCCAGAAATTGAAGGCGTCACATTCCCCGTCGCCCACCCCTTGGTGATGGCGGCCGAACGTACCTTTTGGGAAAAGGCCACCGCTGCCCACGTGTATTGTTTGCAGGGGCGGCTGCGTGGCGAACGCTATTCGCGTCACTGGTACGACTTGGCCGCCATCGCAAAAACGCCCCACTTTGCTGCTGCTTGCGCCGACCAGGCCCTGGCCCGCGCCGTTGCAGAACACAAATCGATGTTCTTCGTCGAAAAGGACGCCGCCGGGTCCAAGATCGATTATTTCGCCGCCACCAGTGGCCAGCTGCAACTCATCCCGACGGGCGAATCGTTGGCGGCGCTGGAAAACGACTACGCTGCAATGCTGGAAGATGGCCTGTTGGCACTGAATCAGCCGAGCTTCGCCGACATCATTGAGCAATGTCGTGTCATTCAGGACGAGGTCAATCGACAGGCCATGCTGGACGAACGCCGCAAGGCACTGGACAAGCTGGCTGCGCAGGCACAAAAACTCGACATGGGTTACTGACCCACACCAGCAGGAACAATCAAGCGCTCCCGCTGCTCATTCCACAGCGCAGGCGGGTCCATCGCCAAGTCAAACCGCGTCACGTGGTTAGGCAATGCGTCATCCAGAATGGCCGCCACGATGTCGGGAGCCAGCGTGGTCAGGTTGACCATGCGGCTCACATAGCTGTTGTCGATGCCTTCTGTGGTGGCGATTTCCTTCAAAGACTTCGCTTCCCCAGCCTCCAACATCGCAAGCCAGCGGTGACCCCTGGCCAGCGCCAATGGGATGGTGGTCTGAGCAACGTCCCAAAATCTGACCGGCGCAGTCTCGCCGTTTGGCAAGGTGACCAACTTGCGGCCGTTGCGGCGTTTGATCTGGATCGGCACGGACAGGGTCAACCTGCCGTCGCTGGTCTGAAGAATGTCCGGCTCCCCGGTTCTCTGGATGCGGATGTCGCTCATGCCAAAGCCAGCGCCACGTCGTCCGGCAACGGCCGCGCCGGATCCAGCCAGCCCATCTGCTCGGCGCGCTCGCGCAACCGGCCCAACTTCTTGCGGCCCATCAGCCGCGACCGCGCAATGTCGCGATCGGAATCGCGTGGCGCAGCCGCACCAGAACCTGTCGATACTGGAACATCTCGAATCTCCGTCTGCTCACCGCGCACCTCCAGACAAATCCGGAAGCGTACGGCCGTGGAGTTCGAGCCATGCTCAGTTCACCCTGGCGCCGTTACGCCGATCATCAGGTGGCGCCATTGGGGCGGTCACTGACACAGGTCGCGTGTCCATGGCGGAACGGGCGCATCGAGCGATTCTTCGGCACGTTCAAAGAGGCGATCGAACGCATCGTGGTCGTGGACAACGAACTCGCGCATCGCTTGATCGAGTTCCGTGCGTTCTACAACCATGCGCGGACGCATCAGCACTTCGGCGGTCGAACACCCGCCGAGGCGTGGAATTGCGTCGCGAAGGCGCATATCGAAAGCGAATTCATCGAACTGTGGGGCGGCGCGCTCGCAGGCTGGCATTTCCCGATGCGGGAGTAGCGACGCCGACGCGGTCGAAACGCAAACCAGCACAAGCAACAAGACGGCGAACAGCGACCGTCCACGGGTAACTCGCGCAATCGATACAAATCCGGCGCACAGAAACGACTGAAGCCGCCTTCGAGGGGCGGCTTCAGTGCAAGTCTTCGCGATGGATCGCGTGATCTTCATCGGCTCAGTGCGTCATCCGTTTTGAAAATGGGTGATCTGGGCATTGGGGATGGGCTTTGGGCGATTGGACGTGACAGCGCTTGGATGTGACACTGGTGTGCAACTTCGTTCACTGAGATTCTGGGCACATTAGGTCGGTTTCTAGAGCCCTTGCGATGTCTTCTTCCGAACAACCTCAATCTTCGATAGGTCGGCAACAATTAGTCGCCAGTAGTCCTTATCAATAAAGACATTACCGCACTCACAGCCAACATTCTTGGTTGGAACAGAGGGGATAACACCATTGCAGTCCGCGCAACGATAGTAAAGATCGTTATCTTTAGGTATCTCAGAAGATCGCTTAAAACCCGAAGCCACTAACTCAAAGACGCCGCTACTCATGGCGTAAACTCCTCCAAGAAACCGTCATCGATCAGTTGCTGGACGGTCTTTCCCTGCAAGTACTGCGTCGCGCCGCCATTGGCATTGAACTCTGGGACCGCTGCGGCAGGGCCAACTCGCGCATCAAATCGCTTGATAACTCGCAACTGTCGGTACGCCATTCCTTCGGCACCCTGAGCCATGCCTCGCTCGGCAACCGATGCGCCTGGCTCACCGATGAAGCGCCCGTCCAAGTTTCCAAATCGATCCAGAATTTTCCCAGGCATGACAGGTTGCATCGTGCTACTTGCGAAGCCGGAATTGTCCGGCCACGGCAAATTTCTCGCGGCCACAAATCGGCCGGTTTGTGCATGTCGATACCGTCCAGATCGTGCGTCGTATGTGAACCTAGGTTTAGCGCTGTCTGCAACAACACTCGTCGCCGACGTGCTCTCCACCGCCACGCGCGTCTGCGCCGTCACAGAAGTGTCCGGCATCACATCGTCAATCACGCGGACCGACGCCGTCACTTCGCTTGTCGCGCCGAACAAACCGGCGCGCGCTCCCAGCGCAGGCACGGCGAGTTGCGTGGCGCCGGAGTAGATATCGCTCGTGGCACCGCCATCGCCGCCGGCCGCCGCAACTGCAGTTTTCGCGAGGGCAGTGGCTGCAGCAAGGTTGGTCTGCCAAGCAGTCTTGATCGGATTGCGTGCGTAGTGCTCCGCGTATCTGAAGACTGGATCAAGCGTCTCCGAAAGTTCGCTCCGACCCTGGGTGGCTACCTCGCCGTAGTAGCTCTCGTCCAGCAGACTGGCGACGCCGTCACTCGCCAGATTGGCGCCACGAACGCCACCACCAACCAGCGACACAGCGCCACGCGCCATGCCGATCTGCCCGGCAAGAATCGGATTCTGCTCTGCCATCAGCCGGAAGTAGGCATCGGCATCGTCGAACTGATTGCGCAACGTGGTGAGGAAGCCGACGCGCCCATCCGGATCCACATACATGAACGGATTGCCGTTCGCGTACAGGTATTTGTGGAACGTGACGGGCTTGGTGGCGGTGCCCCACGCCGGATCCATCCCATTGAACCCCCCAATCAACGGGTCATAGAACCGCGCACCCGCGTAGTACAGGCCAGTGGCGGCGTCCTTCTGGTAGCCGGTAAACCCAATCGACTGTTTGTCGTTGTTGAGCAGCGCCGCTTGTCCCGTGGCCAGCGGTGCTTCGTGCAGCAGGGTGCTGTTGTCGAAGATGTATTCGGTGACGATGGCTGGCTGCGGGACGCCGTTGATTCTCGGGGTTTCGATGCGCGCGATTCTTCGATCGTCGGCGTCGTATTGGTATTCGACGATGGCTTCGTTCGGTGCGTTCGGTTGCGCCTGGATCAGACGGTCGCGGCCATTCGGCGGTTCGGACTTCCCGTGAAGATTCGCGTCGACAACGCCGCGAGCCATGCGCGGACGCATCAACATCTCGGTGGACGCACACCGGCCGAGGCGTGGAATTGCGTCGCGAAGGCGCATATCGAAAGCGAATTCATCGAACTGTGGGGCGGCGCGCTCGCAGGCTGGCATTTCCCGATGCGGGAGTAGCGACGCCGACGCGGTCGAAACGCAAACCAGCACAAGCAACAAGACGGCGAACAGCGACCGTCCACGGGTAACTCGCGCAATCGATACAAATCCGGCGCACAGAAACGACCGAAGCCAGCTTTGCGGGCTGGCTCGGTCAGTTGCAGAGACGTTGGCGATCGATCTTTGGCTCATCGTCGGCGGTTCAGTTCAAAATTTTCGCTCGGTTGCGGGGTGGTGGTGGCTTGGAAGGGTTGGCATAGGGCAGCGGTAAGCGAGATCAATCAAACGACAGCTGGGGGCTCCGACCACATTGCCTCCAACTCGCGCCAGACTTCCTTCGACTTGAAGTACTGCACGCGCACGTCACCAGGTGAACGGCCGTACATCGAGATGATGGCGCTGGCCGGAGTGAGGCCAGAAAGTGCCCAACACGTTCCTCGCGCCGATATTTGCGGAAGAATCTTGCCGATTAAGCTCAACCCGAGCGCCTTCACCGTAGCAGGGTCAAAGAAATCTCTATGCAATGCGACAACGCATTCCTCGTCTTCGTAACGTCCGATGCGTTGCAGCAACAGACCGTCGCTACTCGCGATCACCGCGCAATCGAAATTGTGGCGCTCCATCAAATCCGACAAATCGTGCTGATCCAACTTCATCATCACCCTTCCGGACCCGGGTCAACCCACACGCCCGGCTCAATCTCGATCAGCCGTTCGCCCTTTTGCGTCCAATTGTCGCGAATCTCCCGACCGCGCAGCAACTCGCCGCCTTCCGTGCGGCGGAAGATCGACGGATTCGGATGACGGCTCGGCGTCCCGCTCGTGTGCTCATTCCCCAGCGGATGGCCCGGGCCACGCAGTTCGTCGATAACACCGCCGGCGGTGGTCGGTAGCTGATGACGATGATGCGGCGCATACTGCGTGCCACCAGCATTCCCCGCAAGAAATCCTTCGCGATTGGCTTGCGTGAACGGACCACGTTCGAACAGTGGAGCCTCAGCCAAGCCAGGGTCTCTCGCACTCAACTGATGCCCCTCCGGCACGACCACGCGCTGACCTCGATAGTTTGTCGGCAACTCGGCATCTGCGATCACCGCATTGCCGCGCGAATCGACATAAACGGTTTTTCCCGGCAGCGCGTTCGAGGCGGGAGCTTCTTCAACCACAACCGTCCTAGCCGCCACCGAAGTATCCGGCGCAACAGTTGGGCGCGGCAGCAAACTACCGAAGCCCGCAACTCCGCCCGCAATTTCCGACACGCCAAGAGACGCACGCGCGAAATTTCCTTCTGCAATGCCTTCGCTGAAGTTCTCGACACCTTGCGCGACGGAATTCAGTGCAAGCCCGGCAGCAGCGACTTTGCTCGCACCGCGGACAAATTGACTTCCGCTTCCAAGCCCGCCCAACAACACGCGCCCACCGACGAGCGTCATGCCTGAATCGAAGATCACCTCGACGCCATTCACATCGCCTGTTGTCGCGTACTGGCGCCCTGTGCTGTAAAGCGCACCACCGCCGTCGACCAACGAGGCCTTAGTCACGCCTAGCGCGACCGCAGACTCCACAGCCGCTGCGCTACCGACAGTGACCACTGCCGCGGTCGTGGTGATGCCAGCGGCCGTTCGCCGCATCTGATGAAGTCGCATTGCGTCCGTCTGCGACATATCGCGACGCAGCGAGTCCATAGCCAAGCCGTATCGACCGTCTGGATCGATGAAGACAAGCGGATTCGCGTTCGCATACAGATATTTGTTCAGAGTGATCGGCGACTTGGTGTCTCCGAACGCCGGATCCATCCCATTGAACCCACCGATCATCGGGTCATAAAACCGCGCGCCGGCGTAGTACAGGCCGGTCGCTGGAGTCTTTCTGGTAGCCGGTAAATCCAATCGACTGGTTGTCGTTGTTGAGCAGCGCCGCCTGCCCCGAGATCAGCGGGTTGTAGTTCCGGGACTTGCCACGGAACGGTTGTTGTTCCCGCTGCGGTCTGTTGGGTTGGATTGCCCCAGGCATCGAACGTTGTGGCGTTGACTGTGGCGCCGGTGGCATCGGTCATCGCGACCGGGGTGTCGAGCGCGTCGAGTTGGTAGTGGCGGACGGTGTTGGTCTGGTGCGCGATGTGGCGGTCGAGCTTGGCGCTTCTTCGATAGGTGTCGGTGATGCCAGCGAGATTGGCTTCGTGCAGCAGGGTGCTGTTGTCGAACACGTACAGCGTGGTGATTGGCGCTTGCGGGACGCCGTTTATGCGTGGGGTTTCGATGCGCGCGATTCTTCGATCGTCGGCGTCGTATTGGTATTCGACGATGGCTTCGTTCGGTGCGTTCGGTTGCGCCTGGATCAGGCGGTCGCGGCCATTCGGCGGTTCGGACTTCCCGTGAAGATCCGCGTCGACAACGCCGCGAGCCATGCGCGGACGCATCAACATCTCGGTGGACGCACACCGGCCGAAGCATGGCTCGGTGTCGCCAAGGCATGCGGCGATGGCGAATTCATCGAGTTGTGGGGCGGCGCGCTCGCAGGCTGGTATTTCCCGATGCGGGAGTAGCGACGCCGACGCGGTCGAGACGAAAACCAGCACAAGCAACAAGACGGCGAACATCGACCGTCCACGGGAAACTCGCGCAATCGATACAAATCCGGCGCACAGAAACGACCGAAGCCAGCTTTGCGGGCTGGCGCGGTCAGTTGCAGACACATTGGCGATCGATCTTCGGCTCATCGTTAGCGGTTCAGTTCAAAATTTCGCTCGGTTGCGGGGTGGGAGTGGCTTGGAAGGGTTGGCATAGGGCATCGATGTGCGCTGGAAGGGACAGTCACTCGAACGCGCCATTCGCCCACAACACAGCGCAGGCAGAGTTGATCAACATTGCCACGACCCAGCTCAGCCGCCACAAAAATGTCGGCCAATCGATCGAGCCGCTTCTGTAGCGCCGAACGGTCATCCACGCAGAAGGAATGACAAACAGTGGCGACACGAACACGACGAAGATAACCGGGTAGGCGAACAGCATCCCCCAACCAAAATTGCGCCGCGCTATGAACCCATTGGGACATTGCATCTGTCCAGAACAGCGCCCCAACCACAGCCGACAGCCAGTGCCAAAGCCTTAGGTAGTTGGGCAATGAATAGGACATTTTGCCTCAATCGCCACTGGCAGGTTCTTGCATGTGATCGCCGCTGGTGCTCTCAATCACCACAACGGGCTCTCCGCGTTCACTCGCACGCAGGCTGGAAACTAGCGCCCTCACTCTTGCTATTGCCGCCAAAACATCTCGCTCACTGGTCAACGGACCAGATTTCGCGACAAAGTCGTCGACCGCTTGCTGCAACGTGCGCCCAGTTAAGAAGAGCGGAACGATTTTCGCAAGCTCACCAACCTCACCGGGAAGCGTCTCCGGCGCATAGTCCAGATTTGCTCCCATTCGCCGAAGCTTGCCCTTCAGCGCTTCTTCCGACAGTGACTCTAGCTCCGCGTCACTCCGCCGACGCTGCGCGCCCATCGCTCTGAGCACCGCGGGCGGCGGAGATTGCATCCACCCTTCTGGCTTCCATTCGGGGATCGGCGGCCCAGCGATTCGCGCAATTCCCGCCACGTCCTGCAACGCCGACCGGACACTGGCCTTCAAACGCGCAATTTCCTCCGGAGATGCACCGTTCAACTCGGCGAACACGCCAACTTGCGTCTGCGCATACTCTAGATAGTCGTTAGGCCTGTTCTGAATCACATCAGGATCGTTTCCGAGAATTGATGGCCGTGCGTGACCCCAGCCAGTGTCGAAGCATTTTCCTCGATTTGGACAGTGTGCATATGAGTCGCCTAGCGGATGTCCCAGAAGACCAATTGCCAAGGGGTCGCGCCCAACGGATTTCATCGCGACTAGTGTCCGTGCAGTTTCATCCGCTCCAATGCCTCCGTCGAGAACATGCCAAGTTTTCTGATTGCTGTCTCGAGCCTCAATCTTTGAAGTCTCATAGAGTGGCTCTGTTGTACTGAATCCTTCGTCCGTGCGCGTATGGCGAAGCAGCCAATTGTTCACGGACTGCGGCAGACTGTCCGCCTGAACTCCGATGGCATCCATATCATCCACTTCATCCGGAAGTTGCGAGAGGAATGCCACAAGCTGGGCATCTTTCTGCGAGAAGCCACCTCGCAAGGCTAGGTAGTACTCGGTGTAGTAATGCCCCGGTGTGGAGTACAAACCCGTGGGATCCACATAGACGTTCGGGTTGGCATTGGCATACAAATACTTGTTCAACGTGATCGGTCGCGCGTTGTCGCCCGCCCACGGATCCATCCCACTGAACCCACCGATCAACGGGTCATAGAACCTGGCCCCCGCGTAGTACAGGCCGGCCGCTGCATCCTTCTGGTAGCCGGTAAACCCAATCGACTGGTTGTCGTTGTTGAGCAGCGCCGCCTGTCCCGAGATCAGCGGGTTGTAGTTCGGGACTTGCCACGGAACGGTTGTTGTTCCTGCTGCGGTCTGTTGGGTTGGATTGCCCCAGGCATCAAACGTCGTGGCGTTGACTGTGGCGCCGGTGGCATCGGTCATTGCGACCGGGGTGTCGAGGGCGTCGAGTTGGTAGTGGCGGACGGTGTTGGTCTGGTGCGCGATGTGGCGGTCGAGCTTGGCGCTTCTTCGATAGGTGTCGGTGATGCCAGCGAGATTGGCTTCGTGCAGCAGGGTGCTGTTGTCGAAGACGTAGAGCGTGGTGATTGGCGCTTGCGGGACGCCGTTGATTCTCGGGGTTTCGATGCGCGCGATTCTTCGATCGTCGGCGTCGTATTGGTATTCGACGATGGCTTCGTTCGGTGCGTTCGGTTGCGCCTGGATCAGGCGGTCGCGGGCGTCGAAGGTGTAGTCGACTTGCGAGGTGACGATGTTGTTCTGGCGGACGATGCGTTGTTCGCGATTGCCGTTGGCGTCGTAGGCGTAGTCGACTTGCAGGTCGTTGGTCGGATCGTCGATGTGTTCGAGTTGATCGCGGCCATTCGGCAGTTCGGATTTCCCGTGAAAATTCGCGTCGACAACGCCGCGAGCCATGCGCGGACGCATCAACACCTCGGTGGACGCACACCGGCCGAAGCATGGCTCGGTGTCGCCAAGGCATGCGGCGATGGCGAATTCATCGAACTGTGGGGCGGCGCGCTCGCAGGCTGGTATTTCCCGATGCGCGAATAGCGTCCACGGCAACGCGAGCAGGCTCAGCAACACGGCCGCGACGAAGGATGGTCGGTTCAAGTCCGCTCGCCTTGATGTCGATTTTCGGTCGCTCAGAAACGACTGAAGCCAGCTTTGTGGGCTGGCTCGGTCAGTTGCAGACACGTTGGCGATCGATCTTCGGATCATCAGTTCAAAATTTTGGCTCGGTTGCGGGGTGGGGGTGGCTTGGAAGGGTTGGCATAGGGCAGTGACAACGTGAGAGCAACTCTATTTATGAGGTCGAGCGGGCGTTTCTCCAAGCACAATGGCCAAGAGATCGGGGTGATCTTTCAGAGTGACTCGCAATTGCTCGCGCTCAAGTTGTTCCCCTTCATCGGATTTCGGGTCGATGCATTGCTCCAAGCGCTTGCTGGGCAATTCCCAGTGCGACAGGTCACGCCGCAGCGCTCTGATGAATCCCTCGGGTGGAAGATATCGGTGATGACGCACGTAGTGGGGCAGAAGGAAGGTCGTCAAGAAGAATAAAGACGAATCTTCTGTAGGAAGCAAGATGCATGCGTTCGAGCCGCTGTCTTGTTCTTTGCAAATGTTGCAACGGTGAATCCCGCGCGTACGCTTCACAGCCAAGTGGCGGGTGATCGTGGTATCAACCAACCCTTGGGCCGCCGCGACCAAATCACCGTCGACTGCTTCACTCCAGGTGAACGGCCGGTCACGGTCGATCCAACCTACGGCCAATACACTGACATCAGGACACGACGACACATTCTGCAGATCCGGGATATACATTTCTCAGTCCACGACTTTTGTGCACGCGGCCCAAATGTAGCAGCCTGGTTGCGTTCCGATGAGTTCAGACATCAGAGTCGGCGTAGTCACGACTCGACTGCCGGGAAGAGGCACAAACCGATCCATGCCCGGATGATTGGGAGGCAACAAAGTTGCGTTGTAAACGCGATCACCTGGCCCGTACTCGACCATTGCATCTAGATCGACTTTCAGCGAAGAATCTCGAGCAACCGCATCTCGGAGCGCTGGCATGCCACCAGACTCAAGCGCTTGACCCGCTGGCTCTTGCAACAGATGGCCTGGTCGCGGGGCGGCCAGGTACTGATCACCAGTTAACGTAAACTGCGCCCACGGGTACCGAATTTCGCCGTGTCCAGCGAAGACAACTGGCTGACCCGGAATCGCAGCCGAGTCGATGGCAACTGCATTTGGCGCCTCCACCGCAACGCGCGTCTGCGCCGCGGCCCCACCTTTACCAGCACCGACAGCAAACTTCGCCAACGCTCGCTCAACTGCAACCACGCCAGTAAGAGCCGAAGCCGGGCCGGACAATGCACGACCAGCGCCAAAATAGTCATCCTGAGATGCTCTCTCGGCCGAACTCTCGAGCGATCGAGTCAGCGCTCTGCCGGCACTGGTGATGGTTGAATCGTAGAGCCCCTCCTGGCCAACCTTTCCAGCAAAATTGCCGATCGCCTCACCCACGCCTCGCACACGCGCGACAGTGCGGTCGCCTGAGCCAAATCCCGGACCGCCAACGACGTATTCGAAAGGTGCGACGACGGCATCTGAGAAGGCGCTTGCGAGCCCATAGACGCCCTCCGCGACATCCTCTCCAAGTTGAGCACCCACGCCTGCAGCCAAATCAACAGTATTCGCTTGCTGCCGTTGATTCGTGACCATCATCGCCGTAATGCGAGCCTTGTCCTCCGGCGTGTTAGCCGTCTCACGGGCCTGCACCAGCAGGCACTGCATTCCATCGCATGGCCGACGTCCGTCCGGATCCAGGAATCGCGTCGGGTTGGCCAAGCCGTACAAGTACTTGTTCAACGTCATCGGCCGACTACTGTCACCCGACCACGGATCCATCCCATTGAACCCACCAATCAACGGGTCATAGAACCTTGCCCCTGCGTAGTACAGGCCGGTCGCTGAGTCTTTCTGGTAGCCGGTAAACCCAATCGACTGGTTGTCGTTGTTGAGCAGCGCCGCCTGCCCCGAGATCAGCGGGTTGTAGTTCGGGACTTGCCACGGAACGGTTGTTGTTCCCGCTGCGGTCTGTTGGGTTGGATTGCCCCAGGCATCAAACGTTGTGGCGTTGACTGTGGCGCCGGTGGCATCGGTCATTGCGACCGGGGTGTCGAGGCGTCGAGTTGGTAGTGGCGGACGGTGTTGGTCTGGTGCGCGATGTGGCGGTCGAGCTTGGCGCTTCTTCGATAGGTGTCGGTGATGCCAGCGAGATTGGCTTCGTGCAGCAGGGTGCTGTTGTCGAACACGTACAGCGCGGTGATTGGCGCTTGCGGGACGCCGTTGATTCTCGGGGTTTCGATGCGCGCGATTCTTCGATCGTCGGCGTCGTATTGGTATTCGACGATGGCTTCGTTCGGTGCGTTCGGTTGCGCCTGGATCAGGCGGTCGCGGGCGTCGAAGGTGTAGTCGACTTGCGAGGTGACGATGTTGTTCTGGCGGACGATGCGTTGTTCGCGATTGCCGTTGGCGTCGTAGGCGTAGTCGACCTGCAGGTCGTTGGTCGGATCGTCGATGTGTTCGAGTTGATCGCGGCCATTCGGCAGTTCGGACTTCCCGTGAAAATTCGCGTCGACAACGCCGCGAGCCATGCGCGGACGCATCAACATCTCGGTGGACGCATACCGGCCGAAGCATGGCTCCGGTGTCGCCAAGGCGTGCGGCGATGGCGACTTCATCGAACTGTGGGACGGCGCGCTCGCAGGCTGGTATTTCCCGATGCGGGAGTAGCGACGCCGACGCGGTCGAAACGCAAACCAGCACAAGCAACAAGACGGCGAACATCGACCGTCCACGGGAAACTCGCGCAATCGATACAAATCCGGCGCACAGAAACGACCAAAGCCAGCTTTGCGGGCTGGCTCGGTTAGTTGCAGAGACGTTGGTGATCGAACTTCGGCTCATCGTCGGCGGTTCAGTTCAAAATTTCGCTCGGTTGCGGGGTGGTGGTGGCTTGGAAGGGTTGGCATAGGGCAAACGAAGTGAACACAAACAGCGCCGCCGCGGGCATTCCGTAGTTGGCCTTCATCAAGCTTCAAGGCAGCGCTCGGACTTCTTTCCATATCTCCTCGATCGCCAACGGCGGAATTTCGCCGAAGTGCGCATAGACCGCCTTGATCGATTCGAAAATCGTGTCCAGAACTAGATCATTTTTCGCGAATCGAGAGCTGCTTGAACTGTTCGATCGGGATGCGGTTCTCGACGACGAAGGTCGTTTCGTCTTCGAACCCTTGAACGTCTTGAAGGGTTGGAACGTTGCCGATAACCAGTCGCACCCGCAATGCCGGGACCTTGGGAAGCGGAATTTCTCGCAGTCCCTCCTTAGCAGCCTTCCATCGCGGCAAGAACAGCTTTGATCGGAATCCTGCGCCGACGTCTTCAATGGTGCTGTAGCTGACAATCATCAGTCACATCATCGATTGGTGCGATTGCCGCCAGGCAGCTGCTCGCCTGGATATTCACCATAGAGTCGCTTGAAACGCTCAAGAAAGACGTTCTCGTAGTCAAGCGCGTCAGAACGATTCGCAAAACGTTTTCGGACCCGATACTCAACATCAACGTCTGATCCATAGTGCTTTTCCAACTTACGAACCTGCCCCATCGGGCGGGTGTAATCGCCCGACGACGTTGGTGGTTCGGAAGAAATACCAACCTTCCTACCCTGCCCATCAACATCAATACGGTAGAAGATTGTGGGCTCTTGTGTCGATCGTGCATTTCGGTTCCCGGTTGGCGCAGGTCGAGCCTTGGGTGTTGCGAACGGATCTGCGATGAACTGGCCTGTCTGCGTGTTTCGCAGCAACCCCGGCTGACCTGACTCGACATACAGCGGCGGCTGATTCACCGCGCTGAATTCACTGTCAATATCGTTGAACCGTGGCTGCGCCGGTCCATTTGCCGACTCAGTCATCACCGCCGGCTTTCTGACTGCGTTTCTCAATGATTGAACACGTGCAGCTGCGGCGTTCCTTGCGCTTTCGTACGCCGCTTGCGCCCGCTGCTGAATGTTCTGCGTCAGGGCGGTGCCGGTCGTGCCACGCGCAGCAACCGGCGCTGCGAGTGTGGTGAGCGCTGCGGTAATGTCGCTGATCGCCTGGTTGTCGCCCTGGATGGCGTCGCTGGTTCGGATGACGGCGGCATCGTAGGCCTTGAACACGCCGTCATCGCGCACGAAGTCGACCGCGGCGTTTGCTGCGGCGTGTATACCCATCAGTTCGCCAGCCGCGCCTTCCGCATATTCGGGCGCGGTGCCGGTGAATGTGCTGACTGCGGAGGCGCTCGCGAGCACGCCGACATTCACACCGACGTTCACGCCGCGTACGGCACCCTCGGTGAGCATCAGGAGGCCGCGTCCAATCCCCACGCCGAATGAGACGCTGCCTCCGACTGCACCGGAATCCAACTGCGTCGTCTGTTCGCTGAGCCATCCGTTCCAGCTCGCGATCATGTTCGCGCCGTCGGCGAGCAAGGCGATGCGACCGCTTGGATCGATGTAGATCAACGGATTGCCATTGCCATACAGATACCGATGGAACGTCACCGGACTACCGGTCATGCCCGCAGCCGGATCCATCCCACTGAACCCACCGATCAACGGGTCATAGAACCTGGCCCCCGCGTAGTACAGGCCGGCCGCTGCATCCTTCTGGTAGCCGGTAAACCCAATCGACTGGTTGTCGTTGTTGAGCAGCGCCGCCTGTCCCGAGATCAGCGGGTTTGTAGTTCGGGACTTGCCACGGAACTGTCGTTGAACCGCTTGCGGTCTGTTGTGTCGGATTCCCCCAGGCATCAAACGTTGTGGCGTTGACGGTCGCGCCTGATGCATCGGTCATCGCAACCGGGGTGTCGAGCGCGTCGAGTTGGTAGTGGCGGACGGTGTTGGTCTGGTGCGCGATGTGGCGGTCGAGCTTGGCGCTTCTTCGATAGGTGTCGGTGATGCCGGCGAGATTGGCTTCGTGCAGCAGGGTGCTGTTGTCGAAGACGTAGAGCGTGGTGATTGGCGCTTGCGGGACGCCGTTGATTCTCGGGGTTGCGATGCGCGCGATTCTTCGAGCGTCGGCGTCGTATTGGTATTCGACGATGGCTTCGTTCGGTGCGTTCGGTTGCGCCTGGATCAGGCGGTCGCGGCCATTCGGCGGTTCGGACTCCCCGTGAAAATTCGCGTCGACAACGCCGCGAGCCATGCGCGGACGCATCAACATCTCGGTGGACGCATACCGGCCGAAGCATGGCTCGGTGTCGCCAAGGCGTGCGGCGATGGCGAATTCATCGAGTTGTGGGGCGGCGCGCTCGCAGGCTGGTACTTCCCGATGCGGGAGTAGCGACGCCGACGCGGTCGAAACGCAAACCAGCACAAGCAACAAGACGGCGAACAGCGACCGTCCACGGGTAACTCGCGCAATCGACACAAATCCGGCGCACAGAAACGACTGAAGCCAGCTTTGCGGGCTGGCTCGGTCAGTTGCAGAGACGTTGGCGATCGATCTTTGGCTCATCGTCGGCGGGTCAGTTCAAAATTTTGGCTCGGTTGCGGGGTGGTGATGGCTTGGAAGGGTTGGCATAGGGCAGTCGGGACTTGCCCCAAGTCAAGCAGCCGACGCCTTTTCCAGCAACGCGCGCTCGAACGCAATGAGTTGCGCGAGGATGCTCACCGCAATCTCTTCTGGAGTTTCGGCGCCGAGTTCGAGGCCGACGGGAGCGGTGATGTGAAGGCGCGCAGGTGGGCGCAGGGTCAGGCGGGGCGTGGCGAGCACTTCGGCGATGCGTTTGTGACTGCCCATCATGCCGATGAATTCGGAGGGTGCGCGCCTAGGCGTTCGAGACTGGCGATGTCGGTGTGCCAGTCGCGGTTGAGCAGGACGGCATGCACGCGTCGTGGCGTATCGATGCATGCAGTGATGGCATCGAGTGTGTCATGACAAGTCGCGCCCGCGAAGTCGTGGTGCGCGTAGCCTTCGGCACGGGCATCGACGACGTGGATGTCGAAGTCGAGCAACAGCGCGGCACGATGCAAGGCGAGGCCGCAATGCCCGGCGCCGATGATCAGCAGGCGCCGTGCGGGAGCGATTCTGTGGGTGACGTCGTGGCCAAGATCGGCGCTGTCCAACGCGATCGATTCACCGCGCGCCAGCGTTTGCGTGATCGTGTCAGCGCGAGCGATATCGCCCTCGCCCTGCCAGCACCGCAATGCGACCTGCATCGTGCCGCCGCAGATGCCCTGTGCGCCTTCGCGGCCGGTCAGGTCAATGGCGACTGTCGCAGACTGGTCCGCGGCGACGAGCAGGGCGCGCGCCGAGACGATGATCTTGGCTTCGAGCCGGCCACCACCGACCGTTCCGATGCTGTGTTTTGCGGCAACCAGCATCTGTGCGCCGCGATGGCGTGGTACCGCGCCGCGCGTATCGAGCACGGTCGCGAGCACGACGGCTTCGCGCCGAAGCCATCCGGCCAACGTTGCGTACAGTTGCTCGCTCACCCGCCGCGTACCTTCTGGATCGCGTTGTAGATCGCTTCCGGCGTGCTCGGTGCGGCGAGTTCGACGCAGCGCGCATCGCCGAAGGCCGCGACGGCATCGCGAATGGCCTCACGCACCGCGATCGCCAGCATCAATGGTGGCTCGCCGACGCCCTTGCTGTGGAAGATCACGTTCGTGCTCGGCGGTTTGCTGCGCCGGAACAGGTCAACACGAAAGTCGATCGGCACATCGCCCACGGTTGGAATCTTGTAGGTGCTCGGCGCATCGGTCAGCAGCCGACCCTGCGCATTCCAACGCAGCTCTTCGTTGGTCAGCCAGCCCATGCCTTGGACGAATCCGCCTTCGATCTGGCCACGATCAATCTCCTCGGCCATGGTCTCGCCAACATCGTGCAGCAGGTCGGCGCGCAGCAACCGATGCACGCCGGTGTAAGCGCATACCTCGACCTCGCAGACTGCTGCACCGACGGCGAAGTAATAGAACGGATGACCGCGCCCAAGCTTCGGATCCCAGCTCAATCCGGGTGTGCGGTAGTAGCCAGTGGCGGACAGACTGATGCGGGCGTTGTAGGTCGCGCGCACGACATCCTCGAAGGCCAGCGAGTGATCGGGGCGGTCGTTCAGGAACACACGGTCGTGTGCGAACACCACGGCATTGGCATCGCCTCCAAGCGACGCGGCAGCGACCGTAGCCATGCGCGCCTTCAGTGTTTCACAGGCGGCCTTCAGCGCCTGACCATTCAGATCCGAACCACTGCTTGCTGCGGTCGCCGAGGTGTTCGGCACCTTGTCGGTACTGGTGACCATGATCTGCAGACGCGACTGCGCGACGCCCAGTGTCTTGGCTGCAACCACCAGCATCTTGGTGTGCAGGCCCTGGCCCATCTCGGTGCCACCGTGGTTCAGTTGCACGCTGCCATCGATGTAGATATGCACCAATGCGCCGGCTTGGTTGTATTCGGTCTTGTTGAACGAAATACCGAACTTCACCGGGGTGATGGCGAGGCCGCGCTTCACCTGCGGATGCTGGCGATTGAATGCATCGATTTCGGTACGGCGCGCGGCGTAGTCGCTTGAAGTGCGCAGTTGTGCCCAGAGTTCGGGCAGGACGTTATCGACCACCGGCTGGCCGTAGTGCGTCTGGTTGCGATCCGGTTGTTCGCCTTCGCGATAGAAATTCCGCTCGCGCACCTGATCGACCGGCAGGCCGAGGAAACGCGCGACGCGATCGATGATTTCCTCACCGACGACCATGCCCTGCGGCCCGCCAAATCCACGGAACGCGGTGTTCGATGCCAGATTGGTTTTCGCGATACGACCGGTCACCTCGATCTGCGGAATGAAGTAGGCGTTGTCGACATGCACCATCGCGCGCATCAGCACCGGCGGGCTCAAGTCCACGCTCCAACCGCCATCGGCGATCAGATCGATACGCGCGGCGAGAATCAGGCCATCGTCATTGAAGCCAACCTCGAAGCGCGCGAAAAACGGATGACGCTTGCCGGTCAGTTGCATGTCGAGTGCGCGATGCAGTTTTACGCGCGCGGGCCGACCGGTCTTCCATGCCGCAAGCGCCGCGACCGTTGCAAACGGATTCGCCTGGGTCTCCTTGCCACCGAAACCGCCGCCCATGCGCAGGCAGCGACAGACGACGCGATGCGAGGCGATGCCGAGTACGTGCGCAACCATGTGCTGGGTTTCACTCGGATGCTGGGTGGAGGCGGTGACTTGCACAATCCCTTCGCTGTCGACCTGCGCCCAGCACGTCTGCGTCTCCAGATAAAAGTGATCCTGACCACCGATCATCAGTTCGCCGTGCGTGCGATGTGGCGCGTTCGCCAGACCGCTCACGACGTCACCACGTTCGACCTTGACCGGCGGCAGATGGAAGGCATTCGCAGCGACCGCCGCAGGCACATCGACGATCGCTGGCAACGGCGCGTAGTGGATGCGCACGGCCTTTGCTGCGGCCGCCGCCTGCGCTTCGCTTTCGGCCACGACCCAGGCCACCGCCTGTCCGTGGAAACTGACGAAGTCTGCGGGCATCACCGGTTCATCGTGCACGATCGCCCCGGTGTTGTTGGCGCCCGGAATGTCGGCAGCGGTGAGTACCGCGACCACGCCAGGCATCGCGCTCGCGACCTCGGCGTCGATCTCGAGGATTCGCGCATGTGCGTGCGGTGCCTGCACCGGATACAGGCTCAACTGCCCTTGCGGCGGATGTTGTTCATCGACATACGTGGCTCGACCAGTGACATGTCCGATGGCGGACTCGTGGCGCGTTGGCTTGCTCATGCCAGCTTCTCCGCGACGAACTTCACGAACAGGTTGCCGGCCAGCGCACGGCGGTAGTCGGCGTCGGCGCGATGGTCGCTGAGTGGCGTGAATTCCTCGACCAGATTCGCACGCACATGTTCGACCAGCGCATCGCCGAGGATCTGGCCGAGCAGCAGCGCCTCGCTGCGCAGCGCACGTCTTGGAATTGCGGCGATGCCGCCATAAGCGAGGCGAACGTGCTGTACGCGACGTTGCGCGTCCAGTTGGATCGCGAAACTTGCCGCAACAATGCTGATGTCGTCGGTTTGCCGCTTCGCGATCTTGTACGACGCGGTGACGAGACTGTTCGGCTTCGGCAGGGTGACCGCGACGATCAACTCATCGGGTGCACGCTGCGTCTTGCGATAATCGAGGAAATATCCGTCGATCGATAGCGAGCGCAAACCTTTCGGTCCGCGCAATTGCACGATTGCATCGAGCGCAAGGAGTACCGGCGCAAGGTCGCCGATCGGAGATGCCGAACCGAGGCTGCCGCCGAAGGTCGCGCGGTTCTTGACTTGCTTCGCGGCGAAACCCGGCAACATGTCGTCGAGTAGCGGAAATGCGCCCGCGAGTTCCTGCTCGATGCGCGTCAGTGGAACGCTGGCGCCGATGTGCACGGCATCGTCGCCAACCTCGATGACCAGCAGTTCGGCGATGCGATCGAGCGCGATGAAGCCCGGTGCGACGGACTGGCCGCGGCTCAGATTCACGCCGAGATCGGTGGCGCCCGCGATCCAGGTCGCCTCGGGATGTTGCTGTTTGAGCGCGACGGCATCGGCAACCGTGGTCGGATTGTGGAATCCGCCGAGCGATGCGGGAGCGAGCGCGCGGCGCGGCGCGGCCATCGCGGCGGTGAAGGGGTCCGCGATCACCGGCAGCGCTGCGAGACGCTGCGCGGCTTCACGGATCGGCCGATAGCCGGTGCATCGGCACAAGTTGCCTTCGATGCAATGATCGGACAGATCGCCGTCGTGACTGCCGACGAACAGGCTCATGACGAAACCCGGCGTGCAATAGCCGCATTGCGACCCGGCGCTGTCGACCAGCAATTGTTGCGCCGGATGCAGGCGCTCGCCGTCAGCCAAGCCTTCGACCGTCACAATCTCGCGGCCAGGCAAGGCGCCCATCGGCAACAGGCAACTATTCACCGCGCGATAGTGTGAGCGGCCTGCGGCATCGGTCTCGACCATCGCGACCGTGCATGCGCCGCAGTCGCCATCGCCGCACCCTTCCTTGGTGCCGGACCAATGTCTCGCCTTCAGCCAACGCAGCAACGACTCGGTCGGATCGGCGCCGATCAAATCCACGGCGCGTCCATTCAACAAGAATTGGTTGTTCGGGTTCATGGGCAAAGATTAGCGCAGGGCCGCCGGTCTGGCCGCCCCGGCCGGATTGATGCAGACTCGGCGTTTCGTATCGGGAGCACCCCATGTCCAATGAGCTGGCCGAATTCATTCGCGCTATTCCGAAGGCCGAGTTGCATATTCACATCGAGGGCTCGCTGGAGCCGGCGTTGATTTTTGCGCTGGCGCAGCGCAATGGCATTGCGCTTGCCTATTCGAGCGTCGAGGCGCTGCGTGCTGCCTATGCGTTCACCAATTTGCAGAGTTTCCTCGATATCTATTACGCCGGCGCGTCAGTGCTGATCACCGAGCAGGACTTCCACGATATGGCCTGGGCCTATTTCGAGCGTGCCCATGCCGATCACGTCATCCATGCCGAACTGTTCTTCGATCCGCAGACGCATACCGAGCGCGGAGTAGACATCGGTGTCGTCATCCGTGGTCTGAAACGGGCGTGCGATGCTGCACGGACGCAGTTCGGCCTGCGTGCACGCCTGATCCTATGTTTCCTGCGTCATCTCAGCGAAGCCGAAGCGATCGCGACGCTCGACGCTGCAAAGCCGTATTTGGCCGACATCATCGGCGTCGGCCTCGACTCCAGTGAACTCGGACATCCGCCGGAGAAGTTCACGCGCGTGTTCGCGATGGCGCGCGAACTCGGTCTGCACGTGGTCGCACACGCCGGCGAGGAAGGGCCGCCGGAATACATCTGGAGCGCACTCGACGTGCTCCAGGTCGAACGCATCGACCATGGTGTGCGGTCGATTCAGGACGAACGCCTGATGCAACGATTGATCGCGAGCGGCATGGCATTGACCGTGTGCCCGTTGTCGAACATCAAGCTCTGCGTGTTCCAGCAACTGGGCGAACACAACCTCAAGCGCATGCTCGAACGCGGTGTGCGCGTCACCATCAACTCCGACGACCCGGCCTATTTCGGTGGCTACCTGAACGAGAACTATCTGGAGACAGCGGCAGCGCTTGATCTCGACCGTGACCAGATCATCCAGCTTGCACGCAACAGCATCGAGGCCGCATTCACGACGACGTCGGAACGCCGCGCCGATCTCGATACACTGGCTGCCTATTGCATGAAGGCCTGAATCGATGGGCAAGCTCACCACCCACGTGCTCGATACTGCGCACGGAAAGCCCGGCGCCGGCATTGCCGTTGCGCTGTATCGCATGAACGGCTACGAACGCCAGTTCATGTCTGGGCACACCACCAATACCGATGGTCGCTGCGATCAGCCCCTGCTCGATGGCATGGCGATCCAGTCCGGTGTCTACGAACTGGATTTTGCGATGGGTGATTATTTCTCGCGGATGGGCGTGCGTACGCCGGAACCACGGTTCATCGACGTGGTCACGATCCGCTTCGGCATCAGCGACACCAAGACTCACTACCACGTACCGCTGCTGGTCTCGCCTTACGGCTACAGCACTTATCGCGGCAGCTAAGGCACGATCATGCTCGCCTTCTGGACCGAAGCCGCAGCCTTCTTGTTGCGTTGGCTGCACGTCGTCGCGGCAATCGCGTGGATCGGCGAATCGTTCTACTTCGTTGCGCTCGATCGCGGACTCAAGCCCGCCAAAGTCGGGGCACAAGGCCTGTCCGGAGAGTCGTGGTCGGTGCATGGTGGTGGCTTCTATCTGAAACAGAAGTTCTTGCCGGCCCCGGCCGAGTTGCCGGCCGAGTTGCACTGGTCGAAGTGGAAGTCCTATACCACTTGGTTGTCGGGCTTCGGGCTGCTGGCACTGACCTATCTGCTGTCGCCCGAACTGTATTTGGTTGATCGCAATGTTGCCGATCTGTCGTCCGCAACCGCCGTCACCGCAGCGATCGTGTTTCTGGTGCTGGCGTGGTTCCTGTACGACTTGATGTGCAAGCTGTTCGGCAGTCGCGATCGTTTGCTCGGCGGGCTCGTCGCAGCGATGACGCTCGCGCTTTGTTATGTCGCGACGCACCTGTTTGCCGGTCGCGCGGCGTTTCTCCTGGTCGGTGCGGCATTGGCGACGATTATGTCGGCCAACGTATTTTTCGTGATCATTCCCGGACAGAAGCGTATGGTTGCCGCGCTCGCGAAGGGCGAAACACCGAACCCGCGCGACGGCGCGAACGGCAAGCAGCGGTCGGTGCACAACACCTATTTCACCTTGCCGGTGGTGTTCGCGATGCTGAGCACGCATTACGGCACCGCCTATGCGCATGACCACAACTGGCTGGTGCTTGCGGTGGCCATGGCTGCCGCGGCAATGATCCGCCAGTTCTTCGTGCTCTGGCATAGCGGTGAACGCGCGTGGCGCTTGCTCAGTGCCGGCGCCCTGATCTTGCTCGGCTTGTTGTTCTGGCTGTCGCCGATTGCAAGTAACGATCAGGTCGCGGTGCCGAGCCACACGGCGTTAGCCGATGTGTATGGCGCGCACCCTGACACGGCCGCGATCATGCCGCTCGTACACACGCACTGCAGCGGCTGCCACGCCGCCCGGCCGACGCTGATGGCCAGCGCACCCAAGGGTTTGATCTACGACACGCCGGCGCTGGTCGAGACCTACGCTGCGCTGATCCACAAACAGGTCGTCGAGCTTAAGGTCATGCCTCCCGGCAACATGACGCAGATGACCGATGCAGAGCGTGCCGCGATCGGTCGATGGTTTGTCAGTCGCGACTGAAGGATACGTCGAGTCGGTCAATCCACCAGGTCTGCGGCAGATTCGCCTCGTCGCAGTTGCTGCCTTCGCCGCCACGATCGACAATCGCGAAATCACTGATCGCATCGAGGGCGATCAGTGGGTGGTGCCAGACACCGGCGTGGTAGTTGATGCCTTCTCCGTTTGCCGCGAGGAGCAGCGCGGCGTGTCGGCGGGTGATTTGGCGACGACGATCAAGTAAGGCGTTTTCGACAACGGGATGAACGCTTGCGAGCCAAGCGGGTGCCGCTCCAGCAGCGTGATCGCAAACGGCAATATGCGCGGTTCGGCGCGGGCAAGACTTATCAGACCGTGGCCCGTACCGACGCTGATCGTCGCCAGCGCATGATGGCGCAGCGTCGTACCGTTGTTGATCGGAAATACCTTCGTCGCAGCGGCGAATGCGATCACCTCGCCGAATGCCGCGAAGGCTTCCGACGTCAGCGCTTCGATCGCGAGAACAGCATCGCTCACGCGACGCGGCCGCGCAGGCGCAATCGCGATACACCACCATCCGGGAAGATGTTGAAGCGTACGTGCGTGACTGGGTCACGCAGCAGGATCTCGTCACGGAAGTAATGTTGATGGTGCATTTGCAACTTCTGTTCGGGCAATAACACCGGCCAGAACATCGCTTGCGTGACCATCGATTCGCTGGTGCCACCGGCGGCGCTGGTGGCCTGAATTGAGCAGCGGTCTGGATAGTTGCCTTTGAAATGTGCGGTGTCGACTTCGATCGCTTCAATCCGACCTGGCTGGCCGAGTGCGAGGATGCACCAGTCGTTACCTGGCTCGCGGCGGCGACGAGTCTCCCAGCCATCACCCATGTTGACGCCGCGACCCGGGATGAGCAGTGTCGCGGCCGGCCCGAAATGCTGGTTGTTGGCGGCCACGACCGTGCCGCCGTTCAGTGCCGCGACGAGATCAATCAGACCGTCGGTCTCGACCTGCGCCAGCGTTGGATCGGGAATGCCATGGACGCGCAGACGCGCCAGGCCACCATCTGGAAACAGGTTCACACGCAGATGCGAGACGCGATGCTGGCCGTCGATGCTGACGTAATGGTGGGCGTTGCCGCCGAGGTTCATTGACGCCAGCAGCGGAAACCATGCGGTGTTCGCGTCTGGATCGCCGTGCACAAGATCGCAGCTTTCGAGCGAAATCGCCGGCGGGTAGTTGCCGGTGAAGTGGCTGGTATCGAGATCGACGCCAAGAATTGTGCCTGGCCTGGCCAAACGTACGATGCACCAGTCATGGCCAGCGACACGTTTGCGCTGACTTTCCCAGCCATCCATCCACTTGCCGTTGCTGTCGTACTTGCCGGCAATGAACACCGCCGGTTCCGGATTCAGCATCCGCGACATCTCGGCGAAAAAATCGTTACTGCAGGCCAACGCCTTCGCACCGAGGCGGGAATCCGCGAGATTGACGTAGCGACGAGTAAATTCAGGTGCGTTCGGGTCGATTTGCGGCATGGCCATGGCATATCCATTCATTGTGGGAGCGACTCACGGGTCGCGATTCTTTGCGGGTTGTCGATGCTGTGACGACGCGCTCAGGGAAAGCAACGCATCCAGCCGGAAACGGGCGATCCGTCCGATCTGGGCAAGCGCCTCAGCGACTTCCCGGTCGCGCCGATGGCTGATGCGTACACGCATGTCGGCGAGGATGCTGGAGCGCGTATGCCCCGTCACCGCAAGGATGAACGGAAATCCGAAGCGCGCATCGTAGTCGGCATTGAGCCGCGAGATCTCGGCGAATTCCTCGGGCGAACAATGGTCAAGTCCGGCGCCATGTTGTTCGTTCGTCGAGGATGCCGTCAGCTCGCCACGAATCGCGGCCTTGCCGGCAAGCTGTGGGTGCGCGCAGATCAGCGCCATTTGCAGGTTCTCATCGGCACTGGCGACGGCCGCGCACATCACTGCATGCAATGCGTCGACGGAGGCGAATGGCCGTTGCGCCGCCACCCTTTCCGCCACCCAAGGTGAGTGCTCGAAGATGCCACCGAGTTGTTCGACAAATTCGTCGACCGATGCTTGATTCAATTCGTCCAAGCGCATGGATCGCTCCGCTAAAGCCGTGAACTTAGCGCGTCTGCAGCCAGAACGTGACTGGACCGTCGTTCACCAGATGAACCTGCATGTCCGCACCGAATTGCCCGGTCTCGACAACGCCGTGCGCGGCGCGTGCACGCTCGACCAGACGATTGAACCAGTGCCGGCCAACGTCGGGCGGCGCGGCCGAGGTGAAGCTTGGGCGCATGCCCTTTTTGGTATCCGCCGCGAGCGTGAACTGCGACACCAGCAACAGGCCACCGGCGATATCGTGCAAGGACCGGTTCATCTTGCCATCGGCATCTTCAAACACGCGATAGCCGAGCACGCGCATCAGCGTGCGCTCGATTTGGACGTCGCCATCATTCGGCTCGACTGCGACCAGCGCAAGCAGGCCGCGCTGGATTTCGCCGACCGTCTTGCCCGCGATATCGACGCGCGCTTCGTTCACTCGCTGGATCAATGCAATCACACCGGCTTTCCGATCAGGGCCCTGATCGGGGATGATCGCAGGATGTGTGATGAATGCCTGTGTCGAACGTCGTGTCAGGGCTAACCGTGGCGGAGCTGGAAACAGCGCCTTTCAAGGTGCGTGCCGCAGTGGCGCTGATGCGCCTTGCCGCGCGCCTGCCGCTGTCGTGGCTGCATGGTATCGGCGCGCTGGTTGGACGCCTCGCCGGTGCGCTGAAAACACGCGAGTGGCGGGTGACGCGACGCAATCATGAGCTGGTCGGTGCGGCAGTTGGTGTGGTCGATCGAGATGCGTTCACGCGCGCAGTGCTGGTCGAGACCGGCAAAAACCTGACCGAGTTGGCCAAGATCTGGGGTGCGCCGCCGGTCCGCGCATTGGCCCTGATCCGCAGCGTGCATGGGCGCGAACACTTCGATGCGGCACGAGCGCAAGCCCGTGGCGTGATCGTTGCGGCGCCGCATCTCGGTTGCTGGGTGTTGAATCTTTGGCTGTGTGCGCAAGGGCCGATGGCCTTGCTGTATCGGGTGCCGCAACATGCCGAGTGGGAAGCGCTGTTGCGCGACGCGCGCGGCAAGCTCGGCGCGACGCAGGTGCGTGCCGATGCTGCGGGCGTGCGCGAACTGCTGCGTTGCCTGAAGCAAGGGATGACGCTTGGCATCCTGCCGGACCAGCGTGCAAAAGGCGGCGAAGGGGAATTCGCACCTTTTTTTGGACTGCCCTGCAAGAGCATGACCCTGCTATCGCGCCTCGCCGAAAAAACTGGCGCGTCAGTGGTCTTCGGTTTCGCCGAGCGACTGCCGGCTGGCCGTGGCTACGATCTACATTTCCTGCCTGCCGATGGCGCAATTGCCAGTGCCGATCGCGTTGCGGCAGTCGCAGCGTTGCATCAAGGCATCGAAGCCTGTGTCCGCCTTGCACCGACGCAATACCAGTGGACCTACAAGCGCTATTCGGCGCAGCCCGGCGTCGATGGCGATCAAGTCTACGCGCGCAGTTGAAGGCTGCTAGTCAACGCGCAATGGCCAGCGCGCGCAGACGTTCGAGCTTGGTTTGGTAGCGCTCACGTACTTCGCCGCTGCTGAGGGCTTCCGCGCGCTGCAATTCGCGTTCGGCCTCACGAGTTCGGCCGAGATGGAAATAGGCCCGGGCAAGTCCGAAATGAAAGCTGTGTTCGCCTTCGTGCAGACGGATGGCGCGGCGAAAATGTTTCGCGGCCAACTCGAAATCGCGACCCATTTCGGCGTCGAGCGCAAGCATGAACTGGTGCAGCGGATTACGCGCCCGCACCGATTCCAGCTTGGCAAGCAGGATGCCGGCGCGCTGACGTTCGCCATGACGACTGAAATACATCGCCAGGTTCGAGAGGGCGCCGGGATGTTCGGCGTCGAGTGTCAGTGCATGCTGGAAATCGTCGAACGCGCCAGCCTCGTCACCGCCATGACGGCGCAGTACGCCGAGATTGCTCCAGCTGGTTGCGAAATTGCGATCCTGTGCCAGCGAGGCTTCGGCGTGGACGATCGCAGCCTCGAGATTGCCGGCGTTCAACAGGGCGACTGCGCGGTTGTTGTAATAATGCGCGATCAGGCGTGCGTCATTGATCATTCTCGGCGGCTCGGTCGTAATCACTTCGTTCAGCGCGACATCGACGGTCAGTCGCTTGCCACGGATGCGCACACCGGCATTGACGTGATTCGAGAGATAGATGGTCTTGTCGATGGTGCGCCACGCTAGGATTTCGGAAATTTCCTGACCGTAGGCCTCGAGTCCGGCCTCGCGCGCCAGCGCAATCGAGAGCAAGGTAAAGGTCAGGCAATTCGCGCGTCGCGCGGCCCACGCTTCAGCCACGGTGTAGGTCGCGTCCGCTTGGTACTCGATGCCGAGACCCGTTGACGAGAACAGATAGTCGACCAATTGCTCCAGTCGACGTGGCGGTGAGCGCTCGACAGCGAGGACGCGTTCGTGGAAGTCCGCACGCAGATCGGAGGGCACCGCCAGAACTTGTGCAGGCGTCGGTGGCGAGATGACTGCTTCGGTCGCAGTCGCCGACATGGATATCCAGAACATCGTGGCAAGCAGAGGTCGAATCATCGAGGTACTCCTGGACGGCCATACCGTGGGGCGCATGGCCAGTCTAATCATGCCATTCAGCGACCCGGCCGTGCCGGAAGCCATATTTCGCGTCGCCAATGCAGTTGCGCTACGGTCGGCGCTTGATTCTGGCGAGACTCGATATGCGCTCCATCCTGCTGGCCGGTGCGACCGGACTGATTGGCGTCGAACTATTGGCGCGACTGTTGCGCGATGACGGTTTCGATGGCCGTGTGATTGCACCGACGCGGCGCCCGATTGGGCTCAATCATCCGAAGCTGATCAATCTGGTGGTTGACGCGACGAACCGCAGCGACGAGACGATGATCAATATCTTGCGCGAAGCCGGGGTCGAACAGCTTGACGCCTATGCTTGCTGCCTTGGTTCGACCATCCGCAAGGCTGGAAGTCGAGCCATGTTCGCGGCGGTTGATCATAATTTGGTCCTGCGTTGGGGGCGTATTGCCGCCAGTTTCGGCGCCCGACATGCGTTGTTGGTGTCGTCGGTTGGCGCCGACCCAGGGTCGCGCAACTTCTATCTGCGCGTGAAGGGCGAGACCGAGCACGATCTAACGCAACTCGATTTCACCCGTGTCGACCTGATGCGCCCAGGCCAGTTGCTTGGTGCTCGCGAAGAGTCTCGGCCGATGGAAGCCTTGGCGCAGATCGCCGCGCGCGCCTACAGCCGACTGTTGACCGGCACGCTGAGTTGCTATCGCGGAATTGCGGCCGCCGACGTCGCCGACGCGATGACGGCGTTGATCGTTACGCCTGCGCCAGAGCGGGGTGTCCGCATACATCATTACGACCAGATGCGTGAACTGGCTGCCTCGCGCTAGATTCCACGCATCCACTCTGGAGAACGTCATGGCGAATCGATATACCGAAGTCACCCACACCGGTTGGGGCAAGCGGATCGGGCAATCACTGTCCGGGGCATTGATCGGCGGTCTGATGTTCCTGGGCTCGTTCGCGCTGCTGTGGTGGAACGAAGGCCGTGCGATTGCCGAGGCGCGGGCGCTGGCCGAAGGCGCGGGTGCGGTCATCGATGTCGGTATCGATGCGGTTGAGCCGAAGCATGAGGGCAAACTCCTGCACGTGACCGGCCAGGTCGACGCCAGCCCGGAAGCGCGTGACGACGACACCGGCATTGCCGTCGACGCGCTGCAATTGCGCCGCGTCGTCGAGATGTACCAGTGGGTCGAGAAGCGCAGCAGCAGGGAAGAGAAGAAGCTCGGTGGCGGCAGCGAAACCGTGACCACCTACGACTACGAGCAGCGCTGGGACGACGATGCAGTCGACTCCAGTGACTTCCGCTACGGCGACGGCCATGAGAATCCGTCGAACTGGTCGATTCGCTCAGACAGCTTTGCGGCAGGTACGGTGATGCTGGGGGCGTTCATGTTGTCACCGTCAGCGCGCAATGCGATCGGGCATTGGCAGGAATTGCCGGCCAACATCAGCGCAACCTTGCCGGAAACCTTCGGCGACTTCCGTCGCCTCGACGGCGGTCGCCTGTACAAAGGCACCGATTCGGGGCAGCCCGCGGTCGGCGACATGCGCATTCGCTACGAATATCAGCCGGAAGCGACCTATTCGATCATCGCCAAACAAGTCGGCGGCCAACTCGACCAATACATCGCATCAAATGGGCGCGAGGTGTTGCTGGTCGAGGACGGGTCGGTACCAGCTGCCAAAATGTTCGAAGGCGCGCAGTCGCGTAATTCGCTGATGACCTGGATTGTGCGTGCCGGCGGCACCTTGCTGATGTGGCTGGGGCTGTCGATGGTGTTCGCACCGATCAGTCGCATCCTCGATGTGCTGCCGATGCTGGGCACGATTGGCAGTTGGGGGATTGGTCTCGTCACCGGCCTGATCTCGCTGTTGCTGGCGCTGACTACCATCGGTATTGCCTGGGTGTTCTACCGACCATTGCTCGGTGGCGCGATCCTGGTGGGCGTGGTCGCGTTGTTCTTCTGGTCGCGCAGTAGTCGCAAATCCGCGCCGATGTCGGTGCCAGCGGGCGCAGCAATGACTCCACCCATTGCGCCACCTGCGGCAACTCCGCCGCCGCCGCCGCCGATGGCGTGAGCCCTGCGTACTGGCACCTGCTGCTGGAGCTGATCGCTTACGCGCTCGGCTTCCAGATCTTCCGATACGAGCGTCGGCGTTATCCGACCACGGCGGCACTGACGCGCAGCGCGCAGCTCGCGTTGATTGCCGGTGCCATTCTCGGTGCGGCCATTGCTGCACGCCTGTCGTGGTGGCTGGAAGATCCGCCGACAGCATTCGCAGAGTTTCGAATGCGCTGAACTTGATGGGCGGCAAATCCATCCTTGGTGGGCTACTCGGCGGTGTCGCCGGCGTTGAACTCGCGAAATGGCGGGTTGGTGTGCGTGCGTCCACTGGTGATGCCTTCGTCTGGCCGATCATCATCGCCTTATCGATCGGGCGCATCGGCTGCCATCTCGCTGGGCTGTCGGACCACACTGCCGGCCTGCCGACTTCATCGGTGTTCGGAATCGACTATGGCGACGGCGTGCTGCGTCACCCGACGGCGCTGTACGAGATCGTATTTCTGCTCGGCTGCGGTGGGGCGATCTCGGCGGTAGCACCGCACCTGCGTGTACGCGGTGACCGCTTCCGCCTGCTGATGCTCGGCTACTGTGTGTGGCGACTGATCATCGAGTCGTGGAAACCGATTCCGCAGGTGTATGCGCTCGGTTTGTCCGGCCTGCAGTGGCTGGCGCTGCTCGGAATCGTTTACTACGCGCGTTCATTGCCGCGGATGTTGCGCGGCCTGCCGGAGCATCCCGCATGAGCAAAGTTCGTCCTTACCTGTTTTACGACAGCGCAGTCTCGGTCTGCACTACTTGCCTGATGCGCGTTGAGGCGAAGATCCTGATCCAGGATGAGCGCGTGTATCTGGAGAAATGGTGCCCAGAACACGGCCGCGAGCGAGTGTTGATTGCTGACGATGCGGCGTACTACCGCCTGCCCGCGAGACCTGGATCAAGCCACCGGAACTGCCACGCCATTTCGCGACACCACAGCGCTACGGTTGTCCGTATGACTGCGGCCTGTGTCCCGAACACATGCAGCATGCCTGCCTGTCGCTGATCGAATTGACCGATCACTGCAATCTGCGTTGCCCGATCTGTTACGCCGATTCGGGGCCGCATCGTTCTGGCTACCGCGATCTCGCCACCATCGAGCGCATGCTGGATGCGGTGGTGAAGACCGAAGGCGAGCCCGACGTGGTGCAACTGTCTGGCGGCGAACCGACCCTGCATCCGCAGTTCTTCGAGGTGCTCGATGCCGCGCGTCGTCGGCCGATCCGACATCTGATGCTCAACACCAACGGTCTGCGCATCGCGCGTGAACCAGAGTTCGTGCGCCGCCTCGCCGACTATCGTGCTGGTTTCGAGGTCTATCTACAGTTCGATTCGTTGCGCGACGACGCGCTGCAGACCCTGCGCGGCGCGAAGCTGCGTGACGCACGGCTACGCGCGCTCGATGCACTCGACGTGCACGACATCTCGACGACCCTCGTGGTCACGGTCATGCGCGGCGTCAACGACGACGAGCTTGGTGCACTGATCGACTTCGCGAAGTCGCGCCCGAGCGTGCGTGGCGTCACCTTCCAGCCGATCCAGGCGGCCGGACGACTCGAAGGCTATGACCCTGCCCGACATCGCTTGACCTTGACCGAAGTACGCAGGCGCATTCTCGAACAGTCGTCGGTTTTCACACCTGCGGATCTGGTGCCGGTGCCGTGCAACCCCGACTGTCTGGCAATGGCTTATGCCTTGAAGCAGGGCGGCGAACTGGTGCCGTTGACGCGCTACGTCGAACCGAAGGTGTTGATCGAGGGTAGTCGCAACTCGATCGTCGTCGAGCGTGATCCGGCACTGCGCGAACAGGTGTTCAAGCTGTTTTCGACCGCGAACTCACCGGACGCCAGCGCGCATCACCTATCGAACCTGCTGTGCTGTCTGCCAAATGTCGAGTCACTGGCGGAACTGTCGTATCGCGATGTATTCCGCATCATCATCATGCAGTTCATCGATTCGACCAGCTTCGATCTGCGTGCGGTCAAGTAGAGCTGTGTACACATTGCGCAGCCGAACGGTGAACTGATTCCGTTCGACACCTACAATTTGTTCTACCGCGATGATCGCCGCGCTTTGCTCGAGCAGTTACGCGAGCGCCACGATCGCGCGTGGCGGCCGCCACAGCACAAGGAGCACAGCGCATGAACACGCCAGATCCGATTCCGCCATCATCACCCGCGCCAAGCGACCGCGGTTATTGGGGTGCTGGCGTGGCTTGGATGTTCGCCTGTGTCGCCATGGTGGCTCCGCTCGGCTTCGTGGTGGCCGTGATTGGGCCGCTGTTCAATAGCGAGCTTGGTTACGCCGGCATCGGCGTCTGGGTGCTCTTCGGCCTATCGCAGTTCGTGTTCGTTATTCCGCTCGGAATCTGGCTGCATCGGCGCGGCAAGCGCGACACCGCGCTCGGTCTGTGGATCAGCGCCGGCGTCGTGTTGCTGTTGAATGGCGCTTGCTCCGGACTGATGGTCGCGCTCTGAAAGGTCAATTCGCTGCCGTTCAGTCGATCGCGATATTTCCTTCGGCTGCGATCGAGCGAGGTTCCTGCGGGCGTTGTTGCCACCATTGCCGCAGTGCCGGCATCGGCAAAGCGGTGCTGATGTAATAGCCCTGTATGTAATCGCAGCGATGCTGGCGCAACCAGTTCAGGTCCGAAAGGTTCTCGACGCCTTCATCGACCAGATTCAAACCAAGGTTATGCCCGAGCGCGATCACTGAACGACAGATCGCGGCCGAGTCTTTGTCATCGGCCACACCGCGCACAAAACTCTTGTCGATCTTGAGTTTCTGCACAGGGAAACGTTTGAGGTAGGACAGCGAGGAATAGCCGGTGCCGAAGTCGTCCACCGCCAGGCCCAGCCCAAGTGCGCGCAAGCGCGCCATGATCTCGATGGCATCGTCGAGATCGTGCATCAGCACGGTTTCCGTCAGTTCCAGTTCGACGCGTGCGGCCGCGACCCGATGGTGAGCGAGCGCCGCCTGCAGACGCTCGACGAGGGCCGGATCGCGGAACTGCGCTAGCGACAGGTTGATCGCGAGCCGAACCTGCGGCAGCCCGGCCGCATCCCAGCTCGCTAGATCAGCGATCGACTGCTCGATGATCCAGTGCCCAAGGGTAACGATCAGTCCGCTTTGTTCGGCCAGTGGCACAAAGCGTTCCGGAGTGACCAGTCCCAAGGTGGGATGGCGCCAGCGGATCAGTGCTTCGATACCGTGAAATTCACTATTCGCTGTCGCCAATACCGGTTGGTAGTGCAATTCGAACTCGTGGTTGACGATCGCGTGCGCGAGTTGGTCGAGCATGGCTTTGCGTTCAACCAGTTCGGCATGCAGGCGTTCAGTGAAGAAGCGAAAGGTATTCCGGCCTTCGGCTTTGGCGTGATACATCGCCAAGTCGGCCTTGCGCAGCAGTTGTTCGGCGTGGCGGTCGTCGCCAGGACACAGGGTGACGCCGATGCTGACGCCGATTTGCAAGTGATGGCCGTCGACTTCGAAGACGTCGCCGATACAGTCGATGATGCGCTGCGCCATCCTGGCGGCGTCAGCGGCCTCGGAAAGATTCGGCATCAGCATTGCGAACTCGTCGCCGCCAAGGCGCGCGATGGTATCGCCGGGTCGTACACAGTCTTGCAGTCGCTCGCCGACCGCGCGCAGCAGGGTATCGCCGACGCTGTGGCCGAGACTGTCGTTTGCAACCTTGAAGTGATCGAGGTCGAGGAACAACAGGGCCATTGCGGTGGATTCGAGCAGGCAGCGTTCGACGGCACGCTTCAAGCGGTCATTGAACAAGGTGCGGTTCGGCAAACCGGTGAGGGTGTCGTGTGTGGCCAGCATGCGCATCCGTGCATCAGCACGCTGGCGTTCCGTCACGTCGCGCACTTGCACGTTGTACAGACCATGGCTCGGCCCACGCCAATAGCTGACCGAAACTTCGGCTGGAAATGCGTGGCCATCGCGGTGTTGCGCGGTCAGTTCGAGCATCTGGCTGGCGGCACGACTGGCGGCTACGCCATCGTGTTCGCCGAAGCTCGCACCGCGCGGATCCCAGGGAACCAAGCGTTTGAATTCCTCACCGACCAGTTCATTCTCCTCCCAGCCGAACATCTGTTCACCGGCGTGATTCACGCTGATGATCCGACTGTCGTCGTCTACTTGGATCAACGCATCGTGCGCCAGTTCGGTGCCGGTGCGGAACTGTTCTGCAGACGCATGCAGGTCGGCATGATTCTCGGCGATCTGCTCGGCGTAGCGGTTGAAGGTGCGCGCGAGTTGCGCAAGTTCGTCGCGGCCATGTACTTCGATGCGTCCGGGCACAATCGAATGCTCGGTGGCCGCAAGTTGTTCCGTGATGCGACGGATCGGCAATACCAGGGTGCGGCGCAGCAGCCAGCCGGCGAGCAGCACGACGACGACCACGGCCAGCCCCAATGCCCAGGCCACGCGGGTCATCACCGACATCACCGCTTCATGCACCAGGCGCGCCGGCTGCACCACCACGAGTTGCCAGTGTGAACTCGGAAGTCGTACGACCGTGACGAGGCTGGCCTCCTTGAGGAAGGGATCGCGCGGCAGTGTGGTTTGGCGGACGCTATCGCCGGCCGCGCCACTATCGAGTATTTGTGCGGCGATGCGCTCGGCCTCGCCCTGGTCGATGGCATCGGTGGCTTGGTCGATCCGATGCGCGATATCGCTCTGGCGCGAGTCACCGGATGGGTCCAGCGGCTGGTTCAGGAAATCGGCCAAGGCCGAGAAATCCGCGTGATGCGATGCAAAGTCGGCAATTCCGAAGACAATACCGTCCGGCACGATCTGCGTGCCATCGGGGATCGGTGTGCGTTGAATCGGCGGCACCGTGATGAACACGCCGTTGCGGTCGATGGCGAAGGCATAACCTTTCAACGCATCGCCACGGCGATCGAGAAAGTCTTGCAGTCCGGACAGTTTCAAGTCGACCGTGCTGACGCCGACGAAACGTTTGGCAACGTGCATCGCGGCGGTGCAAGTAACCATTTTCTCGCCGCTGTACGGATCCTGATACGAACGCGACCAGTAACAATGGCCTTCCCGCTGATAGCGCGCCGGCACGTACCACTCTTCGCCGTGATAGCCATGGCCTTCGGCGGCGTTGTAACCGTCGAAGTAGCGCATCACGCCATTGTCGTCGCGGCCCCAGAAGAAACTCCGTCGCGCCACGCCGGGCGTAAAGGCATCGGGTTCCGGCCACAGTCCGCCGCCGGTGATGAGTTCGGAACGGCCATCAAGATCGAGCACGCCGGGGATTACCGCGCGCCACAAGGCTTCGTCGTGTGGCAGTCGTTCGCCGAGGTTGGCCAAGGCCACGGCGACGCCTTCCGCAAGCGCCAGTTCCTTGCTCATGACGCTGGCCAAGTGTTGCGCCGCTGCATTGGCGACGTCGCGCTCGCGCGCCATCAACAGTTCATAGCCGCGCAGATAGAAGACCACGAGCACGGCGACAAGCATCATCGCCAGAGCCAGCATCAAGCCGACCAGCAACTTCGCTCTCAGGCTGTGCCGGAACGGCACCTCCATTCGCTCGGAACTCTGCATCCTGCCGTCCTTCGCCCGTTTTTCCCGGACCGGCAAGCTCGCATGTGACAAAAGAAAACGCAACGGGCCGAAGCGATCTCAGAGTTGTTCGAAGCCATTGGCGAACAGGTTCTGCATCGGCACCGAGACCACGTCATACCAGCCAGACGTGCCGTTAACCCCAGTGTTCGGGCCGCTGATGTTGCGACTCGGTGCGACGTTGCCAGTGGCAGTACGCGGGAAACCCAAAATGTGCGGCGGCGCGGCGTTGAAGCTGCCACTGGCGACCAGCAGTTCATGGCTGTTGTCGTCGAATCCTAGTCCAGCAGCGTTGACCATGCCGGTCGCTGCACCGGCGATGCGACGGATCGGCGCGACGTCGCCATTGGCGCCAGCCGCAAACGTCAGCACGCTGCCGCTACCGTCGTTAGCGCCGGTGAGCACGTAAAGTTCATCGGTCGACGGGTTGTAGTGGATGTCGGCGATCCATGAACCCATCTGTGTCGCTGGCCCAGCGATACGCCGAGTTGTGACGGGTGCGCCAGCGATGGTGCGCGGGAAAATCAGAATCTCGCCAGCGTATTGGCCGCCGCCGATGTCGTAGTAGTCACCGACAAAGATTTCGTCGCTACTTGAGCGATAGGCGAGTCCGTTGAGGTTTTGCACCAGCGCTGGGTCGTAGCTGGTCATCCGCAAGGCAGTGGCTGCGCCACTGGCACCGCGCGGGAAGGCGAAGATGAAATTTGCATCGATGACGATGTATTCGTTTTGCGCCGCAGCCACAGCGACGTTGCGCGGTTGGCCCAGGAACACGTTCGAGAACGAGCGCAGCGGCGCTACGTCGCCGCGGCTGTCACGCGAAAAAATATGGATCTTTTGCCCATAGAAGTCGGAGACGATGAGCGTGCGTTCGCCGGCGTCATAGGTGAGGTCGGTCGCGTCGAGCATGCCGCTTTGGTTGGGGCCGCCAAGCAGCGACAGTGGCGCGGTATCGCCAGTCATGGCGTCACCGAAAATCGTCATGGCCCGGTAGAGGTTGCAGCCGGGCTCGCAGGTTTTGCCGGCGAACACGTCGGCGCGGGCGTCAGCGCCGACTAGGCCGCCGAGCAGGGCGGTGATCATCAGGGCAATGCGGCAGGTCATGGCGTACTCCGGGGTCGTCTAGTGAGAATGGACCTTGAGTACGCAGTTCGATTGCGGAACCTGTCACAACGCAGCGGTCACCGTGATCGAAACGGCGACCTGCGCGCTTTGGTCGCCTGCTCGAAGGCATATCCGAGACCAAGCAGCTTCGCTTCCGAATACGGCAGGCCGATGAAACTGAGCCCGACCGGCAGATGCTGGACAAAGCCCATCGGCACTGTCAGGTGCGGATAGCCCGCCACCGCTGCGAGCGAGGTATTGCCGCCGCTATAGCTGTCGCCATTGATCGGGTCGATCAGCCAGGCCGGTCCACCGCTCGGTCCGATCAACGCATCCAGCCGATGTTTTGCGAAAGCCGCATCGAGGCCTTGGGTTCGGCTCAGGTCATGGTTTTTTGCGAGCGCGTCGCGATAGGCCTTGTCGCTCAGCGGCCCCTTGGTGTCGGCACTCGCGAACCATTCTTGGCCGAACAACGGCATTTCCAGCGTCGCCCGCACGCGGTTGAACTCGATCAGTTCAGTCAGCGAGCGTGCCGGTGCTGATTTCGGCAGGCGCGCGAGATAGGCGTTCAGGCCGGCCTTGAGTTCAAAGCTCAATACCTCGAATTCGCTGTCGTCGAATTGCCCGAGCGTGTCGATTTTTACCTCGTCGATGATTTCGGCGCCGAGGTCCTGAGCGCACGAATCGCATTTTCAGCGATCCGGTCGACTTCCGGGTGAAAGCCGAACAGCCCGCGCGCGACGCCGATGCGCGCACCCTGCGCAGCGCGCGCTTTCAAAGCGCCGAGGTAGTCGCGATCAAAGCCATTCGCCGGCGCTGTGATGAAGCCCGGTTCGGCATTCGGTTGTGCGATCGCCGCAAGCAGCGCAGCAGCATCGGCGACGCTGCGTGTCATTGGCCCAGCGGTGTCTTGCGAATGCGCGATCGGGATGATGCCGGTGCGCGGCACCAAGCCAACGGTCGGCTTCAGGCCGACGAGGCCATTGGCATTGGCCGGCGAGATGATCGAGCCATCGGTCTCGGTGCCGATGCCGAGCGCCGCGAACTCCATCGCAATCGCGGCACCGGTACCGGAACTGGAACCACTCGGCGAGCGCGCACGATCATAGGCATTCGTGGTCTGACCGCCGCGCGCGCTCCAGCCACTGGTCGCGCGTGTCGAGCGGGCATTCGCCCATTCGCTGAGATTGGTCTTGCCGAGGATCACCGCGCCCGCAGCGCGCAGACTGGCGGCGAGCGGCGCATCGACCGGTGCGTGCCAGTCGGCCAATGCCAACGAGCCGGCGCTGGTATGCATGCGATCGCCGCTGTCGATGTTGTCCTTGATCAGCACCGGCAGGCCATGCAGCGGCCCCGCGTCTTCCCGGCCTTGCGTTCGACATCAAGCTGGGCGGCGATCGCCTCGGCGTCGGGATTCAGTTCGATCACCGCATTCACCGTTCGGGTGTCGATTGCCTGGATGCGCTCCAGATAGGCGCGCGTCAATTCCAGTGCACTGTATTCACCGTTGCGCAAGCCGAGCGCCAGTGCTTCGCGGTCCTTGCCGGCGTAGGCGAAGTCGGGTGCATGTGCGCCGTGGCTTGCCTCGCTCGCACCCGGTAACGCCGCCGCTGCCGCGAGCGCAGCCGTTCCGGCAATGAAATCGCGACGACGCGGATCGTGGGACTGGCTCATGACGGCTCCTCGGTGACGGGGAACCGGATCATCGCATCGACGGCGCCAACATCAAGTCACTGGCAATGGCGATGCCGAGGTGATCATTCGCTCGCATCCAGCGCCTTCGGGTCGACGCCGAGGTCTTTGAGCTTGCGATAAAGGTGGGTGCGTTCCATGCCGGAAATGCTGGCGAGACGCGACACCGAGCCGCGGCAGAGGCGAAGTTGCCGCATCAGGTACGCACGTTCGAAGCGGTCACGGGCGTCACGCAGGGGCAGCGACAGGTCGAGCAGGAAATCGCCGGCCGGTTTTCCAGGGTTCGGAGCGATGATGCCGAGCGCGTCCTCGATTTCGTCGAGATCGATCTCGCCGTCGCCGCCGATGATCAGCAGGCGCTGCACGAGATTGCGTAGTTCGCGCAGGTTGCCCGGCCAAGGATGTCGACGCAGGCGTTCGATTGCGGCACCGCTCAGCGTGCGTGGCGGCAGGCTGTCGCGCTGCGCGACCTGTTCCAGTTGCACGCCAAGCAAGGCGGAGATGTCCTCGGGCGCTCACGCAGCGCCGGCACATGCACCGACAGCACATTGAGCTGGAAGTACAGGTCTTCGCGCAAGATGCCGGCTTGCAATTCTTGTTCCAGTGGTCGTGTGCTGGAAACGATCACGCGCGCCGGGAATGGGCGCGGCTTTTGTCCGCCCTCTGGTACGTATTGGCGCGCGGCGATGGCCGATGCCAGTCGCGCCTGCGTGCTCGCGTCGAGGCTGGCGATTTCGTCGACATACAACGTGCCATTCGCGGCCTGAGCGATCGCGCCGGCTTCTTCGCCGTGCGCAGTCTCACGACCGAACAAGGCGGCGACCCCGCGTTCGCCGGCCATGGTTGCCGCGGCGAAGTGCGCAAACGGCGCTGCGGCGCGTGGGCCATGGCCATGCACGTAGCGTGCAAGTGCCTCTTTGCCGGTGCCGGTTTCGCCGCGGATCAGCAAGGGCGCGTCGGCATGCGCGGCGCGTTCCAGTTGTGTACGCAGAATCTGCATCGCGGTACTGCCGCCAATCGGCGGTGGTGGTGCGACTCGGGCGCGCAGGCCCTGATTCTCGCGTTTCAGTGCGGCGTGTTCGAAGCCGCGTTGCACGGTGGTCAGCAGCTTGGCCAGTGACACCGGTTTCTCGAGGAAATCATAGGCGCCGAGTTTCAGCGCGCTCACCGCCGTTTCGATGGTGCCGTGACCGGAGATCATCACCACCGGCACGCCGCTGCCGTGCGCCTGCCATTCCTGCAGCAGCGCCACACCGTCACCGTCGGGTAGCCAGACATCGAGCAGGATCAGATCCGGCTTGAATGCGGGCACGGCGAGACGTGCTGCGGCCACACTGTCGGCGGTTTCGACCTGATGGCCTTCGTCGAGCAGGATGTCGCCAATGAGTTGTCGGATGTCCGGCTCGTCGTCGACGACAAGCACGCGATTCTGGTTCATGCAGACCTCGTGGAGCGACGCCGAGCATAGCGAAGCCGGCCACGCTGCGGCGATGCCGCCCGGACTTCGTCAGGTACAGCGCGCGTGGCAGCGCGGCGGACACTGGCACAATCGGCTTCTTTGTCGCCGGCGCAACCGATGGAACTCAGCCACATCCTCATTCTTGCTTTGATTCAAGCCCTCACCGAATTTCTGCCGGTATCGAGTTCCGGTCATCTCGGTCTGATCGGGTACCTGCTCGGTTGGGACTATCAGGGCGTCACCTTCGATTTGGCGCTGCATTTCGGCACGCTGATGGCAGTGCTGATCTATTACCGCCGCGACCTGACCACCATCGCCACCGCCATGCTCACGCGTGATCGCAGCGAGCAAGGTCGCGCCCAACAGCGGCTCGGCCTCGGGTTGGCGCTCGGCATCATTCCCGCCGCAATCGTCGGATTGACCATGGGTGAGGCGACCGCCGCGACCCTGCGCATACCGGCCTTGATCGCGGTGAACCTGATCGCATTCGGCATCCTGCTCGGCATTGCTGATCGCGCCAGTGGCAAGACCCGCAACATCTTCAGTGTGTCGATCAAGGACGCGTTGGTGATCGGCGCGGCGCAGGCGCTGGCCTTGATTCCGGGTACATCGCGTTCCGGCGTCACCATGACGGCGGGGCTGTTCCTCGGGCTAGACCGCCACGAAGCCGCACGTTACAGCTTCCTGATGGGCGTACCGATCACCGCGGCGGCCTGCGCGCATGGTGCGCTCGAGCTGTACAAGAGCGGCGAAGCATTGGTCTGGGTGGATTTTGCGCTTGGCGCCGCAGTCGCCGCGATCGGCGGTATCGCCTGCATCCACTTTTTGCTGCAATTCCTGCGTCGCCTCGGCCTGATGCCGTTCGTCTGGTATCGCATCGTGCTCGGTTTGGTCGTGCTCGGCGTCGTCTACTTGCGCTGATCTTGCTGGGTTCTGCTCAGGAGAGGAAACGCTGGACCTTGCTGTCGACACTGCGTGCTTTCGCGGGTGCCGAGCGGGCATCGCGAATCGCGACCGCGAAGGCCGGCAGCAACGCGATCGCCTGTTCCACGGTCACGATCAGGTCCGTCGTGGCCACCAGTCGTTGCTCCAGCACGCGAGCAATCAGTTGTTCCAGATGGCTGCTGAAGTCGCTGAGTGCCGACGCGCCGACCAGCGGCGCCGATCCCTTCAAGGTGTGAAAGCCGCGACGCAGGTTTTTCAATGCTGCCGCGTCGGTGGGATGGCGACGCCAATTCGCACACGCCTGTTGCAGCGAGCGCGTGACATCGGCGAGTTCGGCAAAGAACACTTCGCGCAGCTCCGCATCGGCTTCATTTTCCGGTGCGTGTGCGCGGCCGGTGGTGGCCATCGACACGAGTTTGTGCAGCAGCGATTTGCACCAGGCAATCAAGCAATACGACGCAATGTTGAGCGGGACTCTCTGGATGGTATGCGTTTTTGCGTCCGCCGGCATGGAACCGACGACTTCAACCGACCCGCGCCGCCGGCGTCGCTCATGGCTGCAGGAATGCGAGCTTCTGCGCACGCGGCAGTCGCCGGATCGCGTGTTCGGCTTTGCTCGCACTGCTGCGGTCTGCAAATGCCCGAGTACCAAGCAACCGCAGCGGCGGATTCGCCCGCGTGTACTTCGCACCGCGCCCGGCCAGATGCATCGCGTAGCGACGCTCGATGTCATTGGTGATGCCGGCGTACCACGCGCCATTGCGGCATTCGATCAGGTAAAGGCACCAGTTAGGCTGGGGTGCGCGGATGGCGTCGTCGTTCATGGAGCGATACTGTAGTTGGCTCGCGCTTTTGTCGCCCAGTCAAGGAGTGGTCATGAAATCACGTGCCGCCGTAGCCTTCGAAGCCGGCAAACCGTTACAGCTGGTCGAGCTTGATGTCGCGCCACCGCGCAAGGGCGAAGTGTTGGTGCGGATCACGCATACCGGTGTCTGTCATACCGATGCGTTCACGCTCAGCGGCGATGATCCCGAAGGCCTGTTTCCGGTCGTGCTCGGGCATGAAGGCGCCGGCATCGTGGTGGCCGTGGGTGAGGGGGTGACCAGCGTCCAGCCTGGCGATCACGTGATCCCGTTGTACACCGCCGAATGTGGCGAGTGTCTGTTCTGCCGGTCCGGCAAAACCAATCTGTGTGTGGCGGTGCGCGCCACCCAAGGCAAGGGCGTGATGCCGGATGGCACGTCGCGTTTCTCGTACAACGGCCAGCCGGTCTATCACTACATGGGCTGTAGCACGTTCAGCGAATACACCGTCGTCGCCGAGGTCTCGCTCGCCAAGATCCATCCGGATGCCAACCCAGAGCACGTCTGCCTGCTCGGTTGTGGCGTCACCACCGGCATCGGCGCCGTACACAACACCGCCAAGGTGCAGCCGGGCGATTCGGTGGCCGTGTTCGGTCTCGGTGGCATCGGTCTCGCCGTTCTTCAGGGTGCGCGTCAGGCCAAGGCTGGGCGCATCATCGCCGTCGATACCAATGCGTCAAAGTTCGATCTCGCGCGGCAAATGGGCGCCACCGACTGCGTCAATCCGAAGGATCACGACAAGCCGGTGCAGCAAGTGATCGTCGAGATGACCGGCTGGGGCGTCGACCATTCGTTCGAGTGCATCGGCAACGTGCAGGTGATGCGCGCGGCACTCGAATGCGCACATCGCGGCTGGGGCCAGTCCGTGATCATCGGTGTCGCTGGTGCCGGCCAGGAAATCTCGACGCGACCGTTCCAACTCGTCACTGGCCGCAAGTGGATGGGCACCGCGTTCGGTGGCGTCAGGGACGCTCGCAATTGCCGGGCATGGTCGAACAATCGATGCGCGGTGAGATCGAGCTTGCACCCTTTGTCACGCATACCTTGCCGCTGACCGAGATCAATCACGCCTTCGAGTTGATGCACGAAGGTAAGTCCATTCGCAGTGTCATTCACTTCTGAGTCGCGCCATGCAACGTATCGAACATCGCGCCTGCTTCGGCGGCTGGCAGGAGGTTTACCGACATCGCAGCGACACGCTGGGTTGCGAGATGAATGTCGGTATCTACCTGCCGCCGCAGGTCACGGTGCAGTCCTGCCCGGTGCTGTATTGGCTATCGGACCTGACCTGCAGCGAACAGAATGCAATGACCAAGGCCGGATTTCAGCGCTATGCCGCCGAGCACGGTGTGATCGTGGTTACGCCCGACACCAGCCCGCGCGGCGCCGGTGTCGCTGATGCTGAAGGCTATGACATCGGCCTCGGTGCCGGTTTCTACATCAACGCGACGCAGCCCCCTTGGGCCGAGCATTACCGCATGCACGACTACATCGCGCAGGAACTGCCAGCGATGATCGAAGCGCACTTCCCGGCGACCGACGCGCGCAGCATCAGCGGCCACTCGATGGGTGGACATGGCGCGCTGGTCATCGCGTTACGCGCGCCAGGACGTTACCGCAGTGTCTCGGCGTTCGCGCCGATTGCCGCACCGACTCAAGTGCCATGGGGCCAGAAAATATTCCGTGCCTATCTCGGCGATGACGAGGCAAGCTGGCGCGCATGGGACGCCTGCGCGCTGCTCGCAAATGCAAGCGAGCGCTTGCCGCTGCTGATCGACCAAGGCGACGCCGACGAATTCCTCGCCACCCAACTTCGTCCCGACCTCCTGCAGGCCGCCTGCGTGGCCACCGATCATCCGCTGACGCTGCGCTTGCAGCCCGGCTACGACCACAGCTACTACTTCATCGCCAGCTTCATCGCTGAGCACATGGCGTGGCATGCGGCGGCATTGGTGCGGCCGAGCGACCGCGCCTCGGGCTGGATCGGCACAGGCTAGAATCAAAGCACGCGCGACTCATCGCGACGAAGCACGGAGTGCCGCCATGTCCGAGTTTCTGTTGGCCATCGACGCTGGCACCAGCAGTATCCGCGCCATCGTGTTTGATGCGCTAGGAGGTGCGGTAGCGACGGCGCAGCAAGAATTCACGCAGCACTATCCGCAGCCAGGTTGGGTCGAGCAAGACGCTGATGAGATCTGGGCGACGACACTGGCGGTGGTGCGGCGTGTACTCGCCGAAGCCAGATTGGACGCAGCGCAGATCGCGGCGGTCGGCATCGCCAACCAACGCGAAACCACGGTGTTGTGGGAGCGCGCAAGCGGGCGGCCGATTCATCGCGCCATCGTTTGGCAGGACCGGCGTACCGCCGATGTTTGCGAGCGTTTGCGCGCGGACGGCCATGAAGAAGCGGTCGCAACCAAGACCGGTCTGCTGCTCGATCCCTATTTCTCGGCGACCAAGATCGCGTGGATACTGGACACCGTGCCCGGCGCACGCGCTCGGGCTGAACGTGGCGAGTTGTGCTTCGGCACCATTGATGCCTGGTTGCTGTGGAAGTTGAGCGGCGGCGACACGTTCGCGACTGATGCGACCAATGCCTCGCGCACCCTGCTGTTCGATCTGCAGGCACAGCGATGGGACGACGAACTGATGACGTTGTTTCGTGTGCCGCGTGCAGTGCTGCCCGAGGTGCGCGACTCGAATGGCGACTATGGCGCGACCGACGCGACGTGGTTCGGCGCGCCGATGCCGATCCGTGGCGTGCTCGGTGACCAGCAAGCGGCGCTGGTCGGCCAAGCCTGTTTTGCACCGGGCATGATCAAGAGCACCTATGGCACCGGTTGCTTCGTGGTGATGAATACCGGCGCCGACATCGCGCGTTCGCATAACCGCCTGCTCAGTACCGTCGCCTACCGCATCGGCGGTGCAACGACCTATGCGATTGAGGGCAGCATCTTCGTCGCCGGTGCGGCGATCCAGTGGCTGCGCGACGGACTCAAAGTGATCGATGCGGCGGCGCAGACCGAGGCGATCGCGCGCAATGCTTCCGGCAGCAATGGCGTCTATCTGGTGCCGGCCTTCACCGGCCTCGGTGCGCCGCATTGGGACCCACACGCGCGCGGCGCCATCTTCGGGCTGACCCGCGATACCGGTATTGCCGAGATCGTCACCGCCGGTCTGCAGTCGGTGTGTTTCCAGACCCGCGATCTGCTCGATGCGATGCGCCGCGATGGCGCAGCCAGCGCCTGCACCTTGCGTATCGACGGTGGCATGGCCGCCAACAATTGGTTCGCGCAATCTCTCGCCGACGTACTCGGTGTGCCGGTCGATCGCCCGAACGTGATCGAAACCACCGCGCTCGGCGCTGCTTACATGGCTGGGCTCGGCATCGGCCTTTACCAATCACTCGACCAGATCTCGGCACAATGGGGTTGTGAACGCCGCTTCGACGTACAGATGGCAGATGGCACACGCGACACCTTGTATCGCGGCTGGAAAGAAGCGGTTATGCGAGTGCTTGCGCCATCGCCAGCAGACACCGCCGCATCGCACCCTGCATGAATATCTTCAGCAACGGCGCGGCTAGCGGCCACACCAACGGTGTCGTGAGTTCGAAGCGGTAGCGCCAAACCACGGTGGTGCCGTCGCCGTTTGCCGTGAACTGCCAATCCGCATGACCAGCACGGACTAGCCACGATAGCGGTGGGCGGAAGCCACTGAGAGAGTAGGCGTGACGATGACCCGGTTCGAGTGCGGTGATGCATTCGGTCATGCGACCGCCATCGGCACTCTCGACAGTGCGGCTGCAGCCGACAGCGGGCGCGGCATGCAGACTGATGCGGGTCAGCGCCGGAATCGGACCGAAGCCACGAAACAAGGTTGGGAAACGGTGCGCATCGAGCGTGAGCGCAAACACTGTCGCCGGTGCTGCCGCTAGGGTGAGACGTGCGATCAGATCAATGACCATGATGAGTGCGGCGAAGCGAAGTCCACCGCACGAGTCCGGTCATGCCATCGCGCTTGCGCACGTCAGTGCGCCGGCTCGGGCGCAGCAAACTTCTTGGCGAAAAAGTCGCCTTCGTTCCAACTCGGGCGCTGCGGCGCATTCGCAATGCGCGTACCGATCAGTGCGTTCAATGTGGCGATGCGCGCTGCCGTCGGGTAATGAATCGGCTGATTCGTATCATCGCTGGGGCGGTGATAGTGCTGATTCAGGAATCCGTCGAGGCGAGCAATGCCGTCGAATTGTGCGTCGCGCCCGGTAATGCCACCGTCCAGATACACCGCGGGAATGCCAGCACGAATGAAAGCGTACTGGTCGCTGCGCACGAACACGGTTTCTTCCGGTTTGGGGTCGGGCGACAACGCCATGCCGGCATCTTTCGCGGCGGCCTCGACCAGGCCTTTGAGTGACGAATGTTCGATGCCGATCGGCACCATGTCGGTGAGATCGCCGAGCACGACCGGCATGTCCATGTTGACGTTCGCAACGATGCCCGACTTGGCCACCGGCGGTGCCGCGACAAAGTGCTGTGCGCCGAGCAGCCCTTTCTCTTCGCCGGTCAGCGCGACGAACAGCAGTGAACGCTGCGGGCGCAGCGGGGAAGCGGCCACCCGTCGTGCCGCTTCGAGCAGGATCGACATGCCGAGTGCATTATCGAGCGCGCCGTTGTAGATCCGATCGCCATTGATTTCGGCGCCGATGCCGAGGTGGTCGAGATGCGCGGTCAGCACCACGTGCTCTGCCGCCAGAGTCGGATCTGCACCGGGCAGGCGCGCGACGACATTGAAACTTTCCGCGCGCTCCATCTGCGTGGCTTGCGCAAGCGTCGCGGTACCGGGCAGATCAAACGACTGCAGTCGACTCTCGCGCATCATCGTGAATACTTGATCGGCGCTGTGTGCTGAACCGGCGAACAGGATTTCGGCGAGTGCAGCGCGCAGCGACACGCGCACGCGCAGTTCCGGGAAGCTGTCGATGGGCTCGCCATCAGCATCGCGCAGGCGCATGCCGGCTGATCCCCAGTTCTTCGCGCCAATTGCCCACGGCCGTTTTTCCTCATCGCGCGGATCGCCTATGCTGATCACGCCGATCGCGCCATGTGCAGCCAACAGCTTGGCTTTCTCCATCCGTGACGCATGGAAGGCGCGTTCATCGACTGGCAAGTCGGCGGGTGCATTGGACAACACGACGGCGATCTTGCCCTTGAGGTCAATGCCGGCGAAATCGTCATGGCCGAGTTCTGGCGCATGTACGGCTTGGCCGACGAAGACCAGCGGGGCGCTGATCTCGTCTTGGGCTTGGTTGAAGCTCGCCGACGGCAGGTAGTCCTGTTCGAACTGAAAATCTCGGGCCTGGCCGTCGCGCAACAGCGTGAAGCGGGCGCCGTCACGCAGCGCGCGTGCTCGCAACAGCGGTACTGGCTGCAAGTAGCTGCCGGCGTTCACCGGTTCCAGTCCGAGCTTGCGAAACTCGCTGGCGACATACAGCGCCGCAAGATCGTAGCCGCGCGTGCCGGTTTCGCGACCTTCGAGCAGGTCGTCGGCGAGAAAATGGACATCGGCCTCGATACGGCGTGCTGCAGCGACTGTTGTGTCGCCGGCTTCCGTGGTCGGCGCGACACGCTCTGGCGCACAGGCAGCGAGCGTCAGTACGGCGGCGCCGGCGAACAGAAAACGCGCAAGCACGGTCATCGACAAAACTCCAGAACGGATGATTCGTACACGCTAACAGCGTGATCGCAGGCCGCTGCGGTGGACGGGACGAGCCGTGCGCTTCACTCCACGAGTGGCAGCACCATGCGCAGCAATTGTCCGGTGTCAGGTGCTGTTGCCGCGATGCTGTCGATACGACCGCCGAGGCGCGTCACGGTTTCGCGTAGCAAGCCGAGGCCGAGCCGCCGCGTTGGGATGTCGCGGGCGGTGCCGCGCTGTGCATCGACCAGTTGTTCGCGCAAACCGCCGTCGTGGTCGGACAGCGTCAAGACCGCCTGTGTGGCGTCGCTGCGCAGCATCACATCGATATTGCTGTCGGCGGGATTCTCGCGCAGCGCGTGGTCGAGCAGTTCGCTGCACAGATGCGCGAGCGTGTCGCTCCTTCCGGCAACGTGCAGCGAGGGTGTGATGGTCGGACGTAGCCGTTGCTGGCGCTGGCTTGCGCGGGCGTCGGCGTCGTCGACGCAGCGACCCAGCACGGCTGACAGGTCGCTGCGGATTGCGACTTCATCGGTGGTCTCGGCGGCATGCGCCGATTCGCGCATGCGCAGCACGATCTGAATCAGCTCGCTGGCGTGGCGGGCGATCGTCGCCATCGGGCGCGCCAGATCCGGATTCGTGTGGTACGCCGCGAGCAATCGTTCGGCGCTGCTGCGAATCTCGATCAGTGGTGCTTGCAGATCTTCGCCGGCCATTGCGAGCAGGCGTTGGTTGAGCGTGGCCGCTGCATGTGCGCGCCGGCTCTGTGCTTCGGCATGTTCCAATGCTTCCTGCAATGCCTCACCCTGCACGCGCAAGGCGTCGGCGCGAATGCGGCGCTCGCGGCTGATCCAGAACAACAGCACGATCGCAGTCAGTCCGGCAATACCGAGCGCAACCGCACCATGCAGTAACAGCTGATTGCGCTCCAGTTCCGCCGCCTGTGCGACATCGCGTTGTCGCAACAGCGCCAACTCAGTGTCGGCCTGTTGGCGTTCGTAACGTGCGCGCACCACGGCGACACGGGCATCGTCATGTTGTGCACGCAGTGATGCTGATTCGTTCTCGATCTCATCAAGTAGAGCGACCGCGGGCTCGGCCTCGCCGCGCGCAGCGAACACATCGGCGAGTAGACGCTTGGCGCGCAAGCGACGGTCGGGATCGTCGCTCTCACTGCTCGCCACCAACGCGGCACGCGCCTCGCGTTCGGCGGTCAACAACGCATAGTTGCGCGACTCTCCCTCCAAGCTGCGCGCACGCAGTAGCCAGACTTCGGCGCGTGCCCGCAGCGCCGCGGAGATACCAGTCGCGTGCTCAAGTTCGCGGGCAATCGCCTCACCCTGCTGGATGTCTGACAGTGCCGCATCAAAGCGGCCGGCGCGCGCGTTGGCAACGCCGCGGTTTGACAGCGCCAGGCCTTGGCCGATGCGGTCGCCGTCGGCGGTGTGCGCGGCGATGGCTTCATCGAGCAGCTTTATCGCTTGTTCCGTGGTCCCGGACTCCAGCGCAAGGTCGGCCAAGTTGTTGAGTACCGACCCGACGCCGCGGGTGATGCCATTGCTGCGCTTGACCGCGAGTGCGCGCCGGTAATGATCGCCGGCGCGAACCTCGTCGCCGAGATTACTCAAGGCGTTGCCAAGGTTGATCAGCGCTGCCGAGATTCGCGCGGGATCGTGCTGCGCCTCGTAGATCACCAGTGCTTTGCCCTCGGCTTCGAGTGCTTCGGCGTGGAGACCGCTCATGTCGAGCGTGACACCCAGTTGCGTCAGGGCGTCGGCGAACGGTAATTGCGTGTCGGCGTCATTGGTCAATGCGACCGCGCGTTCGAACTCGACCACTGCTTGGTCATAGCGGCCGCGCTGGCGTTCGATGGCGCCGAGATTGATTCGCGCACCGGCTTCACCGGCGGGGCTCACTTGCGTCTGTGCCAGTTGCAGCGCCTGCTGCGCGACTTGCTGGGCGCGCTGTGGATCACTCCGCAGCAGCGCCTTGGCTTCCTTATTCAGGCGCGCGATTTCATCGGGAACGGGTATGGGTGCGGGTACGGCTGCGGCGGCGACAACGGCTGCCAGCAACGCGCCGACGATGACGCCACTCCGTCTGATCATTGCGCCCGCGTTCCCCATCACTCCGGCTCCGCACTCGCGTAGGAGCTTAGCCGGAACGTCGCCGCAACGGCGGTTTGGATCAGGCGTCAAACAAGTTCAGCAGGTCATCCGACGACAGCGTCGATAGTGTCGCCTCGCCATGTTCGAGCACGGCATCGGCGATCTCGCGCTTCTTCTGTTTGAGCGCGTGCATGCGCTCCTCGACGGTGCCGCGACATTGAAGTTCATAGATGAATACCGGCTTGTCCTGGCCGATGCGATGGGCGCGGTCGATCGCCTGTGCTTCCGCCGCCGGGTTCCACCACGGGTCGTACAAGACCACGGTATCGGCACGGGTCAGATTTAGCCCGACACCACCGGCCTTCAGCGAGATCAGAAACACCGGCACTTGGCCGTCCTGAAAGCGCGCGACCTGAACCTCTCGGCGCTTGGTGCTGCCATCCAGACGTGCATAGGTGATGCCGTGCGCGATCAAGGCTTCCTGGATCAGGTCGAGCATGCGGGTGAACTGTGAAAACACCAATACGGCGCGGCCTTCGTCAACCAAGGTCGGCACCAGGTCCATCAGTGCATCCAGTTTGGCCGAACTGGACTCGTCGCCTTTGCGTCCGGCTTCGATCAAGCGCTGATCGCAGCAGATCTGGCGCAGTTTCAGCAGTGCGTCGAGAATGGTGATCTGCGATGCGCCATACCCTTGCGCGGCCAGCGCTTCACGCACCCTTGCCTCCATCTGTACGCGCACGGTTTCGTACAAGTCACGTTGCGCGCCTTCGAGATCGACCGACTGCACGATCAACGTGCGTGCCGGCAGATCGCGCGCGACCTCGGATTTGCGCCGGCGCAGCAGGAACGGCGCGATGCGCTTGCGTAGGCGGTCGGCAGCATCGACATCGCGGTCACGTTCAATCGGTTGTCGGAAGCGTGTGCGGAATTGTTCGTGGCTGCCGAGCAGGCCGGGGAAGGCGAGATCGAACTGCGCCTTGAGTTCGCCGAGATGGTTCTCGACTGGCGTGCCGGTGAGGCACAGGCGACGCGCGGCGTCGAGTTGCGCGGCTGCGGCATGACTGCGACTCGATGCATTCTTCAGCCATTGCGCCTCATCGAACACAGCAAGCGTGAAGTGCTGCGCCTTCAGCGGCTCGATGTCGCGCCAGAGCAGCGCATAGCTGGTGATCACCAGATCGACATCGCCGAGTGCATCGAAATGTTCATGGCGCTCGGCACCGGCGAGCACGCGCACGCGCAGCATCGGTGCGAAGCGCTCGGTCTCGGCCCGCCAGTTGTCGACGACACTGGTCGGGCATAGCACCAAGGCTGGCGACGTGAGTGCGCCCGCCTGCTTCAACACCAGAATGTGTGCCAGCACCTGAACGGTCTTGCCGAGTCCCATGTCATCGGCAAGCACGCCACCGAACTGGAACTCTTGCAGGAAGTCGAGCCAGGCGAGGCCTTCCTTCTGGTAGGGCCGCAGTTCGGCTTGGAATCCCGGCGGCGGCTCGCGCGCTTCGACACCGCGGAAGTTGCGCACCCGCTCGATGAAGTCGGCGGCTTCGCGGCTTGGCAGAAAGCGCCAGTCCGGCGACGGATCGAGCGATGCAATGCGCGCGCGCGGCAAACCGATGCGGCCATCGCCGGAGGCGTCGAGATCGGCGACCAGATCGAGCAGGGGCGTCAACCGTTCGTTCGAAATGAACACGCGGCGGCCATCCGGCAACGTCAGGCGCAGTCCGTCTGGGCGTTGTTCCTCGGGGCGTGACAGCGCTTCCAGCAGCACCGGGACCAGATCAATCGGTTGACCGTCGACCTCGATGCCGAGGCGCAGCGAGAACCAATCGTTGCCATCTTCTTCGACACGCAGATCGAGCGTACCGATGTCCGCTTCGAGCGCAATCGGGAATTCGTCGTTAGAGCGCAGTTCGATGTGGTTGATGGCGGCATCGCGACGTAATTCCGCGATCCATGCCTGCAACTCGCCGTTCTTCAGACGTCCGTTCCAGTACCAGTGTTCCGCCGGACCGCCAGCGCCACTTGAACTACCCGGTTTGAAATCGTGGCGCGCGAGGAACTGGCTGGCGCGCGCTTCCGCCTCGACATCGCGTGCAAGTACGTGAACGCGGCCATCGTCGCCGCGCCAGCGCAACTCGGTACTGCGATCACCGGCGCGCACCTCGTGGCGGCCATAGCGGAAGCCGAGATGGGCGGTGGCCTGCGTCAGCAGGTCCGACCGATTGAGATAGGGCGCACCACCGATCAACACCACGGCCGTTGGTGCGATCGGCGACGCCGGCGTTGTCGCCAAGATTTTCGGCAGCGGCAGTTGCCCGTGTGGAAACAGGCGCGTCATCACTTCGCTGGCGAACTCGACTTCGTCTGGCGCAACGGCGGGCAATTCACGCAGTTGGCCCAGATCGGCCTCATCGAGGTCGCTCAGCACCGGCCCGATGATGCCGCTGTCGGCATCGAGGTAGCGCCGATAGCGGGTATTCGAGAGCGCCACGCCACTGGGTTCGACGCGCAGTTGCAGTTGTTGGTCGCCGCTGGCGGCGAGTTGCCATTCGGCTTGCAGAACGCGCGCCGCACCCGGATGCAAGGCGGTGCCGTGCAGGTGCTGCAGACGTAGTTCGATGCCGAGCGCGAAGAACTGCTGCAACATCGGATCGATCGGACCATCGAACAACAGCCAATAATCGCCGTCGATGTATTCGATGCCATCGAAACCAAGCAAGGACAGCGCCGCCAGACGCTCGTGCATCGGCCAGCTTTGCAGCAATTGCAGGACCCGCGGTGACTCCAGGTCGACACGACGTGGATGCGACCAACGTCCGTCCTTGCCGCGCCGTGCCCGCAATGGTCGGAACAGCAGCCGTGTCGATTCATCCGCCGTCACCAAAATCAGCAGTTCGGTCGGGTCGCGCTGAACATCGCCCGCCGCAGCGCGCTCGGCCAGTACTTCCCATGCACTACGCAGCGGTGCGCCGATCGACTCGCGCGCCGGTGTCACCAAGCGCAGCAACTGCTGGATCAATGCGGCGGCATGCTTGCATTCGAATCCGACCGGACAACTGCAATCGCTGAGCAGCGTCGGACCACGGCCGCGCGGATGCGTCAGCGTGAGGCAGGTGTCATAGATGAGCCCGCGTGTACCCAGCACCTGGGCGTTGATGGCGTGCGCGCCCGGCTGTTGCACCTCACGCACTGCCCCACGTTCTGCGAGCGCGGTGCCGCGTGCCCAGGCCGGGCCGAATTCGACCGGGAAGCGATCCGCATGCGATTGCAGGTAGTCAGTGAGGGTCATGAGGGCAGGCAAAAGACCGCCCATCTTCGCAGAGCTGCCGCAGAAATACAGCGCCGCGTGACCTCGGCTAGCATCAGCGCACCGAAAGGAGTCCAGCATGAGCAAGCCGACCGGAAAAATCAGCCGCGACCAAGCCGAGGAGGCGGTGCGTGTCTTGTTGCGGTATGCCGGCGATGATCCGGCGCGCGAAGGCCTGCTCGACACGCCGCGCCGCGTCGTCGACGCCTATGGCGACTGGTTCAGCGGCTATGCGCTCGACCCCGAGGAATACCTCAAGCGCACCTTCGAGGAAGTCGCCGGCTACGACGAAATGATCGTGCTGCGCGACATTGAGTACGAGAGCCACTGCGAACATCACATGGCGCCGATCATCGGCAAAGCGCACATTGGCTACATCCCGGGCGGCGCCGTGGTTGGCATCTCCAAACTCGCGCGTGTCGTCGAGGCCTATGCGCGTCGCTTCCAGGTGCAAGAAAAGATGACTGCGCAAATCGCTCGCTGCATCGAACGCGTGCTCAAGCCCCGCGGTGTCGGCGTGGTGGTGCTTGGCGCGCACGAATGCATGACGACGCGAGGCATCCACAAGCGCGGTGTCAGCATGGTGACGTCGAAGATGCTCGGCAGTTTCCGCGACGATGCCCGCACCCGCGCCGAATTCCTGAACTTCATCGATATCGGGCCGGGGCGCTAGTTGGTCGAGCACGCTTTCGAGAACGCCTCGGCAACGCCAGTCGAGCAGTTGGCGCGGTCGGTGCTGAAGCAAGTCTTCGGATATGAGCACTTCCGCCCGCCGCAGGACGAGATCGTCGCGCATGTGCTCGACGGCGGCGATGCGCTGGTGTTGATGCCGACCGGCGGCGGCAAGTCGTTGTGCTATCAGATTCCGGCGCTGGTGCGGCCGGGTTGTGCGGTCGTCGTCTCGCCCTTGATTGCCTTGATGCAAGACCAGGTCGATGCACTGAATCAGCTCGGCGTGCGTGCCGCATTCCTGAATTCGACGCTGGAGGCGCGCGCCGCGTTCGCGGTCGAATCGCGCTTGCTCGATGGCGAACTGGATCTGCTTTACGTGGCGCCGGAGCGCCTGCTGACCGAGCGCTGCCTGGACCTGCTGGCGCAAAGCGAGATCGCGCTGTTCGCGATTGATGAGGCGCATTGCGTGTCGCAATGGGGCCACGACTTCCGTCCCGAATACCGCCAACTCGGCGTCTTGCACGAACGTTTGCCAAAGGTGCCACGCATGGCGCTGACGGCGACTGCCGACGAACGCACGCGCGCATAAATCATCGAACGCCTCGCGCTGCACGAAGCGCGTGTTTTCCTGTCGTCGTTCGACCGCCCCAATATTCGTTATCGCATCGTGCAGAAGGATGACGCCAAGCGCCAATTACGCGACTTTCTCGATGCACATCGCGACGCCGCAGGCATTGTCTATTGCATGTCGCGCAAAAAAGTGGAGGACACAGCGGCCTACCTCGCCGATCTCGGGTTTACGGCGCTGCCCTATCACGCCGGATTGGACGCGACGACACGCGCCGCACACCAGCGGCGATTCCTGCGCGAGGAAGGCGTGATCATGGTCGCGACCATTGCCTTTGGCATGGGCATCGACAAGCCCGACGTGCGCTTCGTCGTGCATATGGATCTGCCGAAGTCACTCGAAGGCTATTACCAGGAAACCGGTCGCGCCGGTCGCGATGGTGAGGCGTCCGAGGCGTTGCTGATCTACGGCCTCGGTGACCTGGTGCTGCTGCGGCAATGGATCGACCAGGGTGAGGCAAGCGACGAGCGCAAACGCTTCGAGCATCAGCGCCTGAATGCACTGCTGGCCTATTGCGAATCAGCAGATTGCCGGCGCATTCCGCTGCTTGCGGCCTTCGACGAAGTGCATCCGGGCGCGTGCGCAAATTGCGACAACTGCCTCGAACCACCGCAACGCATCGACGGGCTGGAACTTGCGCAAAAGCTGATGAGCACGATCTACCGCAGTGGTCAGCGCTTCGGTGCCCAGCATGTCATCGCCATCGTGCGCGGCGATCTGAACCCGCGCATCGCGCAGTTCAAGCATGATGAACTCTCGACCTTCGGCATCGGCAACGAATTGACCGCGAAGCAGTGGGGCGCGGTCGTGCGCCAGTTGCTGGCGGCGGGGCTGATCGACGTCGCCGGCGAATTCGGCTCGTTGCAGTTGAACGAAGCCAGCCGCCGCGTGCTGCGCGGTGAACAGCCGGTGTGGCTGCGTGCGCCACAGATGCAGCGCCGCGAGCGCCGCCGTCGCGGCGTAGCGGCGGGTACCGCAACGCATGGCGATGCGCTGTTCGAGCGTCTGCGGGCATGGCGTGCACAAACGGCGCGGGCGGCCGGCTTGCCACCCTACGTGATTTTCCATGATGCGACGCTGGCCGCGATCGCCGCTGTACATCCGGAATCGCACAGCGACTTGGCCGGCATCAGCGGCGTCGGTGCGAAAAAGCTGGAACGCTATGGCGACGACCTCTTGCGCGTGTTGTCAGACACGTCGGCGCCAGGCGGCTGAGCGGATCAGTTGTTTCGTACCACCGGCAGTTCGATGCGGCTCGATGCCTCGACGCTGTGATGGATGTGTTGTGTAGCCTTGCGATAGTCCGCAGGCGATGCGAAAAAGATGTTGGGCACGAACGTCTGCGGATTGCGGTCATAGAGCGGAAACCAGCTCGACTGGATCTGCACCATCAAACGATGGCCCCGTGCGAACACATGATTCGCGATCGGCAACGGGATGCGATAGGGCAACACCGCGTCCGCCTTGATCGGCTGCGGATGCTCGTAACTCTCGCGATAGCGGCCACGAAAAATATCTGCCGAGATCATCAGTTGATAGCCACCGAGTTCAGGCTGACGTGGTACTTCGTCGGGATAGACGTCGATGAGTTTGACGACCCAGTCGCTATCGGTCCCGCTGGTCGCCGCAAACAGATGTGCAATCGGTTCGCCGGCAACCTTCAGCGGTTCCGCCAACGGTTCCGAAACGAAGGTCAGCACGTCGGTGCGACTGGCGGCATCGCGTTGGTCTTCAACCAGCCAGTTTGGCCAAGTGTCGTCGTCGCCGTAAAGCACCGGCTTGACCGGCCGCCGCGTATAGGGAATCGGCTTGGCCGGGTCCGACACATACTCACTCGCCACAGCTTCGGCCGCAGTCGGGGCATCGAACGACAACGCGGCATCAGCGTGCAGGTACAGGGGCGTTGCCGTGGTCGTGCAGCCGCTGTCGCAACCCGCGGGCCATGACGCTAAACGTTGCCAGCGGTTGCTGCCGGTCTCGAACGCGATCACCGGCGCGGTATCGTGTGCGGGCGCCTCATCGCGCAGGAAGTGATCGAGGAACGGGCGCAGGACATCGCGTCGGAACTGGAGCGCGGTATTGGCATCGAAGCGGATCGGGCCGAGGCTGCTGGCTTCGTCGATCTGCTGGCCGTGGTTCCATGGGCCCATCACCAGATAGACCTGATCGTTCTTCGTGTCTTTGGCTTCAAGTGCTCGATACACCGCCGGTGCGCCGTAAATGTCCTCTTGATCCCATAGCCCATGCACGATCATGGTCGCTACCTTGAGCGGCTGCGCGGCGAGGATTTTGTCCATCGCCTGCTGCTGCCAGAACGCGTCATAGGCGGGATGGGCAACAACCTTGTTCCAGAAGCCGGACTGTTCGAGGCCGCGGATTTTTCCTAACGCGCCGGCCGAACCGGCCTGCAGGAATTCGTCGTACTGGTCGGCGTGGCTGAACCACCAGGTTGCGCTGTTGTCGCGGGTGACGACCTGCTCCAGCATGTAGCTCATGTTGAACTGACGGAAGGCGCCATGGTGGAACCAGTCGTCGCCGAGCCAGCCGTCGACCATCGGGTTCATCGGCACCGACACTTTCAGCGCCGGATGCGGATCGACCAGCGCCGTCAGCGAAAGATAGCCGTCATAGGAGATGCCGATGATGCCGACGCGGCCATTGCTCTCAGGGACGTTTTTGGTCAGCCACTCGATCGTGTCCCACGTATCGGTTGCGTGATCAACGGGCGTTGGATTCAGCGGGCCGCGCATTGGCCGGTTCATCACGTAGTCACCCTCGGAACCATACTTGCCGCGCACGTCTTGGACGACGCGGATGTAGCCGGCCTCGTCGATCAGGTCGGCGACATTGTCATAGCCCTGCAGGACCGATGCGATACGTGGACTATGTGCATTCGCGGTCAGTCCATCGGCGTCGTAGGGCGTGCGCGTCAGCAGCATCGGTGCGCGTAGCGCAGCCTTCGGCACCAGAATCACGGTATGCAATTTCACGCCGTCGCGCATCGCGATCTCGACCTCGCGACGCTGATGATCGAAGCCGACCGTCGACGCCTTGAATTCGGTCGGCGTCTCGCTGGGATAATTCGGGGATTTGGGTTTGGTCGTACGCTCACCGGCGGTCGCTGCTGCCGCTGCCAGCGTCCAGCCGACGATGGTGAGGACGATTTGCGGAAACAACGTTCGATGCGACGACATGCGAGGATTTCCGGGCAGGTGGAAAGGGGTGAGCATATCGGTACCCTCGTGCGATGTGCCGCGCTCTGTCATCGGTCACTGATTCAGGCACCGCCCAGACGATTTGTCCCGGTGGCGCGACCCACGACACGGATCGATGCGGGCAACCATCGGCATCCGCAAATGTCCGGACTCGGCCCGCTGACTCGTATGGGATGCAGATTCAGGAGTGAACATCGATGAAATACGCAGCTTGGGCCTGTGCCCTGATGATGGTGATGAATGGTGCCGGTGCGGCCGAGCGCGATCAGGTGATGCTGGTCCTGGATGCATCGGGATCAATGTGGGGCCAGATCGACGGCCGCAGCAAGGTTGAGATCGCGCGTGAGGCCGTGGCCGATTTGGTGAAGACGTGGAATCCCGAGGTCGATCTCGGACTGATTGCCTATGGTCATCGCCGCAAAGGTGACTGCGCCGACATCGAAACCGTGCTGCCGGCAGGTCCGCTCCACGCCAATGACTATCTGGCCAAGGTGAATGCGCTGAATGCCAAGGGCATGACGCCATTGTCACAGGCGGTGATCAACGCCGCCGACGCGCTCAAAGCCAGCGAGCGCAAGGCCACCGTGATTCTGGTTTCGGACGGCGAAGAAACCTGCGAACTCGATCCTTGCGCCGTCGGCAAGTCGCTGGAAGCCAAGGGCGTCGAGTTCACCGCGCACGTGATCGGCTTCGACGTGCCGAACCCGGCACACCAGGCCCAACTGCGTTGTCTGGCCGAGAGCACCGGTGGTCGTTACTTCAACGCCAGTGATGCCGCGTCGCTGGACAAAGCGCTCGGACAGATTGCCGTCGCGAGCACGGAAAAGCCGTTGCCGGCGGTCCCGGCCACGCTGATTCCACCTGCGAATATCGTCGCCGCGACCGCTGTCGAGGTCAGTTTCGATGGCCCGGGTGAGGCGCGCGACTGGGTTGGTTTCGCGAAGCCAGGCAGTGACGAACAGGCCTATCTGGACTACGACTGGGTGAAGATGCCCAAAGGCGTTGCGGTCTTGCGTGCACCGGCCGAACCCGGTGACTACGAGTTGCGTTACGTCAGCGCCAGGCGCAAGCCGGCGCTGCTGGCGCAGATCAAGGTCTCGGTCGCTGCGGCACTGGCCACGGTGTCTGGCCCAAGCTCGGTCATTTCCGGCGATGTCGTGCGCGTGCATGCGACGGGTCCGGCCGACAACCGTCACTGGATCGGCTTCGCGCCCAAGGACAGTGATGCCCGCAGCTACCGCGATTACCTGCGCCCCGATGCATCGGGCAGTACCGACGGGACGCTGCAGGCACCGTCGGTACCGGGCGACTACGAATTGCGTTACGTATTGAACGAATCGGAGAAAGTTGCGGCGTCGCAGCCGATCACGGTATTGCCAGCCAAGGCGATGCTGATCGACGCGCCGGTGCGTGTCGTTGCCAATCAGGAAGTGGTGATCGACTGGTCCGGGCCCTTGGGCCGACACCACTGGATCGGATTCATCCGCAAAGGCGGCGATTCCGGCGACTACCTGACCTACGCCTATCTTGCCCAGCCCAGCCCGGCGCGATTCCGGGCACCACGCGAGCCGGGTGAATACGAACTGGCGTTCGTCCTTGGCGGCGATGGCGGCGAACAGATCCTTGCGCGTCATCCCATTGGCGTTGATTGAGATCTGCAGCTCAAGTTGATGCGCGTGCTCTGCTCGCGCGACGAGGCCAAGCGCAAACCGGGTCGCATGCCATGAGCGCGTTCCTGCCACGAGCGGGCCTAGGCTTGGCGGGCGCTGTATCGGTTCGTGGAGACGTGAACGCTCAGAGCTTCAACTTGGCCTCGAGCTTCGGCACCGGGCGATAGACGAATTTCTTGCCTCGCTTCCCCTGAGACAGCAGTTTCGTCGCGACCAGCGATTGCAGATCGTTGCGTGCCGCCATGATCGAGATGCGATGCGAGTTTGCGTGTGACTCGTGCGTGTACACCGCATCCGGATGCCGTAAGGCATGGTCGAGCAGCACCAGCTGCCGGTTGTTCAGGTCGTCGCGACGGCGAACCAGTGAGCGCATCGTGTCCAGTTCACGTCGCTTCCGATCAACGTAGCCGTGCAATTCGTCGATGGCGCCACGGATCAGTTCCAGCTGTTGGCACACGAAATAGGTCGCGTCCTGAGGGTCGCTCTCGACGAAGAGGAATGCGCGCCGATAGTGGTCCGGCCGTTGATAGATCAGGCGCGAGATCGAGATGAACTCGGCCAACCAGTAGCCATGTCGCAGCATCGACCAGTAGAACAATGCGCGAGCGGTGCGTCCGTTGCCATCAGCAAACGGATGGTCGAACGCCAGCTGGAAGTGCAGAAGGATCGAACGCAGCACTGGATGCGTGTATCGATCCCCCTCGATGTCGTCACCATTCGCGAAGGCGACCAGTCGCTCCAGACGTTCCGGAAGTTCTACTGCTGCGGGCGGCGTGTGGACCGCGGAATGGGACGTCTGGTCCCACACCACGATGCGCTCGTCGGCTGGGTTTTGGATACGTCCCGCTTGATCGGGGTGCTTCAGCGTTCCGTCGACCAGAATGGCGTGCAGATTGAGTACGGCGTCAACGGTGAGCGGCTGCCTTGCGAGTTCTCGCAGACACAACATCGCCTTGTGGTTGTTGACGATCATTCGCTCATATGGATTGATCGGTGCGCGCTGCTCGCGCAGCATGTCCTTGGCGATTTCACGGGTGCTGACCGCGCCTTCGTACAGACTGGAATAAATGGCCTCCTCCATCAGAGCGCTGGAGAGATAGCGATCTCGTGTTTGCGCATCGAGGGGCGCGGCTGCCGAATCCCTGAAGTTCTGGATAGGCGCGCGCACTCATGCTGCGCTTCAGCTTGAGGGCGTACCACCAGTCCAGCGCTTCGAACCCGGCAGGTGGCGGCCGATGCCGTAACTCTTCCCAGTGGTAATACTGGGAATCCGAAACGGTGGACGTCAGTGAAATGACGCGTCGCGCCCGTTCCGGGTCGCGCCAGAAACTTTCGTCCGGACTTGGAGCGCGCGGGTAACTTCTATTTTGCTTAAACCACGGCAATATGTTTAAGCAAAATTAGCGATGTGCTGCTAAGTATTCAAGAACAAAGAACTTCTACGCCGCCTTCTCGGCTTCACTCGCTGCCACCGGATCGCGGAACCGCGCCAGCAGTTCCGCTTCCTTCGCCTTCGCCTTGGCGAGGTGCGCTTCCTTGACATGGCCGTAACCGCGGATGTGCTCGGGCACTGCCGCGATCTGCACGGCCACGGCAAGGTTGGCGAGGTCGAGTTTCGCGATCAGTTCGCCGATGGTGCGGAAGTAGTCCTCGATCAACTGGCGTTCCATCTTCCGTTCGGCGCTGTAGCCGAACACGTCGAAGAAGCCGCCACGCAGGCCCTTGAACTTCGTCAGCAGTTTGAACACCGTGAAGATCCACGGGCCGTATTCCGACTTGACCAGATGGCCGTCGGCATCCTTCTTTGCCAGCAGTGGCGGCGCCAGATTGAAGCGAATTTTGTAGTCGCCGTCGAAGGTCTCGGCAATGCGTTTGCGGAAGTCGCCGGTGGTGTACAAGCGGGCGACCTCGTATTCGTCCTTGTAGGCCATCAGTTTGAAGGCGTAGCGCGCGACCGCTTCGGAAAACGCGCTGCCGCGGCCGAACTTTGCTTCTGCGGCGCGCGCTTTCGCGACCAGTGCTTTGTAGCGCTGCGCATAGGCGGCGTTCTGGTATTCAGTCAGGAACTTCACACGTAGCGCGATAGTTTCATCGAGCGTTTGCGCGAGTTGGCCGAAGCCTTCGAACGCAGCGGCGGTAGCGAGGTGCTCATGGGCATCGGTCGCAGCTTCGGATGCACCGACAAAATCGATGAACGCCGGTGCCGACCGCACGGCAGCGGCTTTCTTCACCGAGGCGAGGTCGTGTGCCGCGAGACGGCCCCAGTAGAACGCGCGCTTGTTCAATTCAATCGCGGCGCCATTCAATTCGATCGCACGCATCAACGCATCCATCGACACCGGCACGAAACCCTTCTGCCAGGCGTAGCCGAGCATGAAGGTATTGGTTGCGATCGAGTCGCCGAGCAGCGCGGTGGCGAGTTCGGTGGCGTCGATCAGGTCCGGCTTGTCGCCACCCATCGCGGTCTGCACCGCATCGACGATCTGCAGCTTCGGAAACTGCATGTCCGGATTGCGCGTGAATGTACCCGGCATGGCTTCATAACCGTTCAACACGGTATGCGCACGACCGGCACGGATCTTCGACATCGCCCAGTAGTCGTTGACCACGACCATGTCGCAACCGAGCACCAGATCGGCTTCACCGGCGGCGATGCGCACCGCATGAATGTCGTTCGGCGAGCGTGCGACGCGCACGTGCGTGGTCACCGCGCCGCCCTTCTGCGCGAGACCGGTCTGGTCCAGCACCGAGGTGCCCTTGCCTTCGAGGTGCGCAGCCATGCCGATCAGTGCACCGATGGTGACCACGCCGGTACCACCGATGCCGGTGACGAGGATGTTCCAGGGCTGATCGAGATCGCTCTTGAAGGTTGGCGGTGGCAGGTTGGCGACATCGAGTTGCGCGCCCGAGCCTTTCTTTTTCTTCAGCCCGCAGCCTTCAATGGTCACGAAGCTCGGGCAGAAGCCCTTCACGCAACTGAAGTCTTTGTTGCAATCGTTCTGGTTGATCTCGCGCTTGCGCCCGAACTCGGTTTCCAGTGGCATCACCGACACGCAGTTCGATGCCACGCCGCAGTCGCCACAGCCTTCGCATACCGCCGGATTGATGAAGGTGCGCTTGGCTGGGTCGACCATCTTGCCGCGCTTGCGACGACGGCGTTTCTCGGCGGCGCAGGTCTGGTCGTAGATGATGACGGTGGCACCGGGTTCTTCGCGTAGACGTTTCTGTACCGCATCGAGTTCATCGCGATGCAGGAACTCGACGCCTTCCGGGAAGATCTCGGGCTTCGACCACTTCTCGATCTCGTCGCTGAGCACGATGATCGTCTTCACGCCTTCCGAGCGCACCTGGTGTGCGATGTCCGGAACGGTCAGGTTGCCGTCCACCGGTTGGCCGCCGGTCATCGCCACCGCATCGTTGTAGAGGATCTTGTAGGTGATGTTCACCTTCGCCGCCACCGCCTGGCGGATAGCGAGCGAACCGGAGTGGAAATAGGTGCCGTCGCCGAGATTCTGGAATACGTGTTTTTCTTCGGTGAACGGCGCTTGGCCGCACCAAGTCGTGCCTTCGCCACCCATCTGGGTGAAGGTCTCGGTGGCGCGGTCCATCCAGGTGACCATGTAGTGACAGCCGATGCCACCGAGCGCACGCGAGCCTTCCGGCACCACGGTCGAGGTGTTGTGCGGGCAGCCCGAGCAGTAATGCGCCGCACGTGGAAAGTTGGCGCGTGGCGCGGCCAGTTCCTTTTCCTTATCGGCAATCCATTGCAGGCGTGATTCGATCGTCTCGCTGGTGAAGAAACGCGCCAAGCGTGCCGCGATCGCCATGGCGATCATCGCCGGCGTCAGTTCCGAGGTGCTCGGCAAAATCCACTCGCCACCCTCGTTGAACTTGCCGACGATGCTTGGGCGCGTCGCATGATCCCAGTTGTACATCGCTTCCTTCATCTGCGATTCGATGAAGCTGCGCTTTTCCTCGACGATCAGAATGTCTTCGAGACCGCGCGCGAAGTTGCGGATGCCGATCGGCTCCAGCGGCCAGGTCATGCCGACCTTGTAGACGCGAATGCCGATGTCCTCGGCCATACGCCGGTCGATGCCGAGGTAGTCGAGCGCTTGCAGCACGTCAAGGTAACTCTTGCCGGTAGTGACGATACCGAAGCGCGCACGCGGCGAATCAATCACCGTCTTGTCGATGCGGTTAGCGCGAGCAAACGCCTCAGCGGCTGAGACCGCGTACTTGTGCAGGCGCATTTCCTGATCGAGCGGCGGGTCTGGCCAGCGAATGTTGAGGCCGCCATTCGGCAGTGCGAAGTCGTCTGGCAGCACGATGTCGAGTTGGTGCGGGTTGACGTTGACCGAAGCCGAGGACTCGACCGTTTCGGCAATGGTCTTGAAGCCGACCCAGCGTCCGGTGAAGCGCGACATCGCCCAGCCCAGCAGGCCCATGTCGAGAATGTCCTGCACGCCGGCCGGATTCAGGACCGGCATCAGCGCCGAGACGAATTCATGTTCGGAACCATGCGGCAGCGTCGACGAGCGGCAGGCGTGGTCGTCCGCCGCGAGCGCGAGCACACCGCCGAATTTCGAGGTGCCGGCAGCATTGCCGTGCTTGAAGACGTCGCCGCAGCGGTCGACGCCCGGCCCCTTGCCGTACCACATCGAGAACACGCCGTCGTACTTGGCGCCCGCGAACAGGTTGGTCTGCTGCGAGCCCCAGACCATGGTCGCACCGAGGTCTTCGTTGATGCCGGGCTGGAACTTCACCTTGTGCGATTCGAGGTGTTTCTTCGCCTTCCAAAGTTCGAGGTCGAAGCCGCCAAGGGGTGATCCGCGATAGCCGGAGATGAAGCCGCCGGTATTCACGCCCGCTGCCGCGTCACGCAGCGCCTGCATGATCGGTAGTCGCACCAGGGCCTGTACGCCGGACAGGAAAATCCGGCCTTCGCGGCGCGTGTACTTGTCGTCCGTCGGGTAGGAACGGTCCAACTGCTCGGCGGGTACGGCCATGTCGAGTCGCGTGCGGCAAAATGGGGTCGTCGAGCTTAGCAGCCGGCCTTGGCCGCGGCCCCAACGAATGTTCGGGGCCGGCGATCCTGTCGCCGTGTCAGCCCGTGCATCCGAGCGACGTATGGTGTGGAATGCGCGTCATTCGGCGCTCAGGAGTGTCGACCGTGGAGCGAACCGTCGTGCGTTGCGTGTGGGTGATCCTGCTGGGCTGGTCGGCGTCCGTCCTGGGCGGTGGCTATGCGACGGTGTCGAGGAACTACACGGTTGACGCGATCCAGCGCACCACCTTGCACAGTTATCCGGATGGCGGCAGCGCCCAACCCTTGCCGCTGCTGCTCGTGCTGCATGGCGATGGCGGCAACGCGGCAGGCATCCGCGCCGCGCTGCCGCTGGAAGCGCAGGCCAACGGAGCGGCAGCGTTCAGCTACCTCAGCGCACAAGGTGGGACGTTCGAGTATTGGACCGATGCCGGTCGCGGCCACGAAGGTCGCTTCGTCCAGGCGATCATCGCAAACTACGGTGTGGCCGGCATCACCATCGATCCAGCGCGGGTGTATCTGGTCGGCTTCAGCGGTGGCGGCACGATGGCGCAGGCGCTGGGATGTCGGCTGGGTGCCGGTGTCGTGCGCAAGCTCGGCATCCATTCCGGGTCGCTGTATCCGGTTGACAACGATTTCACCTACACCGGCAATGGCGGCGTCAGTTGCAATCTGCCCGGCACGATGTTGATCTGGGGCAAGCTGGACCAGACCAATGGCGTCGATTACGCGACCGGCCAAGCCATTCGCAACAACCATCTCGCGACCCAGAACTGTGCCGCCACCACGAGCAACACGACGCCAGCGCCTTGCGTGGCCTACGACCAATGCACGCGGCCGGTCGAATGGTGTGCGATCGACGGTTTGGCCCATGCGTTGTGGCCACAGGCGGCATCGGCATTCTGGCGCTACTTCGCGGAAGACGGCGTGGCGACTCCAGAGACACCGTTGTTCGTTGATGGTTTCGAGAGCGGCAGCGCACCACCCGTTTCACCGCGCTGGGTGATGGGTTACCACGTCGGCTACGAACGCAATTTGCTGCCAACCGCGAACATCGATTTCCCGTCGCTGACGCATTTGATGGTCGGGCGACTGATCCCGAACGCGAACGCGACGTTGACCGCGACCAAGGGCAGCTATGTCCGCGCACAAGGTCTAGGCGGCACCATCATCTGGACTATTGCGCAGGGATATCGGCCCGATTGCCTGTCACCGATCCGGCACAGTTGCTGCGGTCAGTGAAAGCAGCGTTTCTCGACTGATCGCACGCGTGGCAGCACTTCGGTTTGGTCCATTGCCCCGCTGCCGCTATCTTCTGCACAACGGTAGTGGAGATAAGCGATGCGCACGATCCTGATTGCGAGTCCGAAAGGCGGTTGCGGCAAGACCACGGTCGCGACCAATCTGGCGGCGTTTTATGCGGCGGCGGGCAAGGAAACTGCGTTGATCGACTGCGACCGGCAGGGCTCGTCACTGCACTGGGCCGAAAAACGTTCGGTGCTCGCGCATCCGGTGCTGGGTATGGCCGCCAAGCCGGGATCAAAAGTTGCCGCCAAGGTGCCGAGCGGAACCAAGCGCTGCATTGTCGATACCGCTGCCGGCATCCGTGTTTCGGAAGTGGCCGAGTTGCTCAAGCCGCCGATGCCTTGGTCATTCCGGTGATGCCTTCGGTCATTGATCTTGAAGCGACGGAAGCATTCTTTGCGGAACTGGCGCAACTGCCGGCGCTGAAGCGCAAGAAATTCCCGATTGCGATCGTCGCCAACCGCACCAAACCGTGGACCAATGCCACGCAGATGGCGGTCGCGCGGCTCAAGGAGTCACCGTTCCCGGTGGTGGCCGAACTGCGGGACTCGCAGGGCTACGTATTGCTCGCCGGTCTCGGCAAAAGCGTGTTCGACTATCACAGCGAACAGACCCGCTCGCACCAAGACGACTGGGCGCCGCTGCTGAAGTGGTTAAAGAAGCTCGATTGATCGGTCATCACGAGCGATGCGTCATTCCCAAGCAGCGGGATGTTTAGGCGAGCGCACGTAGCGTCTCGGCGGGTGGTGCAGCCACCGTTCGCCGCGTGCTGAACGCACCCGCCGCCAACACCAGCGCGAGTCCGCTCGCCGCGATCTCCAGACTCAGGCGCAGATTCGGCGTCCACGGCAACGCCAGTACGTGCACCGCGATGCTGGCAGCGATGCCATTCGCCGCAATCACTGCAACCGTGGCAGCGATTAATCCGATGACCAGGAATTCCGAGAGTTGCGCCAGCCGCAACTGCGCACGTCGCGCGCCGAGCACGCGCATCACTGAGCCTTCGCGTAGGCGCTCGTCTTGGCTGGCATGGATGGCAGCGGCGAGCACCAGCACTCCGGCCGCGAGCGTAAACAGGAACACCAGTTCGACCACTTCCGTGACCTGATCAACGGTGGCCTTCACTTGCGTCAACACCGCGCCGATGTCGATCACGCTCAAGTTCGGAAAGCGATCGACCAATGCATTCACCGCGCTGCGTCGCGACTCCGGAACGTGCAGGCTGGTGATGTAACTGGTCGGCAACGTCGCGATGGTTGCTGGCGTACCAAGCACAAAGAAGTTCGGGCGGAAGCTCTCCCACTTCACTTTGCGCAGGCTGGTAATCGGGGCCTCGACACGTTGACCGCCGACATCGAAGGCGACGCGGTCGCCGACGCGCCAGCCGAGCGACTTCGCGAAGCCTTCCTCGACCGACCACTGCGCTTGCGCCAGGGTGTCGGTCGTCCATAAATCGCCCTCGGTGGCGACGTTGTCGTCGGCGAAGCGCGTCGCCGCGCTCAAGTTGAACTCGCGCTCCGCCAGCCGACGCGCGCGTTCACCGCGTTCATCGTAGTTGTCGCCACTGACCACTCGCCCGTTCACTGTTGCGAGGCGACCGCGCACCATCGGGAACAGCGTCGCTTCCGATAATCGCTGTTCAGCGATGAGTGCGCGCAAGCCGTCCACCTGGTTTTGCTGGATGTTGATCACGAATTGGTTGGGTGCGTCGTCGGGAATGGATTCACGCCAGCGTGCCAGCAAGTCCGAGCGCACCAGTCCGAGTAGCAGCAGCACGGTCAAGCCAAGGCCGATCGCAGCGATTTGCGCCAGGCTCGATCCAGCTCGTCGCGACAGGTTGGCGAGGCCATAGCGCCATGCACCGCGCATCCGGCGGCGCAGCCCGTGAAGCGTCCACAACAACAATGCGGCGAGTGCGGCGAGTGCAATGAATGCCAGGGCGAGGCCACCGAGCAGGCTACTCGCGAGTTGTGCCGAACCCGACTTCCACCACAGCAAAGCGATCAACCCGCCCAGTCCGATGCTGCTGGTCAGCAAGGCGCTGGGTTCGACCAACGGCAGGTCACGGCGCAGTACGCGTAGCGCCGGGACATGGCGCAAGGCCAGTATCGGAGGCAGTGCGAAACTGACCAACACGGTGAAGCCGACCGCCACACCGTAGAACGCCGGCATCACACCGGCTGCCGGTACCGTAATGCCGAGCGTGCGCGCCAAGCTGCCACCAGCAAACCATTGCAGCGCGAACGCGAGCGCAACACCGACGATCGACGCCAGAACCGTTAACAGCGTCAGCGCCAGCAGATGCAGGGACGCAATCGTGCGCTGGCTGGCACCGAGACAGCGCAGCACCGCCGCGTCGTCGAGATGACGTGCGCTGTGTCGGCGCGCCGCCATCGCCACCGCGATGCTGGCCAGCACCACCGACACCAGCGCGGCTAGGCCCAGGAAACGATCGGCGCGATCAAGCGCGCTGCGCACTTCCGGGCGCGCATCGGCGGCAGTTTCGATGCGCTGGCCACGACCGATCAGCGGTCTTGTCGTATTCAGAAAATCGCGCACGGCGGACTCGTCGCCGGCGACGACCAATCGATAAACGATGCGTGCACCGGGTTGGATCAGGCCAGTCGTGCCGAGATCGTCGAGCGCAATGAAGATCTTCGGTGCGGTATTGAAATAGTCGAGTACGGCGTCGGGTTCTTGCACGACCAGCGCCGATAGCGTGAATTCGCTCGCTCCGAGCGTGACGCGGTCGCCGACAGTGAGGCCGAGCGCGTCAGCGCCGGCGCGCGATAACCAAGCGGTGCCGAGCGTCGGTGCGCCGCGGTGGCTGCGGTCGCGTCCATCTTCACCGCGCAGGCGGTATTCGCCGCGTAGCGGATACCCGGGCCCGAGTGCCCGCACTTCGCCGAGCTTGAGCGCGTCGCCGGCGCGCAGCATGCTGTTGAAGGTCCAGATCTCGCTGTGTTGCAGGCGGCGATCATTCGCCGCTTGTCGCAGCGGCTCGGGAATCGGGCCGTCGGCACGTAGCACCGCATCACCACCAAGCAGTCGATTGGCTTCGAGCGACAGTGCGCGCGTGGCACGATCGGTCACGAAGCCAACCGCCGTCACCGCGACGACCGCCAACACCAGCGCCGCGAACAGCACACGCAATTCACCCGAGGCGAGGTCGCGGCGCAGTTGCCGCAGGGACAGACGCAGCAACGATGCGCCGGGACTCATGCGCGCCCGACCAAGCGTCCGCCATCCAGCCGCAACTGACGTGCGCAGCGTGCTGCCAGTCGTTCGTCGTGCGTGACCAGGATCAGGGTTGTGCCTTCGGCGTGGTTGAGTTCAAACAACAGATCGGCGATGACGTTGCCAGTGGCGGTGTCGAGGTTGCCGGTCGGCTCGTCGGCAAACAGAATCTGCGGACGCGTCACGAACGCGCGTGCGATCGCGACTCGTTGCTGTTCACCGCCGGATAATTGGCGTGGATAGTGATCGAGGCGCTCGCCAAGCCCGACACGTGCAAGGATCTGTCGCGCCGGCGTCTCGGGGTCGCTGACCCCGGCGAGTTCCAGTGGCAACATCACGTTCTCGACGGCGGTGAGCGCTGGCAGCAACTGGAAGTTCTGAAACACGAAGCCGATACGTTCGCCGCGCAAGCGCGCGCGCGCGTCTTCGTTGAGCGCAGCCAGACCGATGCCGGCGATGCGAACATCACCTTCGCTGGCGACATCGAGGCCAGCGAGCAGTGCCAGCAAAGTCGACTTTCCGGAACCCGAAGCGCCGATGATCGCGACCGATTCGCCAGCGATCACGCCGAACGAGACGGCGTCGAGGATGGTCAGTTCGCGGCCGGGTAGGGCAACGCGACGGGTCAAGCGATGCACCTCGATCAGCACGGGTGCAGCGTTCACGTCGGCAGTGGCATGCTCACGCACAGCATTCATTGGCGGTCCGACCATGGTCAAGGAAACAGGAGTGATGCGGTCACTCTCGCAGATTGCAATTCAAGCTTTCGTGATGGGCGCGTTGCTGTGTGCTGCTGCGGCACAGGCCGAGGCGCCAAAACGTGTACTGGTCTTCGGTGACTCCTTGTCGGCGGCCTACAACCTTGCGCCTGAACAAGGCTGGGTGCATCTGCTTGACCAGCAGTTGCAGGCCGATGGCTGGCGCGTCGCCAATGCCAGCATCAGCGGCGAAACCACCGCCGGCGGCGCCGCGCGTATCGATGCGGTTCTGAGCGAGCAGCATCCAGACATTGTCGTTGTCGAACTCGGTGCCAACGATGGCCTGCGCGGCCTGCCGCTCGATCTCGCGAAGCAGAATCTCGCGCACATCCTCACTGCTGCGAATGCACGCAAGGCGCAAGTATTGCTGATTGGCATGGAACTGCCGCCGAACTACGGGCCCGATTACACCGCACAGTTTCGGCAAATGTACGTCGATCTCGCGCACGAACACGGCGCGACGCTGCTGCCCTTCCTGCTTGCTCCGATCGCCAATGACCGCAGCAACTTCATGGACGACAATCTACATCCGGTCGCCGCTGCGCAGCCGGCGCTGCGCGATTACGTGCTCGGTGCGTTGCAGGCGTTGTTGCAATGACGATCACCGGCAACGGCGATGCAAGTCCGAGGTCGCGTTGACCACTTGATCCGAAGAATCAGAGTGGCGCATCGGCGTCAGAAAGACGCTGCGCGATTTCCCGCTGTGCCTGCAGCGTCTGGCTTTCTTTGCGGATGTGCCCGAACATCGGGCGATCAGCGACATCTTCCTGCCGCTGCGGGATTGAACCATGCTCGATGCAATCGTCCGACGTGCGCGTTGGTTGTTGCCGCTGCTGGTATTCGCGCTGCTGTTGCCGCTCGCGTCGCCGTGGCTGCACGGGCGTGGCGGGCACGTTGTCTGGCTGCTCGATCTCGCCGTGCACTGGCAATGGCTGCACGCGATCATGTTGGTTCCGGTCGTCGTCGCGTGCGCGCTGCGGGATCGCCGCTGGCTGGTCCTCGGCCTGTTGTCGCTGCTGCCCTGGATCACGGCCGCGCCGCGCCTGATCGATGCGGTGCCGGGGTCGGCCAACGCACGATTCACCCTGATCAGCGCCAACGTGCATTGGTCGACACGCGATCCGCGCGCGCTGGCGGCCTGGTTGACGGCGGCGCCGGCCGATGTGGTCGTGATCCTGGAAGTGTCGCCAGCCTATGCGCAGGCCCTGTCACAGTGGTCGGACTATCCGTATCGCGTGATCGAAGCGGCCGCTGATCCGTTCGGAATCGCGCTGCTGTCGCGCCACCCGTTGCAGCAGGCGCAGGTGCTGCATGACCCGCGTGGACTGGCGTCGATCGACGTCGCCGTCGACACGCCACAAGGCTGTGTGGCGGTGCGTGCCGTGCATCCGATGCCGCCGATCTCGCCGCCCGAAAAAGTGCTGCGCGATCAACTGCTGGCTGCTGCCGTATCGGAGCTCTCGGTCGCCGCGCGGCCGGCGTTGATCGTTGGTGATTTCAACGCCACGCCGTGGTCGTCCGCGCTCACGCCGTTTGCCGCGCAAGGTTGGCGGCGAGCCACCGCGCTGGTGCCCACCTGGCCGACGTGGGGGCGCGGATGGCTCGGCATTCCGATCGACCAAGTGCTCGCCAGCGCGGCATGGCGACGCATCGACAGCCGACGCGGTCCCGATCTCGGTTCCGACCACTTCCCGGTGCGCGTCACCCTGGCCCGTGCGCCGTCGGCGCGCTGCGGCACGACGTGAGCGGAGCGGGAATTCGACCGCTCGGGACGCGATCCACTTCGGCCACGGTTGCGACTGATACCCTCTCGCCCCAACGTCTTGTCCCTCGCTGCCTGGAGATCGTCGATGAAGATTCGCCCGACCCTGATACTCGCTCTCGTCGCCGCACTCGCGGCCTGTTCCAACGACGCCCCGCCGGCCGATTCCGCAGCAATTCCAGCAGCGCCGGATGAGCTTGTGCCGGTGGCCGCGCCAGCCGCCGATCCGATAGACGCCATCCTTGCCGGAAGCCACCGGTCGGACGCCAACAAGGCGCGTGACCAGTACCGGCATCCCAAGGAAACGCTCGCCTTTTTCGGTATCCAGCCGAACATGACAGTGATCGAAATCACCCCCGGCGGCGGCGCTTGGTACACCGAGATACTCGCGCCGTATCTGCACGACGCCGGCAGCGAAGTTGCCGCGATCTGGGATACCGGCGCCAGCGACGCGCCTGGCTACTACGCCAAGAACAATGAGCAACTGGCGACGAAGCTCGCCAGCGATCCAGCGGCGTACGACCGTGTCGCACTGCGCAGCTTCGACGCCAAGGCACCGGCCTTCGGCGAAGCCAATTCCGCCGATGCCGTGGTCACCTTCCGCAACGTCCATAACTGGACGATGGCCGGCAACGATGGCGACTACTTCAAGGCAGTCTTCGATGTGCTGAAGCCGGGCGGTGTGCTCGGCGTGGTCGAACACCGTGCGAACGCCGGAACCTCGCTTGAGGCGACCAAGGAAACCGGCTACCTCACTGAAGACTACGTGATCGGGTTGGCGACTGCCGCCGGCTTCATCCTCGAAGAAAAGAGCGAGATCAACGCGAACGCAAACGACTCCAAGGATCATCCGCAAGGCGTTTGGACGCTGCCACCGAGTTTCGCGCTGAAGGACAAGGACCGCGAGAAATATGCGGCGATCGGCGAGTCTGACCGCATGACCCTGCGCTTCCGCAAGCCGTCGGAAAGCGCAGACGGTGACGCCTCGGACGACACTGCGGCGCAGCCCGCCGCCGGCGATTGATCGTCCTGTTCAATAAGCCTTACGACGTCCTCTGCCAGTTCACCGACGGGCAGGGTCATCGCAGTTTGGCTGACTTTATCGACGTGCCCGGTGTCTATCCCGCTGGGCGCCTCGATCGCGATTCCGAAGGTTTGCTGGTGCTCACCGATGACGGCGCGCTGGCACATCGTTTGACCGACCCGAAACACGCGCACCGCAAGACGTATCGCGTGCAGGTCGAAGGCGAGCCGCGTGCCGAGCAACTCGATGAGTTGCGGCGCGGCGTCGTGTTGAACGACGGCCCGACGCGCGCGGCCGAGGTGCGCCGTATCGATACGCCGCAAAACCTGTGGCCACGGGAGCCACCGATCCGGGTGCGCCAGTCGGTGCCCGATGCCTGGCTGGAACTGACGATCGGTGAGGTCGTAACCGTCAAGTTCGCCGTATGACCGCAGCGGTTGGACTGCCGACGTTGCGATTGATCCGCATCGCGTCCGGCGATTACCGCTTGGACGACATCGCTTCTGGCGAATATCGCGTCATCGATGCGCATCCAAGCCAGCGCTCTAAACATCGCCGTTGATATTGATATCGCTCCAGCCGAACGCGTCGACGATGCGCTGAAAACCTGAATCCAGCGCCGCCGTGAGCGCCAGCCTTGCGCCGCTATGCGGGTGCGTGAAGGCCAGTCGTCGCGCATGTAGCAGCAAACGTGTGACCTGCCATTGCGACTGAAACAGCCGATTGTGTTCACTGCGGCCGTGGCTGGTGTCGCCGATCAAATGATGCGAGATGTGATGGAAATGCTTGCGGATCTGCCGATAGCGGCCAGTCTCTGGATCGATTGCCATCAATGCGTAACGTTGCTGCGGGTATTTTCCGAGCGCGATCGGCACCTCGACCGTTGCAATCCGGCGATAGCGCGTCAGTGCGGCTTTCTTTGGCGAGTTTGGGCGCACGTCGCCGAGTGCGTAGTCGATCTCACCGGTCTCCGCGGGCCAGCCGCGGCAGACCGCGAGATAGGTCTTTTCGATACTTCGCGCCATGAATTGCTTGCCGAGTTCACTGGCTGCTTCACGCGTGCGTGCCGCGAGCACGACGCCGCTGGTCGCACGATCGAGTCGATGCACCAGGAACACCTCGCCAGCAACGTGCCGACGCAACTGATCGAGCAGATCGACATCGACATCGGCTGCCATGCGGCTGGCGTGCGCGAGCAGACCGGCTGGCTTATCGACGACCAGCAGGTGCTCGTCGAGATACAGCAAGTTCAGCAGTGTTGGCGTGCTCACTGCTGCAGCGTGCGCGCATAGGCATCGCGCAGCGCGGCTTCGAATAACGGCATGAAGCGCGTCGGATCAGTCAGCGACGAATGCGTGACCAGAGCGGGCAGGCGTGCCGATAGCGCGTGGCGGTGCGCGTCGTTGCGCAACAGATCGACGGCACCGGTGACGAAGTCGTCATCGCTGTGTGCGATCAGTTCGTCAAGACCGAGATGCGCCAGAATCGCGAGGCTGGAGCGCGTATGCGGCAGCGTGCCCGGACGGGTAATTACCGGCAGGCCAGCATGCAGACAGTCGAGCGTGGTGGTGGCACCGCTGAACACCAGCGGATCGAGGGCGACATCAATGCCGCCAACCAGCGTGTGGTACGCGGCTTCGCCGACACGGTCGATCAATTCCACCCGTTCGTGCAATGCGGCAGGCAGCGCAGCGAGTGCAACGTGGCGGGCGCGTTCGCCGGCAATGCCGATCACGCGCAGGCGCGATCCCGGCACTTGGTCCAACACGCGCGCGGCGAGTGCATACAGCCGTGGCGAGGCTTTGTTGGTTGCATTGACGATGCCGAGTACACGGCTATTACCTGCGCTTGTACGGCGCATCGCGAGGCGCGGCGGTGGTGTCGCACACCACTGCGGGACATCAAGTCGCAGCGGTTGCTCGACGCACCACGATCTTGAATCCGGTGGGTCCGTCCAACGATCGCAGATGCGCGCATTGATCGCCGCCACACCGGTTGTCGCGACATAGTCGAGCCAGGTGATCTGCAGCGGCGCGGGGCGATAGGCCAGCGAATCCAGCACGAAACCATGACAGTGGCCAACCAGGTCAACGGCAACATCAACGCCGCAACGTGCGAGCGCGATTGCAAGATCACGCGGCGCGATGTCGCTGATCGACACGTGCGCAACTTGTGGATAACGCTGTCGGGCATCGGCGATTGCCGCCGCATCGCTGGCGCCGTAGAAAAAGGCGGCATGCCAGCGCGACCGATCATGGTGTGTGGCCAACATCGGTACGAAGCGGGCCAGCGCGGTGTGTGCGTCGACGCCGAGATAGGCGACACGCAATGGGCCATCAGCGCGTCGCGGCACTTGCTTGAACAGTTCCGCGCGCGTCGGCACGAAGCGTGTGCCGTAGTGAGCGTGCAGGTCGAGAAACAGCGCCGGGTCTTCCGGCTCGCGCAACTTTTCCAGAATCAGTCGGTTCTGCGCAATGGTGGCGTCCTGCGGCGCCAGTAATTCCGCTTCCGCGATTGCCGCCAGCGCTTCGCCGCCGCGACCCTGATGCGCCAGTGTGACTGCGATCTCGGTGAGCAGACGTGGGCGCAGGGTGGCGTCACTCAGTAACGCCCGATAAGCATCTTCGGCGGCATCCAGTTGCCACGCTGCACGCAGCCGTTCGGCGCGCTCGAACTCGGCGTCGAGTACCTGCAGCGACGTGGTTGTCATCGCCCGCGCAACGCTGCGACGAACGCCATCACACCGCCAATCAACGCGATCCACAGACCGGCCGGTTGCCCGAACCAGTGGGTTCCGCCCGCTTCGAGGGCGTAGAGCAGCGTCGCCGCGATCAGCAAGGCCGCGCCGATCACCGCCCAAACGACACGACGTTGGCCGCGATCGGAGACATCGGCAAGCCGCCGCAGGTCTTCCGAACGGATATGCGATCGCGCTTCGCCGTCGACTGCCTGACGCAACCAGATATGCAACAACCGTGGCAGTTCCGGTGCCTGTTCGAGAATCTCTGGCAGGCGGTCGCGGAAGCGGTCACGCAGTTCGTTCAATCCGTAGCGTTTCTTCATCAAGTCCGCGAGCACCGGCTGCGCGACTGCCCAGATATCAAGCTTCGGATGCAGCAGGCGCCCAACTCCCTCCACATTCAGCAAGGTCTTCTGCAGCAGTAGCAGTTGCGGCTGGATGGTCAATTCATAACGATGTGCGAGTTTGAATAGTTTGACGACCACTTCGCCAATCGAGATTTCTGACAGTGGTCGCGTGAAATACGGCTCGCAGACCGAGCGTACGGCAGCTTCGAGTTCATCGATACGCACGTGCGCTGGCATCCATCCGGCTTCGAGGTGCAACTCCGCCACCCGCCGATAGTCGCGCTCGAACATCGCCCGGAAGTTTTCGGCGAGATGGCGCAAATCAGTATCCGGCAATGCGCCCATGATGCCGAAGTCGAGTGCGATGAAGCGTGGATCGTCCTTGCGTTGCAGGTCGACCCAGATGTTGCCCGGATGCGCATCGGCGTGGAAAAAGTTATCGCGAAATACCTGTGTAAAACAGCCGCACACCCTTTTCCGCAAGCTTGATGCGGTCGATCCCGGCGGCGTCGATCTCCGCTAGGTTGTCGGACGGAATGCCATACACACGCTCCAGCGTCAGCACACGCTGTTTCGACCAGTCCCAATACACGCGCGGCACGTAGAGATCATTTGAGCCTTCGAAATTGCGCCGCAACAGGCTCGCGTTGGCACCCTCGCGTTGCAGGTCGATCTCGCCGCGTAGCGTGCGTTCGATTTCGGCGACAATTTCGCGTGGCTGCAGCTTGTCGGCGCGAGCGGAAGCGTGGCGCTCGAACAATCCCGCCATCGCCTTGAGCAAGGCGAGATCTGCCGTAATGCGTTGTTCGATACCGGGGCGCAGCACCTTGATCACAACCTCGCTGCCATCCGGCAACTCAGCGGCATGCACCTGCGCGATCGATGCCGAGGCCAGTGGCTCGACCTCGAAACGGCGGAATAGCTGATTGATCGGTTGGCCAAGTTCGGCCTCGATCACGCGCTGCGCCTCGATGCCTGGGAACGGCGCGACACGATCCTGCAACAGCGCCAGTTCCTCGGCGATGTCGGTCGGCAACAAGTCACGTCGGGTCGACAGGATCTGTCCGAATTTCACGAACAGTGGACCCAACTCCTGCAATGCCAAGCGCAGGCGTGCGCCGCGTGACAACGCACCGAGGTCGCCGCGCGGTGCCGGCACAAAACCGCGCAGCCAGCGCAACATGCGCAGGCCCGGCAGCAGATCAAGCAGGTCATCGAGGCGATATCGCACCAAGGTTGTGCCGATACCGATCAGACGGAACGCGGCACGGCTCATGAACGCGCCTTGATACCGCGATTCAGCCGCGCTTCGAGTCGATCGACGCCATCGCGCAGGTGATCGACCTCATCGGCAAAGGCACCGAGTTCTTCGCGTGTCGCAACATCGCGGCTTTCCTCGCGCAGGTATTCGGATGCGGATTCAGCAAACGAGGCCGCGCCTGATCGGGCATTGCGCAAGCCATCGGCGAGGGCGCGGCCGATCTGCGGCCCGAGCGTCGGGCCGAGATGTCGCGCGAACGCGGCATCCCAGTCCGGTGCGAAGCGTTTTGCAATTTGCTCGATACGGCGCAGCAACTCGGCGTCGCCGGAAATATTGACGCGTCCCACCGGCAGGCCACCGCGGGTGTCGGGACGCAATAGCCCGATCAGCCCGGATAGCGTAGTCGCGAGCGATACATCCGGGGCGTCGCCGCGATTCGGCCCGACCTTGAGGGCGCCGTGTTCTACCGACAAACGCATTGACCACTGCGGTGCCGACCACGTCAGGGCGATGGAACGGCCCTCCAGCGTGGCGAGATCGGCCTGTAGATCGGGGTCAACGCGGGTGGCGAGGTTCAGTACAGTTTCGAGCACGGCACCGAGGCGGGCGCGCAACCGGGACAGCGAATCAGGCGTGGTGTTCATCATCGCAGTTTAGCGGGCGTGGCCATGGACAGTGCGTGGACGATGACGTCGATCCAGCGTGCATACATTGCAGCGGACGGATGGAGACCATCGTCGCCGAGCATGTCGTGGTCATCACCGCGATCACGCGACGTCGGCGTGATGTCGATGAAGCCGACGCCGCGCGTCTTGCCGACCTGCTGTGCCGCAGTATTGAAGGCATCGATCTCGGCGGCGATGCCCGCACGGCCGCGACCATCACGCGTTGCAAACGTGGTAACGCCCCAGTCCGGAATCGACACCACGAAGACGCGCGCGGCGTCGCCCTCGGCAAGCGCGATGGCGCGGTCGAGCAAGATGCGGAACTCCGACGTGTAGTTCGCAACCGTGCGGCCGCGATACTGGTTGTTCACACCGATCTGCAGCGAGACATGGGCATAGCGTGGGTGCAGTTGCTGCGCTTCGATTGCGAGTGCCAATTCGTCCGTGGTCCATCCGGTATGCGCGATGATCTGCGGCGCATCCCAATGCAAGCGCTGCGCCAGTTGCACCGGCCAACGCCCGGATTCGGGCACGGCCTCGCCGATCGTGTAGGAGTCGCCGAGGGCGAGGTAGTTGTCGGCGGCCATGGTTGTTACCGCAACCAACAGCAGCGCGATTGCGACAACCCGGCGCACACGCTCACGCCACCGCCATGTGCAAATGCGCCTGCTGTGATGCGCGCTCAAGTGCCCGCTCGATGCGCGCGAACACGTCATCCACCAGATGCGCTTGCGGCAGCAACGTCAATCGGAAGTGCGTGCGGTAGGGCACATTGAAGCTACTGCCCGGCACCAGCAGCACATCTTCGGATTCGAGCAGTTCAAGCGCGAACCGGTGATCGTCGAACGCCGGTAATAGCGCGGTGTCGATGCCCGGGAACGCATATAGCGCGCCCATCGGTTTCACCAGCGTCAGGAAGCGGCTGCGCGCACAGGCGTCGACCACAGCGCGCCGCGTGTCGTGCAGACGGCCACCGGGTGCAATCAACGTGTTGATCGTGTTCGGGCCGAACAAGGCCGGCTGAATCGTCCATTGCGCGGTGACGTTGCTGCATAGACGCAAAGCCGCGAGCAGATCAAGTGCGTGGCGGTAGTCCTGTGCACGCTTGAGATAACCGGACAGGCTCATCCAGCCGACGCGCCAGCCACAGGCGCGATGCACTTTCGACAGGCCGGAAAAGGTCAGGCATACGGTTTCGGTGGCGACCGTCGCCATCGCCACGAATTCGGCGTCGTCGTAGAGAATTTCGTCGTAGATCTCGTCGGCCATCACCACCAGACGATGGCGCGCCGCAAGATCCGCAATCTGTTCGAGCAGTGCGCGCGGATAGACCGCACCCGTCGGGTTATTCGGATTAATCACGACGATCGCGCGGGTGCGCGGTGTAATCCGTACTTCGATGTCGGCGATGTCCGGCACGAAGTCATTCTGTGGATGGCAGGGATAGTGCACGGCATAGCCGCCGTTGAGGATCACGGCTGCCGTCCACAGTGGGTAATCCGGCGACGGCACGAGCACTTCGTCACCGGGATTGAGCAAGCCGCGTAAGGCCAAGTCGATCAGTTCAGAGACACCGTTACCGATGAAGACGCTGTCGGGCGAAGCGTTTGGCGCGCCGCGCGCGATCTCACGCATCGCGATGGCTTCGCGTGCTGCAGCGAGTCCTTGCTGGTGACAATACGGATCGGATTGCGGCAGGTGCTCGCGGATTGCCGCGCGCAAATGCGCCGGTGTCTCGAAACCGAACAGGCCAGGATTGCCGATGTTGAGTTTCACGATGGCGCGGCCCTGTTGCTCCAATTCGAGGGCGCGGCGGGCGAGTTCACCGCGAATTTCGTAGCGAACTTCTTGCAGGCGCGTGGCGGTCTCGATCTGGTGCGGCATGGCGGGCTCGTTGCTTCGTCGTGAACGCGGATCGTAACCAAGCCGCTGCCGAGTGAGTGATCGAGTCATGCCCAAACCGGCGTCGTCTTCGTACTGCCCGCAGATTGCCCGCCATCGCCGCGATCGCCGTGACCCCAACCTTCGGCACCCATGACTGATGGCGGGAAACCTTTTGCCGGCAAACGCCATCTGAACCGTTGCCAACGTATTTTCGACCATGACTTCAGGCTCATAGCCGGCACGTTTGTTGGTGTTATGGTTGCCTACAACACCAGAGGAGAGCGTCATGAACACGTTTGAAAAGGTCCTGTTCGAAGCCCTGATGGACGTCATGGACAAGGTCTGGCACGACACCGAAATCGAGACGCGTTCGGCCGCCGAGGTCGCGAATGAGACCGAAGTCGAGTATCACTGACATGCGCAAGCTGTTGCTTTCAATCGCGATTGCCATCGTTCTTGGCGCTGGTCTGAGTGCTTGCAGCCAGAGCGCAGCTGAGTCGGCAGCGAGCGCCGAGGCGGACGCGGCGCTTGCAGTCGAGACGGTGCAGATCAAGCGTGGCGACATGGTGCGCGTGTTTTCGGGTACGGCGACGTTGGCCGCAGAGCGTGCAGCGAATCTGGTCAGCGAGAACGGTGGCGAAGTTCTAAATATTTACGTCGAAGAAGGTGATCGCGTCGCCGCTGGCCAGGTGCTGGCGCGCATTGATGGCGAACGCGCGCGCTTGGCGCTGGCCCAGACCACGAGCATCGCCAAGCGCCTCGACCATGAAGCGCAGCGCGCCAGCCTGTTGCTGGACAAGCATATGATCGCTGCAGACGCCGTTGAGCGCGCAGGATTCGAGCGCGACGCCCAGCGTGCCGCCGTCGCGCTGGCGGCGCTCAGTCTTGGCAAAAGCGAAATCCGCGCGCCCTATGCCGGCGTGATCACGCGCCGCCATATCAAGTCGGGCCAGTGGCTGTCGCCGAATGGTCTGGCCTTTGAAATCGCCGATTTCGACGATCTGGTCGCCGACGTGCCGGTACCCGAAAAGGAACTCGCCGGCCTTCGTACCGGCCAGCCGGTCGCGGTGACTGCCGATGCTTTTCGTGGTGGCGAATTTCTCGGCCAAGTTGAACGCATCGGCGCCATCGTCGACGCCGCCAGCGGCACTGCGAATGTGCGTATCTCCATCGACGAAGCGGATACGCCGCTGCGTCCGGGCCAGTTCGTGCGCATCGCGATCGAACGCGAACGCATCGCCGATGCCCTGTTATTGCCGAAATCGGCGCTGATGATGGGCGGCCGCCAGCCGGAAGTGTTCACCGTTGCACAAGGCAAGGCGCACCGCCAACCGGTGGTACTCGGCGGTGAGCAAGATGGTTGGGTGCAATTGCTCGGCGGTCTCGCTGAAGGCGCGCATGTCGTCCAGCTCGGTCAGTCGCAACTGAGCGACGGCGACGCCGTCACGATCGTCAACCGCGCCGCGACGACCATTGCGCGGGAAATCTTGCGCAGCACACCATAGGGTTTCCCCCAAGCTGCGGGCACACGGATCGTGCCCTAGCCTTTCTGCTTGGTCCGCAGCAGCAACGCCGCCGCGAGCGCAAATCCGATTTCGGTGGCTGCTGCGACGCGCAAGAAAAACGAGTCGCTACCGTCGATGCCCATGCCGACGACACGCGTCAGCCCAATGGCGCCGTAGCAGATCAACGTCAGCCAGAGGCCGTCTCGCCAGCGCGATGTGCGCGTTGCGCAGAACAAGATCGCGCTGCCGAGCGCCACTTCCACGCCACCATAAAATGCCCGCAGCTCGGTCGCCGCAATTGCGCCTTCGGTCGCCACACCAGCAAGCGCCAGCGTCTCGATCGGTGCAATCAGGAAGGCGATGCCGAATCCCAGAAAAGAAAGGCCAGACAGCGACAACACCAGTGGCTTCAAAATACGCATCCATCACCTCGTCGACAGCGTTCAGCCGAGCATAGGCGGCGCCAAGTGAAGTGCGCGCATGCACGGCCCTGCTCCTACAATGCGGCATGACTGAAATTGACCACCTGTCCGCGCTGCGCCGCATCGGCTGGCGCGATGAGCACTTGCCGACGCCGCCGTTCACCGACGCAAGATTGGGGCGCGTGATCGTGCAGCACCGCAATGCATTCGAGGTGCACGATGGCGTCGCTGTGCTTTGGGCGCGAACCAAATCATCGGCGCGGCGCAAGGACGTGGACGATGCGGTGCGTCCGTCGGTCGGCGATTGGGTATGGATGAGCGCTGCAATCAACGATGAATGGCAGATCGAGGCACGGTTGCCGCGACATAGCCAATTGCGTCGCATCGCCGCCGGTGAATCCGGGCGCGAGCAAATCATTGCCGCCAATATCGACACGGTATTGATCGTGTGCGGGCTGGATGGCGATTTCAATCCGCGCCGCATTGAACGCTATCTCGCCATCGTCGGCGAGTCCGGCGCGACACCGGTGATCGTGTTGACCAAGGCCGATCGCGCCGATGATGCGCAGGCTTGCCATGATGAGTTACGCCGACTCGCCGGCGACAGTGGTCACGTGTTTACGCTGAACGCCAAGGACCCCGAGCAAGTCGCCATGCTATCGCCGTGGTTAGGCCACGGTGCCACGGCGGTACTGGTTGGGTCGAGTGGTGCCGGCAAGTCGACCTTGACCAACAGCTTGCTCGGCGTCGAGAGAATGCGCACGAACACGGTTCGCGAAAACGATTCGCGCGGCCGCCACACGACCACGTTCCGTGCCCTGATCCAGCTTCCCGGTGGTGGCTGCATCATCGACACGCCGGGGATGCGCGAGATCAAACTCACCGGTGAGGAACCGGTCGAGGAGACCAGTTTCACCGACATCGAGGATCTGCTGGGCCAGTGCCGGTTTCGCGATTGTGCCCACGGGCGCGAGCCTGGCTGTGCGGTTCGCGCGGCGATCGCTGACGGACGCATCGAAGAGCGGCGCTACGAGGGCTATCTGAAATTACTCATGGAGCGCGATGCGGCCAAGTTACGGGCAGCCGAGCAGGAGAAACGCGCCGCCGATCGGGTGCAGAGCAAGGCGCTCGGGGCGCGCCTAACCGACAAGTACGGCAAGCGCTGACATGCAGGACCGTGCCGATCTTGCCTACTTTGCGGCGCTTGATCGGCGGCTGGTCGCGGCGGTGCGCGGTATCCGGCTGCTCGATGCGCTCAGTTGGCCGGCATCGGCGCAGCGTACGTTCCTCGCACGCTGGCGCCGCGGCAGTCTCGAACTGCCGCAGATCGAATATGAGCAGTTCGACTACAGCAGCGTGCGCGAAGAGCTGGATGCGATCCAGCACGAGGCACATGCCACCTCGGATCATCCAATTGGCGGATATGTGCGGCGCACCGCGGAATCCTGGGAGATCGCAACTCGCTTGCTCGAATCGATCGGCACCCGCGATGTCAGCGTGCATTCGGCGGCGCTATTCGGCAAACCCGGTGACTTCCTGCCCGGGTCCGACTATCACAACATCGACGCTGCCACGCACTTCATCGCGCTCGCTGACGAGTTGTCGAAGGAGTTGGCGACGCAAGAAGTCGACTACGTGATCTCGGCCGCGACCATGCAGGAAGAACTGCAGGAGCGGCTCGATGCGTTCTTCGTACACCACAAGGTCAGCGTCGAGATTGACCCCAAGCTCACCGCCAAGGCCGCCGCCGGCACCACCCGCATCCGCTTGCGTGCTGACACCGGGTTCACTGAATACGATCGCCGCCAATTACTTGAACATGAGGCCTTCGTGCACTCGCTCACTGCGTTGAATGGCCGCGCGCAACCGCATTTGGCATCGATGGCGCGCAATTCGCCACGCATCACCGCCACGCAAGAAGGTCTCGCAACGTTTGCGGAACTGATCACTGGCGCGATCGACATCCAGCGGATGAAGCGCATTTCGCTGCGTATCGTCGCGATCGACAAGGCACAGAATGGTGCTGATTTCATCGAAGTGTTCCGCTTTTTCCTCGATTCAGGCCAAAACGAAAATGACAGTTTCGCATCTGCTGCACGCATCTTTCGCGGCGTGCCGGTTGAAGGCGGTGCGGCGTTCACCAAGGACACCGTGTATCTGCACGGTTTGCTGTCGGTGCACACATTCTTTCGCTGGGCGCTCAAGAACCAGAAATTGAAACTTTGCCGTAACCTGTTCGCCGGAAAGATGAGTCTGCACGATGTCATCGCGCTCGAACCTTGGTTCGATAATGGCTACATCGCGCCGCCGGTGTACCTGCCGCCGTGGGTACAGCAAGCCAATGGTCTCGCCGGCATGCTCGCGTTCTCGCTATTCGCCAACAAGATTCGCCTCGACCGCGTCGAAGCCTTCGATCTCACGCTGGGCGTTTGAGCGCGACGATCTCTGCGGCGGGGCGCGGATGCGCGAACAGGAAGCCCTGCCCAAAGCGGCAGCCGAGTTCGAGCAGGGCTTCGCGTTGGGCCGAGGTTTCGATGCCTTCTGCGACCACTTCGATGTTGAGCGAGCGCGCCAGCGCCAAGATCGCGCGCACGATCGCGGTGTTGCCGCGCGGCAGTCCAGGCTTGAGATCAGAAACGAAGCTGCGGTCGATCTTGAGTGCGTGAATCGGAAACTGGTGCAAGTACGACAGCGACGAATAGCCAGTGCCGAAATCATCGAGCGAGGCGAGGATGCCTTGTTGCCGTAGTTGCACCAATGACTCGCGGATATCGAGCGGATTTTCGAGCAGCGCGCCTTCGGTGATTTCGATGCGCAAGCGATGTGGCGGCACGCCGTAGGCGATGGTGCGGTCGAGGATGCGACGCAGAAAATCGGACGAGCGAAAGTGCCGTGGTGCAACATTGATGGCGACGTATTGCTCGCCGACCACGAGTCCCTGGATGTGCGCGCATACTTGGTCAAACATCTGCCAGTCGATTTGCTCTGAACAGCCGGTATCGTCGGCCACTTCGAGAAAATCACCGGGCAATAGCAGACCGCGTTCCGGATGATGCCAACGCAACAAGGCCTCATAGCCGACGACGCTCTCGTCGATCAAGTCGACGATGGCATGAAAGTGCGGCTCAAACTCGTTGCGACCGAGCGCGCGCCGCAGATCACCTTCAAGATCAAGCACGCGCAACGCTTCTTGGTGCAAGCGTTCGTCGAACAGTTCGACCCGTTGTCGGCCAGCGGCTTTGGCGCGATACATCGCAACGTCGGCGTCACGCAGCAACTCTTCGGCGCGGGTGTAACGCGCATCGGCCAGGGCGATACCGATGCTGGCCGAGGTAAATAGCTCCTTGCTGGCGACGCGCACCGGTTCCTGCAACACACCGATCAGGCGACGCGCTGCGGCGATCACGTTTTCCGGATCTTCGACATCGGCGATCAAGACTGCGAATTCGTCACCGCCAAGCCGCGCAACGGTGTCGTCGGCGCGTAGCGTGCCACTGATGCGCAAACTGACTTCCTTGAGCAGTTCATCGCCGACAAGGTGGCCAACACTGTCATTGATGATCTTGAAGCGGTCGAGATCGAGGAACATGACCGCGAACAGATGGGCCGGATCGCGCCGAAAGCGTGCCAGTGCGTGTCCAAGACGGTCCAGCAGTAGTGCGCGGTTCGGCAGTCCGGTCAGGGCATCGTGCAGGGCTTCGTGCTTCAGCCGCAACTCAATCTGCTGGCGCACTTTGATCTGATCGCGCAACTCGCGATTGGTGTCGGCCAATTCGCGGGTACGTTCGTCGACCCGGCGTTCGAGTTCGGCGTAGGCGCGGCGTAACGAATCTTGTGCGTGCTTTCGTTCCAACGCCAGTGCGACGTGGTTCGACACAAAACTCAGGATTTGCTCGTCGCGGGCGCTGTAGAGCACGTCCTGCTGATAGCTCTGCACGGCCATCACGCCGAGCATGCCGGACTCTCCGCGGAGCGGAACACCGAGCCAACAGGCCGCCGGCGTGCCGACCGAGACCACTTGACCGGCGTCGTTCAATTGGCGGATCTGCTCGCGCGAAGCCAGCAGCGAATGGCCATCACGCATGACCAGATCAGTCAGGGTCTTGCCACGCTTGCGCGGTTCGAAGCGTGCCAGTGGATCGCGTTCGTCGACGGCATAAGGGAACCAGAAGGTATCGTCGCTGCCGAGCAGTGCAACAAAAAAGTTCTTCGCGTAGAGCAACTCACCGACAATGCGATGTGCCTCACGGTAGAACGCATCCATGGTCTCGGCGTTGGTCGCGGCTTCGGCAATGGCCCGATACGCCGCCTGCAATCGTTCGCCGCGTTCGCGTTCCCCAATTTGTACGCGGAGTTCGCGCGTGCGTATTTCGACGCGCTCTTCCAGATCCTCATGCGCCTGTTTGCGCACCATTGCCGTGAGGATATGCTGGGCCACGTAGCTGAGCAGCGCGCGGTCTTCTTCGCTGTAACGCAGGCTGTCGTCATACGTCTGCACGACGATACCGCCACGCACTTCGCTACCCGCCAGCATCGGCACGCCCAGCCAGTCGAGACTGTCCGGCCCGAAACTTTCGTCACGGGCGACGCCGAGTTCATCGCGCAGTTGCAGCGATGGCCCCATCAACGGTCGGCCATGACGCAGCATGGCCATGGTCAGGCTGTTCTGCAGTTCGTCGACATTGAACTCCACGGTTGGATCGGGGGTATCCGAATCGTGCGAGTCGACGAAATAAATAAAGCGGACCCGTCGACGCGCCTGATCGTATTGCACGATCATGAAGTTTTCGGCGTACATCAGGTCGCCGACGATGTCGTGGATGCCGGCCAGCATCTCGGGCATTTCCAGTTCGGCTGAAGCGAGGTCGGCAATCGCATACAACGCGCGTTGCAGACGTTCCGCCGATTCGAGTCGGTATAACGAACCGCGCAGGCGCTCGCGGTCGATCAGTTCGGCAACGCGTAGCGTCAATGGCCGGAAATAGCGCTGGAAGGCATCGGTTTCGATCTCGATGCTCAGTCGCACCGGGTCGCCGGTCAGCAGCAATTGTGCGCGCGTGAACAGGTGTGGACCGCCGAGCGAGACCGCGACGCCACTCTCGAATTTCTGCGCATCGAGCGGGTGGGTGACACCAGCGTCGCCCGGGCAATGGTCGATCAGGTCGCACAGGTAGGGTGTGTAGGGCAACGCCGGCGAACTGCCGCGATGGATGTCGCTGCCGGTACCGCCGCCGATGCGCCAAAGCAGACGCAGGTTCTGGATGCCGAACTGCGCGCAGAAATCCGGATCGCAGATCGACGAGACGTTGTCGAGTCGTTCGCAGGCGATCAGATTCAGCGCGAAATGCGCAAGTTGCCCGTCATCGTCGTGTTCGATCATCGACGTGAGCTTCTTGACGTGCGGCTGATGCGTCCGGGCCATGGCTGCGGTCAGTGTAGCAATCCCTGTCGCCAACGATAGCGGCGTTGACTCAGGTGAAGCGGACGCGATGCAGCGTCGCTTGTCCGACGCTGCGCCCGTCGATTTGAAGCGGTGCCGTGCCAAGGTGGTGGAAGGTCAGGCTGTTCAACCCGTCGCTCTGCCAGGCGGTAAAACCCTCGGCGTGCAGGGTTTCGACCCGATCACGGTTGCGCCGACCGGCCTCGGTTTCGGTGCCATCGCTCACCATCCCGCTGTGCGCATGCGGCAGGGCGCGATAGGCACCGTCGCGAGCTTCGGCTTTCAGACCGTTCGCAACCATGCGCAGGCGCAGGTCGTGGTCTTCGTAGCCCCAGCCCCAGTAATCGTTGCTGAAGCCGTTCAAGGCTTGGAAATGCGCGCTTGAGATCAGGGTGACGCCGCCGATGTACAGATGCCATTGCTGCGAGTTCGGCGAACCGTATCGGCACAGCCGTGCGGGCTGCAGCGGAAATGCGTAGTCGGCCCAGATCGGTAGCAGATCAACGTCATGCAGGCACAGATAGTCGGCACCATTGCCGACCAGCGCGAAACCGGCATTGATCAGCCGCCCGCGATTGAACGACAAACTGTCGGCTTGCTCGATGATGTGGATGTGCAACGGAATGTTCCGATCCAACTTGTCGATGCGGAAATAGTCGAGCAGGTTCGGGATGAACACGCGCAGATGCTGCTCACGATCGCGATAGGGCACGATGATCGCGAGCTTGCGCTGCCAGTGATCGCGCGGTCGGCCGAGCGCATCCGGTGCCACCCACTGCGCCGCCAGTAGTGCGTTGATCTCGCCGTGATCGCGCGGCACCGGGAACGGATTGGGAGTCACGCTAACACTCGGCGGGTTGCCGCCAACGCCGCATCGATGTCGGCTGCGGATACGTCAAGATGGGTGACGGCACGCAGTGTGCGGTCGTCGAAGGGTCCGATGCGAACACCGTCGGCCATCAACCGACGCGAGAATTCGGCGGCGTCGAAACCCAAGCGCTCGACGTCCAGATGGAAGAACACGATATTGGTCTCGACCGTCGCGGCGTCCAGAATTATGCCCGGCAGCACTGCCAGTCCTTCGGCGAGGCGTTGCGCGTTGACATGGTCATCGACCAATCGCTCGACATGGTGATCCAGCGCGTACAACGCGGCAGCGGCGATGATGCCTGCCTGTCGCATGGCGCCGCCCAAACGCTGTTTGACCACCCACGCCCGATCGATGAACTCGCGCGAACCGGCGAGGCAGGCGCCAATGGGTGCGCCCAGCCCCTTGCTGAAGTCGATCCAGACCGAGTCGAACTGCGCCGCATAGTCGCGCGCGCTGATGCCGGTCGCGGCCGATGCGTTCAGTAGGCGCGCACCATCCATGTGTGTGCGCAGACCGCGCTCATGAGCGAGCGTCGCGACGGCATTCAACTGATCCAGTGGCCAGACCGAGCCGCCGCCAAGATTCGCCGTCTGTTCGACACATACCAGGCTCGGCTGCGGACAGTGTCGCCACTTGGCGCGGAAGCTGGCTTGCAGTTGAGCGGCGGTGAAGCGGCCGCGTTCACCATCGATGGCGTGCATCATCACGCCGGCATTTGCTGCCGGACCGCCGGCTTCGTAGACCGCGATATGCGCCGTGCGCTCGCACAAGACTTCATCGCCGGGACGACACCAGGTCGCGATCGCCATCTGATTGCACATCGCGCCGCTCGGTGCGAACAACACCGCCTCCTTGCCAAGCAGAGCCGCAACCCGCTCACACAGGGCGTTCACGGTCGGGTCTTCGAAAGCTTGTTCGTCGCCGACCTCGGCGTTCGCCATCGCCAGTCGCATGGCTGCGCTGGGACGGGTCTTCACATCGCTGGCAAGATCGATCATGCGTAGCACCTTGGTATTCGTGGCGGCCATGTCATATGTTCGAGGTGCAGTCGTCAACCCGGAGTGCATCATGGTCATTCGATACAGATTGTCTCTCATTCTGTCCTTGCTGGTCGCGACCGCAGCATCGGCCACCGATCCGGCCACGTTCAGCAGCGATCTTCGCGCAGTCACCGTCGACGGTATTGCTGTCGGTAGCTTGTGGACGCCGAATTCTGGCGGCAACGCGCTTCGCAATGCACTTGCCTACGACGCCGCGACCGGCCGTTATCACTTGTGGATGGTCATCGGTGATTCCGGCGACGACCAAACTGCACACGAAGACATGTACAACACCAGTGTCCTCTCGCTCGGCACCTCGCCGGACAACGAAGCGGTGTTGCAGCAAGGTCCGCTGCTCACCACCGGTGGCACCGGGCCCGGCAATTTCCACGTCGGCGCATTCGGCATCATTGATGACCAAATCTATCTCAGGGTCGACACCGCGACGGGTGGTCTCGGCCGATTCGATTACACCGATGCGCAGCCACCCGAGGTGGAAGCCTGGCCCGGCGGCAGCGACGAAGCCGATCTTTTCTCCGGCACCGGACAGACTTCTGCAACCGCCTATGCGCACAACGCCGGCAAGATGCTGCGCGAACTCGATGGTGGCATCAGTGCTTACTATGCGTTGCGCGACGCCAGTAGCGGCGCGCGCCTCGGTCAACAGTTCTGGCGGATCCGCAGCGACGGCTTCGAGTCCTGACCGAGGGCGCTGCACCCGCGTGATATTCTCCAGCGCCTTCGTTCAACAGACGCGGCCACATGTCCATCTCGGAAGAACTCAAGGCTCAGGCGCTCGAATACCACCGCCAACAGCCCTACGGAAAGATCAAGGTCGCGTCGACTAAACCGCTGGTGACGCAAAAAGATCTGTCGTTGGCGTATTCGCCCGGCGTGGCAGCGGCCTGCGAGGAAATTCAACGCGATCCGAGCATGGTCGGCGAGATGACCGCACGTGGCAATCTCGTCGCGGTGATCACCAATGGCACCGCCGTGCTGGGTCTTGGCGCCATCGGGCCGCTGGCAGCGAAGCCGGTGATGGAAGGCAAGGGCGTGTTGTTCCAGAAGTTTGCCGGCATCGACGTATTCGACATCGAAATCGACGAGCGCGATCCGGATAAGTTGGTCGACATCATCGCCTCGCTTGAGCCAACCTTTGGTGGCATCAACCTCGAAGACATCAAGGCGCCGGAGTGCTTCATCGTCGAGAAGAAGCTGCGCGAGCGCATGAAGATTCCGGTTTTCCACGACGATCAGCACGGTACCGCGATCATTGTCGGTGCGGCGATGCTGAATGCGTTGCATGTGATCGGCAAGAACATCGAAGACGTGAAGCTGGCCTCGTCCGGCGCCGGCGCTGCCGGCATCGCCTGTCTCGACATGCTGGTTGCGCTCGGCCTGCGCCGGGAGAACATTCTCGTCACCGATCGCTGCGGTGTGGTTTATGACGGGCGTATTGAAGACATGGACGCCGACAAGGCGCGATATGCACGCAGCACCGACAAACGCACGCTTGCCGACATCGTCGCTGGCGCCGACATTTTCCTTGGGTTGTCAGCCGCGAATGTGTTGAAGCCAGAAATGGTGCGGACGATGGCCGAGCGGCCGATCATCTTCGCACTCGCTAATCCGTCGCCAGAAATTTTGCCGGAGTTGGCCAAGGCCGTGCGTCCGGATTGCATCATGGCGACCGGCCGCTCCGACTATCCGAATCAGGTCAACAACGCGCTGTGTTTCCCATACATCTTTCGTGGTGCGCTCGATGTCGGCGCGACCACGATCAACGAGGCAATGAAGCTGGCATGCGTGCGCGCCATCGCAGCACTGGCGCGACGTGAGGCCAGTGATGTCGCAGCAGCAGCCTATGGTGGGCGTAGCGTATCGTTCGGGCCGGAATACCTGATCCCGCAGCCGTTCGATCCACGTTTGATCGTCGAGATCGCACCCGCGGTGGCGCAGGCGGCGATGGATTCGGGTATTGCAACGCGACCGATCATCGATCTCGCGGCGTACAAGGAAAAGTTGTCGCAGTTCGTATTCCGCACCGGCATGCTGATGAAGCCGATCTTTGATCGTGCGCGCAGCAGTTTGCAGCGCGTGGTCTATGCCGAAGGCGAAGAAGAAACCGTGCTGCGCGCGGTGCAGACCGTGGTCGATGAACGCTTGGCGCGACCGATCCTGATCGGGCGCCCGGCGGTGATCGAACGCCGCATCGAAAAACTTGGCTTGCGCATCCAGGTCGGTGTCGATTTCGATCTCACCAACATTGATGATGATCCGCGCTTCAACAGTTATTGGCAGCGATACCACGAATTGATGCAGCGTCGTGGCGTGAACCCCGATGCCGCCAAGGCAATCGTGCGTTCGCGCGTGACCGTGATCGCGGCGCTGATGCTTGAATGCGGCGAAGCCGACGCGATGATCTGTGGCATCGTCGGGCGCTTCCAGCGCAAGCTGCAACATATTCTCAGCGTGATCCCGCGTGACCCCGGCGTCGCCTCGTTGGCGGCGCTCACCGCGGTCGCCAATGATCGCGGCACCTTCTTTTTCCTCTACACCCATGTTCAAGCCGACCCGACCGCGGAGCAACTGGCAGAGGCGACGCTGCAGGCAGCCTATCGATTGCGGCTGTTTGGTATCCCACCCAAGATCGCACTGCTTTCGCACTCGAACTTTGGGTCGCATGACAACCCGAGCGCGATCAAGATGCGCAAGGTGCGCGAACTGGTGTTAGCGAAGGCGCCACGTCTGGAAATCGAAGGCGAGATGCATGCCGATGCCGCGCTCAACGAGGCGATCCGCGATAAGTTGTTCCCTGGCTCCGCCTTGAAAGGACGTGCAAATTTGTTCGTTTGTCCGAACCTCGACGCCGCCAACATCGCTTACAACATCACCCGTCAGATGACCGACGGCGTCGCCATCGGCCCGATCTTGATGGGCATCTCCAAGCCGGTGCACATTCTGACGCCGGCAAGCACCGTGCGCCGTGTCGTCAACATGACCGCACTCGCCGCGGTCGAAGCGCAGATCCGCGACAAGCTGTCGGAAGGGTGATTGCCGCAGCCCGTGCGCCCGCCGTGACGGCGACGAGCGCGGACGCTGCGGTGGCGGCGTAAGCTCCGGGCTTCTGCTGCGGAGAACGTCGATGCGTGTGCGAATGTGGTTGGGCGCGGTGCTGTTGGTGGGTCTGTCTACCGCGTTTGCTAAGCGCGAGGCGCCACCGTCGGCAACCGATGGCATGACGGCACAAACCGGGTTTATCGATGTCCACGTCGATGCGATGTCGGCGCGTGTGCTGGTCGGTGTGCATGCGCTGGATGCGCCGATGTTGATGGTGACGGCGCTGCCGGGCGCACTTGGATCGAACGATGTCGGTTTGGATCGCGCACAGGCCGGTGAGCCGAAGTTGGTCGAATTTCGCCGGCTCGGCGCGAAGCTGTTGCTGGTGCAGCGAAATATGAAGTTCATCGCCGACAGTGTCGTGTCCGACGAAGTGATGTCGGCACGCGATGCATTTGCTGAATCGGTGTTGTGGTCCGGCGATCTGCTGAATGACGACCCCGAACAAGGACCCTGGTTGGTCGACATGTCGTCACTGATTGCGAGCGATCAGCATGGCGTGATCGATCGACTGGCAAGTGTGCAGCAGGGGCAGTACGTGCTCGATGCGGACCGCAGTGGCGTGCTCACCACCGCCGCGAAGAGCTATCCGGACAATGCCGAGTTTGAGGCGCTGCTCACCTTTTCTGGAAGCGGCAGCGGTGCGTTCGTGCAGCAGGCCGTCGCCGACGCAAAGTCGATTACGCTCCGCCAGCAACTGAGTTTCGTGCGACTGCCAGATGCCGGGTTCAATCGGCGCGCCTTTCATCCGGCGTCGGGCGGCTGGAGTGTTGGCGGTGTCGATTTTGCACAGCCACTGAACCGCGATCTCGATGTCCGCTGGCAGGCACGGTTTCGTCTGCAGAAGAACGATCCAACAGCTGCACGCAGCACCGTGGTCAAACCGATCGTGTTCTATCTCGATCGTGGCACGCCGGAACCGGTGCGCAGTGCCTTGCTGGAGGGTGCGCGCTGGTGGACACAAGCGTTCGATGCTGCGGGATTCATCGATGCGTTCAAGGTCGAACTCGCGCCCGCGGGCATGGATCTCGCTGACGTGCGCTACAACGCCATCACCTGGACGCATCGCGCCACGCGTGGCTGGTCCTATGGCGGCGGCATCGTTGATCCGCGCAGTGGCGAAATCATCAAGGGTTTCGTGAATCTGGGTTCGCAACGCGTGCGCCAAGACTTGTTGATCGCCGAAGGACTGCTCGCGGCGCATGCGCCTGATGCCGATCCAGCGTTGCAGCAACAGGCGCTGGACTTGGCCTTGGCGCGCCTGCGACAACTCGCGGCACACGAAGTCGGGCACGCGCTCGGATTCGCCCATAACTTCGCCGCCAGTCGCACCGGGAATGGTTCGGTGCTCGATTACCCGCATCCGATCATCACGCTCGACGGCGAGGGCCGCGTGCAACTGGCTAAGCCCTATGCCATCGGTATCGGTGATTGGGACACGTTCGTGGTTGCGCACGCTTACAGCGAATTCGCGCCGGCGCAAACCGCAACGGCGCTGGCGACACTGCGTCATGACATCGCCGCTCAGGGCTATCGCTATGTCAGTGATGCCGACGCGCGTGCGCCCGGCGATGCACATCCCGATGGTGTGCTCTGGGATGTCGGCAGCGATCCCGTTGCGAGTTTCGATCATCTGCTGCAAGTGCGAGCCGCGGCGCTGTCGCGCTTCGCCGCGGGCGCCTTGCCGGCAGACCGCCAGAGTGGCGAACTGGAACGGCGACTAGTGCCGATCCATCTGCTGCATCGCTATCAGACCGAGGCGGTTGCGCGTCTGATCGGCGGTGCCGAATACGACTACGGACTCGGCGGCGATGCAACGCTCGGTACGCACGCAGTCGCGGCACCGCGCCAACATGCAGCATTGCAGGCCTTGAGCCGCGCGCTTGCAGTCGACACGCTGGCGCTGCCGGCGTCGGTGCGCGCCGCCTTGACGCCGCCATCGACCGAGTACAGCCGCACCCCGGAATACTTCACGACGCAAACCGGGCCGCTATTCGACGAAGCAGCGGCGACCGCTGCCGCGACGGCACTGGTGACGCAATTTGCATTCGCGCCGCAACGCTTGAATCGCCTTGCTTGGCAGCAGTCACGCGAGCCGATGATGCCGTCGTTGCGCGAGGTTTTCGACGTGTTGGTCGCGAGCCCATGGCGCGAGGCCGGTCGCACCAACATGCGGGTGCGCAGTACGCGCAATTGGGTGTTGTTGGATGCGGCCTTGAACCTGCTCGCCGGCAGCCAACTGCATGCGACGGTCGATGCCGAGTGGCGCGGGCGGCTGCGCGCATTCGCGGCAGAACTCGGCGCAATGCCGGCTACGAATATCGATGCCGGCGAAGGCGCGCGCCTGATCGTGCGCTATCTCGATGCACCGGAGACAGTGAAGCTGCGACCGCTACCGACGATTCCGCCGGGTGCACCGATCTGAAAGCGGCTCGCCGCAATGGTCGCGGCGAGGCGTTCTATTCGAAGCCGTGGCGATAGATCGGATCGCCGCCACTGTCGTTGTCGATAATCGTGCCGATGGCTTGGCCGTCGCCGATGGTCGACGAACTGGTGGCACTGATGTTCACCGTGAATTGTTCGTCGAATTCGTCGATGACATCACCGATGATCGGCACGTTGATCGTGGCGCTGGTGGCACCGGCGGTGATCGTGGCGGTGCCGCTGACTGCGGTGTAGTCGCTGCCTGCGGTCGCATCGATCGGGCTGGTGCTGTAAGTCACCGCAGCGTTGGCACCCGCAGCACTGGGAATGGTCACCGTGAAGATCATGTTGGCACTGCCGCCGTTGCCTTCGGTCAGCGAGGTATCCGCGATCGAGAATGCGGGCCCGGCGTCGTCGTTGCCGATGATGCCGACGGCATTGGCATCGCTGATCGTGTAGCCCGCGGTCGGATTGGTCAGGTTCACCAACACGGTTTCGTCCGCTTCGAACTTGCTGTCGCCGGTGCGGGTGACATCGAAGTCGATACTGGTCATGCCACTGGTGAACGTCTGCGCAAGTGAGCGCTGTTGATAGTCGCTGTCGGCGAGTGTGGCGGTGCCGTCGGCGGTGCTGGCGGTGACCGAGATCGACGGTTGACTCGGGTTCGACAAGGACAACACGAAGCGCGTCGGACTGATGCCATTTTCCGGTTGGATCGGGGCATCGGCGATGCTGATTGTCGGCGTCGGATCATTGTCGTTGATGCTGCCGGTGCCACTGGCATCGCCGATGGTCGCGTTGGTCGCGCCGCTCAGGTTCAGCGCAAAAGTTTCGGCGGCACCGGGTTCGTCGAGGTTGTCGTTGGTCGTCGTGACATTGACCGGCTGCGTCAGTGCGCCACCCGAGGCGAATGTGAGTGTGCTCGCGGAGAGTGCCGTGTAATCACCCGCAGTCGCGGTTCCGTTCGCCGTGGCGCGCGATACGGTGACGGTGCGACTGTTCGGATTCGACAAGCTCACGGTGAAGGTAATCGGTGCGCCTTCGGTGACCGCGACCGGGTCATTCACGGTGATGCTCGTGGTGTCGTCGTCGGTGATGGTGCCGGTAGCTTGAGTGTCGCTGATCGTGTAGCCCGCAGACGGCGAGGTCAGATTGACCACGAAGGTTTCGTCGAGTTCGTCGATGGTGTCGTTATTGATCGTGACGTTGAGCGTCGCCGTCGCCGAACCGCCGGCGAAGTTGACGGTTTGGCTGACCACATTGGTGTAGTCGGTGCCACCACCCGTCGCCGTACCCACCGCCGTGGTCGCGACCACACTCGCGGTGCCGGTCGTGGTCGTGCGCGTCAACGTGAAGTTCATCGGCGTCGTCGCCTCACCGAGTGTCCGGTCCGCGATCGAGATGGTGCCGCCACCGCCGACCGTAAAGCAGCCCTGGGTAACGTTCAGCGCGATGAAGGGCGACAGGTAGTTGACATGTGCGGTAGCGAATACTGCAGAGTTGTCGCAGCCGCCAAGCAAATGACAGTAGCTCATGATGGTGCCGCGAACGTTGTTGACGCCGTTGATGGTCTGCGACGCTGGGCAGGCTGTTGTGCCGCCATAACAACCACTGCTTGCTTCGCCCGCGTAGCATGTATCGATCGTGTTGATCGATACATCCGGATTGCCGTCCCCCGTCACGGCATCGCTGCAGTGGGTGTGATTTGCACCGAAGTTATGGCCGAGTTCGTGACCGATGAACTTCGCGTCATTGGGCGTTGCGCTGGTGGTGTTGGTCTGCGTCTGGCTGACGCTGTAATGGCCGTAGGTGCACGTTCCATCCGTGCAACCGCTGAATGTCTGTCCTTTTGCGCTGCAATAGTTCTGATTGTCGAGGACCCAGGCAATGCCGGAAAAACAACCCGTGCAAGCGAGTTTTCCAGACATCTGCGCGGCGAATGCGCGATTGAGCCCGGCGTTGTTGGCCGCCCAGACTTCCCCAAATTCATCCAGTTGGTCAAAGATATCGGCGCCCGACTCGTTGAATGGGTCGCTTCCGGTGCGCCAAAACACGTCGCCGACCAGCAAAGTCACATCGAGATCGCGTTCGTAGATTGCGTTGAGCTGTGTGAACAACGACGTCAGCCAGTTTCCCGCAGTAGTGGTGTTGTCTGCGAACCGTTCACTCATGAATTCAACGTCGGAGTCGATCGCGACCCGGGCTGAACGCGATGCGGCAAGCAGGGCCTTGTCGGCTGGATCGGCCGCTGCAAACACTGCATCGACTTCGGCTTGTGAGGGCATCTGCATTCGGGTGCCAGACAAATCATTGAAGCAAGACCCCGCAAACTTCTGCCCATCCGCCTCTGGTTCCGATGCGTCGGCGGCATTGATCTGCATGATGCCGTTGTGGAGATCGCCATTGATGGCGATCAAGCGGCCGTTGCTGGCAATGCTGCCGCCTTCGATGCGGCTGCCGTCGGCCGCGATGACCAGACCAAGGTAGGGGGCCGTGCCCTCGCTCTTGTCGGCAATGAAGGACAACATCGTGCTGCGCGGAACCTCGCGCTCGATGCCGTTGTTCACATGTCGAATGCGCGCATCTGTTGCGAAGACATCAATACGCTTGAGCCGAATTGTGGCCGTCGCCAGCAAGTCAACGGGGAATCCCGATATTTCGACGGTGCCGCCGACAGGCACTTTGAGCATTGCATCGATATCGGATCTGGAAATCTGGGCGGCTTCAACGGCAGATGAGGCCAGCAGCAAGAGGGGCAGTAGACGGCGCAGTTTCATCGCTTCTCTCCACGCAGCCCATTGCGGGCCGTTTCGATGGCGCCGAGTATAGGCAGCCGCACACCATGATTCCGTGTGGCGGGCGGCAATTGTCGCGACGGCCACAAGCGGCCGACGAGCGGTGGTTCAGGGGCCCAAGGTCTCGAAGCCGCTCTGCAGAATCACCTCGGCAATACCGCCATACAGCGAAAACGGAAAGGTGTTGTTGGCCAGGTTGGAATCAGGCGTCACGCCAGACGACACCACGCCACTCATCGTCCGGATGCCGAGGTACTTGTCGAGGATCACCTAGCAAACGATCGCGGACCCGGCTGCCAGACTGGCCTGCGGACTGGTCGGACTGCAGATGACGCTCGCGTTCAATCCGGTGGGTACGTCGACGAATCCGCAACTGACATTGCTCGCCGCATTCGGGCCGTTGTTCGTGCAGCGTATCGAGTACCCCACTTTGCCCGCCGGCGGTGGCGGCGGCGGCAGTTGTTGCGACACCGGCAGATCGGTAGTCGGTGTCGGGCTGCTAGCGGAAACCAGCAGGCCAAGATTGGGATAGACCCACGGATCGAGCCCGTCGCCTTGAATGGATTGGATCGTGCCGTAGAAGCGCTCGCTCTCGATGCCGCTATTGCCGCTGATCGTGCGATCGGACACCAGCGGAATCAGGAATTCGTAGCCGGCCTGACTGCCCAGTGGCCACGACGTTGCGCCCGGATTGCCGGTGTCGCGACGATCCAGATGATAGGCGCTGCCTCCAGGAATGCTGATGACCGAGTATGGATTTGCAGCTGTGGCGGGCTGAGGACAGCCGGTGATCCGCAAATTTGCGCCAAACGACACATCGGTGAGCACCGTGTTGGTGAACTCAGTCCAGCTGCCGATGCCGCTCATCGCGCGATAGAAACAGCGCACCGGCGTGCTTGCATCAACGACGACCGAGACCCCAGCGGGCGGGATGAAGCCCGTCACCATCAGCCGCCCGACCGCGGGTGACGCGATTCCCTCCATGCGCAGGCTGACGTAGAACGGCTGATTCACGGTCGGCTGCGGCGGGCTTGGGATATAGGCCTGAGAGACGAAGTAGCCGGTTCCGTTCGGCGTGTAGCCGAGTGTGAAATCGTAGGCTGGCGTGTACAGCAGCGCGCCAGAACGCCATTGCACCTGGGCCAGTGCCGGCAGGGTCGCGATCAGCAGCAGAAGGAGTGCAGGCAGGCGGCGCATGGTCAGGTTCTCGTCGGTGGAATGATCGGGGATACGCAATTCGCTGCTGTCACTTGTCATCAGCTGCGCGGCAAGCCGGCTGCGCCCCTAGAATGGCGCGTCGCAATTCGGAGTCGCGCATGTCCTCATCGCCCCTGCACGTCGTCATTCTTGCTGCTGGTGAAGGCAAGCGCATGCAGTCGGTGCGGCCCAAAGTGCTGCAGCCGGTGTGCGGCGTGTCGATGTTGGCGCGCGTGATCGCGACGGCGCGTGAACTGGATCCGGCAGCGATCCATGTCGTTCACGGCTACGGCGGCGAGCAAGTGCGTGCTGCTTTCGCGGCGGATACCTCGCTGCGCTGGGCCGAGCAGGCGCAACAGCTCGGTACTGGGCACGCGGTGATGCAGGCGATGCCGGGAATTCCCGACGATGCCCGCGTGCTGGTGTTGTACGGCGACGTGCCGCTGACGCGCGCTTCCAGTTTGCACACGCTGATTCACGTGCAAGGTGCGCTCGCGGTGCTCGCCGCCGAATTCGCTGATCCGAAAGGCTATGGCCGCATCGTTCGCGATGCCCGCGGCAAGGTCGCGGCAATCGTCGAAGAGAAGGATGCGAGCGCTGCACAGCGGCTGATCCGCGAGATCAATACCGGCATGATCGCAGCGGATGCGGCTTGCTTGCGGCGTTGGTTGGCGACGCTCGGCACCGCCAACGCCCAGGGCGAGTATTACCTCACCGATGTCTTCGCCAAGGCCGCTGCCGATGGCCAAGCCGCGAGCGTCGCAATGTGCGCAGATGAAGCCGAGGCGATGGGCGCGAATGATGCGGTACAGCTTGCTGATCTGTCGCATCGCTTGAATGCGCGCCGCGTCCACGCATTGCTACTCGGCGGCGTGCGGATGGCCGATCCGGCCTCGGTGCAGGTGCGCGCCGAGGTCGAACATGGTCGCGATATCGAATTCGATCTGAATCTAGTGTTGGAAGGTTTCGTCGTGCTCGGCGACGAGGTGCGCGTCGGCCCGTTTGTGCGGCTGCGCAATTGCCAGCTCGCTGCCGGCACCGTGGTGCAGGCGCACTGCGATCTCGATGGGGTAATCACGCACGGCGCCTGCACGATCGGCCCATTCGCACGCCTGCGCCCCGGCACTGATCTGGCCGCTGGCGTGCATATTGGAAATTTTGTCGAGACCAAGCAGACCTCGCTTGGCGCAGGTTCGAAAGCGAACCACCTGAGCTACCTCGGCGATGCGGTAATCGGTGCCGGCGTCAATGTCGGTGCCGGCACCATCACCTGCAACTATGACGGCGCGCACAAGCATGTGACGCGCATCGACGATGGCGCCTTCATCGGTTCGAACTCATCGTTGGTGGCGCCGCTTACGATCGGTGCCGACGCCACCATCGCCGCCGGCAGTGTGATCACCCGCGATGCACCAGCCGGCGAACTCACCGTGGCGCGCACGAAGGCACGCACGGTCACCGGCTGGAAGCGCCCGCGCAAGGGCTGATCAATGCGCATCGTCGGATGGCACATTCGCTATCATGCGCGGCCTTTTCGAGCGTCGTGCCGGAGCGATGGATGAAACTGACCCACGTGTTGCTGGTGCTCGCATGCCTATTCGCCGCCGGCGGGCAACTGTTGCTGAAAGCCGGCGCGCAGGGGCGGACGCACTGGCTGGAGTTCGTCAACTGGTCGGTTTTCTTCGGCCTAGGTGGCTACGCATTCAGCACATTGCTCTGGTTGTATTGCCTGTCCAAGCTGCCGTTGCGGGTGGTTTATCCTTACACCGCATTGACCTTCGTATTGGTCGTTGTCGGCGCCGTTCTCGTATTCGGTGAGCGCGTCGGTTGGCGTGCTGGTGCGGGCACGTTGATGGTGCTCGCCGGGTTGGTGTTGGTGACCACCGATCGCGCCTGATTTTCCTGATTCGTCACACCGCCCGGACCGCCACATGTCGACCATCCAAACTTCGATCGCTCCCGATTACCGCCATGTCGCGGTGCTCGTGCCCTGTTACAACGAGGCCATCACCATTGCCAAGGTCGTCGCCGATTTCGCGAAAGCGTTGCCGGGATGTTCAATCTTCGTGTTCGACAACAACTCGAAGGACGCCACGGCAGCGATTGCCAAGGCCGCCGGTGCCAGCGTTCGGCACGTCGCCCTGCAAGGCAAGGGGCATGTCGTGCGGCGTCAGTTCGCCGACATCGAAGCCGAGATTTACCTGATGGTCGATGGCGACGCGACCTACGAAGCCGAAGCCGCGCCGCGCCTTGTGCAAGCGGTGCGTGATGGCGCCGATATGGTCGTCGGACTGCGCGTCGCTGAAAACACCAAGGCGTATCGGCCTGGCCATGTGTTGGGCAACCGCATGCTCACTGGCTTCTTGTCGTGGCTGTTCGGGCGCGCCTGCAACGACATCTTGTCGGGTTATCGCGGCTATTCGCGCCGCTTCGTGAAGTCGTTCCCGATTCTGTCGGCGGGCTTCGAGATCGAAACCGAGTTGACCGTGCATGCGCTCGAACTCAAGGCGCCGATTGCTGAAGTGACAACGCGCTATTTTGATCGGCCCGAAGGTTCGAACAGCAAGCTGTCCACCTACCGTGATGGCCTGCGCATCCTGCGGACGATGCTGCGACTGTTCGCCGCTGAGCGCCCCCTGGCATTTTTTGGTTCGCTCGGTCTGGCAACGGCGTTGATCGCCGTTGGTCTGGCGGCGCCGGTCGTTCTGACCTGGCTCGATACCGGATTGGTGCCGCGCTTCCCGACCGCGATCCTGAGTTCGGCGATGATGATCGTCGCGATGCTTTCAGTGGCGTCCGGCTTGATTCTCGACACCGTTACCCGCGGCCGGCGCGAGATGAAGATGCTCGCTTATCTGGCGCAGCGAGATCAGCGCCTGGCGCTACCCGTAGGCAACGACAGCAGGTGAGCGACCAGCACCGCCGCGCCGACCGCGAACGGGTGCAAATAGCGGAACGAAACGATGTGCGAAAACAGCACCTGAGAGACGAACATGCCCAGCGCCAGCAGGCTCAGCAAGGTGGCTGCAGCGGGGTCGCGGCGGCGTCCTCGGACAAGCACGACGATCGCCAGTAGCGGTAACGCGAATAGCAAAATGATCCACCAGATACGACTGGCGGCGTAATACCGATAGACCGGGCTTGTGCGCGTCGCGACACCGCGGGCATCGTAGCCATAGCGTTCGGCGATGATCCGCAACATGCCCGCGTCCGGCGGGCGTTGGCCGAGATCGTCGTCCATTCGCGCTCGAGTGATGCCGGCATTGAAGTAGTCGAACAGATTGCCGACACCCAATCGCACCAGACCGAACGGGTCGTCGCGAAAGGCATACATCGCCACTTTGCGCGCGCTGTCGTCCGGGTGTGCGCTGTGTTGCGCAATCAACGAATACAGTCCGGTTTCGGACCAGATCTGGGGTTCGCGCGCCTGTGGATCGGATGACGATGGCCGCGTTTGCGCAACCAGATCACCCGGCAACCCGGCACGTTGCAGATGCTCGGGTTTGACCAGCGGGGCAAGCAATCCGAGGCGCATGCGACCGCTGGAATGGGTGTAGTCGCTGCGTTGCAAGGCATCGGACTTGCGGTCGTACCAGTGTTTGTAGAGCGAGTGCAGCATCAGTGTGGCGGCGACCGCAAGAATCAGATGCGCGACCCAGCGCAGCCATCCCGGCCGATCACCAAATAGCCGCGCCAACACTGGTAGCGGTGCGAAGCCCAGCACCACCGGCAGCAGGCTCAGTCGCATCGACGCCACCAGCGTTCCAGAAACGGCCATCAGCACCAGCCAGCGCGTCTGATCACTGCGCAGGTAGCGCAGCCCCGACAACACCATCACCGCGAAGCAGAACGTACCGAAGGTTTCGGTCATCACCATGCGTTCGTAGAACAACTGTCCGGGCTCGATCGCTAATAGCAGCGCCAACACCGTAGCGACGCTGCGGCTGGCTGAAATATCCCGGCGCAGACAGCGATACACCAAGGTGCAGAGCAAGGCACCGATGGCCGACTGCAAGCAACCGAGCAACGCCAGATTGCCTTGCGCTAGCGCCGTGGCGCGGATGATCAGCGGATAGGTGAATGATCGGTCCGGCGGCGGTTGATTGCTGAGTGCTGCCCAAAGATAAGTGGCCGAGTCGCCGACAAAGGTGCGCATCGTCGGGTCGATTTGCCAGCACAGCAATTTCAACACAATCGCGGCAGCCAGCACTAGCAACCATTCGCGGGCGTCGATTGTGGTCAATGACGGTTGAACCGGCGTGCTGGAAGACATGCAGAAACCTAGCCGACGAGATCGCGAAGCATAACGACTGCGGCCGAGGGTGTGGCAGGCGGCGCTGGCGGCGCTTTTGCTGGCGAAGTGCCGCGAATCATCGCAGCGTCCGTGGGCGATGTGGACATTCGCTAGAATGCCGCTTCGAATTCGGAGAGTGCATCAGCATGTGCGGAATTGTCGGCGTCGCGGCGCGGCGGGATGTGGTCCCGACCCTGATCCACGGCTTGAAGGCACTGGAATACCGCGGCTATGACTCCGCCGGTATTGCGCTACTGACCGATACCGGCATGCAGCGCCTGCGTGCCAAAGGCAAGGTCAGCGAGCTTGAAGCGCTGCAGGCGGCCACGCCGGTCGCTGGATGCACCGGCATCGCCCATACGCGCTGGGCGACGCATGGCGTGCCGGCCGAGCGCAATGCACATCCGATGGTGTCGACGGACAGCGTTGCCGTGGTCCACAACGGCATCATCGAAAATCATGCCGAGTTGCGCGAGGAATTACGTGCGCAAGGCTATGCCTTCACCAGTGACACCGACACCGAGGTGATGGCGCATCTGATCCATGCCACCCACCGCAACGGCGTAAGCCTGCTCGATGCGGTCCGCCAGGTGTTGCCGCAGTTGCGTGGTGCCTATGCGATCGCGGTCGTGTCGACGCGGAACCCGGCGTTGTCGTCGGTGCACGCAAAGGTTCGCCGATGGTCATGGGCCTTGGCGACGGCGAGCAGTATCTCGCCTCCGACATCCACGCATTGTTGCCGGTTACGCGCCGCTTCGTTTATCTCGCGGAAGGGGATGTCGCCGAGATTCGTGCTGATTCGACGCGCGTATTCGACGAAGAAGGCCGCGAGCTCGTGCGCCCGATCAAAGAGGCGCATTTCAGTGCCGACGCCGTGCAGCGTGGTGAATACCGCCACTACATGCTCAAGGAGATTCACGAGCAGCCGACCGCGATTGCCGACACGCTCGAAGGTCGCCTGAGCGGCGGCCATGTGCTGACGCAAATTTTTGGGCCGCGCGCCGTCGACCTGCTGACGCGCACGCAGGCGGTGCAGATCGTCGCCTGTGGTTCCAGCTATCACGCCGCGCTGGTCGCGAAGTACTGGATCGAATCGTTGGCGCGCGTCCCGTGTCAGGTCGAGATTGCCAGCGAATACCGCTATCGCGATTTCGTGGTGATGCCGGACACCTTGCTGGTCACCGTGTCGCAGTCCGGCGAAACCGCCGATACGCTGGCTGCGCTGAAGCTCGCGAAAGGCATGGGCTATCTCGGCACACTGGCAATATGCAACGTGCCAGAGTCATCGTTGGTGCGCGAATCGGAATTGTCGCTGATGACGCGCGCTGGTCCCGAAATCGGCGTCGCATCGACCAAGGCGTTCGTCACTCAATTGACGGCGCTGTTGCTGCTCGCACTCGAACTTGGTTGCCATCACAACCTGTCGGCGCAGCGTTATGCCGACGGCGTGGCCCAACTCGAACGTCTGCCGAGTGCGATCGCTTCGGCGCTGGCGTTGGATCCGCAGATTCGCGCCCTCGCCGAGTTCTTCGGCGACAAGCAGCATGCACTGTTCCTCGGGCGCGGCACGCAATTCCCGATCGCGATGGAAGGCGCGCTCAAGCTCAAGGAAATTTCCTACATCCACGCTGAGGCTTATCCGGCGGGTGAGTTGAAGCACGGCCCGCTGGCATTGGTCGATGACGAGATGCCGGTGATCGCGGTGGCACCGAACGATCATCTGCTCGAAAAGCTGAAGTCGAATATCGAAGAGGTGCGCGCCCGTGGTGGCCGCTTGATCGTATTTGCTGATAGCAGTGTGTCGCGCGGCATCACCCACGCCCAGGAAATCTTGCTCGAACTCGAACCCTGCGGCGACCTGATCGCCCCGATCGTCTTCACCGTGCCGCTGCAATTGCTCAGTTACCACGTCGCCGTGCTCAAAGGCACCGACGTTGATCAGCCGCGAAATTTGGCAAAATCGGTCACCGTTGAATAGGCGAATCACCTGATGCTGACGTTGATCCTAAAAATAAGACCTGTAAAAATTTAATATAAGTTGTAATGGCTGCCTCGTCGCCCCGGCTGATCTCCTCTCCCATGGTCGCTTACGTGTATCGGTCGGGCGAAGTGGGTCACCGTAGGGAACGGTTGCTCCGACTCCGGCTGGCGGACACATGATTCGCGTCAGTCCAATGCCAGGCGAAATCGCCGAAGGCCACTTGTCGAGAATTCGCATCGTCAATGGGATCTCGTCGCGAGATCGGCTTATCGAGCGCTTGCGAGCGCAGAGCAACGAACCATCATCTCCGGTTCTGCATTTGCTGGCAGCGTTCTCCGGGATGGACTCGACGACTTACGCAATCGACCACAGCATGATGCCCGCACTTCGTGTGGCGTCTCGCGATGAAGCACCAGCAATGCACGGTTCTCAGGAGGGTGCATCGTTTTCCCGTCGACTGGGCATGCTGGCGCCGAGACCAGGAAGTCGTGTCTGTCGTCGCTGCACCGCGCAGAACCTCGTCGAGCAAGGATTCAGTTGGTATCAACGGGAGCATCAGCTAATCGGCGTAGATTTGTGCGTAGTCCACGGCTGCGGCCTCTGCGTCTTCGACGGTGTTGACGCATATTCTGAGCCACCAGAAATTCGCGAGGCCCGGGGCGAGTTCCAGCCGATTCAGGTGGATGTCGCAGAGCAAAACGGGTCCGATTCGTTCGTCACCAGATTTGTCTCGATTTCTTGCTCGTACCTCCATAGAAATGCGCCGTTATCGGCGAGGGCTTTGCACGCCGAACTCGCTAGTCGCGCGAGGGCGGTTGGGCTTCGCATTTCGGACTCCGGAAATAGACCGCTACTCAGCGACGCAATCTTGGAGCAGGCGCCAAAAGTCTGGCTTCAGGCACATTTTCCGAGGCTTTTCTCGAAGTCGCCGTTAAAGAAGCACTACCCGATCGACGCTCTGTTGATGCCGTCAGCCGTTGCTGGTTCTGGTGACGCATACGCGATGGCCATTGCTGCGATAAGTTCGAACGAAAGCGATAGCAGGGCACCTATCGCTATGTCAACGTATGTTCCCGCAGGACGTTAAGCTATTTCATTGCCTCACTTTCGACCCTCTGGAGACCTGATGGCGCGTCCTGCTTCTGCTTCACGTACTTTGCACCGCTTGCTAGCGCTGTCGGCCCTAGTAATTGTGCTCGCCGCCAGTTGGTGGCTGTGGTCGGGGCGCACACAGAGCCCTGCGAGCGGCTTCCGCACCGGCAACGTTGAGCGCGGAGACGTGCGCGTGGTGATCTCAGCCACCGGTACGTTGCGCGCCACCACCACCGTGGCGGTGGGCTCGCAGGTATCGGGTCAAGTGAAGTCAGTCGCAGTGGACTTCAACGACCAAGTCAGCAAAGACCAGCCAATCGCCATGTTGGACTCGGCGCCATTCCAAACCCGCCTTAAGCAGGCGCAGGCGGACCTTGCCAGCGCCCGCGCGTCGGTCAACGAAGCCAAGGCCACCCAGCGCAATGCTGAGGCCGACTACGCCCGCAAGAGCGACCTTCTGGCGCGCCAGCTGATCGCCCGCAGCGATGCAGACTTGGCGATGGCAGCGCGCGAGCAGGCGAGTGCTCGAGTAGCCTCGGCGCAGGCCGCCGTGCAACAGCGCCAAGCAGGCGTCGACAATGCCGAACTGGATGTGGCCTACACGGTCATCCGTTCGCCTGTGGACGGTGTGATCCTGCTGCGTGCGGTCGAGCCCGGCCAAACCGTGGCGGCCAGCTTCCAGACGCCAGTGCTGTTCCAGATTGCCGAAGACTTGGCACAGATGCAGATCGATCTGAGCATTGATGAAGCTGACGTCGGCCAGATTAAGGAAGGCCTGCCCGTCTCGTTCACAGTTGATGCGTTTCCCGACCGCCAGTTCGCCGGCGAAGTGAAACAGGTGCGTTTGTCGGCCACCTCCAACTCCAATGTCGTCAGTTACCCGGTGGTCGTGCAGGTCGACAATGCCGACCAGAGCCTGCTGCCGGGTATGACCGCCAGCGCCGAAATCGTTGTGAGTCGGCGCGATGGCGTACTGCGCGTGCCCAATGCGGCGCTGCGCTTCACTCCGCCTGGCCAAGATGCAGCTGTCAGCGCCACCGGCGCTAGCGGTGGCCGTGGCGGCCTAATGCAGGACCTGCCACGCGTGGCCGACGCGCTGAAGCTCGACGCCACGCAGCGAGCCGCGTTCGACATGGCGATGGAAGGTGTGCTCGAGCGAGCGGCCGCACGCACCGCTGGCCGTGCGCCAGCTGCGCCCCCAGGCGGCATGGGCGGCGGCGGGCGCGGACCGAGCGGACAAGCCGCTGCAGCAAGCGGCGGGCCGTCGCCTGAGGCGATGCGCCAGCGCATGGCCGAGGCGATGGAGCGGAATTTTGTGGAGTTCCGCGCCAGCCTATCGGACGAGCAGCAGACCACTTGGGACGCCGAACTGCGCGCGATTTCCACCGCGCGTCGCGGCACTCTGTGGAAACTGGTGGACGGCCAACCGCAGTCGGTCGCTGTTCGCCTGGGTGCGTCGGATGGCACCGTCACCGAAGTCAATGGCGACATAGCCGAGGGTGATGCCGTGATTATCGGCCAGGAGCGCCCGGCGGCATGAGCAGCCCGGTCATCGACATCGTCGGCCTGAGCAAAATTTACAACGCCGGCACGCCCGCCGAAGTGGTCGCCCTTCGCAGTGCCAATCTGACAGTGGAGCGCGGCGAGTTTTTGGCCATCATGGGTGCTTCCGGCTCGGGCAAATCCACGCTTATGAATATGATTGGCTGCCTAGACCAACCGACGTCGGGTAGCTATCACTGCGACGGCGTGGACGTGGCGACGCTTGATGCCGAAGGCCGCGCTAGGCTGCGGTTAGAGAAGATCGGATTCGTCTTCCAGGGCTTCAACCTGCTTTCGCGCCAGACCGCGTTAGAAAACGTAATGATGCCGCTGGTCTATTCGGGCATCACGGCCGCAGATCGCGAGCCGCGCGGCCGCGCCGCGCTGGCTGAAGTGGGGCTCGCTGATCGCGCCGGGCACCGCCCTAGCGAACTGTCGGGTGGGCAACAGCAGCGCGTAGCTATCGCGCGTGCGCTGATCAACCAACCGCCGCTACTGCTTGCGGATGAGCCCACTGGCGCGCTGGATTCGCGCACCAGTGAAGAAATCATGGCGCTGTTCGAACGCCTCCAAGCCAGTGGCCGCACCGTAGTAATCATCACCCATGAACGCCCGGTCGCCGACCACGCCGACCGCGTGGTGATCATGCACGACGGTGATCTACATCCAGACGGCTGGCAGCCTTCGGAGCAGGTAGCGTGAAGGCCGCCGACGTCTTGCGATCGGCTGTGTTCTCGCTGCGGGGCAACTTCCTGCGCAGCATTCTTACGGCACTGGGCGTCATCATTGGGATCGCGGCGGTGATCGTGATGGTGTCTGTGGGCCAAGGCACGCAGACCGAGCTGGACAACATGATCTCCAAGCTCGGATCGAATCGACTAGAGGTGTTTTCATCGTCGTCGCAGGGCCCCGTGCGGGGTGGTGCCGGCAGCGCTGCCAGCCTGACCGATGACGACGCCGAGGCCATTCGCACCGAGATTCCCGAAGTGCAATACGTCGCCACCTCCAACCGCGGCGGCGGCCAGGTGGTATTCGCCGAAAACAACTGGTCCACCAGTTGGCAGGGCGTCAACGCCGACTACTTCCCGGTAAACGATTGGCAGATGGCGCTGGGCGAGCCTTTCAGCGCGCGTGACTATAGCTCGGCCAGCAAAGTGGTCGTACTTGGCGAAACTGTGCGCCGCGAGTTGTTCGGTGACAACGACCCAATCGGGGCCAGCATTCGTCTCGGCAGGGTTCCGCTGCGCGTGGTCGGCGTGCTGAAGTCCAAAGGCCAAGGCAGTTGGGGCAACGATGCCGATGACCTGATTTTGGTTCCGCTGGAAACGGGCAGGCGGCGACTCGCCACCGCTGCTTCGGCCGGCAATGTCGCCGCCACTGCAGCCACAAGCGCCAGCACCACCCTGTCTGCGCCGCGTCAGGCCAGCACTGTGCAGCAGATTTCCGTATCGGTCGGTCGCGCCGAGGACTTGGCCTTCGTCGAAGAAGAAATCAACGCTCTGCTGCGGCAGCGCCATCGCATCGCGCCCGGCGCGGATGACGATTTCTCGGTGCGCAATATCGCGGAGATTGTCAGCACGCGAACCCAGACCACACGTTTGATGTCGCTACTGCTAGGTGCGGTGGCCAGCATTTCGCTGATCGTCGGCGGCATCGGCATCATGAACATCATGCTGGTGTCAGTGACTGAACGAATTCGTGAAATCGGCCTGCGAATGGCAGTGGGCGCTGGCCCACGTGCGATTCAATCGCAATTTCTCGCCGAGGCCATGCTGATATCGCTGGGCGGCGGCTTCATCGGCATCGCCTTCGGCATCGGTGGTGCGCTTCTCACTAGCAAATTCGGCGCGCTGCCCGTGCAGCTGGACATGCGCGTCATCATGATGGCCACCGGGTTCTCGGTCGCCACCGGCCTGTTTTTCGGCTTCTACCCGGCACGTAAGGCGGCACAACTAGACCCCATCGAGGCGCTGCGCCATCAGGGTTAGATCCACGCTCTCTATCATGCGCAGGCATGGCGAGAATGCAGCGCGTATGCGAAAGCCTTCATCTCTTCGATGAGGAGGATTGAACGGTCGCCAATCACCGCAGAATGAGTCTATTTACGATCCAGCTGCTAGCAAACTTGGCGCTCTGTCGGTGAAGTCAATCAACGGTAGCCCTGCGCCTGCAGGGTGAACAAGTGCGCGTAATGGCCGCTCTGCGCGATCAGTTCGTCGGTAGCGTTGATCACGCTGTAGAGGTCCAATGATCAGAGGGTTCCGGCGCCGGCACGGAGTGGCCACGCCCAGCCATAGCGATGCGACAGTCAGTACAGCTTTTATTTTTAGTGCACCGGAAATTGATGAGAAATGGCTGCACCTTTACAACCATCGAAAGGACGTAAAATCGGCCAATGGCGATACAACCCTTATTTTTAGGTTCAACGTTGATCCGCAACGCCGATGTGTTTGCGCCCGATGCGCTGGGTCATCGCGACCTGCTGGTCGGTGGTGGCCAATTGCTGTGGATCGGTGATGCGACCCAGGTGGCGGCGATGGCAGCGGTCGCGACCGTGGTGATTGATTTGGCCGGGCGGCGATTGCTGCCGGGTTTTGTCGACGGCCATGCCCACCTGACTGGCGGTGGCGGCGAAGCGGGCGCGCATACGCGTGTGCCGGCGTTGCCGCTGTCGCGCTACACGCTGGCCGGCGTCACGTCGGTGGTTGGCGTGCTTGGCACGGACGACACCACGCGCAGCACGCGCGAACTGGTCGCGGCCGTGCATGGCCTACGCAATGAAGGACTGTCGGCCTGGGCTTATACCGGTGGCTATCACCTGCCGCTGGCGACGCTGACCGGCAGCGTGCGCGATGATCTCGCCTTCGTCGATTGTCTGATCGGCGTTGGCGAACTGGCAATTTGCGACCACCGTTCCAGCCAGCCGACCTTGGACGAACTGCTACGGGTCGCCGCCGACGCCCATGTCGGTGGTCTGCTGACGGGCAAGGCCGGCGTGCTGCATTTGCACCTCGGTGACGGTACGCGTGGGCTGTCGCTGGTCCGCGACGCGCTGGCCGCCAGCGAATTGCCGGCGCGGGTGTTCCATCCGACCCATGTCAACCGGCGCAAGGCCTTGTTCGACGAAGCGCTGGCATTGGCGAAGCAGGGCTGCACGATCGACATCACCGCATTTCCGGTCGATGACGGCGACGACGCGTGGGCAGCGGATGAGGCACTGCTGCGCTATCTCGAAAGTGACGCGCCGGCAGATCGGGTGACGGTCAGCTCCGATGGTGGCGGTTGCCTGCCGCAGTTCGACCACGACGGGCGCGTCATCCATATGGACATTGGTTCACCAGCGGCGCTGGCCGCGACCTTGCGCAAGCTGCTGCTGCACGGGCACGATCTGGCGCGGGTGCTGCCGGCGTTCACGCGCAACCCGGCGCAATTGCTGCGCCTACGCGGCAAGGGCGAGGTAGCGGTCGGTGGCGACGCCGATTTCGTGGTTTTGGACGAGGAACATCGAGTGAGTGACGTGATGATTGCTGGGCGCTGGCATGTGCGTGATGCGACAGCCGTGATCCGTGGCACTTTCGAGGAGACGAACTGATGCCGAGCCAAGTTCCCCAAGGCGGCAATCGCGGTTGGATCATTCCGATCGGCGGCGCCGAAGAGAAAGAGAACGACCGCGCCATCCTGTCGCGCTTTGTCGATCTGTGCGGCGGTCGTGATGCCGACATCGTGGTGATCCCGACTGCGAGCAAATTGGCGGATACCGGTGCACGCTACGAGGCGATCTTCCGTGACCTTGGCGTGGCGCGCGTCGTTGCGCTCGATTTCGATACCCGTCGCGACGCCGAGGAGCGCGGCCGTATTGTGCGCATTGAGCATGCCAGCGGCGTATTCATCACCGGCGGCAATCAGTTGCGCTTGGCGACCTTGCTCGGTGGCACGTCGGTGGCGCGCGCATTGCGTCAGAGCAATGCTCACGGCACTCACATTGCCGGCACCAGCGCCGGTGCGGCGTTTCTCAGCGAGCACATGATTGCGTTTGGTGAGGAGGGCGCGACGCCGATCGCTGGCAGTGTCCGGCTGGCGCCAGGTCTGGGTCTGACCAACCGCTTCATCATCGATCAGCATTTCCGCCAGCGCGACCGCCTCGGCCGATTGACGACGGCGCTGGCCTACAACCCGTTCGCGATTGGTATCGGCCTCGACGAGGACACCGCCGCCTTCATCGCGCCGGACAATACCGTCGAGGTTGAAGGCAGCGGCGGCGTCACCATCGTCGACGCCTCGGAGCTTGAGTTTTCGTCGATGGACCAAGTCGAGGAAGGCGAGCCGGTGTGCTTGCTCGGCCTGCGCTTGCATGTGTTGGTGCGTGGCGCCACCTTCAATTTGCATACGCGACGCGCGTCTGCCGGCCGGATCGCGTTCGTCAAAGCCTGATTGGGCGGGTACGCCCAGTACTTCGCAACGGTGCGCAATCGGCTATCGTTGGTGTTCCATCGGCCACAGGCAGAACGCCGCATGCGCATCCTCGATCGTCAGGTCTTTGTCGGGCCGTCGTTGTACGCCCATTTCCCGGTCATTCGCCTTGAGCTCGATCTCGGCGCACTAGAAGCTTGGCCGACCGTCCGCCTTGGATCGGCCTTCGTCGAGGCGCTGGTTGCGGCTTTGCCCGGACTTGCCGAACACGGCTGTTCTTACCGCGAACCCGGCGGCTTCATCCGACGCATGAACGAAGGCGAGGGCACGTGGCTCGGGCATGTGCTCGAACACGTCGCGATCGAACTGCAGAACATCGCCGGCGAAGACATGACCTTCGGCAAAACCCGCAGTATCGATGACCGCGCCGGTGTTTATTCGGTGGTTTACGAATACGCGCAGCGCGAGGAAGGCGTCGAGGCCGGCGAACTGGCGTTGCGCCTGTTGAGTTCGTTGCTGCCGGTCGCGCTGCGCCCTGCCGACAGCGTGCCGGACGACTGGCATTGGCCAGACGCGCGTGATGAGTTTATCCGCTACGCCCAGCGTCGCGCGCTGGGGCCATCGACCGCTTCACTGGTCAAGGCCGCCGAAGACCGTGGCATACCGTGGCTGCGTCTGAATGAGCAATCGCTGGTGCAACTCGGGCACGGCAAGTATCAGCAACGCATCCAAGCGACGGTGACCGGCAAGACGCCGCATATCGCGGTCGAGCTCGCCGGAGACAAGGAAGAAACCAACAAGATCCTGCGTTCGCTGGGCTTGCCGGTGCCGCGCCAAGAATTGGTTCAGAGCGAGACAAGTGCGGTGCGCGCGGCCAAGCGCATCGGTTTCCCGGTCGTGACCAAACCCTACAACGGTAATCACGGCCGTGGCATTTCGATTCGCCTGATGAACGACGACGAGGTCATCGCCGGATTCAACAAAGCCAAGGAAATTTCGCGCTCGGTCATCGTTGAAACGTATCTCGAAGGTGATGATCACCGTTTGTTGGTGGTGAATGGCGAACTGGTTGCAGCAACGCGACGCACGCCCGGACATGTCGTCGGCGATGGCCAACACACGATTCGCGAATTGGTCGAGCAGGTGAATCAGGACCCGCGCCGCGGCATCGGGCATGAAAAAGTACTCACGCGGATCGAACTCGATACTCAAGCCGCGATGATGATGATCCGCGCCGGCGTCGGTGCCGACTCGGTGCTGGCTGCGGGACAGATCATCTATCTGCGTTCGACGGCGAATCTGTCCACCGGCGGGACCGCAACCGACGTCACCGACGTGATCCATCCCGACAACCGCGACATGGCGGTGCGCGCGATCAAGGCGATCGGGCTCGATGTCGGCGGCGTCGATTTCCTCAGTACCAATATCGCCGAGAGCTACAAATCGATCGGTGGCGGTATCTGCGAAGTGAACGCCGCGCCCGGTTTCCGCATGCACGTGGCGCCGAGCGAAGGACGTTCGCGCGATGTCGCCGGACCAGTGATCGATATGCTGTTTCCGACCGGCGCGCCGTCGCGCGTGCCGATCGCCGCAATCACCGGTACCAACGGCAAGACCACGACTGCACGCATGCTTGCACATGTGGTGAAAATGGCCGGTTACACACCCGGCTTGACCACGACCGACGGCGTCTACATCGACGGTCAACGGACCGTCGAGGGCGACATGACCGGCCCGGTCTCGGCGCGCATGGTGTTGGCTGATCCGCAGATCGATTTCGCAGTACTGGAAACCGCGCGCGGCGGCCTGCTGCGCGCCGGCATGGGCGTGCCGAAGGTCGATGTTGGCGCCGTGCTGAACGTGCAGTCCGACCACCTTGGCATGAAGGGTATCGATACGCTTGAGCAACTCGCCGAGGTCAAGCGCATCGTCGTCGAAGTGGCTGATCAGTGCGCGGTGTTGAATGCCGACGACGCCAACGTGTTGAAAATGGGCGCGTATACCGATGCCAAAGTGATCTGCTACGTGACCATGAACCCGCAGCATGGTTTGGTGCGCGAGCACATTCGTGCCGGCGGCCGCGCTTGTGCACTTGAGGCCGGTGTCAACGGTCAGATGATCACGCTCTACGATAAGGGCGGGCATATCCCGTTGCTGTGGACACACCTGATTCCCGCCACGCTCGAAGGCCGCGCACTGCACAATGTCCAGAACGCGATGTTCGCGGCAGCGATGGCGTTCTCGCTGGGCATCAAGCTCGATGCGATCCGGCAAGGGCTGCGTACCTTCGACAGCACCTTCTTCCAGGCGCCGGGGCGGATGAACGTGTTCAACGAACACCCGTTCAAGGTGTTGTTCGATTACGGACACAATGCCCATGCAGTGTCGGTGATGGCCGATCTGGCACAGCGGCTCGATGTGCCCGGACGGCGCATCGTCGTCGTCGCCGGGCCGGGCGATCGTCGCAACGAAGATCTGGTTGATATCGCGAATGCGGTGGCCGGACGCTTCGATCACTATTTCTGTCGCCGCGACGATGATTTGCGTGGTCGCGACGGCGATGAGGTGCCGAAACTGATCGCGGCGACGCTGCGTAGCCACGGTGTGCGCGACGATCAGATCACCTTGATCCCGGATGAGCAGGAAGCGATCGACGCTGCGTTGCGCATGGGCGAGTCCGGCGATCTGTTGCTGGTGTTTGCCGATGCGTTGGTGCGCTCGTGGAAGCAGGTGATCAAGTTTCGTCCCGAAGGTGTGCCATCGCGGGTGAGCATGGTCGAACCCGCGTCGATCGTTCAGGTGACCCAGCCGGTCGCTGAGGAACCGATTGCCACCGGCAGTTGGGAAGGCTTGGTCCGTGACGAGCGTGGTGTGCGCTTGGCGCGCGAGGACGCCGACTGAATCAGGTCGCGCCCGAACTGTTCGAGGACTCGCGTCGCCTCACCGGTCCGAATCTGTTCTTCGCGGCGTGCGGGGCGGTGCTCGATGTAGCCACCACAACCCCGGCGCTGGCGCAGCGCTGGGTCGAGCAGGTGCGCGTGCTGCGCGCCGAACTCGGCTGGTCGGTCACTGCCGAGGTGGTCACACGCTTGCATTGCGCTGGCGCGTCGCTGGCCGCTGCGGCGGCCGACGATCAGTTGTTCACCGCGACCGAGGTGAACGAACTCGCCTGGTTGCGGCTGGTCGCCACAGCAGATGCCCCGGCCTGGCCACTGGCTCCGGGTTACCCAGCGGTGTTCGATGCTGTGGCGGCATGCCAAACCTTGCGTCGTGCCGCCGCTGCCGAGCGTGCCCCACGGCTGCTGGCCTTGATGCAGGAAGCGCAACGCCGCGGTATCGGCATGCTCTGTGACGATGACTCGTGCAGCCTCGGCGGCGGCAGCGGCAGTCACACTTGGCCGCTGCAGGCGTTACCCGATACGGTGGATTGGACACCGTTGTGCGACGTTCCGATCGCGCTGGTTACCGGATCGAATGGCAAAACCACGACGGTGCGCCTGGTCGCGGCGATGTCTGCGGCGGCCGGACGTGCACCCGGCTTCAACTGCACCGATGGCGTGTTCGTTGCGGGCGAATGCGTCGTCCGCGGCGACTATTCCGGCCCCGCCGGCGCGCGCGCAGTCCTACGCCATCCGCGCGTGCACACGGCAGTGCTCGAAACGGCGCGCGGCGGCATTCTGCGTCGTGGTCTGGCCGTGCGCCATGCGGATGCCGCCATCGTTACCAATATCAGTCCCGATCACTTCGGCGAATACGGCGTCCACGACTTGTCCGATCTTGCCGATGCCAAACTTGTCGTCGCGCGGGTACTGACTGCGGACGGCACCTTGGTGTTGAATGCTGATGATCCGCTACTGGTGGCAAAGTCGGCAGCGCTGACGGTGCCACTGGCTTGGTTCGCGCACGCCGACGCCCACCCGCTGTTGCACGCCTGTCGCGCCAGCGGCGGTAACACTTGTGGCGTCGCCGACGGACGCTTGCGTCTGCATCTGCGAGGCGTCGCACATGATCTTGGCGCAATCGCCACAATGCCACTGACGGTCGCTGGCAGTGCCACGTACAACATCGCCAATCTCGCCGGTGCTGCCCTGCTTGCTGCGGCAATGGGCATCGGCGTCGAACACATCATTACCGTTTGCCAGCACTTCGGCGCGCGTCGCGACGACAATCCCGGCCGTCTTGATCGCTGGCAGATTGGTGGCGTCGAACTATTGGTCGACTATGCGCACAACCCGGAAGGACTGGATGGGTTGCTGCGCGTTGCCGAACGATTGCGCGCAACAAGCGATGGTCGGATCGGCCTACTGCTTGGTCAGGCCGGCAATCGTGACGATGCGGCGATCCGCGCGCTGGCCGACGTGGCCGCAGCGCATCAACCGAACCGGGTCGTGTTGAAGGATATTCCCGGCATGCTGCGTGGACGCACGCCCGGCGAGGTGCCCGAATTGCTGCGGCGTGCGCTGCTCAATGCTGGCTTGGCCGCTGCCGACTTATACGTCGAACTCGATGAGTTGGAAGCTGCGCGGCAGTTGTTGGCATGGGCGCGGCGGGGCGACGTGTTGGTCCTGCCGGTGCATGCAGCCGGCACGCGTCTGGCGCTCGCGTCGTGGTTAGACACGCTGACGCGCTAGCGGCTGGCTCAGCGTTACACTGTCGGAATGGACATCTTTAAGGCGTTTACCCTCGAGGCAGCACACCGGTTGCCGAACGTGCCGCCGGGCCACAAATGCGCGCGCCTGCATGGGCATTCGTTTTGCATCGAGCTGCATGTTTCCGGCCCGGTCGATCCGTTGTTCGGCTGGGTCCAGGATTTCGCCGAGATCAAAGCTGCGTTCAAGCCTTACTACGACCAGCTCGACCACCACTATCTCAATGACATCGCCGGACTGGACAATCCGACCAGCGAAAATCTGGCGCGCTGGATCTGGTCGCAGCTGAAGCCAACGCTGCCACTGTTGTCGGAAGTGGTCGTGCATGAGACCTGCACCTCCGGTTGTCGCTACCGAGGCGCTTGACGCTGTTCAATTTGCTGCACTGCGGCTCAATATTATCGGCTATAAGTCACTGAAAAATAGTGATAAAGCAGAAATATCAAAGAAATATGTTGCAACGCAACAAAAGTCAGACTAGACTGCGCCGCAGTAACGTCACCCATGGTGGGTGCATACGAGGACAAAGCCATGTTTGAGCAGATCAGCAATCCGTTTATCGCCGCGACGAAGCAGTTTGCCGAAGCCGGTTTTAAGGCACAGGGCATTGCACTCGAAGGATTCGAGAAAGTTGTCGGTGCGCAGATCAACACCTTCGAAAATCGCATGAACGCGACCCTCGACTTCTGGTCGCAGGCCGCAGAAGTGCGCAACCTCGATGGCGTCAAGGCGATCATGCCGAAGTCGATGGCATTGGCGAAGGAAACTGCCGAAACCGTGTTCGCGACGACTCAGGAAGTGGTCACCATCACCGTCAAGACTGGTGAAGCGCTGAACGCTGTCGCCAAGACCCAGATCGACGCGTCGAACGACGTGTTCGTGAAGCCGGTCGTTGCAGCGCGCAAGGCTAAGTAAGTTCGGGCGGGCTTACCGCCCGCTCGCAAGTTGCGTGGAAGGCGTTGCACGAGTCTCCCTCCCCTTGAAGCCAAGTGCAGCGTCCTTTGAAGGCCGACGGTCCCCCGTCGGCCTTCTTTTTTCAGGCGCCGGCGGCAGTAAGAAACAGTGCCACAGTGCAGCCGAATGCCGCCGCCCAGGCGAGGCTACGCTGCCAATGCAGATCGGCAAGATAGAGACCACCGTAGATCAGTCGCAGCACGATGAAGGCGATTGCGAGTTGGTCGACGCGATCGGCGGGTGCGCCCAGTTGATGCGCGATGATCACAGCGGCCGCGAACGGTGGGAACGCCTCGAAGCTGTTCGTGTGCGCCCAGTGCGCGCGTTGCCGAAAGCCGCTGAGGCGAGCCTGAAACTCCGGCACCTTGCGGTTGTTGTAGCCGTCGCCAGAAAATTTTGCGATCCCGGTAAACAGCAAGGGCATGAGTGCGGCAGCAAGGACGCACCAATAGGCGATGGGCATGGCGTTCTCCGAACAGGTTGGTGGGCGGGTGCGCAGTCTCGCACTTGTGAGACACTTCGGTGCGACATCGCATCAGGTACAACATGCTCGAATTGTTTGTCGAAGCCGGTCCGCAATCCGGCCAGCGGTTTGCGCTCGTCGCGAGTACCGTGCTCGGTCGTGGCCAATTCGCCGATTTGGTGATCGCCGATCTGGCGGTGTCGCGGCGGCATGCCCAGATCGAGCCCGAAGGTGTGGTCTGGCTGCTGCGTGACCTCGAAAGCGCCAATGGCACGCGTCATAACGGCAAGGTCCTGTTGGCACCGGTCCGTCTCGACGATGGCGATGCCGTCGAACTCGGGCAGACGCGGTTGCGCGTGCGCGTGGCAGATCGTGGCGAGACCACGGCCGCGCCGCCACCGCTGCCGTTGCCGTTGGCTGCGCACGAGCCGCCGGAAGTGACGATGATGGAGTCCGATGTCAGTCTGCCGGTACCGCGGGGCGTCTACGAAACATCGCCACCCGGGGATCTCAAGGCGTTCGCACCCGGCAGCGAGCGACGCCAACAGGTTGTGCAGCGGCTTCAGTTCTTTCAACGCATGGCCGAGTTGATGGCCATTGCCGGTGTAATGCAGCATCAAATGCGCGATGCGTTTGCGGTGTTGGCCGACGTGTTTCCGCTCTGCAGTCGCTTTGCGCTGGTGGTTCGTGATACGCCGCATCGACCGTGGCGGGTGCTGGCGCAGCGGGTGTCGGCGGGCGACGAACTGGATCTCGGTATCGTGCAGGCGCTTGCGAATGCCGCGCAAGGTTCAAATCGTGTGGTGATTGCCGGTGCTGACTCCGCGCCTGCACCAATCGCCGATGCGCTCATGCCGCGTATGCCGGCGGCAGCAGCGGCAGTCATACTGGCGAATGCCGGTAGCCAACTCGGGGTGCTGTATCTCGATGCGCCCGAGGATGTCGATGCCTTGAGCGCGCGCGATGCCGACTTTCTGCTCAGCTGCGCGGGTCAGTTCGGCGCCTTGTTCGCGACCCATCGCCAAGCCGAGAGCGGACGCCTCGTGCATGCTGATGAATTCGAGCTGACGCGGCGCGTCCAGCGCCGCTTCCTGCCGCTGGCGACACCACGCTTTGACGGTTACGAAATCGCCGATAGCTATAGCGCGGCACGCATCGTCGGCGGCGATTTATTCGACTTCCTGACGCTGGTCGATGGGCGTTCGCTGATCTTTATCGGCGATGTCTCTGGCAAGGGTTTCCCGGCGGCGCTGTTAATGGCACGCATCGGTGCACACTTGCGGGCGGTGGCGACGCGCGCGCGCAACGCCGCCGAAGTGCTGCGTTTGCTCGACGCGCAGATTCGTCCGGAGCTCGACAGCGGCATGTTCATGACTGCGATCGCGGCGGTGCTCGATGTCGCTCGCGGCAGTGTCGATATCGCGAGTGCCGGGCATCCGATGCCGTTGTTGCGTCGTACCGACGCCAGCATCGAGGTATTGCCACTGGTTGCGGCGCCGGCCTTGGGCGTAGGCAGTGGTAGTTTTTACGAATCGCGTGTCGACCTTGCGCGCGGCGATGGTTTGCTGTTTTACACCGATGGCCTGGATGAAGCGCGTAACGCCGCCGACGAACCCTTCGGACTGGCGCGCGTCAAATCGTTGCTAGTGGCGACGCGTTCTGCGGGGCAGGCGATCGAGACCTTGACCAGCGCTGTCGAAGCACACTACGGCGACATCGAACCGTTCGATGATCTAGCGCTGATCGCGCTCTGGCGGCGCTGATCAGTTGTCGCCGGGCCGGCGTTTCGCACTGCTGTCCGTCGCCGTCGTGGCCGGTGCAACGCTGACGGCTGGGCCGACCACGGTCGAACGCTGCTGCAAGTCGTCGTGATTGACCGCGACGCCGAGCAAGTGAGCGGCGGCTTCGGTTCGGACCGTGTCGCGGGGGACATCGGCATCGCCGGAAGCCTGCTCGCGTTCAACCCCAAGCAGTTGTGCGGCGGTGTTCATCAGTGCCGCTGAAGTGTCGAGCTTGTGCGGATGCTGCTCGAGTGCGCCATGACGATTCGGGAACAGCGCGAACATCGCGGTAAAGCCGGCGATGTCGAATACCTGACGCACGCTCGCTGATAAGCCGCATAGGCGGACGCTGCCAACACCGCCATCAAGGCGCTTGGCCAACGCCAACAGCACGCGCAGGCCAGCCGAGCTGACATAAGTGACAGCGGCGAGATCAATCACGAAATGGCGGCGTCCGATGGTGCCGGCGTCATGCAGGACCAACTCCAACTCACCCGATGTCTCGGAATCCAGTCGGCCAGTCGGCGCGACGAGCAGCACTTGGCCATGGGTCTCCTGCAGAATGTTCACTCCGAGGCTGACTCCGACGCCAGTTGCACCGTCAGATCGACGCTGCCGAAGCGCAATACGTCGTCGATGGCGAAGGTCACGGCATCGCCCGGTTTCAGGCGCTGGCCATTGTGGAATGTGCCGTTCAAGGTGCCGACTTCCTCGCGCACCCGCCAGATGCCGCGTTCATTCAGGATTTTGGCGTGTCGGCGTGACAACGAACGCTGTACATCGAGTGGCCCGAGATTGACGTCCGGTGTGGTGCCGGTCACCGGATCGGGCCGGCCGACCAGATATTCGCTCTTGTCCTTCAAAATGAATCGCGTCTGATTACCCAGATGGACCAAGCAGAGCGGGCGATCCGCTGTTGCCGCATCCGCCGGCGACACCGCCGCTTCGGACCGTGGCGACAAGGCTCTCGGCATCGGCGTGAACTCGGCCGCCGACACGCCGGCGCGACGGGCTTCGACCGGCTGCGGAACGGTGGTTTCGCCAGTTCGCGTCTCCGCGCGGCGCACTCGCCCGGCCAGCTTACGCATGATGCGCACCGCGATCTCGACATTGCCGGCGATGACGCCTGGGAAGGCGGCGCGGTCAATACGCAGCAACTTCGTTGGCGCGCGCGCAATCGCGCTGGCGAAGCGCGGTTGGTCTTCGAGGATCGCCATTTCTCCGAAAAAATCACCTGGACCAAGCGTTGCCAACGGCTCGCTGCCGCGCGCTGCACGCACGATGTCGATCGCGCCAGACTCGATGATGTACATCTCGGTGCCGTCGTCACCCTCACGGAAGACGATCTGCCCTGAGGGCACCATCATGAACATTTCTTGCGCCATGGATCGTGGCTCTGGTTGATTGGAGAGTGGATTATGCGGAGTCGTGACAACGCGTGACAATGGCCAGATCGCGCTAGGCTAGCGCGAAGCCGCCCGCGAGGCGTGTCGCCGGACTCAACATGTCGCGTCTATTCAGTCTGCTCGGGTGCTGGTTGTGTATGGCGGCGGCGCAAGCGCAGGTCGTGCGGCTGCCCGACACCGCCTGTGCCGAGCTTGGTGCGCAAGGGGACGGGTTCGAGGAGTCGGCGCCGAGTTGGCCGTCTGATGGCGTCGGCGGTGTCGTCGGTAGCGGCGGTGGCGTCGTGGCCGTGCCCGGATTCGAGTCCAACCCGGCGTACGCACACCGCGAGTACTTCTGGTTCGTTCCGGCATTGTCGACGCCCACGGCGATGCCGGTGGTCGTATTGCTGCATGGCACCGCCGGCTCACCGGCGAATGCCCGCAATGAAGCACGAACCATACGCGACCTTTGGATCGGCGCGGCGCAGCGGCATGGATTCGCGGTCGTCTCGCCGGTCGCCGGCGGCAGTCACGGCAGTTGGATCGCGCCCTCCACGCCGGGTGCGGCGCCGACCGATTACGATGTGATCGCGGCGGTGCGGAGTGACCTTGAATCACATTTCAATATCGAGCGCGCACGCCGCTACCTCTGGGGTTTTCCGCTGGCGGACACGTCGCGCTTGATCTCGTGCTCAATCCGCTGCATCCGGGCTGCAGGCGCCGGCAAGTCGCGGCGGTGGCAGTGAATGCGGGGGTGCTCGCCGGTCTGGCCTGCAACGGCGTCAGCGAATACGGCTGCAACACTGCGTTGCAGGACGCATTTCCGCGCCTGCCGGTGCAGGTTCTGGTCGGCGATGTGGACCCGTTGCGGACCTACGCCGAGGGCGATTCGGTGCGATTCTCGACGCGCGGCTGGGTTGCAAGCCAAAGTTTTCGCTATTTGGAGTTTACCGGTGGGCATTGGGTCGAACTCACCCATCCGGACCTGCAATGGGACTGGTTCTGCCAGTTTGCGCGCCGGCTCGACCCGATCGAGCGTTTTCGCCTGCGCCCGGCGCTCCCCTGAACGGATGTCGCCGATGGGTTCATCCAGTCGCTCGCGTGACGCCTATTCTGCCTTGCACGCGCTAGCGTTTGCCGGCTAAAATCGTCGCGCTTTGTCGGCGCCTTGTTGCGTCGCCTTTTCCCGCAGATCCGCTACGAGTGCACGGCCATGAGCACGCAACTTGCACAGGGCCGCGCCCTTGTCCCGCGGATCGCGATAGCGGAAGTGCTGTCGGTGTCGTTCGCGGCCCTGGGGTTTGCATTCGTCTCGGCACAATATGCAGGGGCAGTGCTTGTGGGCGGCGCGCTGGTGGTAATCGGTACCTTGCTGTTCGGCTGGCGCATGTTCGCTGCGGGCGTCGGGTCTCCGGGAACCGCGCTTACCTCGATGCTGGTCGGCAAAGCCCTGCAATGGATCGCGCTGGCGCTGGGACTGTTCTTGGTCATCGGCGTCTGGCACTGGCCCGTCGTTCCCGTGGTGTCTGGCGTTATCGCCGCCCAAGTGGGCTTCTGGATCGGAACTGGATTAGTTCATTGAGCCCCAAATCATGTCGGAACACGCCGAAAAACTGACGCCCACCGAATACATCCAGCACCATCTGGGGCATTTCGCACGAGACCTGACGCCGCAAGTCTCGAAAGACGGCTTCATGACGATCCACGCCGACACCATGGTGATGTCGTTCGTGCTCGGTTTGGTGATGTGTCTCGGTTTCTGGTTGGCAACGCGCAAGGCGACGTCGGGTGTGCCCGGCCGCTGGCAGGCGTTCGTCGAAATCGTGCTCGAGTTCATCGACGGTCAGGCTAAAGATGCCTATCACGGCACCAGCAAGTTGGTGACGCCGATCGCGATCACATTGTTCTGCTGGATCTTGTTGATGAACGCGATGGATTTCATTCCGATCGATTTCATCGCCAAGATCGCCGGCTTTGTCGGTGCCACGTTCTTCGGAATGGACCCGCATCAAGTGCATTGGCGTCCGGTGCCGACGGCAGACGTCAACGCCACGCTGGCGATGTCGATCACGGTATTTTTCCTGATGATTTTCTTTGCGCTGCGCGCCAAGGGCATTGGCGGCTTCGTGCATGAAATGTTCACGGCGCCGTTCGGCAAGTGGATGTTTCCGGCCAATATTTTGCTCAACATCGTCGAGTTGCTGTCGAAGCCGGTGTCGCTGGCAATGCGACTGTTCGGCAACATGTACGGCGGTGAGATCGTGTTCCTGTTGATCTGGGTGCTGGGCAGCGTCAGCGTCTTCGGCGCGCTCGCGGCATCGGTCCTTGGCTTGGCTTGGGGACTATTCCACATCCTGATCGTCGTCCTTCAGGCGTTCATTTTCATGATGCTCTCGATCGTGTACCTGAGCCTGATGGAAGAGCATCACTGAGTTCTGCTTCACCCTTTCCTTTTTTCATCAATTCCGTAGACGGAGATACACCATGGACGTTCAAGCCCTCATCGCCACCATCAACGCGTCGACCGCCATCGCGATCGGCATCATGGCTGGCCTCGCCGCGCTCGGCGCCGGTATCGGTATGGGCCTGATGGCCGGTAAGTTCCTGGAATCGGCGGCACGTCAGCCGGAACTGATCCCGGTGCTGCAGGTGCGTATGTTCATCACCGCCGGACTGATCGACGCGGCGTTCATCATCACGCTTGCCGTCGCGCTGATGTTCGCGTTTGCGAATCCGCTCGTTTCCGCCATTAGCGGCGGCTGATCGGGACCGATGCGCGGCTTCGGTCGCGCATCACCCGGGTTCGATCGTGCGGCGGGTTTCTCCGTCGCCGAAGTCCACAAGCGGAGCATTACGCCATGAACATCAACCTGACGCTGTTCGCGCAGGCGCTCATGTTCGCCGGTTTCATCTGGGTCATTGCGACCAAGATCTGGCCGCCGCTCTTGAACGCCATCGAAGAACGCCAGAAGAAGATCGCCGACGGTCTCGCCGCCGCCGACCGTGCCAAGCAGGAACTCGCCGATGCCGACGCCCGCGTCGCCGACGAGATCCGCAAGGCGCGCGTCGACGCGACGCAGATCACCGACAAGGCGCATCAACAGGCCGTGCAGATCGTCGACAAGGCGAAGCAGGATGCGATCGCCGAAGCGGCACGCCAGAGAGCCGCCGCGGAAGCCGAGATTGCAAACCTATCGTCGAAGGCGAAAGAAGTGCTGCGTTCGCAAGTCGCGAACCTCGCAGTGAAGGGCGCTGAGAAGATCCTCGGCCGCGAAATCGACGGTGCACGTCATCGCGAACTGCTCGACCAGGTTGCGGGCGAGATCTGACGATGAGCACGCGCGAAACGCTGTCTCGTCCCTATGCCCGCGCCGCCTTCGAGCTCGCGTTGGCTGCCGGTGCCGTCGCCGACTGGTCGCAGAAGCTGGCCTTTGCGAGTGCTGTCGCTGCCGATCCGCAGGCATCGGCGCTGACCAGCAGCCCGCGCATTGCCCCCGAGCAACTGGCGACTTTGTTCGTGCCGCAAGGCGAGGCGGCGCACAGCACGTTTGCGCTGTTCATCGCCCAGTTGACCAGCAATCGCCGCGTTAGCTTGCTGCCGGAAATCGCCGCCCAGTTCGAGCAGTTGAAGCGTGAGTCGGAACATGTGCTGCGTGTGCGCGTGACGACCGCAGTGGCGCTCGAGTCGGCGCAGGCGAGCGCGATTGGTGCGGCACTGAAAAAGCGCTTTGACCGTGATATCGAGATCGACGCAAAAGTTGATCCGAGCGTGCTCGGCGGCGCCGTGATCAATGCCGCGGGACTGGTCATCGATGCCTCGGTGCGCGGTCGTCTGGAACGTCTCGCGCAAGATCTGTCGCACTAACGAATTCGAACCTGCGCACGCCCAGCGCGCGCAGACCAAGCAAGCATTCACCCTTTCGGGAATCGTCATGGCCACACAACTCAATCCCAGCGAAATCAGCGAACTGATCAAGAACCGCATCGAGCAGTTCAAGACCGGTGCGACCGCGCGCAACGAAGGCACCATTACCTCGGTTGCCGACGGCATCGTGCGTATCCACGGTCTCGCCGACGTGATGCAGGGCGAAATGATCGAGATGCCGAACAACACCTTCGCGCTCGCATTGAATCTGGAGCGCGACTCGGTCGGTGCCGTCGTGCTGGGTAGCTACGAGCACTTGCGCGAAGGCGATGCGGTCAAGACCACCGCGCGCATCCTCGAAGTGCCGACCGGCCCGGGACTGCTCGGACGCGTCGTCGATGCACTCGGCAACCCGATTGATGGCAAGGGCGCAATCGTTTCCGAACTCAGCGCGCCGATCGAAAAAGTCGCCCCCGGCGTGATCTGGCGCAAGTCGGTGTCGGAGCCGGTGCAGACCGGTTACAAATCGGTCGATGCGATGATTCCAATCGGACGCGGCCAGCGCGAACTGATCATCGGTGATCGCCAGACTGGCAAGACGGCGCTCGCGATCGATACGATCATCAATCAGAAGTCGTCGGGCATTAAGTGCATCTACGTCGCGATCGGCCAGAAGAACTCGACGATTGCCAACATCGTGCGCAAGCTCGAAGAACATGGCGCGCTTGCGTACACGACCGTGGTCGCGGCCTCGGCTTCGGAATCGGCGGCGATGCAGTACATCGCGCCATATTCCGGTTGCACCATGGGCGAATACTTCCGCGATCGTGGCCAGGACGCGTTGATCATTTACGACGATCTGTCCAAGCAGGCCGTGGCCTACCGCCAGATCTCGCTGCTGCTGCGCCGTCCGCCGGGTCGTGAAGCCTATCCGGGTGACGTGTTCTATCTGCATTCCCGTCTGCTCGAACGTGCGTCGCGCGTCAGCGAGGAATACGTCGAGAAGTTCACCAATGGTGCGGTCAAGGGCAAAACCGGTTCGCTGACCGCACTGCCGATCATCGAGACCCAGGCCGGTGACGTCTCGGCCTTCGTGCCGACCAATGTGATCTCGATTACCGACGGTCAGATCTTCCTTGAAACTGATCTGTTCAACGCCGGTATCCGTCCGGCCGTGAACGCCGGTATCTCGGTGTCGCGTGTCGGCGGCGCTGCGCAGACCAAGATCATCAAGAAGCTGTCCGGTGGCGTGAAGCTCGCGCTCGCGCAGTACCGCGAACTGGCGGCATTCGCGCAGTTCGCATCCGACCTCGACGCGGCGACGCGTGCGCAGCTCGAACGCGGCCAACGCGTCACCGAACTGATGAAGCAGAAGCAGTACGCGCCGATGTCGATCGCCGAACTCGCGATCTCGGTCTACGCGGCTGAGAAGGGCTATCTCGACGACGTGCCGGTCGCCAAGATCCTGTCCTACGAGACTGGCCTGCACGCCTTCATGCACAGCAATCACAGTGCGTTGATGCAGGACATCGTCAACACCGGCAACTGGGACGACAAGATCGAAGCCGTGTTCAAGGGCGCGCTCGACGAGTTCAAGAAGACCGGTAGCTGGTAAACGGGATCAATCATGGCCGGTACCAAAGAAATTCGAACCAAGATCAAGTCGGTGCAGAACACCCGCAAGGTGACGCGCGCACTGGAAATGGTCTCGGCGAGCAAGATTCGGCGTGCGCAGGACAAGATGCGTGCGTCGCGTCCGTATGCCCGCTTGATGCGCCAGATGATCGGCTATATCGCCAAGGCGAATGGCGACTACAAGCATCCGTTCATGAAGGATCGGGTGAACGTCAAGCGCGTCGGTTACGTCGTGATTTCGACCGATCGCGGACTGTGTGGCGGCTTGAACTCGAACCTGTTCCGCAAGTTGCTGGCGGAAATCCGCGAGCACCAGAAGAACGGTGTCGAAGTCGATATCGTCGCGATCGGACAGAAGGCAGCGACGTTCTTCCGCCGCCTCAAGGTGAATCTGGTCGGGTCGGTTACGCACCTCGGTGAAAATCCGCAGGTCGCGAGCCTGATCGGCATCATCAAGGTGATGCTGGACGGGTTCACCGAAGGCCGGGTCGACCGCGTGTTCCTCTGCTACAACGATTTCGTCAACACGATGACGCAGAAGGCGACGACCGATCGGTTGTTGCCACTGCCGCCGTCGGAGACGCTCGAAACGACGCATGATTGGGACTATTTGTACGAACCCGATCCGGCCACCGTGCTTGATAGCGTGCTGACGCGATACGTCGAATCGCTGGTCTATCAGGGCGCACTCGAGAACTTGGCGTCCGAACATGCCGCGCGCATGGTCGCCATGAAGTCGGCGTCGGACAACGCGACCAAGGCGATCGACACGCTGCAGCTGATCTACAACAAAGCGCGCCAGGCTGCGATCACGCAGGAAATTTCCGAAATCGTCGGTGGCGCCGCTGCGGTCTGACCGCGAGCAGCATCCTGCAACACACAGAATTTTTTTGAGGATACGTTCATGAACCAGGGCAAAGTCGTACAGATCATCGGCGCAGTCGTCGACGTCGAATTTCCGCGTTCCGAAGTGCCGAAGATTTATGACGCGCTGAAGATCGCGAACACAGAAATCACGCTCGAAGTTCAGCAGCAGCTCGGCGATGGCATCGTGCGTACGATCGCGCTCGGTTCGACCGACGGTTTGCGCCGCGGCCTGGTTGCCGATAACACCGGCGAAGCAATTAAGGTGCCGGTCGGCATGAAGACTCTCGGCCGCATCATGGACGTGCTCGGCAACCCGATCGACGAAGCTGGCCCGATCGGCGAGAACGATCGCTGGGTCATTCATCGCGAAGCACCGAGTTACGAAGATCAGGCCGCTTCCAACGACCTGCTCGAAACCGGCATCAAGGTCATTGACCTGGTGGCACCGTTCGCCAAGGGCGGCAAGGTTGGCCTGTTCGGTGGTGCAGGTGTCGGCAAGACCGTGAACATGATGGAGTTGATCAACAACATCGCCAAGGCGCACTCGGGCCTGTCGGTGTTCGCCGGCGTGGGTGAGCGCACCCGTGAAGGCAACGACTTCTATCACGAGATGAAAGACTCGAACGTACTCGACAAGGTCGCGATGGTCTACGGCCAGATGAACGAGCCGCCGGGCAATCGCCTGCGTGTCGCGCTGACCGGACTGACCATGGCCGAATACTTCCGCGATGAGAAAGACGCATCCGGCAAGGGCAAGGACGTGCTGCTGTTCATCGACAACATCTACCGCTACACGATGGCCGGTACCGAAGTGTCGGCGCTGCTCGGCCGCATGCCGTCCGCGGTGGGTTACCAGCCGACCTTGGCCGCGGAAATGGGCGCGTTGCAAGAACGCATCACGTCGACCAAGACCGGCTCGATCACATCCATCCAGGCGGTGTACGTGCCAGCCGACGATCTCACCGATCCGTCGCCGGCAACGACCTTCGCGCATCTCGATGCAACCGTCGTGCTGTCGCGAAACATCGCTTCACTCGGTATCTATCCGGCGGTCGATCCGCTTGACTCGACGTCGCGTCAGCTCGATCCGCTGGTCGTCGGCGTCGAACATTACGAAACCGCGCGCAAGGTGCAGTCGACCCTGCAGCGTTACAAGGAACTCAAGGACATCATCGCCATTCTCGGCATGGACGAGTTGTCTGAAGAAGACAAGCAGACCGTGTCGCGCGCGCGCAAGGTCGAGCGCTTCTTCTCGCAGCCGTTCCATGTCGCCGAAGTGTTCACCGGTTCGCCCGGCAAGTACGTGTCGCTGAAAGAAACCATTCGTGGCTTCAAGATGATCGTCGACGGTGGCGCTGACGCGCTCCCGGAGCAGGCCTTTTACATGGTCGGCGGCATCGACGAAGCCTTCGAGAAGGCACGCAAGATGGGTGTCGCGGTCTAATCCCCGCGCATCAGGAGAATTCACATGTCCACGATTCGTTGCGACATCGTCAGTGCCGAGGAAGAGATCTTCCACGGCACCGTGACAATGGTCGTTGCCACTGGCGAGATGGGCGAACTCGGCATCGCGCCGCGTCATGCGCCTTTGATCACCCGCCTCAAGCCTGGCCAGGTGCGCGTCATTCTGGAGAACGGCGATGAGCAGTTCTTCTACGTTTCCGGTGGCATCCTGGAAGTGCAGCCGCAGGTGGTGACCGTGCTTGCTGATACCGCGATCCGCGCCAAGGACCTCGACGAAGCAGCGGCCAGCAAAGCCAAGGCCGAAGCCGAAAAGCTGCTCGCGAACCGCACTGACTCGATGGAAATCGCAGAGGCGCAGGCACAACTGGCACAGGCCGTCGCGCAACTGCAAGCGCTCGAACGCCTGCGCAAGAACCTCAAGCACTAAGTTCAACACAGTCCCCACAGGACGCGCCGACGCCGACCCGCAAGGTCGGCGTTGTCGTATCTGCGCTTGATGAAATTGAGCGCGCTAGAATGACCGCCTTGATTCGAGCAGGGAGCAGGACATGACGGACGCCGAGAAGATCTACGCCTTCTGCGACGAAATGTGGGAGCGCCAGATCATTCCGCAGCTCACCGAGTACATCAAGATTCCGGCCAAGTCACCGTCCTTCGATGCCGAGTGGGAACGCCACGGTTACATGAAGGAAGCGATGGACCTGATCGAGCATTGGGTGCGCGCGCAGCCGGTGGCCGGCATGAGCGTCGAACGCATCCAGTTGCCGGGCCGCACACCGCTGCTGTTCATCGAGATTCCCGGAAAAGGCGATGATGTCGTGCTGATGTACGGGCACATGGACAAACAGCCGGAAATGGCCGGCTGGAATGTCGATCTCGGTGCCTGGAAACCGCTGCGCGCTGGCGACAAGCTCTATGGCCGTGGTGGTGCCGATGATGGCTATGCGACCTTCGCGTCGCTGACTGCGGTGATGGCGCTGAATGAACGCGGCATCGATCACTCGCGGATCGTTATCGTCATCGAGGGTTGCGAGGAATCGGGCTCCTACGACCTGCCGTTTTACATCAATCATCTGGCGGATCGCATCGGCAAGCCCTCGCTCGTCGTCTGCCTCGACTCCGGCGCCGGCAACTACGATCAGTTATGGCTGACTACCAGTTTGCGCGGCCTCGCTGGCGGCACGCTCAATGTGCGCGTGCTCGACGAAGGCGTGCATTCCGGTGATGCCAGCGGCATCGTGCCGAGTTCGTTCCGGATCTTGCGCAACCTGCTCGACCGCATCGAGGATTCGACGACCGGGCGGATTACTGCCGACGTGCTCAACGTCGACATTCCTGGTGATCGCATTCGTGCCGCAAAGGAATCAGCGGCAGTGCTCGGCACCCAGGTCTACGACAAGTTTCCGTGGCCGCAAGGGGTGATGCCGATGAACGCTGATCTTGCCGAGTTGGTGCTCAACCGCACCTGGCGCCCGACGTTATCGGTGACCGGCGTTGACGGCCTGCCGACGCTTGGCGATGCTGGCAATGTGCTGCGTCCTTACACGGCAGTGAAGTTGTCAGTGCGCATTCCGCCAACGCTGGACCCGGTGGTCGCATCGAACAAATTGAAAGAGATTCTGGAGAAGGACCCGCCCTACGGCGCCAAGATCGAATTCGACATCGAGAAGTCGTCGCAAGGCTGGGCGGCACCATCGTTGGTGCCGTGGCTCGCGGACAGCGTCGACACCGCGTCGAAAGCGTGGTTCGGCACGAAATCGGCGCAGATGGGCGAGGGCGGCACGATCCCGTTCATGGGCATGTTGCAAGATCGGTTCCCGGAAGCCCAGTTCGTGGTCACCGGTTTGCTCGGCCCGAAGTCGAACGCACATGGCCCGAACGAATTCCTGCATATCCCGACCGGCAAGAAACTGACCGCAGCGATGTCCAAAGTCATCGCCGACCATTACGTCAATCGCGGCTCGCCGACGGTAGCCTGAGAATCAACGTGCGCGAACGGGGATTACCAGACCACTTCCGCCATCGAGCAGTTCAGCCCTGAGCCGATGCCCATCAGGCCGATGCGCTTGCCTTTCTGCAGGCGGCCCATTTCCTTGAGGCGGCTGAGTGCAATCGGCACCGAGGCCGGGCCGACATTGCCGTACTCCGGGAACACGGTGAGTACCTTTTTCGGATCGATGCCGAGCAGTTCGCAGATGGCGCTGGTGTGCACCTTGCTGATCTGGTGAATGACGAACTCGTCGAGTTCCTCGCTCGCCCAGCCGAGCGCGGCGCGCGCCGCCTGAAAGGTTTTGGCAGCCAGTTTCAGGCCTTCGACCAATAGCGTGCGCGTGTCGGTGACCATGCGGTCGACATTGCCACGGCACAGATGCGAGAAATTGGTCGCGGCGCGCGTCACGCAGCCCAGATAGCGATGCCCGTCGGGTGCCAGTTCGGCGCGAGCCAGCAGCATTGCGGCGCCACCGGAGCCAAGCGTCAGCGACGCGAATTCATTGCGGAACTGTTCGGCGGTGACGTCCGGACCGAGCAGGCGTTGAATCGTATGCTCGGTGATCGCGTTCGAGTTCTCGCCGTCGACCACCAAGGCGTATTCGATATCACCACGCTCGATCATGCGTGCGGCGATGTCCATGCCGTTGAGGAAAGCGAGGCAGGCATTGCCAACATCGAAGTTCTGGCAGGTATCGGCGAGGCCGAGGTTGCCGTGGATGATGCTGGCCGTGCTTGGCTCGAGGAAATCACGACAAACCGACGTATTGACCAAAATGCCGATCTTTTCGTGCGGCACGCCCGACTCAGCAATCGCCTTCTGCGCAGCCATGGTGGCGGCATCGGAGGGTCGGGTGTCGAGACTGAACATGCGCCGCTCGCGAATTCCGGCGATGTCTTCCAGCAAATTTTCGCGGATGCCGAGGCGATCCAGCGTCGGCCGTAGCCGCTCCATGATGTCGGCCGAGGATAGGCGAATCGGCGCCTCAACATGGGTGACGCTGACGATAGCGACGTGCTTATAGAGCATGAGTAATTCCACGAACGGAAAATCGGACATGCAGGCTAGCGGCTTTGGGCCATGCCGGCAAACCACGGGACCATGTTTCACGTCTGTGTTTTTGACGGCTCAAGGCGCTTGCGCCAAGCTCCGGCGGCCGAAAACAGCCGGGAGCAATGATGGCGATCCGCAGTCTGAGTGGCCTCGACGCCGGATTCCTGTACATCGAAACGCCGGAAGCGCCGATGCATGTCGGGGCGCTGGCGCTGTTCGCCTATCCCGCACATGAGCATGGGCCGTTGATCGAACATGTGCGCGCGCATTTGGCTGGGCGTTTGCACTTGTCCGGCGTATTGAATCAGCGCCTTGCACTGATGCCGTTTGATCTCGGCCATCCGATTTGGGTGAATGCCGACGACATCGACCTCGAACACCACGTTCGCCATGCCAAGTTGCCCAAGCCTGGATCGTTGGCCGCGCTGGAAAAACTGGTCGCGAAGCTGCACGCCGAACCACTCTATCGCTCGCGGCCACTGTGGCAGTTCTGGATCATCGAAGGTCTGCGCGATGGCAGCTTCGCGTTGTTTACGAAGGTGCACCATGCCGCGCTCGATGGCGCTGCCGGTGTCGCGCTCGCACACGCGTTGCTTGATCTAGGGCCGAGTCCGCGGTCGGTACCAGCGCCGTCCGACAAGGAACCCAAACCGCCGCCGGGTGTGCGTCGAAAGCTCGGCATGCTGTTTACGAACACGCTGGCGCAGTACACCAAGTTGGCGAAGTCGCTCCCCGATATCGCTCAGATGGCCAGCAGCGGTGCTGGCAAATTGCGCGCCGCATTGAAGGCGCCGACGGCACTCGTCGACCGCTGGTTGGCGCCGCGCACGCGCTTCAATGTCGCCATCGATGCCACCCGCACGATCGCTACTTGGTCCTTGCCGCTGCCCGAGTTCAAGTCGGTGGCGGCGATGCTGGATGCGTCGTTGAACGATCTGCTGTTGACCTTGTGTTCGGGTGCGCTGCGGCGTTACCTGAAGGCACAGCGTGAACTACCCAAGGCGTCATTGATCGCGGCGATTCCAGTGTCCTTGCGCGAACAAGGCGACGCCAGTGCGAACAATCAGGTGACGATGCTGCCCTGTCACCTCGGTACTCAGTTTGCCAAGGCCGAAGATCGGTTGGCCGCGGTGCAGGCAGGCATGGCCGAACTCAAACAGACCACCAGCACTTACAAATCGCTGATCCCGACCGACTATCCGTCGCTTGGTGCGCCGTGGATTGTCTCCGGGCTGGCGCAGTTGTACGCAAAATCGAAGCTGGCCGAACGCGTGCCGCTGCCGGTGAATGTGATCATCTCGAATGTGCCGGGTTCGCCAATTCCGTTGTATCTGGCCGGGGCGCGCATGCTCGCCTATCACCCGATTTCCGCGATCACGCACGGTCTGGCGCTGAACATCACCGTACAAAGTTATGAGAAAGCCTTGGACTTTGGTCTCGTTGCCTGCGCGCGTGCGGTGCCCGATCTTGCTGCGGTGATTGACGCACTCGCCGCTGAATACGACGAATTGAAGGCCCTTGCTGCGGCACGTCTGGCCCCCACGCCTAGCCGCAAGCGTAAGCCGGCAACTCGCACACGGAGCAAGGCATGAGCAAGACCCGGATCACCCCCGATTCCGCTGCCCGTCCGGGTTTGATCAAGCTGGCGTTGGAAGTGCGCGCGCCCTATGAATTTGCCGCCGGTGTCGCGAACCTGCTGTACACGCAACATCTGCCGCGCGGCGCGCGTCATCCAGTGCTGGTGTTCCCGGGTCTGGTTGCATCGGACAGCAGCACCGTTGTCTTGCGCAGCTTGTTGTGGCGACTCGGCTACGACCCGTATGGATGGGAACAAGGATTGAATTTCGGTCCACGCCACGGCGTTGTCGCGGGTTGCCGGGCGCGCGTCGAGGAACTGTTTGTTGAGCACGAGAAGAAGTTGACACTGATCGGCTGGAGCCTCGGCGGCATCTATGCACGTGAGATCGCCAAGCTCGTTCCGGAGTGCGTGCGTCAGGTGATTACGCTGGGTTCGCCGTTCAAGGGCGATCCGCGCGCGAATAATGCCTACGCCTTGTTCCGGATGGTGTCCGGGCATCGTGTCGATGCGAATATGGTCGCGCGCATCGGTGAAAAGCCGCCAGTCCCGACTACTTCGATCTACAGCAAGAGTGATGGAGTGGTGCCTTGGCAGGCATCGCATGAAGATGCGCATGCGGAAGCCGAAAACATCGTCGTGAAGGCCAGCCATCTCGGCCTCGGTTTCAATCCGGCATCGTTGTACGCGATCGCCGACCGCCTCGCACAGCGCGATGGCGAATGGCGTCCGTTCGAGCGCAGCGGTCTCAAACGCCTGATTTTCCCGGACGCGTTCGCGCTTTGAGCATGCGTATCGGCGCGCTGCTGTTGTCGCTCGTTGCAATGCCGACTTGGGCGATGAGCGAGGTTGTCAATGTCTTGCCGAATGGCGCGCATGTGCGCGTGGCGGTGCCGGATGGCTGGACCGCTGGCGATACGCTGTTGCTCTATCAGCACGGCTTGGACATGGATGCCGACACCAACCCGGACCTCGGCCCGCTGCGTGATCTGCAGCTCGCCCAAGGCTATGCGATAGCGGCCAGCGGCTATGCCCAATCTGGCTGGGCGCTGTTCACTGCGGCACAGGACAATCGCGATCTCCTGGCTTATGTCACCGAGCATTACGGCGCGCCGGGTGCATTGATCACGATGGGCGGTTCAATGGGTGGGCTGATCGCGCTCAAATTGGCGGAGTTGCCTGGTTTTGAGTCCACCCAAGGGGTCTACGCGCTATGTCCACCGGCGGCGGGTGCGCGTACTTGGGATACCGCCTTTGATCTACGGCTGGCCTACGATGCCGTCTGCGAAGGCGTCGGTGGCGGTGAATTGCTCGACGGCGATGCGCCACTGGCATGGGCGACGAACCTCGCCGACATCCCCGAAAGCATGGGCGACTTGAGCGGTTCGCGCACCGTGCAGCAGACCTATGCACGCGTTCATCAATGCACTGGCGTCGCGCTGCCTAATTGGTTGCGCACGCCGCCGCAGCGCGATCGACTGGCGCGGCTGATGCGCTTCGGTGCGTTCTCCAACGAAGATTTCTTTCTCTACAACCTCGCTTACTCGGTGTTTGCGCTTGGCGATTTAGTGCGCGCACCGGACAAGCTTGCGGCGCGCAATCCATTCAGCAGTCGTGACGTCGACTACGATGATGAACTGATCAACTTGCGTGTTCCGCGTATTGATGCCGATTCGCTCGCAGCCTTCGATTTGGCGCGTGCCTCGTCGTTGAATGGCCGCATTGCTGCCAATACTCGCATCGTCTCGCTGCATACCGATGGCGATGAGTTGGTGCGGCTCGCGCATCAACAAGTGCTGCGCAGTACATATGGCAACAAGGTTCTATCCGTACCGATTGACGAAAATCCGGGCACCCACTGCGGCTTCAGTTCGGCCGAGTTGGTCGCAGGTTGGGAGCAGTTGCGCGGCTGGATCACGTCGCCGCAATCAGCAACCGATGTCGGCGCGCTGATTCCAGGCTGCACCGCAGCGATTGCGCAAGGCTGGCCGGGACCGTGTCGTTTTGCGCCAGCATTGCCGATTGGTGCACTCGCGACGACGATGCGCGACCGCAATGCGGCGGCTGCCGACTATGCAGACGCGGCCGCCGCGCGCATCAGTGGCAGCTGGTTTGACCCGGAGCGCTCCGGCGAAGGCGTGCTGATTGAGCGTTTCAATGACTATCAGGCAAGCGTGCTGTGGTTCACCTATGCGCCAGTCGACGCGCCCGCTGGTCTGGTCTGGCTCGGTGGCGTCGGCGAGATCGATGCGAATGGCATCCATGTCGCCGAACTGCGGCGCATGTATGGCGCCCGATTCGGCGAAGCGTTTCGCTCCAGCGACGTGATCGCCGCACCTTGGGGCAGCATTGATCTCGCCTTCGATGGTGCCGATGTCGCCAATCACGCTGCGCGACTGCATCTGCGTTACCGCGGACCAGCGGAATTCGGTAGCGGACAGCGGCGCATGCAGCGTGCCCTGTCGGTCGGGCCGGACGGCAGTTCGCATCGCCCCGACCGTCCGCGTGACTGGCAGTACAGCGGCACCTGGTTTGATCCGTCGCGTAGCGGCGAGGGTTGGTTGATCCAGCAATCCGGCGCACCGTTCGAACGACTTACCAGCACTGTTTGGTTTACCTACGATCTCGATGGCAGCGCGTTGTGGCTCAGCGGTCATGCAGTTGAGCAGAACGGCCATATCGAAATCCTTTTGTATCGCACAGCCGGCACGCACTTCGGGGGTGCCTTCGATGCAGCGGCAGTCACCACGGCACCGTTCGGGCGTGCAGTCTTCAATTTCGATGGCTGCGATCATGCGCAATTGCAGTTCATTCCAGCCGATCTACGCTACGGCGAATTCACCCGCGACTTGGTGCGCCTGACGCGACCCGATGCCGCCGCCGCGGCGTGTGCGCCGCGATGAAACGACTACTGCGCTGGACTGTGATCGCGCTATCGCTGCTGCTGGTGGTGATGCTGCTGAATGCATGGCGCATATCGGCGCCGACATTTGCTGTTCGACCGTATCGACCGGCCCTGGATGCCGACGTGTTGGCGCAGCGGCTTGCTGCGGCACTGGCGATTCCGACCTTGAGCGCTACTGCGGAAGCGCCGTCATTGGCACGCTTCGATGAGTTGCATGCGTTGCTGCAACAACAGTTTCCACGCGTACATGCGTCGCTGGAACGCGAGATCGTGAGCCATGCCAGCCTGTTGTACCGCTGGCGTGGCCGCAGTGACTGCCCGGCAACCTTGTTGGCAGCGCATCAGGACGTGGTGCCAGTGGAGCCGGGCACTGAAGCGTTATGGACGTATCCAGCATTTGCCGGCGTCGTCGCCGATGGCGCTGTTTGGGGGCGCGGTGCCATCGACGACAAATCGGCACTGATGGCGATCCTGGAAGCGGTTGAATACCTGCTTGCACGTGGCTTCCAACCCGAGTGCGATGTCTGGCTGGCGTTTGGCCATGACGAGGAAGTCAGCGGCTTGCAGGGCGCACGCTTGATGGCGGCACTGATGCAGCAGCGCGGCGTGCGACTTGCGTATGTGCTCGACGAAGGTGGCGCAATCACGCGTGCGGCGATTCCGGGCACGCACAAGCCGCTGGCGACCATCGGTGTCGCCGAAAAGGGTTACGTCAGCGTGCGACTGCTCGCCCGTGATGGTGGCGGCCATTCATCGATGCCGCCGCGGCATACGGCGATCGGGCGCTTGGCGCGTGCCGTGGCGCGACTGGAAGAACATCGCCCCGCCGCGGCGTTTTCGTCAGTGCAGCGCGAGTTGCTGCGTCGGGTCGCGGCGCATGTCGATCCGTTGCAGCGCGTCGTGCTGTCGAACCTGTGGATCACTGCGCCTTTGGTCGAGCGCCTGTTGTCTGCGCAACCGGCCAGCGACGCGACGCTGCGCACAACTACCGCGCCGACGATATTGCGCGCTGGCGTCAAGGACAACGTGCTGGCCCAGCAGGCTGAGGCGGTGGTGAACTTCCGCGTGCGCATCGGCGACAGTATCGATGGCGTGCTGGCGCATGTGCGCACGACAATCGACGATGCCGACATCGAGATCGCGGTCGACGGCGAGTTCCGCAGCGAACCGAGTGCGATCTCGCCATGGAATGACGTCGCGTTTTCGCGCATCGAGACGGTGTTGCGCAATGTCTCGCCAGAGGCCGATCTGGTGGTTGCGCCCTATGTCACGTCCGGCGGCACCGATGCGCGCCACTATGCGGCGTTGACACCACGCTTGTACCGCTTTCTACCGGTGACGCTGACCCCGGAACTGCTGGCGAGCTTCCACGGCAACAACGAACGCATCCCGGTGGATGAATACCTGCGGATGGTTCGTTTCTACCTCTTGCTGCTGCAGTCGGAAGCGCCGGTCGATTCTCAACGGCAGCTGTAGGCGCCGAAGCGTTGCTCGCCGTTCAACGGCTCATCAGTCGCCTGAATAGTATCCGCCCCGATGCGTGCGGCTTCGTTGCGCGCCAACGATTCGAGTTCGTCGCGCACCTTCAAGTCGTTGCGCCGATAGACGCCGACCTTGTACTTCACCGATACCGTGATATCGCCCTTCGACGTGCACGACCCGAGATTCTTGCCGTAGGCAACTTGTACCTGTTTGCCGGCGGTGTCTGGTTCAACCCAGGTGCACCCCGCGGCAAGCAGCGGCAACACCACAACGAGCGACACGATCAGACGCATGGACAACCTCCGAAACGGGAACCGCCGCGAGCATAGCCCGCAGCGGCATCATCACGCTGAACGCGCGCCGATCAGCGCACGCCGCACTCGCAATGGGCTTGAATTGCGATCGGCAGGCCGCTACCGGGGCGGGCGTGCATCAGTCGTTGCAGACGCGCGAGGTCGGTCTTGGCCGGTTCGCGCAGAAACGACAGCGGTGTCAGCAAGCCGTGTTCGCGTAGCAGAGCGGTTGCACCGGAGCGCGACGCTTCGATCATGAAACTTTCGAACAAGCTTGGCGGCTTTTCGATGTAGCGCGTCACATGATCGGTACCGAGTTTGGCGCGTTCTGCCGCATCGGCGACCGCGGCTTCAAGGCCGCCAAATGCATCGACTAGCCCATGTTGCTTGGCCTGAGCGCCGCTCCAGACGCGACCACGTGCAATCGCGTCGATCGCGGCCACATCCTGCTTGCGCGCTGCCGCGACTTTGCTCGTGAAGTCGCGATAGCCGGCGTCGAGCACGTCCTGGATCATTGCGCCGACCTTGGGGTCGAGCGGGCGCGCCGGATCGAAGGCACCGGCCAGCCAGGTGGTGCCGACACCATCGGTATTCAGCCCACCGTTGCGCATCGCTTCCGGCACATGGAAGAACAGTCCGAAGATGCCGATTGATCCGGTGATCGTGCTCGGGTCGGCGTAGATGCGATCGGCGTCCATCGAGATCCAGTAGCCGCCGGATGCGGCGAGATCACCCATCGAGACGACGACCGGTTTGCCGGCGGCTTGAATCAGTTCTACTTCGCGGCGGATCAGTTCTGACGGGAATACGCTGCCGCCCGGCGAATTCACCCGCAGTACGACCGCTTTTACATCGTCGGCTTCGCGCGCGTCGCGCAGCAGGGCGCTGGTGCTCTCGCCGCCGATGTTGCCGGGGCCACCGTCGCCATCGACAATCTCGCCCTCAGCGACGACGATCGCCACCGCCGAACGTCCCGGCATCTGCGGCACGGCATTGGCGCGCTGCACGTAATCCAAGAAGCCGATCTGGCGGAAGCTGCGAGCGTCGTCACCGGGCGCGCCACTGGCGGCGATTCGGGCTTCGAGTTCATCGCGTGTGACCAAGGCGTCGACCAGCCCTTGCGATTTCGCCAACTGGGCGAGATCGCCGTGGGCTGCGTGCAGTTGGTTCGGGTAGTCGTCGATCTGCGCTTTCAAGGTCGCCACGTCGAGTTTGCGTGCTTCGGCAATATCGGCGAGGTGACGCGACCAGACATCATTCATCCAGTACAGGTCGGCCTCGTCGGCTTCCGGTGAAGAGTCAGCGCGGATATAGGGTTCGCCGGCCGATTTATATTCGCCGACGCGGAACAAGTGCGCCTCGATACCGAACTTGTCGAAGGCATCCTTGAAATAGGTGCGATAGCGGCCGAGACCTTCCAACAGCACTGCGCCCTGTGGATGCAACAGCACTTCGTCAGCCTGCGCCGCAAGCAAGTAGCCGCGTTGTTCGTAACCATCGGCATAGGCATACAGTTTCTTGCCAGATTTGCGGAAGGTGCGCAGCGCCGCCGCAAGCTCGCGCGTGCTGGCCGGACCGATGCCGGCGATGCCGTGTGTGATCAGCAACACTTGGGTGATGTGCGCGTCGGTCGCGGCCGCTTGGAGTGCTTGAGTAATATCGCGCAGGCGCGTTTCCTTGACCGGATCGCCGAGCGACTCACCGAGTGCGCGGTCCAGCGGCGCGGCCGTGTATTGCTCGACGATCGCGCCTTGCAGATTTAGCACCAGCGTCGTTTTCTGTTCAAGCGCCCCGTGGCCGCCGCTGAACAACGCGACCAGCACGATCAGCATCACGATCAGGAAAATCGCGTTCATCGCCAGTCGGCGTGAGAAATCGACGGCGCGGAAAAGGCCGCCGAAGAAGCGGCGAAAAGGGCCTTGCTGGGGTGCGGTCATGAGCGGATCCGGTAATGAGAATTCAAGCGTGTGGTCAATGTGTTGCAGATTCAAGCGCGGCTGCTTCATCGGCAACGGTGGCGAGGTGGCCAATATCGCGCGGCAGGCGGCGCAGGCGCAGGAACAGCCGCACCAGAAGCAGGGTCGCCGCCGCCGTGAGTCCGGCGATCAGTCCAACCCACATACCCGGTGCGCCGCGCCCAAGTCGGAACGCACAATACCATCCAGTGCTCATGCCGATACCCCAGTAGGCGATGGCCGTCAACAGCGCCGGTACACGCGCATCCTTGAGGCCGCGCAACGCCGAAGCGGCGACCACCTGCAAGCCATCCGAAAACTGGAAGATCGCGGCGTACATCATCAATTGTGCGGCGAGGCTGCCGACCACGACATCGCTGGTGTACAGGGCGGCGATCTGCGGCGAAAACAGCGCCAGCATCGTTGCCGAAAGCACCTGTGCGGTAATCGCCAGCAACAATCCGGCGCCAGCCGCCCGCGCGTGCCCGCTGCGCATCGCCGGCCCCCACCGCGTGACCGACACGAACCGTCGTTGCCATGCCAATACCGAGCGGCACCATAAAGGTGATCGACGCGACATTGATCGCGACCTGATGGCTGGCAACTGCATTCGCGCCGAGTGAGCCGATCAACAGCGCAGTCACCACGAACAGTGAGCCCTCCATCAAAATCATGATGGCGATCGGCAAGCCGAGACTGAGGAGGTCGCGGATCAGCGACCAGCGTGGTCGCGTGAATCCTTGCAGCAGATGCAAGTCGGCGAAGCGCGGGTGGCGCAGCACGAATGCGGCCATCGCGATTGCTTGCAGCCAGACCGTCCATGCCAATGCGATACCGGCCCCGACGGCCCCATGTTCGGTAAAGCCGAAGCGGCCGAAGATCAGCCCGTAGCCAAGCGGGATCAGCACCAGCAAACCCATCGCGCTGAAATACAGCGTCGCGCGCGTATAGCCGAGGCCTTCGCAGAAGAAGCGCAGCGCGAAGAACGTTGCCAGACCGGGTGCACCCCACGAGGCTGCTTTCAGGAACGCAGCGGTGTCGGCACGCAACGATGGATCGACCGCCATCGCGTCGAGTAGCAGACTGGCGACACGCAGCAGGATCAGCAAGGCCAGACCGATGGCCCACGCAATCCACAGCGCTTGACTCAGCAGAGGCGCGATCTCGTCACGACGACCGGCACCATCGCGCTGTGCGACGTTCGGTGGAATCGCGAACAACAATCCAAGGCAACAGATCAGGACCAGCGACCACACCGCCGAGCCGACCGCGATCACCGCCAGTGTATGCGGGCCATGCTGGCCACCGAGGATGGTGTCGGCGACATTCATCAGCATGGCAAGCAACTGGCCGATCACCAGCGGCAGTGCCAGACGTCCAACTTCGCCCAGTTCGTCGCGGAATGGCGTGTTCTGCCGCATGGGCGTTGTGACCTCGGATTCAGCGCTCTATCTTACGGGCCACGCCGCGAATGCACCCATGCCGATGAGCACGCCCGACGAAACAGCGGTCGAAATGGTCCGCCGACAGCAGCCTTGCCTGAATTGCGGTGCGCCCCTGCTGGGCGAATTTTGCTATCAGTGTGGGCAGCCAAAGAAAGGCATGATTCGGCACTTGCCCGGGCTGATCGCCGATTTTTTGGACAGCGCGCTCAACCTCGACACGCGCACCTTGCGCACGTTGGGACCATTGCTGACCAAGCCGGGTTTTCTCAGCAACGAATATTTTGCCGGCCGGCGTACGCGTTATGTCACACCGCTGCGCTTGTACCTGTTCATGTCGGTGCTCGCGTTCCTGATGGTGTCGATAGTGACGCCGGTCCGCGATGGTCGCGACAACGGCTTTCACGTTTCCGTCGGTGATCGCTCAGCGCCAGCGGAGGCGGGATTGGCCGTCACCGATGCAGTCGCCGAGCGCCAACGCGCGCGCGAAGGGCGCGCGCCCGAAACCGTGCCCGAGGCCGATCTCGTGGTCACGCCGGACAACCCTAATCCGGGACGGGTGTCGATCTTCAACACCACGCCGTGGCATCCGGTCGACAATCCGGTGCGTGTCGCCTGGCTCGGCGAAACCGGCAATGCCTGGCTCAATACCAAGGTCGGCATGCTGATCTTCAATTCAATCGAAGCGAACAAACATCCCGCCAAGTTCGTCGCGGCGATGTTCAGCGTCGCGCCGCAGACCCTGTTGATGATCCTGCCGATCTTCGCGCTGTTGTTGAAGTTGTTCTTCATCTTCAAGCGCAGGCTATATATGGAGCACCTGATCGTCGCGTTGCACAGCCATAGCTTCCTCTGCCTCGCGATCCTGCTACTGGTGTTGTTGAATCAGGTCGCGAGCTGGACCGGCACTTGGCCGGTTGTGCCGTGGTTGGTCGGGTTGCTGGTGTTCGCCATGAGTTGCTGGATCCCGTTGTACTTGCTGATTGCGCAGAAACGCATCTACCGCCAAGGCTGGCTGATGACCGGTTTTAAATTTGTCTGCATCGGCATCGTCTACACCGTGTTGCTGTCATTCGGGATGGTCTTGAACCTGTTTTGGGCACTGGCTTCGCTGTGATCCCCTAAATTGGATGTGTGAGCACGCGCCCCGTCTGCGCGCCGATGGTTTGGCGCGATTTCCGGGAAAATTCAGTGGCGAACGCCGGGTGTTGGCGCTCGACGAACCCATCGATACAGTTTGAGGTTTGGTGTTCCGGCGCCAGTCCGCGATAATCGCCGACCGTCGCGTTGGAGCGCCCTGTGTTTTTTGAACGCCTTCCCGAATTCATCGGCAATCATTTCTTCCTCGTCACGCTGGCATTGTTGGCCACGTTGATGCTTATTTCGACCGAGTTCTCGACGTTGATGCGGCGCTATAAGGCGATCGTGCCGGCAGAACTCACCCGCCTTGTGAATCGCGACAACGCGCTGTTGATCGACGTCTCGGCAAACAACGAATTCGAAGCCGGTCATATCGCCGGTGCGAAGCACGTCGCCATGGCGCAGTTCGATCCTGAGCACAAAGACCTAGCCAAGGTGAAGGACCTGCCGGTCATCGTCGTCTGCCGCAAAGGCCAAACCTCGGCCAGTGCCGCCGCGAAGTTGTCGGCTGCAGGCTTTACCAAGGTGCACTGGCTCGATGGCGGTCTCGCCAGTTGGACCGGAGCTGATCTGCCACTCGCCAAAGGCAAGGCTTAAGCTATTAATTTTGCTACAAAATCCGCGGCGGCTCGCCTCACTGGGCTAGCCGTGGAATAATCCGCGCCCTTTTTTCCGACCTTTCAACCGGAGTCCGCAATGACTGATACCGCACCCGTCGCCAATGGCGCCGATGACCAGCAGCAAATGGCGCAGGTCGCCGTCCAGAAGATCTACGTGAAGGACGCCTCGTTCGAAGCCCCGAACGCACCGATGATCTTTCAGGATCAGGGGCAGCCGAACATCCAGTTGAACCTCAACCAGAAAGTGCAGACGATCGGCGACAACGTCTATGAAGTCGTGCTCACCGTCACCCTGACCTGCAAGATCAACGATAAGACTGCGTACCTTGCAGAAGTCCAGCAGGCCGGTATTTTCGGCATGATGGGTTTCGACCAAGCCACGCTGCACGGCATGCTCGGTACGTTTGCGCCGAACACCTTGTTCCCGTATGCGCGCCAAGCGATCGCGGCGCTTGTGCTCGACGGTGGCTTCCCGCCGTTCTTGTTGCAGCCGGTCAATTTCGACCAGATCTACGCTGAAAACATGCGTCGTCGCGCGCTGGAACAGCCGGCGGCTGCTACTGCCTGATATTGCAACGCCCCGGTACGCCGGGGCGTTCCGCCGGTGGAGCCCGCCATGCAGAACTCTCCCATCAGCGTGTTTGGTGCCGGCTCGTGGGGTACCGCACTGGCTGCCGTACTGGCTCGTCACGGCATCGATACCCTGCTCTGGGGGCGAGATGCGGCCGCCATTGAGACGATGCGAACCACGCGCCAAAACGCGCGCTATCTCGGCGCCATCGATCTGCCCGAATCGTTGCAGTACACGTCGTCGCTGGCCGAGGCTGCGGCACGTCGGTTGTGGCTGATCGTCACACCTAGTCATGCTTTCCGTGACTTGCTGGAAGAGTCGGCGCTGCGTGCCGCCCATCCCGATGGAGTTGCCTGGGCGACCAAGGGTTTCGAACCAGGCTCCGGACGCTTCCTGCATGAAGTCGCCGCGTCGCTGCTCCCGGTGGGTACGCCACTGGCGGTCGTCACCGGGCCTTCATTCGCGCGCGAAGTCGCGATTGGTCTGCCGACCGCAGTGACCGTACACTCCGATGAATCCGGATTCGCCGACCAGATTGCGTCGTACCTGCATGGACCGGCATTTCGTGCCTACACCGGCAGCGACATGATCGGTGCCGAACTCGGCGGCGCAATGAAGAACGTGCTGGCCGTCGCGACCGGTGTCGCCGATGGCATGCAGCTTGGCCTGAATGCACGCGCCGGCATGATCACGCGTGGCCTCAACGAGATGTTGCGCGTGTGTGTCGCGATCGGCGGCAAGCCTGAGACGATCATGGGGCTCGCCGGCGTCGGTGACTTGGTGCTGACCTGCACCGGTGACCTTTCGCGCAACCGGCGACTGGGTTTGGCGCTTGGTCGTGGCGTCGGCCTGCAGCAGGCGGTGCGCGAGATCGGCCAGGTGGTCGAGTCGGTGCAGACGGTGAATGAAGTCATGCGCATCGCCCGACGTCATCGCATCGAACTGCCGATTACCGAGCAGGTGCAGCGCGTGTTGGCGGAAGAAATTACGCCGCAAGAAGGACTGAAGTGCCTGCTCGCACGCGAGCAGAAGCCGGAATACCCGGAATATTTGTTTCGCTGATCCGCAAACGAATGAAGCCCGGTCTTGGGACCGGGCTTCGTGAATACAGAATTGTGGCGGCGATCAGAAGCTGATGCGTGGACCAACGAACAGTTCGTTGCCATCGTTGCTGAGATTCAGCGTGCCGACAATGCCCCACTCGCCAAACTTATATTGGCCATAGAGTTCGACCGAGGTGTTGGTGCTGCTTTCGATGTCGGTGTACTTGAGCGAAGCACCGCCTTCGAAGTTCTCGTTGAACGCATTACGCACACCGGCTTGCAAACCCCAGCCATTGGCATCGGCGATTTGCGCGTCGAGCTTCTCGTAAGAAACGCGACCGAAGAAGTCAGCGCTATCGCTGATGCCCATGTTGTAACCTAAACCGAGATTCCAGCCATCGACATCAACGGTGGTGTTGAGCACATCGATATCGTACGAGCGGTAGTTGCCGAAGACATGCCAGTTGTCCGTCAGCGCACCGGTGCCGCCGAATCCGAAGCCATTTTGCGCGCCGCCAGTGTCCGGATCGACGCGGGTGACGCCGGCCTCAAAGTACGAATAGCTGAGATCGCCGGCGTTGGCCGTGAACGGCAATGCGAGGGCGAGGGCAAAGGCAAGATTCTTCAAGTTCATATGACTCTCCAAGGGTATGTCCCACTATTCGGTGGGGGGGGCGAAGGGTGCTGTGCCGAACATGTACGCAATCTGAGCAAACTGCATTAGGCCGGGCCGTTTTCACTCACAACGGCGCCGCCAAAACCGCACTGGCGCCAGGCTTCGTAAACCACAACCGCGACGGCATTCGATAGGTTCAAGCTACGGTTGCCAGGCTGCATCGGCAGGTGCAGCCGGGCACTTTCTGGAAGCGTATCGATCATGGCGTCCGGCAAGCCACGCGTTTCGCAGCCGAACACGAAGGCATCACCTGCCGCGAAGTCGACGTCCGCATAGCAGCGCGAGCCGCGGGTCGAGAATGCAAACAGTCGCGCCGGAGCGACGTCGCGCAGGAATGTCGCGAAATCGTCATGCACCTGAACCCGCGCGAATTCATGGTAGTCGAGTCCCGCGCGCCGCAGTTTGGCATGGTCCAGATCAAAGCCAAGTGGCTGGATCAAGTGCAGCCACGCGCCAGAATTCGCGCATAGTCGGATGATATTGCCAGTATTCGGCGGAATCTCTGGATTGAACAGTACGACATGCCACATCGCGTATGAATGGAGGCGCGAACGCCCGACTCAAGGTGGCTGCACGCCCTCCGAATCACGGCTTGATCGTGGTTGCGTTCTTCGACGCAAGTTCGTGCCAACGCGCCAGCTTGGTGTCGTACTCTTTGCGCACCGTTTCCTTGGACGCTTTGCGATCCACCAGCGACTTCTGCTGCAACTCAATCTGCGCACGGACATTCGCGACCGAGTCGTTGACTGCTTGCGGCACGGCCTTCTTGTTGCGCTCATAGTCGGCGGCGTGGGCGAGTAGGTCGGACAAGCTCTTTTCCTGACTGGCCATAGTCAGTTTGGCAGTCGCCATGTTCGAGTCGATTACACCGAGCTCTTGGTCGCGCGCCCGGATCAAGTCTTCCACATTGGTGTAAGACAGCATCAGTGCGCGGTCTTCTTGAGCCTGCGCTTCAGCGATCTTGCTGGCTTCCTCATCCTTGAGCTTCTGAGCGGCTTCGGCGGCAATTTCTTCCTGCGTCTTCGCGCGCGCCACTTCCTTTACGGTGATGCCTGACTGGTTCATTTCCTCATGTGCAAGCTTCGCTGCTTCGGGCGGCACCTTGTCGCTGAAATGGACATTGCCTTTCTCGTCCACCCACTTGTAAAGCTTGCCCGCAGCTACTGGCGCAGCCATCGACAGACCGAGAACCAGCACTGACACCCAACGTAAGACACGCATGATCGACTCCGAGCGCGGCTTCAGGCCGCAATGCCATGGCGGTTACGATAGTCCAAAAGTCCGGCGCGGTGCTGAATCAGCTCGAAATCCTCGGCGGTCAGTTGCAGCAGTTCGTCGAGCCCGGCGATGGCGATTACGGGCAACCCGAATTCAGCGCGTACTTCCTCGACCGCAGAACGTTCGCCCTGACCGCGTTCTTGGCGATCCAGTGCGATCAATACACCGGCAGGCTCGGCACCTTGGCCACGAATCAAGGAAATTGCCTCACGCACGGCGGTACCGGCGGTGATTACGTCGTCGATAATCAGCACGCGTCCCGCGAGCGGTGCACCGATCATCGCGCCACCCTCGCCATGCGTCTTTGCTTCCTTGCGATTGAAAGCCAGCGGCACGTTGCGGCCGTGCTGGTCGGCGAGCGCAACTGCAACCGTGGTCGCCAGCGCGATGCCCTTGTAGGCGGGGCCGAACAGCATGTCGAAGCTGAGGCCGCTTGCGGTGAGCGTGGTCGCGTAGGCGCGGCCAAGCGCGGCCAGTGCGGCACCATCGTTGAACAGCCCGGCGTTGAAGAAATACGGACTGATACGTCCCGATTTCAAGGTGAACTCGCCGAAGCGCAACACTTGGTAGCGCAGCGCCAACTGCAGGAATTCGCGTTGATGTTCGAGCATGACCGGCTCCAGAGGACGAGGTGCGCAGTCTAGCGATGAGCGCACTCGGCAGGCTGCACCGCTTCGGCTATGGTGCTGGCCGGATTGAGACAGATGTAGGCGCATGCGGATCATCAGCTTCAACGCCAACGGCATTCGCTCGGCGGCGACCAAAGGTTTCTTTGATTGGTTCGCGGCGCAACAGGCCGATGTGCTTTGCCTGCAGGAAACCAAGGCGCAGGTCGATCAACTCGGCGACGCCGTTTTTGCCCCGACCGGCTACCAGCGACATTTCCGCGATGCGTCGACCAAAAAAGGCTACAGCGGCGTCGCGATCTATTCTCGGCGTGCGCCCGACGAAGTCCGTACTGGGCTCGGCTGGGAGGCTTTCGATGAGGAGGGCCGTTACATCGAAGCGCGTTACGGCAATCTCAGCGTGGTTTCGATGTATCTGCCATCCGGTTCGTCCGGCGACGAACGCCAGCAGTTCAAGTTCAAGGTGATGGACTGGATCGCACCGATCTTCGCGCAGTGGTTAGCCAGTGGTAGCGACTATGTGTTGTGTGGCGACTGGAACATCGTGCGCTCGCGACTCGACATAAAAAACTGGACATCGAATCAGAAAAACTCCGGCTGTCTGCCCGAAGAGCGCGCTTGGCTCAATGGATTGTGTGAGCATGGCTGGGTCGATGCTTATCGACACTTGAGACCGGAGGGCGAGGATTACTCGTGGTGGTCGCAACGCGGTGCAGCACGCGCCAAGAACGTCGGCTGGCGCATCGATTATCAGCTGCTCACCGCCAGCTTGCGTGATCGCCTAAACGGCTGTGCGATCCATGCCGAGCCCAAGTTTTCGGACCACGCGCCGGTCGTTGTCGACTACGCCGATTGACTCGTGGCGGCGTGCGATTCGAGCGTGCGGTCGACCAGGCCGGAACGCATCATCCAGACAAACAGCAGGATGCCGGGTAGCGCGGCGACAGTGCTGAACAGGTAGAACTCGACGTAGCCAAAGGATTCGATCAACGCGCCTGCGGTGGTGCCGGTCAGCAGGCGTCCGGCAATCGATGCGGTGGCCGACAACAACGCGAACTGCGTCGCCGTAAACGCCAGATTGCACAGCGCCGAAAGATAGGCCACGACCGCGACGCCACCGATGCCGCTGGCGAAGTTCTCGAAGCCGAGGGTGAATGCGAGCAGGCCGTTGCTGTGACCGACATGCGCCAGCCATGCGAACGAGAGGTTGGATACTGCCATCAGGACCAAGCTGATCAGCACCGCACGCTTCATTCCGAGGCGCGCATACAGCACGCCGCCGACGAAGATGCCCAGCATGAGCGCGAAGAAGCCAACGCCGACATCATAGGTTGCGATTTCGTCATTGTTGAACCCAAGGTCGTTCAGCAGCAAGCGCAACGTCAGATTCGCCAGCGTGTCACCAATCTTGTGCAGCAGCACGAACAGCAGCACCAGCAGCGCACCGGGACGGCGCAGAAATTCCGACAGCGGCGCGACGACGGCGTCCACTGCGGCGGCCATCGAGCCGGCGCCACTCCGCACGACATGGCGCACCGGTTCGCCTAGCCACAACGAGGCGATCACCGCCGGCAACGCAAACATCGCGCACAGGGCATACGCTGCGCTCCAGCCTGCTTTCCCGGCGACGATCAACGCCAGGCTCGCGGCAGCGGTCGAGCCGATACGCCAGCCGTATTGCGACATGCCCGAGCCGGTGCCGAGTTGATACGGCGCCAACGTCTCAATGCGGTAGGCGTCGATCACGATATCGAATGTTGCGCCAGCGACACCGACCAACACCGCAGCGATTGCGACCGCAGTCAGGCTGCTGGCTGGATCGACCGCACCGAGTGCAAATACCGCTGCGGCGACCGCTACGGCGGATACCCATAGCCAGGAACGGCGTTGGCCGAAGCGAGCGAGCAACGGCAGTGGTGCGCGATCGATCAGTGGCGCCCATAGAAACTTGAAGTTGTAGACCAGAAATGCCAGCGAGAACGCGGTGACGCTTTTTTTGTCGATGCCGTCCTGCGCCAGCCTCGTGGTTAGCGTTGCGCCGATCATGGCGTACGGAAACCCCGAGGAAATGCCGAACAGCAGGGCGCCGAGTGGCGCCTTTTCAAGATAAGCATGGAGCGAGCCGGCGGCCGGCATCACGGAACTGGGGTTGCTCATCCGCCGATGCTAGCCGAGCCAGTCGATCACGTGCGACTCATTCGGTTGCAGTGCCAGAAAGGCACGGGCTAGCATGGCGACAGGATCAGGGTTTCGCAGTGCCAGACATCGTCATCCGCGGCATCGACAACGACGTAGCCGAGCGCATCATGGAGATTGCGCGGCTCAACAACATGCCGATCAACGACGTGTTGCTGAAGCTGTTGCGCCAGTCGCTGAAGCTCGATGCCGAGACGTTGCTCGTGGCGAATCCGAAACAGGATATCGCGCGCTTTGCCGGCGCTTGGGGCCGGGACGAAAGCGAGGCACTCCTTGCTGCGATCGCTGCAATCGAGAAACTGCCCTGAGGATCAGGCGGGCCAGATCGCACCGAGTACGCGCGGCCCGCGCGCGCCGGTGACTTCGGGACGATTGCCGGGGCGTCCTTCGAGTGTTTCGCGTGCCAGCCAGGCAAAGGCGATCGCCTCGACGTAGTCCGGATCAATGCCGTGTGATGCGGTGGTGTCGAGATGGACCGGTGCCAATGCTTCGCGCAGCATGGCCATCAGTCGTCCATTGTGCACGCCGCCACCGCATCCGATCACGCGTGCCGTCTGCGGGCATTCGCGGCGCAGCGCTTCGACCACCGTCTGCACCGTCAGGGCCAGCAAGGTGGCCTGCACGTCCGCAATCGACTCGTCGCCCTGCAACTGCATTCGTAGCCACTGCAACTGGAAGGTTTCGCGACCAGTGCTTTTTGGTGCTGCTCGACTGAAGTATGGGTCGGCCATCCAGCGTGCCAACAAGGCCTTGTCGATTTGGCCGCGAGTGGCGAGTTCACCGTTGCCGTCGAAGGCGGCCCCCGTGTGTTCTTGGCACCAGGCATCCATCAGCCCGCTCGCAGGTCCGGTATCGAAACCGCGCACCGGCGCATCCGGCGTCAGCAAGGTCAGATTTGCGATGCCGCCGAGATTCAACACTGCGCGCACTTCATCCGGTGCTGACAGACAGGCCGCATGAAACGCCGGTGCCAGCGGTGCGCCCTGGCCGCCAGCGGCGAGGTCGCGACGGCGAAAATCGGCGACGGTGGTGATGCGCAGGCGTTCCGCGAGCACGTTCGGATCACCGAGTTGAATGGTGAATGGATGGCGGGCATACGGTCGATGCCACAAGGTCTGGCCGTGCGAGCCGAGCGCGCGGATGTGCTGGCGATCGACGCCGCTTCCGGCAATCAGCGCCTCGGCCGCGTCCGCAAACGCGTGACCGATCTCGACATCCAACGCGCCACTGCGATCGAAGTTCGCGACTTCTCGGTCCAGCGCAAGATCGAGAATGCGCTGACGCGTGTCCGCTGCATAAGGCGTCGCGGACGTGGCGACCGTATGCGGGCGGTCACCCTCAAACGTGACCAGCGCAGCATCGATCGCGTCAGCGCTGGTACCGGAAATCAGCCCAAGGTAAATCGGCGCGAACATCAACGCTGCGCGACGGTCGTGCTGCGCTGCTCGACCTGTGCGAGTTGCCGAATATAGGGCGTGGTGGCGGCGCGGAACTGTGCCATCAGTGCGCTCGGCAGCGGCTCTGGCGGTGGTAGCGTCACCTTGAGCGGATCGCGGTGTACGCCATTGATGCGAAATTCGTAATGCAGGTGTGGCGCGGTCGCGAGGCCGGTCATGCCGACATAACCGATGTTGTCGCCTTGGCGCACGCGCACGCCGACTTTGGCGGCCTTGCCAAAGCCCGACATGTGCGCGTACAGCGTCGAATGGCCGCGGCCATGGTCGATGATGACGACACGGCCGTAGCCGGTCTTCCAGCCCGCAAAAGTGATGCGACCATCGGACGCGGCCATGATTGTCGTGCCCGACGGGGCGGCGTAGTCGACGCCCTTGTGCGCGCGCACCGTGCCGAGGATCGGATGGCGACGAGCGGAACTGAAACGTGAACTGATGCGCGAAAATTCCACCGGCGTGCGGATGAAGGCTTTGCGCAGTGGCCGACCGGCCTGGTCGTAATACTCGATGCTGCCGTCGGCCTTCTGGTAACGCAGCGCGTCGTAACGGCGGCCACGATTCATGAAGGTCGCAGCAATGATGTCGCCGCCCGGAACCACTTCGCCATCGCGGTACAGCTCTTCAAATACGACTGAGAACTGGTCGCCGCGACGCAGATCCTGGGCGAAGTCGATGTCGTAGCCAAATACTTTCGCCAACTTGATGATGGTGCCGTCGTCGAGTCCGGCTTCTTCGCCGGCGCCAAATAGGGAACCGACGATCTGACCACTAGCCACGCGCATCCGCTTTTCCAGCGGTCGCTCGATGCTGCGCTCGGTCACCTGATTGCCATTGATTTCGACGATACGTCGGGTGTCGCTGTCGACATTCAGTTGCAGGGCGGTCAGCGTGCCGGCGTCGTTGCGTCGGATGCCGATACGGTCACCGGGGCGCAGGCGCGTGAAACTATCGGCGCTCGGTGCGGCCGCGACCAAGCGTGCCAGTTGCCGAGATGAGATGCCGATGTTCGCGAAGATCTCGCCCAAAGTCTGGCCGCGTTCGATCGTCACCGACGTCCATTGCGCGGCCTCCGACAGCGGCGCGTAGACGCCATCGATCAGGGCGACACGGTGATCGCCGCGTCCGAGCGCGAAGGTCTCGATGGGTGCGGCAGGCAGGGTGAGCGACACCGCGCTTGCCTCGTCGAGGGCGCTGTCGCGGAAAATTGACGCAAACGAAGGCAGCACGAGCATGCCGAACAACGCGACAAGCGTGGTTGCAAGTGCTACCACCCACGGCTTGCGGCGCCAGTCAAGATCCGGCAACGACCAAGTCTGGAACAGGGTCCAGTCGGAATGCAGATTGTAGAAATGAGCATGGCGGCGCTGCGCATGGCGACGCAGAGCCTGGCGGTGCGGTGCGGCGTGTTTGAATAGACGTACCGGAAACCAGGCCATGGAATGCACCGCAGACGAATCGGCAGCTACGGTATCCGCGACTCGTTTCACGTGTCAAACCCTTGAAGCAATTGGGAAATATTGCGTTTTCACTTAACGCAGATTTAACTTCTTTTTGGCGATTTACGGCGCCACTGTGACCAAGAAACCAACCTGATTAGCGCCGAATCTCAGTGAGAATAGTCGCACGTCAAATGCAAGGACGGTTCGGGACAAGGCTTGCAGGCCATGATGGCGTGCGCATGTCGTGGCGTCATTTCGGCGAGGCGAAATCGGCGGTTGAAACGGAAGGTGGCGTCGGCGAGGCAGCGGCGTGCGTACTTGGCTTGTCGAATCGCGTGGTAGACGCCACTGATGGCGCGCTTGACGTTGGCGAGCACGGCATTGACCCAACCTGCGCGCGGAATCTCGGTCGCGGCGCGGCCGCCGCCGGTTTCGAGGACGGTGTGGGCATGACCGGTGTAGGCCTCGGCGTCTGGCGCCAGACGCCGCTCGGCCCAGTCGGTCAGCGCAGTGTTGTCAAAGGTCCTGACCGGTTCGATGACGACGCAGGCGGGGTGTTCGAGCTCGGCATCGGTCTCGACCGCGATCAGGAAGGCCAGCTTGTTTTCGGAGTCGCGCCTGGGCTTGCCGCCGTTGCGCTTGCCGCCGAGATAGGCATCGTCGATCTGCACGAAGCCCGCAAGTTTCCTCGGTTCTTCTCACGCTGCCATGGCCTGCATGATCTTGTGCTTGAGGCGCCAGGCAGTGCGATAGGACACGCCGAGGTGGCACTTGAGTTCGAGTGCCGCGAGGTTGGTTTTGGTCGAGGTCAACAGATGGATCGCGAGGAACCCGGTAGTCAGCGGCAACTTCGTGTCCTGCAGCAACGTGCCGCTGATCAGCGTCGCCTGGTGCTGGCAGGCGCGACATTGATAGAGCGTCTGGGCATCACGCCGGAAGCTGGAACGACGGCGGTCACCGCAGGCCGGACAGCGAAATCCCATTGGCCATCGCGCCCGATACCGTGCGCGGGGACATCTGGCCTCGCTGCCATACCGTTCAAGAAACTCGGCCATCGAAAGGCCCCGCTGGAACTGGATCAGGCTGATCATCGCGCTCCTCTCGTTCGGAGCACCAGCATCCAACAGCGAAGTCGCAGATCATGCGAGTCGGTACTGAGATTCGGCGCTAATCAGGAACGACGATGAGCGCACGCAGCGACGGGGATGAAGAACCCAGTCGCTGGAGGTACCAAAACCACGAACGGGTTCCGTCCGCAGTTTTGAATAGGGGTGAGCTAGCGGTCTCAATTCGGGGGCAGGGTGAACGGTACGGTGATCGGGTTTGGACCGATTTCGAATCCGTCGACGAAAATACCGTCCAGCAACAAGATATTGCTATCGGTATCGGTATTGTTCGTGATGTCAAGTTCAGCAACCCCGGTCGGTGCAGTGACGACTGCGGTGTTATCGATAATCGTGCCAGGGGTCGTGTTGACGCGTGCACTCATCGAGTAGCGCAATACGCCACCAACCTGGAGGTTGACGAGTTCGTCGATGGCGTTGGTCCCGGCCAAATTGCTGCAGCTTGCCAACAGGATCGGGGTACACGACCAACTGACGTCGGCGAGCGTCGCCGGGGGCGAGTCTTGCACGCGCGCGCCGGTCACCGGACTCGGTCCGGCATTCGCCACGTAGATGTCGTAGAGCAAGGCCTGATTCGGCTGCACAATCGTCGGTTGATCGGACTTGCTGATCTGCAGATCCGCACCGGCCGCCACCGCAATCTCGAACTCGACGGCCGTCGAGTACGGGTTGCCGCCGTTGGCCGAAGCC
>JADJFT010000004.1 GCA_016708465.1 Rhodanobacteraceae bacterium
ACGCGTTACCCGCATCGGACGATGGTGCTGCGCGTGAATCCGGGCGATGTGAATCTTCGTCGTTTGTGTGAAGTCGATGCCATCGCCGAACGCGTGGTACGCGGCGAGCTGAATATCGATCGTGGTCTGGCCGAACTGCGTGCCGTGCGCTCGAGTTTGTCGGTACGCGCAGTGTGGCTGCAGGTGCTGAGTTTCGGAATTGCTGGCGGTACCGTCGCCGCCTTGATCCATGCCACCTGGGTGGATGTGATTGCAGCAGCGACGATCAGGTTGTTGGCTGCTTCAGCGCGCTCGTCGCCGAACGACAGCCCAATTTTACGCCGTCGTTCGAGGCCATGGCTACGTTTGCATCGCGATACTTGCCGCGTCGTTCATCGCGTCCAGTATCACGTGCCACTGAACATGCGCTCGGTAAGTGATTTGCGTCGCTGATCGTGCCGGTGCAGGGACTACTTGACGGTCTCCGTTTCGGGTTGTCCACCAGCATCTGGTCGCCGGCACGAATGCGGCTGATGGGCACTGCTTAGCCATTACTGTTGAAGTTGTCGCGAACGGTCGCCAGTGTGCGGGTTTTGCCAGGCCACTAGCTGGATCACGCTGCCGGGTGGCATTTCCGGTACCGCGTGCGGGCAGGATGCGGTCACGTTACTGGCGGCGACGCTGGTTCGCAGTGGCGACGCCGGGCACGTCGAGATTATCTCATTAGTCCTGGCGTCGGCGTGGTTGGGATATTTGGCGACCCGTTATGGCTCGATCTGAAACTGTGGGCCAGGTTTAGCGTTTTCATCGGCGAGGTTAGTGGTCAGCAGAATAAATAATATCTAGGCGAGCCGTTGGACGTCAAAGGGCGCCGGTACGTGCCAGTATCCTTTACTGAAGGTCGGGTTCGGTGGGTTTCGCAGTCTGTTCTTCGCGTTTGAGCGGGATGTTTATCTGAGTCTCAATCTGCGTTTCCTGCTCGCAATTCTGATTGCGCTGGTCGCGGGCTTGCTGTTCCGGCAATCTGCAGGATGCCGCCGCGCCGATCGATTGATTACAGTTGCCAAAACGAACAGGGCCGGTCGCCTACCCTGTTCAACAATCGTGTTCCAATCGCTCTGGGAATCGGCTGCAGTATCAGCCGATCAGCAGGTCCTTTTCTTTCTTGCCGGCCGCCAACGCCTCGGTGAACCAGCGTGGGCGCTTGCCGCGTCCAGCCCAAGTTTGTGATGGATCAGCCGGATTACGGTACTTGGGTTTGACCTTGCTGCCCTTGGCTTTGCCGCGCCCGCGTTTCCTTCCGAAAACATCTTCGAAGGGTCGAATCCTTCGTCCGCCAACAGTTTGAGAATGCGGTCGCGTACTTTCTGAACGCCTTCGACGGCGATTTCTTCCTTGCGTCGTTCGGCGCGAACGATCAGGTCATTCAATTGCGATTGCGAGAGTTTTTTTAGATCGATAGCCATGGTAATCCCCGGGTGAAGGCAGTAATCATGGCGAAAATCAGCAAAATCGCAAGTGTGATGTGGGTCACGTTCGTGTGAATGGCTGTTGCCGTGACCAAGATTCACCGACCGATTCTCAGCATCCACACGCCGGGCTGCCGCTGGGCTTTTGGCGAAAGCTTGACCGCGCGTACAATGTGCCTCAAAGGCAGCATTCCAGATCAGGAATCGGAATCGCCATGGGCCTACTCGACGACCTTGAACAGCAGGCACAACTGGAACGCGACAGCAAGGAAGAGGTGCTGAAGGCGAAGCGCGAGTTCTTCAAGGGCACCACGTTGCCGACGATGGAGAACCTCTACGACTACCTGACGCGCTTGACCAAGTCCTTGAATTTCTTGAAGGCGCCGCGCCATGGCCACTATCAGATTTCCGGATATGGCGAAGTCGTTACGCGCTGCGACAACGACATGAATGTGCAGGCGCAAGTGCCGATGTACGGCCGCACCTATACCGTCACCTGCACGGGCATCGTCGATGCTTCGCAGTCGCCTTCGATCATGGTCGAAGGCAACAGTCGCATTGCGTCGATGATCGAGTTGTTCCGTCGCTACGGGTTTGAAGCGATGGAGCGGGCCGAGAAGAACGAGAAAGGGGATTTGACCAAGGCCTACTTTCGGGCGTGGGGCAAAGTGCCGATGACAGCGACTTTTGTCGCCGAAATGCAGTCGGATCTGCTGAAGATGGAGTTCACCAACTTCGACTCTTTCGGCACGCGCAAGCAGACGTTGCGCATCTCGGAATTGAATGACGAGGTGTTCGATACGATCGGCAAATACATCGCGTTACAACAGAATTACATCCTGCGTGAGTCGATCTCGGATGAAAACCGTGAAGCCTGGCGCTCGAAGTTGCAACAAGAGCAGAGCCGGCGCGAATGGGAACAGAAGATCGCGGATGCACAGAAGGCGGAAGAAGATCGGTTGAAGAAGGCGCAGCAGGGAAGCCGCATCACCGGCAGCTTCAAGGCCATTACCGGCGAGTTCCCGAAGCCCACTACTGGGCAGCAGAAAGCGGTCACGCAGCCGATTCCGCCGGTTGGCGGCAAGCCGTCGGATTCACCGAGCGGCCTGTTTCAGAAAATCGGCAGCCTGTTCGGCAAGAAGGACAAGTAGCGTTCGCGATCAGCCCAGTTTCGCCAGCAATGCACTGTGATCAAGTTGTTCCGCTTCGGACGCGCGACGTGAACGATATTCGTAGGTGCCCGCCGCCAGACCGCGTTCACTGACGACCACGCGATGCGGAATCCCGATCAGTTCGATGTCGGCGAACATCGCGCCTGGGCGTAGTCCGCGATCGTCCAATAGGGTTTCGATGCCTGCGCTGTTGAGTTCGGCGTATAGCGCGTTTGCAGCTTCCGCGACCTTGGCATCGTTTTTCGGGTTAATCACGCAGACTGCGACGCGCCAAGGCGCGATCGGTTCCGGCCAGATCACGCCGTTGTCGTCGAAGTTCTGCTCGATCGCGGCGGCGACGATACGACTCACACCGATGCCGTAGCAGCCCATGTAGCAGACGCGCGCCTTCTGTTGTTCGTCAGCGACGGTTGCACCCATCGCTTCAGCATATTTCTGGCCGAGTTGGAACACGTGGCCGACCTCGATGCCGCGGGCAATGCGGATTTCGCCGAGCCCGTCCGGCGACGGGTCACCCTCGACGACATTGCGGAGATCGGCGACCTCGGGTTCCGGTAGGTCGCGACCCCAGTTTACGTCGGCAAGATGGAAGCCCTTTTCGTTCGCACCGACCACGAAGTCGGACATCGCGGCGACGCTGCGATCGGCGATGACGCGGACCACCTTGCGTGCGGCGACCGGGCCGAGGAAACCAGGTTCCGATCCAAGGTGGTCGACGATTTCGGCTTCGGTCGCGAGGCGGTATTCGGCCATGCCGGCGAGTTTGCTGAGCTTGACCTCATTGACGATATGGTCGCCGCGCACCAGCGCCAGCACGAACGTATTGTCCACGGTCATGATCGCCACCGATTTGACTGTTCGCGTCAGCGCGATGCCCATCATTGCGGCCACGTCCTCGCAGGTCTTCTGTGTCGGCGTGTCGATCTTGTGCATCGCGGCGCCTGCTGCTGCGCGCGGCGTGGCGGGAGCCAGTGCTTCCGCCATCTCGATGTTCGCGGCGTAGTCGGAGTCGGTCGAGAATGCGATCGCGTCTTCGCCGGAATCGGCGAGCACGTGGAATTCATGCGAAGCGCTGCCGCCGATTGCGCCAGTATCCGCGTTTACGGCGCGAAACTTCAAACCCAGTCGGGTGAAGATGCGCGCATACGTCGCGTACATGTTCTCGTATTCGCGCGCCATGCATTCCGGCGTCATGTGGAACGAGTACGCATCTTTCATCAGGAATTCGCGGGCGCGCATCACGCCGAAACGCGGGCGAATTTCATCGCGGAATTTGGTCTGGATTTGGTAAAAATTGATCGGCAGTTGCTTGTAGCTGCGCAATTCATTGCGTGCGAAGTCGGTGATGACTTCCTCATGCGTCGGGCCGTAGCAGAAGTCGGCTTCCTTGCGATCCTTGATCTTCAGCAATTGGCCACCGAACTTGGCCCAGCGCCCGGTTTCTTCCCATAGCTCGCGCGGCTGAATTGACGGCATCAGCAGCTCCAGCGCACCGGCGGCGTTCATCTCCTCGCGCACCACGTGTTCGACCTTGCGCAGCACGCGCAGGCCGAGTGGCGTCCACGTGTATAGGCCGGCGGCCAGTTTGCGGATCATGCCGGCACGCAACATCAGTTTCTGGCTGACGATGTCGGCATCGGCGGGGGATTCTTTGGTCGTGCTGAGATGGAACTGCGACAGGCGCATCGGGCAGGCTCGATTGGAGGCAGAGCCGCGTAGTCTAGCGAATACAGTGCCGACGGTTACCGGGGTGGCGGCTATTGTGCGGGCGGTGCACCGGCGGGTGCGACGATACCGCTGTCCGGTACCACGCTCGGCACTGAACTCACGTTGGCGGTGCCGACGATGACTTGGTACGGCCGGTCGGTCGGTGCTTGGTCGGTGTAGTGCCAAGTTCCGGCCGCGTCCTGCCATTTGAACAATGGCGGCGCTGCATCCTGCGCGCCGGCGCCGCGAACCTCACGTATTGCATCAGTCGCACGCGCCGGATGGGCCCGAGACGGGCGCTGCAGCCAGAGGTACCCGGCCGTCACTACGGCGATGATCAGGATTGCCCCGGCGACATGACCGAGCACCGAGTGCCACGACTTAGTCGCAGAATCGCTCGATCTGGTCGCGCGTGCGCTCGGCTTCGGCGCGTTGCTCTTCCATCGTCATTTCCTTGGACTCGCCGCTGCCGTCACGGTCGATGCGCACGGAAATAGCGGAATCGAGCACCTTGAGGTTCGCGCGCAACTTCTCGCATTGCTCTGCGGTGGCCACCGGCACACCGTTGCGGGCCTTGTCCTTGCGTGCCTGCGCGGCTATTTCATCGTCGCTCTGCGACGGTGCCTTGGCGCGGACTGTGAGCGCCTCGGCTTGCTGTTCCTTGGGCGGCTTGCTGCTGTAGTGCCACGCGCCGCTTTCGTCCTGCCACTTGTAGTATTTCTCGGCATTCGCCGGGAATGCAGACAGCAGCGTGACGATCAAGCAGATTGCGAGATGCGCTTTCATCGACCTTTCCTCCGGCAATGGCGGCAGTGTAACCCGAACCCGGGCCGGCTTCGCTAGACTCTCGTCATGAACGAAACTCCGGTTGCCCCTGCACGTCACCCCGGCATCTATTTGCTACCGAACCTGTTCACGACAGCGGGCATGATGTGCGGTTTCTTCGCGATCATCTCGGCCTTCAACGGGCGCTTCACCGAGGCGGCGATCGCGGTCTTCGTCGCCGGATTGCTGGATGGCGTCGATGGCCGTGTCGCGCGCATGACCAATACCCAGAGCGATTTCGGCGTTCAGTACGACTCCTTGGCCGACCTCGTCAGCTTCGGCGTGGCGCCGGCGATGGTGATGTACGCCTGGTCCTCGTGACCTTGAAGGGCTATGGCCCGGTGATGGGCAAAGTCGGTTGGGCGGCCGCTCGGCATCATCGTACTGCTGGTGGTTGACCCGCCGCGCGTGCTGCTTGGCATCGCGGTGGTGTATGTCGCGCATGGCCCCCTGCTAACGCTATGGGGTATGCGCAAACGCCGTGAGCGACCGGCGGCGCCTTGATGCATGAACGCGCTGCCGTTCATTGAACGCAGCTTGGATCGGCGCAGTGGCAACATGGCGCTGGCGCTGGTCGCCGATTTGGCCCAAGCACTGGCATCGTCGCTGACCTCGATGCCGCACTGAATCTCGCCTTGTCGCATATCGTCGGTGCTGGATGCGCAGGGTGGCGCGGTGTTCCTGATTGATACCGCCAGCAACGAACTGGTCTGCCGTGCCTGCGCCGGCCCGGTCGATATCCATGCCCTGCGTATTCCCGCCGATCGCGGCATTGTTGGTCGTGCGTTCACTACCGGGCAATGCCAGATCGTGCGCGACGCAGCATCCGATCCAGACTTCACCGGCGCGATCGATCGCATCACCGGGGTGCGCACGCAGTCGATGATCGGCGCGCCGCTGATGACCGCACAGGGACCGATCGGCGTGTTGCAGGTGATCAACAAGCGTGACGGTGAGCCGTTCGACGAGTCTGATCGCGACCTGTTGCGTGCGCTCGCGGCACCGGCGGCGCTTGCTGCCAGCAATGCCGCGCTGACCCGCAGCCTGATCGAGCACGACCGTATTCGCCGCGAACTTCAGTTGGCGCGACGCATGCAGCGCTCGTTGTTGCCGAAGCGTCGCCGCGGCGGCTTCCCGGTGCTGGCGATCAATCGTCCTGCGCGCGAGATTTCCGGCGACTTCTACGACTTCTTTGACCTGCCCGATGGCCGGATCGGATTTGCCGTCGGCGATGTCGCTGGCAAAGGTCTGGACGCTGCATTCCTGATGGTGCGTTGCGCAAGCTTGTTGCGCTTCGCCGGCAAGGAAGGCTTGTCGCCATCGGTCTGGCTGGCGCGCGCGAACGATGATTTGTGCGAGACCGTCGCCGGCGGCACCTTTGTCTGCGCCGCGGTCGGCTACGACCCGCGGACGCATATGGCGATTTGGGCGAATGCCGGCTTCCCGCCGGTGCTCGTGCACGGTCGCGGCAACAGCGAGTTGTTTTCGCGCCGAAGGCCCACCGCTCGGCATCGTGCCGGGCATGGATTTCCCGTTGCAGCAGGCGCAGCTCGACGGCCGCAGTCTCTATCTATTTTCGGATGGCGTGACCGATGCGCGCGATGCGCAGCGTCAGTTTCTTGGCGTCGATGGTGTCGTTGATCTGGTGTCGCGGCATGCGCAATGGCGACCGGAAACGCGGTTGCGGCGCATCGTCGGAGAACTGCGTCGGCGTCAGCTCGGCGATGACACGACGCTGCTGATGATCGAGGGCGCAGCATGAGCGCGCCGCCGCTGTTGCGTATGGAATTTGCAGCGCGCGCGGAATCACTGGCTGAGGTTCGTGCCGCAGTCCATCGCGCCTTGCTGACGCTGACGTTGGATGCACGCGATGTCGCACGTATCGTGCTCGCGATCGACGAAGCCTGCGCGAATGTCATTCGCCACGCCTATCGCGACTGCAACGATGGCCGGATCGAGTTACGCATTGAACGGCGTCGCGAGCGGCTGCGCTTCCGTCTGCGCGACCACGCACCGGCCGTCGATCCCGGATGCCTCAAACCGCGCGATTTGAGCGAATGCCGTCCCGGCGGGCTCGGCATCAATATCATCGATGAAACCATGGATCATTGGCGGCAACGGCCGCTGAAGCGTCATTGCGGCAATGTGCTGACAATGCTGCGTAGACTGCAGGTGAGGAACAAATGATGGGAAAGGGCAGTGAATTGAGCCGCGACGGCGATTGGTCAGTGCTGCGTGTTTGGGGCGAAGTGGATTTGTCGTGGTCGCAAGACGTGCGCAAACAGGTGCTTGACGCCTACACCAAGGCGAAGTCGCTGGCGGTGCAGCTCGATGGTGTCAGTTACATCGATTCCTCCGGTATCGCAGCGCTGGTCGAAGGCTTCCAACATGCGCGGGCGAAGGGCGGCCGCTTTGCCTTGCTGGCACCGAGTGAGTCGGTGCGTGCGGTGCTGGAACTGGCACGCCTCGACCGCGTGTTCCCGATCTTCAGCGACCTCGCGGCTGCTCGCGCTGCATGATGGACACCGCGCTGCGTCTGCTGAATCGACTCGGGCGTCGCACCATGATGGCGGTTGATGCCGTCGGCTATGCCGCCGGTCTGCTCGGCGAATCATTCCGGTTTGTCGTTGCCGGTCGACGTCACGGGCAACCGGTGCGGATGACTGCGATCGTCGAACAGATGCGCCAGGTCGGGGCCGATGCCATCCCGATTGTTCTGCTGCTGTCGTTTACGGTCGGTCTGATGCTGGCGATTCAGTTCATCGCAACGCTGAGCGAATTCGGTGCGCAGTCGCAGGTTGTACTGGCTGTCGCGAAGTCGGTGACGCGTGAGTTCGGCGTGCTGATTACCGGAATCCTTGTCGCTGGACGCTCTGGTTCGGCATTCGCCGCACGCATCGGTTCGATGTCGGTATCGCAGGAAGTGGATGCGCTCGGCGTGATGGGCATCGATCCAGTGCGCTATCTGGTGGCACCGGCATTGATCGCGATGCTGTTGATGTTGCCGATATTGACCATCCTCAGCGACTTCGCGGCGATACTCGGTGCCGCCTTGTACTCGTCGCCGATGCTCGACATGAGCGTGCAGACCTATCTCACGCAAACGTTGTCGCAACTCACACCGCGCGACGTGTATGAAGGGTTGTCGAAAAGTATCGTATTCGCGTTGCTGATCACCGTGATTGGTGTCGCCACCGGCTTTTCAGTGACCGGCGGCGCTGAAGGCGTCGGTCGTGCGACCACGCGCGCCGTGGTCCTGTCGATCACTGCCATCGTCCTCGCCGACATGGTGTTCAGTTTCTTCCTGAATCGATGAACGATACCGCCGCGCCACTGATCGATGTCGTCGGGCTGGAAGCCTATTACGGGCGCCGGCGTATTCTGCACGGCGTCGACTTCAGCGTGCGGCGCGGCGAGATCCGCGTGATCATGGGCGGTTCGGGGTCCGGCAAGTCGACGCTGTTGCGGCACATCATCGGCCTGCAGCGGCCGGTTTCGGGCATGGTGAAAATACTCGGCGTCGATGTCGGTCGTGCCAGCGCGCAAGAACTGCTTACGGTGCGGCGCCGGCTCGGCGTCTCCTTTCAGGGCGGTGCGCTGATCACGTCGATGTCGGTCGGCGATAACGTCGCGCTGCCATTGCGCGAACACACCCAACTCGATGAGACCACGGTCCGCATCATGTCGCGTCTGAAACTCGAGTTCGTCAACCTTGGCGGCTTCCACGACCTGATGCCGTCGCAACTGTCGGGCGGCATGATCAAGCGCGCCGCGTTGGCGCGCGCGATCGTGATGGACCCGGAACTGTTGTTCTTCGATGAACCAAGCGCCGGGCTTGATCCAGTAGTTTCGGCCGAACTCGACGAGTTGATCCTGCGCCTGCGTGATGCCTTGCGCATGACCATCGTCGTGGTCACACACGAACTCGAATCGGCGTTCCGCATCGCTGACCGCATCACCGTGCTCGATCAGGGTGACGTGCTCACCACCGGTACGGTCGCGGAAGTGCATGCCAGCGAGAACTAGCGCATCCAGGATCTGCTGAACCGAAGGCCACGCACGGTCGAGGTCGATGTCGACGCCTATCTGCGTGCGGCGACGGCTGGCTTTGTGCCGCTACACCTGTGTTTCCGACATTCCCGTAGTGGCGCGCGATGGTCGGCGGCTGGTCGGGCTGTTGCAGATCGAGGACGTGGTCAGTGCCGAGGGCGGAGTTCGTATCGATACGCTGATGGACACTGATCCACCGACAGTTGCGCCTGGGATAGACCGTGAACGTGCGACCTGGAAAGCAGTTCAGCATCGCGAGTCCGCACTCATCGTGGTTGATCCCCGGGGCGACTATCTTGGTCTGATTCCACCTCATCGGCTGCTGGAAACCATGCTCGCCGAGCATGATGAAGATTTGTCCCGGCTGGGTGGGTTTCTGAAAAGCGCAGAACAAGCGCGCCATGCAACCGTCGAGGCGCTGCCGTGGCGGCTTTGGCATCGCTTGCCGTGGCTGCTCATCGGATTGCTTGGTGCGCTGCTGGCGGCCGGAATCGTCGGTCGGTTCGAGCACACGTTGGGACAAATGGTGCTGCTTGCTGCGTTCGTGCCCGGCATTGTCTATTTCGCAGACGCCGTCGGCACACAAACCGAGACCGTGGTTGTGCGCGGATTGTCGCTCGGGATCGGCGTGCGCCAGATGCTTGCGCGCGAGACCGTCACCGGAGTCGTCATTGGTGCAGCAACGGCGGTGGTGGCCTACGTCATTGTTCGCATCATCTGGCAGGAAGATTTGCTGGCGCTGATTGTCGCGCTGTCTTTGTTCGCCGCCTGCTCGGTGGCAACCGTGGTCGCGCTTGCACTGCCGGTGGCACTGAATCGATTGCGCGTCGACCCGGCCTTCGCCGCGGGTCCGCTGGCGACAGTGATCCAGGATCTGCTGTCGCTACTGATTAGCTTTCAGCATCGCGACGGCATTGCTGCCGCCGCGATCCATAGGCGCCGTTACTTCACGTCGACCTTCAACGTCTTCGCGAGGAAGGCGTAAATGTCGGCATATTCCTCGATGGTCTTCGAGGTCGGTTTGCCAGCACCATGGCCGGCGCGCGTTTCGATGCGGATCAACACCGGGTTGCCGTCCGGATTCGCCGCCTGCATTGCCGCGCGAATTTGAAACTATGCGCTGGGAACACACGATCATCGCGCTCGGCGGTGGTCACCAGCGACGGCGGATAAGCGGTGCCAACTTTGATGTTGTGCAGCGGTGAATAAGCGTGGATGGCGGCAAATTCATCCGCATTCTGGACCGAGCCGTAGTCCGATTCCCAAGCCCAGCCGATGGTGAATTCGCGGAATCTCAGCATGTCGAGCACGCCAACGGCAGGCAAGGCGGCGCCGAACAGTTCCGGACGTTGCAGAAGGGTGGCAGCGACCAGCAGGCCGCCATTGCTGCGCCCGGAGATCGCGAGAGCTGGCTGGCTGCGTCACCTTCTCGGCGATCAGGTATTCGGCACCGGCGGCGAAGTCGTCGAACACGTTCTGCTTGTGCAACTTCATGCCGCCTTCGTGCCAACTACGGCCATATTCCGCGCCACCGCGCAGATTCGCCACCGCATAGACCCCGCCTAATTCCATCCATTCAATGATGGCCGGGCTGAATTTCGGCGTGACCGCGATATTGAAACCACCGTAGCCATAAAGAATGGTCGGGTTGTTGCCATCACGCACGTAGCCTTTCTTCGCGGTGATGAACATCGGCACCTTGGTGCCGTCCTTGCTCGGATAGAACACCTGCGTGGTCTCATAGGTATCGACGTCGAATTTCACCGTGGGTGCCTTGAACACGCTGGTCGTGCCAGTCGTCAGGTCGAGGCGATAGATCGTGTCTGGCATCGCCCAGCTACCGAAGGCAAAGAAGGTTTCCTTGTCTTCGACCGCGCCATCAAACCCAGTCGCCGTGCCGAGGCCAGGCAGCGCGATGTCGGACCTTGGTTGACCGGCCGCGTCGAATAGTTTTACCTCTGAACGCGCATCGCGCAGATAATTCGCGACGAACTGGCCATTCACCAGCGACACCTGCTGCAGCAGGGCATCACGCTCGGCGATCAGGGTGCGCCACTGGTCCTTCTTCGGATACGCGGTATCGATCGCGATCAAACGGTTGCGTTCGGCATCGTCATCGGTCAGGAAATAAAGCACGTTGCCATCATTGCCGACGAACTCGAATGAGCCGACCAGTTCCTCGATCAGACCGACGACCTTGCCATCTTTCTTCGACAAGTCCTTGTAGAAGACGCGGTTGCGCACATCGGTGCCTTGCGAACCGTTGATGATCAGGAATTCGCCGTCATCGCTGACTACGGCGCCGAAGCCCCAGTCGGGCTGATCCGGACGTTCGTAGACGAGCACGTCCTCGGCTTGCGCTGTGCCGATCGTGTGTAGATACAGTTTCTGGTTTTTGTTGACCGCCTTGAGCGGGTCTTCACCCTCGGGTGCGTCGAACCGGCTGTAATAGATGCCGCTTGAGTCCTTGGTCCAGGCGATGTTGGTGAACTTGGCCCAGCGGATTTCGTCGCTCCGGTCAGTGCTGGATTCGACATTGCGCAGCTTGATCGTGCGCCAATCCGAACCACCATCCGACAACGAATACGCATACAGCTTGCCGTCCGGGCTGACCGCGGTTTCGCTCAGCGCGATGGTGCCATCCGCCGATAGCGTGTTTGGGTCGATCAGCAGGCGCGGTTCGCCGTCCAGCGTGTCCTGCACATAAATCGGTGACTGATTCTGAAGACCGTCATTGCGCGAATAAAAATACTTGCCGCCATGCACTTCTGGCACACCGAATCGCGCGTAGTCCCACAACTCGGTCATCCGAGCCTTGATCTTGTCGCGGTTCGGCACATCAGCGATGAAGTCGCTGACCAACTTGTTTTCGGCAGCAATCCAAGGCTGCAACTCGGCATCGTCGAGGTTTTCCATCCAGCGGTATGGATCGGCGACCTTGGTGCCATGGTAATCGTCGCTCTGTTCGACAGTGCGTGCTACCGGATAGCTCAGCTTGGCTGGTGTGGCTGGGGCCGTCGTCGTCTCCGCATCCTTCGTACCTCCGCAGGCGGTGAGTGTTGCGGCCAACGCCATGGCGAGGACGAACGGGATATAGGAAGGTTTGAACATCGCGAATCTCCGGAAACTAGCCGCGCACACTACGCATTTCCCCAGCCGATGCCAGTGATGCTGGGACAGGGCGATGGGTTTCGTAGTTGGAGCGGGCGGTTGGCCCAAATCAAGCGGGATCGATATTCCTGCGGTGCTTGTGCCGGAATGACCTGCCGTAGCATTAGAATTTGCGCCCGAAATCATGGGTTGACGCCAATGGGCAAGCAGTGGAAAACGAAGGGCAAGGAAGAGAATGCCAACGCCAAGGGCATGATGTTTACCAAGTTGGCGCGCGAGATTTCGGTTGCGGCCAGGGGTGGCGCTGATCCGGCGACGAATTCGCGATTGCGCCTTGCGATCGAGCAGGCACGCAAGATGTCGATGCCGCGCGACACCGTCGAGCGTTCGATCAAGAAAGGTGCGGGTCTGCTCGATGGTGGCGCGCAATACGAAAAGCTGACCTATGAAGGTTTTGCGCCGCATCGCGTGCCGGTGATCGTTGAATGCCTGACCGACAATGCCAACCGTGCCGCCTCGGCGATCCGTGTGTTGTTTCGCAAGGGACAGCTCGGTGGTTCGGGCTCGGTAAGCTGGGACTTCGATCACCTCGGCATGATCGAGGCCGAAGCCCACGACGCGAAGGCGGACGCCGAAACTGCGGCGATCGAAGCCGGCGCGCAGGATGTCTTGGTCGATGACGACGTGACTTTTTTTACCGAGCCAACTGACCTCGATGCCGTGCAGCGTGCGCTGCCGAACTTCGGCTACACCGTATTGAAGGCCTACATTGGTTATCGCGCCAAGAGTCCGGTCAATCTAGACGGCGCCGAACGCGAGGAAGTCGAAGCGTTCCTGCAAGCGCTGGACGATAACGACGAAGTGCAGACGGTTTATGCCGGGCTGGCTTGAATTCAGTCGATGACGCGACCGCAGTGTCTGAATGATCGGGGGAGTCAATCTCCCGAAATCGTATCCGGCCCTGGCCCAGCAGTTTTTTCGTACTTGCCTTGCTCGACTTTGCGGTACTGCGTGAACCCGTGTTTTGAGAAGTGGCCTTCACGCAGATGGTGGGTACCGCCAACGATGACGGCGCTGGCTGAAATGATGCGGCGGATCGGCTGCTTGCAGGTGTCGCAGTGCGTCAGTTCGGGTTCCGAGATTTTCTGCACAACCTCAAAACTCGGTGCACAGTCAGAGCAGCCGAGGGTGACGGGCGCATATTCGTAGATCGGCATGGCGGATCTCCTCAGCGCGGATATGGGCGCGCGGTCAGTTCGATTCAAGGCTCTTCGAGCGTGGCGGCAGCGATCTCGGCTTCGGCGTCGATTGTGCCGGCAGTCATCGCTGCGGCGTCTGGCGCGCTGTCGGCGAACTGCTTCCAGCGGTTCACGATCAAACAGAACAGATCGGCGGTCTTCTCGGCATCGTAGACCGCCGAGTGGGCTTCATCGGCATTCCAGCGCAGTCCGGCGCATTGCACAGCGCGACTGAGCACGGTTTGGCCGAGTGCCAGGCCGGCTAACGACACCGTGTCAAAGCACGAAAATGGATGGAACGGGCTACGCTTGTGCCCAGTACGTTTGATCGCCGCATTGACAAAACCGAGGTCGAAATGAGCGTTGTGGCCGACCAGCACGGCGCGCGTGCAATCGGTCGCCTTCATGACTTTGCGCAGTGGCGCGAACACGTGTTCGAGGGCGAGTTTTTCGTCCAGTGCGGCACGGAACGGATGGGTCGGGTCGATGCCGGTGATTTCGAGTGCACGCGGGTCGATGTTCGCGCCGGGAAACGGTACGACATGAGTCGATACTGTTTCACCGCGCACGACCTCGCCAGATGCATTCATCACGATCGGAATCGCGGCGATTTCCAGCAGTGCATCGCGCTCCGAGTTGAAGCCGCCGGTTTCGACGTCGACGACGACCGGTAGAAAGCCGCGGAAGCGCTCGGCCAGACGCGCATTGAATCGGATCAGTTGCATGGCGTCAGCATATCAGTGCGATGTCGGAGCGGCCGACGGGCCACTCCGATAAAAACTTCAAGTTCAGGCGCGCGATGTCCAACCCGAACGACTGCCACCACCGGCATTACCACGGCTCGCGTCTTGATTGCGACGCTGGCCCGGCTTGGCACCGGTGCTGGCCGGTTTGGCATGATGCGGACGATGCGCGCCCGGCTTGCCGGCGCTGCTGCGCTGACCGCCGCCACCGCCACCGCCACCACCACGCTGACCGCCGCGACCACCCATGATCGGACGCGGCGCGCCGGCATCGATGCGCAGCGGGCCCGAGGGAACGTAGCCTTCAAAGTGCTGAATCACGATTTCCTGCTTGATCTTGCGCTGGATGTCGTGCAGCAGGCCGGATTCGTCATGCGAGACCAGCGAAATCGCCTGGCCAGTTTCGCCAGCGCGGCCGGTGCGGCCGATGCGGTGCACATAGTCCTCGGCGACCATTGGCAGGTCGAAGTTGATCACCACCGGCAACTGCGGGATGTCGAGTCCTCGCGCCGCGATATCCGTTGCAACCAGCACGGTGATGCGGCCCGACTTGAAGTCGGCCAGCGCCTTGGTGCGCGCGCCCTGACTCTTGTTGCCATGAATTGCGGCAGACTTGAAGCCAGCGGCATCGAGCGACTCGGCGAGTTTGTTGGCACCGTGTTTGGTACGCGCGAACACCAGTGTTTGGCGACGCGAGTCTTGCGCCATCACGTCGATCAACAGGCTGCGTTTGCGGCTGGCGTCGACCGGATGCACGATGTGTTGAATGGTGTCGGCGATGGTGTTGCGCGGCGTCACCGATACTTCGCGCGGGTCGCGGAGAAACTGTGCCGCGAGCTGCTTGATCTCGTCCGAAAATGTCGCTGAGAACATCAGCGTCTGACGCTTGTGCGGCAGCGCCTGCAACACGCGCTTGAGCGCCGGCAGGAAACCCATGTCGAGCATGCGGTCAGCTTCGTCGAGGATCAGCACTTCGATGTCGCGCAGATCGATGGTGCGCTGGCCCATGTGGTCGATCAGGCGGCCAGGCGTTGCAATAACGATATCCAGGCCACGGCGCAGGGCATCGACTTGCGGCTGCATGCCGACGCCGCCGAAGATCGTGGTCGAACGCAGTGGCACATGCGCGCCGTACTGTTTGAAGCTGTCGTGGACCTGTGCCGCGAGTTCGCGGGTCGGTGTCAGCACCAGAACGCGCGGTGTGCGGCCAGCATGGCGCGGTGCGCCTTCGGGGAAAAGATTGGTCAGCACCGGCAGCGCGAAGCCGCCAGTTTTGCCGGTACCGGTTTGCGCAGCGGCAAGCAGGTCATGGCCTGCGAGTACCAGCGGAATCGCCTGTAGTTGGACCGGCGTCGGGGTGTCGTGGCCCAAAGTGACGAGCGCACGCAATACCGCGGGCGTCAGCCCGAGCGAAGAAAAAGACATGAATTTGCTCCAGAAGAAAAACCCGGAGCGTTCCCAAAACCGCGCTACGAGACAGGGCGCTTGCGCGCCATTGGTCCGGTGATGGATGGCTCTCGAACGTCGATCGCAGGGCGAAGGAGTGATACGAGCACTGGGAATTCGACCACCGGAAGAATTCGAGGCACAGTCTGACCAGTGTCGCAGGCGCTGTAAACCGTTATCGATGACGAGTCTGAATCGCCGTTCATTCAGGTGCATGACATGCTTGGGCATCAACCGACGAGAATGCGTGATGGATAAATCCGTGCCGCCGTTGCTGCTCCTGGGCGCAGGTGTGGTCAGCGCAACTGCGCCGCCGCGACTGGACGGATTCCTCGCGCAGCATGGCGATCGCATTGCGCTGGTCCCGGTCGAAAACGGCGAGTGGATCCATGCACCGGCCGATGTGCTGCCGTTTCATGCCAATGCGCTGAACGCGGACGCGCTACCGGCCCTGCTTGATCGACTGCGTCGGCGTGGCGGCGCCGGAATTCCCTGGCTGCAAAAACCCAAGACGTTCTACGAGGGCGAGCCCAAAGTACCGGAGCATGTGCTCGATCTTGCCGGTGTCGAGGGCGAGTAAGGGCAATGGACTCGCTCTCGCAAATCGTGCTGGGTGCTACCTGCGTTGCCGTGCTTGCACCGGCACTGAATCGGCGCAAGGCGCTGGTCATCGGAGCGGTGCTTGGCACCTTGCCGGATCTCGACGTTTTGCCGCTGCTCGCGGTCAGCGATCCAATCAAGTTCATGACTTGGCATCGCACCGCATCGCATTCGCTGCTCGTGTTGCCCTTGCTCGGATTGCTGCTGTGGGGCGTGGCACAGCGGCGTTGGCGATGGCAGGGCACAGACCGCTGGCGCTGGCTGTGCGGATTCCAACTCGCGTTGATCACGCATCCGTTGCTCGATGCGCATACCGTCTACGGCACGCAGTTGCTCTGGCCGATGGCGACACCGCCGGTGATGTGGTCGACCGTGTTCATCATCGATCCACTGTACACAATGCCCTTGCTGATCGGCTGTATATGCGCATGGCGCTGGCGCGAGCGGGCAAGCGCACAGCGCGCGGTGCTACTCGGGTTAGTGCTGTCGAGTAGTTACCTAGGTTGGGGTTGGATCGCGAAGCATCGCGTCGAAGCAGCATTGCAGCCGATGCTGGTGCGTCTGGGGATGGAGACGGCACCGTTGCTGAGCGTGCCGACGCCGTTCAATTCTCTTGGCTGGCGCGTCGTGGTGATGCAGCGTGATGGCTATTTCGAGGGTTTCGCCAGCGCCTTGTATCCGGATCGGCCGATCACCTTGCGGTTCCATCCACAGGACCCCGAGTTCGCCAAGCGCTTCCTGCGCTTACCGAGCGTGCAGCGCATGAGTTGGTTCACTCAGAACTTCGTCACGATCGAACAGCGCGCGACCAGTGCCGTGCTGACCGATTTGCGCATGGGTATGGCGCCAGATTATTTCTTTTCGTTCGTGATCGCGCGCAATGTTGCCGGCCGCTGGACGACGGTGCATCCGGCCGAGCAGTTGCCCCGGCCGCGCGTCGATGATGTGTCTTTGGCTCGCATCAAGCAGTCGTTCTTGCAGGCGTTCGAATCGCGAAATGTGATTGCGGATGACTCTGCAGCGAACCGAGATGATCAAGCAGTCGGTCGAAGTAGTCGATAGTCAACTGGCGTTGTTCCATCACCGTCTCGGCGCGCACCACGATCTGCCGGAAGGCTTCATTTTCGGGACGGTTCTTCGCATACCAGCCGAGATGTTTGCGCGCGATGCGTATGCCCTGCGGCTCACCGTAGAACGCGTACAGGGTGTCGAGATGGCCGAGCAGGATGTCGCGAACAGCCAGCGGCGAAGGTTCTGGTAGATGCTCTCCGGTGGCGAGGTAGTGTGCGATCTCGCGGAAGATCCAAGGGCGACCTTGAGCCGCGCGACCGATCAACACGGCGTCGCAGCCGGTCTGTTCGAGCACTTGTTTTGCTTTTTCAGGCGAGTCGATGTCGCCATTGGCCGAGACCGGGATCGCGACCGCCTGCTTGATCGCGCGGATGGTGTCGTACTCGGCCTCGCCTTGATACAAATCTTCGCGCGTGCGGCCATGCACGGCCAGCGCCGCGATGCCTGCGTCTTCCGCGATCTGCGCGATCGCCACGCCGTTACGGTTAGCGCGATTCCACCCGGTGCGTATTTTCAACGTCACTGGCACCTTCACCGCGTGCGCTACCGCGGTGCAGATGCGGGCCACCAGCGCCTCGTCCTGCAGCAATGCCGAGCCCGACCAAACATTGCAGACCTTCTTCGCCGGACAGCCCATGTTGATATCGATGATCTCGGCGCCATGATCGACGTTGTAGCGTGCCGCATCGGCCAACATCTGCGGATCGTAGCCCGCGATCTGCACCGCGATCGGCGCCGGTTCGTCACTGTGGTCCATGCGCAGCCGCGACTTGCGCGTGTGCCACAGCTTCGGGTCGGCGATCGTCATCTCGGACACTGCCAGCCCGGCGCCCAACTGTTTGCATAACAGCCGAAATGGCTTGTCGGTCACGCCGGCCATGGGCGCGAGAATCAGATTTGGGGTGATTGTGTGCCGGCCGATGCGCATGTTCGCATCATAAGCGTTGCGAATGCCGGGGCCATCACGCTGGCCTGGATTGCGCCGTATTCAGGTGCCGCGACCGAAAATTCAGGTCGTGCTGCGCGCGGCGACCTCAGCGCGCGTCGGCATCGACAGCGCAGCACCGCGGCGTTCGGTCGATGCACCGGCATAGGCGCTGGCGTAACGGATTGCCGCCGCCAGCGATTGCGTTGGATCACGTGCGAGTTCAGCGGCGAGTGCGCCATTGAAGGCATCGCCAGCGCCGGTGGTGTCGATCGCATTCGCCTTGATCGCCGCGATGCGGTAGCTCGCTGTGGCTTCATTGAATGCCGACGGCTCAGTATGCGATACGAAACAGCCCGCCGAGCCCAGCGTGATCACCACGCTACCCTTGTGCAGCTTCCGGCACAGCGCATGCAGTTCGCTACTCGGGCTCGATGCCACATCTTCGGCGTGCACCTTCTCGCCAAGGATATGCAGGCACAGCGAGGCAAATTCGGTCTCGTTCGGCGTGATCAGGTCGGCGACGTCAAGCAGGTCTTCGTCCACTTCAGCGTCCACCGGCGCAGGATTCAGGATCGTGCGCTGGCCGGCACCGCGTGCGATCGACAAGGCGCGAAAAATTGCGCCGCGATCGACTTCGAGCTGGGCCAACGTGACCACAGCGGCGCGAATACGCGCGGCTTCACGATCGATGAACCGGGTCGACAATGCTGCATTCGCGCCAGGCGCGACGACAATGACATTGCGCCCGCGCGCATCGACGAAAATGCCAGCAGAACCGGTGGCGACGTCACCATGCACTTCGTCGATCAGATCGATGCCAAATCCAGTCGCGAGCGCCCGTGCATGCTGGGCGGCGGCATCGTCGCCGAGTGCAACCAGAAACGCGGTGGCGGTTGCGCTGCGTGCGCTGGCCACGGCCTGATTGAAGCCCTTGCCGCCGGGACCGCTGAGGTAGCGCCCACTGCGGGTTGCGCCGGGTGCCGGCAATTCATCACTGACCCAGACGTGATCCTGGTTGTACGAGCCGACCACGATCACTTGATTCATTTCGGCACCCTCAAGTGAACTGCGACAGCACGCCAGCGATGGTCGCGGTCATGAAGGTCGCGATCGATCCGCCGAGCACAGCGCGCAGGCCGAGGCGGGCGAGATCGCTACGCCGTTCCGGAGCGAGACCGCCGATACCGCCGATCTGAATCGCGATCGACGAGAAATTGGCGAAGCCGCACAAGGCGTAGGTGGCGACCAGCGCGCCATGCTCGGACAAGGTCACACCGGCAACTTTGCCATTCACGATATCGGCCAGTTGCAGGTAGGCAACGAACTCGTTGATCACCACCTTCTGTCCGATCAGCGAACCGACTGTGTTGGCATCCTGCCAGGCACGCCGATCAGCCATGCAATCGGCGACAACACATAGCCGAACAGGTTGGCCAAGTCGGTCGACTTGCCGAGCATCGCCGCGATACCGGTGGCTTCACCAAGCCAGGTCAGCGGTGCATTGATCATTGCAATCAGGGCGATGAAGGCGAGCAGCATCGCGCCGATATTCAAAGCCAATTTGAGGCCGTCGCCGGCGCCAGAGGCGGCGGCATCAATAATGTTGCTGGTGGTCTTTTCGACTTCGATGCGAACGGTACCGCGGGTCAGCGGCTCGCCGACTTCCGGAACGAGAATCTTGGCGATGACCAGCGTCGCCGGCGCGGCCATGATTGATGCCGCCAGCAGGTGCTTGGCATAGAAACCCTGAGTCACCGGATCAGGTCCACCGAGCATCAGCACATACGCGGCAAGCACGCCGCCAGCGATGTGGGCCATGCCGCCGATCATCATCGTCAGCAATTCTGACTCGGTCATCTTCGCGATATATGGACGCACCGTCAGCGGCGCTTCGGTCTGGCCGATGAAGACACTGGCGCAGACTGAAGTGGTTTCGGCGCCGGACACCTTCATGACCTTGGTGATCGCCCAGGTCATCGCGCGCACCACCACCTGCATCACGCCGAGGTGGTAAAGCACGCTCATCAACGCGGCGAAGAAGATGATCGTCGGCAGCACCTGAAAGGCAAAGATGAAGCCGTACTTGGGAATGTCCATCAGCCCGCCGAACACGAAGTTCGATCCGGCCGCGACGAAGCCGAGCACTTGCACGAAGAGGTTGCTCAGCCACTGGAATACGTCCTTGCCGCCGGGTACCAGCAGCACCAAGGTCGCGAATGCGATCTGCAGGGCAACACCGGTGGCGACAAGCGTCCAGTTGACGCGACTCTTGTTGTTCGAGAACAGCCAAGCAATACCGATCAGGCAGGCCAGCCCGAACAGGCCGAACAGAATACTGAAAATCACGATTCACTCCCCAAGCGCAAAGACTGCCGCAGGCTAGCGGGTTGCTGCCAGCAGCCGCAACCTGCAACGCCGCATCAGCGGGAACCGGCGAATTGATCCTGGTCGCAGGCGCGACGGTCGGCGTCGACTTGTTCCCAAGGCGGCAGATGCGCACCAGTTGTTGCCTCGGTGCGTGGCCATTCGCTGCGCAACACCGCCAGCCGCTCGCTCGAATGTGCCTGCTGCTTGGCATCCAGCGCCGCCGGTTCCGCTGCCGGTAGCTCACGTCCACGTCCACGTTGCGCTTCGATTTCTGGCGTGGGCACGTTGCGTTCACCCATTAATGCAGACACTGCCGCTGCCTCGACCGGGTCCGGCGCGATGGCTTGCTGCAGCAGCGTGCCGCGTGGACCACGGGCGTCGGCATACGACTGCTGCAACTGCTGCAGCGCTTCGGCCGAACCTGCCGCTGCAGCCGCACGCATCAAGCGCTCGGCTTCGTCCTTGTAGACCGACAAGCGATCAAGATTATCGAGCGTGGCGCGCAGACGGAATCCATCTCCCTTGGCGTAGTGCACCATCGATGGCACATGTCCGCTGAGTGCCGCTGTGCGCCACCAGTCGACATGTTCTGCTGTCTGCGTTTCGCTCAGTCCCTTGCAGCGATCATCGAGTGCGATCGCGTAGTCGACTTGGCGCTGTGCGTAGTCAAGCATGCGCGACTCCCACTGTTGGCGCTGTGCGTCGGCGCGCGCCTCGGTCGGGCGATTCGCCATCATGCGGGTGGCGCGATCGGCGCCCTGCAACATGAAGTCGCGCTCCGAGCATTGCTGCAACTCGATCGCGAGTCGGCATGCGGCTTTGCCATCTCCTCGGCGGGCGCGATCTTTCAGTGTGTCGTAAATGTCGGCGATCTTGGCATCCAGTGGCGGCAGCGGTAGCGGCGCCGATTCGGGCGCAGCCGATGCCGTCCTGTCACCGCGCGGCGGCGAGGCCTCACGACTCGCAACGCTGTTCGCAGCGGCTACCGCTGTGCGCTCTGTGCCGCCGGTCGCAGCGGTGTCACCGATGCTTGTTCCGATCGCGTCGGGCGGGGTCGGCAGCGCCGTGGCCTGCTGCCGATCGCGGGTCCAGAAACCGATGCCGGCGCCGAACGCCAGCATAACGACGGGGATCAACAGGTCCTTCTTCTTCATCGGGTGTTCCTTCGGCTGTGCTTGAATGCACACTTTCCACGAGGAGATACGATCATGCAATACCGGCGCCTCGGTACGTCCGGCCTGCAGTTGTCAGTGCTGTCGTATGGCGCGTGGGTCACCTTCGGCGACCAGCTCGGGCGCGGTGAGGCACGTGAGTTGATCGCGCAATGTATCGATGCCGGGGTCAATTTTTTCGATAACGCGGAAACCTATGCGAACGGCGAAGCCGAACGCATCATGGGTGATGTGCTGGTCGACCTGCGTGTGCCGCGCGACGCATTTTGCGTGTCGAGTAAAGTGTATTTCGGTGCCGTGAATGATCCGAAGCCGACGCAGCGCGGACTGTCACGCAAACATATCCGCGACGCCTGCGATCAGGCACTGATGCGATTGCGCGTCGACTATCTCGATCTCTATTTCTGCCATCGCGCCGATCCAGAGGTGCCCATTGGCGAAGTCGTGCTGACCATGGACTTGCTGATTCGCCAGGGCAAGGTGCTGTACTGGGGTACCAGCGAATGGCCCGTCGAACAGATCCGCGAGGCGATCGCATTTGCGCATGCGCATGGGCTGGTTGCGCCACAGATGGAGCAACCGCAATACAACCTGTTGCATCGTACGCATTTCGAACATGAACTGATGCCGTTGGCTCGCGAGCACGGTCTCGGCACCACCATCTGGTCGCCGCTCGCCTCCGGTCTGCTGAGCGGCAAGTATGCCGACGGCGTGCCAACGGGTTCGCGTCTGAGCACTCCTGGATATGAATGGCTGCGTAAGCGCTTGTTGTCGCGGCGCGATGAATTGAGTGCCGGTCTCGCGCGTTTCGCCGCACTGGCGCGCGAAGTTGGCACGACGCAATCTGCGTTGGCTCTGGCTTGGTGCCTCGCCAATCCGCAGGTTTCGACCGTGATGTTGGGCGCGACTCAGCGCACCCAACTCGACGAGAACTTCGCCGCTCTGGAGATCGCCAACCGACTCGATACGGCGCTGTTGGCGCGCATCGAATCATGTTTTCCAGTGCTGTGATCGAGGCTGCGCTGGTGGCGCTGGTGGCGCAGGCGGACTCGTTGCGGAATGTGGCGCCGGTGGCGCTGGGGGTGGCGGGATGCGGAAGAACAGTTCATCGCGTTTCGGTGCTTCTACTGCGAGCACGAGCTTCTTATGTTCGCGCAGCACTTCGACATTCAGGATTTGCCCAGGCTCCTTTGAAGTGAGCAGACGCATGCAGCCGGGCACGCTGTCGGCGGGTTGACCGTCGATCATCTGGATGACGTCGCCAGCCTTGATTTGCGCCAGTTTGGCGCCCTCATTTTCAATACCAGTACACCGCTGTTTGCACCAAAGTACTTGCCGAGTTCGGCATTGATCGTGGTCAGGTTCACGTCAAGTCCACCGCTGGCGATAATGCGCAGACGTTCGCCCATCGGACCGCGCTCGAGCGTCCTCATTGCATGCCTGCCAGGACCGTCTTCGTCGTTCAGAATGATCTGAACATCGCGTTCGACGCGCTCCAACTCATCAATCTTCGCGATCGGCGCTAGATTCGGCAGATCAAGCATGCCGACCCAGTCGCCGGCATCGCGCTGTTCGGCGACCATTTTCGCCTTCGTTGTACGGCCGCCGCGCCGGTAGCTCACGATCACTTCAGTACCGGCATCGAGTCGGCCGATGCTGTCGCGAACAGCTTCTACCGCTGCCTTGTTCTGGCCCATCGACTTGCCGTTCACGGCGACGATCAGGTCGTCCGTCTGCAGTCCCGCCTTCGCGGCTGGCCCACCTGGGGTCACTGCGACAATTCGCGCGCCCTTGTCGTCGGCTGCGAGTACTACCCCGATCAGCGCGCGATGCGGTGCGCCGGCAAACTCGAAGGCGAACGCGCGCGGGCCATGATCGCCGATGCGCATGGACAGGTCGGCGATGCGTTTGGTGAGTTCGCGCAATTCGCCACGCGCTGCATCGAGTTCCTTACGCGCCGCGGCCTGTTCAGTGTCGCTGAGGTCGGTTGCAAAGCATTGCCGAGCGCGAGCATCAATGCAGCGGCGACTAGGGTTGGTTTCAGTGTCATCGGATTCTCCTTGCGGGTAGGGTCAATCGACTCGGTAGTTCGCGCCCTGCAGGTGCGCGCCACCGTTGTCGGAAAGGCTGTCATAGCGATTGCCAGCACGGGTCGACGCGAGGCGGCTCATCAGGTCGACACGGCGCGACCACAGTGCTTGCGCCTCGTCGTCGCGGTCGACGGCATTAAGTTGCAGATCGGTGAGACCGATCAGGTCTTCAATTTCGGCACAGGCCATCGCTGCGCCAGCGTCGATTGGCACGCTGCGCGCGTCCAGTGTCGCCAGTAGTCCATCCAGTTGCTGTGATTGCGCGATCAGCGCCAGCGTGTCGGTTGATGGCGCGGCGGTGACTACATCGGTGTGCGGGAGGCTGCGCGGATGCAATAGACGCGCGCCGAGGATGGCTGCGACCAAGGTTGCCGCGACTGCGATCCAAGCGCCACCGACGCGCCGAGGTGTCGCCGCCGCCGGCGCCGAAGGCATCGTGAGTTCGCGTTCGAGTTCCGCAAAATGGCTGCGATTCGGTGCACACAAGGGCAGCGACCGCAAAGCTGCAGCCAATTCGTGCGCATCGTCATCCGCATTCATCAGCATGTATTCGTCACGCATATGCCACCTGTACGAGCGGTGCCGCGTAGAGTGCACGCAGTTTCTGTGTGCCACGCGCCAGCTGTGATTTTGAGAAACTCACCGACTTGCCGAAACTCACGGCAATCTCCTCGTGCGAATAACCTTCGACGTGATAGAGCCAAACGACACTGCGTGTGACCGGCGGCAACCGACTTAGGGCGCGTTCGAGATCGCGCTGATGTTCCGGTGATGGCGTGCTGCAATCCACCGATTCGGGCATTTCATCGACGGTTTCGACAATGCCACGGCGACGCAGGCGCATCAGTGCTTCGTTGATCGCGATCTGACGCAGCCAACCCCAGAACGGTGCATCACCGCGAAATTGTCCGAGTTTGCGAAATAGTTGCAGCATGGCGTCGTGCAGGATTTCCTGCGCCTCGTCGGCGTCACCGAGCATGCGCAGTGCCAGCGTGTACACCGGGCGCTCGAACAAGCGGTAGATGTGTTCGAAGGCGCGCATCTCGCCATGTGCAGCGCGTTCGATCAGGCTGCTGGGAACATCGATGGCGAAATGACTGGTCACGAAACCTAGGATGCGCGTCGGCCCGATTTGGTCGCAAGTGACATGAGTGCTCGCCAAAAATGAAAACGCCGCGGAGGTCCGCGGCGTTTTCTGATGGTGCGTTCTGCGGTTTACAGATCGGTCGCGAGCGTGACCGAGAAGTAAAGACGCGGATCAGCAAGTTCGCCGTAGAAGTTGGTCGCGGTGTTGTCGGTGTCAGCCCAAGTCAGGCTGGTGCTCACCGGCCCGAACTCCTTGGACACGCCGATCGAGTAGTGCATGTAGTTCAGATCTTCGACGCCGATGACGTTGTCATTGCTATCGAACACTTCGTAGCCGCCGCTGCCGATCGAGTTATGACCAACTTCGCCGTTCAGGCTGAGGTCCCACCATGGCAGGCCGTAGCTACCGGAGAGACCAACATAGAGACCGTCGTCGCCGAAATTGTAGATGTCGTTCGAGTAGCCGATCGTCGCGGTGATAATATCGTCGTAGCTGACGGAGCCGATCAGCTCGTTGTAATCGTAGTTCACCCCGGCATTGGCGCCTGGGTAAAAGTAATGCAAAAACTGAACATCGCCGACCCATTTGTCGGCCAGTTCCGTTGAATAGCCGACGTAAGCGTCGAGTTCGAGATTGGCGCCGTCCTCGTCGAGATAGGAAGCGTCATCCGCAACGAAGTCTACGCTCGATCCCCAAAGGCCGCCGTAAAACCCGGACTCGTGCTCGAACGAAAGCTCGCCCTGCAATGCCCAGTCTTCCTGCGACTGCGAGACACCGCGGAATACGTAGTCGCTGGTCAGCGTGGCGGAAGCGGAGAAAGTGAATGGTCCGGTGGATTCGCTTTCCTCGTCTTGCGCCGAAGCGGCAAACGGCAGGGCAGCGAGCAGCGCCAGGACGAACAGTGATTTCTTGTACATGTCGAACCTCCAGTAATTGGGGCAATGGCTGGACACCGCATGACGAATCCCGCAGGGTCTCTGGTCAAGTGTAATCCGGAATCGGCTTGATATTTCACTCGGAATGCCCCGGCTTGGCGCACAGGAGCGCGATGTTATGATCTTGCCCATCCCGTCCTGTCACCCCGATGAGCTCAACGCCTGCCTTCAACATTCCCGGTTACGAGCTGATCCGCGAACTCGGGGTGGGCGGCATGGCGACGGTGCACCTGGCCATCCAGAGTTCGCTCGACCGCAAGGTCGCGATCAAGGTGATGCGCCGGAACATCGATGATGCCGACAAGTTCGAGCGCCGTTTCCTCGTCGAGGGGCGCACGCTGGCGAAACTGCCACACCGAAACATTGTTGCGGTCTACGACATCGTCAAGAGTGATGCCGCAACCTACATTTCGATGGAATATCTCGAAGGCGGCACGCTGCACGAGAAAATGCGTGACGGTTTATCGCTGGCAGAAGCGGTCGCGATTGTTGTGCAGATCGCCGGGGCGCTGCAGTTCGCGCACGACCACAGCATCGTCCATCGTGATCTGAAGCCCGCGAACATCATGTTCCGCGATGAGTTGACGCCGGTGCTGACCGACTTCGGCATCGCCCGCCAGCAGGACGCGACGCAGACGCGGCTGACCCAGACCGGGATGCTGGTCGGAACACCGACTTACATGAGCCCGGAGCAGATCAACGCGCTGGAAGTGGATGGTCGTTCCGACCTGTACAGCTTGGGCGTGATGTTCTACGAGTTGCTGACCGGTCACCCGCCGTTTCAAGGTGAGACGCCGATCGCAGTGCTGATGGCGCATCTGACCAATCCACCACCGCCGTTGCCGCAGCAATTTGCCGAGTTCCAGCCGATTCTCGATCGCATGCTGGCCAAGGGTCGTGACGATCGTTACGGCAACCTCAAGGAATTCACCAAGGCGCTGAAGGCGATCGTCGTCAATAACGATCGCCTCTGGGAGCGCTTGCAGGCTGATCCGAACCAGAGTTCGTCCGAACAGTTACGGGCGTTGGGTTTCTCGGTCAGTTCCTCGACTGCGCTTGAACCGGTGCAACATGGTGCACCATCGAAGCGCCAGTTGCCTTACCCGCAGCATTCGGTTGCGGCGACGCAGGTGGCGCGGCCAAATGTCGATTCTGCTGCGGCCACACAGATTTCCAGTCCTGTTTTGCCGTCGGCGCGGGTCAGTGGGTCGCACAGTGGTCGCGGCCTGTGGATCGGCATCGTTTCGGTGGTGATGCTGATCGTGGCTTTGGCAGGATGGTGGGCACTGCGGCCGCATGAAGACATCGATCCGCGCATTCGTGGCGAAATTGATGCGCGCTTGGTCGTGATCGACCGCTATATCGGCGACCAAAAACTTACACCACCGCCGATCGGCGACAACGCGCTTGATCTGCTTCAGGCAGTGCAACAACGGGCGCCGAATTACTCCGGAACCACGCAGCGCACGTTGGCCTTGGTGACGGCACTGAAGACTGAAGCGCAGCGCCGCAAGGATCGTGGCGAATACATCGATGCTGAGGCTGCTCTGGGGTTCGCGAGTTCGCTGGCACCCGACGATGCCGCGATCACGACGCTGCGCGCGGGTATTGCCGATGCGCGCACGCGTAGCGAGCAGGCGGCCAAAGTGAAGGAATTGCTTGCGAAGGCGGATGAAGCGAGTGCCGCAGGTCGTGATCTTGGCGCCGACAGTGCCTACGCGTTGTTGCGTCAGGCGGCGCAACTTGCCCCGGCTGATCCGGTGCTGGGCGCCGCCCAACAAAAATTGCTGACGCGCCTGCTGGCGTCCAGCCGTGCAGCGCTGCTGGCCGGCGATATCAGTACAGCGCAATCGCGACTCGATGCGTTGGCCGCGGCGCTCGGCAACGATCCGGAATGGCGCAAATTGCGTGACGAGATTGCCGCTGCGCGTAATCTGGCCGATCGCGCGGCGCGCGTTGCCGCGATTCAGGCGCAGTTCGACACCCAGTTGCGCGCCCGTCGTTATGCGGAACCCGCTGGTGACAATGCGCTGGAATCACTGAGTGCCCTGCGTCTGCTCGATACGTCCGCCGCCAACGCGCTTGGCGCAACGCTGGCAAATGCGTTGCTGGCGGATGCGCGTGCGTTGCTTGGTCGCGGCGATGCACCGGCGGCCTTGACCACCGTCGAACTCGCCTTGCGCGTGCAACCCGATGCTGCTGCGGTGGCGTTCAAAACGGAAGTTGAGGGCAAACTTAGCGCCGACCAGCGTCGTGTTGCCGGAATGCTCGGACAGGTTCAGCAGGCACTCGCGGAGCATCGCTACTTCGCGCCAGCGGGTCAGAATGCGACGGAACTGTTGGATCAATTGCTGCGACTCGATCCGAGCCATGGCGAAGCACTGCGTCTACGCGATGGATTGATGACTGGCGCGCTCGACGCGGCACGGGCGCTGGCGCAAGCAGATCGCATCGACGACGCGTTGGCATTGGCGAATCAGGTGCGTCAGCGCTATCCGACCGATCGCAACGCCCCAGCCCTGGTCGAACAGTTGTTGCGTCAGCAGTCGGCCGCTACTGCGGCGACACAGCGCGCGACCGTGCTGGACCGTGTGCTCGCTGCGGCAGCACAGCGCCCGCTGGATGCAAAGTCGTTCAAGACGAGCTTGATCGACGTCGCCGCATTACTCAAGAACAACCCTGCTGATATCGATGCCGCGACCGCGCGCCAGCGCCTGCTTGATGCATTGCGCGAGTCTGCCGATAGCGCGACCGCGTTGTCTGACCTCGGCGGAGTTGATGCGATGTTGGACGACTATCGCCGCAGCTTTGGTGAGGATTTGCCGGTGGCGGCGACCGTCGCAGCAGCGCGCACGCGGCTGGAACAAGAAGAGCGTGTGCGGCTGGCGGCCACTGCCGGTGATTTAGTCTTGCTGGCACTGCCGTGGGGTGAAGTCGAGTCGGTGACAGACCTGCAGCGCAAATCGACGGTGCCGTTGCCGGTTGATCGTGTCACACCCTTGCGATTGCATCTTCCGGCGGGCGTCTATCGGGTCAGTTTCAAGCATCCAAGTGGTGCCCGCAGCAGTACGCAGGCGACCGTCAAGGCAAAGACCGAAACGGTTAGTTCCGCGGCTTTTGCGGCTCTCGATGCCAAGGAGTACCTGCGCCGTGCCGGTCTCTGAACGACTTCTAGCGTTTCTGATTGGCGTCGTACTTTGGCTGCCATCGGTGGCCTATGCTGACTACCGCGCCTATGCGCGTGGACAGGAGGCAGCGGCGGACGGCAAATGGTCGGAAGTCGAGACGGCGATGCAGGAGTCGCTGTCTGGCAATCCGTCGCCCAAGGTCCGCGTCAAGCTCTACGGGCAACGATTCGCGCCGTACGTGCCGCAGTATTACCTTGGGCTTGCGGCGTATCGACAGAACGATTGTGCGGGTGCCTTGCGCTGGTTTGGTGACGGGGCCGCTGCATCGGTTATCGCACAAGTACCCGAGTTCAAAGGTATTGCTGATTCGGCGCGCGTTGATTGCACGGCAAAGCTCGCCGCGAACAAGCCGGCCGTTGAAAAACCGCCGGTGACACAGAATACGCCGCCGCCGACAAAGCCATCCGTTCCAGTGCTGGCGAGTAACAAACCGACAACAACCCCGGTCGCTCCGGGTCAAACGACGCCGGCGGCCGCCAGCGTTCCAGCGGCACTGAAGAGTGCATTGCAGAACTGGCTGGCCGGGCGGTATCGCGCAGTGTTTGCTGGGCCGACTGCCGGATTGCAGGGCAAGGCCTTGGCGCACCTGCATCTACTGCGGGCAGCCGCCTATTTTGCGCAGTCGGAAATCGAATCAGCGAATGCCGCGTCGCTGCGCACGAGCGCCGAACAGGAGGTACGGAATGCACGCCGGGCGCTGCCGACGATCGCGCCGGATACTGGGTTCCATTCGCCGCGGTTTCGCAGCTTCTTCGCCAGCGTGCGTTGAAACAGCAACGCCGCGCAGAGCGCGGCGTTGCTGTTCAGTCGCGAAAACGTCGGATCAGAAACGGACGACGCCAGACATCGAGATGGTTTGGTTACGGTCCGATGCATCAAATGCGGCATCGATCTGAACCTTCTCGAACGCCCAGCCAAAACCGATCGAGGTATGCAGCTCATTGCCATTGCCGGTCGAGAACAGCACGGCATTGGCGACGGCGTCACCTGAATCCAGCGATGGCGTGCCCTGGAAGCGGACGGTGTGTTCGGGATCCTGCCACAGGCCGGCACGCAACGAGAACGGCACCTTGGCTTCGGTAAAGGTGTATTCCATGCCGAGACGGACTTCGACACCGTCGTCGATCTGAAGTGGATCAAGTGCGCTGCGCGACAACGCATCGGAGTCGTCGATACGGAAGTTCGATTGCATGTTGTTGGTCAGATCCGAATACATCACGTGCGATACATCGAGTGCCACCGTCCAAGCTTCGGTCGGACGGTAGACGACGCCGATGCCGAACAGGTCCGGAGTGTCGAAGTAGGCCGACTTGTCGATACGAGTGAAATTCTGGCTGCCGGGAATGATGCTGGCCGTGTATTTGAACTCCGGCGCATGGCGATAGACCAGTCCCGTCTGCCATTGGTCGTTGATGCGGTACTGGCCACCGAGGCTGAAACCAAACGCGCCGTCATTTTCCGTACTGCTGCGTTGAAAACCGCGTAACAGTGTCGCCGAGCATGGTGAAGCGACGCGTATTGGAGTCGAGGTCCAGGTTGAAATTGTTCAGGCTGATACCGAGTGAAAGTTTGTCAGTCGCTTTGAATGCGCCGGACAGACCAAAATTCGAGATGCGCACATCGATGGCGGCCGTGAACGGGAAAATATCGCCGGCACCGTTTGCCAGTCCCGAATCGACGCCGGTCGACGTGAACCCGGTCTCATAATTGAGGAACTCGTGGCGATAAACAGCAACCGCCCAGTTTTCATGTGGCCAGACGAACGAGATGAACGATGGCGCATGCGTCTGGCTGCGCGCTTCGTCATAACTCAGGCCATTGATATTGAACGGGTCCGGCGTGTAGCTGCCGGTGCGCACGTATTCCGTACTGAAGTCATTGATACGTTGTTCGAACGACACTTCCTTGGAAGCGAGTTGGGTCAGTCCGGCTGGATTTGAAAATGCGGCGGTCGCATCGTCAGCCAGTCCGATGAAGGCACCGCCCATCGCCAGCGAGCGTGCGCCAGGTGCGGAGAAGTTGAACTGGAGGGAGGCATTGCCTTCCTCGTCGGTAATGCGAATGCGCTGGACGCGGCGGCGAGCAGCGCGGCGCCAATGGCCAGCGGAAGCAGCTTTTTCATTATGAGTTCTCCTCTCAGCGTTGAATGGATCGTCGTTCGGGGCGAGCGGCGCGATCATAACGCTTTCCCAACACTGCGCGGGCGTCGGCGCTTGCCTATACTTGGCCTCTGTCACCCGGAGAATGTCATGGAACCGATCGTGCTGTTTCTGCTCGCCTTCATCATCTTCACCCTGTGGAAAGGCGTGATCATGGTGCCGCAAGGCTTTGAATACACGGTCGAGCGCTTCCGCAAGTACACGCATACGCAAACGCCCGGCATTGGCATCATCTTCCCGTATGTGTTCAATGTCGGTCGCAAGATCAACATGATGGAACAGGTACTCGACGTCCCGTCGCAGGAAGTCATCACCAAGGACAACGCGGTGGTTAAGGTCGACGGCGTCGTCTTCTATCAGGTGCTTGATGCCGCAAAAGCCGCATATGAAGTATCCAATCTGGAGCAGGCCATCATCGCGTTGGTGATGACCAATATCCGAACGGCAATCGGTTCGATGGATCTGGACGAATCGCTATCCAAGCGTGACGAAATCAACAACAAGTTGCTGCACGTCGTCGACGAAGCGACGCACCCGTGGGGACTGAAGGTCAACCGCATCGAGCTCAAAGACATCCAGCCGCCGCGTGACTTGGTCGATTCGATGGCCCGCCAGATGAAGGCCGAGCGCGAGAAGCGTGCGCAAATTCTGGAAGCCGAAGGTTCGCGTCAGTCGGCAATTCTGCGCGCTGAGGGTGAAAAGCAGTCGGCGGTTCTGGAAGCCGAGGGTCGTCGTGAAGCAGCGTTCAAGGACGCCGAAGCACGCGAGCGTCTGGCCGAAGCGGAAGCGAAGGCGACGATGATGGTCTCGCAGGCAATCGAGCGCGGCGACGTACAAGCAATCAACTACTTTATCGCGCAGAAATACGTCGAGGCTTTGAAGGCGCTGGCAACATCGCCCAACCAGAAGGTGTTGATGATGCCGTTGGATACCACCGGACTGCTTGGCTCGATTGCCGGTATCGCCGAATTGTCGAAGACTGCATTGGAAAAGAGCGCTGGCGTCGTCAAGCCGCCAAAGATGCCGGGAGCCTGAAATGGGACAGCTCGTTTATACGTGGTGGGCGATCGCACTGGCTTTGCTGGCGATCGAAACCATCATTCCGGGAGCCAGTATTCTCTGGTTCGGCATTTCCGCGTTTGTCGTTGGAATCGTCGTGTACTTCGTGCCGAACCTGCCGCTGCTCGGGCAGGTCGCGGTGTTCGGGGTCTTTTCGATTGCTTCCGTCGCGGTGTACTGGAAGTGGTTTCGCACGCATGAGGTGCCGAGCGACCAGCCGCTGCTGAATCGCAAGGCCGACCAGATCATCGGGCGCGAGTTCGTGCTTGATGCGCCGATCACGCTAGGGCGCGGCAAGCTCAAGATCGGCGATGCGCTGTGGGCCATCGAAGGTCCGGATCTTGCCGCCGGAACACGCATACGCGTGTGTCGAACCGATGGCCTGAATCTTCAGGTCGAGAAAATCGAAGCCTGAGTCGTTATGCTCCGCGCCCTCGACTGCGGGCGCGGAGTGCTTATGCTGAACCAGACCATCCTCAATGCCACGCATCGCGCCCACGGCGCGCGCATGGTCGATTTCGGCGGCTGGGACATGCCGCTGAACTACGGATCGCAGATCGACGAACACCACATCGTGCGTCGCGATGCCGGCATGTTCGATGTCTCGCACATGACCATCGTCGATGTGCATGGACCGCATGTTCGCGAGTTCCTGCGTCATCTGCTCGCGAACAATATTGACAAGCTCAAGACGTCGGGCAAGGCGCTGTATAGCTGCATGCTCAACGAGCAGGGCGGTGTGATCGACGATCTGATCGTCTATTTCATCGACGAGTCCTTCTTCCGCGTCGTCGTCAATGCGTCGACGCGCGACAAAGATCTCGACTGGATGGCGCGCCATGGCAGCGGCTTCGGCGTCACGCTGACGGAACGCCGTGATTACGCGATGATCGCAGTGCAGGGTCCGACCGCACGGACGCGCGTGCATGGCTTGCTGTCCGCCGACGGCGTTGCACGCGCGGAAAAGCTCAGCAAATTCGTCGCCGCTGAAATTGACGACATGTTCGTTGCTCGTACCGGTTATACCGGCGAGGACGGTTACGAAATCATGGTGCCGGAAGCCGCAGTCGTGGCGTTCTGGAACAAACTGGTTGCGGCGGGGGTCAAGCCCGCAGGCCTCGGTGCACGAGACACCTTGCGCCTCGAGGCCGGCATGAATCTATACGGCCAGGACATGGACGAGAGCGTGTCACCGTGGGAAGCCGCATTGGCGTGGACGATCGCGCTCGAACCGTCGGAGCGTGACTTCATCGGCCGCGCCGCGCTGGTTGCGCAGAAGGCGAACGGCGTCGCGCGCGAAATGATTGGCCTCGTGCTCGATGACAAGGGTGTGTTGCGCCACGGCCAGCGCGTGATTACCGATCATGGCGATGGCGAGATCCTGAGCGGCTCGTTCTCACCGACGCTCGGCAAATCGATCGCACTGGCGCGTGTACCGGTCGGTGCGACTGCGGCTTCGCTCGCCGTCGATATTCGCGGCAAGGCGTTGCCAGTGCGTGTGGTCAAGTTTCCATTTGTGCGGGATGGCCAGGCTTGCGCCGGCATCTGAATTCGATCGTTGTCGTCACCCGGTACAATCCGCCATCACCGACCAAGAGGACTGAGCCATGAACGAAATTCCAGGCGACCTGAAATTCCTGAAGAGTCACGAATGGGCTCGCATCGAAGACAACGGGCACATCACTGTTGGCATTTCCGATCACGCGCAGGCTGCGCTCGGTGATCTCGTCTATGTTGAGTTGCCGGGTGTCGGCGATGATCTGCAAGCAGGAAATGGCGCTGCCGTTGTCGAGTCGGTGAAGGCCGCTTCGGACATCTACAGCCCGGTGTCGGGGCAGGTTGTCGCCGTCAACGAGAAACTGGTTGATGCGCCGGAAACCATCAATGGCGACGCCTACGGTGACGGATGGTTGTTCGTGGTGAAGCCGTCGGACAGCAGTGAACTTGACGCGCTGCTGAGTCCCGACGACTACGCGGAAATGATCGAGAACGAAGAACACTGAAATTCTTCGCACCATCAAGTTCGAACTGAACCGGTTGCGAGAGCAGCCGGTTTTTTCTTGTCTGCAGTTTGGGTAAACGCGCATCGGACGACTGCAATGAGATCGCGAATGCTCGCATGTGTTCGATCACGACATCGGTCCGATGCGTGTCGATGATGCAGATGAAAATTTCTGCGCTCACAAAACGTGTTGACAGTCAACGCGTGTGCGATTAGTTTTGCCGCAGCGTGACAAGCATGCTTCGGAAATGAGTGGCAACAGAGACATCGAAACATCGACTGATTCAACTTCCTCGCAGATGTCGCGATCGGTTCTCCACCTCTCAAGCATGCACTCCAATTTCCGCGACCACGACGCAAAATATCTGATGCTCCCGACGACGCGTCGAGTCGTTCTCTCCAGCCGTGTGCGTGCGTTAGCAGTCCACGCACGCGGCGTTTGATCAGTTTCACCGGGCGATCACTGCAAAAACCAAGAGGAGCACTACAATGAAAGCAGCAACTACCAAGAAGAAAGCTGGCACGGTGAAAGCCGCGGCCAAACCTGCAGCGAAGAAAGCGCCGGCCAAGAAGGCCGCAGCGAAGAAGGCTCCGGCCAAGAAGGCTGCAGCCAAGAAGGCTCCGGCCAAGAAGGTTGCAGCGAAGAAGGCTCCGGCTAAGAAAGCGCCAGCCAAGAAAGCTGCAGCAAAGAAGGCGCCGGCCAAGAAAGCCGCTGCCAAAAAAACCGCTAAGAAATAAGTAATAAAGCAACAAGCTTTTCAGGGTCAGACCATCGCACGGCCGCCCGGCGTGCGATGGTCACTTTGGAATCAAGCGAGTCCGGAGACGCAATGTTTCCGATGATGCGTTCCAGTCCGCAGCGTCCAGACACCATCCTTTGCATTGGAAATCCATCTACCGATGCCGCTTCAAATATGCCTTTCGTGGAAACTGCAGCGTCCACCACGTAAGGAATTTGCAGATTTACCTTGCAGTTGCGTGAACGTCCGCCAGAATTGCGGTACAAATCACGGTGTGACGATCGTCATGGCTGTTGTTGCCGACCCCGCGCCTGGCCCGACCACGAATCAAAAGAGGATGCGAAATGTCGTTTGAGATCCACTCCGCCCCAGTTCGAAGCCACTTCCGCGTGGCGACGTTGTCGATCGCTTGCATCCTTGCAGTTGCAGCTTGTGGCAAGAAGGAAGAGACCGCTGCACCGGTAGCAGGTACCCAGCCCGCAGCGGGTGCATCGCCGCAGGTGGTTGCGCCGGCAGCTCCGGAAGTGACGGTTGCCGATCTGATCGCTGCAGCGAAGCGCGCAGAGAGCGAAGAGCGACTGGTGTCGCCCGCCGCTGACAACGCCATCGAGTACTACTTGCAGGTGCTGACCAAGGAAGCCAACAACGTCAGCGCGACCCAGGCGCTGGTCGATCTGTTTCCACTGGCAGTAGGTAATGCTGAGCGCGAGATCTCGAACCGCAATCTTGACGAGGCGACGCGCATCGTGGCTTTGTTGGACCAAGCCAGCCCGGGTTCGTATACGGTGTCGACGCTGAAGTCGAAGCTCAGTGCCGCACGTACTCAGGTGCAGCGCGAAGACGAACGTCGTGTTGCACAGGAAACAGCTGCCCAGCAGCGCGAGCAAGCCGCCGCACAGGCTGCTGCCACGCCAGCGCCGGTGGCACCGGTGCAGCCGGCGCGCACAGTTCAGGCTGAACCGCGTCCAGTTGAGACGACGCCGGTGCAGACCGAGCCAGTCACGCCGCCACCGCCAGCGCAACCGGCACGAGAGACGCGTGAGCCGGTACTGGTCCGGCAAGTTCGTCCGACCTATCCCGCTGCTGCGGCACGCCGCAAGCAGGAAGGGTGGGTGGAAGTGTCGTTTACCGTCGGTACGAACGGATCGGTATCCAACGTCGACGTTGTGCGTGCACAACCGCGTGGTGTATTCGACCGTGATGCGACGCGTGCCGTAGCGCAGTGGCAGTTTGAACCGGCGATGGACAACGGTAAGGCGGTGTCGCGTGAGCTCACGCGCCGCATCGAATTTGCGCTCAAGGCGCAGTAGCCATACGACCAGTTGGTTGTGCGAAGACGGCGCCATTAGGCGCCGTCTTCATTTCAGCGTTGTGCGAACAGATCCGGAAGTTGGCGCATGAGCGGATCATCGCTACGAATCGCTTCATCGATCCGCATCAGCAGTTGCCGCGCGTTGCCACTGCTGACGGTATCCGCCAGCCAACCACAGCGATCGATGGCGAGCGATAGCGCGATGGTTCCTGAGTGTGCAGTCGTCGCCGTCGTATCCAGCAATTGGGCCGACTCAATCCATGCTTGGCGCGAGCGCAAGCGATAGCGGCGCATGAACGGGAACGGGATTTGTAGTTCAAGAATGGCGCGTTCGGCCAGCGTCTTGTGCATCCGCTGGCGCCAGCGCGGAGATGCCGCGCGTAACTGCCGCAGCGTCAGCGTCAATGTCGTCGAATGCAGCCGCGATAGCAGCGTGGCCGCTTCAGTCAGCAGCGGATGAGCGAGTGGCATCGTGTCGCGCTGCTCGACGTGCCCGACGGTGATCGCGAAGCGGCCGCTGCGAATGAGATCGACGAGCATCAGCCCGGCAATAGCGACATGCAGGACGTCACGATCCGGCACCACACGTTCGCGTCCGTCATGCGGATCGAAACTGAACAGGCATAGACGTTCGGCGAGGATCATGGCGGCGTCAGCGGTTGCGACGGACTTTTGCGGCGGCTCGCGGCACTACTCGATCGAGTTGCAGCCAGTCGCGTTCGGGCAGTTCCAGTTCGCGGTCGATGATCGTCGGCAGCAGGCCTGCGGGAATCGCCGATTCGCTATTCCAGAGCAGTGCCACACCGAAATCCTGGTCCGGCAACATCGCCAACGCAGCGCGATAACCCTGCACCGCACCGGCATGAAAAATCATTCGGTGTCCGTCGTAGTCGAACAGGCGCCAGCCGAGCGCATAGGATGCAGTGCGGACGCGTTCGCGTCGCCACGGCGAACCCAGCACTTCTCCGGGCGTCGGAATCTGCGGCGCATGCAGGATGTTCAGAAGCTCCGCGTCGAACACGTCCGGTGCGTGGCCGAGGTGGGCCAGCATCCATTGACCGAGGTCGCGCGCACTCGCATTGACGCCAGCGGCGGGTGGAATACGGTAGTAGGTGAGCTTCGGATAGACCGACTGCCAGCGACCAGAGCGCTTGACGTGCGGATGCGCCCAGTCGCCGCTGGACTCGAGTGCATCACGGCCGTAGGTGGCAGTTTCCATCATCAGTGGATGGAAGATGCGCTTCTCGACCTGATGGGTGAAGAAATCGCCAGTAACTGCAAAGGTGACATCTCCAATCAAGCTGAAGGCGACGTTTTGATAGCTGTAACAACTTCCGACGGAACAGACTGGCGTCACTTGATCGAGTTGTTCGAGCAACAACGGATACGGTGAGTCGGCTTCAAGCGCACGGTCGAGCGCATTGTGCGGCAGGCCGATGCGATGACTGAGCAAATCGTCGATACGCAGCTTGCCTGCGCCTTCGATGTCTTTAAGCACCAGCGCCGGTACCAAGTCCTGTACGCGATCGCCCCACTGCATTGCGCGCTCGTTGACCAACAGGCCGGCCAGCGATGCCGCGAACGACTTTGACAGCGACGCCACACGGAACACGGTGTCGGGTCCGATCGCGACGCGCTTGCCGTTCTCGGCAACGCCAATACCGCGCACGCTGACGATCGCGCCGTCCTTGACCACGACCGCCGCAAGCGCTGGCGTCTGGGCCAGTCGCGCAGCACAGCATCGGTGAGTTTTTCGAATTCGGCGACGATATTCGCTGTGCGAGTCTGTTCCAGAACGCTGTCGGCCGCGGCGCAGACATTCGCCATTAATGCGAGCACGCTGCCAACCGCAACCGCAATATTTCCTGCAAAGTTTCGTAAAACGGCCATGTTATGCTCGTTGGGACGCCGCGATTCTATCAAGCAGAAATGCTGAACGCGGCCCATTTCACTTATGCGGAGGGCAGTGCGATGACGGGTTTGGTGATTCTGTTGGTGGTCGTCGCAGTCTTCGGGTTCTGGTTGGTCGGAATTTACAACGGCCTGATTCGCTCACGCCGCAGCTACGAGAATGCGTTCGCGCAGATCGACGTACAACTGACTCGGCGTTACGACCTGATCCCGAATTTGGTCGAGACCGCCAAGGCCTACATGAAGCACGAGAGTCAAACGCTCGAAGCTGTGGTCGCCGCACGCAACGCCGCGATGAATGGACTGAAGGCCGCACAAGCGCGCCCAGGCGATGCTGCAGCGATGCAGACGCTGGCTGCATCGGAAGGTCAACTGACAGGTGCGCTCGGTCGACTGATGGCGGTCGCCGAGGCTTACCCAGACCTCAAGGCGAATCAGAACATGATGCAGGTCAGCGAAGAACTGACCTCGACAGAAAACAAGGTCGCGTTCGCCCGCCATGCGTTCTATGATTCGGTGATGTGTTACAACGTCGCGCGCGATGTGTTCCCGAACAACATTATCGCCGGCATGTTCAACTTCAAGGAAGCCGCGTTGCTGCAGATTGAGGATGCGGTGAAGCGCGAAGCGGTGAAGGTGAAGTTCGACTGAGTGCCGTCGCGCCGCGAGTCGTGGCGCGCGTCCTGGTCTGCCGATGAACTTCTTCGAGGCTCAACAACAGGCGCGTCAGCAGTCGAAGCGGCTGGTATTGCTGTTCGTGCTCGCAGTGATCGCCATAATCATGGCGATCGACTTGGTCGTCGTCGCGGCGTTGCTGGCGAATTCGGATGACGCTGCAGCCGGCTTGACGGTCGGCCAGACCCTTGCCCAGCACACTGGCACGGTGTTGCTCGTCAGCCTGATTGTTGGCAGCGTGATTGCGCTGGCTTCGCTGTTCAAAATCGGCACGCTGCGTTCCGGCGGTGCAGCGGTGGCCCAATCAATGGGCGGCACTCTGATTTCCGCGGAAACAACCAATCCTCATCATCGTCGACTGCGCAACGTCGTTGAGGAAATCGCGATTGCATCCGGTGTCCCGGTGCCCGAGATCTACGTGCTTGAACGAGAGTCCGGCATCAATGCATTTGCTGCGGGTTTCACACCGGCCGATGCCGCCATCGCGGTCACTCGCGGCGCGCTTGAGAAGCTAAAGCGCGACGAACTTCAGGGTGTCATTGCGCACGAATTTAGTCATGTGCTGAACGGTGACATGCGCCTGAATATCCGACTGATGGGTCTGCTGTTCGGCATTCTCGTCATCGGCATCATCGGGCGAAAAATTCTTGAAGGTATGCGTCATGCACGGGACAGCAAGGGTACGGCACCGATTTTCCTGATTGCGCCTGCGGTGATGATTGTCGGCTATGTCGGCGTGTTTTTCGGGCGCTGGATCAAGGCTGGTGTATCGCGTTCGCGCGAATACCTGGCGGATGCCTCGGCGGTGCAGTTCACTCGCCAGTCGGTCGGGCTGGCAGGTGCCTTGAAGAAAGTCGGAGGCTTGCCGGAAGGATCGAAGATCGAGAATGTCGCAGTCGAAGAAGTCAGCCACATGCTGTTTGGATCAGGCATGAATTTTTCATCGATGTTCGCAACCCATCCGCCGCTTCTGGAACGGATTCGGCGCTTGGATAAAAGTTTCCGAGCAGACCAGTTTGCGGTGATCGCGAAGCAGTGGTCGCAGCCCGTTGACGTGTTGGCGCTGGATGCCGCACTCGGGCTCGGCCAAGGGCTCGACCAACACCTCGGCCTCGAGGCTCAGCCACGGTCGTCGATGACGACGAAACCGCCGCCATTACCGGATGTGCGCCGCGATATAGAGGTCCAGCCACGCGCGGTGTCGAGCCATGTTGGCGCACCCAAACAGGGCGACTTCGCGACCGCCGACACCATCCAAAATCACATTCCGCCGCTGCTACTTGCGGCCGCGCGTTCGCAGCGTTCTGCCGATCGCGTGATCTACGCACTTCTGCTCGATGCCGATACAGATATCCGAACGCAGCAGTTGGCGATGGTGGTTGCGCATTGTGGTGGCGAAGCGCAAGCAGAGACGCTGATGATGCGCGAAGCGGTCGATACGCTGCATCCGATGCAACGCATGCCGCTGGCGGCGATCGCATTCCCAGCGCTGCGCCGCCATCCACGCGAGTGGCTGCAAGGCTTCATGCAGTTGATTGACGAATTGATCCATGCCGATGGCCAGCAGGCACTCTTCGAGTTCTGCCTGGCGCGCCTGATGGCGATCCATATCGTCGAGGCGCTGGACCCTTCGCGCGCACGTGTGATCGGTCGAAGCAAGTTGGTGCATTGCGAGCAGGAAGTCGCACTGCTGTTCGCGGTACTTGCACATGCCGGACATAACAGCACCGTCGATGCTCAGCGCGGATTTCAGGCTGGCGTACAGTTGTTGTTCGCGCAACGCAGCATCGTGATGCCGGATAGCAGTGGATGGCATACATCGCTGGTACCGGCACTGACCAAGCTCGATCAGTTGAATTCAGCGGGCAAGCAGTTGTTGATCGAGGCGATGGTTACCACGATCAGTCACGATGGGTGCATCGCCGTAGCGGAAGCCGAGCTACTGCGCGTCGCCTGTGCCGCGCTGCATTGCCCATTGCCGCCGCTATTGGCGCGTTGATCAGCTGTTCAACATCAGATCTGCGGCACGCTCGGCAATCATTACCGTCGGCGCATTCGTGTTGCCACTGACCAGTTTCGGCATGATCGATGCATCGACCACACGCAGGCCTTGCAGACCATGCACGCGCAAGCTTGGATCGACGACCGACTCGTTATCGGTGCCCATCTTGCAGGTGCCCACCGGGTGGTAAACGGTTTCAGCTTTCTTGCGCACGAAAGCGCTGATCGCGGCGTCGGAATCATCGTTGTCACCGGGGAACATTTCGTCGCCGCGATAGGCATCGAAGGCTTTCGATTTGAACAGTCGACGCGATGTACGAACAGCTTCCACGAGCACGCGACGATCGAAGTCGTCGGCGTCGCTGAGGTAGTTCGCAAATAGTTTCGGTTTTGCCGTCGGGTCGGCGCTGGCGAGTTCGAGATGGCCGCGCGAGCGCGGTTGCAGATGACAGGCATGCAGCGTCATGCCACGGCCTGGAAGACGACTGCGGCCATGATCGTCGAGGATCGCTGGCACGAAGTGGAACTGCAGGTCCGGCCGTTCATCCGGTGCCAATGCCGAGCGTACGAAACCGCCGGCCTCGGCGATATTCGAGGTGCCCGGACCCTTTCGGAACAATGCGTACTGCAACGCGATCCAGACATCATTGGTCTTGTCGTAGGTGATCGGCTGCTTGCACCGAAAGATGGTGCAGGCGTCCAGGTGGTCGTGCAGATTGCGGCCGACGCCGCGCAGTTCGTGCTGCTGTGCGATGCCATGCTTGCGAAGTTCGTCCGCGGCTCCGATGCCGGAGAGCAACAGGATCTGCGGCGAGTTGACCGCGCCGCCCGAGAGCACGATTTCGCGCTCTGCTTCGGCGCGCATGAGTTCGCCCCTGAACTGATAGTCGACCGCAACGGCACGGCCGTTATCGATGACGACACGTTCGACCATGGCGCGCGTCTTGATCGTCAGATTGGCGCGATCACGCGAAGTATTGAGGTACGCGGCGGCGGTACTCCAGCGCTGCCCGTTTTTCTGCGTCACCTGATAAAAGCCGAAGCCCTCCTGATGCGCACCATTGAAGTCCGGATTCAGCGGAAATCCATTTTCCGCCGCTGCCTCGAGCAAGACCGGCGACAGCGGATTGCGATAACGATGATCGGCGACATTGAGCGGGCCATCGACGCCGTGGAATGCATCCGCACCGCGCTCATTGTGTTCGCTGCGCTTGAAATACGGCAGTACCGAATCCCAGTTCCAGCCGCTGGCTCCGTGTGCCGCCCAGTCGTCGTAGTCGCGCGCATGGCCGCGGATGTAGCACATCGCATTGATCGAACTGGAGCCGCCGAGCACCTTGCCGCGCGGCCACCACAGGCGACGCTGGTCGAGATTCGGCTCGGGTTCGGTGTTGTAGTCCCAGTTCACGCCCTTGCGGCTGACCAGTTTCGCGATCCCCGCCGGCATGTGAATGAACGGATGCCAGTCGCGCGGACCGGCTTCAAGTAGCAGTACCCGAGTATTCGGATTCGCCGACAGCCGATTCGCGAGTACGCAACCCGCCGATCCCGCACCGATGATGATGTAGTCGTACTTCATTGCAGTCCCTCGCTTGCTACGGGGCACGGCGCACCCGATGGCGCGTCGCCCGCAACACTGCGGACGAAGGCACCCTAGGCAGCCGACTTAGAGCATTTATTCGACGACTTCGACCGGCAAGCCGACGCGAATCGTTCCGGTCTGACGCACCAACAGGTTTTGGCCGAAGGTGATGCCGATCGCTTCGCGTCGATAAGACTTCAGCGTCGCTAGCGGTTCGCCATCGGTTGCCGGCACGGCAGTGTCTGGGTCGATTGTCGTCAAGATGCAGCGCGTGCAGGGTTTCGTCAGTGCGAACTCGGTGTCACCGATGCGAATGCGTTTCCACGAATCTTCGATATGCGGTGTATCGGTCCGCAGCACCAAGTTGGGACGAAAATTTGCCATCGATACCGGTCGTGCGAGTTTCGAATTCAGCAGATCGAGCGAAGCGCTGCCGATCACCAGCAGCGGAAACGCATCGGCAAAGCTGACGATGTCGTTGGCGCCGGCCCATGCCGTGTCGACGTTGCGCACGCAGTCTTCCGCCATATGCACGAGGCGTACGTCGATCCCGAGTTGCTGCGATAGCCAGGCGTTGGTCTCGGCATTGGCGACACGTGCCGGAGTCCTCGACTGCCAAATGTCGACCTCGATGACCACCGCGTCGGGTTCCGGTTCGCCGACACTGCGCGCGCTACCGTTAGGCGCGAAGACGACAAGGCCGTCACGGATCGGCTCGACCGCACATTTCAACAACTGTGGATACTTGCGCGCGGTGATGAAGCGCGCGTTCGCGTCGATCAGCATCCAGCGGCGGTCACCGGCAAGCCACGTGCTTCGACGCTGGCTTCCGGCACGTCGAGACCACGCATGGACTTGATCGGATACAGATGGATTGCGGATAGATTCATCGGTCGAGTGTACGTGCTGGACGAGACCGCTACACTCCGCCCGGTCGTCGGGATACAGGCTGGCACGTGACGCAATTGCAGCAGGCGCAAGACTCGGAATCGGCCATATATGCCGTGACAGCGCGCGATCTCCAAGCCGCGCTGATCGCTGCAGTCTATTTCTTCTTCGTGCTGGGGTCGTACTACTTGGTGCGTCCAGTGCGCGAACAGTTGGGTGCTGCCGCCGGTGGTTCCGATGTGCTGCCCTGGTTGTGGACCGGCACCTTCATCGCGACCTTGGTGCTGACGCCGTTCTATGGCGGGATTGTGGCGCGATATCCGCGCCGCATCTTCATGCCGATCGCTTACACGTTTTTTGCGATGGGCATGATTGCGTTTTCCAGCGTCGCGTCCTCGGAGCACCCGAGCGCCTGGTCGGCGATCGCGTTCTACATCTGGGTCAGCGTGTTCAACTTGTTCGTGGTCGCGGTGTTCTGGAGTTTCATGGCTGACCTGTTCACCGACGCGCAGGCGCGGCGGTTGTTCGGTCCGATCGGCGTTGGCGGAACGCTCGGCGCAATTGCCGGGCCGACGGTGGCAAAGACGTTGGTTGCTGATATCGGCATCAGCGGGTTGCTGTGGTTGTCATCCGGCGCATTGGTCGCGGCGCTGCTGTGTGTGTTCTTGCTATCGCATTGGGCAAAGCACCACGGCCGTCGTGACGCGAATGTTGCGGAACAGGCGATGGGTGGCGGTTGGTGGGCTGGCGTGAAGTCGGTATGGAACGACCCGTTCATGCGCGCGATGGCGATCTTGATGCTGCTTGCGGACGTGATTGGCACGATGCTGTATGCACTGAATTCCGATATCGCCCGCGACACCATGACTACGGCGATTGCGCGCACCGAATATTTCGCTGGCATCGACCAATCCGCGAACCTGCTGCAAATCGTCTATCAACTGATTGTTGCGCCGCTGCTGTTGGTGCGGTTTGGACCGCTTGCAGCGATGCTTTTGCACTGCGCATTGAATGTGGTGGTGTTGTCGATGGTTGGATTCATGCCGGGTGCGGAAATCACGATGGTGGCGATGATCGTGTCGCGTGCTGGTGCCTATGGTTTATTGCAGCCGGCGCGCGAGGGTCTATACACGCGGGTGCCGCGCGAGCTTCGCTACAAGGCCAAGGCGTTCATCGATACCGCGATCTGGCGTGCCGGTGACGTGGTGACTAGTTTCGGCATGAACGGGTTGCGCGCCATTGGTCTAGGTGTGCCAGCGTTCGCGGCGATGGCGGTGCTGGCCTCGGCGGCATCGGCATTATTTTCATGGCGCGCGGTACGTCACGCTGATGCTCACCGGAGCGAAGAATGATGCGCTTTCTGCCGTGCCTATTGCTGTTGATCACCGTTCAATCAGCGGCGGCGGCCGAGCTTGATCACTGGGAATTCGGTGCCCGCATCGGCGGCATGATCACCGACAACGCGGTTCGGCTGGATGGTTCGGCCGAAGTCCTGACCTTGACCCGTAGCTTGGGCGACAAGCGTGCAATCGAGCTTGAAGTCAGTGCCGACCAACTCGATTTTTCGATGGACTATGGCTTGCGCCACACGACCGTGTCGGTGAATTACCTCGAAGTAAACCGCGAGCCACTGTGGGACCCCTACGTTCTGATCGGTATCGGCGTATCCGAGTTCGACGCACCGAGCGGCATCACCGAAGGTCGCGATGCGATGTTGCAGTTCGGTACTGGTGGTTCTTGGGAACTGACTGAAAACGGCCAGCTGTTATTGCGTGGCGACGTGCGCGTTCGCTATGACCTCAACGACTCCGGGCAGCCCGGCCAAGATGGTTGGGGTGATGCGATTTTCACGATCGGCTTGTCCTATCGGTTTCAGTGACGATCCGACGTCATGTTGTGGTCTCGTGTCCGTGGCGTCCAGCGTCGCAGCAGTAGCGTGTTCATCACTACGCTCACGCTTGAAAACGCCATCGCGGCACCAGCAATGACCGGATTGAGCAGGCCGGCCGCTGCCAGCGGAATGCCGACGATGTTGTAGATGAAGGCCCAGAACAGATTCTGTTGAATCTTGCGTGTCGTGCGTCGTGAAATATCGATGGCATCGACGATCAAGCGCGGGTCGGCGCGCATCAAGGTGATGCCGGCGGCTTGCATCGCGACATCGGTACCGCTGCCCATGGCGATGCCGATATTGGCCGCTGCCAGCGCCGGTGCATCGTTGATGCCGTCGCCGACCATGGTGACGCAACCGCTGTTGCCGAGTTCCTGCACCAAGGCTGCCTTGCCGCCGGGCAGAACGTTGGCGTGGACATCTTCCGCAGCGATGCCGACTGCGCGCGCGATTGCGTTTGCGGCGCCGGCGTTATCCCCGGAGATCAGCACGGTGCGCAGGCCGAGTTGGTGCAGTGCGGTGATGGCATCGCGTGATTCGACCCGCACCGTGTCACCGAAAACCAGCATGCCGCGCACCTGCGTACCTTGCGCTGCACGCGTCGCCAGCCAGGAGACCGTGTGGCCCTGAGCCGATTGTGCGAGTGCTGCGGCGCGCACAGTCGTTGGATCGATGCCTTCCGCCTGCAGCAGAACTTCATTGCCAATCAGTACGTCGATGCCCGCGACGTTGCCGTGCACGCCAAGGCCAACGATCGCGCGAATGGCCGTTGCGGCCGGAATCACAAGTCGGCGTGCTACCGCCGCCTCCAGCACCGCTTTTGCGAGTGGGTGTTCGCTGCCCGATTGGATCGCTGCTGCGAGTGCGATCAATCCTGCCTCGTCGCCATCGAATGCGATCGCCTGCAGCAAACGCGGATGGCCTTCGGTCAGTGTGCCGGTCTTGTCGAATGCGACGATGCGCAGTGCATGCGCGGTTTCCAGCGCTTCAACATCTTTGATCAGGATGCCGGCGCGGGCGGCGACACCGGTGCCGGCCATGATCGCGGTCGGCGTCGCCAAGCCGAGCGCGCAAGGGCACGCGATCACCAGCACAGCGACCGCATTCAGCACTGCCTGTGGCCAGTCGCCACCGACCAAACCCCAATACATCAGTGTCGCTACCGCGATCAACACGACTGCCGGCACAAACACGGCACTGACACGATCGACGACGCGCTGGATGGGCGCTTTTTTTGCCTGTGCGTCCTCGACCATGCGGATGATCCGCGACAACGCGGTTTCGGCGCCGATTGCTGTCGTGCGTATCTGCAGCCGACCTTCGCTGTTCATCGCACCACCGGTGACGCGGTCGCCGGCACGCTTGGGTACCGGCAACGATTCGCCGGTAATCATCGACTCATCGCTGTGGCTGCTGCCGTCGATGACCTTGCCGTCGACGGCGATGCGCTCGCCGGGCAGTACGACCACGACGTCGCCGATGACGATTTGATCAATCGGCAGTTCGACTTCGGTTTCGCCTCGGCGCACACGCGCGGTATTCGGTCGCAACGCTTGCAACGCACGGATGGCAGCGGTGGTCTGGCGTTTGGCGCGTGCTTCCAACCACTTGCCCAGCAGGATCAGCGTGATCACAACCGCCGATGCTTCGAAGTACAGGTGCGGCTGGCCATCATTCGTGTCTGCGAAAAACAACTGCCAGACACTGAGTCCATAGCCGGCGCTGGTGCCGAGCGCGACCAGCAGATCCATGTTGCCGGTGCCAACCTTCAGCGCCGACCAGCCAGCGCGATAAAACCGTGCCCCGAGCCAGAACTGCACCGGCGTCGCCAGCGTGAGTTGCAGCCAGCCCGGCAGCATTCGGTGCTCGCCCCAGGCGAGCGCGATCATCGGCACCAGCAGCGGCAGCGACAGCAGCGCAGCGAATACCAAGTGGCGGTGTTCTTGGTGGTTGCGAGAGTCATCCGAAGGCGCGCGCGCATCGGTGGTCACAGGTGAGTCGCTCGCTCGTACGTGATAGCCGGCATCGACGACGGCAGCGATCAAGATTTCCCGCGTAACCGCATCGCCGGCTTGCACGGTCGCCGATTCTGTTGCGAGATTCACACTCGCATCGACAACGCCCGATACCTTTTTCAGTGCGCGCTCGACACGGCCGACACAGGAGGCGCAGTTCATGCCGCTGATCGCCAGGTGAAGCGAGTCGTCGGTTCGCCGGTCGGAACGGGGGACGCGATGTTCATCGACTTGCTCCTGAAGGCACTGGCTCAGGTTGCCCGCTTAGCGCTTACGCGGTGTCACCCACATCATGATGTCGGCTTCGAATACGCGCACGCCATCGGGGTCGGTAGCGACGACCGGGATGATGCAGTCGTAGCCCGCCCCGATCTCGGCCGGCAACTGAATTGTTGACTCGAGACGAGCTTCGCGGGTCGCCTTGGCAAGATAGCGTACCGTCATCCCTTTCGGGATCCAGCGCCATTCTGCCGGGATGGTCGCTTCGATGCCGACGCCGGCCGCCAGTTCGGCGCCATTGCATAGTGCAATCGCATGGATCGTGCGGATGTGGTTCTGGATGCTGCGGCGCTGTTTGATGCGCACGACCATGCGTCCGGATTCCAGTCACTCGATGCGTGGATGGATCGAGCCGAAATAAGGCGCCTGCCCAACACGATTCAGGTGAACAACCAGCGGCCGAAGGGCTTGTCCTTCAGCCGCTGCCATTGCTTGAGCACGTCGCTCATCAAGCGACCGCTTTGAGGGCGGCGCGCTTCGCGGCACTGGCGGCCTCGAGTTCCGCCGAATCGAAGTCATCGACCGCAATGAACTCGTTGGTCAGCACGCGGACTTCCGCAAGCAGATCGCGTTCGGTGGCGGTGATGATGTTCTTCTGCACGGCTTCCTCCAACTGCGCGGCTGCTTCGAGCGCTTCAATCTGGCCGGCCTTGAGTGCCTTGATGACCTTGCGTTCGATCGGTCTCGGAGGCGATGACCTTGTCGAGCGCATGATGCATGCGTCCTGGCACGTTGTTCGCATTCGGCGTCAGGTACACGCCTTCGACCAGGCGGTTGCGGGTTTCGCTGGGCGCCAGCAACAGCGTACAGACGCGGTGACCCAAGCGGTCCGACGGGGCCCGTTCGCGCAGACCAATTGGGAACACCAGCGCACGCAGCATCCACGCCACCGGGCGGATCGGGAAATTGCGCAACACGCCATCGAGCGCGTCCTGCATTTTGTTTACGGCATCGTGCATCGCCCAGGCCAGCAGCGGATAGTCGGCGACTGGGCGACCCTGATCCTCGTAACGCTTCAGCATCGAGCTCATGATGTACAGCTGGCTGAGCACATCGCCGAGACGCGCCGACAGCTTCTCCTTGACCTTGAGCTTGCCGCCGAGCGTGGCCATCGCGGTATCCGCGACCAGCGCGAGGTTGGCGGAGTAGCGCGTGATCTTCTTGTAGAACTTCGCGGTGCTGGCATCGCCGATCGGCGCCGTGGCGAGGCGTGAATGGGTCAGGCCGAGCAGTAGCGAACGGACGCCGTTGCTGATCGCAAAACCGATGTGCCCCATCAAATTGTGATCGAATTCGGCAAGCCGCTGCTTCGGATCGGCGAGTTGTGCTGCCTGCATCTCCTTCAGCACGAACGGGTGGCAGCGCACCGCTCCTTGGCCGAAGATGATCATGCTGCGCGTCAGGATGTTCGCGCCTTCGACGGTAATGCTGATCGGGGCGGCCTGATGCGCACGCCCGAGATAATTGCGCGGGCCGAGGATGATGCCCTTGCCGCCGTGGATGTCCATCGCATCCTTGACGACCTGCGAACCGACCTCGGTGGCATGGTATTTCGCGATTGCCGAAGGCACCGATGGCTTTTCGCCCATGTCTACGGCCGCCGCAGTCATGCGCGACAATGCGGTAATCGCATAAGTCAGTCCGCCGATACGGGCGAGCGCTTCCTCAACGCCTTCGAAGCGGCCAATCGGCATCTGGAACTGTTTGCGGATACGCGCGTAGGCGCCCGTGGCCGCCACACCCATGCGGCAACCACCAGCGGCCGTCGACGGCAACGAAATCGCGCGGCCCACCGAAAGACATTCGACCAGCATGCGCCAACCTTGCCCGATCATCTTTTCACCGCCGATCAGGAAACTCATCGGGATGAAGACGCCGTTGCCGCGCACCGGGCCGTTCTGAAACGGCACGTTCAGCGGCATGTGGCGGCGGCCGATTTCGAGCCCGGCGGTGTTGCGCGGAATCAGGGCGAGGGTGATGCCGCGGTCCTTGTCGGCACCGAGCAATCCATCCGGATCATGCAGCCGGAAGGCGAGGCCGACGATAGTCGCGATCGGCGCCAGCGTGATGTAGCGCTTGTCGAAGGTGAGCTTGATGCCAAGCACTTCTTCGCCCTGATGCTGGCCCTTGCAGACAATGCCGAAGTCGGGGATCGACGTGGCATCAGAACCCGCGTGTGGATTGGTCAGTGCAAAACACGGGATGTCTTCGCCACGCGCGAGGCGCGGCAGGTAATGATTCTTCTGTTCATCGGTGCCGTAGTGCAGCAGCAACTCGCCCGGACCGAGCGAATTCGGCACGCAAACGGTGGACGACAGGGTTCCGGAGACGCTCGCGCACTTGGCGACGACGGCGCCATGCGCCAGCGCCGAGAAACCGATACCGCCGTATTCCTTCGGGATGATCATGCCGAAGAAGCGGTTGCGCTTCAGGAAGTCCCAGACCGTGGGTGAAAGATCGGCACGGACATGGGTCGCTTCCCATTCGTCGTGCAGACGGCAGACCTCATCAACTGGTCCATCGAGGAAGGCTTGTTCCTCGGCAGTCAACTGCGGCTTAGGTTGCGCTGCCAGCTTGCGCCAGTCCGGGCGGCCCGAAAACAACTCGCCTTCCCAACCGACGGTGCCGGCTTCGAGTGCCGTTTTCTCGGTCTCCGACAACTGCGGCGTGATGCGCTGGTAGACCTTGAGGAAGGGCGCGCTGAAGATGACGCGCCGCACGGGGCCGATATTGAATGGCACGGCGACCAGCGCGAATACTGCCCACGCGATGCCGAGTGCAACCGGATGCGCTCCGGCGAAGACGGTAGCGGCACCGAGTCCGATCGCCGACAGGGCGGTCCACGCGAGCAGGCCGAGGCGTCGATGCGCGACAACCACGGTGCAGAGCAGAAGTGCAAGGAACGGGAGCGTACTGTTCATCGGAGTCTCCGGTGGATCAGGCGGTGCGTGCCGCAAGTCCACGCAGGTAACGGGAAATGGTGTCAACGAAGCGGTCGTTGGCATCGCCGACGACCATGTGCGTGGCATCGTCGATGCGTTCGTGTTCGGCCTGCGGCACGAGCGCGCGGAATTCGTCGATGGTGTGATCCGAGACAACGTCGCTGCGCCCCCCGGAGATCAACAGCACCGGCAGACGCAATGCGCGCGCTGCGCTAGTGAGTCCGGCGACATAGCGTTCACCATTGTCGGCGACGGTATCCAGCAGACGTGGATCCCAATGCCAGCGCAGACGACCGTTGGTCATGCGCACCAGCATCTTGTTCAACCGTCCGGGATCGCTGCGTTGGACACGATGCGGCAGGTAGGACGCGACGGCGGCACTGGCCTCCTCGACCGTGGCGAAACCTTCGGGATGCGCACGCATGAAATCGAGGATGCGATTCACGCCTGCGGTTTCCCAGCGCGGCGTCACATCGACCAGAATCAGCGCTTGGAACAAACCCGGCATCGCGGCTTCAGCCATCATCCCGATCAAGCCGCCCATCGATGCGCCGATCCATACCGGCGGACGCGGCAGTGCGCGTGCCAGCGCAGCCGCATCTTCGACGAAGCGTTCGAGTTCGTAGGCATCGGTCGCATGCCAATCACTTTCACCATGGCCGCGACCATCGAGTGCCAGACAATGGAAACCGTCGCGCGCCAACTGTTCGGCGGCACCGGTCCACGCCAGTCGCGATTGGCCGAAGCCGTGCGCGAAGACCAATGGTTGGGCAGTGGCATCACCGAAGTGCTCAACGGCGAGACTCAGTCCGTCAGCCGTTGCGAAGCGATGCAGTTCACGGGCGACCGGAAGCTCGGGCAAGGCAGCGAAGGGGGCAGGATTGACCATACGGCCAAGTATGGGTGGGCGCCGTCGCTATTGTCAATACGGCTGCGTATGGTGCTACGCTCGCTTACCGAATTGATCTCGTGCTGATGACCATGCCGCCGAACCTGATTGCTGACTCCCGCACCGATCGCGCCCGCCTGTCCAGCACCGACTGGGAAGCTGGCGCGCTCGATCTTCTGGCGGAGCAGGGTGTTTCAGCGGTCGCGGTTGAGCCACTGGCGCGTCGTCTCGGTGTCACCAAGGGCAGCTTCTACTGGCATTTTCCGTCGCGCGAAGCCTTGCTCAAGGCGGCGCTGGAGCGCTGGGAAAAGCTGGACGAGGAAACTGTGTTCGAACCACTTGAAGGAATTGCGGATCCGGCCGAGCGTTTGCGCGAACTGTTCGTACGTACCAGCAAGGAAATGCGTTCACACGTGCTCTACAGCGAACTACTGAAGGCGCTCGATCATCCCGTCGTGCAGCCAGTGATGGCGCGCGTCTCGCAGCGCCGGATTCATTTTCTGATGCAGGCTTACCGGGCATTGAACTTCTCGCGTAAAGACGCGATGAACCGTGCGCGTTTGGCCTATTCGGCCTATGTCGGCTTCCTGCAACTGATGCTGCAACTCAAACTCACGCGCATGAGCGTCGAGGAGTTCGATGCTTACGTCGGTCACGTCGTCGAAACGCTGATCCCGATCCGCTAGGGAAGGTTGCGGATGTTGCGCTTCACGTAGTCGACCACGTCCTGCAACGTGGGGGCGAGATCGGAGCGGTCACGGGCAAGGGCGGTAACGATTTGCGCGTGGCCAACACCTTGGTAAGTCCGGGTCTCGACGGATACACCGACTGACTTGAGTAGCGCCGCCATCTCCTCGTTGTGGCGCGGCAGCACGATGATGTCCTGGTCGCCGCGAAGCAGAAGCATCGGCGGTTCGTCGCCGTCGACGAAATGGATCGGCTGGGTCTCGGTGCGGTTGGTTTCATCAGGGAAGACCTGCTTCATGCGCGGGCTCCAGATCGGCAGGAAGTCGTAAGGACCGGCCAGTCCGATGAAGGCGCGGAAATTGCGTGGTTTCATCCCGACCGCTGCCAGCCAGCGTGCATCGGTAGCGAGCAATGCGGCGATGTGGCCGCCAGCGGAATGCCCGATCAGGAACATGCGTGCCGGATCGGCACCATAACGTGTGGCGTTCGACTGTGCGAAGGCCGCAGCGCGCGCGGCATCCTCGACGAAGCTCGGGAAAGTGACATCCGGTGCGGTGCGATAGTCCGGAATCATCACCACGAAGCCGTGGTCGGCCAATGACTCGCCGACGAAGCGATACCAGGCACGCTCGCCGTAGCGCCAGGTGCCGCCATAGAAAAACAGGATCAGCGGCGCGTTTGCTGGCGTGTCAGTGGCACGATAGATGTCGACCGAAAGTGCATGTTCGCGGTCGTATACGATCGAGTGCGATTCGACCAAGGGTGCGTCAGCACCGATATTGATCGTTCCGAAATAGGCTTGATGACAACCGCACAAGGCGGTGATCAGCAGGATAAGCAGCAGGCGGATCATCGGTATTCGTGTTCCAGAGCATTCCTTTCCGGCAACAATGCTACAAAACTAGCCATGAACCGAGTGTCAGGATGCCTATGGACCCGAACCCGCAACTATTTTCCCAAATTCCCGAACGCAGTACCGGCGACAACATGCTGCGTACCGCGCAGCAACACCATGTGCAGATGAGCATGATGGCCGATACCAAGGCCAACATCATCATTACCGTGTCCTCGATCGTGTTGACCATGGCACTCGGTCGCAGTCGCGACGAACTTCATGCGCCAAGCGCACTGGTACTGGCGGTATTCACGATGCTGGCGTTGATCCTCGCCATCCTCGCGGTATTGCCGAAGTTCAAGGCGCTGAAAGTCGATGGGCCGCAGTTGCCCGCCGAATTCAATATCCTGTTCTTTGGGCATTTCGCGCAGATTCCGCGTCAGCGTTTCCTCGATGAAGTCGCACTGCGGATGAAGTCTGACGGTTCTGCCTATCGCCTGATGGCCGACGATCTGTACAGTCTTGGCTACTACCTCGCAAACTACAAGTACCCGTATCTGCGCTGGGCCTACGTCTTCCTGCTCAGTGGCTTTGTCGCCGCCGGCCTCACCGAAATGGTGATGGTGCTAATCCGCTAAACCCCGAACCTCGTCGCACCGCGTTGCAGCGGCGCTACTCACCCGGAGAACATCGATGCGCGCACATTGGCTCTGGTGCTTCAGTCTTCTCGCAGCGTCGATCGGCGCCGCTGCGGCCGCTACGCCGACGCCTGTTCCAGACGCGCTGCGTGACTGGGTGCCGTGGGCACTGCAAGGCCACGAGCGCGCAAATTGTCCGCGCCTTGCCGGTATTGACGATGAAGGCGCGGCGCATGCCTGCCTCTGGCCGGGCGAACTGCAACTGACAGTCCACGACGACGGCGCGCGTTTTTCTCTGCCGCTCACCGTGTATGCATTCTCGGCGGTGCGCCTGCCCGGCAGCGACACCGCGTGGCCAATGGACGTGAGCAGCGATGGCCGCGCGCTCGCAGTAGTGGCCAATGATGAAGGCGCGCCGGTGGTCTGGCTGGCGCCTGGTCAGTACCGCATCGAAGGTGGCTTTGTCTGGGACGAACGACCGGAGTCGATCGCGGTACCAGCGTCAATCGCACGCATCGCACTCAGTCTCGATGGCGTCGCACAACCATTACTGCAACGCGATGACGACGCACTTTGGCTTGGCCGCGTCGCCGCTGCAGTGGCCGAACGCGACAGTCTTGCAGTCGATGTGTTCCGTCTGCTTGAAGATCGCATTCCGGCACGTTTGGAAACCCGTTTCAAGTTCACCGTCTCGGGCAAGGGGCGCGAGGAAAAGCTCGCACAGGTGCTGCCGGAAGGTTTCGTTCCAGTGTCGCTGTCGGGCGATCTCAATGCTCGCCTCGATAGTGATGGCGCGCTGGCCCTGCAGGTGCGTTCCGGCGAACACTGGCTGACCTTGGTGGCGCGTGCGACGACACCGCTTGCCGCAGCGACGACTCGCGCGCTCCCCGCTCCTTGGCCGGAGGCCGAGATCTGGAGCTATCGCGCACAGACGGCATTGCGCGTGACCGAACCCGAGGGTGCAGCCCAAATCGACCCGGCGCTGGCCGAAGTGCCGGGCGACTGGCGCGAACTACCCGCGTTTGCGCTGGAACCGGGACAGAGCCTGAGCATCGTCGAACGGTCGCGGGGTCTGTCCGTGCAGGACCAGAATCGGCTGAATCTGACCCGCACGCTCTGGCTCGATCATGATGGCGACGGATACACCGCACGCGACCAAGTTAGCGGCCGCATGTTGCGCGACTGGCGGCTCGATCTGGCGCCGCCCTACAAGGCCATGCGCGCCAGCGAGAATGGCGAACCAGTGCTGATCACAGCGGGTGCGCATCCAGGTTTCAGTGGCGTTGAACTGCGCTCGCGTGATCTCAATTTCAGTGCGGCTGCACGCATCGACGCCGGCACGTCGATACTGCCCGCAACCGGTTGGCAGCATGCCTTCGAGTCAGTACAGACGACACTGAACGTGCCGCCGGGCTTTGAGTTGATTGCCGCAACCGGGGCTGATCGCGTGGCTTCGGCATGGCTGGATCGTTGGAATCTGATGGACGTATTTGTTGCTGCCCTGATCGTATTCCTGTTCGTGGTCGGCTTTGGCAAGGTATCGGCGCTGATCCCAGCGGCGTTTGTACTGTTGGCTTGGCATGAGCCAGATATGCCTCAGTGGTCATTGATGTTGGCGATCGTCGCCGCGATCCTGTTGTCGCCGCGCTGGCGCGAGAAACTGCCGCGTTGGGCGATGCGCGTCGTGCAGGTCGCGCTGGTGTTGCCACTGCTCGCGGCAGTGCCGTTCGTCGCGACGCAGTTGCGCCTTGGCTTGCATCCACAACTCGAAGCCGACTACGGCCGTACCTCGTATACCGATTATTACGGTCGCAACACGATGGCCGGCGGGATGAACGCACCGCAGTCGGCGCAGGAAGATGCGATGTACAACGAGGCGGCGCCAACAGAAATGCCGGCACCGATGCCACAATCACGGTCACAGTCTCTCGGTGCCGTGCAGGTCGAAGGTACGCGCATGAAATCTGCCGAGGCGTACTCGCCGAAGAAACTCAAACGATATGCCGGCAACACGATGATTCAGGCTGGCGGCGGCGAGCCGTCTTGGAACTGGCGCAGCTATTCGATTGAATTGGCCGGCCCGGTGCTGCCAACGCAAGAAGTGCGCCTGTGGTTGTCGCCGCCGTGGCTGACACGGCTCGCGCGCTTCGTGATCGCGGTGCTGTTCGGTTTGATGGTGATGCGCTTAGTCAGCGTAGCGTTCGCGTGGACGCCGAAACTGCCGCTGCGGCGAAGTGTGGCCGCGTTACTGATCGGCGGGTTGGTGCTCGCTGGCAACGTCAGCGCGCAAGCACTGCCGGATGCGGAGTTGATCAAGGAGTTGCGCGAACGTTTGCTGAAGGCACCCGAATGCGCGCCGGCCTGTGGATCGATCGCGAGCGCCGAGGTCATCGCCACGGATCGTCGTATCGAAATCGCACTGACCCTGCATGCAGCCGAGCGCATCGGCTTACCCTTGCCCGGGAATGCCCAGTTGCTCGCACTCGATGGCGTGCAACTGGATGCGCTGGCCGTCAATGCGCTGTTTCGGGACGGTGCCGGCGTCACTTGGCTCGATGTGCCGCGTGGCGTGCATCGTGCCGCGTTGCGCTTCTCGACTGCTGCCGCCGACCAGATCGCGCTCGCCTTTCCGATGCCGCCAGCGCATCTGCGCTTTAGCGGCGATGGCTGGGAAGCGGCGGGCATCGAACAGGGAAGGCTGCCGAACGGCACCTTGGAATTGACGCGTTTGTCGGCAAATACGGAAATTCCGAGCAGCGGTGTTGCACAACGCTTTGAACCCTATGTCGTGGTTACTCGCGAGTTGCGCTTCGATCTCGACTGGGAAGTCGCGACCACGGTACAGCGCATCGCACCCGAATCTGGCGCGTTCTCGATCGCCGTGCCGCTGCTGGCCGGAGAACGCGTGACCAGTGAAGGATTCGAAGTGGTTGCGGGTGCGGTGCAGGCGCGCTTCGGCGACAGCGATGGCGCGCTGGCGTGGGTATCACGGCTGGAAGCAGTGGATCGTTTGCAATTGAAGGCGCCTGCGCTCGCACAGCGCGCCGAAGTTTGGAAGCTGGTCGCAAGCCCGACCTGGAATGTGCACGCCGACGGTGTGCCTGGCGTGCATCCCGAGGACGATGCGACCTTGCAGCAGTTCTATCCGCTGCCGGGTGAGTCGTTGACGCTCACCGTGTCGCGTCCCGAAGCCATCGCTGGCCGCGTGGTGGCGATCGATCAGGCGTCGTTGGCCAGTCGCTTCGGCAAGCGTTCCGGCGAACATTCGCTGACGCTCAGTCTGCGTGCGACCCAAGGTGGACAGCATGCATTGAACCTGCCGGCGAATGCCGAAGTGCTGCGCGTGGTGGTGCGTGGTGAAACACTGAACCTGCGTCCTGAAAAGGGCGTGCTGAGGCTGCCGCTGCGGCCCGGGGTGAACGCGGTAGAAGTTGTCTTACGTATCAACGAAGACCCCGGCCTGCACCCGCGCCTGCCGACGATCGGGCTTGGTACACATGCCTCGAATATCGAGTTGACGATGCAGTTGCCAGTCGACCGTTGGGTGTTGATCACCAGCGGTCCCCGCATCGGCCCAGCGGTACTGTATTGGGGTGAGTTGCTGGTAATGCTGTTGCTTGCCTTCGGCGTCGCGCGAAGTGGCTTTCTGTCGATCAAATTGCATGAAGCGTTTCTGCTCGGCATCGGATTTTCGACGGTGTCGTGGTGGTCGCTGGTGTTGTTTGCGGCGGTGCTGGCTGCGTTCGCTTGGCGCGCGCGCTGGCCGCGTGCAGGCCGTCACGCGTTGTTCAATCTGACGCAGCTTGCATTGGTGGTCGCGGCACTGATCGCCGCCGGTGCATTGCTCGCGGCATTGAACGGCGGACTGCTCGGCTATCCCGACCTGCACGTCACCGGCCACAGTTCGACGGCAACCAATCTGCGCTGGTTCGCAGATCAGACCGATGGCGTGTTGCCGGATGCCAGCGCCTGGGTGCTGCCGATGTGGATGTATCGCGCGCTGATGCTGGCTTGGGCATTCTGGATGGCGTGGTTCCTGATCCGCATCGGACGCTCAGTATTCGAGAGTTGGACCGCGGGCGGTGCGTGGGCGCCGTGGCGACGGCCGAAACCGAAGGCGCCTGAGTCGGAACCGCCGCCGCTGGAAGCAGCGCTGCAAGAACCATCATCGGCGGCGATGGAATGACGGTCGACGCTTGGTTGCGTACAGCGGCGGCGCGGCTCAATACCGAGTCGGCACGACTCGATGCCGAACTGCTGCTCACGCATCTGCTCGGGCTGACACGTGCCGCGCTGTATGCGCGGTTGCGCGACGAACTCGATGTCGCGGTAGTGACGCACGCCGATGCCTTACTTGCGCGGCGTGCGCGCGGTGAGCCGATCGCGTACATCACTGGCGTGCGCGAGTTCTGGTTCATGCCGTTGCGGATCACGCCAGCGGTGCTGGTGCCGCGACCGGAAACCGAAGTGCTGGTCGAGCAGGCGTTGATGAGACTGCCAATCGACCGCGACTTGAGCGTCATCGATCTCGGCACCGGTAGTGGCGCGATCGCGCTGGCATTGGCGAAAGAGCGGCCACGCGCGATCGTGCACGCGCTCGATGCCAGCGACGCCGCGTTGGCGGTCGCCACGGAGAACGCGGAGCGCCTCGGTATCGGCAATCTTCGTTTCGTCCTCGGTAACTGGTTCAGTGGCATCTCGGGCGAATCGGCACGCTCACTCGATCCGGAGTTGCGCTTTGATCTGGTCGCCGCCAATCCACCCTATGTCGCCGGCAACGATCCACACCTGTTGCAGGGCGACCTGCGCTTCGAGCCGCGCATGGCGCTCACACCCGAAGGCGATGGTCTCGCCGCCATCCGTGAGATCAGCCAGGATGCTCGCGCCCGCATCAAGCTTGGTGGTTGGCTGTTGTTCGAACACGGTCACGATCAGGGGGCAACGGTGCGAAAGATTCTCTTGGGCGATGGCTACGCCGAAGTGGAAACGGTTCGCGACATGGAAGATCGCGATCGCGTCACGCTGGGGCGATGGTGCGCGGCCTAAACAACACTGGTGCGAATACGCAGGCGACAAGCAGCACAACACCGAGGTAAAACATCGGCGTCAGTTCGCGTTGTTCGTTGAGTAGCACGATGGCCAGCAGCACCGTGTAGACCGGTTCAAGATTGACCGCTAGCTGCGCATTGAACGCCGTCATGTGGCGCAAGGCGACCAACGACAGCGCGAACGGCAATAAGGTGCAGACAGCGGCCAGCGCGAACAAATAGCCGAAGTCGCGCGCATCCGGCCACACCAGCAGGGGTGCGTCGAATAGTGGGACCGCGCCAGCCAGTAACGGCGTCGCCAGACTCAACATCAATACGCCAGCGCTCATCTCGATGAAGGTGATGGACAGCGGGTCAGCATCGGCGATGAAACGCTTGTTCAAGGAGCCAAACAGTGCTGCCAATGCCGCTGATAGGACACCGACCGCAATTCCGGCGTGCATGCCGCTCGGAACGCCGCCAACCACAAGCACCACGCCCGGGACCGCGGCGATACCGAGCAGCACCTCGCCGATCGCAAACCGCCGTCGTGCAGCGAACGGTTCGATCAAGGCCGTGAACACCGAACCGAGCGCCATGCAGGTTGCGGCGACCGACGCATTCGAGAGCTTGATTGACGCGTAGAAAGTCAGCCAATGCAACGCCACCACGACGCCGACGACCATGATCGCGGCGGTGGTCCGTGACGGCAACGCGCGCAGTGCCCGCCACACCCTCGGCACCAGTGCGAGCATTGCCGCGACCAAAGCCATGCGCCACCAGACCAGCGGCAATGCCGGCAAGCTGATGAGCTTGCCGAATATGGCGGTGAATCCCCACAGCAGCACGCAAAGATGAATTTGCCACTGGGCACGCGCGGCATCGGACAATGGCATCACGTTTGGCTCAGGTGATTGCGTCGAGGACGGCGAGTGTCGTCTTTGCCCGATTGAGCGTGTAGAAATGCAGTGCGTCGGCACCGCCGCCGATCAACTGCCGGCAGAGATTCGCAACAACCTCGATACCGAAGCTGCGCACCGAGTCGGCGTCATCGCCATAAGCCAGCATGCGCTTTGAAATCCAGCGTGGAATTTCGGCACCGCAGAGATCGGAAAATCGCTTGAGTTGCGAAAAATTGCCGATCGGCATGATACCCGGGACGATCGATTGAGTGATGCCGGCACGGCGCGCGTCCGCAACAAAACGGAAGTAGGCATCGGCGTTGAAAAAATATTGCGTGATCGCGCCGTTTGCGCCGGCATCGAACTTGCGCTTCAGGTTCGCGAGGTCGGCGAAGGCGTCGTCGGACTGTGGATGCGTTTCTGGGTAACAACCGACTTCGATCTGGAACCAGTCGCTGGTTTCAGCGCGGATGAATTCGACCAGTTCGTTGGCGTAGCGAAAGTCGCCAAATGCAGCCATGCCAGACGGCATGTCGCCGCGCAGCGCGACGATGCGCCGGCAACCGAGTGCGCGATACATCTGCAGCAGATTGGAAATTTCGGCGCGAGTGCCGCCGACGCAGGACACATGCGGCGCGACATCAAGCCCATGTTCCTGGCGCAGGTGACGCACCGTTTCCGGCGTGTAGGAAAGCGTCGAACCGCCCGCTCCAAACGTCACTGAAACGTATTCGGGCGTACGCTGTTTCAGCTTCAATACGCTGCGCTCCAGTTGTGCGCGTTGCTCGTCGGTCTTGGGTGGAAAAAATTCGAAGCTGATCGCGGTCATTGCGGCGTTCCGAAAAAAGACCGCCGAAGTATATCTTTCTGTCCGGATGAAGCGATGGAATGATGCAGGCGGAGTAAGTTGACGCCGCGTCACAATTGGAGGAATGTCGCGCGCTAACGGCCGTCAGGCTGTCGTCACGGCCGCTGTTGTCCATGGAACGCGATCTCGAATCCACTGGGCTTAATCTTCGTCGCCTCGCTCAGGAGGTGGCCGAAACGCGCCGGCGCATGGTCATCGGCGGTTCGTTTTACGTACTCGGCTGGGTGCTGGTTTGTCTGTTCACGCCAGTCGTGCCGGTCTATCCGTGGATGTCGGCGGCACTGGCGGCGATATTCGTCGGGCTGGCGATGGCGCGCATCGTGATTCGGCCGCCCGGCGGTGTGGGCACGGAAACCAGCGCCAAAGCCATGACGCATTGGCTCGACTTGCAGTGGATCATCATCCAGATGTCGGCAGCGACCTGGGGCGGTGTGGTGTTCTGGACCTTGGTTGACCCAGTGCTGGTCGATGCACGCGTTGCGCTGTTGATCGGTGCGGCGGGTTTCGCAACCGCGATCGCACACACCTATTGCATGCGCTTCTGGCCGTCGATGCTGGCGATCGTGGCGATCTACCTGCCGAGCACCTTGCTGATGTGGACGCCTGAACATGATCGGGCCGTGGCGTTCAGTTTGACGGTTTATCTGTTTTACGTAATCAGTTCCCTGGTGCGTAGCCATCATGACTTCCACCGTCGCCTCGATTTCGAGGAAGAGTTGCGCCAGCAGCGCGATCGCTTTGAGTGGATGAGCCGTACCGATGACTTGACCGGACTGGCGAATCGCCGCCAGTTCGTCACCGAATTGGAACGGCGCATCGCCGAGTGCCAGCGCGAGCATTGCCGCCTGTCGCTGCTCGAACTCGACATCGATCATTTCAAGCAGATCAACGACGCACATGGCCACAGTATTGGCGACCGTTGCTTGGTTGCGTTCGCAGACCAGTTACGTCATGTCTTCGCCGGACAGGACGAACTTTGTGCGCGTCTTGGGGGCGAGGAGTTTGCAGTGATTGTGCCGCATCACGATGTCGCCACGACGGCGGAACGAGCGGATGCATTCCGGATCGGCCTCAGCGCCGTCGCCGTGGTTCCGGAACTGGCCGATTTGCGCGTGCGTGTCAGCATCGGTGTTGGTGAATTCAACACCACGCGTCACGGCAACGCCGACCATTTTCTCAGCGAAGTCGATGGCGCGCTGTATCGCGCCAAGGGTGGCGGCCGCGACCGTGTCTGCCGCGCTTTGGCGGCATCTTCAGGTGCGGTCAGCCAGATCCTCGGCCAGCATCGCTAGCTGCGTCTTCACCTTGTCGCCGAAACGCGCATGGTGACCGCCGAGCATGTGCTTCAATTCCTGCTCGGTGATGTAGCCGATCGACTTGCGGTAATCGCGTTTCACGCGCTGGCCTTCGCACCAACGACGATCCATGCCTTCAATATCGTCGGCAACCATCGCGACATTGGCCGGATGCGCAAGTTTGAACTGAGCGACACGGGCAATATGGCGGGCGACGAGGTCGCGCAGGGTCGTGTTGCGCGGCATTCGCTCGATGTCGATGCGGCCGCCGTATTCGAACGGTGACGGGTTATCGAGTTGCGTCGACAGATGCGTGCCGTCGTCGAACTGTGATACGCATTCGACCATGCGCGTGACCTTCCACTTGCCGGTCAGCAGCAGGAACAGGAAACCGACCAGACCGGGCCACTTCGGCTTCATCGCGAAACTGGCGACGCCGATTTCGCCGCTGTCGTCGGCAAAGAAGCGCAGCAGAACACGTTGACCGAGGATCAGGAACATGCCCTTGGCCTCGGCATCGCCGACATGACGCAGACCGAGCGCCGCGATCTCGCGCGTGGCGCTATCGACGAACTTGCGCTGATAGCTCGGGTACGCGGCGGCATCGACGGCTTCGAGTTGCGGTGCCGGTTCGTGCGCGACATTCAGGATTTGCTGCGCGATATTGGTGGCCATCAGCGTATCGGGATCGTCGCTTACACGCATTTCGATCGCATCCTGCACCGACTTGCCAGCGCGAATGGCGCTCGCTGTCGCGAGTAGTGTCTGGGCCGCAACATCGTCGTTCAAACTTCGGTCGTGACCGTCGCCGACGACGCCGGATTCAATCAGGCGTGCCATCTGTTCGCGCTCACCAGCACCGCCGTTATCCGACTTCGCACGCGTGTCGAGAATGAATTCGCGCTTGGGATCATCCGGTGCCATCGATGCCAGTGCGCTGTCATAACTGGCGAGTGCGTCGTCAAAACGACCGAGTTCGTGCAGGATCATGCCCATGCGCACGGCATAGCGATATTCGCCGCTCAGTGCATGGCAGGTCGCATAGTCTTCTAGTGCATCTTCCAGGCGGCTGCGCGAATAGCGCAGGCCGCTCCAGGTCTTCAGCGTGTCGGCATTGTCCGCGCCATCATCGGAGCGTATCGCGGCAGTGCGACGCAGCGCAGCGCGAGCGTCGAGCAGATCGATGCGCATCGGCGCCAATTCGATCGCACGGTCGAGCAACGCGTCCGCCTCGGCAATCAGTGCATCGTCACCATCGCGATGGCGCAAGCTGCTGGACAACAGAAACATGGCATCGACATGAGTCGCGTCCAGTGTCAGTACGCGCCGCAGTTCGGTCTCGTTGGCATCGCTATCTGAGAACTGCACACGCTTGATGATTGCCGGGACATGGTCGGGCTTCAGTGCCAGCAGTTGGTCCAACGCCGGCACGATGTCGTCGTATCGCTCAAGTCTTTCCAAGGCAGTTGGCGCGATGCCAGTGGAGCGCGGCGGCTTGCGGATTCGCCGCGATCAGGGTGTCGATCAGGGCCAGCGCTTCGTCATAGCGAGCCTGCCGGAAGGCGGTGGCGAAGCGTAAGAAATCAGGATGCAGGCGCATGCTCGGTATCGGAATGTGACGGAAGTCACCAACCTAACCGAAACTGACGCAAAATCAATAGGCTAGCCTAGACCAAAGGTGCGAATGCCGGCCTGAACGGCGGCGTGATGGCGACAACTCCGGTTAGTTGCCGGCGATGGCATGCCAGACCGTGTCGCAATCGGCCAGTGATCGCACCGGGCGCAAGGCCAGCCCAATGCTTCCGCGCAAACGCATTGCGCAACGTCCAGCGTGGCGCGTTACCAGTTCCGTCAAGCTGGCGCCTTGTGCCAGGGTGCAGACGGTGACACCCGCATTCGACGCAATCGGAAGTTCCGCGTCGCGATGAGTCAGCACGAAGTGATCGTCATCAAACACTGACACGCAGGCGAGCAGGCGGACCGGTCGCTGCAGCTGCACGGCCGAGAAACCGACAACGACGCTATCGCCGGTGCCATCGCCGAAAAACCGGATGAGTACTGGGGAGAGACTCAGCGCCGAGAACGATGGCGATGCGGCATCCAGCAGCGGCATGAAGCCGAGTGAGCGCAGATCAGCGGCCGGTGCATTGCAGTCGCGCTGCTGATCGAACGAAAACAGCGTTGCGTCGACGCGGATCAGTTCCGGCACCCGCACGCTGACCGCCAGTGCGTCCGCGTCTTCTCGCATGATCGCGTCCAGACATTGCACGCGTTGGCGCTGCAGGCTGGCCGACGCCGGCATCGCCGCGATCAGCGCATCGACCAAGGCCAGCGCCTCTCGATAGCGCGCGTGGTGCAAGGCGCGGGCCAACTCAGCGAATGCTTGCGGTGAAGCCATTGCATCCCCCAATGATGCAGCAGCGAAGATACCCCAGTCCGTGAGCGTACGGCATCGGGGCCGCGTCGCGCATCGAATGGTTCGTCCGTCCTGGAAGCAAAAACGCCGCACCCAAGGCGCGGCGTTTCCGTTACGGCGATGAAGCGATGGATCAGTAGCGGTAATGCTCCGGCTTGTACGGACCAGCCTTGTCGACGCCGAGATAGGCGGCTTGGTCGTCGGTGAGGACGGTCAGCTTCACGCCAATCTTTTCGAGATGCAGGCGCGCCACCTCCTCATCGAGCTTCTTCGGCAGGATGTAGACCTTGGCCGAGTAGGTGTCCTTGTTCGTCCACAGCTCGATCTGCGCCAGCGTCTGGTTGCTGAAGCTGTTGCTCATCACGAAGCTCGGGTGGCCAGTGGCGCAGCCGAGATTGACGAGACGGCCTTCGGCGAGCAGGAAGATCGAATTGCCGCCCTTGAACGTGTACTTGTCGACCTGCGGCTTGATGTTGAGCTTCACTGCGCCAGAGGTATTCAGCTTGTCGACCTGAATTTCGTTGTCGAAGTGGCCGATATTGCAAAGGATGGCTTTATCCTTCATGTGCGACATGTGTTCAAGCGTCAGCACGTCCTTATTTCCGGTGGTGGTGACGTAGATGTCGCCGCGACCAAGCGTCGATTCGACCGTGTTGACCTCGAAGCCTTCCATCGATGCCTGCAGGGCATTGATTGGATCGATCTCGGTCCCCACGACGCGGGCGCCATACGCACGCAGCGAATGCGCCGAGCCTTTGCCGACGTCGCCGTAGCCACAGACGACTGCGACCTTGCCGGCCAGCATCACGTCCATCGCGCGCTTCAGACCATCGGCGAGCGATTCACGGCAGCCGTAGAGGTTGTCGAACTTCGACTTGGTCACCGAATCGTTGACGTTGATCGCCGGCACCAGCAGCTTGCCCTGTTCCAGCATCTGATAGAGGCGATGCACGCCCGTGGTGGTCTCTTCGGAGACGCCCTTCCAATCCTTGACGAGCTTGGTCCAGAAGCCCGGACGCTCTTTGGCGACACGCTTCAGCAGATTCTTGATGACCTGCTCTTCGTGCGAGCCGCTTGGCGTGTTGACCCAGTCGGAACCCTGTTCGAGTTCATAACCCTTGTGGATCAGCAGGGTGACGTCGCCGCCATCATCGACGACTAATTCCGGGCCGGTTTGGCCGGGGTGGGTGACGGCATCCATCGTGCAGTCCCAATATTCTTCGAGCGTCTCACCCTTCCATGCGAACACCGGTACTTTGGCCGCGGCGATGGCGGCGGCGGCATGGTCTTGGGTCGAGAAGATGTTGCAGCTGGCCCAGCGCACCGAGGCGCCGAGATCGACCAGGGTTTCGATCAACACCGCCGTCTGAATGGTCATGTGCAGCGAGCCGGTCACGCGCACGCCCTTGAGCGGCTTGCTGGCGGCATATTTCTTGCGAATCGACATCAGGCCCGGCATCTCATGTTCGGCGATGTCGATTTCTTTTCGGCCCCAGTCGGCCTGGCTCATGTCACGAACTTTGAAATCGGAAAAGGGCAGGGATTGAACGACGGCGTTCATCGGGTTTGGACTCCAGTAGATGAGCGGGCGCCGTTGGAAAGTCATCCGTCGAGCCTGTTCCCGGAGTTGACCGGGCTTGCAGCGCCCCTCGACGGGCGGAACGGCGCGAATTCTAGCTGCGAATCATCGAGGAAGCGTGAACTGGTGGTTCACAGTCGGGTTGGACCCGCCCTATCCGACAGTGCGCACCGGTCTCCGGATCGTGGCATCCTCGCTTGGTCCGGCCACTGCGATGGCGCTGGCGGACCAATTTGTTGGCCAACGGACCCCAAGGTAGGGGCGCATGGAACTTGAAGAACGGCAAGTGCACGTCGATCATCTGAAGCCGGACATGTACGTCTATCGGCTTGATCGACCGTGGTTGGGACTACCGTTTCCGCTCGAAGGGTTCTTGGTCGAGAACGCCAAGCAAATCGAAGTGCTGCGCCAACATTGCGATCACGTTTTTGTTGATGTCCAGCGCGGCCATACGCCGATTCGTGCGTTCATGGCGCATCCACGCCAGCACGAGAAGCAGCGCGCCGTCGTCAAACACGTTGACACTGCTACCTTGAGCGAAGAATTACCGCACGCATTGGAAGCACATGCGCAGGCGTCGCACTTGGCGGCCAAAATTCTGAACGATGTCAAATCCGGACAGAAGATCAGCATCGAGGACGTGCGTGTTGCGGTGGTACCGGTAGTGAAGTCGGTATTGCGCAACGCTGACGCCTATTTCTGGATCACCAGCCTGCGCAAACGCGATGCCTATGAATATAGTCACGCTCTGCATTGCAGCCTGCTCGCGGCGGCATTCGGTCGACATATGGGATTTACCGAGGACGTGTTGATCAACCTCGCGACCGGCGGTCTGTTGATGGATATCGGCAAGACCGAGATCGATGAGGCGCTGCTATCCAAGCCTACAGCGCTGACTGCCGACGAGACCGAAGCGGTGCGCAAGCATGTCGAGAATAGTTTGCGCATCATCGAAGAAGCCGGCATCCATCATGCGGATGTGCGCGAAATGGTGCTGACTCATCATGAGCGCCATGACGGCTCCGGTTATCCCGACAAGCTGATGCGCAACCAGATTCCGCTATTCGGCCGGATGGCGGGATTGATCGATTCCTACGATGCGATGACCAGCACCAGAGTGTTTCGCAAGGCATCCTCGGCGCATCAGGCATTGCAGCAGTTGTATCGGCATGGCGACCAGTTGTTCCAACGCGAAGTCATCGAACAGTTGATGCAATGTTTGAGCGTGTACCCGACCGGATCATTGGTGCAGCTTTCCACGGGCGAAGTCGCGCTCGTGATGGCGCAGAACCATGCGCGCCGGTTGCGGCCGCGGGTCATGTTGCTGATGACTGCGGACAAGGTCCTACGCGAGAATTTTGTCGAACTCGACCTGATGACCCAAGCCGACGATGAGCGAACCGTGCGCGAAATCGTCACCACGCTCGAACCTGGGGCCTACGGTCTCGATCCCACCGAGTTGTATCTCGGTTGATGCAGGCGCCGGCTGAATGTTGAACCGCATCGATGTCTTGCGTGAATTGGAAGCGGAGCGCGTACGCGCGAGCGAAGCCCATGAACATTTCGCGTTCATGCTCGTGCGCGTGCAGCGGCACCGCGAAGAACACCAACTTTTTGGCGATTTCCTAAGCGCTTCGGCGCGCACGCGGGTTCGTGCGGCCTTGCGGCCACAGGACCGCATCCTGCCGGTGGGCGACAACGTCTTCGCGCTGCTACTGCCGAATCTGCGCGACAGTGGCCACGCATTGCTGGCGGCTAACCGATTGGTGCGGGCATTTCGTGAACCCTTGTTGGTCGGCGATCGCTTGCAGCAGGCGGTACCAACGATCGGTATTGCGATGTTCCCTGAACATGGCGATCAGTCAGAAGCACTCTGTCGTGCCGCCGAGAGCGCCTTCGCACAGGCACTGAATTCGCGCGATCGCTACCAGTTGTTCCAGCCGGAAAGTGCGCGCACCGAGCCGCCGTATATCGATCTGCGCGAGGCGATCATCAACAATCGACTCGAAGTATTCCTGCAACCGCTGTGGGAAGTTGCGACCGGTAAGGTGGTCGGTGCGGAGTCACTGGCGCGTTGGCATAGCGACGTGCATGGCGCCATCAGTCCGACTGATTTCGTCTTGCTGGCCGAGCAAACCGGTTTGATCGAATCGTTGACGCGCTGGAGCGTGAACACGACGATGCGCTACTGCGCCGCCGCACGCGCCGCTGGTCATCGGCTGCGCTTCTCGATCAATCTGAGCCCACGGGTATTCCACGAGCCCGGGTTGGTCGAGCAATTCCAGAATGCGCTGGCAATTTGGGAGGTGCCGGCTACCGACGTCGTGTTGGAAGTGACCGAGAGTGCAGTGATGGAAGACCCGAGCCTCAGCGCGATTGTGCTGGGGCAATTGCGCGATCACGGCTTCGGCATTTCGATCGACGATTTCGGGATCGGCTATTCATCCTTTGCCTACCTCAAGCGATTCCCGGCCACCGAACTCAAGATCGATCAGGAATTCGTGCATGACATCGGCATCCATGCGCGTTCGGCGCGGCTGGTGCATTCGATGATAGATCTCGCCCACCATCTCGGCTTGACCGCGGTGGCCGAAGGTGTGGAGGATGACGTCACCTTGGCACGCTTGCGCGATATGGGTTGCGATGTGGCGCAGGGGTTCTTGTTCGGCCGGCCACAGCCGGCGGCCAAGTTCATCGCGTCGTTGTCGGCCTAGTCGCCGAGTCGAGTTGCTTTGCGCGACTCAATGCCCAATCGGACGCACGCGGAAGTTGCGACCCTTGATCTTGCCGTCACGCAAGCGCTTTAAGGCGCTGTCGGCATGGTTGCGCGCGATCGCGACATAGCTGCGGGTCGGGAAAATGTCGATCTTGCCGACGGCGTCGCCAGGCAGCCCGGCATCACCGGTGAGCGCGCCGAGCAAATCGCCGGGGCGCAGTTTGTCGGTGCGGCCACCATCGACGGCGATCGTCAAATACGCGCTCAGCAACGGCCGCGGCTTGCCGTTGACCTGCGGCAGCGGCTGACGGATGAGGGCTTGCCCCATGCGCTCGGCAATCGCGCTGATGCGTGCTGCCTCGCGTGGCGTCATCAGCGTGATCGCCAGACCGCGCGCACCGGCGCGACCGGTGCGGCCGATGCGGTGGATGTGTGCATCGGCATCGCTGGCGACATCGTAGTTCACCACCAACGGCAGTTCCTTGATGTCGAGCCCGCGTGCGGCAACATCGGTCGCAACGAGAACGGTGCAGCTGCGATTCGCGAAACGCACCAGCATTTCGTCGCGCTCACGCTGATCGAGTTCACCGTGCAGGGCTAGTACCGAGAAGCCGCAGCGATCGAGTGATTCGGCGACATCACGCGTGTCATTTCGGGTATTGCAGAACACGATTGCCGATTCCGGCCGTTGCGTCACCAGCAGGTCGACCAATGCATCGAGTTTGCGCGAACCGTCGGCGACTTCGTACAGGCGTTGTTCGATGTCGGGGCCGCTATCGCCGTTGTCGATAGTGACGGTTTCCGGATCGCGCAGATGACGTTCCGCGATCGCCCGTGTTTGCTCCGGATAGGTGGCCGAAAACAGTAGCGTCTGCCGTTGCTGCGGCGGCGCCTTGACGATCGCATCGATGTCAGCAGCGAAGCCCATGTCGAGCATGCGGTCGGCCTCGTCCAGCACCAGTATCTGCAGCGCCTTCAATGGCAACGCCTGTTTGCGGATCAGTTCCAGGATGCGCCCCGGCGTACCGACGACGATGTGCGGTTCGTGCGCCAGCGACGCGAGATGCGGACGTAGCGGTACGCCGCCGCACAAGGTCAGCACCTTGACGTTCGGTAGCGGTCGCGCGATACGCCGGATCTCTTTGCTGACTTGGTCAGCCAGTTCGCGGGTCGGGCACAACACCAGACCGTGCAGTCGCACCACCGTAGTATCGAGTTGGTGCAGCAGACCGAGTGCAAATGCCGCGGTTTTGCCGCTGCCGGTTTGCGCCTGCGCGATCACGTCGCGCCCGGCCAGAATGAGCGGTAGCGCGGTCGCCTGGATCGGCGTCATGTCGTGGTATTCGAGCGCGGTCAAGCCCTTGACCAGCGACTCGCTGAGGTTCAATTCGGAAAAGGAAGTCATGGCGGGATCATCGCATGCCCTAGCCATCGCGGCCGCGTTGGTCGAGCGATACACTCGGCGCCGGCGAGTCCGGGGGAAGTCATGTTCAGTGTTCCGTTACACCGCGCACGCTTGAGTGTGCTGGGTTCACTGGCGCTGTGCGTTGCGCCAGCCGCACTGGCCGCGACCATCCAAGTCGACAACATCGGCGGCTGTGATTTGGGTGAGGCGATCATCGCCGCGAACGATGACAGCGTGTTTGGCGGCTGCAGCGCCGGCAACGGCGACGACATCATCCAGCTTCCGGCGACCGCTCATTCCCCCGTGATGCCGCTGCCGCTGATCACCAGCAACCTGACGATTCGCGGCGCCGCGATCGGTACCAGTGCCGTGGATTGCGCGGGCGGCGGGCAGCCCTTCGTGATTGGCGACAACGATGCCGCACCGCCGACGGTCGTCTTGAGTCGCTTCGGCATATCGTCCTGTGGGTTTCAAGCGGGGAGCGGAACACATGGCGGTGGCGGCGGCGCCGGAATGGGTGGCGCAGTGTTTGTCTATAACGCTGAAGTAACTTTCGATCGAGTCGTTTTCAGCAATAACACTGTGCGTGGCGGCAACGGTTCAAGTAGTAGTTCCACGCAATCGGGCGGTGGTGGCGGCATGCATGGCGCCGGCGGGCTCGCCGCGACGAATTCGGTCGCCGCATTGGGTTTCGGGTCGGGTGGTGGCGGCGGGGGCACGCAGTCGACCGCTGGACCGGTACCGGGCGGTGCCGCCGGCGCGCCGAACGGCGGGATCGGCGGCACCGGGGGTGGCTTCGGTAATCCGGCGGGTAGCGGCGGTTTCGGCGGTGGCGGCGGTGGCGGTGCATCGCTTACCGCTAGCTTGGGTGGGCAGAACGGTGGCGCCGGCGGCTTTACCGGCGGCGGCGGCGGCGGCGGTGCCACGAGTGATACCGCTGCTACTTCGGCCGTCGCGGGAACTGGCGGTGGCGGTGGCTTCGGCGGTGGCGGTGGCGCAGGTGGCCCGACGAGCACTGCAAACGGCGGAAACGGCGGTGGCGGCGGTTTTGCTGCCGGCGGTGGTGGGCATGGCTTCGCCGCGGCGGGTTCGATGACTCCAGTCGCGGGCAAGTCGGGCTTCGGTGCGCAACTCGCCGCCGGGCAATCGGGTGGTTCTGGCGCTGCCTTGGGCGGGGCCGTTTTTGTGCGCGCTGGCGCGGTGGTCTTCAACGCATCGGTATTCAATGGCAACAGCGCCCTGAACACCGCAGGTACACGTCTCGGAGGTGCGATTTTTGTCATCGATCAGGGTGTGATCGACGCTCACATGACAAGCGGCGGCAGTGTTCAGGGCTTGCCGGAAGGCGAACTCGCTGTGGTCTTCGGTTGCAGCAATTCGTTCGCCGGCAATCTTGGCGACGTCGGTGCCGAAAATGTCTATGGCGTCGACTTGATCGCGTTGTCGACACCATGCAAGGACATCTTCACCAATGGCTTCGAGTAAGTGCAAGTCGGGTAGGCGCTGGTGGCTGGCCTGAAACGCAAACGGCCCGCGAGCGCGGGCCATTTGCCGAGTTGATTCAGCGACAGATCAGCCTTTGAGTCCGGCGGCCTTGCGCAGAGCTTCGGCGCGGTCGGTCTTTTCCCACGAAAAGGCAGTGGCCTTGGCCTTCTTGCCGGCTTTGTCTAGATATTCGTGTTCGTAGGGCTTGCGGCCGAAGTGACCGTAGCTTGCGGTCGGCTGATAGACCGGGTGAATCAGGTCGAGCATCTGGATGATGCCGTAAGGGCGCAAGTCGAAGTGGCCGCGGATCAGCTTCTCGATCTGCTCGTCGCCGATCTTGCCGGTGCCGAACGTGGTTACCGAGATCGAAGTCGGTTCGGCCACGCCGATGGCATAGCTGACCTGGACTTCGCACTTGTCGGCGAGGCCGGCCGCGACGATGTTCTTCGCGACGTAGCGTGCCGCATACGCGGCCGAGCGGTCGACCTTGGACGGGTCCTTGCCCGAAAACGCGCCGCCACCATGACGAGCCATACCGCCGTAGCTGTCGACGATGATCTTGCGACCGGTCAGGCCGCAGTCGCCGACTGGGCCGCCAATCACGAACTTGCCGGTTGGATTGATGTGGAACTTGGTTTTCTTGTCGATCAGCTTGCTCGGCAGCACCGGCTTGATGATCTCTTCCATCACGCCTTCGACAAGATGCTTCTGCTTCACACCGTCGTCGTGTTGAGTCGAGAGCACAATGGCGTCGATGCCGGCGATCTTGTTGCCGTCATAGCGCAGCGTGACCTGCGACTTCGCATCCGGGCGCAGCCACGGCAGCGGCGAATTCTTCTTCTTGCGAATCTTCGCTTGTTGCTCGACCAGTCGATGCGAGTAATAGATCGGCGCCGGCATGTATTCCGGGGCTTCGTTGCAGGCATAACCGAACATCAGGCCCTGATCGCCCGCGCCCTGTTCCTCGGGCTTCTTGCGGTCCACGCCCTGGTTGATGTCGGGCGACTGCTTGCCGAGCATGTTGATGATCGCGCAGGTGTGGCCATCGAAGCCGACGTCGGAATTGTCGTAACCGATGTCGTTGATGACCTTGCGCGCCAGCGCCTCGATGTCGACCCAGGCCGACGTGGTGACTTCGCCGGCAACGATCGCGGCGCCGGTCTTCACCATCGTTTCGCAGGCGACACGGGCGCGCTTGTCTTGCGCGAGGATCGCATCCAGCACCGCATCGGAGATCTGGTCGGCGATCTTGTCTGGGTGGCCTTCGGAAACGGATTCGGAGGTGAAGAGATAGCTGCTCATCGCGGCAAATATCCTTTGATTCGGATGGAGGGATAAAAACGGTCGCGCACTATAGCGGCGCAATCGTACAATCGCCATCGCGTGCGGGCCCCGTTCAGCCCGTGTTTTCCACCGGAGTTTCCAATGAATCGAATAACTGCTCGACCATCCCATCTCGCGATTGCGTGCGCGCTTGTCCTCGCGTCGGCTGCTGTGTCGGCGAAACGCCTGCCTGATGGCCGACTGCCCGAGCCAGAAGAGAATGCAACGCAGCGCTACACCACGCGCGGCTCGTTGGATGCCAACGGCCGGCTGCAAGCGGTCTACTCGCCGCGCTACGTCGCGAAGCCTGCGGGTGTCGAAATGCAAGCGCGCGAGTACCTGCGCGCTGCTCGATACGACCTCGGGCTGGTTGATCCCGATGCGGAGCTTGTCTTGGACAAGATCCGTGAAGTGGGCGCCTTGCGGGTTGTGCGTTTCCAGCAGGTTTACCAAGGCGTTCCAGTGCGCGATGTGCAGATTGACGTCAGCCTCGCGGCGGACGGGCGCGTGGTGTTTGTCGCCAATGGTTATCGCGTCATTGACGATGCCGCCAGCAAGCGAGTCGTCGTGTCCGACCGCGATGCCCGCGACAGCGCACGCGCGGCACTCGGCAGCAATCGTGCGCCCGATCTGGAGCAGAGTGAGCTGGTCTGGTGGGTGGTCGATGGCAAAGCATCGCTGGTCTACGACGTGCGACTCGACGTCGCCGACGTGGTCGGTTACTGGAGCGTATTGGTTGATGCTGCGACTGGTGCTGTCTTGCGCAAGCAAGACCTCGCCGCCTATGCCGCGACCAACGGCACAGCCACGGTGTTCATTCCGGATCCAATCAGTTCGGCGCGCGCAACCTATGGCGTTGGCGGTTATGTCGACAGCAATGACACTGACGTCGCCGTGCTGAATGCGCAGCGTGCCAATGTCGTGTTACACGATATCGACCTGACCGCGGGCAACTACACGCTCGCCGGCCCTTGGGCGCTGTGCAGCGCCCACGAATCCCCGAGCGGCGGCATCAACGCCTGCCCGAGTCGTGCCAACGCCGATTTCTCCAGCCTGCGCGCCGACCAGTTGTTCGAGTTCGCGAATGTCTATCATCACATCGACACCGCAATGCGCTATTACAACGTCACGCTCGGTGTCGCAGTGCGGCCATCGGTCAACGCTGGTTCTGTGAAGTTCGATCCGCACGGGCTGAACAACGATGACAACTCGCACTACGAAGGTGGCGGTCTGCAGCGGCTGGCATTCGGCGACGGTTGTGTCGATGACGCTGAAGATGCCGATGTCATCATCCACGAACTTGGCCATGGTCTGCACGACTGGATCACCGGCGGCGGTCTGTCGCAGTCGCAAGGCTTGTCCGAGGGCACCGGTGACTATTTCGCGTCAACCTACAGCCGTTCGTTCGCGCACTGGACACCGGTGGACCCGCAATACTTCTGGATGTTCCACTGGGACGGCCACAACACCTGCTGGAATGGCCGCATCACCGATTATCACACCGACGTCGTCTATCCGAATCTGGGCTCGCCTTCGCCGCATATCCCCGGCCAGTATTGGGCGTCCTGCAACCTGCTCGCGCACGATGCGATCGGACGCGACAAGATGGACCGCGCCATGTTGCTCGGCCTCGGGCTGACCAATTCCGGGTCGAATCAGGCAGACGCTGCGCAGGCGGTGCTGAATGCAATGGACGCAAACACTGGATTCACGCCCAGCGACATTCACGCCGTGTTTGATGCCTACACGCGTGGACAAGCGGCGAATGGCTGCAACTATCCGGTTACCGAACCGGTCGACGAAGGACTCATCTTTCGTAACGGGTTTGACGGATGAGCAGTCGTGGTGCGATGAATCAACTGATATGCGCCGCTCGGTGCCGCATCGATGCCAATGTGGAGATTCGTCATCGCGGGATGTTCGTCGCCGTCGGGATACGCTAGCGTTCGACGAGGCGCGGTTCAGGCCGCGCAAGGGATGAAAGTCGAACTGAATGAATTTTTCGATGCCGCGGCCGGGCTGGCCATGCACTCGCGTTCTGCGCCTCGCCTGGTTCGCGTCGCTGATGCTGGCGGCCTGCACCGTTGCCATGGCGACGCCGGCGCACGACTTCGATTTTGGCGACCGCTACTTCGAATCGGTCGGTAGCGTCGACGACATTCCCTACGGCATCGTGACCGCGATCGTGCAGGATGCGCGCGGCATGATGTGGTTGGGCACGCAGAGCGGCTTGCTGCGTTTTGACGGCTACCGATTCCGCCGCTTCAAACACGAACCGGATAACCCGGCTTCGCTTTCTGGTGACTTCGTGCAGTCGCTTGCGATCGACCGCACTGGGCGCATTTGGGTTGGCACCGAGTCCGATGGACTTGCGGTTCTGGATCCGCAGACCGAGCGATTCAGGCGTTTTCGCCATGATCCGACAAACGTCAACAGCATCGGTCCGGGGCCTGTGCATGCGCTGGCCATGGCGGCCGATGGCGCGATGTGGGTCGCGGCCGATGTCGGCTTGGTCAGCATGGACTTAGGCGCCGATCACTTCGTTCGGCGTTTTGTCGAGCATCAGCAGGGTGACGCCGCTCTGCGTGTGCAGAGCCTGTTGTTTGCGCACGACGGCAGTTTGTGGGTCGGTGCTCGCGACGGGTTGTTGCATCGCGCGCCAGGTGAACAGATACCGCGGCGCTTCGCGACTGTTGGGGCAATGCGCTCGATGGGCGCGAGATCAGCAAGCTGTTTGAAGCCAGCGATGGGCGTCTGTGGATCGGTACCCATGAACATGGCGCAGCAGTATTGGATCCAATACACGGCACTCTCCAGTGGATCGGTGCTGGGAATGCGGCAACGGCGGATCTCGGTTTGGCTTGGATCAATGCCATTGCGCAACCTACGCCGGACGAAATCTGGCTGAGCCGATTCGGCAAGGGCATGTTGATCGTCGATGCCATCAGTGGCGATGTGCGCCACGTGATGCAAAACGATCCTGGCATGACATCCGGGCTGGGCTTTGACGCGATTGGCGATCTATTCGTCGATCGCAATGGACTGCTCTGGGTCGGCACCTGGGGTGGTGGCCTGCAGCGTCACAATCCGCGCAACCAGGCGATCTCTAGCCTGCGTCACAGCACGACGTTGCCTCATCATCTCAGCCATCCCAGCGTGCTGCGTCTGCTCGAACTGCACGACGGGCGCATACTCGCCGGATCTACTGGCAACGGCATCGATATCATCGATCGTCGCATCGGTGTGATCGGTGGTTGGCGCGCTGATGTCACCCGCGACGGCGCCTTAGCCGATGCCACCGTCAGCGCGCTGGCACAGTCCGATGACGGCACGCTCTGGGTCGGAACCTATCAGGGTGGCGTGCAACGACTAGATCCCGGAAGCGATCGCTTTCGCCGCTACACGCGAGACCAAGGCTTGCCGTCACTGCAGATCGAGTACGCCTATATCAGCAGCGATGGCACGCTATGGATCGGTACCGGCGATGGGCTCACACGCCATAACGCCCAGCAGGATCGATTTGAACTCGTCGACGGCGTCGATGGTGCCGCGTTGCGCATGCGCATCAACGTGATGGACGAGGAAGTCGATGGCCGCATCTGGGTCGCGACCTCGAACGGGTTGTTCACGATCGATCCGGGAACGCGTGTATTGCGTGGGCTGCAGCACGACGAGGCGCGCGCGGACAGTCTGTCCAGCGATCATGTGCTCAGCGTGTTGGTGGACCGTGAGCAGCGTGTCTGGGTCGATACCGCCAAAGGCCTGGACCGGCTGCAGCGCGATAGCGCGCCTGCACGCTTCGAGCATATTTCAGCACAGCTTGGCCGCCCGGGTGAGTCATTCGGTGGCAACTTGCTTGAAGATGGCGATGGACGCATCTGGACGCCGTTGTTTCTGCTCAATCCTGCGGATATGTCGTTGTACGAACTACATCGCGTCGACGGCTTCGACATTGGCGCACAGTGGAATGGTTCATCGGCGTTGACGCGCGATGGCCATCTATTGTTCGGTGGTTCCAAAGGCATTGCGATCATCGATCCGTCTCGGTTCCAACCTTGGCTGGTTGCGCCGGAAGTCACGATCACGGCGCTGATGGTCGATGGCCAGGTGCTACCGGACGCAGCGATTACGAACTCGCTGGTGCTTCAGTCTACACAGCGCCACTTCGATGTCGAATTCAGTACCACGGATTTTTCAGCGCCGCAATTCAATCGTTATCAATATCGACTGCTTGGCTTTGCTTCAGAATGGATCGAGGTCGATGCCGACCATCGGCATGCCGGTTTCAGCAATCTGTGGCCGGGCGACTATACGCTTGAGTTGCGCGCTCGCAATCGTGCCGGTACCTACAGCGACGAGGCGACGCGTCTGCAGATCAAGGTGATGCCACGAGTCTGGCAGCGACCTTGGTTCGTGGTCGCGGCATTCATCGCCGCCATCGCGCTCAGCTTCGGCTTGCTGCGCTTGGTTTTCGGGCACTATCGGCGGCGCGCGGGCATTACAGAAGCTGGTCGACGAACGCACGACTGCCTTGCGTGAAGCGTATGCACAGGCTGATCTTGCATCGCGTACCGACTTGCTCTCAGGGCTCGGTAATCGCCGTTCCGCTGCGCAATTGATTCCGGCGATGGTGACGACGTTGCGCGAGTATCTTCAGTTCGGACACAGTGAACGAAGGCTCGCATTGCTACTGGTCGACATTGACGCATTCAAATCGATCAATGACCGCCACGGCCATCGCATCGGCGATCGGGTCATTGCTCTGGTCGGACAGCGTATCGCTAGCATGCTGCGTGACGGTGATCTCGCGGTGCGCTGGGGTGGTGAGGAATTTTTGCTGGTCATGCACTTCGATGACGAGGCCCAAGCCTGGGCCAGCGCTGATCGTTTGTGTCGTGAGGTCGCTGCTCACACTTTGGCGGTGGAGGATGCCGACGACATTCGCACCACCGTGTCAATCGGGGTGGCCTGCTTGCCGTTCGATCAGGGCGACTGGGATGCCATCAGTTGGGAACAAACCTTGGAGATCGCCGACGCCGCGATGTACATCGCCAAGCGCGAAGGGCGCAATCGCGCCTACGGGTTCCGTGCTACCGGTCCGTTGCCGGAAGGATTCATTGAACGCTTCCGGCGTGATCCAGAAGGCGCACCCGCACTGCTACCGGTCGAGTTGATGAGGATTTCCGGCGAACGATGCTGACATCCTTTGCGCTCGGCATTACGCGCATCGCAACACGACGCCGGTTTTCTCGCGCAGTTCGTCGTCGCTGACGCCAGGTGCGCGTTCAATCAAGGTCAGACCCTCCGGCGTCACGTCCATCACCGCGAGTTCAGTGATGATGCGGTTGACCACGCCAACACCGGTAAGCGGCAGCGTGCATTGCGGCAGAATCTTGTGCTCACCGCCCTTCGCGGTGTGTTCCATCAGCACCACGACACGGCGGACGCCAGCGACCAGGTCCATCGCGCCACCCGGGCCCTTGACCATCTTGCCCGGCACCATCCAGTTTGCGAGGTCACCTTGATGCGTGACCTGCATTGCGCCGAGGATGGCGAGGTCGATGTGGCCACCGCGGATCATCGCGAAGGAATCGTGGCTACCGAAGTAACTGGCGCCGTCGCGCGCGGTAACGGTCTGCTTTCCGGCGTTGATCAGGTCGGCGTCGACGTCGGCGTCGGTCGGGAACGGGCCGATACCGAGCAGGCCGTTTTCAGACTGAAGCCAGACATCGATACCGTCGGGGATGAAGTTTGCGACCAAGGTCGGCAGGCCGATGCCGAGATTCACGTAGGCGCCGTCGGTCAGTTCTTTCGCGGCGCGCTGCGCCATTTCATCACGGGTCCAGGGCATCACTTGTCTCCTTGGCGAACAGTGCGCTGTTCGATGCGTTTTTCCGGCGTCGCATTCAGCACGATGCGATCGACATAAATGCCGGGCAGGTGCACGGCGTCCGGATCGATGCTGCCAGTCTCGACGATCTGCTCGACTTCGGCGACGCACACACGTCCTGCCATTGCGCAGGCCGGATTGAAGTTACGTGCCGTCTTGCGGAAGACCAAATTGCCGGCTTGGTCGGCTTTCCATGCTTTGACCAAGGACACATCGGCCTTGAGCGCGGTTTCGAGCACGTACCAGTGGCCGTCGAACTGTCGCGTCTCCTTGCCATCGGCAACGATGGTGCCGAAGCCGGTGCGTGTGTAGAACGCGGGGATGCCGGCGCCACCAGCGCGCAGACGTTCGGCCAGCGTGCCTTGCGGGTTGAATTCGAGTTCGAGTTCACCGGCGAGGTACTGACGTTCAAATTCCTTATTCTCACCGACATAGGACGAAATCATTTTGCGGATTTGGCGCGTCGTCAGCAGCATGCCGAGGCCAAAGCCATCGACGCCGGCATTGTTTGAGATCGCGGTCAGATCTTTGACACCGGAATCGCGCAGCGCGGCGATCAGGGCTTCAGGAATACCGCACAAGCCGAATCCGCCGACCGCGAATGTCTGGCCATCTTGGACCAAGTCGCGGAGCGCACTCGCCGCATCCGCATAAATTTTCGATTTGCCGCGCACGGGTGTCGCCTGCATCGCTTCCGACATCGCATCCTCCATCGTGAGGTACAAGTTTACCGGTTTGTATGAACAATCCAGCCGTACTTTCGGGCATGGTCATTGCGAATCAGCGTGCAGAATGCCGGCACGCGGCGCCGAAGTTCGTGCTCAGTCGCTTGGCGAAAATGGTTGTGACAGGTCACGTAACTGCACCCAGGCACCGTCGCGACGGCCAAATTCGGCATTGACAATGACGTCGCGGCAGTCGCTGGCCATCCAGTCGATATCGAACTGCAAGTTGGCGAGCTTGCCGCCGCTGATGGCGAGCGCGCACCGCAGCATGTGGGCATCCGCCGGCTCGCCAACGGGCTGTAGTGCTGATCCCAGCAGCTTCAAAACGCTGATCTGCTCCGACGGCGCGAAGTGTCGGCTCACGTAGGCGGAGATGTCCTGAGGCAAGGTTAAACCGCGCATTCCACTTTCCGTTGACGCGAGGGTGCTGAGTGAGTGTCCGTGCCAGAGTCGCCTGAGGTCAAGGCCAGAATGCCCAATATATTTGCACCGACCAAGGCACCACCTTCTTTATACAGGTTAGTGATTACCGATGAACCCGGTTTCGGCAAGCGTTGTCAGCAAGGTGCCAGAAGTGACGTTGGTGTTCTGGATGATCAAAATCGCCGCAACGACACTGGGCGAGACCAGCGGTGACGCGGTATCCATGTCGATGGATCTGGGCTACCTCGCAGCAACCGGCATCTTCGCTGCGCTGTTCGTCGTCGCGGTTGCCATCCAGATCGGTGCAAGGCGCTTCTGGATATTCCGGTCATGGGAAGCCAGCGTTCCGGGCCATGGGAAGCCAACGGGGTTGAGCGGCTGAGGTTGGGGTTCGGAGTGTGGTTGCTTTGTCTTCGGCGTGGGCTTTCAGGTGATCCATTTACCAGCCTCAGCAAGTGCGAGGGGCTTCCTGCTGGGGTACGTGGATGGCTTGTCGGTGTCCTCGATGGTGGTTACCCGGCGGGCGGCGATGATGTTGCTTCGGCGTGCTTTTTCTTGCGCATGGACTCGCCGCTGAGTTCGACGATCTCGGCGTTGTGGACCAGTCGATCGAGGACGGCGTCGGCGAGGGTCGGGTCCTGGTACTGGCTGTGCCAGAGCTTGATCGGCAGTTGGCTGGTGACGAGCACGCTGCCGCGTTGTTGGCGATTTCCTCGACAAGCCGATCGCGTCCGGCGGGCTAGCGCTGGATCGTTTTTCAGCATCGGCAGTGTTGTTGGGGATCATCGTTGCCTGCATCGTGTGCTTCAAGCAACGGCCTGCCAGCGCCCATCATTAACTCGGTTCGGGCAACTGGACGTCACGTAGCGCCGGCAGGGCGTGTCGAGTGCCGGCAACCGAAGCGGCCGGCGACTCGTTGTGACACTGATGGATCAGTACTTGTATTCGAGTGACAGCCAGAACTTGTCGGTGTCGCGGGCGAAGCTATCGGCGTCGTAGCTGGCGATTTTTGCAAGTGCAGTAAAGCGTTGCTTGAATGCGTAGCTGAGCGACGCATCCCATTCGGTGCCGTAGTCCGCACCGCCATGGTCGGCGCTGTACTGGTGGTAGGAGGCCGCCCACTGCAGTTTACCGGCCGGGCCATTGACGAGCACGGCGTTGTCGATCAGGCCGTTGACCGGGATAACTGAGAACTTGTCTGCCCAGCCGTTGAAGGCGTGCAGGGTCGCGAATGGGGTCTGGAAGGCGTAATGACCGTCGCCGCCGAGACGTTCTTGCGAGAACTTGCCGGCGTAGGCGCCGCGCGCCGCACCGATCTCGAACAGCACGTAGTCGGCGTCGATGGCATGAGCGCCGTCACGCCAATTGGCTTGTTGCGCGTACTCGGCCGTGTACAGCAACTTCCAAGGTTCGTTCAGTGCGTGGGTGCCGGCCAGACGCGCACCGATGATGCGGTTCGAGGTCAGCGGCAGGTCTTCGTTCTCGACGAAGTAGCCGTAGCCGGTCAGCGTCGCCGGGCCAAATACATGCGCCACGTTCACGAGATGACCGCCGATATCGTATTCGGCGAGCAGCGGGTTCGGATTGGCGTGGCCGAATACGCGGTGTGCGTCCTGCAAGTAGTAGTAGCGCGCGGTGGTGTTCTTGCCGAGAGTCTGCGTGAACGCAGCCGCATCAAACGTCTGATCGTTCTGGCGCCAGCCAACGCTGCCGAAGAAGCGCTGGTTATCGAGGTTGATGCGCTGGCGGCCAACGACAAGCTGGCTGCCCGGAGTGGGTTCCCAGGCAATTCCGGCCTGGTCCCATTCACTGCCTTCGGGGTCGGCGACGGTCGGGTATTGGGTACGCCCGTTCGCGGTCGAGTTGTAGCTTTCGTCGAGCGCGCGCACATCTTCGAGTTCTGCGAACAGCGTGAAGCCAAACCATGGGGCGGTTTTGTAACCAACGCGATTGCGCCAGGTCAATGCGTTGGCATCCTTGGTGATGGCGTCGTCGCTGACGTTCTCCATGCGCAAGCGCGAGTCGATCGTGACCTTGCCATTGGTCAGTGCGTCGGTCAGTGAAAGTGAATCATCGGCGTGGGCACAGGCAGCAGCCAAGGCCAACGGCAGCAGGGCATACCGGTAGTTACGCATGGGAAAAGTCCTAAAATTGGGAATGGTTTGGCGGTATCGCCTTTCCCGAATCGCAATGCGATGCGGCTCGGGAAAGGCGAAGCGCGGACCCGGATTTCCCGAGTACGCGCTTCGCTGCATTCCACCCGTCCGATCAGTGAATATCGGCTGCGGTGTTGAACACGTTGAACTTGCCGGTCGGCGTGATCAGGTTCGGTCCCTTGATCACCTTCTTCAGCTTCAGGGTCTTGTCGTTGATCACCACGATCGCCGACTCTTCCTTGGAACCGCTCCACACCGAGAACCACACTTCGTCGCCGGCTTTGTTGAATTCCGGCTGCACGACGCGCTTCGGGCCCGGGCCGAGCTTGGCCCACTCGGCGATCGGCAGCACCTTGTAGCCGGCGGCGAGGTTGTTGATGTCGAACACGGCGATGCTCTGGCTGGCCTTCGGATCGGGGTTCAGCGTGGTGTCGACGTAGAGGTGCGTCGACTTCGGGTGGGTCTTGACGAATAGCGAACCGCCGCCCTGGCCCTTGAGCACTTCGACCGCCTTCCAGGCGTGGTCCTTGTGCCCTTCCGGGTCGGTGCCGATCAGCGTGATGTTCTCGTTGCCGAGCGCCGAGGTGGCCCAGACTGGACCGAACTTCGGATGGTTGAAGTTGGCGCCGCGACCCGGATGCGGGATCTTCTCGGCGTCGACCAAGGCGACCATCTTGCGTTCCTTCGAGTCGACCACGGCGATCTTGTTCGACTGGTTGGCGGCGGTGATGAAGTAGCGGTGCGTGACATCCCAGCCACCGTCATGTAGGAAGCGGGCGGCATCGAGCGTGGTCACCGAGAGGTTTTCGATGTCTCGGTAGTTGACCAGCAGGATGCGGCCGGTTTCCTTGACGTTGACGATGAACTCCGGGTGCTCGTGGCTGGCGACGATCGCGGCGACGCGCGGTTCCGGGTGATATTCCTGGGTGTCGACGGTCATGCCGCGGGTCGAGACGATCTTCTTCGGCTCCAGCGTCGGGCCGTCCATGATCACGTACTGCGGCGGCCAGTAGGCACCGGCGATCGCGATCTTGTCCTCGTAACCCTTGTACTTCGAGGTTTCCACGGAGCGTGCCTCGAGGCCGATCTTGATCTCAGCGACGATCGCCGGCGGGTTCATCCACAGATCGATCAGATCGATCTTGGCGTCGCGGCCGATGGTGTACGCATAACGCCGTGAGTGCGACGGACGCGTGATGTGCACCGCATAGCCGGTCTTCAGGGTATTGACGATTTCCTTGGTGTCGCCGTCGATGATCGCGATTTCACCTGCATCGCGCAGAGTGACGATGAAGAAGTTGTCGATGTTGCGATTGTGCATCGGCTTGCTCGGGCGCTCCGATTCCGGCACCAGCACCTTCCAGCTTTCCTTCATCTCCTTCATGCCCCATTCCGGCGGCGCCGGCGGCTCGTGCTGAAGGAAGCGGGCCATGATGTCGATCTCGGCCGCGGTCAGCGCACCCGAGGTACCCCAGTTCGGCATGCCAGCCGGGGAGCCGAAGTTGATCAGGGCCTTGAGGTAGTCGGTGCCCTTGGCGCGGGTGATGTCCGGAGTCAGCGGCTTGCCGGTGGCGCCCTTGCGCAGCACGCCGTGGCAGCCGGCGCAACGCTCGAAGAAGATTTCGGTGGCGCGGCTGAACTCGGTCTCGCTCAGCGAGCGCGCCCGGGCTGACGATCATCTTGACGTCGCCCGACTTCACCGTCGAAGGCGCGCCCTGGTAGCTCTGTTCGCTCTGCTTGGTGCCGACATGGCGTTCGCCTTGGGCCGGGTCGCTGGTGACCGCCAGCGTCTTGCGCGCCTTGGCAACATCCTTGGTCGAGACCTCGCCGCCCGGGTTGCCCCAGCTGGCGTAGATGAAGGTGACGATGTTGGCGACATCAGCATCGGTCAGGTGGCTCATCGCCGGCATCACGCCATTGAACTTGTTGCCATTGACGGTGATTTCGCCGCTGATGCCCTTGAGGATCGAAGCGACCACCGAGGCCTTGGTGTTCTTGGTCAGGTAGTCGGAACCGGCGAGCGGCGGGAAGGCGCCGGCCATGCCGGTGCCTTCGGGTTGGTGACAGGCGGCGCAGTTTGCAAGGAAAGACGCCTTACCTGCGTCTAGGCCCTGCTTCGGGATTCGTTCGTTACTGACATCATCTGCGACGACTGCACCACTCAATGCGAGTGCAATCCACAGCAGGTATCTCTGGTTACGCATAGCTATTTCCTCTTTGATATAAACGCGGGGCAGTCCCGAGGCTGCATGATGCCAGCGTCGTCGTGCAAAGGGGACGCGGCCATGACCTAGGTCAAGCACCATTGAAGCGTACTCTCGCGACTGCTATATGGTCGTGGATCGCCCTGCAAATTGATCTAGCGCAATTCGGTGCGCGACCGTGCTTGATGAAGATCATGGCGTGGGTCTTGGTCGACGCCGATGCTGCTGCCATTGCCAACGTAGACCGCCATGCGCCGCCATTCCCAAATCATTGCTACCTCCGTGTTTTTGCTGCCTCTCGCCGTGGTCGCTGCCGATGTCCAGACGCCGCCGCGAAAGTCGCTTGAGCCGGTCCTTGTGGTCGCCAGTCGTATCGCGCAGCCGGTCGGTGAAATCGCCGGGTCAGTCGGGCTGATTGAACGTGGTCAGATCGAAACGCGATTGATTCGCGATATTCGCGATTTGGCGCGTTACGACGCGACGATCAGCGTGAATGAAGACGCCAGTCGGTTTGGTACTCAGGGTTTCGCGATCCGTGGTCTCGAAGGTAACCGCGTTGCCGTCGAATTGGATGGCGTGCCACTCGGCGACGGCTTCGCGGTCGGCAGTTTCTCGCGTGCCGGGCGAAATCTGGTTGATCCGGAGTTGTTGGAACGCGTCGAATTCTTGCGTGGTCCAGCCTCTAGTCTCTACGGATCGGATGCGCTTGCCGGCGTCGTCGCGATGCGTACGCGTGATCCGGCCGATCTGCTCGCCGAAGGTTCTGGCGATTGGTTCCTCGGTTCGCGGCTGACCTACGACACGCGTGATGCCTCGGCAGCGGTCAGCGCATCGAGTGCCGCCGTCGTTGGGTCGTGGCAAATGCTGGTCAGCGCCAATGAGCGCCGCGAACATGAACGCGACACGATGCCGCGGGCGGGCGGGCTTGACGCCAATCCTTCCGCGGGCGAGGAACGCTTTCTGCTCGCCAAGCTGGTGAATGACGACTTGCTTCCCGGTCGGCTCAGTCTCGGTCTTGATGCCTATCGTGCCGATACCGACACCGACGTGCGCTCGCTGGTCAACGGTGCCGGCCAGTATGCAACGACGACGTCGATGAATGCGCAGGACGCGGAGTCACGTGGTCGTGCTTCGCTGGCATGGAGTGGCGACGGCCTGAGCGGCATCTTCGCGCAGTGGAATCTGTTGGCCTATGTGCAACGTAGCGAGATCGACCAGCGCACCCAGCAGGATCGACGCGGTGCCACGCCGGCGGCGGCCGCGACACGGCGACTGCGCGAGTTCGAATTCGACACCCAGCAGCTTGGTCTGGAAGGTCTGATCGCGGGCGAGGCGGTGCAGGGTGCGCTGACCCATCGTTTTGTCGCCGGGTTTGACTTCGTGCGCACCGCGATCGATGAGCGTCGCGATGGCCTGGAAATCAATCTGAGCACGGGCGTGAGCACGCCGGTGCTGCTTGGTGAGCGGATGCCGGTGCGCGATTTTCCGAACTCGACCTTGCAGGAGTTCGGACTCTACGCGCAGGATGAGATCGAACTCGGCGCACGCTGGTTCCTGATTCCGGCACTGCGCTATGACCGTTTCCGTACCGATGCCGATCCTGATGCGCTCTGGCTCTCCGACAACCCGGTCACCGACGTCGTTGACAGTAGTGCGCACAGCGTGACGCCCAAGCTTGGTATGCGCTTTGCTGCTAACGACTCGCTCAGCCTGTTTGCACAATATGCGCGTGGGTTCCGCGCGCCGCCGTTCTCGGATGTCAATTTGGGCCTGAATATTCCCGCCTTCGGTTACAGCGCGATCCCGAATCCGGACCTGCGTCCTGAGCGCAGCCAAGGTCTTGAATTCGGTGCGCGCTGGTCGGGCGAACGCGGTAGCGGCGAAGTATCGCTGTACGACAACCGCTATCGTGACTTGATCGAGTCGCGTGTGAATCTTGGCCGTGATCCGCAGTCGGGGCTACTGGTGTTCCAGTCGCAGAATCGCGACCGCGCGCGCATCCACGGCATCGAGTTGAACGGCGAAGCCAATCTTGCCGTGCTCGGACTGGATACGTTCAACGCAACGCTGTCGGCAAGCTGGGCCACCGGTGAGGACACGCAACGCCAGCAGCCGTTGAATTCGGTCGATCCGGCACGTCTGGTGCTCGGCTTGAATCGCGACAGCGCGGATGGTCGTCATCGTGTCGAATTGCTCGGGCGATTCGCCGCCGCGAAGGATGACGTCGATACCTCGCGCGGTGCACTGTTCACGCCTGCCGGTTACGGCGTATTCGATGTGTTCTGGCGTTATGCGCCGAATGCGGCGTTGCGTGTCGATGCTGGCATCAGCAATCTGGGCAATCGTCGCTACTGGCAGTGGAGTTCGCTGCGCGGCTTCGCGCCCGACGCGCGCGAAGTGGATCTCGCGACGCAATCGGGACGCGCATTCATGGTGTCGCTGCGGGTTGGCGGCTGAGGTTTTACAGCGCTAGTTCGATACCGACGTAGGCCTGTCGTTTCGCTGCCGGTTCAATGCCATCGCTGCGGACGCGTGAAGTGTAAGTTTCGTCGGTGAGATTATTGATCCCGCCGAGCACCGAGAAGTGCTCGTTGAGCTTCCATTCGCCGTTGAGGTCGAACACGCGGTACGACGGAATTTTGGCTGCAACGAAGGTTACGACATTGCCGGTTGAGGTATTGGCGTCGCGCCAAAATTGGTCCGACACTGCCGTACCGGTCAGGCCGAGCTTGAGCTTGTCATCGAGTGCACGCCAGATCAGCCCGAGTTTGGCGATATGGTCCGGTGCATACGCCGGTGTATTGCCGATCAGACTGGCAGTGACCGATTCAGTGATTTTTGCGTCAAGGAAGGAAGTGGACGCGAATGCCGTCAAATGCGTGCCATCGCGGCCAGTGAAGAAATCGTATTCGGCGGCGAGCTCGATGCCTTGGTGGCGGGCATCGCCAGAGTTCACGCGCTCCACTTCGCTCGGCGAAATCTGGAACTGTTCGATCTTGTTATGGAAGTCGATGTGGAACAGGCTGATATCGAGGAACAGACCTTCGATCGGCACGCCGCGCAGGCCGATTTCGGCGCTCAGGGTCTTCGACGGGTCGGGATCGTTGCCATCGATCAGGTTCGAGGTCGGGTTGCCGACGTCGTCGTAGCGCATCGGCCGATAACCCTGCGACAGGTTGCCGTAGGCCTGCAGGTGCTGATCTGGAAAGTCATAGCTGGCGCCGATTCCTGCGAGCGGCACGAAATGCTGGAAGCGCGCATCAATGGCGTCGCGCAGCACCGTCGATGAGACGCGGGTTTCGTCGATGTCGAGCGCGAGCGATTCCACGCGCAGTGCCGGGATGATGCTCCAGCGGTCAAAGCGGAACACCGATTCGGCGAACGCAGCGAGATAATCGGTGCTGCGCTCTTGGGCATAACGCAGGACATTGCCAGCGTCGGCTTCGAGCAGTGTGTTGGACCGCTGCCAACGCGGGCTGCGCTCGGTGTAGGCGGTGGCACCGAAGGTCAGCGTGTGGTTACTGCCGAAATCGTGGGTGATGCGTGCATCGAGACCGCTGCTGCGAAAGTCCTGATGATCGAAGTTCGAGCGCAGGTTGGCCGGCAGCTGTCCGGGCAGGAACACAGCGTTGACTCGGCGGCTGTCGCGGTCGAGTCGGGTATGCCAAAGCTTCGCATCGAGGGCATAGCCGTCGGCCAACTCGCGATGCGTACCGAGCGCTAACGACTGGCGCTCGATGGCGATGCGGTTGTAGGGCGTCGTGGTCAGGTCGGGTCGCTCCGTACTGCGGCGTCGGCAGGCGTCCAGCTTCGCCGCTCTCGCTCGCGTAGTGATTCAGGTCGAGACGCCAATGGGCATGGTCGCTTTCGCGCCAGAACAGCGCGATCGCGGCGCCATCGACGTCGGCGTCGGCGTTGAAACGCGTGCCGTCGAATGCGCGATGATCGACCTCGACTCGGTATCCGACATCGCCGGCGCTGCCGCTGACTTCGTTATACGTCGCATACAAGCCGTCGCCACCACCGATGTGTCGCGAACGCGCGGAAAATCCGGCTTCGGGCAAGGGATCGCGCGTCACCAAGTTCACCGCCGGACCCGGTTGTGGCCCATACAGCAGGGATGAACCGCCGCGCACGAATTGCACGCGTTCGACGCGTTCGGCCGGTGGCAGGTAATCCATCGTCGGATCGCCGAGCCAGCCACTTGCCAGTGGCACGCCATCTTCGAAGAACATCACGAACTCGGACTCGTGCGGATCGCCCAGACCGCGGTAGTTCACGTTGAAGTGGCTAGGAATCTGTTGTTCGGAGAGAAGCAGCCCGGGCAGGCGTGCGAACATTTGGCGCAGCTCGTTGTTCGCGATCGCTGGCTGTTCAGTCAGTGGGACTTCGGTGCTCTTCTTGCCGGCGAGCACTTGGCCGTTCTGCACGGCCTTGGCGACCTGCGCGAAGCGGGTATCGCGATGGTCTGGGCCATCGGCCTCCGCGTGGTCCAAGGCAAGGGGCTTGAGGCGTCCTCGGCAGCCGCCTGTCCGCACCAAGACAGGGCGAACACCACCCGCAGCGGCCAGTAGGGAAGGAGGCAGGGCGTTCATGGGCAAGTCCTTGTAAATATTAAAAAGTTCGGCGATTTAATGCGAGCAATTCGTATCGCCAATCGAGAACGAATCTCATTGTCTTGCTCTCATGGAGATCGACGGCTAGCCTTCGCGTATCCCCCATTCCCATTCTGGCCCGATCGGGCACGGAGCATTCGCCATGACGTCCAAACTCGCGACCCTGAACCAATGGGTCCAAGAGGTGGCTGCGCTGACGCAGCCTGATCGTATCCACTGGTGTGATGGCAGTGCCGCCGAGCTGCAGGTGCTGACGCAGTTGATGCTGGATCGTGGCGACTTGCAAGCGTTGAATCCCGAAACCCATCCGGATTGCTATCTGCACCGGTCGCACCCGTCCGACGTGGCGCGCGTCGAACATCTGACCTTCGTCTGTACCAGGCATCCGGAAGACGCCGGTCCGAACAACAACTGGATGCATCCGACCGAAGCGCATGCCGAAATCGATGCGCTGTTCGCGGGTTGCATGAAAGGCCGCACGCTGTACGTGATTCCGTATTGCATGGGACCGATCGACTCGCCGATCGCGCGCTGCGGAGTGGAAATCACCGATTCTCCCTACGTCGTCGCGAACATGCGCCTGATGACACGCATGGGCGATGCCGCATTGGCACGCATCGAACGCGAAGGCCACTTCGTTCGTGGCCTGCACTCGATCGGCGACCTTGATCCGGCGCGTCGTTTCATCATGCATTTTCCGGAAGAACTGACGATCAAGTCGATCGGTTCCGGATACGGCGGCAATGCCCTGCTTGGCAAGAAATGCCATGCGCTGCGCATCGGTTCATGGCAGGCGCGTTCGGAAGGCTGGCTGGCCGAACACATGCTGATCGTCGGCATCGAGAATCCGCAGGGCGAAACGCATTACATCGCCGCGGCGTTCCCGTCGGCCTGTGGCAAGACCAATCTGGCGATGCTGATTCCGCCGGAGGGGTATCGCGAAGCGGGCTGGAAGGTGTGGACGATTGGCGATGACATCTGTTGGATGTCGCCGGGCGAGGATGGTCGGCTGTGGGCGATCAATCCCGAGGCCGGCTTCTTCGGCGTTGCACCGGGCACTGGCGCGAAGACCAATGCAAATGCACTTGCAATGCTCAACCGCGAAGCGATCTTCACCAATGTCGCAGTGACCGCAGACAACCAACCGTGGTGGGAAGGGTTGGACGAGCGCGTGCCGACCAAGGACTGGAAAGGCAACGATTACGTGCCCGGCAGCGGTCCTGCTGCGCACCCGAATTCGCGCTTCACGGTAGCGGCCAAGCGTTGCCCGAGTTGGACGCCTAAGGCCGAAGATGCACGCGGCGTGCCGATCTCGGCGATCGTCTTTGGTGGCCGCCGCGAATCGCTGGTGCCGCTGGTGTTCGAAGCGCGTGATTGGACGCATGGCGTGTTGGTCGGTGCGTCGATGGCCTCGGAAACCACAGCCGCAGCAACCGGTGCGGTCGGCGTGGTGCGGCGCGATTCGATGGCGATGAAGCCGTTCTGCGGCTACAACTTCGGCGACTACTTCGCGCACTGGTTGAGCTTCGACCAAGCGGGCGCGAAGCTGCCGAAGATCTTCCACGTCAATTGGTTCCGCAAAGGCAGCGACGGCAAGTTCCTGTGGCCGGGCTTCGGCGACAACCTGCGCGTACTCGAGTGGATGCTGAAGCGCTGCGAAGGCCGCGTAGAAGCCGTGGACACGCCAGTCGGGCAGTTGCCGCAGCGACGTCGACTTGAATCTTGATGGACTCCAAGATCAGTGAGCATGCGGTCGAACAGTTACTACACATTGACGAACACGGCTGGGCGCGCGAATTCGAAGCAATCGCCGACTACCTCGATGAATTCGGCACACACACACCGGCTCGACTCCGGGAAGAAGCAGCCCGCATCGCCGCACAGTTGCCAAGCGTCGAACAGAAAGTCGCCTGAGCGACGCCGGTTCGCTCAGGTCAGGTCGCGCCCGATTTCAAACTCGGGCGCTCATCGAGATCAGGAAAAAACGGTGTGCCGGCGCGTACCATTTGCGGTGGCTGCCGTGGTCGTTTTTCGATGACGAGCATACTGTCGTAGTAGTGCATCGACTGCGTGCTTGCGGTGTAGCCATCGGCGATGAGTTCGTCGTCGCGCGAATGGAACGCATTGAGCTTGTCGATCAATCGCTTCGAGAACTCGATGAAGGTCTGCGGCTGGCGCAGGCCGCCACCAAATTCCTCCCAATAACTGGTGTGCAAGTCTTCGCACAGATAGACGCCATTGGCCGCGATGTGCGGATATAGGTGCAGCAGCGTATTGACCTGTTGCTGCATGTGGTGGCCGCCATCGTCGATCAGGATGTCGATGCTGCCGGCTTTCTCGGCGAGCTGATTCAGAAACCCCGGATCTTCCTGGTCGCCGATCAGGATTTCGGTGCCGGCTGCGGCAAGGGCGCGGGCGCGTTCCTCGATGTCGACGCCAATGAGGCGCGCGCGGTCCGAAATAATCGCGCCACATTTCCAGCGAACCGCCGTGATAGACGCCGATCTCGACGATGGTGCAGGCAGTGCCGCGATAGCGGGCGAAGTGCCGGTGGTAGACATCGAAGTAGTGCGTCCACTTCGACATCAACCGGCCCTGGTGGCGGTTGAAGAAATCCTGCAGCGGATTGCCACTGCTGGCAGCTTGGGTCGGTGGACTGAAGCTGAAGCTGAAATTGATCGGTGGATTGCTCATGCGCAGGCCTGTCGGGAAAGTTGGATCGCGGTGCGCGTGGCGCTGGCGACGCGGCGCGCAGCTTCGGCAAAGTCTTCGCCGTCGCTGGCGTACAGGATTGCGCGCGATGAATTGATCATCAGGCCGCCAGCGCACGTAGCGCCAGCGCGCAGCGTCGCATCGATGTCGCCGCCCTGCGCGCCGATGCCGGGCACCAGCAGCGGCAGATCACCAACGATCTGGCGCACGCGCGCCAGTTCTTCCGGAAACGTCGCGCCGACAACCAGGGCATTCTGGCCATGCAGATTCCATGGTCCGGCGACAAGTTCGGCGACGTGTTCGTACAGTCGTCGGCCATTTGCGAGTTCAAGATTCTGCAAGTCTGAGCCGCCGGGGTTGCTGGTCCGGCACAGCACGATCAGGCCGCGATCCGGATAGGCCAGATACGGCGCGATCGAATCGAAACCCATGTACGGATTCACTGTCAGCGCATCGGCACGGTACCGTTCGAAGGCTTCGCGCGCATATTGTTCTGCGGTGGCGCCGATATCACCGCGCTTGGCATCGAGAATCACCGGGACACCCGGATGCCGCGTGTGGATATGTGCGATCAGCGCTTCCAGTTGGTCTTCGGCACGCGCGGCATGGAAGTAGGCGATCTGCGGTTTGAATGCGCAAGCCAGGTCGGCGGTGGCATCGACGATCTCGACACAGAAGCGCAACACCGCCTCCGGTTGCTGGCGCAGGTGCATCGGCAGCCGATTCGGATCGGGATCTAGGCCGACGCACAGCAGCGATTGCGCTTCGCGCCAACGGGTGTCGATCTGTGAACGGAAATTCATCGGTGGACGCAACCGTGGTTGAGTGGTCAGCGACGCATTATCGCGGATTCACGCGGTTGAATCGCCCGCGCGTGGCACCATGTCGGCATATCCGCATTCGAAGGATGTTTCATGTCCAACAGTCTCGCCCTCGCCGAATCGCGCCTGCTCACGCCGGGCGGACTCTCGGCGGACCAACTCGGGCGTGTGTTTTCACGTCTGATGTCGCCGAATATCGATGCCGCCGATCTGTATTTCCAGCATTCGCGCCATGAAAGCTGGGTGCTTGAGGACGGCATCGTCAAAGAGGGTTCGCACAACATCGAACAAGGCGTCGGCGTGCGGGCGATCAGCGGCGAGAAGACCGGGTTCGCCTACTCCGACGACATCGTGCTGCCGGCCCTGCTGGAAGCCGCCGGCTCGGCGCGTGCCATCGCGCATGCCGGCCAGGAGGGCGCCGCGCGCGTGCTGACGCCGGTGCAGGGCCGCACGCTGTACACGTCAGATGACCCGATCGACTCGGTGCCGGTCGAGCGCAAGGTCGCAATTCTGCGCGAGATCGACGCTTACACGCGGTCGCTTGACGCGCGGGTCAAACAGGTCGTGTGCAGTCTGTCGGCGGTGCTCGATACCGTGCTGGTCGCGCACAGTGATGGCACGCTGGCGGCGGACGTGCGCCCACTGGTGCGTTTCAACGTCAGCGTCATCGTCGAACACAACGGTCGCCGCGAGTCTGGCGCTGGCGGCGGTGGCGGGCGTATCGGTTATGCCGAATTGCTGGGTGGCGATTTCCCGCATGTACAAGCCCGGGAAGCAGTACGTGTCGCCTTGGTGAATCTCGATGCCATCGACGCGCCGGCGGGCGAGATGCCGGTGGTGTTGGGTCCGGGTTGGCCCGGAGTGCTGCTGCACGAGGCCGTTGGTCATGGCCTCGAAGGCGACTTCAACCGCAAGGGACTTTCCGCCTATGCCGGAAGAATGGGCGAGCGCGTCGCATCGTCGCTCGTTACCGTGGTCGATGACGGCACCCTGCCGGGCCGTCGCGGTTCGCTCAACATCGACGACGAAGGCACGCCAACGCAGTGCACGACGCTGATCGAGAACGGCGTGCTCAAAGGGTATCTGCAGGACAAGTTGAACGCCGGCCTGATGGGCGTGGCGCCGACCGGCAATGGCCGTCGCGAAAGTTTCGCGATGCTGCCGATGCCGCGCATGACCAACACCTACATGCTCGCCGGGAAATCCGATCCGGGCGAGATCATCGCCTCGGTCGAGCGCGGCCTGTATGCCCCGAATTTCGGTGGCGGTCAGGTTGACATCACCTCGGGCAAGTTCGTGTTCTCGGCGAGCGAGGCTTATCTGATCGAAAATGGTCGCATCACGCGTCCAGTGAAAGGCGCGACCCTGATCGGCTCGGGCCCCGAGGTCATGCAACGCATCTCGATGGTCGGCAATGATCTCAAGCTCGATAGCGGCGTCGGCGTCTGTGGCAAGGACGGACAGAGCGTGCCGGTCGGTGTCGGCCAGCCGACGCTCAAGATTGATGCGTTGACCGTCGGTGGGACGCGGGCTTGAAGTTCAGTGCCACCGAGCGCAGCGTGATGATGGGTTACGCATCGTCCTGTGGAATCTCATCCAGCGGCCGCGGCTCAATCGCTTCGCCATATGCCGCCTGGATCACGCGGAACAACTGGCGTGCGGCAGCCGGTGGTTTGTCGGCGGCGGCTTCGGCTTTGGCCGTGCGCACCAGTTGGCGCAGTTGCTGGCGGTCGGCACTGGGCAATGCCGCGAGCAGTTCGTTGATCGCCTCGTCGCCGTCGCGGATGAGTCGGTCTCGCCATTCCTCGATGCGATGTAGCGCGGCGGCAGCGCGGCGGCGTTCTTGCTTGGGCGCATCCAGTGCTTCACGGATGGCCGGCAGTTCATCCTCGTGCTTGCGCATCTGCTTCGCCAGAAACTGCACCTGGCGCTTGTGCGCGATGTACGCGGTGATGCGCTGGGATTCGAGCACCTGGTCGCGCAGCGCGTCGCTGAGCGGCACGCGCATCAACTCACGCTCGGTCAGCGCAGCCAGTTCTTTCGCGAGCACGAGCACGTCCAGCGCGTCGCGCTTGACCATGCTCCGGCTCGGTCCACCGTAGTACTCATCCCAATCCATTTTTTCGTCGTGCATCACGATGAACCCCGCATTCAATGATTCTAGGATAGCCCGTGAGCGCTGAACTCTCCCATTCGCATTCGCCCGAACGCTCGCTGGACGAGCTCGCCAATCTCGCCGAGGACGTGCTTGCGCGTTGTCGCACGCGGGGTGCGACGCAAGCCGAAGTCAGTTTGAACCTTGATGCCGGCCTCAACGTGAACGTGCGCATGGGCGAGGTCGAAACCGTCGAACACACGCGTGACCGCGGCGTTGCGGTCAGCGTCTACTTCGGCCGACGCAAGGGTTCGGCCAGTACCGCCGATGTGCGTGCCGAGTCGATCACGACCACGATCGAGCAAGCGTGCGCGATCGCGCGCTACACCGAGGAAGATCCCTGCGCCGGCCTCGCCGATGCCGCGCGCATGGCGACCTATTTCCCGGAACTCGACCAGTGGCATCCGTGGGCACTGGACGCAGCGCATGCGATCGAACTCGGCGTCGCTTCGGAAGCAGCCGGGCGGGCAGTCGATCCACGCCTGAACAATTCCGACGGCGCCAACGTATCGACCAGCAGTGGTGTCGCGGTTTACGCGAATACGCACGGCTTCATTGGTCGTGAGTCGGGCACGCGGCACTCGCTTTCGTGTTCGCTGCTCGGCGAAGACAGTAACGGCATGCAACGCGACTACTGGTACACCACTGGGGTCGCCAAGGACGATCTGGAGTCCGCCGAAGCCGTTGGCCGTCGCGCAGGCGAGCGCACACTGGCGCGCTTGTCGCCGCGCCGAATCGCGACTCAGCAATGCGCCGTGCTGTTTGTGCCGGAGGTCGCGCGCTCCTTGATCGGGCACCTGGTCGGTGCTGTCAGTGGCGGTGCGCTGTATCGCAAGGCTTCGTTCCTGCTCGACAGCGTCGGTCAGTCCCTGTTTCCGGACTGGTTCAATATTCTCGAACAGCCGCACATTAAACGGGGCGCGGGATCATCGGCGTTCGATGCCGAAGGCGTGGCCACCAGCGAGCGCGAACTGATCCGCAACGGCGTGCTCACGCGTTACGTTCTCGGTTCTTATTCAGCGCGCAAGCTCGGGCTCGAAAGCACCGGCAATGCCGGCGGCACCCATAACCTCGTCATCAGCGCCAACGGTGGCGATTTCGCAGCGATGCTGCAACAACTGGGCACCGGCTTTCTGGTCACCGAGTTGATGGGGCAGGGCGTCAATACCGTGACTGGCGACTACTCGCGCGGGGCGTCCGGGTTCTGGGTCGAGAACGGTGTTATCGCCTATCCGGTTGACGAGGTGACGATTGCCGGCCAGTTGCGCGAGATGTTCCAGCGCATCGTCGCCGTCGGCAATGACGTTGATCGGCGCGGATCGGTGCTGACTGGGTCGATTCTGCTGGAGAAGATGATGATTGCCGGCAGTTGAGTTCTGCTGCGGCCAATTTTCCAGGCGAATGAGCAGTGTGACTGCCAAAGCGTGCTTACTATTGAAGAAGCCCGCAATTGCCGTGTGCCGTGATTCATGGGCTGCGAGTTGATCTGCTTGCCAATTCACCGCCGGAGAACGCCGCAATGACCCTGAATCCGAGCCAATCCTCCGACCGCCGCCAAGCGGGCGGCGATATCAACAGGCGTGTCGTCGCGTTTGCGGCTATGGCGATGTGTATGTGGATGTCGATGAGTGCCGTTGCCGGTGTCATCCCGATTCCCAATTCGGTTTTTCCGTCCGGTGCCAACCTTGGCGGCGGCGGCAGCGTGGTCATCTCCGGAACCGACATCGGGACCGATATCGCCAATACAACGGTCACGATCGGTGGCGTGGCGGCCACCATCTTCGCCAACAGTAACGACGACATCGATGTCACCGTGCCCGCGCGTGCGACATCGGGCGCGGTGTCCGTGGTCGTCCATAAAACGTCTGGCGCGGTATTGATCAGCGACGCATTTCTCTATCAACATGATTATCGCGGCGCTCGCGATTTTTCGAATACGGCCAATCCGAATGGACCTTGGCAGTATGGTTGGTCGATTGATCGCGCGGCGCCGTTTCAGCTCATCACCGATCCGGTGGTCCGCTCGAGCTGCATCCAGGGATGGGTCAAATCAGGCGGTATTCCGGCCGTCTTGCGATCGCGCAGCGAAGTCCTCTGCAGCTTGTCGACTTGGTATTGGCCAGAAGGCCGGATTGGTGCGCACCCGGCACCGGACGGCTCGAATGCGGTGATTCGTTTCATTGCGCCGGAAACCACCAATTACCACGTATCCGGTGACTTCACCGGCATCGATCCGCATCCGACGACATCCGATGGGGCGATCTTGCAGAACGGCGTCGAACTGTTTTCCGCCAATGTCGGCTACAACGCCCCGCAGACCTTTGACCTGCGCCTGGACTTGACCGCGGGCGACACGCTCGACTTCAAGGTGGGTACTGGTGGTAACGGCTTTTCATATGACCAGACAACGCTAGTGATCGTGATTACCGGTGACATTCTGCTCGTCGACGGGCTCGAGTAACTGCGATGGTCGCGACGCGGGTGCAAACCCGCGTCGTTTGACCGGTTGTTAGTGCCTGAAGCAAGTCACAGCCACACCGGAACAGACCACTCCGGCGCAGATCTCGAATCATCAGGCGGATGTGGCACGCATCCCGATCACGCGCCGTCGCCGACACCCTCAGTCAAAGCCCCATTGCCCTCGGCGTCGAGCAGATCGCGACCCGCTTCAATGGCCGTGGCAGTTGGAAAAACGCCAGCCGCTAAGCGATTGGCAGCGACCGAGCCGCGGCCGCGAAGGTCGATTTGATCGGCGATGTCGGGTTTTGCCTCGTAACTGCGTAACCGACGATGAGCCTGGCCACCCGAATGAACATCAATGCACGCACATAAGCTGTTTTCGCTATTCACCGCCGTCGCGCTGACGGCCTCGGCATCGTTGGCTTTCGCGACCGATGTCTCCGACTTGCCCGATGGCACGGACATCAAGGGCAGCGCCGACCATGCCCTGATCCAGCGCTTTGAAGGTTCCAGCATTCGCTACTACGAGAAGAAGGCGTATGCAGAAATGGTGGTCGGCGTGGGCTCGGCGCTCGAGGGAAAGCCGAAAACGCTGATGGTCGAAGGTCCGCGCACCACCATCGCTTATGTCATGCCGCGCGATGCGTCGCCGCTCGAAGCGATGCGTGCCTACAAAGCCGAAATCGACAAGCTCGGTGACGTGACCGTGTTGTTCGAAGGCACCAATTCGGATGGCCGTCTGAACTCGACAGCGGCGTCAATCAGTTCATGGAGGCCATCTGCGGCGACATTCCTGGCGCCTCGCGCTGGATGAGTTGGAACAGCGAATACCGTTACGGCGCCTATCAGGTGAAACAGGACGGCGGCGAATTCACGCTCACCGTCTATGTCGGCATGAACGCCACGGCAGGCGGCGTGGACGGTTACACCATTCGGCCGGGGCGGGTCGGTGTGCGCATCGACATCGTTGAACCCAAGGCGATGGCAGCGCGCATGGTCACGGTGAAATCCGAAGCCATGTCGACAGAAATCCGCAAGAACGGCAGCGTCTCGCTGTACGGCATTCTGTTCGATACCAACAAGGCTGATCTCAAGCCCGATTCAGCCGCCGCGCTGGTGGAAATCGGCAAGCTGATGGCGGGTGACAGCACACTCAAGCTGCTGGTGGTCGGGCACACCGATGCCGTCGGTGCATTCGAGCCCAATCGCGAGTTGTCGCAACGACGCGCCACGGCAGTGGTATCAGCGCTGGTCGCACAATACGGCGTGCCCGCAGCGCGCTTGTCGAGTTTCGGGGCATCGTTCGCAGCGCCGGTCGCGAGCAATGCCGACGAGGCCGGGCGCTCGAAGAACCGCCGCGTCGAACTCGTTGCGTACTGATCGATATGCGCGAACTCCGGCTCGAAATGATGTTCATGACGCTCGCCTTGGTGGCGAGCGGGTTCGCCCGAGAAGCCGTGGCCGCTGAAGGCCGCATCCCGCTGGTGGCCGGCACCGTTTACACGTCGGTAGCGGCATACCCATTCGGCGACGAGGAGGGCATCGCCACGCTCACTGCGCTTGACGAGACGGCGGCAACCTTCAGTGTCGACATTCGCACTTTGGACCAGGCCGATGCGAAGAATTTCTCCACGGTGCGGCGCGTGCGTCGGCAGGACCTGGTCGACAGTCACCGCATCAACGCAGTTTTCCAGAGTGGCGATCCCGACCTGTTTCCCGCGAGCACCTTCATGCATCTGTCTGCAGCGGCGTTGAGTGAACTCAAAACCAAGGGCGAGACTGCGATGGTGTATGGCACGCTCAAGGACTACCAAGGTATGGGCAACAACTCGCTTTTCACTGCCGCCCTGTCGGGGCGCAAGTACTTTCGTGGCACTTTGAAGCGGGTGGGCACAGGGTCGCTGCCGGTGCTGGTCAACGGCAAACGGGTCTTGCTCCCAACGATTGAGACCGCTGGAACCCTCACTGTCGGAAGCGACAGTATCGACAAGAAATTCTGGTGGCTGGATGATCCGGACAACAGCCTGATCTTGCGCAGTGAAAGAGATCAGTCATCGTGGCAGGTCGTGCGTATCGATTTTCCTGCACCGCAGCCGCAATCGGATGTGCTCGCACGCGCACTTTCCGCAGGCGACTGCCGCACTGGCCTGAGCGGCATCTACTTCGATACCGCCAGTGCTCGTCTCTTGCCCCAGTCAGGCACCACGCTCGCGACGGTGGCCAAGTTGATGCGCGACAACGCCGCATGGAATCTCGCGATCGAAGGGCACACCGATAACGTCGGCAAGGCCGATTACAACCTCGACCTTTCGCGCCGCCGTGCGCAGGCCGTAAGCACGGCGCTGGTGTCCGACTACGCGATTGCTGCCAGTCGCTTGTCGGCAGATGGCTTCGGCGCCACTCGCCCGATCGCTGCCAACACCACGCTGGATGGGCGCGCAGCCAATCGACGGGTTGAATTGGCGCGCATCTGCCACTGACATCGGTACCGCATGTCGAATGATCGGCGGCACGCGAATACTGCGGTGTCGCCGGTCATCACGGCGTCATGTCAGGATCGTTGAAGCGCTGCAGTCGCCGCTTCTCGAGTTCGTCCATCGCGTCCAATGCTTCCTTCGCGGCCGCGTCCATCTTGCGTTTGCTGTCGGCGACATCGGCGGGGATCAGCGTTTCCTTACCGTCGATCATTACCGTCTTGCCGGCGATGTCCTCACCGATTTCCCAAACCGGTGCGTTGCTTGCTGGCGACGGCGACGACGCTGGCGACGCTGCCGATGGAATCGACGCCTGCTGATCTGGCTGGTCGGAACAGCCGGTCGCTGTCAGCACCACGACCCATAACACCGCCATCATTGCTTTCATTTCTACCTCGTCATCTCAGTGTAGATTTTGTTGTTGAGAACACGTGTTGCGCAACGCATCGCGAGTTCTTCGCGAGCGTTGCTTTGTGCTCGCACAGACGAATCAGATCGTGTCGTGGCGTCTTTCATGCGCTATTGCGGCGCCGATCGTTGCCCGTGTCGGTGATCGCCGACACGGGCAGACAGCGCGTCATGGCGTCTTGGATGGCGTCTGCTTGGCTTGGCCCTGTTCCCACCAGGCTTTGACGCGGTCGATGCTGGTGGTACTGCATGCCGGACTGCACAAGTCCACTTCGACATCCCAGCGCAGACTGATGTCGCCGGTGTCTTCCGTGCGCGTGAAGGTGTTTTTGAGATGCTGCTCCTTGCCCACTGTGGTCAGGTGCAGCACGGCATCCTTGCGCATGCCGCGGGTCAGGATGTAGTGCCCGCCTTGCATGGGCAGCATGTGGTAGTCGAGAACGGGAATCAGGCCGCCGCTGAACACGTTGATGACCAGGGTGCGGTTGAAATTCGGGCTCATGTCGCGCAACGGCGCTTCGTCGAAATTGACGATGACCTGGTCTTCCTTGCGCTCGCCGCGCAGGACCGACTGGAAGCCCAGCGGATGAGTGATGGCGTTGAACAGGGCGCCCATCTCGATCGGGGGCAGTGAAATTTCTTCCGGTGGCGAAATCGAACGGTGATAGATGAGGCTGCCTCTGAGCGCGGGGTTGAGCTTGAGTGTGTCCTCCATGACCTGGTAGCCCATCCCCGAACCATCGACGCGCCCAATCATCGTGCTCCCGGACTTTCCATCGAACGATTTCGGCTGGCTCAGGCTCATCCTGCCGCCTACCTTGGTGGTGTAACTCCAGTACGGATCGCGCTTGCTGGAGTCGGTGAAGAAATCAATTTTCAAGGTGCCGGTGAACGGCCCTTCGAAGCGCGTGCAGACCTTGGTGTAGTAATCCTTGACGATGTAGTTGATCAGGTCCAGCCCCAGGCCGGGCACGCTTTTGACCAGGTTCTGGCCCCTCTGCGCGGCGGCGACGTACACTTTCCCGGTCTCGGCCTGGACGAACTTTGCACCCTCACTGGTGCTCTTTGGATGCAATTCGATCAGCGCAGGCACTACTTTGTCGGTGAAGTGATTGATGAGAACTTCAGTATTCTTCGCCAAGAAATTGCTGAATGACGATGTGAAATTGAGCGCCTCCACCGCCGTGTCCAGTCGTTGGCAGATTTCTGCTCCGGCGCGTGATGCCTCGATTGCGATGCGCACACGATCGGACTCCACGGTGAGCGCGCGGGCGTTTTCGATAATGGGCGACACGATGATGATGCGCCACTTCCGCGGCGTATCTGGCGGCAATGGTTTGGGCAGAGGATTGGGCAGGGTGTGGCGAACTGCTTTCAGTTTGCTGTCGATGATGTCGAAGCGCCGACGCGTCTCTTCTCTTTCACTGCCTTCGGGCAGACCCGCGATCAGTTCGTTCATGTGTTCGGACAGCGCGCCGAGCGTCGCGTCCACACTTTTCTGCATGGCAGCAATCTGTTCCTGCGCCCCGTCCTCGTACGCCTGATCGTCGACAATATCGAACTGGGTCGCCGCCTGACCTTTGCCGTCCGGCGCCGTCACCGCAACCGCATAGCGGCCGATGGTCGCAGTCTCGTTCAGCGTCAACGACCAGGCGCCCTTCGCATCAAGCTCGGCTTCGCGCTTGATCGGTTCTGGATCTTCGCTACCCGCGGCTGACGTCGCCGGCGTGATCGTGATGACGAGGCTGACTTTGGCGCCCGGCTGCACCGGTGGCGTTTCGCCGGAGAGCGTCACTTTGGTTCCCGGAAGACCGAGCGCCGGGTTCGCTGCGGCCGTGATCGGCGCGCTGATCTGCTCGACCTGTGCCTGCGCAAGGCCGACCAGCAGCAAGCAGCCCGACAGAATACGGATCGTCGGAGAGATCATGGTTTCGCTCCTGCGTCGATGCGGTCAAAGGCATGGCCGAGGATCGCGCGGATCTGCTCGATGCTCATGCTGCCGTGGCGCAGCGCGATCGAGGCGTCGTGGCGCACCGCATTGAACTGGATCGGACCGTCCTCGGCCATTTCCCACGGTCCCTCGACCGCCTTGCTCGAGCGCAATTGAACACTGCCGTCATTCGAGGTGTTGATGCCGCGTGCGAAGCTGGCGTAGCTCGCGTTTTCGCTACGGAAGGTGCGGTAACCGTTGCGTGGCGTCACCGTGATCGACATCTCGTGACCGCCGCGTGCGTCGCTGAAGTTGATGTGGCAATCCTGGCCGCTGGTTTCAACGACAGGCGCCTCGGCACCTCCCAGCAACTGCTGGACGTCGGCAACCGTCCAGTAGGCGCAAGGCTCGCTCGGCGCATAGCGCGCTTCCTCGCGTTTCTGCGCGGCGGCGTTGCCGGCGATGCCGCTGATCGCGAGCGGTTGCGAGAGGCGGGCGAGCGCCTTGTTCGCCAGTTCCCCGGCCTGCTCGGGTGTTGCCAGGCTGCCGGCAAATTCGATCTCGACCGAAGCGTCGCCCAGAATCGTATAGAGCGCGCAGCAGCCACGCATGCGCGCTTCGTCCCAGTCACCCGTCAGTTCGGTGCCGTCCTGCAGCTTCAGCATGTGCTTGCTGGCGCCTTCGGCCTTGGCCAAGGCGTCGCTGACACCGGCGGAAATGGCTCCGGCGTTCGCCCAGTCGGCCTGGATGGTGAGGTTGTGGTTGTCTTTGCCGACGTACCAGCAGACCGAACCGTTATCCGACGGCCAAGGCGCTGAGTCGCCGATCGGGTTGGAGCCGCGATAGGGCGGTCCGACCAGCTTCGAGCCGAGCACTGACTCGACTTCCGCCGCAGTCAGTAGCCCGCACGGATCATGCGGGTCCGGCGCGGCGCTCGCGGGCGTACTCGCCACGTCGGCGCTGACTGTTTCGGTCGAGCCGGCAAGGCCGGTGGTGTCGTCCTTGTTGCACGCGACGAGGGCGAAGCTCAAGAGTGCAAGCGAGGCAAGGAAGATGCGTTGGCGTTTCATTTCGTGCGCTCCGGAAAATTCGAGATAGTCGCCGTTGCCCTGCGGATCAGGACGGACGCGTTGGTCGTCGCCGTCGGCAAAGGTCGGTTCATTCCCAGTTACGCGAAACGGGCACGAATCACGACATCGCGATTGCGAGTCATCGAAACCAGGCGCCGCCGCTGGGCCGAAGCCCGGATCCCTCAGCGCATCCGATGCGCCGTGACCCAGGGGTGCGTGTCACCCAGTGCGGCAATCAGATGTGCAAGCGCCGGCGCCGGCGCTGGCGAAGCAGGCTGTGTAAGCCGCGCGGACCAGAGCGCAAGTAGACTGGGATCCATCCCGTCGCCGGTAATTTCATCGCCAGCAATATCGATCGCAGTGCGCGCAAGCGTCTCGGCGTAAACAGGCTTGCCGCGTGCGTCGACCGTTTCGGCAAGCACTAGCAAGGTACGCACGGCGTTGCGGCGCGGAAGGGCGCCGGCCTTCGCGGTGTCGGTCGCCACCGTAATGACGCGCTTGAGCGTGGCGTCATCCGGCGTGAGCAGGAAATCCAACAATGCAGCGAACGAGTTGCCAGCGGCCAACAGCGGCTGATGTGCTGCTATCGCTGGCTGGATGGCTGCGAGTTCGGAGCGCGCGCGGGCACTCTGGCCAGCGATGTAGAGGGTGTCGATTGAACTCAGGCGAACACGAAGGCAATCGAGGCTTTCCGAGCCGACGGCATCGCACATATGCGCCACGGCGGAATCGACCAGGGTGATGGCTTCAGCACGTCGGTCAAGTAGCGCCAGCGCCTTGGCCTGGGTGATGTCGCGCGCCGCGCGTGATGGCAACGACTCAGTGGTGCTGGTGTCGGCGTTAATTGACGCCATGCCGGCCACTGCTGCGAGCAGTTCGCCGCGCAAAAAAAGCGCATTCGTGCGTACCGTCGCGACATTGCGCATTGACGCGTTCGCGGTCACACCGGCGTCGCTCCAGACTTGGTCTGCCTGACCGGCAAATTGCGCCGCCGCGTCCAGATCACCGAGTTGTAGGAGCGCCACTGCGGCACTGCCGAGTATCGCGCCGCGCTCGAACTCGCTGATGTCGGTCGCGGCCGTCGCCAGTGCAGCCGAGCGCCGCGCCGTCACTGCCGCTGCAGGCAACTCGCCACGCGCTCGCTGCAACTGCCCGCGCAACATTTCCAACCGCGCGCCGAGTCCGCCACCGTTGCGCTGTTCCGCACTCATATCAGTTTCAGCGCTATTGATCGACGCATCGGCAAGTTCGAGGTTGCCGACGCGGACGGCGGCGAACGCACGATCAGCCGCAGCCATCGCGCGGTAGCGTCGGGGCGCGTTGCGCAGGCGCGGCTCGAGTGCATCGAGCAGCGTCAAGACCCGTGGAAAGTCGCCGCGCACCAGGAAGAAATCAATGACCGCGAGATCAAGGGCGCGTTGCAGATCGGGATCTTTGTAGGCACCGAGCAGATGGGGATCGGTCACCAGTGCAGTCAGTTGTGCCGGGGTGATCGACTCACCCAGTTCGCTGGCGCGGCTCAATACCGCAACGAAATGTTCGCGCAGCGCGTCTTGACGCTGGCTTTCGTCACGTGCCGCGTCGCGTTCAAGGCGGGCGATTTCTGCTGCCTCATTGGCGCGGGTGGATTCAGAACGCGCCGACGCAGCCGCGACATTTGCGCGTTGTGATTCGCGCTCGGCGCGTCGCGCTTGGGTGATGCTGACGGCGGTGATCGCGAGCAAGGCGCTCACCGCCGCCGTCGCCAGCACGACACCAACGCGATTGCGCTGAATGAATTTCTGCGCGCGATAGCCGAGAGTGTCGGGACGCGCGCGGATCGGGTGTCCGCCCAAATGTCGGCGAATATCTTCCGCCAGGGCTGTCGCCGATCCGTAGCGGCGTCCAGGTTCACGCGCCATCGCGCGCTCGACAATGTGTTCGAGATCGCCGCGCAGGTGCTTCGACCACGCTTCACTGTGCGCTACCGCCAGGTGGTTATCGCTTGGCACGATCGTCTTGGCGGCTTCGACCAGTGACGGGCGCGATTCTTCCAGCACTGCGCGCTGGACATGAAATGGCGTCACCGTGCCAGCGCCAAAAGGCCGGCGCCCGGTCATCAGTTCGAACAATACGACGCCCAGCGCGTAGACATCGGTCGCCGTGGTCACGGTCTCGCCGCGAATTTGCTCTGGCGCGGCATAGTGCGGCGTCATTGCGCGCGCATCGGTGAGCGTCGCATCGCCTCCGGTTTCGTCAAGTAGCTTGGCGATACCAAAGTCGAGGAGATGTGGATTACCGCTGGCGTCGACGATGATATTGGAAGGCTTGATGTCGCGATGCACGACCAGTTTGCGATGCGCAGCGGCGACTGCGTCGCAGACTAGTGCCAGCAACTGTAAACGCTGCGGAACGTCGAGCTGCTTCTGCTCGGCGTAGTGGGTGATCGATTCGCCATCGATCAAGGTCATCGCGAACCAGAGCTCGCCCGGTTCGGTGACGCCACCATCAATGAAACTTGCGATGCCAGGATGATCGAGGCTTGCGAGAATCGCGCGCTCGCGCCGGAAGCGGTCGCGCAGCAGCGCGTTGGGCGCGCTCGACCGAATGATTTTGAGCGCGACAGTTTGTGTGAAGTCGGCACCAATACGCTCGGCGCGATACACCGTGCCCATGCCGCCTTCGCCAAGCAATGCGACGATACGAAAGGCGCCGATCATGTCACCCTCACGCGCTTGTGCCTCGCCTTCCATGAGGCGGCCGGCAAGCGCAAGCACCGGCTCGTCGAATGCACTGCTGTGCGCCGTCGCGCGACTGAGCAGCGCGTCGAGTTCGGCACGCAACTCGGCGTCACCGGCACACTCACGATCGAGAAATGACGCACGCTGCCCGGTGTCAACGTCGAGCGCATCGCGTAGCAACAACACCGCGCGTGCGGCCTGATGCACCTCGCTCATCGCACGCCCTCAAGATCGCGCTCAAGCAACACCCGCGCCGCCAGCCAGTCACGCTGCACAGTGCGCTCGGTGACACCGATGAGGTCCGCAACATCGTGGAACGAGAGGCCACCATAGAAATGCATCTCGACCACGCTGGCCAGTCGTTCGTGGACACCGCGCAATCGATCGATTGCCTGTTCGAGTGCCAGTACCTCGATACCATTGCTTGGTTTGTCGTCGTGTTGTGCGGAATCGAGTGTGACCATCGCGACGTCGCCGCCGCGCTTCTCGGCCAGCTTGCGGCGTGCCGCGTCGCTCAGGATCTGCCGCATCGCACGCACCACCAAGCTCACGAAATGCTGGCGATCCTGCACCCCGGCATCACCGCGGATGAGCTTGATGTAGGCCTCGTGCACCAACGCCGTCGTGCACAACGTGCGCGGCGCACGACCGGCGAGCTGAGCGTGCGCAAGCCGCTTCAGCTCGTCGTAAATGCTCGCAAAGAGCTGCTCTGGATCGGCGGGTAGCGACATGGGCGGCTCAGTGTACACGTGGCATTCGCCAGGCAGGGGAGGGGGATTCGCTTCCGCGCCGCATCGGGAGGCGGCTGCGATCGCGTACCATCAATCACCGAACTGCGCGCAAAGGGGCTGCGGTGTCCGAGTTTTCCTGCTTCACACGTCAGTTTCGAAGCGCGCGTGCCGGCGATGTGGCGGCGCTCGATGCGTTGATGCCGACCGTCTACGGCGAACTCAAGCGCATTGCGCGCGCGCAACTCGCGCGTGAACGACCCGGCCACACCTTGCATGCGACCGCGCTAGTGCACGAGGCCTACCTGCGTTTGCTCGGCGTGGAATCGGTCGACTGGTCGGATCGTGCCTGGTTCATGGGACTTGCAGCCACCATGATGCGACGCATCTTGATCAACCATGCGCGAGATCGCCTCGCGGATAAACGCGGCGCGGGCGCAGCCCATGTCGAATTGTCCGAGGCCAAACAGGTCGACGTCGCCGACATCGATGTCATCGGTCTGCATGAGGCGCTCGATGCGCTCGCCGTGCTCGACCCGCGCCAAGCGCGAGTGGTCGAACTGAAATATTTTGCTGGTATGGAACTCGCCGAGATCGCGCATGTCCTTGATGTCTCGACGGCTACCGTTCGCCGCGACTGGGCAGTGGCGAAGCTGTGGTTGGCACACGAACTGAAGGGGTAGCCGGATGGATGCACTTGCCTGGTCCAAACTTCAGTCGATCTTGGCTGCGGTCATCGACACGCCCGCGCCGCAGCGCGAATCACTGCTTGATTCGCTATGCGGTGACGACGCGCAACTGCGCCATAAAATCGAAGCACTGCTGGCCTGCGAGGGGGATTTGCCGGAGCAACTACCGGCGGCAACGTGGATGGCGCTGGCGGACGAGGAACCGCAGCCGACGCGGATCGGCGAGCGAGCCGGTCCATTCGAGATTGAGTCGCGACTGGGCGAAGGCGGCTCCAGCGTCGTCTATGCCGCGCGACGGGTGACCGATTTCAGCCAGCGTGTCGCCATCAAGCTCTTGCGTTCCCACGTTGGCGCAGCGATGGCGACGCGCTTTGCGCTCGAACGCGAGATGTTGTCGCGATTGAATCATCCGAATATCGCCAAGCTGTTCGATGCCGGTGAACTGGTTGATGCGACGCCTTACCTGGTGCTGGAGTTGGTCGAAGGACGAAATTGGTCGCAGTGGTTAGCCGAAGAAAATCCGTCAAAAAATGAACGCTTGGCAAAGTTCTTGTCGGTTTGCGACGCGGTTGAACATGCCCACCAGCATCTGTTGGTACATCGCGATATCAAACCATCCAACATCATGATCGACGGTGATGGACGCGCCAAGTTATTGGACTTCGGCATCGCCAAACTGCTCGATGGCGTGCCCTTGGGCACGTTGACGCGCGAGGGCGGTTTCGTATTGACGCCGTCGTACGCGGCGCCTGAGCAACTACGCGGCGAACTGGTGACCACCGCCACCGACGTGTTCGCGCTCGGCGTCGTGCTTTACGAAACCTTGACCGGGGAACGGCCGCACAAGCGCGGGTCGAACGCAGACGTGGCGCAGTTGGCGCTGGACAGCACCGTGCCGTGTCAGCGCCCGAGCTTGGTGCGCCCGACGCTTGATCATGCTTTGGCCGGCAAATCATTGCGCGGCGATCTCGAAAACATCGTGATGAAGGCGCTGGAGCCGGAGTTGAGCCGACGGTACGCAAGCGTTACTGCGTTCGCCGATGACTTGCGTGCATATCGTGATGGGCGGCCGGTTACGGCGCGCGCACGCAGTTGGCATTACGTTGCGGGCAAGTTCGTGCGGCGCCATCCACTCGGCACGCTGATGGCGGTGCTGGCATCGATCGCGATTGGCGTATCGCTCACGGTTGCAGTGCAGGAAGCGCAACGGGCGCGCCGCCATCTCGGCGAGGCGCGCGCATTGGCGCACGATATTTTGATCGACTATCCGGAAAAAATTGCCGAGCTACCGGGCTCCTTGCCGATCCAGTCACGCATGGTGCAAGACGCCATGCGTTACCTCGACTCGTTGCGTGAAGTCGCCGGTGCTGATGCGGAATTGTCGCGCGAACTGGCATCCGGATATTTGAAGATCGGGGATATCCAAGGCAATCCTTACCGGAGCAACCTCGGTGATAGCGACGGCGCCGAGGCCAGCTATCGGCAGGCGGCGCTCGCACTTGAACATTGGCAACGACTGGCGCCTGACGCTGCCGGTGCACAGTTGTTCAAAGCGCGATTGGCGTCGCGGATGGCGGCCATCGATCATCAGCAAACCGAGTTGGAAAATGCTGCAAGCGGATTCCGCAGCGCACTTTCGGCGTTCGCAGCGCTGGATGATGCCGAGCGCGATGTCGCCACCGTGCTCGAACATGCCGACACCCTCGATTTTTACGGCGATCTGCTTGGAAATTCGGGTCAGACGTCGTTGCTCGACGTGCCGGCCGGAGTGCGCAACCACGCGGCGGCAAAAGCGCTGCGGGTTGATGCGATGGCCCGGTTTCCGGAAGATCAAGCGGTGCGCTTTGCGTACGCGTTGTCGCTGGAACGCGAAGGCGATGACAGGTTCATGGCGCGCGAACTCGATGCTGCCCAATCGGCCTATCGTGCGGCGATCGGGCAGGTCGAGGCACTCCTGGCCCAGGCCCCGGATCAGGTCGCATTGAAGACCGAGTCAGCGGCGTTGCACGCGCGTCTAACGCAGACGCTGGAAATGAATGGTGATCTCAGCAATGCCACGGCAGCAGCAACACAGTCGGTGGCGATGATCGAGGCGTTGCTCGCGGCAGATCCAACCAACGACCATTATCGCCAAGGTGCCGGCGCCGGTCTCGGCATCCTCGCGAAACTGCTGATTCGGCAGCAGCAATTTGCCGCCGCCGCGCCATTTATTGACCGTCAAATTGCTGTCAATCAGCGCCGTCTCGATACGTCGCCGAACAATGGCGAGATGGCGCTCGCACTATCGCTTGGCTATCGCCGCCGGGGCGAACAACTGATGGGTCAAGGCGACTTCGCCGGAGCAATCGAAGCACACACCAAGGCGCTGCAACTACAAACCCGATTCGCGCAAGAAAGTGCGGACTTTGAATCTCATCGCGCACTCACACTGCTGCATCTCGGTCGTGCCGAAGCGCGCAATGGTGCACGCCAATCCGCCGAGGACCGGTTGCAAGAGGCGACGACCGCGATGACAGTACTGGTGACCGCACATCCCGATATCGCGGTATTTCGCGAGGATTTGATCGACGCTGAAGAAGCGCTTTGCGATGTCGTCGAGGTAGCGTCGGCAGGGGCGCATTATCGGCGTGCGATCGAACTGATTGATGCGTCCGGCGTCGACGTCGCGATTGCGCCGGCATATGTCGATCGCCGCCGCGCGCTGGTCGATAAGGCTGCATCCAGGCCTCGACCGCAGTGATCGCCGGATTTACGCGCGCGTCAGTCGGGCAGCAACTTCCTCGCCGATCGCCAAACTCGATGTCAGCCCCGGCGATTCGATCCCGAACAGGTTGATGAGGTTACTGATGCCGTGTGTCGTCACATCCTGGATCACGAAGTCACCACTGGATTGGCCTGGGCCGACCAACTTCGGGCGGACGCCGACGAAATCGGGTTCCAGCTGATCGTCGCGCAGGCTTGGCCACCAACGACGGATCGAGTCGGCAAATGCAACATGCTGGCTGTCGTCGAACTGGTAGTTCGGTGCATCAATCCAGCGCACATCGGGGCCGAAGTGGACCTGACCGGCGCTGTCCATGCCGAGATGTACGCCGAGTCCGGCCGCTTGTGGCATCGGGTAGATCAAGCGCGAGAACGGCGACTTGCCGCGTAGACGGTAGTAGTGGCCTGACGCATAGAATTGGCGCGGAATGTGGTGCTCAGCGAGTTCGTCGATCGTGCGCGCGACCTGCGTCGATGTGAGCCCAGCAGCATTGATCAGACGTCGACAACGCACGCGATCGCCACCCGCAAGCGCAACGTCGAACGCGCCAGCTTCGCAGCGCACTGCGGTGACCCGGGTTTCGCAGGCGACGCGCCCGCCGGCTTGTTCCAGTTCGCCGATCAACGCCATCACGTACTCGGCCACATCGACGATGCCGGATGCCGTCGATTCGATCGCCGCTACACCATGCAGCGACGGTTCGATCCGCCGGACTTCGTTCGCATCGATCAAGCGCAATCCATCGACACCGTTCGCTTCGGCGCGTTGCAGCACGACATGTAGCGCCTCGCTTTCGAGCCAGTCGGTCGCCACGACCAGCTTGCCGGTGCGGCGATGAGTAACGCCGCGCTTCGCACAGAAGTCGTACAACAGATGGCGGCCACGCACGCACAACCGCGCCTTCAACGAACCTTGCGCGTAATACAGCCCGGCATGAATGACGCCCGAGTTGCGCGACGAAATGCCTTCGCCTGCGCGGGCTTCGGCTTCGAGCACGAACACCTCGCGCCCGGATTGCGCCAATGCCCGCGCCACCGCCAGTCCGACTACTCCGGCGCCGATGACGATGCTGTCGATGTCCACGCTGGGTGCGTTCATGGCAAGCGCCTTGCTGCAATGTGGGGTGTTGCGGTCGCGACGCGCGCCTCGCCACTACGAGCTTCGATCGACCGAGTAATGCGCGAGATCACGCAGGTGCTCGGCACGCGCGTCGAAGATCGATAGTGCGGCAATCGCTTCCGAACGCAATTGTTCGGCCAGTGCACGCGATGCGGCGAGGCCGAGAATGGCGGGGTAGGTCGGTTTGTTCTGGGCGGCGTCGGAGCCTTGCGGCTTGCCAATCACAACCGTGTCACCTTCGACGTCGAGAATGTCATCGCGGATTTGGAACGCAAGGCCAACGGCATCGCCATAGCGCACCAGCGCAGCAATGTGTTCGGCACCGCATCGGCCGGCGGCCAGTGCGCCAAGTTGAACCGACGCGCGAATGAGTGCGCCGGTTTTGTGTGCGTGCATGCGTTCGAGTTCGGCGCGCTCGAGTGGGTGACCGACGGCATCCAGATCGAAGGCTTGACCTCCAGCCATGCCGTGCGAACCGCAGGCGGACGCCAGTACCCGCAACATCTCAACCTGCTGCAGAGCGGTGCGATCCGAATTCAGATCGGTCGCAAGCACCTCGAACGCGAGTGCCTGCAATGCGTCTCCGGCGAGAATGGCGGTCGCTTCGCCGAATGCGATATGACAGGTTGGTTTACCGCGCCGCAAATCGTCGTCGTCCATCGCCGGGAGGTCATCGTGGATCAACGAATACGCGTGAATCATCTCGACTGCGGCGGCGGCTGCATCGGCGTGGCTGAGCGTGCCGCCGATGGCCAATGACGCGCTGTAGGCAAGACAAGGACGTAGGCGTTTGCCGCCACCGAGCGTGCTGTAACGCATCGCGCGGTGCAGGTTTAACGGCGCCTGTGACGCGGCCGGTAGCAAGCGTTCAAGGACAGATTCGGCGCGCGTGGCCAGCGCCATTAGCGCTGGCGTAAGGTCACGGCGTATCGGGGTCGAAGCGGGGTGCGCCATCGAGATCGTTCGGGTCGATGATCTGGCGCACGCGCAGTTCCGCTTGGTCGAGTGCACTGCGGCATTGCCGGTACAAACCGACGCCGCGTTCGAATGCGGTCAAGGAGTCGTCCAACGACATATCGCCTTTTTCCATACGTCCGACCAACAGCTCGAGTTCATCGAGCGACTGCTCGAACTCGGCAACACGGCTGGTTTCTGTGGACTCGGGGGGAGACATGCGCGCACATTATCCCGAGTGCGGCGGCGTTTCAATTCGCCAGACGTGTCCGGCCGCCTGTAATTGCGCCGCAAATGCCGCATCGAGGAACAGATCGCCCACCGCGAGCAGGCGATCGCCCTGCCACACATAGGGCAACGCCGCACGCTGCCACGGCGGCACGCCATATTCCTGCAGCAACAGCCGCACCGGCCGCCGCGACGCGGTCGCGTGCAGACGAATCTTCTCGCCGCCGCGCCGCGCTGCGACCCGCAGCGGTTCGTCGAACAGTCCCGCCAGCGCGGGCAGTACCCGCGCATCCGCGAGCACGAATGGCGCACTGGTTGACCATGCCTGTTCTACGACCGTAGTCATCGCCAGCGGTCGTCTGGCAAACAAGCGCTCGCGATAGCGATACATCACGCCACCCGGCCAGCACACTTCCGGCACCCGGTCGGCGCGCGCATCGCGCATCTGTCGCCACATTTCACGCAGTGCCGACGGCGGCGCGGCGGGCAGCGCGAGGTCGCGCAGCCAGGCTTTCAGCACCGCGATGGCGGTGCCCGCGTCGAGGTCCAGCACGCCAATATTGAGCACGCCCGGATCGACATCACGATGGCGCGCAAGCAGGCGTTGCACTTCGGCTTCGGCCAGAACCAACAGGTCAGCCGCTCGTTCCGCCGAGGTTGCAAGGGCGGCAACCGCCTGCGGCCAGCGTTGTGTCAGCCGCGGGAGAATCTGGTGGCGCAGGAAATTCCGATCATGCGCGGTATCGGCATTGCTCGGATCCTCGATCCAGTCGAGTTGTGCGGCGACCGCTTCAGCACGGATAGCGGCACGTGGCACATCAAGCCAAGGCCGTGCCAGCCATCCGCGGGCGAAGCGGCGCCGTGGACGCATGCCGGCGAGCCCGTCGTAACCTGGCGAACGCAGTGCACGCAACAGAAAGGTTTCGGCTTGGTCATCGCGATGATGCGCGGTGAGCAGCACTTCGTCGTCGCCCAAGCGGGTTGCGAATGCATCATTACGCGCCGACCGTGCCGCGGCTTCGAGGCCGAGCTCGCTGATGCGAGTGACCTCGACGCAGGCGACATCCAACGACACGGCGAGTGCTTCGCACCATCGGCGACAGCATTCAGCCCATCGTGGCGAATCTGGCTGCAGGCGGTGATCGATGTGGATCGCGCGCAGGCTGAAGCCGAGCCCATCGCGCAGCGAGGCGGCGACATGCAACAGCGTGCGCGAATCGATACCGCCGCTGAGCGCGAGCACGAATTGGCGCTGCGCTGACTGCGCAATGAACTTGGCAAATGTCTGCTGCAGAGGGGACATGCCCCATTGTGACATTCAGGGCTTGCCGAATCGGTAATGCCCGACCAGCCATTCGCTGCCGTCGCGATAGCCGAACAGCTCGGCACAGGCCATCCAGAACATGCGCCAGCGCTGATGCCAGAGCTGAGCACGGTCGTCACCATACGCGTCAGCGAGGATCTTCAATGCCTGCTCCTTGTGCGCATCTTGATTCTGCAACCAGTGATTCGCTGTGCGCTGATAATGCGTACCGTCCACGCGCCACTGTTCCTCGATCTTCAGGTCGCGTTGAAACCAGAGCAGGGTGTCGGCACTCGGCATCAATCCGCCGGTGAAAAAGTGCCGTGCCATCCAGTCGTTGTCGCCATCACGCTCGAACGGATAGCAGACTTCACGATGACAGAAGATATGCACGAACAGTTTGCCACCCGGACGCAACCAGTCGGCAATGCGGCTGAGCAGAGATTCGTAATTGCGCATGTGTTCGAACATTTCGATCGAAATGCAGCGATCAAACGCTGCCGGGTCGAGCTCGAGACGGTTGACGTCGCGAGTGAGGATGCGCAGGTTCGAAAGTCCTCGCTCGCGCGCACGGGCTTCGATAAATTCTCGTTGGTAGGATGAATTACTGACACCAGTGATCCGCGAATTCGGATATCGCTCGGCCAGCGTCAGGCTCAGTGAGCCCCAGCCACAACCGAGTTCGAGCACGTCTTGCCCGTCGCGGAATTCGCCCCGTTCCAAATACAGATCGAGCATCGCGACTTCGGCCTCATCGAGCGACTCGCGGCCCGTCGGGTAGTAGCAACTTGAATACTTCAGCCGCTTACCGAGCGCGACGGTAAAGAAAGCAGGCGGCACCTCGTAATGCTGGGTATTCGCGGCTTCGGTCTCGATGGCGATTGGGCTGCGACGAAGTTCATGCACGCGAGCGCGTAAGCGTTCAAACCAGTCGCCGGCATATTCCTGTTGCAACCGATCGGCACAGAGCTTGCGCATGGCGAGACGCAGCAATGGATCGGGCAGCAGGCCGCGCTCGGCGAGACCGATGCCAGTGAATAGCGGTTCGTGGCCAGTGAGGGCATGCAGGCGTTCGCTGATCGAGTTATTCATGGGCGGGGTGTCCACGGAATGAAGCGGTTGGTGGTGCGTTGGTATTCGCGATAATCATCGCCGCGCGAACGCAAGGACTGGGCTTCAACAAAGGGGATGCCGGTAATCCAGTTCAGCGCGATGAACATGACGATCGGGCCGATCCAACTCCACAGGAATAGCGGCGAGCCGATGGCAAGAACGACATAAGCGAACCAGTGCAGCCATTCGAAGAAATAGTTTGGATGACGCGAATATCGCCACAGGCCGTCACGGCAGGACTTGCCGCGATTTGCGGTGTTGCGACGGAAGCCATCGAGTTGGCTGTCGGCGATCGATTCACCGCCAAGTGCAAGACACCAAATCGTCACCGCGACGACGAGATGCAGTGGATTCAGCGGCTGTTCGTTCTGCGCGGCTGCCAACATCGGCGTTGCGAACAACACCGTCAGCAACGCTTGGAACATGAAGAAGCCGAAAAATTTCCGCTGATCACCGTGCCAGTGGGCGCGCAGATGCGCGTAGCGGCCGTCTTCCGGTTCGCGCAGCAGCCGATGCAGCAGATGCAGTCCGAGACGAAACCCCACAGCCCGCCGAGCACGGCGACGGTCAGACGGGTGGCAATATCGCCGCGTGCGAACCAGCCGAAGCCGAGCGCTGCGCTGCCAAGCATCAGCGCCCAGGCGACATCGACGTAGCCGGCGTTACGTGTGCGCCACTGCAGTAACCAGACCATGGTCATTACCAGCATTGCGATCAGGCCCAGCCAGAGTAATGGAGTCAACTGTGGATTCATGCTGGCCCCGGCTCGCGTGCAACCAATCGCGCGGCGATCGCCAACAGCATCGGCGTTGCGATTGCCCAGGCAATAGCGAGCGCGGCGAAAACGTGGAGTTGTGGCGCGGTGAATTCAACCGCGGCAAACAGCCGTGCGGCGCCGAGATAAGCGAGCGGTCCGCCGATTGCGCCGAACAGCAACGACCACGCGAAGCGCCGCTTCAGAAACGCCAATGAATGATTCACCGTCAACGCAAATCCAGCCCACAGCACGATGATCCAGATCGGTGCCAACTGCGCCCACGGCACCGGCGTCGCATAGCGCAACCAACCGCCGGCGATCAGCGCCGAATCGATCACGAGGCCGAGCGCAATGCCGATGCCAATCAGGGCTGCATCGGCGCGCGGCCAGCGTGACGTGCGTAATTGCCAGATCGCGAATACGGCAAGCACCGGCAGGCCAGTCCACCAATGACCAGCGCCCGCGCCGGCAACAGTTGCAAACCAGACGAACTGGAATAGCGCAGCGTTCACGATCAGATTCATAGCGTCGGCTTCAGGTCGGGCAGGTATTGGGCTCGGCGCGCGCCAGGCTTTGCGAACAACATTTGTACATCGCCAATCGCACGTTCGATGAAGCCGCCTTCGCAATATGCGAGATACCAGCGCCACATGCGAATGAACCGATCCGAATAGCCGAGTTCACGCACCGCGCCGAGCTTCTCGATGAAGCGTTCGTGCCAGACGTGCAAGGTGACGGCATAACTCGGTCCGATGTCTTCGAGTTGGGTGAGCTTGAGATCGGACACCCGTCCGGCCGCGCCCAGCATCGCTGACACCGACGGAATGAAACTCCCCGGGAAGATGTAGCGCTTGATGAAGTCGACCGATTTCAGCGCTTGCTGGTAGCGGTGGTCCTCGATAGTGATGGCCTGAATCAGCGCCAACCCGTCCGCCTTCAGCAGCGACGCGCACTTCGCGAAATAGGTATCGAGATACTGATGCCCGATGGCCTCGATCATCTCGATCGAGACCAACTTGTCGTAGTGTCCGTCAAGATCGCGATAGTCGCTAAGCAACACGGTCACGCGATCCGACAAACCGGCGTCGGCGATGCGCTGACTGGCGAGCGCGTACTGTTCACGCGAAATCGTGGTGGTAGTGATGCGGCAGCCATAGTTTTTTGCAGCATGCAGCGCGAACCCACCCCAGCCGGTGCCGATCTCGACGACATGATCGTTCGGCTGCAGATCGAGCTTCTGACAGATGCGGTCCAATTTGCGTGTCGCGGCGACTTCCAAGGATTCGTGCGGATCAACGAAGATCGCCGATGAGTACATCAAGTTTTGATCGAGGAACAGGCGAAACAGGTCGTTACCGAGGTCGTAGTGCTCGGCAATATTCTTGCGGCTGCCGACACGGGTATTGCGACGAAATAGATGCAGAAATTGCATCAACCAGCCGCCGATACGTGCCGCGCCGGTTTCGAGGGTGTCCAGCAACGCGCGGTTACGGACGAAAATTCGCACCAGCGCGGTGAGGTCGTCGCAGCGCCAGAGTTCATCCATCCATGCCTCTGCCACACCGACTGAACCGTTCATCGCGAGGCGTCGATAAAACTCGGCTGATACGACATGGATGTCGGCGCGCAGTGGTTCTGTTCCTGCGACCGAGGTACCGCGCTTGAAGGTTTCGCCATCGTCATGGATTGTCAGCTCACACTCACGTAGCCCGTCGAGTGAGGCCAGGAAACGGCGACGCAGAAAGCGGGTGAAGCGGGTATGTGCGTCGGGCGCATTTGCGCTGCTGCGTGCGATGACATCGGAATTGGTGTTCATGGGTCGGCCTTTGATTTCTCCGGGTGATCGTATACAGGTGCGCGTTTGCACCAGATGATGAAAGCCTGCCAATGGATTGCGGCAACCACTTTCAGTGTCATCAGCGGATAGCGCCAAAGCAGTTGATTCAGGGCGGCACGCGACATCGGCTCGCGTTCGAGGACGAGGGTGGCGTCGAAGTCGCGTGCGGTATCGCGATTCACGTCCATATGCACGCGCAAGTGTGAGCTCGGTACCTGGAAGCGCCAGTCGTATTGACGCGCCATCGGCATGAACGGAGAGACATGAAAACGCTTGTCGAAGCGGAAGTGCAGGGCATCGCCATGACGCTCGCCATCCTTCGCCGGCAGCACATAGGCGTGGCGCTCTTTCCACGGCGTGTTGGTGATCTCGGCAACGATCACATCAAGCGTCTGGCCATCATTTTCAAAGCAGTAATAGAAGCTCACCGGATTGAAACAGTGCCCGAAATAGCGCGCTTGCGTCAGCAGGCGTATTGGCCCGGATGGGCGGCGACCGATGCGCGCCAAAACCGTGTCGCGGACTGCATCGGCCAGTGGCACCGATGCGTCGCCGTGGTAGTCGCTACGGCGGAACTCCGCGAGGTTACGGCGATCGCGTGACCAAAAAAGATTGAGCGCAATGACGTCGTCAATTTCATCGAGGTCGACATACAGGTAAGCAGTCGTGTACGCGAATGCATGTGCACAGGGGACGTGGCGGCGATGACGCACATTGCCGCGGTAAATTGCGCTGGCAAAGTCGCGGCTCATGGCCAGCTTACGCCGAGTGCGCGTGCGACATCGACGGCGCTACGCATGCCATCTTCATGGAAGCCCCAACCCCAGTAGGCGCCGGCGTACCAGGTACGTTGCTGACCGCTTATTTCATGGCGTCGTGCCTGGGCCGCGACCGAAGCGCGCGTGTATATCGGATGCTGGTAACGGAGCCGTTTCAGGATGCGAGCCGGATCAACGCGATCGCTGCAGTTCAGCGTTACACAAAAGTTCTCCGGTGCGCTGATCTGCTGTAACTGGCTCATGTCATAGGTGACGGTGCAGGCGTTGCGCTCGTCATCGAGCATCAGGGCATTCCACGCTGCCCACGCCTTGCGTCGTCGCGGTAGCAGACGAACGTCAGTGTGCAACACCGTGTCGTTGTGCTGGTAGCCGATGGCACCGAGGATCTCGTGCTCGCGCTCGCTGGGATCAACCAACAACGCGAGTGCTTGGTCGCTGTGACAGGCAAATACGATTTGGTCGAATCGTTCGCTTCCGCCGTCGATGGTCACGCATACCCCCGCCGCGTCACGCTGAACGGATCGCACCGGCGTGCGCGTGCGCAGCGTGAAAGACGCATTCGGCAGCATCGCGCGGATGTAGCTGCTCGATCCGCCGCGCACTACTCGCCAAGGCTTGCGGTCGCGCGTCACCATCATTTGGTGGTTGGCCATGAATGCGACCAGATACTTCGCCGGAAACCTTAGAATCTGCGCACTCGGTGACGACCACAACGCCGATGCCATTGGCAGCAGATGGTCATCGCGGAAGGCAGTGCTGTAGCCATTCGCCTCAAGATAGTCGCCGAGGTCGGGGCCAATGTCGGGCAGTTCGAGCAAAGCCGGGGCTTCGCGATAGAACTTGAGAATGCCGTGCACCATCGTCCAGAAGCGCGGTGACAGCAGGTTGCGGCGCTGGACGAAGAGTCGATCAAGATCAGTGGCGTTGTATTCGAGCCCACTGCGTTCATTGCGCACCGCGAAGCTCATCGTGGTCTCCTGCGTATCGACGCCGAGTTCGCCAAGCATGCGGAAAAAATGTGGATAGTGGTCCGGGTTGCAGACGATGAAACCGGTATCAACGTGATAGACGGCGCCGTTCAGTTCGATCTCGTGCGTATGCGTATTACCGCCGACGTAGTCGTTGGCCTCGAACAGCGTGACCTCATGCTCGCGCGACAGCAACCATGCCGCGCCGATGCCGCTGATGCCGGAGCCAACCACGGCGATTTTCATCGCGCGTACTTCAGTTGCGGCGGCACTGATTTCAGGTCCCAGACCAGTCGGCACCAGCTCATCAGCTTGAGCAGATAGAACGTGAGGTCATATTCCCACCAAAAAAAACCGTTGCGCGCCGCACCTGGAAAATGATGATGATTGTTGTGCCAGCCCTCGCCGAAAGTGATCAGCGCCAATAGCCAGTTATTGCGGCTGTCGTCGCGCGTGCGATAGCGCCGCGAACCAAAGCGATGGGCGAAGGAATTGATCGTGACGGTTGCGTGGAATAGCACCACGGTCGATACGAAGAAGCCCCAGATCAGCAGTTGTGCGGCACTGGTGCCGTACTCCGGGTGATGCGTGCCCAGCCATCCGCCGAGGAAAAATAACGCCGTCGCAAGTGCGATTGGCACGACTATGTCGAAGCGATCGACGAGACGCAGCTCCGGGAACTTCATCAAATCCGCAATCACCGCACGGTCGGTATGGAAACCGGCTTTCGTCAAGAACCAGCCCATGTGGCTGACGAAGAATGAATGGGTGACCGGCGAGTGGACATCCAGTTCAGTGTCGGAATGGCGGTGATGGTTACGATGATGCGCGGCCCACCACAACGGACCACGTTGCACGCTCGCAGCACCGACCAGCGCGAACAGGAACTGCACCGGGCGTGAGGTCTTGAAGGTCTTGTGCGAGAAGTAGCGGTGGTAGAAACCGGTGATCGCGAACATGCGCAGCGCGTACAACGCCACTGCGGTCCAGAACGCGAACCAAGAGAAGCCGACAAACCACACCCCGGCCAGCGCCGCGACATGCAGACCGATGAACGGAATGACTCGAACCCAGTCGATGCGGTGGCTGTCCGCACTGGCATCGTTAGCGGCTGTGGTATCAAACCAGCGCGCAAACGCTTTGGCCGCGTCGATGATCCATCGATCGATGCGGCGATGCGAGGAAGCAGCGGGTGTGTCTCGGCTCATGTGTATCCGTCGGGCGCAACGGCTCTACAGCCGTCTTCACTGATGTGAAGACGGCTATTTTCACGAACTGATGTCAGCGTGGCGTGAGGACTCGGTATTTCGCCGTCAGCAACCGATGCGGTCGCGATCTGCGCCATCGAGAATACGCCACTGACCGGCTGCAAGCCCTTCGAGCGTTAGGCCACCGAGCGCTTGCCGATGCAGGGTTTCGACATGATTACCGACCGCCGCGAACATGCGCCGGATCTGGTGGTAGCGGCCTTCGACCAAGGTGATACGCGCAGCCCGCGCCGACAGTGGTTCGATCAAGGCCGGTGCCAGCGGCGTGGTTTCGGATTCCAGCATCAGCGTGCCACTGCCGAAAATCGCCGCCTCGTCACCGCGTAAATCGTTCGCGAGTGTCGCCTCATAGACTTTAGGCAGTGCTGATTTCGGTGCAGTGATGCGGTGCAATAGTTGGCCGTCATCGGTCATCAGCAGCAAACCAGAAGTATCGCGATCGAGCCGACCGACCGATGACAGCGCCGGGTCGCGCAAACGAAAGCGCGGCGGCATCAAGTCGTAGATGACGCGTCCGGGATCCTTGGTCGAACAGGTATACCCGACCGGTTTATGCAGCATCAGCAATAGCCCGGCGGGTGGATCGAGCGGCTCAGCGTCGATCAGGACCTCGGCGTGCGCGACTTGGTCGTCTGCGTACAGCACCTCTCCGCCACGATCGGTGATCTGTCCCGCGCGGAACATCCGTTGTACCTCACGGCGGCTGCCGTAGCCGAGGTTAGCGATCAATTTGACCAGTTTCATATCTGTCCGAATTCACCAAGAAAGCTGCGCCGCGATGACCTTGAAGCCATCGCGCACGACGACCACGCGAACCTGCGCAAAATGCTCGCCGAGCACGGCTTCGTAGGGCAGATGGCGATTCGCGACCAGCCACAGTTGACCGCTCGGATTGAGCGCGTTCGCGGCAGCAATGATAAAGCCATGACCAAGCTCAGGTGCATCGGCGCGGCCATGATGAAATGGCGGATTGCTGATGATCACGTCGTAACGTGAGGGCAGCCCGGTACGCACGTCATGCCAGTGGAAGCCGACAGTGAGTGGTCGCTGCACGGTCGGTAAATTCAGCCGAGCGACCTCGAGTGCGCGCGCTTCGGCTTCGTAAAGATCGATGGCGTGGATGCCGGGATTGCGCGTGACCAATTCGATCGCGAGATAGCCGCCACCGGCGCCGAGATCGGCGGCGCACCCGGCCAGATTCCACGGTAAATGTTCCGCTAGCAGTTGCGATGCCGGATCAATCGCGTCGGCACTGAACACGCCGGCGCGCCCGAGCAGGCCGTGGCCGATCGGATACGGGGCATCCAGTTGCATCCAATCGTTTAGAAGCGCCGCATCGATGTGAGCAGAGTGCGCCGGCACCCGAAACACGCGGCATTTGTGCTTCGACAAGACCGTGGCCGGCCCAGCGAGCCGTTCGAGATCGTCCTGCAAGGCGCGCGCACCTTGATTGTTCGCTGCTGCGGCGACGACCACGCCATCGTTGGTCGCGCGATGGATCGCCTGCGCGAACAGCGCCCGCGCTTGGTTGCGACTACGTGGCAAGCGCCCCAGCACCAGCGCGCGGCTTTCGTTTGCACGCGCTGTCTGCGTCAGTCCGCTACGAACAAGCTGAAGCGCATCTGGCTTGAACGACTGCTCGCAGACCAGCGTCTCGGCATCGAAGCGGCGCAGCACGGTGCCATCAATTGCACGCAGAAACAGCACGCGATCGGCGCGCGGCCAAGCCAGTTCACCACCGGTGATCGGCAGGAACAGGGCATCGAGCAGGTCGTTGTCGGTCGATGCGTTCACGAGGTCCAGCGGCCGTCGAATCGGTCGCGCATTCTACGTGCTCGCGCTGGTGGCCCTCGGAATCCGCTGGCCGATGATGCGAGATCGTGCGCGCGGCGAGACACCGACAGCGATACAGGCGGCAGTTGCTTCGGTTATAACGCGGTCTTACCCGGAGCTTGTTCATGTCGTCTCGTTCTCTGTTGTCGTTGGTCATTGCCCTGTTGCTTTCAGCTTGCGCATCGATGCGTGATGCCCCGGAACCGGACCAGTATGTCGACGAGGATCCGATGCTGTCGGAATATCCGGTCGCGCACGCGGTCGTACCCGAGGCCTTCGTCAGCGCATCGACGCCAGACGACAACATCGACTCACCGGCATCGTGGCGTGCGCCCGACGGCAAGACTTGGGTATTCGCTACCGCGAAGGTCGGCGGTCGGCTCGTGATCTATGATGGCGACACTGGCAACACCCTGCGTCACTTCGGTAGTGAAGGCGACGGTCCCGGCCAATTCCGGCGTCCGAACGGCATTGCAGTGCATGGTGATCTGCTGTTCGTGGTCGAGCGCGACAACCACCGTGTGCAGATCTTGTCCTTGCCGACGCTGAAGACGCTCACGACCTTTGGCACCGAACAGCTGACCCAGCCCTATGGTCTATGGGTGCGCGAACGCGCGCCCGGCGATCTCGACGTCGTCGTCACTGATGCCTACATGGCCGGAAAACGCCCGAACGGATGGGATATTCCGCCACCGTTGGCCGAACTCGACCATCGCATGCAGCGCTACCACGTCCTCCTGGCCGACGATGTTGTGACCGTCCGCTACGACGGCGCGTTCGGCGATGTCACTGCCGAAGGCGCGATCCGCATTCCCGAATCGATCCAGGGAGATGTTGCACACGACCGCCTGTTGATCTCGGAAGAGGACACGATGACCGGCACGGCGGTGCGCGAGTACGACCTCGCCGGTGCCTATCGTGGTCGCACGATCGGGCTCGGCACCTTCAAGGCGCAGGCCGAGGGTATCGCCTTGTGGCAATGCCCCGATGGCAGTGGCTACTGGATCACGACCGACCAATTCATGGATCGCAGCGTGTTCCATCTCTACGACCGCGTCTCGCTGACGCATCTCGGCGCCTTTGCCGGCAATACGGTCGCGAACACCGATGGCGTTTGGCTGAACCAGTCGGCGACGACGCGCTTTCCGAACGGCGTGTTCTACGCCGTCCACGACGATCAAGGCCTCGGTGCATTCGACTGGCGCGACATCGCCCAGGCACTGAACCTGCGCAGCGACTGCGCTACCAAATAGCTGCAGTCACGGAATCAGGATTCTCGCCAGTCCGAGTTTTTCGGCCTCCGCTTCGACCTTGGCGAGTTCGTCATCTCGCAGTGCCGCAATCGCCGTTTCACGTTGGGCGAGTTCGGCAAGCAGAACGTCGGCGCGATCGAGCATGGATTGCGTCGGCGTGTGGTCGGAGTCGTTGATCCACGAATACAGTGGGGCGAGCTGTGAATAGAGTTTTGCGCCACCGCCACGACCGCTGAGAATGTCGTAATTCACCACTGCTTCGGGATTGTGCAGGGTGCCTTCGACAACATTGACCTGAGTGCTCGCCGCGTCGATGGCAGCGATCAGTGCAGTGCTGTTCGGCAGCGATGCGGCGTGCTTCGCGAATACATCGAGTTGCTCGCGCACGGCGCGCACGCGGTCGATCGACCGCGACAGTCGCGTGAGTGCGTCGCGGGTACGGATTGCGAGTGCGTGGTTCGCACGCAGTTCGTCGGCGCTGATCGTTGAACGCGGATCAGCGAGAATTTCCAGCGTTGTCGTGGCGCGATGGCCATCGGCGTCGAGTTCCAGCGTGTAGCTGCCGGGTAAAGCCAGCGGCCCGGTTTCTGGATCACCCATGTCAGCCTTGAATGCGATGCGCCGCGCGCCGTCTTCGCGCAGATTCCAGATCGTTTCGTTGAATCCTGTTTCGGCGCTGATCTCTGCTTCTGGCGGTCCCGAAGGCTCGTCCGGATCATCCTCGGGATACTTGCCCGGCTTCTTTTCGCTGCTCAGCGTGCGCACGACGTGGCCATTACTGTCCTTGATGGTCAGTGACAGCGGCTGTTTTGGTGCCTCGGCCAGCCAATAATGCAACAGCGCGCCTTCGTTGCTCTCGTCGAATGTGCCGGTCGCCATATCAGCCCAACTGCTGTCCTCGCGAAAGCGATACGTCGGACGGGTCGCGAACAGATGCGCGGCTTGCTTGCGCACGCCGTCGTCGAATGCGCGTAGCGACGCGATTTGCTCCAGTGCCCAGATACCTCGCCCGCGCGTGCCGATCACGAGATCGCCGTGCTTGATCTCCATGTCGATCACCGTTGCTGGTGGCAAGTTGAGTCGGAGTTCGCTGAAGCTGGCGCCGCTATCACGCGAGTACCAGACACCGTGTTCGCTGCCGAGGTAGATGAAGCGTGCGTCTTCCGGATCGACACGCACCGAGTACAACGGCAGGTCAGTGGGTAAGCCTTTGCTGAGTTGCTGCCAGGACTGGCCGAAATTATGGGTGACGAACAGATACGGTTTACGGTCATCGAGACGATAACGATGCGCCACGAACCAAGCGGTACCGGCGTCGCTGCGCGAAGGCTCGATGCCGTCAATGGTGGCCCATTCCGGCATCGACTTCGGCGTGATGTTGGTCCAATTCGCACCGTCGTCTCGCGTCACATGGACGAGACCATCATCGCTGCCGACCCAGATTACGCCACGCTGCACGCGCGATTCGGCAATCGAGAAGATGCTGCCGAAAACCTCGACACCGGTGTTGTCGCCGGTGATCGGTCCGCCCGACCACAACTGCTTGGACTCGTCGTCACGGGTCAGATCCGGGCTGATCGCTGCCCAAGTCTGGCCTTGGTCTGTGGTCCGGAATAATACGTTGCTGCCGTGATACAGGCCGCCGTCGCGGAATGGTGAAGCTGCGGCTGGTGCGGTCCACTGAAAACGGTATGGATACTGTTTCGGCGGAATACCCGAGCCGTTGTAATGCGAGACCGAGATATTGCGGTACTGCCCGCTTCCTTCGACATAGTGCGAGAGATAGCCCATGTATTCGCCGGCGTAGATGTGGCCGGGACGGAACGGGTCGTAGACGAAGTCACCGGCCTCGCCACCACCGGCGTTGAACCATTCGGCCACCGAATGCGGGCCACGCAGGCTGCGCGATGGGCCGCTGGCGGTGCCCCAGTCCTGCATCGTGCCGCCGACATGATACGGCACGCGATCATCGACATCGATGTTGTAGAACTGCGCAATCGGCAGCAGCGGATGCGCCCAGGTTTGGCCGCCGTCGAGGGATACGTCGATGCCACCATCGTTGCCATTCACCATGCGCTGTGGATCGACCGGGTCGATCCAGACATCGTGGTGATCGCCATGGTGCGGGCCGTCGACCTGATGCACGCTGTTTCCGCCATCGCGCGATTGCATCAGCGCGACTTGCGGGAACCAGACCACATCCGCATTCTGTGGATCGACGGTGATCGTCATGTAATACCAAGCACGCTGAGTCAATACCGGGTGGTCATTGATGCGCTTCCATTCGCTGCCGCCATCGTCGCTGCGAAATAACCCACCGTGTTCCGCTTCGATCAATGCGTAGATGCGGCCCTGCCTGCTGGGTGCAAAGGCAACGCCGACCTTGCCGACCACGCCTTTCGGCAGAACATCGTGCATGACGCGCTCGAAGCTGGCACCGCCATCGCTGGAGCGGAACAGTCCACCGCCTTCGCCGCCACTCTGCAGCGACCATGGTGTTCGCCGCATCTGCCACATGCCGGCATAAACGATGCGCGGATTGTGCGGATCGATCGCAACATCGGACGCACCAGTGTCGGCATCGACCTTGAGGACTTGCGACCAAGTTCCGCCGCCATCCAGCGTGCGATAAACACCGCGCTGCGGACCGTGGCCGAAGGGTGAGCCGAGCACCGCCGCCAGTGCGATATCGGGATTGTGCGGATGCACCGCGATCGTACCGATCTGACCCTTGAGAGCCAGTACCTGCTTCCATGACGCGCCAGCATCAGTAGAGCGCCAAATGCCGTCACCAATCGCGACATTGCCACGCGGGTTGGCTTCGCCGCTGCCGACATAGATCACGTTCTGGTCGCTGGGTGCAACAGCGATCGAACCAATCGACTGCGTCGATTCCGTGTCGAAAATGGGTGCCCAGTCGATGCCATTGTTACTCGACTTCCAGACCCCGCCCTGCGCGGCGGTGGCATAGAAGATCGTCGTACCGGGCACGCCGGTCACCCGTGTCATGCGTCCGCCAACCAACGGGCCGAGCGAGCGGAAGGCGAGGGCGCCATAGGCTGTGCCATCGGTCGCCTTGGGGTCGGCCTTCGCCTGTACAGCCAAGCTGGTGAGGCCCGCAGCCAGCAATTAGCATTGGCGCGGAAGTTCATGATGATTCGAATGTGCAGCGATGACGCAGCTGGCACTTGATCGTGGTCAACCCATCGCGACGCCATTGCCTTCAAGATCAACGAATCCGATCCAATGAGGTGTGCAGATGATCCGTTACGTGACTGGAGATCTCCTGAAGAGCAAGGCGGCCGCGATTGCTCACGGCGTGGCGCCGAACGATTCATTCAATCAGGGTTTGGCGCACGCGCTGCGCGAGGCGTGGCCGGCGATGTACAAAGACTTTCGCCACTATTGCCAGACCAAGCATCCGAAGTCCGGTGGTGTGTGGACTTGGGGCGGCGTCGACGGCGTCCGAATGATCGCCCTGTTTACCCAAGAAGCCGCCTACGACCATGGGTCCAAGCCCGGTAAAGCGACGACCGCACACGTTAACCATGCCTTGAAGGCGCTGGCCGCTGAAGTGCGCAAGGAAGGCTTCAAGAGCTTGGCCGTGCCGCGGTTCGCGACCGGCGTCGGTGGGCTCGACTGGAACGATGTCAAACCGTTGGTTGAACATCATTTGGCAGACTTGGACATTCCCGTCTACGTGTACGAGCACTACGTTGCCGGACAATCGGCGGACGAAACTGCGTAATCACGGATACGCGCCGTAGCAAACGATTCGTTACGGCGCATCTCCAGCGCAAAACGCGTCAACCGCGCGTTGTCGAGTCACGGCTTTGATGTCGGTTCAACGAAATCTTCGATTGCCATCGAGTGATCACCCGGGCCGCTCACAGCATGGGTGGCGATGCCGGGCGCCGGGCCCTGCAAACGAATACGCAACGAAAGGTCGGTGCGCGAATCGGCATGATCGATGGCATCCCGATAACTGATGCGTCCGCCGGCATAAAGCAGATACAGCGATTCGTCGAACGTTTGCATGCCTTGCTCGGCGCCTTGCTTCATGGCTTCGCGAATGGTCGCAATGTCGCCCTTCGCGATCAGGTCGGAAACATAAGCACTCGCGAGCAGGATCTCGACCGCCGGCACACGCTTGCGGTCAAGTCCCTTGAGCAGACGTTGCGAAATCACCGCCTTGAGGTTCAGCGACAGGTCGATGAACAACTGGTGGTGCGCCGTCTCGGGGAAGAAATTGACGATGCGATCGAGCGTCTGATTGGCATTGTTCGCGTGCAGGGTGGACAGGCAGAGATGGCCGGTTTCGGCATAAGACATCGCGGCTTGCATGGTCTCGCGGTCGCGAATCTCGCCGATCATGATGACGTCGGGTGCCTCTCGCATCGCGTTCTTCAGCGCATTCGCATAACTCATCGTGTCGAGCCCGACCTCGCGTTGGTCGACGATGGATTTCTTGTGCTCGTGCACGTATTCGATCGGCTCTTCAACCGTGAGAATGTGGCCGGTCTTGACCGAATTGCGGTAGTCGATCATCGCCGCCAACGTCGTCGACTTTCCGGAGCCGGTCGCGCCGACCACCAGCACCAGGCCGCGCGGAATCATGATCAAGTCGCGCAGGATCGGTGGCAGGTTGAGGTCGCTTAGCGATGGAATATGGCTGGTGATGTAGCGCAGTGTGAACGCGACATCGCCGCGCTGGCGATAGACATTGACGCGATAGCGTCCGATCTTCGGCAGGCCGATGGCGAGGTTCATCTCCATCGTCGCCTCGAACTCCTTCTGCTGTTTTTCGTTCATGATCGAGTACGCGAGATCATGCACCTTGTCGGCAGTCAGTTGCGGCTCGTTGAGCGGGCCGGTCTCGCCGTCGATCTTGATGTTCGGCGGCGCACCGACCGTGAAAAACAGGTCCGAGGCGTTCTTCTGCGCCATCAACTGCAGGTACGGCGTCAGGTCGGAATGCATGCGGGCTCCTTGTCGTCCAATTGGGCAATGATGCGCTATCCATCGAATGCCGGTTGCGTCATCCGGTCGAAGTCGTTGCCGATCAAGCCGGCTGATTCAGACGCACGGCTTCCTTTGCAAGCGCCTCGATCCTGGCGAAGTCGCGTGCAGCGAGTGCAGCGATGGGAACCATCCAGGAACCGCCGACGGTGATGACGTTGTCGAGCGCGAGATAACGCGGCGCGCTGGCCGCGTCGATGCCGCCGGTTGGACAGAACTGCACCTGCGGAAACGGTCCGGCAAAGGCCTTGAGCGCACCGACACCACCGCTCGATTCGGCCGGGAAAAACTTGAAGCGACGGTGGCCGTGTTCGAGTCCGCGCATCAATTCGCTGGCGCTCGCGATGGCGGGAATGTGCGGAATTGTTGCGCGCGCTGCCGCGATATACACCGACTCGGTGCTGCCAGGCGAGATCGAAAAAAGCGCGCCGGCGCGGGTGACTGCATCAAGGTCGTCCTCATCGAGCACGGTGCCGGCGCCGACGATCGCACCCGGTACCGCGCGGACCATCGCGGCGATCGCCTCAAGCGCGATGGCGCTACGCAGCGTGACTTCGAGCACGGGTAGGCCACCCGCGACCAGCGCGCGCGCCAGCGGCACGGCGTCTTCGAGTTTGCTGATCGAGATCACGGGCAGGACCGGTGCGCGCGCCAAAAGGGCGTCGACCGTGCTGCAGCGCTGCTCGATGGTCCAGTGAGTCATGAACGACGAACTCCTGTTCAGTTTTCCGAAAAAAGACTGCACGCACCCCGTTCGGCCGAGCCGACGTGGGTACGCATGTTGCCGAACAGTTCGCGACCCGAACCGACACGGTTTGCCGCGAGGTCGAAAGTTGCCGGTGTGCGCGCGGCGAATTCGGCGGCCGGCAGCAATACGTCCATGGAGCCGATTTCGGCATCGATGCGGATGATGTCGCCATCGCGCAATTTTGCGAGCGCACCATCGCAGATCGTTTCTGGCGACACGTGGATCGCAGCCAACACTTTGCCGGATGCACCAGACATGCGCCCATCGGTGAGCAGCGCGACGCGCTGGCCACGATCCTGCAGCACACCGAGCGTCGGTGTCAGCTTGTGCAGTTCCGGCATGCCGTTCGCACGCGGCCCCTGGGCGCGGACCACTGCGACGAAATCACCGTTCAGTTCGCCGGCGTTGAATGCCAGCAGCAGTGCATCCTGTGACTCGAATATGCGCGCCGGTGCTTGGATGCGGCGAAATGCCGATTTGACCGCCGAAGTCTTGGCGATGGCGCGTCCGAGATTGCCTTGCAGGCGAACGAGGCCGCCTTCGGCGTCGAATGGTTCGGCGACGCCGCGCAGGATCGAACGATCCAGCGAGCTCGCCGGTGGCTCGCGCCAGCGCAGCTTGAGGTCATCGAGAAACGGCTCGCGCGCTTGGTCGCGTAACGTTCCACCATGTACGCAGCGGATGTCTGCGTGCATCAGTCCGGCATCCAGCAATTCGCGGATCACCACACCAAGCCCACCGGCGGCGTGAAAATGATTCACGTCGCCCTCGCCATTTGGATAGATGCGCGTCAGTAGCGGTGTGGCACGGCTCAGTTCGTCAAGGTCATCCCAATCGATGATCAATCCAGCGGCCCGCGCGATCGCCACCAAGTGGATCGCATGATTGGTCGAACCACCGGTCGCAGCGAGTCCAACCATGGCATTCACGATGGCTTTGGCGTCAATGGTGCGGCCAATCGGCGTGTACTCGTCGCCCAGCGTGGTGATTGCGCAGATGCGTTCTGCCGCCGCCACCGTGAGTGCATCGCGCAACGGTGTCCCCGGATGGACGAAGGCACTGCCGGGCATGTGCAAGCCCATGACTTCGACCAGCATCTGGTTTGAATTCGCGGTGCCGTAAAACGTACAGGTGCCGGCACTGTGATACGAGGCCGCTTCGGCATCCAGTAGTTGTTCGCGCGTCGCCTTGCCCTCGGCATACGCCTGCCGCACGCGTGCCTTTTCCGTATTCGGCAGACCGGAGGGCATCGGGCCTGCAGGCACCAAAATGATCGGCAAGTGTCCGAACGAGAGCGCTCCGATCAGTAGTCCGGGCACAATTTTGTCGCAGACGCCGAGCAGCAGGGCACCATCGAACATCTCGTGGGTGAGTGCGATGGCGGTCGATTGGGCGATCACGTCGCGCGAAAACAACGACAGTTCCATGCCCGCCCTGCCCTGGGTGACGCCATCGCACATCGCCGGCACACCGCCCGCAACCTGGGCGCTGGCGCCGACGCCACGCGCGGCCATGCGAATCAGTTCGGGGTAGTGCTTCAGCGGCTCATGCGCACTGAGCATGTCGTTGTAGGCGGTGACGACACCAATGTTCGCACCATGCACGCTGCGCAGGAGCGGCTTGTCAGCAGCGGATGCCGCAAAGCCGTGGGCGAGGTTGCCGCAGCCGAGCTTGCCGCGAGCGCTACCAATGACGCGCGCCGCTTCAATCTTGGCGAGATAGTTCGCACGCAATTCGCGGCTGCGATCGACGATCCGCGCGGTAACGCGTGCAGTGACCGGATGCAATGTCATCACGGACTCCAGTGAATTTCGGCGGAAGGGTGCGCGCTGGCGAGCAGGGTCGCAACCGGCAGGGTAGCGTCGCCACAACGTGCGCGCTCGAGCACATCTCGTTTGTCGCGGCCGCTGATCAGAAGCATCACCCGACGGGCATGCAATAGGCGCGATAAGGTCAGGCTGATACGCGGGTGCGGACCTGCTACCGGCATCGGGTTGGGCAGGATCGGCAGCGCAGCGGATGTGTTGCTCAGCGACAGTGCCGAAGCCAGATTTGCTGCACCCGGGAACAGTGATGCGAAGTGACCGTCCGCGCCCATGCCAAGCATGCAGAGGTCAAAAGGCTGCGGATACGCGGCGAGCGCGTCGTTCGCGAAATTCGCACTCACAGTTCCCTGCGGCGATCCAGGCACCAGTGACAACCAGCGTATGTCATCAGCACCAGCGAAGGCGTCGCGCATCTGGCGCAGGTTGCAGTCCGGATGATCCGCCGGCACCCAGCGTTCATCGCTCGGTAGCACGGTCACGCGCGACCAATCACGCGGCCGGCTGGCGAGGCGACGGAATACTGGCGGCGAGGTGCGCCCGCCGGCGAGCGCTAACAAGACGGCGCCGCGTTCCTGCAACGCGACGTCGAGATCAGTGTCGATGCGCGCGGCACAGGCGGCTGCGAGCGCATCAGCATCGTCGTAGTGAAACTCGGTCCAGGTCATCGCTGCGGCGCGCTTCATTCGCGCCAGCTGTGGCCATGGCGTTCAGTCAATGCGACCGAACTGCTCGGGCCCCAGGTTCCGGCAGGATAAGATTTTGGTTGCACAGCGTGCGCGCGCCAGCCATCGAGGATGCCATCAATCCATTGCCATGCGGCCTCGGTCTCGTCGCGACGCACGAACAGCGTGCCATTGCCTTCGATTGCATCGAGGTACAGACGTTCGTAGGCGAGACGGCGGCGCGACTGCGCGAAGGCATCGTGTACGTCGAGGTCGAGCGTGACCTGCGCCAGCTTGAGCCCGGAACGATCGAGCCCGGGCGTCTTGTGCATCAGCATCAGCTCGATCCGTTCTTCGGGCTGCAGTTTGATCACCAGCGCATTTGGGTCGGCATGCGCGCCGGTACCCTTGAAGATTGAATGCGGTACGGCGCGGAATTGGAGGTAGATCTCAGTGCAGCGACGGGGCATGCGTTTGCCGGTGCGCAGATAAAACGGCACGCCGGACCAGCGCCAGTTGTCGATATGTGCGCGCAATGCAATGTAAGTCTCGGTACTACTGGCACGTCCGAGTTCGTCGCGATAGCCGGGCACGGTGGCCGCATCGACTGCGCCATTTGTGTATTGACCTGCGACGCTGTGCGCGGCGACCTCGTTTATTCCGATCGGGCGCAGCGAGCGCAGCACCTTCAGTTTTTCGTCGCGCACCGCGCCCGGATCGAAGTGCGATGGCGGCTCCATTGCGGTCAGGCACAGCAGTTGTAACAGGTGATTTTGCAACATGTCGCGACTTGCGCCGCTGTCGTCGTAGTAATCACCACGGCCCTCGACGCCGATGGTTTCAGCAACGGTGATCTGCACTTGCTCGATGTGACGCGCGTTCCACAGCGGCTCGAACAGCGCATTGCCAAAACGCAGCGCCAGCAGGTTTTGCACGCCCTCCTTGCCGAGATAGTGATCGACGCGAAACACGCGTGCTTCGTCGAATACCCGCGTCACACCATTGTTGATTGCGATCGCGCTACCGAGGTCGTGACCGATCGGTTTTTCGAGCATCACGCGGGTGCCGGCGCCGGCGAGTCCTGCCGCACCGAGCAAGTCGCAGATCGGCGCATAGAAGCGTGGTGCGGTGGATAGGTGATAGACGACATCGCCGCGCGTCATCGCGCAGATACGATCGGTCAATGCTTTCGCCGCCACCGCATCGTCGATCGCCGCGGCCTGATAGTGCACGGCTTCCAGAAATCGTTGAATCGATGCTGCGTCACGATCGCCGACGGCGACGCGCTTCGCTAGTGTTTCGGCAACACCGGCTCGAAAACCAGCATCATCGAGCGCACCACGTGCCGTGCCGAGAATACGGATATCGGCTGGCAGCAGACCATCGCGATAGAGGCCGTACATCGATGGCAGCAGCATGCGCTGCGCCAAGTCACCGGTCGCGCCGAAGATCACCAACAGGGAAGCCGGTCGTGCGCTCATGCCACTCGTTCATCGTCGAAAGGACAGGAGCGTAGCGCGCCGCTGCAAGACGGCAAGGCTTGTATACGTTTGCAGCAGGTCACTCCAGCGGGCGGGCGTCGATCCGCACGTCGGTTTTCAATGACTGCCCGACGAAACAGCCGCGATGCGCGCGTTCGTGAAGTTTCGCGTACTCCTCGGCATTCGGTTGGTTATCGCCGGCGAAGCGGACCGTTGGACGCAACGTCGCCGACACCACGGCCATCGCCCCCTCGGCGTTCTTGCCGAGTTCACACTCGGCATCGTCGAGATATTCGTCGACCACGAAGCCGCGATTTGCGGCCACCGCGAGAAAGGTCAGCAGATGGGAGGACGATAGCGCCGACAGCAGCATTTGCTCGGGATCAGCCAGCGCTACATTGCCGCCATAAGCCACGGCGGACGACACCGCGAGTGTTTGCCCACCGAGGTAACGGACTTGATGGTCCTTCGGAAAGTTGCCGCGCTCAAAGGCAGCATCGTGACGCTGCCAGTTCAGGGTGATGCGATGGTCGCTCATGGCTTACTCCTGCTTCAGGGGGCAGCGTCGATCATGGCAGCGTGACGCAACCGCGTGCCTTGAGCCGGATCAAGTGACGCGGCGATCGGTCAGGCCGGTGCCAGCACACCAATGCGCGTGGCAACGCGCGTAAAGGCGTCGATCGCGCAATCGAGATGCGCGCGTGTATGCGCCGCACTCATCTGGGTACGAATGCGCGCCTGGCCTTTCGGCACCACTGGGAAAAAGAAGCCGGTGACGTAGATGCCTTCGTCGAGCAGTTGCGTGGCCATCTGCTGTGCCATCGGCGCGTCGTAGATCATCACCGGCACGATTGGGTGCACGCCTGGCTTCAGGTCGAAGCCGGCCTGCGTCATCCGTTCGCGGAAGTAACGCGTATTTTCGGTCAATTGTTCGCGCAAGTGGCCAGCGGAGGCGAGCATGTCGAAGGCCTCAATGCCGGCCGCGACCACGTGTGGCGGCAGCGAGTTCGAGAACAGGTACGGCCGCGAACGCTGACGCAATAGTTCGACTACCTCGCGTTTGCCAGTGGTGAAGCCACCGAGCGCGCCGCCCATGGCCTTGCCGAGCGTGCCGGTGAATAGGTCGATCTTGTCCATGACGCCGTTCACTTCCGCCGAGCCGCGACAGCTGGCACCGAGAAAACCGGTGGCGTGGCATTCATCGATATGCACCAGTGCGCCGTATTGCTGGGCGAGTGTGGTGATGCGGTCGAGCGGCGCGATGAACCCGTCCATTGAGAAAAACGCCATCGCTGGTGATCATGATCGTGCGCGCGCCATCGGCACGCGCCTGTTTCAGTTGCGCCTCCAGATCGGCCATGTCGCAGTTCGCATAGCGATAGCGCCGCGCCTTGCACAGGCGCACGCCGTCGATGATCGAAGCATGGTTCAACGCGTCCGAGATGATCGCATCCTGTTCGCCCAGCAGTGGCTCGAACAGACCGCCGTTGGCGTCGAAACAGGCCGCGTACAGGATCGTGTCTTCGCTGCCGAAGAAAGTGGCGATTGTTGCTTCCAACTGCTTGTGCAGATCCTGGGTACCGCAGATGAAGCGTACCGACGCCATTCCGAAACCGTGACTGTCGAGCGCGCGCTTGGCTGCTGCGATGAGATTCGGGTGATCGGCCAGGCCGAGATAGTTGTTGGCACAGAAGTTCAGCACTTTGCGGCCATCAGCGAGTGTGATCTCGGCCGACTGCGGCGAGGTGATGATGCGCTCACGCTTGAACAGACCGTGCGCCTCGATTGCGGCGAGTTCGTCGCGGAAGCGCTGCAGGGTGGTTTGGCTCATTGCGGTTCCTCGGTGGTGTCGCTGTCGCTGTCATCGAGCAGCAGTACGGTGTTGTCGTAAACCGGGGCAGCTGCCGGCGGCATGCCGGGCGCGGTTTCCGGAGCAACGACCGGTGCTTCGCGCTTGGCAGTTTGGTAGGCATAGGCGACGAATATCAGCCCGATCACGACGCTGATCATCGCGATTCGGCGCATGCGCGCGGCCATGTCATCCGGTCCGTTTCCGGGAGCTTCCCAGCGCGGCATCGGCGCATTGGCATCGGGACGTGTAGTACCCATCAGCCCTGCGGCGCGAAGCATTTCGCGCGCTTTCGGCATGTCTTCGGCGAACACGACCTGCACTGCCGGCCATTCCTTGCTGTTGGCTTGCTCGTTGAAACTGAAGCGCTGGAAACGGCCGCGGTTGATCTTGTCGCGCTTGAGAACGCGCGTCTGAATACCGGCGTCGTTCAACATCGCTTCGACACGATCAACGTTTTCGGCCCTCGGCGACGCATAGACCTGACGCATCAGTGCATCTCGCCGTCGATGATGCGGATCAGCCCTTCCTGAGCGGTGGAAGCGACCAGCACACCGTCACGGGTATAGAACATGCCGCGTGCCAAACCGCGTGCGCCCTGTGCGCTTGGGCTGTCGCAGGAGTAGAGCAGCCACTCGTCGATGCGAAATGGACGATGGAACCAAATCGCATGGTCGAGGCTGGCCATCATCACGTTGTCCTGCAGATAGGAAATGCCATGCGGGAAGGTGGTGGTGCCGATCAGATGAAAATCTGAGCAATACGCCAGCATCGCGCGATGCAAATCGGCATCGTCGCCGATGCGGTCAACGAGACGCAGCCAGACATGCTGGAACGGCGGACGCTTCGGTGGCTTCAGTTCGTCGCGCGGATAGACATGACGGAACTCGAACGGGCCCTTATGCGTGAGCCAGCGTTGCAGCTTGGCCGGGATATGTTCGAGTTTTTCCAGCGGAATTTCACCCGGCGGTTCCAGGTCTTCGGGCTTCGGTACATCAGGCATCGACAGCTGGTGTTCGACGCCCGGCTCGGGTTCCTGAAACGACGCTGCCAGGCCAAAAATCAGTTGGCCGTGCTGTATCGCCGAAACCCGTCGTGTCGAGAAACTCTTGCCATCACGAGACACTTCGACTTGGTAGACGATGGGCGCAGTGATGTCGCCGGCGCGCAGGAAATATCCGTGCAGCGAATGGACATGGCGTTCGTCTGGCACCGTCTGTTGCGCCGCCGACAGCGCTTGGCCGAGCACTTGCCCGCCGAAGACATACTTGGTGCCGATGTCGCGACTGGCGCCGCGGAACAGGTTCACTTCGAGTCGCTCCAACTGGAGCAGGTCGATCAACTCGGTCACGATGGGCTGGGTCATAGCCCGGCATTCTACCGAGCTTGTCGCGGCTGGCGCGGATCAGCCGGTATCCGCCGAACATTTGCCGGTAGTTCGCTCGCTGCGCATCGCTGCGGGTCAGGGCAGGCCCAACTGCGCCGCCAATGACTCCGCGAACATGCGATTAGCTTCCTCGGGCAAGGTGGCCGCACGTAGCGCCGGCAAGTAGGTTTGCAACAATCCGACCGCCTGTGTTCGATGACCGCGCTGCAAAGCGACTGCCGCCTGTTCGCAGCCAACAATGGCGCGATCGAAGTCGAGTCCGTTGTCGCCGATCATTGCCGCGGCTTGATCAAATTCACGTTGTGCGTCGTCGAGCCGCTGCTGCGCCAGCGCGATCTGGCCGCGAATGCGATGCGGCTGCGCCAGTGCTGGATGCAACTCCGGCAGCGACGCGATGAAGATTGGCTCGGCTTCGTCCAAAAGCGCCGATGCCACGTCGAAGCGGCCGGCGCGGCGCTCTAATTGCGCAAGGCGATAGGTTTCGAATGCCCATGGCCAACTACCGGCGCGGCCACTCAGCGCATATCGAGAACGCACGCTGTCGAAGCGAGCGCGCGCCTCGTCGTAACGACCACGCAGCCTGATCACGCGTGCGAGATTGCCCTCGGCGCGCAGACGTTCCTCGGCTTCGGATGACGCTTCGGTGGTGTAGAGGGCGACACTCTGTTGCGCCAGATCCTCGGCGCGCGGGTAGTCGCCGGCATTCTCAAAGGTCGATGACAGATTCATCAGGATCAGGGCGCGGTCCAAGGACGAGTTTCGGCTGAGGTCGGTCAATGTCATCGCGCGTTCGGCATGTGGCAGAGCGGCCAGCGCGTCGCCACTATCGTTGAGGCTGACCGTGAGATCATTTTCGAGGTCGGCCAAACGCGCACCGCTATCACCGATCACCGTTTCGTGCATCGTGATTGCGGCACGCAGCATCGCCTGCGCTTCACCGTAGCGGCCGAGTTGATTCAGCACCGCCGCACGTTGCCGCATCGCCGGAATGCGGTCTGGATGTTGCGCCGGCGTGCGCGCTTCGACGCGTTGTAGTTGTTGTTGCGCATGTCGGTCGGCGAGATCGAGATCGCCGGCGCGCATCTCGATGTCGGACAGCGCCGCGATGCTGTCCTCGATGCGCTCGTCGAGCAATTCCGGATGACGTTCGGCGAGCGCGAGTGCCGCTTCAAGGTCTGGGCGCGCCTGCGTGGTGAGTCCACGCCGATAAGCGATCCAGCCACGATTGCGCAGCGTGCGTAGCTGCTGTGCCGGGTCGTTCGGTAACCAACGTGCGCGCAGCGCTTCGGATTCAGCGTTGGCTGCGGCGGCGCCGTCCAAATCACTGATGCCAAGCAAGGCGCTGGCAAGTTCGTCTTTGAGGTCGGCGCGCAGCAAATCGGTGTCGCGTGCAGCGGCGCTCGGAAGATGCGCGATCGCTGTTCGCAGCAGTTCCGCGGCGCGCAACGGTTCGCCGAGTTGCTGGTAGATATTCGCGACAGTGGCGTACACCGACACGCCAGCGCGACTGTTGTCGAGTGGTTGCCGCGACAGTTGCGTCTCGGCGGCAGCGATGAATTCGCGTGCGCCGACCGGGTGACCCAGCGCGACGCCGGGGGCAACACTGTCGAAGATGCCTTGAAGCAAGTCGAGTGATTGCCGCGCGCTGTCACGTTCATTGGCGGCCAATGCTTCGGCCGCTAGTGCGCGTGCACGCTCGACTTGTAGGCGCCAGACAAAACCGAGCGCGAGTGCGAGTGCGATAACGCTCGCCGCAGCGGCAATGCGATGCCGCGAGATGAATTTACGTGTGCGATACCAAGCGGTATCCGCGGCGGCGCTGACCGGTAGGCCGGCGCGCAAGCGCGACAGGTCATCGCACAATGCTGCGACCGTGGCGTAGCGATCGCTGGCCGACTGCGCGGTTGCTTTTGCGATGATGCCGGACAATTCGGCGCTGGCCGGTATTCGCGACAACGACTCGCGCAACATCACGCCGAGACTGTAAATGTCGGTTGCAATGCCCACCGATCGCCCTGCCGCCTGTTCCGGGCTCGCATAGCCCGGCGTGAACACGCGTGTCGAACCGTGGGCATCAGCATCGCCGACATCAATGAGTTTGGCGACGCCAAAATCGAGCAGCTTGATGTCGCCCTCGTCGGTAACCATCACATTCGATGGTTTGAGATCACGATGAATCACTAGATGCTGATGTGCGTACTGCACGGCGGCGCCGATGCGCTCGATCAGCGCGATGCGCGCATCGCGTTCCGGTTGCTGCGCTTGCAAGTAAGCGTCCAAGGTTTGGCCGCACACGTATTCGACGACCAGAAATGGCTGTCCGGCCTCGGTTTCGCCGCCGTCAATCAGGCGCGCAATATCCGGGTGTTCCAACGCGGCCAAGATCTGTCGTTCCTGACGCAGTCGGCGCATACCGTCCTGCGATGGAAAACCGCGAATCAATTTGATCGCCGCCTGCTGCGTGAATCCGCCTTTGTCGCGTTCGGCCAGGAACACGGTGCCCATCCCGCCCGACCCGAGTTCGCGCACGATTCGCCATGAGCCGATGCGCTGTCCGGCCAGCTCCGGGGCGATTGTGGCTGCTGCATCGCTGCACAAGGCCGCATCAATGCCCGCGTCAGACGCGGCGTCGGCCTCAAGCAAGGCGCGCAGGCGTGACGCAAGTTCGGGCGGTAACTTGGCGAGTCGTAGCGACCGCGCTTCGGCGTTGAGCGCCAACAGCATCTCGAAGCCGTCACCGAGCGATTGTTCGGAGTCAGCCGGATTCGCGCTCACGCAAGGCGTCCTTGAGCCAAGCGCGACCGAAGCGCAGCGCACGGTCGATGGTGCTGGTCGACACATCCATCAGGCGTGCGATCTCATCGCGCTCCATGCCGGCAAAGTAAGTCAACGAGATCACCTCGGCAGCGCGTGCATCGACCGCAGCGAGCGCGTGCAGCGCTTCGTCAACCTGCAACGTATCGCCGCTGCCTGGTGCTGCGACCAGTTCCGCTTTCGATCCGAGATCGGTGACCGGACCGCTATCGCGCTTCTGTGCGTGCCGTCGTCGTGCCGAATCGACCAGAATCTGCCGTGTCGCCAGTGCAATCACGTTCATCAAATGGCGCCGACTCTGCCATTCACCGGTTTGGCCAAGCACGCGCATCAGCGCCTCATGCGCGAGTTCGGTCGCCGCCAGCGTCGCATCTCGATGTGCGGCGAGTTGCCGGCGCGCGATCGCACGCACCTCGTGATAGACCAGATTCACCATCGCATCGCGTGCTGCGAGTTCGCCCTCTCGCCATGCCGCGAGCAATTCGCTGAAATTCAGGGTGTCGCTCATGGCGCGGACGATATCGCAGATCGCCTGGCGTGAAGGGTGCGCTGGCGCGCTATTCGGTGTCCGTTGGCAGCGGCGCCAAAGTTAGCCCGGCAAGCACGTCGGTCCATGGAAACATCGGCCCAGGATCGCGTTTGCGGAATACCCGTTTCGAGGCATCGTCGCTGGCGCTGATTTCCGCGCTATCGAGTGCTTCATGGCCGGCGATATAAGCCAGTCGTGGCAGTGCCGATGTCAATTGCGACAACAAGCCGCGCAGCGCCGAGATCTGTTCGGCGGTGTACGGCTCGGTCATTTGTTGGTGGCGTGAATCGAACCAGTTTGGATAGCGCCCGCGATTGACCAACTCGATTCCGACCGACTGTCGGTTGTACCCGCGTGTGTGGTTCGCCACTCGCGTGACCGGCACGAATTCATGCACTCGGCCGTTACGATCGATGTAGAAATGCCCGGAATTGCCGGTGCTGGATTCGGTATAGAGCACGCGTTCGCCGTATTCGCGCGCAGTCGCGAGGTCCGGTAGTTCGGTGCAATGAATCACGACAAGGGTGATCGCATCGCGGTCGCGCAGTTCAAGTTGGTCGACATAGGGCAAGGGCCAGTCGTGGAACGTAGCGTCGATCATGTCATTTTGCGCGCGTCGGCCGGATGCCGCGCGAGCGACTGCGGGTGATCACGTAGACAGCCGCGGGCGGCACATTCCAGACGGTGAAGCCGGTCCGTTTTGCGCTTAGGTGCAGGTCACGCATGACATCGCGCTTCACCGGATTGGTCGGCCCGTAGGTGAACTGGATGAAGCGACCGTGCGGCGCGAGCACGCTGAATGCCGCCTCGAGGATGCCATGTTGAAGCTCCTGGCTCATCGACAGCAGACCGAGCCCGCTGACGATGGCATCGACTTCGCCCGGTTGCGCGAATTTCTCTCGTTCGACCACCCGCGCAGTCGACAGCGCATCGGCACAGACGATCCGGGTGCTCGGAAAGCGCTGCGTCAGGTGCAGATGTAGCGATTCGTTGAGTTCGAAGACGAGCAGGTTTTCGGGTGCGATACCGCGTGTCAGCAGGGCTTCGGTGAACACGCCGGTGCCGCCGCCGAGTTCGATTACCTTGGCAGCGCCTTCCGGTAATTGGCTGAGCATTTCCGCCGCCAGTTCGCGGCTGCTCGGTGACACCGCGGCCGTGGTCAGCGGTGCCTTCAGCCATTGCCGGAAAAACGTCCAAGCAATGGCTGCGTCATCGCGACGCTGGCGCAGGACACGCCCGATCTTGGTTCCGCGTAGCGGCATGCATGAAATCCGTGTGAACAGCGTCAGATAATACGGCGCGCCGGCTTCACTGCAAGTCACAAACGCAGACGCCCGGCCGAAGCCGGGCGTCGTGGTATGCCTAGATCGTGGATTTACCAGCGACGACCGTAATAGATGCTGGTGTCGTAGGCCATTTCCTCAACACGGTCGTAATACGCCGCGCTGCCGTAGTCAGAACGCTCGTAGCGGCCGTTGCGATAGCCGTCCGAGTAGCCATTGTTGTAACCCTGAGCGTAGCCGCCATTGCGGTGATGCACGTGATACGTGCGATGCGCGGAACACCATGGATCGCGGCGGTTGTAGTTGCGCGTGCCGTAATCGCGGTAGCGGGCGTTGCCGTTATAGCTCTGGCGATACGGCGTATAGCCGTAGTTGCGGTTGCCGTAGCCGTAGTTGCGACGGTCGTGATCGCGATAGTTCACCGACCAGCCGTTGTTCCAGTTTCCACCGCGGGCGGAGACGCCCCAATCGCCGGCCTGCACCGTTGAAGTTGAGGCGATCATCGCCGCCACACCGAGACCAACCACCAAAGCCAAGCGAGTCAATACATTCATCGTGAACACCTCCGTAGGTGGGGCACACTGTGCGGCTACGAGGATGAATCGCTTCTGAAATATCGCTACACCGATGCTGAATGGGCCAGCCTGTTGGCGACGATTCAGCCGATTGAGTGACGGCGGATCTCGAAACAATGATGGATTTTGGGGTCGCGCGCGAAGTCGATCGGGATGGTGGTCGGCGTAATATCGCGGATCTCCAGTTCCGGCAGCGCCTCGCGATCAATCTTGAAACGACGGTTGTTGTTCGAGAACAAGATCAGCCCGCCAGTCGCGAGTCGGGCGACGCAGGCGGTCAGCAGACGCACGTGATCGCGCTGGACGTCGAAATCTTCAGCACGCTTCGAGTTCGAAAAAGTCGGTGGATCGACGTAGATCAGGTCATATTCACCGCGCTCGCGCTCGATCCATTCCATCGCATCCGACTGCACCAGTCGATCGCTGGAACTGCCCAAACCGTTCAGCGCCAGGTTGCGCTCGGCCCAATCCAGATAGGTATTCGACAAGTCGACGCTGGCGGTACTCGCGGCGCCGCCGGCACCACGCATAGACGGTGACCGCGCCGGTGTAACAAAACAGATTCACGAAGCGCTTGCCGCGCGCGAGTTCGCGCACCTTGGCACGCAGCGGGCGATGGTCGAGGAACAGGCCAGTATCGAGGTAGTCGAACAGATTGACTTCGAACTTCAGTCCGCCCTCATTGACGGTCATCGCGTGGCCGCGCTCATCCTGGCGCCCGTATTGTTCAAGTTTTCCGCGTTTCATGCGCGTCTTGATTGCGATCTTGTCGCGCGCCACACCGAATACCTCGCTGGCGATACGCACCAGTTCGCGCAGGCGCTTTTGCGCGATGTCTTCGGGGATTGTTTTCGGCGCCTGGTATTCCTGAATGTGCAAGTGATCGACGTAGACATCGATCGCCGCGGCATAGTCCGGCAGGTCGGCATCGTAGGCACGAAAGCATTCAATGCCATCACGCTTCAACTTTGGGCGGAGGTGCTTCAAATTTTTTTCGATGCGGTTGCGTACCACTTGCGCTGCTTAAGATAACGGTGCCTGCGGCTTCGGTTCGGGTCGGCTCGCAAATACGTCGAAGCGGTAAAGGGTGCAGGCCAACGCACCGTTGAACAGTGCATAGCGCTTGTCCGCGCGCAGACCAACCGCGTGCGCCAGTGACTCGTCTGACGTAATCAAGGCGGCCCGCCAGCCGCCGAATTCGCGCTTCAGCAGTTCGCCGAAGGCGATATACGCTGGTGCCGCAGCGCGGTTGTCTTCGAGGCGTTCTCCATACGGTGGATTGGTGATGACCAAGCCGGTTGTGTAGCCCTCCGGCCGATGTGCTTTGTCGACCTCGTGATGGTGCAGCGTCAGGAATCCCGAAATACCTGCTTGTTGCGCATTCTGTTTGGCCGCTGCGAGCACGCCACCATCGCGATCAGAGCCGAAATAGCGTGCGCTATCGCTTTTGCGGCCATTCGCCGCACGTTGTTCTGCCTCATCGAGCAGGGATTGCCAGATTTGTGGCTGATGACCGCGCCAGCGCAGAAACCCAAAATGCGTGCGCAGTAGACCTGGCGCGACATCGGCCGCGATCAGCGCGGCCTCGACCAGCAGTGTGCCGGAACCGCACATCGGGTCGACCAAGGCGCCGCCATTCGCGGCAATCTCCGGCCAACCCGCGCGTAGCAGCATCGCCGCAGCAAGGTTTTCCTTGAGCGGCGCAATGCCGGTGTTGCGACGGTAGCCGCGCTGGTGCAGAGGCCCGCCGGACAAGTCGAGTGCGATCTGCGCCATCGATCCGCGCACCAATACGTGCACGCGCAAATCTGGGGTGTAGGTGTCGATGTTCGGGCGTTCGCCACTGACCTCGCGCAGACGATCGACGATCGCGTCCTTGACGCGCTGCTGGGTGAACTGAGTATTGCGCAGGCTGTCGTTTACGCCATGTGCATCGACGGCGATGGTGCCGTTCGCAGCGATATGCGTTTCCCACGCCATTGCGTGCACCGATTCGTACAGCCGATCGGCACTGATTTCCTCGATTTTCAGCAGCGGCATCAACACTCGGCTGGCAAGGCGCGACCACAAGCAGACCCGATAGGCAGTGTCGAGTTCGCCTTCGAAGTGCACGCCCGCGACAGTTTGTTTGACCTCGCCGCCACCCAGCGTCGCGAGTTCGGTCGCCAGTAGTTCTTCGAGTCCCTTCGGGCAGGCAGCGAAGAAGTGCATTAGCGTGGCAGCCGTTCAAGGAACTGGCCGAACCATGCCGCAGTCGTAAGCACATGCTCGGATAGGCGATGAGTATCGTTGACCAGATGCAGGGTGGCGCGCCGTGCTTCGGCAAAGTCGACAACGGCGCGCGCCGGAATCAACTCGTCGTCCCAAGCGTGCACGATCGCGAGTGGGACGTCGGCTGCATCGAAGCGTGTGTCGTGGCCACGCAGTTGCAGCGGCAGGGCGAGCAGGAACAGCCCCTTGGTGTCGACCTGCAACGAGGCCAAGCCGCTGATAAAGGCGCCGAAGCTTGAGCCGGCCAGCACCAGTGGTCCATCCACCGACTTCGCCGCATCGACCAATCGCGCCAACCGAAACTGTGCGCATTCCAGTCCGTGCGCCGAATCGAGGTCGCGGTAATCTGGCCGGATCGTCTTCCAACCGAGGCGCTCGGCCACTACCGCCATCGCGGTGACCTTGGTCGCGTCCGGCCCGGATTCGAGTCCGTGAGAAAGAATGGCTGTTCCGATCATGCGCGATAACCCTGTGAGCTCTGGCAAGCTTAGCCGGATGCACGACAGCGCCGCCAAAACTGACACCCGCCCGCTTGCGATCTTCCTGATGGGGCCAACCGCTTCCGGTAAGACGGCGTTGGCGCTGGAACTCGCTGATTCCGGGCGGTTCGGGTTGATCAGCGTCGATTCGGCGTTGATCTATCGTGGGCTCGATATCGGCAGCGCCAAACCGGATGCGGCGACACTGGCGGTCTACCCACATGCGCTGATCGACATCCTTGATCCAGAACAGGCGTATTCAGCGGCCGAGTTCTGCCGTGCTGCGCGCGTTGCGATGGACACAATGACCGCGAGTGGGCGCATCCCGTTGCTGGTTGGCGGCACTGGCCTGTATTTCCGGGCACTTGGACGTGGCTTGTCGGACCTGCCGCAGGCCGCACCAGCGGTGCGCGCAGATCGACGCCGAGGCTGTGGCGCACGGATGGGCAGCGCTGCATGCGCAACTGGTCGCGCTTGATCCGGTGGCGGGCGCGCGCATCCATCCGAATGATCCACAACGCATCGGCCGTGCGCTCGAAGTCATCCGCTTGACTGGCGAGCGGCTGTCGGCGTTGCAGGGGCGGGCGCGGGTGGATCTGCCGTACCGCATTCTCAAGCTGGCGTTGATGCCGGAACGGGCGCTGCTGCATGCGCGCATCGCTCAGCGTTTTGAACTGATGCTGGCAGCCGGTTTCCTCGATGAAGTCCGAGCACTGGTGCAGCGGCCTGGACTGCATCCAGAACTGCCGTCGATGCGCTGTGTCGGCTATCGACAGGCTTGGCAGTATCTTCGCGGCGAGATCGATGTCGATACCTTTCACCGCACGGGTATCGAGGCCACCCGACAACTGGCCAAGCGGCAGATCACCTGGATCCGTTCTGAACACGACGCGTTCGTCCGCGACGCGCATTCGTTGGACTCTGCCAAGTGCTTGATCGAAAAGGCGATGCGCTGAGGCATGCCGGAGGTCACGGGGCTTGAACGCGGCCGCGGCGGCCGCATACCGGGTACACTCGACGCACTTTTCGGACCGACGCGTGTCTCACGCGTTCGGTCGGCGCACCGCCAATGTGGTGGTTGCGTGGAATTCTTGGTCGTACCCCCGGGAGCACAACATGTCCAAAGCCCAATCCTTGCAAGATCCTTTCCTGAACGCCCTGCGCCGCGAACGCATCCCGGTTTCGATCTATCTGGTCAACGGCATCAAGTTGCAGGGCACCGTCGAATCCTTCGATCAGTTCGTGGTTCTGCTGCGCAATACCGTCAGTCAAATGGTTTACAAGCACGCGATCTCGACGGTCGTACCGGCGCGCAATGTCAAAGTCGGCGATGGCCCGCACGCGCATGAGCCGCACGATCCAGTGGTCGAAGACTGAGCTAGAAGACTGAGCCCACTTGGAATTCTTCGGTCGTAGCAAAGGCGGTGAGCGAGCTCTGCTGGTTCAGCCGCATCCATCCGGTCGCCTCGATCCAGACATGCTGGCCGAGTTCACTGAACTCGCGCGCTCGGCTGGGGCCGATATTGTCGACACGCTAACGGCACGCATCGATGCGCCGAATTCGCGGTTCTTTCTCGGTACTGGCAAGGTCGAGCAGCTGCGCGAGCTCAAGGAAGCGCACGGCGCCGATTTAGTGCTGGTGAACGCGGCCTTGAGTCCGGTGCAGGAGCGCAACCTCGAAAAGGCGCTGAATGCACGCGTGGTGGACCGCACTGGCCTGATTCTCGACATTTTTGCCAGCCGCGCCCGCACCCATGAAGGCAAACTGCAGGTTGAACTGGCGCAGTTGAAGCACCTGTCCACGCGTTTGGTGCGTGGCTGGACCCATCTCGAACGCCAGCGGGGCGGTGCGATCGGTCTCCGCGGTCCCGGTGAAACTCAGCTCGAACTTGATCGCCGCATGATCTCGAATCGGGTGAAGGCGCTGGAATCGCGACTCGACAAGGTTGAAGTGCAGCGTACGCAAGCGCGGCGCAAGCGCGAAAGGGGTGATTTGCCGGTCGTCACCTTGGTCGGCTACACCAATGCCGGCAAGTCGACGCTGTTCAACGCCATTACCGGCGCCGGCGTCTACGCGGCTGACCAGTTGTTCGCTACCCTGGATCCGACCCTGCGCAAGCTGGACGGACTGGCCAGCGGTCCCGCAATCCTCGCCGACACCGTCGGCTTCGTTCGCGACTTGCCGCATGATTTGGTGGCGGCGTTTCGGTCGACCTTGTCCGAGGTCAAAACCGCCGATTTGCTGTTGCATGTGGTCGACGCATCCGATCCGAATCGGAACGAACGCATCGAACAGGTGAATGCCGTGTTGGCCGACATCGACGCCGGTGACGTACCGCAATTGCTGGTGTTCAACAAAATCGACCGTGTGCCTGACCTGAAGCCGCGGCGCGAACGGATCGACGATGCCGGCCATGAACGTGTGTTCGTGAGTGCAATCGATGGCCTTGGCCTGGAACTGCTGCGCGCAGCGATCGGTGATCGTTTCGCCGGTACGCGCGTGTGTCAGTCGATCTTGCTCGGTCATGATCAGGCGCGTTTGCGTGCCCGTTTATTCGAGGCGGGTGTCGTAGCTGCCGAGCACGCGGACGACAATGGCTGGAAAATCGATATCGACGCGCCACGAGCCGCGATCGAACCACTGTTCGGTCTGGCCGATGGCGACGGCGCGCGTCTACGCGGATACTTGAACTTGGCAACGCCGGAACCCATCTGAATCAATCACGAGGCTGCTGGCAGCAAACGGATTTTGTGCTGGTCTTGATCGGCACTTCCCCTACAATGCCGCGCCAATTTTGGTGAACCCTTGAGCACTGCTGCCTTTGGCAGTGCGGAGCTGGACATGGCCTGGAACGAACCTGGCAATAACAACAAGCGTCGTGATCCTTGGCAGGATGGCGAGAATCGCAACCTTGACGAGGTGTTGAAGCAGATGAAGGACCGCTTCGGCCGCTACTTTGGTGGCAGCGGATTCCCGGCCCGCTGCTGATCGTGCTTGGCGTACTCGGCGCGTGGTTCATGATGGATTCGTGGCAGACCATCGACGAGCGCGAACGCGGCGTCGTACTGCGCTTCGGCAAATTTGAGCGCGTCATGGGCTCCGGTCTGAATATGAAGTGGCCGCGCCCAATCGAGACGGTTGAGATTGTCGAGACCACACGCGTTCGCTCCGATTCGGCGGAAGTGCGCATGCTGACCAAGGATGAAGCGCTGGTCATGGTCGACTTCAACGTCCAGTACACCGCCAGCGATCCGTATTTGTTCCTGTACGGCGGACGTACGCCGGAGGACACCCTGCGCCAGACTTCCGAAAGTGCGGTGCGTCAGGTGATCGGCGCCTCGACGCTGGACGACGTCTTTAGTGAGAAGCGCACCGAACTCGCGAACACGGCGAAGGAAGAACTACAGAAAACGCTGGAGCGCTACAGCACCGGCATCATCGTCACCGAGCTGAACTTCCAGAATCTGCGGCCGCCGGCTGAGGTGAAAGAAGCTTTCGATGATGCGATCGCCGCACGCGAAGACAACCAGCGCATCAAAAATGAAGCCGAAGCCTACGCACAGAAGATTGTGCCGGAAGCGCGCGGTCTGGCGGAGCGCAACAAAGCATTGGCAGAAGGCGAGCGGCAAAGTGCTATCGCCAAATCTACTGGTGAATCGGCGCGCTTTACGCTGTTGGTCGAGCAGTATCTGAAGGCGCCGCAGGTCACACGTAAGCGGCTGTTTCTGGAAACCATGCAGGACGTGTTGTCGCGGAATCCAAAAGTGATGGTAGACGCGGGTAGCGGCAATAACGTCATGGTGCTGCCGCTCGACAAGTTGATGCAGAACGTGGTGCTGCCGGTGTTGCCGGCGTTGCGTGAAGACGGCGCTGGCGCTGCGGTCACTGCGACTGCACGTGCCGTCGCGCCGGAGCGCGAAGCCTTTGATCCGATGCGCGTTGCGCGGGAGCCGCGGCAATGAGGAATTTTATTCTGATCGCGCTAGTTGTTGCGGCGATTCTGCTCGGGAATTCGGTCTTCGTCGTGCGTGAAAACGAACGCGCGGTCTTGCTGCAGTTTGGTCGTGTGCTGCGTTCCGATTACACGCCTGGCCTGCACTGGAAACTGCCTGTACTGCAGAACGTGCGCAAGTTCGAGCGCCGCATTGTCACGCTCGACAAGGAACCGCAACGCTATCTCACGTCCGAGCGCAAGGACGTGCTGGTCGACTTCTTCGTGAAGTGGAAGATCAAGGATGTCGCGAACTTCTACACCGCATCGTCGGGCGATGAGCGACTCGCTGAAAGTCGTCTCGATTCGACCACTCGCAATGCGCTCGGCAAGGAAATCGTCAAGCGCACGTTGCAGGAAGTTGTCGCTGATCAGCGCTCGGAACTGATGGACGACTTGCGTAAGGACATCAGCAAGGCCGTCGAAGAGCTCGGTATCGAGGTTGTCGATCTGCGCGTGATGCGGATTGATCTGCCCGACGAAGTCAGCCAGAAAGTCTTCGACCGGATGACCTCGGAACGCAAGGCGGTCGCGAACAAGTTGCGCTCGCAAGGAACCGAGGCCGCTGAAAAGATTCGTGCGAATGCCGAGCGCGATGCGCAGATTGCGTTGGCCGAGGCCCAGCGCGATGCGCAGCGACTGCGCGGTGAAGGTGATGCCGAAGCCACCAAGATTTATGCTGAGGCTTACAATCGCGACCCCGAGTTTTATGCCTTCTGGCGGAGTTTGGAGGCGTATCGAGCGGCCTTTTCCGAGCCCGGTTCGATCCTCGTCCTTGACCCGAAGTCAGAGTTCTTTCAGTACTTCGGCGAGGGCGGCAAGCGATGAGCGAAAGCGGCTTTAGCGACACGCTATGGGTCGCTGGCTGCCTGGTGTTCGTGTTTGAAGGATTGATGCTGGCGGCGATGCCGGCGAGCTGGCAGAAAATGATGAGCCAGATGGCGACACTTGACCCGGCGCGTTTGCGCTGGATCGGCATCGGTACGATGCTGGTCGGGCTGGTCGGCATCAAGCTGCTAGCACACTGAATTCATTGATTTTGGGGATACTGTAATGGGCAAGTCGGTGGTCATTCTCGGCGCGCAATGGGGCGACGAAGGCAAGGGCAAGATTGTCGACCTGCTGACCGAGCAGGTCGGCGCGGTCGCGCGCTTCCAGGGCGGCCACAATGCCGGCCACACGCTGGTGATCGGCGGCAAGAAGACCGTGCTCCATCTGATCCCGTCCGGCATCCTCCGTGACGACGCGTTGTGTCTCATCGGCAACGGTGTGGTGCTGTCGCCGGCGGCGCTACAGACCGAAATTGCAGAGTTGGAAGCGCAGGGCGTGGATGTGCGTCCGCGACTGAAAATCTCGCCGGCAACGCCGCTGATCATGTCGTATCACATCGCCGTCGATCAGGCGCGCGAAAAAGCGTCGGGTGCGAACGCGATCGGAACGACCGGTCGCGGCATCGGCCCGGCGTATGAAGACAAGGTCGCCCGTCGTGGTGTTCGCGTCGCCGACCTGTTCTATCCGGATCAGCTCGCTGAAAAACTCAAGGCGGCCTGCGAATATCACAACTTCGTGCTTGCGAACTGGCTCAAGGCCGATACCGTCGACTATGCGCAAGTGCTGGCGGAAGCGCTTGCATTTGGCGAATACGTGAAGCCGATGGTCGATGATGTGTCGACGCTATTGGTCGACTTGCGTAAAGCTGGCAAGCGCATCTTGTTTGAGGGTGCGCAAGGTTCGCTGCTCGACATCGACCATGGTACCTATCCTTACGTCACTTCGAGCAACACCACGGTCGGTGGTGCGCTTGCCGGCTGCGGTGTCGGTGCTGATGCGATCGATTACGTGCTCGGTATCTGCAAGGCCTATGCGACGCGCGTCGGTGGTGGCCCGTTCCCAACCGAATTGCACGATGCTGTTGGCGAAGGACTGCGTGCACGCGGCCATGAATTCGGTGCAACCACCGGACGTCCGCGCCGCTGTGGCTGGATCGATCTCGTGGCTTTGCGCCGTGCGGTGCAGGTGAATGGCATCAACGGTCTCGCAATCACCAAGCTCGACGTGCTTGACGGTATGCCGACGATCAAGGTCTGCATTGGCTTCACGAATATCGCGGCAAGCAGCGCACTCTGGCACCGCTGGATGCCGCTGGCTGGGACGAGTGCAAACCGGTCTATCTCGAATTCCCGGGTTGGTCGGAACCGACGCAAGGTATTCGCGAATTCAGCAAGTTGCCACCGGCGGCACGCGCCTATCTGCGCGCGGTCGAGGAATTGGCAGAATGCCCGATCGCGCTGGTCGCGACCGGTGCCGATCGTGATGACACGATCATTCTGCGCGATCCCTTCGCGTAAGACTCACGCCAGTTCGGCGAGGCGGGTGAGCGCGTCGCCGTCGAGTCGGCAGACGCGCCAGTCATCGAGCACGCGCGCGCCGAGCGACTGGTAGAAGCCGATCGCCGGGGCGTTCCAATCCAGCACCGCCCATTCGAAACGCGCACAACCGCGTTCGATGGCCAGATGTGCGAGATGCGCGAGTAGTTGTTTTCCGACGCCGGCGCCGCGGTACTCAGGGCGCACGAACAAATCCTCCAGATACAGCCCACGGCGGCCGCGAAAGGTCGAGAAATTGTGGAAGAACAGCGCGAAGCCGGCGGCGTGGCTGCCGTGTTCAGCGATCACTACTTCCGCTTGTGCGCGTTCACCGAACAGGCTGGTGTGCAGCATCGCTTGGTCACAGATCACCTGATCGCGTAGTTTCTCGTATTCGGCGAGATCATGGATGAAACCGAGGATCAGCGGTACATCGGCGGGGGTCGCGGCACGCAGCGTCGTCATCGGCAACTCCATCGGATAGGCGTGCAGTATCGCGTTACACTGCGGCGCCGGCTACCGGAGTACCAACCATGACGATCTGCCCTGTTGCAATGGCCGTTGGCTGCAAGCGCTGCCCGATTTTTGCGGTCTGTCCGGTGAAGTCGATTATCGGTGACCAAGCGCCTGCAACCGCTACCGAGCCCGTCACTAAGGCGGCGTCGAAGCCCACTGCAAAGCGTAAGGCGCGCAAGTCGAAGCGCTGAAATCGCTTAGGGCGCGTCGTCGTCGCTCGGCGCGACGGTGGCGCGAGCAATGCGGTCGTGGATCGCGAGCCATTCGGGTTGATCGGGCGGCGTCTCGATCAACAGGCGTTCGGCGCCTTCACCGTCAAGACTGCGCAAGGCCGCATACAGGTGACGCGCATACTGTGCTGGATCATTCGGCATGATCAGGCCATGCACGCCATTGGGCAGGTGTCGCAGCGCCAGCACGCGAATGGTTTCGCCGCTACCGAGCGCTTGGTGAATCAGCGTGTCGAGGCGTTCTGTTGACACGCGTTCGGCCGGTGTGTCGGGCGCATAGTGGCTGGCCAGCGAGCCAGAGACGCGCGGACTGGCCTGTTGCGCACCGGTGCCGACCGGAACGCCGAGCACCTTTGCAATTGCATCAGCAGCGATATGTCCGGGGCGCAGAATGCGCGGTACATCGCCGCTGAGATCAACAATGGTTGATTCGATACCAACCTTGCACGGGCCGCCATCGAGCACGACTGGCACAACATCGGCGAATTCATCACGCACATGCTACGCCGTGGTCGGGCTAACATGGCCGAAGCGATTGGCCGAGGGTGCCGCCAGTCCACTGCCGAACGCCTGCAACAATGCCAACGCAACCGGATGGTTCGGCACACGCAGCCCGATCGTGTCTTGTCCGCCGGTCACCAGATCCAGCACGTTCACCTTGCGCTTCAGGATCATCGTCAGCGGGCCTGGCCAAAATGCGGCGGCCAGTTTGCGTGCCGATTCCGGTACATCGTTGGCCCAGTCGTCGATTTCCATCGCATCGGCCAGATGCACGATCAGCGGATGGTCTGCGGGCCGGCCCTTGATGGCGAAAATCTGGCGCAGCGCCTCGGCATTTCTGGCATCGCCGGCGAGACCGTAGACGGTTTCGGTCGGAAGGCCGATGACTTCGCCACGACGCAGGGCGACGCACGCATCAGCGAGTTCGGCATTGGAGACAAGAATCAGGTCGGTCATCTTGCAAGCGTAGCGGCATGGGGAAGCAAATGTTTCGGTACCGCCCGCAAATCGCGACAATCGCAACCATGAAAGCTTCCGACCGTTACCAACTGTTCTTGCGCCTGCGCGAACTCAATCCGCATCCGACCACGGAACTTGAGTACGCGACACCGTTCGAGTTGTTGATCGCAGTGATTTTGTCGGCGCAGGCGACCGATGTCGGCGTCAACAAGGTAACGCGCAAACTCTTTCCGGTGGCGAATACTGCCGCGCAGATAGTTGCGCTCGGCGAAGACGCACTGAAGCGATACATCAGCACGATCGGGCTATTCAATGCCAAGGCGAAGAACGTGATCGCGACCTGCCGCCGACTCGTCGATGATCACGCTGGCGAGGTGCCACGCGACCGCGCGTCACTAGAAGCCTTGCCTGGGGTCGGCCGGAAGACCGCAAATGTCGTCCTGAACACCGCGTTTGGGGAAGCGACGATGGCTGTCGACACGCATATTTTTCGGGTCGCGAACCGTACCGGGCTCGCTAAAGGCAAGACACCGCTCGCGGTTGAGAAGGGTCTACTCAAAACATCCCACCGGAGTTTCTGAACGACGCCCACCATTGGTTGATTCTGCACGGTCGCTATGTGTGCAAGGCGCGCACGCCACAGTGCCCGACCTGTGTGATTCGCGATCTTTGCGGTTTCCGCACCAAGACGCCAGGCCATCCAGCACACGGTTGACAGCCGATCGAGTTGATTGGCTGTAAGGGATCGGTTGCCACCGCGGTCTGATGGTGCGACCGGTGACCTCGTGCAGTTGTCGTGCGCGAGTGACCGGCGTAAGTTCGACCGGGCTCGGCGGCACATCCTGCGATCTTGCATTCGGTGCTGCGGCGGCGTTGGCGGGCGTATCCCGTCTTGATCAGGCAATGTGGAGAGTTTCATGTCCAAGAAAGTCATCAATTCCCTCTCGATTGCGGTCGGTACCGCGCTGCTCAGCGTGGTTGCAGTCACGAATGCCGACGATTTGTTCCGCGTGAACGACCTCGGTTTCGGTTATCAGATCGCGGCTGACGACGTTGCCGAAGGTCAGTGCGGCGACAAGACCACCGAAGGTTCCTGTGGCGCCGGCAAGGCCGCAGCCGCCGAAGGCAAGTGTGGTGAAGACAATGCTAAGGCCGAGGCCGAGGGCAAGTGCGGTGAAGGCAAGTGTGGCGAAGGCAAGTGCGGTGACGATATGAAGGCCGAAGAGATGAAGGCCGAAGAGATGAAGGCCGAAGAGATGAAGGCCGAAGACATGAAGGCCGACAGCGAAGGCAAGTGTGGCGAAGGCAAGTGCGGCGAGATGAAAGCCGAAGAAGTCTCGACGGAAGATGCTCCGAAGCAATAGGCCAATGAGCGCCGGCATCCCGACATCTGCGCATGCGCCGGTTACGGGTGCCGGACTTGGCCTGCGCCGTGGCCTGCTCACGGCGTTGGAGTCTGCGCATGCAGGCGCGATCGACTTCATGGAGGTTGCACCCGAAAACTGGATTGGCGTCGGTGGACGCCTCGGTCACCGTTTCCGCAGTTTCACCGAGCGTTACCCGTTCTCGGCACATGGACTCTCGCTGTCGATCGGCGGTCCCGAACCGCTGGATGAAACGTTTCTGATCAAACTGCGTCGTTTTCTTGATGACCACGGCATCGCCAGTTACAGCGAACACCTGAGCTATTGCAGTGATCATGGTCATCTCTACGACCTGATGCCGATGCCGTTCACCGAGGCGGCCGTGCGCCATTGCGCCGCGCGCATCCGCCAGACACAAGAGGTGCTGGGCCGGCGTATCGCCATCGAGAATGTCTCGTTCTATACGCCGCTCGACGGTGACATGAGCGAACGCGAGTTCTTACTTGCGGTGCTGCGCGAGGCCGATTGTGATCTTCTGCTGGACGTGAACAACGTGAACGTGAACAGCGTCAACCATCGCTATGACCCATGCGATTTCATTCGCGCGATGCCCGCCGATCGGGTCCGCCAGTTCCATATTGCCGGTCACTACAACGAAGCGCCCGATTTGATCGTCGACACCCATGGCGCTGCTGTCATTGAGCCGGTTTTCGACTTGCTGACCGAAGCCTATCGCTGCTTTGGCGCGAAACCGACCCTGCTCGAACGCGACTTCAATTTTCCGCCGATTGCGGAGTTGATCGCGGAACTCGATCGCATCCGCGTGTTGCAGTCGATCACGCCACAATCGTGGCCGACACCGGTACATGCCGATGTCGCTTGATGCTCAGTCCACACTTGCGCTGCAGCGCGAGTTCGCGCGGCATCTGCGTGACCCGCAACTATTCCCACCGCCCGATGGACTGGAAGAACGACGGCTGCAGATTTATCGCGAACTGTTCTACAACAATATCGAAGGTCTGCTGGCAACGAATTTTCCGGTGATCCGCCGATTGCTCGGCGACTCGCGCTGGCATCGATTAGTCCGCGATTTTTATCGCGAACATACGTCGCACACGCCTTTGTTTACCGAAATCGGGCGCGAATTTCAGCGCTATCTCGACACGCGCGTCGATGCCGGTCGCGGTGATTTGCCGTTCCTGACCGAGCTTGCGCACTACGAATGGGTCGAGCTGGCTTTGTCGCTGGACGAGCACGACATCGCTGATCTCGTGCTCGATTCCACTGGCGATGTGGTCACCGGCGTTCCAGTGTTGTCGCCACTGGCTTGGGTATTCGACTACCGCTGGCCAGTGCATCAGCTCAGTGCTGCTTATCAGCCGCAACAACCGCCGGCACAGCCGACACAGTTGGCTATTGTGCGAAATCGCAGCGACGAAATTTCCTTTCTGGAATTGAAGCCGCTCGCCAAGATTCTATTTGATCTGCTGAAACAGCATCCCGACACGGCAGGTATCGATTTGGCGCAGGCGTTGGCCGATGCACTACCGCAGTTCGCGCGTGAGCAGGTCATCGACGCGGCCAGTCACAGCCTGCGCGAATTCCGTGCTCGCGACATTCTGTTGGGCACTGTTCCGACGATGTGATCGGCGGCACGGCGCACGCCGGCGCTGCTTACGCAGTTGCTCAGACGCTCGGCCGCTTCGCGCGCAGACGTTCATTGCGTTCGGCCTCGTCGCGGGCGAGGCGGAAGTTGCGGAATTCGTAACGGATGCGGGCAGCATCGGCTTCGCCGACGAGGTTGCGATGTGCGGGTGCCGGGATGAGGTCGATACAGTCGACCGGGCAGGGTGGCAGGCACAGTTCGCAGCCGGTGCAGCGGTCGGCGATGATGGTGTGGATGCGCTTGCTGGCGCCGATGATGGCGTCGACCGGGCAGGCTTGGATACATTTCACGCAGCCGATGCATTCAACTTCACGGATGAAGGCGAGCCGCAGTGGTGCCTCTTCGCCGCAGTCCGGATCGAGTGGCAACACCGCACGATCGAGCAGGGCGGCGAGCGCCTGAACACCCGCAGACCCGCCTGGCGGGCAGCGATTGATGTCGGCCTCGCCGCTGGCAATGGCTTCGGCGTATGGCGCGCACGCCGGATAACCGCAACGCGTGCATTGCGTCTGCGGCAGCAGGGCGTCGATTCTTGTGATCAGGTCAGCCGTGGACATCTGGCGATTATCAGGGCAAGCGCGGTCATGGTGCGAGCATGGCGAGCTGACACGAGGCGCTTAAACCTTTCCACACCCGCGCACATCAGATACGGCATGATGTTTGCCATCAGCCCACTATCAATTGCCTCTGTGCCTCACGCGATGCCTGCGGAAACTGCCGATCATGCGCTTGTCCGCGAAGCCGCAGAGGGTGATCGGTACGCCTTCGAGCGCTTGTACCGGCGGCATTCGGCGCGCGTATTCGCGGTCATCTTGCGTCTGCAAGGCGGCGACCGCGCTCGTGCAGAAGACCTGACGCAGGATGCGTTCGTTCGCGTCTGGCAGAAACTGCCCGAATTTCGTTTCGAAAGCGCGTTCTCGACTTGGCTGCACCGTCTGGCGGTGAATACTGCGCTGATGGCCTTGCGTTCGGCACGCGGTGAACCCGCTGCCGACGAGGACATTGATGACCCGGAATTCCACCTCGCCGAGCCGTTGCCGCGCTCGCCCGACCTCGGTATCGACCTCGACAAAGTTATCGCCCGATTGCCGCCGCGTGCGCGCGCCGTGCTGGTGCTGCACGATGTTGAAGGCTGGAAACATGAAGAAATTTCCGGTCAGCTCGGTATGGCCGTCGGTTCATCCAAGGCGCAGCTGCACCGCGCTCGCAACTTGATCAAGCAATGGCTCGGAGGTTCACATGGAAGAGCTTGAATATCGACGCCTGTTGAAGGCGTTGCCACTCGCGGTGGAGCCTGATCGCGACCTGTTTCCCGGCATTGTTGCGCGGCTCGATGCGCGATCAGTCGTCGGTCGTCGTCATGCGCGGCGCCTGTTCCCTTTCGCCGCAGCGGCAGGGTTCGCTGCCGTCGCGATTGTCGCTGGGTGGCTGGGATTGCAGCGCCAATCGGAACCTAATCAGGCAGTGATTGTGCGGCAATCCCCTGTGGTCTTGCGTGAGGCGCGTGCGCTGCGGGCCGAGTACGACGCGGCGCTTATCGCTGGCACTGCAAACCAGTGGGCGCAACTGCGCGAACAAGCCGATCCGCGTCTCGTCGCCGCATGGACCGAACTTGATGCCGCCGAGGCAGAAATCACGGTGGCGCTTGAACAAGATCCGGATGCGCGCTTTCTGTTTAATCGACTACGCCAGGTGCAGGACCAACGCTTGCGCCTCACCCAGAAAGCCCTTTCTGCATAAACATGACGATGGAGATTCCGATGAAGCCGCTGAACCACAGAAAATTACTCGCCGGTACGTTGCTGGCGGCGCTGTCGACACTCGCTTCGGCCGCAACGCCGATTGTGGAAATCGCAGCACCACTAGACGCACGCGGCACGCTGGAGGCTTCCAACGTGCGTGGGCGCATCAGTGTTACTGCGTGGGATCGCAACGAGGTCAGCTGGAGCGGCGCGCTCGGTGCCGGAACAAAGCTCGTCGTTGAGAAGACCGCAGCGCGGATTTCACTCAGCGTCGAAGCCGAGGAAGGCCGTAGTTGGATCGGCTGGAACAAGGGCCCTCGCGAAGACAGCGTTCTGGTGATCAAGGTGCCGGCCAATGCATCACTTGATCTATCGGCCGTCAGCGCCAACATCGACGTGACCGCGATGCGCGGTTCGTCCTCAATCGAAGTTGAATCAGTCAGCGGCGAAGTGGCGGTGCGTGCCTCCAGCACCGACAAGCTGGAGGTATCCAGTGTCTCCGGTGACGTGACGTTCGAAGGCCAAGCCGGTCGTGTCGATGCAGAGACCGTCAGCGGTGATTTGCGCATCAGCGGCGACTCGCGCGATGTGTCGGTGGAGACGGTATCGGGCAGCGCCAGTGTGCGTGCGCAGACGGTCAAAGCATTCGATGGCTCGTCGGTGTCTGGCGATATCGATTTTGAGGGAGCATTGACGGCCGATGGGCGCATTGATGTCGAGAGTATGAGCGGCGACGTTCGGATTACGCTGCCAGCAGATACCAACGGGCGTGTGTCGGCTGAGACGTTCAGTGGCGATCTCGATAACGATTTCGGTCTCGCCATCAAGAAGCAAGATGGGCCGGGATCGACCATGAATGGCAAGCTCGGCGACGGCAGCGCCAGGATCGAGATCGAATCATTCAGTGGTGATGTCGATCTGCGCAAACGCTGATACGTGCTGCAATCAATGCGAGCCCGCCGATGGCGGGCCTGCTTCGACGCGGGTAAGACGAGATCAGAGATCCTGTTTGTAGCGCACGTAAGGCGTGCGTGCCGAGGTTTCACTGATCGTGCGTGCGGCGGGCGTCGGCTCGTCGGCCGCGGGCTTACTCACGATATTTCGTGCGCCCACTGTCAGTTCACCGCGCCAAGGTGTGCGCCAAGACACGCCAATATCAACGCCGCTCCAATAGCGGTTCGGATAGCCCGGTTGTTCGTTCAGGCGACTGACGCGACCGGTGACATTGCCACTGAATGATCCGTAGTTCATGCCGACATCGAGCATGGCCTGTTGCAGATCAAGTGTTGGCGTCGCACCGCCGTTGCGCAGACGTAGTTGGTGCAGGGCGGCGTTGAGTTGCAGAGCGGATTCTGCGGTTAGTCGCCACTGCGAGCTCAAGCCCAGACCGCGGCTTTCGCCGCTAAGCCCAGGCAATATCGGGTGTACGCCGAAGTCGGAGGACAGGCTGAGATCCTGTACTGCGAGGAAGGGAGTATTGAGACGCTCTCTCTGGCTCGGCAGCAGCCATGAGAAACCATAGGCGAGCGATAGGTCAAAGCGTTCGCCACGCCATTGCGCGCCTGCGCCGGCTGTTGCGACGCGACCCGGCAGTTCCAGTTGCAGCGTGCCCTGCATCAGACAGTCGCGACCGAATGCGCCGATGCGCAACAGCCCCGATGCCCTCTGCGCACCAAGGTAAGGTGGTGAGTGAATCGTTGTGGCTTGCGTCGACACCGGCACTCAGGCTGATGCGACCCTGATTGTCGAAGGTTACGCCAGCCGCGTTCGCGGATTCGTTGGGATTCGTCAGCGGCGAGACCAGCGGAAATGCCGCGCCGAGATCATTGTTGATGCGCAAGCCGCTCGAACGTGCCGACCAGATCTGCTGCGATTCATCGGCGCAGGCATGCGTCGACGCCAGCGCCGAGAACGCCAACATCATCGCAGTAGCCAGTGGTGCGCAAACGCGTTTCATCGCTCTTCCTCGGGACGTGCATGAGACCTTGCCCGGGGCCGTTCGGTTCCCTCCGATACGGTCGCATGCTGAATTGAGGCCGAGTTTACAAGATTTCCGCAAGTCACGGAATGGGCTGGATTTGGCAGTTTCTGTTACTGCGCCCGCTGCGGTGCAGCATTCAGCATCTCGCTGGCGAATGCCTGTTCTAGGTCAATACCGTCGAACCGATAGGGTTCATTGCAAAACTCGCAGGTCACGGCAACCTGACCCTGTTCCGACAACACCGTGAAAACCTCTTCCCGACCCAGCGTACGCAACATGCCGGCGACACGCTCACGCGAGCAACTGCAACGGAAGCGCACCGGATAGGCATCGAATAGACGCAAGTCGTCCTCGTGATAGAGGCGGTGCAGTAGTTCAGTGGCATCGAGCGTGAGCAGTTCGTCGGTTTGAAGCGTGTCGGCGAGGATCTTCGCGTGCTCGAAGGTGAGTGCGTCACGTTCGCGTTCCGCGCCACCTTCGGTGGGAATCTGCTGGATCAGCATGCCGGCGCAGGTGGTCTGGTTCGACGCGAGGTAGATTGCGGTCGGCAATTGCTCCGACTGTGCGAAATACGCCTCGAAGCTGCGTGCGAATGTTTCGCCTTCGAGTGGCACCATGCCTTGGTAACGCGTGCCGCTTTCCTTGCGTTCGATGGTGATCGCCAGCACTGCGCATGACAGTTCATCAGGTCGCAAGCTGCTGTCTCGCGCGTCGTCGCCCCAGCGCGCCAGGCCACGCACATCGCCTTCCGCGGTGCATTCTGCGAAGACCAGCGGTAGCAGCGGCGGAGCCTTCATCTGCACGGACACATTCCCGGCCAAATGAATGTCGCCAGCGAACAGTGCCGTTGCAGCCGTGACTTCGCCGAGCACGCGCGCAACACTGTCTGGGTAGTCGTCACGAACGCGAATCTGTTGCCAACTGTGTTCGATCCGCACAATCACGCCGCGCACACCAGCGCCTTCGAATAGGAAACGACGGATGCCGTCAGGATCAACCGGTGAAAACAGGGAATCATTCATGCCGGCCATTATGCCTGAGCGTCGGTGATGGCTATTGCCCGCAAACTTGTGGCGGCGGACGTTGTGGCGGCTGTTGCAGGCCACGGTGGTGTTCATTGTGTTGTCGGTGACGGTTGTGCTCGCGTTGCGCTGGCTGCCGCCGCCGACCACCGCATTCGTGCTCGCGCGGCGCATCGACGGGTGGACCGGTGTCGCAGCGAACTTGCCGATCCGCCGCGAATGGGCCGCGCAAGCGACGATTGCGCCAGATCTATTCCTCGCCGTCGTCGCCGCCGAAGACCAGCACTTTCCCGATCATCATGGGTTTGATTTGAACGCGATCGAGCAGGCGCTGGATGACCGCGAGAGGGGCAAAGTGCGCGGTGCCAGTACGATCTCGCAGCAGGTGGCGAAGAACCTGTTCCTGTGGTCTGGACGCAGTTGGCTACGCAAGGGACTGGAGGTGTGGTTTACCGGCTTGATCGAGGTGTGTTGGCCGAAGCGACGCATCCTCGAGATGTACGTGAATATCGCCGAGTTCGGTGATGGTGTGTACGGCGCACAGGCCGCCGCAAGGCAGTTTTTTGGCCACGATGCGGCACATCTGAACACCGCGCAGGCGGCAAGGCTTGCGGCCGTATTGCCCAGCCCAAAGCGCTACAGCGTGGCGAATCCCGGCCCATACGTGCTGCGCCGCCAGCAGTGGATTGAACGACAGATGCGGCAACTCGGTGGGCGCGATTATCTGGGGCCGCTGCTCGCCGACTAGTTCGCGCGCTCCCGGTGTTTCGGCGTAGACTCGCTGCCATCCCGCGACGGAGTCACCAATGGCCAAGGTGCGCGAACTGCTGCTGGCGAAACCGCCGGCGATTGTCTCGATTGATCCGGACGAGCCGGTGTTAGCGGCGATCCAGTTGATGGCGGACCATGGCATTGGTGCGTTGCTGGTGATGAAGGATGGCGGATTAGCCGGCATCGTTTCGGAACGAGACTATGCACGCAAGGTGATCCTGCTCGGACGATCCTCGGCGGATACGCCGGTCTGGCAGATCATGTCTGCGCCAGTGATGACGGTATCGTCCGACGACACGACGCAGACCTGCATGCTGCTGATGACTGAGCGCAAGTTTCGCCACTTGCCAGTGGTTGATGCCGGTCGGGTCATCGGCATGCTTTCGATCGGCGACCTGATCAAGCACGCTCTCGCCGAAAAGCAGCACGAGATCGATCAGTTGCAGCGCTATATCGCGAGTTGACGATCAGCCGAAATAGTACCAATGCCATGGCTCGTAGATGACACCGAGCGGGTTGTTGCGCGGATAGGACAGGCGGAAATCGAAGTTGCTGGCATGACGCTGCAGCCAAGCGAATGCGGGCGTGTGTTCGAAAGCTTCGTCGAGCGCAGCACAGCCGGGCGTGCCGATATCGATGGCGCGGCCGCTGTGATGCTCGCTAAAGCCGGGTGCAGAATTCACCCGCAAAATGGCGTCGAGCGTATCGCCGCGTTTGAGCTTGCGGGCGATCAGGCCGCGTTGATATGCCACCGAGCGAAAGCTTGAGATCGGCTGCAACAACACCTGCTCACGCGCTGCCGTCGCGCACATCGCGACGAATGCGCGCGCGGCGGTATTGATCAGATACATCGGGCGACCGGAAAGGTCGGTGCCGATACTGTGCAGAACATGAGGCTCCTGCTGCCGCGCAAATCCGCGCGCGGTCAACGCAGCCGTGTCGAACGTCGGTAAGTCAATTCGGCGCAGGCGCCAATGCAATGCTGTTGCACGTCGGCAGGATGCGCTGCCGGCGACCTGACGCAGGACACTGCGCAATCCAACGACATCGGCAAGCTGCGCGTGCACGCTGGCGTTTGCAGCAATGACAGCGCGAATGTGGGCACGATGATCGAGCACGACATCGACGGACGCGAGAAAGGGTTCATCGCCGTCGCGGCATCGCAATTGCACGCGCGAGATCGCCGGCAAGCGCAAACGGTTGAGCAACACATGAACACGCCGCTGTGCTGCCAGCGTCGCGAGCGCAGGAACATCGCCGGACATCGTCGCCAACAGCGCCACACGCCGGCCATGTTGGCGAAAGGGATAGACTTTGAACGGGCGCGGTGGCGTTGGCATTAGCGTGATGCTAACGAATTCAACAGTGGCATCAACACATGCAAGACGATGTCGGCACTGAAGTGCGCGACGATCGCCATTTCTAGGCCACGTCGCCAGAACAGCCAGCCGCAGATCATTCCGACGCCGCCGTTCAACACCAAGGTTCGGGTAACGAATACGGCATCGAGCGGCGCCAGTTGCGCCGCCGCCGGCAGGTGTCCGATGCCAAACAGCAGCGCGGCAAAGGCAATCGCAATCCATGCGATGGTCGGCGTCAGCCGGCGTCGCGTCAGCCGGGCGAGCGCGACCGCGGTCAGGCCCATCACGATTAGACGCAACATCAATTCTTCGGTAATGCCGCCGTAGAAGCTTGCCATCAGCCCGACTATGGCGCTCGGGCCGCCGTGTTTTAGATCGAATTTGGGCATATACGGGGCGAATGCGATATCGGCCGCAATCACAATCGCGGTAGCAAGCACACCCAGCCCTACGGCGAGGCCGGCATCGCCGAATCGGATCTCCGGCGACGGGCCGCAGCGCAGCCAGCGCCGCAATAGCGGTGCGTCGAGGCCAAGTGGATAGGCCAGTTTCAATGCCAGTGCGCCGAGCGCACCGACGATCACACCATTCTGTAGCGCCGACGACAGCACGATGGCCCACATCGGCAACGGCAGCGGCTTGGTCGGCGGATTCAAGGCCAACACATACGGCACGACCAGCGCCGCACCCAGTCCGCCCAGCGCACCGAGCAGCAACGCGATCGGCCAATGCCGAACCGGAACAGCGCTATTCGTCGATAGTGGAGTGGTCACGTGTGGGTTCCTTCGGCAGGCGTCCACTTCTTCGGAGCGCATCGCGCAGCACGTATTCGATTTGTGCGTTCAGGCTACGCAGTTCGTCGTCGGCCCAGCGCTGCACGGCGTCGACGACGGTGGCATTGATACGCAGCGGATAGGCTTTTTTCTCGCTCATCGCGTCACCTGCGTGGATATCGTTGCCGGTCATTGATCAGGTGCAGCGCACGCTCGGCTCGGAACTTCGCAGCGAAGAATCCGGCCGGGATCGCCGCCAGTAGAAGGCCGGCCGCCGCCAAGTTGCGATCGTCCATCGCGACCGCCTCAGTAAATCGATCCGGTGTTCACGATCGGCTGCGTGCCGCGTTCGCCACAGAGCACCACCAGCAGGTTGCTGACCATGGCGGCCTTGCGCTCCTCGTCAAGCTTGATCATGCCTTTTTCGCTCAATTGCTCGAGCGCCATATGCACCATGCTGACTGCACCTTCGACGATCTTGGTGCGTGCCGCGATGATTGCGCTGGCCTGCTGACGTTGCAGCATCGCCTGCGCGATTTCTGGTGCATAGGCGAGATGGCTGATGCGCGCTTCCAGCACCTTCACACCGGCGCTGGTCAGGCGCTCCTGGATTTCCTTGCGCAGATGATCGGCGATTTCCTGGGTATGGCTGCGTAGCGAAACCGTGTGCTCGTCGTGCAGATCGTAGGGATAACTGGTCGCGGATTGGCGTAGCGCGGCTTCTGCCTGCACGTGCACAAAATCTTCGTAGTCATCAACCGCGAATACGGCCTCGGCGGTATCAACGACCTGCCAAACCACGACAGCGCCAATTTCGATCGGCGAACCTTCGAGATCATTGACCTTCAGTTTGTTCGATTCGAAGTTGCGGATACGCAAAGACACCGGCTTTTTCGAATAAAACGGATTCGCCCAGCGCAGGCCCTCATCGCGGACGGTGCCGACGTAGCGGCCAAACAGTTGCATTGCCGCACCTTGGTTCGGCTGCACCATGAAAAAGCCGAACCAGCAGAAAAAGACGACGATCGCGACCGGCACCGCGACAAATCGGAAACCGGTGATGAACATGGCTGGCAACACGACCAAGGTCATCGCCAGCATCAATAGGACAAAGGGGATGCCAGCGACGCTGCTGGCGCGGGTTTCATGGATTTCGGCGTTCTGGTTCACGGCGTTCTCTCCGGGGTTCGGAGAGAAAGATATCAAAACGATATCAAATTGCAAGTGGCGATCGGGCGCGCCTCATTATTCTTCGAAACCGTCGCAATACAGCCCCTCGTTTTCTGGAAGGCCGGCGCAGGTGCTGGGCCGGACCACCGGAATCACGGCGCGGGCACAGTGCACCTGGCCCGGTGTGGCTTCACAGTCTGCGAGTGAATCATCGGCTGTCAGGCCGTCGTTGCCACGCACGGCGCCAATGACAGTGGCGCTCGGAATCGGCAGTGACAGCATCGGTTGCAGCACCAAATCGAGATGGCCACGATGGTTCGGCGTGATGCCGAGCGATTGTGCGGCACAGCGCAGCGTCTGGCCGCTGGTGACATCGCCTTGCAGCGTGCACGCCACCGCCGGCACAGAATCGGTCGAGGAGACGAAGCCCAGTCCGGCGGGTAGCCGCACATCGATATACGGCGTCGCGGCCGCAGCGTTACCGGTGTTGATGTAGTGCAGCGCGATGACGGTCTGCCCGCCGCCTGGGGTAAATATGTTGGGTGATCGTTCGATGCCTTGCGGATACGAGGGTTCGACGCGCTCGACGATCAGCCGTGGCGACGGTGCCGCATCCACCGGAATGGTGATGCGGGCGCAGCCTTTCGGGAGCGGGTCAATGTAGCAATCGTCCGCTGCCGGCTGGTCGGCATTTTCGAGCGTCACGAAAATATCGACTGAGCCGGGTGTCGGTATTGCTGGATCGAGGTCGAGGAACAGGGCGCCACCCAGCGAGGCACCGTAGGGTTAAGTCGCGGGGTTGTGCAGCGCGGGCGTGGTGCAATCGAGTCGCGTCCGTGCCGAGCCGATCGCGACTGGCGCACAAGTCCAGCCAGCAACAGGCGTGGAGAATACGATGTGGTCGAATGACACGTATTGCGGTAGGTGAAAGCGGAAGGCCGCTGGTCCATTGTTGACGTTGTAGCCACGGATATCCGCGAGGAAGGTCAACGGGCGTTCGCTGCTCGGCAGAAAAATCGGACTGCCGGAAAACCCGAGGCTGGGTTTCAGCCATGACTCCAGCACTTGGCTGGTTTCTTGGACGCAACCATTGCCGATATTGCACGCACCGGCGGAGTCGTGCGGATGCGCAGCATTGCCTGCTGCACCCTGCAAGCTGAACGTGCTATCGGGAATAAGCGTGCTGCTGATGTCGTAGTAGATGCGAATTTCGCCCTGCGGCGGGGCCACCGGATGAAACTGCGCGTCATAGGTGGGCACCGGAATATCAGCGATGGAAACACAAGTGACCTCCTGCCCGAGGTGGCTGCATTGCCAATTGTCGGCGACAAAGGCATGGACGCTGAATCCATCCGGTACTTGGGTCGTGAACGTCACCGGTGCGGTCGCAATTCCGCCTTCGAGGGCAACACCGGCGAACGTGTAGGCCGAGTTGATGGTGCCGATGTGTGGGCGCAGCTTGAGTTGCGTGCCGACCTGGGTCGCGGTGTGCAAATGCGAAGTGCGCAACTTCAGCCACAGTGCCGCATCAGCCGCAGGCAGAAACATCGGGCCGGCGAGCAAGAGCGCTAATGCACGGAGTTTCCAAGACATGGTGGCGCCTTGCCGCGAAGATGCGCCCATCTTAGCCGCGAGCGCGCGCACGGCCACCCCGGAAACGCGGGGTGTGGACCTGTCGGCATTCCCGGCGTCCGCGCAAACCACTCGCACTACTATGATGGATTCCTCTCGGTCCACGGATTCGCCCATGATTTCTCTCGGTACGCCGCTCACGCCTTCGGCCACCCGCCTGCTGTTGCTCGGCTCCGGCGAGCTCGGCAAGGAAGTCGCGATCGCGGCTCAGCGTCTGGGCGTCGAAGTGATTGCGGTCGATCGTTACGCGAACGCGCCGGCGATGCAGGTAGCGCATCGTGCGCATGTCATCCCGATGCTCGACCCGACCGAACTGCGCCGCGTCATCGCGCTCGAACAGCCGACGCTGGTGGTTCCGGAAATTGAGGCGATACACACGCCGACCCTGATTGAACTGGAGGCGACCGGTGTACGCGTGGTGCCGACGGCAATCGCGACGCACCTCACCATGGATCGCGAGGGCATCCGGCGCCTGGCGGCAGAAACACTGGGCGTGCCCACTTCGCCGTATCGATTTGTCGATACGGTCGACGAATATCGTGCGGCGGTAACCGCGCTCGGTCTACCCTGCGTGATCAAGCCCGCGATGAGTTCGTCTGGCAAGGGCCAAAGCATCGTGCGTCGCGCCGATCAACTCGATGCCGCGTGGGCGTATGCACAGTCCGGTGGTCGCACCGGAGCCGGGCGCGTGATCGTCGAAGGCTTCGTGTCCTTCGACTACGAAATTACCTTGCTGACGCTGCGCCATCGCGATGGCACCAGTTTTTGCGACCCGATCGGTCACTACCAGGAAGACGGTGATTTCCGTGAAAGCTGGCAGCCGCAACCGATGTCCGACACCGCGCTCGCCGCCGCCCGCGAGATCGCGCGCAAGGTGACGGATGCGCTCGGGGGCTGGGGATTGTTCGGTGTTGAATTGTTTGTGCGCGGCGATGAGGTGTTGTTCTCGGAAGTCTCGCCACGACCGCACGATACCGGCTTGGTCACGCTGATCAGCCAGGATCTGTCTCAGTTCGAATTGCATGTGCGCGCGATCCTCGGTTTGCCAATTCCGGTGATTCGCTCACGCGGCTATTCAGCCTCAATGGCGATCCTTGCCAGTGGTCAAGGCGTGCCGAAGTTCTACGGTGTCGCCGACGCGTTGACCGAGGCTGATACCGATTTACGCTTGTTCGGCAAACCGGTCGTCGAAGGCATGCGTCGTGTTGGCGTCGCACTCGCGCGCGGCGATAGCTTGTTTGCAGCCAAGGAAAAGGCACGCCGGGTGGCCGAGCGCATTCGCATTGAGATTGCGCCGATTCTGCGCTGATCAGTCGACGCGCAGACGCCAAGCTTCGGTCAACGAGATCGCGCCGCTGCGCGCCAGTTGCACGGCGGCTTGGGTGAGCGGCGTCATGCCTTCTGCGATGGCGGTGCGATAGATCGTGTCGGCTTCGGCACCTGGCACGATCAGCTTCTGAATGGCTGGCGTGACCACCATCAATTCGTAAACGGCGCGGCGTTTGCGCACGCCCAACCCCTCGCAATGAGGACAACCGCGACCAACATGGAAGACCTCATCGGATGCGACGCCGAGTGATTCGCGGATATGCAGGCTGACGTGCTCGATTTCACGGCAATGCACGCAGGTCAATCGCGCCAAGCGCTGCGCCATCACCGCCAGCAGCGACGCCCGTAGCAGATACGCCTCAATGCCGAGATCAAGCAAGCGCGTGATCGTCGCAGCGGCGGTATTCGTATGCAGTGTGGATAACACCAGGTGTCCAGTCAGTGCCGATTCCACGCCAATTGCTGCGGTTTCGCGATCGCGCATTTCACCGACCATGATTACGTCCGGGTCGTGGCGCAGGAAATTGCGCATCGCCGTCGTGAAGGTGAAATTTGCAGCGCGGTTGACCTGCATCTGCTGGATGTCTTCGACGTAGAACTCGACTGGATCTTCGATGGTCAAAATATTGATGCGCTGCTTGCGCAGTTCGAGCAACATGGCATACAACGTCGTCGATTTTCCGCAGCCAGTAGGGCCGGTGGTCAGGAACATGCCATGGCTGCACGCCATCACGTCGTCAAGGCGCACACGATCGGTCGGGCTTAAACCCAGTTGATCAATGCTCCACAGGCTTTGCATGGTGTCGAGTAGGCGAATCACTACTGATTCACCGAATACTGCCGGCATTACCGAGACGCGCAAATCGATCTTGCGGCCATCGTCGAGTGTGAAGCTGGCGCGCCCGTCCTGCGGTTTGCGGTGTTCGGCGAGATTCATTTCTGCCAGCACTTTTACGCGCGACACCACCGCCGGCAACAATGCGCGCATGAATCGGCGCACCGGCACCAGTTCATCGTCGATGCGATAAAGCACGTCGGCACCTTGTTCGCCGGGGCGGATATGAATGTCGGACGCGCGTCGCGCGACCGCTTCGGTGATCAAATCGGCGACGATGCGCACCACTGGCTTTTCGCGCGCAAGGCGCTCGATGTCGCGTTGCGGTGTTTCTGTGGCCGGGTCAAGCCCGAGTTGCTGCACAACGGCCAAGTCTTGGTCGTGATCGTAAAAGTCGATGATGCAGTTGCGAATCGTGCGTGCCGTGGCAATCATCGGCACGACCTGATCACGCATCAGAAAATTCAATTGCTGCAATGCTTCCGGGCTCTCGCAGTCTTCCAGCGCCACTGCGACTAGGCCCTTAGCCGCCTGTAGCGGAACCGCGCGTAGCCGGCGCGCAAGTTCCGGAGTGATCAAATCGGAAGCGCCACGATCATCGAATCGACTCAGTCGTGCCGCCGGATAGCCAAGATGGGCGGCCAGCTTGAAACGGTCTTCATCGCAGTCGTCACCGTCGGCCAGCCACTCGGGCAGGCTCATCCAGACACTATCGGGCGTTTCGGTCGGTGAGATCGGATAGTCATCGAGATACGCACGAATCGCCGCCATCGAACGCAGCACGAGCAGACGTGATTCAACATCATGGGCCATGATTGGTCCGACGCATTGGCAGATACGCCAGTATGCGAGCAGGTGCACGCCATGAGTGTGCCGAGTTGTGACCGCGCCTGATCAGGGTCAATCCGCATCATGCGACCGCGGCCCCAAAAAAGGAGCCTCGCGGCGCCCTTCTTCATCCAATCGGGTTGATTCGATCAGGACCAGCGCTGACGCAGGGCGTATGCACCGAGACCGAAGACGACCAGAAGCAGTATCCAACGCGCCGAATCACCGAAGGCCGGCACTGGAACGCTAGGTCCTGCACCAGCCACGGCAGTTGCAGTCGCAGTCAGGGGGAAGTTGAAGGCTTCGCCGTTGCTACCAGTGCAATTCAGGGTGCCGTTGAACGGACCGGCCGTATTCGCCGAGAACGAGACCGTGGTTGTGGCGGTGCCAGCAGCGGGAACAGTGATGACCAGCGGCGACACGGTGAATTCAACCGGCGTTGGTGCGGTGCAGGTGACGGTGCCGCTGGTACCGCCCGGATTACTGAATGTGATGATCGACGTCAACGGGGCCGATCCCACTGTGTACGGTGGAAACGCGATGCTGCCGCCACTTCCAGGCACCGACGTGATCGGCGCACCGGCGCCTTCAACGAAGCTGAATGTGTCGATGCCGATGTAGTTCGAGTTGCTGCCTCCCGGGCCACCACCGGTCACAAAATAGCGAAACGCGATGCGGCCGCTGCCACTGGTCGGGATGCCATCGGTATTGGTCAGTCGGTATTCGCACCAAGCATTCGGGAAGCCCCCTGCATTCGGCGCGCCGGCGGGTGATACGCAGGTGCCTGGCCCGGCCAACAACGTCGGATTGATGGTGGCAAGCGACGTCGTGAAATCGCCGGTGCTGGTTGGCGTTCCGCCGGTGCTGTTGCCGCCGCTGCTGGCGCGAATCTCGAGGCGATCGGCGTAAGCTGCACTCGTCGAGGTTCTTGCCCAGAAGCGCAACTCTGCACCAGTACCGAATTGCATGACCGGCGTGATCAGCCAGTTGCTGATGGTGTTAGTGCCGGTCGTGTTGTTGAAGTTCGCGCCGATATAGCCTGCCCCGGCTTGTGCCGCAAAGACGGTAGGGTTGCCTTGAAACCAATTGGTTGTCCCGAGCGGGGCGCTAACGTTGGAGCATGTCCAGCCGGTCGGACACTGGTTCGGTGATGCGCCTGCAAGTACGTCGAACGACTCGGTGATCGTCGCGTTGGGTGCATAGATCGCGACTGCAGCCGGTGCCGGGTTCGGCCCGGACGAAGCAGTACGAGCATTCGTTTGCGCCATGGAAAGCGCCGGCAGGGCCAGGGCGACAGCGACTGCGAGCAGGGTAGTGCGATGGTTCAATGACATTATTAGGTTCTCCGGATCGGGCTTTGCTGACGAGGCTGACACTGCAAACAGATTTATCATCGTAGCACACTCGATGCCCCCGTTCATGTCCCGTTAGATTTGGATGCTGGCGGTCAGGTGCTCCGTGACAACCCATTCGAGCGTGATGCGACAGCCGGTGAGGCCGAAAATCGACAAGCCGCGATCAGTTCAATCCGTGTCAACCGCGTGGGCGTGCTCGCGCGTCGCCATGAACACGATGTCCGGCCAGCGTTCCTGTGTCAGTTGCAGGTTCACCCGCGTAGGTGCGATGTAGACCAGCTTGCCGGCGGCATCGAGCGCGAGGTTCATCGCCGCCTTTTCCCGAAACTCCTCCAGCTTCTTGTCGCTGTCGCATTTGATCCAGCGCGCGGTCGCGACTTGCACCGTTTCGAAGCTGCAGTCAACCGAGTATTCGTCTTTCAGGCGATAGGCGACGACATCGAACTGCAGGGTGCCGACGGCACCGAGAATCAGGTCATTCGACATGATCGGTTTGAAGAACTGCGTTGCCCCTTCTTCGGACAATTGCGCCAATCCTTTCTGCAACTGCTTCAGCTTCAGTGGATCGCGCAGGCGCGCACGGCGGAACAGTTCCGGTGCGAAATTCGGGATGCCGGTGAATGAGATCTGCTCGCCTTCGGTAAAGGTGTCGCCGATCGAGATGGTGCCGTGATTGTGCAGCCCGATCACGTCGCCCGGCCAGGCCTTGTCAACGATCTCGCGTTCCGAGGCCATGAAGGTCAACGCATTCGCGAACTTCACTTCCTTGCCGGTTCGACATGCAAGGCTTTCATGCCCTGTTCGTAGCGGCCCGAGCAGACGCGCATGAAGGCAACGCGGTCGCGGTGATTCGGGTCCATGTTCGCCTGAATCTTGAACACGAAGCCGGTCATCTTGTCTTCGCTCGCGACGACGGTACGGGTGGTGGTCGAATGCGCCTTCGGTGGTGGCGCCCAGTCGACAAAGGCATCGAGCAACAACTGCACGCCGAAGTTGTTGACTGCCGAACCGAAAAATACCGGTGTCTGCTGGCCGGCGAGATAGGCCTCGCGGTCGAACGGCAGCGAGGCGCCCTGGACGAGTTCGAGTTCGTCCATCAATTCTTTGTGGATCTCGGCACCGATGCGCTCGCGCAGGGTCGGATCGTCGAGTTTCAGGATGGTCGAGTCCTGGCGCGTAAAATTCTTGCCGGCCTCGAACAGATGCACTTCGCGGTCGATCAGATGCACCACGCCCTTCAGGCGCGAACCCATGCCGACCGGCCAGGTGATCGGTGCGCAACGGATGCCGAGTACCGCTTCGACTTCATCGATCAACTCGATGCCGCTGCGGCCCTCGCGGTCAAGCTTGTTGATAAAGGTCATGATCGGCGTGTCACGCAGTCGGCAGACTTCCATCAGTTTGATGGTGCGTTCTTCGACGCCCTTGGCGCAGTCGATCACCATCAGTGCCGAGTCGACTGCGGTCAGCACGCGATAGGTGTCTTCCGAGAAATCAGCATGACCTGGCGTGTCGAGCAGATTGACGATACGGCCCTCGTACGGGAACTGCATCACTGACGACGTGACCGAAATGCCGCGCTCCTTTTCCAGCGCCATCCAGTCGGACGTCGCATGTTTTGCCGCCTTGCGTGACTTGACGCTGCCGGCCATCTGGATCGCACCGCCGAACAGCAGCAGCTTTTCGGTCAACGTGGTCTTGCCGGCGTCGGGGTGCGAGATGATCGCGAACGTGCGCCGCCGTGCCGTTTCGGTCTGTTGTTCGTACATGGATTCGATTCGATGCGCCGCCACCGGCGGCATGAAGGGCGCGGATTATAGGCGCTGTCCGTGCCGAGCGGCGGGTCTACAGATAGGCCCATTCGGTGTGCTTGGGCGACCGGCCGACCAGAATGGACACATTTGGCAATACGTCCGTCATGGCCAGCGCGGTGGCGCGCGTGTGCCCTTCCAGCAAGACCCAACGCTCGGGATCAGCTTCCAAAGCGATCAATGCGGGCAACGGCGAACCGCTGCGCAGCGCGACCAGTGTGCCGCGAACCCCAGTGACGAGCTCTGATCTCACCAAACCGCCAGTGATCCGCCGTGCTGCATCTCGAACGAGGCGGGAGCCGCCGCCCAATGCGGCCCATTCGGGAAAATTGCCGGAATACAAACGGTCGAAATCGCGGCTAGCGAGTCGCTGCCTGCGCCAAGACACGTCGGCGGGGAATCCAGCAAACAACCAGCGGTTGTCGCCAAAACCACGAACTTCGGCGAGAAGAACTCGGCGTCGATCGGCGGCATCGGCACCCGGTTCGAACAACTGCTCCGCGTTCCAATGATGCGATTGCAGCACGCGCTGATAGCGCTCGGCGTAGCGCGGTGAAACGACTTCCGCACGCAGGAACTCGCGCACCATTACGTCTTCGTCGACAGGCAATGCCTGGAAATTCGGGTTCTGCATTTACATGGACCTGACTAGGTGGGGAGATGAATGCGCCGAGCGCTGATTACGGCACGATGCGGTCGTCTTCGAATTGAAAGGGCACCGCGGTGAGTTCCATGTCGTGATTGACCTGCACCGCGAAATGCAGGTGCGGGCCAGTCGAAAAGCCGGTGTTGCCGGACAACCCGAGAACCTGACCTCGGCGGACCGGTTGCCCCGGCTGCACGCGTGCCGATTCCAGTTGCAGATGCGCATACACGCCCATCGAGCCATCGGCGTGCAGCACACGCACATGGTTGGCGCGATTCCCGAAGCGTTCCTTGTCCATCCCGGCGCCGAAGAAGTCCTCCTCGACCAACATCACCGAGCCTTCGCGGGCGCACAACACCGGCGTGCCTTCGTCGACGCCGAGGTCGACGGCGTAACGCGACTGCACGCCGCTATGCGTATATTGCCCGTTGAAGCCCTGCGCGAGCACGAATGTCGTACCCATTGCGAATGGTGCCGAGTAGCGCACCGAATCGTCATGATGTGCGGACGGGTCACCGGGGGCGGCGAAGTAGCGCACGCTGAAACGCGAATTTCGGTATCGATCCGCTGGAAAAGCCTTGGCGACCTGGCGCTGTTCGAAGGCGCCAAGCACGGTTTGCAGCGGCAGCGGTGGTTCGGCCGCAACATTGTCAGCATCGACGAATTCGAGTTGCACCGCCACGGGTCCCGCGATCTTGTTGACGAAGGTCATGGTGTGTTCGTTGCCCGATCGATTCGTGAACATCTGCACGATGTCCTGTTCCTCGGCACGGATCAGGGTCTGCTTGACCTCGCTGGCCTCGACCTCGCTGTCCGGTGCGCGGTCGGTGAAGTGCAGCACCCCGTCCTTATCGCGGTATTGATAAATGCGTTTGGCGTTGACATCGGCGCAGAGCAGCAGCGCCGCGGCAGCAAGGGTCAGGCACGACAGCAACGGACGGAAGATGCTCATGTCGATGATGTTAGCGATTCCATCGCATCAAGATTCTTGGACGTCCACGTCATTTTCCAGCGCCAGCGCCAGTAGAAATCGGGACCGAGTGCCGGTCGCAGAGCATGAATTCGCCGCGTTGACGACGTGGTCGCCCGTACACTTCGCCGCTAGGCTGGGTTGATTCCTATCGCGGAGTTCCTGATGTTGCGTGGTGATGGCCGAGCCCTTCATTGCTGTTTTGGCGGCACGATACGCGAGGGTCGCGTGTGTCGGTCACTCCTGCATACACAGCCGGTCGCGGCCAGGTCGCACCTTTTGCCGCCACGGCGGTGTACATGAACCCGGCGGCGTGGCGACTACGCGCTTTGCGCAATCTGCAGTCCGGCCAGTTTGCATCCGGATTGCGGGTGCTTGATGAATGGATCAGTCAGCGACCGGATGAATTTGAACCCCAATTTTTGCGCATCCAGATGCTTCTGCAGTGCGGGCAGGTGCGCGACGCGGCCGATGCGGCGATGGCGATATCAGCAGCAGCCGATTGCCCGCCCGAAATGGCGGCGGAGTTCGTGCGCTGCCTGCGGCATTTTTCCGCACACGATGCGTTGATCGATTGGAGTCTGAAGTACCACGCGCGTGCAGCCGTGCCGACGGGAGACATTGCCCAAATCGCGGCCGATTTCGCCGCCGTGGGGGCACACGATGCCGCCTCCGATTGGATCGAGACCGCGATCGCAAGCGATCCCGACTCGTCGTCCGCGCGAATTGGTCGGGCATTCATCAACGTTTATTTCGGCAAAGTCGATGCCGCAACGCGTGACTTGATGGTCGCCACACGTGTCAAAGAAGCGCAGCCGATCGGATATTGGTTGCTCACGCGCCTTCAGCGTCAAACCGGTAAACGCAATCATTTGCTGGCCATTCGCAAGGCGTTGAATGCGGCAACCCGGCCTCAGGATCGCGCTTACTTGGGCTACGCACTGTTCAAAACGTACGATGACCTTGGCGAACATGATGCCGCGTGGAATGCACTGATGCTCGCGAGTTCGGCGTCTGCACAATTTCAGCCACGGATCGACGACGACACGGTATTCGCGGCGGTCCGCCGCAGCGTCGAAATGCCGGTTGCTCAGGGCACGGCGGGGGAGCGGGTGACGCCGGTATTCGTCGTTGGCATGCATCGATCGGGGACGACGCTGGTCGAGCGCATGCTGGGTGGCTCGCCTCAGGTCAGGACGCTTGGCGAGACGCGGCGACTCGCGGCGGCGATCACTTATGCGGCGGACCGGGATGGCGACGGTCTTCGCGATCCCGACATCATCAATGCCGCATGTGCGGCTGATCCAGGCATCATCGCCCGGCACTTCGCTTTGCTGGCGCAACAACAATCTGCACCCGCCGATTTCGTGACCGAGAAATCCCCGGACAACTTCCTCGCCATTGGATTTATTCGGGCGGCCATGCCCGAGGCCAAGATCGTGCACGTACGTCGTGAACCGGTCGATCTCTGTTTCGCCAATATGCGGGAATTTTTCCAGGCGGGTGTGCCGTATCGTTGTCGCATGGATACGTTGGCCCACTTCCATCGAGCCTATTCGGCATTGATGGAGTTTTGGCGGCAGTCTTTTCCGGGATTTGTGTTGGATGTGGACTACGAGTCGCTGGTCAACGATCCCGATGGAGAGTCGAAGCGCATCTTCGATTTTTGCGGAATCGAATGGCTGCCTTCGGTGACTGCAGTCGAGCAGCGACCGCATGTGCCAAGCACCACGCTGAGCGCAATCCAGGTGCGTTCACCGGTGCACGGCAACAGTGTCGGACGTTGGCGCCCTTACGCCCATTACCTGCGGCCGCTGATCGAAAGTCTGGCTGAACCCGTTTAACGACGTGCCTGATCTTCACATCGGCGCACGACGCAATCCACATGACGACGACCGAGATCAAAGAAACGGCGTAGTTGGATGTCAGTTCAAGTCTGGGTTGGCCACTTGAAAGCGCTGACGCAGTGGGTCGAGTAGTGGGCCGTAATCGTTACTGCGAAGCGGCTTCTGGTGGATCGGTTGTCGTACTTGTGCCGCACTGGCGGTGCGGACGGTTCGTTGTGCCTCATGTGGTTGCAAGCAGCGGGAGTCGAATGGAAGCCGGCAAAACTCGAGAAGTGCGCGTACTTCGCGCTCCGGGTTGGCCACCAGATGCTCATAGCTGAAGCTGCGGAACTGTCGCGGATTGCGTCGCGACCAGATATTCGTCAGTCGCCAATAGTCCTGCCAGTAGCTGGCGAGATGATCGAATGCGTAGGCATAGTCGGCTTTGCCCGGTGCGAATAGCTGCTTGTAGCAAGACCAGCAGGTTTCCAGTGGATCGCGCCGACAGTCGACGATCCGCGACTCTGGCAACATCGCCATTGCGGCTCCGGCCAATAGCCAATTTGAAGGCATCTTGTCGGTCGCCATCGGGCGCCGGCTGCGCCAGCGTGCGCTTCGTTGCAGATATTCCTGACCCAGTCGCGACCAGTCCTGCGCCGTGGCTTGTTCCGCCCATTGTGCTAGTGGCCGCTGGCGGCGCCGTGATTCGCCGGCGATGACCTGCTCTAGGTAGGGCAACTCACTGGCACCTTCCACCTGCGGATGGGCGGCTAGCACTTGCTCGAACAGGGTGCTGCCGGAGCGTGGCAGGCTGACCAGAAATAGCACTTCGGCACCGCCGCATGAGGCGCTTATTTCGTCTGTTCGCGCAAAAGCCGCGCCGATGGCATCGGCATCGGCACGGAAATGAGTCGCATTCCATGGTCGAGAGAGTGTTGCGATCCGATTGGCTCGCCCGAAAGTGACATAGGCATCATCGAAGCGGTGCGCCGCTTCGTATGCGCGTCCGAGTGCAAATCCCAGCATGCAGTGAGTTTCAGAATCATTCGCCTGCCGTTCGGCTCGTTCCAACGCCGCCAACTCGCCCGCGTCGATCAATTCAATTTTCAAGTCGAGCAGGGAGAACCACGCTCGAGCAACTTCCTGGTGACGGCGAATCAGTTGCCGGCATTCTGCTGCGGCCGCAGTGATTTGGCCGAGCGCTTGCAGACAACGCACACGCAGAAGCCGTGCACGCGCCAGCGCTGGCTGCAGGGCCAGCGCCCGGTCGGCCGCCCGCAGCGCGTATTCGGCTTGACCCATCTGGTCAAACGCAATGCCTAGATCGAGCCAGTCGAGTACGTGTTTGGTGCAACCTTCGGCTTCCCGTCAAACAGCGCAATGCCGTGTCGTGATTTCCTTGACGGGAGAATGCAGTCGCGAGAAGGCGCAGCAAGTCGGGATCCTTCGCTCCGACTTGCAGTGCCTCTTGTAGTGCATCGATCGCTGAAGCAACATCGCCGCTGTCCAATGCCAGAGTTGCAGACCAGCGCTGCACTTCAGGATGAGTTGGCGCCAATAGCGACAGCATCAGCCAATGCGCCTCGGCAGACAGCTGATCGCCGCGAGCGTGGGCAGCGGCCAGTTCATTCAGCAGCTTGCCGGCTTTGGGAGGTAGCCCAGCAGTCCTTAGCTTTGCGGCCGTCCCGGCCACCGCAGCCTTGACGGGTGCGGAATTACGCATGTCAGTGTTCCCGATCAGTCCCCGCAGCCCTCAGAGTAGTTGATGCGGGCAGTTTTGGGCGGGGGGTAATCCTGAATCTCCTGCGATCATCCTTGTCATTTCTTGACAATTCTGGGGGCGTGCTACAGCATCCTCCGCGTCTGCTGGTGTGTCGGCGAGGTTGGCGTACCAGCATGGCCGGCTACAGCGCACCGAAAATATAGGGCAGCTGCATCATCAACTTTGATTATTGGGGATTGGGCGTGAACAAACTCGCAAGTTCGATCAGAAAGGCAGTAGGCGGACATGTCGTGGCCGGCGTGGTCGCCATTTGTGCCAGCACCGGCATGATCGGTGCAGCACATGGCGCAGTCGTGAACAGCGGACCCGTGAATATCGTGATTTCAGACGATACCAATGGCATATATCTTAATGTTGTGACCGGCGCAAACAGCGCACCTCCTGCACCGGCCGGTTGGGACATCAATCTTTACTCTGCCGTTATCGGGCAATTCCATTTGTGGGGATGGAATACAAACACGTTTTTCAACCCGGGCGCAGTAATTGGTGGCAACTACAATTTGCCGCGGGGTACGGTAATTCAGGGATTGCCGACCGCTTTCTTTCGTCCGGGAGGCAGTATTAATGCTGGAGTCAACTTCACGCTCAACAGCACCGAGAATTTCATCGGATTTCGCTTCCAGAATGAAGCCAATGCCAATCAGATTCATTTCGGTTGGGCGCAGCTTTCATTCGGTCCAACGACCGGCACGCGTTCAATCATTGCCTATGCCTATGACGACGTGGCAGACACTGCGATTACGATTCCGCTTGGTGCTAGTGCCCCGCAATTCACATACTCCCCGGCGGCTGGCGGGCCGGTGAATTTCACTGGCGGAACATTGGTTGGCTCGATCGGTACAGCATCGATATCGGCGGCAATTGCCACGCCGGGAAGCGGTGCGGGTGCAGCGGCCACCACCACCACGACCTGCACTGCGCCGGGTGGCCCGTTCTCGGGCTTCGGCCAGACGGTGACGGCGGTCGGCGCCGCAGGTTCGACGACGGGCGGCCCGCTCTCCGGCTCTTGCACCTTGGGCGCTTCGCAGGTGGTGGTGACCATGACCTGTTCGGAAGATCAGGGCGGTACACCGGTTTCACGCACGTTTGACCTGACCTGTCCGGCGGGCACGGTTGCGGCGGCACCCAGTGTCCCGGTACCTGCCTTCGGTAACCCGGCGCGCATCTTGTTGGCGCTATCGGCCTTGCTGATGGGCATGGTTACGTTGGCACTGCGCGCACGTCGCGGCTGATCTGACTGTTGATCCGAAACACGAAGGGCGTCTCTGCGAAGGCGCCCTTTTTTTGTTTCGATTTCCGAGGTCAGGATGCCTGGCGCATTGCGGCGGCCGGGTCGGGTGAATCGAAGTACCGCGCCAGCGGCAATGGACGTTCGATCGCGAAGCCTTGCGCATAGTCGACGCCGAGCGCCAGCAAATGACTGCGGATAGCTTCGGATTCGGTGTACTCGGCGATCGTCTGCTTGCGCATCACGCGGGCGATTTCAGCGATCGAGCGCACAATCGCGAGTGCCAGCGGCGACGTGTGCACATCGCGCACGAAGCTGCCGTCGATCTTGAAGTAATCCACGTCCAGCGATTGCAAATACGAGAATGAACAGAAGCCGGCACCGAAATCGTCCAATGCGAACTTGCAGCCTAGCGCGCGAATGCGCTGGATGAAGCGTTGCGCTTGGGCGAGGTCGCGCACGGCGCTGGTCTCGGTGATTTCGAAGCACAGGCGGCTGGCCGGGAAGTGGCTTCGCGCGAGACACTCTTCGATGAATTGCGCGAAATCGTCGTCGTTGACCGATGCACCCGACAGATTGATGCCGACCATACCGACCTGTGCGGCACATTCGCGGTGGGTATCGAGCCATTCCAGCGTTTGCGTCAGCACGGCGCGGTCGATGCGAGTGGCGAACCGGAAGCGTTCTGCAGCAGCGATGTAGGGGCCGGGTTCGAGCAACTCGCCACTGGCGACGTCTTCGATGCGCAACAGGACTTCGAAGTGATGCAAGTTGGTCTTGCTCGTGGATTTCAACGCGATGATGCTCTGGGCGAAAAGATGCAGACGCCCCTGCTCGATGGCATCACTGATGCGTACCGCCCAGTCCATGGCATTTCGGCGGTCGTGCACTTGCGGTTCGTCGGCAGTGGCAACTTGAACACGATTGCCACCGAGTTCGTTGCCGTGAAACAGGCGGCATCAGCCTGCGCGAACAGACCGGCGAAATCGGATTCCGCGGCAATGAACGGTACCAGTCCAATACTGGTGGTCGGGGCGATCACGCGGCCCTGATGCGGGAAGCGGAAATCGGCGACGACGCGGCGCAGTTCCTGCGCCAGGCGCAAGGCTTCGCTGTGGTCGACTTTGCGCAGCAGCAACGCGAATTCGTCGCCACCAAGTCGTGCGAAAACGTCGCCGGGACGGATCACGCTGGCCAGCGCGGCTGCGAGTGACTTCAGCAATTCGTCGCCGGTTCGGTGGCTGAGGGTGTCATTGACGAGTTTGAATTGATCGAGGTCGAGATAGGCCAGGGCCATCATCTCCTGTGGATGGCGCTGCAGCGCGTGTTTCGCCCGATCTTCGAAGGCTGGGCGGTTGACCAGCCTCGTCAAGGGGTCGATGGTGGCGCGTCGCAATGCGCGCACACTGGCGGCACGGTTTTCGTTCGCAGCGGCTGACACGATTTGCGGGGTGGCGGTGATCATGCACAGGAAGGCGATCAGGATCGTGGTGCTGCCGAGGTCGCGCGGTGGCGTCAGTCCGGCATAGCCGAGACCGATCAGCGTGGCCAGGTAGAGACCGACGACGGTGGTGCCGAAGGCCGTCCACGGCGGTTCGAAGCGCACGGCGCTCCAAATCACGAAGACCACCGGTAACGTGGCGAAGCCGAGCGCGTAGGCACCACTATGTCGCGACACCCATGCCACGACCACGAGTGAGGTCAGAAAAACGGCCAGCCAAAGCCATTTTTCGCTGCGTCGTGCGTAGCGGAACGGCAGTGGTACATCCCCCGGCCAGGCACGCCAGCGATAGCTGGTCAGCACGCTGGACAGTACTGCGACGGCGCCATACAAATCGCCCAGTGCCCAACGCAATGCCGCCTCCGCAAAATCATGCGCTGGCACCATTTCGGCGACGACCAATCCGGCCGCGCCAATCGTGCTGCCGATCAGGGTCGCAATCGCCGCTGCGCTGAGGAACAGGAAGCCCGAACGCATGGTCAGATGGTCAACCGCACGCGGCGAGCGATAGTGCACCCATGCCGCAGCGACCAGGGCGGTTGTCAGGTTCGCTGCGATCGAAAATGGAATGAAGGCCGCGGGAACTGGGCCGAGGCTGAGGTGAAAGATCAGCACCGCGACCGGGATAAACGGCCACCACCGCCAACCGAGCACGATCAGCGCGCCGATCGCAATGCCTGCGGGTGGCCAGATCAACGTCACTTGGTCCGGCCCCGAAACGAACCACGTCGCTAGCCAGGCGCCGGCGATGAACAGGGCGACCAAGAACGTGAATACAGCAACCGGATGTCGGGGCGTGGCCACTGGGCGAGTCTAGCCCGAAGCGTCGTGACCAGAACATCGGCGTGCCAGTGAACCGGAATGACAGCGAGATCGGGTTGAACTTCGTGGCGGAGCGGCGTTGATTGAACGCTGATGAGTAAAAAATTATATCGCTCTATCGCGATAAAGAGATTGACATGACTTGGTGCGGCCGGCATGCTCGTTGCACATACCCATCAAGACCGGCGGAGGGATAGGCCCTTGGATGCCGGGGCAACCAGCGTCGCGCGCAAGCGTGGCGTCAGGTGCCAAGTCCTGCGGTGGACCTCGGTCCTCCGGAAGATGGGTCGCATCGTTGCCGCAAGGCCGGCGCTGCGACGAATCTTCACAGGCTGCTGGATGGGCGAGATTCCTCAAGGAGTTCGCCATGTCGCTGGTCGCTGATGCTGAAACCCCGACCCTGGAGCTGCGAACCGCAGCCTATGCCGTGCCGGTGTTCACGCCCCGCGCCGATGCGCCGGTGCCGGTTCAGCGCGGTTCCTTCCCACTGCGTGTGAATCTCCGTCACGGTGGCAGCGTCGATGTGGTCTTGCGCTGGCAGATTCTCGGTGTGCAGGAAGCGCCGCTGTTGATCGTCCTCGGCGGCATTTCGGCGCATCGGCAACTGGCCGCGAATGCCCTCGATGCCTCGGAAGGCTGGTGGCCGCAGCAAGTGCGTCGCGGCGGTGCGCTGGATCCGTTCACGTTCCGACTGCTGTCGATCGACTGGATCGGCGCCGACGGTGCAGTAGATACTGCGATTGACCCGGACGATCAGGCGCAGGCACTGGCCACACTACTCGAGCACTTGCAGATCACGCACGTCGCGGCCTGTATCGGCGCCTCGTATGGCGCAATGGTCGGGCAGCATCTGGCCAAGCGCCTTGGTGCGCGCCTCGGTCATCTGGTGGTGTTGAATGCAGCGCATCGCCCGCATCCATTTGCGTCGGCCTGGCGCGCGATCCAGCGTCGCATCGTGCGCCTCGGTGCCGAGCATGAAGCTGCACATGAAGCCGTCGCGCTGGCACGACAACTGGCGGTGTTGAGCTATCGCACACCAAATGAATTTGCGGCGCGCTTCACCGACAAGGTCGCGCTCGATGGCGGTGTCGCGCGTTGTGCTGCCGAGCCCTATCTCGATGCCCAGGGCGAGCGATTTGCCAATCGCTTCGCCGGCACCGCCTTTCTGCGCCTGTCCGAATCCATTGACCTGCACGATATCGATCCCGCCGATGTGCCGGTGCCGGTGACGGTGTTTGCGGCACGTTCGGATCAAATCGTTCCGGTCGAGGATGTGCGTGCATTCGCGGTCGCGGTGCCGCTGTTGCATCGCTATCACGAGATCGACTCGGTGTTTGGCCATGACTCGTTTCTCAAGGAGGATGCGCAGGTGCAGGCGGTCCTGATCGATGCTCTCGCCGGTTGTGGAGGTGCAGCATGAGCGCGCGTTGTACCGCCACTGCCGCGGTGCGCGCCGGCATCGATTCCGACAATGCTTTCGGTGCGGTCGTGCCACCCATCGTGCTATCGAGCAACTTCAGCTTCGACGGCTTTGATCGCAAGCGCAAATATGACTACACGCGCAGCGGCAACCCGACGCGCGACCAGCTTGCCGAGGCATTGTCCGAACTCGAAGGCGGTGCCGGTGGGCTGATTACTGCGACCGGCATGGCCGCAATCACGCTGGTGCTGGCCTTGATCCAGCCCGGTGAACGCTTGCTCGTGCCGCATGACTGCTACGGTGGTAGCTGGCGATTGTTCAATGCGTTGGCGAAGAAGGGTCAGTTCGAATTGATCACCGCCGACCTGACCGACCCGCGCACTTTGTCGGAAGCGCTGGCACAGCAGCCGAAGTGGGTGTGGATCGAGACACCGTCGAATCCACTGCTGCGTCTGACCGATCTGCGCTTTGTCGCCGAGGCGGCGCATCGCATCGGTGCGACCGTGGTGGTCGACAACACTTTTCTGTCGCCGGCGCTACAGACGCCAATCGCATTTGGCGCCGATTTGGTCGTTCATTCGACGACCAAGTACATCAACGGCCATAGCGATGTCGTCGGCGGGGCGGTGATCGCGAAAGCCCCGGAACTGCATCAGCAATTGGTCTGGTGGGCGAATGCGCTCGGTCTTACCGGTTCACCGTTTGACAGTTTCCTGACGCTGCGTGGCTTGCGCACGCTGGATGCGCGCCTGCGCGTGCATCAGGAAAATGCGCTGGAAATTGCAACGTTGGCGCAACAGCACGCGGCGGTCGCGGCGGTGCATTTCCCCGGACTGGTTTCGCATCCGAACCATCAGCTTGCGCTGCGCCAGCAACGCGGCTTCGGCGCGATGTTGTCGATCGAATTGGCCGGCGGTGTCGAAGCCGTGCGCGCTTTTCTCGATGGCCTCGAACATTTCACCTTGGCCGAGTCGCTTGGCGGCGTCGAGAGCTTGGTCGCACATCCGGCGACGATGACGCATGCGTCGATGAGTGCGGAAGCGCGCGCTGCAGCCGGTATCGGCGAAGGTCTGTTGCGCTTGTCGGTCGGCATCGAAGACGCGCGCGATCTGGTGCAAGATCTGTTGGCGGCACTAGATCGCGCGTCAGCAGTGACTGCGAGCGCACGAAAACCAGTCGAGGTGGCGTCGTGAGTGCAGTCCTTGCCAGTCTGCGCGAGGCCGACCGTGTGGCTGAACTGTGTCTGCTCGGCACCGGCGGCGTCGGCAAGGCAGTGCTGAATCGTTTGGCAGAATTGCAGGATGCCGGCGTCGCCCGCCACATCGCACTAGTCGCCGTCGCCAACTCGCGTTGTGGCCAGCGTGGCAGCACGCTGCAACCACGGCAGGCACGCGATCCGGTCGCGCTGCTGTCACGCGCGACCTCGATGGAGTGGGTCGATGATCTGTTCTCGGTGCCGGGTTCAGCGCGGCGCATCGTGATCGATGCCACCGCCAGCGACGCCGTGGCTGCGCGCCATGCGCACTGGCTGGCGCAAGGCATCGACGTTGTGACCGCGAACAAGCTCGGTCAGGGTGGTTCGCTCCTGCGCTGGCAAGCGATTCGCGCCGCACAATCATCCGGGCGCGCGCGCTATGGCGATGCCGCCACGGTCGGTGCCGGTCTGCCACTGCTGCGCACGCTACGCGCACTCACCGCTGGTGGCGATCGCATCACGTCGATTTCCGGCGTGCTTTCTGGTTCGTTGGCGTGGTTGTTCGATCGCTATGACGGTTCACAGCCGTTCTCCGCCTTGGTGCGTGAAGCGCGCGACCTTGGCTATACCGAACCGGATCCGCGCGATGATCTGTCCGGTGCTGATGTCTGTCGCAAGTTATTGATTCTCGCTCGCGCCGCTGGCATCGCATTGAGTGAATCCGAGATCAAGGTCACGCCGCTGTTCGACGCCGCGCTGGCACTGGCCACGCACACCGAGTTGGACACTGCACTGTCGCGTCTCGACGCGCCGTTGCGACTGCGTCTGGATGCGGCGAAGTCGCGTAACGTCAGCCTGCGCGTAGTCGCGCGTTGGCGCGAAGGCACGGCCACTGTCGGCTTGGAAACACTGGCGTTCGACGACGAACTAGCGCACGCCGCCGGCACCGACAATCGTGTCGTCATTCACAGCACGCGCTATCAGCAACGTCCGCTGGGGATCCAAGGACCTGGTGCGGGCGCCGACATCACTGCCGCTGCGTTACTGGATGATGTGCTGAGCATCACGGCCGCTTGAGTCGCCGATCAGATCACGACCGGTTCCGGTTCCAGCGTGATCGCAAAACGGCTGCGCACACAGGTTTGCACGTGCTGGGCGACGCGCCATAGATCGGCCCCGGTGGCGTTGCCGTGATTGACCAACACCAATGCATGTTGCGCCGAGATGCCAGCGGCGCCATCGCGATAGCCTTTGAGGCCGCACTGCTCGATCAGCCAGCCGGCACTCAGTTTGCGCCGGCCTTCGCCAGCGTCGAAATTCGGTGCTGCGGCGTGCGTGGACAACAGGGCATTCGCGACCGCCGTCGGTACGATCGGATTCTTGAAAAAGCTTCCGGCATTGCCGATCACGCTCGGGTCTGGCAGTTTGCGGCGACGGATGCGCACGACCGCGTCGAAGACATCGCGAGCCGTTGGCGACGCAATCTGCATTGCTGCCAATTCTTCACGAATGCCTGGATAGTCGAGATGCAACTCAGCGCCGCGTGGCAGGCGGAAGCGCAGGTTGATGACGATATAGCGATTTCGTTCATCGCTGCGCTTGAAGCGGCTGAATCGATACGCGAATTCGCAGAAATCATGTTTGAAGATCGTCGTGCAGCGGCGCTCGCGATCGAACACCTCGACCGCATTGATGAAGCGCTCGACCTCGACGCCATAGGCACCGATGTTCTGAATCGGCGCCGCGCCGATCGTGCCCGGAATCAAGGCAAGATTCTCCAAGCCGACATAGCCATGCGCCAGCGACCAATCGACGAATCTGTGCCAGTTCATGCCGGCACCGACTTCAAGCAGGTGTGAGTCGCGGCCCGGTGCGATGACGCGGACATGGTCGTCGATATAGCGCACGACCAGCCCGTCGTAGTCGCGTGTGAGCAATAGATTGCTGCCGCTGCCGAGCACCAATACCGGCAGACCGGCGACGCGCGGATCGGCCAGTAGCGTGGAAAGTTCGGTCGTCGAGGTGACTTCCGCATACCAGCGCGTTCGCGCAGCAACGCCAAATGTGTTGAACGGCTTTAGCGCAACGTGTTCCTGCAACATCAGAAGCCTCGGCCTGCGCGGATGGCTTCGACCGAGGCGCCGATCAGTTCCGGGCCGCGATAGATCAGACCGGTATAGAACTGCACCAGCGCCGCACCGGCAGCGATCTTGGCTTGTGCATCGACGCCGTCGAGAATGCCGCCGACGCCGATGATCGGCAGTTTGCCGTTCGTACGTTTCACCATGCCGGCTAGCACGGCAGTGGATTTCGCGAACACTGGCGCGCCACTCAGTCCGCCAGCTTCGTTGGCATGACGATGTCCTGCCACTGCACTGCGCTCAATCGTCGTGTTCGTGCAGATCAGGCCGTCGATACCGGAGGCCAGCAAGACTGCGGCAATCGCGTCCATCTCAGGCTCGGACAGGTCGGGGGCGATCTTCAGCAGCATCGGCTTGCGTCGTCCGTTTGCAGCGAGTTGCTCCTGAGCTTCGCGCAGAGTGCCGATGAATCGACGCAAGGTCTCCTCTTCCTGCAAATCGCGCAGGCCACTCGTATTTGGCGAAGAGATATTCACGGTGACATAGGTCGCGCGCTCGTAGACCGCGCGCAGGCCAATCAGATAATCATCGACCGCGCGTTCGTTTGGCGTGTCTTTGTTTTTGCCGATGTTGATGCCGAGCACGCCGGTGTAACGCGCACCGTCGAGATTCTTCAACAGCGCGTCGACACCGGCATTGTTGAAACCGAGGCGATTGATCACGGCGCGGTGCTCGGGCAGTCGGAACATGCGCGGTTTTGGATTGCCCGGCTGCGGCTTGGGGGTGATCGTGCCGACTTCGATGAAGCCGAATCCGAGCGACGCGAGTGCATCGACATGCGCCGCGTTCTTGTCGAGACCGGCGGCGAGCCCGACCGGATTCGGAAAGTGGATGCCGAAAGCCGTGGTCGGCAGCGGTTTCGGCTTGCTCGCCAGCAATGGGTTCATGCCCGACCGATAGGCGAGTTCGATCGCGCGCAGACCGGCGCCGTGGGCAGCTTCGGCATCGAGCGCAAACAGAAACGGGCGGGTGAGGGAATACAGGCTCACATGGCATGCCGAGAATTGGGGCGGGTATTGAAGCACTGGCTGAATCAAGCGGCGAGCAGAACCGGGCCGGCGCCCGCGAATCGCCCGTCTGCGCAATAATGCGCGGCCCGATTGGGCGTTTCCGTGAAGAAATCCGACTTTCGCTTCGAGTTGCCAACCGAATTGATTGCGCAGTCGCCTCTGCCCGAGCGTTCCGCCAGTCGCTTGCTGGTGCTCGACACGGCTGCGCATCCGGTCGACCGCCAATTCCGCGACTTGCTGACGCTGCTGCAGCCCGGGGACCTGCTGGTGTTCAACGATACCCGGGTCATTCCGGCACGCCTGTTCGGGCGCAAGAGCAGCGGCGGCGAGGTCGAGGTATTGATCGAGCGCGTGCTCGGTAGTCACGAAGTACGGGCGCAGATGCGCGCCAGCAAGACGCCGAAGGAAGGCACGCGGCTGGAACTCGGCGATGGCGTGCCGGCGACCGTGCTCGGCCGCGAGGGCGAATTCTTCCGTATCCGTTTCGATACGCCGGAGCCGCTAGAGTCGGTACTGCATCGCATCGGTCAGATGCCGCTGCCGCCGTACATCAAGGATGTGGATCATCAACGTGACACGACGCGATATCAGACAGTGTTCGCGCGTGAACCGGGTGCGGTCGCGGCACCCACCGCTGGCCTGCACTTCGACGCGCCGCTGCTGGATGAATTGAGTGCTTGCGGCGTGCAGTTTGGCCACGTCACCCTGCACGTCGGTGCCGGGACCTTCCAGCCGATGCGCGTTGACTCGGTACATGAGCACACGATGCATTCGGAATGGTTGAACGTCGGTGCGCTGCTGTGCGAACAGATGCGCGCGACGCGCGCCGCCGGTCATCGCGTGATCGCCGTCGGCACGACCGTGGTGCGGGCACTTGAATCCGCCTCGCGCGATGGCGTCGTGCAGCCGTTTGCTGGAGAAACGCAAATCTTCATCTTTCCCGGCTATCGAATTCGGTCGGTCGATGCCCTGATCACCAATTTCCATCTTCCAGAATCGACCTTATTGATGCTGGTCTCGGCTTTTGCCGGACGCGAACGCGTGCTCGCCGCCTATGCGCACGCGGTCGCGCAACGTTACCGATTTTTCTCATACAGTGATGCGATGTTCATCGTGCCAGCCAAGGATTCCTGATGCAGTTCACGCTCGATACCACCGATGGCCGCGCCCGCCGAGGCCGTTTGCAGTTCGACAAAGGGTGTGTTGAAACCCCGGCGTTCATGCCGGTCGGCACCTATGGCTCGGTCAAGGGCATGACGCCGCAGCAGGTGCTCGACATCGGTGCCGAGATCATCCTCGGCAATACTTTCCACTTGTGGTTGCGTCCGGGCACCGACGTGATCGAGGCGCATGGTGGCCTGCACGGCTTCATCGGCTGGGACAAGCCAATCCTCACGGACTCTGGTGGATTTCAAGTCTGGTCGCTTGCCGAACGCCGCAAGATCACCAAGGAAGGCGTGCACTTCGCTTCGCCGGTTGACGGTCGCAAGGTGTTCCTGTCGCCCGAAGAGTCGATGCGTATCCAGCGCGCGTTGAACTCGGACATCGTGATGATCTTCGATGAATGCACGCCGTATCCGGCAACCAAGCGCAGTATGTGATTCGATGGAGCTATCGCTGGCTTGGGCCGAGCGCAGCAAGTGCGCGTTCGTCGATGTGCGCAATCCGAATGCGCTCTTCGGCATTGTTCAAGGGGGCATGTACGAATCGTTGCGCACGCTCGGCTGCGGGTTTGGTGCAGATCGGATTCGATGGCTATGCGGTCGGCGGCCTCAGTGTTGGTGAGCCAGCAACGGAGCGCGAACACGTGCTCGACGTGACGCTGCCGCACCTGCCCAGCGACAAGCCGCGATATCTGATGGGCGTAGGCCGGCCCGAGGACATCGTCGAAGGCGTGCGTCGTGGCGTCGACATGTTCGATTGCGTGATGCCGACGCGCAACGCTCGCAACGGACATCTGTTCACGCGCTTCGGCAATGTTCGCATCCGCAATGCCCGGTACGAACGGGATACCGCGCCGGTGGACAAGGACTGCACCTGCTACTGCTGCCAGAACTTTAGTCGTGCGTATCTGCGTCACCTCGACCAGTGCGGTGAAATGTTGTTCTCGACGCTTGCCACCATCCACAACCTGCACTACTACCAAGAATTGATGCAGGGCATCCGTGCCGCAGTGGCCGACCATCGTTTCGACACCTTCGCCGATGCGTTCTATGCGGCGCGACGCGAGCCCGTCTAGTCACCGCCGCCTCGGATTCGCCTTGCTATCCTTGCCGTCTTTCGCGAGTTTCCTGCCATGACCTACCGCACCCGTTTTGCCCCGAGTCCTACCGGCCTGCTGCACCTCGGCGGCGCCCGTACCGCGTTGTATTGCTATCTCGAAGCACGACGTCAAAACGGCACCTTCATTTTGCGCATCGAAGACACCGACCGCGAGCGATCAACGCAGGAATCGGTGAATGCGATTCTTGACGCAATGGAATGGTTGGGTCTCGACTACGACGAAGGGCCGTTCTATCAGACCGAGCGTCTGGGTCGGTATCGCCATGTTGCGCAGCAATTGCTGGCCGAAGGCAAGGCATACCAGTGTTGGTGCAGCAAGGATCGTCTGGAAGCACTGCGCGAACAACAGATGGCGAACCATGACAAGCCGCGCTACGACGGTCTCTGCCGACACGGCGCGAAGCCGGTCGATGGCGTGGTGCCGGTGATCCGTTTCAAGAATCCATCCGACGGGCTCGTCGTTTTCGAGGACAAGGTGCGTGGCCGCATCGAGATTTCCAATGAGGAACTCGATGATCTGATCATCTGGCGTTCGGATGATTTTCCGACCTACAACTTTGCCGTGGTCGTCGACGATATCGATATGAAGATCACTGAGGTGATTCGCGGCGACGACCACATCAACAACACACCGCGCCAGATCAACATCTACTACGCCATGGGTCACCAACCGCCGGTGTTCGCGCACCTGCCGATGATTCTCGGCCAGGATGGCGCACGCCTGTCCAAGCGCCACGGCGCAGTCAATGTGATGAATTATCGCGACGATGGTTTCCTGCCACACGCGCTCTTGAATTATCTTGTGCGTCTCGGTTGGTCGCATGGCGATCAGGAATTGTTTTCGCGCGAGGAGTTGGTCCAGTTGTTTGACGTGCGTGACGTCAACCGCGCACCGGCGCGCTTCGACATGGACAAACTGACCTGGTTGAACCAGCACTACATCAAGACCGACGCGCCGGAAAAAGTGGCCCTGCACCTAATCCCGCATCTGGAAGACCTGCACTACGCGATGGTGCATGGACCGAAACCGGCGGAAATCGTGGTCGCATTGCGCGATCGCGTGAAGACACTGAAGGAAATGGCTGAAAAAGCACGTTGTTGGTACGAGGAATTCGCGAGCTATGACGCCGAATCAGCGACCAAGCATTTGCTCGCGACAGCCGCTGCGCCATTGCAAGCTGCGCACGATGCCTTGGCTGCGATTGCGGATGACGCGTGGTCGCCGACGAGTGTTGATGCCGCGCTGCGTGCCGCCGCCGAGCAGGCCGGTGTCGGACTGGGCAAGGTGGCGCAGCCGTTGCGTGTCGCGATCACCGGTTCGCAGGTGTCACAGGCGATCGACCAGACCGTGTATCTGACTGGCCAGAAACGGGCGCTCGCGCGCATCGATGCCGCCGTTCGCCACTGCCAACGACAGGTGGCTTGAGATGAGTCCGCTGCGGCGCGGAGGGCACCAACATGCGCATGCACATGCGCCGGTGTCGTTCGTGCATGCGGTGGAAGCGGCTTGCGATGCGCGCGGACTCAAGCTGACGCCGATGCGGCAGCGGGTATTGGAGTTGATCGCAGCCTCCGGCAAGCCGGTCAAGGCATATGATCTGCTCGATCAGTTGCGCCCAGACGTAGTGCGCGCGGCACCGACACAGGTCTATCGCGCGCTGGATTTTCTGATCGAGCACGGCTTCATCCACAAGCTTGAATCGATCAACGCATACACCAGTTGCCATCACCCGGATCAGCGCCACACGGTGCCATTCTTCATATGCGATGAATGCGGCAACGCGATCGAGTTCTGCGATTCGAAGGTGGCTGCGCAATTGATCGCGCACGCCGATGCGCTCGGCTTCATGCCGCGCGCACAGACGCTGGAAGTGCATGGTGTCTGTGCCGCCTGCCGTGGAGATCATTCATGAATCGACTGTTCGTAGTGATCGGTCTGTTGCTGTCGATGCCTGGCGTGGCACAAGATTTTCCGATTGACGACATCAAGCCGGTGCCGGCTGAACTGACACCCGCAACGCCCGCGACAGTGGCACCGGCCACGCCAGTCGTTCCGGCGATGACACCGGCAGCGGTGACTGCACCGACCTTGGACGCAGTGGCGGTGGCACCGCTACCGGTGTTGGCCGAAGGGGCCGAGACAACGCCGCTGTCGTTGTTGGGCCAATCGGTACTTCCGGGCACCCGCGCCGAACTGCGTTGGTCATCCGGACAGAGCTTCGATGGCACAGTGGTGACGACGCCAGTGATCGTCGTGCATGGGTCAACGGTCGGGCCGCGCATTTGCCTGACCGCGGCGGTGCATGGTGACGAGTTGAACGGTATCGAGATCATCCGCCGGCTCATGAATGAACTCGATCCAGCGGCGATGTCGGGCACAGTCATCGGTGTGCCGATCGTGAACTTCCTCGGTTACGCGCGTGGTTCGCGCTACCTGCCAGACCGGCGCGACCTGAATCGCTATTTCCCGGGATCGGCCACTGGCAGTTCTGCGTCGCGCATCGCGCACAGTTTTTTTGAAGACATCGCGGTGAATTGCCAAGCGTTGGTTGATTTTCATACCGGTTCGTTCGATCGCAAGAATCTGCCGCAGGTGCGTGGTGACTTGCGCATTCCGGCCGTGCTTGAGTTTTCACGCGGCTTCGGTGCCACGGCGGTGCTGCATTCGCCGGGTGCGCGCGGCATGTTGCGGCGGGCCGCGGTCGAGGCTGGTATTCCTGCGATCACCTTCGAAGTCGGTTCACCGATGCGCCTTGAACCGGCCGAAATCGACCATGCCGTGCAGGCGTTGCACACCTTGCTGCACAAGATGGGCATGACCCGCAGTTTCCGCATGTGGGCCGAACCGCAGGCCTTGTTCTATTCGGCGAAATGGGTGCGTTCCGATACCGGCGGCATGTTGTTTTCGGAAGTGAACCTCGGTGACCGGGTGCGCGTCGGGCAGCGCCTTGGCAAAGTCGTCGACCCGGTGCAGAACAGCGAGCGCGCGATCGTCTCACCAGTTCAAGGCAAGCTCATCGGCATGGCGCTGAACCAGATCGTGTTACCTGGGTTCGCGACCTATCACATCGGCGTGCAGACCGACGAACAACAGATGATCGAGGCTGCAGCGAACGATCCCAACAATGCCGAAGCCGCCGCCGCCGCGGACGATGAATCGCCCGATATTGAAGACGGCGATGCGGTGCCGATTGAAACCCCGCGCGACGACGAGGACGGAGAGCGTTGACTGGCTTCAGTTGCACGCCAGAGAGTGCTCGAACTTGATCGTCACCGAATCATCGAGTTGTTTCATTCAAAGCTGTTGACGAAGATTGCGGGTGCGGCCAGCAGCGAATCGGCGAGTGCGTTGAGATAGCACTCCAGATTGGTGTATCCAAGCACACCCGTGAACGCCAGCGACAACTGGTTGCCGTTGCCATCAGCGACGGCGGGGTTGAGGCCATTCGCCAATTCGAAACCATCGGGCATGCCGTCGGAATCAGAATCAGCAGGCGCGGGCGGTGGCAGTGCCGGGTTGAAATCAAGATCGAAGGTGTCGTTGGCGAGCGCAGTTCCGTAATCCACGGCGGGCCAGATTCCGCTGAGCGTCGACTGACGCCAGCGACGATTCAGCGGATCTTGCGGCAGTGCGCCCGCATGCACGGGGAGTTCGATCTGAACCGCCGTATCGCTTAAATAACTGACCGTGGGGAATGGATGCCGATCCGTGCGCCGGAGCGCAGTTCCCAATGCGGTATTGGGCGCGTTGTCGGGGAAGTCGTTGCAGCAGTAGAACAACTGATAGTCGGCGAAGCTCGGATAAATCGACAGTCGGTTGCCCGAGGTAAACAAGGTGTTGCTGCTGACATCGAGCAAATCGAACAGGTACATCGCGTAGGGAAAATTGGCGCGGGTGAGGAATTGGTTGCCGATCAGATTGAGGTGAACGCGATACGGTCCGTCGGCAGCATTTTGGTCGACATCGCGGTTGTACCAGACCGTAAATCCTGGATCAGCGTAGAGGTTGTTGGAGAGTTCCAGATTCAATGGCGTGTCCTGGCAACTGCCGATCAACCCCGGTTGGCCGTCATAGTTGCTGGACTCGCAGGTAATTTCCGGTGTGCGCCCCAACCCGATACCAAAGATTCTTGATCAGCGCGATCCGGTCCTGCGGGAAATCGGGGTGCGAATAGTTCAGCAACACGCCACTACGGTCGGCATGATCGCCAATGGTTTCACCGAGGGTTGAATGCTGGATGGTCAGGTCCGATGCCCAACTGATCTGCACCGCTTCATCGGTCGCATGGGCCAGCGAAACATGATCGAAAATCGCGCGATTGACACCATCCAGTCGCAGCGCATCATCAAGCCGCTCGCCGCCAGCGGGTAACGGCAAATTCCATCCCGGCCGTGAACGCAGATGGCGAACAATCAGGTTGCTGCATAGGTTCTGCTCATAGTGTCCGTCGCATATCAAACCGCGGACGATGATGCCGCCGGGTGAGCTTTGGCCAGCAATGGTGACGTCGCCATGAATCACCTGGGCGATGCCGTGAATCACGCCGCTGACTTTGAACAGTACGGTGCGCGGTCCAGTCTGGCGCAGGGCAAAATTGAGTGAGCCCGGAATCACGCCGCCCGGGTCCGGGTCGAGCGTGGTGACGTAATAGACCGCGCCGCCGCGACCGCCACTGGCGATCGCGCCAAAGCCCTCGGCGCCAGGAAACGCCGGAATTTGTGCCGCCACCGGAAATGCCGACACCAGCAAAAGCAGACGCCACAGAAAAGCAGGACTCATGGTCGACGCCTTTCATCAGTTGTTGCCGGATCATATCCCGACTCGGCAAGGACCAGATTCAATGCATCCGTCCTTGCCATGTCACTTCGGATGTGGATTATCCGAGTGGGTTACTCAAATCCGTCGAAGAACACCAGTTCGGCGAGATCATCGTCGAGGATGGTGCCGTGTCCGGTGATCGAGCCGGGGCTGGCATTGGTGACGCCGGTGACATTCAACGCGAACGTCTCGTCCACTTCTTCGAGCGTGTCACCGAGCACCGGCACATTGATCGTGAGCGTGGTCAGTCCGGTGGTGATGTTGCGGGCGGTGCTGGCGTGGCCGGTGTAGTCGCTGCCGGCGGTTGCGGTTCCGTTCGCGGTGCTGGTGTTGAAGGCCACGGTTTTGCCGCTGGCTGCCGAAAGGCGAAGCAGGAAGGCACAGTTCACCGCACCGCCATCACCCTCGATCACGCTGCAGCCGCTGGCGTCGAACGAGAGTGTCGGCGGGTTGTCGTTGTCGGCGATGGTGGCCGTGGCCACCGCCCCGCCGGCCACTGTCTGCGCGTTTACGACGCTGGTGGCACGGAAGCGGAAGGTTTCGAGGTCCGGTTCGTCGAGCAGGTCGTCGATCAGGCCCACTTCCACCCCGAACGCGAGCTCCCCGGCCGCGATGGTGAGGTCGGCGGCATACGGTACGAAGTCACCGACGCCGGCGGTACCGGCTTCGGTGGCAAGGTGAAACGTCACGCCGCGCGATGAGGGTCCACTCAACCACGCTTCGACCACGACGTTGCCGGCGCCCTCGACTTGTGTGTCGGGATGGACCACGAGTGTCAGTTCGGGGGTCGGATTGGTGTCGGTGATGCTGATCGTCGCAACCGCGCCGCCAGCAGGCACGGTGGCGTGCACCGGCTCGAGCACGCGCATGGCGAAGGTTTCGGTGGCTTCATCGATCGGATCGGTGTGCATCGCCATGGGAATCGTTATCGAGCGCTCGCCGGCATCGATCTGCAGGATGTCGTTGTACACATCGCCCACATCGGCCTCGACCGCTGACTGGAATTCCGTGCGAAAACGAAACTGTACGTCGTAGCCGCTCACTTGCGAGAGCTGCACCTTGATTTGGGTGAGCGCGCCTTCGAGCACGCTGGATGGCGTGGCGCTGATGCTCAGCGCGGGCGGGGCGTCGTTGTCGATGATGGTGATGCGCGTGGAGGCGTCACCGAGCGTGGCTTGCGCTGGGACGATGTTGACGCCGAGCGTGAGGAACTCGTCGGGTTCGTCGATGCTGTCGCCGAGGATCGCTACGGGCACGTCAAGAAAAGCCTCGCCGGCAGGAATTGCGAACGTGGTGTTGATGTAGGTGTAGTCGCTGTCCGGCTGCGCCGACGACTGATACACAGTCACCAGTCCGAAGGTGGTGTCTTGTAACGACGCCGCCGACAGGCTCACGCGAACCACGGCCGCCTGAGAACCGGAGTCGCCTTCGGCAACGACGAGATCGGCGGACAGTGACATCATCGGCAGCCCTGGCGCGATTCGCTCGATGTAGCCATCCTTCGCGCCGCTGGACGTGGGCCCCAAGACACCTGGTGTGGTTTGCAATGGCAAACCACGGACGGTGGCGCCGTAGGTGGCGGTGCCGTCAGGTGAAACGGCCAGAGCGGCGGCCAGCACGTCGCCGCTATCATCACCGAGGTAGCGCACGAAGCTCAGTTGCGTCGCGCCGGGCGTGAGGAATCCCAGGCACAATACGTTGTGGTCTGTACCCAGCGTGTCGACGGTAAGTACGTAGAGATTGCCGGCGTCGTCGCGCCGGATGCCGACGCCGGTTTCGATTGAACCGGGGTGGTAGTAGCTGAGGAAATCGAACCCGAGGCCGTTGGCCGTCAGCTGTCCGACAAACGCTTTAGAGGGGCCGCCGCCGGAGGTGGGCTGCAGCACGCCTGGTGTGGTCGGCAGATTGGTGGAATTGGTCGAGCCGGTTACCAGCACCTGGCCGGTGGCGGCGATCACCGACAGATCGAAGAGGCGGTCTTGCAGGTCGCCGGCACCGCTGCCTTCGATGCGGGCTACCGCGGGCCAGACCAGCGTGCCCGTCGGCGACAACTTCACGACAAAGCCATCGCTGTTTCCCGATTCGATGGTGGTGCCACCGAAATACGAATTGCCGGCGGCATCGACGGCGACGCTGGCAATTTCCTGCGCCCCACTACCGTCGATCAAACGTGACCATGCGACCATTCCGGTAGTCGCCACTTTGACCGAGAAGCCGCCACGGTCGGCGCCGTCTGTGCCAATCGTGACGGGAAAATCGGTGGAATCGGTGAAGCCCGCAAGAAACGCTTCGCCGCTGGCGGTCACCGCGATACCGGTGGCCTGATCGAGTCCGTTGCCGGTCCGATATACGACCGGATACGCCAAATGCGTGCCATCGCTGGAAAGCTTGGCAAGAAAAGCCGCGCCACCCGGGTCGGCCGTCGGACCCTGGTGCGTGCTGGTGCCGGCCACGTAGACCTCGCCGTCGCCATCGACCGCGATGTCGCTGCATTCTTGATCGCCGGCACCGTCGAGATAGGTTGACCAGATCAACTGTGTGGCGGTGGCGTTGAAGCGCGATACGAAGCATCCCCGGCCCGGCCCATCCGACGCCTGCAGGCCGCCCGGCGTGGTGGAAAGGCCACGGAATCGGTGGTGCCGGCGACATAGGTTTCGCCGTCGCGCACCGCGATGCCGCCGATGCGGTCGTCTCCGCTTCCACCCAGAAATGTCGCGTAGGAAATGACCGGGTCGATCACCAGTTCGAGCGTAGGGTCGTAATGCTCCACCGCGAATCGCACCGTCGCGCCTTGCAGCACAAATCGCGCTGCAATCGGCGTGCGCTGCTGATTGCGCTGCTGGTAAACCACCGGTGCGTGTTGGCGCAGTGTGCCTGCCGCGGTTTGGATTTCGAGGTCACCGTTATCGGCCAGCCGCAACCGCTGCGCGCCTTCGACCTCGAAGGCCACTGAAGCAACATCGGTTCCGGGTGCGAGCACGAAGTCATATTCGAGGTGCCCGTCGCTGCTGCCGTAGTAGACCAACTCGACGCCGGGCCAGGCGCCGACGTAGCGCACGCGCTCGAAGTGTGGAACGGCCTTGGCGACGCGCGTGTCGTCGAACGAGAGATAGTTCGATGTTGCTGCGGTCCGCGATTCTCCCACCCCGGTCATGGGACCCGCGGCGAGCAACTTCCAGCGGATGACGCTGCCGTTGGTGCCCAACCGCAAGGCCGTCTCGCCGTGGCCTAGCCACAACAAATAGCCTGGACCGCGCGCGAGGAAGTCGGCACGCGCGTCGGTCTGGCCGTGGTTGGGTTCGAAGGTGAGCGGTGCGGTGGGCATCGCGAAAACGCCGCGCGTGACGGTGGCAAGAAGAATGAGTAGGAGAAAGCGAAACGACATGGCACCGCTCCAAGATTAAGGATAATTGTCCGAGTGGGTTACTCAAATCCGTCGAAGAACACCAGTTCGGCGAGATCATCGTCGAGGATGGTGCCGTGTCCGGTGATCGAGCCGGGGCTGGCATTGGTGACGCCGGTGACATTCAACGCGAACGTCTCGTCCACTTCTTCGAGCGTGTCAGCGAGCACCGGCACATTGATCGTGAGCGTGGTCAGCCCGGTGGTGATGTTGCGGGCGGTGCTGGCGTGGCCGGTGTAGTCGCTGCCGGCGGTTGCGGTTCCGTTCGCGGTGCTGGTGTTGAAGGCCACGGTTTTGCCGCTGGCTGCCGAAAGGCGAAGCAGGAAGGCACAGTTCACCGCACCGCCATCACCCTCGATGACGCTGCAGCCGCCGGCGTCGAACGAGAGTGTCGGTGCGGCATCGTCGTCGTTGATCACGATGGTGCCGCGCGCATCGCTGATGCTGCCGGCGCTGGCGTTCGACAAGTCGATGTGAAAATTCTCGTTGTCTTCGTCGAGTGCGTCGCCGATCACCGGACGAGTGATCGACGCGCTGGTGGCGTTTGCTGGAATGGTCAAGGTGCCGCCGCCATGCGTGTAGTCCGCCGGTGAACTGGCGGTCCCGTTCACCGATAGCCAATTCAGCGTGATCGGCAGTTTGCTGGCATGGTTGAGGCTGACGACGAAGCTGGCAGTCGAGTTGCTGCCGGTGCCTTCGCTGACAGCCGCCGGATCGTTGATCGAGATCTGGCAGGCATTCACAGTCGCGGTTGTGGTGCCGGCTGCACCGGTGCTGCCGCCGATCGTGGCGGTGACGCTGTAGAGGCCAGTGGCCGCTGTCGTCGCACCGGTGATGCTGGGATTCTGCTGAGTGGACGCAAACCCGTTGGGTCCGGTCCAGGCGTAACTCACGCCGCTGATGGTGCTGGCGTTGAGTTGCAGGTTCTGGCCGTTGCAGATCGGACCGTTGTTGCTTGCGGTCGGGGCTGGCGGCGGCGTGACCACCGTGACGCAGGCGGAGAATTCGGAGGTGCTGTAGGAGATGGAGGGCTCGGTGCCCTCTACCGACGTCGCCGTTGCGGTGATCTTGCGCCCGGCTGCGAGTGCCGCGACATCGATACTGAAGGCCGTGTTGCCACTGGCATCGGTGCTGTGGCTGGCGTTTCCGATAAGGGATTGGCCTTCGCCATGGCCGCTGCCGTCACAGGTGCTGTTGTCGAAGAATTCGATTCGGTAGTTGGTGGCTGCTGCTGCCGCAAGCGACCCGCTGATGCGGGTTACGCCCGCCGTGTTGACAGCGCTCGCAAGCGTCGGGAAGTTCGTGCGCCAGATATCGTTATCGTCGGGATCATTTGCGGTGACCCCGTCATCGTCGATATCGATCGCCATTTCGCCGTTGTCGCGGAAAAGATTGCCGAGCAACATGTAGCGTGCGGCGCTGCCCAGCAGCACTATGCCGTCGCCGCCATTGCAACCGATGCGATTACCCATGCCGGCGCTGGTGCCGCCCACATCGATAGAGCGGGCGCCGGCACCGAAGCGGATGCCGTCGCCGGCATTGCCGATGCAGGTGATGCCGTCGGCCCCGAGCCCGATGTAGTTGGCCTGCACCTCCTGATTCGCCGACATGAACGGGTCGTCTTCGATCGACTGGATGCCGTGGCCGGTGTTTCCTGCGATGACATTGCCAGCGCCGACGCCACCGATGTAAATGCTGGCGCGATTCGGGCCGATGCGGATGCCATCACCCTGGTTGCCAAGCGCGGCCATCCCGGTCGCGGTCGTGCCGATGCGATTGGCCTGCACCGAAAGCAGGCCACCAGCGGCCTGCACGCCGTGTCCGATATTGCCGGAGATCAGATTACCGTCGCCGCTACCAGCGCCGCCGACGTTGGCGTCGGTCTGGATGTAAATCCCGCCCATGTTGGGTAGCGCGGCATTTCCAGCGAGGTTGGTGCCGATGAAGTTGCCGCGAATTTCGTGACTTAAATAGTTGACCGTACCAATTTGCAGGCCGTAGCCGGTATTGCCGGAAATCAGGTTGCATGCGCGGTTGCAGGTCCACGGATCATGGTCGGCACCCCCGATCATGCCGCCAGCCCAGCTATCGCGCAGCCAGATGCCACGGCCGCTATTGGCGAGTGCGGCGCTGCCATCGGCGGTCGTCCCGACACGGTTGCCCACGATCTGGACCACGCTGTCGGTCAGGATGTCGATACCGGTCGAGGCATTACCCGAGATCAGATTGCCGGCGGTCGTGGTGCCGATGATGCTCTCGCCACCGACGTTGATGTCGATTCCCCCCGACTGGTTCGGGAGTGCCGTGACGCCGTTGACGTCGGTACCAATACGATTGCCACGGATGACGGTCGCGTACGCGCGTTCGATGTGCACGCCTGCCCAGCCGTTGCCCGAAATCAGGTTGCCGCCAGCGCCCCAAGCGCCACCACCGATGCTGTTTCCATTGGCTCCGCCTCCACCGATGGTCGATGTCAGGTAGACGCCGGCGCGCCCATTGCCACGGTCGAGCGTGCCGAACAGATCGGATCCGAGGATGCTGCGCTGGACAACGTTTGCGCCGGCGCCGTCACCGCGCAGTTCGACACCGTGCCATCCGTTCGCCGAGATGATGTTGTAGGTGCCGGCGACATCGCCGCCAATCTTGTTCGATGGCGAGTCGCTGACCAACACTCCGTCTTCGCCGTTGCCAAGTGCGCTGGCGCCATCGGCGGCGAGGCCGATGTAGTTGCGCTCGATGACGTTGCTGCTGGCACCGCCGCCGATGCCGATGCCGTTCTTGCTATTGCCGGAAATGACGTTGAGTTCGGTGCCGGTGGTGCCGCCGATACGATTGCTGTTCGCCGCGGTGATCACCACGCCGTTGAAGCCGTTCGCGATCGCCGCGTCGCCGCCCGGGTTGGTGCCAATGCGGTTGCCTTGAACGACGTTGCCAGTGGCGGCCGCTGCGTCGATGCGCACGCCGTCCACGCCATTGCCCGAGATCGTGTTGCCGGGGCCGATCATGTTGTTCGGGCTGCCGGCAATGAACACGCCGGTGCCACTGTTACCAGCTGCGGCACCGCCGTTGTTCAGTCCGACATGGCAGGCGGCGACGGTGTTGCCACCACTTGCGCCGTCGATGCGGATACCGCCGCCATTGAATCGCATGACCGCGAATCCACGCAGCGTGCTCGCAGAACTGGACAGCTGGAGGCCGATCGCACCGGCGCCGGCGTTGAGGCCATCGAGCTGGATCAGCGGCGTGCCCGCGTAGCCGGGCTGGGTAGTGGCGTCGATCGTCACCGGTGAGGTGATCGCCGGCAGCGGCGTCGACAGCGCGATGTTGCGCGCGCCGCCGCCACCGACGTTGAACGTGATGATGTCGGAATTCGCGTTCGTATTCGCTTGCTGGATCGCCCAGCGCAGGGTGTTGGCGCCGGCGTCGGCCGCCGAGGTCACCGTGTAAGTGGCCGCATCGGCAGCGCCTGAAATCAGGATCATGATGGCCGCGCAGGCGGCGCGTCGCGATGAAGTGTGCATGGTTTTCCCCTGGGCTTGATCAGACATACGCAAAGGAACCGATTTTTTTTCGGTGACTTCCAACGCGGTGACGCAAGGCGCAGAATCCGGACGGAAGGATTCGATGTGGAGGCAGCCGTGGTACAGGACGAGCGGAACGATGCAGATCTGACCGGCTGGCTGGTGGCCTGGCATGGCGGCGACCGTGCCGCGGCCGAGCGATTGTTCAATCAGGTCTATCGCGAGCTGCGGCAAATGGCCGCCGGGATTCTCTCGGGCGGTGCGCCGGTACGAACGCTGCAGCCCACGGCGCTGGTCAACGAGGCGATGATCAAGCTCATCGGTGCCGAGTCGGATTTTCAGAGCCGCGCGCACTTCTTCGGTGCTGCGGCGCGCGCCATGCGCCAGGTTCTGGTCGACCACGCCCGCCGACATCAGGCCGACAAACGCGGCGGCGGACAGACGCTGGAAGCGCTCGAAGCAGCAGCGGGTGTGGCCGTCGACGACAGTGCCGAACTGATCGCACTCGATGCCGCCCTGGCGCTCCTCGATGAACTCGATCCGCAGGCAGCACGCATTGTTGAGTTGCGCTACTTCGCCGGCCTGTCGATCGAGGAGACAGCGGCCGTACTCGGACAGCACCCGTCATCGACCTATCGCGAATGGCAACATGCCAAAGCCTGGTTGAAGAAGGAGCTGTCGGCATGAGCGAAATCGCCGAACGGTATCGCCGGATCAAGTCGATCTTCATGGACGCCATGCAACGCGATCCGCGTGGCCGCGCCGATTTTCTGGCCGAATCCTGTGGCGAAGATGCCGAATTGCGACGCGATGTCGAAGCCCTGCTGGCGGATGACAAGACATCCGACATGGCGCACGGTCGGCTGAATTCAGGATTCGAAGTACCGCGACTGCCGCCCGACTACGTCGCGGTGCGCGAACTCGGGCGCGGCGGCATGGGTGTGGTCTGGCTGGCCGAGCGCACAGTGGGCGATGTGCAGCAGAAGGTTGCACTGAAGCTGCTCAGCTACGACGCCCTGCGTGATCCCGATCGACACGCACGATTTCGTGTCGAGCGGCACATCCTCGCGAGTCTCGATCACCCGCATATTGCGCGCTTGCTTGACGGCGGCACGCTCACCGACGGCACGCCGTTTCTGGCGATGGAGTATGTCGAAGGCGAGCGCCTGGATGCCTGGTACAAATCTCGTCGCCCGAAGTTGAAAGAATTGTTGCGCTTGTTCGTGGCGATCTGCCGGGCAGTGCAGGCCGCACATCAGCGCTTGGTCGTGCATCGCGATCTCAAGCCCGCCAACATTCTCGTGGATACTTATGGTGCACCGAAGCTGCTCGATTTCGGCATCGCCAAACTCCTCGACGATAGCGGTGATGCCGAGTCCGCGACCGGCACCGGGCTGCAACTGATGACGCCGCGCTATGCAGCGCCTGAACAGGTGCGCGGCGAGACGATCACGACCGCGACCGACGTCTATGCACTCGGCGTGATTTTGTATGAGATGTTGACCGGTAAATCGCCTTATGGCCCAGCATCGACGGCACCAGATCAACTGCGTGCGATTTGCGACACCGATCCGATCCGGCCGAGCAAGGTCGTTCTCGCCGACGCAGCCAGCGGGTCAGCCAGTACGCCGCGCGTGCACTTGCGCGGAGATCTCGATGCGATCCTGCTGAAATGCCTGCGCAAGCGACCCGGTAGCCGATATCGAGGTGCGGCAGAACTCGCCGACGACCTCGAAGCATTCCTCGACGGTCGTCCGGTGTCTGCGCGTGCCGGCAACGCGCGCTATGTGCTCGGCAAGTTCGTCGCGCGGCATCGCTATCTGGTCGCCTCGGTGTTGATTGTTTTGATGGTTCTAAGTGCCGCCACCCTGCTGTTGCGACAGCAGTTGCAGGAAACACGACACCAGCGCGACCTCGCAGCGAACGAGCGCGACAAGTCCGAGCAGGTCGCGCAGTTGCTCGTCGACCTGCTGCGCAATGCGGATCCTGCCAAGGCCAAGGGACTGCAGATCACTGTTCGCGATGCCTTGGTTCAGGGTGAAGCTGAACTCGATCGTCGGCTGACGAGCTATCCCGATACGCGCGCCTACCTCTATCGCCAGTTGGCCCTGATCCACGCTGAACTCGGCGACGCCGAGCACGCACTGGTACTGGCACAACGTGCCGTCGGCGCACTCGCTGCCGCAGACGCACGCGAGGTGTCCATTGATGAACGCGCACAAGTAAAATTTGCGTTGGCGCTGGCCTTGGTGCGTAACGGCAGCGGCAAGGAAGCGCTGGCCACGCTGGTCGAGGTCGAGCGTGATGCGGCGATATCTGCCGATGTGCTGTTGCAAGTCGACGCACTGTCGCAACAAGCGGTGATCGCTGCCGAGCGTCTGGACACTGCGGCCGCAACCGCGCTTCACGAGCGCAGCAAGCGGCTATTGCTCGATGCCTTGGCGGCGCCCGATCTTTCGGCGGCGGCCCGGGGCGATATCGACGAAACCCGTCGGCCGCTATTGGAGCGATTGGCCGGCAGTGGGCAGACTCAATGTGGTGCCCTGGCCGACACCTACGAAACCGAGGCTGCCATGCGCACATGCAGCGCCACGGCCGAATTGAAGAAGCGCCTCTGGCCTCCGGATCATCCCGCACATCTGAATACCAAGGGGACGCTGGCGATGTTGGCCGGAATGCGCGGCGACAATGATGCCGCGTTGCAGATGCGCCGTGATGTATTGGAATCGACTCGTCGCATCTACGGCAACATGCACGTGCGCACCGGTTACGCGGCCTTCAATCTTGGAGTGACCTTGAAGGAAATACGGCAATACGATCAAGCGCAGGCCTTGTATCGCGAGGCATTGACAATCCTCGGCGATCGCTTGGGTCCGGAGCACCGTTAGACGCTGGTCGTGCAGAACAATCTCGCTGGTCTGCTCACCGATAGCGGTGATCCCGCAGGAGGCTTGGCAATGCATCAAGAGGTATTTATGGCACGCCGGCGTGCACTCGGTGAGCCGCACGCGGACGTGGCGCAATCGCTGATGAATATCGCCACGGCAGAATCTGCGCTGGGGCGCGTGCCCGATGCGATACGCGATGTCGAAGCGGCGCGGCGGATGTACCAGACCGTGCATGGTGACGAACACCATGACGTAACGCTGGCGACGATGATGTTGGCTCGCTACCAGTTGTCCGCGGGCCAATTGCAGCAGGCGGAAACGAATGCGCGCACGGCACTGGCCGCTTACGATAAGCGACAGGACGAGCCGGACGAGCGTGGCGCCACAGAATTCCTTCTGGCGCGCATTGAATGGGCGTTGGGCCAGCACGAGGTCGCGTTGACTCGTGCGCGAGCGTCGCTTGCACAGGCACGCCAGCATGGTGGCAGCGGTTTCGAGCCTGAGCTGATCGAAGCCTGGTTGGCCGAACGGGATGGCGCGTCGCCGCAGCCGTGACTGCAAGTGGCCGATAGGCCTGCGCCGCAGGAAGACGATGACCTTGATCGCTGATCCTCAAGCGTCCTTGGCGAATTGCGCAAAGGTCACGTAGTGCCCGCCCGGTTCGATGAAGCCGGTTTCATCGGCACCGTAGAACGTGGTGCGGCGCGGCAGGAAGAGGGTGTGGCTGGCGAGTGCGGCTTCGACGGCGGCGAGATCCGGCACTTCGACGAACAGAAAGCTCTTGCCGCGCGCTGCGTCGGCCAGTTGCGGCATGTCCGCGGCCAGCGAATCGAACGACTGCAACATCAGTTCGAGCTTGCCGTCGCTGAGAATGCAGAATCCGAGATGGTCGCCATGTGGCACGTCCATCACCTTGGCAAGCCCAATGGCTTCGAAGAACGGTAGCGAATGCTCAATGCGCTCGACGAACAACACGGGCGTGGCTTTGCTGAGGGCAGCGGACATGGGCAATCTCCTCGGGTGAATGGACGTGGATGATGCCGAAACAACGCGCCAGCGTCACCGCCTCCGACGCCATGATCGGCTTCGGCGTGTCGCGTCGTTGCCGCGTCGGTGTGACGGCTCGCTGCCGATGTGCCAGCATCGCGCCCCGTTTTCGATTGAAACCCCGTCATGCGCATCAGCAAACACATCGCCGACACTGGCTTCTGTTCTCGTCGCGAAGCGGACAAGCTGCTGGCCGAACGTCGCGTCACCGTGAATGGCGTGCCGGCGGCAGTCGGGACGATGTACGCCGAAGGCGACGATGTGCGTGTCGACGGTCAAGGCTTGCGTGCGCGGGTCGCGAAGGCCGGTCGCAAACATGTCTACATCGCGCTCAACAAGCCGGTCGGCATCACCTGCACGACTGATACGTCGGTGAGCGGCAATATCGTCGACTTCGTCGGCCACGAAAAGCGCATCTTCCCGATCGGCCGGCTCGACAAGGATTCCGAAGGATTGATCCTGCTCACCAGCAACGGCGATATCGTCAACGAGATCCTGCGTCATGAAAACGGCCACGAGAAGGAATATCTGGTCGGCGTGAACAATGAGGTCACACCCGAATTCCTGCGCGGCATGGCCAAGGGTGTGCGCCTGCACGAGCAGACGACGAAACCCTGCAAAACTGCACGCATCGCGCGCTTCGGTTTCCGCATCGTGTTGACTCAGGGCTTGAATCGCCAGATCCGCTTGATGGCTGCCGCCTTCGGCTATCGCGTCAAGCAACTGCGCCGCGTGCGTATCGACAACGTCAAACTCGGCGCGCTCAAGATTGGCCAATGGCGTAATCTCACCGACGCCGAACTGCACGGCCTGATTCCGGGACGCACCGAGTGGTGATCCAGACTGGATGCGGCTAGCGCGCCACGCGATCCGGAAACTGCGATGCGATCACGGCGAGTAGTTCGTGGGCGATGCTGGCGCCGGCGAGTGCGGTGATGTCGGCGTGATCGTAGGGTGGGCTGACTTCGACGACATCCGCGCCGATCACCTGCAGGCCGGCGAGGCCGCGGATCAGGCGCAGCGCGTCCTGCGTGCTGAAACCGCCGACGACCGGCGTGCCGGTGCCGGGGGCGTAGGCGGGATCGAGAAAGTCGATGTCGAAGCTGACGTAGCAGCGGTTCGTGCCGACACGTTCACGGATGGCGGCAATGGTCGCGGCGATGCCTTGTGCATGCATCCAGTTCGCATCGCGCACATCGAAGCCATGGGTCTCGGCGTTGAAGGTGCGCAGGCCGAGTTGGATCGAGCGAGAAGGATCGACGATGCCTTGTTTCGCGGCGTGGAAAAACATGGTGCCGTGGTCGATGCGGCCGTCTTCGTCGTTCCAGGTATCGCTGTGCGCGTCGAAATGAATCAGCGACAGCGGGCCGTGTTTCGTCGCCAGCGCCTGCAGGATCGGATAGCTGACGAAATGATCGCCGCCGAGTGCGAGTGGCAGCACGTTTGCATCGAGCAACGTTGCGATCTGCGCTCGAATCGCATCGGGGACGTGTTCCGGGCGACCATGGTCGAAGTACAGGTCGCCGTAGTCGATGACGTGCAGGCGATCGAGTGGATCAAAATCCCATGCGTAGGGTCGGCACCAGGCCAGCGACGCCGAGGCCTGACGGATCGCGCGTGGGCCAAAGCGCGTGCCCGGTCGATTCGTGGTTGCGGTGTCGAACGGAATGCCGAACACCGCGACATCGGCTCCGACAAGCGCTTTCGTGTACTTCCGGCGCAGGAAGCTGAGTGCGCCGGAGTAGGTGGGTTCAGCCTGCGTGCCGTAGGGCGATTCGCGCGTGAACGCGAGGTCGGTGCGGGAGGGGAAATGCGATTTGTCGTTGCCGCTCATCCGTGACTCCCGCGCCGATCTTGTCGCTCAGGACTTCAGTGCATCGGCCGCCGGCACGTAGTCGTAGCCGAGATCCTTCGCGACCGCTTCGTAGGTGACCTTGCCGGCGTGCACATTCAGACCATTCAGCAGATGCGCGTCATCGAGCATTGCCTGCTTGCCCTTGTTCGCAAGTTGCACCGCGAACGGCAGCGTTGCATTGGTTAGCGCGAAGGTCGAGGTGCGAGCAACGCCGCCCGGCATATTCGCGACGCAGTAGTGGATGATGCCGTCCACTTCATAGGTCGGATGCTGGTGCGTGGTCGCCTTCGAGGTTTCAAAGCAGCCACCCTGGTCGATGGCGACATCGACCAACACCGAACCGGGCCGCATCAGCGAAAGATGTTTCTTCGACACCAGCTTCGGTGCTGCAGCGCCGGGAATCAGCACCGCGCCGATCACCAGGTCGGTCATCGGCAGCAGTTCTTCAATCGTATCGATGGTTGAGTACAGCGTGGTGATCTTGTCGCCATAGAGTTCGTCGAGATACTTCAGGCGGTCGAGCGAACGATCGAGCATGGTCACGCGCGCGTTCAGGCCCATGGCCATGCGCGCAGCATTGATGCCGACGACACCGCCGCCGATCACCAACACTTCCGCAGGCTTCACGCCGGGCACGCCGCCGAGCAGGACGCCAGAACCGCCTTGTGCTTTTTCGAGTGCATGGGCGCCAGCCTGAATCGACATGCGACCCGCGACTTCCGACATGGGTGCCAGCAGTGGCAGGCCACCTTTGCGGTCGGTCACGGTTTCATAGGCAATCGCGGTGCAGCCCGACTTGACCAGCGCCGCCGTTTGGTCCGGGTCGGGCGCCAGGTGCAGATAGGTGTACAGCAACTGGCCAGGCCGCAGCATCTGGCACTCGACCGGCTGCGGCTCCTTGACCTTGATGATCATGTCGGCGCGGGCAAAAATTTCTTCCGGCGTGTCGACGATTCTGGCCCCGGCCTTCTCGTACATCTCGTTGGTCAGGCCGATCGATTTGCCGCCGTCACGCTGCACCATCACCTGGTGGCCGTGGTGCGTCAACTCACGCGCGCCTGCCGGCGTGAGTCCGATGCGGTATTCGTGATTCTTGATTTCCTTGGGTACGCCGATCAGCATGACTGCCCTCCCGGGGCGATGAACGAAAACGTGAATGCGGCTGCGCCTTACGCAGTGGCGCGAATCGTATCTGCGAGCGTCGAGAAAATCCTATCGATGTGCGACTTCTCGAGGATCAGTGGTGGCGACAGGGCGATCACGTCGCCGGTCGTGCGGATCAGCAAGTCCTTGTCATGGAAGCAGGTCGTGAAGATGTCGTAAGCGCGGGCACCGATCTTGCCTTCGCGCGGCGCCAGTTCGATCGCTCCGATCAGGCCGAAGTTGCGAATATCGATCACATTCGGCAGCCCCTTGAGCGAGTGGATCGCGTCCTGCCAATAGCCTTCCAATTCGATCGCCTTCTCGAACAGGTTTTCTTCGGCGTAGATATCGATCGTCGCAAGTGCCGCCGCACAGGCCAGAGGATGGCCCGAATAGGTGTAGCCATGGAAGAGTTCGATCGCGCCTTCGGGGCCGGTCATGAAGGCCTCGTGCACCTTGTCGGCAGTAATCACTGCGCCCATCGGCACCGCGCCGTTCGACAGACCCTTGGCACAGGTGATGAGATCCGGTGTGACGCCGAAACGCTGTGCCGCGAACGCTTTGCCGACGCGTCCGAAACCCGTGATGACTTCGTCGAAGATCAGCAGGATGCCGTGCTTGTCACAGATTTCGCGTAGACGCTTCAGATATCCGTCCGCGGGCAGCACGACGCCGGCCGATCCGGCGATCGGTTCGACGATGACCGCCGCAATCGTGCTTGCATCATGCAGTGCCACCAGTCTTTCCAGATCTTCCGCCAGTTCGATGCCATGCGCAGGCAGGCCCTTGCTGAACGCATTGCGGCCGATGTCGAGGGTGTGGCGCATATGGTCGACGCCCGGCAGCAGTGGGCCGAAGAATTTGCGGTTATTGGCCAGTCCGCCGACCGAAATACCGCCAAATCCGACGCCGTGATAACCCTTCTCGCGGCCGATGATGCGGGTGCGTTGACCTTCGCCACGCACGCGGTGATACGCGATCGCGATCTTGAGTGCAGTGTCCACCGACTCCGATCCCGAGTTCGTGAAGAACACATGGTTCATGCCCGTCGGTGCAATTGCTGCCAGACGTTCCGCGACCTTGAACGGCAGCGGGTGGCCGATCTGGAAGGTCGGGGCGAAATCCATCGTGGCAATTTGTTGTTGGACCGCCGCAACAATGCGGTCGCGGCCATGGCCGGCATTGCAACACCAGAGTCCACCGGTGCCATCGAGGATTTGGCGGCCATCCACCGAGGTGTAGAACATGCCCTTCGCCGATGCCAGCAGGCGCGGCTTGGCTTTGAATTGGCGGTTGGCCGAGAACGGCATCCAGAACGCATCCATTTGCTCCGGGGAACGCGTCGCTTGGTCTGCGTAGTGGCTGTGGAAGGGGGCGAGATCGCTGCTCATCGGGATACTCCGTGAAAGTCGCGAGAAGCTAGCAGTGTCAAATAAACTTTACAACGGCGCGCCAATGTTGGACGCTCGTGGCTTGCACTGTTCAACATTTCGCATCATGGAGGCGTCGGCGTGGATATCGGGCTGCGACTGCAGGCAGTACGCAAGGCGAAAGGCTTGAGTCAGCGTGAACTCGCGAAACGGGTTGGCGTGACCAACAGCACGATCTCGCTGATCGAACAGAACAAGGTCAGTCCATCGGTGAGTTCACTGAAAAAGGTGCTGGACGGCATCCCGATGTCGCTGGCCGAGTTCTTCACCGCCGACTTCGAAGTGAGTGGCCCCGACAGCCCGTTCTACCAGCCGGACGAGATGCCTGATCTCGGCACCAATGGCATCCATTATTTTCTGGTCGGACAGCGCCGCGTTAATCGCCAAATGACGATCTTGCGTGAGGTGATGCCGCCGACCAGTGATACCGGCGACACCATGATTACCCACGAAGGCGAGGAAGGCGGTGTGGTCCTGCACGGGCAAGTCGAGATCACCGTTGGCGACAACGTACGTGTGCTCGGCGCTGGCGAAGCCTATTACTTTGATTGCCAGCGGCCGCATCGCTTCCGCAATGTTGGATCGGCAGACGTGATTATCGTCAGCGCCAGCACGCCACCGACGTTCTAACGACATTGAGGACACCTCTGCATGAATCTCCCGACCCAATCCGATTGGCAGGCCAAGGCAGCCGCGTTGCGCTTTCCGCATCAGGCCTTCATCGATGGCCAGTCCGTCGATGCGCTCAGTGGTGCCACGTTCGACGCATTGAGTCCGATTGACGGCGCGGTATTGGCCAAGGTCGCGCGTTGTGAGGCGGCAGATGTCGAACGTGCCGTGCAGGTTGCGCGGCGGGTGTTTGCGTCCGGGGCCTGGAGCGAGACGCGGCCGACGCACCGCAAGAAGGTGTTGGTGAAGTTTGCGCAACTGATCGACCAGCATCGCGAGGAACTGGCCTTGCTCGAATCGCTGGACATGGGCAAGCCGGTCATGGATGCGCTCAATGTCGATGTCGCTGCGAGTGTGCGCTGCATGAGCTGGACCGGCGAAGCCATCGACAAGGTCTATGGCGAAGTCGCGGCTACCGGCAACGATGAGCTGGGTCTCATCACACGCGAACCGCTGGGTGTGATCGGTGCGATCGTGCCGTGGAATTTTCCGATGTTGATGGCGACCTGGAAGATCGCGCCAGCGTTGGCTACCGGCAACTCGGTGATCCTGAAGCCGAGTGAAAAATCGCCGCTGACGGCACTGCGCTTGGCCGAACTGGCGATCGAAGCGGGTATTCCTGCGGGCGTGCTGAACGTGCTGCCCGGTTACGGTCGAGAATGCGGCGAACCAATGGCGCTGCATATGGACGTCGATGGGCTCGTGTTCACTGGGTCGACGGCGGTCGGTCGCCATCTGCTGACCTGCGCCGGTCGCTCCAACATGAAACGTGCCTACATGGAATGTGGTGGCAAGAGTCCGAATCTGGTTTTTGCCGATGCGCCGGATCTGCGACGCGCCGCCGATGCCGCCGCCAGCGGAATTTTCTTCAATCAGGGCGAAGTCTGCACTGCCGCATCGCGCTTGCTGGTCGAGCGTTCGATCAAGGATGAGTTCGTTGCCATGGTGGTCGAAGCCGGACGCAACTATCAGCCGCGTCATCCGCTTGATCCGAAGGCGGCAACTGGCGCGATGGTCGATGAGGAGCAAACCCGGAGAGTGCTGACGTACATCGACAAGGGCCAAGCCGAAGGTGCGCGCGTCGCGCTCGGTGGGCAGCGTGTGCACCCGGTCGCTGGCGGCTGCTACATCGAGCCGACGATTTTCGATGGCGTCGCGCACGAGCACACGATTTCGCGCGAGGAAATTTTCGGCCCGGTGCTCAGCATCATCGCCTTCGACGATGAAGCACAGGCACTGCGTTACGCCAACGACAGCGACTTCGGCCTCGCCGCCGGTGTCTGGACGCGTGACATCACGCGCGCGCATCGCGTGGCGCGGAAGCTGCGCGCCGGCAGCGTCTGGGTCAACTATTGGGACGGCGGCGACATGACCGCGCCGTTCGGCGGTTACAAGCAGAGCGGCAACGGCCGCGACAAATCACTGCATGCGTTCGAGAAGTACACCGAGGTCAAGGCGACCTGGATCAATCTTGAGGCATGAGCCATCGATCGCCTCGATGCGGCTTATGATCTGGCCAGTTGCGTCAGGAAGTGCGCGATGCGGTCGCCGGCGATGGACAGCCCTTGCCGCAGTTCGTGGTGTAGCTGATCGCGTAGCGGTCGGTGCGGTGGATCGCGCAGCGTGGCGTGCAATAGGCGGGCAAGATCGTCGGCGTCTCCGGTGCGGAAATGCTGGATCGTGCACGCTTGCGCTTCACGATTCACCGCGATATCCGACAGCAGTGCCGGGACGCCGAGTGCGGTCGCCTGGAATGTAGACATGCCACCGGGGCTGCCTTCGTAACGAGTCGGTTGCAGCATCGCAGTCGCGCCGCGCAGCAAGGCGATCTGATCGAGCTTGGGAATCAGGCCGAGTACATGACAGCGGTCGGCGATGCCGAGATCCTGCATCATTACCTGCAGGCGGGCGAAGTGTCCGGTGTCGCGGAAGTCGTCAGTGTCGCCGGTCATCACCAGGTGTAGGTCGGGGTACTCGCCTGATTCGACGAGCGTCGCAAATGCCCTCAGCGCCGTGCTGTGATCCTTGTGAACCCAGAAATGGTTGCAGATGATCAGGTACCGGTCGGGCAGTCCGTATTTGCGCTGTGCATCGGCGATATCGGTCTCGAACCAGGCCGCATCCGCGTGCGCCATGAACGGCAAGACCAGAATGTGGTGTCGCGGCACATCGAGCAACTGCACCATGCCGTCGGCGACGAATTCCGAGGTACAAAACATCGCGTCGGAACGCTCGGCGAGTTCAGAAAAAACGATGGAACGTCCTTCCGCTTCCTCGGCGGTGAACAAGTCCGGCAGATCGATATGCTGGAAGTCGTAGATGTAGCCGACTTTGCGGACATGACTGCCGCGAATCGGCACCATGGTCGGGAAGATCACCTGCGCATCGCTGTCGATGGCAGCGCGCATCAGTGCGCGCCCATCGGCAGTGCAGGCGATGGTCTTGAAGCCTTGCGTCATGTGCTCGGTTGACGCACGCAGTTCGGCTTGGCTTGGCGTATCCGTTTGGTCACCCGTCGACTGCGCAAACACCAAGTCCAGATCGCCATTGATGCGGCTGTGTCGGAGCGCGTCGACGATGGTCCGGGTCAAATCCAAGCCGCCAGCCCAAGATGCAAGATGATGCAGAGGAATCAGAATACGCATGCGGTTTGTTCACTCGTTCGGGATGCCATCGAATGTGCCGGCCGAATGGGCCTGATGCTAGCGCGTTGCCTCGACGCGGGTTGCTGCATCCAGTTCATCACGAGTTCGCCGATCAGACGATTCACCGACGCCTGCGGATTTTCAAGAGTCGAACCCGTTGCCGAAGATCGCGTCTTGCGAACTCATGGTGAAGAAATAGTCCAGGTTCAACGGCGACGAACCGACGCGAGTGACAACACAACGAACGCTGGCAGACTGCGCCTGCCCGGTCGCCTGCATCGAAACTTCCACCGGCAATACGGTGCCACCAAAGACGACCGTCTGACTGGCATTGCCGGTGACCGCAATCGCGCCGGACAACGGCGCGCAGGTCAAGTTCGCTTCGCCGTTCACTGCACCACCTTCGGCAGTGAACGTGAGCAATTGCGACACCGTCTGGCCGACGTTTGAACCGTCGAGTTGGGTGGTGCTGCCCACTTGTGGCGCTACGGCCTGCACCAGCGGACCGAGCGGGGCTCGCGTTGGGCATGAAGAACGCATACTGGAAGCTGCACACATTGCCATTCGTATTGGCGGTGCAGGTGACGCCCAGGTTGTACCCGACCGGCGCGTAGGTCATGGTCACGACGACCGGAGTGACGGCCGCACCGACGGCAATGGTCTGGTTGGCCGAAGCCGACAAGGTCGCGGCGACATTGTTGTCCACGCAGTTCAAGCTGGTGGTGCCGGCACCGGTGCCGCCGGTCGAAGCAAAGGTAATGCTTCGGGTCACGGTGGTATCGACCAATCCGTCAGGCATGAATTCGCCGGTGCCCGGCGTCGGTGCGATCGCCGAAATCGTCGGACCGATGTGCGGAATCGCAGCCGCTTCGACCGCGCCGCGATCAACCGTGACATTGACGATGCGCGCGTCGCCTTGAAAATCGGTGCTGGCCAAGCCACCGGTGGGGTTATTCACGCCGCTGTCGCGCAGTGGCGAGATAGTGTTCGGAACCATGACCGACCCGGTCTGCGTCCACTGCGCGTCGCCCGTGGTTGTGCCGATTTCCGAAAAGGCACCGCCAACCAGCGATTTGGTTCCGAAATGGTTGTTGCGCAAGGTAAGTTGCGTGGCGGCGTCGGAACGCATCTGGAAACTGGTGCCTGCAGACGATGTGTTGTCGGCAACAGCGTTGTTCGCGAGCGTTACGATACCAAGGGCGAGTAGGCCCGACGCCGATGCGGCGCTCTGGTTGTCGAAGATGGTCGTGTTCGACAGCACCGCGTAGGCACTGCCGTTGGCGATGATGGCGACGCCGCCCGAACCCTGCGCAATGTTGCCGTACACGATGAAGTTGCGCAGCTTGGCGTGGCCGGAACCGGCGTGACTGACGCGCACCGACGAAGTGGCGATTCCGGTGGCGTTGCCGGCCACGACCAGCACGTTCTCGGCCAGCAACGAAGAACTGCTTGCGCCATTGACGCCCCAGTCGAACCCGGATGCTGCCGACGACACCGACGTGAATCCGCGCGTGATCGTGAAGTTGCCGACGACGACATCGCCCAGCAACTGGTCGGCAGCGGTCGTCGAGAATTGCAGCGCCTGACCGTTGTACTGGGCGTCGAGTGCGGTCGAGGTCGGGTCGGTCGAGATCTGGCTGGCGCAGTTGTCGCCGCTGCTCCAGCCACCCGTCAGGGTCAGATTGTTGTCAAGGTCGTTGCTGCCCGGACGATAGCTCCAGCGCGGGTTTCCGGCCGGATTGGAGGTGCCGGTCAGGGTCGTCTTGACGATTCGAATCGCATCGTCCTGATCGTTCGTCGCTGCGGAGTTCAGGGCATTGGCCAATTGCGTGCCGGTGCTGACGCAAAACTGTGCCGCCTGCAACGGCCATGCCGCCAAGCTGGATACAGCCAAAATCAAGGGCAGTGCGCGGCGGAGTTGCGGGGTCGAAATGTGCATGACGTTTCCTCGATCGAATGGGTCTCGATGAGAAGAACGGAAAAACCAGAAAATCCGGACATTCCCTTGCGTCCGTGGTTTCCGGCCTCGAACCAGAACCCGCATGCGAGCGTTCTGTCAGGGCAATGCAATGGCCGGCGTGGGGCGGTGCGGATTACCACAGCGCGTCGCGCAACTTGTACCAGGCCATGGCGGCGACGAGCAGCGGGGTGCGCAGGGCGCGGCCGCCGGGGAATGGGTAGTGCGGAATGCGTGCGTAAACATCGAGGCGCGACGCCTGACCGCGAATGGCTTCGGCGATGATTCTGCCAGCCAGACCGGTGGCGGCGACGCCGTGACCGCTGAACCCCTGCGCGAAGTAGACGTTTGGCCCAATGCGGCCCCAGTGCGGTGCGCGATTGAGTGAAATGTCGACATAGCCGCCCCAGACGTGGTCGAGCTTTACATCGGCCAGTTGCGGGAAGACGCGGGTCATGCGCGAGATCATGGTCGCGCGCAGGTTCAGCGGTTGCAGCGTCGAGTAACTGGCGCGACCGCCGAACAGCAGACGGTGATCGCTGCTCGGACGAAAGTAGTCCAGCGCCCAGTTGATGTCGGCGACCGCGATGTCGCTGCGGATCAATGACTGCATGCGTTCGGGGCCGATTGGTTCGCTCGCGCCGATGTAGGTGCCAGCCGGCATCACCCGTGCATCGAGTTCGGGCACGATGCCCTGCACATAGGCATTGCCGGCGAGCACGACGAAATCGGCCTCGAGTTCACCCATGGCGGTGCGCAGTACGGGCTTGTTCGCGCGCACCAGTTCGACCACCGCTGACTGCTCGAAGATGCGCACGCCCGCAGCCAGTGCCGCATGCCCGAGCCCAAGCGTGTAGTTCAGCGGATGCAGGTGGCCGGACTTCGCGTCGAACAAGGCGCCGAGATAACGATCACTGGCGATCTCCTGACGCTGTCGGTCGCGCTCCCACCATTCGGTTTCGTAGCCGAAGTTTTCCTGCAGATCGCGCTGCCAGGCACGCAATTCGGTCACCTGACGCGGCTTGATCGGCACATGCGCATGGCCGTCGCGCCAGTCGCAGTCAATACGGTAACGGGCGATGCGTTCGCGCAGCAGGTTGACGCCTTCGACCGACCACTCGAACAGCTTGCGTGAATCCTCGCGCCCGACCAGCGCAGTGATCTTCGACTGGTCGCAGCCGTAGCCGAAGATGCCCTGACCGCCACTGCGGCCCGAGGCACCCCAGCCGACCCGATGCGCTTCGAGGATCGCGACCTTCAGTCCATGTTGTGCCAATTCCAGCGCTGCCGATAAACCGGTCAGGCCGCCGCCGAGGATCGCGACATCGACGCGTTCGCGGCCTGCGAGTGGTGGCTGTGCTGGCCACGGCAACGCCGTCGTCGCGTACCAGGAATCCAGAGCTGCATCGCGGTCGCGGATGGTTCCCATGCGTGTGCTCCGCTTAGACCAGTCGCAAGTACCAGTCAATTTCGAGTGTCGTCACTTCGCGCTGGAAGCTGCGCAGTTCCTTGAGCTTCTGCTGCCCGAAGACGTGCCGGAATTTCTCGCCGAAAGTGGTGGCGACGAATGTCGCTGTCCATGAAATCGCGCAGTGTGTCGCGCCAGAACAGTTCGCGCATCTCGGTTTGTTCGTAGGCGTTGCCGACGATGGCCGGCCCCGGATCGCCGCCGTTCTCCAGCCCATCGAGCATGCCGGCCAGTACCGCAGCCGTGACCAGATACGGATTCGCGTCGGCACCGGCGATGCGATGTTCGACGCGGATGTTGGCCGGGTCGCTGTGCGGAATGCGCATCGCGACGGTGCGATTGTTGAAGCCCCAGCAGTCGTTCAGCGGCACGAAGGCATTGAGTACGAAGCGGCGATAGCTGTTCGCATGTGGCGCGAACATCAACATGCAGTCGGTTGATGTGCGTTGCAGCCCGGCGACCGCGTGCTTGAGCGTCGCGGCGGGCGCCTCTGGCGTGCAGGCGAAGATGTTCTGGCCGTCGCGGTCAAGCACGCTGACATGGATGTGAGTGCCGCTACCCGCTTGGTCAGCGAACGGCTTGGCCATGAAGCTGGCCAGCAGACTCTGCTTCGATGCGACCGCCTTGATCGCCCGCTTGAGCATGACCGCGTCATCGCAGGCCTGCACGGCGTCGGTGCGATGCTTGAGGTTGATTTCGAACTGGCCCGGTGCATATTCGGCGACCGCGGTATCGGCGGGAATGCGCTGCTTGCGGCAGGCGTCGTTGATTGCATCGGTGAAACCCTGATAGTCGTTCAGGTCTTCCATCGAATAGACCTGCGTCGTCATATTGCGACGCCCGGTCGCCGGGTTGATCGACGTCTGCGGCCGGCCTTCGATCGTCAGTTCGGCATCGAGCAGGTAGAACTCCAGTTCGACCGCGACCACCGGCGTCAGTCCCTTGGCCTTGTAGCGTTCGACGACGCGCTTCAGCACTTCGCGCGGATTTGCTTCGAACAGTCCGCCTTGGCCGTCTTCCATCTGAATCAGGCATTGCGCCATCGGCTTTCCCTGCCAGGGAATCGGTCGCAGCGTGCCAGGGATCGGCCGGCAGATGCGGTCTTCGTCGCCGATGTCGTAGCCGAGGCCGGTTTCTTCGACAGTGTTGCCGGTGACATCGGTGCCGATCAGCGACATCGGCAGACAGACCCCGTTTTGATAGACCTTGTCGAGTGCATCGCGGGTCACGCGCTTGCCGCGCAGTAAGCCGTTCATGTCTGGCAGGATCAGATCGATCTGTTCGCAGCCGACGATGAGGTCGAGCGTGGCATCGTCTTCGTCGGTCATTTCGTTCGGTTTCATGCGCAGGGCACCGGCCGTGGAGGTCGGCGGATGCTAGCGGGAAAAGTCGATGCCGTAAAAAATACTCAACAAGGAATGCCGTTGATACGCCGATTTCCCGCTAATTGTTGAAAAAGTTGAACGGCGCAGCTAGGGTTCGACTTCCTCACGCAAGGCCCAATATGCGTACGCGTCCACTCGTCGGTCTTCCTTGCGACCGCCGGATGATCGGCCCTCACCCGACCCAGACGGTCGGCGAGAAGTACATCCGCGCCGTCGTCGATGGTGCCGATTGTCTGCCGCTGCTGATTCCATCGTTGGCGCCGCAGTTGGATCTGCGCGAACTGCTGACTGAACTGGATGGCCTGTTGCTGACCGGCGCGTACAGCAATATCGAGCCGCACCATTACAGCGAAGAACCGAGTTGGGAAGGTAACCTTCACGATCCGGCACGTGACGCCAACGCGCTGAGCATCGTGCCGCTCGCTATCGCGATGAAGGTGCCAGTCCTCGCCGTTTGTCGTGGCTTGCAGGAAGTCAATGTCGCGCTCGGCGGCAGCTTGCACCAGAAATTGCACGACGTACCGGGTTTTGCAGATCACCGCGAAGACAAGATGGCATCGCTCGATCTGCAGTACGGCCCCGCACACGAGATCGATCTTGCATCAGGTGGCCTGCTGCGCCGTATCGCTGGGCGTGAGGTCGAGACGATTAATTCGTTGCACGGGCAGGGGTATCAACCAGCTCGCGCCCGGTTGTGTGGTTGAAGCGCGAGCGCGCGATGGCTTGATCGAGGCGATCCGGCTCGACGCACCCGATCCATTCCTGCTGGCGGTGCAATGGCACCCAGAGTGGAAGGTTCGCGAGAATCCGTTCTATCTGGGTATTTTTCAGGCCTTCGCGGCAGCATGCAGCGAACGTGCCGCACAGAGGAACTGATCCCATGGCAAAGAAACGATCGGAAGCGAAACAGGCGAGCAAGGCCGCCGAAGCCGAGAAGAGCGAAAGCTCGCTCAAACGTTGGCTCAAGGACCGCCGCATTACTGAAGTCGAATGCCTGGTGCCGGACATCACCGGCAACGCGCGCGGCAAAATCATTCCGGCCGCGAAGTTCTCGCACGACTACGGGACGCGTCTGCCCGAAGGCATTTTCGCGACTACTGTGACCGGTGACTACCCGGACAACTACGACGAGCTCGTCAGTCCTTCCGACTCGGACATGGTGCTGCGCCCGGATCCCGACACCGTGCGCATGGTGCCGTGGGCGAGTGCGCCGACCGCGCAAGTCATCCACGACTGCTACACCAAGGAAGGGATTCCGCACGAACTGGCGCCACGCAACGTGTTGCGACGCGTGCTGGCTTTGTATGAAGGGATGGGCATCCAGCCGGTGATCGCGCCCGAACTCGAGTTCTTTCTGGTGCAAAAGAATACCGACCCGGATTTTCCGCTGGTTCCGCCTGCTGGCCGTTCCGGGCGCCCGGAAACCGCGCGTCAGTCGTATTCGATCGATGCCGTGAACGAGTTCGATCCGATCCTCGACGACATGTACGACTATGCCGAGGCGATGGAACTCGATGTCGATACCTTGATTCATGAATCCGGCGCGGCACAGTTGGAAGTGAACTTTCAGCATGCCGATCCGCTATCGCGTGCCGACCAGGTCTTCCTGTTCAAGCGCACCATGCGCGAATGCGCGTTGCGGCACGGCATTTACGCGACCTTCCTGGCCAAGCCAATGGAAAACGAGCCGGGCAGTTCGATGCATATCCATCAGTCGATGATCGATGCCAAGACCCGCAAGAACGTATTTGCCGGAAGCAAGGCGGGCAAGCACAGCGAACTGTTCATGCACTACCTCGGCGGTCTGCAGAAGTACGTGCCGATGGCGATGGCGTTCTTTGGCCCGAATGTGAATTCGTATCGTCGTCTCGCGCTCGGACAAGTCGCGCCGATCAATGTGCAGTGGGGATACGACAACCGTACTTGCGGTTTGCGCGTGCCGATGGACACGCCGGAGAACACGCGTGTCGAAAGCCGGTTTGCCGGTTCTGATGCGAATCCGTATCTGGCCATCGCCGCGACGCTGGCCTGCGGCTGGCTCGGCATCAAGGAAAAACTGCTGCCGACCGAACCGCTGACCGGCAGCGCGCAACGGGTTGGCTACGAACTGCCGCGCTCGCTCGAAGAGGCGTTGGCGCAGTTGCGTGACTGTGAGGAACTCGAAGGCTTGCTCGGCAAGCGTTTCGTCAATGCCTACATATCGGTGAAGCAGAAGGAGTACGAGACCTTTTTCCGCGTCATTAGCTCGTGGGAACGCGAGTTCCTGCTGCTCAACGTCTGACCCTTGGAGTGCCCATGAATCTTCCGAACATCCGCGAACTGCAGCAACTCGATGCCGCCTATCACCTGCATCCGTTCAACGACAACGCAGCCTTGGCAAAGCGTGGCACACGCATCCTGACCAAAGGCGAGGGTTGCTACGTCTGGGATGCCGAAGGCAATAAGCTGCTCGACGCATTTGCTGGTCTGTGGTGCGTGAATGTCGGCTACGGCCGCAAGGAACTCGGTGCAGTGGCTGCGAAGCAAATGGAGGCGCTCGCTTACTACAACAGCTTCTTCATGTGCACCACCGAACCGACCGTGCGCCTCGCCGCCAAACTGGCAGAGCTGTCGCCGGGTGATCTCAACCACGCCTTCTTCACTAACTCGGGTTCGGAAGCGAACGACACCATTCTGCGCATGGTCCGGCATTTTTGGGCAGTGCAGGACCAGCCACGGAAGAACATCGTCATCGGCCGTCACAACGGTTACCACGGCAGTACCGTTGCCGGTGCCAGTCTCGGTGGCATGAAGGGAATGCACAAACAGGGTGGCTTGCCGATCCCGGATATTCACCACATCGATGAGCCGTTCTTCTTCATCGATGGCGGTGATTTGTCGCCGGAAGAATACGGATTGGTTGCAGCACGGCGGCTCGAAGCCAAGATCCTGGAGCTCGGGCCGGAGCGTGTCGCTGCTTTTATTGGCGAACCGATCATGGGCGCGATCGGTGTCTACATCCCGCCGATGAGTTATTGGCCCGAGATCGAGCGCATCTGTCGCAAGTACGACGTGCTGCTGATCGCGGATGAAGTGATCTGCGGCTTTGGCCGCACCGGCGAATGGTTTGGCCAGCAGTATTTCGGATTCCAGGCCGACATCATGCCGATCGCAAAAGGCTTGAGTTCCGGCTACATCCCGATTGGTGCGGTCATGTTCAATGATCGCGTCGCCAAGGTGCTGGCGGAAAAAGGCGGTGAGCTAGCACACGGCTATACCTATTCCGGTCATCCGGTATGTGCGGCCGTAGCACTCGAAAACATTCGCTTGCTGCAAGACGAGAAGATCGTTGAAACCGCCAAAAAAGAGATCGCGCCCTATCTTGCGCAACGCTGGGCCGAGCTTGGTACCCATGCCTTGGTCGGCGAAGCGCGGATTGCCGGATTGGTCGGTGCGCTGGAGTTGGTGCCGGACAAAACGCAGCGTAAGTATTTTGCCGAGCGTGGCAAGGTCGGCGTAATCTGTCGTGACTTTGCGCTGAAAGAAGGTCTGATTCTGCGCGCTACGTATGACGCGATGTTGTTGTCGCCACCGTTGGTCATCAGCAGAGCGCAGGTCGACGAATTGTTCGAGAAAACGTGGCGGGCACTAAATCACACCGCGCAGGCGTTGGGCACGGCAATGACGGCCTGACTTTGGCGCATATCGGTATCATCGGACCGACCCGGTCTCGGTCAATCCACTTGAGGAATCGCAGATGAAAAAGCATTGGCTTGGTATCTTGATCGCCGGCGTACTTGCCGGTTGTGGTGGCGGCGACAAACCTGCCGACAGTTCCGCGACGTCGCCGACGCCGGCGGCTGCGGCGGATGAGGAAAAAGTTCTGAACGTGTACAACTGGTCCGATTACATCGCCGAGGACACGGTTGCGAATTTTGAGAAGGAGACTGGCATCAAGGTCACCTACGACGTATTCGACAGCAACGAGATTCTCGAGACCAAGCTGGTCACCGGCAACACCGGCTATGACATCGTCGTACCTTCATTGTCGTTCCTTGCACGTCAGGTCAAAGCGGGTGTATTTCAGCCGATCGACAAGTCGAAGATCTCGAACTACGGCAATCTCGATCCCAAGTTGATGGCGACGATCGCCGAGTTGGACGAAGGCAATACCCACAGCGTGCCGTATATGTGGGGAACCACTGGTATTGGCTACAACGTCGCCAAGGTCAAGGAAGTATTGGGCGATAGTGTGCCGCTCGATAGTTGGGCGATGGTGTTCGAGCCGGAAAATCTGAAAAAACTGTCGGCCTGTGGTGTGGCGCTGCTCGATACGCCGTCGGAAATGATTCCGCCAGTTTTGAAGTATCTCGGCGAAGAGCCGAACAGCTTCGATAGCGCAGTGATACAGAAAGCGATCGACCGCCTTGGTCAACTGCGTCCGTTCATTACCTACTTTCATTCGTCGCAGTACATCAATGATCTCGCCAACGGCGATATTTGCGTTGCGATAGGTTGGTCGGGCGACATCTTCCAGGCCCGTGATCGTGCCGAAGAGGCCGACAAGGGCGTCGAAATCGCCTACTCGATTCCGAAGGAAGGCGCACCGATCTGGTTCGACATGCTGGCGATTCCGAAAGACGCCAAGCATCCGAACAATGCCTACAAATTCATCGACTATCTGATGCGGCCCGAAGTAGCAGCGAGCAATTCCAATTATTTGTCCTACGCCAATGGTGTCGCGCCCTCGCTGCCGCTGATCGATGAGTCGGTGCGCAGTAATCCGGGTGTCTATCCGAGCGAAGAAGTGATGGGCAAGCTGTTCTCGCTGGCGGTGCTGCCGCCGGAAGTGGACCGCTCGTTCAATCGCCACTGGACGACCCTGAAAACGGGTCAATAAGCATCAAACCCCTCGCCCGATTGGCGAGGGGTTCTTTCTTCTGGGGAGAGTGCATGGCCGCCACCGCTACATCCGTTGCCGCTTCGACTGCTGCCAAGACCGAACCGCTGCGCGAGGACTATGTCCGCATCGACGATCTGACCAAGGAATACGATGGTTTTCGTGCAGTCGATGATGTTGCGCTGACGATCAGGAAGGGCGAGATCTTCGCCTTGCTCGGCGCATCGGGCTGTGGCAAGTCAACGCTGTTGCGTTGCCTCGCTGGGTTTGAGAAACCGACTTACGGCAAGATTGAACTGGATGGCAGCAGCATCGTTGAACTGGCGCCGTACGACCGCCCGATCAACATGATGTTCCAGAGTTATGCGCTATTCCCGCACATGACGGTGGAGCAGAACATCGGCTTTGGTCTGAAGATGGCCGGCCACAGCAAAGACCGCATCAAGGCGCGCGTCGACGAAATGTTGACGCTGGTGCAGATGAACACGTTCGCAAAGCGCAAGCCGCATCAGTTGTCTGGTGGCCAGCAACAGCGCGTTGCATTGGCGCGCTCACTCGCACTCAGCCCGAAGTTGTTGCTGCTCGACGAACCGATGGGCGCACTCGACAAGAAGCTGCGCTCGCAGATGCAGCTCGAACTCGTGGGCATCATCGAACGCCTCGGGGTGACTTGCGTGATGGTGACGCACGATCAGGAAGAAGCGATGACGATGGCAACGCGCATCGCGATCATGGATGCCGGAAAAATTCGGCAGATCGGCACGCCGGACGAGATCTACGAACAGCCTTCATCGAAGTTCGTCGCGCAATTCATCGGCTCGGTGAATTTGATCGAAGGCACGATCGTCGATGACGAGAAGGACTACGTCACCATTCGCAGCGATGTGCTCGAACAGCCGATTTACATCGGTCACGGCGTCACCGGATTCGAAGGACAGTCGGTGGCTTATGCATTGCGGCCGGAGAAGATCAAGATCGAGAAGGATGAACCGGCGCAGGAGCACAACAAGGCACGCGGCATCATCGAAGACATCGCCTATTTCGGCACGCATTCGGTTTATCACGTGCGTCTCGTCACCGGAAAGAAGTTGCTCGTGCACTTCATGAATGCGAAACGCTGGGCCTCCGAGCGATTCACCTGGAATGATCCGGTGTGGTTGAGCTGGGGCGACAACGCCGGTGTGGTGCTGACCTCATGATCGCGCGCTTGCGACGCTACCTGCCGGATGGAAAATGGGCGGTAATCGCACCGCCGTATTTCTGGATGCTGCTGTTTTTCGCGGTGCCGTTCGCGATCGCTTTGAAGATCAGCTTCGCGAACATCCAGATCGCCATGCCGCCCTATACCAGCCTGACCGAATGGGTTGGCGACACCTTGACCGTCAAGGTCAATGTCGCGAATTATCTGTTCCTGCTGCGTGACTCGCTGTACTTCAATGCTTACTTGAGTTCGTTGAAGATCGCCGTCATCGCGACGTTCTTCTGTCTGCTGGTCGGTTATCCGATTGCCTATGCGATTTCACGGCTACCGACGGCCTCGCGCAATACCGCGTTGATGTTGGTGGTACTGCCGTCTTGGACCTCGTTCCTGATTCGCATCTATGCCTGGATCGGCATTCTCAAGAACAACGGTCTGCTCAACAATTTCTTGATCTGGCTCGGTGTGATCGATGAGCCACTGCAGATTCTGCACACGCCGATCGCGGTCTATATCGGTATTGTTTACGCATATTTGCCATTCATGATCCTGCCGCTCTACACGAACTTGGTGAAGCATGACAATCGCCTGCTTGAAGCCGCTTACGACCTCGGCTGCCGGCCGTGGCAGGCGTTCCTGAAGGTCACGTTGCCGTTGTCCAAGGCCGGCATCATCGCCGGTTCGATGCTGGTGATGATCCCGGTGGTCGGCGAGTTCGTGATCCCGGAGTTGATGGGCGGGGCCGACACACTGATGATCGGCCGTGTGCTCTGGCAAGAGTTCTTCAACAACCGCGACTGGCCGGTGGCTTCTGCGGTCGCGATCGTGATGCTGATCCTGTTGATCGTGCCGATCATGATCTTCCATCACTACCAGTCGAAAGAACTGGAAGGACGGCTGACATGAGTGCGGCCAAGACTTCCTGGTTCACGCGCTCGACCCTGGCGTTTGGGTTCGCGTTCCTGTACTTGCCGATGCTAATTCTGGTCATCTACTCATTCAACGAGAATCGATTGGTGACGGTGTGGTCGGGCTTTTCGCTGAAGGGGTACGGCGAATTGTTTCGCGACAAGCAGATGATCGCTGCCGCCAAGATCAGTCTCGAAATTGCGTTCCTGACTGCTTGTGCCTCGGTCGTGCTCGGCACGATGGCGGCGATGGTGATGACGCGTTTTCGTCAGTTCCCCGGCAAGTCGCTGTTCTAGGCCTTGATGACGGCACCACTGGTGATGCCCGAAGTGATCACCGGTCTGTCGATCCTGCTGCTGTTCGTGGCCATGGGCGATACCTTCGGCCTGTTCCAGGAACGCGGCGTGATGACCATCTGGATCGCTCACGTCACCTTCTGCGTCGCTTTCGTGACGGTGGTGATTTCCTCGCGCCTTGGCGAACTCGATAAGTCATTGGAAGAAGCGGCGATGGATTTGGGTGCAAACCGCGTCAAAGTATTTTTTCTGATTACCTTGCCGATCATCGCGCCGGCATTGGCCTCCGGCTGGTTGCTCGCATTCACGCTATCGCTGGACGATCTGGTGATCTCGAGTTTCGTCTCCGGCCCGTCGTCGACGACGTTGCCGATGAAGGTGTTCTCGTCAGTGCGCATGGGTGTGAGTCCAAAGATCAATGCGCTGGCAACCTTGCTGATCGCGATTGTCAGCGTCGCCGCCTTCATCGGCTGGTGGTTGATGGCGCGCGAAGAAAAGCAACGCCAACGCGATATGCAACTGGCGCTTCAGCAAGGCGGTTAAGGCGATGACCATCGAGATCGTGAATCCGTGGACCGGACAGGTCGACTATCGCTACACGATGATGGATGGTGCGGCGATTGAAGCGCGGTTGGCGGCAGCTGAGCGCGCATTTCCGGCGTGGTCGGCGCTCACGCTCACTGAGCGTGCGGCGGTGCTGCACACGGTTGCGCGTGCCTTGCGGGCAGCCAAAGAGGCCATTGCAAGTGTCGTCAGTTCGGACATGGGCAAGCTGCGGCGCGAAGCGTTGGCCGAGATCGAAAAGTCGGCCGGCTGCTGCGAGTACTACGCGGAGAACGCCGGTTCGTACATCGCCGACGACATCGTCGCCACTGATGCGCAGCGCAGCTTCGTGAGCTACGAGCCAATCGGCTGCGTGTTGGCAGTGATGCCGTGGAATTTTCCGATCTGGCAGGTCTTTCGATTTCTCTCGCCGGCATTGATGGCGGGGAATGTCGCGGTGTTGAAGCATGCAACCAATGTGCCGCGTTGTGCAGATGTGATCGAACGCGTGTTGCGTGAAGCAGGCGTGCCGGAGGGCGTGTTCGCGACCCTGCACATCGACAATGTGCAGACTGCTGCGGTCATCGCCGATGCGCGGATCAAGGCAGTGACCTTGACCGGCAGCGAACGTGCTGGCCGTTCCGTTGCGGCAACCGCTGGCGCGCATTTGAAGAAATGCGTGATGGAACTCGGTGGCAGTGACCCCTTTGTCGTGCTGGCTGACGCCGACCTCGATGCAGCATTGCCGATCGCGCTGTCATCGCGCTTCGGCAACGCCGGACAGACCTGCATTGCCGCCAAGCGTTTCATCGTCGTCGACGCCGTCGCCGATGCCTTCACCGAGCGTTTCGTCAATCTTGCTCGCCAGATTGTCGTCGGCGACCCGGGCAGCGAGGCAGCCACCTTGGCACCGATGGCGCGCGCCGATCTGCGCGAGGCCATACATCGTCAAGTGCAAGCGAGTATCGCGGCCGGCGCCCATCTGCGTTGCGGCGGTGAGCCGCTGGCATTGGCAACCGCCTACCCCGCGACCATTCTTGATCACGTCGCGTCGGGGATGCCGGCGTATCACGAAGAACTATTTGGTCCAGCAGCAGCGATTCTGCGGGTCAAAGATGAAGCCGAAGCGGTGCGTGTCGCGAATGACACCAGCTTCGGTTTGGGCGCAAGTATCTGGACGCGTGATCGCGAACGCGGTGAACGCGTTGCACGCGGCATTGCCGCCGGTGCCGTGTTCGTGAATGCATTGGTGCGCAGCGATGTGCGCCTGCCGTTCGGCGGCACCAAGTCTTCCGGCTTTGGCCGTGAACTCGCCGGTCACGGCATCCACGAATTCATGAATATCAAGACGATCTTCGTCGCTTGATCGCGATGAGGTCCACTGATGGACTCGAAGCAGCGCCGAGTTCTGCGCATCGGTAGTGCGTTCAGCGCTTCTCGTAATGCCCGCCGAAACTGACGTTCATGCCACCACAGTTCATCGCTGGTTCGGTGACATCGAGCACTTCATCGGTGAAGCGCAGGGTGAGCGTGCAGGACCATTCTTCGTTGCCGTCACGGTAATCAACGACGCCGGCATGCAATTCGTGGTCGCCTTCGATGGTGCCAGTGTGGACGTTGCCGTTGTCGGCGTTGCCGATCCACAGGGCTTCACCGTCGATGCGAACACGCCCGTCTGGTAATGCCTTGACCGTGATCGAAGCGGGCACGCGGTCGTTGTCAAACTTGGGATCGCTGCGCTCGTATTCGCCGGCCACGGTGTCGGCACTCAACGATTGCCCGAGCGCGTCTTCGAGGTCGATGATGCGTTCGCGATATGCGATACCGATGCAGGTGCTATCGGCGCAGGCATTGCGACGTTTGATCCACGCACGTTGCGACGCCTTCGGTTCGGCTTCGTCGAGTTCGGCGATGGCCAACGCCTGCCGATAGACCAGCGACAGGCGCAGGTCGAGATCGGACAACGTGGCATCTGCGCAGATCCGTCGCTCCACTTTGGTCGCGGCTTTGACGCAGTCGAAGCTTGCAGCGCTGCCGGCCACGGCCGGCAGCGCGAGCAGCGCGATCAGGCCGATCCTCATCCGAACGATTCCTCGTCCATCGCCATCAAGGTCGCAGCGCCGGCACGGATCGCGAGTGCATGAGCGCTGGCGCGCGGCAGAATGCGTGTGAAGTAAAAGCGTGCGGTGTCGAGTTTATTCTTCAGGAAGGCATCGCCGTGCGGGCGCGCATGTGCGACCAACGATGCTGAGAAGTAGGCCATCGCGACATAGCCGGAATAGAACAGGTAGTCGACCGACGCCGCGCCCAGTTCCTCGGGGTCCGCCATGCTCGCCTTGCCGACGTGCAGGGTCAGCTCCTGCCACTGCTGCGCGAGCTGAGTGAGTACCGGAATGAACTCGGCGGTATCCGTATTTCCGGCATTCGCGGCGCATAAGTCAGCAATCTCCGTCAGGAACAGCTTGAGTCCGGCACCTTGCGACTGCAGCGTCTTGCGGCCGAGCAGATCGAGCGCCTGAATGCCGGTGGTGCCTTCGTAGATCGTGGTGATGCGGGCATCGCGCGCCAGTTGTTCCATGCCCCATTCGGCGATGTAGCCGTGGCCGCCGTAGATCTGTAACGCGTGATAGGTGCATTCCACCGCGAGCTCGGTCATCACTGCCTTGACGATCGGCGTCAGGAAACCGAGCAGGTCATCGGCATTCTTTTTCGCTTCGGCATCAGTGCCACGCTCGAACGCGTCGACCAGCATGATGGCGCGATAGGTCAGCGCGCGGCCGGCCTCTAAGAAGGCCTTCTGAGTGAGCAGCATGCGCCGAATATCGGGATGCACGATCAGTGGATCAGCCGGTTTATCCGGGCGTTTTGGACCGCTCAACGACCGCATTTGCAAGCGATCGCGCGCATAGAACAGCGCGTTTTGATACGCCCGTTCAATCAGGCCAAGGCCCTGCAAGCCAACTGCGAGGCGTGCGGTATTCATCATCGTGAACATCGCGATCAGGCCGCGATTTGCTTGTCCGATCAGATAACCCTCGGCGCCGTCGAAGTTCATCACGCAAGTAGCGGAGGCCTTGATGCCCATCTTGTGTTCGATCGAACCGCAGGACAGCGTATTGCGTTCACCGACGCTGCCATCACGAGCGGTCTTGAACTTCGGCACGATGAATAGCGAGATGCCCTTGGTGCCAGGTGGTGCGTCGGGCAAGCGCGCGAGCACCAGGTGCACGATGTTCTCGGTCAGATCATGCTCGCCGGCGGTGATGAAGATCTTGGTGCCGCTGATGCGGTAGCGGCCGTCTGCGGCGGGTTCTGCTTTGGTTTTGAGCAGACCGAGATCGGACCCGCAATGCGGTTCGGTCAGGCACATGGTGCCGGTCCAGCGACCCTCGACGATCGGTTTCAGGAACACTTCACGCTGCCATTCCTCGCCGTGGTGTTTCAGCGCTTCGGTGGCGCCATGCGAGAGCAGCGGGTAGGTACCCCAACTGAGATTCGCGGAGTCGATCATTTCCTTGACGATGGCACCGATGATTTCTGGCAGGTGTTGGCCGCCATAGGCTTCCGGGGCCGTCAGTCCGCTCCAGCCGCCATCGACGAACTGTGTGTAGGCCGCCTTGAAGCCCTTCGGTGTGGTGACTTCACCGGCATGCCAGTGGCAGCCTTCTTGGTCACCGCTTCCGTTCAGCGGTGCCAGTACCAGTTCGTTGAACTTGGCGGCCTCGTCGAGCACGGCATCGACCAATTCGCGGTTCACGTGTTCGGCACCGGGCAATGCCCTGAAATGAGATTCACCTTGCAATACATCGAACAGCACATAACGCATTTCACGAAGCGGGGCGGCATAGCGGCTCATCGGAATCTCCTGCAGATTTGAATAGCGTTAACGGCGTGAGCGCTCAGCGAAATTCGCCGGGTTTGCCGGGTACTGGGCTGAGTCGGCTTTCGAAGACGATGTCGTAACTGCGCTTGGGTTCGCTGATATCGACCGTGCCACGCAGCATGTAATGCACCGCCGTGTTGTTCTTGTCGGCCAGCACCTGCTCGATCTCGCCGCGGCGAGTGGCGTCGGTCGGCACCTTGACCCAATCGCCATTCTGATTCTCGTACTCGAACTCACCTTCAAGGACGCGGTCCGGTGCGTCGTCGGCAAGTTCAATCGCACTCAGCGGTTCCGCCACAGACTTATCGGCTGACAGGCGCAGATGAACGATCTCGGCATTGTGCGGCGACACGTCGATGTCGGGCTGCGTGCGTAAACGACCAGCATCGATGCCGGCGACACGCAGTTGCAGATTAATGCCGGCGAAATGCATCGGCACATCACTGTGATTTTGCAGACGCAGTTCGATGGCGTATGCACCACTGGCCTGCATGACTAGGCGCTGGATCGATACGGCAGGCGGGTTGATGCGTTTCGGCGGCGCCGAAGCGCAGGCCGCAACGATCAGGGCGAGACTCAGGGTGAACAGTCGGGCTGTGCGCATGGCAATCCATTCAAACGATAGTTCGAATGCCGAGTGTAGCGGTCGCTTGCCTTCGAGCGCTATGCTGCGCGCCCGTTTTTGCTTGTGGAGCCGGCCATGCAGGTCGCCAAAGACAAGGTTGTTGTTTTTCATTACACGCTCACTGACGCAGCCGGCGAGCAAATTGACTCGTCGCGCGAGGGCGTGCCATGGTTCGTTGATCGCTGGCGTCGAGAAAGCGCTGGAAGGCAAGTCAGCGGGCGACAAATTCGTTATCACCGTGGCGCCCGAGGAAGGCTACGGATTGCGCGACGAAGATCGTACCCAGCGTGTGCCAAAAAAATACTTTCAGGACGGCGACAAGCTGAAGGTGGGCATGGTCACCGTGCTGAAGTCACAGCAGGGCATGCACCAAGTCACCGTGGTCAAGGTTGGCGCGACCGTGGTCGACATCGATGCCAATCACCCGCTTGCGGGCAAGACACTGAATTTCGATGTCGAGATCACCGAAGTGCGCGACGCCAGCGAAGAAGAAATCGCCCACGGACACGTACATGGCGCCGGCGGTCATCACCACTGATAGCATTGCCGGCTAGCGGTGCTTGAGGGCCGGCTGGCGCAGTCGATTTTTCGTCAACATTTGCAGATGGGGAAGTCATGACTCTAAATAGAATTTGCTTTGGCGCTGCGTTCGGCTTGGCGTTGTCAGTCGTTGCTGTGCCGGTTTCGGCCCAAGATGCCGTGGAGTCTCTTTTCCATGCGTTGAATGCGCCGACATCACTGATTGTGCGTGGCAGCAGCAGTTGCCCGGCCAGTGCCAGCGTGATTTACGACACCACACATGCATCGTTGCAAGGCGCAGAAATTACCGCCGCCGCGAACGGTGCTGCGACCTGCATGGGCGATAATGTTGTCACCATCGACCATACGCTGCCGGTCTGCGAGATTGTCGTCGACGTTTTCACGCTCGCGGCAATCACGCCGTTTGATCTGACACTCGAGATTTTCACCGACTGCACCACGAGCGGCACAGCCGGATCTGCCTGCGGAACTGGTTCGGGTACTTTGATCGCGAGCTCGACCACGACAGTTACCGGCATCACGCCACCTCCCTTGGGTACGATTTTCTCTGTCGTTTTTCCGGTAAACAATGCCAGCCTCGCAACCGAGGTGGACAACACGATCTCAGTCAAGATCAATGCCAGTCGTAGCGACGTGTATTGGCGACTTGATGAGACCCCGGCGGTCGGTAGCATTCCCGCCGGCGAACCAGCCACGAGCGTTGTCCAGCGCTGCGGCAGCGCGGGAGCGAACAATGGTTGTGCGCGTAGTTTCGGCGTCAACAACAATTTCGCAATGACCATCCGCGGTGCGCCACTGTCGGCCGATCTTTCGATCACCAAGGACGATGGCGTGACCGCAGCGACTGCCGGTGGTACGACGACCTACTCGATTACTGCTAGCAATGCCGGTCCATCTGCGGTGAATGGCGCGACGGTGGCTGACACGTTCCCGGCCGCATGCACGAGCGTGAACTGGACCTGCACCGGTGCCGGCGCTGCAACTTGCACAGCCAACGGCAGCGGGAATATCAACGACACGGTGAACCTCCCGAGTGGCGGCAGCGTCACCTATTCGGCGACTTGTGCAATTTCGCCCGGCGCCAGCGGTTCGCTATCCAACACTGCAACGGTGACGGGTATCGGTAGCGTGACGGAGGTCGACGGCACCAATAACACCGCGACCGACACCGACACGATTGCGGTGCCGCTAACCTCGACGCCGGTGACGGGCAGTACGGTGACAACGCCGACACAGACACTTGGCAGTCCCGCAACAACAGCGACCATTTTGTTCCAAAACCCTGGACTGGCCGATGCGACGGTGACTTGCGTGGCGCCAGCGGCACCGTTTTCCGCCAGCCCGCTCAACTTCCCGGTGGTTGCGGGCGGATCGGCTTCGACCGTCGTGTCGTTCAATAGCGCGGTCGCCGGTTCCTTCGTCGGCACGCTGAATTGCAGCGCGGGTACGCAGTTGTTCGTATTCAATTTGGCGGGCAGCGCAGGCTCGCAAGGTGTGCCGGTACCGACGTTGGGCACCGACACCCGCATGCTGCTGGTATTGGCCGCCTTGATCATGGGCATGGTCACACTTGGCCTGCGCGCACGCCGTAGCTAATTCCAGTTCGAGCACAAACCTGACGAAAAAGGGTGCCTCTCACGAGGCGCCCTTTTTTAATGGCTCATTCGCTGCCGTAGCTCGCTTCGAGTTTCGCGGCCATGGCTTCGAGTTCGGCCTCGGACATCGATTCCATCTCCTGCATCGAATTGCCGGTGACCTGCTTCAGTGCCGCTGCACCGGCGCCACTGCTCAGCACTGCTCGCGCTTGGGCCATCGCCGCATTCGCTTCCGCCGCCTTCTGCGCGATATGCGCGTCGTAGCGGCGCGCCACCTCGGCATCCGATTTTCCCTGCGCTGCGGTACCTAGTGTCTTGCGCTTCTCGGCGGTGATCTGCGCGTCCATCTTTGCGCGCGCGGCAGCCATCATCGCGTCGGCTTCTGCCTTGCGAACTTGTTCCTCGCGGATGCTGGCTTCGCGCTTGGCCTGCTCTTCGGCTTCGAGCTTGGCATCCCAGTCCGCGCGGCAGGGTGTCGTGACGACCAGCGACAGACTCATCGACAGCAGCAGAACACGAATCATGGACATCGCAGCACTCCTCGTTGGCTGAGTGCAATCCAGATACGTGATGTTGTGCCGATTCCTGTCACCTGTGCTTGACCGCCGCCTCGACTGCGGCGTGCTGCGCCTGCGCGAGGTCAGGGCTTCGGAATACGGATGCGGCTGATCATCAGTGATCCGGACACACCGAACAGCAACGTGAGTGGATGCAGGACATGCCCGGCAAGGTGCAGTTGTCCGAGCCACAGTCGTGTGCCAAGCGCTTCTTGTCCTGCAGCGATGGCGAGCATCAGCACCAACAGGAATGAGGTCGGGATCGGCGTGCCCTCGAAATGGGTCACTTTGCCGGTGTCATGCGCGAAGGACTCTGCAGTGACGTTGTATCGCGCTAGTCGCGACACACCGCAGGCGACGAAATAGCCGAGCAGAATTCGGTCATACAAGCCGCGCATACCGCAGGCATAGGCGAGCATGGCCGGCGCGACCCCGAAAGAAATCACATCCGCCAGTGAATCCAGTTCGCGGCCAAGTGGCGATGACTGTTGGCGCCAGCGTGCGATGCGGCCATCAAGCACGTCGAAGAACAGTGCGGCGAATACCAATGCAGCGGCGAGATAAACATGCAGCACTGCTCCAGTCGCGACATAGGACATCGCCGAGAACATTGCGCCGATGCCACACACGGCGTTGCCAAGTGTGAACCAGTCTGCGACGTGGAACTCGCGGATCAGCGCAAACGGCTTCTTCCGCGCAGCGCTGTCGATGCTTTTCGCCTTGGTACTCCCGGCGCGGACTCTCGACTTCTTCATCTCAGGGCACGACGTCTGCAATCTCCAGCGTCACTGGCGCGGTGATCGCGGACTGTTCGATCGGCGAACCGATGACTTCGAGGTCGCCAGATTGTGGAATCGCGTTACCCGATTTTGAGATGCGCGCGCCGAGCACGATGCGTGGCGTCTGTGACAGTTTAAGCGTCGGCATCATGCTCGAGCTGTCGTCGAGCATGACTTCCTTCGGCAGTTCCGACGCAGCGAAACGCTGGATCGCAAGTGGCATTTTTGGGCCTTCAGCGGCGCGCGCGAATACATAGACGGTATCGGTTGCGGCGACACGTTGTTGTAAGGCTGCGGCGATGCTGACCTGAATACGAATGACCGGGGCGATTGCAGCGGCGCTCGTATCGGCTTGCGTCACGGCAGCCGCGACCTCGCCACCGATGCCGCGGATTTGGTCGGCGACGGCGTTGTAGACCGTTGATTCGGGCGGCAGCAGCGGCAACAGATGCTGCCAATGCGACAGGGCTGCGGCCTTGTCATCGCGCTGCACCGCAGCGATGCCGGACAGCCACAACGCACGCTGATGGTTCGGGTCTTTGCTCAAGGCGTCCGTGAGCAGAGATTCGGCTTCTCCGTCGATGCGCCGTGTGTCGCTTGCCAGTGCGATCGCTTCGGCGTACTCGACTTGTACATCGAGGTCGTCTGACCGCAGCGCACGCACCTTTGCCAGCGTGTCGCGCGCATCGCCGAATTGCTGCAGTTGTTGGTAGCCGCGAGCGAGCAGGCGCAGTCCTTCAACGTCGTCGGGTTGTCCGGCCAGACGACGTTCGAGACCGGCAACGGCAGTGGCCAGATCCGGTGCCGCCGCCATTTCCGACTCAACCGATATCAGCGCCTTCGGGTCGAGCGCACGCGGCTCGCCGATCTCGCGGTACTGCAACATCGCGGCGAGCGGAACCAACACCACGAGGGCCAGCGCCAGCAGGCGTGATGGTCGCTCCGACGCAGTCGCGTCGTCCGCACCTGGTCGCAGCAACGGCCACAGGATCGGTGCCATGGCCGCAATGCAGATCAGCGCGACCCAGAACAGAAATGCGGTGCTCATCGGTCCACCTTGTCGTCGATCGGGCCGGGCAGGTCAGGATGCGGACCGCTGCGCAGCATCATGTTGCGCGCGATCGCGAAGCCAATGACCAGAATCACGATCGGACCGATCCAGAGCACCAAGGTGGTCGACTTGAACGGTGGGCGGTAAAGCACGAAGTCGCCGTAGCGGTCGGTGAGAAATCGCTTGATTTCGTCATCCGATTGCCCAGCACGCATCATTTCAAACACTTCCTTGCGCAGGTCTTTCGCAAGACCGGCATCGGAATCGGCGATGTTCTGGTTCTGGCACACGAGGCAGCGCAGTTCGCTTGCCAGATGTTGGAACCGCTGTTCCTCGGCGTCGTTCGCGAACGGCAGTGGATCGATGGCTTGCGCAAACGGCACGAACAGCAAAAAGATCAAGACAAACAGCGGGCGTAACATCATTTCACTCCCATCGCGGCGAGGCGCGGTTCAATCTCATTGGCGATGACCTCAGCGGTGAGTGGGCCGATCTGCTTGAAGCGGATCACGCCGGCGCCATCAATCAGAAACGTTTCCGGCGCACCGTAGACGCCGTAGTTGATGGCAACGCGGCCGTCCGCATCGACCGGCACGGCATCGTAGGGATCACCAAGTGCTGCGAGCCAGCGCAGCGCGGTGTCGTTGTCATCTTTCCAGTTCAGACCGACCAGCGGGATGTTCTTCGACCGCGCATAGTTGAGCAGCACCGGATGTTCTTCTTGGCAAGCCACGCACCAACTTCCCCAGACGTTGAGCAGGTAGGGTTGGCCAGCGAACTGTTTCGAGTCGATCATGCGCGTGGCGTCGCGCAGTTCCGGGAGTGCGAACGCGGCCGCGGCCTTGTCGATCAACGGCGATGGCACGCGCCGCGTATCTTTGCCGAGTCCGGCAAACAGCAGCGCGCCGAGCGCGATGAACAGCAACAACGGCAGGAGGAAACGCATCAGGCCGTTGCCTCCGCCGCGTGTCCGCGACGCGCGGTGTCACGCGCCGCGCGCAGTTTTGGATCGAGCGCGGCGATGAAGCCGCCGAACATCATGAATAGCGCGCCGAGCCAGATCCAGCGAATGAATGGCTTGTGGTAAATGCGGATTGCCCACGCATTGTTGTCGCCGACCGGTTCACCCATCGCCACATATAAGTCGCGGCTCAGACCGGGGTCGAGATCGGCTTCGGTCATCACCTGGCCACCGCGGTACTGGCGTTTTTCCGGATACAAAGTTTCGACGCGACGATCGCCCTTGAACACGCCGATGACGCCACGGTCAGCGGCAAAGTTCGGCCCTTCGCGATGTTCGAGTTGTTCGAAGACAAAGCGATAGCCGCGCACCTCGATCGATTCTCCGGGCACCAGGCGCACGTCTTTTTCGATACTGGTCGCTTCGGTCACGAAGACGCCAATCACGAACACGCCGATGCCGGCATGCGCGAGCAGCATGCCGATCGTGGCGCGGTTGAAGCCACGAGCGCGGCGTTGCGGATCGGCGCGATGTACGCGCACATAATGGAGCATCGCCGCGATTACCCAGACACCGGCGAATACGCCAAGCGTGGCCTTCCACGGCGCACTGGTCAATGCGAACGCGAGCGCGGCGACGACGAGGGCGACGAGTAGCACGGGTTTCAATTGCCCGACAAAACGGCTTAGCGTATCGCCGCGCCAGCGGACGTAGGGCGCGAACGCAACCAGAAATACGACCGGTGCCATCAACATCGGGAACAAGGTGCCGAAGTAGGGTGGGCCGACCGAGATCTTGCCCCAATCGAAGGCATCGGCCAACAGCGGGAATAGCGTGCCGAGTAGAACCATTGCGGCCGCCGACGTGAGCAATACGTTGTTGAGCAGGATCGCCGATTCGCGCGAGACCGGCGCGAAGCCCGGATCGACGGCGAAGCCTTGCGCACGCCATGCATAAAGGAGCAAGGCGCCACCGGTGACGAAGCCGAGGAAGCTGAGGATGAATACACCTCGGGTCGGATCGGCGGCAAAGGCGTGCACCGATGTCAGTACGCCCGAGCGCACCAGGAAGGTGCCGAGCAGTGACAGCGAGAACGCCATAATCGCCAGCAATAGCGTCCAGCGCAGCAATTGTTGGCGTTGGTCGCTGACGATCATGCTGTGAATCAGTGCGGTGCCGACCAGCCACGGCATGAACGACGCATTTTCGACCGGGTCCCAGAACCACCATCCTCCCCAGCCGAGTTCGTAGTAAGCCCACCACGAGCCGAGTGCGATGCCGAGCGTGAGGAACGCCCATGCCACCAATGTCCATGGCCGCGCCCAGCGCACCCAGCGGCTATCACCGCGGCCTTCCAGCATCGCCGCCACGGCGAATGCAAACGCCACCGCAAAACCGACGTAACCGGTGTAAAGCATCGGCGGGTGGATGATCAGACCCGGGTCTTGCAGCAGCGGATTCAGGTCATTGCCGTCGGCCAAGCCAGGCACATGACGCAGGAACGGATTTGAGGTCAGGATCGTGAAAAGCAGGAAGCCGACGGCGACGAAGCCAAGGACCGACAGCACGCGCGCGACGAAGGCGTCTGGCAAAGCGCGGGTACGCAGCGCAACGACCGCCGTCCAGATCGACAGGATCAGCGCCCACAGCAGCAAAGAACCCTCATGTGCGCCCCATACCGCCGAATAGCGATACAGCATCGGCAGGTCGGAATTTGAATTCTGCGCGACATAGGCGACCGAGAAATCCTGCACCACGAAGGCATGCGTGAGTAGTGCAAAGGATAGTCCGACGAGCGCGCATTGGATCAAGGCTGCCGGGCGTGCCACCGCGATCCAGCGTTGGCGCCCGGTCTGCGCCCCGAGCAAGGGCAGAATGGCCTGCAGTGCGGCGACTAGCAGCGCCAGAATCAGCGCGAATTGTCCGAGTTCAGGGATCATTGCGCTGCATCCTTCTTCATCTTCGCCTTGGCGATGGCATCAGCGACTTCGGCTGGCATGTAGTTTTCGTCATGCTTGGCCAGCACTTCTTCGGCGAGGAAGCGGGTGTGACCTTCGAGCGTGCCGGTCGCGACGACGCTTTGGCCTTCGCGGAACAAGTCGGGCAGGATGCCGGTGTAGCGCACCGGAATCTCTTTGAAGCGATCGGTGACGATGAAATCGACATCAAGCGAGGTGCCAGATCGCTTGACGCTGCCCTCCAGCACCACGCCGCCCAAACGAAATCGATGCCCTTGTGGCGCATGACCGAGCGCGATATCGGATGGGCTGATGAAGTGCTGCATGTTCTCGCGCAACGCATAGACCACGAAGCCGGCGGCGATGCCGAGACCCAACAAGCCGATACTGATTGCGACCAGGCGGCGGCGGCGGGTCGGGTTCATCGATTCTTCCTCCGTTCCACGCGTGCGGCGCGGGCGCCGAGTTCATGTTTCAGGCGACGTAATGCCAGTCGCGGCGAGACGAAGTCCCAGACCAGAAAAACGGCAAACACCGCATAGGAGACAACGATGAAGGGCGCATGGTTCATGACTGTGTACTCCGTGGTCCGAACAGGGCGACTTGCGCCCACTCCTTGCCAGATTCGAATTCGAGCAACGCCGCGCGCGTGCGCGCCAGCAGGCTGGCACCGAACCAGAACTTGGTGGCCATCGCCATCAGAATCAGTGGCCATAGCATTGACGGATGGATGCTCGACTTGCCAGCGAACAAGTTGATGGAATTGCCTTGGTGCAGCGTGTTCCACCAATTCACCGAGAAATGGATGATCGGCAGGTTCACCAGACCGATCAGTGCCAGCAGGCTAGCGGCGCGTGCGCCTTTGCGCTGATCCTCGATCGCGTTGTAAAGCCCGATCACACCAAAATACAAGAACAACAGCACCAGTTCGGAGGTGAGTCGTGCATCCCACACCCAATAGGTGCCCCAGGTTGGACGACCCCACAAGCTGCCGGTGATCAGCGTCACCGCAGTGAACCCGGCACCGACCGGCGCGGCGGCCATCGCCATCAATTCCGCCACCTTGAAACGCCAAACCAGTGCGCAGAAGCCGGCGAAGGCCATGAACACGTAGATGAACAACGACATCCATGCGGCTGGAATATGGATGTACATGATTCGTACCGACTCGCCCTGCAGGTAGTCCGCCGGGGCTTTCACCAGTCCGAGGTACAGACCGGCAACGCCACTGAGCATGGCCAGCGCCAGCAACCAGGGTTCGAATCGCAGCGCCACGCGATGAAATTTCTCCGGTGAGCCGAAGCTGTTCAACCAGACCAAAAAGGTGTTCATGGCATTAATGGTTTCCAAGACGAAGTGCGGCCGCGCAGACCAGCGGGCCAAGGGCGATCGATGCGACCAGCCCGGCCGCAAGGAACAGCAACGGTTGCGTGGTGGCCGCTCCAGTCAGGCTGGCCTCGACCGCACCGGCGCCGAAAATCAGCACCGGCACCACCAGTGGCAGCACGATCAGGGACAGCAGCATGCCGGCGCGGCGTAGACCGGCGGTGAGTGCGGCGGCGCAGGCTCCAATCACGCTGATGATCGGGGTGCCGAGTGCGAGCGAGCCGAGCAACACCGGAAGCGCTTTTGGCGGCAGTCCGAGTGCGGTCGCCGCAATCGGCGTGATCACCACTAGCGGTAGTCCGGTCGCCAGCCAGTGCAGCAGAATCTTTGCCGCAGCGAGCACCGCGAGGGGTTGAGCGCTGGTCAGCATCAGGTCGAGCGAGCCTTCTTCCAGGTCAGCGCGGAACAGCGCGTCAAGCGACAACAGACTGGCGAGCAACACGATCACCCAGATGACACCGCCAGCGATGCGTGCCAGTTTTGCCGCTTCCGGTCCGAGCGCGAGCGGAAACAAGGTGATGACGATGGCCGCGAACCAGATCGGATTCAGCGCGTCGGCGCGGCGTCGCCAAAGCGATAGCGCATCGCGGCGCATGACTCCGAAGAAAGCGGATAGCACGCTGCCCTTACGCATCGGCCAACTCCAGGCGCATGCGTCGTACTCGCGAGATCTGCGGTTCGATCAGACCGTGCGAGGTGATCAGCGCCGCGCCGCCACGGGCGATATGTGCTTCGAGCAGGCGGTCGACCAGAATCTGGCCTTCGCGATCGAGGTTCGCGTACGGCTCGTCGAGCAGCCAGAGGTGTTCGCGGTGTGCAGCAATGCGGCCAGCGCACAGCGCTTGCGTTGCCCGGCCGACAGTCGCCGCACCGGCATCTGTTCGAAACCTTCGAGGCCCACCGATTTCAACGCAGCGAGTGCAGAAATGCCCGCGCGGACGCCGTACAGACAGGCGAAAAAATCAAGTTGCTCTAACGGCGATAGATCAGCGCGCAGGCCGAGCGCATGGCTCAGGAACCCGAGTGGCGCAGTCGGTTCGTCGGCAACGATGCCGGCGCGTTCGATGCGTCCCTGGCTAGCAGTCAGCAAACCGGCAAGTACACGCAACAGCGTCGTCTTGCCGCTGCCGTTGCCGCCTTCGATCAGCAACACTTCGCCGGTGTGCAACTCAAGGTCGAGCGGGCCGAAAATCGGTTCGCCTTGGCGCACCATGGCCAAGCCATACGCGGCCAGCAATGGCGCCGAATCGTCTAGGAAATCACGCATCATCGATCAGAACAGTGGATCGCTATGCTAACCATTCGCGATTGCTTCGTCATCGCAGCATCGACCGCTGTGAATGCGGCCGTTTCAGGGCGCGGTGCCGGTGTTGGCGCCGATCCGGGCGGACGCCATCCGATCGACACATGCGGTCAATGGAAAGATTTGCGATGATTGACCACTCACGATCGTAAAGAAAGGTATCCGCCATGATTCATGCCCGTCTCCGCGCAGCCCTCTGTGCTTCTTTGCTCTTGGCCGGCAGCGTTCAAGCAGCGGAGGTGCGCAAAGTCTATTTAGTGGCATTGGCGGAGCCGCCGGCGGCGACATTCGAAGACCTCGCCCAACTAGGCAACGCTAAACGTAGTGCGGGCCTCGAACCCACGGCGATTGCGGTGACCGGTCAGCGCAAGTTCGATGCCAAGGCGGCGCCAGTGCAGCGCTATGTCGGCTTTCTGCATGAGCGCCAAGATCTCGTGCTCAAGGCGGCGGCCATGCAATTCAAGCGCTCGTTGCAACCGAAGTTTCGCTACGACGTCGTCGCGAACGGTTTCGCGATTGAGTTGAGTGAAGCCGAGGCAGCGACGATGGCGCGGCTCGACGGCGTCGTTGGCGTGCGTCCCGATTTCAAACGCAAGTTGCTGACCGATGCCGGACCGCAATGGATCGGCGCCGACGCGATCTGGAATGGCACCGTTCAGGGTTCGAATATCCACAGTAAGGGCCAGGGCGTCGTGGTCGGCATCGTCGATAGCGGCGTCAACACCTCACATCCGGCCTTTCAAGACGTCGCCAGCGATGGCTATGACCACACTAATCCGCGTGGCCAACTTTACGGCGTGTGTGCCTCGGGCACCGATACGCGCTGCAACGACAAGCTGATCGGCTTGTATGACTACGTCAATGAAACCTGCACCTTCGACACCGGCAGTTCGCCCGCCGGCAAGGACTGCGGCGGACATGGCACGCATGTCGCCAGTACGGCAGTCGGCAATCCGTTCACCGTGGCACAGGCGGCACCCACGACGACCTTGAGCCGCTCGCTGTCTGGCGTTGCGCCACGCGCGAACCTGATTTCGTACAAGGTCTGCTTCGAGGCGCAGGACGACGGTTGTTCCGGGGCCGCGATCATTTCAGCGCTGAATCAAGCAGTGATCGATGCCGTCGATGTCATCCAACTTCTCGATCGGCGGTGGCGCCTTCGACCCATGGGTATCGCTGCGTCAGGGCACGACCGGTGACGATGCTGCGGCGTTCTTTAACGTGCGTGCGGCCGGCATCGTGCCAGTGGTCGCTGCCGGCAACAGTGGGCCAGGTGTCAGCACGGTGTCGTCGCCGGGCAATGCGCCGTGGGTAATCACCGCGGCCAACGAATCCAGTGGTCGCCGTTTTTCGACCTCGGTGACCGGAATCAGTGGTCATGGCGTGGCGACACCGTTCAATTTGATCGGCGATGGCATCACCGCCGGTGTCGGCAGCGCGCAGGTCGTGCATGCAAAAGACTTCGGTAATGCCTTGTGCGGTGCCGGCGCCGCAACCAACAACACCACGACCTGTACCAGCAGTGCGAGCAATCCATTTGCAGCGGGCGCGCTCGCCGGCAAGATCGTGATCTGCGACCGCGGCGAATACGCACGCATCGAGAAGGGCTGCAACGTCAAACTCGCTGGCGCCGTCGGCATGATTCTCGCCAACATCCCCGGTGGTGATGCCAATGTCGTTGCCGACGGTCACTTCCTGCCGGCGGTGCATTTGAATGCGACGGACGCTACCACGATCAAGAATCTGGTCGAGAGTGCTCGTCTCGCGAGTAGCCAAATCACAGCGGCGATTTCGTCGGTGGCAACGCGCAACGATGGTGCCGGTGACGTGCTCGCCGGTTCCAGCGGCCGCGGTCCGGTTACACCTTACAGCGGCGTGCTCAAGCCGACGATTGCCGCACCCGGAACCAATATCGCGGCGGCCTATCACCGCTCCAATGGATCGATCGTTTTCAGTGGAACGTCGATGGCTTCCCCGCATATCGCTGGCGCAGCGGCGCTGCTGTTGTCCGGCAATCCGAGCTGGAGCGTGGCCCAAGTGGAATCTGCGCTGGTAACGACCGCATCGAACACCTTGCTGATGGAAGATGGCGTCACGCATGCGCCGTATACCGAAGGCGGTGCCGGTCGCACGCGCGTCGACCAAGCTGCGCGTGCCGGTTTGTACTTCGATGTCACTCCGACCCAGTTTCGTGAAGCTGACCCCGCGAGTGGCGGCCAGCCGAAGCAGTTGAATCTGCCATTCGTGCACACCGATGACTGTTTCGAACGTTGCAGCTTCACGCGCGTGGCCACGGCGAATGTTGCTGGCACATGGCAGGTTCAGACGGTTGCACCCAGTGGTGCGTCAATCACGGTCACGCCCAATCAATTTTCAGCGAGCGCCGGTGTTGCGCAATCGCTTGCGATCATGGTCGATGTCGACAATGCCAGCCTCGTCGGGTCTTGGCTCGATGCCCAGATCAAGTTAGTGCCGACCAATGCCGACCTTGCGACCACGGTGTTGCCGGTATCGGTGTTCGTATCGCCGGGTTCGGTGCCGAAAGTGATCGATATTGAAACTGACACCACCAATGGATTCCGTGACATCGATTTTTCCGGGCTGGTCGATTTGCCGGACCTGACCGTTGTTGACACCGAACTGGTGTTGCAACAGAAGGCCGATCGCACGATTTCGGTCGACGCCACAGCGAGCGATCCGTACAACACATTGCAGGGTACGTATACGACCCTGATCGGCCCGACTGCGGGTGGTCTCGGCGTCGATGGTGTGTTGATCGCATCCACTGATGCCGGCGCCAGCGGCGATATCGATCTCTACGTCGGCATCGATCTAGATGGCGACAGCGTGGCGGAAGAGAGCGAAGAACTCTGCAAGTCGGCTTCTTCTGGCACCGTCGAGGAATGTCGTGTCGTTACGAATTTCACCGCGACGACGCAGCGCTATTGGGTGCATACGCAGCGCTACTCCGGCACGGTCGCGACCAACGTGGCGATAAAAACGGCGCATATCGCGACAGCACCCAGTAATGCGGCTGATATCGCCGTCACTGCGCCGCGCGTGCTTTCGCGTCTGTCCGCATTCAAGACGCGCGTGGCGTGGAATGCGCCATGGTTGAATGTCGGCGACACCGCATATGCCATCGCCACCTTGAGCAGCACGCGCACGGCTGGCGGCAACCTCGGCGATGTGCTTGTTCGCATCAAACGTACCGCCGATAGCACGCCCGCACCGATGGTCCTGAATGGTCTAGGCGACAGCGAGGCCATCACACTCGCGGCCGGACAAGCCCATGAGCGCATCGTCATCGATGTGCCAGCGAATGCGACCGGTTTGCATGTCACCACCAGTGGCAGTGGCGAAGTCGATCTGTATGTCGCGAAGGCGACGTCGGCAACAACGCCGCCGACGTTTGCAGCAGCGCCGGCCCGCGGTCTGGCTGCTGGAACCTCGATCCATGCTGGCGCCACCGAAGCGGTTGATCTGCTCGGCGCGGCGCTGACACCGGGGCGTTGGTATGTCACACCGGTGAACACTGGCAGCAGCGCGGCAATGTTCACGCTGACGGCGCAACTCGACTTCGGCGCCGGTGCCGCACGACCACCGATGCAGAGTTACTTCAATCCGGATCGTTCCGGCCATGGCATGTTCTTGTCGCAGGCCGACAGTGCCTGGGCGCTGGTCTGGTACACCTATCTCGAAGACGGCTCGCCGACGTGGTATCTCGCTGCGAATGCCGCACCGAGCGGCAATGACGGCGTCTGGCGGGCACCGCTGTATCGATTGAGCTGGAACGGCACAGTGTCGTATTCGAATGTCGTCGGCGAAGTGCTGCTGACGTTCGACAGCGCCTCACGCTTCACGTTCTCGTGGTTGCTCGACGGCCAGTACGGCAGTGAGCCGTTCCAGATCGGCGGCAGTGCGAGCTGTCCATCGGTCGGCGGTGCACCCGTCAGCTATTCCGGCGCCTGGGCGAACCCCAGTGAATCCGGCTGGGGCTTCAGCGTCACCGCAGTATCGGCAGCGGAAGCCGACGCCGCCTATTTGTTTGACAGCAGCGGTGTCGCACGCTGGTTGCTTGGTGTCACCACCGCGCCCGGCGCAGCCGTATCGATCCCATTGCTGCAACACCGCGGCTTCTGCCCGACCTGCGCACTCAGCAGCGTCACCACGGCATCGGTCGGTACGCTGACGCGCACATACACCAACAAAGCCAGTGGCACCGCGACCATCAATGCCACCTGGCAACAAGGCGTACCCGGCACCTGGTCGCGCAGCAACGCCACCCAGCAGAAAATCACCGTCGACATGCCTTGTCAGTAAGCGAAGCGGATGTGCGTCGCGGTGGCCGCGGCGCACATCACAGCAGTGGCAGCAATTCCGAATGGATGCGGCGCTCGGCTTCGGCGTAGTCGATGCCGGCGAGGTCGGTGGCAGTGCTGAGCAGGTCTTCAAGCATCTGCCATTGCACGCGGCCGCGGCGTTGCGCTTCGGCATAGCCGATGCGGTGGAACATGACCAGCGAATAGCGCGGCACGAAGCGTTCCGGATGTAGCCCTGCGAGGCTGCGTTCGAGTTGCTTGAGCAAGACAAAGCGGTCGTTGGCGACTGAGTCGCGCATTTCAACGTAGTTCTCGGTCGCCATGTCGGCGATGGCGTCGGCATTCGGTTTGCGGCGCACGTGAAATTCGGCGAATGCGCTCTCCACGTCGGAATGTTCGGCGAGCAGACGGTCGAGCTCGATACAGTCTTCGAAGGCACAGTTCATGCCCTGACCATGGAACGGCACGATGGCGTGTGCGGCGTCACCGATCAGCAGCGCACGGCCATCGATATGCCATTGATCGAGACGCAGATTCGCGAGCGCACCGGTTGGATTCCGCATGAAGTCCTGCTGATGTGCGGGCATCAGCGGTACTGCGCTGGGAAACTCGCGGGCGAGGAATTCGCGCACGCCATCGACCGATTTCAATTCGGCGAAACTGGGCTGGCCTTCGTTGGCGAGGAACAGGGTAACGGTGAAGCTGCCGTCGATATTCGGCAGCGCGATCAGCATGTAGCCGCCGCGCGGCCAGATGTGCAGTGCGTTCGGTTCGATCAGGAAACCACCGTTCGGTGCCGCAGGGATCTCCAGTTCCTTGTAGCTGTGGCCGAGCCACTCGATATGCTCGCCGAGATCGGCCACCTTCAACATCGCCGCGCGCAACGCCGAACCGGCACCGTCGGTACCGATCACGCAGTCGAACTGCGCTCGGCAATGCACGCCGTCACTACTGCCGAAACACAGTTCGCGATGTTCGAAGTCCACCGATTCGAGCGCACTATCGAAATGAAATTGTGCGCCAGAATCTGCGGCCGCTTGCAGCACGCTGGTATTGAGTCGTCCGCGGTTGACCGACCAGATCACTTCGGAATCATCCTTGCCGTAGCGCATGAAGCGTTCAGCTTCGCCGAGTTCATGCACCATGCGACCGCGCATCATTATCGCTTGGTCCATTACCGTGCGCTCCAAACCCGCCACGCGCAGCCCGTGCAGACCGCGCTCGGCCAGCGCCAGGTTGATCGAGCGCCCACCCAAGTAGCCGACACTGCGTGGGTCCGGTCGGCGCTCGAATACGCGCACTGAAGCACCACGGCGCACCAGCAACAAAGCCAACAAACTACCGGCAAGGCCCGCACCGATCAGGGTGTATTCGCGCTTCGACATGAATGCTTCCGGATCATCAGGTACGCGATCATAGCGATTGGTTGCAACGGAAAGATTGATTGGCGGGCACAAGCTCACGACAATCGCCGCATGACCTCTCCTTCGTTCTACTGCATCGGCGTGGCCGCTGTGCCGCGATTTCTCGAAGAACAATCGCAGCCGGAGCACGGTCGCTATGCGTTCGCCTACACCATCACAATTCGCAACGAAGGTGTTCTGCCGGCCAAATTGCTGACACGCCATTGGTTCATTACCGACGCGAACGGCAAAGTCGAGGAAGTGCGCGGCGCGGGTGTGGTTGGGGAGCACCCGCATCTGGCCCCAGGCGAGAGCTTCGAGTACACATCCGGTGCGGTGCTGGGAACGCCCGTCGGTACCATGCAAGGCAGCTACCAGATGATCGCCGACGATGGCACCACATTCGATGCGCTGATTCCACGGTTCACGCTCTCCGTGCCACGCACGCTGCACTGATGGCCATCTATGCCATCGGCGACGTGCAGGGTTGTTATGACGCGCTCGCGCGCCTGCTCGAGCATTTGAATTTCGATAGCGCCCGTGACCGCTTGTGGTTCTGCGGCGACCTCGTCAATCGTGGCGGCAACTCTCTGGAAGTGCTGCGGCTGGTGCGTTCGCTGGACACGCAATCCGTCGTGGTCCTCGGCAATCATGACCTCAGTCTGTTGGCGATATCCGAGCGCAAGGATGCCGACCAACGCCGCGCCAATATCGATCTGGCGCGCGTGCTGATGGCGGCGGATCGCGAAGAATTACTGACCTGGCTGCGCCATCGCCCGTTGCTGCATATCGACCGTGAGCTTGGTTTCGCGATGGTGCATGCGGGCTTGGCACCGCGCTGGACCTTGAATATCGCCAAGGCACGCGCCACCGAGGTCGAACGCAAATTGCAAGGCGATGACTACCGCAAGCTGCTTAAGGGCATGTTCGGTGATCGTCCGGCGATCTGGTCGAAAAGTCTCGATGGCATCGATCGTCTGCGCGCCATCATTAACGTGATGACGCGTATGCGCTTTTGTGCGGTTGGCGGACGTATGGATTTCGCCGCCAAAGGCGCGCCAGGTACCCAGCAGCCAGGCTTGTATCCGTGGTTCGAAGTGCCGGGGCACGCGCCGCGCGAGCTGCCGATCATTTGTGGCCATTGGTCCACCTTGGGCTTGTTCCAGGGGATTGGCATCTACGCCATCGACACCGGTGCGGTCTGGGGCGGCAAGCTGACCGCACTCGAACTTGGCCCTGAACCACGCGTTCATGCGGTGCAATGCGAGGCGCGCTTTGCGCCACGCGATCGGTTCGGCGACTGAATTCAGCAGCGAATCGGCGCATGCGTCACGAATGTTGCGGCAATGAAACGCGCGGTCGGCAGTGGCATCGGTCATAATCCGCCCCCGCCACGCACTGTCCCCCATCTCGAATTTTGTTCCCGGACAACGCTGGATCTCGAATGCCGAGCCTGAACTTGGTCTCGGCACCGTTTTGCGGGTTGAAGGCCGCATGGTCCAACTGGTCTATGCCCGAACCGCCACGGTGCGCCAATACGCCATTCATTCCGCGCCGCTGACGCGAACCCAGTTCCGCGTCGGCGACATGATCATGCTGTCCGGCAAGCCGCACCGGGTTGATGCCGTCGATCAGCGCGAAGGCCTGTTTGACTACCTCGTGCATGGCCACGCATTTTGCGAAACCGCGCTCGACGATTTGCAGAACGTGTCCAAGGCCGAGGATCGGCTGAGCCAAGGGCGCGTCGATCGTAACGACCAGTTCGAATTCCGCGTCGATGCGCTGATGCAGCGCGCGCGCGCGCGTCGCAGCCCGGCCTTTGGTCTGCAGAGTGCGCGCGTCGACCTGATTCCGCACCAGCTGAAGGTTGCGCAAATCGTTGCCGACCGGCGTCCGCCGAGAGTGTTGCTGGCGGACGAAGTCGGCCTTGGCAAGACCATCGAGGCCGGCTTGATCATCGCGCGCCAGATTGCCAGTGGCCGTGCCGGGCGCGTACTCGTGCTGGTGCCGGAAACGCTGGTGTACCAGTGGTTCGTAGAACTGCTGCGCCGCTTCAACCTGAGTTTCTCGATCTACGACGCCGAGCGCGTCGAAGCGATCGAGTTGAATTCGGACGGTCGCAATCCGTTCCAGGACGATGAACTGGTCATTACCGACACCGCCTTCATCGTTGCCAACCCGGAGCGCGCCAAACAGTTGGTCACCGCTGGATGGGACCTGATGGTGATCGACGAGGCGCATCATTTGTCGTGGTCGCCGGAGGATGAAAGTTCCGAATATGTGCTCGCCGAGGCCTTGGCCAAGCGCGTCCCGGGTGTGGTGTTGTTAACGGCGACGCCGGAACAACTCGGCCGTACCGGTCATTTCGCGCGCCTGCGTCTGCTCGATCCGGCGCGTTACCACGATCTCGCCGCGTTTCAGGACGAGACCGCCGAGTACGCGAAGCTGTCGGCTTTGGCGGCGGCGCTGATCGATGGCAGCCAATTGGGCATCGAGGAACAACACACACTGACCGCGACGCTCGGCGACACCGCGCAACGGCCTGAAGACGATGAGGCACGTGACGCCATGCTCGCGGCGCTGATTGACCGCCACGGCACCGGTCGTGTGATGTTTCGCAATCGCCGCGCCGTAGTCGGTGGTTTTCCGAAGCGCTTGCCGCAGATCGTCACGCTGCCGGACGAACAACTGGACGACGACTTGCGCGGCCATCTGTTGGCCGAGTTCCAGAGCGATGTCGATGTCCATGCGCATGCGTTGCCGTTGAATTACGCAAAGGACCCGCGCTTGGCGTGGTTGGTCGCGTTGCTGGAAGAATTCCCAGCTGACAAATTCCTGTTGATCTGCCGCAGTCAGGCCAAGGTGCTGGCTCTGGAAGAAGCGCTGCGTGCCGCGACCGGCGTGCAGGTGGCGCGCTTCCACGAAGGCATGAGCATCATTCAGCGCGACCGCAATGCCGCATTCTTCCAGAGCCCGGAAGGCGCTCGCTTGCTGCTGTGTGCCGAGATCGGTTCGGAAGGGCGCAACTTCCAGTTCGCGCATCATCTGGTGTTCTGGGATCTGCCGCCGGACCCCGACCAGTTGGAGCAGCGCATCGGCCGTCTCGACCGCATCGGCCAGCGCCGCGACGTCAACCTGCATTTTGCGAAATTCCGCCAAAGTGCCCAGGAAGCGCTGGTGCGCTGGTTCGACGAAGGTCTGGATGCGTTTCGCAGCAGTCCGCAAGATGGCCGCGAGCTGTTGCGTCGCTTCGGCGCCGAATTGGTGCATGTCGCGCGCGAATACGCCGCCGGTCACTCGGCGGCAGAGGAAGCCCTTGATGCCTTGATCAAGCGCACGCAACTTGCGCATCGCGAACTGGCCTTGGCCATTCAGCAGGGCCGTGATCGTCTGCTCGAGTTGGCGACTCAGCGTGCGGCACCGGATGCGTTACTGCAACGCGCCCTGTGCGAGGACGACGGTGATGTTGCGCGCGATGAATTCCTGCTCAAACTGTTCGAGCAATTCGGTATCAGCGCTGAAGATCTCAGCGATACGATCCATCTGCTCGATCCCGAATACCTCAGCACCGAAGGGTTCCCCGGTTTTGACAATGGTCCGCGCCAGGCAACATTTGATCGTGCCACCGCGTTGATGCGCGAGGATGTGTTGTTCCTTCGCGTCGACCATCCGATGGTGCAGGGCGCGCTTGATTTGTTGCTCAGCGCTGAGACCGGGAATGCCGCCTTCCTCGTTGATCCGGCACTGCCGGCACGCACGGCCTTGCTGGAGGCGATCTTCCTGCTCGAATGTGTGGCACCGGCAAAGTTGCATGTTGATCGCTTCCTGCCACCGCTACCGCTGCGTGCGGTGGTTGATTCGCGATTGACCGAGCGCCCGGACTTTCAGCCGTCGGACGATGCACGCCGCAAGTCCGGCGAGATCAGTGTCGATCTGGAGCAAACTGCGCAAAGTGCTGAACCAATTGGTGCCGCCGATGCTGAAAACCGCCCAGGCCAAGGTGGAGCGCCTTTCGCGCCGGGAAGTCGAGACGGCGATGCTTGCTGCAGACCAACGCCTCGACACCGAGATCGAACGCCTGATCGCGCTGGCTCAGGTCAATCCCGGCGTGCGTGCCGAGGAGATCGCCGCCGCGACCGACGAGAAACAGCAGTTGCACGACCTGTTGCCGGAATCGCGCGTTCGTCTTGATGCCGTGCGTCTGATTGTCAGCCCGGATTTTCTGGCGCTGGCCGTTCGTTAGTCGCTGGAATCACTTCACCCAAGTGCAGCGACCGCATCACCGCGTGCGAAGTGCCCGTTGCGCAATGATCTGCTCGGCGACGTCGAGCACCGTGTTCGCAGGCAACATTGCGTCGATGACAGGTACCGTCGGCAACGGTCGTTCGAAGCGTTCCAGCACTGCATCGACCAGAGCTGGTGTGCGGTCGTCGGCTGGGTGGTAACGCCCGGAACGACGGTCGGCACCAATGCGCGCCTTCGCGACCTCGGACGGCAGGTCGAGCCAAATCGGAATCAGGATCAGATCGTACTTTGCAGCGATGCGAGCGACGCGATCAAGGTCGGCACGACGCGAGAACGTGATGCCATCGATCACCGTCGACTCGCCCAGCGCGCCATTCACTTCCACCGACAGCAGCAGGGCGTGGAAGGCGGCACGCTTTTCCGGCAGCGAATAGCTGCAGTGCGGGAACAGGGCGCGCGCGATGATGTCGCGATTGGCGATGCGCAGATCAATGCGTTCCGCCAGCGCGTTGGCCAGCGTCGACTTGCCGGCACCGGGCAGCCCCATCAGGGCGACAACGATCGGGCGTACCCAGTGCGGATGGCGGGCGCGCGGTGCCGGCGGCAGGTAAGTCGCGTTCATGGGCAGAGCATAGCGGCGTGTGCTGGCGCTGGTCAGCGCGCATCTTCGTCGGCACACTTGCAGGCCGCGAGGAAGCCCATGATCCGACGCCTGCTGCAACGCTATTTCGTCACCGGCCTGTTGACGCTGATCCCGATCTGGCTCACCTGGATCGTGTTCAAGTTCGTATTTCAGGGCTTATCGATGGTTTCGGCGCCGTGGATTCAGGCGGTGTTCAACCCGTTGGCACGGGCACACCCGGCGCTGTTCGGTTGGCTCGCGTCTCCGAACACGCAGTTCTTGCTCGGTGTCGTGCTGACGGTGTTTCTGATCCTGTTCACCGGTTGGCTCAGTCGGCGCGTGATCGGCAAGCGTTTGCTGCTGTTGTTCGAGCAGACACTGGATCGTGTGCCACTGGCCAAAACCATCTACGGCGGCACCAAGCAGTTGCTGGAGGCCCTGCAGAACAAGCCGGATGGCACCCAGCGTGTGGTGCTGATCGACTTCCCATCACCCGAGATGAAGACCATCGGTCTGGTCACACGGGTACTGAAGGACGCGCGCACCGGCATTGAAGTCGCTGCGGTCTATGTGCCGACAACGCCGAATCCAACCTCGGGCTATCTCGAAATCGTGCCGGTATCGAAGTTGACGCCGACCGACTGGACCGTTGATCAAGCCATGGCCTTCATCATTTCCGGGGGCACCAAAGCGCCGGAAACGATGAATTTCTATCGCGCGAACGAAGAACCACCGCAATGATTGGTATCTCCCTGCGAAAAGAGAAGTCTTCTATGCGCTATCTGTTGATCGTTCTTGTCGCGTTCTCTGGCATTGGTGAAGCCAAGCGTCTGGAAACCCCGGCCGAATCTGAAAAGTTGCTGCGCACGCCGGATGCGGCAACGACATTTGCATTCATCGATCGACTCGACGCGGCCAGCGACCGCATCGCGCAGCACGCTTTTGGCAGCACTCCGGAAGGTCGGCCGCTCAAGGTCGTGATCGCCGGAGAAGCGTTGCCGGATCGTGAGATTGTGTTCGTGCAGGCGGGCATTCATGGCGGTGAGATCGAAGGCAAGGATGCCGGTTTGATTCTGCTCGCTGAAATCGCGGCCGGCGAGAAACGCGCACTGCGCTGGCTCGACCATGCCACGCTGGTGTTCGTGCCGATCCTCAATCTCGATGGGCATGAGCGCCGCTCGAAGTTCAATCGTATTAATCAGGATGGGCCGGTGGAAATGGGCTGGCGCGCCACCAGCCAGCGCTTGAACCTCAATCGCGACTACATCAAGGCCGATGCGCCGGAAATGCGCGCTCTGCTGCGATTGATCAACCAGTGGAACCCGGACATTTTAATCGATAGCCACACCACCAACGGGGCGGACTATCAATACGACCTGACTTGGTCGATGGATGACGATGTCACCCAGCACCCGCGTCTACGCGCTTGGCAGGCCGAGGCACTGACCGGGCGCGTGCAGAAACAATTGGAACGACAGGGGCATTTGATCGCGCCCTACATCGAACTCAACGATGGTACCGACCCAATGAAGGGCTTCACCAACTTCGGTGCCGGGCCGCGCTATTCCACCGGGTATGCAGTGGCGCGCGGTCGCGTCGGGCTGCTGCTGGAAACGCACATGCTGAAGCCGTATCCGGACCGTGTGCATGCGACCTATGACGTGATCACCGCGATACTTGACGATATTGCTGCGCATCCAGGGGCACTGCGTGCCGCGACGCGTCAAGTCGATGCCGATATGGTTGCCCGAGCCGCCGACCCGAATGCCAGCTATCCGATCCGGCTCGTCAATGCCGGTGTCGCCGAGGACTACGCGTTCAAAGGGTTTGAGTGGACGGTTACCCAGAGCGACGTCAGCGGTGACAACTGGATTCGCTACGACCCACGCAAGCCGAAGACGTTCACCGTGCCGTTCTTTCGCGAGGTCAAGATCGCGCAGGCAGTGGCGCCACCGGCGGCCTATTTGATTCCAGCGCAGTGGACCGGCGTCATCGAGCGTCTGCGACTGCATGGCGTGCGGCTATTGCGGATCGACCACGATGTCCGCGTATCGGCAGACGTTTCGCGTTTGTCGAACCCGCAATACGCAACGGCGTCGTTCGAGGGCCGCGTCGCGATCGCCACATTCGCGCATGCCCGCGAGCGCCGTGAAATGCCGCTGCGTGCCGGCGATTGGCTGGTGCCGATGAACCAGCCGCTCGCGAATATTGCCCTGCATGTCCTGGAGCCGGATGCGCCCGATTCGGCGCTGCGCTGGGGCGACTTCAACAGCATCTTCGAACAGCGCGAATACGCCGACGCCCGTGTCGCCGAGCAACTGGCGCGCGACATGATGGCCAAAGACGCCGCGCTCAAGACGGCGTTCGAAACCAAACTTGCCGCTGAACCCGAGTTCGCCAAAAATCCCTACGCGCGCCTCAACTGGTTCGTGCAGCAGTCCGACTGGCGCGAATGGGATCTGGGGCTGTATCCGGTGCTGCGATTGGACATCGCCGCGGTGAAGGCATTGCAACCTGGCTCATGACCACGTTTGCTAGCGCGGTCTTGGGCCGTACCTACGCATCCAACTCCTGCCAGCGTGCGTACGCCGCATCGAGCAAGGATTGCTTGGCGGCGCGTTCGCCGTTCGCGGCAGTGATCGCGCTGGCGGGTTGCTGGTAGAACGCGGGTTCGAGGATGCGGGCATCGAACTCGGCGAGTTCGGCTTCGAGTTGTTCGATGCGCGCAGGTAGTTCGGCAAGTTCGCGTTGTTCCTTGTAGCCGAGGCGTTTTTTTGGCGCATTCTCGACCACGGCGATTGCGGGTGCGACGGTTGTCGTCGCCGCCAGCCTCACTTCGGCGGCGGCGCGCTGGTGCAACCAGTCGCTGTAACCACCCACGTATTCCTGCACACGGCCTTCGCCTTCCACCACCAAGGTGCTGGTCACGACCGAGTCGAGGAAATCGCGATCATGCGACACCAGCAGCAAGGTGCCTGGCCAGCTTGCGAGTAGTTCTTCGAGCAGTTCCAGCGTCTCGATATCGAGGTCGTTGGTTGGCTCGTCCATCACGATCACGTTCGCCGGACGCGCGAACAGTTTGGCGAGCAGCAGGCGATTGCGTTCGCCGCCGGAGAGCTTGGTGATCGGCGCGCGTGCGCGTTCCGGCGTGAACAGGAAATCCTGCAGGTAACCGATGATGTGCTTGCGCTGGCCGTTGATCTCGACGCTGTCCGAACCGCCGGCAACGTTGTCGAGTGCGTTCAGCGATTCGTTCAGCGCCATGCGGTGCTGGTCGAAATAGGCGACCTCGAGATTGGTGCCACGCACGATTTCGCCGGACGTGGGCTGCAGATCACCCAGCAGCAGTCGGATCAAGGTGCTCTTGCCGGCCCCGTTCGGACCGATGATGCCGACGCGGTCGCCGCGTTGGATCATGGTGGTCAGACCATCGACAAGCACGCGGTCGCCAAAGGCGAAGCGCAGTTCGCGGGTCTCGACCACGCGCTTGCCTGAGGGCGCAGCTTTGCTGACGGCGAGGCTGACTTTGCCTTGTTGTTCACGGCGTTGCCCGCGCTCGCGGCGCATCGCCTCCAGTTCACGCACGCGGCCTTCGTTGCGGGTGCGGCGCGCCCTGATGCCCTGGCGAATCCAGACTTCTTCTTCGGCGAGCTTGCGGTCGAAATGCGCGTTGGCTTGCACCTCGGCGTGCAGGCGCTCTTCGCGGCGGCGCAGGTAGTTGTCGTAGTCGCCGGGCCAACTGGTGAGTTGACCACGATCGATTTCGACGATGCGCGTTGCCAGTCGGCGCAAGAAGCGACGGTCATGGGTGACGAAGATCAGACTGCCCGAGAACGCCAGCAGTGAAGCTTCGAGCGCGTCGATGGCTTCGAGATCGAGATGATTGGTTGGCTCGTCGAGCAGCAGTACGTCCGGCTCGACGACCAGCGCGCGCGCCATCAGTACACGTCGTTTCATGCCGCCCGATAGCGACGAAAATGCGATATCCGCAGGCAGTTCAAGGCGCGCCAGCAGGTTCGATACCCGCTGGTCCAACGACCAGCCGCCGCGCGCATCGATTTGCGCCTGGACATCGGCAAAGCGTGCGCCGCCGGTATCTCCGTGCTCGATCAAGTGGTGGAATTCGGCGACCAGTGCGCCGACATCACCGAGCGCGGCAGCGACGACGTCGAACACGTCGCCATCGAGTCCGCGCGGCACTTCCTGGTCGAGCTTGGCGACGCGCACACCGTCGCTGACGCGAACTTCGCCATCATCGGCGCGAATCTCGCCGGCGATCAGGCGCAGCAGGGTGGTCTTGCCCATGCCGTTGCGGCCGACGATGCAGACGCGTTCGCGGCTATCGATCGTGAAATCGACACCATCCAGCAATTTCGGACCGCCGACCGCAAGGTCGACTTTGAGCAGTTGCAGCAGGGGCATGGCATTCATCGAGGTGGGTCGCACCGCGGCCATGACGGAAGTCACGACAGGCTGGCACAGCCGCGCACGTTATCATGCGCAGCCGATACATCGGCTCGACCGGCGACGCCGCATGCTGGCGCTGGCGGGCCGGAAGAAAACTCTTTCTGACATTGGAAACACCATGAATCGTCATTCGATCCCTGCGGCCATTGGGCTGGCCGTCGTGCTGTTGCTTACCGCCTGCGGCAGCAAGCCGGAGGCAGTGGCCGCAGGCGCATCTGCGGGTAGCGCGGCCTTGGCGGTGGAACTCTCGCAAGTGACACTGGCGCCTTTGGCGCGTGCAGTGACCGTTTCGGGTGCGGTCGCGGCTTGGCAGGACATGCAGCTGGGCGTTGAGCTGGGTGGCCTGCGTATTGACGACGTGAAAGTCGATGTCGGTGCTGCCGTGAAGCGTGGCGATGTGCTGATCACGCTCGATGCGCGCACGCTCGATAGCGAACTGAAGATGGCCGAAGCCGCCGCCAATGAAGCCCGTTCCGGCATCCTGTTGGCGCAGAGTCAACTTGATCGCGGCGATGCCTTGAGGTCGCAGAAATTGATGAGTGTTGCCGACCACGATTTGTTGCGCGCGGCGCTGGTGCAAGCCGAGGCGCGCGTCACAACGACCTCGGCACAACGTGATGCCGCCCGGTTGCGTCGTGATTTCGCGACCTTGCGCGCGCCTGACGATGGCGTCATTGCGACGCGAACCGCCGAGCCGGGGACGGTGGTCATGGCCGGCGCGCAGTTGTTGACGATGATCCGTGGCGGGCGTCTGGAATGGCGTGCCGAATTGAGCGAAACCGACCTGCTCGACGTGCAAGTCGGTGCGGCCGTCGAGGTGCGCCAGCGTGACGGCGCCATGGTGTCGGGGCGAGTGCGTGCGGTTTCGCCGGCACTTGATGCAAAGACGCGGACCGGCACCGTTTACGTTGATCTGCCAGAGCCGGACAGGTTGCGTTCCGGCATGTTTGCGGAAGGACGGATCCATGTTGGCGAAGGCGATGCACTGAGCGTGCCGGTCGCTGCCGTGGTGCGCCGCGATGGCTATGCCTATCTCTTCACGATGAAAGGCAAGGATCACGTCGAGCGGCGGCGCATCGAACTCGGACGAATTGATGGCAATCGAATCGAAGTTCGGGCCGGCGTGGTGGCGGGAGAGCGCGTGGTCAGTCGCGGTGGCGCTTTCCTGGCGGATGGCGACCAAGTGCGCGTGAGCAACGGAGACTGACATGTTCAACGTCTCCGCTTGGGCGATCCGGCGACCGCTGCCGGCGCTGATGATTTTCTTCGTACTCTGCGTCGCCGGAATCTACGGGTTCATCAAGCTGCCGATTTCGCGCTTCCCGGACATCGCGTTCCCGATGGTCGCGACCACGATCAGTCTGCCGGGTGCAGCTCCGAGCCAACTCGAAGCCGAGGTTACGCGCAAGGTCGAGGATGCCGTGGCGACGATCAGCGGTGTCAAGCGCGTGATGTCGAGCGTCAATGAAGGCACCTCGACCACGACCATCGAGTTTCAGCTCGAGGTCGACGTGCAAGTCGCGCTCGACGATGTGCGCGATGCCGTCAGTCGCATCCGCATGGATCTTCCGGTCGATATTCAGGAGCCGGTGATCGCCAAGGTCGAAGTGGTCGGTGGCACCTTGTTGACCTATGCGATTGAATCGCAGCGCATGCAGCCGGATGAGCTCTCGTGGTTCGTCGATCGGATCGTGAGCAAGGCGATGTACGGCATCAAGGGCATCGCGACGGTGAAGCGCATCGGCGGCATCGAGCGTGAGGTCCGGATCGATCTCGACCCGCAGGCATTGAACGCTTTTGGAATCACCGCTGGTCAGGTGTCGCAGCAGCTTGCGCGAATTCAGGTCGAACGTCCGGGCGGGCAGATGGAATGGGCCGGCGAACGTCAGGTCGTGCGCACGGTGGGCACCGTCGCCGATGCCGATGCCTTGCGCGCCTATTCGATCAGCCTGGCTGATGGTCGTTCGGTCCGCCTCGACAGTATTTCGACGATCCGTGATGCGGCCGCCGAGACCAGCCAGATCGCCTTGTTGAACGGCAAGCCGGTGATCGGCTTCGACTTGTCGCGATCGCGCGGCAGCAGCAGGTTGATGTCGCCAAGCAGGTACGCGCCGCCCTCGAGCAATTGGTTCGTGAGCACCCCGGCGTCGAGTTCGTGCTCGTGAATTCGTCGGTCGAGGAGGCCGAACGATCCTATTCCTCGTCGATGACGATGCTGTGGGAAGGCGCGCTGCTGGCGTTGGCCGTGGTGTTCCTTTTCTTGCGTGACTGGCGTGCGACTTGGGTCAGCGCGGTGGCCTTGCCGTTATCGATCATTCCGACCTTCGCGGTGATGCACCTGTTCGGCTTCAGTCTGAACTTGATCACGCTGCTGGCCCTGTCGGTGGTGGTCGGAATTCTCGTCGACGACGCCATCGTCGAGGTCGAAAACATCGTGCGACACCTGCGCATGGGCAAGACGCCGATCGACGCGGCGCGCGAAGCCGCCGACGAAATCGGCATCGCCGTAATCGCAACTTCGCTGACGCTGGCAGCGGTCTTCGTGCCAGTCGCATTCATGCCCGGCATCCCCGGCAAGTTCTTCCGCGAATTCGGCTGGACGGCGGCGACGGCGGTGCTGTTTTCGCTGCTGGTCGCGCGCCTGCTGACGCCGATGATGGCGGCCTACCAGATGCGTGCAAAGCCGGTGCATGAGCAGGACGGTCGGGTCATGGTCTGGTACCTCGGTTGGGTCGATGCAGCGCTGCGCCATCGCTGGCGGACCCTCGTCATCGCCGCCGTGCTGTTCGTACTGTCGTTGGCGATCGTGCCGTTCATTCCGGCCACCTTCATCCCGACCTCGGATCTGGGGCGCAGCAATCTCAGCATCGAATTGCCACCGGGCACGCGCATCGAAGAGACCTTTTCCGTGGCCGAGGTAGTGCGCACGAAGCTTGCGCCAATCAAGGAGTTGAAGCAGGTCTATTCATCGATCGGCGCAGTGCTCGACATCGGTGATCCGACCAAGACCGGCATCGGCGAAACACGCAAAGCGACGCTGATTCTCGACTGGGGCGAAGCGCGCCATCGTGGACGCAGTCAGAAGCAGTTGGAGGCCGAGGTGCGCTCGCGCCTCGCCAATGTCGCCGGAGCGCGCATCGGTTTCCTCAGCACCGAGCCGGGCGAGTTGATGCAACTCGTGTTGTCAGGCGATGATGGCAAGACCTTGGGCGAAGCAGCGGCGGCGCTGGAACGCGATCTACGGACCTTGTCGGGACTGGGTAGCGTCACCTCGACCGCCGCGTTGTTGAGACCGGAAATCGTCATCGTGCCGGATACGGCGCGGGCCGCCGACCTTGGCGTTGCCACCGCCGACATCGCCGAAGCCGCGCGCATCGCCACCGCTGGCGACTTCTCGCAGCGTCTGGCGAAGTTGAACTTGCCAGACCGCCAGGTGCCGATCCGTGTCGGTGTAGCGAAGTCTGCGCTCGCAACCGAATCACTGATCGCCGATTTGCGCGTGCCAGGCAAGAATGGCCCGGTGCCGTTATCCGCAGTCGCCGATATCCGGCTCGATAGCGGGCCGGCGCAGATCGATCGTTACCAGCGCAGCCGCAACGTCACCCTGACCGCAGAATTGAACGGACGCCCGCTGGGTGAGGTGATGGCTGAAGTCGAACGTCTGCCCAGTGTGGCCAAACTGCCACCGGGCATTAGTTTTCTAAATACCGGTGATGCCGAAGTGTTCGTCGAATTGTTCTTCGGGTTCCTGCTGGCGATGGCGGCGGGCCTGATTTGCATCTACATGGTGCTGGTGCTGTTGTTCAACAGTGCGCTGCAGCCGCTGACCATCCTGACCGCGGTGCCGTTGTCTGCAGGCGGTGCGTTTGGCATGTTGCTGTTGACCCAGAACGCGTTGTCGCTGCCCGCACTGATCGGACTATTGATGCTCATCGGTGTGGCGAGCAAGAATTCGATCCTGTTGGTCGACTACGCGGTCATGGCCGAACAAGATCATGGCCTGAACCAACATGATGCACTGGTCGATGCCTGTCGCAAGCGTGCGCAGCCGGTGGTGATGACCACCATTGCGATGGCGGCGGGCATGGCGCCGATCGTGTTCGGACTGAGCGCCGACTCGAGCTTTCGCGCACCCATGGCGATCGCGGTGATTGGTGGCCTGATCACCTCGACGTTGCTCAGCCTGATCGTGGTGCCGGCGGCTTATACCGTGGTCGATGACCTGACCGAATGGTTTCGCAAGCGCCTTCGCCGCCGACCGGCGCAGTGAATCAGCGGACTGGATCGGCCACGCGCAAGCTGGCGTCGTCGATCCAGATCGCGCCTTCGTCTTCCAGCGTGACCGCAACCGCCAGTCGCGTGGTGAATTCGGGAATCTCAAGGTGCAGCGCATAGCGGGTCCAATCGTGGTCGCCGCCGATGCGATCCGATTTCACGCTCTGCAGCAACAATGAGCCGGACGACGCACTGAGCCAGATCACGAAGCCTTTTTTCCCGACTTTTTCGCTACGCACCCAAACCTCAAACTCGACCGTCTTGCCCACCATGTCGGCGGTGACGGGCAGTTGTTGTTCGGTCATGCCCCAGACTTGCTGCTTCAGACGGCGCAGATTCAGACTGCGCTTGCCGCCATGTGCTTGATCCTCGACAACGTCGAATCGATAGGCACGAACGCCGGCGTGCTGCGATTTGGTCCAGTTCTCGGCACCGCCACGGTCATTCAGATTTTCGAACTGGCCGTTCTTCAGCAGGTTCGACTCGGTCGCCGGTTTTTCCTTGGCGATCGCGGAAAACGTCGTCATCAATGCTGCGAACACGAAGGCAATTGCGCTCATTTTCATGCGGTCGGTCCTGGATCGGGCGCTGATGGTAGCGAGCGCAGTAGCGATTCGCATCGTCCCCTTTTTTGATGCGCGGCGCAGGTACTTGATGGCGCTCAATCGTGGGCGCCGAGTTCAAGCGCGCTGGCATCCTCGCGCAACCCGCGGCTGAGATAGCCGTGCGAACCACAGGCGGTGAATCCAGCTTCCGCGAATGACTTGCGGTAGGCGGCTGCGGGGCGTGCGATAAAGCCCTGACGGTCGCCAACGAAGTCGTCACCGCGACACATGACTTCGAGGAAACCAAAGCCGTCGGGGCACAGGTCGGCGAAGCCTGATAATCCGCGTTGCAACTCTGCGCCGGGCACGTAGTGCATCACGTCGGAACAGATCAGCAAATCGAAACCGCGGTCGAACCGGAGCACTTCGAGGTCGCCGAAACGACACAGTCGAATATCACGCGCGACGCCGTAATGCTCGACCACGTAAGGACTGCTGTCGAGCCCGAGGTAATCGACTCTTGGCCGCAATAACTTCAAGAATCCGCGCCAAGGTGCTTCGCCACAGCCGATGTCGATCACCGAGCGGATTGGGTGGCCGAGGTAGTATTCGGCCATCGCTACTGCCATCGCGACCTTTCGCTCCAGCACCAGCGGCGATTTCACGCGATGTTTCGGGTCGCGATACCAGCGATCGAAGTAGGCTTGGTCGTAATGCTTGCTCACGGTTTGGTCGCGGTAGTCGGCGTAACTCGTACCGGCAGCGGCACGTTGCAGAGTTCGATATGTCCGGCCGCGAGTTTGGTCCACGGATCGCGCCGGTTACGCTGGCTTCAACGATATCGGTGAAGGTCGCGGTATCCGTGCGCAGCACATCAGAGTGCTGCGTTCGGCTTCTGGCACGTCCGCGGCGACCCGCATGGCCTGGATCGGTACGCGTTGTTCTTGCTTCTCGTAGAAGCCCATTGGGGTGCGCCACGCGGCAGGGGTCGATAGCAATTCGATACCGGAAAGCACGCGCCCGACCAAGGTGATGTTGCGGTCGAGGTGGCGCGGTGCGTGTCCGCTGACGACGTAGAGTTGCGCGCCGTTGCCGGAATCGGTGTCATTGCCGCGCGCCACACCGACGCTGCCATAACAATGCGTCAGCCAGATTTGCTGCGCCTTCGGATCGCGTCCGACCCAGAATCCGTCGGATACGCCGACGACCGCCGCGTAGCCATCGTCATCAGCGATGCGGGTGAATGCCATGGTGTCGGTCCAGGGCACGGTGAATTCGCCTGCGAGCGTGGCTTTTGCCGTCTTGAACGGTCGCGCCTTGGTCGCATCGTCGGCGTCCGGATCGCCCCATTGCACCACATAGTTGTCCTGCGACCGGAGGATTGCGAGGCCATCGAAATAGTGCTCGCGAACCAGCGCGCGGATGTTCACGGCGTGCTTTGGCGCCAGCCATGGCGCAAGTGCGATCACCACACGGCCGCGGGCGAGTTCCAGATACAGCGTGGTCTCTGGATCGGGTTGTCGCCAGTCGCTGGGTGCCGATGCGGCAACGATCTCGTTGACCGTGCGGTAAGTGGGCGCTTCTTCGGCCTGTGCAGCGAAGACGCCAAGCGCAGCGAGTGCGAACAGAGACGGGGACAGGGCGAGTCGCGACATGGAGCCTCCGGATACGAAGCACAGCCTAGCCGCCCGCCGCATCCGGCGGCAATCGTTGTCGATCAGTCGGGGTCGAGTTGTATCAGCCATTGCATCAGTTGCGGCAACGACAATGCGCCGGAGACGCGGCCAAGTTCACGGCCGCCACCGAATGCCGCCAGTGTCGGAATGCTGCGAATGGCGAATGGTGCCGCCGCCTGCGGATGCGCTTCGGTATCGAGCTTGAGTAGCCGAAACTTCGGTTCGAGACGCCGCGCGGCCTCGACATAGGTCGGCGCGAATTGTCGGCACGGGCCACACCAAGGCGCCCAGAAATCGACCACCACCGGCAACTCGTCACGCTGCAGATGTCGCGTCAGTTGTACGCCATCGACCGCGCGCGGCTCGCCGACAAACAACGCCCGGTGACAGCCGCCGCAAAGCGGCTGAGCCACCAGTCGCGCTTCCGGAACGCGGTTCACCGCATCGCAATGCGGACAGACGATGTGTAGGCTGGATTCGGTCATGGGTCACCTCAAATACGTGATACCGACCACGATTGCATGCGGCCGTCGCGGTAGGGCATGACGCCGTGGAAGGGTCGCGGGTCGGCGTCGAAGACCAGCGGCAGGAAATGGCGGTCGCCGTCCCATAGTGGCAAGTCCAAAATGTGTTCGATCGCGACCCATTCAAGATCACCCTCGGCATTGCTCGTCGGTGGCGTGCCTTGGTGATCGGTGATCAGGAAAATGAAGCCGAACCAGTCTTCGCCGTGCTTGCCGAAGCCTGGCCACGAGATCGTGCCGCGTAATTGCAGCGCGCCGCAGTCGATCTGCGCTTCCTCGCGAATTTCTCGACGCATGCCGGCAACGATGTCTTCGTCGGCTTCGAGTTTGCCGCCGAGACCGTTGTACTTGCCGAGGTGGGCATCGTGCGCACGCGCATTGCGATGGACCAGCAGTACCTTCTTGCCGTCTGCCGAAAGCACATAGCCGAGCGTGGCCAGGATTGGGGTATACGGCATGATGGTCGCGGTCGTCGGTCGAGACAGAGACCGACACTATAATGCGCACTGTTTCCGATTCGGTGGGCCGCGATGACCGAGTTTCAGCAATGGATTGCGAGTCGCGGCGGTGCCTGTTGGCCCAGCGGTGGCGATCAGTTTCTCTGGGTGGCGAGCGATCGCCGGCGCAGCGTCTTGCTCAGTCGCGCCGAGGCGGTGGTCTGGCAAATGGCGATGCCTTTCCAGTCGCGTGCGGCCTTGATCGCTGCCGCGCAGGAACGGCAGGCGATGCCGCCCGACGTTGCAACGGCGGCGTTGGCGCGGCTTGAGGCGCTCGGTCTGGTGGTAACACCGACGACGATGATCGGTGATGCGGTATTGCAACCAGCCGCGCCGGCACCGGTGATTGCAGTGCGGACCTATCGTCGCCCGCAGGCGTTGGCGCGACTGCTCGACTCGGCGCTTGATCGTCAGCGACGAAGCGAGATTCCACGTTCGTGGCTGATCATCGACGATGCACGTACTGACGCCGATGCCGCCGACAATGCCGATGTCATCGCGCGCGCCACCAGCGCCGGTCTCGATCTGATGTATCTGGGCCCAACGCAACGTCGCGATGCGATGGCGGCACTGTACGCGGCGGATGATCCGCGGATCGCCTGCTTGCTCGATCCGACGGTGCTTGCCACCGCCAGCGGCGCGCGCTCATGGAACTGGGCGATGTTGCTCACTGCTGGCGGCACGGTATCGATGATTGACGACGACTGTTTTCTGCCAGTGTGCCGGCCGCCTTCATGGCAACGCCATTGGTCAATGCAGAATGCGGCGGCCAATGAAGGCCGTTTTTTTGACGGCGCGATGCCGAGCCTTGCCGAGATGCAGGAAGATCCTTGGCAGGAAGCGCTGGCGGTACTTGGCCAATCGCCGGGCGCACTGGCGCAGCGCGACGGATTGTTGATCCGACAAGTCGCTGGGCAAACCATCGAGCAGTTGTCGTCATGGAATGCTGGCCGACGTGTCGCCGCGGTGATTGCCGGCATTCACGGCGGCCACGTATTCAATAGCGCGCTGTATTTGAACATCACCGACAGCCACAGCTTGCGCGACCTGCTGCGTGAGCCGTTCGAACTGGCGCGATTGCAGGGCGACCGGCTTTGGCAGGGCGTCACCGTGCCGCGCCTGACCAGCAATGCGGCTTACACGCCGTTCCTGATCGACAATCGCGAACTCGTTCCGTTTGCGCCGACGGCTGGGCGTGCCGATGACACTGCGTTTCTTGGCGTACTCAGCGCGATCGCACCGGACAGCAGTTTCGCGATGCTGCCGATGTTGATCGGACATGCACCGGTAGACCATCGCGATCGCCTCGACGCGATGTTTCGAGAACTGCTGATCGACGGCAACACCTTTCTGTCCGGTTTCGCGCATCAAGTATCGCCGCAACTGCGCGGGCGTGATCGCGGCGCGCGTCTGCGCGCGATCGCCGCACTCGCCGCAAACGCCCTGGCATGCAACGAAGCTGACTGGCAGGCCGATGTCACCGCGTGGCGCAATCGCGTCGTCGCTAGCGCGCTGGAAGCGCTGGCGCAGTCGCTCAAGTTGGCCGGAACCAGCGCACCGGCGGAATGGTGCCAAGCGATCAACCGCGCCGATGCCGTCAATCGTGCGGCGTTGTCGACAGCTGCACCAGCAGCGCTAGTGGCCGGGTCGCGGTGTGCGTTTGAACAGTTGAGCAATGCTGCTGAGGCTTGGACGGGTTGGTGGGCCGAGGCGGCATCGGGTGGATCAGCGCTGTGGCGCGACCGCCTGCAGGTGCGCGTTTGACGATCACCACAACGGTCGGTTGAAATCGAAGTCCGGTTGCGTCAGCGCGGGTCCGAAGGCATTGCCAACGCCGTAATCGATGCCGAGGCGCATGAAAATATGCGCATTCTCCAAGGTGTTCATGCCGGGTGCGACCACCATCGCGCCCAACTGGTGCGCCTTCCGCACCAGTGCGATCAGGGTCGGGCTGGTGCTATTCGCCGACGCCGTGGCATCCAGTAATTCGGGATCGAGACGCAACACGTCGACCGGTAATTGCGTGAGCACGTGCACCGCGGCGAAGTCGCGACCGTAGTCGCTGAGGCCGAAGCGCACGCCGGCATCACGCAGGCGCGCGATCGGTGCGTTCAATACGTCGCGATGATCGAGCAGTTCCGCACCGGTCAATTCAAAGGTAAAGCCGCCGCCCGCAAGTTGACGCTTGGACATGGCCTCGAACAGCCAGTCCATCTCGGCAGTGTCGAGCAGCCAACTGCTGGTGACCGGCATCAGGAACCGTAACGCATGACGCTCGTCGCGCGCCTCCTCGCGCGCCGCGAACGCGATCTCGAAGCGTGAACGTTCCAGCGCGCTGGACTGGCCCAGTTCGCTGGCGACGCGTGCCGATAACGCGTAGCTACCTCGGCTACCACCGTTGGCTGCGCTGCCGAGGAAAAACTCGAAGTCGAACTGGTCGTGCAGGCTGCCCTTGAGCGGGACCAACGGGCGATATTCGACGCGCAGATTGCGCGGGTCGAGCGGGCGGCTGAGCACGGCGCGTACTGCGAGCACCGGATCAGTTTGGGTGGCATCTTCAAGTTCCGACCACAGTGCAATGTTGCCACCGCGTGCCTGCGCGTCGTTGCAGGCGCGTTCTGCCGCCAACACCGCGCTATTGGCATCGGTTGCAACATCGTCGAGCGCGACCAGCCCGATACTGGCGCTGATTGATACTGGGGTGTTTCCAATCGCTAGCGGACGCTCGACGATCGCGAAACGCAGTCGTTCGGCGAGTTGAGTGAGCAGTTCGCGGCGGTCGCGGGTGAGCAGCACCAGCCACGCAAAATCGCGCAAGCCGCAGGCCATATCGTGGTTCGCCAACAGTTCGCGCAGGCGCGAACCGACTTCGACATCGACCGTGCCCATCGCGCTCAATCCGACCTGGCCACGCAGCGCAGCAACGTCGTCGAACTGAATCATCATCAGCGACGATCCCTGCGTGCCAATGCGCCCGGCAATGCGGTCAATCACCAGCGACCGTGGGTAAAAACCGGATTTCGGATCGCGCGCTGCACCCGCTTCGGCCTGAGCGCGCAGCCATTGCGCACGTTGCACGCGTGAACGGATCACGCCGACGACATGGCGCGCCTTGAGCGGCTTCACCAGCACTTCGTCGGCGCCGGCTGCGATCGCGTCGAATCTCTCGGCAGCGTCGCCGGCGGTCGCCGGCAGGATGATCGGCAAGGTCGCGGATTCCGCTTGCTGGCGCATCACCTGAACCAAGTCGATGCCGCGTGCATCGGGCAGGCTGTCGTCAATCAAGACGGCATCGGGTTGGAACTCGGCGAGTGCCGCGATCGCTGCCGATCCATGCGGCGCAATGCGCGCGGTCATGCCTTCAGCGGCGATCCATTGCCCGCATTGCACCGCGAGATTACGGTCGTCCTCGACGATCAGGACGCGATACGGTGGTGCGTCCTGACGACCCAGCAGTTCGTCGATGCGCGCAGCGATGCGGTAGCTGTCGAGCGGCGCGGCGAAGAACGCGGCGGCACCGGCGCGCAGCGCGAGCAGGCGATGAGTAAGGTCGCGATCCGGCGATAACACGATCACGGCTGGCGGTGATGCCGCGTCGCGCCAACGCGCGATCAAAGCTGGGAAGTGCGCAACTGCATCGCCGTCATGATCACCGCGCCGGGCACGGTGACGTTCAGGAACTCGCGCAGTCCGATGGCATCGCCGAAGTGCTGCAGGTCATAGCCGCGTTCGCCGAGCGCGGACTGCAAGCCAGGCGCCAGCTTGTCGCCGACACCGAGCAGACATAGCGTGTTGCGTGAAGTCCGCTGCCGGCTTGCGGCCGCAATGGCGCCCTGGATCGAGGTGATGTTGTCCGGCGTCTTGGCCGCCGCTCGCGGTTGCGCCGCCGCAGCGCTATCTGCTGGCGGCTCAGCTTCGCTCGCGGCAGCGCCCAATTTTCCGACCAATTCCGCGAGTCGAATGCGCTGTGCGGTATTCGGTTCACGTCCAGACTCGACGAAACTGGCGAGATAGGCAGCGACATCGCCAAGGCGCGTCACCATTGCACCGTCAGCGGCATCGAGCCAAGCATCGACATGCTCGGCGAATTGCTCGGCTTGGTCTTGCGACCACTGATCCGACAACTGCGCCCACAACGCATCGACGGCAGCCGCGTGTTGTTGCGCAGGCGAGGCGTCGGTAGTCAGAAGTGCGGGCGACATCATGCGGCGATGCTAGCAGTGCGTTGGGGTTGGTTCGAAGTAGCGATTCTGCCTTCGATGTCGCAGGAATCGTGCCGGAATCCGGACTATGCTGGCAAACCCGTATTGGAGACGATTTCGGTGAAGTTGCGCATGTTCCAGTGGATGCTGCTGCCGACCTTGCTGGTCACCGCGAATGCCCTGTATGGATGGGGCGCGCTGACCCAATTGACGGATCTCGGGCCGACCGCTGAACTTTCGGCGAAACGCGAAGGCGCGTTGACGTGGACGTACATGCAAGGCGGGCGCTGGCTGATTGAACGCAGCGGCATACAAGCGGCTGCTGTCGCTCATGCCGAGTTGATGTTCGCGCCGGCACGGAACACGTTGCTGGCCAATCCGGCGCTGGCGATGGACGTGTTGCATCGTGCGCACTATGGCTTCCAGCACCGACTGCTGCTGTGGTCGCATTGGGGTGCACCACTGCTCTGGTTGCTGACAGCAATCGCCTATGTTCGGCGCCAGAAAGCCATCGTTTCGACGCGCAAGTTGCGCTGAGACACGTTCCGGCGGCGGCCATGGTCGGTTACGCTGCGTGCTTTCCAGTGTCCGTGGAGCGCGCCATGCCTTCGTTCGATGTCATTTCCGAAGTGGACAAGCATGAGTTGACCAATGCCGTCGATCAGGCCAACCGTGAGCTGTCGAACCGCTTTGACTTCAAAGGCACGGATGCAAGCTTCGAGCTCGACAAACTGGTGGTCAAGGCCTCGGCTCCGACCGACTTTCAGCTTAAGCAGATGCAGGACATCCTGCGCACCCGCTTGGTTGCGCGCCAGATTGATGCGCGTTGCCTTGACATCGGTGAGCCCGAGACCAATCTCGCCGGCGCGCGCCAGCAGATCACCGTGAAGCAGGGCATCGAGCAGGCGGTGGCGAAGAAGATCATCGCGGCGTTGAAAGAAGCCAAGCTCAAGGTCGAGGCGCAGATCAATGGGGACAAGTTGCGCGTCAGCAGCAAGAAGCGTGATGACCTGCAAGTTGCGATGGCGCTACTGCGCAAGGCGGAATTCGATGTGCCGCTGCAGTACGACAATTTCCGCGACTGAGCGCGCCCCCAGCCTTGGCGTCGTTACAGCGCATCGCCATCGAGTTCACCAGTGCGAATGCGGATCACGCGGTCGAGGTCGTAGACGAAGATCTTGCCGTCGCCGATCTTGCCGGTGTTGGCCGCGTTCTGGATCGCTTCGACGACGCGCTCGGCCTGGTCGGAAGTGACCGCGACTTCGAGCTTGATCTTGGGCAGGAAGTCGACCACGTATTCGGCGCCGCGATAGAGTTCGGTGTGGCCTTTCTGGCGACCGAAGCCTTTCACTTCCGACACCGTGATGCCGGTGACGTTGACGTCGCTCAGTGCCTCGCGTACGTCGTCGAGCTTGAAGGGTTTGATGATGGCTGTGACCATTTTCATAACATCGCGCTCCGGGTCAGAGATGGTAGCCGCGTTCGTTGTGCAGTGCGAGATCGAGGCCTTGTGCTTCGTCGTCGGCATCTGCGCGTAGTCCGATCACGAGGCCGACGAACTTCAGGATGAGCCAAGTCATGGTCGCGGTGTAGATCAGCGTGACGGCGACGCCTTTGCACTGGATCCAGAGCTGGGCGCCGATGTCGGTGACCGTGCCGAAGCCGCCGAATGCCGGGGCGGCGAACGCACCGGTGAGAATCGCGCCGATGATGCCGCCGACCGCATGCACGCCGAATACGTCCAGCGAATCGTCATAGCCGAACTTGCGTTTTACCGTGGTCGCGGTGAAGAAGCAGAGCACCCCGGCGATCAGGCCGATCACGAGTGCGCCGATCGGCCCTGCGGTGCCCGATGCGGGCGTGATCGCGACCAGGCCGGCGACTGCGCCGGAGGCGATGCCGAGGACGCTTGGCTTGCGATGCAACAGCCATTCCACCGACATCCAGCCGAGTGCGGCGGCGGCAGTCGCGATCTGCGTGACCAGCATGGCCATGCCGGCCGTCCCATTCGCCGCGACCGCACTGCCGGCGTTGAAGCCGAACCAACCGACCCAGAGCAGGCTGGCGCCGATCAGGGTGTAGCCGAGGTTGTGAGGTGGCATTGCGGTGGTGGGATAGCCGTTGCGTTTGCCGAGCACCAGCGCCGCGACCAGTCCGGCCACGCCGGCATTGATGTGTACGACCGTGCCGCCAGCGAAATCGAGTACGCCCCAGTCCCACATCAGGCCGCCGTCGCCACCCCAGACCATATGCGCAATCGGTGCATACGAGAACGTGAACCACAATGCGATGAACACGAGCAGCGCCGAGAACTTCATTCGCTCGGCGAAGGCGCCGACGATCAGCGCCGGAGCAATGATCGCGAAGGTCATTTGAAAGGTGACGAACACCGACTCCGGGATCGAATAACTCAGACTGTCGGCAGTGACGCCGGCGAGCATGGCCTTGCCGAAGCCGCCGATGAAGCTGTGGAAGTTGACGACTCCCTTCTCCATGCCGGTGGTATCGAACACCAGGCTGTAGCCGTAAATCACCCAGAGCACGGTGACGAGGCCGGTGATCGCGAAGCACTGCATCATCACGCTGAGCACGTTCTTGGAACGCACCATTCCGGCATAGAACAGCGCCAGGCCAGGAATGGTCATCAACAACACCAGCGCGGTCGCGACGATCATCCAGGCGGTATCGCCGGTGTTGAGCGTGGGACGGCGCGGCTGCCGCGAGTGCGGGCAGGCCAAGCAAGGCAAAAAGTGGTGGAACCGACTTCATGCGAGTCATCGGGGCGTCTCCGTGGGGGCGTCCCGACAATGCTGCAGTGCAGATGGAGTCGTTACTCGAAGATTCGCTGTTTTATTCGATGACGCCTAGGGCCTGATGCGACCTCGTCAAGCCGATTCGAAACGATTTGCGTCGCGATTCTTGCGCACTTTCTGCGGGTCCCAAATGCGGCCGTTCATGGTGATGTAGACGCCGTTGTCGAGCGTATGCACGGCGCCGACCGCGCAGCCGATGTTGAACACGGCGTCCGAGCCTTGAAAGCGTGCCGGATTGAGCGCGCCGGTCAAGACGATCACCTTGTCGGTGATGCGCGTGAGCACGCGCGCCGTCTCGACCATGGTGTCAGTGCCATGCGTCACCAATACCTGTCGGCCCGGTTGCGCCTCAATGGTGCGCGCGACCAATTCGCGATCATCATCGGTGACGTGCAGGCTGTCCTTGCGCAGTAACGGAATGACCAGGAAACGGAAGCCGACACCGAGCGCGGTCAGGATGTCGCCGATCTGCGGGGCGCCAATCTGGAAGTCGGATTTGTCATCGAAATAGATCTTATCGATCGTCCCGCCGGTGGTGATGATGGTCAGGCAATCCATGATGCGCGTTCCTCAGGCGTAGATGTCACTGGACAGCGTGCGTGCCTCGATCGCCACTGTCTCTACTAGTCGCACGCAGCCGAGGCGTGCGAAGCGCCGCGCCGCGTGCAGCGTGCGCGGGTCGTGCTCACTGCGGAAACTCCATTCGGCGTGCTGAGCGAGCAAGGCGAGCGCGAGCGTTCGCCCCATGCTCATCGCCAAGCCGCGTGCGCCGGCCGGTAACTCGTCCTTGCTGCGCGAGCGCTTTTGAATCCACTCCGCCACCGCCGTTGCTGATTCGCGCACTTGTTTCACCACGCCTTCAAGTTCCGGCAACGTGACCTGCGAAGTCAGGCTGCGAATTGCTGTCAGCCAATGCTGCAGGCCACCGATCTGTTTCAGTGCCTTCACCACATCGAGCGCGAGCACATTGGTCGTGCCTTCCCAAATCGGCAGCACCTGAGTATCACGCAGCAGTCCGGGTAGGCCGGTGTCTTCGCAATAACCGGCGCCGCCGAACGCTTCGATCACTTCACTCAAGCTGTTGACTGCAGCTTTCGCGGTCACCAGTTTCACAATGGGCGTGATCAGGCGCAGCAGGTGCACGCTGGCATCGTCATGCTGGCCATTCTCGATACGGCCGGTCAATTCGACGGCATAGAACGTCAGATGAAACATGCCTTCGAACTCGGCCTGCAGATCGGCCAAGGTTTCCTGGTGCAAGGGCTGGTCGATCAGCGGCTGCGCGAACACCACGCGCCGGGTCGCGTAGTCGCGCGCCAGCGTCAATCCGCGACGCATCGCCGAGACGGCACAGACCGCGTTCCACAGGCGCGTTACGTTGAGCAACGGTGCGATTGCACGCACGCCGTGTTTGCTTTCGCCGACCAGTTCTGCCGGTGTGTTGTCGAGCTGGATTTCTGCAGTCGGTAGTTTGCGGGTACCGAGTTTGTCCTTCAGTCGATCGATGGTGATGTTGCGCAGCCGACCGTCGGACTTGCGCGGCTCGACGTAGAACAATGCGAGGCCGTCGGTACCGGCAGCGTTTTTTTCCGGGCGCGCCAGTACGAGCGCGATGTCGCACGTGATGGCCGAGGCAAACCACTTGCGTCCGGATAGGCGCCAGCGGCCTCGATCGTCCTGGCGCGCAATGGTTTCACTGCCGCCGACATCGGAACCGCCACTGGTCTCGGTCATCCATTGGCCACTGATCCAGAACTGCTTCGGATCACGGCTGATGAGGTGCGGCACGGCGCGGTCGATGAGCGCCTTGTTGTCGCTGTCCATCAATACTTTCAAGGCACCATCGGTCATCGCCAGTGGACATGAATACAGTTCGCTGGAGGGATGGAACAAATAATTGAATGCGAACTGCAATGGACGCCCGTGCTGGGCTAGCCAATCGTCCTGACCGAGTGCGATCAGACCCCAGGTGGCGGCGATCGCCGGCGCATCGCGCCAGAACGGACTGACTTCGACGTGGTCGACGCGCTGTCCAAAGGCATCGAAGGGGAGGTGCCGCGGTTCGAGATGGCGTTGCGCCAGTTGCTGCGTGTACCAGTCGTTCGCGGCCAGTTCACCGAATTCGGCGAGCTTGCCTTCGTAGTCGGCAAGCACCGTCGGCGGCAATACCCGCCGCAACCACGAGCGCAGCACGCGATCGTCGAGATAGGTGTTCGCCAGCATCGGTGCAGTCTGAATGAAACCCATGGTTCTCTCCGACGCTCGTGCGCCGCTGCGTCCCGTGCAGCGACGGCAACTTAGCCGGAGCGCGCGAGGACGACAAGCGACACGACGAGCGGATCAGTTCGACTTTGGCATTTTGCGCAGGCCGAAGATCGCCGCCAGCGCAAATAGAACTTCCAGCGCCGCATAACTGCGAGCGAGTGGATTCGACCACAGTTCCATCACGCCATGGCTCAAATACAGCAAAGAAACGATGCCACCGATCATTAGCATGCGGCGGTAGCTGTGCAGAGCTGCGGGAATCAATGCTGTCAGCGGCAGAACGGCGACCACCACGACCAGCCAAGGCGATAACGATCGGGGTGGCTGCAGTAGTCCATGCCACACGAGTTGCAGCAGGGCTTGGGCGATCAGCGCGAGCGATGGAATCCGGTCGCGCAGGTTCATCGGGCGAGCCGAACGGCGATGTCGGCGACACGCCGACCGAGCGCGCGGGCGAGTGCGCGTTCATCGGCATCGATTTCGCGTTCGCCACGTGCTCCGGCGAGGTGCGATGCACCGTAGGGTGTGCCGCCACTGCGCGTCGTTGCGAGCGCGGGTTCGGTGAAGGGCAGGCCGACGATCAACATGCCGTGATGCAGCAGCGGCAGCAGCATCGATAGCAGAGTGGATTCCTGGCCGCCGTGCAGAGTCGAGGTCGACGTGAACGCCGCCGCGGGCTTGCCGGCCAAGGTGCCCGAAAGCCATTCGCTGGAAGTGCCGTCGAGGAAGTATTTCAGCGGTGCAGCCATTTGGCCGAAGCGCGTCGGACTGCCGAGAATCATGGCCGCGCACGACGTCAAGTCGTCACGGCTACAAAACGGTGGGCCGTCGTCAGGAACCGATGTCTGGTTTGCATCCTCGTGGGATGGGTGCACCGGCGGCACGGTGCGGACACGTGCAATAGCCCCTGTGCATTCGCCGACGCCACGAGCGATTTGGCGTGCGAGTTCCGCGGTCGCGCCGTGGCGCGAATAATAGAGAATCAGAATGTCAGTCATGGCCTGTTGCGTGAAAACAACGCGACTTGCGAGGGCGGAACATTCGGTTCATTCCGCTGTCAGTAAATTGCGCTGCATCGTAGCGGTTTACGCAGGGAGTGCCCATGAAGTTCGTGTTGCTGTTGCTGGCGTTCTTGTTCACTACACGTATCGAAGCGGCTGATATCGCCACCGCTCCGAAGTCGCCGATGTTGGTCGTGAAGACGCTTGATCACGGCGAATTCGATCTCGCCAAGCAGCGTGGCCATTGGGTGCTGGTAAATTTCTGGGCGACTTGGTGCTCGCCCTGCCTCAAGGAAATTCCGGATTTTTCGGCGTTCGATCAAGCACGCGATGATGTCGTCGTCATTGGCCTGGCGTTTGAGGAAATCGAACAGTCTGAGTTGCGTGCGTTCCTGAAAGAACATCCGGCCAGTTATCCGATCGCCTTGGTCGATGTCTATGCGCCGCCCAAGGATTTCGACGTACCGCGCGGTCTGCCGACCAGTTGGCTGATCGCGCCGGATGGCACGATCGCGGAGAAATATCTGGGCCCGATCACCAGTGCCGATCTCGCGCGGCGCATCGATCAGAAGCAGCCGTGATGGCAGCAGCGCGCTTCATCGTTCGCGGCAAAGTGCAGGGCGTGTTCTATCGCGCATCGACCCGCGATCACGCGATCGCGCTCGGATTGGTGGGCGCAGCGAATAATCTGGAAGATGGTTCGGTCGAAGTGATGGCGTCCGGTACCGGTAATGCGCTGGTCGAACTCGAACGCTGGCTCTGGCACGGCCCACCGGCTGCGCACGTTGTCGAAGTGCGCCGCGAGGAATGGCCGACGACAGAGACCTTCCGCGACTTTGTGACCGGTTGAGGCGTGCACCGCGTCCTGACATCGCTGTTGCTGCTGGCCGCATGTGCAGCACGGGCGACGCCAGCAACTTGGTTCTTCCCGGAGCAGCCCGGTGCGGCGCCGGCGGTGGTGCAACTCGCCGCCGATGACCGTGTTGCGGTGCGCCTTTCCGGCGTGTTGCGCGGACAGGGTTTCGCCTATGCGAACTGGCGCGATCCGAGCTATTCCGCAGCGGGTCTTGGTGCATTGTTGGATGCGGGCCATGGCATCGATCGGTCGCGCATCGCGTTGGTCGCGTCTGGCGATGCCGCTCGCTCCGCGATCGCGATACTCGCGTCGGCGGGTGCTGCGACGATGCCACCGGTGCGGGGTATCGCCTTGCACGTCGATGCGGCGACTGACTGGCCTGAGTTGCCGACCGTACGACCGTGGCCGGCGATGCTGCTGACCTACACCATCGACCAGCGTGCAGCGCGCGACGCGGCGTTTGATCTGGCCGAACGTGCGCGTGTTGCCGGCGCGCAAGTGTGGCTGCAACCGGTCGCTACGGCCGATGCCGATTTCCAAAATGCTGGTCTCGGGTCATGGTTGTCGTCGCTGAAAGTGACGCGCGCGCGCCGATTCGAGGATGCTTTGGTCGCGCCGTACACCGGCGCCCGACAGGAAACGCTGTTGGCAGCTTTGGAAGCGGTTTCGCCGCGCGCTGCAGATGATATGGCGATCGCGCACATCATCGACGCCGACTCGGGTCGCCAGTCCGATCTGGTGCTCGATCCGCAAGGTCGCATCCTGCGCGTATCGGCGACCGCTACGGTGGCTGAATTTGACGCGCGCAATGCACTGCGTGCCGTTTACGGCGAGGGCAAGGCTGCTGTTCGAATGGGTTCAGCGGTGGCGCTGAGCCTGGTCCATCCAGAAACCGGTACGACAGTATTAGCCATGGCGATGACGTTGGCGATGCCCGACGGTACTCGCAGCGTATTGATGTTGCGGCATGCGGACGGCAGCTATGCCTATCTCGATTTGAACGATGATCGCGGTATTCGCGCGATGCTGCCATCGAATGATGCCCAAGATCATGGGCGTGTCTGGTGGGTCTTGACCGAACGCGCCGATGCCGATGGCGGCCGCTTGTTACGCATTGCGCTGCAGGCGGGCGAACCACATCGTGGTTTGTGGTGGGACCCGAGCCATCCCGGTGAAGCGATCGACCTGCAGCCGGTGCAAGGCGGCCACAGTGTCGTTTTCGCGACCTACGACGACGTCGGTCAGTCGCGCTGGTATTTAACGAGTGGAAAAATCATTCAAGATCGTTTCGACGCAAGCCGCGACGGCCTGCAACTGATGCGCCGCAATCCTGCGCTGTCGTTGCCGAAGCGCGATCCGCAGCGGAGTGGCAGCATCGCGATTGATTTCGCCATCGATGCGCGCCATCCAATCTGTATGCAACGCAAGGCGGTCGCGGCGCAACTAGCACTATTGACGGTAAACGAAGGCGGCCGCTCGCGCGTGTGGTGCATCGAACCGGTAACGTTACCTGCGGGCGTTCCCGAGGCCGATGTCAATGGCACGTGGTACGGCGGTGCCAATGATTCCGGGTGGGGCCTGACCGTCGTCGCCTCCGGGAGCGGCGACGCGCAGTTGCTTTCGGCGGTGCTGTATTTCCACGATGCCGACGGTTGGCCGCGCTGGGCGATGGGTGCTGCACGCGCCGGTGCGGCGGGCGCTGTGTTGGTGATGCATGACTACGCACAGGGGTGCATCGGTTGCACCGACACGCGTCTGCAGCCGCGTGTAATTGGTGAATTGCGCCTGCGCACCGACGGCTGGTGCGGCCGCCCAGAGTTGCGTGCAGCGTTCGACTTGGCGGCCGGAAATGCCGACGTGTTGTTTCAGCGCGGTGAGTCGCCGTTGCAGCGCGTCACCCAAGCGCGCTGCGATTGATCAATAGCGTTCGCGCACCAACACCGCCTTGGCACCGAGTTTGTCTTTGCCGAGGGTTTTTCGCTGCAACGGCAACAACTCCAGCGGTTCCGGTGCAATTTTCAGATCGGGTAGTTGCTCAAGCAGGTGCGCAATCATGTTCAAGCGCGCACGCTTCTGGTCGTTCGCATCGACCACGAACCACGGCGTATGCTTACGGTGCGTGGCCTTGAAAAATTCGTCGCGAGCGATGGTGTAGTCGTTGTATTTCGTGCACGCGGCAATGTCGATCGGCGAAATTTTCCAGCGCTTAAGCGGGTCGTCGATGCGTTCGGCGAAGCGTTCTTCTTGCTGCGCTTGATCTACCGAAAACCAATACTTGAACAGAAGAATGCCGTCGTCGATCAGCATCTGTTCGAATTGCGGTGTCTGCACCAGCCAACGCTTGTATTCGCTATCGTTGCAGAACCCCATTACGTGTTCGACGCCACCGCGGTTGTACCAACTGCGATCGAACAGCACGATTTCCCCATTTGCCGGCAGGTGTTCGACGTAGCGCTGGAAATACCACTGCGTGCGCTCGCGTTCGGTTGGTTTCGGCAGCGCCACCACGCGGCAACCACGTGGATTAAGCACTTGCGAGATGGCATTGATTGCACCGCCCTTGCCGGCGGTATCGCGCCCCTCGAACACGGCCACAACGCGTTGGCCGGTGGCTTGCACCCATCGCTGCATTTCGCATAACTGCACCTGTAATGGATGCAGAAGTTCGACGTACTCTTTCTTCTTCAGCGTCGACATGGCGGTTCCTTAGTGTTCGTGCAAGCGAGGTTTCAGCCCGACCAAATTGCATGGCCGGGTGCGAGCATCGAATTGTGCCTGAAGGATATTCTCCCAAGCGGTACGACAGGCCGAGGTTGATCCCGGCAGTGCGAACAGGAAGGTGGCATTTGCGAGACCGGCAAAGGCGCGTGATTGCAAGCCGGCGGTGCCGATTTCGGTGACTGAAATGGCGCGGAACAATTCGCCGAAGCCGGGCATTTCCTTGTCGAGTAGTGGCAGGATCGCCTCGGGTGTCGAATCGCGCCCGGTGAATCCGGTTCCGCCGGTAATCAGCACACCATCGATGGCGGTATCGGCGATCCACTGCGAGACGATCGCCCGCATTCGATAGACATCGTCGTTCACGATTTCGCGTGCGGCGATGTGATGGCCTGCAGCGTGCAGCGCCTGTTCGAGGTAATCGCCAGAGCTGTCGTTGTCGCGGTTGCGCGTGTCCGAGACCGTCAATACGGCGATATGCAGTGAAACGAAGTGGGTGAGTGCAGTCATGCGGCCTCAGTGATCAGTTTGAGTTCGTCGGCTTGGTGTTCGCGCGACAGTGCATCGATCACCGGATCGAGTTCACCTTCAACGATGGCGTCGAGCGAATACAAGGTCAGGCCGATACGGTGGTCGGTGAGGCGGCCCTGCGGGAAGTTGTAAGTGCGAATGCGCTGCGAGCGATCACCCGATCCGACCTGCACGCGCCGCAATTCGGCCTGCGCCGCGTGTTGCTTCTGCTGCTGTTCGTCGAGCAGTCGCGCCTTGAGCAGACTCAGCGCGCGCGCTCGGTTCTTGTGCTGTGAACGCTCGTCCTGACACTCGACGACGATCCCGCTCGGCAGATGCGTCACGCGGATTGCCGAATCGGTCTTGTTCACATGCTGGCCGCCGGCACCAGAGGCACGGAAGGTATCGATTCGCAGGTCGGCCGGATTCAGTTCGATCTCTTCGATGTCGTCCACTTCCGGCAGTACCGCGACGGTTGCGGCCGAGGTGTGGATACGGCCCTGCGCTTCGGTTTCCGGCACACGTTGGACGCGATGCGTGCCGGACTCGAATTTCAGTCGCGCAAATGCGCCTTCGCCTTCAACGCGGGCGATCACTTCCTTGAATCCACCATGTTCACCGGCATTGGCGGAAATCAGCTCGACATGCCAGCGTTTCGATTCGGCATAGCGCATGTACATGCGATAGAGGTCGCCGGCAAACATGGCGGCTTCGTCGCCGCCGGTGCCGGCACGGATTTCCAAGAACACCGGGGCATCGTCGCGTGGGTCACGTGGCACCAGCAGTAGGCCGAGCGATTCATCCAGATGCTGGCGCTCCGCTTCGAGCGACTGCAGTTCCTCAGTGGCCATCGCGCGTAGTTCGGCATCGTCTTCGGACTGCATCTGTTTTGCCGAATTAATTGCCTTGGCGTTCATGTCCATCGCGCCGAGACGGTCGGCGATTGGTTCCAGTTGTGCGTATTCGCGCGACAGTTCGCGGAAACGCTTCTGGTTGGCGAGCACCTCGGATTCGGCGAGTAATCGTTCGACTTCGACCTTGCGCTCGGCTAGGGCTTCGAGCTTGCGTCGGATCGACGGAGTCATCGCTTGCGATCGTCCGCCACGAACAGTTGCTCGGCGCTTCGCAACAGGTCGGCGTCGCCGCGCAGTGCTGCAGCGCGCAAGTTGCTCGACGGTGCGTGCAGTAGCTTGTTGGTCAGGGTATGGGCGAGAAAGCTCAGCGCCTCGGCTGGATCGCGACCGCCTTGCAGTAGCGAATGCGCTTTCTCCAGCACCTCGTCGCGATGACGCTCGGCCTCGGCGCGGATTTTTTGAATCGGACCCTGGCCATCAATGGCGCGCAGCCAGCCCATAAAGTGTTCGGCTGCGAGCGCAACAATTTCTTCGGCCTCATGAGCGGCCTCGCGGCGCGAGCGCATTGCCTCGTCGATCGAGCGGCCGATGTCGTCGACAGTGTACAGGTAGATGTCTTCCAGTTCGGCGACGTCGGCCGCGATGTCGCGGGGCACCGCGAGGTCGAGCATGAATTGTGGACGATGCCGGCGCGCTTTCAGGGCATTCGCGGCGATGGTCTTGGTAATCACCGGATCGCGCGCTGCCGTTGAGGAGATCACGATATCGGCCTGGACGAGTGCATCCGGGAGATCGCACAGCGCGATGGCCTGGCCATGAAAGCGATCAGCGAGCCCGCGTGCATTCGCCAGCGTCCGGTTCGCGACCACCAGTCGCTTCACCCCAGCTTCGGCAAGATGACGAGCGCAGAGTTCGATGGTGTCGCCGGCACCGATCAGCAGCACCCCGGCGGTCGCGAAGTAGGCGAAGATTTGTTGCGCCAGTCGCACCGCAGCGAACGCGACCGAGACCGGGCTTGCGCCAATGCGGGTTTCGCTGCGCGCACGCTTGGCGACACTGAAACTTTGTTGGAACAACCGATCCATAGCCGAGTTGAGCGCTCCGGCATCGCGTGCGAGGTGATACGCAGTCTTGACCTGTCCAAGAATTTGCGGCTCACCGAGCACCATCGAATCCAGTCCGGTCGCGACCCGGAACAAGTGGCGCACGGCGGCTTCGTTTTCGTGTTGATAGAGGAAACTGTCGAGCCGGCCGGGCGTCAGTTGGAAATACCGGTGCAGCCAATCGGTCGGCACGGTTTCGGCGCCAGGCGCGACTCGGCAATACAACTCCGTGCGGTTGCAGGTCGACACTAATGCCGCTTCATGGACGCCCGCGAGTGCATGCAATTCGCGCAGCGCGGCGCTGGTGTGCTCAGGTGCCAACGCCACCTGCTCGCGCAGGGCGAGTGGTGCGGTCTGGTGATTGAGTCCGAGGGCGAGAAGCGTCATGGCATGCGAAGATTGGCGGATGCGAATTGTCGGTGTCAGGCCCAAGATGGGCAAGAACGGAATGCGGCAAGCCTATCGTGCAGCCCTGCGTGCTGGCTTGATCGGTGTCATTTGTGCGCTGCTCGTGGCTTGTGCGGCGGCGCCGAAGCCTGGGCCTGAGCCTGAATTACCGGCGGCGCCGGATTTGATGGCCGACGATCTTGCGTTATTCGAGCGTTTTCAGGCCGAATACGCGCTGCAAGCTGGCGATCGCGAGGCTGCTGCCGAGCGTCTGGCCAAGGCCGCCATGCTCAGCGACGATCCGAAGCAGAGTTTGAGCGCATTACGCGCTGCCTTGTTTGCCGGGCGGCGGGCGGCGGCGCAGGCCTTGCTGGCGCGTTGGCGTGCGTTGGCACCAGGCGAACCAGCGAGTGATGCCTATGGCGCTGCCGTGGCTCTGGCCAGCGGCGATAGCACCACGGCAGAGACCGCGGCCGCCGCGCTGGGCGACGCCGTTGACGCCCGTCGCCGACTTGCCGAAGCGCTGCGTTGGGTTACGCCGACCGAACGTGTCCTGCCATTCGTCGAGTTGCGCTTGGCCCGTAGCGATGATGCCGAAGACTGGATGCACTGGACCGCATTCGCGCGCGACCGACGCGCGCCGGAAGTGGCGATGCGCCTTGCCGATCTGGCGACACAACGGTTTCCGCGCGATGCCCGAGTGTTCGTTCTGCGCGCCGCTTTGGTGCGTGAGCGCGATCCGGCGGCGGCGGTGCCCGATCTCGAACAGGCGCTGGCGCTCGACGGCAAGTCCGCGCTGGTCCGGATGTCGCTGGCACACGCCTACAACGCCGCGGGTGATGCCGCAAAAGCAGCAGATGTGGTCGCCGGTATCGATCCCGCCACGGACGAGTCGATCACCGCCGAGATTGCGTATGCGTCGCGCGCCACTGACCAGCGCTCGATGCGTGCGGCTTATCGGCATCTGGCGTCCTTGTTGGCCCCGCACCCACCGCATCGCTTGATGCTGTTGGGCAATGTTGCGGAACTGCTCGATCTCGATGGCGAAGCCGAGCGCTGGTATCGCGAGGTACCGAGCGGCGCGCCGCGCGTCGCCGCGCAGTTGCGTATTGCCGCCTTGCGCTTCGCCGCCGGTGATGCCGCCGCCGCACTCGCGACCATCGCCGAATTGCGTGCCAGCGGAACGCTGGGTCGCGACGACCTGGTGCGCAGCTATGTGCTTGAAGCGGAGGTCCGCCGGAGAGTGGAGGATGCGGCGGCGGCGGTTGCAGTCTTTGACGACGGTTTGCGCATGCTGCCGGATGACGGTGAGCTGATGTACGCGCGTGCGCTGATGCTGGCCGAAGCCGGTCGTGACGACGAGATGGAGCGCGACCTGCGGCGCATGATCGAGCTCGATCCAAACGATGCCGATGCGCTTAACGCACTCGGCTATTCGCTGGTCGATGCCAATCGTCAGTTGGACGAGGCCGCGGCCCTGTTGGCGCGGGCCGAACAGATCACCCCGGACAGTGCGGCCCTGCTCGACAGTATCGGCTGGCTTGCGTATCGACGTGGCGATCTAGATGGCGCTTTGGAGAAACTGCGTGCCGCTCATGCACAACTCAATGACCCGGAAGTAGCCGCGCATCTCGGCGAAGTGCTGTGGCAACGCGGCGATCACGATGCGGCACGCAAGGTTTGGACGGAAGCTGCGGCGCGCGAACCGGCACATCAGACGTTGCGCGAAACCATGCGGCGGCTCCTGCCATGAGGCGTGGTGGGTGGCACTGTGTTTTGATCTTGGCCAGCCTGATGCTGGCCGCTTGCGGCGCGCGCCGCGGTGCCATCGAAACGCTCGGCGATGCAGCGCATTGGCGACTTGAAGGCCGATTGGCGGTGTCCGACGGGCACGACAGCGGCAGCGGCACAGTGACCTGGGAACAGGAAGGTGCTTACTTCATGATTCAGTTGCGTGCCCCGATCAGTGGCCAGAACTGGCGGTTGTCCGGCGACGGCGCGCTGTGCACGCTCGAAGGTCTGCGCGCAGATCCGTTGACTGCGGACTCGCCGGAAGCGTTGCTGGAACGCGAATTGGGATGGCATCTGCCGGTCGCGGCATTGCGTGACTGGCTGCAGGGACGCCCAATGAACGACGATATCCGCGTGATACGCGATAAATCCGGCCAGATCAGCGGATTTAGCGAAAGTGGCTGGGCCGTGAGCTATCGCGACTTCCGTGCCGGTCGGCCCACCCGCATCAGCGCGAACAAGCCGCCGTACCAAGTTCGGTCGGCGATCAAATCCTGGGTCGTTTTGCCGTGATCGACGCTGCGGCAAGCGTCTGGCCGGCACCGGCCAAGCTGAATTTGTTTCTGCACGTCGTCGGTCGTCGAGACGACGGTTATCACCGACTGCAAACGGTGTTCCAGTTCATCAATTTGGTCGACACAATCACGTTGGCGGCGCGCAAAGATCGCGAGATTCACCGGATTGCGCCGTTGCCGAATGTAGCCGCTGAAGATGATCTCTGCGTGCGCGCGGCGCGTGCGTTGCAGCGAACAACCGATTGCCATTTCGGCGCCCGGATCACGCTCGATAAGCGCATCCCGATCGGCGGCGGGCTCGGCGGTGGCAGTTCAGACGCCGCGACGGTGTTGGTTGGGCTCAATGAACTTTGGCAAACAGCACTGAACGTCGACGAATTGGCTGCGATTGGCCTGCAATTAGGCGCCGATGTGCCAGTTTTCGTGCGTATGCGCAATGCTTGGGCGGAAGGAATCGGTGAACAGCTTCAATCGATTGATCTGCCTCAACAATATTTTGTTGTTGTGGATCCGCGCGTTCATGTTGCGACGCCACAAGTTTTTGCTGCGCCGGAATTGACACGGGACACGCCGCCAACCACAATCTCGCGCTTCGTTTCGGGCGATCCGACACGCAATGACCTAGAACCGGTCGTGCGTGCGCGCCACCGTGAGGTGGATTCGGCACTGCGCTGGCTCTCGGGTCATGCGCCGGCACGGATGAGCGGCAGCGGTTCTTGTGTATTCGCAGCGATGGTCAGCGAGGCGCAGGCGAACGCAGTCGTTGCGGATTGTCCGCTGGAGTGGCGCGCCTATACGGTGCGCGGGTTGGCGCAGTCACCGCTCGCCGACGCCGTTTTGGCGTATCGGGCGGGGCATGCTCGCTAAGAGTTCGGTTTCACGTTGGGACGTCGCCAAGTCGGTAAGGCACGGGATTTTGATTCCCGCATTCGAAGGTTCGAGTCCTTCCGTCCCAGCCATTTCGTCCTGTAGCGGGGGCACGATGGCGCTGGCCGAGGATGTTGCCTCCTGATCATGACGCGCGGTCCGCCGCGACGGGTGAACGATGAAGACTGATGGAATCCTCGTATTTTCCGGCAATGCCCACCGCGCGCTGGCGCTGTCGGTCTGCAAGCAGCTCGGCGTGCCGCTCGGCAAGGCCTTGGTCGGCAAGTTTTCGGATGGCGAAGTCCAGGTCGAGATCGAAGAAAACGTGCGTCGGCAGGAGGTGTTCGTCATCCAACCGACGTGCGCCCCGACAGCCGAGAATTTCATGGAATTGCTGGTGTTGATCGATGCACTGAAGCGCGCATCGGTGGCCTCGGTGACCGCGGTTGTGCCGTATTTCGGCTACGCCCGCCAGGATCGTCGCCCGCGTTCGGCGCGTGTCCCGATCACTGCCAAGGTGGCCGCGAAGATGATCCAGGCTGCGGGCTGCGATCGCGTGCTGACGGTCGATGTGCATGCCGACCAGATTCAGGGCTTCTTCGATATCCCGCTGGACAACGTCTATTCGTCGCCGGTGCTGCTGGCCGATGTTTGGCGCCACCACGGTACGAAGAACATTGTTGTGGTGTCGCCAGATGTTGGCGGTGTGGTGCGCGCACGCGCGATCGCGAAACGCTTGGATGACGCCGACCTTGCCATCATCGACAAACGCCGCCCGCGTCCGAACGAGGCGACGGTGATGAACATCATCGGTGAAGTCGAGGGCAAAACCTGTGTGCTGGTGGACGACATCGTCGATACCGCTGGCACGCTCTGCGCTGCCGCCGCTGCACTGAAGCAGCGCGGCGCGTCCAAGGTGGTCGCCTACTGCACGCACCCGGTGCTATCGGGTCCGGCGATCGCGAACATCCAGAATTCCGCCATGGACGAACTGGTCGTGACTGACACGATCCCGCTCTCCGAGGCTGCACAAGGCTGCGGGCGTATTCGCCAGCTGTCGGTCGCCGAATTACTTGCTGAAACGATGCGACGCATCAGTTTCGGCGAGTCAGTCAGTTCGCTCTACATCGATTGATGGTCGCGAGCTGACGTTTCTGCTCCGCTGGTCGCGGCGGAGCACTTTCCACCGCGAGGTGGGTTTTTCTAATAGAGTCAATCACATGGCAACTAAACAAGAAATCAAGGCCGAATCGCGTGGTGTCGAGGGCAAGGGTGCGAGCCGCCGCCTGCGTCACGCTGGCAAAATTCCTGCAGTGCTCTACGGCGCCAAGCAGAATCCGCAGAACATCCAACTCGATCAGATCAGCACCCAGTTGCTCGCCCATCACGAGTGGTTCTATTCGTCGGTGCTGCAACTGAATCTCGACGGCAAGGTGCAAAAAGTCCTGCTGCGCGACATCCAGCGCCACCCGTACAAAACGATCCTGATGCATCTCGATTTCCAGCGTGTTTCGGAAACCGAAAAGCTGCGTCTGTCGGTGCCGTTGCACTTCCTGAATCAAGAAAAGTCGCCTGCTGGCAAGACCGTCGGCGTCGTCATCACGCACGAGATGAACGAAGTCGAGATCTACTGCCTGCCGAAGCACATCCCGGAATTCATCGAGGTCGATCTGTCGGCGCTCGAAATCGGTGACATCTTGCATATGTCGAGTTTGAACCTCGGTGCTGATATCGAGATTCCGGCGTTGAAGCTGGGCAAGGAACATGATCTTGCGCTGGTTATTGCGCGGATGCAGAAGGCCGAGGTCGAGGTGGCCGCAGACGGCGCAGCAGGCGATGTACCAGCCAGCAAAGTTGCAGCCCCAGCCAAGGGCGCGGCCCCAGCCAAGGGCGCAGCGCCTGCCAAGGGTGGTGCTGCCGCCAAGGGCGCAGCGCCAGCCAAGGCAGCGGCGAAGAAGAAGTAATCCGTTCGCGTCACCGGTGGGCCAAGTGCCCATCCGGCGGTGCGAATGGATGCAGTGATGGCGGCATTGCGCCTCATCATCGGCCTCGGCAATCCCGGCGCCGACTATGCCAGAACCCGGCACAACTCCGGGTTCTGGTTTTTGGACGCGTTGGCTGAATCACTGGGCGCGCGCTTTGGTGTGGACGGCAAATTGCTTGCTGAAACGGCCAAAGGAAACATCGGCGGGCATCCGGTCTGGCTGCTGAAGCCGACGACCTTCATGAATCGCTGCGGACAATCGGTTTCGGCCGCGTTGCGTTATTACAAGATCGAAGCGGACGAATGTTTGGTCGCGCATGACGAACTGGATTTGCCGGCGGGCGCCGCTCGGCTCAAGTTCGATGGCGGCCACGGCGGCCAGAACGGGCTACGTGACCTGGTCGCGGCGCTTGGTCACGGCAAGTTCCATCGGTTGCGCCTTGGCATCGGTCACCCGGGCGATAAACACGAGGTGACCAACTGGGTGCTGGGCCGGCCTGGTCGGGACGACGAGCATGCGATCCGCGATGCCGTTGCGCGCAGTTTGCAGGTGCTGCCGCTGGCAGTGGCCGGCGACATGAACGGTGCAATGAAACTGCTGCACACGCCTGCGGGCGCAGCGCGGCCGTCGACTGGCACACGGCCCGCCACATAACGAATTCGAATCATCAAGGAATCACCATGGGTATCAAGTGCGGCATCGTGGGCTTGCCGAACGTCGGTAAATCGACGCTATTCAATGCGTTGACCAAGGCCGGTATTCCGGCGGCGAATTTTCCGTTCTGCACGATCGATCCAAACATCGGCGTCGTGCCGGTACCGGATGAGCGTCTCGGTGTGCTCTCTTCGATCGCCAAACCGCTGAAAATCATCCCGACCTTGATTGAGTTCGTCGATATTGCCGGCTTGGTCAAGGGCGCTGCGTCGGGTGAAGGTCTCGGCAACAAGTTTCTTTCACATATCCGCGAGGTCGATGCGATCGCACATGTCGTGCGCTGCTTTGAGCACACGGATATCGTCCACGTCGCCGGTCGCATCGATCCGCTGGACGACATCGACACGATCGATACCGAGCTCGCACTTGCTGACCTTGACTCCGTCGAAAAAGCACTGAATCGCGCCGAAAAGATGGCAAAAGCCAACGATAAGGACGCGATCGTGAAGAAAGAGGTGCTCACGCGCGTGCGCGATCACTTGAACGCCGGCAAATCGGCGCGCAGTGCCGGATTGTCTGCCGAAGACAAAGCCGTGATCCGCGATTTGTTCCTGCTTACGCTGAAACCAGTGATGTACGTCGCCAACGTCATGGAAGATGGATTCACGAATAATCCGTTCCTCGATGCCGTGCGCGCCCGCGCCGAGACCGAGGGCGCGGAAGTGGTCCCGGTCTGTGCCGCGATCGAGGAAGAGCTGTCGCAACTCGACGACGCCGACAAGCATGCATTTCTCGCGGACATGGGTCTGGACGAGCCGGGCCTGAACCGCGTCATTCGCGCCGGCTACAAGCTGCTTGGTCTGCAGACCTATTTCACCGCCGGCGAAAAGGAAGTTCGCGCCTGGACCATCAAGAAGGGGTTTACTGCGCCGCAGGCAGCGGGCGTGATTCACACCGACTTCGAGAAAGGCTTTATTCGTGCGGAAACCATCGGCTACGACGATTACATCGCGTTCAAAGGCGAGGCTGGGGCAAAGCAGGTTGGCAAGTTGCGGTTGGAAGGTAAGGACTACATCGTCAAGGAAGGCGACGTGCTGCACTTCCGCTTCAATGTCTGAACGAATCTCGACGACGCCTCGATAATTTGTCGTTCCGCCCGGTTGACGCCGATGCGTCGCGCCGTCAGAATGCCGGGCTCGTTCGCTGGAGGAATACCCAAGCGGCCAAAGGGGACTGACTGTAAATCAGTTGGCTCATGCCTTCGGTGGTTCGAATCCACCTTCCTCCACCAGTCGAACCGTTACCCGCGGATCGATTGGAGCAGTGGCAACACTGTACCGAAGCGGGAGTAGTTCAATGGTAGAACTGTAGCCTTCCAAGCTACTAGCGCGGGTTCGATTCCCGTCTCCCGCTCCATTGGCGGCTGCTCGTACGAACACAATTTGCTTTGCTCACGTAGCTCAGTCGGTAGAGCACTTCCTTGGTAAGGAAGAGGTCATGGGTTCGATTCCCGTTGTGAGCACCACAATTTTCAACCACCAATACTGATTGACCGGAGTCGGCAATGGCAAAGGGTAAATTCGAACGCACCAAGCCGCACGTAAACGTGGGGACGATTGGTCACGTGGATCATGGCAAGACGACGCTGACGGCGGCGCTGACCAAGATTGGCGAGGAGCGTTTTGGCGGTGAGTTCAAGGCATACGATCAGATCGATGCGGCGCCTGAAGAGAAGGCGCGCGGCATCACGATCTCGACGGCGCACGTTGAGTACACGTCGGATGCGCGTCACTACGCGCACGTGGACTGCCCTGGGCATGCGGACTACGTGAAGAACATGATCACGGGTGCGGCGCAGATGGATGGCGCGATCTTGGTGTGTTCGGCGGCGGACGGTCCGATGCCGCAGACGCGCGAGCACATTTTGCTGTCGCGCCAGGTGGGCGTGCCGTACATCGTGGTCTTCCTGAACAAGGCGGACATGGTCGATGACGCTGAGCTGCTGGAACTGGTCGAGATGGAAGTCCGCGAGTTGCTGACGAAGTACGACTTTCCGGGTGACGACACGCCGATCATTTCGGGTTCGGCACGACTGGCGCTGGAAGGTGATCAGTCACCGATTGGCGTACCGGCGATCCTGAAGCTCGTCGAAGCGCTGGACACCTACATCCCGCAGCCGAAGCGCGACATCGACAAGCCGTTCCTGATGCCGGTCGAAGACGTGTTCTCGATCTCGGGTCGCGGCACGGTGGTGACCGGTCGAATCGAGCGCGGCATTGTCAAGGTGGGCGAGGAAATCGAGATTGTCGGTATTCGTCCGACGACGAAGACGACGGTGACCGGCGTCGAGATGTTCCGCAAGCTGCTGGATCAGGGCCAGGCGGGTGACAACGCGGGTCTGCTGCTGCGCGGCACGAAGCGCGAGGACATCGAGCGCGGTCAGGTCATCTGCAAGCCGGGCACGATCACGCCGCACACGAAGTTTGAAGCTGAGGTGTATGTGTTGTCGAAGGAAGAGGGCGGTCGTCATACGCCGTTCTTCCGCGGCTACCGTCCGCAGTTTTACTTCCGCACGACGGACGTGACCGGTGCGTGCGAACTGCCGGAAGGCGTGGAGATGGTGATGCCGGGCGACAACACCAAGATGGTGGTGACGCTGATTCACCCGATCGCGATGGAAGAAGGGCTGCGTTTTGCGATCCGCGAAGGTGGCCGCACCGTCGGCGCCGGCGTCGTCGCCAAGGTCCTCGTTTAAACAAACACTGCTACCGGTTCAAACCGGTAGTGCGGTACCTGAAGCGACGGTCCGAAAGGCCCGTCGCTTCGGCGCGTTAATCTACACGCCAGTAGCTCAATTGGCAGAGCAGCGGTCTCCAAAACCGCAGGTTGGGGTTCGAGTCCCTCCTGGCGTGCCACTCATGCAAATGCAGCGACTGATTTGCGTCGCGGCCTGGATCCTGAATGAGCACGAATACCGAAACCAACGGACATGGCGCGACTGACAAGCTTCGCCTCGCCGTATCGATTGCCTTGATCGTCGGCGGGCTCGCCGCGTACTACTATTTTTCCCGCACGTCGGTGGCACTCCGAATTGTTGGGCTATTGGCGACGATGGTCGCAGCGGTGGGCGTCAGCTACTCCAGCAGCTTCGGCCGTTTCGTACGCGAATTCATCACTGAATCGCACTTCGAGCTGCGCAAGATTGTTTGGCCTACTAGTCAGGAAACCCGTCAGACCACGCTCGTCATCTTCGCCGTGGTCGCGATTGTGAGTCTGATCCTGTTCTTGTACGACAGCATCATGGTCTGGATCTTCGGCATGCTGTTCGGCGCTGGTAGTTGAGCGGGGATGCGACGATGAGCAAACGTTGGTATGTGGTTCACGCCTATTCGGGATTCGAGCATCAAGTAGCGAAGTCGCTGCGCGATCGCATCGTGCGCGCGGGTATGGAAGACAAGTTCGGCGACGTGCTGGTCCCGACCGAAGAAATCGTGGAAATGCGTGGTGGTCAGAAGCGCAAGTCGGAACGAAAGTTCTTTCCGGGTTATGTGCTGGTGCAGATCCTCACGCATCAGGACGCGAAGACAACCCGTATCGACGACGAGTCTTGGCATCTGATCAAGGAAACGTCGAAGGTCATGGGCTTCATCGGCGGTACCGCTGATCGTCCGTTGCCGATCAAGGACAGCGAGGCGGAGGTGATTCTGCAGCGCGTCCAGGACGGCGTCGAAAAGCCACGTCCGAAAGTCTTGTTCGAGCCGGGCGAATTGGTGCGCGTCACCGAAGGCCCGTTCAACGACTTCAACGGCACCGTCGAGGAAGTGAACTACGAGAAGAGTCGCCTGCGCGTTGCAGTGCTGATCTTTGGTCGTTCAACCCCCGTGGAACTCGAATTCGGTCAGGTCGAAAAAGCTTGATCAAGACAATTTGATCGGCAGCATTCAATGCGTGAAGCCAGGGCACGCTCAATCCCTGGTCCGATGGGGAGCCTGAATTCGTTCAGGCGCTAATACCCGGAGAGAAGACAATGGCAAAGAAGGTCGTAGGTTATATCAAGCTGCAGGTGAAGGCCGGTCAGGCCAACCCCTCGCCGCCAGTTGGTCCCGCGCTCGGCCAGCGCGGACTGAACATCATGGAATTCTGCAAGGCGTTCAATGCCGCTACGCAGAAGCTGGAACCAGGTATTCCGATTCCGGTGATCATCACCGCATATTCGGACCGCAGTTTCACGTTCATCACCAAGACCCCGCCGGCGACGATCTTGCTCAAGAAGGCAGTCGGTATCCAATCGGGCTCGAAGCGTCCAAACACCGAGAAGGTCGGCAAGGTCACGCGTGCGCAGTTGGAAGCGATCGCGACCCAGAAAATGCCGGACTTGACGGCAGCCGATATGGACGCTGCGGTGCGCACCATTTCTGGTAGCGCGCGTAGCATGGGTCTCGTGGTGGAGGGTTAAGACATGGCAAAGATCAGCAAGCGCATCCAGAAGATGATCCCCACCGTTGTCGCCGGTAAGACCTATGGCATCGACGAGGCATTGGCCATCGTCAAAAACAACGCTACTTCTAAGTTCAACGAATCCGTCGATGTCGCGATCCGTCTCGGCATTGATGCCAAGAAGTCGGACCAAGGCGTGCGCGGTTCCACCGTGCTGCCGAATGGCACCGGCAAAACTGTCAAAGTCGCCGTGTTCTGCCCCCCGGGCGAGAAGGCGGAAGCGGCGAAAGCCGCCGGCGCAGACATTGTCGGCATGGAAGATTTGGCCGACAAGATGCAAGCTGGCGACCTGAGCTACGGCGTCGTGATTGCCTCGCCGGACGCCATGCGCGTCGTCGGTAAGCTCGGTCAGGTGCTGGGTCCGCGTGGCCTGATGCCGAACCCGAAGGTCGGCACAGTCACGCCAGACGTCGCCGGTGCCGTGCGCAATGCGAAGGCGGGCCAGGTCCGTTACCGCAATGACAAGGGCGGCATCATTCACTGCACGATCGGCAAGGCCAACTTCGAAACCGAAGCGCTGAAGGGCAACCTCAATGCGCTGCTCGGCGACGTCATCAAGGCCAAGCCATCGACTGCGAAGGGTCAGTATCTCGTGAAGGTCTCGCTGACCAGCACGCACGGTGTTGGCGTCGTCGTCGACCAAAGCTCGCTTAATACGAAGTAATCGATTTAGCGGCGACCGGCGGGACCGGTCGCCGAAATTTGAGGGCTCCCCGCGATTTGCGTCGCGGGGTGGCCGTCAAAGACCGCAGGTGGTGTGCCCACGCGCGACAAGAGTCGCCCATCGCAAGATGGCCACGTGAAGCCGCCTTAATCGGAAGGAATCCGACCTGCGCAGATGGTGTCGCCCGAACCAAGTTTTTCTGGAACGGCCACCACCGGGACGCCCGCGTCCCCGGCGCTGATGGATCAGCGCCGCTTCGGACCGTTCGCGGCAGGAGCCGCAAACGGAAATTAACAGGAGGAGTGAAATGGCTCTTAATCTGACTCAAAAGCAGGAAGTCGTTGCTGAACTGGCGGAAGTGGCTGCCAAGGCCCATTCGCTGATTGCCGCCGAGTATGCCGGTGTCAACGTCAGCAGCATGACGGCGATGCGCAAGAAGGCGCGCGAGTCCGGCGTTTTCCTCAAGGTCGTGAAGAACACCCTCGCTTCGCGCGCGGTGATCGGCACGAGCTACGAGATTGCCAAGGACGAGCTGACCGGCCCGTTGCTCTACGCGTTCTCCATGGAAGAACCCGGCGCTGCCGGTCGTCTGATCAAGGAGTTCTCGAAGGCCAACGACAAGCTCAAAGCCAAGATCGTCGTTGTCGGTGACAAGCTGTATCCGGCCTCGCACGTCGAAGTGCTCGCAGCACTGCCGACTCGCGACCAGGCCCTCGCCATGCTGGCGCGCGTGCTGTCCGAACCGGCGGCGATGTTCGCCCGTGCGGTCAAGGCCGTGGCCGACAAGCAGGGTGGCGGCGAAGAAGCTGCAGCCGCCTGATCGAACGATCCTGCTCTCGAACTACATCATCCAGAAAACATTTAGAGGTAATCATCATGTCCCTTTCCAACGATCAGATCGTTGACGCGATCGCCAGCAAGTCCCTGATGGAAGTGATGGAACTGGTCCGCGCCATCGAAGAGAAGTTTGGCGTCTCCGCCGCTGCTCCGGTGGCTGCTGCTGGTCCGGCCGCTGCCGCCGCTCCGGTCGAAGAGAAGACCGAATTCACCGTCGTCCTGAAGGCCGCCGGCGAGAAGAAGGTCGAAGTCATCAAGGTCGTCCGCGCGATCACGGGCCTGGGCCTCAAGGAAGCCAAGGACCTCGTCGAAGGTGCCCCGCAGACCGTCAAGGATGCGGTCAGCAAGGCGGACGCCGAGAAGTTCAAGAAGGAACTCGAAGCTGCTGGCGCCTCGGTCGAACTCAAGTAAGACCGACTTGGCGCTCGGAGCTGTTTCCGAGCACGCAAGGCGGGCGAAAGCCCCGGCCTTTTGCGCTGTCTCAGCGGTCATCGGAAAGCGCGTTGCACACGCAACGCATTTTCCGATTCCCGATTCTTTACTCCGGGCCGATGTTGGCCCGCATAACCAGGGTGGTAGCGCGACCATGACCTACTCGTTCACTGCGAAAAAGCGGATCCGCAAGGACTTCGGCAAGCGCAAGGCGGTTCTTGAAGTTCCGTACTTGCTGTCTATCCAGACCGACTCCTACAAGGAATTCCTGCAGGAAAACGCCCCCATCAACAAGCGTGAAGACAAAGGTCTGCACGCTGCCTTGAAGTCGGTGTTTCCGATCAGCAGCTACTCCGGCAATGCCGCCGTCGAGTATGTCAATTACCGCCTTGGCGATCCTGCTTTTGATGAAAAGGAGTGCCGTTCGCGCGGCATGACTTACGGTGCGCCGCTGCGCGTGAACGTGCGTCTCGTGATCTACGATCGCGAGAGCCCGGCCAGCCAGAAAGTCATCAAGAAGGTGAAGGAGCAGGAGGTCTACATGGGCGAATTGCCGCTCATGACCGACAACGGCACCTTCATCATCAACGGCACCGAGCGCGTCATCGTCTCGCAGTTGCATCGTTCGCCGGGCGTGTTCTTTGACCACGATCGTGGCAAGACGCATAGCTCCGGCAAGCTGCTCTATTCTGCGCGCGTCATTCCTTATCGCGGCTCATGGCTCGATTTCGAATTCGACCCGAAGGACTGCCTATTCACGCGTATTGATCGTCGCCGCAAGCTGCCGGTGACGATCCTGCTGCGCGCGCTTGGCTACAACAACGAAGAAATGCTCAACATGTTCTTCGAGCGCAACGAATTCACCCTGAACAAGCAGGGTGGTGCCGAATTGCTGTTGATCCCCGAGCGTCTGCGTGGTGAAACCGCCGCATTCGATATTCGCATTGGCGACAAGCTGATCGTCGAGGCCGGCAAGCGCATCACCGCACGCCACGTCCGCGACCTGCAGCAGGCGCAGATTGGCGCGTTGGAAGTGCCAGACGAATATCTGCTCGGCCGCATCCTTGCGCATGATGTCATCGACAAGAAAACCGGCGAATTGCTCGCCGCGGCGAACGAAGAGTTGAACGACGACCATCTTGCCAAGTTCCGCAAGGCCGGCATCGAGACCATCGGCACCCTGTTCGTCAATGATCTCGATCGTGGTCCGTACATCTCGCAGACCCTACGCATCGACCCGACCCGCACCCCGCTGGAAGCGCTGGTCGAAATCTATCGCATGATGCGCCCAGGCGAGCCGCCGACCAAGGAAGCTGCTCAGAACCTGTTCCAGAACCTGTTCTTCACATTCGAACGCTACGACCTGTCGGGCGTCGGCCGGATGAAGTTCAACCGACGTGTTGGTCGCAAAGAAGTGACTGGCACCGGCGTTCTGTTCGACGGCAAGTACTTGCCATGCGCAATGACGAAGAAGGCAAGCGGCTGTTCGGGAATACGGCGCCGACTTCTCCGACGTCATCGATGCACTGAAAGTGCTGATTGCGATCCGCAACGGCCAAGGTGTGGTGGACGACATCGATCATCTCGGCAACCGCCGCGTGCGTTCGGTCGGCGAAATGGCGGAGAACACTTTCCGTGTCGGTCTGGTGCGCGTCGAGCGCGCCGTGAAGGAGCGCTTGTCACTGGCCGAATCGGAAGATTTGTCGCCGCAGGACTTGATCAATGCCAAGCCGGTCGCCGCCGCGATCAAGGAATTCTTCGGTTCCTCGCAGTTGTCGCAGTTCATGGACCAGAACAACCCGCTGTCGGAAGTGACGCACAAGCGCCGCGTCTCGGCGCTTGGCCCGGGCGGCCTGACCCGCGAACGCGCCGGCTTCGAAGTGCGCGACGTGCACCACACCCACTACGGACGCCTCTGCCCCATCGAAACGCCGGAAGGCCCGAACATCGGCTTGATCAATTCGCTCTCGGTCTACGCTCGCACCAATAGTTACGGCTTCCTGGAAACACCATTCCGTAAGGTCAACAACAGCAAGGTCACCAACGAGTGCGAATACTTCTCGGCGATTGAGGAGGCGGAGCTGGTGATCGCGCAGGCGAACTCGGACATCGACGAGAAGGGCAACCTGACCGAAGATCTCGTGTCCGCTCGTTACCGCGGTGAATCGGAACTGCGTCAGCGCAAGGACATCCAATACATGGACGTGTCGCCGATGCAGCCAGTGTCGGTCGCGGCCGCGCTTGTTCCGTTCCTTGAACATGACGATGCGAACCGCGCGCTGATGGGCGCGAACATGCAGCGTCAGGCCGTTCCGACCCTAAAGGCACAAACCCCATTGGTCGGAACCGGTATCGAACGTGTTGTCGCACGCGATTCAGGTGTTGTGGTCAATGCCAATCGCGGTGGCCAGATCGAGCAGGTCGACGCTGCGCGCATCGTGGTGCGCGTCAACGAAGCCGAGATCGGTGACAACGATGCCGGCGTCGATATCTATTCGCTGGTGAAATACACACGCTCGAACCAGAACACCTGCTTGAACCAGACGCCTCTGGTGAAAGTTGGCGACGTCGTCGCGAAGGGCGACGTGCTTGCGGATGGCCCATCGACCGATATCGGCGAACTCGCGCTCGGCCAGAACATGATGATCGCCTTCATGCCGTGGAATGGTTACAACTTCGAAGACTCGATTCTGCTCTCGGAACGCGTCGTCCAGGAAGACCGCTACACGACCATCCACATCGAGGAATTGGCTTGCGTCGCGCGCGATACCAAGCTCGGTCCGGAAGAAATCACTGCTGACATTCCGAACGTCTCGGAACAGGCGCTGACGCGTCTTGATCAGAGCGGCATCGTCTACATCGGTGCGGAAGTGAAAGCGGGCGACATCCTCGTCGGCAAGGTCACGCCGAAAGGCGAGAGCCAACTGACGCCGGAAGAAAAGCTGCTGCGCGCAATCTTCGGTGAGAAAGCGTCTGATGTGAAAGACAGCTCATTGCGGGTTCCGCCGGGAATGGACGGCACCGTCATCGACGTACAGGTGTTCACGCGCGAAGGTATCGAAAAGGACAAGCGCGCGCGCCAGATCGAGGAAATGGAAATCAAGCGCGTCAAGAAGGACTTCGACGACCAATTCCGTATCCTCGAAGGCGCGATTTTCTCACGCCTGCGCATGCAGATTGTCGGTCGCGTCGCCAACGGCGGTCCGCAGGGACTGAAGAAGGGCGCCGAGATTTCCAACGACTTCCTTGATGGCCCTCAAGAAGGACGAGTGGTTCCAGATCCGCATGAAGGACGAGGACGCCGCCGAGTTCATCGAGAAAGCACAGGAACAGATCGCGCGCCATCGTGCAGAGTTCGACAAGCGCTTCACCGAGAAGAAGGGCAAGATCACCGCCGGTGATGACCTCGCTCCCGGGCGTGCTGAAGATGGTCAAGGTTTATCTGGCCGTCAAGCGCCGTCTCCAGCCGGGTGACAAGATGGCCGGTCGTCACGGCAACAAGGGCGTGGTCTCGACAATCGTTCCGGTGGAAGACATGCCGTTTATGGCGGATGGTCGTCCGGTCGACATCGTGCTGAATCCGCTCGGTGTTCCGTCACGAATGAACATCGGGCAGATTCTCGAAACCCATCTTGGCTGGGCTGCAAAGGGTCTTGGCGAAAAAATCCGCCGGATGATTGAAGCCAACGAGAAGGCTGCGGAACTGCGCAAGTTCCTCGACAGCATCTACAACCACGACAAGAAGGCGTATGGCGAACGCGAGAAATTGTCGCAACTGAACGATGCCGAGATTTTGGCGTTGTCGCGCAAGTTGACCGAGGGCGTGCCGATGGCGACGCCGGTGTTCGACGGTGCTGCTGAATCGGAAATCAAGTCGATGCTGCGGCTCGCTGACCTGCCGGAATCAGGCCAGACCACGCTGTACGACGGTCGCACCGGCGAGGCGTTCGATCGCGAGGTCACGGTTGGCTACATGTACATGCTCAAGCTAAATCATCTCGTCGACGACAAGATGCACGCACGTTCGACGGGTCCGTACTCGCTCGTCACCCAGCAGCCGCTGGGCGGCAAGGCGCAGTTCGGCGGCCAGCGCTTCGGCGAAATGGAAGTCTGGGCACTGGAAGCCTACGGCGCGGCGTATACCCTGCAGGAAATGCTCACGGTCAAGTCCGACGACGTCGGCGGCCGCAACCAGATGTACAAGAACATCGTCGACGGCAATCACGAGATGGCCGCAGGCATGCCGGAATCCTTCAACGTGTTGGTGAAGGAAATCCGCTCGCTCGCGATCAACATCGAGCTGGAAGGCCAGTGAGCTTTAGGAGATTGATGCCATGAAAGATTTGCTCAACTTGTTCAACCAGCAGCGCCAGTCGCTCGACTTCGACTCGATCCGCATCGGGCTGTCCTCGCCCGATTTGATCCGTTCGTGGTCGTTCGGCGAAGTGAAGAAGCCGGAAACCATCAACTACCGTACCTTCAAGCCAGAACGCGACGGTCTGTTTTGCGCCGCGATCTTCGGGCCGATCAAAGACTACGAATGCCTGTGCGGTAAGTACAAGCGCATGAAGCATCGTGGTGTGGTCTGCGAGAAGTGCGGCACGGAAGTGACGCTGGCCAAGGTGCGTCGCGAACGCATGGGTCACATCGAGCTGGCTTCGCCAACTGCGCACATCTGGTTCCTCAAGTCGCTGCCGTCGCGCATCGGACTGATGCTGGATATGACGCTACGCGACATCGAACGTATCCTGTACTTTGAAGCGTATGTCGTCGTCGATCCGGGTCTGACCCCACTCTACCGAGGCCAGATACTGTCCGAAGAGCAGTACCTGAATTCGGTCGAAGAACATGGCGATGAGTTCGATGCGCGCATGGGTGCCGAAGCGGTACACGAGTTGCTGAAGACCATCGACCTGAATGCCGAACTCGTGCGCCTGCGCGAAGAGATGGGCAGTACCTCGTCGGAGACCAAGCTCAAGCGACTGTCGAAGCGCATCAAGCTGATGGAGAGTTTCATCGAATCCGGCAATCGTCCGGAGTGGATGGTCATGACGGTATTGCCGGTGCTGCCGCCGGACCTGCGCCCGTTGGTGCCGCTGGATGGCGGCCGTTTCGCGACTTCGGATCTGAACGATCTCTATCGCCGCGTCATCAACCGCAACAATCGCCTCAAGCGTCTGCTCGAACTGAATGCGCCCGATATCATCGTGCGCAACGAAAAGCGCATGTTGCAAGAATCGGTCGATGCGTTGATGGACAACGGTCGCCGTGGTCGCGCGATCACCGGTACCAACAAGCGTCCGCTCAAGTCGCTGGCCGACATGATCAAGGGCAAGCAGGCCGTTTCCGCCAGAACCTGCTCGGCAAGCGCGTCGACTATTCCGGCCGCTCGGTGATCGTGGTTGGTCCGAAGCTCAAGCTGCATGAATGCGGCCTGCCGAAGAAGATGGCGCTGGAACTGTTCAAGCCGTTCATCTTTTCAAAGCTGCAACTGCGTGGTCTTGCGACCACGATCAAGGCCGCTAAGAAGCTGGTCGAGCGCGAGTCGGCCGAGGTGTGGGACATCCTCGAAGAAGTGACCGCGAGTCACCCGGTCATGCTGAACCGCGCGCCGACTCTGCATCGTCTCGGTATCCAGGCATTCGAGCCGGTGTTGATCGAAGGCAAGGCGATCCAGCTGCATCCGCTCGTCTGTACCGGCATTCAACGCGGACTTCGACGGCGACCAAATGGCCGTGCACGTACCGCTATCGATCGAAGCGCAGCTCGAGGCGCGGGCACTGATGATGTCGTCGAACAACATCCTCTCGCCAGCGAACGGTGAGCCGATCATCGTGCCCACTCAGGACGTTGTCCTCGGTCTGTACTACATGACCCGCGAACTCGTGAATGCGAAGGGCGAGGGCATGGTGTTCGCCAACATCAGCGAAGTGAAGCGCGCCTACGACAACCGCGCGGTCGCACTGCACGCCAAGGTCAAGGTTCGCCTGATCGATCCGGAAGGCGCCCGTAGTGGCAAGCAGGCGATTGTGGATACCACGGTAGGCCGTGCGTTGCTGGCCGAAATCCTGCCAGAAGGTATGCCGTTTGCAGTCATCAACCAAGATCTGACGAAGAAGAACATCTCGCGTCTGATCAACGTCTCGTACCGCACGATCGGCCTTAAAGAGACGGTCGTATTCGCTGATCAGTTGATGTACACCGGCTTCGCTTACGCGACTCGCGCTGGCGTCTCGGTCGGTATCGACGACATGACGATCCCGCCGGAAAAGGTGCACATCGTCGGTGAAGCAGACAAGGAAGTGAAAGATATCCAGGAGCAGTTTGCTTCGGGTCTCGTCACTGCTGGTGAGCGCTACAACAAGGTCGTCGACATCTGGTCGCGCGCAAGTGAACGCATCGCCAAAGCGATGATGGACACCATTGGCACCGAGAAGGTCGTCAATGCCAAGGGCGAGACGGTCAGCCAGAAGTCGATGAACTCGATTTACATCATGGCCGACTCCGGCGCGCGCGGTAGCGCGGCGCAGATCCGCCAGCTGGCCGGTATGCGTGGCCTGATGGCACGCCCGGATGGCTCGATCATCGAGACGCCGATCAAGGCGAACTTCCGTGAAGGCCTCGACGTGCTGCAGTACTTCATCTCGACCCACGGTGCGCGCAAGGGCCTTGCGGATACTGCACTCAAGACCGCGAACTCAGGTTACCTGACGCGTCGTCTCGTCGACGTGGCGCAGGACGTAGTCATCACCGAGATCGACTGCGGTACCTACGGCGGGTTCACTATGTCGGCGATTGTCGAAGGCGGCGATGTCGTCGAGCCGTTGCGTGACCGCGTGCTGGGTCGCATCGTGGCCGAAGACGTCTATGCGCCGGGGAATGAAGACAAGCCGATCATCCAGCGCAATACCCTGCTGGATGAGAAGGATGTCGAACAACTCGAATCGGCCGGTGTGCAGTCGATCAAAGTGCGCTCGACCATCACCTGCGAATCACGCCACGGCGTGTGCGGCAATTGTTATGGTCGTGACCTCGCTCGCGGCCACCTCGTCAACATCGGCGAAGCAGTCGGCGTCATCGCCGCACAGTCGATCGGCGAGCCGGGCACCCAGCTGACGATGCGTACCTTCCACATTGGTGGTGCGGCGTCGCGAGCGGCAGCGGTCGACAACGTCCAGGTCAAAACCAATGGCTCGCTGAAGTTCAACAACGTCAAGACGGTGCAGCATGCAGCCGGACACTTGGTCGCAGTTTCGCGTTCAGGCGAACTGTCGGTGATGGACGCCCATGGCCGCGAGCGCGAGCGCTACCGTGTGCCTTACGGCGCAACCATTGCGTTGAAGGACGGTGCAGCGGTGAAGGCCGGCCAGATCGTTGCGAATTGGGATCCGCATACCCATCCGATCGTCTCGGAAGTGGCCGGTACCCTGCGCTTCTCCGACTTCGTTGACGGTGTGACGGTGCAGGAGCAGATCGACGAACTCACCGGCTTGCAATCGGCGGTTGTCACTGATCCGAAGCGTCGCGGCTCGGCGGCAAAGGATCTGCGTCCGCTGGTGCGACTCGAAGACAAGAAGGGTAAGGAGCTCAAACTCCCCGGCACCGATATTCCGGCGCAGTACTTCCTGCCGCCCGGCGCGATCGTGTCGCTGCAGAATGGTGCTCAGGTGGGTGTCGGCGACGTGGTTGCCCGTATCCCGCAGGAAACATCCAAGACCCGCGACATTACCGGTGGTTTGCCGCGCGTCGCCGATCTGTTCGAAGCACGCAAGCCGAAAGAGCCAGCCATCCTCGCGGAGCGCACCGGCATCATCAGCTTCGGCAAGGACACCAAAGGCAAGCAGCGCCTGATCATTACCGACAAGGACGGCGATACGCACGAGGAACTAATTCCGAAGTGGCGCCAAGTCATCGTTTTCGAAGGCGAGCACATCGAGAAGGGCGAAACTGTCGTTGACGGCGAGCCGAACCCGCAGGACATCCTGCGTCTCAAGGGCGTGGAGCCACTGGCCGAGTATCTGACCCGCGAAATCCAGGACGTCTATCGTTTGCAGGGCGTGAAGATCAACGACAAGCATATCGAGACGATTATTCGACAGATGTTGCGCAAGGTCGAAATCTCGGATGGTGGCGATACTCGTTATCTGCGTAACGAACAGACCGACCGCGTACGTGTGCTGGATGAGAACGCTCGTGTCCGAGCTCGCAGCGAGCGGACAGCAACCTATGAACCGGTGCTGCTGGGTATCACCAAGGCGTCGCTGGCAACTGAGTCGTTCATCTCGGCGGCTTCGTTCCAAGAAACCACACGCGTTCTCACCGAAGCCGCAGTACGCGGAACGCGAGACACCTTGCGCGGACTGAAGGAAAACGTTATTGTTGGCCGCTTGATACCTGCCGGTACGGGATTGGCATACCACGCGAAGCGTCGCGCGGCGAATGCCGGCCTCACTGAAGCCGAGTTGGATTCCTTCCGCGGTTCGTCCAGTGTGACGTTTGCGGAACCTCTCGCGGAAGATGGCGGTTCAGACGAGGCTTAAGGCCCGTTAAACATACGAAATGAGGTGCAGGAAGCACCTCGTGTTCGCGGCCAAGGAAGGTTGTGGTGTCGTTGACAGTTAGGTTAACTAGCTGTTAAAGTCTCAAAGCTGACAGGTCGGCTGGTGCCGGCCTGTCTCTCGTTTCTCAGGACTCTTTCACATGGCGACGATCAACCAGTTGGTGCGCACTGCGCGCCGTCCGAAAACCTACAAGAGCGCATCGCCGGCTTTGGCCAGCTGCCCGCAGCGCCGTGGCGTCTGCACTCGCGTTTACACAACGACCCCAAAGAAGCCGAATTCTGCGCTTCGTAAGGTCGCCAAGGTTCGTCTCACCAACGGCTTTGAAGTGATCAGCTACATCGGTGGCGAAGGCCACAATCTCCAGGAGCACTCGGTCGTTTTGATCCGTGGTGGTCGTGTCAAGGACTTGCCGGGCGTGCGTTATCACACCGTGCGCGGCTCGCTCGATGCCTCCGGTGTCGCCAAGCGTCGCCAGAGTCGCTCGAAGTACGGCGCCAAGCGCCCGAAATCCTAAACTTCAGTCTGGGTTGAATTCTTATGTCGCGTAAAGGCTCTACTCCGCAGCGCACCCTGCTCCCCGATCCCAAGCACGGGAGCGAGACGATCGCGCGCTTCATCAATATGATTATGAAGAGCGGCAAGAAGTCGACCGCCGAAGGCATCGTTTACGGTGCGCTCGACGTGATCGGTGAAAAGAATGCGGACGCACTCGCGCTCGTCGACAAGGCCTTGAGCAATGTCTCACCGGCGGTCGAAGTGAAATCGCGACGCGTCGGCGGTGCGACCTATCAAGTTCCGGTTGAAGTCCGCCCGGCCCGCCGTCTGGCGCTGGCCATGCGCTGGACCATCGATGCGGCGCGCAAGCGCGGCGAAACGTCGATGCCGCGCAAGCTCGCTGGCGAATTGATCGATGCGGCCGAAAGCCGCGGCGGTGCCGTCAAGAAGCGTGAAGAAACTCATCGTATGGCCGAAGCCAACAAGGCTTTCGCGCACTACCGCTGGTAATCGGACAGGACTCAGACAATGGCGCGCATTACGCCCATCGATCGTTATCGTAACTTCGGCATCATGGCTCATATCGATGCCGGAAAGACGACCACGACCGAACGTATCCTGTTTTACACCGGGGTGAACCACAAGATCGGCGAAGTCCATGACGGCGCTGCGACGATGGATTGGATGGAGCAAGAGCAGGAACGTGGTATCACGATCACGTCCGCTGCAACCACTTGCTTCTGGGCAGGTATGGATAAGTCGATGCAGCTGCATCGGTTCAATATCATCGATACCCCAGGTCACGTTGACTTCACCATCGAAGTTGAGCGTTCCTTGCGCGTGCTCGACGGCGCCGTGTTCGTGCTGTGCGCGGTCGGCGGTGTCCAGCCGCAGTCGGAAACGGTATGGCGTCAGGCCAACAAGTACGCAGTGCCGCGTCTTGCGTTCGTCAATAAGATGGACCGCACCGGTGCGAATTTTTCGAAGGTTGTCGACCAGCTGAAGTCGCGCCTCAACGCCTATCCCGTCCCGATGCAGTTGCCGATCGGTGCCGAAGAAGGCTTCGAAGGCGTGGTCGATTTGCTCAAGATGAAGGCCGTCATCTGGGACATGGCGAATCAGGGAACAAGTTTTGCTTACGGTGAAGTTCCGGCGAGCATGCTTGACGCTGCCAAAGCGGCGCGCGAGTTCATGATGGAAGCCGCTGCCGAGTCATCGGAAGTCCTGATGAACAAGTACCTCGAAGAGGGTGAGCTCTCCGAAGAAGAAATTATGCGCGGCATTCGTGCGCGTACCTTGGTTTGCGACATCATTCCGATGTTCTGTGGCACCGCCTTCAAGAATAAGGGCGTTCAAGCCATGCTGGATGCGGTGATTCACTTTCTGCCGTCGCCTGCTGATCGCCCGCCAGTCCGTGGACTTGACGAGAACGACAAGGAAGCAACCCGCACGCCAGGTGACAAGGAGCCGTTCTCGTCGCTGGCATTCAAGATCATGACCGATCCGTTCGTGGGTTCGCTGACGTTCTTCCGTGTCTATTCGGGCACGCTGAATGCTGGCGACCAGGTGTACAACCCGATCAAGTCGAAGAAGGAACGCATCGGCCGCATCTTGCAGATGCATGCCAATCAGCGCGAAGAGATCAAGGAAGTTTTGGCCGGTGACATTGCTGCAGCAGTGGGTCTGAAGGACGTCACCACGGGCGATACGCTGTGCGCGCAAGATCACGTCATTACCTTGGAACGCATGATCTTTCCGGAGCCTGTCATTTCAATGGCGGTGGAGCCGAAGACCAAGTCGGATCAGGAAAAGATGGGTGTTGCGCTGGGTCGCTTGGCTCAGGAAGCTCCTTCGTTCCGGGTGCGTACGGATGAAGAATCAGCGCAGACGATCATCTCCGGCATGGGCGAATTGCATTTTGAAATTCTCGTCGATCGCATGAAACGCGAGTTCAATGTCGAGGCCAATGTCGGTAAGCCGCAGGTTGCCTATCGCGAAGCGATTCGCAAGGCCGTGCGTCAGGAAGGCAAGTTCGTGCGCCAGTCGGGCGGTCGCGGCCAGTACGGCCACATCGTCATCGAGATGGAACCGATGGAGCGCGGTGGCGGTTATCTCTTCGAAAACGCCATCGTCGGTGGCGTGGTTCCGAAGGAATACGTGACTGCTGCTGACAAGGGCATCCAGGAAGCGATCAAGAACGGTGTGCTCGCAGGCTTCCCGGTGGTCGACGTCAAGATTCGTGCGGTTGACGGCTCCTATCATGATGTCGATTCGAACGAAATGGCGTTCAAGGTCGCCGGTTCGATGGCTTTCAAGGAAGCCTTCCACAAGGCGAACCCGGCGTTGCTGGAGCCGATCATGAAAGTCGAGGTGGTGACACCAGAAGACTACATGGGTGATGTCATGGGCGACCTCAGTCGTCGTCGCGGCATCCTTCAAGGCACTGACGACACGCTTTCGGGCAAGGTCATCAACGCAATGGTTCCGCTCGGCGAGATGTTCGGCTATGCGACCTCGATGCGCTCGATGTCACAAGGTCGCGCCACATTCACGATGGAATTTGATCACTACGCCGAGGCGCCGAACAACATCGCCGAGTCCGTGATCAAGAAAAACGCCTGATCCACTTTCATTTCGACTTTTAATTCTTAAGGGTTTGCAGTCATGGCAAAGGGTAAATTCGAACGCACCAAGCCGCACGTAAACGTGGGGACGATTGGCCACGTGGATCACGGCAAGACGACGCTGACGGCGGCTCTGACGAAGATTGGCGCGGAGCGTTTTGGTGGTGAGTTCAAGGCATACGATCAGATCGATGCGGCGCCGGAAGAGAAGGCACGCGGCATCACGATCTCGACGGCGCACGTGGAATATGAATCGGCGAATCGCCACTACGCGCACGTTGACTGCCCGGGCCACGCGGACTATGTGAAGAACATGATCACGGGTGCGGCGCAGATGGATGGCGCGATACTGGTGTGCTCGGCAGCGGACGGTCCGATGCCGCAGACACGCGAGCACATTCTGCTTGCGCGTCAGGTCGGTGTGCCGTACATCGTGGTCTTCCTGAACAAGGCGGACATGGTGGATGACGCCGAGTTGCTGGAACTGGTCGAGATGGAAGTCCGCGACCTGCTGAGCAAGTACAACTTCCCGGGCGAGGACACGCCGATCATCTGGGTTCGGCACGACTGGCGCTGGAAGGTGATCAGTCACCGATCGGCGTACCGGCGATCCTGAAGCTCGTCGAAGCGCTGGACACCTACATCCCGCAGCCGGAGCGCGACATCGACAAGCCGTTCCTGATGCCGGTCGAAGACGTGTTCTCGATCTCGGGTCGCGGCACGGTGGTGACCGGTCGAATCGAGCGCGGCATCGTGAAGGTGGGCGAAGAAATCGAGATCGTCGGCATCCGTCCGACGACGAAGACGACGGTGACGGGCGTCGAGATGTTCCGCAAGCTGCTGGATCAGGGTCAGGCGGGCGACAACGCCGGTCTGCTGCTGCGCGGCACGAAGCGTGAAGACATCGAGCGCGGTCAGGTCATCTGCAAGCCGGGCACGATCACGCCGCACACGAAGTTCGAAGCCGAGGTGTACGTGTTGTCGAAGGAAGAGGGCGGCCGTCATACGCCGTTCTTCCGCGGCTACCGTCCGCAGTTTTACTTCCGCACGACGGACGTGACGGGGGCCTGCGAGATGCCGGAAGGTGTCGAGATGGTGATGCCGGGTGACAACACCAAGATGGTGGTGACGCTGATTCACCCGATCGCGATGGAAGAAGGGCTGCGTTTTGCGATCCGCGAAGGTGGCCGCACCGTCGGCGCCGGCGTCGTCGCCAAGGTCCTCGTTTAAACATCGATTGAAATTCACGAGCATCGTGGGGTGTGCGCGCCCCTCGATCCGTCAACAAGAAGGACACGGCAATGGCAGACCAGAAAATCCGAATTCGTCTCAAGGCTTTCGATCATCGCTTGATCGACAAGTCCGCGAGCGAAATCGTCGAAACCGCGAAGCGTACCGGCGCGCAAGTGCACGGTCCGATTCCGCTTCCGACGAAGATTGAGCGTTACACCGTGCTGGTCTCGCCGCACGTGGACAAGGACGCGCGTGACCAGTACGAGACTCGTACCCACAAACGCGTTCTGGATATTGTCGATCCCAACGACAAGACCGTAGATGCGCTGATGAAGCTTGACCTCGCCGCTGGCGTGGATGTCCAGATCAAGTTGTATTAAAGCGCCGCAATTAGGACAGGAACATGAGTATCGGTTTGGTAGGCCGCAAATGCGGCATGACACGAGTCTTCACAGAAGATGGGGTGTCGGTACCGGTGACGCTGATCGAAGCATCGCCGAACCGCATCACGCAAGTGAAGACAAAAGAAACGGATGGCTATTCGGCGATCCAGGTGACGGCTGGCAAGAAGCGCGCTGCGCTTGTGACCAAACCGTTGGCTGGCCATTACGCCAAGGCCAAGGTCGAGGCCGGTCGCGGTCTCTGGGAATTCCGTGTGGATGATGCGCAGATCGGCAATTTTGCCGTTGGCGCTGAACTCAAGGCGGACGAACTGTTCAAGGTGGGCCAGGCGGTGGATGTCGCCGGCGTAACCAAGGGCAAGGGCTTCCAGGGCACGATCAAACGCCATAACTTCTCCATGGGCGACGCGACACACGGAAACTCGTTGTCGCATCGTTCACCGGGTTCTATCGGCCAGCGGCAGACGCCGGGTCGCGTGTTCCCAGGCAAGAAGATGTCCGGCCACATGGGTGCGATCAACCAGACTTCGATGAACCTCGAAGTGGTCCGCATCGACGCGGAGCGCGGTCTGATCGCGATCCGCGGTGCGGTGCCGGGTGCTCCTGGCGGCGACGTGATCGTGCGTCCCGCGGCCAAAGCCGCGAAGTAAGGAGCCCAGTCATGGAACTGAACATCATTGATAGCAAGAATCCGCTGAACGTCTCCGATGACGTGTTCGGCCGCGAGTACAAGGAAGACCTGATTCATCAGGTCGTCAATGCATTCCGCGCCGCCGGCCGTTCCGGCACCAAGGCGCAGAAGTCGCGGTCCGATATGTCGGGCACGACCAAGAAGTTCAAGAAGCAGAAGGGTGGTGGTGCGCGTCATGGCGACTATCGCGCTCCGATCTTTGTCGGCGGTGGCCGAGCCTTTGCAGCGCGTCCGCGTAGCTTCGAGCAGAAGATCAACCGCAAGATGTATCGCGGTGCGATCGCTTCGATCTTGTCGGAACTGGCGCGCACAGGGTCGCCTCAAGGTCGTCGAGAGCTTCGATATCGACGCGCCGAAGACCAAGCAACTGTATGCCAAGATCGAGTCGCTCGGCGGTGGCAAGACGCTAATCGTTACTGAGGCCGGTAGCCAGAACCTGTTCCTCGCCGCACAGAACCTGCCGTACGTTGGCGTGGTCGATGTTGCCGGCTTGAATCCAGTGGATTTGGTGTACGCCGACAACGTCGTGATGACCGTCGAGACGGTCAAGAAGGTTGAGGAGTGGCTGGCATGAGCAACGAACGTCTGTTGCAGGTGCTGCGCGCGCCGCTCGTTTCCGAGAAGAGCGCCCGCATCCAGGAAAGCGCCAATCAGTACGTCTTCGAAGTTGCGTCAACCGCAACCAAGGCCGACGTCAAGATGGCAGTTGAAGAATTGTTCAAGGTCAATGTCAAGGCGGTCAACGTCTTGAACGTCAAGGGCAAGACCAAGGCGTTCAAGGGTCGACTCGGTGGTCGCGGTGGTTTCCGCAAGGCGTACGTCAGCCTTGCCGAAGGCCAAACGATCGACATCGTGGCCAAGGCCTGAGGTAAGCGAACATGGCACTGATTACATCTGCCGACCTCGCCGGGCCGCCGCCAGATGGTGCGCGTGTCGACGCCGGGACTGCACAAGGGTGGCCCGCTGGCTTCCCTGACCGAGTCGCAAAGCAATTCCGGTGGTCGCAATAACCACGGCCGCATCACCACCCGTCACGTGGGCGGTGGTCACAAGCAGCACTACCGCATCATCGACTTCAAGCGCGACAAGGAAGGCATTCCGGCGCGCGTCGAACGCATCGAATACGATCCGAACCGCACCGCACACATCGCGCTGGTCTGCTACGCCGACGGCGAACGCCGCTACATCATCTCGCCGAAGGGCTTGAAGGTGGGTGACCAGTTGGTGGCCGGCAAGGATGCTCCGATCAAGGTCGGCAACTCGCTGCCGCTGATCAACATCCCGGTTGGTACCACGGTGCATTGCATCGAGATGCGCCCGGGCAAGGGTGCCCAGCTGGCTCGATCGGCCGGTGCGGGTGCCCAGTTGATCGCCCGCGACCAGGGTTACGCAACCTTGCGTCTTCGCTCCGGCGAAATGCGTAAAGTGCCATCGGACTGCCACGCAACCATCGGTGAAGTCGGTAACGATGAACACAATCTGCGCAAGATCGGCAAGGCCGGTGCGCAGCGCTGGCGCGGTATTCGCCCGACTGTTCGCGGAGCAGCGATGAACCCGGTCGACCATCCACATGGTGGTGGTGAGGCACGCGCTGGTCAGGGTAACCCGCATCCGGTGAGCCCGTGGGGCATGCCGACCAAGGGTTACAAGACCCGTAAGAACAAGCGCACGCAGCGCTTCATTGTCCGCGATCGCAGGGGTTAATCGACCATGCCACGTTCACTTAAGAAGGGTCCCTTCGTGGACCTGCACCTGGCGAAGAAGGTTGACACCGCTGTCGCCACCAGCAGCAAGCGTCCGATCAAAACTTGGTCGCGTCGCTCGATGATTTTGCCGGACATGGTCGGCCTGACGATTGCCGTGCACAACGGCAAGGCGCACGTGCCGGTGTTGGTCAACGAGAACATGGTCGGGCACAAGCTCGGCGAGTTCGCCGTAACCCGCACCTTCAAAGGCCACGGCGGCGACAAGAAGTCGGGACGATAAGGAGCGATGACTATGGAAGCCAAAGCCATTCACCGTACCGCACGCATTTCGCCGCAAAAGGCGCGCTTGGTCGCTGACCAAGTACGTGGTTTGCCGGTCGGTCGCGCCACCAACATCTTGACGTTCAGCACCAAAAAGGCTGCTCAGATCGTCAAGAAGGTGCTGCAGTCGGCCATCGCGAATGCAGAAAACAACCAGGGTGCAGACATCGACGAATTGAAGGTCACTCAGATCTTCGTCGACGAAGGCCCGACCATGAAGCGCATGCATGCCCGAGCAAAGGGCCGCGGTACGCGCATTATCAAACGCACGAGCCACATTACTGTGGTCGTGGGTTCCGGCAAGTAAGCGAGGACGACGATGGGTCACAAAGTTCATCCCACCGGCATCCGCCTTGGTATTTCCAAGGACTGGAATTCGACCTGGTATTCGGGCAAGAAAGATTTCGCCGCCTACCTTGCTGCCGACCTAAAAGTACGTGAGATGTTGCGTACGCGCCTGGCTTCGGCCGGAATCTCGCGTATTCAGATCGAGCGCCCCGCCAAGACTGCGCGCGTCACCATTCACACGGCACGTCCGGGTGTGGTGATCGGCAAGAAGGGTGAGGATATCGAGAAGCTGCGCAAGGACGTCTCCGACATGATGGGCGTTCCGACGCACATCAACGTCACCGAAGTTCGCAAGCCGGAACTCGACGCCCAACTCGTGGCTGAGTCGATTGCCCAGCAGCTTGAGCGCCGCATCATGTTCCGCCGGGCGATGAAGCGCTCGGTCGGCAATGCGATGCGCCTCGGTGCCCTCGGCATCAAGGTCAACGTTGCCGGCCGCTTAAACGGTGCGGAAATCGCGCGTACCGAGTGGTATCGCGAAGGCCGCGTGCCGCTGCATACGCTGCGCGCCGATATCGACTACGGATTTGCCCAAGCCAAAACCACCTACGGCATCATCGGTATCAAAACCTGGATCTACAAGGGTGACGTTTTCGATCTCGCTGCGGCTACGGCTGAAGCGGCCAATGAATGACAAGAACGAGCGTTCGGATCGTCCGAGCCGTGAGCGTGGTGATCGTCAGGATCGCGGCGACCGTGGCGACCGCTCGGGCCGGGGAGCTTAATCATGTTGCAACCATCCCGAACCAAGTACCGCAAGGTATTCAAGGGCCGCAATCGTGGCCTGTCGCACAACGGTGCAAATGTCAGTTTCGGTGAATACGGTCTGAAGGCGACGACGCACGGTCTTCTGACCGCTCGCCAAATCGAGGCTGGTCGTCGTACAATCTCCCGCTTCGTCAAGCGTGGCGGAAAGCTTTGGATCCGAATCTTCCCGGACAAGCCGATCTCGCGCAAGCCGATTGAAGTCCGCATGGGCAGCGGCAAGGGGAGCGTGGAATTCTGGGTCGCAGTGATCGCGCCCGGCCGCGTCCTCTACGAGATGGAAGGTGTACCCGAAGCCACGGCGCGTGAAGCGTTCCGTCTGGCCGCGGCCAAGCTTTCCGTTCAGACCACCTTCGTGACGCGTACGGTGCGCTAATGGATATCAAGAAGCTTCGCGATAAATCAGTAGTCGACTTGGAAAAACACGTCGTCGATCTGCGCAAGGAACAGTTCAATCTGCGCATGCAGCGCGGTACCGGTCAGCTCGCGCACCCGCACGAGATCAAGCGCGTGCGTCGTGAGATCGCCCGCACCAAGACCGTGCTCGGCGAGAAGAAGTGAGACGATCGTCATGACTGATAACAAGAAAGCGCTGCGCACGATCGAAGGTCGTGTGGTCAGCAACAAAATGCAGAAAACCGTGACGGTGGTGATTGAACGCCAGATGTCGCACTCGCTTTACGGCAAGGCCCTGCGCCGCTCGACCAAGGTCCATGCGCATGACGAAGGCGGCGAGTGCAGGGAAGGCGACGTCGTCCGCATCGCGGAATGCGCGCCGCTGTCGAAGACCAAGAACTGGCGTGTCGTGGAAGTCGTCGAGCGCGCAGGCTGAGGAGCTAGAACACCATGATTCAGATGCAATCCCATCTCGCGGCAGCCGACAACAGTGGCGCACGCGAACTGATGTGTATCAAAGTGCTTGGCGGCTCAAAGCGTCGTTATGCCGGCATTGGCGACATCATCAAGGTGTCGATCAAGGAGGCCATTCCGCGCGGCAAGGTCAAGAAGGGCGAGGTTTATGACGCGGTGGTCGTGCGTACCCGTAAGGGTGTGCGCCGTCCGGACGGCTCGCTGATCCGCTTCGATGGCAATGCTGCTGTCCTGCTCAATTCCAAGCTCGAGCCGATCGGCACGCGCATCTTCGGACCCGTAACCCGCGAACTTCGCAGCGAACGGTTCATGAAGATCGTTTCGCTGGCGCCTGAAGTGCTCTGAGGAACTCTCAATGAATCGCATCAAAAAGGGTGATCAGGTTGTCGTGACCACCGGAAAAAACAAGGGTCAGAAAGGTGAAGTGTTGCGCGTTGTCGAAGACAAGGTCGTGGTGCAGAACATCAATCTGATCAAGCGCCACACGAAGCCGAATCCGCAGCTCAATCAGCCGGGCGGAATCATCGAGCGCGAAGCACCGATTCACGTCTCGAACGTGATGCTCCTGAACACCGTCTCCGGGAAGGGCGAACGCGTCGGTTTCAAGACGCTGGACGATGGCCGCAAGGTCCGCGTCTTCCGCAAGTCCGGCGAAATGGTGGACGCATAAGGAATCACCATGGCTATCACCCGATTTGAAAAGCATTACAAGGAAGTCGTCGTTCCGCAGCTGACCGAGAAGTTCGGCTACAAGAACCCGATGCAAGTGCCGCGTCTGTCCAAGATCACGCTGAATATGGGCGTCGGCGAAGCCGCCGCGAACAAGAAGGTGCTGGATAACGCGCTGATGACGATGACCAAGATCGCCGGTCAGAAGCCGGTCTCGACGAAGGCGCGCGTTTCCGTCGCGACCTTCAAGATCCGTGACGGTTGGCCGATCGGCGCCAAAGTCACGCTGCGTCGTGCCCACATGTTCGAATTCCTGGATCGCTTGATCTCGATTGCGCTGCCGCGCGTCCGTGACTTCCGCGGTATGAGCGGTCGTGCATTCGATGGCCGCGGCAACTACAACTTCGGTATCAAGGAACAGATCATCTTCCCGGAAATCGATTTCGACGCCATTGACGCGCTGCGCGGCATGGACATCGCGATTACCACGACCGCGAAGTCCGATGCAGAAGCCAAGGCGCTGCTCGAAGGCTTCAAGTTCCCGTTCCGCAACTAATAGACCCGAGAGACATTCATGGCAAAGACCTCAATGGTCAACCGCGACATCAAGCGGGCTAAGATCGTTAAGAAGTACGCTGTAAGGCGTGCCGAACTGAAGCGTCAGTCGGTTGATCCGAAGCTCTCGTTTGAAGAGCGCATGGACGCGATCCAGAAGCTTCACAAACAACCGCGCGACGCAAGTCCGTGCCGTCAGCGCAATCGATGCGAACTGTCGGGACGTTCACGTGGCGTGTATCGAAAGTTCGGCCTCGGCCGCAACAAGCTCCGCGAAGCCACCATGCGTGGTGACGTCCCAGGCTTGCGCAAGGCCAGCTGGTAAGTTCCTTCCACAATCGGTACCGGATATCGGTGCTATCTCACGGAGTTTCATCCCATGAGCATGACTGATCCTATCGCCGACATGTTCACCCGCATCCGTAACGGTCTCGCGATCGGTAAGGTGTCGGTGAAGATGCCGGCTTCAAAGGTCAAGTTGGCAATCGCCAAAGTCCTCAAAGAAGAGGGCTACATCAACGAAGTCGCCGTGCGCGATCTCGAAGGTGGCAAGAAAGAGCTCGACATCGCGCTTCGCTATTACCTTGGCAAGCCTGCCATCGAGCGCATTCAACGCGTCAGCAAGCCTGGCCTGCGCCAGTATCGCGGTAAGGGCGAACTGCCACGGGCCCTCAACGGCCTGGGCGTGTCCATCGTTTCCACGTCGTCCGGCATCATGACCGCCGCGCAGGCTCGCGCTAAGGGCCTGGGCGGCGAAGTGATCTGTCTCGTGGCCTAAGGAGAGAACCCCATGTCACGAGTTGCCAAGAAGCCGATCACCCTCACCAAGGGTGTCGAATGCACCGTTTCCGGTGATGTCGTTACCGTCAAAGGCCCTAAGGGCACGCTGACCACTGCACGCCCAGCCAACGTTGATCTCAAGATCGACAACGGCATCGTTACTCTGGGCGCGACTGATGATCATATGGCGATGGCCGGCACCCTGCGCGCGTTGCTGAACAATATGGTGACCGGTGTTGCCAGTGGTTTCGAGCGCAAGCTTGAACTGGTCGGCGTCGGTTACCGCGCTGCGATGCAGGGCAAGGACTTGAACCTGTCGCTCGGGTTCTCGCATCCGGTGGTGTTCACCGCGCCGGCAGGTATCACGATTGAGACGCCGACCCAGACGGAAATCATCATCAAGGGTGCGGATAAGCAGGTCGTGGGACAAGCTGCAGCGAAGATCCGCGCATTCCGTCCGCCAGAACCCTACAAGGGCAAGGGTGTGCGTTATTCCGGCGAGAAGATCACGCTGAAAGAAGCGAAGAAAGCGTAATCGCGGGCTGACTGAGGATACTGACCATGGACAAGAATATTTCCCGTCTGCGCCGCGCCAAAAAGACGCGCGCACACATTCGCACTCTCGGCGTCGCACGTTTGTCTGTGCATCGCTCCAGCCAGCACCTTTATGCCCAGGTCTTTACGGCCGACGGCAAGGTGGTTGCGGTGGCGAATACACTGCAGGACGACGTGATTGCCGGGTCTCAAGGGCACAAAGAACAAGGCTGCTGCCGCAGCGGTCGGCAAGGCCATCGCCGAACGTGCGAAGGCAGCCGGTATCGAATCGGTCGCCTTCGACCGTTCGGGCTTCCTCTATCACGGTCGCATCGCAGCGCTCGCGGATGCCGCTCGCGAGGGCGGTCTGAAGTTTTAAGCACCACGTACCAACCACAACTCCAAGCGGGTACAACCGCAAAATCATGCCGCTGCGCCTCGTGCGCGGCGAGCCACAGGTGAAATATGAGCAACAACGATCGTGAACAGGGTGACGGCCTCCAAGAGAAGTTGATCGCCGTGAATCGTGTGGCCAAGACCGTGAAGGGCGGCCGCCAGATGAGCTTTACCGCATTGACCGTGGTCGGTGATGGTGAGGGTCGCGTTGGTCTTGGTTACGGTAAGGCGCGTGAAGTGCCGGCTGCAATCGCCAAGGCGATGGACCGCGCTCGCAAGGCGATGGTCAAGGTATCGCTGAAGAACGGTACGCTGCAGTACGCAGTCAAGGCCAACCATGGCGCGGCGCGCGTATTCATGCAGCCGGCGTCGGATGGTACCGGCGTGATCGCTGGCGGCGCGATGCGTGCCGTGTTTGAAGTCGTCGGTGTGCGCAACGTTCTGGCCAAGGCTGTCGGTTCGCGCAATCCGATCAATCTCGTGCGCGCCACGATCAAAGGCCTGCAGGCGATCCAGTCGCCGGCCGACATCGCGGCGAAGCGCGGCAAGAAGCTTTCTGACCTGGTGCCGAGCCATGACTAAGAAATCCGAATCGACTGTCACCGTCCGTCTCGTCAAGAGCACGAACAGCTGCCCCTGGATCCATCGCCTGAGCGTCAAGGCGCTCGGTCTTGGCAAGCTCAACAGCGTTCGTACCCTCAAGGACTCACCGCAGGTGCGTGGCCTGATCAATAAGGTCAACTACCTCGTCCGCGTCGAAAATTGATCGCCGCGTAGCACAGGAGATATCTCATGCGTCTCAACACCATCAAACCCGCCGCCGGCGCGCGCACAGTGCGCACCCGTGTCGGTCGCGGCATCGGCTCCGGACCTCGGCAAGACTGCCGGACGTGGCCACAAGAGGTTCTTACGCGCGTACCGGTAAGGGCAAGATCAAGGCAGGCTTCGAAGGCGGCCAGATGCCGCTCCAGCGTCGTCTTCCGAAGGTTGGCTTCCGCTCGAAGTTGAAGGCCGACACGGCGAAATCCGCCTGTACCAACTGGAACAGTTGAAAGAAACGACGGTTGATCTGGCCATGTTGATCGCCGCCAATTTGATCGACGCCCGCGCCAAGAAGTGCAAGGTCGTCGCCAAGGGCGAAGTCAAGCGCGCCTACACGCTCAAAGGTCTGCTCGCCACCGCCGGCGCCAAGTCGGCGATCGAAGCGGCCGGCGGCAAGATGGAGTAAAGCGTGGCGAATCCCTCGGCACCGGCGCAGGGCCCACTCGCGAATCTCGGTCGCATGACCGAGCTTCGTGATCGGTTGATCTTTGTCATGCTCGCCTTGATCGTGTTTCGTCTCGGTACCTTCGTGCCGGTACCGGGCGTGAATCCACAGGCGATGACGCAGCTGATGGAAAGCCAAGGCGGCACCATCCTCGACATGTTCAACATGTTCTCCGGTGGCGCGCTTGAGCGCTTGTCGGTGTTCGCATTGAACGTCATTCCCTACATTTCAGCCTCGATCATCGTGCAGTTGGCGGCGACGATGGTTCCGACGATGCAGGCGTGGCGTAAGGAGGGTGAGTCGGGCCGTCGCAAGATCACTCAGTTGACGCGTTACGGTGCCGTCGGTCTTGCAGCATTTCAGGCATTCGGTATCGCTATCGCGCTGCAGAGTCAAACCACGGCCGCTGGGGGTTTCCCGGTCGTTGTTGCGCCAGGCCCTGCCTTCGTCATCAGCGCCGTCATCGGCCTGACTGCGGGAACCTTGTTCCTGATGTGGCTCGGTGAGCAGATCACCGAACGCGGTATCGGCAATGGCATCTCATTGATCATTTTTGCCGGCATCGTGGCAGGGTTGCCGAGCGCAGTCGGTCTGATGTTGAAGCAACTCGCATCCAGCGAAATGAGTATTTTCGTCGGACTCGGCGTGCTGACCGTCGTCATCGCCGTGGTCGCCTTTATTGTCTACATGGAACGCGCGCAACGCCGCATCGCGGTGAACTACGCACGTCGCATGGGCGGGTCACGGGCCTACAATAATCAAAGCTCACACCTGCCGCTCAAGCTCAATATGTCGGGCGTGATTCCGGCGATCTTCGCATCGTCGATCATCATGTTCCCGGCAACCATCGCCTCACTCGGTGGCCTGTCCTCAGTGACTTGGCTCAACCATGTTTCGATGATGCTGCGCCCCGGTGAGCCCTTGTACATGGTTGTGTTCGCGGTGCTGATCATCTTGTTCTCGTTTTTCTATACTGCGATGGTGTTCAATTCGGCAGAGACCGCAGAGAACCTGAAAAAATCAGGTGCCCTGATTCCAGGTATTCGCCCCGGTAAAGCCACGTCAGACTACGTCGATGGCGTCATGACACGCCTCACCGGAATCGGCGCGTTGTATCTGGTGGCGGTTTGCTTGTTGCCGTCGATCCTGCAGACCAGTTGGAACGTGCCGTTCTATTTCGGCGGTACCTCGTTGCTGATCGTGGTCGTGGTGGTGATGGATTTCACCGCACAGATCCAGGCACATTTGGTGTCGTCGCAGTACGAGAGTCTGCTTAAGAAGACCAATTTGAAGAACTACGGCCGCAGCGGTATTACTCGCTGAGGCAACTACACAGGACGTGTGGGTCGCCGCTGGCGCTGCCGGAAGGGCGATGAACTATGTATAATGTTGAGTTCCCTGCGCTAACAGTTTTGGAGAAGACGCGATGGCGCGTATCGCCGGTGTAAATATTCCGGTCCACAAGCATGCGTGGATCGGTTTGCAGAGCATTTTCGGGATCGGTCGGTCCCGTTCGAAGAAAGTTATGTGCGTCTGCTGGTTTGGATCCGTCGACGAAGGTCAAGGATCTGACGGACGCTCAGGTGGAACGACTCCGTTTGGAAGTCGCCAAGTTCACGGTCGAAGGCGACCTGCGCCGAGAAGTCGGCATCAGCATCAAGCGCCTGCAGGATCTCGGTTGTTACCGTGGCCTGCGTCATCGTCGTGGTCTGCCTGTGCGCGGGCAGCGTACGCGCACCAATGCGCGCACGCGCAAGGGTCCGCGCAAGGCGATCAAGAAGTAATCGACCCGAGACTCATCCATCATGAATACCAAGACTCAAGGGGCTGCGAAGCCCAAGAAGAAGGTCAAGCGCGTCGTCACTGACGGCATCGCGCATGTCCAAGCTTCGTTCAACAACACGATCATCACGATCACCGATCGCCAGGGCAATGCCTTGTCGTGGGCGACCTCTGGTGGTGCCGGCTTCCGCGGTTCGCGCAAGTCCACGCCGTTCGCGGCGCAGGTGGCTGCAGAAAAGGCCGGCCGTGCGGCGCTCGACTACGGACTGAAGTCCGTCGAAGTGCGTATCAAGGGCCCGGGCCCGGGCCGCGAATCTGCGGTTCGTGCTCTCAATGCCCTCGGCTATAAGGTGTCGAACATAATCGACATCACGCCGATCCCGCACAACGGCTGCCGTCCGCCGAAGAAGCGTCGCGTCTAAGGAACAATTGCCATGGCTCGTTATATCGGTCCTACCTGTAAGCTCGCGCGTCGTGAAGGCGCCGATCTCAGTCTCAAGAGCCCGGCGCGTGCGCTGGATTCGAAGTGCAAGCTCGAACAGAAGCCCGGCCAGCATGGTGCTGCCAAGAAGGGCAAGATGTCCGACTACGCCGTCCAGCTTCGCGAGAAGCAGAAGGTGAAGCGCATCTATGGAATGTTAGAGCGCCAGTTCCGTCTGTACTACGCGAAGGCTTCGAACCAGAAGGGCGCCACGGGTGAGAACCTGCTGCGCCTGCTGGAGAGCCGCCTCGACAACGTCGTGTTCCGCATGGGTTTCGCAGTAACGCGAGCCGGCGCCCGTCAGTTGGTCGCGCACAAGGCAATCACGGTGAATGGCAAGAAGGTTAACCTGGCGTCCTTCCAGGTGAAGGCGGGTGACGAAGTCGCCGTAGCCGAAGCCTCACGCAAGCAGTTGCGCATTCAGGAAGCGCTGACCCTGTCGCAGGAAATGGATCTGACGCCGGGTTGGCTCGAAGTGGATGCGAAGAAGATGGTCGGTACGTTCAAGGCAGCGCCAGATCGCGCTGACTTGCCGTCGGACATCAACGAGAACCTCATTGTCGAGTTGTACTCGAAGTAATCGGAGAGCCCAATCACCATGGTTGCAAACGCCACCAGCGTCATGCGCGCCCGCGGCATCACCGCCGAGCGACTCTCGCCCAACCGGGCGCGCGTCGCTGTCGAACCGCTTGAACGCGGCTTCGGCCACACGCTCGGCAACGCGCTTCGTCGCGTGCTGCTTTCCTCGATCCCGGGCTGTGCCATCACTGAAGTCGAAATCGACAACGTGTTGCATGAGTACACGACCCTTGAAGGCCTGCAGGAGGACGTGATCGAAGTCCTGCTCAATCTCAAGGATGTCGCGCTGCGCATGCACGGCCACGACGAAACGCTTCTGACCCTCGTCAAAAAGGGTCCGGGCGTCGTCACCGCCGGCGACATCAAGGTCGACCACAGCGTCGAGATCATCAATCCGGAACATGTGATCTGCCACCTGACCAAGGATACGCAGCTCAGCATGCGCCTGCGTATCTCGCGCGGCGTCGGTTACCAGCCGGCACTGTCGCGTCGTCGCCCCGACGATGAATCGCGTCCGATCGGCCGTCTGCAGCTCGATGCGAGCTTCAGTCCGATTCGCCGCGTGGCCTTCGAAGTCGACAACGCCCGCGTCGAGCAGCGCACCGATCTCGACAAGCTCGTGCTCGATATCGAGACCAACGGCACCATCGAAGCGGAAGAAGCAGTGCGTCGCGCCGCTGACATCCTCGCCGACCAGCTGTCCGTGTTCGGTGACTTCACGCGTCGCGAAAGCGCCGCCGCGAAGCCGGCCGCCACCGGTATCGACCCGTTGCTGATGCGTCCGATCGACGATCTTGAACTTACCGTCCGTTCGGCGAATTGCCTGAAGGCCGAGAGCATCTACTACATCGGCGACTTGGTGCAGCGCACCGAGGTCGAGCTGTTGAAGACGCCCAACCTCGGCAAGAAGTCGCTCACCGAGATCAGGAAGTGCTCGCCGCCCGCGGTCTCTCGCTCGGCATGAAGCTCGAAAACTGGCCCCGGCCGGCGTGCAACACGGCATGCTCGGCTGAGGCACAAAGGAAATTATTTATGCGTCACCTCAAATCCGGTCGCAAGTTCAACCGCACCAGCTCGCACCGCGACGCCATGTTCAAGAATATGGCGACGTCGCTGTTCGTGCATGGCCTGATCAAGACCACCCTGCCGAAGGCCAAGGAACTCCGTCGCGTTGCCGAGCCGCTGATCACGCTCGCCAAGGTCGATGGCGTTGCCAACCGCCGTCTCGCCTTTCGATCGCCTGCGTGACAAAGCGGCCGTCGGCGTGCTCTTTACCGAGCTCGGCCCGCGTTACCGCGAGCGCAAGGGTGGCTATCTGCGTATTCTCAAGTGCGGTTTCCGCGTTGGCGATGCGGCACCGATGGCTTACGTCGAACTGGTCGACCGTCCGCAAACTGAAGCCGCTGCCGAAGCCTAAGCTTCGCGCTAGTGAACTTCAGCACGAAGGCCTCGGTCGATAGACCGGGGCCTTTTTGTTTCGACATCAGTACCTGAGGAGTTGGCATGAGTTTGAACCCACTTGCATGGCCTAACCGCACTGCATTCTTGGCGGCGTTCCTGGTCTGCGCTGGTCTGATGGGCTATGCGTTTTATGCGCAGTATGTACAAGGCTTCGAACCCTGCATGTTGTGCATGGTGCAACGTGTATTCGTATTTGCGGTCGGGTTGACGGCCCTGGTGGCCGCCCTGCATGGACCGAAGGCCTGGGGCTGGAAGGTTTACGGTGCGGTCACCGCGATATGGGCAGGGATCGGAATTTACATTGCCGGCCGCCATGTCTACCTGCAAAGCCTGTCGCCTGAAGAACTCGATGGCTGCGCGCCGTCGTTGCAATATGCGCTTGAATACTACGACGCATTGAAGGTATTGAAGACGATCTTCATCCGCGATCAAGATTGCGGTGTGATCGACTGGACACTGCTCGGGCTGTCGATGCCGAACTGGGTTCTGTTCTTCTTCATCGCACTCTTCATTGGCGCGATTTACTACGGTTTCCGCCGCGCGCGTTAAACGCGGCGCTTTTGACAGGCGAAGCACGATGACCACCTGGACGCCCGCGCAATGGCGCGAACGCCCCGCTGCACAGCAGCCAACCTATCCCGATGCCGAACACTTGGAGCGCAGCCTCGCGCAGTTGCGCCAACTGCCGCCACTGGTGACGTCGCTGGAAATTCTGACGTTGAAGCGTCATCTTGCCGAAGCGGCGGAAGGCAAACGCTTTCTGCTGCAGGGTGGTGATTGCGCTGAGAGTTTCTCCGAGTGCGATTCGACCTCGATCCCCAATCGCCTGAAGGTCCTGTTGCAGATGAGCGTCGTGCTGGTGCATGGGCTCAAGCTGCCGGTCGTGCGTGTCGGACGCTTCGCTGGCCAGTACGCCAAGCCCCGTTCCACCGACACCGAAGAGCGTGGTGGCGTGACGTTGCCGAGTTATCGTGGCGATATTGTCAATGCGCCCGAGTTCACCGCAGCGGCGCGTAAGCCGGATCCGGATCGACTATTGCGCGCTCATGCCCATTCGGCGATGACGATGAATTTCGTGCGTGCGCTGATCGACGGCGGCTTCGCCGATCTACACCATCCTGAATACTGGGATCTCGGTTGGGTCGAACACTCGCCGCTGCAGCGCGAATACCGAGGTATGGTCGAGGCGATCGGTGAATCGGTTCGCTTCATGGAGACGTTGGCGGGCGAAACGTTGGGCAGCTTTACCCGCGTCGATTTCTTCACGTCGCACGAAGCGCTGCTGCTGGATTACGAAGAGGCGGTGACGCGCCAAGTGCCGCGCAATCCCGGCTGGTTCAACCTGTCCACACATTTCCCGTGGATCGGTATGCGTACCGCGGCGCTGGATGGCGCGCACGCCCAATACTGCCGTGGCGTTCAGAACCCGGTCGGCCTCAAGGTCGGGCCGACGGTGACTCCGGATCAGTTGCTGCCAGTCATCGATTTCTTGAATCCGCACAACGAACCCGGCAAGTTGACGCTGATCCACCGGATGGGTGCGACGAAGATTGCTGCGGCATTACCGCCATTGCTCGATGCCGTGCGTCGTGAGGGCCATCAGGTGTTGTGGTGCGCTGATCCGATGCATGGCAATACCGAGAGCACGGCCAACGGTTTCAAGACACGCCGCTTCGACAACATCCGTTCCGAGCTTGAGCAGTCCTTTGATATCCATGCCGCGGCGGGGACGCGTCTCGGCGGTGCGCACCTCGAACTCACCGGCGAAAACGTGACCGAGTGCATGGGTGGCGCCCGCGATTTGACGGAGACCGATCTTGAACGTGCCTACAAGTCCACCGTCGACCCGCGCTTGAACTACGAACAGTCGCTGGAGATCGCGATGCTGATCGTTCGCAAGCGCGGCGGGCATTCAATTCAGGAAGGCTGAGGCGACACGGAGCAAGGGAATGACGTCGGCGCAGCGATTGTACAGCGGCGTTGGCGAGACGCGGATCACGTCGGGTTCGCGCCAATCGCAGAGCACGCCGTGGTGTTCCAGTTGTTCAAACAGGGCGCGGCCACGTTCGCGACCACCGCGCACGCGTAGCGACAACTGGCAGCCGCGCCGCGCTGGTTCGTTCGGCGTCACGATATCGATGTGCGTACCAAGTACGGCTTCGATGGCCTCGGCGTAGAACGCAGTCATCCACACCGATTTTTTGCGCAGTCGTGTCAGATCAGCGCGCAGGAACAGTTCAAGCGACACCCGCAGCGGCGCCAGCGCAAGGATCGGTGGATTCGACAACTGCCAACCCTCCGCGCCCGGCGTTGGCACGAAGTCAGGGCCCATCTTGAAACGGGTTGACTGGTCGTGCCCCCACCAACCGGCGAAGCGTGGGCTCGTCGTGTGTGCGTGGCGTTGGTGTACGAAGCAGCCGGCGACAGCACCCGGTCCAGCATTTAAATACTTGTAGCTGCACCACACTGCGAAGTCGGCCTCGCTGCCATGCAAATTCACCGGAACGTTGCCGATCGAGTGCGCGAGATCGAAGCCGGCGATGGCGCCCGCAGCATGTGCGAGCCGCGCGATGTCGCCAAGGTGATAGACCTCGCCGCTGCGGTATTGCACGCCAGGCCAAAGTACTAACGCGAGTCGGTCGCGATGGTGTTCGATCGCATGTGCGATCGCGGCTATCGAAATCGTGCCGTTTGGCTCGTCCGGTGCGAGTTCGATCAAATCGGTCGCCGGGTCGAAGCCATGAAAACGGATCTGTGATTCGACCGCATAACGGTCGGAGGGGAATGCGCCTTGTTCGATCAGGATCGCCGAGCGCTCTCGGGTCGGGCGATAGAAACTCACTATCATCAGATGCAGGTTAGTGGTCAGCGAATTCATCGCCACCACTTCGCTGGGCATCGCGCCGGCGACATGGGCAAGGCCGTCGCGCACAAACGTGTGATAGGGCATCCAAGGATGCCGACCACGGAAATGGCCATCGACGCCGAGCATCGCCCAATCATCGAGTTCTTCGATCACCGCTTGTCGTGCGGCTCGCGGTTGCAGGCCGAGTGAGTTGCCGCAGAAGTAGGCTTGGTCGCGGCCTTCATGTTGGGGAATATGGAACTCGCTGCGCAGGGGCGCGAGTTCATCGGCGGCGTCGAGCGCGGCGGCGCGTTGCTGGAAGGAATCAATCATCGATGCATTACCGGTTGAATCGGGTGATCGGCAGGCCCAGCCATTCCAGCGCCGTGCCATGGAATAGGCGTTCGCGCGAATCATTGTCGAGCCCGAGGGCATCGATGCCGCTGCCAGGAATCTGCTCGCCGAGCGGGAACGGATAGTCGGTGCCGAGCATCACACGATCGTGGCCGACGACATCGAGCAGATAGCGCAGCGCCTGCGGGTCGTGCACGCAGGAATCGAAGAATAAACGTGGAAAGTATTCGCGCGGATTGCGATGGTTGTCGGTTGCAACCAGGTCCGGCCGCATGCGGTAGCCGTGCTCAATGCGGCCGATCGTGTAGGGGAACGAGCCACCGCCATGTGCGAAGCAGACGCGCAGTTTTGGTAAACGTTCGAGCACTCCGCCGAAGATCAGGGAACAAGCGGCGCGGGTCTGCTCGGCCGGCATGCCGACCAGCCACGGCAGCCAGTATTTCGGCATCGCGTCGGTGCCCATCATGTCCCAAGGGTGAATCAGGATCGACGCGCGTAAATCCTGAGCAGCCTGAAAGAATTCGAACAGTTCCGGCGCATCGAGGTTCCAGTCGTTGATATGCGAACCGATCTGGATGCCCGACAGCCCGAGCTGGTCGATGCAGCGTTCCATTTCCTCGATCGCCAATTGCGGGGACTGCAGCGGTACTGTGCCGATTCCGGCGAAGTGTTTGGGATGCGCACGGCACAGCCCGGCAACATGGTCGTTCAATGCCCGATGCAGTTCCAGCGCCTGATGGCCCTTGGCCCAGTAAGAGAACATTACTGGCACGGTCGAGGCGACCTGCACCGACACACCAAACTTGGCGTACTCGGCGATGCGTAGTTCGGCATCCCAAGTGTTCGGCCAAATTTCGCGGAAGAACTTGCCATCCTTGTAGATACGATGCCTGCCCTCGGCGTGATGAATGACCGGGAAGCGAGGATCGCCATACTTCTCGGCGAGATTTGGCCAGTGCTGCGGCAGCAAATGCGCGTGAGTATCGATTTTCAACATGGTTCAGACCACTCCGCGCGCTTCATCGCCGTCGTATTTCGGCGGTGCCGGATTCAGATGCCCACAATGTGTGCAGGTGCGATGCGCGTGCGACCGATAAAAGCGATCGAATACCGCAGGGAACTGCGTCTCAATGTTGTCGAGCGCGAACAACTCTTCGTAGAGCTTGGTGTTGCATCGTTCGCAGAACCACATCAGACCATCGCGTTCATGCGCGAGTCGCTTGCGTTCGATGACCAATCCGATCGAGTTCGCCATGCGCTGCGGCGAATGCGGCACCCGCGGCGGCAAGTAGAATATTTCGCCGGCCTTGATCGGAATGTCGCGCACAACACCGCGGTTCCCATCGAATTCGTCTTGGATGCGCAACACCATTTCGCCCTCGATCTGGTGAAAGAATTCCGGACCTTCCTCGATGTGAAAATCAGTGCGCTGATTCGGTCCACCGACGATCATCACGATGAAATCACCGTCAATGATGCACTTGTTGCCGACCGGTGGCTTCAGTAGATGGCGGTGTTCCTCGATCCAGCGTTGGAAATCAATCGGACCGGGCAGGGGCATGGGCAGGTCTCGTGATGGGATGCGCGTAAGTGTACCTTTCCGCTGTTGGTAACTCGGAGCAAATCATGCGGCGATGGTGGGTATTGGGATTGCTGTGTCTGACCGCGTGTTCATCCGGCCAAGACGCCGATGTCGCCGAAGACTCATCGCTGATGCGCACATTTTTCGCGGCGATGTTTGATGAGATGCGTGGTCCGCCGACGACCGCTGCATTGTCCGAATTCGCCCGGTTTTCACAAGCGGGTGTCCATTTCAACTACCCAAAGCCGTTGCGGCTGAGTGTCGACCACGAGCACTACACGACGTGGGCGCTGGAGCGCGGTGATTTCGAACTGGAACTACATGCCCCCGATGATGAAATTCATGCCGAAGGCTACCTCGATAGCCTGGTCGGCATCCTTGCCGACAAGTCGCAATCAATCGAGGGACCACTGCCGGGGCGCAGCGTGCGCTGGTGCGGGCAGGAGATCACCGGTTCGCTGTATCGCTTCGAGTTTCTCGGCGATCCGCGCTTCTACGAAGGCTTCGAGTTGCCGCCGGGCAATGTCGGTCCGCGCTTCCTGATCTTCGACGATATTACGCGTAATGGCGCATGGACCGAAACCGCGATCGCGACGTTTGCCGCAGTCGATGCGAGCATCAAATGCGACGGCAGCAAGCCGCCGATACCGGCATCAGCCGATTGATGTCAGCACGGCGACGCACTTCAACTCGATGGCGATCGGTGTCGGCAGTGCGGTGATGCCGAGTGTGGTGCGGCAGGGTGCGCGTGCCGGGTCCGGGAAATACTCGGCCCACACGGCGTTATACGCCTTGAAATCACGTGCCATATCGGTGAGGTAGACGGTGACATCGACAAGGCTATTCCAGTCCGCGCCACTCGCTTCGAGTACCGCGCGGACGTTCGCAAACACCGAATGGCATTGCGCGACGATGTCGTAGCTGAGCAGTGTTCCATCCGTATCATGGACATTGCCCGGAATGTGGTTGTCACTGGCTGATCGTGGGCCAATACCGGACAGGAACAGCAAGTCACCGACGCGGCGTGCATGCGGATAATGACCGACCGCATGCGGCGCCTTGCCAGTCTGAATCACGTCGCGCATCAGAAACTGCCTCGGGTGATGCCGAGTTGCGCCAGTGAATGCACATAGGTTTCGGCGAGCACCGCGTGGCTATGCGTGGTGATGCCGAGATCACGCAGGCGACCGTCGAACAGCGAATAGACGAAGCCATGCACTTCCAGTTTTTGGCCGCGTTCCCATGCGTCCTGCACGATCGTGGTCTGGCAGATATTGACGACCTGCTCGATCACGTTGAGTTCGCAAAGGCGCGCGTGCTTCATCGAGGTCGTATCGATCGTGTCGAATGTATCTCGGTGTTTCTGCAGTACGTCGCCGACATGTCGCAGCCAATTGTCGACCAGTCCGTGTCGGGCACCATCCAGCACTGCGCCGACGCCACCACAACCGTAATGACCGACCAGCATGATGTGTTCAACCTTGAGCACATCGATCGCGAATTGCAGCACCGACAGACAGTTCAGATCAGCGTGCACAACCACATTGGCGACGTTGCGATGGACGAAGATTTCACCGGGTGCGAGCCCGAGAATCTGGTTTGCCGGCACGCGTGAATCCGAGCAGCCGATCCACAGGTATTTCGGGTGTTGTTGCTTCGACAGTTGTCGGAAGAAGTCGGGTTGGTTGATCTTGATCGATTCTGCCCATTGCCGGTTGCGTTCCAGCAATTCGTCGATTTCGCGCATGCTTCAGACTCCGATACAGACGTTCTTGGGTTCGGTGAAGAAGCGCATCGCATCTGCGCCACCTTCGCGACCGAGGCCGGATTGTTTCATGCCGCCAAAGGGTGTGCGTAGATCGCGTTGCATCCACGTGTTGACCCAGACAATGCCGGCATCGACCCGCGCTGCGAGCCGATGCGCGCGCGACAAATGCTCGGTCCAAATACTTGCGCTGAGGCCGTAAGGGGTCGCATTCGCGAGCGCTAGCGCTTCGTCTTCGTCGTTGAAGGCCTGCAGGGTGACGATCGGGCCAAAGATTTCTTCTTGATTCGTTCGACAGTGTGGGCCGAGGCCTTCGATGATCGTGGGTGCGACGAACCAGCCGTTCGCGCATCGGCCCGGCACGTCCACGCGGTGTCCTCCGGCGACGACGCGACCGCCTTCCTCGCGTGCGAGGTTTAGGTAAGCCATGACCTTGTCGTAATGCGCCTGCGACACTAACGGACCGGAGAACGTGCCTTCAGCGAGTGGGTCGCTGACCAGATGATGCGTTGTCCGGGCGATGAACTGGTCGCGGAATTCGTCGTAATAGCTGCGTTCGATCAGCAGACGCGAGCCGCACAGGCAGATCTGGCCGGTGTTCTGGAATGCGGTGCGAACGATGTGCTCGAAAAGCGTGTCTTTGGGCGCGTCAGCGAAAATCAGGGCCGCATTCTTGCCGCCCAGTTCCAGTGAGCATTTTTTCAACTGACGCGCACAGCTTTCGGCGATACCTTGGCCGACAGCTGTGCTGCCGGTGAAACTGATCGCCTTGATGCCGGGATGATCAACCATGGCTTGCCCGACCGTCTGGCCAAGGCCATGGACGATGTTCAACACGCCTTCGGGAAAGTCGATAGCACGCGCCACTTCCGCCAACATCTGCGCGGTCAGCGGCGTCACTTCCGACGGTTTGGCAACCACGCAATTTCCCGCCGCCAGCGCTGGCGCCAGCTTCCAGGTGAACAGCAGCAGCGGCATGTTCCAAGGTGAAATCACGCCGACGATGCCATGCGGTTGCCGCAGCGTGTAGTTCAGTCCGGCCTGCCCGTGATGCGATTCCGACGCGAACTGCGTGGCCGCGTGCGCGAAGAAACGCAGGTTGGCGACGGCGCGCGGACCTCGATCTCGCGCGTCAGCCACAGCGGCTTGCCAGTGTCGCGGGTTTCCGCTTCGGCGAACTCCGGTACCCGCGCTTCAAGCGCATCGGCCAGCTTCTCCAGCCAGCGTGCGCGCTCGGCATTCGGCAGCTGCGACCATGCCGGAAACGCCGCCTGCGCCCGGCGCACCGCAACCGCGACATCGTCTGCGCTGCCAGCGCTGACCTGCGCGATCACTTCGGTCGTCGCCGGATCAACCACATCGAGCCATCGCTCGACTGCATTCAGTTCGGAGTAGGCGATGCGTTTCATGGGGCGAAGCCTAGCTGAAGCCGTGCCCAAGGCGCGATTCAGAGCGACTGCGTGCGTCCGCCATCGACCGGTACGTTGATGCCATTGATGTAGGCGGCGGCTGGCGAAGCGAGGAAGGCGATGGCTGCGGCGATTTCGTGGGCTTCGGCGAAGCGGGCGGCGGGGACGCTGGCGAGCATGCCGGCTTCGATGTCGGCGCGTGGTTTGCCGGTAGCGGCGACACGTTCTTCGATAATTTGTTCGAGGCGCTGTGTGCGCGTGAATCCGGGCAAGACGTTGTTGACGGTGATGCCGTGTGCTGCCAGTTCACCCGCGAGTGTCTTGGCCCAGCTCGCAACCGCGCCGCGAATGGTGTTCGAGACACCGAGGTTCTTGATCGGTTCTTTCACCGAGGTCGAGATGATGTTGACGATGCGCCCGTAGCCCGCGGCTTTCATGCCGCCGACGGTCGCCTGCACCAACGCGTGATTGGCCAGCAGATGGCGCTGAAAGGTGTCGATGAATTGTTCGCCACTGGCATTGATGAGCAACCCGGGATTTGGGGGCCCGCGGTATTGTTGATCAGGATTTGTACCGGATGTGCAGCGACCATTGCTTCGACGGCAGCACGCAGCGCGTCGATGTTTGACACGTCTGCGCTCAGCCACGGCGTGTTTCTGCGCACCATGCGTCTTCGGCAAGGTGCGCGCGAGTGCATCGAGTGCGTCACGGTCGCGGGAAAGTACCGTTACATCGGCGCCGAGGCTGGCGAGCGTTTCTGCGGTCGCGCGGCCAATTCCTTTGGATGCGCCGCAGACGAGGGCGTGCTTTCCGGTTAGATCAAGCTTCATGAGCAATCCTCAGCGCGGTTGCAGCTTCATCGTCATCTGTTCGAGCAGATCATCCTCGTCGCCTTCGTTGGCGCGAGGCGGAGCGACGCTGTCGAGCTCGAACCCATTTCCTCGGCATCGTCGTCGTCGATGCCATCGAATTCACGATAGTTGGCATCGAGCAAAGCGACGCGTGCTTCGCCTTCATTCGGGAAGCGTTCGGTTTCGCCATTGGCACTGAGTACTTCCGCATTACCGTCTTCGTTCATGGTCAGGCGCGCCCAGTGCAGCATGTCGCCGAAAGTGACGATCCACCATTGTTCGTCGGACATCGATTTTCCTTGTTGCAGTTCAGAAGAACGGTGCGGCGATCAACGACAGTGCCGCCAACACGAGAACGAACAGCGCCAGCCACACGCAGAGATATGCGCCAAAGGCGAAGGCATGCGCACGCGGGTCGTTCAGGCTGCGCGATTCGCGCGCCTTCAGATAAGCGTAGAGCCGATAGCCTCGACCTTCAGCAGGTTCCATCAGTTCGCGTGCCACCTCGAGATGGCATTCGACCAGTCGGCTGATGAATCGGCGCAGCAGATAGGCGGCCAGGACCGCCAAGGCTACGGCGATGACCAGGTCGGCCATCGCGGCGTACAAAAGGAGTCGCGAAGTATCGGCGGCCATCGATCAAAACTCCGCCGAACCGGGCACGCGCGGATACGGAATCGCATCGCGGATGTTGGTCAGACCGCAGACGTAGACGACCAGACGCTCGAAGCCCAATCCGAAGCCGGCATGTGGCACCGTGCCATAGCGGCGCAGGTCGCGATACCACTGGTAGGAATCCGGATTGAGGCCGAACTTCGCGATGCGTTGGTCGAGCATGTCCAGGCGTTCCTCGCGCTGCGAGCCGCCGATGATCTCGCCGATGCCCGGCGCGAGCACGTCCATCGCCGCGACCGTACGACCGTCGTCGTTCAGGCGCATATAGAACGACTTGATTTGTTCGGGGTAGTTCATCACTACCGTCGGCCGGCCAACATGCTTTTCGGTCAGCCAGCGCTCGTGTTCGGTCTGCAGGTCGAGGCCCCACTCGACTGGGTAGTCGAACTTCTCACCGGAGTTCTTCAACAGGTCGATCGCTGCGCCGTAGTCGATGCGCTCGAACGGCGCGCTAATGAAGCTTTCCAGACGAGCGATCGCGTTCTTTTCGACACGGTCGTTGATGAACGCCATGTCATCACCGCGCTCGGCCAACACCGCCTTGAAGATGTACTTGAGGAAATCTTCGGCGAGTGTGGCGTCGTCGTTCAGATCGGCGAAGCCGATTTCCGGCTCGATCATCCAGAACTCGGCGAGATGCCGAGTCGTGTTCGAGTTTTCGGCGCGGAAGGTCGGACCAAACGTGTAGACCTTGCTCAGTGCCAGGCAATAGGCCTCGACATTGAGTTGGCCGGAAACCGTCAGGTAGGCCTCCTTGCCGAAGAAGTCCTTGTGCCAGTCGATCGCGCCCTTGTCGGTGCGCGGCAGGTTGGCGAGGTCGAGCGTCGAGACGCGGAACATCTGGCCGGCGCCTTCTGCGTCGCTGGCGGTCACGATCGGCGTGTTGACCCAGAAGAAGCCGCGCTCGTGGAAATAGCGATGGATGGCTTGGGCGATGCTGTGGCGGATGCGTGCAACGGCGCCAAAGGTATTAGTGCGCGGGCGCAAGTGCGCCACTTCGCGCAGGAACTCCATCGTGTGCGGCTTGGGCTGGATTGGGTAGGTCTCGGGATCGTCGACCATGCCGGTCACTTCGACGGCATCGGCTTGGATTTCGTAGCTTTGTCCCTTGCCCTGTGACTGCACCAAGGTGCCGGTGGCGATTGCGGCGCAGCCGGCAGTGAGGTGCACAACTTCGCTGTCGTAGTTCGGCAGTGTGTTGGGTACGACGATCTGGATTGAATCCTGACCCGAACCATCGTTGATGGTCACGAAGGAAATACCGGCTTTGGAATCGCGACGGGTTCGCACCCAGCCACGAACCGTGACTTTGTCGCCAACCGCCACGCGGCCGGCGAGCGCATCGCGCACGCTTGCTACACTCATGCCTTGAAACTCCGTTGGGCGCGACCAGATCGGTTGCGACTGAGCGCGCGATCATATCCGAGCGCACGCATCTGACGGCATGGAGTGAACACGATGGGCATTCAACTTTCCGAATCGGCTGCTGCGCGCGTCAGTGGCTACTTGCGCGATCAGCCCGAGGCACTCGGCTTACGTCTCAGTGTGCGCAAGACCGGTTGTTCGGGCTACGCCTATGTCGTGGACCTGACTGACACGGTGAGCGCCGATGATCAGGTGTTCGAGTCGCGCGGCGTGAAGGTGATTGTTGCCAGCGAGAGCTTGGCGATGGTCGATGGCACCGAGATTGATTACGCCAAACAAGGCTTCGGCGCCCAGTTCGTATTCCGCAATCCCAATGTCGCCGCCGAGTGCGGTTGCGGGGAAAGTTTCACCACGGCCTGAGATTCAAACGCGACAACGGTAGAAAAATCTCCGCAAAACATAGAGATGCACGGCATTGCTCGCTTTTCACCTGAATCTACGGTGGAAAAAATTTTTGCAGCTGTGGATAGAGCACCTAAGTCTCTGATGCAGCTTGGGAAATCTGGACTAATCCGCTGATTTTTCACGACTTTTACATTGCGGCGGTGGCCTCGTCTCGGCTAAGCTCCCTACCCCTGTCAGCCGCTGGTCGACAGGACCTTGCCTCACCGGTTACACGTCGGGAGGCCGCTACGTCCGCAAGGAGTTTTTGATGCGTCACTATGAAATCGTTTTCCTGGTCCATCCCGACCAGAGCGAGCAGGTACCCGCGATGATCGAGCGTTACAAGTCGCTCATTGAAGGTGACAATGGCACGATCCACCGTCTCGAAGACTGGGGTCGTCGTCAGCTCGCGTATCCGATTCAGGATCTCGGCAAAGCACACTATGTTCTGTTGAACATCGAATGCAGCCAACCGGTCCTGAATGAATTGCAGTCCTCGTTCCGCTTCAACGATGCGGTTTTGCGTCATCTCATCACCACCCGCGATGACGCGGTGACCGAACAGTCGCCGATCGCCAAGATGAAAGACGAGAAGCCGAGCCGTCGCGTCAGCGAAGAAGGCTTCAGCGACGCCGAATTCGAAGACGCCGCCTGAGCCACGAGGAATAGACCATGTCCAAATTTTTCCGCCGCAAGAAGTTCTGCCGATTCTCAGCCGAAGGCGTGAAGGAGATCGATTACAAGGATCTCAACACCCTGCGTCAGTATCTGACCGAAACCGGCAAGATCGTTCCCAGCCGCATCACCGGCACCAAGGCCCGTTATCAGCGTCAGTTGACGACCGCCGTCAAGCGTGCGCGATTCCTCGCGCTGCTGCCGTACTGCGATAGCCACTGAGGAGCACATCGTCATGGAACTGATTCTTCTTCAGAAAGTAGTGAACCTCGGCGCCCTCGGCGACAAGGTCAATGTAAAGCCCGGTTACGGGCGTAATTATTTGGTCCCGCAGGGTAAGGCCGCTCCGGCCACTGCGACCAACGTGGCGGAGTTCGAGAAGCGCCGTGCAGAGTACGAAGCCAAGGCCAACAATCTGTTGTCCGATGCCTCTGCTCGCAAGGACAAGCTCGAAGCTGCTGCGGTCACGATTCGCGCCAATGCCAGCACGGAAGGCAAGCTCTACGGTTCGGTCGGTCCGCGTGATATCGCCGAAGCCTTCACGAACGCGGGTTTCCCGCTTTCGAAGGCGGAAGTGATCCTCGGGGAAGGCCCGATCCGTCGCACCGGCGAATTCGACATCCACGTGGCTCTGCACGCTGATGTGCATTGCACCGTCAAGTTGTCGGTCGTCGGCGAGAGTTAATGGCCGATTGTTCTGCCGGCTTCTTCGGCCGGTAGTGCTGCTTCAGGGAAACTCAAAGCCCGCTGCTGACCCCGGCGGGCTCTTTTTTTGCGTGCGATTCAGACTCGTCGCTTGACGGCGCGGATTGCCCAGCCGAGCAATGGCACGTGTTGGAACAGACCATCGGCGGCGTTCCAGAAGTCCTGCTGGAAAGCGATGCGCCCCTCGCTCATCCAGTCGCAGCAGGCTGATGCCCATCGATTCGGTATCCTGACCGCGCGCGAAGCGGTTGAAGCGGATAAGCATGTGCCAGCGCACCAGCACATCACCCTCGCGACTGATCGACCAAGTGTCGATGATCGCGCGGCAATGCTCGACATTGTGCGCCGTCTCGACCATGTAGCATTCCAGTTCGGCGCGCCGAGTGATCGTCTTCAGGGTGTCGTTGAACCAAAGTTCTGGCGCATACGCGTGCGGAATACCGCTGCGCACCGATTGTTCGGTCAGCGGACCGAAAAACTCCGAGAATCGTTGCAGTGCTGCGGCAATGGTCGCCTCGCTCGGCGTTTCGGGGTGGGCGCGTCGTGCCAAAAGCAATGCGTCGTGATAGTCCATGCGGTTCTCCTTTGAGCCGAGCATGCGCCTGATTCCGTGCAGGAAGCGTAGTTGAATCGTTGGCAACGCGCGGTCTGACAGGGGAACTCTGCGGCTCGCTCCGGTTCAAAATCACGCCCGTTTGCGTCCAAGCCGACTCGCCATGACAATACGCGGCCTTTTTATCGGTCATTACCCGGCGATCTGCCGGTTTCAACCTGGAGCACAAAAGAATGAAGCAGTTCCTTCGCAGCACTCTCGCAGCCGCGGTCGCGGTCGGTTTGGTCTTGCCGCTGTCGGCGAGTGCGCTCGACAAGCTGAGCACTGAAAAAGAAAAAATCAGCTACATGGTCGGCATGGATCTCGCCAACGGCGTTGGCCAGATCAAAGAAGAGATTGATATCAACATCGTGATCGACGCGATGAAGGCTCAGCTCGCTGGCGGCAAATTGCTGATGACGGCGGAAGAGTCGCAAGCCGTGCGTCAGACGTTCATGACCAAGTTGCAAGCCGCGCAGCAGGCCAAGACCGCTGAACAGGCGACCAAGAACAAGGCCGAGGGCGACAAGTTCCTGGCTGCGAACAAGGTTAAGCCGGGCGTGAAGGCGACGGCCTCGGGGCTGCAATATTCGGTCGTCAAGGAAGGCACCGGCAAGAAGCCGACTGCCGAGTCGACGGTCAAAGTGCATTACACCGGCACCTTGCTGGATGGCACCAAGTTCGACAGCTCGGTCGATCGTGGTGAGCCGGCGCAGTTCCCGCTGAATGGTGTCATCGCCGGTTGGACCGAAGGTCTGCAGTTGATGTCGGTGGGTTCCAAGTACAAGTTCTACATCCCGGCAGAACTGGCCTATGGCGATCGTGCCAATCCGGGCCCGATCGGCCCGAATTCGACGCTGATTTCGACGTCGAACTGATCGAAATCGTGAACTGATCACGGCTGCACCGCAGTCTGAAAACGCCGGCACAAGCCGGCGTTTTTTTTGATCCATCACAGCGCGCTCGTCGCTGTGATGGACGCCCGCTAACATCGCCAGTACTTCTTCCTATTTGGATTCGCTGCCATGCACGTCACCATTTTCGGCACCGGCTATGTCGGTCTCGTTACCGGCACCTGTCTCGCCGAGGTAGGCAACAAGATTCATTGCGTTGATATCGACGCGCGCAAGGTCGAAGGGCTGAACAATGGCATCGTGCCAATCTACGAACCCGGCCTCGAAGAACTGGTCCTGGCGAACCACAAGTCCGGTTGTTTGCAATTCACCACCGACGCCGCCGCGGCAGTCCGCCGCGCTGAAATCATTTTCATCGCAGTGGGCACACCTCCGGGCGAAGACGGCAGCGCCGACCTCTCGCACGTGCTCGCACTGGCACGCACGATTGGACAGCATCTCGAAAAATCCGCCATCGTCGTCAACAAATCGACGGTGCCAGTCGGCACTGCCGATCGCGTGCGCGCCGCAATCGCTGCAGAGCTTGCACAGCGCGGCGTAGTGATCTCGTTTGACGTGTTGTCGAACCCGGAATTCCTGAAGGAGGGCGATGCGGTGAAAGACTGCATGCGTCCGGATCGCATCGTCATCGGCGCCGACAGCGCGCACGCGGTCGAGCGCATGAAAGTGTTGTATGCGCCGTTCAATCGCAACCACGAGCGCATCGTGTTGATGGACGTGCGTTCGGCCGAGCTGACCAAGTACGCCGCAAACGCGATGCTGGCGACCAAGATCAGCTTCATGAACGAAATGGCGAATATCGCCGAACGTGTCGGCGCCGACATCGAGCATGTGCGCCACGGCATCGGCTCCGATCCACGCATTGGCTATTCCTTCATCTACCCGGGCGCCGGCTATGGCGGTTCCTGTTTCCCGAAAGACGTGCAGGCACTCGATCGCACCGCCCGCCAGCACGGCTATACGCCACGCATTCTCGAAGCTGTTGAAGCGGTCAACGATGCCCAGAAACACCGGATATTTGCTCTAATCCAGCAACATTTCGGTGATGTACGTGGCAAGACCATCGCGGTCTGGGGTTTGGCCTTCAAGCCGAATACCGATGACATGCGTGAAGCCCCGGCACGCGTGCTGCTGGCGCAGTTGTGGGCAGCCGGTGCGACGGTGCGTGCCTACGATCCAGAAGCCGGCAAGGAGGCGGCAGAAGTTTTTGGTGTGCGCGACGATCTGGTGATCTGCGATGAAGCCTTGTCGGCCCTCGACGGTGCCGATGCCTTGGTGCTGATGACCGAGTGGAAAATGTTCTGGAGCCCCGACTTTGATCGCGTCCGCGATCTGCTGAAGTCGCCGGTCGTGTTCGATGGGCGCAATATTTACGATCCAAAGTCGGTTGAGGCGGCGGGCTTGGCCTACTATGGCATTGGTCGCGGCCGTTCCGTGCCGTATCCCAAGGTCGTCTGAGCGCATGCGCCAATACGAATCGACCAAGCGCATTCTGGTCACCGGTGGTGCCGGTTTCCTCGGCTCGCACCTGTGCGACCGGCTGCTCGCCGACGGCCACGAAGTGGTCTGTGCCGATAACCTGTTTACCGGCGCGAAGCGCAACATTGCGCATCTGCATGGCCATCCGCGCTTCGAGTTCCTGCGTCACGACGTGACCTTTCCGCTGTTCATCGAAGTCGACGAAATCTGGAATCTGGCCTGTCCCGCGTCGCCGGTCCACTACCAGCACGATCCAGTGCAGACGACGAAGACCAGCGTACATGGCGCGATCAACATGCTTGGTCTGGCCAAGCGATTGCATGTGCCCATCTTTCAGGCGTCGACCAGTGAGGTGTATGGCGATCCGGAGCAACATCCGCAACGCGAGGACTACTGGGGCCATGTCAATCCGATTGGTCCGCGGTCCTGTTATGACGAAGGCAAGCGTTGTGCGGAAACCTTGTTCTTCGACTACCACCGGCAGCATCAGTTGCAGATCAAGGTTGCGCGAATCTTTAATACCTACGGGCCGCGCATGCACCCCAACGATGGACGTGTGGTCTCTAATTTTATCGTCCAGGCGCTGAAGAACCAACCGATCACGCTTTATGGCGAAGGCCAACAGACGCGGTCGTTCTGCTTCGTCGACGACTTGATTGACGGCTTTATCCGACTGATGGCGACCGATGACGCGATCACTGGGCCGATCAATCTCGGCAATCCGGGTGAGTTCACGATTCGCGCATTAGCGGAGAAGGTCATCGCGCTGACCGGTTCGCGCTCGATCATCGAGATGCGACCGTTGCCGGCGGATGATCCGAAGCAACGCCAGCCGGACATTACCCGCGCGCGCGAACAACTCGGCTGGGAGCCGAAGATCAACCTCGATGCTGGATTGCGATCGACGATCGCCTACTTCGACCAGTTGCTCGCCGGGGGTTCGGTCTAGAACATGCGCGAGCGACACCGGCCAGCGACGGCTTCACAAACCGCGATGGCGGTTTTGCCGCTGCATCCGTTCGTCGACCTGCATTTGCATGCGCTACCCGGGCGTCGACAATGGCCCGGCGTCGTGGTCGGCGGCGGTGGAATTGTGCGTGCAGGCGGCGCACAACGGCATTGCGCATGCGGTGCTGACCCCGCATTTTCGCGGCAAGCCTTACGCCGAGCGCATCGCCCGGTTGTCATCGCGATTGATCCGGTTGCGCGAGGCGCTCACTGACCGCGGCCTAGCAATGGAGGTCGCGCTGGCCGGCGAATGTCGCTTTGACAGTTTTCTGCACCAAGCGATCCAAAGTGGCGATTTGCCGTGGCTCGGGCGCTGGGACGATGACTACGTGGTGCTGATCGAATTCTCTGACACGCGTCTGCCGGCGAAAATCGTACCGGCCATCGAATGGATGCGTGCGCGCCGTATCCGTCCGATGTTGGCGCATCCAGAGCGCATCCGCGAGGTTCAGGCGATGCCCGATGTGCTGGCGCCGCTGGTGGCTTCAGGACTGCTGCTGCAGGTCGATGCCGATGCGCTCGCCGGCGGGCGTGGCCCCTATGCGCAGGGAGCGGCACGGGCATTGTTGCAGCGCGGTTGGGTCGGTGTGTTGGCGAGCAATGCGCACGATCTCGTGCGGCAACCGCCGCGCATCGAACCCGGGCGCATTGCTGCTGCAGAAATCGTCGGCGAGGCGTTGTCATGGGAACTGGTCGCGCATCGTCCTGCGCGTATCGCCGCGATGCATTTTCCGGCGTTGGCGCAAGCCTAGACTGCACGCTCCGCTAGACTAAGCGCCATGAACACGACCTTGTCCGAAATCCACGAACGATTGGCTGATCTGGAAATGCGCTTCGCGTTTCAGGATGACGTCATCACCAGTCTGAATCCGCAGGTCGCGACGCAGGAACGGCACCTCATCGACATCGCCGAGGAGTTGCGCCAGCTTCGGCACGAGGTGACGCAGTTGCGTGCGGCGCTCGGCCATGACATTGGCGACGAACCGCCGCCGCCACATTACTAGATCAAATTCGATACCACACCGATGACCGACTCACTTCGCGATCAATTGATAAAACTCGGCTACGCAGCAAACAAGCCCGAGCCACCGAAACCGCGCCCAGTCCACAACAAGCCGCACGGGCAAGGCAAGCCGCACGGGCAGCAAGGCAAGCCATTGGCCCGGCCGCATGTGCATGCGAAGCCGCAACACCCACCGAAAGCGGACACGCGGTCACAGGAAGAAATCGACTTGGCCCGCGCCTATGCACTGCGCGCGAAAGCCGAGCGCCAGGAAGCCGAAGCGGCAAAGCGCGAAGCCGAGAAGAAGGCGCAAGAAAAGCGCGAACGCAAGATCAAGCTGGGCGCATTGCTCGAAGGCAAGGCGCAGAACATCGCCGATGCTGAGCACCCGCGCCACTTCGAGCACCAGGGCAAGATCAAGCGCGTGTATTGCAGCGAGGCGCAGGTCACGGCGATCAATGCTGGTGATCTCGGCATCGTCATGCAAGATGGTCATTTCCGCCTCGTCGCGCGCGACATCGCGCTCGCCGTCGGTGAACTCGAACCACGTTGCCTATTGGTGTTGCTGGAACCCGGTGAGTTCGATGCGGCAGAAGCCTTGGCTGAACCGTCGCCCACGTAATTCGCGACCCGCCGCGCAGACTGCGCAGACCTCATGCGTCAGTATCGACATCAGGTGCGGGAGCCGATCATGCGAGTGGCAGCCATTTCCTTGTTTCTGATCGGTTCGGTGAGCGTCCACGCTGAAGTGCCGCCGCGCTTCGCCTTCGGTTCGGTGTTTCAGCAGGACATCAGTGCTGCGCCAGTGCATCCGCAGTCGGCAAACATGATCGCGACCAATATGGCGATCTGCAGCGGTGATTCGAGCGGCTGTGGGTTTGGCGTCGGCCGCATGCAAATCGACTTCTCGATCGAGGTCATGCATGCCGCTGCCGGTGTGCCGACTCGGCCGATGGCACAGCACGCGATCTACGAGGACTACTACCTGCCGGATTGCGAGCCGCTCGGTACGTTGATGCCCCTGCCGCCCGGTGGACGGATCGAAGGCAGTGCCAGCAACAACTACGCCTGCGACAACGAAAACAACGACTGCCATTTGATCGTCGTCCAGGGCAACACGCTCTTCGAGGCGTATTCCGCGAATGTTGGTGCGGACGTGAACGCAGCGACGCAGGTCGATGCCTTGTGTTTGGCCAAATGGCAACTCGATGCGGTCTATCCGGCCGAGTTACGTGGTGATCACTGCACCAGTGCCGATGCCGCTGGATTCCCGATTGCGCCGCTATTGTTCAACGCCGATGAAGTCCGTGCAGCATTGGCCCGACCGAACGAGTCCGATCGCCATCTCGGCCATGCCATCCGCTTCATCCTGCCGAACGATCGCATGGCGTCGCTGCCGGATGGACCAGATAGCGGCACGCAGCGCGACCGTGTCTACGTGCGCCCAGCGACGCATGCCGGCGGTCCGGACGGCCCGACTGGCGCGATCGCCTACGGTTCACGTCTGCGCTTGCGCGCGGACTTCGACATGACCGGCTATGCGCCCGCCGCGCGTGTGGTGCTGCGGACCATGCAGAAATTCGGCATCGTTCTGGCCGATGGCGGCAACATCGCGCTGACCGCGCAGGCGGATACGTTCACTACCGCGAAATGGTCGGACGCCGACCTCCAGATCAGTTCGCGCGAGTTCGATCAAACGGCGGGTGCGATCGACGTGAACCTGAATCATTTCGAGGTACTTGATACCGGTGCGCAGATCCTCGAAACCTATGACTGCGTGCGTACGAATGTGACGGCGACGCTATTTTCTGACGGCTTCGAATGACTGCGCCGCGTTACGGCCTCAGCGCGGGTACTGTCGAAACGTGGTCTGTGCTCTCGCACCGAGGCAGCGCGACTGATCGCAGCCGGACGCGTGCGGGTGGACGGACGGATCGTGCGCGATGCCGAGGCGCCGACGACGCTCGATGCCGACGTCTTGGTCGATGGCGAAACGCGCATGCTGGTGGCGCCGCTGCATTTGATGTTGAACAAGCCGCGCGGCTTGGTGACGACGCGTGCCGACGAACAGGGCAGGGCAACCGTCTACGATTGCTTTGACGGCGCCGACCTGCCGTGGATCGCACCGGTTGGGCGTCTCGACCGGGCCAGTGAAGGCCTGTTGCTGTTCAGCAACGACCCGGCGTTCGCAGCCGCGATCACCGCGCCCGAGCACGGCATCGAGAAGACCTATCACGTGCAAGTCGAAGGGCAGGTGGATGCTGCGGTGCTGGCACGGCTTGTCTCGGGCGTGACGATTGAAGCTGAAATGTGGCGTGCCGTGCGTGCATCGGTGCTGCGATGCGGCGAGAAAAACTGCTGGCTGGAAGTCGTGCTCGACGAAGGTCGCAATCGACAGATTCGGCGCATGCTCGACGTGCTCGGCTTTCCGGTGTTGCGCTTGATTCGCGTCGCGATTGCCGGCCTCACCTTGGGTGATCTGGCGAAATCGCATTGGCGGGCGCTGACCGCGACCGATATTGCTGCACTGCAGTTGCCTGAATTTCTACGCAGCGCATAATCCCAAAGCCCCATGTCGGGGCGGGAGGGAATCCATCATGATCAAGTCTTCGCGGCGCCGTCCGGCGCTTCGCCTGCTCTGTGTGGCGCTGGCAGCCGCTTTTATTGCACCCTCGGTTTCTGCGGAAACTATCCAAGCCTCGGGCTTGCGTGCGCCGGGATCGATCGGGTACGACGCCGAAGGCGTGCCATTGATCCAGGCCGCCAACGATTACGATGCCGCTTTCCTGATGGGCTACGTGCATGCCCGCGATCGCCTGTGGCAGATGGACTATCTGCGCCGTGCCGCCAGCGGCACCTTGGCCGAGTTGGTCGGTGCGCCAGCGCTCGCGAACGACATCCAATTGCGCACGCTCGGTCTGCGCCGTGCCGCACAGTCCAGTTGGTCGGTCACACCCGACATCGCACGTGGCGAACTGCGCGCCTATGCCGAAGGCGTGAACCTTTGGGTGCGTACGCATGCGTTGCCGTCTGAATACACGGCGTTGGAGCTCAGTCACTTCGAACCGTGGTCGCCGGTGGATTCGTTGATCGTTGGAAAGTTGCTTGCGTTCCAGCTCAGCTTCGATCTCGACATTGACTACACCGTGCGCCTCGGTGCCTACATGAGCGCAGGTGCTGCTGCCGGCTTCAATGGCCAAGCCCTGTTCTTCGAAGATACTCATCGCGTGCAGCCGTTTGACACACGTGCATCGATCGCGGCCAGCGACTTCCATCCGACCGCGGTGGCTGATGAGGGCAAGTCGCTTGCCAATGGCATTCCGACCTATGCGCCCGAGTTTCTGGCGCAGACCGAAGCACTCCGCGATGCACTGCTGACCAACGAATGGATTGCGCCCAAACTTGCACCGCGCGAAAACCGCGGTGGTTCGAACTGGTGGATCGTGCATGGCTCCAAGACCGCATCAGGCAAAGCCATCTTGTCCAATGACCCGCACCTTGGGCTGGACTTGCCGGCGGTAATGCACGAAGCACATATCGTTTCGACCGATCCCGCCTATGCCGAGTCGATGAATGTTTCCGGTCTCGCGCCGCCCGGTGTGCCATCCATCCTGCTTGGTTGCAAGCCACAGTTCTGTTGGGGTTTGACGACGAATCCGATGGATGTCTCGGACACCTATCAAGAGAAGTTCCTGCTCAATACCTACGGCTTGCCGACACATACGCTCTACAAGGGCGTAGCCGAGCCGGTGAACTGGACCTTCCAGAGCTACTACGTCAACAAGCTCGATGGCGTGATGGACAATGCCGCGCGCGACAACTCGGTTGGCTACACCAACGGTGGCCTGACGATCACGATTCCGCGCCGTAACCAAGGCCCGGTGCTGTCGATCACCAACGACACTGGTATCTCGGTGGCCTACACCGGTTGGGGTCCAACGCGTGAACTGGAAGCAATCCGCCGCATCAACCGCGCCAACAATCTTGATGAATTCCGCTCAGCGCTAACCTATTTCGATGTCGGCTCGCAAAACTTCGGGTATGCCGGCACTGATGGCACGATTGCCTACTTCACCACGGCGGAAGCGCCGGTGCGCGAAGATCTGCAGGCGAACAGCGTCGATGGGGTGCCGCCGTTCCTGATTCGCGATGGATCGGGCGCGAAGAAGAATGAGTGGCTGCCGGTCACCCATCCGCAGGTCAACCAATCGGTGCCCTACGAGATCCTGCCGCCGAGCGAAATGCCGTATGTGATCAACCCCGGTTCCGGATACATCGCAAACGCGAATAACGACCCGCTCGGCAACACCTTCGACAACAATGCCTTCAATCAGATGCGTCCTGGTGGTGGCTTGTATTACCTGAGCTTCGGTTATTCCAGCTTGCGTGTTGGCCGCATTGATCGCGCATTGCAGTCGTTGATTGCGGCCGGGCCAGTCAGTGCTACGCAGATGAAATCGCTGCAGGCGAATACGCAATTGCTCGATGCCGAACTCGTGCTGCCGTATGTCAGCGTTGCCTTCGACCATGCCGAATCTTCCACTTGGCCAGAACTCCACGCATTGGCGCAGGATGCAGGCATTGTCGAAGCCGTCGGTCGCCTGCGCGCTTGGGACTATTCATCGCCGACCGGACTGAGCGCTGGCTTCGATGCCGGTGACAATCCCGCAGCGATGACTGATCCGGGCGATACCGAGGTCGCGAATTCGGTGGCCGCAACGATTTGGGCGCTGTGGCGTGGCCAAGCGGTGCGCAACACCGTCGATGCGACGATGTCGCGCGTCGGGCTTGCCAACTATCTGCCGGGCAGCAACGAGTCTTATGTCACGCTCAAGCGCCTTTTGGAACGCTATGACACGCAGCAAGGCAAGGGTATCTCTGGTCTGAATTTCTTCCAGGTGACCGGTGCGCCGAATGCCGACGCCGCGCGCGATTACATCTTGCTGAAGTCGCTCGCCGATGCATTGACTCTGGCCGCAAGCGATGGCTTCGCTCCAGCGTTTGCGCATTCGACGAACCAGAACGACTATCGCTGGGGCAGGCTGCATCGCATCGTGTTCGATCACGCATTGGGTGGGCCGTTCAACATTCCGGGGCCGGGTTTGTATGGGTTGACCAATCTTGGCCCGGGTCTGGATGGCCTCGCGCGCCAGGGTGGCTATGAGGCGGTTGATGCGTCGAGCCACAACACGCGTGCGAACACGCTGAATGGTTTCATGTTCGGCTCCGGGCCGGCGCGACGTTTTGTCGGCGAGATGAGTACGCCAATCGTCGCTGACCAGATCTATCCGGGCGGGCAGAACGCGGTACTGGGTTCACCCGGGTACATCTCGCAACTGCCGCGTTGGCTGGTGAATGCCTACAAGCCGTTGCCGATCGATCAGGCGGCACATCAGGCGGCAGTCGTGAGCACGATCAACTTCGTTCCTGCGGGTAATCCGTGATTTTGAAGTCGTCGAAGACACCGCGCGCAGAGCATGCGCGCGGCTTTGATCTCACTGTGGCGCGTCGCTTATTGGCGCGCCGCGATCCACTACTCGGGCGCTGGATGAAGCGCATCGGTGCGATCGAAACGCGTTGGCAGCAGCGCTTCGATCCGGTCGATTCGCTGGCGCGATCGATCCTGTATCAGCAACTCTCCGGCAAGGCTGCAGCTACTATCCATGGCCGTGTGATGGCGCGCTTTGGCCAGCGCAACAAGCTGACGCCATCCGGACTGCTGTCAGCACCGGAAGCCGGTTTGCGCGAATGCGGCGTGTCGTTCAACAAGATCGCGGCACTGAAGGATCTGGCCGCGAAGGCCGAACAGGGCGTGGTGCCGACACTTGCGGCGATGCGGCGACTGCATCACGACGAGATCGTCGAACGGCTGACCGACGTGCGCGGCATCGGCCGCTGGACGGTCGAGATGATGCTGATTTTCTGGCTCGGACGACCAGACATCCTGCCGGTGGATGATCTCGGCATCCGCAAAGGCGTGCAGATCGTGCTCGGTCACGACGAGATGTTGAAGCCGAAGGAGCTGTTTGCATATGGCGAGTTGTGGGCGCCGTTTCGCACTGCGGCCAGTCTCTATCTCTGGCGCATCGCTGACTTCGACAAGGATCAGGTCGGCGCAGCCAAGGTGAAGCGCTCGCAGGATTGATCCTGCGAGCGCCGCGCCCCTATTTCGATTTGGTGCCGATGTGCTGATCGAGGAAGGCTTCCATCTTCTCGTACAGTTCGATACGGTTTTCTTCCTTGTAGAAACCGTGGCCTTCGGCGTCCTTGACCAGAATTTGTGCGGGACGCCCGACTTTCTTGAGTGCTTCGGACATGGCGTTGAAATGGGCCATCGGTACGCGCTGATCGTCCTTGCCATGCACGAGCAAGACTGGAATCTTGAGCTTGTCCGCATTGTGCGCCGGAGATTCGGACTGGGTTTTCGCCTCGTCGGTGCCGACGGCAATCTCGACGTAGTAACGGCCGCGTCTGGTGTCGTCGATGTCACCCTTGGTCGCCATGTAAGCAAGGTCGTACACGCCCACGTAGCCGATCGCGCATTTGTAGAGTTCCGGATAGCGGATCGGATTCATCAGCGCGGCATAGCCGCCAAAGCTCGCACCATACGTGCAGATGCGGTCCTTGTCGGCAATGCCATTGTCGATGGTGTGACGCACGCCGGCGGCGATGTCATCCATGATCTTGCCGCCCCACTGCTTGTAGCCCGATTTTTCGAAGGACTTGCCGCGACCACCGGAGCCTCGGTAGTTCACCTGCAACACGGCGTAGCCGCGATTCGCAAGGAACTGGGCATCGGCATCGAATCCCCACTGATCGGCGATTCCGAAGGGTCCGCCGTGGGACATCACGACCATCGGATACGGCGCCTGGCTGTTGAGCGGAAGGGTGAGCATCGCGCTCAGCTTGATCTCGTCATCCGTCATGAACTCGATGATGCGCATTGGCGCAAGCTTTGCGGGGTCGACGCCGTCATAACTGTCGAGAACTTTACCGATCGAGTTTTTGCTGCGGTCGAAAATGTAGTACTGGCCAGGGTTGCGGTCGCTGGTGACGCTCACTAGCACCTTGCTGTTGTCGCGACTGAACTGCTCCATCCAGACCAGGTTTCCGGCGAACTGCTTCATCAGGCTGCCATGCAGCTTGGCCCATTCCGACGTGTTGTCGAAGTACTGGACGGAAGGCTTCGGCGCATTCGAATAGATCGCAAACGGCTCACCCTCAAATCCTGCCGTCAGCACGGTGCCGACCGAGTAGTCGCCGAGCGCCAGCACTTGCTCTCGTGTTCCATTTGCGAAATCGACCTTGAACAGCGCTTCTGGTTCCCCGTCGTCGGAAATCAAGGCCCAGGCCACATTGTTGTCCTTCGCGAATCGCAGGACATCCATACTCCAGCCCGCCAGCGACTCGGGAACCGGTGTCCACTCCGAGGCCGCGGTCGGGCGATAGCGCAGGATCGGGTTGTAATGCAGATCGATACTTGCGGCAAAGCGCGGCACGCTGTCGAAGTCGACGACAACGCTCGCGCTTTCGAGCGGAATCTTCTCGATCATCTTGCGATCGACGGTGTTTGGGTCGAGCCTGTAAATGTACGTGTTCTTGTCGTTTTCGTCCCAGGATTGGAACCGGACGATCAGCTTGTCGCGGTCCTCACCGCGACGTGCGATCACCGTCGCCCAGCCCTGGTCTTTCTTGCGACCGGCACGGTTGCCCTCATCGCGCTGGTAGCCGAACATGATCTTCTGCTCTTTCATCTCGCGGTTGATCGAGTAGAGCTCGCCGAGGTTGCTCGGCTGTTCGAGGAAGTCGGACTTCTTGCCCTTGCCGAACACCAGTCGATTGTCGTTTGCCCAGAACGGGTTGATGACATGTTCCTTGGGCAGGCTGCGCAGGCGGCTTGGCTCGCTCTTGCCGCTGAGGTCGACGATCATCAGGTCGGTATGGTTGTCGACTGGGGTCGCGATGGCGAGGGTGTTGCCGTCCGGCGACAGCGCGACCGCACTGTATTGTTCGTGTTGTGCAAATACTTTGGCGGGCAGGCGCTCGGCCGAAACGGTATTGGCCAGTAGCAGGGCAAGCGCACTCGCAGACATTGCTGCGACGTGCTGGGAGATCAGCTTCATCGATGGTTCCTGATTGGAGAGGACAGGCTGCCCCGCAGCCCGTGTCACCAATTGTAACCGTCACACCTCGATCGAAGCCAGATCGCCCTTGGTTTCGAGCCATTCCTTGCGGTCGTTGGCGCGTTTCTTCGACAGCAGCATGTCCATGATCTGCTTGGTGCCGTCGTCTGGCTCGACCGTCAACTGGATCAGGCGTCGGGTGTCGGGGTGGACGGTCGACTCGCGCAACTGTGGCGGGTTCATCTCGCCGAGACCTTTGAAGCGCGTGACGGACACCGCGCCGCGGATCTTCTCGCGTTCGATGCGATCCAGCAGCGAGCGCTTTTCGGCTTCATCGAGGGCGTAGAACACCTGTTTGCCGATATCGATACGAAACAGTGGCGGCATCGCCACGAACACATGACCGGCACGCACCAGCGCCGGAAAATGACGCAGGAACAGCGCGCTTAGCAGCGTCGCGATGTGCAGGCCATCGGAGTCGGCGTCCGCCAGAATGATGACTTTGCCATAGCGCAGGCCGTCGATTTTGTCATCGCCAGGATCGCAGCCGATCGCGACGGCGAGGTCATGAACTTCTTGTGAGGCGAGCACGCCGCTCGACTCCACTTCCCAGGTGTTAAGGATCTTGCCACGCAGCGGCAGGATCGCTTGGAAGTCTTTGTCGCGCGCCTGTTTGGCCGAACCGCCGGCGGAATCACCTTCGACCAAGAACAATTCGGTACGCGATAAGTCCTGCGAGATGCAGTCGGCGAGTTTGCCGGGCAGGGCCGGACCTTGCGTGATCTTCTTGCGGACGACGATCTTGTCGGCCTTCAGCCGTGCCTGCGCACGTTCGATCGCGAGCATGGCGATGCGTTCGCCGAGATCGACATGCTGGTTCAGCCACAACGAAAACGCATCATGCGTTGCGCCTTCGACGAAGGCGGCGGCATTGCGCGAGGACAGGCGCTCTTTCGTTTGTCCGGAGAACTGCGGATCGGCGGTTTTGTAGCTCAACACGAAACTGAGCCGATCCCATACATCTTCGGGGGCGATCTTCACGCCGCGTGGTAACAGGTTGCGGAAGTCGCAGAACTCGCGCAGCGATTCGGTAAGACCGGAGCGGAGCCCGTTGGCGTGGGTGCCGTGCTGGGCTGTCGGAATCAGGTTGACGTAGCTTTCCTGTGTGAGTTCGCCTTCGGGTGTCCAGCACACGGCCAACTCGACCGCATCGACTTCCTTCTTCAGCGATGCGACGAAAATCGCCGGTGGTAGCAGTTCCTGATCCTTCAACATCGAACGCAGGTAGTCGCGTAGACCATCTTCGTACAGCCATTCCACGCGCTCGCCGCTGGCCTCGTCAAACAGCTTCACGTTTAGGCCGGGGCAGAGCACGGCCTTGGCGCGCAGCACATGCTTCAATCGCGGCAGCGAAATTTTCGGCGAGTCGAAATATTTTGCGTCGGGCCAGAAGCGCAGGCGCGTGCCGGTTTGCTTCTTTGGTACCGAGCCAATAGCGGTCAGATCGGATGCGCGATCGCCATTGCGAAAGTCCATCTGATGCATCACGCCGTCGCGGCGAATCACCACTTCAACCTTGTGCGACAGCGCATTCACAACCGACACACCGACGCCATGCAGGCCGCCGGAGAACTGGTAGTTCTTATTCGAAAACTTGCCACCCGCATGCAGGCGCGTGAGGATCAACTCGACACCAGGAATGCCTTCTTCCGGATGGATATCGACCGGCATGCCGCGGCCGTTGTCGATGACTTCGACCGAGCTGTCGTTGAAGACGCTGACCTCGATCGTGTTCGCGTGTCCAGCCAGCGCTTCATCGACCGAGTTGTCGACGACTTCCTGGACCAGATGGTTGGGCCGCGACGTGTCGGTATACATGCCCGGCCGGCGCTTGACCGGCTCCAGACCTGACAGGACTTCGATATCGGCGGCGTTATAGCGGCTCATCACTCGGCTCGGAACAGGCAAGGGCGGGCATGTTGGGTGCGGACCGGATTCCGGTCAAGGCGATGGCTTGCCCGCCTTCCGCCTCGCGGGTTTAGGGGCGGTGAACGGGGGCATCCGGTAGAATGCGGCTTTCCGCTGACCCGGTGTTTCATGACTCCCCTGATTTTCGTTACCGGCGGTGTGGTGTCCTCGTTGGGCAAGGGCATCGCATCGGCGTCGCTTGGCGCCATTTTGGAGGCCCGCGGCCTCCGCGTCACGATGATGAAGCTCGACCCCTACATCAACGTCGATCCGGGCACGATGAGCCCTTACCAGCACGGTGAGGTCTACGTTCTTGATGATGGTGCCGAGACTGACCTCGACCTTGGTCACTACGAACGCTTCGTCAATACTCGCCTGACCCGACGCAACGCCATTACCACCGGCAAGATTTACGAGACCGTGATCCGCAAGGAGCGGCGCGGCGACTACCTCGGTGCGACCGTGCAGGTCATCCCGCACATCACCGACGAGATCAAGCGTGCAGTCGAATCGGCCACTGCCGGCTACGACGTCGGCTTGGTCGAAATCGGCGGCACCGTGGGCGACATTGAATCGCTGCCATTCCTCGAAGCGATCCGCCAGTTGCGCATTGAGCGCGGTGCCGACAAGACGCTGTTCATGCATCTGACCTTGGTGCCGTACATCAAAGCTGCCGGCGAGATCAAAACCAAACCCACGCAGCATTCGGTCAAGGAATTGCGCAATATCGGTATTCAAGCCGATGTGCTTCTCTGCCGCTGCGAACAGCCGCTGCCGGATGCCGAGCGCCGCAAGATCGCGTTGTTCACCAATGTGCCAGAAAAGGCAGTGTTCTCAGCCGTCGACTTGCCGTCGATCTACCAGATCCCAGAATGGTTCATGCAACAAGGCCTGGACCAGTTGGTCGTCGACCAGTTGCGATTGCCGGCCAAGCCGCTGACGGCACTGTCGGCGTGGCACGAAATCTGTGAGCGGGAAGCGCATCCGAAGGGCAAAGTCACGATCGCCATCGTCGGCAAGTACGTCGAACACAAAGATGCCTACAAGTCGCTCGGCGAAGCGCTGAAACATGGCGGACTGCAGCAGTCGATCGAAGTCGATTTGCGCTGGATCGAATGCGAACGGGTCGAATCTGAAGGCACTGATTTGCTTGCCGGGGTCGATGCGATTCTGGTTCCGGGCGGTTTCGGCAAGCGTGGCTTCGAGGGCAAGATCGCGGCGGCGAAACACGCGCGAACACAAAAGATTCCTTACTTCGGCATCTGTTACGGCCTGCACGCCGCGGTCGTCGATTTCGCTCGCCATGTCGCCGGGTTGAGCGATGCGAACAGCACCGAAAATGATCGCTCGACGCAAAACCCAGTGATCGGCCTGATCACCGAGTGGCGCACCGGTAGTGGTGATGTCGAACAGCGCAGTGAACAATCCGATCTAGGCGGCACCATGCGCCTTGGCGCGCAGGAATGTCGCGTTCAGTTGGGTACCTTGGCCTACCAGTTGTACGGCAGAGAGGTCGTTAGCGAACGCCATCGCCATCGCTATGAGTTCAACAATCGCTATCTTGATCGCTTCGCTGAACTTGGCATGGTGTTTTCGGGCAAGTCGATGGATGACAGTCTGGTCGAGATGATCGAATACCGTGACCATCCATGGTTCTTGGCGTGCCAAGCGCATCCGGAGTTCCTGTCGACACCACTCAAGGGCCATCCGCTATTCATCGGCTTCGTTACTGCGGCGTTGGCCTATCAGCGCAACCGCCAGCCGCGCGAGATTGCGGCATGAAATTGCTCGATTTCGAGATTGGCCTCGATCGTCCGTTCTTCCTGATTGCCGGGCCGTGCGTCGTCGAAAGCGAACAACTGCAGATTGATACGGCCGGCACGCTGAAAGAGATCACTTCAGCGCTGGGTATCCCGTTCATCTTCAAATCCAGTTTCGACAAGGCGAATCGTTCATCGGACAAGAGTTTCCGTGGCCCGGGCATGGCCGAAGGATTGCGGATTTTGTCCGAGGTCAAACGCCAGCTTGGCGTGCCTTTGCTGACCGATGTGCATGAATACACGCCGTTTGGCGAAGTTGCGGCGGTCGTGGATGTGCTGCAGACCCCGGCATTCCTGTGTCGCCAGACCGACTTTATTCAAGCCGTCGCGCGCACAATGAAACCGGTAAACATCAAGAAGGGCCAGTTCCTTGCGCCTTGGGACATGAAGCACGTCGTTGAAAAGGCGCGCGCGGTCGGCAATGAACAGATCATGGTCTGCGAGCGCGGCGCGAGTTTCGGTTACAACAACCTCGTTTCAGACATGCGTTCCTTGCTGGTGATGCGCGAGACGCATTGCCCGGTGATATTCGACGCCACCCACTCGGTGCAGTTGCCGGGCGGCCAGGGCGCGACCAGTGGCGGCCAACGTGAGTTCATTCCGGCGCTCGCGCGTGCGGCGGTCGCGGTCGGCATCTCTGGCGTGTTCATGGAAACCCACCCGGATCCGGACAAAGCACTTTCCGATGGCCCGAACGCTTGGCCGCTCGACAAGATGAAAGCGTTGCTGGAAACCCTGATGGCCATCGACCGCAGCGTGAAGGCGACCGATATCAGTTAATGCGATGTCTATAGTGCGCCGTCGTCGGCTGCGCTGAATCCGCCCATCAGGCAAAAAAATGGCCCGGTTACCCGGGCCGTTTTTTGTTTGTTTCAGTCTTCGATCAAGTGTTGCGTTGACGCAGGGCGAAGCCTGCAACCAACAGCGATAGCAAGGCGAGCCCGATCCAGTTCAGCATGGGCACTGGAATACTGATCGTCAGCACGCCGAAGCCGGTCGGATCGCCCGCAGTCGCCGTACCCGGGTCATCGGTCGTTCGGGTCGACTCATTGGTGCCGTCGCCATCGCCGTCATAGTTGATCGTGCCCTGGTTGGTGATGATCCCGCTCGCCATCGGATTGATCGTGGCATTGATCGTCACTGTGACCGAAGCAGCGGCCGCAATCGTGCCGTTCCAGGTGACCGTGTTCGTCCCGATACTGGCCACCGCCGTACCGCTGCTGGCGGTTGCGCTGACCAATGTCAGATTCGCTGGCAGGATGTCGGTGAACTCATTGCCGGGATTATCCTGCTGCGCACCGCTGCCGCTATTGGTGAGCACGATGGTGTAACTGATCGCGCTGCCGGGCAGGAACGAACCGGTGACGGTCTTGGTGCCGCTGACGTTTGCCGGTGCCAGCAAAGTATCGACGTCGGTCGCACTGTTGTTGCCCGGGGTCGGATCGGTGATGCCACCTGCAGCAGCAACCGTGGCCGTGTTCGACAACGTACCGGTAGCCGACGCCGAGATCGCGCACGTTGCCGTGTAGATGACGCTGCCGCCTGCTGGCAGATTGACCGTGTCATTGATGTTGCCGGAGACCGGACCCGCTGCGCAGGTGCCGCCGCCAGCGCCCGCGCAAGTCCAAGTGCAGGTCAGCGCGGCCGGGAAGGTATCGGCCACGGTGCTGCCCGGCGCATCGCTCAGTCCCGCATTGCTGGCGGTGATGGTGTAGGTCACCGAGCTACCCGGTATGGCCGAGGCCACGCCATCGGTCTTGGTGATGCCAAGGTCGGACTGTGGTGTCAGAACCGTGTTGCTGTCGGTCGCACTGTTGTTGCCCGGGGTCGGATCGTTGATACCACCTGCAGCAGCAACCGTGGCCGTGTTCTACAACGTACCGGTAGCCGACGCCGAGATCGCGCACGTTGCCGTGTAGATGACGCTGCCGCCTGCTGGCAGATTGACCGTGTCATTGATGTTGCCGGAGACCGGACCCGCTGCGCAGGTGCCGCCGCCAGCGCCCGCGCAAGTCCAGTGCAGGTCAGCGCGGCCGGGAAGGTATCGGCCACGGTGCTGCCCGGCGCATCGCTCAGTCCCGCATTGCTGGCGGTGATGGTGTAGGTCACCGAGCTACCCGGTATGGCCGAGGCCACGCCATCGGTCTTGGTGATGCCAAGGTCGGACTGTGGTGTCAGAACCGTGTTGCTGTCGGTCGCACTGTTGTTGCCCGGGGTCGGATCGTTGATACCACCTGCAGCAGCAACCGTGGCCGTGTTCGACAACGTACCGGTAGCCGACGCCGAGATCGCGCACGTTGCCGTGTAGATGACGCTGCCGCCTGCTGGCAGATTGACCGTGTCATTGATGTTGCCGGAGACCGGACCCGCTGCGCAGGTGCCGCCGCCAGCGCCCGCGCAAGTCCAAGTGCAGGTCAGCGCGGCCGGGAAGGTATCGGCCACGGTTGCGCCTGTGACCGGATCTGGGCCAGCGTTCGATGCGGTGATCGTGTACGTGACCGAGCCACCCGGTATGGCCGAGGTCACGCCATCGGTCTTGGTGATCTGCAGATCGGCCGACAACGCACGACAAGCGGTGATGGTGACGTCGTCGATGGCGAGGCCACCGAAATTGACCGACGAGTCACTGTCGACATGGAAAAGCAGCTCGGTGTTCAGCCCGGCCAACGAATCCACCCGCGCACTGCGCGAGCTCCAGCCAGAACTGGCCGGTATGTTGACGACTGGATTGCCCGGCCCGTCGGTCATGGTCGCATCCAGCCATTCGAACAAACGCACCGGGGTGGCGCCGCCGGCTTGCTGATAGTCGATGAACAGGTGGTCGTAGGACGCGGATTCCATTTGGTAGCGCTGCGCCCAGGTCACGATCACCGGCGCACTCAGGCCGGCAAGATTAATGTTCGGCGACAACAGGTCCTGTGTGCTGCTGGCGTTGTAAGTGCCAGTCAGATCGGTCTTCCAGCAATTGGTGCCGCTGTTACAGGTGGTAAATCCGGCCACCGGATTGGTGGTGGTCGTCGCCACGGTCGCTGGCAGGCCGAGTGCCCATTCGTCGGCCATTCCGCTATGGGTGAAACCGCCATCATCGGCCTCGAAATCGGTGCTGTACACGGTTTGCGCCACGAAGCCCGGTGCGCAGGTCGGCGGTGGCGGTGGCTCGCAGACCATCATGCTCCAGGCGTTCAAATTACCGCCGTCGCCGGCAGCATCGTCGCGCACCGTGAGCGTCCAGGTGCCGCCCGCCGCTTGACCGTCGAACCAGGACAGCCGGTAGTTGAATTCGGGTACGACGCGATTGCCGTTGATCACCGTGAACAGCGGCGGGATGGCAGCCTCGTCGTCGAAGGTCGTGTTCATCGTCGTCTGGACGCCCGCCGTCGCGGAGCCGATGTCGCTGAACAGACCGACCGTATTTCCACCTGGCGCGGTCAACTGCACGTCCAGGTCGACCATGAAGTTGTGCGTCAGGTTCACACTCACATCAACGTCGGCGATGCGTGGATTGCCGGGGATGGTCAAGGTCGAAGTGACGATGCCAGCAGCGCCCGAGGCAATCACCACGGGGACATTGGTCGACGTGTACGTCGTGCAGTTGACGCCCTCAGCGACCCTGGGAAATACGCTGATGCTGGCGTGATAGGTGCCGAAGGTGGTGCCGGCGGCCGGAATGCCGATGAGCGCGCCATAGGTGCCTGCAGTTTCGACCGTCGTGAAGAATGCCTCTGAGTCGGGCGTCGCTGCACCGGCGTCGTTGGCGACGAGAAACAGTGGCGGAGCGCCGAACGCACCGAGACCGGTCTGGGCATTCCATTCGACGGTGTCGCGTTCGGGGTCGAGGTCGACGCTGATGAAGACGGTGTCTCCGGCATTCAGGTTCAGCGAATATAAGTCGGCGTCGGTGGTCGCCGAGGTGGAACCACTAACCCAGCCGCCGGCAGGCGCAGTGCCTCGCCAGGAAACGTGTCATTGGGCTCCGTTTCTGCCGCCGGGGCACCGCTACGCAACTGGAACTATAGGTCATAAGGCCGCAGTTGGTTCGTCGCCGAGGCGTGGGTCACGCGCAGATAGTAGTTTCCTGTCGCAGGCAGCGTGGCGCCGGCGATGCTGGAAGACGTGCTACCGAACGTGCCATCGTTCAGGTCGGTTTCAATGACGGTCGAGCCATCGCTTGCGATCAAGTCGAGTGTGGAGTCGACGCTGCCGTTGCTGCTTCGGCTGGTCATCGTGGCCGCATAGATCCTATCGCCGGCTGTTCCACTGAACGACCAGAAATCGACATCGCCATTGACGAAAATATTCGCGGTCACCCGAGCAGCATTGCCGGGCAACGGCGTTGCTTGCGCCGCAGTGTTATTCGGTTCGACTTCATCGAAGTTCGCCGGAATGCCTTGAGGAGAGCGTGCGTTCGCCGGCAGTTGGGAGTTGATCGGCCGTGAAGCATCTTCCTGCTCCTGTGCGGCGTTGGCTATTTCAAGTACCTCGAATGCAATCGGCGCGGAAGATTGCGCGGCAGCGTAGCCAGGTAGGACGCAGGGCAGCATCGCCACCAAGGCAAATATTCCCGCATTGAGCTTCATTGTCTTCCCCAAGACATCTGTGACGGGGCAGGAGATGCACACCATCGCCCCGGGCCGCCGCAGAGAGACGAGACACTAGTGCCAAACCGCCCATGCGTCGAGGTATTTGCTTCCCGCGGCGCGGTTCAGCGACTAGGATCAGGCGATGAACCGAGCCACCCCCGTCATTCTGTTTGGCGCTTCCGGGCGCATGGGTCAGGAACTGTTGGCGCTGGTGCCGCAGCGACGCGACATCGACCTCGTCGCAGCGCTGGTGCGGCCGGGTTCGCGTTGGGTGGGTGAACCGGTGTGGCCGGATAGGGCGGCTGCATTGACTTACGGCAGCACACTGGAACCGGAGTTGCCGGCCGAAGTACTGATCGATTTCTCGAATGCCGCCAGCTTCGACGCGGCGCTGGCGTTGGCGGTCCAACGCGAAATGGCCTTCGTCAGCGGGACCACCGGACTGAGCGACATGCAGGCCGCCGAACTCGATGCCGCTGCTGCCCGGATTCCGGTGCTGTGGTCGGCCAATTTCAGCATTGGCGTTGCCCTGTTGCGACATATGGCAGTTGAGGCAGCGCGTGTTCTTGGCGACGACTTCGACGTCGAGATCATCGATGCGCATCACCGCCACAAACGTGATGCCCCGTCCGGAACCGCTTTGGCACTCGGTCAGGCCGTTGCCACCGCGCGCGGGCACACGCTGGAGGAAGTCGGTGTATTTGCGCGCCACGGCCAGATGGCTGAACGCGCTCGCGGTGAGATCGGCTTCGCGACCGTGCGCGGTGGTGACATCGTTGGCGACCACACCATCCTGTTCGCGGGCGAAGGCGAGCGGCTCGAATTCACGCATCGCGCCAGCACGCGGGCAGTGTTCGCGCGCGGCGCACTGCTTGCGGCACGCTGGATGGCAGGGCGATCTGCGGGCAGATACTCGCTCGACCAAGCCATCGACGCCGCGCTGCAAAAATCGAGTGATGTTTTGATCGCCGCAAGCGTGCTCCTGCGCTAGCATCTGCACCCGCTCGCGGCCTCCGCCGCCCCCGGAGCGTTTCATGCCAACCCTTCCTGCTCTGCTGGCCCTCGCGGACGGCAGCCTGTTCCATGGCACCTCAATCGGTGCTGACGGCCTGACCACCGGCGAAGTGGTGTTCAACACCGCGATGACCGGTTACCAGGAAATTCTCACCGATCCGTCGTACAGCCGACAAATCGTGACGCTGACCTATCCGCACATCGGCAATACCGGTTGCAACGACGATGACGCCGAATCCGATGGCGTGCATGTCGCCGGATTGATCGTGCGCAGCGTCACCCGGCATAGTGACCATTGGCGCAGCCAAGTGTCGCTGCCAGATTACCTGCGCCAGCACGGCATCGTCGGCATCGCCGAAATCGACACGCGCCGTCTCACCCGTATTCTGCGCGAAAGCGGGGCGCAGGGCGGCTGTATCGTCGCCGGTGCAGCGGCTTCGGACAGCGACGCGGCGCTTGCTGCGGCGCGCGCCTTTTCGGGGCTGAAGGGCGTCGATCTCGCGAAGGTTGTGACGACTTCGGCGCCCTACGTCTGGGACCAAGGCAGTTTCGATCTCGATCGCGGCAGCGCACCGCGCGAAACCGGCGAATTGCATGTGGTCGCCTACGATTTCGGCATCAAGCACAACATCCTGCGCATGCTCGTCGATCGCGGTTGCCGGATCACCGTGGTGCCGGCGCAGACGTCTGCAGCCGACGTATTCGCATTGCAGCCGGACGGCGTGTTCCTGTCGAACGGTCCGGGTGATCCTGAGCCTTGCGATTACGCCATTCGCGCAATCAAGGCCTTCATCGCCGCGCGCTTGCCGACATTCGGTATTTGCCTCGGCCATCAACTGCTCGGCTTGGCTGTCGGTGCGAAGACAGTGAAGATGAAGTTCGGGCACCACGGTGCCAATCATCCGGTGATCGACATCGCTACCGGTCGGGTCATGATTTCCTCGCAAAATCACGGCTTCGCAGTCGATGAAACGACGCTGCCAGCCAATGTGCGTGCAACCCATCGCTCGCTGTTCGATGGTTCGCTGCAGGGTATCGCTCTGAACGATGCGCCCGCCTACAGTTTTCAAGGACATCCGGAGGCCAGTCCCGGCCCGCATGACGTCGCCCACGTGTTCAATCCGTTCGTGCGCGAGATGCATGCCCGTCGTGGCGTGAATCCTGCTTCTGTTCAAGTGGCCGTTGCTTGAGTGCACACCGATGAAGGCTGGAATCGTTGTTTTCGCGCTGATCTGCTGTGCAACAAGTGCCGTGGCGCAGCAGAAAGCGCCGGTGTTCGACCCGATGAATCCTCCGGAAACTGCGCGTGCCGATCCGGGCGCCGAAGCCAAGACTGAACCGAAGTCTGGCGTCAAGGCGGCGACCAAGGCCGATACTGCGGCGCCGATGGTGGTGACGCCGACGCCTGAGCCCGCCGCTCCGGTTGTGCTCGCCGGGCCTCGGGTGGTGTCGTTCGACGACCTCGAAGCCGAGGTCGGCAAAACCATCACCGTCAAGACCCACCTGCACACCACGCGCAAGGGCACATTGAAGCGCTTCAATCGTGCGGTGCTGGTGATTCAGGACATGAGTCGCGGCTTTGCCATGGACATCGAAATTCCACGCGATACCGTCGCCGAAGTCACGGTATTGAACTGAATCGACCCGATGTTCCGGGCCGCGCGCGGGCAGTCGCGTTGGCGCCGGGAATCGACGCGACGATCCGGGTAGAATTCGCCGCATTCCACATCCATCGAATTGTCCCGCGCGTGCGTGTGGGGCCGAGGTGCTTATGCCCAAGCGTTCCGACCTGAAGACCATCTTGATCATCGGCGCCGGCCCGATCGTCATCGGTCAGGCCTGCGAGTTCGACTATTCCGGTGCGCAAGCGTGCAAGGCGCTAAAGGCTGAAGGCTACCGGGTGGTGTTGGTCAACTCGAATCCGGCGACGATCATGACCGACCCCGAGATGGCCGATGCGGTCTACATCGAACCAATTAACTGGCGCACGATCGAACGCATCATTGCCAAGGAACGTCCCGATGCATTGTTGCCGACCATGGGTGGCCAGACCGCACTCAATACGGCGCTCGATCTCGCTGACCACGGCGTGCTCGAGAAGTACGGCGTCGAGATGATTGGCGCGTCGCGCGATGCCATCCGCATGGCCGAAGATCGCGAGTTGTTCCGCCGCGCCATGCTCGACATCGGCCTCGAATGCCCGAAGGCAGAAGTGGCGCGCACACTCGAGCAGGCGCTCGACATCCAGACCCGCGTCGGCTACCCGACCATTATCCGGCCGAGCTTCACGCTGGGTGGTTCCGGTGGCGGTATCGCCTACAACCGCGAAGAATTCATCGAGATCGTCAACCGTGGCCTCGAACTTTCGCCGACCAGTGAAGTGCTGGTCGAGGAGTCGGTGCTGGGCTGGAAAGAATTCGAGATGGAAGTGGTGCGCGACAAAGCCGATAACTGCATCATCGTGTGTTCGATCGAGAACTTCGATCCGATGGGCGTGCATACCGGCGACTCGATCACCGTCGCTCCGGCGCAGACGCTCACCGACAAGGAATACCAACGCCTGCGCGATGCTTCGATCGCAGTACTGCGCAAGATCGGTGTCGACACCGGCGGCTCGAACGTGCAGTTTGGAGTGAATGCGCGTGATGGTCGCGTCGTCGTCATCGAAATGAATCCACGCGTCTCGCGTTCGTCAGCGCTGGCGTCGAAGGCGACGGGCTTCCCGATCGCCAAGATCGCCGCCAAGCTCGCCGTCGGCTACACCCTCGACGAGCTGCGCAATGATATTACCGGCGGCCTCACACCGGCGTCGTTCGAACCGGCGATCGATTATGTGGTGACCAAGATTCCGCGCTTCGCCTTCGAGAAATTCCCAGCGGCTGATTCGCGCCTGACCACGCAGATGAAGTCGGTCGGTGAAGTCATGGCGATGGGTCGCAACTTCCAGGAGTCGTTGCAGAAAGCACTGCGTGGACTTGAAACCGGCAAGGTTGGACTCGATCCAACGCGCAGCGAATTCGAGAGCGAGGATGCGCTGATCGAACTCAAGCGTCAGGTTCGCGAAGCCGGTCCGGAGCGCGTGTTCTATGTCGCCGACGCCTTCCGTGCCGGATTGACGCTGCAGCAGATCTACGACCTCAGCTTCATTGATCACTGGTTCCTGCGCCAGATCGAAGAGTTGATGCAGATGGAGCGCGACGTCGCGCAGCGCGGTTTGCCGGCACTGGACGCGCAACGACTGCGCGAACTGAAGCGCGTTGGCTTCTCCGATGCGCGGCTGGCACAACTGGTCGGCACCAATGAAGACGCAGTTCGCCATTTACGCCGAGCGCTAAATGTGCGCCCGGTCTACAAGCGTGTCGATTCCTGCGCCGCCGAATTCGCGACCAGCACCGCTTATCTGTATTCGACCTACGAGGAAGAATGCGAGGCCGCGCCGACTGATCGCGACAAGATCATCGTGCTCGGCGGTGGCCCGAACCGCATCGGCCAGGGCATCGAATTCGACTATTGCTGCGTGCATGCGGCGCTGGCATTGCGCGACGATGGTTACGAAACCATCATGGTCAACTGCAATCCGGAAACCGTTTCAACGGATTACGATATTTCGGATCGTCTCTACTTCGAGCCGTTGACGCTGGAAGACGTGCTTGAAATCGTCGACAAGGAAAAACCCAAGGGTGTCATCGTGCAATACGGTGGCCAGACGCCGCTCAAGCTTGCACGGGCGTTGGAAGCGAACGGCGTACCAGTGATCGGCACCTCGCCGGACTCGATCGATTTGGCCGAAGACCGCGAACGCTTCCAGAAGCTGGTGAGCGAATTGGGTTTGCTGCAGCCGCCGAATCGCACCGCGCGCAACCCCGACGAGGCGTTGGCGCTGGCGCGCGAAATCGGTTACCCGCTGGTTGTACGTCAGAGTTACGTGCTCGGTGGTCGCGCAATGGAAATCGTTTATTCGGATGCTGATCTGAAGCGGTACATCACCGATGCCGTGCGCGTATCGAATGAATCACCAGTGTTGCTGGATCGTTTTCTCGACAACGCCGTTGAAGTTGATGTCGATTTGATTGCCGATGCCGAAGGCAACACGCTGATCGGCGGCATCATGGAACACATCGAAGAGGCCGGCGTCCATTCCGGTGACAGCTCCTGTTCGCTACCGCCGTATTCACTGTCGGCACCGATTCAGAACCGATTGCGCGAACAAGTGCAGGCGATGGCGAAAGCACTGAACGTCATTGGCTTGATGAACACGCAGTTTGCGATCCAGGGTGAAAAGATCTTCGTACTCGAAGTGAATCCCCGCGCCTCACGCACGGTACCGTTTGTGTCGAAGGTGACTGGCTTGCCGCTGGCCAAGATTGCCGCACGCTGCATGGCCGGTCAGACGCTCATCGCACAGGGCGCAACACGCGAGATCATCCCCAACTACTACTCGGTCAAGGAAGCGATCTTCCCGTTCCTGAAGTTTCAGGGCGTCGACCCCATTCTTGGCCCCGAGATGCGCTCGACCGGTGAAGTAATGGGTGTTGGCCGTAATTTTGGTGAGGCCTTTGCGAAAGCGCACGAGGCGGCGAACATCCAGGCGCCGCCAATCGGCACGGTGTTCGTCAGTGTGCGCGATGCCGACAAGCCGCGCGTCGAAGTCGTCGCCGAGGAACTGTTGCGGCGCGGCTATTCGATGGTCGCGACCGCCGGTACCTGCGACTATCTTCGTGGTCGCGGGTTTCCCTGCGAGCGCGTCAACAAGGTGCTCGAAGGCCGACCGCACATCGGCGACGCGATCAAGAATGGCGAGATCGTATTCATCATCAACACCACCGAAGGCAAGCAGGCAATCGCCGACTCGTTCTCGATCCGCCGCGACGCGTTACAGCATCGCGTGACCTATTCGACGACAGTTGCCGGCGCGCGTGCACTGCTGCATTCGCTGGACTATCGCAACTCCGAGCGCGTTAGTGCGCTTCAGGAACTCCACCAGGAACTGCAGGCATGAGAAGACCTCCCCTGACCAAGCGTGGCGTTGAACGACTGCGCAATGAATTGGAGCGCCTCAAGTCGGTCGAGCGCCCACGCATCATTTTGGCGATCGCCGAAGCGCGTGCCCACGGCGATCTCAAAGAAAATGCCGAATACCACGCTGCACGCGAGCAGCAGGGTTTTACCGAAGGCCGCATCAATGCGCTCGAGGCCGCGCTGTCGTTCGCGGAAGTGATCGACATCAGTCAGCTCAACGCCGGTACCCGGATCGTCTTCGGTGCAACCGTCGATCTGCTGGAGCTGCACAACAACAACGAAGTCACCTACCAGATCGTCGGCGAGCTCGAAGCCGACATCAAACAAGGGCTGATTTCGGTGACATCGCCGATGGCACGTGCATTGGTTGGCAAGAGCGAAGGCGATACCGTCGAACTGCATGCTGCGAATGGCACGCGCGAGTACGAAGTCATGGCGGTTCGTTACGAGTAGTCCGATGCCACAGTTGCTGTGGTTGCCGCCGCGACGCCATTTGGGCGCACTGGTCGAACAGGTGCCGGCGTTGCGACGGGTGTTGTCCAAGGCGACGCGGTTGCCGGATGCCGCCGCGGGTGTGAACAGCCTGCTGGCCACGGCATTTCCGGATATGGCTGCGACTTTCGCCACGGCGGCGCTGACGCGACGGATCGATGCGCCGGAGGATCATGATGGGCGCTGGCTGCGCGTTGATCCCTGCCATCTGCGTGTCGAAATCGCCGGCGTGCGCATGCTCGCTTGCGCTGGAATGCAACTGGCAGAGGACGAATTATCGGCGTTCGAAACGGCGCTACGCCCGTTGTTCGATGACGCCGGCTGGCGTTTTCAGGCGTCCCATCCAGATCGCTGGTATGCACAGCCGGATGCGCGCCATCCAGCGGTGGGTGGCGACGCGCCGGAGCGGGTGCTCGGGGCCTACATCGACGATGCCTTGCCACCTGGCGATGGCGGTCGCGTGACCCGTCGCTGGCTCAATGAACTGCAGATGGCGTTGCACGAACATCCGCTGAATTCTGCGCGCCGTGCGCGTGGCCTGCTGGAGATCAACAGCTTGTGGCTACATGGCGACGGGGTTGCGCCGGCGCCGTGGTCGACACGCGTTACCGCGGTGATGTCGCGCGATCCACTTGCCTTGGGCTGTGCTGATCTCGCCGGGTTGCCAACGCTGCGCGACATCGCCGATGCGCCGACATCCGCCGTATATGACGCACGCGATGATGACCCAGCGATTTTGCACGCAGTGTCGCAACTGCTGGAACGATTCATTTCGATCGATGCGGCGTTGGAAAGCGGTGAACGCTTCGTGTGGCGGCCTTGGCATCGCCTGCGGTTTTGGCGCAACGACCCGACATGAATCCGCGCCTTCGTCGTCGTGAAGTGCCCAATGTGCCGCTGCTTGCGGAGTCTTCGCTGCATCCGGTGCTCGCACGCATCTATGCCGCGCGCGGCGTGGTGTCGCGCGATCAGCTCGATTTGCGTCTGGCACGCATGCTTGCACCCGCGCAGCTCGGTGGTCTCGATGCCGCCTGTGCGCTGCTGCGCGATGCAATCGAGCGCGATGCACGCATTCTGATCGTCGGAGATTTTGACTGTGATGGCGCGACGGGTGCCGCCGTCGCCTATCGCGGATTACGCATGCTTGGTGCGCGTCATGTCGATGTGCGAGTGCCGAACCGGGCGATCCACGGTTATGGTCTGACCACGACGCTGGTGGCGGATATTGTCGCCGCGGGTGCGCCGGATCTATTGGTTACCGTCGACAGTGGCATCGCCTGCCTGCCGGGCGTACTTGCGGCGAAGCAGGCAGGATGTCGTGTGCTGGTCACTGATCATCATTTGCCGCCGGACGTGTTGCCGGCAGCGGACGCCATCGTGAATCCAAACCTGCGTGGTGATGGCTTTCCGAGCAAGATGTTGGCGGGTGTCGGAGTGATGTTTTATTTGCTTTTGGCCTTGCGCGCATGTTTGCGCGAAGCCGGCGCTTACGTTGGCCGCAGCGAACCCGATCTGTCGACCCTGCTTGACCTGGTGGCGCTCGGCACGGTCGCCGATCTGGTGCCGCTTGATCACAATAATCGCGTCTTGGTGGCAGCCGGATTGAAGCGTATTCGTGGCGGCCATGCGAATGCTGGAATTGCCGCATTGATCGATGTATCGAAGCGGCGTGCCGCCGCGCTGACGGCCACTGACCTCGGCTTCAGTATCGGCCCGCGCGTGAACGCCGCAGGTCGACTTGAGGACATGCGTGTCGGTGTCGAATGTCTATGCAGTGACGATCCGCTGGCAGCGCACGCATTGGCAACGCGGCTGGATGCCATCAATGTCGAGCGCCGTGGCGTGCAGCAGGACATGGTTGATCAAGCTGAAGCGGCGGTCGCGCACTTGCAACTTGACGGTGATTTGCCACCGGTGCTTTGCCTGCATGAACCAGATTGGCACGCTGGCGTGATCGGTTTGGTCGCATCGAAGATCAAGGAGCGCGTGCATCGTCCGGTGTTTGCCTTCGCGGCGGCAGGCGAGGGCAGTAGCGAGCTCAAGGCTTCGGCACGTTCGGTGCCAGGCGTGCACTTGCGTGATTTGATCGCCGAACTCGATATGCGCGAACCCGGTTTGATCCTGCGTTTCGGCGGTCACGCGATGGCTGCGGGGCTCAGTCTCGACATCGCGCAGTTCGATCGATTCCGAGCGGCGATTGCGGCACTGGCGGCGGAGCGTGTCGATCCCGCCGTGCTCGCAGCCGAAATCTGGAGCGACGGCGAGTTGAACAACTGCGATATCGATCTGTCGTTGGCTGAATCACTGTGTGATGGCGGGCCGTGGGGGCAAGCATTCCCAGAGCCGCAGTTCGATGGCGAGTTCGTTGTCGTCGCGGCGCGTGTCGTCGGCGAGCGTCATGTCGCAATGCGGCTGGCCGATCGTGCCGGGGTCGAACATGAGGCAATCGCCTTCGGTGCCTATACCGGCACGCTGCCGGCCGGGCGCGTTGTCGTTGTGTTCCAACCGATCGTGGATGAGTGGCGTGGCGAGCGTCGGGTGAAGCTGCTGGTAAGGCATTTCTGCCCAGCTTGACGCGCGCTTCGTGCACAGGCTCCAGCGTCGCTCTGGTATTCTTGCCGGCCGTTTTTCCGCGAAATATCGCCATGATCGAAACCAATCCTGTTGCCGCCCGCATCGCTGACCTATTGGAGCGCGTCACGTCGCTCAGGGGGTATCTTTGACTTCGACGTCAAAAGCGAGCGCTTGGAGGAAGTGAGTCGCGAACTGGAGTTGCCGAGCATCTGGGAAAATCCGGCGCGTGCGCAGGAGCTGGGTCGCGAGCGCGCGCTGCTGGAGAAAATCGTTGGCGAAATTTCCAGTCTCACGAATTCTCTGACTGAGGCGGGGGAATTACTGGATCTCGCCATCGCCGAGAATGACAATGACACCGCAATCGCCGTGTGCGACGACCTCGATGCGCAGGCCGTGCGCGTCGGTAAACTCGAGTTCCAGCGGATGTTCTCGGGCAAGATGGATGCGCACGCCGCGTTCGTCGATATTCAAGCCGGTGCAGGCGGCACCGAGGCGCAGGACTGGGCGGAAATGTTGCTGCGCATGTATCTGCGCTTCTGCGAACAACGCGGCTGGAAGGCAGAATTGCTGGAAGCATCGAGCGGTGAAGTTGCGGGTCTCAAGAGCGCCACGTTTCGCGTCGAAGGCGACTATGCCTATGGCTGGCTGAAGACCGAAACCGGGGGTACATCGACTGGTGAGAAAGTCGCCGTTCGACTCCGACAATCGCCGCCACACCTCGTTCACGTCGGTGTTCGTGTCGCCCGAAGTCGACGAAGATATCGACATCGAGATCAATCCGGCTGATTTGCGCACTGATGTGTATCGTTCGTCCGGCGCCGGCGGCCAGCATGTCAACAAGACCGAGTCGGCGGTGCGTATCACGCATCTGCCGACGAACACCGTGGCCGCCTGCCAGACTGGGCGCTCGCAACATCAGAACCGCGACAACGCGATGAAGATGCTGAAAGCGAAGCTCTACGAACTCGAATTGCAGAAGCGCAATACCGAGAAAGCCGCGCTGGAAGCGACGAAGTCGGACATCGGCTGGGGTTCGCAGATCCGCTCGTACGTGCTCGATCAATCGCGCATCAAGGATCTCCGCACCGGCGTCGAGCGCACCGACACGCAGAAGGTGCTCGATGGCGATCTCAGCGAATTCGTTGAGGCCAGCCTCAAGTCCGGCCTCGAAGCCGGTTCCAAGCGCGCCGACGCCTGATCACGGGAAACACCATGACCGATCCAACTGCCACGGCGCCGAGCGTCGACGAGAACCGCCTGATTGCCGAGCGTCGCGCCAAACTGCACGCACTGCGCGAGTGCGGCAATGCCTATCCGAATGACTTCCGTCCAGATGCGTTCGCCGGCGCGTTGCAAGAAGAATTTTCCGACAAGGATCGCTGGAGCGCAGAAGCCATCGACGCGAGCGTACGCCGCGTGCGTGTGGCCGGGCGCATGCTCGCCAAACGGCTGATGGGCAAGGCGGCATTCACGCAAATACAGGATCAAAGCGGACGCATCCAGTTGTTCCTGCAACAAAGCACGCTGGGTGATGCATACGAGGCATTCAAGGGCTTCGATGTCGGCGACATCATTGCGGCGGAAGGGCAGTTGATGCGCACCAAGACCGGAGAGCTGTCGATCAAGGTCGATGCCCTGCGCTTGCTGACCAAGTCGTTGCGCCCACTGCCGGACAAGTGGCATGGCTTGGAGAACGTTGAGCAACGTTATCGTCAGCGCTATGTCGACCTGATCGTGAACGAGGAATCGCGCCGCGTATTTGCACTACGTTCGCGTGCGGTCCGCGCGATTCGCGAATTCATGGAAGGGCGCGGCTTCGTCGAAGTCGAGACGCCGATGATGCATCCGATTCCGGGTGGCGCGACGGCGCGACCGTTCGTGACTCACCACAACGCGCTGGACCTGCAAATGTACCTGCGCGTTGCGCCAGAGCTTTACCTGAAGCGCCTCGTCGTTGGTGGCCTCGATCGGGTATTCGAGATCAACCGAAATTTTCGTAACGAGGGCGTGAGCACGCGCCACAACCCCGAGTTCACGATGCTCGAATCGTACGAGGCCTTTGCTACGTTCAATGAGGTCATGGACATGACCGAAGCGATGGTCCGCGTGGCGGCACAGGCGGGTGCCGGAACGACCGCGTTGAACTGGGAAGGTCGCGCGATCGATGTCGGCGCGGCGTTCGCGCGCACGCGCATGGACGATGCCGTGCTGGCTGCGAATCCGGAAATCAGACGCGAACAACTGCAGGATCGCGACGCGATGGCCGCGCACTGCGCGCGCCTCGGCATTCACGTCAAGAAAGATTTCGGATGGGGCAAGCTTTTGCTCGAAATCTTCGAGAAAACTGTTGAGCAGACGCTGGTGCAACCGACCTTCATCACGGCACATCCGACCGAAGTCTCGCCCTTGGCGCGCGCGAACGATCTGGACCCCGGCATCACCGACCGCTTCGAATTGTTCATTGGCGGCAAGGAACTCGCGAACGGCTTCTCCGAATTGAACGATCCGGAAGACCAGGCGGCGCGTTTCCAAGCCCAAGTCGATGCCAAGGACGCCGGTGATGACGAAGCCATGCACTTCGACGCCGACTACATCCGTGCGCTCGAATATGGTCTGCCGCCGACGGGCGGATTGGGTGTCGGCATCGACCGCCTGGTCATGTTGATCGCCGATGTGCCCTCGATCCGCGATGTGCTGCTGTTTCCGTACATGCGCCCGGAAGTCGAGCGCTGACCGGTTTCGCCGACGACCGCCGGCTCAGGCGGACGGCTTGGCCGCATCACGTAATTCGCGACGCAAAATCTTGCCGACGTTGGTCTTCGGCAGACTGTCGCGGAACTCGATGATCTTGGGCTGCTTGTAGCCGGTGAGGTTGTCTTTGCAGTGCGCTTTGATCTGCTCGACGGTCAGGCTCGGGTCTTTGCGCACGATCACCAGCTTTACGGCTTCACCGGACTTATCGTCGGCGACGCCGACTGCGGCGACTTCGAGTACGCCAGGCAGCGTCGCTACCACGTCTTCGATTTCATTCGGATAGACGTTGAACCCGGAGACTAAGATCATGTCTTTCTTGCGGTCGACGATATAGAAGAAACCCTTCTCATCGAACTTGCCCAAGTCGCCGGTGCGCAGCCAGTCATCGACGATCGTCTTCGCGGTGTCGTCGGGGCGCTGCCAATAGCCCTTCATTACCTGCGGCCCGCGGATACAGATCTCGCCTATGTCGCCGACGCCGAGGATCTTGCCGTCGTCGTCCTGGACGCAGAGATCGGTGGACGGTGCCGGCAAGCCGATCGATCCGCTGTACTCGCTGTTTTCGAGTGGATTGATGGTGGCGACCGGTGAACTTTCAGTCATGCCGAAGCCTTCGATCAGGGTGCAGCCGGTCACCTTTTTCCACCGTTCGGCGACTGCGCGCTGCACTGCCATGCCGCCACCGAAGCTCATCTTCAGATGCGAGAAATCAACTTCAGCAAATCCCGGGGTGTTCAACAATCCGTTGAACAACGTGTTCACACCGGTGATTGCGGTAAAGGGTGTCCTCGACAACTCCTTGACGAAGCCCGGCATGTCGCGTGGGTTCGTGATCAATACATTGATGCCGCCGAACTTGATGAATACCAAGCAATTACAGGTCAGCGCAAAGATGTGATAGAGCGGTAACGCGGTAATCATCACCTCTTCGCCAAGTTTGATGTTGGCGCCGAACCAAGCCGACACCATTTGCATATTCGCGATCAGGTTTCGATGCGTGAGCATCGCGCCCTTGGCGACGCCTGTGGTGCCGCCGGTGTATTGCAGGAAGGCGATGTCGTCGGCGACCAGATCAACCTTCGGCGCCGGCTTGCGCGCACCGGAAGCCAATGCATCATTGAAGCGGACGGTGCCGTTGATTTGGTACTCGGGCACAATTTTCTTCACGTGCTTCGCAACGAAATTCACGATCAGCGACTTCGGAAATCCGAGCATGTCGCCGATCGCCGTGGTGATGACCTGTTTGACCGGCGTATCCTTGAGCACCTCAGTTAAGGTCAGCGCGAAGTTATCAAGCACAATGATCGTGCTTGCACCGGCATCGTTCAGTTGGTGCTTTAGTTCGCGCGCGGTGTACATCGGATTGGTGTTGACGACCGTCAGACCAGCGCGCAATGCGCCGAAGATCGCGACCGGATACTGCAGCAGGTTTGGCAGCATGATGGCGATACGATCGCCCTTCTTGAGCTTGAGATCATTCAGCAGATAGGACGCGAAGTTCGCGCTCAAGCGATCGAGATCGTCATACGTGATGGTCTTGCCCATGTTCGTGAACGCGGGCTTTTGCCGGTAGGTGTCGCAGGCCTCGCGCAACACGGCGATGATCGAGCCGTAAGCGGTGACATCGATTTCCGCCGGCACGTCTTTCGGGTAGCTGGCCAGCCAGGGTCGCTCGAACTGCATGCGTATTTCTCCCGTTTTGCGTATTCCAGAGCCGTAGACTAACGGCCCGATGGCATTGGTCTGGATTGCAACACAGGGGTCATATCCGGGCAAGCAAACGCATCGCGATGGCGTTGAGTCGCCGTAAGCAACGACGATGATGCGGTGAGCAAATATTTTCTGCGCGACCTGTTGACGACGTGGCATCAACTGTTATGATGCGCGCCCTTTCGCGGGGGCCATAGCTCAGCTGGTAGAGCGCTACAATGGCATTGTAGAGGCCGCCGGTTCGACTCCGGCTGGCTCCACCACGAAGGAATGCAAGTCCCCATCGTCTAGAGGCCTAGGACACGGCCCTTTCACGGCTGTAACAGGGGTTCGAATCCCCTTGGGGACGCCACTTCCTAGGCCGCCATTTGGCGGCCTTCGTTTTCGTTGCGGATGGAGTATGTGGTCTGTAGTATCCATCGCGTAGCGGCAATGGCCGATGTTCGCGATGGACTGCGCGGTCAGGCGGCGGTTCAGTCTGTACCGGGGGAGATAGACATGTTGATTCTGACGCGTCGTGTTGGTGAGACGCTGATGATCGGAGACGAGGTTACGGTCACCGTTCTCGGCGTGAAAGGCAACCAAGTACGGATCGGCATCAATGCCCCGAAAGATCTCGCAGTGCATCGCGAGGAAATTTACCAACGCATTCGTCGCGAACAGGAAGGACATAAACCTGTCCCGACTGGCGCAGGCGAAGCGCCACAAGACGATTGATACCCGGAGAGATGCCCGAGAGGCCGAAGGGGCTCCCCTGCTAAGGGAGTATAGGGTCAAAAGCCTTATCGAGGGTTCGAATCCCTCTCTCTCCGCCAGTCATGCAACGGCCCCTTGCGGGCCGTTTGTTTTTGCGCGAACCGTTGATGTGTCGTGCGAAAAAAAGTTGCGTGAAGTGTTGACGAGTTCGCTGGAGCCATCCATAATTCCGCTCCTTGCTTGCGCCCGTAGCTCAGTTGGATAGAGTACCAGGCTACGAACTTGGTGGTCGGGAGTTCGAATCTCTCCGGGCGCGCCAATATGGTTGAGATGAAGCGGGGCGCGAAAGCGCCCCGCTTCGTTTGAACGAAGAATGTTGAGTGTAGTTGTCCGGTCGTACTTCGTTGACGTTGGTGGGCGCGATGCGTACCATTCAGCGGCTTCGGAAATCGTCTGGAATGCGACGTGTCGAGAACCAGCGGGGTATAGCGCAGTCTGGTAGCGCGCCTGCTTTGGGAGCAGGATGTCGGGGGTTCGAATCCCTCTACCCCGACCAATCGGTCCTAGGTTTCGGCGCCCGTAGCTCAACCGGATAGAGCACCGGCCTTCTAAGCCGGCGGTTGCAGGTTCGAGTCCTGTCGGGCGCGCCACCGGAGTAATTGTTGTTGCAATGGTGGATATAGCTCAGTTGGTTAGAGCATCGGATTGTGATTCCGAGGGTCGTGGGTTCAAATCCCATTATCCACCCCAGTTTTCCAGCGTGGGCCGTTAGCTCAATGGTAGAGCAACGGACTCTTAATCCGCAGGTTCTAGGTTCGAGTCCTAGACGGCCCACCACCTCTCCTCTCACAGTCAGGTTCAGCTCACCGCGGTCGGCGTGTTCATGCGAAAGTGGCGGAATCGGTAGACGCACTGGATTTAGGTTCCAGCGGGGTAACCCGTGAGAGTTCGAGTCTCTCCTTTCGCACCAGTCGCGCCGCGCGCAAACAATCAAGTTCAGCTTTCAGGAGTCTCCATGCAAGTTTCGATCGAACAGGTCAGTACGCTTGAGCGCAAGATGACGGTGCGCGTGCCAGCGGCTCGTTACGAAGAACGCGTTCGCGATCGCATGCGTGAACTGGGTCAAAATGTTCGGTTGAAGGGCTTCCGCCCCGGCAAGGTGCCGGCGACGGTCATCGAGAAGCGCTTTGGCGAGCAGGTGCGTTCCGAAATTCTTGGTGACGTGATCGGTGGCTCATTCCAAGAGGCGATCAGCAAGGAAAAGTTGCGCCCGGCGATGTCACCACGCATCGCACGCGACAACGACGCGCCGAAGGAAGAATTGGTCTACACGGCGACCTTTGACGTCATGCCGGAAGTCGGCGACGTGGATGTCGCCAATCTCGCGCTGACCCGCCTTGATTCGAAGGTCGAGGACGCCGATGTTGATCGCATGATCGAGACACTGCGTCAGCAACGTCGCCAGTGGGCACCGGTCGAGCGTGCAGCGCACGCTGCAGACATGGTCGTATTCGAGTTCTCGGCGCAAGCGGACGACTATCGCTTCCCTGCATCTGGCATCGAACGCGCCGGCACGGTGATCGGTTCGGGCGCGCTGTTCAAGGGTTTTGAAGACGCATTGCTTGGTCTGTCCGCGGGTGATGAAAAGCAGGCGCGCATCGAGTTCCCGGCCGAGTTCCGCGATATCGGCTTGGCTGGCAAGCAAGCCGATGTAAACATCAAGGTTGTGCGCGTGCAGGAAGCCAGTTTGCCGGAAGTTGACCAAGCATTTGCTGCCAGTTTTGGTATTGCCGGTGGGTTGGATAAGTTCCGCCAGGATGTCCGCGCCAATCTCGAGCGAGAAATGCGCACGGCATTGAACGGTCGAAACAAGTTGCATGCGGTCGACACGCTGGTATTCACGTTCAAGGGCTTCGACTTGCCGCAGTCGCGCATCGAGGCTGAGACACGGGCATTGCTTGCGCAAACACAAGAAGCTGCGGCTCGCAATAATCGTGAGGCGGAAGCGCCGACTGAGCCGACCGAGCAAATGCGCACGGTGGCGCGTAATCGCGTGCACGCGAGTGTTTTGCTCGAAGAACTGTCGATCCGCAACCAGATTCGCCCGACCCAGCAGCGCGTCTCGGAAATGCTCACGACCATCGCTTCGACCTACGAAGAACCGCAGAAGGTCGTCGAGATGTACCTTCGCGACCAGCAACTGATGGCCGGTCTGCGCATTCGTGCGATGGAAGATGAAGTGGTCGACTGGATTTTTGAGCATGCCAAAGTCGCGCCGCAGTTTGTGAACTTCCAGCAGTTGATGCAGGCGCCGCGTTGAAGTGACGCGGCTTCGCCCCCACCATCGCAGTCAGCCTGACGGAGAACCGACGTGATCACAGGATTGAACCTGGTACCGATGGTGGTCGAACAGACCGCACGCGGTGAACGGGCGTATGACATCTATTCGCGCCTGCTCAAGGAGCGCGTGATTTTTTGCGGTTGGTCCGGTCGAGGACTACATGGCCAACGTCATCGTGGCGCAGATGTTGTTCCTTGAATCCGAGAACCCGGACAAGGACATCAGTCTGTATATCAACAGCCCAGGCGGATCGGTAACCGCCGGGTTGGCGATCTACGACACGATGAAATTCATCAAATCGGACGTGAGTACGATCTGCATCGGTCAAGCCGCCAGCATGGGGGCTTTCCTGCTTTCGGCGGGCACGAAGGGCAAGCGGTTCTGTCTGCCGAATTCGCGGGTGATGATCCACCAGCCGTCAGCCGGGTTTTCCGGGCAAGCCTCGGATATCGCCATCCACGCGAAAGAAATCCTGTCGATCAAAGCCAAATTGAACGCGATGATGGCCGAGCACACCGGTCGTTCTCTGGAACAGGTCGAGCGTGACGTTGATCGCGATTACTTCATGAGCGCCGACGAAGCGCGCGACTATGGTCTGGTCGATTCAGTTCTCGCCAGTCGCCCAATCGACAGCGTCAAGGCAAGCTGAGTCGCGTCACCCATTCTCCTTACCAATCATCGCATCCGGCGCTGATAGGGCGCTGGATGTGCTGTGCTATTCTGCGCCCCGAAAGATGAGACGCAGTCAGGAACCACGAGCAAGATGAGCGACGATCGAAGCACCCGCAGCGAATCCACCAAGGTTCTCTATTGCTCCTTCTGCGGCAAGAGCCAGCACGAGGTTCGCAAGCTGATCGCCGGTCCGAACGTGTTCATCTGCGACGAATGCGTTGAATTGTGCAACGACATTATCCGCGAAGAACTCGAAGAGAAGGCCGCAACTGCGCGTAGCCATCTGCCGAAGCCGCGCGAGATTCTGGAAACTCTGGATCAGTACGTGGTCGGTCAGTCGCGCGCCAAAAAGGTGCTCGCGGTGGCGGTCTACAACCATTACAAGCGCCTGGAATCACGTCAGCGCAGCGACGACATCGAATTGTCGAAGAGCAACATCCTGCTGGTCGGGCCGACCGGTTCCGGCAAAACGCTACTCGCAGAAACGCTGGCGCGGCTGCTCAACGTCCCATTTACGATCGCCGATGCGACGACGCTGACCGAAGCCGGTTACGTCGGCGAAGATGTCGAAAACATTATTCAGAAGCTGCTGCAAAAGTGCGATTACGACGTCGAGAAAGCGCAAACCGGCATCGTCTACATTGACGAGATCGACAAGATTTCGCGCAAGTCGGAGAACCCGTCAATCACCCGCGATGTTTCTGGCGAAGGTGTGCAGCAGGCGTTGTTGAAGTTGATCGAGGGTACTGTTGCTTCGGTTCCTCCGCAGGGCGGCCGCAAGCACCCGCAACAGGAATTTCTCCAAGTCGACACGCGCAACATTCTGTTCATCTGTGGTGGCGCATTCGCCGGGCTGGAAAAGATCATCCAGTCGCGTTCCGAGTCGACCGGTATCGGCTTCTCGGCCGAAATTCGCAGCAAGGACAAGCGTGTCAGTGTCGGTGATGTGCTGAAGACGATTGAGCCGGAAGACCTGATCAAGTTCGGTTTGATTCCCGAGTTTGTCGGCCGCCTTCCGGTGGTCGCGACCCTCGATGAATTGGACGAGGATGCGTTGATCAAGATCCTTAGTGAGCCGAAGAACGCCATCGCTAAACAGTTCCGCAAGCTGTTCGAAATGGAAGGCGTCGAACTCGAATTCCGCGACGACGCGCTGCGTGCTGTCGCGCGTAAAGCGCTTAAGCGCCGTACCGGCGCGCGCGGCTTGCGCACGATCATCGAGCAGGTACTTTTGGAGATCATGTACGAACTGCCGTCGCTGGAAAACGTCAGCAAGGTCGTGGTCGATGAGGGTGTGATCAATGGTTCAGCCGAACCGTACCTGATCTACAGCAGTGTTCCGCAGCCCGCAGCCCGCGCCGCTTCCGGAGAGTGACCGATCTACTTGGCTGGCCGCTTGCATTCTTCGGCGCCGGCCTCACTTGACGCAACATGACAGCGAGCGCAAGGTGCGCGCGCACTCCTGATTCGGAGAATTGCATGACGGCCAAGTCCTCGCCCTCGATTGAAACCAGTGTACCGGTGTTGCCACTGCGTGACGTTGTCGTCTACCCGAGCATGGTGATTCCGCTTTTTGTCGGACGCGAAAAGTCCATCCGTGCGCTGGATGCTGCGATGGAAGGCGACAAGCAAATCATCCTACTCGCGCAGAAGAGCCCGGATACCGATGATCCCGGTGCGGACGACCTGTATCACATCGGTACCTTGGCGACGGTGCTGCAACTGCTGAAGCTGCCCGACGGCACAATCAAGGTGTTGGTTGAGGGTGGTGCGCGTGCGCGCGTCTCGGAGATCACCGACAACGGCAGTTTCGTCGCCGCATCGGTCGACGAAATTGATGTGTCGACACAACGCGATGGGCGCGAGATCGAAGCTGCTGCGAAGTCGCTGTTATCGATGTTCGAGCAGTTCATCAAGATCAATCGCAAAGTACCGCCGGAGTTGATGACGACGCTGGCTGGAATTGACGATTCAGGTCGCTTGGCCGACACCATCGCCGCTCATTTGTCGATCCGCTTGCAGGATAAGCAGCGCGTGCTTGAAGCCGTCGATGTGTTCGAGCGGCTGGAGTTGCTGATCGGTTTCGTTACCGGCGAAATCGACATGCAGCAGATGGAAAAGCGCATCCGTGGTCGCGTCAAGTCGCAAATGGAGAAGAGCCAGCGCGAGTATTACCTCAACGAACAGATGAAGGCGATCCAGAAGGAACTGGGAGAGATCGACGAAGCCGCTCCAAACGAACTTGCGGAATTGGCGAAGAAGATCGCAACTGCGGGGATGCCCAAGCTGGTTGCGACGAAAGCGCGCAACGAGCTCAATAAACTCAAGCAGATGTCGCCGATGTCGGCGGAAGCCACAGTCGTGCGTAACTATCTTGATTGGCTGGTCGGTGCACCATGGAAGAAGCGCACCAAGGTACGCCGCGAATTGAAGCAAGCCGAGTTGGTACTCGACACCGATCATTACGGGCTGGAGAAGGTCAAGGAGCGCATCCTCGAATATCTCGCCGTCCAGCAGCGTGTCAAAAAGCTGAAGGGTCCGATTCTTTGTCTGGTCGGGCCGCCTGGTGTGGGCAAGACTTCGCTCGGTCAGTCGATCGCCAAAGCGACCAACCGTAAGTTCGTGCGCATGGCACTCGGTGGCGTGCGCGATGAGGCCGAGATCCGCGGGCATCGTCGTACCTATATCGGTTCGATGCCGGGACGCGTTATCCAGAACCTGTCCAAGGTCGGCGTGCGTAATCCGCTGGTGATGCTCGACGAGATCGACAAAATGTCGACGGACTTCCGTGGCGATCCTTCGTCGGCGCTGCTGGAAGTGCTCGATCCCGAGCAGAACCACACCTTCAACGATCATTATCTCGAAGTCGATTTCGACTTGTCTGAGGTGATGTTCATCGCGACCGCAAATAGTCTCAATATTCCACCGGCTTTGCTCGATCGAATGGAGATCATCCGCATTCCTGGGTACACCGAGGAAGAGAAGATCAGCATCGCATCGCGCTATCTGGTGACCAAGGAGATGACAGCGGCTGGCCTGCAGGCTAGCGAACTGCATATCCGTGATGAGGCCTTGCGCGACATCGTTCGTTACTACACGCGCGAATCTGGCGTGCGCAATCTCGATCGCGAGATCGCCAAAATTTGTCGCAAGGTGGTGAAGGAAATTCTTCTCGCCGGCGACAAGGCGCCAGCCAAAGGTAAGCGCGGCAAGGCCAAGCCAACGATGATCGATGTCGGTGCGTCCGAGGTTGAGAAATATCTTGGCGTGCGCCGGTTCGATTTCGGTCGCGCCGAACAGCAGAATGAAGTCGGATTGGTCACCGGATTGGCGTGGACTCAGGTAGGCGGCGATCTGCTCAGCATTGAGGCCACCACCTTGTCAGGCAAGGGTAAATTGATCCACACCGGACAGCTCGGCGATGTGATGCAAGAGTCGATCCAGGCGGCCTTGTCGGTGGTGCGCGCGCGCGCCGAACGTTTCGGCATCGACGCCGACTTCCACCAGAAGTCCGACATCCATATCCATGTTCCTGAGGGTGCAACTCCGAAAGATGGGCCGAGTGCCGGCATCGCGATGTGTACGGCGTTGGTGTCAGCACTGACCAAGGTGCCGGTGCGTTCTGATCTTGCGATGACCGGCGAGATCACGCTGCGCGGACGGGTGCTACCAATCGGCGGATTGAAGGAGAAATTGTTGGCGGCACACCGCGGCGGCATCAAGACCGTGATCATTCCCGATGACAATCGCAAGGATCTTGTCGACATTCCTAAGAACATCACCGACGTCATCGAGATCCGACCGGTACGCTGGATTGATGAAGTGCTTGATATTGCATTGGAACGTCCGCTTGTGGCGGTGCCGAAGCAAACGACCGAAGTGGTCACGGCGAGCGCAGATAGCGTGCCGGCTGCCAAGGGCGAAGGTGAAGTCAAGAGCGATGGCACGCTGTTGAAACACTGATGGAACGCGCATTTTTCCTTGTCATTTTGTTGCGTGAGTAGAATTGGACTGGTATAAAAGCGCGCCCACGGCACGAGTACAGACGTGAACGAATCGTCGGACTCATGTGTGGTGGATCCGCTCCGATGCAGCATTTTTTAACTGCGCGCGACGGAACAATGCCCAAGCCGATTACCCAGAAATCCTGAGGGAGTGACACATGAACAAAGCTGATATCATCAGTTCGATTGCAGACCACGCTGAATTGAGCAAGGCCGATTCGGGCCGCGCGCTGGATGCCATGATTGAAGTGGTTAAGAAGGCGCTGAAGAAGGGCGACAGCGTGTCGCTCGTCGGCTTCGGCACTTTCGCCGTTCGCAAGCGCGCAGCGCGCACTGGTCGCAATCCGCGCACCGGCGCAACGATCAAGATCAAGGCATCGAAAATTCCGGCGTTCAAAGCTGGCAAAGCGCTAAAGGATGCAATAAACTAACGCGCTTCGCTGGGTGCTTAGCTCAGCGGTAGAGCGTCGCCCTTACAAGGCGAGGGTCGGGGGTTCGAAACCCTCAGCACCCACCAGAAGAAAACGGAGTGGTAGTTCAGTTGGTTAGAATACCGGCCTGTCACGCCGGGGGTCGCGGGTTCGAGCCCCGTCCACTCCGCCAACTCCTGCAAGGGCGCCCATCGAGGCGCCTTTGTTTTTTCCCGGGAAGCGCGATGACGCGCCGTATCGAGAGCATGCCATGCTGCAGAGTATTCGCGAAAAGTCCGGTTCCAAAATTGCCTACCTCATCCTGTCCCTGTTGATGGCAGCCTTCATGTTTTTCGGCATCCAGGGATATTTTGTCGCCAGCGGCGACACCGGCGTAGCAAAAGTCGGCAAGGTGGAAATTTCCTCAAGCGACTATCGTCAGCGAATGAACGAACAGGTTCAACGCATGCGTACGATGATGGGCGATTCGTTCAACTCAGATTTTTTTAGCACGCCGCAGTACAAGCGCCAGGTCGTAGACCAGATCGTCGACGAAGAACTCATGACCCAGGCGGGTGCCGCCGCCGGTGTCGCGGTTTCCGATGCGCGTCTGCGCGACGAGATCGTGAAGCTCGACGCCTTCCAGATCGACGGCAAGTTCAATCCGAGCCAATACAGCGCGGTACTGCAATCCAACGGGTTGACGGTCGAGTCATTCGAACAGCGTATGCGCCGCGATCTTGCCGTGCGTGAGTTGCCGTCTCAGGTTGAGGCCACCGTCATGGTCACCGATACCGAAGTAGACGCCTTCGTGCGGTTGCGCGACCAAACTCGCAGCTTCCGCTATGCCACTTTGACGCCAGCCATCGTCATGGCCGACCAGGTCAGCGACGTCGATGCCAAGGACTATTTCCAGAAACACGCGTCGAAGTTCACGACCAAAGAGCAAGCATCACTCGAATATGTCGAATTGAACGCAGCGACATTGATCGTGCCACCGGCTGACGAAGCGGCCCTGCGTGATCGTTATGAACAGCAGAAGTCATCACGCTACGGCAGTGGTGACCAACGACTGGTCTCGCACATTTTGGTCTCAGTCGCGCCTGGTGCTGACGCCAACGCACAGAAGGCGGCCCTGAAAAAAGCCGACGAGTTACTGGCGAAGATCCGCGGCGGTGCGAGTTTCGAGTCGGTCGCCCGCGAGGCGTCCGACGATGTCGGCTCGAAGGACAGCGGCGGCGATCTGGGCTGGATCGAGAAGACCGGCGCGTTCGAACCGTCGTTCGAAGACGCGTTGTTTGGACTTGCTGTAGGTGCGGTTTCAGACCCGGTGCGCACCGATCAGGGCTATCACCTGATCAACGTGCGTGAGTCGCGTGCAGCGAGCTTCCGTCCGTTCGAGGAAGTGCGCGCCGAACTGGAGTCCGAGTACGTCACCACTGAACGCGAGCATTTGTTTGGCGAGAAGTTCAACGACTTGGTTGAAGAAGCATTCGGCAGTCCAGGTTCGCTCGAGCCGACGGCAAAGGCACTGGAAGCGCAGGTTCAGAAGACCGAGTTGTTCGATCGTGATTTCGGTGGCGGTATCGCCGTATATCCGAAGGTACGTGAGGCCGCATTCTCAGATCCGGTGCTGACCGAGCGCAATAACAGTGAGGCCATCGAGATCGGTGAGAACCATGTCGTGGTTGTGCGGCTACTCGAACACAAGCCGGCGGCACCGCGCAAGTTTGAAGACGTGATCGCGGAAGTGAAGGCAATGCTCGCGTCGGAACCTGCCACGTCCTGCCGAAGGCAAGACCTCGCCGGCGTTGGTGCAAGAGAGCAATCAGCACTACGCGTTGATCGAACTGACAGCAGTGAAAGACGGTGATCCGAAGTCGCTCGATGAGGCGGCACGTTCCGCCGCTCGCGATAGCGTGAAGTCAAGCTTCGCATCGAGCGACAACATCGCGTTGCGTGATTCCTTGCGCAAGCGCGTGAATATCGTGATCCACGAAGACCGTCTCTGATTGGTTGCGGTAATTCAAACGTGAAAAAGGCGCCGAACGGCGCCTTTTTCATTGGTTGCTGCTGTCGGTGAGCGATCAGATACCGGTCATACCGAGATGTTGTAACCCGAGTCGACATAGGTGATTTCGCCGGTCACGCCGGTAGCGAGGTCTGAACAAAGGAACGCCGCGACATTGCCGACTTGCTCGATGGTGACATTGCGGCGCATCGGCGCGGCCTCCTCGACGTGGTCAAGCATTTTGCGGAAGTTGCTGACACCGGCGGCTGCGAGCGTCCTGATCGGACCGGCCGAAATGCCGTTGACGCGTATACCCTCTGGACCGAGGCAACGTGCGAGGTAGCGCACGTTGGCTTCGAGTGAAGCCTTGGCCAGACCCATGACGTTGTAGTTCGCCATCGCACGCATCGCACCTAGGTAACTCAGCGTGAGTACGGCACTGTCATGGCCACGCATCATCGGGCGCGCGGCCTTGGCCAATGCGGCAAGACTGTAGCTCGAGATATCGTGCGCGATGGTAAACGCCTCACGCGAGATGCTGTCGAGGAAATCGCCTTGGATAGCTTCTCGCGGCGCAAATCCAACCGAATGCACGAGGACATCAAGTTGTCCCCAGTGCTTCCCGAGTGATTCGAACAATGCCGCGATTTCGGCATCGGAGGCGACAGCACAGGGCAGCACGATGTTCGAGCCGTATTCCTTTGCGGCATCTTCGACGCGCGACTTGAGGCGGTCGTTCTGGTAACTGAATGCGAGTTCGGCACCTTCGCGATGCATCGCTTCGGCGATGCCGGTGGCGATTGAACGCTCGCTGGCGATGCCGACGATCAGTGCACGCTTGCCTTGCAGAAAACCCATGGGACGCTCTCGAAACAGAACAACGGGCGCGCAGTTTAGCCGGGCGCTTTCGGCAGCGGCAACGATGCGCCGCCGTATTGAGTGTCATGGCGGTGTCAGGGAAGACGTAATTTCTGGCCGGGTCGGAGTATCGACTTCGTAGTCAGCCCATTTTTTTTCAGCAGGGCCGCGAGGAGAATGCGATGACGCCGCGCGATCTGCCATGCCGATTCGCCGCTGCGAACCACGTGGACACGATTGCGGTCGCTATGCGGCGTCACAGCGTTGCGTTCTATGGGCGTCGGTGTGGCCATTGCGATGGCAGCTGCACTGTCGTCGATTAAGGCGCGTGGCAGCAGAATCTCGGCTCCGCCATCGACATAGCCGCGGCGCCAAGCCGGATTCCACTGCAACCATTGTGCGGTTGTCACACCCGCGAGCGCGGCGAGTTGCGACACATTCATCGCGTGTGGCACCGAGACACGGGCGAGTTGCTGGCTGTGATCGAACGCTGGCAAAGTCAACGACACCGCATCCGGGCGCGCTACGACGCAGGCGAGCGAACGTAGTTTCACCAAGTGTTCGTGGGTGATCGGGCTGACTGCGAGATGCTCAGCCTGCATCGACTTGCCCGTCTTGCGCGCGCGTTCGAGCGCACCCTTGATCCGATATTCGCCGGCGTTGTACGCCATGGTGACCAGCGCCCAGTCATGATCGAAGACGTTGCCGAGATAGTCGAGGAGATCGAGTGCGGCACGCGTGGCAGCGACGAAATCGAGGCGACCGTCGTAGTCGTCGGCAATCTTTAGACCGCGCCATCGCGCTGTCGCTGGCATCAATTGCCAAGCGCCGGCAGGACGGTTGCCGCGTGCACGGAAGGCTTGATAGCGGCTCTCGACGAAGGGCAGCCAGACGTACTCCGAAGGCAGTCCCCGTCGTCCGAGTTCGTCCGCGACATAGCTGATCCAGGGCGCCGCATTTGCGAGGGCCTCGGCGTGACGTGTCGGCGACTGCGTGAAGATGCGTTGCCATCGACGCACCGCCGGCGCGGGATCATTGCAATCGACAAACGCATGTCGCTCGACGATCGACTGCCACAAGGTCGGCGTCGTGATGGCAGTCGCCGCCGCGGTGTCGTCGGTATTCGGGCCAACGGTATCGTTGGCGGTTCCGATGCAGGCGCGGCCGGCGCTGCAGCAACGATTGCTTGCGCTGCTTCAGTCTCCGGGATGGCTGGTGGTGACTGATCGCGCACCGGCACCGTGCAGGCGGCGAGGAACAGCGTGAGTGAGCACGCGACGAGCCGGCAGATGGTCCGGTAGCGGTCAGACATAAACATTCTTCCATTGTCGCAGTGCCGCGAAGACGTCCATCGCATCATGCAAGTCGTGGCCGCTCTCGCGGGATGCCGCTGCGCGCACGCTGTCTTCGTCACAGCGCAGGAACATATTGCTCGCGAACTCGTCGGCCAACACGAACGGCACACTGGGGCGACCATCGGATAAATCGTTCAGTCGCGCAAGAATTGCCGGGTTTTGTGGCTCGACGGCGGCAGCGAACGCGAGGTTGGCGCGGGTGTATTCATGCGCGCAAAACACGCGAGTATGGGCGGGCAGGGCGGCGATGCGCTGTAGCGATCCATGCAGATCGGAGTACTCGCCTTCGAACACGCGACCACATCCGGCACCGAACAAGGTATCGCCGACGAATATCGCATCAGCGACGAGAAAGGCGAGATGAGTGCGCGTATGCCCGGGAACGTGCCAGACGGCGATCGGCGGGAATCCGCTGACGGAAACGATGTCACCTTCGGCGCAGGCGTGGGTGACCATCGGAATACGCGCGTCAACCGGACCAAACACCGGGCAGCGCGCGCGTGACGCCAGTGCGGCCGCACCGCCGATGTGGTCGGCGTGATGATGTGTGAGAAGGATGGCCACCAGCGTCAACCCGAGCTCTTGCAGCGCGCGATCAATGACATCGGCATCGCCTGGATCAACCGCAATCGCGGAATCCCCGGCCTGCAGCAGCCACAGATAGTTGCTGGCGAACGCGGCTAGCGTATGTGCGGTCAGACCGGTCATCGGGGTGGATGCAAGGATCGGCATCAAATGCAATTCTTCCGGATGCAGGTCGGCTTGTATCACAATCACGGTTCCCCGACTCCGAGCAGCGTCATGCGTCAGCCCACCGAAACGCCGATCGACGAGCCGCCACGATGGTGGCCGCGATTGCTGAACGCGGAGCGGCGCGCGCTGGCAAGCACGCCGGCGACGGACGAGCGCGAAGTCTGGATCTCGTCATTGGCGGTGGCCAATGATGCAAGGACTACGGGTCTGCTCGACCTGTGTTCCGGTCAACGCCACTTCGATGGCGACCTGCGTGCTGAGTGCGGGTTGTGGCCGTTGCGTGACGACAGCGTAGACCGCGTCGTGCTGCAGCACGTGCTTGAAGTCGTTGACGATGTCGATGCGCTGCTGGACGAGTCGTTGCGGGTACTAAAGCCGGAGCGCAATATCGCGATGATCGTCGTCGGCGCGTGGGGCTGGACGCGTTGTCGCTTGCAGTTCGGCGATAGTGGCGCGCCGGCACTGCGTATGCATTCGACACGCTTGTTGCTCGAAACGCTGGCCGCGAGGGGTGCGTCGATTTGCGCGTTTCACGCATCGAGTTTGATGGCCGAATGCTGCGCGCGTCTGCGCGCCGGCAAGAAGTGGTCGAGCCTGTGCCTGATCGAGGCGCGCAAGCGTCGCGAATTGCCGAACGTACGTCAGTTGCGCGCCCGCCGCCGTGTTGTTGCGCCGACATCCGGCTGGATCGCCCGCCCGACCTCACGCAACGGACTGGCAGCATGAGTAGTGAGCGGGTCGAGATCTTTACCGACGGCGCCTGTTCCGGTAATCCCGGGCCCGGCGGCTGGGCCGCGCTGCTGCGCTTTCGCGGCGCCGAGCGCTGGATGAATGGGGCCGAGCCGGCGACCACTAACAACCGCATGGAATTGATCGCTGCGTTGCGTGCGCTGGAATCGTTGAAGAAACCGTGCGACGTCGACCTGACCACGGATTCGCAGTACCTGAAGCACGGCGTTGAGCAGTGGATGGCGGGTTGGAAACGCAACGGCTGGCGTACCAGTGGACGCGAGCCGGTGAAGAATCGCGATCTCTGGGAGGCGCTAGATGCGGTGCTGGCCCAGCATCAGGTCCGATTTCATTGGGTGCGCGGCCATGATGGTCATGCCGAGAACGAGGCCGTCGATGCGCATGCGCGTGCCGCAATCCGCGACTTGCTCAATTTGGAGGAACGCTGAGTGCGTCAGATCATCCTCGATACCGAGACCACCGGCCTGGAGGTAGCACGTGGGCATCGTGTGATCGAAATCGGTTGCGTCGAATTTTGCGAACGCCGGCCGAGCGGTCGCGTTTTCCATCGTTACCTGAACCCGCAGCGCGAGGTCGATCGTGGGGCGGCGGAAGTGCATGGCCTGACCAATGATTTTCTGGCCGACAAACCCTTGTTCGCACAAATCGCGGCCGATTTCATCGCGTTCATCGACGGCGCCGAACTGATCATTCACAACGCTGCTTTCGACGTTGGCTTCCTCGACGCTGAGTTGGCGCGGCTTGGACCGGATGCCGGCCGCATCAATGATCGCTGTGCGGTGCTGGACACACTGAAATTGGCGCGTGAACGCTATCCCGGTCAACGTAATTCGTTGGATGCGCTGTGCAAGCGTCTCGCTGTCGACAATTCCGGACGTGATTTGCACGGCGCCTTGCTCGACGCGAATCTGCTCGCCGATGTCTATCTGGCGTTGACGGCGGGGCAGGGCGAGATGAGTTTCGCCGCACCCGTCGTGAGCGCAGCGACAGCGACGGAGCGACTCAGCGGCGCCAAATTGGGTTCTCTGCGTCTGTTGCGCGCCACTGCTGAGGAAATCGCAGTCCACGAGTCGCGCCTCGACGCGATCGCGAAGTCGGCGAAGAAGCCAGCGCTGTGGCGTGAATTACAATCCTGAGCGCGGGTGCTTGCGAAGCATCGGGCTACGGGTGGAAGATGCGTTGGTGCAAAACGGACATTGGGGAGAATTCCGTGAAGCAAGCATGGATCTTGGGCGCATCGTTATGCTTGGCCGTTGCCGGTGTGCAGGCGCAGTCGGTGAGCGAGGCAATCTCGTCGCATCTGCATCTCGGCGTTGCCAGTTGCGCGAATAGCGTTTGCCATGGTGCAACCGAGACGGCAACGAAGGCGTCGATCCAGATGAACGAATTCGCTGTCTGGCAGGAATTTGACCCTCATGCCAAGTCGTATCAGACCCTGCTGAGCGCGGAGTCTAAGTCGATCGCCAAGAAGTTGGGTTTGGGCGCGGCCGAACAGGCCGGTGTCTGTCTCGACTGCCACGCCGATCACGTGCCCGCCGCGCAGCGCGGCGAAAAATTCCAGATCGAGGATGGCGTCGGCTGCGAGGCCTGCCATGGCGGCGCCGAGCCATGGATCGCGTCGCATGTCGAAGCCAGCCATGCCGAAAACCTCACTGCAGGCTTGTATCCGACCGAAGATCCAGTAAAGCGCTCGGCGCTGTGTCTGAGTTGTCATGCCGGTTCGCGTGATCGCATGATCACTCATCGCATCATGGGCGCGGGCCATCCGCGGCTGTCATTCGAACTCGATACGTTTACTTGGCTGCATCCGCATTACACCGTCGATGACGATTACGAACAGCGCAAGGGTAACTACGATGGTGTGCGCGACTGGGGCGTCGGCCAGGCATCGGCGGCGATCAATGCGCTCGATATTCTGCTCGATCCGAAAGCCGGTTGGCACGGCATCTTTCCGGAACTCGTGTTGTTTGACTGCCATGCCTGCCATCGACCGATGTCCGGCAAGGCGTGGGGGCCGCGTCAGGGTACTGGCCTTGGTCCGGGCGTCGTGCGTTTGAACGATGCAAACTTGCTGATGTTTCGCCATGTGCTGGCGGCGGTTGATAGCAATGCTGCGAAGCAAGTGTTCGACGGCAGTCGCAAGCTGCACCAAGCCACGACAACGGATCGTGAGCAGACGCTGGCTGCTGCGCGCGCGCTGCGCGAGCGCTTGATGGTCCTGCGCGAGACGACCAAGGCGACGCAGTTTCCTGCCGAATCGCTCGGTGTGATTCTCGGCAGTCTGGTCGCTGATGCTGAGCGCGGCGAGTTCCGCGACTACGCCGCAGCAGAGCAGGCGGCGATGGCCGTGCAATCGGTGGTCGTTGCCTTCGAAGGTGCCGGCCTCCTTGACGAAGCGGCGACCAAGCGCATGCAGCAGCGTGTCGATGCGCTGTATGCGAGCATCGAAAAAGACGAGTCCTGGTCGATGCTGAAGTTCACCGAGGCGCTGCGTGCCGTGCGTGCCGCTGCACCCTGAGTGCATCTTTCCTGCCTGTGTCGACGCGCGCTTTGCTATCTTCGCGTGATGACTACGCGCGAACATAGAAATCTATGAGTTCGACTCAAGTGCTGCACAGTGTCGATATTTCCGGCTATCGCATCCTGCGTAGCTTGGGGGAAGGCGGCATGGCATCGGTTTATCTGGCCATGCAGGAGTCGCTGGACCGCGAAGTGGCGTTGAAGGTGATGGCGCCAGCACTCGCCGAAAACGCCGAGTTCACCGACCGCTTCCTGAAAGAAGGTCGACTGGCCGCCAAACTCAGTCATCCGAATCTGGTCACGGTTTACGACATCGGTCAGCACAACGGCCTGTATTACCTGGCGCAGGAATTCATTCCTGGCGGCACGCTGCGCGAGCGGATGGGCACAGTGATGCCGGTGCCGGCGACGCTGGACGTGATGCGCGACATCGCCCTTGGGCTTGCCTACGCGCACGAGAAGGGCGTCGTGCACCGTGATGTGAAGCCGGCGAATGTACTGTTCAGAGCGAATGGTACGGCGGTGCTGGCCGATTTCGGTATCGCCAAGGCGATGAACTCCAACACCATGGCGACCCAAGCTGGTAACTCGATCGGCACACCGCACTACATGAGCCCGGAACAAGCGCGCGCAGAAAAAGTGGATGGCCGTTCCGACCTCTACAGCCTCGGTGCGATGATGTACGAACTGCTGGCTGGGGCGCCGCCGTTTGATTCCTCCGATCCGTACACGATCGCGTTGATGCATGTGACGCACCCGATTCCGAAACTACCGGACCAGGTAGCGTGGTTGCAGCCACTGCTGAATCGGCTGATGGCCAAGTTGCCCGACCAGCGCTTCGCGACTGGCGATGAATTCGTTATCGCCAGCGAAAAGTTGATCGCGACGGCACCCGAAGCCAAGGCCATGCGCGAGGCGATGGCGACACGCAAGCGCACGGCAACGCGCGCTGCGGTGCGGCCGGGTGGTGATACCGAGTTGACGCAGCGTGGCGTCGCAATCGCTCAAGGGCGTAGTGCACCGGTAGCGGAACGCGCGCAAAAGCCATGGCTGTGGGCGCTTGTGGGCGGTGGCACGCTGATCGTTGCTGCTGTCGGCTGGTCGATATTCGGGGGTAAGTTGGTGGACGGAGGCAAGGTCACGCCAGTCGAACCCGATCCTCCGGTGATCGTGGCGGAGGACCCGATTATTGCCGATGCGCCGCCACCGATCATCATTGCTGGCGATGTTGGTAGCCTGCTCGCGAAGGCGCATGGGTATGTGCGCGAGGCGATCGCACCCAGCGACGAGTCGAGTGTGATCGGCCGCAAGCTGTCATCGCCGCCCGGCGACAATGCCATCGAGATCTATCAGCAAGTGCTGCGACTCGATGCTGGTAATGCCGAAGCGGTCCAAGGACTGGCACGAATCGCAGACTTCTATGAGTCCAAGGCCCGTGCCGCGCTCGATCGTGGTTCGATCACTGGCTGTAACCTGCTCGCCGAAAGTGGCCTATCGGCAGACCCCACGCGCACATCGTTACGGGTATTGCGCGACAAGCATTGCATCGCGCAGTAGTGACTGACCGGATTACTTACAGCGCAGCAAAATCACCGTGATGTTGTCCGATCCACCGCCATCAAGTGCGGCCAGAATCAGATGATCGACGCATTCCTGAGTCGATAGATCGGTGCGTGAAAGCACCCGCGCAATATCACCGTCGTCCACTTCTTCCGTCAGACCGTCGCTGCACAGCAACAACTGGCTGCCTTGCGACAGGGTGCCGGTCAACGTCTCGACCCGCAGACTTTGCGGATCAGTGACGCCGAGTGCTTGCGTGACGACGTTTCGATGTGGATGCGTGCGCGCTTGTTCCAGGCTGATGGCACCCTGCTCGACCAGTTCGCGCACGTAAGAATGGTCCTGCGAGAGTTGGCGGAATTCGCCGTCTGTGGCGCCATACACACGGCTATCTCCGACCCACGCGATCTCGTAGTTGCTGCCCTGCATGCGCACCGCCGCGATGGTGGTGCCCATTGGTAGTGCCTGCGGACGCCGGTTGGAGTGCTTGATGATTTCTTCATCAGCGAGCTGGATCGCCCGCGACAGGATTTCTCCGGCCTTGATCTCGCGCACCAAGGTGTCGCGCGCCAGTGCGCTCGCGACTTCGCCATTCTCGTGACCACCCATACCGTCGGCGACCAGCCAGAGGCCCAGGTCGCTGTCGGCGTAATAGGTGTCTTCGTTGTGCTCGCGGCGGAGCCCGACGTGGGTGGAATGCCCGAATTCGATCATGTTGGCTGCTGCCGCATAAGGATTTGGATTATGACCAATTCGAACATTCCGCCAAGCCCCCCCCCTCAGAATTCGATGCGCACGCCGACGGCGAGGCTGTCCGAACTCATGCGGCTCTGGCCGGTGACTCGCTCGTAGTACACGTAGGCGCTGCGGCCATTGGCGAACACACCGGATAGGCCAACGCCGAGGTTGATGTAATTGCTGTCGATGCGGTCGTTGTCGATCAGGATTGGCGTCTGCATCGGGTCAAAGACAAAGCGTGTGACCAGAAAGTCTGGATCATCTTCGAACTCGTTGACCCATTCGAACTGCGCATTCGGCACCAGCACACCCCAGTTTGTGCTGATTGCGTAGCTCAGCTTGCCGCCGACGACGCCCTGCAAGCTCTTCAGCGTGCGCCCATCAACCGCGAGCGCGAAGCCGGCACCTGGCCCGTCCGGATTCGACATGGTCTCGGTATAGGCATCGAAGTCGAGCTTCGAATAGGCCGCGCGCAGATACGGGCCGAAGGTCCATGCGTTCTTGCTGAAATCGCGGCCCAATGACAAGGACAGCGACTGGCTGTTACCGCCCGGTGAGGCAGAGGCGATCTGGTCGATCAGCGTCCGGCCACCGCCCAGACTATCCACGCTGTAGCGGATGCGGCGGTCCAGGTCGTAGCTGTTGTGACCGTAGCTGAGCACAGCGTCGGCATACCACGACGCGCCGTTGAACCAACTGGCATAGCCTGATGCGGTCCAGCCGCTGGCGTCCATGCCGCCGGCATCGCCGGGTAGGTCGGAGGTGTTGCGGTTGAAACCGAGCGCGCCACCAAGGATCCAAGATCCGTTCATGCGGTAGTCGATGCCGGCGGTGAGGTCGTAGCTGTCGTACTTGAAACCTGGATCGAGCGAGTCCGGATCGCGCTCGCCACGGCCGATGGTGCCAGTCGCGAAGAAGCCCCAACGCGAGAATGCTGCGCCGACTTCGGCCGGTGGTTCCTCGCCGACACCCAGCGCGATTGCACTCGGCAACAGGCTCAGGGGTAATGCACCGCCGCTGGTCATCAGGTTCAGTCCGGCAAGATCGAAACCGCGCGAACCAGATCGCAACGCCGAGAAACGGGCCTTGAGGTTGTTGAACTGGCCATCAGCCGCTGCGAGCGCCGCAGCATTCTGGGCATCGCCCTTGTGCGCAAGCAAATTGCCGAGTGCGTCGCGCACTTCGCCGGGACGACTACTGACGCCGACCACCAGTTCCGAACAGCGCTGCAACAGATCAAGCTGACGCGGCGTTGGATTATTCAGTGCAGCGAGGGCCGGACAGGCGATGTCGATGACTTCAGCGACGCGTTCCTGCGGCGGTGTCAGCCCCGGTGTGTTGGCGATGCCGACATTCACTGTGAACTCGACAGTTGGAATTGTCGCGATATCGGCAACCGCGGCAATCACTTTGACCGTGCCGGGCAGACCCATGCGCACCGTAGTTGCTGCGGTGCCGTCGGCCGCGGTGGTGACTTCGTCGTCGGACAGTTGCGCCTGCGCACGATCCGCCGTGAAGCGAATGTTGAGGCCGGCTACCGGTTCGCCGCCCGCGCTGCGCACACGCACGCGCAAGGGTGCTGAATCCGCTTGTGGTACCAGCCTTTGGTTGCCGCCCGACAGAATCTCAAGCACGCTGTTACTTGCGGCGGTTCCAGTGGCGCTGAAGCTCACGCTGCCGATCGCAGCGATGTTGGCTTCGACCGAGTTGCACCCGGGCGAGGTGCCGAGCGTCAACTGATTCTGGCTCTGGCCGGTGGCGTCGGTGGTGGTGCTGGCGGCTTCCAAGCTGCCGTTGCCGCAGGTCGTGTGCCAGTGCACAGTGAGGCCGCCGAGACCCTTGGCCAAAGACTGCGCCGCAGCGGCCGCACTGAGCTTGATGACCAACGGCTGCGGCAACGCCGAACCCGCCATGGCGCTCTGGTTATTGCCGGAAACGATGTCGATGGTCGGAACGAAACTGGTGGCCGAGGCCACTACCTTGGCGCGGCCCGACAGCGCGATCGCATCGATACCGACATGGCCAGCGCTGGTGCCGAAACGCAGTTGCACGCTGGCGCTGCCGCTGGTGTCGGTGGTGACGGCGGGATTCAGCACGGTCGCGTCACCGTCGATCGCGAAGCTCAACGGCTGACTGCCGATGCCACTACCGTCGGCATAACGCAGTCGAAACACGATCGGGTGATCGAACGCGGTACCGACGGCACCGGTCTGCAAATCTCCGGAGACGATTTCCATGGATGGATCACCGGCGCTGAGGTTGAAATCGACGCCGAGCGGCGTGCTGTTCAAGTTCACGAGATGTTCCGCCCGCACCATGACGGCACCGGCGTTCTCACCGAAATGCACCGTGGTCTGGGCGCGACCACTGACGTTGGTCGTCGTGTTCGATTGGAGAAGCGTCGCATCACCGGAAACGATTTGCCACGTGACGGCGGCTCCCGCAACCGCGCTGCCGCCATTGCTGAGCAAAACGATCAACGGCGCGCTATCGAAACCGGTGGTGCCGATTGAAGGCGTCGATGCGGCGGTCAGGCTAACGCCGCTGCCGCTTCCACCGGGTGCCAACGCCGACAGTGCGAACTGCACCGACTGATAGCCGGGCGCGCTGGCCAGCACGCCGACATCGCCGACCACAGTCGCAAATTGCAGTTGCGCGGAAGCATCGGAATTGGCATCCAGTGGCACCGTGATCGTGGCGAGGTTGTTATCGACGAAGCGTGCGCTGCCGGAAGTGACAGCGAAGGTCACGGCGGGGCCGATTGTGCCTGGCACGACTGGCACATGCACTTTCAGCGCCTCTGGCAGCACCGAGCCGACCGGCGCCGATTGGCCATCGCCGGCGATGATCTGCATCGGTTCCAGCACCACCGGCGACAAAACGCTCGCGTTGACGGCACCTTCAGTGAGTCCGGAGGAGGTTGCCGACACCTTGATCGGACCAGAGGTGCCGCCGGCGATCAGCGAGAACGTATGCAGTCCATCTTCGTCGCTGTCCCAACTGTTGAAGGTTGTGCCGCCACTTTCAGCGATGACTGCATCACCCTCGACCACTGCGAGCAACAGCGTATGACCGGGCAGCAAGGGCCCGCCCGTGCTTTGGGTTGCGAGGACGATGGGATCGCTCTGCGCGCCCGGCGCCAAGACCTGACCGTCGCCCGACATCACGACCACCGCGCCGTTCGCTACCGAGGTCAGAGTGAATTGCACGCCAGGATATCCGGATGCATTGGCCGTGACTCGGATCGTCCCGATGTCGCCGTAAATGACGGAAACGTGTTGCTGATTCCCACTCTGCATTGATGTGAAACTGGTGGCGCCATTTTCCAAGAAGACGGCGTCACCCTCCACGAGGTCGAACGTCACCTGCACGTTTTCGGGTGTGCCGGACCGGTATGTCTCGACGATCAGTTGATTCGATGTCGTGCCGGACTCGCCGGATTGTCCGTTTCCGGACACGATGGTCATGGTCGGCACGCCGGCCGTCACCGACGCATTGAAGGTCTGTGACGGATACCCCGGCGGAGCGGCGGTGATCGTGAAGTTGGCCCCGATTGTTGCCGACGGATTGACATAAAACGGCAGCGCAGCGATACCGCCACCGTCCGAATAGATCTTGAACGTGTTCAGCGGCCCGCCGGGATCAAAACTGGCAATCGCGGCATCGCTGATTGTGAAAATTACAGGGACGTTGACCGCGCTCAGTACGGTCGGGCCACCACCAGGGTCGGTGTGGGTCAGTCCAAGTTCCAGCAGCGCGGATGGACTGCCTGGCTGCAACGCCTGATTGTCGCCGGCCAGTTTGGTCGTGGCTGGATTCAGCAGGGCGCCAATATTGATCGTAAAGCTGATAGGTAAGGTGGGGCAAGACGTAGTCGATACCGAGACCGTTGCGGAGCCGGTAGGTGCGCTTGGAGGAATGTAAACGCCCTGCACGCTGTCGACGATATTGTTTGGCCCGGACATCATCCAAGGCAGCGTTTCAGACAGTGTTTGATTGCCATTGCCAGTGAAAGTCAGCGGCGCGGCAACGCTCCAGTTGAACGTTTCGTTGGGCGGCGAGGTCGACATTGTCGTGATCCCGGCGGTGAGCGGCGCAGAGATCGCCGATCCTTTGACCACGGTCTGATTATCGCCACTACTTTGATTCAAGCACTCGGCGTGTGCAGTCGTTCCAGTGGCCACTAAAACCAGTGCCAGCAGCGAGCGCATGAGCGCCGGAAGTGGGCCGAAAAAGACGTGCGGGGCATGCAATCGGACGAACGTGGCCATCGGACGGACTCCCTGCGGACGCTGTGGCTATACTCGGAGCCTACTACAGCGCCGCGCGGTGCCGGTAGCCGCGATGCGCATCCCCTGGACCGAGGAGCCTAGCGTATGGCCGTTTCGAACACCCTGCACGCATATGCACTGAGTGTCGCGATCGCCGCGACGATGGTACTGGTCGCGCTGCCAGTCAATGCGCCGCGTGCATCCATTCGCAATGCCGAAGACATGATGATCGTCGATTGTCTGTTGCCGGGCACGGTGCGCAAACTTGGCAAAATGAGCACCTATATGAGTGCGCGGCGGCCAATTCGCACGATCCAGTCGGATTGCGAGATCCGTGGCGGCGAGTACGTCGCCTACGATCGTGCCAATTACGAAACCGCCCTGAAAGTATGGATGGCACAGGCGGAATCGGGTGATGCCGAGGCACAAAACTACGTCGGTGAAATCTACGACAAGGGTCTCGGGATCGCGCCCGACCCCACCCGTGCCGCGCCTTGGTATGAAAAGGCGGCGGCTCAAGGCTTGAAGCGCGCCAAGATCAATCTCGGTTATCTGTACGAACAAGGGCTCGGCGTTCCGAAAGACATGACGCACGCCCTAAACCTGTATCGCGACGCCTCGGGACTGATCGGCGACGACTTGGTTTATGCCTCGACGATGACTGCGGCGGTCAGCGCCAAAGAGGGTGAGATCGCGGGTCTGCGTCAAGATATTGAGCAGCAGAAGGCCGCCGCCGATCGCCTGCGCACCGAGAACGAGAAGCTCAAAAGCGAGCTAGGGAGCCGCAAGCACGCGGTTGAAACGGCGCAAGTCGAACTGCAGAAGGCGCGTGATGAACTTGCCGCCAAGCAGAGTCAGTTAGGCGCCGCCACGCCCGACATGATCGCGCTGAACGACAAACTCGCGCGTGAGCAGGAACGCATCGAACTCGAACGCGCCAAGCTCGAACAAGACCAGCGGCGCCACGCCGCGCAGCGAGACGCTGACCAGAAGCGTTTGACCGACCTGCGCGCGCAAGAAACTACGCTCGATGCACAGGTGCGGCGCGGTGGTGCCGATGCCGCCAAGGCAACCGCAGAACTGAAGCGCGTGCGCGCCGCAGCATCCGACCTGGCTTTGGAACTCGACGCCGCAATCGGACGCATGACCACGCTGGAGACGGCGCTCAAGCAGAAGGACGCGCAGATCAAGTCGGAACTGGAGAAGTTCGACGCCGAGCGCAAGCAGATGCAATCCGCGGTCGCGGCATCGAAAGAAGACCGAGAGCTACTGTTATTACTCGAACAGCAACTGACTTCGAAGCAGCGTGAAGTGGTGCGCCAGCGCGCGCAAATCAGCGCGCTGGAACAGCGCGTCGGCGGGCCCGGCAGCGCCGCCATTCTCGCCGGTAACGGCCCAATGGTTGAAATTCTCGAGCCGGCGCTTACGGTAACCCGCGGCCGAACCGCGGCGTTGGCACCGAGGGGTGATCAAACCGAAGTCGTCGGTAAAGTGATCGCACGCGGCGGGCTGCAATCGTTGCTGATCAACGGTACCGCGGTGACCGTCGGTGCCGATGGGTTGTTCCGTGCACGCATGCCGGTCGATGCCGATGGCACCAATGTCTCAGTCACCGCCGTGGACCAGACCGGTTCGCGCAGTGGCATCGAATTCCTGCTGCTGCCGTCGGATGTCATCGCCGGCAGCAGTGGCGGCGTGCAGCGTGCGATACCCGGTGGCGTCAAGCTCGGTCGTTATCACGCCGTCGTGATCGGCAATAACCAGTATGCCGACTACCCGGCGCTTGGTAGTGCCGCCAACGATGCCGATAAAGTCGCCGCTGTGCTGTCGCGCCGCTATGGCTTCACCACTACCTTGCTCAAGAATGCAAATCGTTTCGAGATTCTGTCGGCACTGAACGCAAAACGCGAAGCGCTGGGGCCGGACGATAATCTGGTGGTCTATTTCGCTGGGCACGGCGAGATCGACGCGGCGACCAAACAGGGGTACTGGATTCCTGCCGATGGTCGTCAGAATGCGCCGGCCTCGTGGCTGTCGAATCGAGCGATCAGTGACATCCTCAATACGATGAATGCCAAGCATGTTCTGGTCGTCGCGGACTCCTGTTATTCCGGCGCCATGACCCGCGCAGCGGTGCCAACGTTCAGCAGCGCCATGCCGGACAAGGCTTGGTCGCAGTGGGTGAAGACGATGAGCCAGAGTCGTTCACGTACCGCGCTGACCTCGGGCGGACTGGCGCCGGTGCCGGATACCGGGCGTGGCAATAACTCGCATTTCGCGCTGGCATTGATCGCCGCACTCGAAGACAACGCGCAGTTGCTGGAAGGCCAGCGTCTGTTCCGCGAAGTCTCGTCCTCGCTGGCACTGGCCGCCGCGGAATCGTCGTTGGTACAGATCCCCGAATACGCGCCGATCCAGTTCGCCGGTCACGAAGCCGGTGAATTCTTCTTCCAGCCTAAGGCGGGGGCGGTTGCGACCACGGTGAGTTTCGGCGATCACGCGCACGCCGCGCCCTGATTGGCAGTCCGCGGCCGGCGCGGGACAATCGCCGGCCCCGACACAAGGACTGCTCATGGATCTGCTCGAAACCGTCGAGATTGAAACTGGCCCTGCGCCGCGCTTCAGCGTGTTGTGGCTGCATGGCCTCGGTGCGGACGGGCACGACTTCGAGTCGGTGGTGCCGCAATTGGTGCGCCCGGAATGGCCGGCACTGCGTTTCGTGTTCCCACACGCGCCGGTCCGCCCGGTGACCTTGAATGGCGGCATGCGCATGCGTGCCTGGTACGACATCTCCGGTACCGAAATCGCGCATAAACAGGATGAGCCGGGCATTCGTGATGCGATGCAGAAGGTCGATGCGCTGTTGGCTCGCGAGGTGGTACGAGGCATTTCGCCCGAGCGTCAGTTCGTTGCTGGGTTTTCACAGGGCGGCGCGATTGCGTTGTCCGTGCTGGTGCGGAGGCGCCAGCCGTTGGCCGGTGCGATTGCGCTATCGACCTATTTGCCGCTGGCGGATCTCGCGGAGCATGAACTGGTGCCAGGCGCCAGCGCCATTCCGCTGTTCCTTGCGCATGGCAGCCTTGATCCGGTGGTACCGATCGGGCTCGGCCTGATGTCGCGCGAATGGCTGACCAGCCACGGCTTCAAGGTCGACTGGCATAGTTATCCGATGCCGCACAGTGTGTCGATGGATGAGATTCGCCACCTGACGCAGTGGCTGGGTGAGCGTTTGCGCGCTGGCATGACCAGCGGCGACGCCCGCAATGCTTCCGTGCGTGGCTGGATGCCGGATTTCTGCAGCTTGCCGATTCTCGGCAGTGTCGTGGTGATGGTGGAGTTGATCGTGCTGGTCGTGCTGATCGCGCCGGGGCAGGGCGGCTGGCCGACACTGCGCGACTTGTTCGCCGCCAGTTTCCTCGCACAATGGATCGCCCTGATCAGCGCCGCCTTGTCGTGCAAACTCGGCCCTTGGCTCGGGCGTCTGCCGTTCTGGTTTGGCGGTGCGGTTGCCGCATTGATTCCGGCGCTCGTCGCGGCCGCCTGCAGCGCGATTGCCAATTCGCTCGACCACTCGCTTGCATTGGGTTGGATACCCCCCGCAGAGGCGCGCACGTTCTTGCTCTCGAATAGCGTGCTCGCGGCTTTGGTCGGTTTGATTCTGATGCGCTACATCTTCGTATTGCAGGAATGGCAGCGAGGTGTAGAGGCGCAGGCGGCGGCGCGGATCGAAACCTTGCAGGCGCGCATCCGTCCGCATTTTTTGTTTAACAGCCTCAATGCCATCGCCAGCCTGATCCGTATCGACGCCGACAAGGCTGAGACCGCAGTGGAGGACCTCGCGACGGTGTTCCGTGCGACGCTGCGAGAGGAGCGTGCTGATCACACACTCGCCGATGAACTTGAATTGATCGATCGTTACCTTGCGATCGAGGCGCTGCGTCTCGGTGGGCGCCTTCAGGTCACCCGCGCGATCGAAGCCTCACTGCGCCACTGCCGTGTTCCGGCGTTGAGCGTGCAACCGCTGGTCGAGAATGCAGTTCATCATGGCGTACAAGCGTTGCCCGAGGGCGGCGTCATCGCCATCAGTGCCTACCGCGATCACGGCGCCTTGTGCGTGTCGGTGCGTAATCCGAAACCGGTGCATGCGGTTACGCGTCTGGGCGGCAACCACATCGCGCTGGGCAATATCCGCGAACGACTGCGGATGCGCTATGGCGTGAAGGCGGCGCTGGAGGTCGATACCGGGCCGGACTACCATGCCGTAACCTTGCGCGTGCCGATGCAGGAGGGCCCGAACGATGAAAATCCTGATCGTCGACGATGAACCGTTGGCGCGTGCGCGACTGCGCGCCCTGATCGGTGAGTTGGCGATGCCCGGCATCGAAGTGACCGGCGAAGCCGTTGATGGCGTCGATGCCATTCTTGCGCACGAAAGTATGCCAGTCGACGTGATTCTCCTCGACATCGCGATGCCGCGCATGGACGGACTTGAAGCGGCGCGCCATTTATCGGTGCAAGAACAGCCGCCGACAGTCATTTTTTGCACCGCCTTCGACGAACATGCATTGGCTGCGTTCGAAGCGCATGCAGTGGACTATCTGGTCAAGCCGGTATCGCGCGAGCGCCTGCGCATCGCGATCGAGCGCGCGCGAAAGTTCACCGCCGATCAGGTTCGACGGATCGGCGACGAAGTGAAACCGCAGAGCCGCAGCCACATCTGCGCGCGCATTCGCGGCAGCCTGCGTCTGGTGCCAGTGAGCGAGATCGCCTACTTTCTCGCCGAGGACAAATATGTGGTCGTGCATCACGACGCCGGCGAAGTGCTGGTTGAAGAATCGCTGAAGTCGTTGGAAGACGAGTTCAGTCAGCGCTTCGTGCGCATCCACCGCAATTGCCTCGTCGCGATCGATCGCATCACCGCGCTGGAACGCGGTGCCGATGGCAGTACGATGGCGCTCGTTCGTGGCGCACAACAGCCACTTGAGGTCAGTCGGCGTTGCTTGCCGACGGTGCGCGAACTGATCAAACATCTCTGAGGAACCGACATGGGTCGAACACTGCGCATCGCTACGCGCAAGAGTCCGCTTGCGCTTTGGCAGACCGAGCATGTGGCTGAGCGGCTTTGTGCCGCGCATTCTGGAATTCGCATCGAACTGGTGCCGCTTTCGACTCGCGGTGACATCGTGCTTGATCGCTCGCTCGCCACGCTCGGCGGCAAGGGCCTGTTCCTGAAAGAACTGGAAGAAGCGATGCAGGAAGGTCGCGCCGACCTTGCCGTACATTCTCTGAAAGACGTACCGATGCAACTCGATCCAGGTTTCGCGCTGGCCGCGATCTGGCGCGCGCGAATCCATTCGATGCCTTCGTGTCGAACCATCATGCCGGGTTCGATGTGCTGCCACCACGTGCCGTGGTCGGCACCTCGTCGCTGCGACGACAGGCGCAGATCCGCGCGTTGCGTCCGGACCTGCAGTTGCGCGACTTGCGCGGCAACGTGAATACGCGTCTGGCAAAACTCGACGCCGGTGAGTTCGATGCGATCGTGCTCGCCTGCGCCGGTCTGGATCGCCTCGGCTTCCACGCGCGCATCCGCGCTGAATTGGCGCCGCCGCAGTTCCTGCCGGCGGTGGCCCAAGGCGCAATAGCGATCGAGACCCGTGACGGCGATGCCGACTTATTGGCACTGTGCGCACTACTGAATGATCGGGATACCGAACTGCGTGTGCGCGCCGAACGTGCGATGAATCTGGCGCTGCACGGTTCCTGTCAGGTACCGATTGCCGGCTTTGCCACGCTCGCCAACGACCGACTGCATCTGCGCGGCTTGGTCGGCGATGCCAGCAGCGGTGAAATCCTGCGCGCCGAGGCGGGCGCATCAGCAGAAGATCCGGAGTCGCTTGGCCGCGATGTCGCTGCCAAATTGCGCGCGTTGGGTGCTGATCGACTACTGCATGCGCATTGATCGGGCGCAAAAAGAAAGCGGGCCGAAGCCCGCTTTCGTCATTGTTTAAATCAGCGATCGTCGATCAGAAACCGTAAACCAAGTTCACCGTGGTCAGCGTATCGGTCTTCGTGATCGGCGCGATCACGTCAGTGTTGTGACGCACTTGAAGGCCTGCCTTGATCGCGAATTTGTCGGTCATCGTGACCTGCACGCCGAAGTCATTCTGCGCGAAGGTGTTGTCTTTGCCACCTTCGATCAGCAGCGTGTCATACAGCGATGTGCTGTCAGACAGCTTGTGCTTGAACTCCATGAAACCGCGACCGATGAAGTCGCCCTCACTATCCAGTCCGATGAAGTGCCCCGGTGCAGGTATCGCCACGAACAGATCGACCGGCTGATAACGGCGATAACCCGGACCGGCTTCGAATGACAGCTGGGTGGTGTCGCTGTCGATCGCCTTGTAACCGAAGCCGATCGCGACCGTGGTCTGGTATTCGTAGGGCGCAAAGTCATCGTTTTCATGACGCGCCGAGCCGAGCATGTAGGCGCGTTCGTTGAACTTGTAGCCAGCCTTGCCGCCAATTTCATAGCGGTTTGCGGTGTTCACGTCGGAGCTTTCGGTGCGCAACGCCAGTGCATAAACGTTGTAAAGCCACTGGGCTTCTTCGTATTTGAAGTCGAGTTTGCCGTTCACCGTCAGGTTGTCGGCGTTGCCGTTCGACAGCACCAAGCCGAATTCGCCCTGGCCGGTCCATTCTTGCGCCTGCGCGCCGAGCGAGATCGCCGAGAGAAGAGCGATACCCAAAATATGCTTCATCATTATTGTTCTCCGTGGATGGGATGCGCCTGCACATCGAGGCGCAAAAAAACCGCCGCCATCCTAAGTCAGAGGCATGAACCTCAAATGAAGTCCGCGTTGCGTTCGGCGTGTGAACTAGTGTGCGACCAACACGATCGCCACGCATCAGCGCCTGCGCGTCAACGCGAACACGGCGAGCCCGGCGCCGAGGCCGATGGCGATTCCACCGATCCAGGGTGCGACCGGCTGCTTACTTTGGACACTGGCCTTGAACTCTCCGATTTTGATCACGTCCTTACGCTGGTCTATTTCGATCTTGCCGAGCAGGATGGCAATCCCGAGTGCAATGAGGGCGATGGCGGGAAGGAAAAGTAGTCGCATGGTGGGTTCCTTGGGTTCGACTTCAAACGGCCAGTAACGTGGAATTAGCCACAGACTCACGGCGAAGAACAGAATATTCAACGGAATGCCGATGCGGGCAAAGTCGGAGAATCGGTAGCTACCGGCCTGGTAGACCATGGTATTGGTCTGGTAGCCCACTGGTGTCGCAAATGCCGTCGAAGCAGCCACGGTCACTGCGATGAGAAATGGCATTGGATGCACGCCGAGCGCCGTCGCCATCGATATCGCGATCGGGGCCAACAGCACTGCTGCAGCATTGTTACTCATGACTTCGGTCAGTAGCGCTGTGGACAGGTAGATGGCCGCCAGTGCCGCCAACGGACCATGTTCGCCGACCACTTGCATCACGATCTGTGCGGCACCGCTGGCGAGGCTGTTTTCCATGGCGGTGCCGAGCGGGATCAGGGCGCAAGCAAGATGATGACCGGCCATTCAATGCTGCGATAGGCCTGTTCCCGGGTCAGGCAACGGGTCGCGACCATCAGTGCCGCGCCCGCCATTGCGCCAACCTGGATCGGCACCCAGTTGAACGCAGCCAGCGTGACGACCAACATCATGATGGTCATCGCCCACAGCGCCCGCAAACGGCTTGACTTGCGTGTCTGCCATTCCTTCAACACGATGAACTCGGGTCGCGACCGAATCGTTTCGAGGCCGGTTTCGTCGACCAGCATCAACAGCGCATCGCCGGATGCCAACAGCGCCTGATCCAACGCGGTACCGCGAACGACCTGTTCGCGATGCCGAACTGCGACGATCAGCACGCCATGGCCCAACTCGGGTGCCAAGACCGATAGCGGCCTTCCATGCAGGCGCGAGTGCGGCGCGATCAGCACTTCCAGCATCACGCCGCCGCTCGGTCGGTCGGCCGTGCCCATCTGGAACTCGGCGTCGATTTCGAGACCGGGCTGTGCGCGCAGGGCGTTGAGCTTGTCGAGCGGCGCCGCAACACGGATCACATCTCCGGCGCGGATGGCATCGGCGCGCCGCGACCACAGTCGGCGCTGGTCGCGCAACAGTTCGATCACGGTGACACCGTGATCTTCGGCGAAACGTGATTCGCGCAAAGTCTGATCGATCAATGGCGACGTTGCGCGCACTCGCAGGTCGGTGACGTAGTCGCCGATGCCGTAACTGTCGCCAGGCTGCGGTCCGGATAGTTCGGGAGCAGCCAACGTCCGAACACCATCAAGAACAGTACGCCCGGTGAGCGCCAGCGGCAATCCGATCTGACTCCAGTTCGAACATCGTGAAGGGCGCGCACGCCTTGCGACTCGGCGATATGACTGACGAGAATGTTGGTCGAGGTGCCGATCAGCGTGCAGACACCGCCGAACTGCGATGCGTAGGACAACGGAATGAGCAGCTTGGACGGCGCGATCTTGCGCAAGCGAGCCGCAGAAAGGACCAGCGGCAGGAAGATCGCGACGGCGGCGGTGTTGTTCATGAAGGCCGAGACCGTGCCGATCAGCAACATCATGACCAGCAACAACAGTGCCGGCCATTGTGCGGCACGACTGAGTTGTCGCGCGGCGCGTTCCAGAACGCCAGCTTCGCGGAGTCCCGCAGAAAGTACGAACATCGCTGCGACCGTCAGTGTCGCGCTACCGCTGAATCCCGCGAAGCCATCACCTGGCGTCACCACGCCTGCGAGCAACAGCACTGACAAGACACCGACGCCGACGACGTCGACCGGCAGCTTTTCGGAAATGAACATCAATATCGCCAGCGCCAATACCGCTAGCGTGATCCAAGCTTCAGGCGTCATGACGCTATTTCAACACGAAGCACATGCATGCCGGAACCGCTCAACGTTTCGGCACACCCATACACTCGTCGCTGAGGTTCGGGTCGTCCGGATCATCGCAGCCGCGCGGCAGGTATAAGCCGTCGTGATGGGCTGCTTGTATTTCGCGGCCGGGATCACGGCCAGGGATCGAGCCCATTAGTCCCGTGGTCGAATTGGCTGCGTTTGTCCGAACCACCATGCCGCCGATGGCATTGACGAGTTGCTGAAGGGATGGTGGCGGCGGCTTGAATACGATATCGGATGTGATGAACGACTCGGTCCGTCCCGGCAAACGCGTGTTGCTGCGCGATGTCTTCGCTGGATTCGGGCGCGACCGGTCAGCGGCGACGCCAGCGATATCACCAAACAGCACGCTGGCGTCCACCGTGGGCGCCGCGTCAGGCGCAACTACCGCGGTTGGTTCGCGGACTTCGGTAATCGCTTCGGTCATGGTGGGTCGGGTGGTCGGAAACGGTACGGTATCGGCTCGCGCTTGCGCCGAATCGCGTGGCGGCGGTGATGGTGGCGGGGTCAGGAACTCGACTTCGATCGCCGAGTTCTGGCCGGACGCTGTCGGCACCCGCGGCCAAGGTGCCGACGCACGCATCAGCGACCATGCCATCAGCCCGTGCAAGCCCAGTGCGATCAAGGTTGCCGGTGCAACCCGCAACATGCGCTCGCGCCGAGTCTCTGGCCGTTGGGGGCGGATGGTGCTGGCCAGTCGCTTGCTTGCATCAGGTGCTTCCGTGCATCGTCGGCTGGCGTTGTAGTCGCATCCGGATTCAATGCGCGTTAAATCTCGGCTTTCACAAAATCCGCCGTCAACGCACAATCAACGCTATTGCCCGCTGCGTGATGCCATGGACCGCTACGAACGTATTCTCAAGCTGCATCGCCTGCTCAAGACCGCGCGTTATCCGGTGGCGTTGACCACGATGTATGACGAACTCGAATGTTCGCGCGCGACGCTGTACCGCGACATTGCGTTTCTGCGCGATGCGCTCGGCGCGCCGATCGAGTCCGATCGCGACCACGCGGCGATCCACTACGCACCGGACGAAGCTGAATCGTTCGAGCTGCCCGGCCTGTGGTTGTCGAGCGCAGAACTGGAATCGCTGTTGGCGATGCACCAGTTGATCGCGCGCACTGGCGGCGAGATGTTGTCGGGTGCATTGGCACCATTGAAATCGCGCATCGACAAGTTGCTTTCGGATCAGTCGCAGGGCAAGCGTTGGCCGCTCGAACGCATACGAGTGACGCGGGCGTTGTCGCGGGTGATCGACGAAATCGTGTTTCGCCGGGTGGCCAGCAGCGTGTTGGAGCGCCATCGATTAAAGTTCAACTACCGTGCACGTTCGACCAATGCGGTGACCGAACGTGTCGGTCTCGCCGCAGCGGCTCACGCACTACCGCGAAAATTGGTACGTCGATGCTTGGGATCACGAACGCCAGGCACTGCGCAGTTTCGCACTGGATCGGGTAAGCGCTGCCGAAGTGCTGGAGGCGCGCGCCGATGACGTCCAGGAAGCCGATCTCGATACGCATCTGGCGTCGAGCTACGGCATTTTTTCCGGGCGCGCCAAAGGCCTGGGCGACGATCCGCTTTTCGCCCAAAGCCTCGCGCTGGGTCGCCGATGAACGCTGGCACTCGAAGCAGGAAGGCCGTTTCCTCGATGACGGGCGTTACGAATTGCGGGTGCCCTATTCGAATGCGCGCGAGTTGCTGATGGACGTGCTGCGCTATGGCCCGGATGCCGAGATCGTGTCGCCAATTCCATTGCGCGAAGAGGCCAAAATTCAGTTGCAGCTCGCCTTGTCGAACTACGAATCCTGGTCCAATCGATTCGTCTCGCGCGCTGAGACCGGCTCGCGCGAAGCTCCTCGCCTCTGGCCTGCTGCTCGCCCTGTCCGCCCCTGATCAGATCGCATTGCACACGCCGATCGGCCCGGCCTTGCTGTGGCTGGTTGCGATTCCGTTCGCGAGTGCGTTGATACGCACCCATCTGCGGACTGCAAATCCCTGAATTTTGGTGGGATTCGGCGGCCCGTCGGGGCATCCCTGCTAAACTACGCGCCCTTTTTTTGAGGCCGTGGCCCGATGAAGATTCGTCATGTGCATGCGCGCGAAATCCTTGACTCGCGCGGCAATCCGACGCTTGAAGCCGAAGTCACGCTGGCCTCCGGACAGGTCGGTCGTGCTGCAGTTCCAAGTGGCGCATCGACCGGTTCGCGCGAAGCAGTGGAATTGCGCGATGGCGACAAGACGCGTTACTTCGGCAAGGGCGTGCGCAAGGCTGTTGCCAACGTCAATGACATCATTTGCAGCGCTGTTCTCGGTCGTGACGCTGCCGACCAACGCGGGCTCGACGATCTACTGATCGCGCTTGACGGCAGCGATAACAAGGGCAAGCTTGGCGCGAACGCGTTGCTCGCGGTGTCGATGGCGAATGCGCACGCGGTCGCGTTGGCCCGAGGCTTGCCACTGTGGCGCCATCTCGCCGGTGAACGCGACGCCGTGTTGCCGGTGCCGATGATGAACATCATCAACGGCGGCGCCCATGCCGACAATAATGTCGACCTGCAAGAGTTCATGGTCATGCCGGCCGGCCTCGGCAGCTTCTCGGAAGCATTGCGCTGCGGCACCGAGATTTTTCATGCACTGAAGTCAGTGCTGAAAGGTCGCGGGCTGGCAACGGCGGTCGGTGACGAAGGCGGCTTCGCGCCGGACTTGCGCTCGAACGAAGAAGCGATCGAGACCATTCTCGAAGCAGTGGCCAAGGCCGGTTACAAAGCCGGTGAGGACGTATGGCTGGCACTCGATGCGGCGGCGTCGGAGTTCCACAAGGACGATGGTCGTTATCACCTGACCGGCGAAGGCAAGAAGCTCAGTTCCGAGCAGATGGTCGAGTTTTATGCCAATTGGTGCGCAAAATATCCGATCGTGTCGATCGAGGACGGCCTGGCCGAAGACGATTGGGACGGCTGGAAGCTGCAGACCGAGCGCCTCGGTGCCACGGTGCAGTTGGTCGGCGACGATTTGTTCGTGACCAATCCGAAGATCCTGCGCGAAGGCATCGACAAGGGCATCGCCAATGCCATTTTGATCAAGGTGAACCAGATCGGCACGCTCAGTGAAACCCTGGACGCGATCGCGATGGCGCACGCAAACCGTTACGCCGCGATCATCTCGCACCGCTCCGGTGAAACCGAAGACACGACGATCGCCGACCTTGCGGTGGCGACCACGGCGACCCAGATCAAGACCGGTTCACTTTGCCGCACTGATCGCGTCGCCAAGTACAACCAGTTGCTGCGTATCGAAGAGGCACTCGGTGCCAAGGCGCGGTATGCGGGCCGGTCGGCGTTCGTCAGCTTGCCGGCGTTCAAGTAACCCGCATCGGTGAAGCTGCGCCACCCTTATCGCTGGTTGGTTGTCGGGCTGATCGGGTTGCTGATCGGCCTGCAGACCAAGCTGTGGTTCGGGCAGGGCGGTCGACCTGAGGTACAGCACTTGCAGGAACGCGTCGCGACGCAGAAGCGCGCAAATGCCGAGTTGCACAAACGCAATGATGCACTGGCGGCCGATGTCGAGGATTTGAAGTCTGGTACCGAGGCGATCGAGGAGCGCGTGCGCAGCGAACTCGGCATGATCAAGCCCGGGGAAGTGTTCTATCAGGTGATCGAGCCGGAACCGCCGGCCAAGGAGAGCGAATGATCTGGTGTGTGGTTCCCGCCGCGGGACGCGGACAACGCTTCGGCGCAGCTCTGCCGAAACAGTACGCGCCGCTTGTCGCTGAGCCGATGATTGTGCGCACGCTGGATCGCCTCGCTGCGCATCCGCGCGTTTCCGGATTGATGGTTGCACTGGCGAAAGATGACCCGCACTGGCCGGGTATCGACGAACTTGATGGCAAGCCGGTGCTTACCTGCATCGGCGGTGAGGAACGTGCGCAATCGGTCTTGGCGGCGCTGGATGCGCTGGTCGGAACGGTGGCGGATTCGGACTGGGTGATGGTGCATGACGCTGCACGCCCATGCATCCGTCATGGCGATATCGACGCGTTGATCGAACAGGGCACGCGCCACGATGATGGTGCTGTTCTCGCCGCACCGATGCGCGATACCGTCAAGCGCGGCGCCGCCGGAGGGCGTATCGAGCGGACTGAAAACCGTAGCGAGCTCTGGCGTGCGCTGACGCCGCAATTGTTCCGCTACGGCCGCCTGCGCATGGCGTTGCGATCGCTGCTGGTCGACCCGACCAACGCGGCCACGATTACCGACGAAGCTTCGGCGATTGAACGGGTCGGTGGGCATCCGTTGCTGGTGGTCGGTGCTGACGACAACATCAAGGTGACGACACTGCACGATCTGGCGTTAGCCGAATTCATTCTGACGTCGCCGGCATGACGCATCGCATCGGCCACGGCATCGACGTTCATGCCTTCAAGGACGGCGACCATGTGACACTCGGCGGCGTGCGCATTGCCCATGATCGCGGTGTCGACGCACATTCGGATGGCGATGTCGTGCTGCATGCGCTCTGCGACGCGCTACTCGGCGCGCTCGCGCTCGGTGATATCGGCGAGCATTTTCCGCCTTCCGATCCGCGCTGGAAGGACTGCGATAGTCGCGTCTTCGTGCGCCATTGTGCGGCACTGCTGTACGAGCGCGGCTGGCATGTCAGCAATGCCGACATCACCGTACTTTCCGAGCTGCCGAAGATCGGCCCGCATCGCGAAGCCATGCGTGCGGCGATCGCGGCTGAACTCGGTATCGAGATCGAGCGCATTTCGGTCAAAGCGACGACGACCGAGAAGCTTGGTTTCATCGGTCGTCGTGAAGGACTGGCAGCGGCGGCGGTGGTCCTGCTCGACCGGATACTGCAATGACTGAGCTTCCGTTCGCTTATGGCGGTGCGCCGTTGCGCGGAAAGCTGCGGGTTGAGCCCGAAGACTTCTTCGTTGATGAGCAATTGGGTTTCGAAGCCAGTGGCAGCGGCGAGCATTGGTTTATCCACATTGAAAAACGCGGCGCAAATACCGGTTTCGTGGCCAAGCAACTGGCGCAGTTTGCGGGTGTGACCGAGCGTGATGTCGGCTATGCCGGCATGAAGGACCGCCATGCCCTTGCGCGGCAGTCGTTTACGGTGCTGGCGAAAAAGGGTCAGGACACCGACTGGTCGCAGTGCGCGATTGAGGGTGTGACGGTGCTGTCGGCGCTGCGTCACGCCCGCAAGATTCAGCGTGGTGCGTTGCGTGGCAATGCCTTCGTGATTCGGCTGCGTGAAGTCGACGGTGGTCGTGACGCCGCCGCCGCCGTTGTCCGGACGATTGCAGCGCAAGGCGTACCGAACTACTTCGGCGAACAGCGCTTTGGTCGCGGCGGTGCAAATGTCGAGAAAGCGCTGGCGATGTTCGCCGGCAAGCGCGTCGAACGTGCCGAACGCTCGATTCTGCTCAGCGCTGCGCGATCCGAGTTGTTCAATGCGGTGCTGGCGACGCGGGTTGCGGATGGCTCGTGGCAGGTGGCGACCGATGGCGACGTGTTCCAGCTCGATGGCCGCTCCGCGATCTTCGGGCCGGAACCGATCGGCGACGAATTGCGCGAGCGCGCGGCGCGTGGCGACATCCATCCGACCGGCCCGATGTTCGGCCGTGGCGAATTGCGCACGACGGACGCGGTGCATGCGCTGGAGTTGGCGGTGTTGGCAACGCATCCGGAACTCTGCGCCGGACTGATCGCCGCCGGCCTCGATCAAGAACGCCGCTCGTTGCGGCTGATGGCGCGCGATATTCAATGCGAATGGGACGGCGCTGACCTGATCACACACTTCACCTTGCCCGCCGGCGCCTACGCCACGACCGTGCTGCGCGAGTTGGTCGATTGGCACTGAGCGCGCCGCCAGTGTCGGTGCCGGCGCGCTGGCGCATCCGAATGCAACACGGATAGACCGTTGACCGCTGGATCATCCGTTATCCCGACGCGTTGGTCGCGATAAGCCATAGCCCCACTCCAAATGCGGACCCGACCGTGTCTTCCCCGCGTCGATCCCGCACCCCGGCCCAGCTCCGGATTCCCCGCACAACGTCTTGACCCGACCTTCCTCCCGCCACAGACTCCACCCATTATCCCGACGATCCCGTCGGAGAATGGGTGTTAGGCTCTTTGTCGTGATCCTCTCGAACGTCTACAAAAATGACTGCAACCGACTGCTCAAAGATGTGCAGCACGACGAGTATCCTCGTAGTATTTGCGGCATCTTCAAGTCGGCAAGAGATGGACTGATTCGAGCAGATGCAATTCTTGGAAGCAACTTGCTAATCACAGAGAAAGCGCGAAAAGTCCAAACATTCGATCACCGAGTTCTCCAAGATGCACATGACATCATGGCAGCCACGTTCCGCTATCACCACGATGACGGCGGCCAGCTTCGTCTAGATGAGGATCCTGAGCATCAGCGCCTGAGGTACTTGCGTACATGGACAAACTGGCTTAATAAGCAGTTAGAAGAACTTGTTCACTACCCGCAGTTCGTAAGATCAACCGTCGAGTGCATAGTATTTCCCAATACGGTGATGGGTTACATGGCCGAAAACCGACTATGTGATGTTCTGCTCACTCACTTCAGCGCAGGCGACTGGATGTTTCAGGTTGGATATCTCAGAACATATCCACCGGCCAGAGCCTAACAATTCGTCTATGGACTCCTCCCTCACGTCAACCTGATTGATTTTGATCGGTGTCATCACGAAGGGACCGGTGCAGTCGTCTATCCGTCCTCGAAGTGGCGGGATCATCCGCCGGGACATCATGGAATCCGCAAGCGCGGGGCCTATCGTTCAAGCGACCTCGAAGGTCAGAATAGGTATCGGTTTCGCACCGCGGCCGAGCCGCTGGTGATGAGTTTGATCTGATCGATCCGTTGACGTGTCTGTCGGTGAAAGGAAGGGTGAGTTGACTGATCGTTTGCGCTGATCAGGCGACGGCGGCGCGCATCGGCACCTCCGAATCGAAGCGTGTCGCGTAGTTGGCGTCGAAGCGGCGATCGTGATGCGATGTGGCCATCGCAACTGCCACCACGTGTTGTTGTAGTTGACAACAGCCCGCCGTGTTGTCATTATCACCAACATGAAAGCGGCCCTCGTCGCCCGAACTCGAATTGTCTACGCTGAGAACGCCTTCGCCGAGTTGGTCCTCTGGAAGGTGCCTGCGGCAGTTGCAGGGTCCACGCACGAGTTCAAGTACCGCCTGGCGTATGTCGTCGATGGACTCTGCGTCATTCGATACGACAACGAGGTTGGCAAGGGAAACCATCGTCACTTCGGAGACGTCGAGTCGAAGTACTCCTTCACCACGCCCGACGCTCTGCTTGCAGCGTTCGAGCGAGACATAGCGAGGTGGAATCGTGAAAACAGTCACCCTTGAGGTCCGTGAACCTAAAGAGTCCATGGCTGACTTCGCTCGCGCTTGGCGAGCGGGCAAGCCTGAGAAGGCGGCACGCATCAGCTTTGCATCGCCCGAGCTCTCTGGAAGGTTCTCACCGCGAAGCGCTGGGAAATCCTGAGGGCACTATGTGGCGCAGGGCCTGTGTCTATCCGGGAGGTGTCGCGAAGGGTCAACCGCGATGTCAAGGCCGTGCACAGTGACGTCACCGCATTGCTCGGTGCCGGCGTGCTCGACCGAGCAGAAGGTGGGGGAATCGTCTTCCCCTACGAGGCCGTCAAGGTGGAGTTCTTGCTCCAGGCGGCGTAGGCAGGCAAAGAAAGCGATGCCTAACCCTTCGCTCAACCCGTTCGCTGGCGCCATCAGCAAACGTCTTCGTCATCTCGCCCGGGAGTCGTAATCGCCGCTGGCGACCACATCATTCAAGCGTTGGGCCGCCAGATCTTTCTCACCTGCATCCAACAGAGCAAGATCGGGGCCAGTTTTTTCTACAGCGTCGTTAGTCTGGCTCGCAGCAGGTGCCGCAATCACAACACCAGACTACCCCGCAGCAGTTCAGGTAGTAGCCGTACCAGATTGATCCGGCAGCACATGCGCTGGAACAACAGTCCTTGCGCATTTTTGAGGACGCAAGTTCTGCAGACTCCCCACCATCGTCGGTGAGCGAAGGCTTCAAACTGCCGATTGCACAGACTTTCGCCTGAGGATCACGAGAGCCAGTGGCCTTTTCGACTTCATCAAGCGTCATTGGAGTGATGGTTGCTTCCAATTCGTAGTTTCCGATTCCTCGATCGTTGAACTCGACAGGACCGCCTAGAGAGGCGGGCTTGCCAAGAGCGATACCAACACGTGGATCGCCCCTGAGAACCCATGCTCCGTCTTCACCTTCGAAGACTTGAACGGAGAGAGACGCAACAGGAGTGCCCTTGCGCGACACGCCAATGTCGGAAACGACATAGCGCAACTGGTATTGAGGACGCTTGGTTTCGTGGCGGAGAGTCAGGATTCCTTCCGTTCCGGGCTTGGCGATTGCCGTGGTCTTGAACATCTCCTCACCGTTCAAACGGTAGTTGAGTTCAACGTGCACGTAGTCGATATCGTTGGCTCGTGCAAGACCAGTAAAGAGGAATAGCAAGCATGCAAGTACAGCAAGGAATTTCGAGAAGTGCTTCATCGGCATTCGGCTCCGAATTCGCAGGCAGAAAAATCTGGCGCAGCTTACTTGACTTCATCTGGGGGGCAAGGAGTCCGAGAATGTCGTTGACGACAAGGGGCTGTCCGAAATTTTTTGTGTGTGGCGTTGCTGAAAACCGCTCGCGTTGCCTGATCGCCAATTGTTTCGATCGACTTGCACGCATGCGATGGCGGTGGCCACCGCACGGATGGCGCACGACCAAGTGCTGGCCAAGGTGTATGCAATCACAAACCCATAACGCGAGTGAGTTCGGAGCGGCGGCCTCCGCCGGCTGACCCTCGGCACCCGAATCGGTGAATACCGTTGCTCCCTTCCGGGCCTGGCGGGATTTTCCACCTATCGTCGCGAGGAACCGACGGAGACCACCATCGAAAGATGGGGTAAAACTGGCGGAGAGAGAGGGATTCGAACCCTCGAAGCGGGGTTTAGCCGCTTACACACTTTCCAGGCGTGCTCCTTCAACCGCTCGGACATCTCTCCACTGGGCCCTTTCCGATGCAATCTCGTCGTAAAGGGCGCGCACTGTAGCCGCAAGTGCCTTGGCGCTCAAGTTCAACTGGTCGTGGGTGGCCAGGGTTGGCACAATGCACCTCCCCACACCGGTGTCGCGATGTCGTATCAGGTTCTTGCCCGCAAATGGCGTCCGAAGCGTTTTGCCGAACTGGTCGGACAGTAGCATGTCGTGCGCGCGCTCAGTCACGCACTCGACAGCGGCCGTATCCACCACGCATTTCTGTTCACCGGCACGCGTGGCGTCGGCAAGACCACGATCGCGCGTATCTTCGCGAAGTCGCTGAATTGCGAACGCGGTACCTCGGCTGAACCCTGCGGTGTCTGCTCAATCTGCAGCGACATCGATGCCGGCCGCTTCTTCGACTTGCTGGAGATCGATGCCGCCAGCAATACCGGTGTCGATGACGTCCGCGATTTGATCGAGAACGCGCAATACATGCCGGCGCGTGGTCGTTACAAGGTCTATCTGATCGACGAAGTCCACATGCTGTCGAAGCCGGCGTTCAATGCGCTGCTGAAGACCTTGGAAGAACCGCCAGATCACGCCAAGTTCCTGCTTGCGACCACCGACCCGCAAAAGTTGCTGGTGACGGTGTTGTCGCGCTGTCTGCAATTCAACCTGAAGCGATTGACCATCGAGCAGATCGTATTTCAAGTCGATCGGATTCTTGCGGCCGAGCAGGTCGAGCACGACTCGGAATCGGTGCTTGAGATCGCACGCGGTGGCAACGGCAGTTTGCGCGATGCGCTGAGCCTGCTCGATCAGGCGATTGCCTTTGGCGGCGGTAAGTTGGTCGCTGCCGAAGTGCGCAGCATGCTCGGGACCATCGATCGCGGCGCGGTGATCGATTTTCTCGACACCATTCTGCGCGATGACGCGGCGGCACTGGCGACACTGATTCAGCAGGCCGCCGAGTTTCAGCCAGATTACGCGACCATTCTCGATGCCTTTGCCGAAGCGATGCATGCAGTCCAGGTTGAACAATTGATTCCGAACGCAGCCAACGATGCGGCATGGCCGGTTGCCGATTTTGCCAAACGTATGGCGCCGGAGACGGTGCAGTTGTTCTACCAACTGGCGATCAGCGGTCGCCGCGACCTAGCGCTCGCGCCCAGCCCACGGATTGGTTTCGAAATGACGCTGATGCGCATGCTGGCGTTCCAGCCAGCGCCAGCCGCCGGTGATGCGCCGGCTCGCAATGCGATCAGCCAACGCGCGGCATCGGTCGCATCGGCGTCAGCGGCAACGACTGCCGCCGTCGCTGATCGTCAGCCAACGATGTCCGCGCCGATCGCATCAGCGCCTGCGCCAGAAGCGGCAACGACACCACGGGCAGCAATGACGCGGTCGGCAGTGGCCACCGCCGCCGTGCCGGCGTTAGCCGAGGTGCCGATGCCGCGTTTCGATGCATTGCGCTGGCTCGATTTCGTCGATCGGTCGGAGTTGCGCGGCCCAGCACGAGAGTTCGCGAGCAATCTCGGTTTCATCGCCGATGACGGCGACTCGATCCGTGTTTCGCTGCCGCTCAGCCTCGACCATCTACGCAACGAGTTCGCGCTGCGCAAACTGCAAGACGCGCTGCTGGCGGCGCAAGGACGAACATCGCGCATCGTTGTCGAACTCGCTGCGGTGACCGGCGATACCGCAGCAACCCGCGCGGCGCGTGGCCAAAGCGAGCGCGACACCGCCGCCGAAGCCGCGATTGCGGCCGATCCCTTTGTGAGCCGCGCGATCAGTGAATTCGGCGCGCGCATCCTCCCTGATTCCACACGACCCATCGACTAAGGAGCGCCCCATGCGCGGACCCCTCGGCAACATCATGCAGCAAGCGCAGAAGATGCAGGAAAACATGAAGCGCGCGCAGGAGGAACTGGCCACTATCGAAGTCACCGGTAGTGCTGGTGGCGGCATGGTCAGCGTCACCATGAACGGGCGTCACGAAGCGCGCCGCGTGAAGATCGACAAGGCCTTGCTCGGGGACGATATCGAAATGCTCGAAGACTTGATCGTTGCCGCCACCAATGATGCCGTGAACAAGGTCGGCGAAGCCGCGAGTGCGCGCATGGCCGAGGTAACCGGCGGCATGAATTTGCCCGCTGGCTTCAAGCTGCCGTTCTGATGGCAACGGCCTCACCGCTGCTCGATGCTCTGATCGACGCCCTGCGCGTATTGCCAGGTGTCGGCGCAAAATCGGCGCAGCGCATGGCTTTTCATCTGCTCGAACGCGATCGTCCGGGTGCGCAGAAACTCGCCCAGCAACTCGTGCTGGCTGCCGAGAAGATCGGCCACTGCACGCGTTGCCGCACTTTCAGCGAAAGTGCGTTGTGCCACGTCTGCAGTAGTCCGTCGCGTGATGCTTCGCTGCTGTGCGTGGTCGAATCGCCGACCGACCAGCTTGCGATCGAGCAGGCCACCGGCTACCGCGGACTGTACTTCGTGATGCTCGGACGACTGTCTCCGCTCGATGGTCTCGGTCCGGAGGAGCTTGGCCTCGCCGCACTCGCGCAGCGGTTGGCAGAAGGTGAGGTACGCGAACTGATCGTCGCGACCAATCCGACCGTGGAAGGCGAGGCGACCGCGCATTACCTGTCGCAGCTGGCGAAGCATGCTGGCGTGCGTGCGAGCCGCTTGGCGCATGGCGTGCCACTCGGTTCCGAACTTGAATTCATCGATCGCGGCACGCTGGCGCATGCCTTCGGCGGTCGCCTCGAACTGACTTGACGGAGCAGACCATGGCCGAGACGCTTTTCAGCAAGATTATCCGCCGCGAGATTCCGGCCGACATCGTCTACGAGGACGACGACGTGCTGGCGTTCCGCGACATCCAGCCGCAGGCGCCGGTGCATGTGTTGTTTATCCCGAAGCGCGCAGTGGCAACGCTCAATGATCTCGTCGTCGATGACGCGCTCTTGATCGGCAAACTCGTGCTTGCAGCGGCGACGTTCGCGAAGCGCGAGGGCTTTGCCGACGCTGGCTATCGCACCGTCATCAATTGCAATCCAGATGGCGGCCAGAGCGTTTATCACATCCATCTGCACCTGCTTGGCGGGCGGCAGATGCAGTGGCCGCCGGGCTGATCAGCGCGGCACCCGAAAGGCGCGTAGTTCCTGTGCCAATCGCTGCCGATGGCTGGCGTCGGCAGCATTCGCGGACTCACCGTAGCGTTGTTCGGCGAAGCGACGGGTCAGTTCGAGGATGGCCGGTGCGACCGCTGACCCTGCCGCTGCGGCGCGTTCGCCAAATGCGATCGGGCCCTCAGCGTCGGCGCGAACCATCCCCGCACGCGCCAGACGCTGGCTGAACTTCCGGTAGGCGATCAGCAGCGGATCGCGTGATTGTGGCACCAGCCCACGCAGGCTTAGCCATACCCCCAGCGCAAGTCCGAGGCCGCCGAAGACCAGCAGGCCGCCACCGAGTGCTTGCCAACTCATGTCTTCCAATCCGATCTGTTGCAAGAGATTCTGCTGGCGCATGGCATCGAATTCGATCACCGCCTGGCGCCAATATCGCGCGACCAAATCGAGGCGATTGCGCCATTCCGCGCCCCAGCCGTCGCTGTACCAGTAAGCGGCTTCTGGCATCGCTGCGGCAAGACTGCCAAGGTTGATGCGCTCTGGCGCGACCGCAGCAGTTGGATCGACGCGCACCAGCCACGGCTGGCCAACCAGACTTCGGTCCAGGCATGTGCGTCGGAGTTGCGCACGATCCAGTAGTTCCCGGACGGGTTGTAGCTGCCGCCCTGATAGCCGGTGACGATGCGTGTGGGAATGTTCGCGGCACGCATCAGGAAGGCGAAGCTGGAGGCAAAATATTCGCAGTAGCCGGCTTTGGTATTGAACAGGAAATCGTCGACCGGATGGTTGCCCAGTGGTGGCGGTTCCAGTGTGTAGGTGAACTCGCGATTGAACAGCGCCAAGGCTTCGTCGATCACCGCTTGGTCATCGTTGCCGTGGGCATCACGCCAAGTCTGGGCAAGCGTGCGCGAGCGCGAGTTGCCGGTCGTTGGCAGTTGCAAAGCGGTCGCGCGCTGCTCCGGCACGACGTCGATATCCAGTTGGTATCGCCAAGCGGACTGGAAACGTGCCCGGCGTGGCCCGATCAATGGTCGGCGCGACACGACCTGCCCATCACCGGTGATCTGACTGTCGGCGGGCGCGCTTAACACGACATCGAGTGGAAACCACCAGGATTGCTCGGTGGGCTCCATCAACACCTCGTAGTCAACCACCGACGCCGGTTCAAAATTGGGCACCAGCGGCAGCGTTGCCCGGTATCGGTCTGCGAGCGACCACTCCTGTCCGTCAAACGCCCACAGCTCCGGGCCGCGCCAGTAACGAGCAGCCGGCGGCGGTGCCTCGCCATCGAAGGTGACGCGAAATGCAGGTGAATCGTCGTTCCACAATTGGCTTAGTGCGCCCGGGCGCATCCGGTCGGAAATGCCGGTCTTGCCATGCGTGGCATCCCAGGGGCACCCCACAGCGGTGACGACAGCCGCGGGAAGAAGACGAAGGCGAGCACGGTCAACGGGATCGATGCCGCGACAACCCGGCCAGCAACGCGCAAGCCACGGCGCAAATCGCGCTGCAGGCCAAGCCAACTGCCGTCGCCGCTACTGCTGACCACATGCAGCGTCACAAAACAGGCGCATGCAACGGCGCAGAAATACAGCGTCAATGTCAGGCCTTGGCCAAACAGGAAGCCGATCATGCAGAAGAATAACGCCGCCGCCGTGATGACGCGGGCATCGCGGCGCCCGCTCGATTCAAACAGCTTGAGTACGATCAGCCCGCCGAGCAGGGCGCTACCACCTTCACGCCCGATCGGCGAACCGACGGTGTAGATCAAGGCCGCGAGCGTCGCCAGCAGCAGTGGCAGGCGGATCAGCGCGTCGGTCGCGCGCACCTGATGGCGCGCACGCCATCCAGCAACCGCCAGCACGGCGCACAACCAGCCGACGTAGAGCGGCGGCATCCAGTGTGCGTGTCCACCGAGCATCAGCGCGATCAGCGCGATCAGCAGTCGGTAGCGAAATCGATCGAGTGGTGCGGTCATGGCAGCAGGGCCAATTCGCGCAAGCAGGATGCCGCAAACGCGGGGCCGATGCCTGGGCCAAGATCGATCTCCGGCAGGCGCAAGCGGAAGGGCAGTTGGCGATCGCGCGCATCGATCACCCAACGCGTCAGTCGCGAAATGCGTGCCTCCTTGTCGAGATGCAGCGCGTGCCAGTCGAGCAATACCGCCTGACTTTGCGGATCAGCGAACTCCTTGACCAGCAGCCGTTCCTGACGCGCGCTCGGTTTCCACGCGACGTGTTTGGGCGGATCGCCGGGACGATGCTCACGCAGGCCGTGCCAGTCATCACCAGGAAAGCGCAGGCGCTGGCCCTGCTCCCGTGGATCGCCGGTCGGAAGCGCAGGTGCAGCGTGCTCTGGCGCTGGATAGACGAGTACCTGTGCCTGCGGATGCAGCACCGACCACGCCCAAGTAATCCCGAATGGGTATTCGGTCCAGATCCGGAATCGCCCGACCGGCATGCGCCCACGACGTAGTGTCGGTAGCAACAGGAAGGCTTCGGCAGCACCTTCGGACGGCAGCGAGAAGCGGGTCTGAGTATCGTTCTGGTCGACAATCAATTCGGGGCGTTCGCTGCCACCAGTTGCGCGGAAATTAAGGCGTAATCGGATCGGCTGGCCGGCATGCACCGGATCCGCCGCAACACCCTGCAACTCGACCTTGTTCAACTGGCCGACGTTGTGATGGAACCCGATCATGGTGGTCGCTGCGACCAGCAGGGCCAGCAGCAGCGCAGGGTTGTTGTTGAAGTTCAGGGCACCGATCAACATCGCCATCAACAGCACTGCGAAGCCGAGGCCGAAACGCGTCGGCAGGATGTAGACGCGGCGTGGGTGCAGCCGGATCGGCAGCGGTTCGGATTGGCGATAGCGCGTCAACGCCGGCAGTCGGAGCTCGGCGAGACGCATCAGGTTGTCACGCCAGCGGGCGAGCATGTCAGTCGACGCGCACCGACTTCACCACGTCGGCGGCCAAGGCATCACGGTTCAGCAAAGCTTCTGCGGCGGGCACCAATCGGTGCGCCGCGACTGCGCCGAACACGGTTTGCACATCTTCGGGCAAGACAAAAGCACGGCCGGCGAGATAAGACACAGCACGCGCCGCCGCGAGCAGGGCCAAACCGGCGCGTGGCGATAGACCGGTACGGATCTGGGCGTGACTGCGTGTCGCCGCGAGCAGACGCTGGACATAGTCGATCAGTGCGGCGCTGGTGGTGATATGCGCAACGCGACGGCGAATCTCCAGCATCTGTGCGCTGTCGAGGCGCGCACCCAGTTGTGTCAGTAGTTCGCGGCGGTCGCTTGCGGCGAGCATCTGGCGTTCGCCTTCGGCATCTGGATAACCCAATGAAATCCGCATCAGGAAACGATCCAATTGCGAATCCGGCAGCGGAAACGTGCCGGCCAGATCAACCGGATTCTGCGTCGCGACCACCAAGAACGGCTGCGGCAACGGGCGCGATTCGCCGTCGGCGGTCACTTGCTGTTCGGCCATCGCTTCGAGCAGCGCCGACTGCGTTTTCGGAGTGGCGCGATTGATCTCATCGGCCAGCACCAGTTGCGCGAAGATCGGCCCAGCGTGGAAGCGGAACTGGCCGGTGTCGCGGTCGAAGATGGAGACGCCCAGAATGTCGGAGGGCAGCAGGTCACTGGTGAACTGGATGCGCTGATAGCTCAGGCCGAGGCTGGTCGCCATCGCATGCGCCAGGGTGGTCTTGCCGACGCCGGGCAGATCCTCGATCAGCAGATGCCCGCCGGCGAGCAGGCAGGCGAAGCCAAGGTTGATCTGCGCGCGCTTGCCGAATACCACTTGGTTGACCTGCTCAATTGCCGCGCGCAATGCAACCTGCGTGGCATCATGGCGTTCGACGCGTACCGGTTCCGTACTCATGCCTTCCACTCCTTGGTCCTTGTTCCGATGCTAACTTGCCCGATGCGGCGTGCAGAAGCCGCGAGTACCGCCGGGACCGGACATTGACCGCATCCGGCGCGCCATCGTTCCGCCGTGGACTGATCCTGCTGTTGGTGGCCAAGTTGCTGCTGGCGGCAGCCGTTCCGCCGTTTGGTGATGAGGTTTTTTACTGGCAGGAAGGCCGGCAGCTTGCGGCCGGATACAGCGATTTACCGCTGCTGACGGGTTGGCTGGTGCGTGCTGGCTGCGTGCTGTTCGGAAACCACCTGTTCGGAATGCGCTTCGGCTTCGTGTTGTGTGGGTTCGCGACGATCGTGTTGCTCCTGCATTGGGCAAAGTTTCGCGGTACTGCACCGCGACAGGTGTGGCCATACGCGTTGGCCTTGCCGCTATTGCTGCTGTCCGGACAATTGGCGACGGCGGATGCACCGCTGACGCTGGCCTTCGTCAGCGCCGCCTATGCCCTGGACCGTGCGCTTGACGATGATCGCTGGCGCACTTGGCTACTGTTTGGCGCGGCAGTCGCGATCGCGTGGTTGGCGCATTGGCGCGCAGCGATGCTGTATCCAGTCGGGTTGCTGCTGCTCGTCATCAGCCCGCGTGCGCGTCGGGCCGCGACCGGATCGAAATTCTGGGTCGCGCAGATGGTTGGATGGTGTGGCCTGCTGCCGACGATCGCGTTCAATGCGCAACACCACTGGGCCGCATTCCATTTTCAGGCCGTCGAGCGGCATCACTGGACGTTCGAGCCGATGTCGCTACTACAGCCGCTGGAGCAGGCGGCGACCATCGGCATGCTGCTTTACCCGCTTCTATTGTGGGCGATGGTGCGGGCGTGGCAGCGGCGTCGTGAGCCTGGCTTCGATGTGGTCGCGGCGATGTCTTGGGCGATCGCCGGCGGTTATTTTCTTGCCGGTCTGTTCGCCGATGCCGAACGCACGCGCTTCCACTGGCCGTTGCCCGCCTATCTGCCCTTGTTGTTGCTGTTGCCGGCGATGATCGACACCTCGGCCTTGCGCCGATTTGCAACATTGGCGCGGGTCTTCGGCGGTCTTGCCAGTGTCGGCTTGGCGGCGACGCTGGTCAGTCTTCGCTTTGCGAACGACCACTGGCCGCCAGGCGGCGATCGTCGCCTCGGTGAACCATTTTTAGGGTGGGAGGTTGCGGCGAAGATGACGCGTGCGCGTTTGGCCGATCTGCCCGCCGACACGGTACTGGTGGCCGACAATTTCCTGTTTGCGGCACAACTCGATTTTGCCCTGCAGGGCACGCGCCCGGTCTACGTGCTCGACCATCCGCGCAATATCAAGCACGGGCGGCAGCCGCAACTGGCGATCTGGCAGCGTGACGAAGCGGCATTGCGGGCGCTGGCACCATCACGAATGCTGCTGGTGGTCGAGGAAAACGCGCTCTACGGCGCCGACACGCTGCCGTTCTATCGCCGCCTGTGCCGGGATTTCGATGCGGTGCGCTATCGCGCGGAACATGCTCTCTACGGCATCGGCAAACGCTTCGTCTGGCTCGAACTCAGCGGCGATGGCAGCGATACCTGTCGGCTTCCGCCGATCGGTCTTCTCGATCGGCCGCAGGAAGGCGAGCGCGTGCCAGCAGGGCGAGGTTTCGGACTCTCCGGTTGGGCGCTGCGTGAGCCACAGGGGATCGATGCCTTCGAAGTGCGGGTCGATGGGCGTCGCGATGACGCGATGAGCGCGGCCTATGGCGTCAACGCCGAACATGTGCGCGATGTCTGGCCGGATGTGTGGGATCGGCATTGGCCAAACATCGGGTTCTGGCGCGCTGATGCCGGGCGCGACTTGGCGCCGGGGCGGCATCGCATCGAGGTACGGGTGCGCGCCGATGGCAACTGGCGACGGATTGCGCTACGCGAGATCGTGGTCGAGTAAGTCAGCCGAGTGGATCAAGGCCGAAGCCGCGCAACAGACGCGCCGTCGCAATCAACGGCAGGCCGATCAGCGCGGTCGGGTCTTGGCTATCGATGCCATCGAACAAGACGATCCCCAGGTTTTCGCATTTGAAGCTGCCGGCACAATCGAGCGCCGGTTCGAGATCGACGTAGCGTTCGATGGCGTGCTCCGAAAGCGACCTGAAGCGCACTTGGGTGACATCACCTGTGCTACGGCATTCGCCGGTTCGCGCATCAAGCACCGCAACGCTGGTGTGGAACTCGACCGTCCGCCCGGACGCGGCACGCAATTGCGCAATTGCGGCAGCGCGCGTGCCGGGTTTGCCGAGCAGTCGGCCGGCGCAGGTCGCGGCCTGATCGGAACCGATCAACACCGAGTCGGGAAAGCGTGATGCCAGCGCCTTCGCCTTGGCGATCGCCAGGCGCTCGCTGAGCGCCGCCGCAGCTTCGTTCGGCAGCGGAGTTTCGTCGATATCGGGAGCAGCACAGTCGAAGGGCAGGCGCAATCGCGCCAGTAGTTCACGGCGATAGCGCGAGGTCGAACACAGCACCAGCACGCGCTTCACTTGGCGAGCCCATCGGCCTTCGGTTCTTCAGTTGGTGCGGTCCCCATCAAGGTATCCGAGTGCGTATAGGCGGTTTGAAGTTCAGCGCCGGCGCCGTCCAGCCTTGCCAGTTGTTGTTGCAACTGCAGCAATGATTTGCGTGCGGTGTCGGTGACTTCGCGCAGCTTCGCCAGCGGGGCGGTCATCGCATTTTCGCGAATCCAAAGACGATGACTGAGGACACGCTTCATCGCGTCCTGAATGCCGGCTTCCGAGGCCAGCGAGGCGCGGGCATTTTCGGTGATATCGCTAGGCAGACGACCAAGCATGGCTTCGAGTTGTCGCATGCGGGTGCGGGTCTCGAGCAAACAAGCCTCCAGTCGGTCGGCGTCGTCGAGCAGTGCCTGAATGGCAACATTGCGACTGTGTTGACGCCAATTGGCGATCGCGAAGCCCAATCCGACCATGGCGATGACGACAATCAGTGCGAGAATCAGGGTCATGGCGCAGCCTCTTCAATCGCGTCCGAGTCTAGCGGCAGGCTGAGCGAGTGCGTCGAAATCTGTCGCAAAACCTGATTTCCGATTGACTTCAACGAGATCGCTGCCTAACATCGCCGCCCTTATGTCAGCGGCCTTTCCCGAAACCGTCGACGCTTGGCGGATGGCGACATCCCAGCGTCATTTCCACGGAAGCCTGCCGATCGCCGCATTGCCGCGACTCTGCGAGAGTCTCGCCGATCCTTCCGGTCAGCTACGCTACGAACTCGAGTTCGGGCGTGATGGCCTCGGGGTCGCGTTTCTCGCGATGCGTGTCGAAGGCGCGCTCTCGCTGATCTGCCAGCGCACGCTCGAAGCGTTCGTGTGGCCGGTATCGCTGAGCACGCGCCTCGGACTGATCCGGGACGAGGCCGACGAGTCGGGCTTGCCGCCGGGTTACGAGGCCTTGTTGGTGAGCGGTGAGGGTGAGTTGCGCCTGACCGATGTGATTGAAGACGAGTTAATTCTGGCTCTGCCGATTGTGCCGACCAAGCCCGGCGCGGAAGAATCCGAAGAAGTCGTCTACTCGACCGAAAACGCCGAAGCGCGTGCCAAGGACAATCCGTTCTCGGCGCTGGCTTCGCTCAAGAAGCAATAGTTGGAGATTCGAAATGGCCGTTCAGAAAAGCCGCAAGACCCCCTCGACCCGTGGCATGCGTCGTTCGCACGATGCGCTGACCGCCAAGCAGATCTCGACCGATAAGGTCAGCGGCGAATTGCACCTGCGTCACCACATCACCAAAGACGGCTTCTATCGCGGTAAAAAGGTCATCATGACCAAGGCCGACAAGGCGTCCAACGAAGATTGATGTCGGCTCCGCAAGGAGTCGTGCGAATCGAGACCGAACCGGTGTGACGAGCACCGGTTCGTTTTTCTTTGGCGACGCCACCGCCTTGCGTGACGCCGCCCCTTATTCGGGGATGGAAACGTGATCTATTCGCGCATCGCGGGAACTGGCAGCTACCTGCCGGAAAAAGTGCTGACCAATGCCGACCTCGAAAAGCTGGTCGACACCAATGACGAATGGATCCGCGAGCGCACCGGCATTCGCCAGCGCCATGTCGCTGCCGAAGGTCAAACCACCAGCGACCTCGCCGTGGAAGCCGCCAAGCGGGCGATGGATGCTGCCGGCGTGCAGGCCAAAGACATCGACCTGCTGATCGTCGGCACGACCACGCCGGATATCATTTTTCCGAGTACCGCGTGCCTAGTGCAGCATCGTATCGGCGCGAATGGTTGTGCCGCATTCGATATCAACGCCGCATGTTCGGGTTTCATTTTCGCACTGTCGACGGCAGACAAATTCGTGCGCTCGGGTGCGGCCAAGTGCGCACTGGTGATCGGCGCCGAAACGCTGACGCGCATGCTTGACTGGTCCGACCGCGGTACCTGCGTGCTGTTCGGTGACGGTGCTGGTGCCGTGGTACTCAAACCATCGGATGAGCCCGGCATCCTGTCGACGCACCTGCACGCCGATGGCGCGCACAAAGCGTTGTTGTACAACCCGGTCGGCGTCTCTGCGGGCTTCAAACTCGACGAGAAGAACGCTGGCGTGCGCGTGATGATGGCCGGTAACGATGTATTCAAAGTTGCGGTGAAGACGCTCGACGCCGTCGTCGAAGAAACCTTGGCCGCGAACCAGTTGGAGAAGTCCGCCATCGACTGGCTGGTGCCGCATCAGGCCAATCTGCGCATCATCACCGCGACGGCGAAGCGCCTCGACATGCCGATGGATCGCGTCGTCGTGACCGTTGACCAGCACGGCAATACTTCGTCTGCTTCGGTGCCGCTGGCACTCGATCACGCGGTGCGTAGCGGAATGATCCAGCCAGGGCAACTGGTGCTGATGGAAGCTTTTGGTGGTGGTTTCACCTGGGGCTCGGCGCTGGTCCGGTTCTGAACGCCACGCGGCCTGTCGCGCGCATCACGAACAGAGGAAATCTGATGCTCGACAATCTCGCCTTCGTCTTTCCCGGCCAAGGTTCGCAGTCGCTTGGCATGTTGGCGGAACTCGCGTCGCAATCGCCGACCGTCAAGGCAACCTTCGATGAAGCCGGCCAAGGCTGCAGCCTGGATCTCTGGTCGATCAGCCAGAACGGTCCCGAGGACGAACTCAATCGGACCGAGGTCACGCAACCGGCACTGCTCGCTGCCGGTGTCGCGGTGTGGCGCGTCTGGGTCGAACGCGGCGGTGCACAACCGGCGGTATTCGCGGGGCACAGCCTCGGCGAATATGCGGCGCTGGTCGCAGCGGGTTCGCTGTCGTTGGCCGATGGCGCTGCCTTGGTGCGTGAACGCGGCCGTTTGATGCAAAGCGCGGTACCTGCTGGCGTCGGCGCCATGGCTGCGATTCTGATGGCTGACGATGCGGTGATCGCGCAGGCCTGCGCCGATGCCGCGCAAGGCCAGGTTGTCGCGCCGGCGAACTACAATAGTCCTGGGCAGACCGTCATCGCCGGTCACGCCAATGCGGTCGATCGTTGCATCGCGTTGCTCACAGAACGTGGCGTCAAGAAAGCGATCAAGCTGGCAGTGTCGGTTCCGTCGCATAGCGCGTTGATGCAATCGGCAGCGCAAGCACTGCGTGCCAGGATGCAGACGCTGGCGTGGGTGCTGCCAGATCGTCCGGTGATTCAGAACGCCGATGCGCAGGCGCATGAGTCGATCAGTGCAATCCAGGATGCACTGGTGCGTCAGCTTTACCTTCCGGTGCGCTGGACCGAATGCGTGCAGGCGCTCGCCGCGCGCGGCGTGACGCGCATCGGTGAATGTGGTCCGGGCAAGGTGCTGGCGGGACTGACCAAGCGCATCGACAAGGCACTCGATGGGCGCGCGCTTGCCACCGAGCTTGATGCCGCCCGCACGGACTGGACCCTGAGGACGAATGACCATGCAAATCAATCTCCACGGCGAGATCGCCCTCGTCACCGGTGCCAGCCGCGGCATCGGTGCCGCGATCGCCGACACGCTGGCCGCTGCCGGCGCCAAAGTCATCGGAACCGCTACCAGCGAATCTGGCGCGGTGGCGATCAATCAGCGCATGGCAGAGCGCGGCGGCGTCGGTCGCGTGCTTGATGTCGGCAGTAGCGCATCGGTCGACGCCTTGGTCGAATCGGTCGCCAAGGAGTTCGGCCCCATTGGCATCCTCGTCAACAATGCCGGCATCACCCGTGACGGCTTGCTGATGCGCATGAAGGACGAGGACTGGGAGGCGATCCTCAACACCAATCTCAGTTCGATCTACCGCACGTCGAAAGCAACCATGCGCGGCATGATGAAGGCGCGCAAGGGCCGCATCATCAACATCGCCTCGGTCATCGGCGTCACCGGCAATGCCGGCCAGGCCAACTATGCCGCCGCCAAGGCCGGCATCATCGGCTTCTCGAAGTCGTTGGCCAAGGAGATCGGCAGCCGCGGCATCACCGTCAATGTGGTCGCGCCCGGCTTCATTGAAACCGACATGACCAAGGCGCTGCCGGAGGACAACAAGAAAGCGATGATGGATGCGATCGCGCTGGGTCGCTTCGGTGCGCCCGAGGACATCGCCAATGCGGTGTTATTCCTGGCTTCGCCGATGGCCGCCTACATCACCGGCGAAACGCTGCACGTCAACGGTGGCATGCATATGGTGTGAGCATTGGATCAAAGATCGACCATACGGTATCGCTCCAACGTGTGTTTGAGCCAAACCCGAATCTTTGCTCTACAATGCGCGCCGCTTTCGACCTCGGACATTTTCCGAGGTTTTCTCTCTCGGAGGTTTCAAAGCAATGAGCAGCATCGAAGAACGCGTCAAGAAGATCATCGTTGAGCAGCTCGGCGTGAAGGAAGACGAAGTCACTGCGAACGCCTCGTTCGTCGATGATCTCGGCGCCGACTCGCTGGATACGGTTGAACTGGTGATGGCCCTCGAAGAAGAATTCGAGTGCGAAATCCCTGATGAAGACGCCGAAAAAATCACCAGCGTGCAGATGGCGATCGATTACGTTAAGGCGCACGTCAAGGCCTGATCGGCTTGAGCGTTCGACGCAAACTGCGCCCTTGAGGCGCAGTTTGCGTTTTTGCAGATCGTGTTACTGACCCCAGCATTGCGGAGTGAGCCATGAATCAGAAGCGTCGCGTCGTCGTTACCGGCATGGGCATCGTCTCGCCGGTCGGTCATTCCATCGCGCAGGCCTGGGACAACATCTCGAACGGCCGCTCCGGCATCGGTCCGATCACCAGCTTCGATTGCAGCGCCTACAACACGCGAATCGCTGGTGAAGTGCGCGACTTCGATCCGACCCAGTTTGTGTCGGCGAAGGATGCGAAGAAGATGGACCCATTCATCCATTACGGATTGGCCGCCGCGATCATGGCGTTACAGGACTCGGGTCTGGAGATCACTGACGCCAATGCGGAACGCATCGGCACCATCATCGGATCGGGTATTGGGGGCATTCGAGGCATTGAGGAAACCACGCTGACGCTGGACAGGGGTGGTCCACGCCGGGTCTCACCGTTCTACGTACCTTCAACCATCATCAACATGGTTTCCGGCCAGTTGTGCATTCTGAAGGGTCTGAAAGGACCGAACTTCTCGGCAGTGTCGGCCTGCGCTACCGCGAACCATTCGATCGGCATGGCGATGCGCCTGATTCAATACGGCGACGCCGATGCGATGGTTGCCGGTGGTGCCGAATTCGGCTCGGCCCCGACCTCGGTGGCAGGCTTTTGCGCAATGCGGGCGATGTCCACCCGCAACGACGACCCGACCCGTGCCTCGCGCCCCTGGGACCGCGACCGCGATGGCTTCGTGCTGGGCGATGGCGCCGGCATTCTGGTGTTGGAGGAATACCAAGCGGCGAAAGCACGCGGTGCGCGCATCTACTGCGAGCTCGCTGGTTTTGGCGCAAGTTCAGACGCCTACCACATGACCGCGCCAAGCGAGAACGGCGATGGTCCGGCACGTTGTATGGCTGCCGCATTCAAAGACGCGGGCGTCAATGCCGACCAGATCGAATACCTGAATGCGCACGGCACTTCGACGCCGCTTGGCGACCAGGCCGAGACCTTGGCGGTGAAGCGCGCGCTCGGCGAACACGCGTACCGAACCATGGTCAGTTCGACCAAATCGATGACCGGTCACCTGCTGGGTGCCGCCGGTGGCGTCGAGGCAATCTTCACTGCCATGGCCCTGCATACCGGCATCATTCCGCCAACCATCAACCTCGATCATCCGGGTGATGGTTGCGACCTCGACTACGTGCCGAACGTCGCGCGTCAGAAACGAATTTCGGTCGCCATCAGCAACGGCTTCGGGTTTGGCGGTACCAACGCAAGCCTGGTGATGCGCAAGCTCTGATCGGCGTCGTGTCGTCATGAGGCTGATTCGCGAGTTGCCGCGCGTCCCCGACCTGCTGGCGTTGCACGCGGCTGATGCTACGCGCTATCCGGTTCTGCTTGAATCGATTGCCAGCGGCGGTGGCGGTGCACGCTACGACTTGTTGTTCGTAAGCAATGGTGAGTACTTGCTTGCACAGGCAGACGGCCGGCTAGTCGGCGCACATGGCGGGCATGGCGGCTTCCTCGAAGCACTGGCCGGATGGCAGCGTGCGATCGCGGTCGATCCGGTATCGGATGATTTGCCTTTCCACGGCGGCTTCGCTTTGCTGCTGAGCTATGAACTGGCCGCCGAGATTGAGTCGCGATTGCAGTTGCCGCGAGCCGCATTGTCGTTGCCACGTGCGCTCGCAGTGCGCTCGCCGGTGGCCGTGTTGTGCGACCGCGAACGCGGCCGTGCCTTCGTGGTCGGTGAATCCGGACACGAGGACTTGTTCGAGCAGGTTGCGGTCGATGTGCTCCGCGCGCATGCCGCAGTTTTGCCGCGGCGTGCGATCAGGTATCTGGCCGAGGATGCGCCCGAACGATATCTGGCGGCGGTGGCACGCGCGCTCGACTACATCGCAGCGGGTGATGTCTTCCAGGTGAATCTGTCGCGGGCATGGCGCGCAGTTCGTCCGCCTACGCTGGATGTCGCATCAATTTATGCAGCGCTGCGCGAGTCCAATCCGGCGCCGTTTGCCGGACTCATGCAGTGGGACAGTTGGGCGCTGGCGAGTTCGTCGCCAGAGCGACTGGTGTCGGCGCGCGGCGGCCTGCTGCAGACGCGTCCGATCGCCGGCACGCGCTCACGTTTCGCCGGCGATGACGATCGCGAGCGCATGCGCGAGCTGATCGGGCATCCCAAGGAGCGCGCCGAACACATCATGCTGATCGACCTCGAACGCAATGATCTTGGTCGCGTCGCCGTGCCCGGCTCGGTGGTCGTTGACGAACTGATGACGGTCGAAAGTTATGCCCACGTGCACCACATCGTCTCGAATGTGCGTGCTCAGCTGCGCCCGGACCTGGGCCCGGTGGATGCCCTGCGTGCGGTGTTTCCGGGCGGCACCATCACCGGCTGTCCGAAAGTACGCTGTATGGAAATCATTGCCGAACTCGAGGGCGAAGGTCGTGGCTTCTATACCGGCGCGCTTGGATATCTCGGAGCCGATGGGCAGATGGATCTGAACATCCTGATCCGCAGTCTGACAATGACCGCCGATTGCATCGAATTCCGCGCGGGTGCGGGCATCGTCGCCGACTCTGATCCGCAGCGCGAACTTGAAGAGACCCGAGCCAAGGCGCGTGGTCTCGTAAATGCATTGATGCCGGAGGCGGAATGATCGCCGCGTTCTGCAATGGCGAGCGCATCAGCGCATTGCCGCTGGACTCGCGCGCCGCGCACTACGGCGATGGCGCATTCACCACGATACGTGCACACGCCGGTCGCCTGTGCAACTGGCGCTTGCATCGACAGCGCCTGCACGCGGCGTGTTTGGCGCTGCATCTGTGCGAACCGGACTGGCTGGCGATCGAGTCGATGCTGGAACGTGAGACGGCTACTTTGGCTGCCGGCGTCGTCAAATTGGCGCTGGTGCCGCAGGCGCAAGGGCGGGGCTACGCGCGCGTCTGGCCAAGTGTTTGCGATGTGTATGTGTTTGCCTACGCGGCAGCGGCCGTCGATAGCGCGACCTATCGCGACGGAATCACGCTTGACCTGAGCTATCGCGATACTGCAGGCGGCGATATTTCTGGCATCAAGACGCTGTCGCGGCTCGATCAGGTGTTGGCTGCGCCGACGGCAGCGATGCACGATGTATTGATCTGCGATCGCGATGGCTTCATCTGTGCAGCGCAACAGGCCAATGTGTTCGCGCTGTTCGACCGTCACTGGATCACGCCACCGGCACGCCAGGGTGTGATCGCCGGGGTGATGCGGGCGGCGCTGTTGCAATCGCCGCCGCTCGGATTTTCGGCTAGGGTGCAAGTCATGCATCGTGATGCCTTGAACCATGCTGACGCACTGATCCTGTGCAATGCCGTACGCGGTATCGTGCCGGTATGTCGTCTGGGCGAACGCATTTATGCGCAGCGCGACGGCATACGTGCGCTGATGCATGTTTTCCATCCCGAACTCGGACTGCCGGACGCCTGAGATGCGCGCGATCAAGCGACTGTTCTTGCTGCTGTTGTTGGCCGGCATCGTCGCCGGCATCTTTCTGTATCGCGACTACCGACGTTTCGCTGACACACCGATGCAGCTTGGTACGCACGAGTTGGTGCTGGATGTAAACCTCGGTACCTCGTTCCGCAGCATTGTCCGCAAGATCAAGGCGGCGACCGGAAACGACGCATCGTGGTGGTACTGGCGCATGCTTGCGCATGAGATGGGCGTGCTCGACGGCTTACACGCCGGAGAGTATGCGTTGACCCAGATCGTGACACCGCGCGTCTTGCTGCAGCGTATGGCCGATGGCGACGTGATCCATCATCAGTTCACGATCATCGAAGGATGGCGCTTCAAGGAATTGCGAATTGCTTTGGCAAAAGAGTCGAAGCTTGAACACACCCTGGATGGTCTTTCCGATGCCGATGTGATGACGCGTATCGGCGCCGAAGGCGTTCTTCCGGAAGGACGTTTTTTGCCGGAAACCTATTCGTTCGTGCGTCGTCAAAAAGATGTTGATGTGCTCAAACGCGCTTACAAAGCGATGCAGACTCAACTCGCCAAGCGCTGGTCCGAACGGGACCCGACCTTGCCACTAGGCTCCGCCGACGAACTGCTCACTCTCGCATCGATCGTCGAGAAAGAAACCGGTCGTGCCGCCGAGCGACCACGGATCGCCGGCGTGTTCGTGCGGCGCCTGAAAATTCCGATGATGTTGCAGACTGATCCGACGGTGATTTACGGTATCGGCGATAGTTTCAACGGCAACCTGACGCGCCGCCATCTGGAAACCGACACGCCTTTCAACACCTACCCACGCTTCGGTCTGCCGCCGACGCCGATCGCATTGCCCGGTGATGCCGCCTTGCGTGCAGTGTCGCGGCCAGCCGATGGCGACGCGCTGTATTTCGTCGCCAAAGGCAATGGCGAACACGCGTTCTCGGCGACACTGGCCGAGCACAACCGTGCCGTGCGTGAGTACCAGTTGCGATGAGTCGCGGTCGTTTCATCACGCTGGAAGGCGGCGAGGGTGCCGGCAAGAGCACAGTGATGGCGGTGATTGCGGCGACGCTGGCGCAACGCGATATTGGTCACGAACTGACGCGCGAGCCGGGCGGTACACCGCTGGCGGAAGCGATCCGTGCAGTTGCGCTCGATCCGCACTGGACCGGCGTGATGTATCCCGAGACCGAGTTGTTGCTGGTGTTCGCTGCGCGTGCGCAGCATGTGCGTGAACGCATTCTGCCGGCACGGGCGGCCGGGCGCTGGGGGGTATCGGACCGCTACACCGATGCGAGTTATGCGTATCAGGGCGGCGGTCGCGATCAGCCAGTCGAACGCATCGCGGAACTTGAAAACTGGGCCGCACCGGTGATGCCGGACCTGACGTTTCTGCTCGATGTGCCGGTTGAACAAGGGCTCGCACGTGCGTACTCGCGTGGCGCCCGCGACCGCATGGAACGCGAGCAGACCGAATTTCACGAACGCGTGCATGCCGGCTATCACCGCCGTATGGCACATGATCCGTCGCGCTTCCGGGTGATCGACGCCAGCCAGTCGCAGGCCGACGTGGCTGCAGCGGTGAAGTCCGAGCTGCTGAGTTGGATCGACGCACCATGTCGCTGAAGCCCTGGTTGCTGCCGGTCTGGGACACCTTGCGCATGCGCATCGATGCGCAACGATTTCCGCATGCGTTGCTGTTGACGGGTGCAATCGGGCTCGGCAAGCGAGAATTGGCGGCTGCCTTGGTCGCCCGTTTGCTCTGCACGACGCCGCGCAGCGATGGCTTCGCGTGTGATCTTTGTCGTGGCTGTCGCCTGCGGACCGCCGGCACTCATCCTGATCGCGTGACGGTGACGCTGGAGCCGCGCGACGATGGCAAGTTGCGCACTGAAGTCATCATCGATCAGATTCGTGCACTCGGCGAGCGCTTCGCATCACGGCCTTCCTTCGGCGGCTGGCAGGTGGTCGCGATCGATCCGGCTGACCGCATGAACGTCTCCGCAGCGAATGCCTTGCTGAAGACGCTGGAAGAACCGTCGGCAAACACCGCGTTGATTCTGGTGGCTGACGATCCGGCGCGATTACCGGCGACGATTCGCAGCCGGTGTCAACGCATCGAATTGCGTCCGCCCGATCCCGCCACCGCGCGCGCTTGGCTGATCGGGCAAGGCATCGTGGCGACGGCCGTCGACGAGGCGCTGCTCCTCGCTGACGGCAATCCTGGCGCGGCCAAGTCGATGCTGGATGCCGACGCCGGGCGTATGATCGACGCATTGATCAGCGACATGAACGATGCTGCACTTGGCAGCTCTTTGGTTGCGATTGCTGCGCGTTGGGGCGAACAGGACTGCGATATCCTGTTCAAAGTTCTGGCGCGATTGGTGCTTTTGGCAATGCGCGCGTCGGCGCAGACGCAGGCCTTGCCGCGTGTTGCTGCGATGACGCGCTTGACCGCGCAAGCTGATTTCCGCAAGCTGCAGGTGTGGTGGGATCACTTGAACCTTGCACGGGCGCGGTTACCGACGCCGTTGCGCAAGGATCTTGCGATCATCGAATTGCTGGACGAATGGCGCGCCGCGATGACTGCGGGCGCTGCCTGAGGAGTCGAATATGGGTGCAGTTCCGGGTGTGACAGGTGGCATGCCACGGCAGGGCATCCTGTCGCTCGCAATCAAGGACAAAGGTGCGCTTTACAACGCATACATGTCCTTCGTGAAGGGCGGCGGTCTATTCGTGCCAACGACCAAGCGTTACAACCTTGGTGACGAGGTGTTCATCTTGTTGTCGCTGATGGACGACAAAGACCGCTTGCCGGTCGCTGGCAAAGTCGTCTGGATCACGCCGCCCGGAGCGCAGGGCAACCGCACCGCCGGCATCGGCGTTCAGTTCAACGAAACGCCCGATGGCGAAACTGCGAAGTCGAAGATTGAAGCCATCCTTGGCGCGACGCTGAACGTCGAGCGACCGACGCATACCATGTGAATGCCGTGTCTCGAGTCAGCGCTTCACGCTACTCGAAGCCATCCCCAAATATCACGCTCGATGTCGTGACTGCGGGCAGTACCAGCAGATTGGCAGAGCGGCCGGGTACGTTCGTCAGCGATAGCGTGCTTCCATTGATCGCGCCGTTGCCGACCTGACCAAAGCGTTGCGCGGCATCGAAGCGATATAGCTGCCAGTTGCCATTCGTGGCGGCGCTGAGGTTGATGCTGATGTCGCGCGGTGCAGTAGCACGATTGATCAACACGATCCGCAGCGCTTGGCTGGGCTGGTCAATGGCATAGGCGCCGAGCTCGTTCTGATCACTAGCAGTTGCCGGAATGCTGTCGCCGAGCACACGCGTATTCGCGCCGTCGTAGTCAAGGAACATGCGATATGCGTCTTCTGTCAGCGAACCGGTTTCTGGTGCCACCCACCGTGTCGCCATGCGCACACCCTCGCGCCCGAAGATGGCCAATGCCTCGGCTTGCGCCAACGCACCACTCGGGCCTGCGTCTGGCCCCCATTTGTACTCGGTAATCGCGATACCGGTGCCTGGGCAGCGTGCGTCGACCCAGCTTCGCAGACAGGGAATCAGTTGCACGCTGTCGCTGATCCAAGACTCCGATACATAACTCGGATCATAAAGTTCGCGCAGTGATCGCAGGCGCCGTGCCGAGTCTGCCGGCAACTCAGAGCTGCCGCTGTCGCCGAGTCCATCGACACCGCCTTGCGGATAGAAATGCACGTCAAGTACGTCGACAGGGCGCAGTCCAGCGTTCGCGGCGGCATAGTCGCAGACTTGTTTCAGGTACCACTCGGTAAACGGCAAGCCGCCATGGTTTTGCCGGTCCTGACCATCAATGCAACTTGGCCCGATTTCGGCATCTGCGGCGGAGGTGAACAGATCGCACCAACCCCACGTCACTGGCCCCATCACTTTCGCGGTCGGATCGCTGGCTTTGATGGCCAGCGCGACGTCGCGGCCCTTCTGCCAGATCTCGTCATAGGTCGGTGCCACCGGATGCACGTCGCGGTGCGTGGAATTCCACAGCATCGGTTCGTTGTCGAGCGCATACCAGCGCAGCATGCCCGGATCGGCCGCGCCGGGCTGTGCAGCAAGGTGCGCGATCCATTGACCGATCTCGACAGTCGTCAACACGACCGAGGTGTCAGCAATAGCGTTGTTGACGATGCGGCCGTTGACGCAAACCCGGTGTTATTGGTGACGTTCGCACACAGTCCGTCGCCGGCGTCGGTGCTGCACCACGGCGGTTGCGGGCTGTAGATCGCGCATTCGTTACTGTCTTGTGGGCCATATTTGGCAATCGAGAACGCCCAGCGCTTCACACGATCCCCGATTGGCTTCAAACCGATCGTTGGAATCGTCACCAGTGCTTGGCCGCCATTCGCGCGCGTGCTCGCGACAAACGCGTTCAGCGTGGAATTCACCGGTAGTCCGGTACCCGATCCATCAGCGATGTTTTGATAGAAATAGTCGAACGCGGTGTTGTGCGAATCCGACTGCCAGTTATAGCGCGTGGTGCTGTTGCCGCCGGATCGGCGCAGCGGATAGCGCAATTCGATGTGTTGGCTATCGTCGCCAAAATTGACGCCGTAGATCTCCGGCGACACCGATCGGCGCAGGCCAGCGAGATTCACCGACACCGACAATGGGCTCGCCGCCAGTGGCGTAGCGCGCGCGACGAACTCGATGTCGTCCAAATATGTGGTGCCTTGGTTGCTGCCGCTGTCGTCCATCACGATTAGCCCGTCAAAGGCACCGTGGGTCAGCGTCGTCGTCGCGTTGAACGGGATGCTGACTTGCCGCCACTGGTTCGCCAGTACGGTGCCACCGGCGATGTAGTCGTTGACGTCGAGCGAGGCGACGTTGAGCCCGTTGTAGGTGAGGTAGAGGCGCAACTGCTGGCCACCGGCGCTGCCACCGTGCACCCACATGCTCAGCGATTGGTAGGTGAGGAATGCATGTTTCTCACCTTCGTTGACCAGATACACACCACCCCAGTTATCCGGTTCCATGCTGATCGAATGGGTGCCGCCATGCACCGGCGTAGTCGCTGCGAGGTTGTGGGTAGTCCAGCTCCAATCCTGCAAGCCGGCGCGTGGCGCTTCGGCGTACCACGACAAATTCTGCGCCAGAACAGGCGAGGACAGCAGCGCGAGTAGACAAAAGACGGCATGACGCATCGACGGACTCCGGTTCACAGTGATGCTAGTGCTTACGACAAAGCGCGTTGTGACGTGTCAAGCAGGCTCAGCTATTGCTTGAAAAGCCCGGAACTGCCCCGAACTGCAAGCACCTGCTACCACCGGAAACTACCCATGACTGCCACCGACACCTCCGCCACCGAAACCCGTCGCTTCGAAGCCGAAGTCGAACAGGTTCTCAAACTGGTCACTCATTCGCTGTATTCGCACAAGGAAATCTTTTTGCGCGAACTGGTCTCGAACGCGTCCGATGCGCTCGACAAACTGCGCTTCGAGGCGATCGCCAAGCCCGAGCTGACGGCGGGAGACACCGATCTGCACGTTGAAATTTCGTTCGACAAGACGGCGCGCACGTTGACTCTGCGTGACAACGGCATTGGCATGAGCCGCGACGAGGTGATCGAAAATATCGGCACAATCGCGCGTTCGGGTACCCGCCGCTTCCTCGATGCCCTCACCGGCGATGCCCGCAAGGACACGCAGTTGATTGGCCAGTTCGGCGTCGGGTTCTACTCGACTTTCGTGGTCGCTGATTCGGTCACGCTGGTGACGCGTCGGGCTGATCTGCCAGCGGAAGCGGCAGTGCGCTGGACCTCGGCCGGCACCAGTGATTACGCGCTCGACACGGTGACCGAAGCGCGCCGTGGCACCACCATCACCCTGCATCTGAAGCCAGAGGAAGACGAGTTCCTCGATGCGTGGAAGTTACGCTCGCTGGTCGGAAAGTATTCCGATCACATCGCTTTTCCGATCCGCATGGCCAAGGAAAAGCACGACGACGACGCTGAGACCGCGGACGTCGAGATCGAGACGATCAATCATGCCTCTGCCTTGTGGGCGCGGCCGAAGAGCGAGCTGTCGGACTCGGACTACACCGCGTTCTACAAGCATGCTGCACATGCCTACGACGAACCACTGGCGTGGACGCATAACCGCGTCGAAGGCAATCAGAGCTACACCAGCTTGCTCTATCTGCCGACCCAGGCGCCTTACGACATGGCCTTTTCTGGCCGCGATGAACGCAAGGGCCTGAAGCTATACATCCGCCGCGTATTCATCATGGATGCCAGCGAACACTTGCTGCCTGCTTATCTACGCTTCGTGCGTGGCGTCATCGACTCCGACGATTTACCGCTGAATGTCTCACGCGAGATTCTGCAGGAAAATAAACTGGTCGCGCAGATTCGCTCGGGTCTGACCAAGCGCACGCTGGATTTGATCGAATCGCTGGCGACGGATCACCCGGAAAAATTCGCGACGTTCTGGTCGAACTTCGGCGCCGTGCTGAAGGAAGGCGTGGCCGAAGACCATGGCAATCGTGAACGCATTGCCAAGTTGCTGCGTTTCGCGTCGACCAAGGGCGAAGCCAGTACGACCACGGTGTCGCTGGACGATTACATCGCGCGCATGAAAGATGGCCAGGATACGGTGTACTACATCACTGCCGATACTTTTGCGGCAGCGGCGGGCAGCCCGCAGATCGAAGCGCTGAAGGCGCGTGATGTCGAAGTACTGCTGATGGGCGAGCGCATCGACGAATGGATGATGGGCTACTTGCATGAGTACGCCGGCAAGAAGCTGCGCAATGTCGCCAAGGGCGAACTCGACCTGTCCAAACTCGGCGCGGTCGATGAAGCCGGAGAAAAGGAGGCGGACGCAGCCGCCAAACCGGTGGTTGAGCGCATCAAGACGCTGCTTGGTGCCAAGGTCAAGGACGTGCGTGCCAGCAAACGCCTGACCGAATCGGCGTCCTGCATCGTCGTCGATGAATACGACATGGCGCCGCATCTCAAGCGCATGCTCAAGGCCGCTGGACAGGACATCCCCGACTCGGCACCAGCACTGGAGATCAACGCCCAGCACGCGCTGGTACAACGCGTTGCGAACGAAGCCGATGAAGACTTGGCGCGCGACATCGCCGTGCTGCTGCTGGAACAGGCGCAACTGCTCGAAGGTGCGGCGTTGGATGACCCCGCAGCATTCGTCAAGCGCATGAATGCATTGATCGCTCGCTGATCGTGCCGCGCAGACCCGCTGCGCAGAGCGTGGTGGGTTCTGCATGCTTGGGGCTGATCTTGGGCTTTGTGTCGCTGAATGCGAGAATCGGTGTCTTGATCGCCATCGGTAACGACTATGCCAACTCCGAGTTTCTTCGCCCTGCTCGACGACATCGCGACGCTGCTCGACGACGTAGCGGTGATGACCAAGGTGGCGACGCAGAAGACCGCAGGCGTACTCGGCGATGACCTCGCGTTAAATGCGCAACAGGTCGCGGGTGTGAATGCAGATCGCGAGTTGCCGGTGGTTTGGGCAGTCGCGAAAGGGTCTGCAGTCAACAAGATGATTCTTGTGCCGGTAGCATTGATCATCAGCGCACTGGCGCCGGCGGCGATCAAGCCGCTGCTAATGATTGGCGGCGCCTATCTGTGTTTCGAGGGTGTCGAGAAACTGTTCCATAAGTTCCTCGATAGCGGCAAGGATCACGAGCAGCACCATGTCGACCTGCTGAAGGCCGTGAACAACGAAACGGTGGATATGGTGCAGTGGGAAAAAGACAAGATCAGAGGCGCCGTGCGCACTGACTTCATCCTGTCCGCGGAGATCATCGTGATCTCGCTCGGTGCCGTCGCCGCCAAGACGTTTCCGGTACAGGTTGGTGTGTTGATTGGCGTCGCCATCATCATGACCATTGGCGTGTATGGGCTTGTCGGTGGCATCGTCAAGCTTGATGATCTCGGTCTGCGCTGGGTACGTCACGTCGGCGGTTCACTGCTGGCGAAGTGTCGTCGCGGCCTCGGTCGTTTGCTGCTGTGGACCGCACCGAAGTTAATGAAATTCCTATCCATTGCCGGCACCGCCGCGATGTTTCTGGTCGGCGGGCACATTCTGGTCGAGGGCGTACCGACGTTGCATCACGTCGGCGAAATGCTCCACGCTCAGTCGTTCGGCACGCTGTTCGCCATGATGTTTGATCTCGTCATCGGCATCCTCACTGGCGCAGTCGTGCTTGCCGTGGTGGCGTTGGTGCAGAAGTTGCGCCGCAAGTCAGCATAGGCTGGATGATCGATCGCCCGTGCGAGCCGCCGGTTAGTGAGCAGCGTGCTGATTGGCCAACGACACACCGAGCACATCAACCGACGCGTGCGAGTCGCCGGATGGCGATACCGCCGCAGATCACGGTGACGCCGACGAGTACCGCACCAGCGAGTGCTGGCGGGATGAAGGTGAATTGCTCAACGCCGGCGAGACCGAGCGCGAGTTGATTCAAGTGAAACGCCGGCCAGATCACGACCCAGTGCTTGAGGAAAGCCGGCAGCGGTATGAACAGGCCGGAGAGCCACAGCATCGGCAGGAAGATCAAATTGCCATAGGCGGGTGCGGCCGAGGCGGAGACCAGCGAGCCAATCAGCAAACCGATCGCGGTGAACGGAATCGCGCCGATGACCAGCACCAGCCAGATCGTCGCCACTTGTGTCGAAGACAGGGTGATCTTCCCTGCAATCAGCGCAGCGACGACCACCAGCGTCAGTGCAATCGCGGACACACCCATCGACATCAGCACTTTTGCGATGATTGTCGCCCCAGGCGGTTGTGGTAGCGAGCGCTTCAGGTTCAACAGGCCGCTGTCGCGTTCAGTGGCGAGGATCACGCCGATGAAGATGCCGGGCATCATCACCGCCATCGCCGAAAAGCCCGAGAACAGGTAGTTGTGAACGCCAGCACCGAGTCCGCTGGTCTGGTCAACGTCGCCATTGATGACGACGCCGAACAGCAGGTAGATCGCAATCGGGACGATGATGAAAGGTAATGCAAAGCTGGCGGTGCGCAATGCACTGAGCATCTCGAACTTCGCTTCCATCCGATAGGCGCGCAGCAGCCTTCCAAGCGGCAGCGGTGTGCGTGTACGAATGAGGTCGATGTATGCAGACGTGGTAGCGATATTGCTGTTCATGCTGCTTCCCGGGTCAGTTCGGTGAATGCGTCGGCGAGGCTGGCTTGCTTCACTTCGAGGTGACTCAAACCTTGATCCGTTGCCAGCAGGCGACGCACCAAAGTCTCAGCGTCCACGGTGGTCACATGCACGCGGTCATTCTCGCGAATGGCATCGACGACCCCGGTCCAGCTTTTGATGTCGTCCACCGCGATCACGCTGGCGCAACTGACCCGCTTGCGAGCGACCAAAGCGCGCATCTCGGTGACGCTGCCTTGCGCGATCACACGACCTTTCGCCATAACGACGACGCGGTCAGACAGTGTTTCGGCTTCCTCAAGATAATGGGTAGTCAGCACGATGGCGCAGCCTTGATCGCGCAGGCGGCGAATCGTCCGCCACATGGTTTCGCGCGCGGCGATGTCGAGACCGACGGTGGGTTCATCGAGGAACAACAACTGTGGACGGCCGCAAATTGCGGCAGCGAATTGCACTTGTCGCTTCTGTCCGCCCGAGAGCCTGCCATAGCGCTGGTGTGCGATTGGCGCGATGCCAGCGAGTGCAATGGCGTCATCGATGCTGAGCGGGTCACGGTAGTAACTGGCAGTGAGTTCGATGTGTTCGCGCGCACTCAGTTCGGGGGCCAAATGGACTTCCTGCAACATCACGCCGACACCGAGTCGGCTGTGCACGTCGCGTGGCGAGGCGCCCATCAGCCGAACAATGCCTTGATCCGGTTCGTGGGTGCCGAGCCAGAGGCCGATCGCTGTCGTCTTGCCAGCGCCGTTCGGCCCGAGCACGGCGAGCAGTTCACCAGGCTGGACGGCAAGGCTGACGTGATCGAGCGCAGTGGAGGTACCGTAGCGTTTGCTGACATCACTGAGTTGCGCCACGACTATCGGGCCGCTGTCGTTGCGCGCAGGGTTTGTCGCATCAGCAAGAACGGTTCCGGTCGTCGTCTGGCGATGCCGTGGATACTTGCGGCCATTCAGCAGTTCGCCGATGAAGCTCGGCCGCACCAAGTAGTGATAGCTGCTGAGCAAAATGACCAGGGTGATCAAGACGATCAGCGGGAACTTCAGCGTCCAGTGCAGCGGTACCTGCATCATTGCTGCCTGAAGGCCGAACACGATCGGCATGTGCGCGAGATACATCCAGTACGACCCGTCCGCGACATAGCGGCGCACAGCACTTTCTTTCGCGCAGAATCTCAGCGCGGCACCGATGAGACCGAACACCCAGTGCCAAGTGGCGAGCGCATAGCTGCCCGCATAGAGGAAGCGCATCACCTCGCCACCTGGAACGATGGTGGGTGTTGTTGCGCTAGGTGTCGGGCCGACGATGACCAAGCACACGGCGGTGAGGCCAATCGCCATTGCGAGATGGAACGACCATTGACGTTCAAGCACACCAAGCAAGGCGGCTTGTCGATTCAGTAGCCAGCCGAACACGAAGGCTGTACCGAATGCGACCAGCGCCGGCAGTTGCGGCAGGAAGCCGGTGTCTGGTGTGTGGATGCCGAACCAGACCGGCCAGGCAGCATCGCTTTGCAGGATCAGGAATGTCGGGGCGGCAAGCAGGACCGGTGCCAGCCGATGCGTCAGCGCGAATGTGACGAGGGTATCCACATGTGCACACAGCTTGCCGCTGCGGTCGAATAGCGCGACGACACCGACACGCCATGCGAGCGTGAGTGCATAGAACAGACACAGGTAGTACAAGAACCATAGATGGACCAGCGGAAAGCCCTGTGGAGCGGACGTTGCCGCGTCGATGCCTTGCGGCAGTCCATCAGGAAACGACTTCGACATTCCCCAAATCACCGCAGCAATCGTCGGCGGCGCCAGAAGCAGCCATCCTGCCGTCATCGGGACGACGATGCGCTGCGCGCGATCCTTGATGAAAGCGCGCAGTCCGCGACGATGAAAGGCCAGATGAGCGAAGAAGCCGGCAATCAAAAAGAACAGGCTCATTCGGAATAGATGGATCACATAAAACGTCACCGCCAGCGTCGTGCTCTGCGAAACGTCTTGTGCTGGAATGATGGTGAAAAACGACATCGTGGCGTGCAGCACGATGCCGAGCAGCAATGCGAAGCCACGCGCGGCGTCGAGCGCGTGCAGGCGATGGGACGAATTCATTCGGGTTCCCTCAGATGAAATCTTTTCTGCGTGACTGGACGTAGTAAGCAAGCGTCAGCGACAACGCAGCGATAGCGAGTGATATCGCAATGATCGCGAGTACCGTCGGGCTCCAAACGGCGGCCTCGGCGCGCCGAAAAGCGCTGATATCGGGAAGATTCAGCACGATGCTGAGGAATACCGGTACCGAGAAGTTCGTGATCAGAATGCCGGCAATTGCCCACTGCTCTGATGTGGTGACCAGAACCAGCGCCAGTAGCACGCAGAAGTTGCAAAGGAAGAACGTCATCATCGCCGCGAACGATGGAATGCCGCCATCCGGCGCGGTATCGGACAGCAGGATGAGTGCGATCGTGCCGCCAGTCAGCAGCAGCCACGGCGCCAAGAACGCAAGCAACGCAGCGCCGACCTTGGCAGTGGTGTATTGCATCGGTGATACCGGCAGACTCAGGATGAAAAGCGAGGTCTTGTCCTGACGCTCCTTCAAGACGCCATACATGACGATGAAGATGCCGAGCACGATCACGTTGGTGATGAACAAGATCATCCCGAGGTTGACGCCGCTGCGTACGCCGTCTCCGGGACCAAGGCGCATCAACGGCAATGCGGCAGTACCGATCAGCACCGCCGCGATGATGAGCCAACGATACAAATACAGGTCTTTGGCGATCAGACGGCCGCTGATTGAGCGATTCATTCGCCGCGCTCCTTTCGGTTGTGCATGACGTTGGCCACGAAGATTTCTTCTAGGGTCATGCGTTGAACATCCCGCACCTGGGCACCGGCGTGGGCATAGATCACGGGCAGTTCCGGGCGATAGTCGTTGGTGGTGACGACCGCGATCCGACCAGTGCGGGTGACATCGACCACGCCCGCAACTTCCGGTAGTGCGCAATCGGGCGACAGTTCGATGCTCAGGCGTTGCCAACGATCGAGAAATACTTCCTTGTCATCCGACGCGACGATGCGGCCGCGATCGATGAAGGTGATCTGATCGGAAATCTGTTCGACGTCGAGCGTGTTGTGTGACGAAAATAGAATCGATCGCTCGCCGTCCTGCAGCAAGTCCATCAGTTCTGCCAGCACTTCATGGCGCGCTACCGGGTCGAGGCCGGATGTCGGCTCATCGAGTACAAGCGAGCGTGGCCGGCGCGCCAAAACGAGCAACAGCAGCGCTTTGATGCGTTCACCATGCGACAGGTGCTTGATGGATTGTTGCTGGTGCAGGTGGAAACGCTTCAGCAGTGTCGTCGCATAGCCGGCGTCCCAAGTTGGGTAGATCGACTTCACGAAGCCCATGTGCCAGTCCAGCGTCGCTGCGCCAAACAGTCGCATGTCATCGGAGACATGGCCGACATTCCACTTCGCACGCACCTGCTCGCTGGGGATCGGACAGCCCAGTAGTTCGACGCTGCCGGCATCCGATTGGATCAGGCCCATCAGTATTCGGATGGACGTGGTCTTGCCGGCGCCATTCGGTCCGACGAAGCCCATGATCTGGCCCTGTTCCAATCGGAATGACGCATCATCAAGAGTGAAGAAGGGGTAACGCTTGGATACGTTGCGAAACGCCAATGCAGCCGCGGTCATGTCGGGCGCCCGTGCTTGCGCCATACGGCGTGGAGTCGCGCGGTGAGCGCGTCCGCATCCAGCCCCAGTCGGTTGGCGGTGGCGGTTGCAGCTTCGAGATGTGTGTCGAGTTCCTGCTGTTGCAGCGTCGTGCCGAGACGGACGTTGTCGGCGACGAATGAGCCGCGGCCTTGACGTGAAACGATGACGCCCTCGTGTTCGAGTTCCAAGTAAGCGCGCTTGACGGTGATCACGCTGACGCGCAAATCGACGGCGAGGGCGCGAATCGACGGAATCTCCTGGCCGGGCTTCCAGTCTCCAACGGCAACACGGTGCTTCATTTGCTCCATGATTTGCAGGTACAGCGGCCTGCGGTCGGCTTGCGATAGTGTAAATGTAGTGTGCATATCAGTATGCACACTATGCACTGCTATGGATTGCGACGCAAGTGGCAGAGTGGGTCGGTAATAATGCGCGAATGCGAAGCGTCGCGACTCATTCCTCATCGGCTGTCGTGGTCGGCACCCGGCTCGATCTTTGGCTCTGGGCAGCGCGTTTTTTCAAGACACGCAGCATTGCCAAACAGGCCATTGAATCCGGCAAGATCACTGTGAATGGTGCAGCGGTCGCCAAGGCGTCGAAGGCCATTCAGGTCGACGATATGCTGCTCGTGCAACGCGGTGATGAGCATTTTGAAGTGCGTGTTCTCGGGCTGCGCAATCAGCGCGGGTCGGCCACTGCCGCGCAGGCGCTTTACGCTGAGACGAGCGCGAGTGGCGTGCGGCGCGAGGCAGCCGCAGCGCGACGCCGCGACGAGCGTGCCGGTTACCAGGCGCCGGAGACGCGACCGAACAAGAAGGCGCGGCGACTGATCCGTGCGCTAGGCGACATCGACGCGTTCTGAGTGTTCACGTACGCGAAGGCATGCGCTCGCGGCGAGCAGCATCAGCGCCGCGACAACATTGTGTGCCAGCGCCGCGACGAACGGCAGCGACGCGTGCACCAGTGTCAGCCCGATCATGATCTGCAACACGAGCAGACTGCCGAGCGCGATGGCGGCGCGGCGTGCGCCGCTGCGCCACACCGACATACTTGTGGCCAACGCCGCCAAGGTCACCAGTAGCGCGAGCCCTCGATGCAGCATGTGGGCGAACGCACCCTGTGGATGGATTGGCAAGGTCGCGTCGAACTGTGGCACCCGCGTCGGGTCGAGTAATGTCGAGGAAAAATTGATAGCGACACCGCAGGCGGGAAATCCGGTGCAACTCAGGCCCGAATATCCGGCGCTGACGAACACGCCAGCCGCGATTTGCACGATCAGCAACAACATCAGTGTGACCGCCAGCCCAGAGCGACGTGTGCTCGGTGCGGCACCAAACCAAGCAGCGAAACTCACGGCTAACATCGTGAAGCCGCCAAGCACATTGCCAATCGCGATGATCGGCTGTTTCGCGCCAGCGGTGTAGCGACCGAGCACGGCCAAGCCGACCGCCGCAACGATCAGACCGATTGCGAGCCACCCTCACGGACCAAGTCGCGGCCGCGCTAGAAATGCTGTTGCGGCCATCGTCAGCGCGAGCACGAGCACGATCATTGCCGAGAGCCGATGCAGCATTCGCGCAATTGCAATCCCGGCCTCGGGGGTGGTCACTGCATTGGTGCTTGCACGCAGAGACGCGCCGTAGCAACTCGGCCAGTCGGCACAGCCAAGGCCCAAATTCACCAGTCGCATGTACGCACTCAGTGTGGTCACCACAAGGATCAGCAACATGCACAGCAAGGCCATTCGGCGCAAGGTAATCAATTGTCGTGGAGCACTCGACATCGCGGTCCTTGTGGTCGTTTCAGAAGCTCTTGGATAATCCGTTCATTCTGCTGTTCATCGGCGTGATGGTGCCGATGGTTGTTTACTCAGCTTGGGGTGTCTACGACATCCTGACCATTCCGCTCGCCAAGTGATCCGTCGCCGGTTCATTTACGTCCCACGTCACTGCATCCTTGGGGGTTTGCATTCATGACTGCCATCTCACCACCTTCTGATCGACTCTGGTGGAAACATCCGCTCGATCGCGTTGAGGGAATCTGGATCACCATCGCCTTTGTTTGGTGCATGGTGATGTTCTTCATGATGATCTACTGGCACATGTACGGAAACCAGAATCTCTCGACCGAGACCTACAAGACAACGCCCGAGATGTTCACGGCGAAAGCGCAGGCGATGGTCGACCAATACACGGTTCGGACCGAAGTCGATGGCGCTTACCCGGTGGTCGCGCCGCCGGCCGGTGCCGATGTCTACATGATCGCGCGGTTGTGGAACTTCTGGCCGATTCTGCAGTTGGAAAAAGACCAGACCTACCGCCTGCATCTGACGTCGATGGACTACAACCACGGCTTCTCGCTGCAGCCAGCGAATATCAACATTCAGATTGTTCCGGGATATGAGCACGTGGTGACGGTGACGCCGAACCAGAGCGGCACCTACTCGGTGGTATGTAACGAGTATTGCGGAATCGGCCATCACACGATGGTCGGTCGCATCTACGTCAAGTAAGGAGCCCGGACATGTCCATCGCAACCACCTACCGGACCTGCCCACGTTCCGGCCTGCAGTTCGAATCGCAGGCCGAGAAGTTGATGCTGGCCAACGCTGTCGCTGCAGTTGTATTCCTGCTGATCGGCGGCATCCTCGCGATCGGCGTCGTATTGACGCGCTGGCCTTCGATTCACTGGCTTGAGGCCGCTACCTTCTATCAGGTGCTCACCGCGCACGGCATCGACATGCTGATCTTCTGGATCATCTTCTTCGAGGTCGCCGTACTGTACTTCTGCGCGTCTACGCTGTTGCGCTGTCGCATCGCGACACCGAAAATTGCGTGGACAGCATTCGCTTTGATGGTCATCGGTGGCGTGATGAACAACATCGCCGTCTATCAGGGCGGTTCGAGCGTGATGATGACGTCCTATGTGCCAATGATGGCGGCGCCATCGTTCTATCTTGGATTAATTCTGTTCGCTGTCGGTGCATTGATCGCCTGCTTCGTCTTCCTCGGCACGCTGGTCGTGGCCAAGGCCGAAAAGACCTATCAGGGTTCGGTGCCGCTGGTGACCTTCGGTGCCATCACCGCCACGATCATCGCGGTGTTCACCATCGTCTCCGGTGCGATCATTCTGGTGCCAACCTATCTGTTGTCGATTGGCGTGATTGATGCTGTTGACCCGCTGGTGTACCGCACGATTTGGTGGGCCTTTGGTCACTCGTCGCAGCAGATCAACGTGGCGACGCATATCTCGATCTGGTACGCCGTTGCGGCGATCGTATTCGGCGCACGTCCGATGTCGGAGCGAGTCAGTCGCGGAGCATTCCTGCTCTACATCGTGTTCCTGCAGCTCGCGAGTGCCCACCACCTGCTCGCCGACCCTGGCATGAGCACCGAGTGGAAGGTCGTCAACACCAGTTACTTCATGTATTTCGCCGTTCTGGCCTCGATGATTCACGGCCTGACCGTGCCGGGTGCGATGGAAGTGGCGCAGCGCCAGAAGGGTTATAACAAGGGTCTGTTCGAATGGTTGCGCAAGGCGCCATGGGGCAACCCGAGTTTCTCTGGTGTGTTCATTTCCATCATCGGCTTCGGCTTCCTCGGCGGTATTTCCGGCGTGATGATGGGTACCGAACAGCTGAACATGATCATCCACAACACGATTTACGTCCCGGGGCATTTCCACGCCACCGTCGTGATCGGCACCACACTCAGCTTTATGGCGTTGACTTACTTCCTGATTCCGGTGCTGTTCAAGCGCGAGATGATCGCGCCGACATTGGCGAAGTGGCAGCCCTACCTGTTCGGTCTGTCGATGTACGGTTTCTGTCTGGTGATGATGGGCGCCGGTACGCTCGGTGTCTCGCGCCGTCACTGGGATATGGCCTTCCAGGGTTCAGCACTCGCCTACGAGTGGCCGGGGGCGGCTTACATGATGATGGGCTTGGTCGGTGTGTTCGGTATCGCTGCAATTACCGGTGGCGCGATCTACATCTACGTCACCGTCGGTTCGCTGCTATGGGGTAAGAAACTCGATATCGGAACTGTGTCGGATCGGCCGACGCCGGTCCCGCCAACAGCGCCCGCTGCTGCCGTGCAAACCTATGGTTCGAGTGGCTTGGTCGCGCCGGGAAGCTTCGTGCTCGCGCTGATTTTCCTTGCTGCTTTCATCCTGTACTACTTCATCAACTGGAAGTATCTGTCGCAGTTGTGGGGTCTGAGCTGAGTAAAAGCGTTTGGGTCCGGCGACCATGCCGGGCCCAGCGTGGTCCCGGTCGCGCAAGGTGGTCGGCACGGCCGCGCCAATCAACGGAGGTCGTCGATGAACACGGTGCCAGTCACCCACGCGCGTTCGCTGGTATCTCTGCTGCACGATGTGCTTGGTCTGATGAAGCTGCGCATCGGCGTGATGATCATGCTGACCGCGCTGGTCGGCATGGTGGTTACTCCGGCACCGTTGCCCGGATTCGCCGTTACTGCGGTGCTGGCGCTGTCGGTGCTGGTCGCGTCGGCCAGTGCCGGCATGTTCAATCAATACTTTGAGGCCGACGAGGACCATCGTATGGCACGCACGCGCCGACGCGCCTTCGTGACCGGTGCGTTGCCGCACTCACGCTGGTGGCTGCTGTTGATGGCGACGATGCTGATTCTCTCGGTCGCTGCCGCATGGCGGTTCGTCAATCCGCTCGCGGCCGGTTACGTGCTCCTTGGTGCCTTGTTTTATGGTGTCGTCTATACCGTCTGGTTGAAGCGGCGCACGCCGATGAATATCGTGATCGGCGGTTTGGCTGGCAGCTTTGCGGTATTGGCGGGTGGTGCTGCCGTGGCACCGTTCGATGCGCCGATACCGCTCTTGCTTGCGCTGGTCCTGTTCCTCTGGACGCCGCCGCATTTCTGGAGTCTGGCGATTGCAAATCGCCAGGAATATGCCGATGCGGGGGTGCCGATGTTGCCGGTCGTGGTCGGTGCAGAACGTGCCGCACGCGCCGTCTTAGTCGGTACCGTGTTGTTGACACTAGCGTCTTTGCTGCCCGCGGCATTTGGGCTCGGATCGGTCTATTTCATCGGCGCGCTCGCTGGCGGTCTGTACTTCATCGCCTGCGCGGTGCGTCTGGTGCGTCGACCGGAACGTGCGCCAGCGATGCGCAGCTTTTTTGCGTCCTTGGTGCAGTTGTCATTGCTGCTGGTCGCGGCCTGCCTCGATCGGGTGCTGGTCTGAGTGATTGGCCATGGATGATGCTCCCGAAGGTCACGCTGCCAGAGGATGGCCCCGGCACATTGCACCTCTGATCGCTGCGTTGCTGCTGGCGCTGTTCGTCACTGATTCCTGGGCGGCGCCGAGGACGGTGCTTGATCTCGACGAGGCGTTTGCGTTCAGTCGCGCGCGCGTGGGCGGCACACCCGGTGATTTCGTTCTACGTGACCGTGACGGCCAGGAAGTGTCGTTGTCGCGTTATCGTGGCAAACCACTGATCGTCAATTTCGTGTTCACCGGCTGTTTTCAGGTTTGTCCGACCAGCACCCGCGATCTTCAAACAGCGGTGCGCGCCATGCGCGATCGGTTCGGCCCCAACCAATTCAATGTGCTGAGTATCGGCTTCAATCAGCCGCAGGACTCGCCCTTGGCGATGAAGATATTTGCCGGGCAACTGCGCATCAAGGAACCGAACTGGGACTTCCTCAGTCCGCGCCAAGAGGATGTGGCGGCGCTGACTGACGCCTTTGGTTTTCGTTTTCGCCCCAGTCCTGCCGGATTTGACCATACCGTGCAGGTGTCCCTGCTCGATGCTCAAGGCGTGATTCGTAGCCAGATCTATGGCGATTTCAGCGCCGAAGTCCTCGGCGAACCAATCCGTCGCTTGTTACGCGGCATGTTGCTCGACGAGACCCATAATGCCCTCGACTTTGTCGAACGCGTGCGAATTTTTTGTTCGGTCTACGATCCGACGACGGGCAAGTACAAGGCCGACTACACGCTGGTGCTGCAGGTCGCGGGTGGGATTACGTTCTTCATCGCGATGCTTTGGTTCGGGATCAACGAATGGTGGTCGCAACGGCAGGCACGGCGGCGTGTACAAGGTCGCGTGACATGACCGGAACGGTGGTCCGGGGTGTTTCATTCCCGAAGTGGTGGCGTGCTCTGGAAGATCGTTTTGACTTGGTGTCGCCCGCTCTGAATCCATTACGCCACCTCGGTTCGCTGGCGTTCCTGTTGTTCTGGATACTGGTGGCCACCGGGGTCTATCTATATGCCGTGATCGATACCTCGGTCGACGGTGCCTATCGCTCGATCGATGACTTGTCGCGCCAGCAATGGTGGCTTGGCGGCGTTATGCGCAGCGTGCATCGTTACGCGGCCGATATGTTCGCGTTGGTCACGCTTGCCCACTTGTTGCGTGAATGGGTGTTGGGTCGCTTTCGTGCCTTTGCAACATCGAGTTGGCTGACTGGGGTAGCGCTGTTGCCGTTGGTGGCGGTCAGTGCGATCGGCGGTTTTTGGTTGAATTGGGATCAACTCGGTCAGTACTCCGCGATCTCGAGCGCCGAATGGATGGATGGATGGCCGCTGTTCGGATCGGTTTTATCACGTAATTTTCTCGATCCTGCTGCGGTCAGCGATCGTCTGTTTTCGCTGTTCGTTTTCGTCCATATCGGCGTGCCGCTGCTGTTGGTGTTCGGGCTTTGGTTCCACCTTCGGCGTCTGGCGCAAGTCAAAGTCTGGCCGCCAAGGCCTATGCTGCTGGTGCTGCTGGTGATGTTGCTGGCGATGGCTGCTGTGGCGCCGGTCATGAGTCATCCCCGGCGAATCTGGCAACGGTGCCAGCCGCGCTGGCCATCGACTGGATCTTGTTGTTCGTGCATCCGCTGGTCTCGGCGACATCGGCCACCGCGGTATCGGTGCTGGTAATCGGGGTCATGCTGTTGCTATTGGCGTTGCCGTTTTGGCGCGGTTCCGCGCGTGCCGCGGTTGCGGAAGTTCACCCGATGCACTGCAGCGGCTGCCGTCGTTGCGTCGCCGATTGTCCGTACGATGCGATCACGATGGTGCCGCACCCGCAACGACGTGGCTTTGCGTTGGCCGAAGTCGACGCTGACGCCTGTGCATCGTGCGGCATCTGTGTCGGTTCATGCCCATCGTCAACGCCATTCCGGTCGATGGCGACCTTGGTGACCGGCATCGACTTGCCGCAGCAACCGATCGACGATCTGCGCCGTGCCATGCGCGAACGACTGGCAGCAATGACGGCACCGATACGCATTGTCGTGTTCGGCTGCGATCAAAGTGCCGCAGTGCGCGAAGTAGACAGCGATGATGTCGCTGCGTTCAGTTTCACCTGTACCGGTCAGTTGCCGCCTTCTTTTGTCGAGTATGCGTTGCGTGATGGCGCTAGCGGGGTATTGGTCTGCACGTGTCCGGAGTCCGGATGTGCGTTCCGGCTCGGTGAACGATGGACCGCTGAACGACTCGCTGGCATTCGTGCCCCGGTATTGCGTAGCTCAGTCGAGGAGACACGATGGGAACTCGTGGCTTGTGCCGGCTATAATTTGACTCCGCTGCGCACTGCGCTCGCAGCGTTACGTCGACGCTTGGATGTGCGCGGGAGTTCCAAATGAGTATTTCTTTCTTCCGCTGGTCTGCACAGGCGGTTCTCTACGCGGCCTTTGCCGGCGTGATTGCCCTGTGCTCACAATGGCCGCCATACCAACCGCTGCAACCAGACCAGGCGCTGCTAAAGATCAGTTTCCTGCATCATGGCCAGCGCCTTGCTGCCTGCGTCGAGCAGAGTCCGGAAGAGCTGGCGAAGTTGCCGCCGAACATGCGTGCGCCGATGCGTTGTCCGCGCGAACGAGCGCCGGTCACGATCGAAGTCGACCTCGACGGTCGCATGGTTTACAGCGGGACAGCACCACCCGTGGGCTTGTCCCGCGATGGCCCGGCGAGCGTCTATCGCAGCATTCCGTTTCCCGCGGGCACCCATCGCATGCAGGTGCGATTCCGTGACAGCGCGCGTCCAACCGGTTTTGACGTCGTGCGCGATGAGATCGTGCAGTTCGCACCGCTGCAGGTGCGCGTCGTTGATTTCTCGGCCGAGCGTGGTGGGATCACCATCGAATGAAGGCTTCCTCACCCGAACTGTCATTTCCTGACAGTCTTGCCGAGCCGGGTACGATCTACCTGCCGCCAGAAATCGTCGCCGACCAGCGCCGTCTTGCGCGCGCGTGGTTATGGCTCGGCATGGCTGCGTTGATCGGTTCCGGCCTGTTTGCGATCTTGTTGGTGGTGTCGCGTACGCCCGGACTGCAAAGCTTGTTTCCGGTCGCCGATTTCTTCCGGCTGGCGCTCGTCGTGCACGTCGATTTGTCGGTGCTCGTTTGGTTTGTCGCGATGGCCGGCATGATCTGGAGTTTGAACGCGCGTAGCGTTGCTTTGCCGCTGGCACGGCTATCACTGGTGCTGTGCGCGCTGGGTACGCTGGGCATGCTGATCGCACCTTTTTCCGGTAGTAGCGAAGCGTTGATGGCCAACTACATTCCGGTGCTCGACGGACATGTGTTCATGACCGCTTTGGTGATCTTTGGGCTCGGCAGCATGTTGTTGGTGGTGCAGTCGATGCTTGCAGCACCGCAGCCAGGACGATCGCCAGCGGCCTTAGGCGCAGTGCAGTTCGGCAGCAATGCCAGCGCCGTGGCGATGGCTGTGGCATTGATCGCATTTGCGTGGTCGTGGGTCGCGATGCCGGAAACCTTGAGTGGCAAGGCGTACTACGAAGTGCTGTTCTGGGGCGGCGGACATGCATTGCAGTTCAGCTGGACCATCCTGATGTTGCTCGGCTGGTTGTGGTTGGCCGGTGCCTGTGGTGGCCGCGTGATGCTCAGCCCGCGACTGGTTGTGCTGATGTTCGTGCTGGCGCTGGCAAGCGTGTTCGTGACGCCTTATGCCTACCTCGCATACGACATTGCCTCGGTTGAGCATCGCAATCTGCATACGTGGGCGATGCGCATCGGTGGCGGCTTGGCGATTGCACCGGTCATGATTGCGGTGATCTTGGCGATGCTGCCACAGCGTTCGTTGTCGGCTGCGCAACGGCCATTGCGCGCCGCCTTGTGGTCGTCAATGGCGATTTTCGCGCTCGGTGGCATCATCGGCGTCATCATCGCCGGCAACAATGTGCGCATCCCCGCGCACTATCACGGCAGTATCGTCGGCGTGACATTGGCGTTGATGGGTCTGGTCTATTTCTTGTTACCGCGCCTCGGTTATGCCGCGCCCGAGTCACGATTGGCACGCATTCAACCGACGTTTTATGCGACCGGTCAGGCACTGCATATCCTCGGTCTGGTGTGGTCAGGTGGCTACGGCGTGCAACGCAAAGTTGCCGGTGCCGAACAAGTGTTACGTACGCCATCCGAGATTGCCGGCATGGGTCTCATGGGATTGGGTGGCCTAGTCGCCATCATCGGTGGATTATTGTTCGTGGTCGTCGTTCTGCGCGCCATGCGGGTGCAGTCGACGCCGGGAGATCAGGCATGATCGGTTTGTTACAACGCGTTTTGCGGCGTATCTTCATGGCGGTGGAGGGCGTGTTCAACTCGGCCTTCGGTGATCGCTTCAACCCGCTGTATCACCTTGGTGCAACGACGTTCTTCCTGTTTTGGGTCGTTGCAGTCACTGGAACTTATCTCTACGCGTTCTTCGACACTGCGGTTTCGGCAGCGTATCCATCAGTTGAGGCGATTACCCATCGCCAGTGGTTTGCCGGTGGCATTCTGCGCAGCATCCATCGCTATGCCTCCGATGCGATGGTGCTGACCATGCTGCTGCACATGGTGCGCTGCTTCGCCTTCGATCGTCTACGCGGATTCCGCTGGTTTTCCTGGGTGTCCGGTGTCGGCTTGATTTGGCTGGTCTATATCGTCGGTATCAATGGCTACATGCTGCCGTGGGATCGCTACGCCCAATACGTCACTGTGCAGTCGTTCGAATGGATGAGCTCGATCCCGCTATTTGGCGCAACCATCATGCGCAATTTCATCTATCCAGCGAGCATGACCGACCGCTTCTTCTCGCTGCTGGCATTCATCCATATCGGTGTGTCACTGATCATCTTGCTGGTGATGTGGGTGCACGTGCAGCGGGTTCCGAAAGCGGCGACACAGCCGCCGCGACCGATCGCGTTGAGCCTGCTGGCGACGTTCTTGGCGCTGGCCATCCTGCTGCCGGTGGTGACTCAAGGTGGTATGGCCGATCTGATGCGCGCCATCGATGTCGTTCGCCTCGATTGGTTCTTCCTGCCGGTATTGCCGCTGATGGAAAGTACGTCACCACGGTCGGCGTGGTGGGTGGTGGGTAGCGGCACCATTTTGTTGCTTGTCTTGCCGTGGTTGCGCTGGCGCCGTCAGGGTGCGCCGCAACAGGAATTCCAACTCGCGTTTCATCCCGGTGCCGTGCATGTATCGGCGCGGCCCGGCGAGACCTTGCTCGATGCCGGCCTGCGCGCAGGGCTGGCGTTGCCGTATGACTGTCGCAACGGTGGCTGTGGCGTCTGCGAATGCACTGTGTTGAATGGGCGGATCGATCATGGCGCGTATCAGCCTGGCGTGTTGACTGAAGCCATGCGCGGCGCCGGTAAGGCGCTGATGTGCGTAGCGACACCGCTCGAAGATGTGGAACTGGAAGTGGCGGTTGCGTCGCTATTGGTCGGTGTCGCCGAGACGCCTGTGCATAGCGCACGGGTTGAGCGCATGCAGCGCTTGGGCGATGACTTGATGCGTGTGCACCTGCTGCTGCCGGACGGCGAGAGGCTGCCGTTCGCGGCCGGGCAATACATCAATATTTTGCTTGATGATGGTCAGAAGCGGGCGTTCTCGTTTGCTAATCCGCCGCACGACAATGCGCTGATCGAGTTGCACGTGCGGCGAGTGCCAGGTGGTCGCTTCACCACCGCGGTATTCGAAACGATGCAAGTGGGCGATACCATCCGTTTCGAGGGTCCTGTTGGCCGCTTCACCCTGCACGCCGGTCAGCATCCCATCCTGTTTATTTCTGGTGCGACTGGCTTAGCGCCAGTCAAAAGTATCATTGAGGACGCCTTCCATCGCGGTGTGCCGCGGGCGATGTGGTTGTATTGGGGCGTGCGTCAGCAACAAGACCTGTACATGCGGTCGCAAGCGGAAGCTTGGGCACGTGAACACGCCAACTTCCACTTCGTGCCGGTGGTATCCGAACCCGATACTGCGGCCACCTGGTCCGGGCGCACCGGGCTGGTACATGAAGCATTGCTCGCCGACTTTCCAGACCTGCGTGGCCATGACGTCTATGTCTGCGGTTCGGTGCGTATGGTCGAGCATGCCGTGCCAGCATTACTGGCACAGGGACTCGATGAAAATGCCTGCTTTTCGGACGCGTTCGTGCCGGGTTTTCGCACCGGTGCTGAAGCGACCGATGCGGATTCCAATTCAACCAACCAAGGGGAACGCTCATGAAGCAATACATCGTACCGATCCTGTTCGCATTGTCTCTGGCCGGTTGCAAACCGCAGGATCCAGCGCCGTTACCGCCCGAGGTGAACGCACCGGCGCCCAGCGTGGCGGCAACGCCGCCAGCCGCCGACCCAGCAATCGCGACCAGTGACGACAGTGCTGCCGATTCGGCCGTTGCGCCAGCAGCGGATGCTGCCACTACCGATGTTGCTGTCGCCGTTGCCGATGGCGAAGCCGTGTTCAAGAAGGCCTGTACCGCCTGCCATGGCGCCGGTATCGCCGGTGCGCCCAAAGTGGGCGATGCCGCCGACTGGGGCCCGCGCGTTGCGCAGGGAGATGCGCTGTTGCTGGAACATGCCATCAAAGGCTTCACCGGCAAGAAAGGCATGATGCCGCCCAAGGGTGGTTTCTTGACCCTGAGCGACGATGAAGTGAAGGCCGCAATTGACTACATGGTCTCGCATTCGAAGTAACGGTATGAGTGCCGCGCCTGGCTGCGTTCAGCGCCAGGCCGCGGCAAGACTGTTCACGTCACACGACCCTGCGCTGTTCGAGATGCGGACGTGATTGCGTCAACATGCACCCTAGTCACTACCTGGGCGAGGAGCCCGTGAAGGTGCATCCACTATCTCGACTGTTCGCGTTTGCGCGACCGTATCGCCGTACGGCGGTTTTGGCGTCGGTGTATTCGGCGCTCAACAAGTTCTTTGACGTGTTGCCCGAGTTGCTGATCGGTGTCGCCGTCGATGTCGTCGTTAACCAGAAGCAGAGTTTTCTGGCGGGATTCGGCATCGCCGAGCCGATGACGCAGTTGCTGTGGCTGACCGCACTGACCATATCGATCTGGGTGTGTGAATCGGTGTTCGAATACCTGTATGCGTTGAAGTGGCGCGGACTGGCGCAGGACCTGCAGCACGAATTGCGCCAAGCAGCCTATGCGCACGTGCAGAAATTGCCGCCAGACTTCATCGCGCGCCAACGTAGCGGCAAGCTGATGGCGTTGATGAACGAAGACGTCAATCAGATCGAACGCTTCCTGAATACTGGCGCCAACGACCTCATCCAAGTGTTTTGTTCCAGCCTGATGGTCGGTGCCGTGTTCTTCGTCATTACCAGTGATCTCGCGGTGCTGGCCCTGCTGCCAATTCCGATGATCCTGTTCGGTGCGTTCTGGTTCCAGCGGCGGTTGTATCCGCGTTATGTCGCGGCGCGCGATGCGGCAGCGGTCGTGTCAAATCGCCTCAACAACAATCTTGCTGGGATGGCGACAATTCAGGCCTACACGGCGGAAGACTTCGAGCGCGAACACGTGCGTATCGCGTCTGACCAGTTCCGTACGCGCAACACCGAGGCGATCCGCTTCAGTGCCGCGATCACGCCGGTGATTCGTATGGCGATTCTTGCCGGCTTCATCGCGACGTTGCTTTATGGCGGCCATCTCGCGTTGGCCGGGAAGATCGGCGTCGGCAGCTATTCGGCGCTGGTGTATCTGACGCAGCGCTTGTTATGGCCGCTGACGCGCCTTGCCGACATGACCGATCTTTACCAACGCGCGATGGCTTCGGTCAATCGTGTGATGGATCTGCTGGCGACGCCGACGCCCCTGCGCGGTACTCAGGCATTGGTATCGCGCCCACAAGGTGGGCTGCGCTTCGAACGTATCGGCTTTGCCTATGCCGAGACGCCGACGCTTACCGACATCAGCTTCGATATCCCTGCTGGGCAGACCGTCGCGCTGGTCGGTGGTACCGGCAGTGGCAAGAGCACGCTGCTGAAACTGCTGCTGCGTTTCCATGATTCGAGCGCGGGGCGTATCTTGCTTGACGGCGAGGATGTCGCTGCAATCGATCCCATCGCACTGCGCCGGCGCATCGGCTACGTCGCGCAGGAACCGTTTCTGACCGATGGCAGCGTCGCCGACAACATCGCTTACGGCGAACGCGCGCCTGATCGCACGCGCATCGATGCCGCTGCGCGCGCTGCCGAAGCACACGACTTCATTGTGGCCTTGCCGAATGGTTACGACAGCGCCGTTGGTGAGCGCGGTGCCAACCTATCTGGTGGGCAACGTCAACGCGTCGCACTCGCGCGCGCGCTCTATCGCGACCCCGCCATTCTGATTCTGGACGAGGCGACATCGGCCGTCGACAACGAAACCGAAGCCGCGATCCAACGCTCACTCGCCCGCGTTTCCAAGGGCCGCACCACCATTGTCGTTGCCCATCGCCTATCCACCGTTCGCCACGCGGACCGCATTCACGTCATCGAACACGGCCGTCTGCTTGAGTCCGGCAGTCACGACGAACTGGTCGCTGCGAACGGCACCTACGCTGCGTTATGGCGGTTGCAAACCGGGGAGTAGGCTGTCTACCTTCGCTTCTCCCGTTGTGATGGCCGATGACAAGCGCCGCAGTGAACTTGCGTATTGCCATACACAACGGCAAGAGGGCGACGATGATGCGGCAGCTTATTTCGGTGTGTGTGGGTCTGGTGTTGTTCGGTGGTTTGCATTCGGCGGCAGCCGACCCAGTGCTTTCCGGGCGGATCCTGAATCCAGTGACGAGTGCGGAGCCGGTGGCAGGCACTCGCGATCCGTCGGTATCCGGTGACGGCCGGTTCATTTTTTTCGTGTCCACGTCGAACAACCTTGGCGTCATCGCGAACGGCGCGTTCAACGTCTACCGTGCCGACCTGTCGGGCGCGACGCCGCCGGCGTTGTCGCTGGTGCTGGCGATGCAGGGGCTCGGCAATGGCAACAGTTTCGCGCCTTCGTCGTCGCATGCTGGCAGCGTTTTCGCGTTCGAGACGCTGGCGACCAATCTTGGTGGCAATCAGAGCGGCTTCAGCGATGTCTACGTCAGTTACCAGATTTCGTTGCCACAAGATGAAATCGGGTTCGATACGACTTTGGTCAGCCGCGGCGTCGGCGGCACGACGCCGAACGGTGCTTCCCGAAATGCATCGACTTCGGCCGATGGACGCTTCGTTGCATTCTGGTCTGACGCCGAAAACCTGATTGCGAACGACAACAACAACGCGCCGGACATTTTCATCGTCGACGTAGATGGCGGTCTGCTCGGTCCGACCGAGCGAGTCAGCGTTGATTCGAACGAGGCGCAGATTACAGGTTACAGCCGTGCGCTGACCAACAATGCCGTATCGACTGCTGGACGCTACGTCGTGTTCGCTGCTGACGCGGCGATCGACGGCGCGAATCCAGGCAATCTCGAAGACGTGTTCATTCGCGATCGCACCGCGGGAACCACGAACTTGATCAGCAAATTTAGCAGTGGCGCGCCGTTTGCGGCCTCATCTGATCAGGCCGCGATCTCATCGAATGCGCGTTATGTGGTGTTCCGCTCGTTTCAGACTGGAACCGGCATCGGCACCAGTCGCATATTCCTGCGCGACCTTCAACTTGCAACGACAAGCAGCATCGCCGCGCCCCCTGCGACGACCTTTTGCCAAGAACCACAGGTCAGCGATGATGCCGACATCGTGATGCAATGTTCGAGCAGTCTGGGCGGAATCCAGCAGCAGGCATGGTTTCGCCGTGGCAACGATGGCGCATTCTTCCGGCTCAGCAGCACGCCGATGAATGCCGATGGCAATGGCGTGTCGGGGAACCTGACCGACCTCAGTGATCATGGCGATGTCGTTGCGTTCGATACTGATGCATCGAATCTCGATCCAGGCGATGGCAATAGCAGCCCCGACGTGTTTGTCGCCATCGAGGAAAGCGTGCTCTACGCAATCTTCCGCGATGGCTTCGAGTAAGCGTGGTCTATTCGGGATCGTAGTCTAGGTTCGGAGCGAGCCAGCGTTCCGCTTGTGCGAGTGTCCAGCCCTTGCGGCGGGCGTAGCCTTCGACTTGTTCCTTCGAGACGCGACCAACGACGAAATATTGACTCTGCGGATGCGCGAAGTAGTAGCCGCTGACCGCCGCCGTCGGATACATCGCGAAGTTTTCGGTCAGCGTGACGCCGGCATGGTGTTCTGCATCAAGGAGTCGGAACAGCGTGCCTTTCTCAGTGTGATCCGGGCAGGCCGGATATCCGGGCGCGGGACGGATACCGTCATATCGCTCGGCGATCAGCGCGTCGTTGTCGAGTGACTCGCCGGTGGCATAGCCCCAAAGTTCGCGGCGTACTTTGTGATGCAGCGCTTCCGCCAGCGCTTCCGCGAGACGGTCGGCCAACGCCTTGAGCAAGATTGCGTTGTAGTCATCAAGCTGCGCTTCGAAGCGCGCAACATGCGCTTCGATGCCGATGCCGGCAGTTACCGCGAAGCCGCCGATCCAGTCTTGTGGCCCGCTTTCATCATGGATGAAATCGGCCAGACAGAAGTCTGGCCGCTCGAATGGCTTGTCGACCTGCTGACGCAGGAAGTGCAGGGTGGTCTTGCCGTCGACGACGACATCATCACCCAGTCGTTGCGCCGGCCAAATCCCGACCACCGCTTTGGCTTGCAACCAGCGTTCGCGCACGATCGTGTCGAGCATGGTGCGCGCATCCGCGAACAGTTTGCGTGCTTCGATCCCGACGATGGCATCGTCGAGGATCGCCGGATAACGGCCGGCGAGTTCCCAAGTCGAGAAGAACGGCGTCCAGTCGATGTAGGGCAGGAGATCGGCCAGTGACCAATGATCGAATGCGGTGATGCCCGGATGTTTCGGTGCAATCGGCACGTGTTCGCCGGCGCGAAAGGCCTGACGGCGTGCGGCATCGAGTGACACCAGTCGTTTTGCATCGCCACGATTCGCATGACGGGCGCGCACATCAGCGTAGTCGGCGTTGATCTTCGCGACGAAGTCGGCGCGCAGGTCTGCGCTCATCAGTGATTGTGCGACGCCGACTGCACGCGAGGCGTCCTGACCCACGCCACCGGTGTCGTCAGATGCGGTGCGATCTTCAGCGCCGTGTGTGCCCGCGACGTGGTGGCGCCGCCGATCAGTAGCGGTTCGGTAAAGCCTTGCCGCTTCATTTCCTTGGCGACGTGCGCCATTTCGTCCAGTGACGGCGTGATCAGTCCGGACAGTCCGATGATGTCGGCTTTCTCGGCGCGTGCGGCGTTGAGAATGTTCTGTGCGGCGACCATGACGCCGAGGTCAATGACCTCGAAGTTGTTGCAGCGGAGTACAACGCCGACGATGTTCTTGCCGATGTCGTGAACGTCACCCTTCACTGTTGCCAGCACGATCTTGCCATTTGAACGATGTACTTGCCCGCTGCGGCGTTTTTCTTCTTCAATGAATGGGATCAGATGCGCGACCGCGCGCTTCATGACGCGCGCTGACTTCACTACTTGCGGCAGGAACATTTTGCCGGCGCCGAACAGGTCGCCGACCACATTCATACCAGCCATTAGCGGACCTTCGATCACATCGAGTGGACGCGTCGAGGCGAGCCTGGCTTCTTCAGTATCGGCTTCGACATAGGCGTCGATGCCATGGACCAGTGCGTGCTTGAGACGCTCACCGACCGAATGCTCGCGCCACGCGAGCGCAGCGCTGTTGTCGGCGACATCGCCTTTCTTGCCTTTGTAGCGTTCGGCGGCTTCGATCAGGCGTTCAGTACCGTCGCTGCGACGATTCATCACCACATCTTCGACGCGCTCGCGTAAATCGGGTTCGAGGTCATCGTAGATCGGCAAGGCACCGGCATTGACGATGCCCATGTCCATGCCGGCGGCGATTGCGTGGTAAAGGAACACGGCATGGATGGCTTCGCGCACGAGGTTGTTGCCACGGAACGAAAAGCTGACGTTGGAGACGCCGCCCGACACATGCGCGAGCGGGAAGCGCTGCTTCAACGCGCGCGTGGCTTCGATGAAGTCGATGCCATACGCATTGTGCTCGTCGATGCCGGTAGCGATTGCGAACACGTTGGGGTCGAAGATGATGTCTTCGGATGCGAAGCCGACTTCGTTCACCAACAAGTCATGAGCGCGCGTCAGGATCTCGACCTTGCGCTGCATGGTATCGGCCTGCCCGGTTTCATCGAAGGCCATCACCACGACGGCGGCGCCGTAACGCTGAACCTTGCGGGCCTGCGCCAGAAATGCGGCCTCGCCTTCCTTCAGCGAGATCGAGTTGACGATGGCTTTTCCCTGCACGCATTTAAGGCCTGCCTCGATGACCTCCCACTTCGATGAGTCGATCATTACCGGCACACGTGCAATGTCCGGTTCCGACGCAATCAGGAAAAGGAATCGCTGCATTGCCGCGACGGCGTCGAGCAGGCCTTCGTCCATGTTGATATCGATGACTTGGGCACCGCTCTCGACTTGCTGACGCGCAACCACCAGCGCCTCGTCGTAGCGGTCTTCCTTGATCAGTTTGCGGAATTGCGCCGAGCCGGTGACATTGGTGCGCTCGCCGACATTGACGAAGTTCGTCGTCGGCGTGATCACGAACGGTTCGAGGCCAGCGAGCCGCGTATACGCAGCGGGTGTCGCGCGTGCGCGGGGTACGCTGCCACGCACGGCAGCAGCAATCGCGGCGATGTGCTCGGGTGTGGTGCCGCAGCAGCCGCCGACGATATTCAGCAGGCCGGCTTGTGCAAACTCGCCAAGCACGGCGGCCATATCTTCCGGTGTTTCATCGTAGCCACCAAAAGCGTTCGGCAGACCAGCGTTTGGATGGCAGCTGACAAAGGTATCGGCAATCTCCGAGAGCACATCGAGATGCACGCGCAGATCTTTGGCACCAAGCGCACAGTTGAAGCCGATCGACAACGGTTTGGCGTGGCGCAGTGAATACCAGAACGCTTCCGCCGTTTGGCCCGAGAGTGTCCGTCCGGAGCGGTCGGTAATGGTTCCAGAGATCATCACCGGCAGGCGCGTGCCGCGCGCTGCGAAGACTTCATCGAGTGCGAACAGTGCCGCTTTGGCGTTCAAGGTGTCGAAGATGGTCTCGACCATGATCGCGTCTGCGCCGCCGTCGATCAGACCATCGGCGGCCTCGCGATAGGTCGCGACCAGTCCGTCGAAATAAATATTGCGGAACCCTGGATTATTGACGTCCGGCGACAGCGACGCCGTGCGCGAAGTCGGGCCGAGTACGCCGATCACGAAACGTGGTTGCTCCGGCGTCATTGCCTCCATCGCGGCGCATTCGATGTGCGCCAAACGCGCACCTTCGCGGTTCAGTTCGTAGACGACGCGCTCGAGGGCGTAATCTGCCTGCGACACTGCGGTTGAGTTGAAGGTGTTGGTCTCGATCAGGTCAGCGCCGGCTTCGAGATACTGACGGTGCACGTCGCGGATCAACTGTGGCTGGGTCAGCGACAGCAGGTCGTTGTTGCCTTTCAGGTCCTTCTCGGCATGTTCATGCGGACCAAAATGTGCGCAGCCGGGGCCACAACTGCTGCCAACGACGAAGCGCTCGCCACGAAAACCTTCCTCGTCGAGTTGGGCGCGCTGCAGCATCGTGCCCATCGCGCCGTCGAGGATCAAAATGCGCTCGTTCAGCGCCGTCTCGAGTGCGGCAACGCGTGTTGGGTTCAGCCAAGGCAGTGCGCTCATGGCTTGCGCGCCAGCAGGGTAAGCACTTCGAAGTTCGGTGCACGCTTCTCGCGTGAACTGACTTCGCAATCGATCACATCGAGGCCGGCCTTCTTCGCCAGTTTCTTCAACTCATCGACGGTAAAGCCGAGATTGCAATGATCAAATTCCTCGGCCACAGCCTTGTGCGCGTGCCGGTTCAGTGTCAACGCCAGCAGCCGTCCACCCGGACGCAGCACGCGTGCCGCCTCGCGCACGGCCAGCGCGGGTTGCTCGGAATACGTCAGTGCATGCATCAGCAGAACGAGATCGAATTTTGCATCGGCCAATGCCAGCGCGTGCATGTCGCCGTGCTCGACGCGTACTTGCTTGAGTGGTCTGAGGCGATCACGCGCAGCACTGATCGTGCGCTCGTTCGAATCGACGCAGAGAATCGATTTAGCGTGTGGCGCGAGTAATTCGGCGAGCACGCCATCACCTGATGCGACATCGAGTACATCACCGAGTTCGACCAGATGCATTGCGCCACGCGCCAGCGCTTCCCAAGTGCGGCCCGGTGAATAGTGGCGTTCCATATCGCCGGCCACGGTATCGGCCCAACCTTCGGACTTGGCGCGCGTTGCCAGCACCGTCGGCAGACGGCGCGCATCGTCGTCGAGCAGGGCATCGTCGATGCCATGGCGCATGGTGCGCCAAAGTAACGCGTGCTTGTCGTCAAGTTCGCCATTGAAACGATAGTAGGCCGAGACACCGGCGCGGCGATCGCGCACCAAGTCGAGTTCCTTGAGCTTGGCCAGATGCGTTGACACTCGTGGCTGCGCCAACTGGGTGATCGAGGCGAGTTCGGCAACGGTCAATTCTTCGGCTTCGAGCAACACCAACAGGCGCACGCGAGTCGCATCGGACAGAGTCCGGAATAGGCTGGAAAGGTCAGTCAGATCCATGTTTATCGTTATATCGCGATAAAAAGATGTGACAAGGTAATGGCTACGCCGGGAGTGGTCAATCGACGCCGCGTGAACGGCGTGACCGCAGACGAACATGCTGGCGGCCGGACAGGGCATCGTCTAACCTCCGCGGCCCAATGCAGTTCGACTCTCTGACCTTCCTGCTGTTCTTTGCGATCGTGCTGGCTGGCGCGGCGCTGACGCGCGGCTGGGGCGCACGCAAAAATTTGCTGCTGGTGGCAAGTTACGTGTTTTATGGCGCGTGGAGTCCGGCGTTCACGTTGCTATTGGCCGGCGCCAGCATTCTCGATTGGATGCTCGCGCAACGCATCCATGGCGCCGGATCATCGCGCGCGCGGCGTACCTGGCTGGCGACGAGCATCGCGCTCAATATCGGCACTCTGGCCTTGTTCAAGTACGGGCCATTCCTGCACGCCAACCTCGCAGTGTTGCTGGCGGGCGTCGGTGTGCATCTCGACCCGTGGTCGCTGGGGCTGGTGTTGCCGGTCGGAATTTCCTTCTACACCTTCCAGTCTGTGTCCTACACCTTCGATGTCTATCGACGTCGTGTCGCGCCAATTCAATCACTGCGCGACTTCTGCCTGTTCGTGGCGTTTTTCCCACAACTGGTCGCTGGCCCAATTGTGCGTTTCACCACTTTTGCACCGCAGTTGGTCGCCGCTCGCGCGCCGTCGTGGTCCGGACTCGCGCACGGCGCGCTGTGGATGCTGTGGGGTTTGTTCGAGAAGATCGTGCTCGCCGACACCGTATTCGCACCAGTGGCAGATGCCGCGTGGAGCGGGCTTTCGGGATTGTCGTCGAGCGTCGCGCTCACAGCGTCGCTGGCGTTCGCCGGTCAGATTTTTTGCGATTTTGCTGGCTATTCCTGTTGCGCCATCGGTACCGCGCGCTGTCTTGGCTTCGAGTTGCCATTGAACTTCCGTAACCCGTATGCGGCAGTCGGCTTCAGCGACTTCTGGCGGCGCTGGCACATCAGTCTCTCGACTTGGCTGCGCGACTATCTCTACATCGCCCTCGGCGGTAATCGCGGCGGTGCTTTGCGCACCTATCGCAACCTGATGTTGACCATGCTGCTCGGCGGGCTCTGGCACGGTGCCGGCTGGAATTTCGTGCTTTGGGGTGGCCTGCATGGTGCATTGCTGTCGGCTGAGCGGTTCTGGCGTGAACGCGATGGCCGCATGCTTGAGGCACGCGGCTGGTCACGGCCACTGTGGGCGGTGACGACCTTGATCGCTGTGGTCGCGTTGTGGATCCCGTTCCGCTCGCCAGATTTCGTATCGACCATGCAATTCCTGCATGCTTTTTCTGCGCCATGGACGCCGCTCGATTTTGCCGCGAAGTGCGCCGTCGTGGCGTTCGCGTTGTTGCTCGTTGTGCAATGGTGGGTTCGTGATCGCACGCTCGACGATGTCATCGCGCGGGTGCCGAACTGGCTGTTGGCGCCGGCTTTGGCGCTGTTGATCGTGCTCATCGTACTGAGCCCGGGAGAGACCAATGCTTTCATCTACTTCCAGTTCTGAGCAGCGTGCACTGGCGTGGGTTTGGTTGACTGCCATCGTCGTCGCCGGGCTGGCCTTGTTGGCGTTGGATCGGCATTGGCGTGCATTCGGAATGCCGGCGGGACTGATCGATTCGAAACAACTGTGGTCGATTCAGCGCGATCGTGTGTATGGCGACGATCCACGTTCTGTGGTGTTCATCGGCGCGTCGCGCAGCGCCTATGGGATCGATCCGAAGCAATGGCGAACGCTGCTTCCTGAGACCAAGCCAGTGATGCTTTCGATCAATGGTCGCCATCCGATTGCACTATTGCGCGACCTCGCCGCCGACTCCAATTTCCACGGTCTGTTGATCTGCGATGTCGACACTCACGGCATGTTGCGGCGCTGGTGGGACATGCAGCAAGAGTATGTCGATTATCACCGTCTGCGCTGGACACCGAACTGGCATGTGCATCGACTCATGTTGAATATCTGGCAGCGCACCAGCGTGCTCGCCAATCCCGCGCTTGGTTGGAAAGCCAGTCTGCAACGCGCATTCGAAGGCGGCACGCCATATATCCCGGTGACTCGTATCAACAGCAGCCGTGGCGGCGAGATTCTGTTCGACCAGTTTGACGCGGATGCATCGGCCCGTGCTTTCGACGAAGGCGCCGAGCAGAAAATGCACGAACCGCTGCCGCCGGTGGCAGAGTTTTGGCAGACGCAGGTCAGATCCAGTCCTGGGTGCAGACGATTCAGCGCCGTGGTGGTGAGGTCGTGTTCTTCCAGCCGCCGGTATCCGGCCGTGTGGCGGCGTTGGAACGGGAATACTTCGATCGCGCCGCTTATTGGGATGTTTTTGCCGCGATGGACGGCATTCATGCCCTGCACGCCGACGATGTGCCAGCGATGCAGGCGCTGTCCTTGCCGGATCATTCACACGTGCGCGGCGAAGATCGCGCAGTACTCACGACCTTGCTGGTTCAGGCGTTGCAGCGTCGCGGTTGGCTCGGTGAATCGCAGCCGGCACCGGCGCTCCGCTAAACTGTCCGGCCACGCGGCGTGATGCCGCAATCACCCGTTCACAGCGAGACCGACCATGGACTTTGCATTCACCGAAGAACAACTGGCCATCCAGGACGTTGCCCGTCGCATCGCGCAGGAAAAATATCGCCGAGTGCCGAGCATCACGATGTCACCGGCGAATTTCCACTGGCGAACATCCGCACGCTCGGTGAGAACGGCTTGATGGGCATCGAAGTGCCACACGAATACGGTGGCGCTGGCATGGACCCGGTGTCCTACGTGTTGGCGATGATCGAGATTGCCCATGCCGACTGCGCACACTCGACCATCGTGTCGGTCAATAATTCGCTGTTCTGCAACGGTATCCTGAAGTTTGGTACGGAGGCGCAGAAACAACTGTATGTGCGCGCCATCGCTGAAGGTCGCGAGATCGGAGCGTTCGCGCTGACCGAGCCGCAGTCCGGATCAGACGCTACCGCGATGAAGTGCCGCGCGACCAAGCAAGCCGATGGCCGTTTCGTCATCAACGGCAAGAAGAGTTGGATTACCTCCGGGCCGGTGGCGCGCTACATTGTGCTGTTTGCGATGAGTGAGCCGGGCAAGGGCGCAAAAGGCATTACTGCGTTCATGATCGACACGCAGAAGCTTGGCTTCCACCGCGGTAAGACCGAACCCAAACTTGGCATCCGTGCCTCGGCGACCTGCGAAATCGAGTTCACTGACTATGTTGCTGAAGCCGACGAAGTGCTCGGTACTGAAGGCGAGGGCTTCAAGATCGCGATGGGTGTGCTTGATGCCGGCCGCATCGGCATCGCCTCGCAAGCGGTAGGTCTGGCACGCGCCGCTTATCAAGCCTCGGTTGCTTACGTCAAAGAGCGCAAGAGCTTCGGCCAGCCGATCGGCTCGTTCCAGATGATCCAGGCCAAGATCGCCGACATGAAGTGTCGCTTGGATGCGGCGACGATCCTGACCCTGCGTGCGGCGTGGGCCAAGGGTGAGACCGAGCGCAACGGCGGGAGGTTCAGCACTGAAGCGGCAGTAGCGAAGCTGACCGCGTCGGAAGCGGCGATGTTCATTACCCATCAGGCACTGCAAATTCACGGCGGCATGGGTTATTCCAAGGAAATGCCGTTGGAGCGCTATTTCCGTGACGCCAAGATCACTGAAATTTATGAAGGCACGAGCGAAATTCAGCGCTTGGTGATCGCGCGCAACGAGACCGGCCTGCGCTGATTCGACGAGTCAGGCCGCGCGGTTCGTGGTCTGTCCTTCGATCAGGCGGCGTTTGACCGCGATCAAGGCACGCTCGAACAGTGGGCCCTGATCGACCAGCTTGAGGTGGCCGATCATGATGTCGGTCGCGACGCGGTGCCAAGACAGATCGGCAACGAGTTGTCCATTGCGATTCACGAACAGACTGCGTTGCGTGGTGAGGCTGTTCCAGATCAGCTTCGCGCGCTGCGCTTCGCCCTTCTGCGGATCGTTGATGTCGACCCATTGGCCGTTGGCCATGGTGCGCACGCTGTTGAGTGCATCGGTGTAGGTAATGCCGGCGTCAGCGGCTTTTTCAACAACTTCCGGTGACGGTGTTTCAGTTTCGGCTTCCACTTGCGGCGCTGGTGCGTCTGGCAGATGCTCGGCATCAATGCGTTCGAAGGCCTCCGGCGAACTACCTGGTTTGGTCTGAATTGCACCGAGCAAGTCTTTGTAACGATTGCGGAACTCCTGCACCACACCGTCGATATCGTTGTCATGCATGCCGACCGACGACAGCGCACCGCGCATGGCGCTGACGATCGTCGGCAGCATCGCCTGCCAATGCGAGCGTTCCACTTCGATGGTGACCGGATCGAAACTCCAGACCAAGTCGCGAACTAACTTGCGGGCTGACTTCCAGTCTTTCGAATCCTCGCCGCGGCGCGTCAAGATGAGTTCGAGATGACGACGCAAGGGGCCATTCAACAGGGTGCCGACGACCGGCGGCACCGGCGTATGCTCAACGACATCGGCAATTACCTGTTGGCTGGTGCGCTGCGCGCTCAGCCGACGTTCCTGCGCCTGCGCGGCTTCGGCCGAGCGCTTCTCCAGAAGTTGCGCGCGTTTCTGTTCGTTGGCCATGAACGCGCGCAGATCTTGATGCACACGCTCGATGCCAGTATCGGCGCTGGCACCGACATCGTTCTCGGCCACCGCGGCCGCCACCGCCGACTTGATCTGCTCCAGCACGCGGCCATCGCGATCGCTGGTCGGACTCCACGAGCGACCAACTTCAGCTGCACTTTCCATCAGCGCACGCAACGGATGATCGCTGCGGTCGAACACATGCGCGCCTCTGAGTGCGGTGCGCAGTAAAGGTACGCGCAGCGGCGTCAGTGCTTGTTGCACTTCCTTTGGCAGCGAGTCATCGCGGGCAACGAAATCGAACATCAGTGAGACCAAGTCGATGGCGTTTTCCACCGGTTCGGCGAGCACGCCGTTGATCGGCTTGCCGTTCGAGTCGGTCGTCAGCATGCGCCGCAGGTCGGCACCGAACTGACTGCTGTCGACCGTGCCCGGATCTGCGATCTGACCAAGACGGCGGTCGACCGAGGCGGCATCAAGCTCGACCGCGCCACTGCCTTCGGCAACCGCCGTGCGCGGGCGTGACGCCGTCAGCAGTTTGGTGATTTCGCTGGCCAGTGCGCTCAGGTCGATTTGCGGTGCGATTGCGGCTGCTGCTGCGTGCGACGCTTGTGCTGCCGCGGAATGTGCATGAGCTGGCGCCGAGTCGCTTGTGGCGCGGCGGGCATGGGTGAGTTTCAGCTCTGGCAAGATGCCGGCTTCGAACAACAACTTATTGGCGTCTTGGATGGCATCTGCGGTGGCATCCGCGATATGGCGTTCGCTGCGCTTCAGCAGGATCAGCCGTGATTCCAGCCCGATCGGCAATGTCGCGATTGCTGCACGAATGGCATCCGCCACGATGCTGCCGGACAGTGGAATGAGGCTGTCGGATTCAGCCCGCTGCAACAAGTGTTGCAGGCGGCGGGTGAGTTCAAGGCGTGGACGACCGACACCGTCGTCGCAGCGCGTGGCGATGCGGGTGAAGGCGAGGCCGAGTTCAAGTTCGCTATCGTCGACCAAGCTGAGTTCGTCGGCGCTGGAATCGATCCGCGTCGTCTCTTTTTGCATGTTGCGACCATGCAGGTAGAGCGAAAACGCACCGCGCAGCGCAGCGTCGAAGCGGTCGCTGGCACCATCGCGGGTGCGGCGTAGTGAGCGCAGATCATCGAAATACTGCTGTTGCAGGGCGCCGCCGTTAGCCTTTTCGGACATTTCGAACAAGGTATCGTCGACTTCCGTAAACGCTTGTTGCAGGGCGGCTTTTAATCCGTTGGCAGACAAGTCGCGCATGCTCGCGAGCAGCTTTTGAGCGAGTTCACCGGCTTCCGGTGATGCCCGGCGCGCTTTCAGGTCAACAATATTCGCACTGCTCATTGAGAGGTCCCTGCGGGTGGTGCAACTTTATCCAGACAATGCCGCAATGTGTGCTCGCGTTCACATTTGCGGCATTGTTTGACGCCAAGCGTCATTGTGACAAAAGGTAGCTATAGCCTGGGTTTGCGACGAATCCTTGCCGCGATTGACATGCATCGGTCGCCTGCATTTTCAAACGTCCGTTTCTCTGGCCCTCGCCGGATGCGCACCGGTATCCTTCGCGCCCCGAATCTGGCTCATGGTTGACGTCGTCATGCCCAATAATAATGCGCTCGTCGAGGCGGTTCTCGCCCAGTTGAAACCCGAGTTCAGTGCCGCCCGCCTTGGGTTCGCCCAAGCGTTCGTTGGGCTGTTCTTCCGACGCGTGCCGGACGAAGACATGGTCGGGCGCGAGTTGGCCGACTGGACCGGTTTGGCGCGCGATGCGCTGGACTTCTTGCAGGTGCGCGCTGGCGACCATGCGCTCGTTCGTGTGTACAACCCGAATCGTGCCGAACACGGCTGGGAATCCTCACATACCGTTGTGCAGGTGCTCACCGACGATATGCCGTTTTTGGTCGATTCGGTGACCATCGCGATTTCCGCTTGCGACAATTTCGTGCACTCGGTGGTGCATCCAGTCGTACAGGTGGATCGCGATGCCGGTGGCCATGTGCTCGGAATGCACGAAGAATCAGCCGCTGGCGGTCGTGGCAAGGCCGAGTCGTTCATGCATTTCGAGATTGATCGTCGTGCCGATCCGGAAGAGATGGCGCGCTTGGCTGCGGCCGTACAACACGCACTCGCTGACGTTCGTGCTTGCGTACGCGACTGGGCGAGCATGCGCGCGAAGATGCACGAGATCGCCGAGGATCTGGCCTCGCGGCCATTGCCGATCGATGCTGCGGCGCGTGTCGAACTGCAGGAATTCCTGCGTTGGGCGGCCAATGATCACTTCACCTTTCTCGGCTATCGCGAATACACCACCGTCCATCAGGGCAGCGAAGACGTATTGCTTGCGGTCGACGGTTCGGGACTCGGCATCCTGCGTGGTCAAGAAGCACGGCCACGGTCGTTGAAGTCGCTGGCAGCGCGCGACGTGCCGGATAGCGAGGGCGGCAAGGTCGTCATCATCACCAAGACCAATGCACGTTCGAATATGCATCGTCCCGGATACATGGACTACATCGGCATTCTGCGTTTCGACGGCAACGGCAAGCCAGTCGCCGAGGAGCGTTTCCTCGGATTGTTCACTTCGTCGGCTTATACGGCAAGGCCTTGGGACATTCCGCTGGTTCGCAAAAAATACGAATCGGTGATGCATGATTCCGGGCTGAAGTCGGCTGGCCACAGCGGTAAGGCGCTGCGCCACATTCTCGAAACGATGCCGCGCGACGAGATGCTGCAGGCTGCGACCGCCGAGATTTTTGATACCGCAATGTCGGTGTTGGCGTTGCAAGAGCGTGCTCGCACACGCTTGTTCCTGCGCCGCGATATTTACGGGCGCTTCTATTCCTGCCTGGTATTCCTGCCGCGGGATCGTTTCACGCAGGCGGTGCGCGAGCGCATCGAAATTCTCATGCGTGATGCGTTGGAAGGCGAACGGGTGGACTCCACGGTGCATGTGGGTGACGAGTCGCTGGCGCGTTTGCACCTGACGATCCGTCCGAAGGCGGGTGCGCGGGTCGATGTCGACATTACGGCGCTGGAAGCGCGTATCGCTCAGATTGTGCGCAATTGGTACGACGAACTGCGCGATGTGTTGGTGGCCAAGCACGGCGAGGAGCGCGGCCTCAAGCTTGCGACCCGCTACGGCAAAGCGTTGCCGATGGGCTATATCGAATCGAGTTCGACGGAATGGGCGGCCGCCGATGTCGAGATCTGTGCGGCCTTGAAGAACTCGGAGGACTTGCGCCTCGCGCTGTATCGCGCACCCGGCGATAGCGTCCGCCTGCGCCTCAAGCTGTTCCGCTTTGGTGCACCGATCGCGTTGTCGGAAGCGCTGCCGATGATGGAGAACATGGGTCTGCACGTGCTCTCCGAGCACCCGTTCGAGATGCAGCTGGGCGCGGGTTCGCGCATTTTCATTCAGGACTTCGAAGTACAGCCGCAGACCGGCATTGTGGTCGATCCGGAACGGGTACACGACAGCTTCCAGGCTGCATTCGAACGCACGTGGCGTGGCGAAGTCGAGAACGATGGCTTCAACCGGTTGATTCTTTCGGCACAGATGAACTGGCGCCAAGTAGCGATGCTGCGCGGCTATTGCAAGTACTTGCTGCAGACCGGTGTGCCGTTCTCGCAGACGTACATGGAAGAAGCGCTGAATCGCTACCCGCAGATTGCACAGCAACTTGCCGAATTATTCGAGGCCAAGTTCAACCCGGCGCGCAGCGAACACGCAGTCAAGCTCGACATCGCTGCAAAGGCCTTGAAGCCGATGCTGGATGGCGTCGCCAGTCTTGATGACGACCGCATTCTGCGTAGCTTCATCACCGTGATCCACGCCACCTTGCGCACCAACTACTACCAGCTCAAGCACGATAAACCGCGCGACTATCTCTGCTTCAAGTTCGATCCAGCGAAGATTCCTGAACTGCCGAAACCGCGACCGTATCGCGAAATCTTCGTCTATTCGGCACGAGTGGAAGGCGTGCACCTGCGTTTCGGCCCAGTCGCGCGCGGCGGCTTGCGCTGGTCGGACCGTCGCGAAGACTTCCGTACCGAGGTGCTCGGCTTGGTCAAAGCGCAGATGGTCAAGAACACGGTGATCGTGCCGGTCGGCGCGAAGGGTGGGTTCTTCGTGAAGAAGCCGCCGCTCGGCGGCGACCGCGATGCGCAACTGGCCGAAGGCGTGGCCTGCTATCGCATTTTCATCAATGCATTGCTCGATATCACCGACAATTTCGTTGACGACAAGTTAGTGCATCCGCAATTGGTCGTGCGCCACGATGCCGACGATCCGTATCTCGTGGTTGCCGCGGACAAGGGCACCGCCACCTTCTCCGATATCGCCAACTCGATTTCGCTGGAACACGGCTTCTGGCTGGGTGATGCGTTTGCCTCCGGTGGCTCGGTCGGTTACGACCACAAGGGCATGGGCATTACCGCGAAGGGCGCCTGGGAGTCGGTCAAACGCCACTTCCGCTCGCTCGGCCGCGATTCGCAGTCGCAGGATTTCAGCTGCGTCGGTGTCGGCGACATGTCCGGCGACGTGTTCGGCAATGGCATGCTGCTGTCCGAGCACATCCGCCTGTTCGCGGCCTTCGATCATCGCCACATTTTCCTCGACCCGAGTCCGGATGCAGCGATGTCATTCAAGGAACGCAGCCGCTTGTTCCGGGTGCCGCGATCGAGTTGGGACGACTATGACAAGACCTTGATCTCATCTGGTGGCGGCGTTTTCCCGCGTTCGGCCAAGACCATCGCGATCACGCCGCAAGTGTGCGCGGCGCTCGGCATCATCGATGGCACCGAATCGATGACGCCGAATGAGCTGATGATCGCGATTCTGAAAGCGCCGGTCGACTTGCTGTGGAACGGCGGCATCGGTACCTACGTGAAATCGGCTGCAGAGACGCATGCCGACTGTGGCGACCGCGCCAACAACGCCATTCGCGTCAACGGCGGCGATCTGCGTGCCAAGATTGTCGGTGAAGGCGGCAATCTCGGGATGACGCAGCGCGGCCGTATTGAGGCCGCGCTCAACGGCGTGCTGCTGAATACCGACTTCATCGACAACTCGGCCGGTGTGGATACCTCCGATCACGAGGTCAACATCAAGATTTTGCTCAACGACATCGTCGCCCGCGGTGCAATGACGACGACGGCACGCAACGAGTTGCTGGCCGGGATGACCGCGGAAGTCGGCGGTTTGGTGTTGCGTGACAACTATCTGCAGAACCAGGCGATCAGCGTCATGGAACGCATGAGCGTGTCGCGATTGGGTTCCAAGCAGCATTTCATCCGTACGCTCGAATCGAAAGGCTTGCTCGATCGCCAGCTTGAATTCCTGCCAAGCGACGCCGAGTTCAGCGAACGCAAGGCCCGTGGACTTGGACTGACGCGTCCGGAACTTTCAGTGCTGTTGTCGTATTCGAAAATCGTACTGTTCAATCAATTACTCGAATCCGATGTTCCTGAAGACCCGTTCTTGTCGGCCGAATTGGTGCGCTATTTCCCGAAGCCGCTGCAGGAGCGTTTCGCGAACGAGATGCAAGGCCATCGTCTGAAGCGCGAAATCATCGCGACCGCGGTGACGAACTCGATCGTGAACCGCATGGGCGCGACCTTCGTCATGCGCATGCAGGAAGATACCGGCGAGTCTCCGGCAGAGATTGCGAAAGCCTATGCGATTGCCCGTGAACTGCTCGATTCGCGCGCTATCTGGGCGGCGATCGAGGCACTTGATGGCAAGGTCCATGGTGATGCACAGATCGACGCCATGCTGCAGGTATGGCATCTGATCCGCAACCTGACGCGCTGGCTGCTGAATCTGTCCGGTGGTCGTCTCGTGATTGCCGATGCAGTGGCGCGCTTCGGCGATGGTTTCAAGGAATTGCGCGACGGTCTCGGTGCCGTGTTCGCTGACACTGATCGTCAGCTTGCCCATCAATTGCGTGAGCGCTGGATCAAAGATGGTTTCGACACGGCATTGGCAGAGCGTCTATCCGGGCTGCCGGCACTGGCGTCGGGTCTTGATGTGGTCGAGGTTGCACTGGAACGCAAACTGCCGTTGAAGCAGGTTGCCAAGGTCTATTTCAACCTTGGCGAGGCGCTGCACCTGAAGTGGCTGATGCAGAAGATCGACGAACTTCCGGTCGAGGGTCGCTGGCATGCGCACGCCCGTGGCGTGTCGCGCGACGAACTATTCTCGCAACAGCGACTGCTCGCCGCGCAGGTGCTCGAGCGTGGCGACGGCAAATCTGATGGGGCGGCATTGGTCGATGCCTGGATCAAGCGCGACGATGCGCCGCTGAAATTCACATTGGCGATGTTCGCCGACATGCGCGCGCAGGTGAATATGGATTATCCGACCGTATCCGTCGCTGTTCGTCGCTTGGCGCAACTGGTGCAGGCGGGTGCGCGGAGCTGAAGTGTTCGACGCGGCGTCGAGCCGATTATCGTTCGGCTCGATGCTGCAACTGTCCGAGGAAGTCACGCGCGGTTTCGACGGCGATCTGGAAGTTGTCGGCGAGCAGCAACAGGTTCGAGTGTTCGAGGATGTGCATCGACAGCAACACTTTATGTGGTTGCGGTTGCAGCCCGGAGAAGAACACCTTGATGCCGAGTCGGTCGGCGCGGTCGAGGAACTGTCGAAGCGCCTGTGCACCCGAGGCATCAAGCATCGGCACCCGGCGCAGGCGCAGGATAAACAACTGCGGTCGCACTGCGAACTGGTCAAGGACGTCGTCCAGTCGATTCGCAACGGCGAAGAACAGCGGCCCGGAGATTTGGAAGGCCTCGACACCATCGGGTAGTTGCGAACGCTGATCTGGTTGTGTGCGTGCGGTTGCGTCTTCCTCGTCGTCCTCGATCAACTTGCGTCCGGATTCAATCTCGACGACTTCACTCATGCGGTGCATGAACAGGAACGAGGCCAGCACGACACCGACTTCGATCGCGATCGTTAGATCAGCGACAACGGTCAGTGTAAACGTCACGATCAATACTGCGCGATCGCCGATTGGTCCGTGCAATAGATGCTTGACGTGTTCGATCTCGGCCATGTTCCAAGCGACGACCAGTAGCACGGCGGCCAGAATCGCGAGCGGCACATCGCCCATCAGCGGTGCTGCAACCAGCATGAACGCGAGCAAAAATGCCGCATGCAGGATGCCGGCCAGTGGCGATCTGGCGCCAGCACGAACATTGGTTGCAGTGCGTGCGATGGCGCCGGTGGCCGGCAGACCGCCGAATAGCGCCGAGCCGCAATTCGCGATGCCTTGCGCCACCAGTTCTGCGTTCGATCGATGGCGCCCACCGATCATGCCGTCGGCGACGACGGCCGATAGCAGTGACTCAACGCCGGCCAAGAACGCGATGGTGAAACTCGCCGGTAACATCTCAAAAGTGCGGTCGAATGGAATCGCTGGAAATGCGAACGCCGGCAGACTGGATGGGATGCCACCGAAGCGCGAGGCGATCGTATCCACCGGCAGTGCGGCGACATGAACCAGCAATGCCGCAACCGCAACGACAATCAGAAAGCCTGGCCAACGCGGACGCCATTGACGCATGCCAACAATCGCGACGATGCCGCCGATGCACAGCACGGCGGTGGTGAGGTCGACGCTGTCGAACGCCGCGAAGTAGGTACGCCAGCGCGGTAGGAACTCGGCGGGCAGTTTCGCGATGTCGAGGCCGAGTGCATCCTTGATTTGACTTGAGAAGATGCTGACCGCAATGCCGGCGGTGAAGCCGACGACGACCGGCTGTGGCATGTATTTCATCAGCGTGCCGAGGCGCAATAGACCAGCCGCGATCAGCATTAACCCAGCAAGCAAGGTGCACAAAATCAACCCGCCGTAGCCGAATTTCTCGATCACTGCGAAGACCACGGGAATGAATGCTGCGGTTGGTCCGCCGACCTGCACGCGCGAGCCGCCAAAGAAAGAGATCAAAAAACCGCCGATGATGGCGGTGTGCAATCCCTTCTCGGGCGTGGTGCCGGATGCGATTGCCAGCGCCATCGCCAGCGGCAGCGCGACCACCGCGACGGTAAGCCCGGCGACGACATCGTGACGGAAATCACCAACGCCATAGCCGCGGCGCAGCACGCTGACCAGTTTTGGCACGTATAGGTGCCAGAACGCACGCGGAGCATTGCGGGGTAGGGCGGCCATGTCGCTCCGATTAGACCGCAGCCATTGCCTCCGGGTAAAGGCGTACCTCGCGCTCGATGTCGACTAGCCAAGCATCCAGCGCGTCGAGGAGTTCGTGGTCATGCGCGGTTGCGACGGTCTCGCGCAGTTCGGCGACACGTAACTGGCGAGCGCCGATACTGCGACTGGCATCGCCGCGGCCATCGATCAACTGGGCGCGAACCCAAGACTGGAAGCGAGCGGTCTCGTCGGCATCGAGTGATTCCGGATAGTGGCGTGCGCGATAGCGAAACAGCAGTTCGCGATATCGCGGATCGCGCAGCCGAGCATCGAAGTCGGCGAGTTCGCCAGGTGCTGCACGGCGGATCTTCGGCAGCATGGCGAGATCAGATTCTGGTGGCAGCCCACCGTATAGATCGGCCTCGGGATCGGCGCCGACGAAATCACGTTCATTCGCGAACACCAAGGCGAGCTTGGCTGACAACAGGCCGCGGTATGCCAGTAGTTGGTTGAAGTGCTGCTGGCAACGCTCTGGATCCAGCGCGATGCGGTCGAGATCGACGCCCGCCAGCGTATTGGCGGGCGCAAGGACCGGGCAGCGATTCAGGTGCACCATTTTCAGCGGTATCCGTTCGACACCTTCCGGGAAGTCGATGCGTGGCACGAAAATGCGGTCTCGCAGATCATCGACATCGAGATCAAGCAGGGCGGAAGGGTCAGTCATCAGATCGAACACGATCACGCCCTGTGGGCTGGACGGATTCGCCGCCAGTGGCATTACCAACGTGGTGCAGCCGCGATGTGCCGGGAACCGTGTCGAGGTGTGCAGCACCATCGTCGGTTTCGCCAGATCGAGCAGACGTGCCGCCGAACGCTTGTCGCGATGCGTGAGCAAGAACTCCCAGAGCCTCGGTTGCTCATTGCGCATCCGTCGCGCCAACGCAATGGTGGCGCGCACGTCAACCAGCGCATCATGAGCACCTGCGTGTTCGATACCGTTCGCGGCAGTCAGGTGTTCAAGCCGGAACGAGGGTGCGCCATCGTCACGCGTTGGCCAATTCAATCCCGCCGGCCGCAGCGCATACGCGGCGCGTAGCGGGTCAATCAAATCCCAGCGCGAACTACCATTGCGCCATTCGCGGTCGTAAGGCGGGAAAAAGTTGCGCCACAATCCATGCCGAGTCAGTTCGTCGTCGAAGCGAATCGAGTTGTAGCCGAGCACGCAGCTACCGGGTACGGTCATCGCCTCGTGCACGCGTGCAAAAAACTCGGGCTCCGGCACGCCTTCACGTTGCGCGAATTGCGGTGTGATGCCGGTGATCAAACAGGCGTCAGGATCCGGAAGCACATCGCGTGTCGGCTGGCAGTGGAACGCCACCGGCGTGTCGATTTCGTTCAACTCGGCGTCGGTGCGAACCGCCGCGAACTGCGACGGGCGATCGATACGCGGACGCGCGCCGAAGCTTTCGTAGTCGTGGAACAGGAAGCTCGCGGGAGCGCCCGCCATGACGTGCGCCTCAGCTCGCCTCGCGCATTGCTGCGGTTTCTTGGTGACCGACCTGCGCAAATGGCAGCGCACGTTCGAGGCCAACCTGTGGCTCGCCAATGAAATAGCCCTGGATATAGTCGACGGCGCAATCGCGCAGCAGCGGCAGAATCTGCGGGCGATCGACGAATTCGGCCACGGTGAGCTTGCCGACCGAATGCGCGATACCGGTGATCGCCTTGACCACGGCCTGGTCGATCTTGTCGTCGATCAGTCCCTGGATGAAGGAACCGTCGATCTTCAGGAAATCGACATCGAGATGCTTGAGGTGCGAGAAGGTCGAGAAGCCGACGCCGAAGTCATCCAGCGCGAATTGGCAACCGAGTGCACGCAAGTGGCCGATCAGGGCGCGCGCTGATTCGAGGTTGCTGACCGCGCGCGACTCGGTGATTTCGAACACCAATTGTTTCGCCTCGACATCGAATTCAACCAGTTTGTCAGTGACGAAGCCGGCGGTCGCTGGATTAATCAACGATTGCGCCGACAGGTTCAGCGAGAGCCGCACTCGGCGACCTTGACGCGCGGTTTCACGCAATGCACGGAGGGCGTTATGGATCACCCAGCGGTCGATATCGAGCATCATGCCGAAGCGTTCGGCGGTTGGCAGGAAAGCGTCTGGGGCCAGCAGCCGACCTTGGCTATCACGCAGTCGCAGCAGCACCTCGAAATACGGTTCGAGCTTGCTGCCGCCGTTCGTGGGCATCTCACAGAAGTCGGCCAGCGGCACGATCGGCTGGTAGCTGAGCACGAAGCCGTCGCTGCGCAGCGCTTCTTCGAGGCGCGTCGACCAGCCGAGTTCCATGTCCATGCTGGCGCGTTGGTCAGAATCCTGAGAGAACACGTGGGTCTGGTTGCGACCACCGTTCTTCGCCAGATGGCAGGCGATATCGGCGTTGGCCATCGCTTCCGCCGCTGATTCAGTGTGCTTGTCCATCTTCGCCACACCGATTGACACGGTGATGCGATAGGTTTTTCCGGCATAGACGAACGGGTGCGAAGTCAGCGCACGACGGAATTCGTCGGAGACCGAGTCGGTATCCATGTTGGTGACATTACGCAAAATGATCGCGTATTCATCGCCACCCATGCGCGCTAGATGGTCGGACTGGCGCAGGCGTGACTTCAGCCGTGCGCTGACCTCGACCAGTAATTGGTCACCGGCACTGTGGCCCGCGGTGTCGTTGATATATTTGAATCGATCGACGTCGATGAACAATAGCAACGAGGTTTGCTCGGAGCGCTTCAGCCGCGACACTTCCTGTTCGAGTTGGCTTTCGAAGAAGGCGCGATTGTGCAGCTTGGTCAGCGAATCGTGGCTGGCCTGCCAGCGCAGTTCTTCTTCCAGCACGCGGCGTTGCGAGACATCGCGGAACGCGACAACGGAGCCCTCGCGCACACCGTCCACGGTCATCGGGAATACCGTGCACTCGACCGGGATCTGTCGGCGGGCGGCGCTGATGAAGATCGTCTGCCAATTCGGAACCTGCGAGCCTTGCGTATAGCACTGGCTCAGAAAACAGGCCGAGCGCGGCATCGGCGCGCCGTTTTCGAAGGCGTGGTGGAATTTCTCATAGGCGGAATGGCCGACCAGATCCGAGGTGTCGGCGTATCCAAGCAGATCGACTGCGGCCGGATTCACGAATTGAATGACGCCGCCGCGATCAACACCGTAGACGCCGTCGCCGACCGACGACAGGATGCCTTGCAGGCGCCGCCGCTCGGCATCGACGGCTTTGCGATCACCGACCATGCGTGCAAGCGAATGCAGGCGCGCCAGGAATAATTCCTTGGCCTCACTTTTAAACATGCACTCAATCGCGCCGGAGGCGAGAGAGTCATTGATCACCTGATCTGAATAGGTGCCGGTGATGACCGCGCAAATCGTGCTGGCGCTGGCGGGATCGGACTTCAGCGCGCGGATCAACTCGGTGCCGTTCTCGCCGGGCATGAAATAGTCGGTGACAACGATGTCCGACGGTTTTGCCGAGAACTTCATCTTGCCCTCGGCGACGCTGGAGGCGACCTCGACTTGATAACCCTGTTTCGCCAGCAGCTTTTGGAACGCGAGGCGCACGGTGGCCGAATCATCGACCAGCAACACGCGCATGTTGGCGTGCGCAGCGGCATCGAGTGAAATGGCATACGGTTGCGTCGGCCGCATCAGTTTCTGCAAGGCTTCGCCGGCTTCGTTGTAGTCACCCCAGTTCAACAGCGCCGAACGTGGGCGCTTCATCATCCAATTCACCGCGCCTGGGCTCGACGAATCGGCTAGGACCAACACCGGCAGATGTTCGTATTGATCGCGGCTGAGCAGGTCGAAGACCTCGTCCGCCATTGGCTCGCCGTAATCCGGCCATCCCACTGCACAGGCAGCGATCTCGCTGGACGTGCGTGGCATGCGTTGCAGCAGTGCCAGCGTATCCGAGAAGTTCTGCATTGGCTGCACGGTGAAGCCGGCGCTGACCAGCACTGTGGACATGGCGCGACGGCGTGTAGTGGACGTTTCAGCGAGCAGAACTGCGGTCAAGGCGGTGCTCTCGGATCCTTCGGAAGCCCGAGACTAAACCCTTCGCCGGCAGCGTGCCATGCGATACCAGCCCGGTTGGCCGTTCCAGACGCGGTATCGGTGCAAGGAATCGTCAACAACATTGAGTCGCGATTCGCTGTCCAGCGATAGAACAGGCCACTGTCCGGAACCGGACAAGTGAACACGGGCGTGGCAAACGTGGCGTCTGATCAGCAAAGAAAACAATGAGTTGCGTTGTGTGGAATTTGGCACGCCGATTGCTCTTACCGGGCTATGGATATCTCCCGTCCCGATCTCGTTGCCAACAAGCGCCGCCGCCAGATGATCTATCTCGGTTCTGGTATTGCCACTCTGATTGCCATCGCGTTTGGCTTGTCGGCGATCGAGCCGGCGGCACCGAAAGTGAGTCGCTCGCAAGTCTGGGTCGACGCGGTGAAGCGCGGCGAGATGCGGCGTGAGGTGAGAGGTCCGGGCACGCTGGTGCCGAAGGAAGTGCGTTGGATCGCGGCCGAAACGGCAGCGCGTGTCGATCGCATCATCGCCAAGCCGGGTGCGACTGTCGCCGCCGATACGGTGATCATGGCGCTCTCGAATCCGGAGGTGATCGACCGGTTGCTGGCCGCGCGTTCGGAAGTGACAGCGGCCGAGGCCGACCACGCCGCACTGCGCATGAGTCTCGAGTCGCAGGTGTTGGATCAACGCGCGAACATGGCGGGAATCGAAGCTGACTATGAGTCGGCGCGTTTGCAGGCCGAGGCCGAAGCCGATCTGAACAAAAAAGGCATCATCTCCGACATCAACTTCCGCCGATCGCAACTGACCTCAGACCGACTGAAGGTGCGCCTCGACATCGAGCAGGAACGCATCGCGAAATTCAAGGACACGATGCAAGCGCAACTCACTGCCGGGCGTGCGCGCATCGAACAGTTGCGCAATACGTTGGCGTTGCGTGAGCGTCAGGCCGAGGCGCTCAACCTCAAAGCTGGCATCGACGGTGTCTTGCAGCAGGTGCCAGTCGAGGAAGGCCAGCAGGTGGCGCCTGGAACCAATCTCGCCCGCGTGGCGCGGCCGGACGTGTTGATTGCAGAACTGCGCATTGCCGAGACTCAGGCCAAGGATGTCGTGGTTGGCCAGAGGGTCGCCGTCGATACCCGCAATGGCATCGTCAAGGGTCAGGTGTCGCGCATCGACCCGGCGGTGCAGAATGGCACCGTGCAGGTTGATGTTGATCTCGTCGACATCTTGCCGGCGGGTGCGCGCCCAGATTTGTCGATCGACGGAACCATTGAAATCGAACGTCTCGCCAACGTGTTGTATGTCGGCCGGCCAGCCTACGGTCAGCCCGAGTCCGACACCACGCTGTTTCGTATCGATCCGACATCCGGCATTGCCACCCGCGTGCCTGTGCGTCTCGGACGCGCGTCGGTGACCGTGATCGAAGTGAATCGCGGACTCGCCGAAGGCGATCAAGTGGTGCTTTCAGATACCGCGCAATGGGACAAGTACGACCGCCTGAAATTGCAATGACGAAGTTGTTTTGGCCTTCCAAATCCGACGAGAGAAACGACGATGACTTTAGCCACTGCCGCCCTGATCCAGATGCGCGACATCAAAAAGGTGTTCTTCACCGACGAGATCGAGACACATGCGCTGGCCGGCGTGCACTTCGATCTCGCACGCGGCGAATACGTGTCGATTTCGGGTCCTTCCGGGTGCGGCAAGTCGACCTTGTTGTCGATTCTCGGCCTTCTCGACACACCGACCGAGGGCAGCTACACGCTCAACAATACTTCGGTCGAAGCACTGAACGCCAACGAGCGTGCGCGTATCCGCAATCGCGAGATCGGCTTCATCTTCCAGGCGTTCAATCTGATCGGTGATCTCAGTGTCTTCGAAAACGTTGAGTTGCCATTGACCTATCGCGATGGCATGGGCAAGGGCGAACGCAAGGAGCGCGTGCAGGAGGCGCTGGCGCGTGTTGGCATGGCGCACCGATTGAAACACTACCCGGCACAATTGTCTGGCGGCCAGCAGCAGCGCGTCGCAGTGGCTCGCGCTTTGGTTGGGAAACCGTCGATCCTGCTCGCCGACGAACCGACCGGCAATCTCGACTCCAAGAATGGCGAAGCGGTGATGGCATTGCTCGACGAACTGCACAAGGGCGGCGCGACCATCTGTATGGTCACGCACGATCCGCGCTACGCCGAATTCGCCGGCCGCAAGATTTTCATGTTCGACGGCCGTGTCGTCGATGAAGAAACCTTGCATCGTCTGCGCAAAGAAGAAGACGCACGCCTGTTCAAGCGTGTTGCGTCGAGTCCGAGCGCCGGTCAAGCCGCGTCCTTCACCAGTGATGGCGGTGAATGACATGTCGCGACAAGGTTGGCCGGCGCTGGTCCAGCGGATGCAGGAATATGCCCATGCCGGGTGGTCCGAATGGCGCAATGGGCTGCGGCAATTGGTGCGTCGGCCCGGACACAGTGCGCTGATCATTGCGGTGCTCGCGGTTCGGCTGGGGGCAACGCGGTTCGTGCTGGTGGTCATCGATGCATTGGTGCTGCGTCCAATGCCATTTCCGGATAGCGAGCGCTTGGTGCAGATCGGCGAAGTCGACGACGACGGCAACGGTGAGCTCGACGACCTGAACTCGCAGGACTTGCTGGAGCTCAAGGTCGGACTCACGCAATTCGACGCGATCGAGAGTTTTTCGAACGCGACCATCAATATTGCGGATGGGACCAGCGTCGAACGCTATGACGGGCAATTTGTCAGCGGCGGTCTGTTTGCCTTGCTCGGCGTGCAGGCGCAAATCGGACGCACCATTGCGGCGATCGACGACATGCCAGCAGCGGCACTGCATGTCGTGATCAGCGACCGCGTCTGGCGGCAACGCTATGGCGCCAATCCGGCAGTGATCGGTCGCGCCGTCCGCTTGAATTCGCAGCCGGCTGAGATCATCGGCGTGATGCCGCCGCGCTTCGCATTCCCCCAGTTGAGCGACGTCTGGGCCGCTGCTCGCCAGCTGCCTGGCGAGCCGTCAGAATCGCAGCTTGCCACTGAAGCGCTGGGGCGCCTCGCGGTAGGAGTGACGATCGATGAAGCAGCCTTGCAGCTGCAGACAGTGTGGGCTCGGATGCAGTCTGAGCAGCCGAACAGGCGCCGTGACCAGACCCTGGCACTGCTACCGGCCACACATCGTTTCGTAAATCCACACAGTCGTTCGATCTTTGGGATACTGCTGATCGCGGCGTTGTCGGTGCTGCTGGTGGCCTGCGCGAACGTGGCTAATCTACAACTGGCGCAGATCAGCCGTCGCAGCCGCGAACTGGCTTTGCGTGCTGCGATTGGTGCCGGGCGTACGCGCTTGCTGATCGCCTTGTTGGTCGAGACGCTGGTGTTGTGCTTGGTGGCGACATTGATTGCACTGGCGATCGCGCATTGGGCCGGCGTCTACACCATGCGCACCTTTACTGAAGCGGGCGAAAGCCCGGCGTATTGGATTGAATTCGTGCTGACGCCGCGCGTCGCCTTCATCGGCATCGGCATCGCGGTGCTGACCACGATGGCCGCCGGGCTCATGCCAGGTGTGCGTGCCGGTGGTCAGGAATTGAATCGCACCATCATCGACCACGGACGCGCCGGGGCTGGTGCGTCGCGGGTCGCGCGCGGATTGATCGTGGCGCAGGTGGCGTTCTCTTGCGTGCTGCTGATCGGTGCGGGCATGGTCTGGCGCCAACTCGATGCGCGTTCGCGCTTCGACCTCGGTATCGATACCGCGTCGACGCAACTATTGACCGCGCGTATCGGAGTTTTTCCGGAACAGTTTCCGAGCGGTGCCGAACAAGTCGCATTTTTTGAGCGCGTTGCTGAGCGCGTGCGCGCCGAGCCCGGTGTCCTCGCGGCCACGGTCGCCGAAGCCTTGCCGGGATCGACCGCCGGCAGCGCCCCGGTCCTGATCGAGGGCGGCGATCCGGAAGCACCCCGTGCCGAGGTGTTCCGCAGTGCCATCGATGACCAGTTTGGTGCGACCTATGGCGTTGTTCCAATTCTTGGCCGCCTGCCGGACGCGCGCGATACCGCGGACAGCCAGCCGGTAGCGGTGATCGACGAATACTTCGCGGAACGTTGGTGGCCGCGGCAAGACCCGTTGAATCGTCGTTTCAAGCTCGGTGAGCGCGGATCGGAAAGTGACTGGATCACCGTAATCAGCGTCGTCCGTCATCTGCAGTTGGAAGACATCGATGATCCGCCGTTGCCGGCAGTGCTGCTGCCAATGCGACAGGCGCCGGTGCGTTTCGCGACGCTGGCGGTGCACACCGAGGCGACCCCAGAGAGACGTTCGCACCGCGTCTGGCCGAGATTGTGCGCGAGGTCAATGCCGACACGCCGGTCTATTGGGTACGTTCGTTGGCTTCGGCGCTGGCGGCGGATCGTGTCGGTGACCGCTTCCTGACGCACTTGTTTGGAGTCTTTGGCATCGTTGGGCTGCTGTTGGCCGGTGCCGGTTTGTTTGGCGTGTTGGCGCAAGTGGTGCAAGCGCGTACCCGCGAAATCGGCGTGCGTCGCGCCATTGGTGCCAATACTGCACAGGTCGTCCATGCTGTTGCGGGCAACAGTGCGCGCCTAGTGCTGTGGGGATTGCTAGCGGGTATTGCGCTGGGGGTGCCGTGGGCGATGTTGCTCGCGAAAACATCGCTCGGACTGAATCCGTTCGACCCGACGATTTTCCTGACCGTGGTGACCCTGGTATTGGTCGCCGGTGCGGTCGCGGTGCTGGTGCCGACCCGGCGAGCACTCGGCATTGCACCGAGCGAAGCCCTGCGTGCCGAATAGACACGAGCAAACCATGCACGGCGCTCGGCTGACCGAAGCCTGATTGCAGCGGCTACCATCGCGCCATGTCACGACTTCCGATCTTGATCGCCGACGATCAGCGCGATGTGCTTGAAGCACTGCGCATGATGCTCAAAGCCGAAGACATGGCCTGCGTCGTCGTCTCTGATCCTGAAACCGCTCTGGCCGCGGTGCAACGCCAACACTTTGCCTGTGCATTGCTGGATCTGAACTACAGCCGGGATACCACATCGGGCGCCGAGGGCATCGAGCTGATCCAGCAGTTGCGCACACTCGAGGCGCAGTTGCCGATCGTGGTGATGACTGCCTGGGGCACGATCGACCTGGCGGTGCAGGCGATGCGCCATGGCGCCGCCGACTTCATCGAGAAGCCTTGGGACAATCATCGGCTACTCAGCATCCTGCGCAACCAGATCGCACTGGGTCAGGCGCAGCGGCGCGTCGCCCAGCTCGATGCCGAGAACAGTTATCTGCGCGGCGACGAGGCGGAAGGCTTCATCGCGCAGTCGAAGGCGATGCAGCCGGTGCTGGAGATGATCCGCCGTGTCGGTCCTTCGGACGCGAATATTCTAATCACTGGCGACAATGGCACTGGCAAGGGCGTGGTCGCGAAGCATCTGCACGAAGCGTCGCGACGCTGCCATCGACCCTTCATCAAGGTCAACATGGGTGGCGTACCGGAGCACTTGTTCGAGGCGGAGATGTTCGGTCATGTCAAAGGTGGTTTCACCGATGCCAAGAACGATCGCGTCGGCCGCTTTGAGGTCGCCGATGGCGGCACGTTGTTCCTCGACGAGATCGGTAATATTCCGCGGTTGCAGCAGCCAAAATTACTACGCGTATTGGAAGACCGCGAGCTGGAACGTGTCGGGTCATCGCGCACACTGCAGGTTGACGTGCGCGTGGTGTCGGCGACCAATGCCGATCTCGCCGCGCTGGTGAACTCGGGTGGCTTCCGCAAGGACTTGCTGTTTCGCCTGAACACCGTCGAGATCCGCCTGCCGCTGTTGCGTGAACGCCGCGAGGACATCGCTGCGCTGACCGCGCACTACCTCGCACGTTTCGGCGAACGCTACGGTCGGCCCGAGTTGCGCGTCGCGCCCTCGGCCCTGCGCCAGCTCGAGGGCTACCACTGGCCGGGCAATGTCCGCGAACTGGGGCATCTGGTCGAGCGCGCAGTGTTGATGACCACGGGCACGGTGATCGAGGATTTCGCGCTTGATCCGGCCCTGCCACCCATCGGAATACTGTCTAGCAGTGCGTCGGCGACGGCATCAGCCGATGCCCAGACCATCGAACAGGCCGAGGAGGCGATGATTCGGAACGCACTGGATCGCACCAGTGGCAATGTGCTCAAGGCCGCCGGCTTGCTTGGCCTGAGTCGTGGCGCCTTGTACCGGCGTCTCGAAAAATACGGATTGCGTGGCGACTGAGCATGCGCCTTATGCCCGGCATCCGCAGTGAACATCGGCGCCGGCCGCAGCTCAGCTATGAAGTGACGATTCTGCTCGCCGCGCTCGCGGTGATGTTGCCGATGCTGCTGGCAGCGCTGGCGATGGTGTTCGTAGCCAGCGCGCGCACACACTGGGTGATGCTCATGGGGGCGGCATTGATGGTGTCGCTGCTACTGGCGACGCGCTTGCGTGCACGCGTGGTGTTTCCGCTGTACACACTGTCGAACTTGCTCGAAGCCTTGCGCGAGGGTGACTATTCGCTGCGCGGTTCGCGCGCGCGGCGTGGTGACGCGGTCGGCGAGGTGATCTGGGAGGTCAACGCACTGTCGCAGACGCTGCGCGAACAACGACTTCGTGTCGAGGAGGCGATGGCACTGCTGTCCAAGGTCGTCTCTGAAATCGATATCGCGGTGTTCGCGTTCGATGCCAATCAGCAGCTCCGCTTGATCAATCCGAATGGCGCGCGGCTGCTTGGTCTGCATCCGCGTGACGCTGAGGGCCGCACGGCCGAGGCGTTGGGACTGCTCGACTGTCTCGCCGTCGAAGGCGCGCGTACCTTGCGGCGCAGCTTTCCAGGAGGAGAAGGGCGTTTTGATATCCGCCGTTCGACCTTTCGCGAAGGCGGTTTGCCGCACGAACTCGTCGTTGTCAGCGATCTCAGTCGCGCCTTGCGCGAAGAAGAGCGCCAGGCCTGGCAGCGCCTGATCCGCGTGCTCGGGCACGAGTTGAATAATTCTCTGGCGCCGATCAAGTCGATGGCGGGCACCTTGCGCGCGGTGACCGCGCGCGATCCGCTGCCCGAAGATTGGCGTGATGACTTGGCCACTGGCCTAAATCTGATCGGTGATCGGGCCGAGGCGCTGACGCGGTTTATGCTCGGTTACACGACGCTGGCGCGATTGCCGCCACCGGCGAAACGCGCCACCGATATCGCCACGCTGCTCACGCGGGTGGTGTCGTTGCAGCAAGCTGTTCGTGTCATCGGTGACGCTGTTGATGTGCACGCTGCGATCGTCGATATCGACCCGGACCAGATCGAGCAGGCGTTGATCAATTTGCTCAAGAATGCGGCCGAGGCAATGCATCACGTTGGCGATATCCGACTGGTCGCGCGCATCGATCAGGGCGGTGCTAACGGTGGGCGTGACTTGCTCGTGATCGAGGTCATCGATCAAGGACCCGGGCTGGCGGCAACCGACAATTTATTCGTGCCGTTTTTCACGACCAAACCGGACGGCAGTGGTATCGGTTTGGTGCTTGCCCGGCAGATTGCTGAGGGACATGGCGGCGGGTTGACATTGGAAAATCGCCACGACGCGACCGGCTGCGTGGCGCGGATGTGGTTGGTGGTTTGACTCGGAGCACCAGAAAGTTCGCGCCGGAAACGCTTGCCGATCTGCGTGTGCATCAAATGACATCGATGGTGGCTGCGGCGCGCGCCTGCATTTTCGTCACGACGTGTTCCCCGATCGCACGGGCCAGTTCCTGTTCACCCATGAATACTTCGCCGACGCGCTCGGCGCGCAGGAGTTCGGCTTCGTCATCATTGTGCGTACGCACGACACACTGGATCTTCGGGTTGAGCAATTTTGCGACGTCGATCATCTTGCGGGCATCGAGACTATCGGGGAGGGCGATGACCATCATCGCTGCGCGTGCGACGTGCGCCTGGATGAGCGTCGCGGGATCGGTCGCATCACCTGTTACCGCTGGCACGCCAGCAGCGCGTAGCGCTTCGATGCGTTCTCGATTCTGGTCGGCGACGACGAAGGGAATACCTTCGACGCGCAGTCGCTCCGCAAGCCGACGACCGACGCGACCGAAACCGACGATCACGACCTGATCCGTCAGCAGGCGTTGGTCAGTACTCATCGGCAATTCCGCAAGTGGATCGGCGCTTTGTTCCATGTATCGCGCGATGCGCGAATTCGATCGCACCCATGCTTGAATCGGTGCGATTGCTTTGAATAGCAGTGGATTCAGCGCGATCGAGAGCAGGGCACCAGCGACCACGAGTTGTCGTGCCGACTCGGGCATCAAGCCTTCGCTGATCGCCAGCGCGCACAGGATGAACGAGAATTCGCCGATCTGCGCGTCACCAGCGCCCATGGTCAGCGCGGTATTCAGCGGATAGCCGAGCAGTCGCACGGTGATCGTGGCGATCAGCATCTTGCCGAACAAGATAATTGCGACCACCGCAGCGATTTGTAGCGGTTGGTTCACCAGTGTTGCCGGATCAAGCAGCATGCCGACCGATACGAAGAACAGCACCGCGAATGCATCGCGTAGCGGTAGCGATTCTTCGGCAGCGCGATGGCTGAGTTCCGATTCGCGCATCATCATGCCGGCGAAAAATGCGCCAAGTGCGAAGCTGACATCGAACAGCTTGGCCGCGCCGAAAGCAACACCCAGCGCAATCGCGATCACGGTCAGGGTGAACAGTTCGCGCGAACCGGTACCGCCGACCATCCACAACAGTCGCGGCAACAGACGTTTTCCGACCACAAGCATCAAGGCAACAAAGGCAACCAGTTTTAGCAAGGTCAATGCCAGTGCTGGCCCTAATGCCGCGCGCGGCATCGCCGTGCCGCCGTCGCCGAACAGATCGCCGAGATGAGGCAGTAGCACTAATGCCAACACCATCACGACATCCTCGACGACCAGCCAGCCGATGGCGATGCGTCCGGTGAGTGTCGAGCAGGTGCCGAGATTCCAGTGCCCGCAGTAGCACTACGGTGCTGCCGCCACCGACAACGAAAGCCCGAACACGATGGCAGTGAGCCAAGGCCAGCCGAAGTGGTGGCCGATGATCGCGCCGAGTGTGGTCGACAGCGTGATTTGCACCAATGCGCCGGGAATCGCGACGCGTTTGACGTCGAGCAGATCCTCAATCGAGAAGTGCAGGCCGACACCAAACATCATCAGCATGATGCCGATTTCGGCAAGCTGCGACGCCAACACCAAATCAGCATCAAATCCTGGCGTCGCTGGGCCGAGCACAAAGCCCGCGAACAAATAGCCCAGCATCGGCGGCAGGCGTAGCTTGGCGGCACTGAATCCAAACAGTGCCGCCAGCGCGAGGCTGGCGGCGATCGTGGTAATCAGGCTCATCTCGTGTGGCATCCGTGCTTCCTGCGTTGCATGCGGGCCGAACTAGCCCCGATCTTACGTCGTGGCGCCGAGTGATCACGTGGCAAGATGAAAGCACTGGCGCGTTCGGGTGAATGCGACTGCCGTGATGACGCATTGCAGGAGCCGTCGTCGGCCGCGAAGATAGCCTGCTTCCCTTCGTTCCGGAGTTTCATGCCATGACCCAGCCCATCGCTTGCCCAAAGTGCGCCATGGACAACACTTACCCCGATGGTGAACTGCTGATCTGCGCCGATTGCGGCCATGAGTGGCCACCTGCTGCGGCCGCCGCAGCCACTGAAACCGACAGCGTTCGCGTCGTACGGGATGCCAATGGCAGCGCACTGGTCGACGGCGACAGCGTCGTGCTGATCAAGGATCTGAAGGTGAAGGGCGCGTCATCGCCGCTGAAAATGGGCACGAAGATCCGTAACATCCGCATCGTCGACGGCGACCACGAGATCGACTGCAAGACCGAACTCGGCCCGATGCTGCTCAAGGCCGAATTTCTTAAAAAGGTGTGAATCCATCATTCGGTCGTCGTCCCATTGGCTGCGACCATGACCAGTAACGATGCCGACCTCACCTTGCTCGGAGCCGCATCATGTTCTGGACGTTTCTGTTCTTGGTTGTCTTGTCGCTGGCGACCGCAGAGTTCAGATTGAGGAGATCCCGCTGCAGGGCATCAGCGTTCGTCTTGAATTGCGCAAAGCCATTGTCCAAGTGTCCTGCCAACATTTGCGAAGTCGCTGACACCACACTCGTGATCAGGCCGGTGACCGCCGCGTTCATCGTCGAATCATGTTTTTCGCGCGCTTCTTGCATCGAACTGTCGAGCTGCGTGTTGCGGTTGGTCAAATTTTCAGTATTTGCGCGAGGGACGGAACCTTCTGCCAGACGGCTAATTTTGGCGTCAGCTCTCGCTTCCTTCACGACCAGTTTTTGTTACTCGAATAGTCTCCTAAAACGATTGCTGTGCCGGAATCCTCGCCCTTCGCTGCGGATACAAGCGCTAAGCTAGCGTGGCTACTTTCAGGACTCATGATGATGAGAAAGAGGACGTGAGCTCGGGCGATGTTCCAGCGCAGATCGGCAAGTACACGGTCAAGCGCCTGCTCGGCTCGGGTGGCATGGGCCGTGTGTATCTTGCAGTGGATCCGGATATTGGTCGTGAGGTGGCGATCAAGCTGGTCACGCTTGGCAGCGACCCGCAGGCGAGCGAGCGCTTCCTGCGCGAAGCGCAGACTATGGGCCGATTGAACCATCCGAACATCGTCACCCTGCTCGAGTTCGGGGTCGATCAGCAGTCGCCGTTCCTGGTACTGGAGTTTCTGTCCGGAGAGGATCTCAGTCAGTGGATGTTGCGACTACACACCCTGCGCGAACAAGTGATGGTGATGCAAGATATCGCGCTGGCGATCGCAGCTGCGCACAAGGTCGGCGTGTTGCATCGTGACCTCAAGCCTGAAAACGTACGCGTGCTCGACGATGGTCGCTGCAAGTTGCTCGACTTTGGCATTGCCCAATCCGGTGCGGGTCAGCTGACCGCATCAGGCTATTTTGTCGGCACACCTGAGTTCGTTGCCCCGGAGGTGATGTCGGGTGCGACACACACCGCCGCCGCGGATATTTACGCGCTCGGTCTGTTGTATTACACGATGTTATGCGGCGCCAATCCGTTCCGTGGCGACACTGTGCAGGCCACCGTTGCGCGGGTGGTACAACTCGATCCGATGCCGTTGTCGCGGCGGGTGACTGGGGTATCGGTAGAACTCGAGACGCTGATCCACGCGTGTCTGTCCAAGCAGCCGGAAGCGCGACCAACCAGCGCGGAGGGCTTGGCTCTAGCCCTGAGTGCCGAACTCGCCCGTATTCCTGCTGATGCGCATGTCGGCGATGTGCCGATACTGCGTGACACCGCGCCGTATCCGATCACGCCGATACGCTCACAGACGCAGGCATCGCCAGTCGGCAAGCCAATCGTAACCGCCGTGCCAGTGTCGCGAAACCTGTGGGTATGGGCGGTTGTATTGCTGATGGTCAGCGCGGCTGGTGCTTGGTGGCTGTCGCAGACTGCGCCGCTGCCACCCACGCCAACGCCGCCTGCAGCAGCGGTTCAAGCGGCGATATCTAGGCCCGAAACCGCCGCCGCTGTGCCGGTTGAAAGCCAAGCGCCAGTTCCAGTGCAGCCCGTCGAAACAATGGAGATTGCCACAGAGTTGCCGCACGAACCGGCGCCCGCCCGCACGGATGCGAATCCGGGCGCGGGCCAGCCGGCGCCGACAACGCCAACTACGGCGACTACGGCGACTACGGCACCGCCTCTGGACGAATCTGACCGATTACTGCGCACCGCCCCAACGACTTCGTCGAACCCTGTCGGCGACCGTGCCGAGCCGGCCGCGGTAGCGCTGCCGGTGGTCGCCACAAGGCCCGAACCGCAACTGGCCTCAACGTCGATGACGGCAAACGTCTCACCGCCTACAGTCGCAGAACAGCAGCCTGTGCCGCTAGACGAGCGCACCGCAACTGCGGCAGCGGAGCCGCTGCAGTTGCGGGTCGTTCACATCAATCCAAAGGTCTTGCGCGCCGGTCGCATGGTGACGATGCGACTGGAAGGCGCGGGTCTGACTAGGGTAAGTGCAGTCGCGATCTATTCGGGTGGAGCGGTCGATGCGCGCTTTCGTGTCGGTGCCATTGAGCGCGCTGGCGACGGCGCACTTGAGTTCAGATTGAACGTGGCGCGCGGTGTGCCGCTTGGATCCTATGCTCTGGTCCTGCTCGGCGAAAATATTCGCACCGAACCGATTCTCTTGGAGGTCAGCCTGTGAAACCCAAGTTGCTGTTGCGAAGCACGCTAGCAGCCGCATTGCTGCCCCTGGTGGCTGTTTCCGTGGCATCGCCGCTGCACGCCGCCGAGCCAGCCGACGTCGACACGCGCCTCAAATTACTGGAAGCGCGCTGGGATCGTATGGAAGCTGAACTAGCGGCGATCCGCGGCCTGATCGAACGAAATCAGGGAGCGGTGCCGGCGCCCGCTGCGGAGTCGCTCGCGGCGGTCAGCGAAACGGTCAACGCGCTGGGCGACGACCTTGAAGCCATCCGTGGCGACGTGACGACCCAAGGGCAGGCGCTGCTGGCCGCCGGTGCCGCGCGTCAGCGCGACATTGCCATCAGTGCCTACGGCGCGGTCAATGCCAGCAAACGCAGTGGTCGGGACTCGCTCATCGACGCCGAGTCTTTCGAAATGGTGCTGAGTGGCCAACCGCACGAGCAGATCAGTTTCTTCAGCGAAATCGAGTTCGAGCGCGCAGCGTCGGTTGGTGCCGAGCGTGGCGGTGAGGTGCTGGTTGAACAGTCGTATGTCGACATGGCGCTGACCGACAGCCTGTCCTTGCGCGGTGGTGTGATTTTGGTGCCATTCGGCAACAACGAGGCCGACCACTACGCGCCGTTGCGCGATGTGATCTATCGGCCATTGTCGTCGCGCCTGATCGCGCCAACGGACTGGACCGACAATGGCTTCGGCTTGGTCGGTCACCGCGAGTTCGAGCAAAATTGGCAACTCGACTGGGAGGCATACCTGATTGCAGGACTCGACGACCAGATCGGTTTCAACGGCTTGCGTGGCGCACGCCAAGGTTTCGGCGAGGACAACAACAATGACAAGGCGTTCGCCGGGCATTTGACCTTGCGCAACAGCGATGATCTCAGCGTTGGGCTGGGCATCTATACCGGCGCCTACGACAATGCCGGTGACCACCAACTGAGCGGCTGGGGCGTGGACTTCAACTGGCGCCATGAAGGCTGGAAATTCGCCGGCGAGTATCTAGACATGCGCGCTGAGCGCGCTGATGCAGAGGCCGATGCCGCCAATATGCGTGGCGGCTATGCGCGCGCCGGCTATGACGTCAACCGCTGGTTCTCTCGCAACTGGAGCGGTGAGTATTTTCCCGATGCGCGGCTTAGCCTCATCTACGAGTTCAACTACGTGAGCATCGAGGACCTGACCAGTCCCACCCTGTTGGTCGGGCGTGAACGCAAGCATGTGCTCGGCTGGCGCTACGAACCCGATCACAGCTGGATACTCAAGGTCAATCGCGAATGGTCCGACGCCAGCGGTCGTCCGCTGCTCAATGGCGATGCCGACGGCTGGGCAATGGGTGTCGGTTTCGTATTCTAAACCGCGAACCCGCCCAGCCATGGATCGAGGTGGGCAATGTCAAACGTCCCAGTTTCGAACATATGGATCATCTCGGCGTGGATTTGCATCGCTCGTCGCTGCAAGCGTCAGCCGTTGATACGCAGGAAAATGTCGCTAGCTTCAAAGGCGATTCGTTTGTTGCCATCCACGAACGGATCGCTGATCGCCAAGCTTTTCATTAGCGCAGCCGCTTCGCCCACGATGTCTTCGTAATAGCCCGTCTGCGGGCGGAACAACGCGGCTTCGAGTGCGCCAGCGTCGCGCACGCCCGGTGCGCCGGCAAAACGCTGCATCGGCGGGCTATCCCAGCATGCCCCTAGGAATGCCCCTGACCCGGACCATGTCGACCGCTTTCACTAAACCCCAATACACTACTTCAAGGCACAAAAACCCCGCAGCTACGCGGGGTTAGGTGCTTCGGTGGGCTTCGGTGAACCCTGAAATGGTGGAGAGGATGGGAATCGAACCCACGACCTCGTCATTGCGAACGACGCGCTCTACCAACTGAGCTACCCACACGCCACCCGGACAGGCCGGGCGGGGCGCGCATCTTAGCGGTCTGCGAGGTTTTGATTCAACCCGGCGTGGCATCCAGCGTGTTTCGAGCGATTGTGTCGAGGCGTTCGCGCCGCCATGCCGGCAGGTCACTGGGCCAACTGCCGGCGCGCAGACGTGCTTCTTGCGCCTTGCGCGGTGCCAGCAGCGACGGCTCCAGCCCCAATGCGGCGGCTTCGGCTTCGATGCCGGCCTTGAGCCGATCAAGTGCAGTTTCCTCGTCGCGCGAGAACGGCTTCGGCGCCGGGATGAAAGCGTCATGCCGTGGTGGATCGCGCAGCAGATCGAGCAGGTCACCCATCTTCGCGCGCGGGAATGCACGTTGCGCCTGCAACATGCGCTGTAGGTCGGCCGCCTGCGTGGGTGGTTTTGCCGCGAGATCATGCGCGACTTGGTTGTCGATCAGCCACGGCTTCGGGCGATCGCAGTCGCGCGCGGTCTGCTCGCGCCAGCGCAACACGGCATCAAGCCTACGTTGTGCGTCGCCATCAAGCTTCCACGCGCTGCGGTAATCGTGATGCAGGTTGACCGGTGCGTTTTGCGTAAATGCGGCACGCAAGGTGCGATCGCCTTCTTGCGTAACCCAGTTGCGGCGTCCGAGCGTGTCGAGGCGTTCGAGCAGTGCGTCGCCGAGGGCATCGAGATGCACGACGTCGTCGGCGGCATATGCGAATTGACGGTCGCTGAGTGGACGCTGCATCCAGTCTGAGCGCGTCTCGGTCTTCTCCAGTTCGACGCCGAGCACGAGTGCGACCAGCTTTTGGTATCCAAGACCGGTGCCAAGCCCCGCCAGCGCGGCCGCGAGCTGAGTGTCGACCAACGCCTCGGGCGGGCGCGGCAACAATGGTGTGAGTGCGACCAAGTCCTCGCTCGGACTGTGCATCAGCCAAGTTTGTCCGGGCTGCGAGATGGCGTCGCCGAGATCGTGCAAGGCGTCGAATGCGAGCGGGTCAATGAGTACCGCCTCGTTGGGTAGCATCGCTTGCACCAAGGCGAGTTTTGGCCAATAGGTTCGGATGCGTTCGAACTCGGTATCCAGCGCCAGCCGCGTCGACGTACGCAACGCAGCAAGGGCATCGTTCAGCGCCGATCGATCGGCAACCCATCGGGCCATGTCAGAATCCAGTGCATCAGGGCGCGCGATGATCGCAGACCAGCGCCCGCGGAGATACCCGAGGCATGTCGGAACGGATGCAGAAACGCGAGTTCTATGGCGCTGTGGCCGGCGTCGCCTTGCTCGTGTTCGCGATGGCTTGGCGCTGGCTGTTTCCGTGGTTGGAACACATCGACTGGTCACGCGCCGGCGGTGCCGGTCGTGGAGGTTGTTCCGGAGCGTGTACGAGAACTGGCGGCGCAGGCGGTGGACACGCCGGTGAGTGCAGCCGTCGACGAAGAACCGCCGCCGTCGCCGGAAAAGCTCGACGATGCCCAGCGTAAGCAGGTCGAAGAGTGGTTGGCTGTCGCGGACATGGCGGTCGAAGAACGACGCTGGCTGTCGCCGGATGACGACAATGCGTTGCACTGGTTCGGCAAGGTGCTTGATCTCGATAGCAGCAATTCTCGTGCACGCATCGGTCGCAGCGCGGTGCTTGATGCGCTGTTCGCGCAAGCCGATCATCTGCTCGACGATAGTGACGCGAAATTTTCCGAAGACCTACTGGCAGTGCTCGATCGCTACGCCATCGTCGATCGGCGCGCGCCGGCCTTGGCGTTGCGCATTACTCGCCTGGCAGAGTTGCGCGCCCAGTTGGCCGAAGCTGCACGGCGCATTGCCGCTGGCACAATCTTTGAGCCCAGCGATGGCAGTGCGGTCGCTGCGTTCCGTCAGGCGCTTGCGCTTGATCCGCGCAATCGTGCGGCGGCGAAAGGGTTGGCGGCGATCGAGAACCAGGTGCTCGACGACGCCTTGCGCGCAGCGTCTGAGCAGCGATTCGCCGATGCCGACGTGCTGTTCGTGAAGGCGGTGTCGATTGGGGCCACGTCATCCAACCGCACGACCTATGAACAGAAAATCAGCGAACTCAAGAGCCGCGCCAGCGAAGATTTCCTGCTGCGTGCTGACGCGGCGCTGGCAACGCGAGATTTGACCAATGTCGCAATTCTGCTTGAACAGGCGCGTTCACTTGGTGCTGCACCGGAGCGCATTGCCGTCTTCGAGCAGCGGCGCGCGAATGCCGCCCTGTATGCGAATTACCAACCCGGCGATCGCTTCAGCGATGCGTTCAAGGATCGCAGCGGCGAAGGGCCGGAATTGGTCGTCGTGCCGGTGGGTGAATTCCTGATGGGTTCGCCGGAGAGCGAGTCGGGCCACAATGCCGCAGAAGGCCCACAGCATCCGGTGCAGATCACCCGTCCGTTCGCGCTGGCGCGCGCCGAAATCACCGTTGCCGAGTTCCGCCGGTTTGTGCGCGAATCCGGTTATCGCAGCGATGCCGAGCAGCGCGGTGATTCGAACGCCTACGATGAGCGCACCGGCCGCATTGTGAAGCGTGCGGATGTGTCATGGCAGAACGACTTCCAGGGTGGTCGTGCGAAGACCACGGAACCGGTCGTGCATGTGTCCTGGAATGACGCAGTGGCCTTCGCGAATTGGCTGAGTACGGCCACCGGCCAGCGCTATCGCCTACCTAGCGAGGCGGAGTTCGAGTTCGCACTGCGCGCTGGCACCACCAGTCGTTATTGGTGGGGTGACGAACATCCGACCCGCATGGTCGGCAATCTCACCGGCGCAGGTGATCGTTCGCGCAGCAAGCGCAGTTGGGCCAAGGCGTTCGACCATTATCGCGACGGCTTCTGGGGTCCTGCGCCAGTCGCGCGCTTTGAAGCCAATGGCTTTGGCTTATACGACCTTGGCAGCAATGTCTCGGAATGGGTCGAGGATTGCTGGCACCAGAATTACCTGCGCGCACCGGAAGATGGCTCGGCGTGGGTAAACCGAGGGTGCACGAAACGTGTTGTTCGTGGCGGTTCCTGGGGCAGTGAACCAGACCAGGCGCGTTCTGCGTATCGACTCGGTGTCACCACCGATACTGGCAGTGCGCGCGTCGGCTTCCGCATCGCCCGCGACTTGTAGCCACTACAATCGCCAAATTCGCCATCGCGCGACAGGAAATGACATGGATGCACGATTCGGAATGAGCGGCCAGCGCCGCCGTGGCGGCATGCGCTGGTGGGTGCTGGTGCTGTTTGCTGGTTATCTGGGTTACTACTGGTTGAGTCACCGTCATGAGGCCTCGTTCACCGGGCGCGCGCAGATGGTCGACACGACCATGGATCAAGAAGTCGCACTCGGCCTGCAGAGCTTCGAACAGATTCTTGAACAGTCGCAGGTTCTACGCAGCGGCGAAACTGTCAACGATGTGCGAGAGATTGCGCGCCGCCTGATCGATGCCGGCCCGAAACTGGAAAAGTATCTCGTGTCGACGCGCGGCATCGTGGCGACGACGCCGTGGGACAAGTTCGAGTGGGAAGTGGCGGTGATCGACTCGGACCAAGCCAATGCATTCTGTCTGCCTGGCGGCAAGATGGCGGTCTACACCGGCATCCTGCCGATCGCGCAGAACGACGACGCCTTGGCGATCGTCATGGGTCACGAGATCGCGCATGCCGTCCTGCGCCATGGCGCGGAACGCATGGCACAGCAGAAACTGGTGCAATTGGGTTCGGTCGCGGCAGGCATGTCGACCAGCGACATGGATGCACGCCAGCGCCAGTTGTTGATGGCGGCGATCGGTGTTGGCACGCAGTACGGATTGACGCTGCCATTTTCGCGCAGCCACGAAACCGAGGCCGATCATGTCGGACTGATGCTGGCTGCTGCTGCGTGTTTCGATCCGTCGGCATCGATCGGCCTGTGGCAGCGCATGGGCGCAGAGGCCGCTGGCAACGCGCCGCCAGAGTTCATGTCGACCCATCCATCGTCGAACAAACGCATCCAGCGCTTGCAGGGCTGGATGGATGAAGCGAACCAGATCCGCGCACAATTCTGCGAGAACCCGCAATGAAGAACATTCAAGCCAAGGACGCACTCCCGGTGGTGCGCCTGAAGATCGAACGCAAATCCAATCATCCGTGGATCTTCCAGAAAATGGTCGAGAAGCCGGAGCCGAAGCCGCGTCCCGGAACGATCGTCGAGATCTACGACCGCGAAGGCACGTTCTGCGGCCGAGGTTTCTACTAACGGTCATTCGCGCATCACCTTGCGCGTGCTTAGCGAAGACCCGGACGAGGAGATCGACGACGACTTTTTCCGTCGCAAGATTGCGCAGGCGATTCACTTGCGCCGCGATGTCTTGAAGCTCGACGCGGTGACCGATTCGTATCGCGTCGTGCATTCGGAAGGCGATGGACTCTCGGGTCTGGTCGTCGATCGCTTTGGCTCATTGTTGGTGATCGAGTATTTCTCGGCCGGCATGTGGAAACAGCGCGATCTGGTGCGCCGTATCCTCGACGAGCAGTTCCCGAACTCAACCATGTATTGGTTCGCCGAGGAGCACGTCGCCAAGCAAGAGAGTTTTGACTGCAACGTGCCCAGCCCGCCACCGCCGGTCACCATCACCGAACATGGGCTGAAGTTCCGCGTCGCTGCAGGCGGCCGCCACAAGACCGGGTTTTTCTGTGACCAGCGCGATAACCGCCGTCGCCTCGCTGATTTCACGCAGGGCGCGCGCGTGCTCGACCTGTGCTGCAACTCTGGTGGATTCGCGGTTTATGCCAAAGCGCTTGGTGGCGCCGAGGAAGTGGTCGCGATCGATCTCGACGAGCAGATCATTGAAGTCGCAAAGCACAACGCGCAGTTGAACAAGGCCAAGGTGCGCTTCATCCACGCCGATATCTTCCCGTGGCTTCGCGATGCGGCGAACAATGGCGAGGCATTCGACACCGTCATCCTCGATCCGGCCAAGATGACGCGTGATCGAGAGCAGGTGATCCCGGCGCTGAAGAAATACCTCGACATGAACAAGCTCGCGATGGGCGTGGTCAAGCCGGGGGGGGTCTTCGTCACCTGTTCCTGCACCGGTTTGGTCAGTGAAGAACAATTTCTCGACATGATCCGCCGCGCTGCCTTTTACGCAAACCGCAAGGTACAGATTCTCGAAGTCCGTGGCGCTGGCGCAGACCATCCGTGGATGGCGCATGCCCAAGATTCACGTTACCTCAAGGCGGTGTTCTGCCGAGTGTTCTGACAGCCGTGTCGTGATCTACGCCGACTATTGTGGGCAAGTAGTGAACTCGCTGCGTCCGAGCGCGCCGTTGATGGTATTTGCGGGCGCGGAACGCGCTCCAGCATGCCGCACCTCAGCGCTTCGCACCACAGAAAGGTGTTCGCCGATCATGCGTTCCATCGGCAGCGGCCAGCCACCGAACGGTTCAAGGGTGCGCATCGCGGTGTCGATATCGAGACCGCGATATTTCACCGCGTAGGCCGCATAAACGAGACTGGCGCGGGCTCCCGAAGCGCAATGCAGCAGGACCTTGCCGTCGCTGGCTGCAACCTGTTCGGCGAATGCTGCGAGTAGTTCGGCGGTGAAGGCCTTGCCGCCGGCGACCGGATGGCTTTGGTAGTCGATGCCGAGCGCGGCGAGTTCGGCCGCTTCGTCAAAACCAATCCCGGCCATTTCTGCAGGCGCGCGCAAATTTAACACCGAGGTGATGCCGCGATCTTTGAGCAGCGCCAAGTCGGCCGAGGTCGGTTGGCCGGCAACGAAGACGCGGTCATAGGCCTGGAGGCCGTCCAGTGCCGAGGTGGCGGCGGCAGCAGGCACCTCGGCCGGCTTCGTTCCGGTGGCGGCGCAAGCACCGAGTGCCGCGATGGCGGCGAGCAACAAGCAGCGAAAGATCATGCAGCGGTGTCCTCGAGTGATCAGGGGCGCGGATCATGTCGCGCGCGGTTCGTCGTGAGAAGTGCCACGACGCTCAAGCGCATTCGATGCGATGGCCGCCATTGCGCTTGGCCCGATACAGCGCCTTGTCGGCAGCGAGCAGAAGGTCCTCCGGCTGCGCCATTTCGGCACTGAGCATGGCGACACCGATGCTCATGCAGCCATCCCAGAAGATATTGCCGTTCTCGGTACGATGTGGCGTGGCCGATTCGAGGATCTTTTCGGCAACCTGTATCGCACCCGCACGATCGCAGCGCGGGCACACCACCAGAAACTCGTCGCCGCCGAGACGACAGACGATGTCACTGCCACGCACGGCTTGACGCAGTTGCAGCGCCAGTTTGCGCAGCAGTGCGTCGCCGGTGGCATGGCCGTGGTGGTCATTCACTTGCTTGAACTTGTCGGCATCGAGCATCAGCACGGCGACAAAGCCATTGTTGCGCTGTAGGCCTTGCCACAGCTCAGCCAGCATCGAGATCGCGAAGCGCCGATTCGGCAGGCCGGTGAGCTCGTCGTTGACCGCGAGCAACTGCAAATGCTGATTGGCGCGAGTCAGTTCAGCGGTGCGCTCGGCAACGCGCTGTTCGAGAAGCTGGTTTGTCCGCAGCAACTCCTGGTTGCGCTCGGAGACGACCTTGAACATGACGTTGATGGCTTCAAGCAACGGATCAGAATCCTGCTTGCGGCGCGTGGCTTCGGCAAGGAAAGACGACGAGGCATCGGCGCCGCCGCGTATCGCCATCACTTGGCGCGCCAGGCTTTGGTCGAGACCGAGGATGTGGTGTGAGAGCCAGCCCACCAGGAAACGTAGCGTCGTCTGGGTCGAGGCATCGTCGCCCTGCAGTGGGAGCAAGGTCAATTGCTGCACGAAAAAGTCGTGCTGCGACCGGTGGTAGGTGACATGGCGTGGATCGAGATCGAATTCGGCCATCAGCCGTTCCTCGTCCGCGAAGTGCGTCTGCGTGTAGTCGAGCAGGGCAGCGTGGGCCACGGTCAAGTGTTCATGATCGGGCGTATGGCCATCAACGAGACTGGCGGCCAGTCCATTGATCAGATCGACCAGACGATGGTGCTGTTGGTCCACTGAATCGAGCCCGGTGAGCAGCGAATCCTTCCACTCGAACAAAACGTTCATGCACGCTCTCACAGGGCGAGTCGCCCGGAACGTGACGATAGACAGAATACTCGGCCAAATTTGTGCAAATTGCGTAAAAATACGTGAATTCGCCGTCGCAGATGGCGCTGCAAGCCATGGGACAATGGCGCCATGACCGACATCGTTCTCGCCACCCTGAACGCGCGTTACGCCCATGCCTCGCTCGGATTGCGCTGTCTGCGCGCGAATCTCGGTGATTTGCGCGCACACTCCTGTATTCGCGAGTTCGTGATTGGGCAGAAGTCCGAGGAGATCGTCGAGAAGATCCTCGCCGAGCAGCCGCGCATCGTCGGCCTTGGCGTCTACATCTGGAATGTCGAGGAATCGACGCGGCTGGTGGCGATGCTGAAATCGGTCGCCCCCGATGTAGTGGTGGTGCTCGGCGGTCCCGAGGTCAGCCATGAAACGAATGAGAGTCGTATTTGCGGCTATGCCGACCATGTCGTCACCGGTTGGGGCGATGTCACCTTTGCGACCTTGTGTGCGCAGTTGCTCGGTGGCGAAACACCAGCGGCAAAGATCATGCCGGGCGTGCAGCCACCGCTTGATCAACTCGCGCTGCCCTACGGCGAATACAACGATGAAGACGTGTCGCGCCGGCACATCTATGTCGAAGCCTCGCGCGGCTGTCCGTTTAAGTGCGAGTTCTGTCTATCGGCACTGGACAAGACTGCCTGGGCGTTCCCGCTCGAAGCCTTTCTCGCACAGATCGAAGCGCTGTGGCAACGCGGTGTGCGCCAGTTCAAGTTCGTCGACCGCACCTTCAATCTCAAAATCGATGCCTCGCTCGCGATTCTCGATTATTTCTTTTCCAAGCTCGAAGCGAATCCTGACGACCCGCCATTTCTGCATTTCGAACTGATCCCGGACCATCTTCCCGACCGCCTCAAAGCGGGTATCGCCAAGTTTCCATCCGGCACCCTGCAGTTCGAGATCGGTATCCAGACGTTTGATCCGGCAGTGCAGGCGCGCATTTCCCGGCGCCAGAAGAATGATGTCGCCGAAGCCAACATCCGCTGGCTGCATGCGCATACACAGGCGCATCTGCATATCGACTTGATCGCCGGCTTGCCGGGTGAAGACGTCGACACGTTTGCCGCCGGGTTTGATCGTTTGGTTGCGATGGGGCCGCACGAGATCCAGTTCGGGATATTGAAGCGTCTGCGTGGCGCACCGATTGCTCGCCACACTGCCGCACATGGCCTCCGTTTCAACCCCGAACCGCCGTACAACATTCTCGCGACCGATGTCATTGACTTCGCGACCATGCAGCGGCTGTCGCGCTTCTCGCGCTATTGGGACATCGTTGCGAACTCGGGGCGCTACACGCAGACCTCACCATTGATTCTTGGCAACGCGCCATTCCGGCATTTCCTGGCGTTGTCCGACTGGCTGTACGCGAAGACGAACCAGACTCACGCACTGGCGCACGAGCGGTTGGTGCACCTGTTGCACGCACATTTGCTGGACGTGCGAGGACTCGACAAGGCGCAAATCGAAACTGCATTGTTCAACGACTATCGCGCCGCCGGCGGACGCACGCGTCTCAATTTCGAGGCCACCGACTCGGTCTTGCCGGCACCGCGCCCACGCAAAAGCGCAGGTGCGACGCCGGCACGCCAGGCGCGGCACTTGAGCGCAGGCGATGCAGCGGTATGACCGATGACGCGATTCCGTTCCAGCTCGTTTCCGACTACCAGCCGGCTGGCGATCAGCCACAGACGATCCACAAGTTAATCGCTGGCTTTGAGGCTGGGTTGGCCCACCAGACGCTGCTTGGCGTGACCGGTTCGGGTAAGACCTACACGATCGCGAATGTCATACAGGCGGTGCAGAAGCCGACCATCGTGATGGCGCCGAACAAGACGCTGGCGGCGCAGTTGTACGGTGAGTTCAAATCGTTCTTTCCGAACAATGCTGTCGAGTATTTCGTGTCGTACTACGACTATTACCAGCCCGAGGCCTACGTGCCATCGAGTGACACCTACATCGAGAAGGATGCCTCGATCAACGAGCACATCGAGCAGATGCGGCTTTCAGCAACCAAGGCACTGCTTGAACGCAAGGATGCGCTGATCGTGGCCACGGTATCTGCGATCTATGGCCTCGGCGATCCCGGCGAATACTTCCGCATGGTCATTCACCTGGTGCGTGGCGACCGCGTCGAGCAGCGCGAACTGCTGCGTCGCCTCACCGAAATTCAGTACGAGCGCGGCGAATTCGAACTCAAGCGCGGCTCGTATCGCGTGCGTGGTGAAACGATCGATGTGTTCCCGGCCGAGTCAGAGCAAGACGCGATCCGTATCGAACTGTTCGACGGTGAGATCGAGCAGTTGTCGGTGTTTGATCCGTTGACCGGGCACATCCGTCGCAAGTTGCCCCGTTGCACAATCTTTCCCGGTTCGCACTACGTCACCACGCGCCGCACAGCGCTGGAAGCGATCGACACGATCAAGGCCGAACTGTCCGAGCGACTGGAACAACTGTATGCCGCAAACAAGCTGGTCGAAGCACAGCGCCTGAAACAACGGACACAGTTTGATCTGGAAATGATGGCCGAGGTCGGCTACTGCAACGGCATCGAGAACTATTCGCGGCATCTCACTGGCTATGCGCCGGGTGAACCACCACCAACCTTGTTCGACTACTTGCCGGCCGATGCCTTGCTCGTCGTTGACGAGTCGCACGTGACCATTCCGCAGATCGGCGGCATGTATCGCGGCGACCGCTCGCGCAAGGAAACTTTGGTCGAGTTCGGCTTCCGCTTGCCTTCCGCACTCGACAACCGGCCATTGAAATTCGAGGAATTCGAGCGTCGCTCGCCGCGCGCGATCTACGTTTCGGCAACGCCTAGCCACTACGAGTTGGAGCGCAGCGGCGATGCGGTGGTCGAGCAAGTCGTACGCCCGACCGGACTGGTCGATCCGGAAGTCGAGGTGCGGTCGGTGCGCACCCAAGTCGATGACCTGCTCAGCGAGATCCACAAACGTATCGCGCTCGGTGACCGTGTGCTGGTCACCACCTTGACCAAACGCATGGCTGAAAATCTCACTGAGTACTACAGCGAGCAGGGCCTCAAGGTGCGGTATCTGCATTCGGACATCGAGACCGTCGAGCGCGTCGAAATCATCCGTGATCTGCGCCTTGGAAAATTCGATGTGCTGATCGGCATCAATTTGCTGCGCGAAGGTCTGGACATGCCCGAAGTCTCGCTGGTGGCCATTCTCGATGCCGACAAGGAAGGCTTTCTGCGCAGCGCTGGTTCGCTGATTCAGACGATTGGCCGTGCCGCACGCAATCTGCGTGGTCGCGCGATCCTTTACGCAGACAAGATCACCCGCTCGATGCAGATTGCAATGGGTGAGACGGAACGTCGGCGGAACAAACAGATTGCGCATAATCAAACGCATGGCATCACGCCGCGCTCGGTGATCAAAGCCGTTGCGGATTACATGGAAGGCGCTCGCGACGCTGCGAACGACGAGGCGGTAACGGTCGGCAAACGTGGGCCACGACAGATGTTTCGCGTCGCCGAGGAAAAGGTCGATTACACCGTGCTCGCCCCGCAGAAGCTCGCTGCAACCATCCGCAAGCTCGAAGCGCAGATGTACAAACACGCGCAGAACCTCGAGTTCGAGGATGCCGCGAAGGTGCGCGACGAAATTCGCCGCGCCCGTGAGCAGGGCTTGATGCGCTGATCGTCAGCCGTGATGGCGTCCGGCTTCGATGCGTTTTTCGATCCGCAGCAGCCGCTCCATCATTTCGGCGTAGATCTGGTCGGTTTTTTCGTGTAGGTGCGCGACCTCGAGTTCGGCCTTGACGTTGATGTCGTACTCGATATCGGAACGGACACGATCCTTCTCGGCCTGTCGGTTCTGGCTGATCAATACGAAGCAAGACAGGAAAATCGCTTCCAGCGAGACGATCATCGTCAGCAATCCGAACGGGTAAGGATCGAATGCCGAAAGACCCAATGGCAGCGTGTTGAAGGCGATCCAGAGCGCGAACCAGGTCGCGTTGATCAGCAGGAACGGCATGCTGCCGCTGAACCACGAAATCCAGTCGGCAATCCGCTGGAATTTGCTGAGCCGTTCCTGAACCTCTTCGTTGACGTTGCGCGACACTCTTGTGCGGAGCAGGTCGTCCGCCTTGCGCGTCATGTGCCCCATCGCTGCGAGCAAACGCAGCGCCGCCATCGGCGTCTTCTGGAACAGCAGGATCAGATCATCACGATCCATCTCCAGCAACTCGCTGTCGACCAGCGCGATCGCTGCGGCACTGCGCGGGCCATTATCGAGCAAGGCAAGCTCACCGAAGATTTCGTTGCTGGCCGCGACTGTGAGCACGATTTTCTGCCCGGTGGTATCGCGAATAAACAGTTCGATCTCGCCGCTGCGCACGATATACAGCGAATCGCCCGGATCGCCTTTGCTGAACAATGTCGTGCCGGCATCGAGACGACGCAGGTCGATCACCTTCGATAGCTCGGTACGGTCGTCATCGCTCAAGTGCTCGAACAGTTCAACGCCTGCGAGCATCTCCGGTGCACAGGACATCAGCATCTCCGTGGGGGCCGATGAAGTGTACGCCGCCGCCGCAATCCGTGGCAGACCATCCACTTGTCGACCCGCCCGCTACTGCGTCAGAGTGAGCTGATGCCTACGGAGAAGCCATGAGCACTAGCCCGCTGATCGACCGCCGCCATCTTGATTTTGTACTGCGCGACTTACTTGATGCTGGGCAGTTGTCGCGCTATCCGCGCTTTGCCGAACACAGCCGCGATACCTTCGACGCAGCGATCGATCTCGCGCACCGCATCGCGGTCGAAAAATTCCTGCCGCACAACCGCAAATCCGATCTCAATGAACCGCAACTGGTCGACGGTCATGTTCGGTTGATTCCCGAGATCGGCGAAGCGCTGCGTGCCTATAACAACGCCGGCTTCACCGCGGTCATGGCCGACGTCGACAAGGGTGGCCTGCAACTGCCGTTCGTGATCGCAACTGCGTGCGATGCGCTGTTCGCAGCCGCCAATCTCGGCACGTCGGCATACCCGGCTTTGGCGCGTGCGGCGGCCAATTTGCTTGATGCCCACGCCAGTGACGACCAGAAACGACGCTACATGCGCCCGATTCTGGATGGGCGCTGGTTCGGCACCATGTGTTTATCCGAACCGCAGGCGGGTAGTTCGCTTGGCGACATCACGACGATGGCGGCACCGCAGGCGGACGGAACTTACAAAATCACTGGCGCGAAAATGTGGATCAGTGCCGGCGAACATGAGCTCGGCGAGAACATCGTCCATTTGCTGCTTGCGAAAATCGTCGGCGCGCCTGCCGGAGTGCGGGGTATCAGTTTGTTCATCGTGCCGCGCTTCAAAGTCGCGGCCGATGGTTCAATCGGTGCATCGAACGATGCGCGTCTGGCTGGTTTGAACCACAAGATGGGCCAGCGCGGCAGCGTCAACACATTCCTGAAATTTGGCGAGCAGGATGACTGCATCGGGGAGCTCGTCGGCCAGCCACATCATGGGCTCGGCTACATGTTCCACATGATGAACGAAGAACGCATCGGTGTCGGTGTCGGTGCCGTACAGCAAGGTAGTGCCGGTTATCTGTATTCACTGCGCTATGCGCGCGAGCGCCGACAGGGGCGGCATCCGGACCAGAAGGATGCATCGACGTTGCCGGTAGCGATCATTGAACATGCCGACGTGCGGCGCATGTTGCTGCAGCAGAAGTGCTACGTCGAGGCCGGACAACTACTTTGCCTCTATGCGGCGTTACAAGTCGACCGTGCGCAGGATGCCGATGCCGGCGTGCAACGCGACGCGACATTGTTGCTCGACTTGCTTACGCCGATCGTCAAGTCGTGGGGCTCGGATTCGTCACTGAAAGCAAATGAGCTCGCGATCCAGGTGCTCGGCGGCTACGGTTACACGCGCGACTATCCGGTCGAGCAGTTCTATCGCGACAATCGCATCAATCCGATCCACGAAGGCACCAACGGCATCCAGGCATTGGACTTGCTCGGCCGCAAGGTCATGCAGCAAGACGGCGCTGCCCTGAAGTTGCTATTCGCAGCGATGTCCGAGACCTGCCTGCTCGCCGGTAACGACGTCGAATTGCGTGGATACGCTCAGCAGTTGCAGCACGGCATGCGCACGCTCGGTGAGGTGACGCTGGGCGCCGCACAACGCATGGCGGCGGGGGAAGCGCGCGCGGTTCTGGCCAACGCGACGCATTACATGACGGCACTGTCGACGCTCACTGTCAGCTGGCTATGGCTATGGATGGCCGAAGCAGCAACCCGCACCCTCGCACTTGATGACGACTTCCGTGCCGGTAAGCGTCAGGCCTGTCGCTTCTGGTTCGCAACCGAATACGCCCAACTGGCACACGCGGCGCAACTGGTCGGCGGCGTCGACCGCAGTGCGCTGGATATGCAATCAGCGTGGTTCTAGCGGTTCAACGGGTTTTCGGGTTTACCGCTGGGCACGGCAATGATTGGAAGACTTCGTGGCCGTCGATCGTGCAGCGGTAGACGGTGATTTTTTTTGGCTTCACGACCAGCGATGGATTTACCGTGTTGGTCGCGGCCTCGACCGCCACCATAGGTTTGCGTTCGATCATGATTTCGAAGCGCGGATGGCCGTTGGCGTCCATCGAAATTTGCAGCAAATCGGGTTTTTGGAATGATGCTGATGTATCCAGTGCACGCAAGTACTGGCTGATGCTGGCGTTCGTGTCGGCGCGTCCGATGATCAGGAATTTCTGCTCGGAGCCGTTGACGAATTCGACTTGATCGAGCATGAGCGTATCGGGTGCAAGTTGTTTCAGTGCGGTCGTTACTTCGTCCGGTGCCAGCGCTGCGGCGACTGCGCTGACTGATATCAGCAGCAGAATCGCCATTGCGAGCAAGCTGCAACGTACCTCGCTCACGGCGCGTCGACTCGTTTCCATTGTCCTTGCTCCAGGATTTCGCGAGGCTGATAGTGCTGCTTGTAGCTCATTTTGGCGTGGCCATCGAGCCAATAGCCGAGATAGACATGCGGCAGACCTAGTCGTTCCGCCCATGCTATTTGCTGCAGGATGCTGAACACACCGAGGCTTCTTGTCGCCAAATCAGGGTCGAAAAAAGTGTAAACCGCGCTGAGTCCGATCGGTGTGACATCGGTGACGGCGGCAGCGACCAGTCGATCGCCGTCGCGCACACACAGGAAGCGCGTATCGCACCAGCGTGCCTGCAGGAACTGTTCAAAGTCGGCGGCACTGGCACCATCCATGCCGCCACCGGCGTGGCGCGAACCGAGATAGCGCTGATACAGGGCTAAGCGTTCGTCGTCGCAATACGCCGGTACGATACTGAGGCCCAGGCTGCTGTTCCGCTTCAGGCAACGCGACTGGTTGCGGTTCGGTGTGAACTCGGCGACGACGACGCGGTTCGATACACAGGCGCTACAGCCGCTACAGTCTGGCCGATAGACGCGTGGCCCGGAACGACGAAAACCGGCGCCGAGTGCGTTCGGAAATACCTGTTTAAGCGCTGGCGATTCCGGGTCGAGCACGAGGTCACGTGCCACGCGATCGCGGTAATAGCCGCACGGATGTTCGTTCGTGCGATAGAGCTTGATATTGATCTCGCGAGCACTCATCCGGGTGCAAATTCTTCGGGTAGCGGCAGCGCCGCGCGCGTGCCGCGCGGCAGATCGAGGCGCAAGCCGAAACCACGACGGGTGAGTTCGCGTTGCGTGCGCATGGTCGCTTCGCCATCCAGCCAGATTTCGCGCTTCGCGGCGCGCAGTGCCGGGTCGTCAAATAGATTGGCGATTGGCATCGTCCAGCTGAGCACGTCTACCGGTATCGGCACGACCAGCACGCCGTCGATATGTGCAATCAGCATGCGTCCTGCCTCGTCCGATTCGACCGTGGCCTCTGCCGTGCGATGCATTTCCAGCAATTCCAGCGTGCGCACCAGATAGCGCGCTTCGGCATCGGTGTCAGTTTGTGCGACAAGATTAAGCAGACCCTCGCAGTGCTTGATATGCAGGGCTTCGGTGGCTTCGACCAGATGTTGCCATTGTGTTGGCGACAGTGCGCCTTGATGCATCGCCTTGGCGATCATCGGCTGTTCGCCACACACTGCAGTCATTCGCTCGCGTTGCAATAAACCGAGTGCGACCGGATCAAGGCGCCAAACGACATCATCGACCTTTCGGCTCACGCCAATCGCTTCGCTTGCGCCCGGTGCCATCGAATCGATCGCCGCACTCAAACTCTTGTCACCGACCAGGCTGGCCCAAGCGATACGGTCCATTTCGCGATTGAGCAATGCATTCCGCGAGTACGGGTCAACGCCCATGCGCTGTGCGACCTCGCGACGTGCTGCGGTGAATCCAATCCAACGCTTGGCGAATTTACCGGTGGTCCGCTGCGACTGCAGCCACCAGTCCGACTGGTGTACATGCGGCGTCGGCGACTGCGGCCCGATGCCGGTTGCGTTATCGTCCTCGTGCCATTCCTCGCTGGCGCGGTCGCGTGCCTTGGCCGTCTGTTCGCGCAGATCACGCCACTTTGAATGCAGGCTACGGATCAACCCGCCCGGGATCGACTTCACTGTCTGAATTGGATGCGCGCCGATGCGCGCCATGGTTTTGGCGATGTCCTTGCTCGCGTGGCCGATCGCAGTTGCAAACGCCGTGGTGCGCGAGATCGTGGCGAGTTGTTCGACCACCTCGATCTCGTGGATACGCTCAACCAATTCGGCACGACCTTCGACCTGCAAGTCGCCGTAGTCGGTCGCGAGCCGGAATTGCGCGAGGTAGCCGCGCATCGGCACCGCCGGATCGATTTGCCAGCTCGGACCAGACAGCAGCGCCGGTTGCAACAACTGGTCGGCGCGGTATTCGGGTTCACGCTCGAAGCTGCGGTCGTCGTCGGCCGATGCGTCGACCGCAACGATCGTCGACGCCGCGCCGGCGTTGGCGACGACGAGCAGCATGACCAGCAACGCTGAAAAGAGTTGCGATGGTGCCGCCGGTCGAGGTGCGCGCCGGCCAGATTCTGATTCGTTGGTGGAAAGTCGCATGCGGACGGCTGACATCAAGAAGGCGGCGATGATGACAAGTCTCGCAGGATCGCGCCGTGTATTCAGCGCGAACATTACTCGCGCGCGATCCACTGATCAATTCCAGCTGCAGACAACCTTGCCGCAATGACCCGCTTCCATCAGGTCGAAGCCGCGCTGAAAGTCATCAATGTGGATCTGGTGGGTTAACACCTTCTGCAGTGGAAAACCCGTCAGCACCATTTGCGTCATCTTGTACCAAGTTTCATACATGCGACGGCCGTACATGCCATGCATGGTCAGGCCCTTGAAGATGACTTTGTCCCAGTCGATGCCGGCGCCTTTCGGAAGAATTCCGAGCAGGGCGATCTTGCCGCCGTGGTACATGCAGTCGAGCATGTCGTTGAACGCGTGCGTGTTGCCGCTCATCTCCAGGCCGACGTCGAAGCCTTCCATGTGCAGGTCCTTGACGACTTCCTTGAGCGACTGCTTGGAAACATTGACGACGCGCGTCGCGCCCATATCGGCAGCCAATTTCAGTCGATAATCGTTGACGTCGGTGACGACGACGTTGCGTGCACCGACATGCTTGCAGATCCCCGCAGCGATAATACCGATCGGCCCGGCACCAGTGATCAACACGTCTTCGCCGATCACGTCGAATTCGAGCGCACAGTGTGCGGCATTGCCATAGGGGTCGAAGAATGCCGCCAGTTCACTCGGAATCTGGTCCGGGATCGGCCACAGGTTGCTCGATGGCATGCTGATGTATTCGGCGAAGGCGCCGTGGCGATTCACGCCGATGCCGATGGTGTGCGGACACAGGTGCTGGCGTCCGGCGCGACAGTTACGACAGAAGCCGCAGACGATGTGGCCTTCCGCGGAGACACGGTCACCGATGCTATAGCCACGCACACCGGGACCGATCGCGACGATGCGGCCGACGAATTCATGACCGATCACCAGGCCCGGCTTGATCGTGCGCTGGCTCCACTCGTCCCATTTGTAGATGTGCAAATCGGTGCCACAGATCGCGGTCTTTTCGACCTTGATCAATACGTCGTTGGGCCCGATTTCCGGCAGCGGCACCTGTTCCATCCAGATGCCCTTCGCGGCTTCCTTCTTGACCAGGGCTTTCATCATCGACTGCGACATGGGTGTTCTCCGGGACGGGGCGCAATTATGCGCGACGAAGGCTCACTGCGGCGATCCGTACCAGCTTGTCCACGCCCGGCACCATTGACCGGCGCTGCTGTTTGCATCACGGACAACTGTCGGGCATAAAGCCAGGCTTCGCGTCATTGGTAGGGAGTCGCACATGCGTACGTTCGTTCGATTTATCGCGCTCGCACTCGCGGCGCAGGCCGTTTCCGCCGACGAAGGCATGTGGCCACCATCGCAATTGCCGTCGATCGAGGCCAAGTTGAAGGCGCGCGGTTTGGAACTCGACGCCAAGGACCTGTCCTCGCTGACCGAATATCCGTTGAACGCGATTGTCGGATTGGGCTACTGCACCGGTTCGTTCTTGTCTCCGACCGGCTTGGTGGCGACCAATCATCATTGCGGCTTCGGCATCGTGCAGTTCAACTCGACCCAGGAAAAAAACCTGATGGTCGACGGCTTCCTCGCACAGGATTTTGCAGCGGAACTGCCGGCCGATCCGAATCAGCGCCTGTACGTGACCGAAGCAATCAGCGACGTCACCGCGCGGTTAACGCGCGGCCTTGACGGCGTTGGCGGCTTGAAGCGATACGACACCGTCGACAAGCGTTCCAAGCAGGCCGTGGCTGACTGTGAGCGCGACGCCGGTTATCGCTGCGATGTCTACAATTTCAACGGCGGTCGCAACTACCTGATGATCAAGCAGCTTGAGATCAAGGATGTGCGCTTGGTCTACGCGCCGTCGGAATGGATTGGCAATTTCGGTGGCGATGTCGACAACTGGATGTGGCCGCGGCATACCGGCGATTTCACGTTTCTGCGTGCTTATGTCGGGCCCGATGGCAAGCCGGCGCCGTACAGCAAGGACAACAAGCCCTACCAGCCGAAAAGCGGGTTGAAGGTCGCGCCGCAAGGTCTTCAGGCCGGCGATTACGTCATGGTTGCCGGCTATCCGGGGCGCACCAATCGTTCGCGACTCGCCGAGGAATTACGTGACGCGATCGAGTTCAGTTACCCGCGCGGGATCAAGAACATGGGCGAAGCGCTCGACACCATCGCCCGCGTCACCAAGGATCGTCCGGAAGCGGCGATCAAATACGCCTCGACCGTGCAGGGCATCGCGAACGGCTACAAGAACCAGCAGGGTCAACTCGAAGGGTTCGCGAAGACCACGGCGGTGGCTGACAAGCAGGCTGAAGAAGCGCGCCTGCTGGCGTGGATCCAGCAAGATGCCGGTCGCAAGCTCCGTTACGGCGGGGCTGTGGTGGCGCTGCAAGCAGAACTCGCGCGTATTCGCGCGTTGCGCGAAACCGAACTGTACGGCAATGCGCTGCTGTCGATGGGGCCGACGCTGTATGGCACGGCGCGAGACCTCTACAAGCTCAGCCGCGAGCGCCGCAAGCCGGATGCCGAGCGCAGCTTCGGCTTCCAGTCGCGCGACGAGATCAAGTTCAAGGGCCGCATGGCCTCGATCGACAAGCGCTATGACGCCCAAGTTGATCGCGCCCTGTTCGAACTTTCCCTCGGTCGTTACCTCAAGTTGACGCAATCTGCGCGCATTCCCGACATCGACCGCGCGCTCGGCATCGACCGTGATGACATGACAGTCGCCGATCTCAGCGGCAAGCTTGATGCGCTGTACGCCGGCAGCAAGCTCGGCGACGGGTCGGAACGTATGCGTCTGCTTGATGCCAAATCACGTGATTTTGAGCAATCCGATGACAGTTTCGTGCAGTTCGCAGTCGCGTTGTATCCAGCATTCGAGCGCATGGAAACAGAATGGAAAGTGCGTGCCGGCAATGATGGCCGGTATCGCGCTGCTTATCTCGATGCGTTGATCGCCTTCCGTGAATCGGAAGGGCGCCCGGCCTATCCGGACGCAAACAATTCGCTGCGTGTCACCTATGGCACGGTCACCGGCTATTCGCCGAAAGACGGTGTCGCCAATAGCGAATTCACGACACTCGAAGGCGTGCTCGCCAAGGTCACCGAGCAGGATCCGTTCCTGCATCCGACGCGGGCGGTCGAGTTGATGCAGCAGAAGCATTACGGCAACTACGCCGACCCGAAACTCGGCACCGTGCCGGTGAATTTTCTCACCGATGTCGACATCACCGGCGGCAATTCCGGCTCGCCGACACTGAACAAGCGTGGCGAAGTCGTCGGTTTGGTCTTTGATGGCAACTGGGAATCAGTCAGTGCGAGTTGGGTCTTCAACCCGGCACTGACGCGCGCCATTCACGTCGATATCCGCTACATGCTGTGGATCATGGACGAGGTCGATCACGCCGACCGCCTGATTCGCGAAATGGGGCTGGAACCGGCGCCGTAATATCCAGATCGCAAGCCTTATTTCAAGCGCCTTCGGTCTGCGACAGGAATAGATACGCGAGCAGCTCCTTGCCCTTCGGATGCGTGGTTAACCAGCCACGCAATTCCTTGGCCTTGGCAAAATCCTCGCCGAGTTGCTCACGCCAGCGCGCTTCGGCGCGGCGCTTGGCCTGTTCCTCGCGCAGTCGTTTCTGCCAAACCGCGTCGAAGATCTTGGCAAGCTGACCACTGCGCGCGAGTTGCTCGACCAAGCGCCATTCACCGTGGTCGAGCCAGACCAGATCGCAACGATCGCAGTGATCGATGTGGTTTGCGGTATCGGCCGAGAAGCGGAACTTGGTCATGAAGCCCTTGCACTGCGGGCAGTGCAACATCGCCTTACTGTCATCGGCCGCGGCGCTGCTGGCATCACCGGCATCGACGATCGCTTCGTCCGGTGCGGCGTGGGCGTTGCGCCAGTCGCGGTAGGCGATCAGCGGTAGCACGGCGCCGCGGCATTCCGGGCAGGACTGCGCCGGCAGCCCCTCGGTCAGCGTGGTGGCGCGCAATTCGTTGGCGGAGCAGGTCGGGCAGGGCAGGTTCATCGGAGCGTCCTCGAGTTCTCGGCCGGATTACGCGATACGGTGCCCGAAGCGGTCGCCGCAATCAATCGAATCCGAGCGCGAACAGTGCGCCTTCGACGATGGTGATGGTTACGGGTGGCTTGGCACCCGGTCGAATTGGGGAAGTCGGGAAGGGTTCACCGGAAGCACTTCCGATCCTTCCGCAAGCAGAGTGTCTATGCAAATGCGATGCGTTCGCATTACCATTGGCGACAATGGCCAGTGGCCAGTCGAATTCACTTCCCTCTGCAACTGAGAAACCCCATGCGTCGCACTGTTTCCCGTTTCCCCCAATTCCGCCCGCGCGCCTCTGCAATGCGTATCGCGCTGCTTCAGGCTGGCCTCTTGTTCGCAATCGCGCCACTGGCCTACGCCGTGGATCAGCACGAAGCGTCGCCGATCGGCGGAAAGCAGGGTGGCAAGCGCGTGGCGTCGTTGCCGAAGACGGTGGTGCAGGGTCAGGCCGACGACGGCTACGCGGTACGCGAAGTGAGTGTGATCAAGACGGCTACGCCATTGATCAATGTGGCGCAGTCGATCAGCGTGGTTTCCGCAGCGTTGATGCGCGATACCGCGACCCAAAACATGGCCGACGTGGTGCGCTATGTGCCGGGTGTCGGCATCGCGCAGGGCGAGGGCAATCGCGACACTCCAATCTTTCGCGGCAGTGCGTCGACGGCCGATTTCTTCGTCGACGGCATACGTGACGATGTGCAGTATTTCCGTGACATCTACAACATCGAGCGGGTCGAGGCATTGAAGGGTCCGAATGCAATGCTGTTCGGGCGTGGTGGCAGCGGTGGTTTGATCAATCGAGTAAGCAAGCAGGCCGATGGCAGCAGCGTGCGCGAAGCGTCGCTGTTGTTGGGTTCGTGGGACAACCGCCGAGCGACCGTCGATTTCGGTCAGGCGATCAATGACACCGCGGCGTTTCGCGTCGCCGGGCTGGTCGAGAACTCGGCGTCGTATCGTGATGGATTCAGTCTCGAACGCTGGGGCCTGAATCCGACTCTGGCGCTGAATGTCAGCGACTTGACCACGGTGGTCGTCGGCTACGAGCACTTTCACGATGAGCGCATCGCCGATCGTGGGGTGCCGTCCTATCTCGGGCGTCCGTTGCAAACCGATCCGTCGACGTTCTTCGGAAACCCGGCACAGAGCCCGACCAACACCACGGTCGACGCCTTTCAGGTCACGCTCACCCACGAATTCGGCGACGGTGTGGCACTGCACAACCAAACGCGTGTCGCCGACTACGACAAATTTTATCAAAACGTGTTTCCGGGTCCTGTCAACAGTGCCGGCACAATGGTGCGATTGACTGGATACAGCAATGCGACGCAACGCTCGAACCTGATCAATCAGACCAACCTGAACTTCCGTATTGATGGCGGCTCGCTGCAGCATGATTTGCTGGTGGGCGCCGAAATCGGCCGCCAGGAAACCGACAACCTGCGTCAGACCGGATACTTCAGTTCGATCAGTTCGTCCACGACCTCGATCGAGGTCCCCGTCAGCGCCCCGATCACAACGCTGCCGATGACCTGGGCGCAGAGTGCGACTGATGCTGACAATTCCAGCACCGCCGAGTTTGCTTCGCTCTACGTTCAAGATCAGATCGAGTTCACGCCGCAACTGCTCGCCGTGCTCGGTCTGCGTTACGACCACCTTCAAATTGATGTACGCAACCATCGAAACGGCAGCGAATTTTCAGCCACCGACACGCCGCTATCGCCGCGTGCCGGGTTGATCTACAAGCCGCTTGAGACCGTGTCGATTTATGCGAACTACAGCTTGGCCTATCAGCCGCGTGCCGGCGAACAGTTGTCTTCGCTATCGTTGAGCAATCAGGCATTGGATCCGGAGCAGTTCGAGAGCTTCGAGGTGGGTGCGAAGTGGGATGTCAACGGCTTCCTCTCGGCAACGGCTGCGTTGTATCGGCTGGATCGCAGCAATGTCGCGATCACCGACCCGGCCGACCCGACGCGTTCGATCTTGATCGATGGCCAGCGTACCGAAGGCTTTGAGCTTGGCGTGACCGGCGAACTGACCGATGCCTGGCAGATTGTCGGCGGGTACGCCCATCAGGACGGCGAAGTATTGCGCAACCTGTCGGCAACCACGCTTGCTGGTGCACGTCTCGCGCAGTTGCCGGAACACAGCATTTCATTGTGGAACCGCTATTCCCTGACATCGCACTGGAGCTTCGGCATCGGCTCGATTTATCGCAGCGAGAGCTTCACCTCCACAGACAACCTCGTGCGCCTGCCGGGATACGCCCGATTCGATGGCGCGGTTTTTTCAGCGTCAACGACAACCTTCAAGTGCAGCTGAATATCGAGAACCTGTTTGACAAGCAGTACTTCCCGAACGCGCACAGCAACAACAACATCACCCCCGGTTCGCCACTCGCCGTACGCCTCGGTCTGACCGCACGATTCTGATCCGAACAGCACTGCCCACACTGCAGGCAGCACCCGGTCCGCGCGCGTCAAGTGCGGGTCGGGTGGGTGGACTTCACCGCGTAGACGCCATCCAGTGCCCGTTCCGTGGCAAACCCGGATTTCGCGAGACGACGCGCGACTTCGGTCGGCACATCGCGGCCGCTGGTCTTCCTGTTCGGACTGCCGGTGTAGTGGAATAGCCGTCCGTTCATGCGCAGCAGGCGCGCGAGTTGGTCGTAAAACGTTTGTGCATACAGTTCACCGGCGATGCCAAAGCGCGGCGGATCGTGCAATACGGCATCGAAGCTCTGGTCGGGCAGTTCGCCGATCGCGAGCGCGACATCGGCATGGGTCAATCGCAATCGCCCGCCGGTCGCGCGGTCATCGGGATCGGGTGACCACGGATTGTGTCGCCGCAGCCAGAGCACGTCTGCATTCTTTTCGTAACTCTGCACCTGTGCAGCACCATCGGCCAGACAACAGGCCGCGAAATAACCAAGTCCACCGCAAGTATCGAGCACTTGCTTGCCGCGCGGCTGCACCAGCGCCACCTTGCGCTGCGCATCGGCATACGGCGAGATCTGCGCCGAGACCAGCATCTTGATGCCGTCGATCTCGAAGGTTGGCGTGCCCCAATCGGTTGGCACCAGCTTGATCAACGCATCCGTGTAGCGCTGCAATGGGGCAAAGGCAGTACCGTCCCAGAAATACACGGTCCGATCCTTCAAACCATCCGGCCAGGGAAAGTGTTGACCGTGCCATTCCCAGCCATCGCGAACGATGGTTGCTTCGCCGAGCGTGCGGCCCAGATCGAATGAGCCGAGCACACGCACGGCGCCGCTCGCCCGACCGGCGTGCAACGCATCGGCGAGCGCACGGGTCAGCAGTGGGCCGAGATAGTGGGGCTGGGTGGCCAGCGGATCGAGTTCGTTCGCGGGAACACGCAGCATCGGTTCGTCAACCCGGAAACAACAACGCCGGCACGGGGCCGGCGTTGTGTCTGAAGATGGTGCCCGGGAGAGGACTCGAACCTCCACGGGTCGCCCCGCTAGTACCTGAAACTAGTGCGTCTACCAATTCCGCCACCTGGGCAGGTGTTCCTGCGCCGGTTAGTGGGCCGTACAGGGGCGCGCACTCTAGGTCTGGGGCTGCGATTTGTCAACGTGGGCGGCGTGTCGGCTGCATTCGGCTTACCATGTGCGGATGATCAGGAGCGATGCGTGAAGAAACAAGCGGGCGGCAAAGGTGCAGGAAGTGGTTCCGGGGACGAGCGTCGTGCGCGCGGACCGGGCAAACGCGTTGGCGGCCCAGCCGCAAAGACTTTGGGCGACAAGCCGAAAAAGAAGCCAGCGCCTTGGTTGCCGGAGAGTTTCACGCCGTCGCCGGCACGCAGCGAACGTGCCGCCGCGCCGCGCGGCACGCCGATCAAAAGTAGTGTGCCCGCCGCTGCACATGGCAAACCGAGGCGCGAGCGCTACGCCGATCCGCAGGCCGAGCGTGAGTCCTTGCGTTATGACAACCCAGTCTTGTCGCGCGAAGGGCTGATCCAGTTTCTGAGCGAATCGGCCGAGTTGATGACGGTCGAGCGCATTGCCGTGAAGCTCGGTTATCGTGATGAAGAGCGCTTGGATGCATTGACGCGCCGACTCACCGCGATGGTGCGTGAGGGGCAGTTGCTGGTAAATCGCCGTGGTGGTTATGGCGTCGCCAAAAAGCTTGATTTGATCGCCGGTTCGGTGATCGCCAATCCGGATGGTTTCGGCTTCCTGAAGCCGGACGATGGCGGCAACGACCTGTTTATCCCACCCAACGAAATGCGCGCCGTAATGCATGGCGATCGGGTGTTGGTCAACGTGACCAATATCGACCGTCGCGGCCGCCGCGAGGCGGCGATTGCCGAAGTACTGGAGCGCCGACGCCCACGCTTGGTCGGTCGCTTCGATGAGCGGCGCGGATTGGGTATCGTCATTCCCGACGACCGCCGTTTGAATCAGGAAGTGCTGATTCCGCCGGATCAACGCGGCGGTGCTGCGGCCGGCCAGATTGTCATCGCGGAAATCACCGAGCCGCCGAGCAAGGAACGGCCACCGCTCGGCCGCGTCGTCGCCGTGCTCGGCGAAAAGTTGACGGCATCACTCATCGTGCGCGTCGCCATCGAGTCCCACGGCCTGCCGCATGAGTGGCCGATCGAAGTGACGCGTGAAGCCGAACGTGTCGAACCGGAAGTGACCAAACGCGATCGCGAAATGCGCCTTGACCTGCGTGAGTTGCCGCTGGTGACGATCGACGGCGAGGACGCACGTGACTTCGACGACGCGGTGTACTGCGAACCGCGTAAAGGCGGCGGCTGGCGGCTGGTGGTCGCGATTGCCGATGTTTCGCATTATGTGCCGGTCGGCAGCGCGCTGGACAAGGAAGCCTTCGAGCGCGCGACCTCGGTCTACTTCCCGGGCTTCGTCGTACCGATGTTGCCGGAGACCTTGTCGAACGGTATCTGTTCGTTGAACCCGAGTGTCGAACGACTGTGCATGGTTTGCGACATGGTGGTGACCGCAGATGGCGAAGTCGCAAAGTCGAAATTTCATCCGGCGGTGATGCGTTCGCATGCTCGCTTGACCTACACCCGCGTCTGGCGAGCGATTGGTGAGCGCGACCCCGAAGAACGTGCGGCGATGGGCAATTTGCTACCGCATCTCGAAAACCTGCATGCGCTTTACAAAGCCTTCGTGAAGCGCCGGTCCGAGCGTGGTGCCATCGAGTTCGAGTCGCAAGAAGTGAAGTTTTCGCTCGGTGCCGCTGGCGAGGTGTTGGCGATGCAGCCGCAAGCGCGCAACGACGCCCACAAGCTGATCGAGGAATGCATGATTGCGGCCAACGTCGAGGCCGCAAATTTCCTGAACAAGGCCAAGGTGCCGGCGCCGTATCGCGTGCATGCGCCGCCACCGGAAGAAAAATTCGAGGAGTTGCAGAGCTTTCTCGCGGAGTTCGGTTTGCGCCTGCCACCGCATACCTCGGTGAAGCCGGCCGACTATTCGGCGCTGCTGCGCAAGATCCGCAAGCGTCCGGATGCGTTGCTGCTGGAACAAGTGTTGCTGCGTTCGCAAAGCCTCGCGGTCTATCACCCGGATTGCAACGGCCACTTCGGCTTGGCGCTCGATGCTTACGCGCATTTCACCTCGCCGATCCGGCGCTACCCAGACCTGCTCGTGCATCGCGCCATTCGCCATGTGCTGAACGGCGGCAAGGCCGCGAACTATGAGGCGAGCCCGAGCGAAATGCTGGTGCGGTCGCAGCATTGTTCGCAGCGTGAACGCCGTGCCGACGAAGCCTGGCGCGAGGTCAACGAACGCTACCAGTGCGCATGGATGAGCAAGCATGTCGGCTCCGAGTTCGACGGCATCATTAGTGGCGTTACTTCGTTCGGGCTGTTCGTCGGCATCGCCGACACTGGCGTCACCGGCCTGATCCACGTGACCCAGTTGCCGAACGACTACTACCACTTCGATGCCGGTCGCCGCGAAATGGTCGGTGATCGCCAGGGTCTGCGCTTCCGTCTCGGCGACGCGCTGCGCGTGCAGGTGTTGCGCGCCAGCATGGAAGAACGCAAGGTCGATTTACGGTTGGTACCGCCGCCGGCAGTTCAGGGACAAGGAAAGAAGAAGCGATGAGCAAAGACATACTCGCCGGTATCCATGCCGTCGAAGCTGTGATGAAACACGACGCCGGCAACGTCGTTGAAATCATGGTCGCGGATGCGGCGAAAAATCCACGCCTGAAGCGACTGGTCGACGAGGCGCGCGAACTCGACATCAAAGTGCATGCGCGCGACATGGCGCAACTCGACAAGCTATGTGGCGGCGAACGTCATCAAGGCGTGGTCGCGTTCTACGATGCCCCGGCGGCCAAGTCGGAAAAGGACCTGCCGGCCCTGATCGACGCCGCCGGAAGCGAAGCGCTGTTTCTGATCCTCGACGAGATCACCGACCCGCACAATCTGGGGGCTTGTCTGCGCAGCGCATTGGCCGCGAAGGTGACGGCAGTGGTGGTTCCGAAAGACCACGCGGCACCTTTGAATGCGACCGTGCGGCGGTCATCGGCTGGAGCGGCCGATCGTATTCCGATTGTGCGCGCGACCAATCTGGCGCGGGCGATGGATGTGCTGAAACAGGCTGGCATCTGGATCAGTGGACTCGATGGCGAGGCGACACAGTCGATCCATCAAGCCGACTTCCGCGGCCCCTGTGCTTTGGTCTTGGGCGCTGAAGGCGAGGGTATGCGCCGGCTGACCCGTGAACGCTGCGATTTTTTGGTGACCATTCCGATGCCCGGCCCGATGGAATCGCTGAATGTCTCGGTTGCCGCCGGGGTCGCCTTGTTCGAGGTGGTGCGCCAGCGCGCAGGGTAATTGCGGCATTGTTTACAGCCGTTGCCGTTGAAACTTTTCCATACCTAGAGCCAAGACTCTACGCCTGCCCGATACCAGATTAACCATGGCATTCACTGCGTCACGGCGCGCCAGCGCCGCGATGCTTCATGGGCGAACGATATGGGCGATAACCTCCTGCAAGGCTTGTATGACCCGCGTTTCGAGCACGACAGTTGCGGCTTCGGGCTGATCGCGAGCCTCGACAACGCACCGTCGCGAGAACTCGTTGATGCGGCGCTGACTGCACTTGAGCGCATGGCCCATCGCGGCGCGGTCGGTGCCGATGGCAAGTCGGGCTATGGCTGCGGCGTGTTGTTGCAGCGTCCCGAAAAATTTCTGCGGCATGTCGCGGCCGCGGCGGGGATTCGTCTTGGACCGTCCTTCGCTGCGGGCAATGTCTTCCTGAGCCGCGACGACGCGCGCGCCGCTGAAGCGCGCGATGTACTCGACGCCGAATGCCAACGCGTTGAACTGCGTGTCGCCGGTTGGCGCGAATTGCCGGTCAACACCGAACCGTGCGGTGCACAGGCGCTGGCCAGCATGCCGCGCATCGAGCAAGTGTTCGTCATGCCGACCGTGGCGATGGACCAGTCGAGCTTGCAGCGGGCGCTGTTTCTGGCGCGCCGACGCAGTGAAATGCGCCTCGCTGTGGACCGCGACTTCTACGTTGTCACGCTCTCCGCGCACACGCTCGGTTACAAGGCGATGGTGCTTCCGGCTGGCTTGCGCGTGTTCTATCCGGACCTCGGTCATCCGTTACTCGCCGCTGCGTTCGCGACCTTTCATCAACGATTCTCGACCAACACCGCACCGCAATGGCGGCTAGCGCAGCCGTTTCGCCTGCTCGCGCACAACGGTGAAATCAATACGATCGAAGGCAATCGTCACTGGGCTGAGGCGCGCAGTGCCAAGTGGCGCACGCCAGCGATCGACCTGCGCGAGTTGAAGCCGCTGGTGTCGCTCCACGGCTCTGATTCGATGAGCCTCGACAACATGCTCGAGGTGTTGTTGGCCGGTGGCATGGATTTGTTGCAAGCGATGCGCGTGCTGATCCCGCCGGCGACGGGTGCGCTGGAAGCGCGATCCCGACCTTGCCGCGTTCTACGACTATCACGCACTGTCGATCGATCCGTGGGATGGCCCAGCGGGCATCGTCTTGTGCGATGGGCGCTACGCCGGCTGTACCGTCGATCGCAACGGCTTGCGTCCAGCACGTTGGCTGACGACGCGCGACCGTCATCTGGTGATTGGCTCGGAAACCGGCATCTACGATATCGATGCCGTCGATATCACCGCCAAGGGCAAGATCGGCCCGGGCGAGATGATCGCGGTCGATCTTTATTCCGGCGAGTTCCTCGACTCGGCTGCGATCGATGCGATCAATCGGGCGCGTGCGCCATTCAAGCGCTGGCTCAAGCAGGGCAGTCGCTATCTCATTTCCGATCTGATTGACCCCGCGCTCGCGACCGAACCCTTCGATAACGCAACTTTGCAGCGCCATCAGAAGCAATTCCAGCTAACGCGCGAAGAGCGCGAAGACCAGTTGCGCGTGCTTGCCGAAACCGAGCAGGAGCCGATCGGCTCAATGGGCGACGACACGCCGCTGGCGGTGTTGTCGCGACAGACACGGTCGCTCTACGACTACTTCCGACAAGGCTTCGCGCAAGTCACCAATCCGCCGATCGATCCGTTGCGCGAGCAGTGCGTGATGAGTCTGTCGACACCGATCGGCCGCGAAGGCAATGTCTTTGAGATGGCGCCAGAGAATGCGCGCCAGACCATGTTGAATTCGCCGATTCTGTCGCAGCGCAAGTTGCGGCAGATGCTCGCACATGAGGAATTTGCCAACGCGCACGAGCGCTTCTCGTTGCATCACGAGGCCGCCATCGGGCTCGAACAGGCGATCCGCGACCTCTGCGCCGAAGTCGAGGCGTCGGTGCGCGCTGGTACGGTCATCGTGATCCTGAGCGATATGTATCCTCAGGCGGAGCGCTTGACGATGCATGTGCTGCTCGCGACCGGCGCAGTGCACGACCATCTCGTGCGCGTCGGCCTGCGCTGCGAATGCAACTTGATCATCGAAACCGGCACCGCGCGTGATTCGCACCATTTCGCCTGCCTGATCGGTTACGGCGCGACCGCGGTCTATCCGTATCTCGCCTACCAAACACTGATTGAACTCGCGCGCGGCAAGATCATCAAGCCCAAGCGTGGCGGTGAAGTCACCGAACTTGGGCGGAGTTATCGGCGCGGGATCAAGAAGGGCCTGCTCAAGATCATCTCAAAGATGGGCATCAGCACGATCGGTTCGTATCGTGGCGCTCGCTTGTTCGAAATTATCGGCTTGAAGCCCGAAGTCGTCGATTTGTGTTTCGCGCATACCCCAAGCCGCATCGGTGGTGCCGGATTCGCCGAACTCGAAGCGGATGCGCGGGCGCTGCATGCGCTCGCCTTTAGCGAACAGACGAGCATCGAGCCGGGCAGCCTGCTCAAGTATCGTCACGGCGGCGAGTACCACATGTTCAATCCGGACGTGGTGCAAAGCCTGCAACGTGCGGTGCTGACCGGCGACTATGCCGACTATCGTGTCTATGCCGATTACGTCAACACACGTCCGCCGTCGACACTGCGCGACCTGCTCGCCCTGCGCTTGCCTGACGTGGCGTTGCCACTCGACGACGTCGAATCGCTGGAGGCATTGTTGCCACGCTTCGATTCTGCCGGCATGTCGCTCGGCGCGTTGTCGCCGGAAGCGCATGAGGCGCTGGCGATTGCGATGAACCGATTGGGTGGACGCAGCAACTCCGGTGAAGGCGGCGAAGACCCCGAGCGCCACGGCACCGAGAAGTCGTCGAAGATCAAGCAGGTCGCGTCCGGGCGCTTCGGCGTCACGCCGGAATACCTGATCAATGCCGAAGTGCTGCAGATCAAGATCGCCCAAGGCGCGAAACCGGGTGAGGGCGGTCAACTGCCCGGCCACAAGGTCAACGATCTCATCGCGCGACTGCGTTACGCACGGCCGGGCATTGGCCTCATTTCGCCGCCGCCGCACCACGACATCTATTCGATCGAGGACTTGGCCGAACTGATCTTCGACCTGAAGGAAGTGAATCCTGAAGCCTTGGTATCGGTGAAGTTGGTCGCGCATGCCGGCATCGGCACGATCGCCGCCGGTGTCGCCAAAGCCTATGCCGACATGATCACCATTTCCGGCTATGACGGCGGCACCGGCGCCAGCCCGATTTCGTCGATCAAACACGCTGGTGCGCCGTGGGAACTCGGCGTTTCAGAGGCGCGCCAGACATTGCGGCGCAACGGCCTGCGCGGCAAGGTGCGGCTGCAGGTCGATGGTGGCTTGAAGACCGGGCTCGATGTGGTCAAGGCGGCGATCCTCGGCGCCGACAGCTTCGGCTTCGGCACCGGCCCGATGATCGCGCTCGGCTGCAAATACTTGCGCATCTGCCATCTGAACAATTGCGCGACCGGCATCGCCACACAAGACGAACGCTTGCGCGACGGCCACTTCACCGGATTGCCCGAGCGCGTGATGAACTATTTCCGCTTCATCGCGATGGAAACGCGCGAATGGTTGGCGCGCCTCGGGGTGTCTCGGCTCGACGACCTGATCGGCCGGACCGATCTGCTTGTAGTCCTGGAAGGGGACACCGACAAACAGCGCGGTCTTGATCTGCAGCCCTTGTTGGACGACGACGCCTTGGTGTCGGATGCGAGTTATTGCGCCGCCGGTACACGCAATCCGCCGCGCGATCCGGCGCAACTGGCCAGCCGTATGGCCGCCGATATGCGCTACGCCATCGATGGCAAGCAGGGTGGCGAGTTCTGCTACGAGATCCGCAATGCCGATCGCGCAATCGGGGCGCGTATTTCGGGCTTGATCGCACGCGCGCACGGCAACCACGGCATGCGTGACAAGCCGATCTACGCACGCTTCAAGGGTCATAGTGGCCAGAGCTTCGGTGCCTGGAATGCCGGAGGCTTGAACTTGTATCTGGAAGGTGATGCGAACGACTACGTCGGCAAGGGCATGGCTGACGGCAAGATCGTCATTCGTCCGCCGGTCGATGCACGCTTCGTCGCGCGTGAGACGCCGATCATGGGCAATACCTGTCTGTACGGCGCAACCGGTGGCGAGTTGTATGCGGCGGGGCGCGCCGGTGAGCGTTTCGCGGTGCGTAATTCCGGTGCAACCGCGGTCGTCGAAGGGGCCGGTGACCACTGCTGCGAATACATGACTGGCGGTGTTGTCGTCGTGCTCGGCCGCGTCGGTATGAATTTCGGAGCCGGCTTTACGGGTGGTTTCGCCTATGTACTCGACCTCGACCGTGACTTCGTCGATCGCTACAACCATGAATTGATCGACATCCTGCGCCTTTCACCCGAGGGCATGGAACATCATCTGCAGCATTTGCAGCGCATCGTGCGTCGCCACGTCTTCGAGACCGAAAGCATTTGGGGTCGCACGCTGCTGACCGAATACCGCGACTTCCTCGGCAAGTTCTGGCTGGTAAAACCGAAAGCGGCCAGTCTCGAATCCTTGATCGACACGCTCGGGAGGGCCGCATGAGCAAGCCTGTTGCGAAATCGGTCAAGCCCGGCGTCTTTCAGTTCCTTGAGGTGCCGCGACGTACCCCGCGCGAATTGCCAGTGAATGTGCGTGTGCTCGGATGGAACGAGATTTACGGTCACTACGACGCGCCCGCAGCGGTCGAACAAAGCGCGCGTTGCCTCGACTGCGGCAATCCGTATTGCGAGTGGAAGTGCCCGGTGCACAACGATATTCCGAACTGGCTGTCGCTGGTCAAGGAAGGCCGTTTGTTCGATGCGGCGGAACTTGCGCACGAGACCAATCCGTTGCCGGAAATCTGCGGTCGGGTTTGTCCGCAGGATCGCTTGTGCGAAGGTGCCTGCACGATCAATGTCGGCTTCGAGGCGGTGACCATCGGTGCCGTCGAGAAATACATCGTCGATGAGGCGTTCAAGCAAGGCTGGCGTCCGGATCTGTCGCGTGTGGTCGCGACCGGCAAGCGCGTGGCGATCATCGGTGCCGGTCCCGCCGGGCTGAGTTGCGCAGATCGGTTAGCGCGACTGGGCATCGAAGCGCATGTCTTCGATCGCTACGAGGAGATCGGCGGCCTGCTCACGTTCGGCATTCCGCCATTCAAGCTGGAGAAGCAAGTCATTGCGACGCGGCGCGCCGTGCTCGAAGCGATGGGCGTGCAGTTCCATCTCGGTGTCGAGATCGGCCGCGAACGCACTCTGGACCATCTGCTGGCTGACTTCGATGCGGTCTTCGCCGGCACCGGTGCCTATCGCTATGTCGATGCCGCCTTGCCGGGGCAGCACCTCGATGGCGTCCTGCCCGCATTGCCCTTCCTGGTCGCGAACGGTCGTCAGGTGCTCGGTACCGAATCGCCGGAGCGCTGGCCGATTGCCGGTTGGTCGCAGGCAGCACCGGCACTGAATATTCGCGGCCAGCGCGTGGTCGTGCTCGGTGGTGGCGATACCGGCATGGACTGCGTGCGCAGCGCCATCCGCCTTGGTGCCAGTGAGGTCAGTTGCATTTATCGTCGCGACGAAGCAGCGATGCCCGGTTCAAAGCGCGAAGTGAAGAATGCGAAGGACGAAGGTGTGCGCTTCCTGTTCAATCGCCAACCGCTGGCCATTGAGGGCGAGGGGCGTGCCACCGGGGTGCGTGTGGTTGAAACCTGTGCGGCCACGAATGCCGCGCAGCGCGTCGGATTCGATGTCATTGCCGGCAGCGAAACGGTGATCGACGCCGACCTCGTGATTCTTGCGTTCGGTTTTCGTGCCGATCCGCCCGATTGGTTGAGCGTCCATGCGACCGAGCGGCATCCGGATCAACGCCTGATCGTCGGCCAGCAAGGGCGTCTGCCGTTCCAGACCGCACAGCCGAAGCTGTTTGCCGGTGGCGACGCCGTGCGCGGGGCTGATCTGGTGGTCGCCGCCGTCTATGATGGCCGTGAGGCGGCTGCGAGTATCGCGAATTGGTTGCGCACTGGTTGAATGAGCGTTGCGAGAGAGCGTGCTTTCCGGCGTCGGGCGCACCATCGGCATCGCGATGAGACAATCTCACCCGGTGAGATCGCCGGTTGCTACGGTTGATCCCTGAGCATCGTCGTTCGTCGTGGCAATCAAGGAGTGGGCATGGAAGCGCGTCCGACAGGCATGGTGGTCTATCGCGCCAGCCGGCTTGAGGCACTGCTGCAGCCACTGGAAGGCGTGCTGGCGAAATACCCACCGCCACGGCTGCTGGCGAGCCAAACCGTACTGGCAGCGCATCCCGGAATGAAGCGTTGGCTCGGGCTGGCGCTCGCGCGTCGCCGTGGCCCCAAGAGCATCGTTGCCAACCTCGATATTTGCTTGCCGACGACTTGGTTCGAATCGCGCGTGCGCGACGAACTTGGCGTTTCCGCGATTTAGCTGCAACCCTATCGGCGCGAAGCGCTGTGCTGGCGCATCCATGAAATGCTGCCGTCGATCAAGGACGCGACGATTGATCGTTACTTGGGTACGCATGACGGCCGCCGCCGATTTCAGTTGGCTGACCGAATCGCCGCGATCTTCACGCGTTACATGATTTATCGGCCCGACTGGCTGAGCCAATGGCAAGCCGGGCGTGATGATATCCCCGAGCCGAATTTTCTGGCGCCGATTTGGCGTCGCCTGCGCTCCGAAATCGGCGTTGCGCACCGTGGCGAGTTGATCGCGCAGTTGATTGAACGCCGGCGCCGCGCGCCCTCGTCGACGCCCGCTGAGCCGGTCCATGTGTTCGGGCTGAGCCATTTACCGCCATCCGAGCTTGCGATCCTGCGGGCGGAGTCGCTGCATCGACTGGTGGTCATGTGTGTGCCTGATCCGAGCGTCGAGTTCTGGGCTGGGCTCGGCAATGACCGAGCCCGGCTGGCGCAGATGTTGCAACTCGGTGTCAGTGACGAGAGCGAACGGGAACTGCTGTCACTCGGACATCCGTTGCTCTCGGCGTGGGGGCGCATGGGTCATCATTTCGGTATCCGCTTGCATGAAAGCGTCGATGACGTAGTGCTGGAAACCCGGCACGGTGAAGACCGCGACCAGCGTCCGGAATCGTTACGACTGTTGCACCGGCTGCAACAAGACATCCGGTTGATGACGAGCGACCTGCTGCAGCCAACCGCCTTGCTCGCGCCCGATGCGCGTCAGGATGACTCGCTGCGCATTCACGGATGTCACACCCGTGACAGAGAGCTTGAGGTACTGCACGATGCAATCCGCGACGCCCTTGCCTGCGATCCAGAACTCAATCCGTCCGACATCTTGGTGATGTCGCCGATGATTGCGGAGTATGCGTCGCTGGTGCCGTCGGTGTTCGCCAGTAGGCGTACCGATGGCAAGGGGCTTCCGTATCATCTGGCCGACGTACCGCTGCGGCGTACGCACGATATTTTTGACGCGTTTGCGATGTTGCTGGCGACACCGGTGTCGCGGGTGTCGGCCCCGCAAGTGCTGGACCTGCTCCGAATTCCCGCGATCGGTCGTGCCTTGGGCGTCGATGGCAACGCACTCGAGCGCCTGCGGGTCTGGCTCACCGCGGCGCGCGTGGCCTGGGGTCTCGATGCGGCGTCGCGTCAGCGTCTTCGGACTACCCGCATTCGGCGAACACAGTTTCGGATGGGGCATGGATCGATTGCTCGGCGGCTACATTTACGGTGACCGCGTTCCCGAGGATGTGGCGGAGCTGGTAAATCTTTGGCCGGTCGACGGAGTCAGTGGTGTGGAGGTCGATGCACTCGGTGCACTCGATCGCTTGCTGATTGCCATTGACCGAATCGCCGGGCTGGCCGATGCGCCGCGTCCACTATCGCAGTGGAATGACGAACTGCATGCCGTCTTGAAGAACTTGTTCCGTGCCGACTTCGAAGATCAAGCCGAACGCGAGGCAGTCATCGCGCTGGAAAGTGCGATCGAATCGTTGAAGGCGGGTATTGCGCCGGGCATTGATCCGGCCGTCGACTTCGCAGTAGTTCGCGACCTGCTCAACGAATGCCTGGATGCGATTCCGGATCGGCAGCCGTATCTGCTGGGTGGCATCACCTTCAGCGGCATGGTGCCGCAGCGTTCCATTCCATTTCGGATGCTGGCGTTGCTCGGCGTGAACGACGGCGAATTTCCACGAACAACGAGCGATGGCGGCATCGATTTGATGACCCGGCATTCGCGGCTCGGTGATCGCGATGTCCGTAATGATGATCGCTACCTGTTCCTCGAAACGGTGATGGCGGCGCGCTCGCGATTGCACATCAGCTTTTTGTCGGAAGGCGTTCGCGACGGCAAACCGCGCAATCCATCGGCCATGTTGGCCGAGTTGATGGCGTATCTCGATGGCTGTTCTGGACTTCGCGGCAGCCTTGAAAGTTGCAAGCGCCCATGGTTCGTCCAGCATCCGTTGCAACCGTTCGACATGCGCTATTTCGACAGCTCGGACCCGGCGCTGTTCAGCTACGAGCAACGGTTTGCGCGAATGGTGCGATCGGCCTCGCCGGTGCTCGAACGGTTCGTGCCACCGCCGCCCGCCGACTTGGTCAACAAGATCGTCGGCGCCTCGGCCGTGGTCGCTGAGGTGTCGGTGTCGCTCGACCGCCTGCGCACCTATTTCAGACGGCCATCCGAATCGTTGTTGAAGCGGAATCGTCAGCTCCGCCTTGACGCGCTAGAAGACGATACGCTCGGTGACAGCGAGCCTTTGCAGGCAAGCTTCAATGCGATCGATCGCATTCCGCGAACGCTGGTCTTTGATGCTTTGGCAGCGTCGAATTTCGACATTCCGGCGCGGGCACCGAACGAACTCCGGCTATCCGGCCTGATGCCGCCGGGCAGCCTTGGCGATCAAGCCTATGCACAGGCGCGACGGCAAGCGACGGCGATATTGGACATCGCCAGAATCGATCGCGACTTGCACACCGGGCTGGCCGGACGGCACTCACTCGATCTTGGCCAACGCATTGGTTCATTCGTGATCGATGGCGCATCGAGATCGGTCTATCCGGCAACCGATGGCGTGGTGTTGCTGGACGTTTTTCCGAGCAAAGTCGAAGCAGCACTTGGATTCAACGACAAGCTGCCGTTGTTTCTGGAATGGGCGCTGCTGCGCTTGAAATATCCGGACATGCAGATTCGCGTCATCCTGCTGACCGCGCCGAATATGAAACCGTCGCCACCTCGTTGGGATGATGAGTTGAACAAAGCCGGTGCGCGTTGTGACGACGACGCACTGCGCCGCCGCGTCGAGCGCATGCTGCGGCTTTGGCACAGCGCGCAAACCGAAACGACCTGGTACTTCCCAGCCACCAGTTGGGCAGTGGCCATAGCGAAACCGAGAACAGCGCGCAGCGCTGGCAGAAAGCAGTGGGAGGAGGGTGCTTTTAGCGAACGCGACCGGGCGCCGGGGTATGCCAGCGTCCATTCTCGCGGTGCCGATCTGTTCACCGGGATCGACTGGATCAACCTCGAAGGTGTCGCGCAGATGCTTCGCGAATGCATCACGTTCGCTCATGCCGATGCCGGTGATACCGATGAATGAGGCGGCATTGAATTGGCAGTCGCTCGGACTCGACGGCGACACGTTGGCGCATCGCCGCAGCTTGATCGAGGCCAGTGCCGGTACCGGTAAAACCTGGACGATCTCGACGTTGTATCTGCGCTTGGTCACCGAACGCGGCTGGCGTGCCAGTCAAGTGGTGGTGACCACCTTCACCGATGCCGCGCAAGAGTTGCGTGAGCGCATCCGCACCCGGCTGACGTGGGCACTGACGCTGACCGCTGCCACGCAATTGATCGAAACGCCCGATGACGATCCGGGTGTGCGCGACTGGCTGGCGCAGCGTTGGCAAGGCGAGCCAGGATCGCAGGCGCAGGATGCATTGCGATTGCGACTCGCGCTGTCGGAATTGGATTCGGCGCCGATCGGGACGATCCACGGTCTCTGCCGAAAGATCCTGAGCGACCAGCCGTTCGCTTCCGCAAGCCCGTTTCGTATTGGCGAGATGACGGCAGACGAAGACCTGGTGCGCGAACTCGTCGATGATTTGATCCGTGTCTGTGCGCACACGAACGGTGATGGGCTGGCGCAACGCGCCGCCGTCTCGGCAATGCTCGATGCCGATCAAAACCAGCGCAGAGACATCGAGCAGGTGGTCAAGCTCGTATTGTCAGCAGCCAACGTCGTCATCGGTCCGGACCTGGATGCATTCGACGCCGCGCTGTCTGCGCTCGAACCCCATCGTACGGCGTTGGCGGCGCTGGCAGCTCGAACTGATTGGCGGAAAAGTGTCGGCACCGGCCAATTGGAGCAGTACCTCCTCTCCTCGCAGGCGCGAGCGACGATCTGCTGGCGTTACGTGATGCGATCAGTGGATTCGAAGCGATTGCCAAGGCGCCAACGTCCTATGTTGTCGCCAAGTTCAAGAACGAGTTCGAACAGAACCCGGCGTTCCTCGCGGCCAAAGCACTGGCACAGCAGTTCATTGCGCTGGGTAAATGCCTGCACGTATTGCCGGCGCTGATGCATGGTGAAAAATTGCGTACTTGGCGACAGCAGCGACTGACCGAACGCAACCAATTTACGTTCGATGAGTTGATCGAACGTGTACACCAAGGAACGGTGGCGTCGTCATCGGCACGAATGCTCGCCGATCGACTATTCGCAATGTGGCCGGTGGCGCTGATCGACGAGTTCCAGGACACCGATGCACGCCAGTTCGGCATTTTCAATGCGATCTATACCGATGTGAATGATGCACCGCGCGGACAATTGATCATGATCGGTGATCCGAAGCAGGCGATCTATTCATTCCGCGGCGGCGACATCGATGCTTATCTGGGTGCAGCCAAACGTGCCACCCAGCGCATGTCGCTGACGAAAAATTTTCGTTCGTCGGCGCGCGTCATCAGCGCATTGAATGAATTGTATGCGGCTGCGACCTGTCCGTTTGGAATGGAAAATAACGGCATCGCCTACGCTGAAGTGACGCCGAGCGGCAAGGCCGATGAGAAGCCGCTGGTGACGTCGATGTCGCTTGGCGGTGGCGGTTTGCTGTTTGGCGTGCTGACGGCGTCAGACGATGACAACGAACAGATCGTTCGCGAAGAAGATCGCGCGCTTGCCGCTTGTGCCGATCAAATCATGGCCTACCTGCAGCCGGGGGCGGCAACCATCGGTGATGAACCGGTGCAGCCGAAGCACTTCGCCATCCTTCTGCCGAAGCGCAAGTACATCGGCGTGATGCGAGATTTGCTCACGCAACGTGGCATTCCTTGCGTTGGCAGTGGCAATGACTCGATCTTCGAGACGCTGTGGGCGCGAGAACTTCGCGTCGTCTTGTACGCATTGCTCCAGGTGACCGACGCCGGCGCGCTTCGTGCTGCCATGGCGACACGATTGTTCGGACGGACCTTGCTTGAGATTGAGGCGCTTGACGGCGATCTGCGCGAATGGAAGCGTGAAGTCGAGCGTTTTGCCGGCTGGGCGAGCGCTTGGCGCGAGCAGGGTGTGCTTCATGCCATCAATCAGTTGATCGAGATGGCCGCACCGCGATTGCTTGCGCAACTGGACGGCGAGCGGGCGATGACCGACTTGCGCCATCTCGGTGAATTGCTGCAAGCGAGAAGTCAGGAAACGCCAGGTCGCGAGCAACTACTGGTCTGGCTTGCCGACCAATGTGACGGCGGTTCGGGCGGGAACGAGCGATCCGGCAAGGAACGCGAACTTCGTATCGAATCCGACGAGAAGCGCGTGCAGATCATGACCTTGCATGCCAGCAAAGGCCTCGAATTCGACATCGTGATGTTGCCGCTGATGTGGAAGCACGATGTCATTCGTACAGCGCCAAAATTCGGCGCCAGATCAAGCGCCAGCGATTCGATGCGCATCGTCGATCTCGGTAGCCCTGAATTTGAAGCGCATGTCGAGCGTCTCGCATTGGAACAACATCAGGAACGGCTGCGCGTTCTCTACGTTGCGCTCACCCGGGCGCGCCACGCCTGCCACGTCATCTTGTCGGCGAAACTCGCTTCGCGTCGCGGCGATGACAGCGGAGCAAAGGCGGCTGCACCCAAGTGCAACGACAGCGGTATCGCGCACTTTTTGTACGGCATCGCCTTGACGACGCTCGCGCAAAAGTCGGAATGGATTCATGTCGGGCCGGTGCTGCCAGCGTCGGGGAACGATGCGTTGGCAGTGGTGGTTGCAAACGCTGATCGTGTCGCGCGGCGATTCGAGCGATGGTTGCCATTCGTCGGCTCGCACAGTTTTTCGACGTTGACACGCCAACGCAAGGCGATCGGAGTGGATGACGGTGGCGCAGCGAACGACGAAAACGAGACGCATCCAGCGGCTGAGGACACGACGAGTAACCGCGACAGCACGGTTCACCGTGACCGGCACGCCGCGATCCAGTCGCTGAGTGACGTGCGCGGCGCGAAGTTCGGTAATGCGATGCATGCCGTGTTCGAGCACCGCGAACACGGTCGGCCATTGTCGCAACAAGTCGCGTTCGTGAGCGTTCAGTTGCTCAACGAAGGCGTCCGCGCGGGTGATGGGCGGGCCGATCTTGTGCCGACGCTAGCGGCGCGCGTCGATGCAGCGTTGGCCGCGGATCTTGGCGGTGGCATGCGGCTGAATGACGTTGCGGCGGACGCACAACGCGCCGAGATGGCATTCACGATTCAGTTGTCAGTGTTGCAGTTGCAGGCATTCGAACGTGTCTGCCGGCGGCATGGCTATCCGGACCTGCTGCCATCGGTGTTGCATCGGTCTGAACTACGCGGATTTCTGACCGGCAAGATCGATCTGGTGTTCGAACATGGCGGGCGCGTACATGTGCTCGATTACAAGAGCAACTGGCTCGGCGACAGCGTCACCCACTATCTCGGCGATTCTCTGGTGGCTGCCATGCATGAACATGCCTATGCGTTTCAGGCGCTGCTGTATGTCATCGCGGTCGATCGCTATCTGCGGCAACGCAAGCCCGATTATCAGCGTGAGCGCGACCTTGGCGATGTGATTTACCTGTTCGTGCGTGCCGCCGGGCTTGCCGACGGCGCTGGCATTTGGCGCCACCGCTTTCCATCGGCACTCATCGTCGAGTTGGATGCGCTGTTTGAAGTCAATCTCGAGGCGACGGCATGAGTCACTACCGGTTTCAGCCAATCGATATCGAGTCCAGTGACGACGCATGGCGTCCGTTGGATCGGGCCGTGGCCCGATGGTGCGTCGCCCACGGTGGATCGCAACAGCTTGCGCGTTGTGCGGCACAGTGCAGTGCTGCCGAAGCGGAAGGGCATACCTCGGTGCAGTTGAGCGCGGCTGATGCGGCGGCAATCATCGATGAAGCGCTGGTCGGGCCAGGGGAACGCACATCTGCATTTGTGCTTGATGCCAGTGGCCGCTTCCAGTTTTGGCGCAACTACGATGCCGAGCGCGACGCCGCACTCGCGATTGCCGGCCGTTGTAGTGGTGACAGTGGTGCTGAACTGGCGCCGATGGCAGACGTCGAACAACTCTTCGATATGCAGCATCCGGAGCGCACCTCGAAACAGCGCAAAGCGGTTCGGCAGGCACCCGCGCACCGGTTATTCGTGCTGACCGGCGGTCCTGGTACCGGCAAGACCACGACGATCGTGCGGATGCTGTTGCAGATGTTGAAGCAGTCTGGCGGTAATCGGTCGATCCGTGTCGCCGCACCCACTGGCAAAGCAGCACAGCGCCTGGTGCAGGCGATGAACCGCGGTCTGCGTGACTTGCGTGCGTCGCTTGATTCGCACTGGGACGCGGCGTTCGCGGCGATGCCGAAGCCCGAAGCGCTGACCTTGCACCGTCTGCTCGGATACGACCCGCGCCGGAATCGCTATACCCACGACGCCGAGCAGCCGTTGTCTGCTGACATCGTGGTGGTGGACGAAGCGTCGATGATGGATCTGGCGCAGGCGCGTAGTTTGTTTGCGGCGATGAAGCCCAGTTCGACATTGATTCTGGTGGGCGATCCGGACCAGCTCACGTCGGTGGCAGCCGGTGCCGTGTTGATGGATATCGTCGACACCTTGACGGCTCACTACTCGCCGCAGATCGTCGGTCTGACGCAGGTGTTTCGTGCCGAGCAGCATCTGGTCCCGGTCAATGAAGCCGTTCGTATCGGCGATCCAGTCGCGTTCGCAGCGGCGATGGGGGCCGATCCAGACACGTTGACATGGCGCGTGATCGACACCCGGCCAGAACTCGATCGCGTATTGCGCGAATGGTCGAGATCGCTGGTGAACCTGCTGCACACTGCAGGTAGCGCGAGACAGCATTCACCAGACAGTGCGCGTGGCGTCTTGTCGGCCGTCGCGGGCATACAGCTGCTCTGCGCCCTGCGCGAGACGCCATTCGGTGCGCTCGCCGCGCACCGCACGTTGGAAGCCATGGTCCGCCGTGGATTGCAGGTGGATGGCGACGCCACATGGTTCCCTGGCCGTTTGGTGATGGTGACGCGCAACGATTATGCGAACCAATTGTTCAACGGCGATGTCGGCATTGCGCTGCATGACGAGGCAGGTGAGCTGCTGGTGTGGTTTGAGGCAGTCGATGACGATGGAGAGGTCAGTGCACGCGGATTCGCACCGAACACGCTGCCCGATCATGAGGGTGCGTATGCCATCACCATTCACAAGAGCCAAGGCTCCGAATACCGGCAAGTAGCGCTGTTGTTGCCGCCCGATGCGGACCATCGCGTGCTGTCGCGGCAATTGCTCTACACCGGCGTATCGCGGGCCAGACGATGTCTGTCGATCTGGGGAACGAAAGCGGTTGTCGATGCCGCACTGATGCGTCCGGTTGAGCGTCAGGGCGGCTTTGCCCAGCGCTTGCGAATGGACCTCCTGCGACATGCGCCGACTGGCCTGCCGAGCGTATGAGCACTGGTGCGGGTTGCTGCCGGTCAAGCACCCAGCAGGCGGCGAGCAAGCACGGTTTGCATGTCACGGCGTCCGTCCGCAATCAGGTAAATGATGACTTGACTGCCGGTGACACGGTAGATCACGCGGTAAGGCTTGAAGAAGGTCTGGCGATATTCTTTGATCCCGAGGCCGATCAGCTCCTTTGGATAGCTGCCGCGTTCCGGAAAATTCGACAGGCGCTGCACAACGTGCGTCAACTCATCCAACACATGCTTGGCGTTGGCAACGCAGTCGAATTCGGAGATGTAGTCATGGATGGCCTCCAAGTCTTGCTCCGTACCCTCGGTGAGCAGGACGTCGAACTTGGCAGGAGTACCAGCCATCAGTCTGTGGCTCGCTTGGCGCGGAGGCGGGCAACAACGTCGGCCACCGGTTTGACCTTTGCCAGCGGCCACGTCCTGGGTGCCCAGTGCGAGGATTTTCAGCAAGGCCAGTGTTTCTTGCGTCTCTTCAAACGAGGCTACGTCCTGCAGGACAGCCTTGGCTTCGCCGTTTTGGGTGATGACCATCGGTTCACGCTGCTCCGCGAGGCGCGTCAAAACCTCGGCAGCGTTGGCTTTGAGGTAGCTGATGGGCTTGACTTGTGATGAGTAGCGCATGGCGGTGCTCCAGATTTGAACAAGACTTAATATGGTCTTTTTATGGTCTCATGGCAAGGCGTGGAGACGGCCTCAGAAGAATCCGTCATCATTTCGCAGGCACATCAGAACCCACCCTGCACCCCATTGCGCACTAGCCGCTCTGACGCTCGTCCCACATTCGAAGCAACGCCAGGTGACCGGACACCAATCGACGTATGAGTGAGGCGACTAAATCAAGCGCGGGCCGCTGCCAGTGCCGACACTAGAACCGAAGCTATTACTTCTGGATGATCGCAGGGAAAACTAAATGCGTGGCCGAGATTTTCGCAGGGGATGTAAGAAATGACTGGATTCACCACCGACTACGTCAATCAGATTGCTATCAATCTGCGCGATCGTTACAGAAGCGGCTTCCCGATCCTGAAGGAACTCGTGCAGAACGCAGACGACGCGGGAGCAAAGTCCCTGGCGTTCGGGTTTCACCCAGGTCATGGTGCGGCAGCCGACCACATGCTGCTCAAGGGCCCGGCTCTTTGGGTGCTGAATGACGGGAGGTTCAAGGCAAGCGATCGCCGCGCAATTCGCTCGTTTGGACTGAACGCCAAAGCGGGTGATTCCGGGGCGATCGGAAAGTTCGGTCTCGGCATGAAGAGCGTCTTCCACCTCTGTGAGAGCTTCTTCTACTTGGCAAGCCATGGGGGAGAACTCAGTCAAGACTTTCTGAACCCGTGGCGCGCTGACGACTATGACTGCTCGGAGATGCACCAGCAGTGGGAGACCGTCACTGACAAGGACTTGACCTGCCTGGAGGCGGTGGCGCGAGCACAGCCTGAGGCATCCAACGGCCGAGATTGGTTCCTGTTGTGGGTTCCTCTGCGCCAGCAGTCGCATGTTCCCCGATCAGGCGAACGACCCATGGCGGCAATCATCGAACGATATCCCGGCGAGAACCCCGCAGCGGACCTCGACTTCTTCTCAGACCCCCGCACTGATCAGCGTATCGGGGGGCTGCTTCCCCTTCTGAGGAACCTGAAGCAAGTACGGTTTGCCGGTGCGGACATGCGTGAACCGTTCACGGTGACTCTTGAGTCGCAACCTTCGGATCAACGGCTGGATCACGAGACCGACGACGTTCAGATCTCTGGCACTGTCAGGGATGATCGCCCGCGTTCTGAGCACATGCACTTCCTGGTTCGCCAGCGCGTGCCAGGTGCCGTTCTGCCTTTCGGCGCGCTGCGTGCGGCCAAGAGCTGGCCGACGTCAATGGTCATCACAAAGGCAGGGACCCGCGAGCCGAGACCCGACAAGGCGGTCGCTGAAGCAGCCGTGATGTTTGCTCATGCAGACAAGCGCGCCGGTCGATTGGACCTGCAGTGGGCTGTGTTTCTGCCGGCCGAGGAGCAGCGTTTCAGCTACGAAGCCTGGATACCCGGGTATTCGCGGGAATATCGAATCGTCCTGCACGGGCAATTCTTCGTTGATGCGGGTCGTCGGGGGATCGCCGACATGGACGCTTTGGACAAGTCTTGTGAGGTCTTGCCAGAAAGCCCATCGCAGCACGTAGTGCTGAAGCAATGGAACCAGTCATTGGCGCAGCAGGCCGTGCTGCCGGAGTTCCTCCCGGGACTCTCGGAGTACGTCAAAGCCGCTGGACTGAAAGACGACGAGACTGCTGCGCTGACTCGTGCGATCGCGCAGTGCGCCGCAGCGGGCGACGCGGGGTCGCGCGTCGCGTTCTTCTCGACGTTCCAGCCGTTCATCTGCCAGCGCTTTTCGTGGATCCGGCGACTGTCAAGGGTCGGCGGGACCTGGGCACTCGTCGAGCCGGCAATAGAACCGATCTTGACCCTGCCGGCCCCGCCACTCCGCGATCCGGAGAGGCCGTGGCGTGCGCTTCCCGGCCTGGTCGCATTGAATGCGAATGCGTTCGCTGATGAAGGCGCCCCCAGTCTTGCGGTCGGCCACGCAACCTGGGAGACGGGTCTTTTGCTTCAAGCCTTGAAGGGCATCGACCCGCAGATTCTGAAGAGCGAGACGGACCTCGACTATCTCGCCAGCTTCCTGGAAATGGAGGCTGCTCGGTACGTCGGTACAAGCGACATCCAAGATGCATTGGTCGCCCTCTTGCGAACGTGCCTGCGGACAGTGCGTTTGGTTGATGTTCGCCAACACCGGAAGATTTTCAAGCGCATCGTTCAACTGTTGTCGCCCGACCGGATATTTGCCTTCGGACCGCAGGATCATGCCGCCAAAGG
>JADJFT010000005.1:0-202500 GCA_016708465.1 Rhodanobacteraceae bacterium
GACGCGTTCCTGGGCTCTGCGCGGGTTTGCGCGTTCGGTCGCCATCTGCTCGATCTCGATGCGTCGTGCAGTCACTTCGCGCTGGATCTGCAAATCAACGTCTCGCTTGGCCTGTTCGGCGATCTCTTTTGCCTTCAAGGCGTCGAGCTCGGCCTTCTTGGCCGCAGCGATCTGGTCGTCACGCTCGGCCAGCGCAATCTCGACGGCACGCTTGGCGTCGGCCTGCTCTTGCTCGATTGCGGCGCGAACTCGCGCCTCGATCTCATTCCGGTCGCGGGACCACTGCTGCTCCGCCTGGTCTCGCGCCGTCTTGCGTTCAGCCTCCAGCAAAGGAGCAACAAGTGCGCTGGTCGGGAAATGAAGTCCCGCAATGCGGGCAGGGATATTGATATCGCTCATTGCTTCTGGCCCTCCGGGGCCTGGTTGCTTGAGCGGGTGTTGACCCCGGCTTCCGAAACCGCCAAATTGACGGTGCTAACTCGGCTCGGGCACTCGCTCGGGTTGGTTGTGGGGCCCGGTGTTGACGCACCGGGCCTTTTTGTTTCCGCCACAGGAGTGGATTTACTGCAGCGGTAACGCCATCGATCTTGCCACCTGCCCGGCGAATGTCAAGCATTTGGTTGCAGGAATGTAATTCATGCAATCAACATCGCCCCGGACTGATGCTGCGGTCTACCGAAAGCAGCTGACGGTCTGCACGCAATGCGCCGGCGATCGTCACTGAGCCTTTGTGCCTATGGCATGAACTTTGTATGTGCTGGCCTGAAGTCTTAGCTGCGTGGGGTGACATCTATGAATTTCGAACTCGACCAAGATGCAGAAGTGTCTATCGGCCGTGTTTCCGCGACAGGTACGCTTGTGGTGGATCGCTGCGCCTTGCAGACATCGCAGGTCTACCTCGCACAAGTGACCGCTCTCAAGCAGCTCGTTCGCAAGCAATATGGCCGAGCTCACGTCGAGCGTCGAGCTGAGGAACCGCAGTTGGCTACTGGCTGACTTACGTGTGGGAGACAGCGCTAGGGCTGTTGTTCCTGTCGGCAGGCTACTTCTTCGTTTCGCGGTGGATCGTCACGAAATCGATCTCCGTCAGATCCTCAGAACATCCTCAGTATTTCCAAGCCGCCGTCGCTGGTGCGGCCTTGTTCGTTTGTGCGTCGTTGACGTTGTCCTCTTTGAAGGAAGTTTTTCCCTGGTTGATTCCGATCGCCAGCGAAATCACGTCTTCATTGAACGGGCAGCTGTTGGTCAAGACCGCTGATACAGATAGGGCACTCAAAGGAATGCGAGCGCTGTCGGTCGCGCTCTTGATGGCCTACTTGCTGCCGAAATTGATGAACTATCCGTTGGCAAGAAACCCACTGTTGGCGTTCTCGATCCTCGATCGGGCTGGCGCCAAAGCAGTCTCGAGAAACTGATTGCACGGACTCAACTCTCGAGCTTGCCAGCCATGCTGACGCAGGAGTCCGGCAAGGTGTACGTGGGCTACATCATTGAAGAGGACAGCAATTCTTCAGTGATCGGAGAATGGATTCGAATCGAGCCGATGCTTTCGGGATATCGCGACGAGAAGCAAGAGTTCCACTGGACAACCAACTACCTCTGGCTCCACGAGGGAGCGGTCTTGAGCGAAATGCGCCGCGACAAGCACGACTTCGATGTGGTTCTACCGCTAAGAACCATTGTCTCTGCGCATCCCTTCGACCTTGCAACCTACCTCAAGATGTTTGACCAGAAGGTGCAGTCAGAAGATGTGCCTTCTAGACAGGCTACAGGGTCGCAGCCGCCGAGCGAGTTGAGTCACGCTGAACTCGCGCGGAGACGGGTCCTTCGACCAAGGGGAAAAGCAAAGGCTGGCGGAGTTGGCCAGGTCGATTCTGGTCGTTCACGATGTCATCAAGCGATGCTAGGCGCCGGTGGTATTGGGTGTATTGCACTGGCCTCGCGGGAATCTTGCCAGCGCTCAAATGGACAGGATTCTCGGGGCTGCTTTCAACTATCGCCCTGCTCGGTCTCCTTGCGTGGCATCTCTCCCGCAATAGCCGAAAATTGACGTGATTCGAACTTGCCGAAACTTGCCGAACTGAGTGGCCAGAGCGTCAGGAATACAACATGCACAACATCGCTGAATTCAATCGCGCCTGCAAAGCCATATTCAGCACTTTGTACGACGCGTTTCCAGTGCCCATCGATATCACTCCTGAGGGCGTTGGCTTCCACGAGGAATTCGACGCCGACGATGCGCCGAGTGCTGTTTAGCGCGACCATGTGCTTTTTGGCCGATGAGCAGTTCATCGTCTACGACCGCGGCAGAGACAGCATGCACTTGAAAAGCCGTGCGCGGCTGACCGCCAAGGGTCTTGCGAGGTTGCAGCGCATCCCAGAGGGAATCCAAGCCGAGTCGACTCCACTAATTGATCGCCTCCGCAACGCAACGAACTCGATCGGAGATCAAGTTAAGCAAGTCCGCTACCTCAGAAACGGTGAGCCAGGTGCTCAAGCTAATTTTGCATGACGCGCAGGCCCTCTTCCTGTCGATGTTCTGCCGAAGCGAACAGCAGGTCAGCGCATACGGAAATTGCGCTGAGCTCAGCAACAATCGAAGTCATCGGCGAACAACGGAAGCTCAAAGCTGTGCAGGAGCAGTTGTCGACCCTGTCGAAGTGCTCACCAGGATTCGGTCGTTGATGAATGCAATCCGACGGGTCAGCCCTGCACCCGTCAATGGCGTCGAAAGCTGCTTTGCAGCATGCGCGCCAACCGAAACCTCCCAAGCGCGGCAGTCCCCGATGGCCCGCTTGACGAAGCCATGATGTAGAGCTTGTCGCCGACGGAAACCTTGTCGGATGACGCGCCCTCTCGACGATAGAGCTTGAGCGCCGCATCACTGAAGACGAATTCTTAGTGCCTTCAAATGTTCCGTCGGACTCGTGAAGTGTCGATGCAAGGAAGGAGGAATACTGCTCGCGAAAGAGCGCCAACTTTCCATCGAACACCACTGGATCGCCAGCCAAGCCGGCAAATCCATAGTCGACCAACTCCCGTACAACATACGTACCGGCTTGCGTACCGTCGGTGCGCCACAGCTCTGAGTTGAGCCCACCAAGCGCGGCATTGAGGTAATAAACTCCGTCCAGCTCGACGCCGCGCCGCGCGCTTACAGCGCCCTGTGTTGTCAGATCGGTCGTTCCTGCCGCGGTGCCGTCGGACGAACGAAGGAACGATCCTCCCAGGATCATTCTGCCGTCGTAGGTGCCCGAATAATGAGCACCAGACACCCCAGGGACAATGACATCGAAGGATCCGTTCCTTCGTTCCAGTCGCGCGAATCAGTTTGCCCCGTTGTAGGGCGTACGTAAACGCTCCCATTCCAGATAACGTGTATGCCGGCGACATACCAACCTAGCGAGGGGAAGGCTGGAACATCCGCAACACCACTGGGAAGTTCAATTCGCCAAAGGGCTGCTTCTGCCGGCAACTCCGGCGATCGGTTCGCCGGCCCGATCAAAAAGAGATGGGCCGTTTCTGTTCGAAGTTCGCCATCGACCATGAGCGACAGGGAGTCAGGACACTGAAGGCCAAGCGATCGGAAGAGTTCCGTCTCGCCTTGGCGATTTACACGCCACAGGTCAACCGCCGAGCCATTCCGTCCAAAGAAATAAACATGCTCCTGGAAGACAAACAACCGCGTGTGGCTCTGCGACGGCTCACAGACGCCGTCACCAGTGCCAGTAACAGAATCGGTGAGTCTTTGAGTGTTTTCCGAGGTTCCATCGGTCCACCACAGTTCCAATCCGTGTTGGTCATCGAAAGCTTCGAAGACAATGCCCCCAGAAAACCGCGTCGATAGGGACGCATCAGGATGGGGCGTCACGCCGGCGGGGACAAATGGACGCGGCGACTGCGCGTACACAGCAGACGAAAAGAGAATCCCCAAGAGAAGAGAAAGATTGCGCATTCCATTGCACCGTATTCAGAAGTCGGACCGAGTCTAACCACGAGATTAACGATCCGCATGCGCGCACACCGATCGAAAGGTGAGCAATCCTCGCAACGGGCAGAGACATGCTCGCGAGCAAGCGCAAGCAGGCTGTGGAACTGCAAAGGCGGTCTGCGAGAAGTTCAGCAGATCAACCGCGAGGATTGAGCGATGACGGTGCGGAAATCGATCCAGTGCATCGAAAGGAAAATGTCTTCTCGCGACGAGCGAGCCACAGACTCTTGGAGTCCGAACGAACAAGAGCTAGTCTCTGGGACGAACTCTGCGATTCCCCAGCTAACGCGTCGCCCTCTCACTGGCAGTGAGCGAACGCCCGGCCAAATCGCCGGGCGTTTTGTTTGGGGCAGGTGGTGTTGCGGCAGAGCTGTTCGACAAGCTCGAGCATGTCAGCGGCATTTGCCAAATTGCACGCGCACAGGAAGCGCATGCTGCTGGCCCAGCAGCGCTGTCGACTCGCTCGGGAAATGGCATGAGTTTGATTCGCAATCGCATAGCGGCGCGATGGCGATTGATGTGGTGGACAAGTAGTCATTCACCGAGTATTCCCTTGCAGCAACGACCACTGAAGACAGCGTCGCCTTTCCATCTCAAAGGATCTGCAATGACAACGATGCTCCGTTGGATGTCCGTCCTTTTGCTGTCTCTGTTCTTGCTGGGCGCCGAGAAAGCCCGCGCCGATGCATCGGGACCGTTGGTGGCTGGAGAGACTCACACCTGCGCCTTGGTCAGCGACGGCACGGGGCGCTGCTGGGGCTCTAACCGTTACGGCCATGTCGGCAATGGCGAAGAAGGGATAAAAACAACGCCGGTTGATGTCTACGGAACGCCGTTTTTGCGCGTATTCGTCAACGGATTTGAAGACATCACGCGAAAAACATTGACCGTGCCGGGCGCCCAAGAAGCGCTGGCCGACTAAGCCAAGTGATGCAATCGGTCGCGGCATAAGCCTCGATCGTGGGAGCGGCTAAAGCCACTCCCAAGAGGAATCCATGCAGGGTTGCCAATGTCTTGAATGGGGCTTGGCAGCGGTCACCGATGCGGCGCACACTCGATGCGGGGACAAATCATGCGGTAGCGCTTCTTGTACTGAATAGCCGCAACAGCAAAATTACATCTGGGGAAAACGTCATGACCTTGCTCCTCAATCGCGCAGCGGCGCTGGTGGTTCTTAGCCTCTTGGCCTGTTTGGCCCCTGCGGCGGTCATGGCGGAAACGCCGGTGCAAGTGTGGGCGGTGGAGAGTCCTGGGCATGCTGGCCCGGGATCGGGTCAACCCGGATGCGGGGCCGTGCCCTACGCGCAACGCGCGATGGCGATTGATTCAGGCGGCAATTCCTATGTCACCGGTTGCAGCAGCAATGGCTCCAACAGCGACTACCGCACGGTCAAATATGACCCAAGCGGTGCGGTGCTGTGGACAGCGCGCTATAACGGCACCGGCAACAACACCGACGTAGCCTACGCCCTCGCCGTGGACGCCGACGACAATGTCTTGGTCACCGGCTATTCGATCGGCAGCAGCGGCGGCTACAACTACGCCACGGTGAAGTACGCCAGTGACGGTACGCCGCTTTGGGTGCAGACCTACAACGGCACCGGCAATAACTACGACTACGCCAATGCCCTCGCCGTGGACGCCAGCGGCAATGTCTTGGTCACTGGCCAGTCGTACAACGGCACCAGCTACGACTACGCCACGGTGAAGTACGCCAGTGACGGTACGCCGCTTTGGGTGCAGACCTACAACGGCACCGGCAACAACACCGACGTAGCCTACGCCCTCGCCGTGGACGCCAGCGGCAATGTCCTGGTCACCGGCCAGTCGGTCGGCAGCAGCGGCGGCACCAACTACGCCACGGTGAAGTACGCCAGTGACGGTACGCCGCTTTGGGTGCAGACCTACAACGGCACCGGCAATAGCACCGACCAAGCCACTGCCCTCGCCGTGGACGCCAGCGGCAATGTCCTGGTCACCGGCTATTCGATCGGCAGCAGCGGCAACTACGACTACGCCACGGTGAAGTACGCCAGTGCTGCCGGTACGCCGCTTTGGGTGAAGACCTACAACGGCACCGGCAATAACCACGACTACGCCACTGCCCTCGCCGTGGACGCCAGCGGCAATGTCCTGGTCACCGGCCGCTCGTACAGCAGCAGCGGCAACGATGACTACGCCACGGTGAAGTACGCCAGTGCTGCCGGTACGCCGCTTTGGGTGCAGACCTACAACGGCACTGGCAATTACTACGACTACGCCAATGCCCTCGCCGTGGACGCCGGCGGCAATGTCCTGGTCACCGGCTATGCCTACAACGGCAGCAGCAACGACTACGCCACGGTGAAGTACGCCAGTGACGGTACGCCGCTTTGGGTGCAGACCTACAACGGCACCGGCAATGGCTACGACGCAGCCTATGCCCTCGCCGTGGACGCCAACAACAATGTCCTGGTCACCGGCCGTTCCCGCAACAGCAGCGGCAACGACGACTACGCCACGATGAAGTACGCCAGTGACGGTACGCAGCTTTGGATCTCGGATGTCGTCGTGGAAAGCCAGCGTCCCGAACGCCTGTCCACCAGTGTCGGCGCACGCAAGATGGTCGTCGACGCCGCAGGCAATACCTATGTCGCCGGCAGCGGTTTCAACGGTCGGAACGACGACTATCGTGTCGCCAAGTTCGACGTCGCAGGAACGCTGGTCTGGAGTGCAACCTACAACGGCACCGGCAATAACACCGACGTAGCCTACGCCCTCGCCGTGGACGCCAGCGGCAATGTCCTGGTCACCGGCTATTCGTACAACAGCAGCGGCAACTACGACTACGCCACGGTGAAGTACGCCAGTGACGGTACGCAGCTTTGGGTGCAGACCTACAACGGCACCGGCAACAACAACGACTACGCCTACGCCCTCGCCGTGGACGCCAGCGGCAATGTCCTGGTCACCGGCAATGCCTACAACGGCAGCAGCAACGACTACGCCACGGTGAAGTACGCCAGTGACGGTACGCCGCTTTGGGTGCAGACCTACAACGGCACCGGCAATAACCACGACTACGCCAATGCCCTCGCCGTGGACGCCAGCGGCAATGTCCTGGTCACCGGCCGTTCGAACAACGGCGGCAACGATGACTACGCCACGGTGAAGTACGCCAGTGACGGTACGCCGCTTTGGGTGCAGACCTACAACGGCACCGGCAACAACACCGACCAAGCCAATGCCCTCGCCGTGGACGCCAGCGGCAATGTCCTGGTCACCGGCTATTCGATCGGCAGCAGCGGCAACGCCGACTACGCCACGGTGAAGTACGCCAGTGACGGTACGCCGCTTTGGGTGCAGACCTACAACGGCACCGGCAACAACTACGACTACGCCAATGCCCTCGCCGTGGACGCCAGCGGCAATGTCCTGGTCACCGGCTATTCGTACAGCAGCAGCGGCAACGCCGACTACGCCACGGTGAAATACGCCAGTGACGGTACGCCGCTTTGGGTGCAGACAACGGCACTGGCAATAACACCGACGTAGCCCTACGCCCTCGCCGTGGACGCCGGCGGCAATGTCTTGGTCACCGGCCGCTCGTACAGCAGCAGCGGCAACGATGACTACGCCACGGTGAAGTACGCCAGTGACGGCACGCAGCTTTGGGTGCATAACTACGACGGTGGACGTGGTCTCCAAGACACCGCCCGGGCCGTCGCCGTCGATGCCAATGGGCGCGTCACCATCGCCGGCAGCGTGCATGAGAACTCTGGCTATGGCCGCATCGGCGTGGTCCGCATTGCGGCCGCTTACACCGTCACCGCCAGCGCCGGTGCCAATGGCAGCATGACGCCCGCCTCGCAGACAGTACTGCAGGCAGACGACGCCCAGTTCACTGTTACACCTGCGACCGGCTATCACGTCGACACCATCACCGGCACCACCTGTTCCCCGGTGGATTTGGGCGGCGGCCTCTGGAAAGCGGCCAACATCACTCAGGATTGCGCGGTTACTGCGACCTTCGCGATCAATCAATACACGCTGACGTACACCGTAGGCGCGAATGGTTCGATCAGCGGCGTCAGTCCGCAAACCGTCAGTTCCGGTGGCAATGGCAGCACCGTCACCGCCGTCGCCGATGCCGGTTACCAATTCGCGCAATGGAGTGACGCGTCGACCAACAATCCACGAACCGACACCAACGTCACCAGCAACATCACTGTCAGCGCACAGTTTGTCGTGAACCAGTACACCGTGAGCTTCGACAGTCAGGGCGGATCGGCGGTCGCTGCGATCACTCAGGACTTTGCATCAACCGTCACCGTGCCCGCCGCACCGACACGCAGCGGCTACACGTTCAGTAGTTGGAACACCGCAGCCGATGGCAGCGGCACCAGTTATGCACCGGCCGCAACGTTCGCAATGCCAGCGAACGATTCAACGCTGTATGCGATCTGGACGATCAACCAATACACGCTCACCTACAGCGCCGGCGCCAATGGCTCGATTACCGGAACATCGCCACAAACGGTCAATCACGGCAGCGATGGTTCCTCCGTTACCGCAGTCGCAGCGGCTGGCTATCACTTCGTCAACTGGAGCGATAACGCCACATCGAACCCACGCACCGATATGAATGTCACCGGCGACATCACCGTCACCGCCAACTTCGCCAACGACGCGCCGAGCATCAGCGTGGTCGCTGATCAGACGATCTTGGAGGACAGTGGAACAACCGTCGTAACGGTGACTTTGTCCGATCTGGAAACGGCGCTGGTGGATTTGCAGTTGACGGCGCAGTCCTCAAACACGGCGCTGATTGCCGATCCCACCATTGGTACCAATGCCAATCCGGCCGAACGCACGTTGAGCTTCGCACCCGCAAGCAATGGCAATGGTGGCCCGGTGACCATCACCTTGACCGCAACCGACAGCGCTGCGGCGACGTTCCAGCGCACCTTTGCGATCACGGTCACAGCGGTCAACGACGCACCGAGCCTGACGCTGGCAACCAGCCCCACACATCCCGCCGCAACGATCGGTGTGCAATCGGTACCGAACTTTGCCAGCGTCGACTTGGGTCCCACCGATGAGGATGCAACTCAAGCGGTCGCCGACTTCCTGATCGACAGCGTGGTGGATGCGGATGGGGTGTTGGTCGCCAGCAGTCTGGACATCGCCAACAATGGAACACTGAGCTACACCCTCAGCGGCATCGGCGGCGGCGCCACCATCACCACCCGCATACGTGACGATGGCGGCATGCTCAATGGCGGCATCGACACCTCCGGCACACAGCAGTTCACCCTCCACGTCGCACCCGGAGCCGATCTGCAAATCGCCAAGACCAACAACCGCGTCAGCCTGCTCGATGGCGAAGTCACGGTATATGCCGTTGTCGTCGCCAATGCCGGCCCGAATGCAGTCACCGGCGCAAGACTTGTCGACACCTTGCCGAGCACCTTGATCAACGGCAGTTGGGCCTGCGTGCAAGCCAGCTCCACCGCCACCTGTCCGGTGCCTGATGCCAACAACGGCAATCTCGACGTGTTCATCAGCCTCGGGGTAAATCAGTACCTGCGATTCGATGTGATGGCCGAAGTCGATGGTGTGATCGAAGCCCAAGTCATCAACACCGCCACCGCCACCGTGCCCGCTGGCATCACCGCACTGAACACCGGAGACGACAGCGCCACCGACACCGACCTGATTGTTCCGGTGGGCGTATTCATCAACGGATTTGAAGACATCACGCGAAAAACATTGACCGTGCCGGGCGCACAAGAAGCGCTGGCCGACTAAGCCAAGCGATGCAATCGGTCGAGGCCGAGCATGGGGACGCGTTGCTCGCCAGAGTGCATTCAGGCGCGTGTTTTCGGCTACGGTGTCATGGCGACAACCCACACTTGCGCCCATGTCCCTGACCGATGCCATGCCTCTGCTTGATGCCCTCAGTCTGCCGCTGTTGCTGGTGGATCGTGAGCGCCGAATCCTGGCGCCGAACGCGGCGTTCTGTGCCTGGACCGGAGCGGGCACGCGGCGTTGGAGCGGTACTGCGGTGCGCGAGTTGGGCGGTATCGGGCCGATGCTGGATGAGGCACTCGCGCGTTGTGCCCGCGAACACCAGACGCAGCGTTTTGCGGAGGTACTGTTCCAGCCCAAGCCCGATCTCGACCTGCGCGCGGATGTCATTTGTACCGCGACGGCGAATGGCGAGGTCGCATTCGCGATCGAATGGCATCGTGCCGCGGATCTGCCGGAGACCGAACGCGCAGCGGCCCTGCCGAATGCGTTGGCAGCGACCTTGAAAGGGTTGGCACACGAAGTGCGTAATCCGCTGGCGGGTTTGCGCGGCGCGGCGCAATTGCTGGCGCGGCGAATCCACGATACCGATCTGCGCCGCTACATCGATGTGATCGACGCCGAGACGCAGCGACTCGCTGATCTGGTCGAGCGCCTGCTTGATCCGCATCCGCAGCGGCCGTTTGCGGCACTGAACATCCATGATGTGCTCGAACGCGTGCGTGCGTTGGCCGAGTCCGATGCCGGCTGGAGTGCACGCATCACCCGTGACTACGACCCCAGCTTGCCGGAACTGCTCGGCGACCGCGATCGCTTGATTCAGGCGATGTTGAACCTCGTGCGTAACGCGCTCGAAGCCGGTGCCAACGAAGTGCGCCTGCGTTCGCGTGCCGAATATGGCGTGGTCATCGGCGAAATGACCCATCGTCTCGCCTTGCGCATCGACCTGATCGATGATGGCCGCGGCATCCCTGATGCGCTGGCATCGCGGGTGATGTTGCCATTGGTGTCGGGACGCGCCGAAGGCAGCGGGCTCGGGCTTGCTCTGGCCCAGGAAATCGCACGCGAACATGGCGGTGGACTGAGCTTCATCAGTCGCCCCGGCCACACCGTGTTCACCTTGCTGCTGCCTTATGAGCGCGACTCCGGCGACAATGCGCCATGAGCGAAATCTGGATTCTCGACGACGACCGTTCGGTGCGCTTCGTGCTCGCCGAATCGTTGCGCGATGCCGGCTACCGGGTACGCGATTTCGACAACGCGCGCGCGGCATTGAGCGTACTCGCGCACGCCGAACCCGATGTCGTGTTCACCGATGTGCGCATGCCCGGCACCGATGGCTTTCAGTTTTTAGAAATGCTCAAGCGCAGCAAGCCGGACGTGCCGGTGATCGTGATGAGCGCCTACACCGACATCGCCAGCACCAGCGCAGCATTTCGTGGCGGTGCGTTCGACTTCCTGCCGAAGCCATTTGATCTCGATGCCGCAACGCGTTTGGTACAGCGCGCGCTCGCCGGCGCGGCATCGCCAGCGAACCTGCCGATTGCCTCCGAGCAAGCGATATCGCTGCTCGGGGAATCGCAGCCGATGCGTGAATTGTTTCGTGCCATCGGTCGGGTTGCGGCGACACATTTGAATGTGCTGATTACCGGCGAAACGGGCACCGGAAAAGAACTGGTCGCGCGTGCGCTGCACCAGCATTCACTGCGTGCGCGGGCGGCCTTTGTCGCCTTGAACACGGCCGCGATTCCGGCCGAATTGCTGGAGTCTGAATTGTTTGGCCACGAAGCCGGCGCCTTTACTGGTGCGCACAAGCGCCATATCGGCCGGTTCGAACAAGCACAGGGCGGCACGCTGTTCTTGGACGAGATCGGCGACATGCCGACTGCGCTGCAAACACGCTTACTGCGAGTGCTCGCCGAGGGCGAGTTCTATCGCGTCGGCGGCCGTGAACTGATTCGTGTCGATGTGCGCGTGATCGCCGCGACACATCAGGATCTCGAAACCCGTGTCGCACGCGGCGAATTCCGTTCCGACCTGCTGCATCGCCTCGATGTCGTGCGTCTCGAACTGCCGCCACTGCGGGCACGCCGCGACGACATCGTGCTGCTCGCACAGAGCTTTCTGGATCGGGCTGTGCGCGAGGCGCGTGTCGAATCGAAACGCTTCACAGACGAGGCCATGGCCAAGCTGCGAGCACATGACTGGCCCGGCAATGTGCGGCAGCTGGAAAACCTGTGTCGGCGTTTAGCCGTCGTCACTGCCGGCCGCGAGATCGGCGTGCATGAACTGCCGGCCTTCCTGACTGACCCGCAACTCACTACCTTCGCTGGCGGCGGACACAAGGGAGCGGGTCATGCGACGGCAACCGCTGCTGGCGCTATTGCTCACGACAATGATTGGCCCGAAGCGCTGCGCCAAACGATCCAACACGCGATGCGTGAAGGTCGGCCCGACGTTTTCGACGAAGCCCGTGAGCTGTTCGACAAGACCTTGCTCGAAGCCGCGCTCGAACTGACGCGCGGCCATCGTGTCGAAGCCGCGCGCCTGCTCGGTATTGGTCGCAACACCATCACCCGAAAACTCGGCAGCTCACGCAAGCGCAGCGATTAGAACGACCGCTAAGCGGACACCGCCAGGCTTTCGCGATGGTAGATGCGTGCCGCAATTGCCGCGGCGATGCCGGAAATGAGCGAGGCCGGTGCCGGCGAGCACGCTCCATTCGAGCACGCTGATCGGCTCAGCACGAACCAGGCGCATGATTGCCTGGTGCTGCGCCAGCAGCGGCACCGCGAACATCCACAACTGCGCCTTGACTGGCACCACCATCATGATCATCGACGGAATCGCCGGGATGATCGTGAACATCCCGAGCCAGCTCTGCGCTTCGCGATAGCTCTTGGCGTTCGCCGCGATCAGTGTCTGCAGCGACGATGCCAACAACACCACTGGCGCCAGCGTCAGCAGCAGTTGCAAGAACACGCCGACGCCGAGGTTGAACTTCAATCCGAGCTTGGTCAGCGGCAACTGCGGTAACAACAGCGCGAAGGCGATCAGGGTCAGGAACAACGACGCGATGGCGAATGCCGACGTCGCCGATAGCTTGCCGAGCATGATTTGACCGCGCGGTACCGGCGTCGCCAGTAGTGGTTCCAACGACTGCCGCTCGCGTTCGCCGGCGGTGGTATCGATTGCCAAATACATGCCGCCCATGAAGGCACCGAGGATCAGCATGTAGGGCAGGAAGGCGAGGAACTGCGCGCCGCGTGCAACATCCGAGGCTTGGTCACGATCGACGATGGCCAGTGGCCGCACGATCAATGGACTGACTCCGCGCGCGACCAGGCGTAATGCACCGACCTGCTGCCCGTAGGCAGACAGCGCATCTTCGACGCGGCGGCGTGACTGATCGGTGTCTTGGCGTGAACCGTCATAGATCAACTCGACTTCCGCCGGCTCACCCTTGTTCCAGTCTTCGGCGTAATCCTTGCCAATGCGCAGGATGACTTCCTCATCCTGAGCATTGATCGCGGCGATCGGATCGGTCGGGCCTGGCTTGATCTTGATGTTGCGCGCACCGATGAAGGCGACGAGGTTCGGTGCTTGCTCAGCACAGATGACCGGTAGTTCCAGCACTTTCTCGGCGCGACCGAGTTCGCGCGTCATCACCGTCGAAATCAGCAGCGCGAAGATCAGTGGACCGATCAATGGGCTGACGATCAGCGCGTTCATCACCGTCTTGCGGTCGCGCAGGTTTTCCAGCACTTCCTTGCGGAAGATGGTCCAAATGGGCGATTTCATCGAGAGTAATTTCATCCGAACAGGCCCTCATCAGTGCCGATTACCTTCACGAAGGCGTCTTCGAGATTCGCTTCGCCAGTCTGCGCGCGCAACGCATCAGGTGAACCCTGCGCCACCACTTTGCCCTTTGCTATCACGATGATGTGATCACACAGCGCGCTGACCTCCTGCATGATGTGTGAGGAAAACAGCACGCAGCGGCCTTCGTCGCGCAAGTTGCGCAAAAACCCGCGCATGGCCCGTGTCGACATCACGTCGAGGCCATTGGTTGGCTCGTCGAGAATCACATTCTTCGGGTCGTGGATCAGCGCGCGTGCGATCGCCGTCTTCACGCGCTGGCCCTGCGAAAAACCCTCGGTGCGACGATCGGCGATGTCGTGCATGCCGAGCGCCGCAATCAGTGCATTGCTGCGTTCATCGCAAATGCGTGGTTCGAGTCCATGCAGATCAGCGAAATAGCGAATGTTCTCGCGTGCCGTCAATCGCTTATACAAACCGCGCGAGTCCGGCAACACGCCGAGACGACGGCGTACTTCCACGGTCTCGGTCTGCGCATCAAGCGCATCCACGAGCACGTGCCCGTGATCGGGCTTCATCAAGGTGTAGAGCATGCGCAGCGTGGTGGTCTTGCCAGCGCCATTCGGGCCGAGCAGGCCAGTAATTTTCCCATCCTCGGCGGTGAAGCTTACGCCATCAACTGCTTTCACGGTGCCGAAGGCTTTGTGTAAATCGCGTACTTCAATCATGGCTTACGGCCCCCAGCCATTGGCATTCAAGAACGCAGGAATCACCGGCATGACGTCGAGGCAACTGGCGTCGAGCGCCTTGGCGTCGGTCTTGTCGATGAATTCAGCAGCGAGTTTCGGCATGCATCCGGCGGTGAGCACGATATGGCCACGGCCACGCACCACCAGATGACGACCATTGCGATAGCCCTTCGCCGTTTCTTCGCCATAACGCGGCGGCGTCACCGGATCGAACTCGCCCGACATCAACAGCACCGGCACATCGCTGGTGATCGGGTCATGGAAATCCTTCGGGCGCTCGCCCTTCGGCCAACCGGCGCATTGCGCCTGCATGACGGTGACCATATCGGTACCGAGCAGGCTGTCGGCGTCGGCGGGGTCGACGACAAAGCGCTCGCCGTCTTCGCTACAAATCACGCTGAGTTGCATGCCATGCATGATCGCTTCGCCGAGATCACCGAGAATCATGTCGGACTGCGCCATCAGCGTCTCGAAGCGACCTTGAGCAGCTTCATTGAGCGCATAGGGCAACAGTGCCGCCGGCTCGGGTGAGTAGGAAAACATGCGCACCGTTGAAGCGAGATGACCAAAGCTGAAGTTCTCGTCGCGTAACATCCAGCTCTTGGTGTCGCGGTAGTGCACTGGCTGCGCCGCGCTGCGCAATTGCAGTTTGAGTTTGCCCAAGTCTTCGGCGGGATCACCAAAGGCCTTGAAGCAGCCGGCATCTTCGCGGCAACGCTTGAAGATCGATGCTAGCGCCGCCTCCAAATTCTTCGCGTGCTCATTACCGAGCGCCAGTGAGGGCGGCACCACACCATCCAGAATGATGCTGCGGATGCTATCCGGGTAGTAGCGCAAATAGGTTTGTGCGGCGCGCGTGCCGTAGGAGCCACCGACCAAATTGACCTTGGCGGCACCAAGCGCCTTACGCACCGCATCGAAGTCACCCACAGCGACCGTGGTGGTGTAGTAACGCGGGTCGGCGTGGTCCGACAACTGTTTCGCACACTTCGCCGCGAACGCCTGTTGCGCTTCAGCACTCTCGTCTTCTTCGGCGGAGAAACTGCTCTTGTCGTCCTCGCCTTTGCAAATCAACTTGTTCGAGCCACCGGTACCGCGTTGGTCAATCAAAATGATGTGGCGCTTCTCGCGCATGCGTTCGAAGCCGGGTGCGATTATCGGAAAGCTGTCGAGTGCCGACTGACCGGGGCCACCGGCCAGATAGAACACCGGATCGGGTTCCGGGCTGGCGGTCTTCGCCGGCACCAAGGCCACGCGCAGGTTGATCTTGCGACCTTCCGGTGCCGCCGGGTTTTCCGCGACCGATAGCGTGGTGCACTGCGCACCGAGCACGTCGGCGATCGCTGGACTCTTGAGGTCGCAGTAAGTGAACACCATCGAACCCACGGTCCGCGTTGCATTCGCAGCGACTGCGCCCAATGCCATGGCGACACCGACCGCGATGGCACAATACGACTTGATCATCTTTATCCTCCTCAGGATGGCGCGCATCGTAGGGGAGCGCGGCGAAGTTTGCCGAGTGACGGATGTCAGCCGCAGCAGTTGACGGTTGAATCAGCGCGAGCTCAGATATTTCTCGCGGCGGATCGCTGGCACCGGCAAACCGTCTTCTTTCAACGTCTCGAAGCTGGCATCGACCATATTCGGATTGCCGCAAAGATAAGCGATGTCGCGCGTAGCGTCGGGCGCGAATTCCGCAAATGCATGCTGGACGTAACCACTGCGGTCGTCCGCGCGTGGCGTCAATCGTGCTTCACGCGACAGGCAGGGCACATAGCGGAACCACGGGTGCGCATCGGCAAATGCATCGAACTCTTCGGCATAGAGCAGGTCCGCTGCCGACCGCGCGCCCTGCAGCAGCACGACTTCGATGCCGCGCTCGTGATGATGGCGCACCAGATCGGGCAGCATCGCGCGATAAGGCGTGACACCGGTGCCGGTCGCGACCAGCAGGTAGCGCGCGTTCTTGTCGGTATCGAACAGCACGAAGCGACCGTAGGGGCCGCTTGTCTGGACCGTTTCGCCCGGAATGAGCGTGGATAGCAGTCGGGTCGCGGCACCGCCCTCGACATAGGACACGGCAATCTCGATATGCGCTTCCGGGTTGTGCGGGTCGTTCGCGACCGTCGCCACCGAATAGCTGCGCTTGGTCGGCTTGCCGTCGTCGTACTCGAAGTGCACCTGCAGAAATTGCCCGGGGATGAATGCAAGTTCGCCGCCGTCGGCACGCTCAAACACAAGATGACGCACCGTCGGCGCAAGCATGTGCGCGCGGACCAATCGCAACACAAATTGTTCGGCCATCGTCGCGCTCCGAAGGGGCCGCGATTCTAGCCGCTGTGCTAGCCTCGCGCGCCAATTTCCGGAGTCGTGCGTGACACAGCTGGCGCTATCCATCCGCGGTCTGCAAAAGACCTATGACAATGGCATCGTCGCCTTGCGTGGCATCGATCTGGACGTCGCGGCCGGGGATTTTTTCGCGTTGCTCGGCCCGAACGGCGCCGGCAAATCGACCACGATCGGCATCATCACCTCGTTGGTCAACCGCAGCGCCGGCAGCGTCAAGGTATTCGGCCACGATCTCGGCACGGAACGCGAGGCGGCATTGTCCTGCGTTGGCGTAGTTCCGCAGGAAATCAACTTCAACCAGTTCGAAAAGCCCTTCGACATCGTCTCGAATCAGGCCGGCTTCTATGGCCTGCCGCGCAAGCTCGCACGCGAACGCGCCGAGAAGTATCTGAAGCAATTGTCGCTATGGGATAAGGCCGAGGTCGCCGCACGCACCTTGTCGGGCGGCATGAAGCGGCGCCTGATGATTGCGCGCGCGATGGTGCACGAGCCGCGTCTGCTGATTCTGGACGAACCGACCGCAGGCGTCGACATCGAAATTCGCCGCTCGATGTGGCAGTTCGTGCAGAGCATCAATGCCGCGGGCACCACGGTGATCCTGACCACCCACTATCTCGAAGAGGCGGAAAGTCTGTGCCGCAACATTGCCATTATCGACCGCGGCGTGATCGTCGAAAACACTTCGATGAAGATGCTACTCGGCAAGCTTGATCGTGAATCACTGATTCTTGACCTGGCCGACCCGATCGACGTCTGCCCGGACATCGGCATTGTTCAGTTGAAACGTGTCGACGCAACCACGCTTGAAGCCGACGTGCCCAAGGGCACTAGCCTGAACGAGTTGTTCGATGCGTTGGCGAAGACCGGCATCCGTGTGCGTTCGCTGCGCAACAAGGCAAATCGCTTGGAGGAGCTGTTCCTGAGCTTGGTCGAGCGCGGACCGGGAGATGCGAAATGAACGCTGCCGGCAACTGGGAAGCGCTGAAGACCATCGTCTTCCGTGAGGTCAACCGTATTCTGCGGATCTGGGGCCAGACGTTGGTGCCACCGGCAATCACGATGACGCTGTATTTCGCGATCTTCGGGAATCTGATCGGTAGCCGCATCGGCCAAATGAATGGCATGCGTTACATCGATTTCATCGTGCCCGGCCTGATCATGATGGCGGTGATCCAGAGCAGCTACGGCAACATCGTATCGAGCTTCTTCGGTTCAAAGTTTCAGCGTTTCATCGAAGAACTGCTGGTTAGTCCGACCCCGAACTGGGTGATCTTGACTGGTTACGTACTCGGTGCGCTCGCGCGCGGCGTGATGGTTGGTGTGATCGTGCTGGTCGTGGCGATGTGCTTCACGGACATCCGCTTGCACCATCCACTGGTGACCGTGGTGACGCTGCTGCTGACCTCGGTAATGTTCGCCTTCGCCGGTTTCATCAACGCCGTCTATGCGAAGAAGTTTGATGACATCGCGATCGTGCCGACCTTTATCCTGACGCCGTTGACCTACCTTGGTGGCGTCTTCTACAGCGTCAGCCTGTTGCCGCCATTTTGGGAAAAAGTCTCACACTTGAACCCGGTCCTGTACATGGTCAACGCCTTTCGTTACGGACTGCTCGGCGTCAGTGACGTGCCGTTGGCGACCGCGTTTGCAGTGATGTTCGCGGCCACCATTGCGCTCGGCGCGTTTTCGATGCATCTGCTGATCAAGGGCCGGGGTTTGCGAGCTTAGCCAGCGAGCGTCGACACTAGCGGCGTGTCCGGTCAGCGCGGAGGCTGCCGGCGCGATCCCGTTCATTCATCTCTTGGGGGTATTCATGTCGAAGTCGTTGTGGTCGGCACTGCTGTCGGCGCTATTGGTGTTCTCGTCCGCGTTCGTCGCCGCTGAGGATCCGGCCGCTGATCCGGCCGAGCAAATCCGGCAATTCAACGCTTCGCTGAACTATCAGACTGGCGACGTGGCGGTCGCAGCGGCACACGCCGTGCTGCACCTCGGTGCCGGCTTTCGTTATCTGCCGCCAACGGACGCGCGCCGTGTGCTGGAGCAACTCTGGGGCAATCCGCCGGATGACAGCGTGCTCGGCATGCTCGTTCCGGGTGACCTGGAAGTGACCGACGAGCGCAGTTGGGCGGTGGTGCTGACCTATTCGGATGACGGATACGTGTCCGACGAGGATGCGGCGAAGATCAACTACAGCGACATGCTCAAGACCATGCAGGAACAGACCGCTGCCGCGAATGAAGAGCGCGAGAAGGCCGGCTATGGCGCGGTGACGCTGGTCGGTTGGGCCAGTCCACCACGTTACGACGCTGACAAGAAGAAACTGCATTGGGCCAAAGAGCTTGTATTTAGCGGTGCCGATCAGCACACCGTCAACTACGACATCCGTGCGCTTGGGCGCGGCGGATACCTGAGCATGAATGCCGTTGGTGGCATCGGCGATCTCTCTTACATCCAGCAGGGCATGGGTCGGGTGCTGAATATGGTCGAGTTCGATGCCGGGTATCGCTACGCGGATTTTAATGACGACACCGACAAAGTCGCCGGTTATGGACTGGCGGCGCTGGTCGGTGGTGTCGCGGCCGCCAAGATGGGTTTGTTCGCGAAGCTGGGCGTGTTGCTGTTGAGTCTGAAAAAGTTCGCAGTGTTGTTGATCATTGGTATCGCGGCACTGCTGAAGCGCGTGTTCGGCAAGAAAGACGGCAACGCCGGCTAGTCGGGTAGTCGGAAGAAGCGCTGCGCAGTGGCGGTCGCATTCAGCGCGGTCACCGCGACCGACTCGTCGCGGTCGCGCGCGATCTCTTCGCTGATGTGTGGCAGGAAGGCCGGCTCGTTACGACGATGGCTAGGCTTTGGCTTCAGCGTGCGTGGCAGTAGATAAGGCGCGTCGGTCTCGATCATCAGACGATCGGCCGGAATCAACTTCACGAGGTCACGCAGATGCTGGCCGCGGCGTTCATCGCAGATCCAGCCGGTGATACCGATGTGGAAGCCGCGGTCGAGGTAGTCGACCAGCTCATCGCGCTCGCCGGTGAAGCAATGCACTACTGCCGGCGGCAAGCGATCGCGCAGCACGTCGAGGATGGCGATGAAATCAGCGTGCGCATCGCGTTGATGCAGAAACAACGGCTTCTGCACGTCGAGTGCGATCTGCAACTGTTGCTCAAACGCGAAACGCTGCGCCTCGCGCGGCGAGAAATCGCGATTGTAGTCGAGCCCAGTTTCACCGACCGCCACGACTTCGTCATGACGCAGCAGGGTACGGAGCAGGTCGTCGATGTCGCCGTCGTATTCATGCGCATGGTGCGGATGCAACCCGGCAGTCGCATACAGAAAGTGTGGATACGCCGCTGCCAGTTGCTGTGCAGCGACGCTGCCGCTGCGTGAGGCGCCGGTCACGATGATGCGGTCAACCGATGCTTCGCGAGCACGTTCCAGTACCGCGGGCAGATCGTGCACGAAGCTCTCGTGGGTCAGGTTGGCGCCGATATCGATATAGGTCATGGCACACCGAGGCTGAACGAGCGCGCGAGTATAGTCGCCCGGTTAACCACGGATTCAGTGCCGTCACCGCATCGTGCGTCGCGTTACCCAAGGAGTTTTCGATGAAACGTGTTGCCGCGCTCGCCTTCGTCCTCGCATCTGCATTCGACGCTCAGGCCTACACGCCGTCCTCGGGCTTCTGGTTCAACTCGAGTGAATCGGGTACCGGAATCGCCATTGAGATCGAGGACAAGACCTTGTTCATGGCCGCTTACGTATTCGATGCGCAGGGCCGCACGACCTGGTTCACCAGTGCCGGCAACCTGACCACCAGCGCCAGTGGCGGTGCGACCTATTACAACGTCTACAACGGTTCCCTCACCGGCTTCGCGAATGGGCAGTCGATTGGAGGTCCGTACTACTTTCCGCAGATCCTGACCAATGCCGGTGGCCCGGTGCAGATCGTGTTTAATCCGAACGACGAGTCCAGGGCGACGTTGACCTGGGGCGGGCGCACGTTGCCGATCGAACGCCTCGACTACTACGCCGGCTTCGGTGAGGCGGACAAAGAAATCCAGCGCATGATTGGCGAGTGGTCGGTGGTCGTCGACCTGTATGCGCGCGGCGGCGACTATGCGGTCTATCCGTACTACGGCGATGTGCTGATCTTCGATTTGATCAACCGCACACCTACACCGGACTTCTTCGAAGGTTGTCGCGCCGACACGTCATTGATCGGGCGCTGCACGAATACTGCGCTGACCTATCACGATGCTGCCGGCTACTACGACGCCACGCGCGACGAACACGTCGCGATCGTCACCGACGCTGTCGCCTCGGGCAACAGTCCGGCCTTGTATTGGGCTTACTACCTCGACGTCAACGTGTCCGACTTTGAGGGCGTGGTGGAACTCTACTTCGGCAATGACAGCAGTTCGCCTGGCAATGGTCCGTACTATCCGGTGCGTGGTTATCGTTCCGGCAGTCGCAGCTTCGTGCTCGACAACGGCGCCGGTCCGGCGCTTGCCGCCGACGATGCCAAGCGCTCGGTTGAACCGCGTTCACTGGCCAAGCAAATCATGGCCGAGAATGGCGGCGTGATGCCGAAAGGCCTGAGTGCGGAGGAAGTGCAAGCGCGCTACGGCATCGACGTGAAGGCACACGTCGCCAAAATCCGCGAACTACAGGCGTCGCTGGGTAAATAGGCAGCGTCACTTAAACGAGTTCGACCCACACCGGTGCGTGATCGCTCGGGCGCTCCCACGTACGCGGTGTCCGGTCGATGCCGGCGGCGTGCAACGATCCGAGTAACGCGTCCGACAGCAACACCAGATCGATGCGCAGCCCGAGGTTGCGACGGAACGCCGCTTGCCGATAGTCCCACCATGAGAACTGCGCGGGGTTGTCGTCCTTGATGCGGAAGCTGTCGTGCAGGCCGAGGTCGAGGATTCGTTTCAGTGCGTCGCGTTCTGGCTTTGAGCACAACACTTGATCGTGCCAAGCCTCCGGATCGTGCACGTCGCGGTCATCTGGCGCGATATTGAAGTCGCCGAGCACGATCAACTTCGGATGCCGAGCCATCTCGATGCGTAACCAGTCGGTGACCGCCGCGAGCCAGTCGAGCTTGTAGCGATATTTGTCGGAGCCGATCGCTTGGCCGTTGACGACATACAGATCGATGATCCGCAGGTCGCCGATGGTCGCCGCGATTACCCGTCGCTGCTCGTCGGCAAAGTCGGGAATATCGGTGACGACATCGTTCGGCGTGGTGCGCGCGAGGATAGCAACGCCGTTGTAGGTCTTCTGGCCGCAAGCGACCGACTCATAGCCAAGTGCGCGCAATGCATCGGTGGGAAACGCGTTCGTCTCCATCTTGATTTCTTGCAGCGCGACGACGTCTGGCTTTGCCAACGCCAACCATTCTTCGAGGTGCGGCATACGCACCTTCAATGAATTGACGTTCCAGCTGGCGACTTTCATGCCTTCAACCAGCGCGCTGCCTCAACAGCGTAGTAAGTCAGGATTGCATCGGCACCGGCACGCTTCATGCTCGTCAGTGCTTCCAGCGCACAAGCGCGTTCGTCAATCCAGCCATTTTGGCCAGCCGCCTTCAACATCGCGTACTCGCCGCTGACCTGATAAACCATGGTTGGTGCAGCGAATGCGTCCTTCACCCGCCGCACGATATCGAGATAGGGCAAGCCTGGCTTGATCATCACCATGTCGGCACCTTCCTGCAGGTCGAGTTCGACCTCGCGCAGCGCTTCATCCGAATTCGCCGGGTCCATTTGATGGCTGTACTTGTTGCCTTTGCCGAGATTGCCGGCCGAGCCGACAGCGTCACGAAACGGGCCGTAGAACGCTGATGCGTATTTGGCCGAATAGGCGAGGATGCGTGTGTTTGGGAACCCGTTGTTCTCGAGTTCGCGGCGGATCGCGCCGATGCGGCCATCCATCATGTCGCTCGGCGCGACCACATCGGCACCCGCTTCAGCGTGTGAAAGCGCCTGTTTCACCAGCGCCGCGACGGTGCGGTCGTTGACGACGTAGCCGTTCTCGTCAATCAGGCCATCCTGACCATGCGTGGTGAATGGATCGAGTGCGACGTCGGTAATGACGCCCAGTTCCGGAAAACGCAGCTTGAGTGCGCGCACCGCGCGTTGCGCCAAGCCGTCGGGATTCCATGCTTCGACAGCATCTAGCGATTTCGCTTCCGGCGGCGTGACCGGAAACAAGGCGATCGCCGGTATGTTGAGCCGCACCGCTTCCTCGGCACGCGTCAGCAGCACGTCGATCGACATACGCTCAACGCCGGGCATCGACGACACCGCCTCGATGCGGTTGTGGCCCTCGTGCACAAATACTGGCCAGATCAAGTCATCCGCAGTCAACACGCATTCGCGCATCAATCGACGCGAGAAATCGTCACGGCGCATGCGGCGCAGGCGGATATTCGGGAAACTCATGATCGGCTCCAGTCCGGGGCGGTGATTGTCCTCACGCGCGGGTCGTCACGGCAAAAACCGGACAATGCAGGTTTCTTGATCTAAATCAAGGCGGTTGCATGCACGCCGTGATCGGGCGCACACTCAGCGATTCTGACCGACATCAGCCGACCTTGGGGGTCGTATGCGACGGATTGCTACACGTATTCTAGCCGTTCTGGCGATCTGTCTGACCGGTAGCGTCGTTGCTCAGGACTACCGCTACGTCGTCTATGTCGACCGCGACGTGAACGCCAGCACCGGATGCAACGCCATTCATCCCGGCGGCATCGCGTCCGGGGCCGAGTTCCGGATCACCGCCAACGTCACCGCGACGACGGTCAGTTCGGTCACCACTGCCAATTGCGTCAGCGGTAGTTTCGGAGCCGAATCAGCTTCGGGTGGGCCACACCCGGTCGGCTTGAATAACGGCCTGTCGGGGGCCGATGTCATTGAATTCGCAACTGATCGTGGCCTGTTCGGCAGTGCCGGCGTGGTTCGCGTTACGTTGGCCAGCGAAAACGGCACCGCGGCGTCAACCGATTATCTCGGTCTAACCTCAGCAGGTGGACCAATTTTCCTCGCATTGAATCGTGTTGCGATCCCGGCGTTGGGTGCGCTCGGCTTGTTGTTGCTGGTCGTGGCGTTGCTGTTGGTCGCATCGCGTCGCTTGCGTCTTGGCATGGCCTCAGTGGGTGCGTTGTTGGTCGCAGGCGCGGTCTGGGCGGCCGGTTTCGCCACTGACGGCGCCATCGGTGATTGGGCAGGGGCTTCGCCACTGGCCACCGATGCAAGTGGTGATGCGACCGGGCCGGACATCGGCGCCGACTTCGTGGCGCTGTTCGCTGCCGAGGAGAACGGTCGCGTCTATTTCCGTGTCGATACTGTCGATGTCGAGAACCAAGCGCCAATTGCGGTGCCGCAGTCACCGACTTACCTAGAAGACGCGGCCGCTCAGACCATCACGCTGACCGCCAGCGATGGTGACGGCGATCCACTGACCTTCGCGATCCAAGCACTGCCAACGCGCGGCGTGCTCGGTCCGCTTGTGCCGATTGATGCGACTTCGGCCTCAGTGACCTATACGCCAAATACAAACGAATTCGGCACCGATAGCTTCAGCTTTGTCGCCAATGACGGCATCGTCAACTCGCTACCGGCGGCCGTCACCATCGCCTTGACGGCAGTGAATGACGTGCCCACGTTTACCGCTGGTCCGACAGTAACGGTGTTGAAGGACATCGGTGCGCAGACGGTTGATCCTTGGGCGACTGGCATCAATGCCGGCCCGGCGAACGAGTCGACTCAGGCCCTCAGCTTTACCGTCACTGCGAACGACAACCCGGGCATGTTCAGCGTTGCCCCGGCAGTGTCACCAACCGGTGTGTTGACCTTCACTACTGCGCCGAACATCAACGGCACTGCCAACTTGAGCTTACGTATTCAGGATAACGGCGGCACCGCGGACGGCGGCGTCGATACATCGACGACGCAAGCCTTCGTCATCACCGCAGCGCCGGTAAACGACGCGCCGAGCTTCACCAAGGGCGCCGACCAGACTGTGCTCGAAGATGCCGGCGCGCAGACGGTGAATCCGTGGGCGACCGCGATCAGTGCCGGCCCGGCCGACGAATCCGGCCAGACGCTGACCTTCGATGCCATCGGCAATACCAATGCAGCATTGTTCAGCGCTGCACCGGTGGTATCACCGGCCGGTGTGCTGACCTATACCCCGGTCGCGAATGCGAACGGCAGCGCGACGATCACACTGACTCTGCAGGACGATGGCGGCACCGCCGACGGTGGCGTTGATACCTCAGCCGCGCAGACCTTCGTGATCAATGTAACCGCGGCCAACGACGCACCGGTGAACACCCTGCCGATCGGTCCGCTGTCCACCGGCGTGGGCGCGCCGCTGGCCTTCACCGGGCCGAACAGCATCAGCGTTGCCGACGTCGATGCCGCTGCTGGCAATGTCACGGCGACCGTCTCCACAACCATCGGCACCCTCAGCGCGACCGCGCAGAATGGTGCGAGCGTCACTGGCAGCGGCAGCAGTAATGTCGCCATCACCGGCGTCACCGCTGACGTGAATGCCACCTTGCAGACGCTGAGCTTCAACAGCACGGCGGGCGGCAGCGGCACGATCACCGTGCTGAGCAATGACCTCGGCAACACCGGCAGTGGCGGCCCGCAATCTGACAGCGACAGCTTTGGCATGAATGTCGATGCGGCGCCGACCGTCACCTTGGCGACGCCGGCGGAAGCCGCCATCGTCGCGAACAACGTCGCGCTGTCGATCAGCTTCAGCGAGAACATCACCACGATCAATGGCGATGCCGTGACCTTGAGCTGCAATGCCGGATCGAACCTGATCACCGGTGGCGCGACCGGCACGAACGTCGCCGGGCTGACGCCGACCTACGCCGGAACCTTGCCGAATGGTTCGATCTGCGTGTTGACCGTGATCGCCGGGAACGTTGCCGATGACGACACGATCGATCCACCTGACACGATGACGCTCGACTTGGTGCGTACCTTCAGCGTCGATGCTGCGCCCAGTGTGGCGACGACATTGCCGGCAAATGGCGACAGCGATGTCGCCGCAAACGCCACCATCACCATCAACTTCAGTGAAGCGGTTAACGCGACGACCGCTGCTTTCGGCCTCGATTGCGGCGCCGGCGCGATCGCACTGAGCCCGAACACGATCAACAACGCCAACAGCATCACGATGACACCGGCGTCACCGTTGCCAGCCACCAGCACCTGCACGGTCACGGTTGCGGCGGCGGATGTCACCGACGCCGACAGCATCGATCAGCCCGATAACTTGGCTGCGAACCACGTGTTCGCGTTCACCACCACCGATCCGGCGCCGACCGTCACCAGCACGCTCCCAATCAATGGCGGCACTCACCCGGCCAATGCGGATCTCACGATCAACTTCAGTGAGCCAGTGTCATTCAGTGACGCTAGTTTCACACTGGGCTGTCCAACGACAACGGCATTTGTCAGCGCCGGCAGTGGCAGTGCCATCGCGACCCTGAACCCGACTGGCAATCTTCCGGTCGGCGCCACCTGCACGGTCACCGTGCTGATGGGCGGTATCAGCGATGTTGATGGCATCGATCCGCCTGACACTATGGCGGCCGATAACGTGTTCTCGTTCACGCCGGTGAATCTGCCGCCGACGCTGACGGCCGGTAGCACGCTGAGCTACACCGAGAACGATCCTGCTACGGCCATCGACACCACGATTACCGTCGCCGATCTGGATACGCCGACCTTGTCCAGCGCAACGGCACAGATCACCACCGGCTACGTCAATGGCGAGGACGTGCTGAGTTTCACCAACACGCCGAACATCACCGCAGCGTTCAGCGCCGCGACCGGCATGCTGACATTGAGCGGCATCGATAACTTGGCGAATTACGCCACTGCCCTGCGTTCGGTCGGTTACGAAAACACGTCCGATACGCCGAACACGGCAGCACGCACGGTCACTTGGATCGGCAACGACGGCATCGCCGACAGTGTCGCCGTAACCAGCACCGTCAATGTCGCTGCGGCGAATGATGCACCGGTTGCGAATGCGATTACACCGGCAGTGTTCGATGAAGACACCCAGAGCGTGGTCACCTTGAGCTACAGCGACGCCGAGAGCGACCTCGCGACCGTCTGCGCAATTACCGTTCCGACCAATGTCACCGTGACCCAGGCCTGTGCCTGCAGCGCCGGCGCCTGCACGGTCGGCGTGACCGGAACCGCGAACTACAACGGCACCGCAAGTTTCGCCTACACCGTGACCGCGGCGGCCCAGATCTCGAACAGCGCGACCGCGACGCTGACGATCGATCCAGTGAACGACGCGCCGGCCGGCACCGACAACACCGTGACGCTTGTCGAGGACGCGTCACACGTATTCACGCTCGCGAACTTTGGGTTCACCGATCCGAATGACACGCCTGCAAATGCGTTCGCAAGGGTGTTGATCGCCTCGACGCCAGCGACTGGTTCATTGCGACTGTCCGGCGTCGCGGTGACTGTGGGCGCAAGCATTCCGGTGACTGACATCAGCAACGGCAATCTGGATTTCGTGCCGATTGCAGGTGGCTCGGGATCGCCCTACACGAGCTTCACCTTCCAGGCCGGTGACAACGGCGGTACCGCAAACGGTGGCGTCGACCTTGATGCCAGCGCGAATACACTGACGATCGCTGTAACCGCGTTGAATGATCCGCCGGCCGGCACCGATGCGACGGTCACGACACTGGAAGACGTGCAATACATCCTCACCGCTGCGGACTTCGGTTTTTCTGATCCGAACGACACGCCGCCGAATGCGCTGGCCAGCGTCGTGGTGACAACGTTGCCGGTTGCCGGCACCCTAACGCTGTCCGGTGTACCGTTTGCGGCGGGGACCGATATCACGCTGGCGAACATCGCTGGCGGCAACCTGGGCTTCGTTGGTGCGGCGAACGCATTCGGCAGCCCATACTCGAGCTTCTCGTTTCAGGTCCGCGACGACGGCGGAACGGCCGGTGGCGGCGTCGACCTCGATCCCAGCGCGAACACGTTGACGGTCAATGTCACGCCAGTCAACGACGCGCCGGTCGCGAGCAACGACAGCTTCGACTTCCTCGGCAATACCGATCTGGTGGTGGACCTTGCTGCGTTGGCGACCCCGCACGCGCTGGAAACCACGGGCACTGGCTTTGGCGTCATCGATGGCGATAGCGATCCGGTTGAAGGCGACAGCTTCGCGGTGTCGTCGATCACGGTCGGCGCTTGCACCGATAGTTCGGCGCCGTTCGATTGCTCCGATGCGGCCGTCGGTCGCGTGCAGATGCAAAGCAGCGGTCGCTTCCAGTTCACGCCGGCGCCGGGCGATATCGGAGCGACCGAGCTTCACCTACCAGATCACCGACAACGGTACGCCGATGCCGGCCAGCGCAACCGGCACGGTCACGCTGACGCGCTTCGAACGCATCTGGTACGTGAATGCCGGGGCAGGTGCCGGCGATGGCACTGCGTCGTCGCCGCTGAATTCGCTGACCGCGATCAATGGCGCCGCTGGCGCCGGCGATGCGGATCTTGTGGGCGACTACATCTTCATCCACAACAGCGGTTCGGCGCTCGCCGGTGGGCTGGAGCTAGAAGCCAACCAGCGCCTGTTGGGTGAGGGCGCTGGCCTTTCGCTGCCGGTCAACCTCAATGGCAACGGTTCGCCGACCAATCTCGTCGCGGCCGGCACTCGTCCGCAATGGAACAACAGCAGCGGTAATACGGTGTCCGCCACTTGCGCGATGCCGGTCGAAATCCGTGGCCTGAGCCTGAACAGCACCTCGGGCAATGCGATCGACCTAACTTGCGCCACGGCGCTGTCGGGTTCGGCGGCATTGACCATCAGCGGCAACGACCTTCGCGGTGCCAGCGCCGAGGAATCGATCTGAACCTCAATTCGGGCAGCACCGGCGCCCTGACGCTGGCGTTCAGCAACAACAGCTGGATCGCCGGCACGCACACCGGCAATGCCTTCGATTTGCTCAATGCGGGTACTGTGACGCTGGGGCTCGATTTCAGCGACAACACGAACATCGTCTCCGCAGCGGGCGGCGTCTTGATCAACGACAGCAATGCCGGCGGTGGCGTCACCACGATGACTGGATTCGCCAACAACACGGTGAGCGGCAACACCGTGGGTTCCGGAATTGCTGTGACGAATGCGGTATTCGATTCGGTTGCGGGTGGGGCTTATCAGCAGGTATCGGGTGGAACGACCACGGTCGGCGCGTCGGGCAACGGCGTCGGCGCCACCGGTGTCGTTCTGACCACGATCAGCGGCGATCTGTCCTTCGCCGACCTCGACATTTTTGCGAGTGCCGGTGCCGGGCTTCGTACCGTCAGCACAGGCGTGTTCAATGCCGGTACCGGAACCGGGTTCCGTATCGTGGTGGGTGCCGGCGTCGCTCAGTTCGAGGCAGTGGGTGGGCCGGTCGTTGACATTACGCGCGCCACCATCGACCTGCAGCCGACCAGCATTCGCAGCACCGGCAGCGCGGGGCTGGGTTTCCAACTCGACACGGTGGCTGGCACCTTCAGTACGGGCGTCGCCAGCGTCATCAATACTGCGGCGAGCCAGGCCTTCGTGGTTTCGGGCGGAACGGCGAATGTCAGTTATGCCGGGTCGATCGCCAGCACGACGGTTCAGCCAGTTCTGATTTCCGGCAACACTGCGGGAACGATCAATCTTTCCGGTCCGGTCAGTGCGACCGGTCTGGGCGTAGCGCTGAACAGCAACACCGGCGCGACGATCAATTTCAGTGGCGGACTGACCTTGAACACCGGCACCAGCACGGCGTTCAATGCCACCGGCGGCGGCACGGTGACGGTGACGGGTGCAGCCAACACGCTGAACACGACCACGGGTACCGCGCTGAATGTCGCCAGTACGACCATCGGTGCCAGTGGCTTGATCTTCCGCAGCATCAGTTCCAGCGGTGCCGTGAATGGCATTGTGTTGAACACGACCGGCGCTTCCGGCGGACTGACCGTGACCGGCAATTCGGGCGGTCAGTGCGGTGGCGGCGTCAGCGCACCGACTCCGCCGGCGACCATCGTGGTCCCGAATATCGCGGATTGCACCGGCGGTTCGATTCTGGCGTCGACCAACGCCGGCATCGACCTGATCAACACGCGCAACGTGTCGCTAACGCGTATGCGGATCGCCAATGGCAGCGACGACGGCATTCGCGGCGATCGCGTGAATGGCTTCGTGCTCGCGTCCAGTCTGGTCGAAAACAATGGCCCGGTGGTCTCTCCGACGTATTTCAACAATCTTGATAACAATGTGCTCATCCGCAGCCTCGACACGGACGGCAGCACGCTCGACCTGACGATGACCGGCAACGTCATCGCCGGCAATCCAGCCAATGCGTTCATGAACGATGGCGTGTTGATCGAAGCGGCCGGGTCATCCAACATCAATCCGACCGTGACCGGCAACATCTTCTCGGCGAGCAAGGGCGACCACTTCCAATTGGCGGCAACGAACAGCGGTGATGCCGATATCGTGTTGAACAACAACACGATGCTCGGCGGCCATGCCACGGCCCTGGGCCAGGGCATCACCGTGAATGCGGCTTTGGGCGTGGCGTTCGGCGGCTATACCGGCACCATCCATTACGACATCAACAACAACCACATCAATGGTGCGGTGCTCAGTGCGATGACGACGAATCTCGGCACGTCTGCCGGTACCGCGAGGTTCTACGGTCGTATCCGCAACAACGTGATCGGTACCAGCGGCCAGGCGTTGTCGTGTTCGGCCCAGGGCTACGGCATCGCCATTGACGCGCATGGCAACGGCACACACACGCTGTCGGTGACCAACAACACGTTGCGCCGTTGCGCCGACCGTGGCATCGGTGTGCTGGTGAATGACGGCAACGGTGCGTTCAATCTCACCGCAACCGGCAATACCGTGACCGAGTTGGCGGACACGAATGCCATGATCGGAACGCCGCGCGAGGCGATCGAGTTCACGCTCGGCTCGACCAGCACGAACGTCTTCGGCCAGATCGATAGCCATGCGAACTGCATCTCGCTGAGCAGCAATAGTTTGACCGGCGGTGCCTTCAAGAATGGCGACATCCGTATGCGCCAGCGGCTCCGGACCAGTGTCGTCTTGCCCGGTTACACGCCACCGGGCGGAAACAATTTCGACCCCACGTCGGTGGTCACGTTCCTGCAGATGAACAACTCGCCCGCAACAGCGACGGCGACCGCGAACAACGACGCGGGCGTGACCACCGACGGCTACTACGGTGGCGGCGCCTGCGCGCTGCCACCGTGATCGGAGGTCTTGTGGTCAACCCCCTTTGCACTGTCCGCACAGTTTTTTCCGGAGGCCATCATGGCTGAGCCCTTCCTCTCCGAAATTCGCTTGATGAGCTTCGTGTTTGCGCCCCAAGGGTGGGCATTGTGCAACGGGCAGCTTCTCCCGATCAACCAGAATCAGGCCTTGTTCTCGCTGCTTGGCACCACGTTTGGTGGCGATGGTCAGGTGAACTTCGCGTTGCCCGATCTGCGCGGCCGTACCCCGATCCATGTCGGATCCGGGCACACCCTGGGCGAGCGTGGCGGCGAGCAGGCACATACGCTGGCAATTGCCGAACTTCCGCAGCATACCCATGCCGCCATGGCGTCGCCCAGCGACGCCAACTCACCGGTACCGAACAACAACGTGCTGGCAGCGGCACTGAATGTCTATCACGAGGCGGACAACCTGGTCGCGATGGTGCCGGGTACGGTGACCGATGTCGGCGGTTCACAGGCGCATCTGAACATGCAGCCGTTTCTGACAATCAGCTTCTGCATCGCGATGCAGGGCATTTTCCCGTCGCCGCCCTGAGGAACACTGACCATGGCCCAACCTTACATCGGCGATATCCGCATGTTCGCGGGCAACTTCGCACCCGCGGGATGGATGTTCTGCGAGGGCCAATTGCTGCCCATTTCGGAGTACGAAACGTTGTTTCAACTGATCGGAACAACCTACGGCGGAGACGGACAGTCGACGTTCGCATTGCCGGATCTGCGTGGGCGGCTGCCGATTCACCAAGGCAACGGCTTCATCTTGGCGGAAACCGGCGGCGCCGAGGAAATTACTCTGACCGTCAACCAGATTCCGGCACATGCGCATCCGATGTTGGCTTCGACATCGCCGGCGACCGGCAACTCGCCCATTTCCAAATTGCCGGGAGAGTCCACGTCGATCAGTCTGCAAATCGAGCAGGCGCCCAACATCAGCCTGAACGCGGCGGCCGTGACGGCTGCCGGGGGTAGTCAGCCGCATACGAATTTCCAGCCCTACCTGTGCGTCAACTTCATCATTTCGCTGTTCGGCATCTTTCCGTCGTCGACCTGAGGACATCCACATGGCCGATCCCTTTGTTGCCGAAATCCGTATCTTTCCGTTCAACTTCGCGCCCAACGGGTGGGCTTGGTGTGATGGGCAGTTGATGCCGATTTCGCAGAACACGGCGTTGTTTTCCCTGCTCGGCACCACCTATGGCGGTGACGGCAAGAGCAATTTTGCCTTGCCGGATTTGCAGGGCCGTGCGCCGATGCACCCCGAACAAGGGCCCGGACTTTCCCTGCATGACTTGGGTGAAACGGGTGGCGCGGAAACGGTCACGTTGCTGGAGTCCGAGATTCCGGCACATGCCCACGCCCTTCGTGCGTCGTCGGACGACGGCGACATCAAGGCGCCGTCCAGCAATCGTGGTCTGGCTCGATCAACCGGCGGGTTTGCGTACCAGACCAACGCGTCGGGTCTGCAACCGATGTCCGATTGGGCCTTGGCTCCGGCCGGTGGCGATCAGCCGCACAACAACATGATGCCGTACCTGACGCTCTACTTCTGTATCGCGCTGCAAGGCGTGTTTCCGCCGCGCACCTGAGGGCTCCCCATGCAACGTCGATCGTTCTTGAGAAATGCTGCCTGCGCCGGTGCCTGTGCGAGTTTGTTCGCGCCCTTCGAGCAGGTGTTTGCCGGCGCTGCCGCTGCGACCCGGGATATCGTCCTGAAACTCGAATGTCTGGAAGTCGCTGCGTCGGCTTTGGCGCCGATGCAGTTGCGGGTCTTGCCACAACAGTTCGCGGCGCTTTCCGAACCGTTGCGTGTGCGCGCCTGGTTCGCTGCCGATGGTGGAGCGCAGGCCTTCGACCGCCTTCGTTCGGGCGCCAGGGTGCCAGCCAGCGCTTGCGGTTCACCGCCGATACGCGTCACCTGATCGGGTTCGAACTCGCGCGCGGCCAACGCGATGACGACTGCGCGTCGACCTCGTCTTGTCGTGCCCTCGATAACGCCGGGGTCGCGCTCGGGCCGGGCCGATACCGACTTTCTCTGCGGCGCGGAATGGACGTTCTGGCGGCGTTGGATCTGCGTCTGGGCGTCGCGACGACGTGAGTCCGGCGTTGTCCGATGCCGTTGCAGCGATGGCGGCGGCCTTGCAGGTGACGGACCCGGAATGGCGGCTGCGCGACGAACGTTTCGAAGACAGGGGATTCGTTGCCAACTTGTACGCGACAACGCGTTGGGACGAACTGACGCAGCTACCTTGGTCCGACAGTGCGAAGACGGCTTTCCTGCATGAGCAGTCGCGCCTGCAGGCCGACCACTATCGCAAGAACTATCCCGGTGCCGCGCTCTGCGTGCTCGAACATGCTGGCGCGGCGGTTGGACGCATCTACCTGTACGCGTCGCCCGGTGAATTCAGGGTGATGGATATCGCCTTGTTACCGCATTGGCGCGGGCGCGGTCATGGCGAATGCATGCTGCGCACATTGATGCAGACGGCAGCGGAAGAAGGACGCGCAATCACCCTGCATGTCGAGCCGAACAATCCGGCCCAACGTCTATACGCCAGGCTCGGCTTTACGTTACGCGAGGACAAGGGCGTCTATCACTTTCTGGGCTGGACGCCCCGCAGTCAGTTGAGCACGGCTTTGTAGATCGGGCCACGTGCATCCGGCTGCAGCGGCACGATGAACAAGTCGAACTCACCCAATTGCGGATGCACGAGACGAAACGTCGACTGCAATAGGCGGTGCGTGCGCGAGGTGAAGGTTAGAGAGAAGGGCTGAGCGCGCGCCGACGGCGATTGCAGGTGTTGCACATCAAGCAGGATCAGGACGTCCGGCGTGCCATTGACGGTGAAGCCGGTACCGACCAGCGGATCGAATTGTTCTGGCGTGAGCGTGGCGAGATTGATCATGTGACCTCCGGGTCGGCAGCGTCGCGCCTGCGGCTGCGTGCGGTCAAGCGTCTGCGCTAATCTCGCCGCAGACGCGGAGATCTCCATGAGCACGGGCATCGATTTATACAGTTTCATCCACTTCGATCGCGGATCGCGCGTGCGCTGGTTGGCGAATGAACTCGGTCTCACCATTAACGAGCATCGCCTTGATGCGCGTGCTGGCGAGCACAAGGGCGCGGCGTATCGGGCAGTGAATCCGACCGGCCTGGTGCCAGCAATCGTGCAGAATGGCGTGACCCAGTTCGACTCCGCTGCGATTTGCTTGTCACTGGCGGAGGCCCATCGTGAGGCCAAGCTCGCGATCTTCGAAGGCGAATCCGGGCGCGGCGAATTCTTGAGTTGGTACTTCTTCGCCGCCAGCACGCTGGATGCAGCGACCTATCCGCTGATGGTCTACAAGATGTTCCAGCCCGATCCGGCCATGCTCGAAGCCTCGACGCAGCGGCTGATGACTCACCTGGCGGCGCTGGATCGACGCATGCTTGATCGCGACTGGGTGTGCGGGCGTTTCACCATTGCCGACATCTTGCTCGGCCATGGACTGGAGTTGCAGCGCCGCTGCGACGTGAACTTCGCCGAGTTTCCGGCGCTCGCCGCCTACCACGCCCGGCTAAAATCGCGGCCGGCCGGCGTTGGCCTGTTCGCGAACTGAGATCGACCGCGCTTGCCGAATACCGCCCTGCCTCGCCAGAATGCAGGGCCGACGGCTGATTGCTCCGGCGTCGGATCCGTATCGGGGAGAGTCGCGTGACAGGCATTCTGGTCGTCGAGCGTTCGGCGACATTGCATCATCTGCTGACCCGCACGCTGCAGGCAGCACAGGCCGGATCTTGGTCGGAGCTATCGACCTACGCCGATACCCTTGATCATCTCGGTCGCGCCAATGACATGGGCCAGCCCTATGGTCTGTTGATTCTCGGTGCGCCGGCGCGGATGACCCGCGACTTCGAGGACTTGCTGATCTATCTACGCAATCCGCGTGTGCGTAAGACCGCTGTATTACTGCTCGCGCACGAGAAAAATCAAGCGATTGACAGTTTCATCGCCGATCGCCCGGACGCACAGTTTCTGCTGTGGTCGAACTTTTCGCGCATCCCGACCGTGATTGGCCAGTTGCTGCCCAATGCCGGGTTGACCGCGACCGCTGCCGTTGAATCGTCGAATCCACAGCTCGAAAGCGCCATCTCGTTGCCAGCCCCGACCGTCGATCTGGCCTCAATCGGCGCAGCGCCGACGCCGTCGGCACCGGTCGAGAAGCTCGGTATTCGCGTGCTGTTCGTGGATGACTCGGCCAGTATTCGGCTGGCGTACAAACAACTGCTCGATCGCAATGGTTATGACTGCGACACCGCCGGCACCATTACCGAAGCTTTCAACAAAGCCGCCGCCGGACACTACGACCTATTCATCATCGACTACTTCTTGCCCGACGGGAACGGCGACGAATTGTGCCGACGTCTCAAGGCATTGCCGGCGACTGCGAACGGCACGATTGCCATCATCACCGGCACCTATCGCGAAGATGTGATCAAGCGATGTCTTGAAGCAGGTGCAGTGGAATGTACGTTCAAGAACGAAGCCAAGGAACTGTTCCTTGCCCGCATGGGCGGCTTGGCGCGGCAGATACGTTTGCAGAAGAATGCCGGTAATGAACGCCAGCGACTGGATGGCATCCTCGGTTCCGTGGGCGACGGTGTCTTCGGCGTCGATGCACAGGGCGTGATCAACTTCGTGAACCCGACAGCGCTGCGCATGCTCGGGCACGAGGATGAATCGGCGCTGCTCGGAATGAATGCCCAGCACGCGATCCACCACTCCGACGAACACGGTCGGGCGTTGCGTGACGATGAGTCGCCGATGCTGCAGGTGTATCGCAGTAATGAATCGATCGCACGAATCGAAACCGTGTTCTGGAATGTTGAGCGCGAAGCGGTACCGGTGGAATGCTCGGTGTTGCCACTCGACATCGGCGGCCGTCGTGAGGGTTCGATGGTGGTGTTCCGTGACATTGGCGAGCGCCGAACCACGGATCGGATGCACTGGGAACTGATCCACGACCCACTCACCGGTCTGTTCAACGGGCGCCACTTCGCACAACTACTCGCTCAGGACATCGCGCGCCGGCGAGAGCATGGCGGTTACGGTGCCTGCTGTATTTCGATATCGATCGTTACACGCATATCGTTGATGCCGGCGGAGCTGCAGTCGGCGATCGGCTGGTCGCCGACTTCGCCGAGGCCCTGGGTAAGCGTCTGCGTGAAGGCGATGTGCTGGCGCGGCTCGAAGGCGATCGGTTTGCGCTATTGCTGACCGGTGCGCAACTCGACAATCTATTCACGCTGGCTGATGGCTTCCGCGAGCTCGCACACAACTGCCATTACACGGTCAATCAGCATCGTCGTCACGCCACCGTGTCGCTCGGTGTCGCCGTCGTCTCACGCGATACGCCGAGCGCAGAGTATGTGCTCGAACATGCGCGCGTGGCGTGCAAGACCGCCAAGCACCGCGGCCGCGATCAGACACAAATCTGGGTCGGTGAACACGACACCCGCATCGCCCGCGAACTCGAAGCGGGCTGGACCGCGAAGCTGCGCGACGCCATTGAGGAAAACCGTTTCGAGTTTGACGTCCAGCCGATCGTTCCGCTGGCGGCGTTGCCGCACAGTGAGGCCGAAATCACCGAGCATCAGGGCTGGCGGCTGGGCGCGCCCGGGCACGAGATACTGTGCGAATTGTTGCTGCGCATGCGCGACAAGCGCGGCGAATACGTGTCGCCAGGCGTTTTCGTGCCGCTGGCAGAGCGCGTTGGCATGATGCCGAAGATAGACCTTTGGGTCGTGCAGCATGCGCTATCTGAACTAGGCAATCGTCGTGATCTGTTTGGACGTATCGCCTTCAACATCAATCTGTCCAACCAGACGCTGGCCGACTCCGAATCGATGGCGTTGATCAGCAATGCCATCCGCGCCTCGAATGTGCCACCACGGATGCTGGTGTTCGAAATCACCGAGACCAGCGAAATGACGTCGATGCACACCGTGCGTAGATTCATGAATCAGTTGCGTGAAATCGGTTGCCGCTTTGCACTCGACGATTTCGGCACCGGATTCTCCTCGTTCACCCACCTGCGCCACCTGCCTGTCGACTTCGTCAAGATCGAAGGAAGTTTCGTCGAAGGCATGGCCGACAATGAACTCGACCACACCATGGTGTCGTCGATCGCCGGTTTGGCGAAGTCAATGAAGCTGGCCGTGATCGGTGAGCATGTCGACTCCTACGCGACACTGGTTGCGCTGCGCCTGTGCGGTGCTGAGTTCGCACAAGGCCATTGGTTGGGCGAACCACGTCGTCTCGCCGGACTCGATCTCGCGGCGCTGCTGCCGCGCTGATCATGCCTGGTGATCGCAGCCTGAGAATCGCGATCGGCCTGTTTTTGTACTTGCGCTCGCGAGTTTGGTCGGTCCGTGGTTGCGGCCGTTTGATGCCTGGCACACCGACTGGACCCAGTTGCAGATCGCGCCCGGCATCACGCACGGCCACTGGCTCGGATCGGATGCGATCGGCCGTGACGTCTTCGTTCGCACCTTGCTGGCAGGGCGCGTATCGCTGTTGCTCGGCTTCGGCGCAGGCGCCATCGCATTGCTATTCGGTCTTGCCTATGGCGCACTCGCGGGCACCCTCGGCGGGGCGATCGAACGCTTGATGATGCGTGCGCTGGATGTGGTTTCAGCGTTGCCATTTCTGCTGATCGTGGTGTTGTTGCTGACGCTGTTCGGGCGTAGCGGTGTGTTGCTGGTGGTCGCGGTTGGCGTCTATGCCTGCATTGATCTGGCGCGCATGTTGCGTGCCGAAGCCGCGCGCCTGCGGGTGTTGCCATTTGTCCAAGCTGCACGCGCTCTCGGTGCCGGGCCATGGTGGCTGTTGACCCGCCACATCGTTCCGAATCTGCTCGGGTTCGCCGTCGTTTATCTCAGTCTGGCGATTCCTCAAGCGATCTTGGTCGAGTCATTCTTGAGTTTCCTCGGGCTCGGCTTGGACGAACCCTCGGTTAGCCTCGGCGGACTGCTCGCTGAAGGCGTGCAGGAGTTGGAAGACGCGCCTTGGGTGCTACTGGCACCGGGCGGATTTCTGGCAGCGCTATTGATTGCCTTCACCCTGCTGGGCGACGCGCTGCGCGCACGCCTGCAACGACCGGGTGTGGCGTGAGCGTGGCCAAACTTTCGGTGCGTCAGTTGTGCGTGCGTTATCGCGACGGCGATGTCGTCCTGCGCGATCTCAGTTTTGATCTTGCCGCCGGTGAATGTCTGGCTGTGCTCGGCGAGTCGGGAAGTGGCAAATCGACTCTGGCGCGCACGCTGATCGGCTTGTTGCCCAACGGTGCCCGGACGAACGGCGAGTTGCGCTTCGATGGCGAGGTCCTCGACATTGCGGCGGCGGCGCGTTTGCGTGGTCGCGGTATCGGGATGGTGTTCCAGGATGCCGCTGCCAGCTTGCATCCGCTGCGACGCATCGGCGTACAGTTGAGCGAAGCCTTGCGTCGCGCGCAGGCGGGCCGCACCGTCAGCGACGCGCTGGGCGAAGTCGGCCTCGACGCGTCCAGCACATTTGCCACGCGTTATCCGTACGAACTTTCTGGCGGTCAACGGCAACGCGTGATGATTGCACTGGCGCTGGCCGCGTCGCCGGAATTGCTCATCGCCGATGAGGTCACGTCCGCGCTCGACCCGCTCGCGGCCCGCGAGATTCTTGATGTGCTCGCGCGCTTGCAGCGTGACCGGCGTCTGGCGTTGTTGTTCATCAGCCATGATCTACTGGCGGTGCGTCATCTCGCCGATCGGGTGCTGTTGCTGCGCCATGGCGTAGTTGATGCGTTGGTCGATAAAGCCATTTTTTTTGCGACCCCGCCCAGTGATTACGCACGAGTGTTGCTGGCGGCAGCCGTGCGTGGTGCGGCACCGCTGCTGGTGTCAGGAACAGCCGTGTTGCAGGTACAGGCGCTCTCGGCCGACTATGCCGAACGTCCGGCGCTGCGCGACATTGATCTCGCGCTGCCGCGTGGCGGTGCGCTCGGCGTCATCGGTGCTTCCGGCAGCGGCAAGTCGACGCTGGCGCGGGTATTGCTGGCCCTGCAGTCGGGACACGCGCGCACGCTACAGATCGCCGGTGCTGATCCATTTGTTCTGTCGCATGCCGCCCGTAAGTCGTGGCGACGGCGCGTGCAAATCGTGTTTCAGGATCCTGGTATGGCGCTTGATCCACGCATGACCGTGGCCGAAACCCTGCTCGAACCATTGCGCCTGCATGGTATCGGCGACGCCACCACGCGCGCGGCGCGCGTGCTCGAGCTGCTCGCCTCGGTACAACTCGATGCCACGCTAGCGCCGCGTTATCCCCAGCAATTGTCAGGCGGACAGAAGCAGCGCGTCGCCATCGCACGAGCGTTGGCGCTGGATCCCGAGTTGTTGGTGTGCGACGAAGCGGTGTCGGCACTCGACCTTCCGGTGCAGGCCGAAATCTTGGCGCTGTTGCAAGACCTGCAACGTATGCGCGGTCTCAGCTTGGTCTTTATCTCACATGATCTTGCGGCGGTGCGGGTGCTGTGCGACCGCGTGCTGGTGCTTGAGCAGGGCCGTGTTGTCGAACACGGCGCGACCGTGGACGTGCTGCTGCGGCCGCAGCACGCCCACACCCGCGCACTGCTGGCGGCGAGCACTTAAATCGCCCTTATTTCGGCTTGATCCGTCATCGCTTCGGCCGTCGGCGCTTGCAACCGGTCATTCTTGAGGAGTAGATTCAAGATATTGACGCAAGCGGCTGATTTATATGTGGCTTCTAATTGCCTTGCTGGCTGTGCCCTTGATCCTGCTGGCGAGCCTGCGGCGGGTTCGTGAAGGCGAAGCGGCGCGCCTGCAGCGCTTCGGGCGACCGGTCGGCGTGCTGCCCGCGGGTGTTCATTGGCTACTGCCCGGCGAAGCGATTGCGACGCGCGTTTCGCTGCTTGGTCGCTATCTCGAACTCGCGCCACAGCGCGTACATGCCGGCGCCTACAGTGCGCGCGTCAGCGGTCGCGTCTATTTCCAAGTACTCGACGCCGAACGCGCGCAGGCCTGCGATGCCGCGATCGATTCGCGTGTACACGATGCGCTGCTGACACAACTCACCGGTTCATTGCCGCAACTCGTCGAGCTCTCTTCAGCCGAGCGCAATCACTGCCTGCGCAATGATCTACGCCAACTGTTGCATCAGGACGGCATTCTGCTGACCCGGCTCGAACTCGCGATTGAAGCAAACCGGATCGGCTGACTGGTTGCCGGAATAGCGTTGGGTGTGGATACTCGTGCCCCCACGTTGCCGGAATCGACCATGCGCTCATTGATGTCCTTCCTGGCCCTGATCGCAGCGACGACAACCTTGGCCACACCTGCGCCGGCTGATCTGATCGTGCATGACGCACGCATCTATACGGTCGATGCCAATCATCCAGTAGTCAACGCGCTGGTTGTGCGTGGTGGACGGGTCGTCTTCGTCGGCAGCGAGCGTGAGGCAATGAGTTTCCGCGCGGCGAAAACGCAATTGCTCGATCTCGATGGTGCCACCGTCATTCCGGGCATGATCGATGCACACGCACACCTGCTCGGATTGGGGCAGAGCCTGCAAACCATCGACTTGCGCGGTACATCCTCGTTCGATGCGGTGATTGCGAAGGTGGTCGAACGTCGCGCCGCGACTGCAAGTGGCCGCTGGATCGTCGGTCGTGGCTGGGACCAAAATGACTGGGCCGATACGCGCTTCCCAGAACACACGGCTTTGAGCGCCAAGACAACTGATCATCCGGTGCTGCTTGAGCGCGTCGATGGTCATGCCGTATTGGTCAATGCCGCGGCCATGACGGCAGCGGGCATCACCAGTGACAGCGATGATCCCGATGGTGGCCGCATCGAGCGTGATGCCAATGGCGCACCCACCGGCGTGTTGGTCGACAATGCCATCGATCTAGTGGCGAAGGTGATGCCAGCGTCGACCGCAGATGAGTTGCGTGACGCAGTGACGCTCGCCATTGCCGAGTTGCAACGCTGGGGCTTGACCGGCATCCATGACGCTGGCGTTACCCGCGGTGTCATCGGCGTGTACGAAGCGATGGCGCGGGAAGGCCAATTTGGACTGCGCAACTACGTGATGGTGGCTGGCAGTGATGACGACATTGGCTGGGCACTGGCGCGCGGCGCACAGAACGGTTTGTACGATGGCCGCCTGTGGCTGCGCTCGATCAAACTCTCCGCCGACGGTGCGCTCGGATCACGCGGTGCTTGGCTGCTCGAACCCTATGCTGATGCGCCGGGCCAATCCGGTCTGGCGACCTTGCCGAGCGGGCGCGTACGTGACGTCGCTATCAAGGCGCTGAAGGCCGGCTTTCAGGTCAACATCCATGCGATCGGTGATCGCGCCAATCGCGTCGTACTCGACGAACTGACGCAGGCACTGGATGCCGTTCCAGTCGCCGATCACCGCTTCCGCATCGAACATGCGCAGATCCTGCATCCGGATGATCTTGCCCGTTTCGCCGAACTTGGCGTAATTCCAAGCATGCAAAGCAGCCACCAGACCAGCGATATGTATTGGGCCGGCGTCCGCATTGGTCCGACGCGTGAACTCGGCGCTTACGCTTGGCGCTCGCTGCTCGACACCGGGGTGATCATTCCGAATGGTTCCGACCTGCCGGTCGAATTGCCAAATCCGTTGATTTCTTTCCACGCTGCCGTGTCGCGCCAAGACGCGAAGAACTGGCCCGCTAGCGGCTGGCATCCAGAGCAGCGGATGACTCGCGATGAAGCCTTGAAGTCGATGACGTTATGGCCGGCGCAGGCGGCGTTCATGGAGGCCGACGTTGGGTCGCTCAGCCCCGGCAAGCGCGCCGATTTCGTTGTGCTTGACCAAGACCTGATGCGTGTCGCGCCGGAATTGATCCTGCGCACGCGCGTGCGCCAGACGTGGCTCGGCGGCGAGCGCGTCTACGCCGCGGAATAATCAAATGGCGGCAGTTTGAGCCGCCATGAATCCGTCCACCTGTTTCTGTTGACAGGATCGGCACTCAGCGATGCAGGTGGCCGGCGCGCTCGGGTTGATAGATGAGTTCCGCCACACACACATCGAGAAGGCGTCCGTCCGGACCCGGCCATTCGATACTGTCGCCGACGGTCATCCCGAGCATCGCCGCGCCCACGGGCGCCAGCACCGACACATTCGTGCCACCGCCCTGTGCATCACGCGGATAGACCAAGGTGCGCTCGAAGGTCTCGCCACCGCCGTTGCGGAAGCGCACAACAGAATTCATCGTGACCACATTAGCGGGCATCTGCTCTGGCTCGCGGATGTCGGCGCGGTCGAGTTCGGCCTGAAGCTGGATGCGCATCGGGGTATCGATGGGCAGATCGGCCAAGATGACCTCCAGTCGTTCGAGATCACGCGATGACACCGTGATGGCTGGCTTCGTATTCATGTTCACTCCGTCGGAAGCCGCTAGCTTGGACAGGCCGGACGGCAAAGGCAAGTCACCGCTTCGCGCTGACGAGCGCGGCACGGAATTCGCGCAGCTTGGCTTTGATTGCGCGTTCGTGCTGCGCGCCCATACGCATCAGCAACTTGTGGCCGGCGGATGCCGATTCAAGGTCGGCGTCGGCATAAACCCAGTTTCCCTTGTCGTCACGTACGACCGCGACCGGTGCTGGCGGCTCCGGCGCAGCCAGTAGATGATCGAGCACGGCGACGAAGCGGTCATTGAAATGGCCTTGGGGATAGCCGAGTTCCCGATACGCCTGTTGCAACAGGGGATAGAGACGCACGTACAACGCGACCGCTGCCGCGGTATCAACGCCGGTCAGCGCCGCGGCATGGGCCTCGTAGCGCGCGCTGTTGGCTGGACCAATCAGGGTGCTGTCGCCCTCCGTCTGCACGAAGAAGGATCCAGTCGCCGGCTTTACTGGCCAGAGTTGGCTCGAGACCTTGCGGTTCGGCAACGCATCAATGAAGGCGACGAATCGCGCAAGCAGATGTTCGGATACCAGCCATTGCGCCAGTTGTGGATGGGCGAACAAGGCATTCAATGCGTCGCGCACGTAGCCGTCGCTGTCGAACAGGTCGGGCAGTGGCGCCGTTGGCATCGTCGCAACCGGCGGCATGATGGCTTCGACCGGGTATTGCGGGGTGCGCACGTCGTTCACCAACGGCGCAATCGGCACAGCGACCGCGGCCGGGGCTGCCGGCTTCACTGCTGGTCGCTGTAGTACATACCAAGCGCCACCACCGATGCCGACCAGAACGCCCGCCAGAATCAGCATGCGGGCCAAGGGATTGCGTTCGTCGTCCATGGTGCGGTCCTCTTCGAATAGCGCCGACGCGGCCTCCTCAATCTGCCTCGGCCCGCCTGAATACAAGCCGCACAGACGCGCGCTGGTGCCGGGGTCGGCGTGCCGTGTAAGGTCCAAAGCCCATCTTGCGGCGAACCACCACGACGCCATGACACCGGAATCCGAGTTGCCGCCAACTCAATCGCTGCGTCGCGCTGGCGTCGAGATTGACTACGCGACGCACGGCCCGGAAACCGGTGCGCCCCTGCTGCTGGCCATGGGGCTAGGCATGCAGCGCACCGCTTGGCCAACGTCGTTGCTCGACGCTTTCGTGCAGCAAGGTTTTCGCTGCATCAGCTTCGACAATCGCGATATCGGTCTGAGCAGCCGTTACGACGAACACGGCACGCCGCCGTTGCATCGCGTCATTGCGGCGCGCCTGCTACACCGTCGCTATCAGACGCCGTATATGCTCGCGGATATCGCCGACGATGGCATCGCCGTGCTCGATCATCTCGGCATCGCACAGGCGCATGTGCTCGGAATGTCGATGGGCGGCATGGTCGCGCAGCACATTGCTGTGCGGCATGCACCACGAGTGCAGTCATTGACCCTGATGGCGACCAGCAGCGGTCGCCTCGGTCTACCGTTGCCGGCAGCGCGCGTGTTGCGATTGATGCTGTCGCGACCGCAGGATCGCACCAGCGTCGATGCCGCAACCCGCTATCTGGTCGGTATGTTCAGCGCCATCGGCAGTCCGGATTTTCCAACAGCAACCGACGAAATGATCCGCCGCGCCCACGCCAGCCTGCGGCGCGCGCCCACCGGCAATGGTGTCGCACGCCAACTCGCCGCAATCATCAGTGACGGCGACCGCACGCCGTTGCTGCGCCGCCTCGATGTGCCGACATTAATCTTGCACGGCACTCACGACGTCATGGTGCCGCTGGCGCATGGTCGCCAACTGGCGAGCGTAATTCCAGGATCGCGTCTGCACAGCATCCGCGGCTGGGGCCATGACTTGCCGGATGCCTTGAGCACGGACTTCGCTGCGGCGTTGGCGCGACATGCACTGCAGTCGCCGCCGCCGCTGACCTGAATACGTCGTCACGACGTGCCCTACGTGGCTCCTCTACACTGCACGCGATGATCAAGAGGACGGAGCATGGGCGGTTGGATGTTGTATGGCGCAAATGGATACACCGCAAAGCTGATCCTCGATCTCGCATTGCAAGCCGGGCAGCGGCCAGTTTTGGCAGGGCGAAACCGCGACGCGATCAACGCGTTGGCGAAGCAGCATGATCTGCCGGCGCGCATCTTCGACCTTGAACATCCGGACACGCTGGCATCAGCGTTGAGCGGCATCGATGCGGTGCTGCATTGCGCCGGTCCGTTCTCGGCGACCGCGGCACCGATGCTCGACGGCTGCCTGCAAGTTGGTGCGCACTACCTCGATATCACCGGCGAAATTTCCGTGTTCAAGCACTGCCATGAGCAACACGATCGCGCCAAGGCAGCCGGTATCGTGGTGATACCGGGCACCGGTTTCGACGTCGTACCGACCGATTCGCTGGCTGCAATCCTGAAGCGCGAGCTACCCGAGGCGCATGAGTTGGTACTGGCCTTCGATGCCGGTGGTGGGCCGAGCCAAGGCACGGCGAAAACTGCAGTCGAGGGGCTGGCCAGTGGCGGCAAAGTGCGGCGCAATGGTGAGCTGCTGTCGGTGCCACTGGCCTATAAGACACGCGAATTCGAGTTCGACGGCGCGCGCCGCTTCGCGATGACGATTCCCTGGGGCGATGTCTACACCGCTTACATTTCCACCGGTATCCCGAATATCGAGGTGTACATGGGCGTGTCGCCGAAGACCGCTGAGCGCGTCCGTCGCCTGAACTGGGTGCGGCCTCTGCTTGGGCTGGGTTTCGTGCAACGCTGGCTGAAATCGCAAACGGAAAAGCGCGGACCAGGACCGAGCGACGATCATCGTGGGCGCACTGGTGCCACCGTATGGGGCGAAGTGCGCAGCGCCGGTGGTCGCGAAGTGTGCAAGGTATTGACGACACCGAATGGCTACGATCTCACCGCGCACTCGGCACTCGCGATCATGAACCGTATTCTTGCGACACCGCCGGCCGGTGGCTTCTACACCGCATCGCAACTGATGGGGCCAGAGTTCGTGCCGACATTGCCAGGTGTGCAGTTGCACGGGTGAGTTATTCACGCGACGTCGCTAGACTGCGCGCCCTTTGCCTATCGGACAACAGCCATGAGTGATCACAGTGGGCGCGCGGACAACAAGCGACTAGGCGTTTTGGCGACGTTGATTTTTTCGTCGCGTTGGCTGCAGCTGCCGCTGTACATCGGCCTGATCATCGCGCAAGTCGTCTATGTCGTGCTGTTCCTGCGTGAGTTGATGCACCTTAGCGCACATGCGTTTGACTACACCGAACAGCAGATCATGCTCGCGGTACTCGGCCTGATCGATGTGGTGATGATTTCCAATCTACTGATCATGGTGATCGTCGGTGGCTACGAGACCTTCGTCTCGCGGCTGCAGTTGCAAGGGCATCCGGACCAGCCGGAGTGGCTGTCGCACGTCAATGCCGGCGTGCTCAAGGTCAAACTCGCGACTGCGATCATCGGCATCAGCTCGATCCATCTGCTCAAGACGTTCATCGAGGCCGGACAAGTCGGAATGGCAGGCGCCAAAGTCACTTGGGACGGTGTGATGTGGCAGACCATTATCCACATGGCCTTCATCCTCTCGGCCATCGGCATCGCCTGGGTCGATCACTTGATGAATACGGCTATGCCGAGCAAGCAGAAGCACTGACCGGCAGTTAGTGCTCGATCGCCAATGCCCGGTACAGCGCATCACGATAGGTGCGCGACAGCCCTAGTTCAGTATTGTCTTTGAGCACCACGGTGTGGTCGCCGTTGTACAGCGGCAGCAACTTCGCGACGCGGCTGAGGTTGACGATGCGCGAGCGGTGGATACGCGCGAAGCGTTTCGGGTCAAGCCGCGTTTCCATCTTGGTGAGTGTTTCGCGCAGAATCAGGGGTTTCGTTGCCGGTGCGAATGCACAGATAGTTGCCGGCAGACTCGATCCAGTCGATATCGTCCAGCGCCAGCAGGCGGATACCGTGGTCGACTGGCAGCGATAGTCGATCCGGATAATGCGTCTCACCGCCGAGTTGCTGTAGTTGTGCGACCAGTTGCGGCGACCATTGCGCACGTCGCGCACGCACGCGCTCGACGGCCTGCTTCAGGCGTTCCGGTTCTACCGGCTTCAGTAGATAGTCGATGGCATCAGCCGCAAACGCGCGAACCGCGTGCTGGTCGTAGGCGGTGACAAATACGACGGCCGGGCGCAAGCTTTCGGGCAAGTCTGCAATCAACGCGAAGCCATCGCGTTCCGGCATCTCGATGTCCAGGAAAATCAATTCCGGCGCATGCTCGTGCACCCGTTCCAAGGCATCGGTGACATTGGCGGCTTCGCCGACGATCTCAATGTCTTCGATCATGCCGAGCAAGCGCCGCAAACGGTCACGGGCAAACTACACATCATCGACGATCAGGCAGCGCAGTGGTGTACTCATACGATCTCCACAGGTTGTGGCGGTAACAGCAGGCGTACCTCGAAGCCGCCATTCGTGCGCCCCGTCGCTTGCATGCGTGCGACGCCGCCATAGAGGACGTCGAGCCGCCGCCGCAGGTTGCCAAGACCGATGCCTTCCTGCAATGGCGCCCGCCCGCCGACGCCGTCGTCGGACACGATGACCTCAAGCGCTGCACCGTCGCGCCGCGCCTGCACGCGCACGCGGCCACCATCGCGCTTCGGTGCGAGACCATGACGTATGGCGTTTTCGACGAGCGGTTGCAGCAACAGGCTGGGTACGACGAGGCTGCGCAGTTCGGCGGTGACATCGATATCTACCTGCAAGCGATCACGCATCAGCGCGCGGTGAATATCGAGATAAGCCTCAAGAAAATCGAGTTCTTCGGCCAGCGTTGCAAAATGCTTGTCACTGTCGGACAGCGATCGCCGCAGCAGTTCCGAAAGCCGCAGGATCAGGCGTTCGGTCAAGCTCGCGTCTTGATGCGCGAGTTCGGCCAGCGCGTTCAACGTGTTGAACAGGAAATGCGGATCAAGCTGAGCGCGCAATGCCGTCAGTTGCGCATCGACATGTGAGCGTTCAACCTCGAGGTAGCGCCGCCACCATGCATAACCATGGCAGGCAATCGCGGTCAGCGCGTAGAGCATGATATTGGTCGCAGTGACGCCGGAAAGCTGCATTACCACCAGCTTTCCCGGCGGTTCGCTGCGTCCGATCAATGTTAGCCAGATCACCATCAGCAGCAAGTGCACGCCCGCCAGAAGCAAGGCCGCTAGTGCGTGTACGCCAAAGCCGCGCGCGGCATGTTGTTCGCGGATCGGCCAGCGTTGCGTGATGCGCCAGACGATGGGCGTGAACGCCGCCCAGATGATCCAGATGCCGAAATTCGACAGGATAATCACCGGGTCTGGGTCGCTGGCACCGCGCACCGCCGCCATGATCAGTTGCTGTGGTACGTACAGCAGGCCAAGACTGAACCAGAACAACAAGACCCAAGTCATGGGTCGATTGCGTAGCGCGCGCCAAGGGGCGGGAGGTTGGAATCGTCATGCTGACATTGTGGCGCGCCGATGCGGCTGTCAGTGTCGGTGCGGGATCATCGGTGCCGACGAAGGGATGGAACCATGCGGCGGTCGGTACAATCAGCCGATGGACGTTTCCCATTTGCTTGACGCGCTCAATCCGGCGCAGCGCGAGGCGGTGTGCGCGCCACGCGGGCACTATTTGGTGCTCGCCGGGGCGGGCAGCGGTAAGACCCGCGTACTGACGCATCGCATGGCTTGGCTCACCGAAGTCGAGCGCGCGTCGCCGTGGTCGGTGTTGGCTGTCACCTTCACCAACAAAGCGGCGGGCGAAATGCGCGGCCGCGCCGAGTTGCTGATGCCGCAGGGCACGCGCGGCCTCTGGGTCGGCACCTTTCACGGCATTGCGCATCGCTGGTTGCGTCAACATTGGCGAGAAGCTGTGTTACCGGAAACCTTCCAGATCCTCGATGCGGACGATCAAATCCGGCTCGTCAAGCGCGTGAACGCCGATCTTGGTCTGGAAGAGTCGCGCTGGCCGGCACGGCAAGCGGCATGGTTCATCAACAGTATGAAGGACGAAGGCAAGCGTCCTGGCGCCATCGCCACCGACTACAACCCGGCAACGCGCACCCTGATCGACATCTACAGCGCTTACGAGGAGCGTTGCCAACGCGCGGGTCTGGTCGATTTTGCCGAGTTGCTGCTGCGCACACACGAAACGCTGCTACGCGACAGCGCGTTGCTGGCGCATTACCGCAGTCGTTTCGAGCACCTGCTGATCGACGAATTCCAAGACACCAATACCTTGCAGTACGCCTTTGTTCGGCTGCTTGCCGGAGATCGTGCCAGCGTCTTCGTCGTCGGCGACGACGATCAGGCGATCTATGGCTGGCGCGGCGCGAAGGTCGAAAACGTACAGCAGTTCTTGCGCGACTTCCCGAATGCGGTGACGATCAAGCTCGAACAGAACTACCGATCGACCGCGAACATCCTTGGCGCTGCGAACGCGGTGATCGCGCGGAATGGTGGACGTCTCGGTAAGGACCTGTGGACCAGCGCCGGCGACGGTGACGCGATTGATCTGTATGCCGCCTACAACGAACAAGACGAAGCACGCTTCGTGATTGAACGCATCCAGCGCTGGGTGCGCGAAGGCGGCTCGGCGCGCGACGCCGCGATCCTGTATCGCTCGAACGCGCAGTCTCGACTATTTGAAGAAGCCTTGATGGTGCAGGGCATGAAATATCGCGTCTACGGCGGCCTGCGCTTCTTTGAGCGTGCCGAAGTGAAAGATGCACTCGCGTATCTGCGTCTTGCCTTGATGCGCGAAGATGATGCTGCCTTCGAGCGCGCAGTGAATACGCCGCCGCGCGGTATCGGTGAGCGCACACTCGATGCGTTGCGCATGCGTGCGCGTGATGCACGCTCGTCGCTATGGGCTGCGGTCGAAGCGGAACTTGCTGGTGGAGCACTGGCGGCGCGCGCAAAAACCGCCTTGCGAGGCTTCATCGAACTGATTGGAAAACTGGCGATGGACAGCGCCGAGGCGTCGCTCGCCGAACGCATGACGCTGGCGATCGAGGCGGCGCGACTGAAGCCGTATTACGAAGCCGAAGGCAAGGGCCAGGCGGAATCGCGTAGCGACAACCTCGATGAGTTAATCAACGTGGCCGCGCGCTTTGAGCGCAGTGTCGACGACGCCGAGGCCGGGCTCAGCGAGGTCGCCGCTTTCCTCGCCCACGCAACCTCGAGGCGGGCGAGGCATCAGGCGAAGCCTGGGAAGACTGTGTGCAGTTGATGACCCTGCATTCGGCCAAGGGCCTTGAGTTCCCACTGGTGTTTCTGGTCGGTCTCGAAGACGGCTTATTCCCCAGCCAGAAATCACTGGAGCAGGACGACCGCCTGGAAGAGGAGCGGCGCCTCGCCTACGTCGGTATCACGCGTGCGCGCCAGAAGTTGGTGCTGGTGTATGCCGAGTCGCGGCGCTGGCATGGTCAGGAAACCTACAACCGGCCATCGCGTTTTATCGGTGAAATTCCGAAAGCGCTGCTCGCCGAAGTCCGGCCCAGGGTGCAGGTGAGCCGGCCAATGGGCGGCTTCGGTCGCAGCGTGGAAGCGTTCTTGTCCGAACGCGGCTTGTTGCGCGGTGGCCTGGTCGAATTGCCACCGATCAAGCTCGGAGCGCGGGTGACGCACGCCAGCTTCGGCGAAGGCGTAGTGACAAACTTCGAAGGCGCCGGATCCTCGGCGCGAGTACAGGTGAACTTCACCGATGGCGGCGCCAAGTGGTTGGTGTTGGCATTCGCGAACTTGAGCATGCTGTGATCAGCAAACAGGACGAGTCGATGAGTGGGCAACAATGGTTCTACGCCGACGCCAGTCGGCAGCAACAAGGGCCCGTGGACAGCGCTGCGCTGGCGCAACTCTGGCGCGATGGCCGCGTCGATGCAGCCACCCTGCTGTGGCGTGAAGCGCAGGCGGGGTGGCAGCCGCTGGGCGGATTCGGCGCCGACTTCCCGTGGTTGTCCGAGGTGCACAGCGCGCCCATTCCACCACCCTTGCCAAGCCATTCGCCGGGAATTCCCACGCCGCCGGCGCGCAGCGGTATGAGGATGGGCGCCGGTTGCGCCATCGCGGTGGTGGCAGCGTTCGTTGGCGTGATGGTGATCGGCATCCTCGCCGCAATTGCTCTTCCCGCTTACCAGGACTACACCAAGCGAGCACTGGTGATGCAGCAAATCGTTTCGGCTGCACCGATCAAGGCAAGGATCAGCGAAGCGTTTGCGCGGGATGGCGAATGTCCCGCCGACCTCGCGCTCGAATCAACCGATGTTCCGGCGGGCTTCAGTGAGGTCTGGACCGGCCGTTTCGAAGACGGTACCTGTGGTGCGCAGTTCACCTTCGATGAGGTTGCGCGCTTGCCAGGCGTCAAAGACAAGAAGTTGTGGTTCTGGCTCGACGAGACCGGACACCAGTGGAAGTGTTCGTCCGATCTCGACAATCGGATGCTGCCAGCGAACTGTCGTGGCTGACTCATCAAAGACGAGGGCCGCATCGGCGGCCCTCGTCGGTCATCGTGGTGATGGCGCTGGACTCAGCCGTTGCTGCCCTTCGGGCGGAACGCGTTGAGTGCGCCGAGATAGCGACTGAGGCGTTCCTCGATCGCTTCGCGGGCTTTTTCTGGGGCGCTGATGTTGGTGAAATCAACCTTCTGAGTGACCCCCGAACCGATCTGTTGGCCTTCGAACACATCCCAGGTTTTGATCGTCAGGTTCGCCGAATACAGGGTGTCTGACTGACCGTAAAAGGTGATCGGTGTCGAGCCCAGCGGTTGTGCGCGAATCACCGTCACAGCACGCACGTTGTTGGCGCGTGCGAGTGCTGCGAATAGGCGCGGCATATCCGGTGCGCCGGCATTGATCATTGCGGCAATCCCTGGCGTCGATTCTTCATCGGCAAGCAGGAATCCCGACGATTCCAGCGCTTCCTCAATGACGCTTTCCGCCGCCTGGGCGATGGCCGGATCACCGACGCTGATGACCATCACTCGCGGTGGGCCGGTCGGACGGCGCGGACGTTCTGGCGGCGGCGGCAAATTACGCGCAACCGCCGGACGGTCCGTCGCCACGTTGTCGCTACGGAATGCGGACGGGCCAGTGCCGGCGACGGCTGCCGTGCTCACAGGTTGCGTCGCGCGGTCCGTCTCGACGTCTTTGCGGCGTTGCGCCATCTCGTCAAGTACCGCCAAGCCGGGTGCTTGCTCTGCAGTGCTGTCGTCGCCGCTGTCGTCGCCGCCCGCAGAGGCAAGACCAGTCTGCGTCGGCAATACGTCGTCGTCGCCACCGTCGATGGGATCGACATTGGTCGGATCGACTACTGGCGTCGTTGCTCCGATCGGTGCCGAGAGCGCAACTGGCGCTTCGGCCGGTGTTTCGTCGGCGACAATGACGTTCGCCGAAGTGCCGAACAGCGCGCCAATCCGATCCTTGAACGCATAACCGGTGGCGCCGAGCGCGCCCAGCGTCAGCACCGCTGCGATCGGCCAAATCACGTTGGCGCCACTCGAGCGCTTCTGTTTGCTATCCATCACCGACTGCCGCACAGGCGGCGCCGGTTGCTGTGCCTGTACTTGCGGGTTGGTCAACGGCGTCGGTGCCGCCGCATGCACCTGCGGCGGCGCCTTCAGCGCCGCTTCGCGTTGCGTCGCTGCGGCAATTGCCTCGGCCGGCGTGGCCATGCCGATCACCGTCGCCGCGGCGAGCGGCAACTTCGCTTGTACCGAGATCGGACCACCCGCCATCACCGCCGGATGCTTCTGCAGGTCGGCGACCAGTTCATGACAACTGGCGTAGCGATCGGCTGGATCCTTGGCGACCATCTTGGTCAGGATGCGCGCCAGTTCCGGATCGACGTCGCTGTTCAACTGACGCACGTCCGGCACTTCCGCCTTGACGACTTCGAGCAGCAGGCCGAGCGGCGATTCGTCAGTGAACGGCATGCGGCCGGTCAGCATCTCGAACATCACGATACCGAGCGAGAACACGTCTGATCGCAGGTCGACCGGTTTGCCGAGGCAAACTTCTGGCGACAGGTAGCCTGGGGTGCCGACGAACTCTCCGGTGCCGGTCAATTTCTTCGAGAAATCATGCTGGGCGAGTGCGATGCCGAAGTCAGCGATCTTCATCATGCCGCGCGTCGTCAGCATCAGGTTGGCCGGCTTGATGTCGCGATGCACGACACCCTTGTCATGCGCGATCGACAAGCCGAGCGCGGTCTGGTGGACGACCTTGGCCGCTTGGCCCGGTTTCATCTTGCCTTCGCGCTTCAGATATGAGGACAGCGACTCGCCTTCGACGAACTCCATCGCGAAGAACGGCTGGCCATCTTCCTCGCCGATGAAATAAATCTGGATGATGTGGGCATCGTTGAGTTGCGCCATCGAACGCGCTTCGCGCAGGAAGCGCTCCTTCACCGACTCGTCATGCGACAGCGACTCCGACAACGTCTTGATGGCGACGTAGCGGTTCAGTGCCGGCTCGAAGCCCTTGTATACGACACCCATGCCGCCACGACCGAGCTCGCAGACGACATCGTAATGACCAACCTTGCTTCTCATCGCTCATCTCCCCAGTGGGTCGTTCGGGAAAACGCGCTATCGCGGCGTTTCCTGTCACCAAACGTGACTTGAGAATAACACTGCATTCTGAACGGCCGCCGAGTCGCGCGACAGCCGCGAACGATGCCGATAGGCGGTCGGAATCCCGGTGTTGGCGGATAGACTCGCCGCTGCGACGGAGGATGCACGATGAAACGACGCCAACTGATCACCGCCGGCAGCGCGGCGGCGCTCGCCGCTTGCGCGCCCAAGCCACAAGGTGCCACGAGCAACGGCCGGCAGCGCTTCCAGTGGAAAATGGTGACCTCGTGGCCACCGAACTTTCCGGGGCTGGGGACCGGCGTCGTGCGGCTGGCGGATATGCTCGACAAGGCTAGCGGTGGCCGCCTGGCCGTAAAGATCTACGCCGGTAACGAATTGGTTCCGCCGTTCGAGGTGTTCGATGCGGTTTCTCGTGGCACCGCTGAGATGGGGCACAGCGGCGCCTATTACTGGAAGGGGAAATCGGAGGCCGCACCGTTTTTTTGCGCCGTGCCATTCGGTTTGAACGCGCAAGAAATGAATGGTTGGCTGTATCACGGCGGTGGCCTGGAACTTTGGCGCGAGCTGTATGCGAAGTTTGATCTGGTGCCGTTTCCGTGTGGCAACACCGGCGTACAGATGGCCGGCTGGTTCAATCGCGAGATCACCTCGGTCGACGACCTGAAGGGACTGAAGATGCGTATCCCGGGTTTGGGCGGCGAGGTGATGGCGCGCCTCGGCGTGGTGCCAGTCAACATTCCCGGCGGCGAGATCTTCACCTCATTGCAGCAGGGTGCGATCGATGCCGCCGAATGGGTCGGTCCCTACAATGACCTCGCGTTCGGTCTGTATCGCGCTGCCAAGTATTGCTACTACCCGGGCTGGCAGGAGCCGGGGCCGACACTGGAATGCATGGTCAACAAGTCGGCGTATGAATCGCTGCCAGATGACCTGAAGGCAATTCTCGATGCCTGCTGCCGTGCGATCAACGACGACATGTTGGCCGAATACACGGCACGCAATCAGGATGCGTTCAAGCAACTCGTCGAGACCCACAAGGTTGAATTCCGACGCCTGCCCGACACCGTGCTGGCCGCGTTGCGCGAACAAGCCGAAATCGTCCTCATTGAGTTGGCGGCGAAGGATGCATTCGCGAAGCGCGTTTACGACAGCTTCGTTGCCTTCCGCGAGCAGGTGCGAGCCTGGTCGGCGGTGTCAGAAGTGCCAAATTTCCAGTCACGGTGATGAATACGGCAATTTTGTCAATGTGAACTAGTTCACAAAATCAGGGTATTACGCGATTTGTTGCAAAGCAGCGTGACCTTGAATTCAGGCTGCGTATAGTCGCCCGGCCTTCCCGGCTTCGGGACAGGCGGGGCGATGGGTCAGGGGGTTTTCCATCGCGCGCACTCTGCAGGTTCCTGCCGCCGGCGCAGCGCCGGTACAGCGAAGTGCGGTCTGCGTCGCGGCGAATCTCTTGAAGACATCGGGGGACACTTCCAAATAACTCATTCCTTATGAAGGGGATTCGTACAGTGGGCAATTTCACGCATAAGCCTGTAGTTCGTGGTTTCACCTCTTTCTCGGCGCTTGCGCTGGCCATTGCGGCCGGTGCAGCGATGTCCGCCGAGCGCCCTGACCTGAACCAGCAAGACGTTCAGGCGATCAACCAGCAGTACGCGAAAGTCATCGCGGAAATTGGTGTCAATGCCGACGCGCCGTCTCGTCATGCCGAAATGCTGGGCCTGGATGCATCGTCGACACTCAGGGTTCTCGAGAAGTCCGTCGATGCCGACGGCACCACGCACTACCGCTATCAGCAGCTTTATCGTGGAATCCCGGTGTTTGGCGAACATGTCGTCATCAGCGAAGGCAAGTCCGGTATCAAGAACCTGTTTGGCCGCATGGTGTCGGGTTTGGATCAGGAACTCGCCGCCGGTGCGAAGTCGCGCTTCGACGACGCCAGCGCCCTTGAGCTGGGCAAGCGTGCAGCACTGGGCAAGCGCCTCGCTGGCGCGATCATTGAACGCCAGAATGCACAGAAAGTCGTATTCATCGACGACGGCGGCAAGGCTTCGATCGCCTTCCTGACTGAAATCCTCGCGGACAAGGCAGGCGGCGGCGCACCCACGCGCATGTTCACGATTCTCGATGCCAACAGCGGCAAGGTGCTGAAGCAGTGGGACGGCCTTGCGCACGCACTGGTCGGTACCGGCCCTGGCGGCAATGCGAAGACCGGCCAGTACGAATACGGCACCACCTACGGCTACAACGATGTGACCCAGAGCGGCACGTCGTGCACGATGAACAACAGCAACGTCAAGACGATCAATCTGAATGGCGGCACGACCGGCACCACGGCGTTCGCCTATACCTGCCCGCGCAACACCGTGAAGACCATCAATGGCGCCTACTCGCCGTTGAACGACGCACACTATTTCGGCGGCGTCATCTACAGCATGTACCAGTCCTATTTGGGCCGCGCACCGCTGACCTTCCAGTTGCAGATGAAAGTGCACTACAGCAGCAACTACGAGAACGCGTTCTGGAACGGCACGGCGATGACCTTCGGCGATGGTGCCAGCACCTTCTATCCGCTGGTTTCGCTCGATGTCTCCTCGCATGAGGTCTCGCACGGTTTCACCGAACAGAACTCGAACCTGACCTATTCAGGTCAATCGGGTGGCATGAACGAAGCCTATTCGGACATGGCCGGCGAAGCTGCCGAGTTCTACATGAAGGGCTCGAACGATTGGCAGGTCGGCAAGGACATCTTCAAGGGCAGCGGCGCCCTGCGTTACATGAATAACCCGCCACAGGATGGTGGTTCGATTGACAATGCCGCGAATTTCACCAGTTCGATGGACGTGCATTACTCGTCCGGCGTCTATAACAAGGCGTTCTACTTGCTCGCCACCAAGACCGGTTGGACCACGAAGAAGGCCTTCCAGGTCTTCGCCCGTGCCAACGATTTGTACTGGACGGCCAGCAGCACATTCAACCAAGGTGCGTGCGGCACGGAAACGGCGGCAACCGACCTCGGCTTCACCAAGGCGGATGTGACCGCGGCATTCACTTCGGTGGGTGTGTCTTGCGCCACGACGCCGCCGCCGTCCGGTGGTGGTGCACTGACCAATGGCGTGGCCAAGACTGGCCAGTCCGGTGCAGCGGGTGCCTCATTGAACTACACCTTGGTCGTTCCGGCCGGCGCCACGGGTCTGAAGTTCGTGACCTCAGGCGGCACCGGTGATGCCGACCTCTATGTCAAGTTCGGTAGCGCACCGACAACGACGTCCTATACCTGCAAGTCGGAAGGCGGTACCAATGCCGAGACCTGCAGCATCGCGACGGCTCAGGCGGGTACCTACTACGTGCTGGTCAAGGGTTACACCGCGTTCTCGGGCCTGTCGATCACTGGCAGCTACACCGCCGGCGGTGGGGGTGGCTCATCGCAGACCTACAGCAATACCGGCGACTACACGATCAGCGACAACAAGACCGTGGATTCACCGATCACGGTCAGCGGTCGCAGCGGCAACGCACCGACCAATGCATCGGTCACGGTCGCGATTGTCCATACCTATCAGGGTGACCTGAAGGTTGACCTCGTCGCACCGGATGGCTCGCTGTACAACATCCACAACCGCACAGGGTCAGGCACCGACAACATCAACAAGACGGTGACCTTCAACCTGTCGTCGGAAACCCTCAACGGCACCTGGAAGTTGCGGGTGAAAGATAGTGGTGCGGGTGATACCGGCTACATCAACAGCTGGTCGATCACGATGTAAACCTGCGTTGCAGGTGATTCAAGCGAAGCCCCGGGAAACCGGGGCTTCGTCGTTCTAGGGGTTGTCGCGACGCGATGGCCAGCGCACGAGTTCATCGCGCAAAGGATCGAGCAGGTCGCCGTAGCGTGCTGCGCGCGCGGTGTCGGCACGCAAAGGTTCGCGCACCTGCGCCGCGCTCGCCGTGCGCACGCTGCGTGCGGACTGCGCGTAGTCGAGGCAGGTCGGCGCGAATTCGATGTTGCAGGCCACGAACAGGCGCCGCAGCTCGGGTTCGGGTTCCGCGACCAGTGCCTCGTAGCGCTGCAGGTGAATATGCTGCGTGTCGGCGTGTCGCCACACGTCCAGTGCGCGCTCGCAATGGTGCAGGTAGGCGGCAATGTCGGCGAAGTCGCAGGCGAAATGCGGCAACTGGTAGAACTGCTGCTTGTAGCAGGACCACGCGGTTTCAAGCGGGTCGCGGCGCATGTCGATGATGTGCGCGCCAGGCAGCATCGCGCGCAGAACGCCGATTGGCGGCTTCGGCAACTGCCGGGTAGCGGCCAATACTTGATCGACATAGCCACGCAGCGCCTGCTCGTTCCACGGAGAACGGCGGCGCTGCAATTCATTCGCAACCTGCAGTGCGTCCAGTGCGGCGCGGTACTCGCCGGCATCTTCGTCGGCCTTGCCGAGCGCGAATCCGATCGCGATGCGGTCGTTGTCAGCGGTCTCGGGCAACTGCAGCAGCGCACGCATGCGCGTGCGATCGGCGTCATCGAGCGAGCGGGTCTTGATATTGGCGAGGCCACGCCAGGCATCGCCGCAGGCCGGATGCTGGGCGAGTGCTGCGCGGTAATGGCGGACCGCTTCGTCGAAGTGACCGAGATGCACCAGTGCGTCGCCGCGCAGGATTTGTGCTGGCACCAAGTCAGGCGCGACATCAAGCGCGCGACCGAGCGATGCCGCTGCCGTCCCGCTGTCGCCGCGCAATTGCTGTTGGCGACCAAGGTTGAACCAAGGCATGGCGTGATCGGGTGCGAGTTCGGTCGCACGCTGCCAGCTTGCCGTCGCAGCGTCGATGTCGCCAGTGGCGGCCTGCGCGTTGCCGAGATCGCTGCGCAGCAGGCCATCGTTGGGCCACGCCGAGAGCGCCCGACGCAGGCTTGAGATGGCGTCGGCGGGGCGTTGTTGGCGCAGTTGCACCAGCGCCAGCAGGCGCAGCGCTTCCGGATGGGCGGGCGCTTCGGCGAACACGCCATCGAGGGCATGACGCGCCGCATCGATCGTATCCGTGCGGACGGCGTCAGCGGCCAACCGCAGTTGATCGACCGCGTTTGCGGAGAGTCCGTGTGTGCGCGGGTCGCGTCCTTCCGGCGATGTGACGGCACCCGGCATGGGATAGGTCGGAGTCATTGTCGGATCAACGTGTCGCCATCACGCCCGGCAGCCAGGTCGCGAGTGCTGGCCACAGGCACAGAATCACCAGCATCAGTACTTGCAGCGCGATGAATGGCATGACGCCGCGATAAATATCGACCGTGCGCAACGTTGGCGGCGCTACCCCGCGCAGATAGAACAGTGCGAAGCCGAATGGTGGCGTCAGGAAACTGGTCTGCAGATTTACCGCGAACAAGACGCCCAGCCAGACTGGATCGATGCCGAGTGCGAGCAGTGTCGGTGCAGTGAGTGGCACGACAACGAAGATGATCTCGATGAAGTCGATCACGAAGCCGAGCAGGAACATCACCAGCGATACCGCCAACAGTGCGCCCCACTTGCCACCCGGCAGATCACTGAGCAGCGCATGCACGGCGTCGTCGCCGCCGAAGCCACGGAAGACCAGCGAAAATAGCGCGGCACCGATCAGAATCATGAACACCATGCTGCTGACCAATACCGTTTGCTGCATCACCTCGCGCAGGCGCGTCAGGTTCAGTTCGCGATTGAGCAGGCCAAACAGCATCGCGCCGACCGCGCCGACGGCAGCGGCTTCGGTCGGGGTCGCGAAACCGTAGAGGATCGATCCGAGCACCGCCAAGATCAGGCCGAGCGGCGCGACCAGCGCCTTGATCAGATCGCTGGGGCCGATCGCGCTGCGCTCCGCTGCGGGAATCGCGGGTGCGCGTTCTGGATGGCGCCAAGCAGTCCACAGGATGTAGACCAGATACAGCGCCACCAGCACCATTCCGGGAATCAGCGCGCCGGAAAATAGATCGCCGACAGCCACCGTTTTCGGGGCGTAGATGCCTTGCTTCAACTGCGCCTGCTGATAGGCGTTCGAAAGCACATCGCCGAGCAATACCAAAATCACCGAGGGCGGAATGATTTGGCCAAGCGTGCCGGCGGCGCAGATCGTGCCGCTGGCCAGACGCGCGTCATAGCCATAGCGGAGCATCGTCGGCAACGCCAGCAGGCCCATGGTGGTGACAGTGGCGCCGACGATGCCGGTCGAGGCCGCGAGCACCGCGCCGACCAGCATCACCGAGATTGCCAGACCGCCACGCAGGCCACCAAATAGCGCACCCATGGTCAGAAGCAGCCGCTCGGCGATGCGCGCGCGTTCCAGCATCACGCCCATGAACACGAACAGCGGCACCGCTACCAAGGTGTCATTGCTCATGGTGCCGAATACGCGATTCGGCAGCGCTTCGAGGAACGCCGGGTCGAAGGCACCAAGCGCGCTGCCGATGGCGGCGAAGATCAGACCGACGCCGGCTAAGGTGAAGGCTACCGGATAGCCGAGCGTGAGTGCCGTGCACAGGCCGAGGAACATCAGGACTGCCCACACGCCACCGCTCACAGGCGTGCCTCGTCATGCATCACGACAACGGTGACCGGCGAGCGCCAGCGCGCCCACGCGTCGATCGCATTGGCGATGCCCTGCAAGCCAAGCAATACTGCCGCGACCGGTATCAGGGTCTTGAGCAAATAGACGCCGGGCAGCCCACCCGGCTCGCGCGAACTTTCATGCAACGACCAGGCCATGCCGACATAGTCAAGGCTGACCCAGAACAGAAATACACAGAACGGCAGCAGCAACACCACGCTGCCGATCAAGTCGGCCGCCGCACGTGCTCGGGGCGACAGGCGCTGGTAGACGAGATCGACGCGTACATGGGCATCGCGCTTCAATGTGAACGCCGCACCGAGCAGGAACACCAGACTGTGCAGCCACAAGGCCGCCTCCTGCGCCGCGATCGATCCGGTCGCGAACAGATAACGCGCGACGACCAGACCGAACACCAGCAGCACCAGCAACAGGGTGAGCCACGACAGCGCACGACCTAGCCATTCGTTCAGCGCGCCGATGTGCGCACTCAGCGAGTCCGCGACCGCCATCGATTCAACTCACGTCAATCGAAAAATGGTGGCTGGTGATGGCCATGCGCTGGCCGAGGTAGAACGCATGTGCGGCGTGACGATGCACGCCGGAATCGAGGTGCAGGACTTCACATTGCAGACGTTTGGCTTCGCGGTATAGCCATGCGAAAAACAGCTTGCCGTAGCCTCGGTCGCGCACGTCATTCGCAGTGACGAGGTCGTCGATGTAGAAGGTACGGCCACAGACCAACATCGTCATGATGCGATAACCGGCGACGGCGCGCACTTGATCGCCATCCCAGAGCAAGGCGATCTCGTAGCCTTCCTTGCGCTGTGCCGAGACAGCGGCGAGGAAGCCGTCGAGCGTGAGGTGCTTGCGCAGTTCCTGCATGACCGGGAACGCCGCCTTCAGTGCGGCGATGGAATTCGCGCGGCGAATCGTCACCGTGCTTTCGATCTTCGCCATCTCAGTCCCACTCATACAACGTGTAATAGACAGGGCGCACCGGACCGTCTTCGCCGTCGTACTCGAGGCGACCGTTACCGTCGGTATCGAGGTAGGTGTAAGCGATGCCGCGCTCTGGAACGACGCGGATCATGTAGAGGCGATTACCTTGGCGGTATTCCTCGATCACAGCACCCTTGACGTTGCGGATCGACACGGTCGGCGGTGGCTCATCCGGCGGCTGCACCTTCTCCGGTAGCGGCGGATCCTTCGGTTTCGGCGCGTCTGCGACCTTGGTTGGTGCACCGTCGGTTTTTTCGGCAGCGACCAGTGGCAGCGAGATGATTAGGGCGAGTAGGAGCAGTGAGGTACGCATACCGGCGAGTCTATCGCGCTCCTACAATTCATGGCGCACCAGGTGTGGCCGCGGCGAGCAGGATGTCGAGGTCGTCCAGTCGATAGGCCGCCAGCAGGGCACGCAATTGAACGGCTAACTCCGCATGTTCGGCTTCGATCGCAGTGACGCCATTCATCGCGCTTTGAAGGTCGCCGGCTGCAAGCGCACGCCGCATCGATGCCAGCCAGCTTGCAGGAAGCTGTGACAGCCGTTCGCGGTCGGGTGCCGCCAACGCCGGTAGGTCGGCGGTGGCCGTATCGTCCAGGTCATAGACGTATTGCACACCGAGATAGTCAGCCATCTTCGCGAAGATCATGCCTTCGCGAAATGGTTTGGACAGGAAGTCGTCGCAGCCGCTGGCGAGGATCTCGGCGCGCTGGTGTTCGAGCGCGCTCGCCGAGAGCGCGAGGATCGCGACGCGTTCGCGACCAAGCCGTCGTTCCTCGTCACGGATTCGGCGTGCGACCTCGGTACCGTCCATGCCCGGCATGCGTTTGTCCAGCCAGATCAAGTGTGGTCGCCAGTCGCGCCAAGTCGTTAGCGCTTCCTCACCGTTGGTCGCTTGGCGCACGTCGTAGCCGACTGCTTGGAGCAGCCCAGATAGCAAGGTGCGATTGTCGTCGATGTCGTCGACGATCAGGATGCGGCGCGGTGTCTGTCCCGGTACCAGTGACCGTACCCGCCGTCGATCGCCACGCTCGCTGGCGACGACGCCTTCGCTGCTTTCTGCCAGCGCCACGCGGAGTATGAACGTCGCACCGCACCCCGGCACACTTCGCGCGACGATGTCGCCACCCATCAGCCGCGCCATGTCGCGCGACAGCGCCAAACCTAGCCCAGTGCCTTCCTTCGCGGCGCGACCGGCTTCGGTCTGCACGAATGGTGCGAACAACTGGCCGAGCTCATGCGCGGCGATACCGGGCCCGGTGTCCTCGACCTCGAATTCGGCGTGGCCGTCGTGCCAACGGACGCGCAAGGTGACACCGCCGTGCGCGGTGAATTTCACCGCGTTGCCGAGCAGGTTGAGCAGAATCTGGCTGAGCTTGCGCGCATCGCCGCTGACTGTTTTCGGCAGGGTCGCGACCTCGATGCGCAGCCATAGGTCGCGGGCGTCGGCACGCATCCGCATCAGCTCGCAGACGTTTTCGATCAGTGCGCGCAGGTCAAAGCGGGTGACGTCCAGCGCCAACACGCCGGCTTCGATACGCGATAGCGACAACACGTCATTGATCAGGTCGAGCAGATGTTCACCGCTGCGCAGGATGGTTGCGAGGTGGCGATGATCGTCCGCTGACCGTTGCGGTTGCCGGTCCATCAACTGAGCGAAGCCGAGTACGGCGTTCAACGGCGTGCGTAGCTCGTGACTCATGTTTGCGAGGAACACGGTTTTGGCGCGATTGGCGTCCTCGGCACGCGAGCGACTGAGGTCGGCGGCCTGCCGTGCTGCTTCTGCACGAAGGCGGGCGGCATCCAACAGCAGATTTTTTTCACGCAGTTCGGCAGTGCGATCGGAGACCACCGCTTCAAGCGCCTGATTTTCGGCGCGTGCATGCGCCATCCGCCAACGCAGCAGGATATGGAACATCAGTACGCCAGCCAGCAAATAGCTCAGATACGCCCAGATCGTGCGATACCATGGCGGCAGGATGCGGAAGGCATAGTTCGTGGTGTCGCTGATCCGCCCTTCGCGGTCAAGCGAACGCAGGTGCAGCGTGTATGCGCGTTCATGAAGATTGGTGTATGCGCGAAAATTTTCGCTGCTCCAGTCCGACCAGGTACGGTCATTGCCGGCCAGCCAAGTCTGGTACTGCATGCTGTCGCCGCTGTCGTAGTGTGGCTTGGCAAACTCAAACCGTAGTGCGTTCGCGGCAAACGGCAGGTTCAGTTGCGGCATCGGGCCGGCGCCACCGAACAGCGTGGTGTCGAGGTCGCTGTCGGAGACCTTTCGCACCAGTGTCGAGGTTGTCGGTGCGGGTACGGTCGGTTTCGTCGAATCGAACCGGAACAGTCCGTCGGCGCCGCCAAACCAAATCACCCCGCCAACGTCTGCATAAATGGTTTCGATCCAACTTTCGGCCATCGCCGATAGCGGTTGCGGTGACCACGTTGCGTCGCCATCCGTCAGCTGGGCGAGCCCCGCTTGTTTATGGCCGCTGTTTTCGTCCACCGTTTGCAGCCACAAGGCGGCGGCTGTCGTTCCAGCGGCGCGGTAGACCACCCAGCGTGGTGTGTCGCCGAAAAGCCGCGCGAAACGCGGGTCAGCTTCGAAGCGCTGTGTCCCCGAATTGAAGTGCATCAATCCGCGGTGGGTCGAGAACAACGCTTCGCCATCGACGCGTTGCACGTAGTTGTCGCGCAACTGCGGCAGTCCTGCCGTTTCGTCAAAGCGTTGCTGCTGCGCGACGATGACGTGACCGTCGGCATCGGTGGCGAAACCCAGTCGCACCACGCCGTCGTTCCAGGTTCCGATCCAGAGTCGACCGTCCGCTTCTTCGAACAACGAGGTGACGGTGAGGTTGACGCCGGCGATGCGACCTTCGTCGATCCAGTGTCCGTCGGCATGACGAAGGATCGCCAACCCGTCCCACAGTCCGACGTAGACGCGTCCCGGCACGACCGCCGAGGCGAGCAGGGCCATGGTCGTTCCCGTCACCCCCTGCTGCACCTGCACGGCGGTGTCGTCACCGACGAGATAGGTACCGTCATTGTTGCCCACGAGCAAATCATCACCGACGGTGAGGAAGGCATAGGTCTGCCCGTGCATGCCACCGACCGGCAGAAAGCGCGCCGGCTGTTCCGGCTGCAGCCGCGATACGCCCTGGGTGGTGCCGGCATAGAACTGTCCGCGATGTCGGTGCAAGGACAGCACGGCACCGGCGAGCCCGTTGCGTTCGTCGAAGCGTGTCAGCGGCACCTCGCTTTCGACACGGCTGAGACCTCGGTCGAGACTGAGCCAGAGACCGCCTTGGCGATCCACCATCATTCCCAGAACGGTGTCGTCCTGCAGGCCATTCGGCTTGTCGAGATGGCCGCGCGGCTGGCCGTCCCGGTCCAGAAAATACACGCCGCCCCGGAAGGTGCCGATGGCATAGCCGCCATCGATCAACTGCACGCCGCTGAACATCAGGTCGCGGCGCAGCGGTTCCGCAGCAGCCGTGTCCAGCGCACGCAACTGACGCTCGTCCAGCACGCGCAATGCGCCGTCGAAGCTGCCGATCAACAGGCCGGTGTCGTGCCAGGGCAACACGAAATCGACCCGCTCATCGGCCATCGCTTCGGTGCCGGGCACGCGCTGCAATTCGTCGCCAACCAGTTCCATCAGACCACGCCCGCGTTCGCGGATGAAAATGCGGTCACGGGACATGAAAGCGCGATGAAAGGCGACGTCGGGTATCCAGCTACGCACTTCGTTGCCGCGCAGACGGATCAGGCGCGCGTACGTTGCGAAGAACACGTCGTTACCGCGCACGAAAATGTGGTGCACATCGTCGAACACCCGGTCTGCGGGCGGTAGCCGATCGAGCAGCGACACATAATTCAGGCTGCCGTTGGCGTCCGCTACCAGCATGCCGATTTCGCCCACCGCGCCGACATAGACGCGTCCGTCCGGCGCGGCCGCGAGTGCGCGCACCACCGTGCGCTTTTCAGTATGGATCAAGCGCCAGCGCTCGCCATCGAACTCAAGCACGCCGTCGTTGTTTCCGGCATAGATTACGCCGCGCGCATCCTGCGTTACGCACCAGTTTTGGGCATGTGCACCATATTCCTTGGGCGTGTAGTTCCGCAGGAAGGGCAGCCCGAGTTCGGCGTGCGCCGGAGCCGGTTCGGCAGCGATCAAGCCACTTGCCAAGAGCAGCAACAGCAACTGCAGCAAGCGAACCATCCAGCGACAACCCATGCGCACTCCGATCTTTGCGAGCGTCGATCATAGCCCGCTCTGCGGCCCAGGCACGATGCCCTTGCGTGTTAGGCTCAAACGCCAAATCCGCACCCTAGGAATGAGTCGATGCAAGCGAGTACCGAGCCCGCCCGGAACCTCCGAGCGGATATTTTGGTGGTCGACGACAACCCCGCGAACATCGAGTTGCTGGTCGCCATCCTCGGCAGCCATGGGTACCGTTGTCGCGTTGCCAATAGCGGCGCGCGCGCATTGGCAGCAGCACGTGCCGATATCCCCGATCTGGTCATGCTCGACATTGCGATGCCGGGCATTGATGGCTACGAGGTCTGTCGTCAGCTTAAGGCCGATGCTGCAACGCAAGCCGTGCCAGTAATTTTCCTATCGGCGCTGAACGGCGTGATCGATAAAGTGCAGGCGTTCACTGCCGGTGGTGCCGACTACATCGGCAAGCCGTTCCAGCTGGAAGAAGTGATCGTGCGTGTCGAAAATCAGGTGCGGGTGTCGCGCATGCAGCGCGAGGTGGAACAACGCAACGCCGAACTCGCCCGCGTCAACGCCGAACTGCTGGAAGCGACGCGGAGTCTTGAAGCCGGCAATGCGCGCTTGCGCAAACTTTCCGAGAGCGATGGGCTGACTGGCGTCGCCAACCGTCGCTTGTTCGATGGCAGTTTGCTTGATGCGTGGTCTGCAGCCGTGCGCGCGCACCGACAGATCGCGCTGATTCTCATCGACATCGATCAGTGCAAGGAATACAACGATGCCGGTGGGCACCTCGCTGGGGACGATGACCTGAAGCGCGTCGCGCAGGCGATGGAGTCTGAGTCCAGCATGGCCGGCGCATTGGTTGCGCGCTATGGTGGCGAGGAGTTCTCGGTGCTGTTGCCGGATCCGGCATCGACCGATGTGCGCGCACTCGCCGAAGCGTTGCGCGCGCGTGTCGAGTTTGAGGCGCTGCCACACCGGCGTTCGGTCGTGGCCGCGGTAGTGACAGTGAGTGTCGGCTTGGCGGTGATGGCACCGACCGCAGCGCATGAGCCGGCGCTCTTGATCGACGCTGCAGACCAAGCGCTATATCGAGCCAAAGCCGCCGGCCGCAATCGCGTCAGCATTTGAGCCAGTCCGCTCCGGAGCCGTCATGAGCAAACTGATCCTGATTGATGGGTCCGCGTATCTGTTCCGTGCCTTCCATGCACTGCCGCCGTTGAGCAATGCCGAAGGTGAGCCGACTGGCGCGTTGGTCGGCGTCGTCAACATGCTGCGTCAGCACTTGACGCAGAAGCCGGAATATCTCGCTTTCGTGATGGATGCCAGCGGCAAGAATTTCCGCCATGAGCGCTATCCAGACTACAAGGCAAATCGTCCGCCGATTCCTGATGACCTGCGCGCGCAGATCGAACCACTGATGCAGATCGTGCAGGCGCTTGGCGTACCGCTGCTGCGCGAGTCAGGCGTCGAGGCGGATGATGTCATTGGCACGCTCGCAAAACAGGCCGAGGCCGCAGGTATCGAGGTCGTCGTCTCGACCGGCGACAAGGATCTCGCGCAACTCGTCACCGACAAGATCACCTTGGTCAACACGATGACCCATTCGCGCCTTGATCCCGCCGGCGTGATCGCAAAATTTGGTGTGCGTGCTGATCAAATCGTCGACTACCTCGCGCTGATGGGCGACAAGGTCGACAACATTCCTGGCGTCGAGAAATGCGGTGAAAAAACGGCAGCGAAGTGGCTGGCAGAATACGGCTCACTCGCCGGCGTGATCGCACATGCCGCCGAAGTGGGCGGCAAAATCGGCGAGAACCTGCGTGCCGCGGTTGACCAGCTGCCGTTGTCGCAGGAATTGGCGACCTTGAAGCTCGATGTCGCGCTCGATCGTGCGCCGCAGGATCTGGTCCGCGCTGAGCCCGATCTTGAGGCCTTGCGCAGTTTGTACCTGCGCTACGGTTTTCGCGCGGCACTACAGGACCTTGAAGAGAATGGCGTGGTCGCTGTGGACCGTGCGCCAGCGTCGCGCAGCACACGGCCAGCGGCGTTCGTGCCGCCGATTGCCGCAAGCAACGATGTGCTTGATCCGGCGTTATCCGCGAAAGGCCATTACGTCTGCATCCGCGATCAAGCCGACTATGCCTCGTGGCTGGCGCGGCTACGTGCCGCTGGGCGCTTCGCCTTCGACACCGAGACCAGCAGTCTCGATGCGCAGCAAGCCGAGATCGTTGGATTGTCGTTCGCCATCACTGCTGGTGAGGCCGCCTATCTGCCGTTGGCACATCGTTATCCCGGCGCTCCGGAACAACTGGATCGCGTTGCCGCGCTCGCGGCGATCAAGCCACTGCTCGAAGACGATGCGGTAATCAAGATCGGCCAGCACGGCAAGTACGACATGCATGTGCTGGCGAACCACGGCATCACTCTGCGCGGCTATCGCCATGACACGATGCTGGCCTCCTATGTCTGGAATTCGACCGCGACACGCCACGACATGGATTCGCTGGCACAGAAATATCTCGGCTACACGACGATCAAGTTCGAGGAGGTTGCCGGCAAAGGCGCGAAGCAAATCGGTTTCGCCGACGTCGATCTCGAGCACGCGACCGAATACGCCGCTGAAGATGCCGACGTGACCCTGCGGCTACATGAAGTACTGCAGGCCAAATTGAGGACGTTGCCGCCGCTGCAACGCGTCTATGACGAAATCGAGATGCCGCTGGTGCCGGTCTTGGCGCGGATGGAAGCGCGCGGAATCCTGATCGATGCGCAACGTCTACGCGAGCAGACGCAGCAATTGCGCCGACGTATGCACGAGATCACGACGCGTGCACATGCGCTGGTCGGGCATACCTTCAGCCTCGACTCGCCCAAGCAATTGCAGGTCGTGCTGTATGAAGAACTGAAACTGCCGGTACTCGCGAAAACGCCGACCGGACAGCCGTCGACCAACGAGGACGCCATCACCGACCTCGCCGAGCAGCATGAACTGCCGCGGATGATTCTCGACTATCGCGGTGCCGCAAAGCTCGCGAACACTTACACCGAGAAATTGCCGGAGCAGATCAATCCGCGCAGCGGCCGCGTGCACACGTCGTTTCATCAAGCAACAGCGCAGACCGGACGCTTGTCGTCGACCGATCCGAACCTGCAGAACATCCCGATCCGCACCGAGGATGGCCGTCGTATTCGCACCGCCTTTATCGCTGCGCCGGGTTATCTGTTGCTCGCTGCCGACTACTCGCAGATCGAATTACGCATCATGGCTCACTTGTCCGAAGACGAAGGTTTATTGTGTGCTTTTCACGATGGCGTCGATGTCCATCGCGCGACCGCAGCCGAAGTATTCGGCGTCGAGCCGCATCAGGTCAGTGGCGATCAGCGCCGTGCCGCCAAGGCGATCAATTTCGGGCTGATGTACGGCATGTCAGCCTTTGGCTTGGCGCGGCAGATCGGCGTCGGCCGTGGTGAAGCACAGGATTACGTGAATCGGTATTTCAATCGCTATCCCGGTGTGCGTGCTTTCATGGACCGCATCCGCGAGCAGGCGAAGCGCGATGGCTTTGTCGAGACCGTATTTGGCCGGCGGCTGTATTTGAACGAGATCCACTCACGGAATGCCGCGCAGCGCGCCGGTGCCGAACGCGCCGCAATCAATGCGCCGATGCAGGGCACTGCAGCGGACGTGATCAAGCGCGCAATGCTCACCGTCGATGATTGGCTCGGCGACCGCGAGGATGCGCGGATGTTGCTGCAGGTGCATGACGAACTCGTCTTCGAGGTACGCCCGGACAGCGTCGAGGAACTCAGCAACGGCCTGCGCGCGCGCATGATGGGCGCTGCCGAGCTGCGGGTGCCGCTCGAAGTCGGTATCGGTGCCGGCGCAAATTGGGACGAAGCGCATTGATGCAGGGACGAGTCGCAGCAAACGGCGGCGGTCTTCGCGCCGCGTACACAGCGATGAATCGAATCTGAATTTAGGACCTTCGGCATGCGAACTTTTCGACGCGCCCCAGGATCATAGTTTCCGGATCGCGAAGCCCCTTCCGATCCGTTCACTTCTCCCCAGAGTGAACAGAGCAGGCCCTTACTTCCCCAGTTCGGCCTGCGACCCCAGCCCCGGGTGTGCCCCCAAGCGCCCGGGGCTTTCTTTTGTCTGCAGCACCGATCGCCGATCAGTCAGAATGTACGCTGTTCTTCGTGCGACGGATTTAAGTGGCGGCATTCCAATACCAAGCACTGGACGCGACGGGGCAAGAGCAGCGCGGCGTGGTCGATGCCGATACTGCGCGCTCGGCGCGTCAGCAACTGCGCGATCGCGGACTGCATCCGGTATCCGTCGAGGCGGCGGTGGAGGCGGCGGGTGGTGTGGTCGTGCGGCGCGGATTAGGCACGTCGCGCTTGGCGGTGTTCACACAGCAGCTCGCAACACTGCTTGGCGCCGGTCTGCCCATTGATGAAGCGTTGGGTGCGCTCGCAGACGAAACCGATGATTTGAAGTTACGCCATCTTGTCGCCGCGCTGCGCGGCCGTGTGCGTGAGGGCCGGTCGTTGGCGGCGGCGCTGGCCGAGTTCCCCGAATCATTCGATGAGCTGTATATCGCCACGGTGACTGCCGGCGAAAGCAGTGGCCGTCTCGATGGTGCGCTGCATCGTCTGGCCGAATATGCCGATCAGCGCGACAGCTTGCAGCGCGAGGTCTGGACCGCGCTTGCCTATCCGGTGCTGCTGTTGATTGTCGCCACCGCTGTGGTGACTGGCCTGATGACCTCGGTGGTGCCGAAAGTCATCGACGTCTTCGAAAACCTCGGGCGCGATCTGCCGTGGCTGACAGTCGCGATGGTGTCGCTGTCGCGTTTTCTGTCGGCTTGGGGTCTCTGGCTCGGACTGGCGCTCGCGTTGTTCATCACCTTCGCGCTCGGTGCGTTGCAGCGTCCTGCGGTGCGCGCACGCGTCGATGCGCTGATGTTGCGCCTGCCCGGACTAGGTCGTTTGCTGCGCGCCATGGATACCGCCCGGGCGACGCGCACCTTAGCGGTGCTGGTTAGTTCCGGTGTGCCGGTGCTGGATGCAATCAAGCTTTCGGTCGGTACCGTGCGTCGTGAGCCAATGCGTGTCGCACTGCGCCAGGCGGCGGTACGGGTGCGCGAAGGCGCGACGCTGGCGCGCGCCCTCGGCGAACACAAAGCGATGCCACCGGTGGCGCTGCGCTTGATCGGCAGCGGCGAAAAAAGCGGCCAGCTTGCGACCATGCTGGAAGCCGCAGCGGCGCAACAATCGCGTGAGGTGCGCACGCATCTATCGGTGGTTGCGGCGATTCTCGGTCCGGTGGTGATCTTGCTGGTCGGCGCAGTGGTACTGGCGATCGTTCTGGCCATCCTGTTGCCCATCTTCGAGCTGAACTCGTTGGTGGGCCGGGCATGATTCGTTTCGACAATGTCAGCAAGCGCTATGCAAACGGCGGCGACGCGCTCAGCGACATCGCATTCGAGATCGGTACCGGTGAGATGGTGTTCGTGACCGGGCATTCCGGTGCTGGCAAGAGCACGCTGATCAAGCTGCTCGCCTTGATCGAACGACCGACACGCGGCCAGATCATGATCGACGGTGAGCATCTCGCGACTACCCGCGGTGCCCGTATCGCGGCTTACCGACAACGGCTTGGTCTGGTGTTTCAGGATTACCGGCTGCTCGAAGATCGTAGTGTCGCCGACAATGTTGCGTTGCCATTGAAAATCGCCGGCTGCGAACACGCCGAGCTGCAAAAACGTGTACGTGCAGCATTGGATCTGGTGGGGCTCGGCGGGCGTGATCGCGTGCGTCCCAGCATGTTGTCGGGCGGCGAACAACAACGCGTCGGCATCGCCCGTGCGATCGTCGCGCGCCCGGCGCTGATCGTCGCCGACGAACCCACCGGCAATCTCGATCCGCAGCTCGCCAGCGAGATCATGCAGTTATTTGTGGCGCTGGCGCACACCGGATCAACGATCCTCGTCGCCTCGCACGACCTGCATTTAATCCAGCGCATGAAGAAGCGCGTGCTGGTGCTGGACAAGGGGCGGCTGATCGACGATTTCCGTCCGGGGCAGCGCGCATGAGTCGGCGTATCCGCAAAACCAAAGCCGGCAAGGAAACGCCGTCGCAGCCCGCAAACATTCGAGTTGCGCGCAACCGCGGGCTGGAGCGCACAAGCCTGATGCAATGGTTGGCACAACATCGCGCTGCGCTGCGTGCCGCGCTGTCGCAACTCGGCGGTCATCGTATCGGCAGCATGGTCAATGTGCTGGTGATCGGGCTGGCGCTGGCGCTGCCCTTGCTGCTCGATCATGCGGTGCGCAATCTTGCCCAGGTCGGCGGTGCGCTGGATGAGCAGCGCGACATCACCGTCTTTCTCGACCCGGCGCTCGACCGTGCTGCAGTCGATGTCGCGATGCGTGAGCTGCATGCAATCGCCGGTATCGCTTCAATCCGGCGGCGTACACCCGAGCAGGGACTGAGCGATCTGCGTCAGTTGCCAGGATTCGAGGCGGCGGCGACGGCGCTGGATCGTAACCCGTTGCCGTGGGTCGCACTGGTCACACCGGCCGATGCGGTTGAACAGGGCGATCTGGTGGCGCGGCTTGAGGTCGTCGCCGGCGTTGACTTGGTTCAACACGATGCTGTCTGGCGTGAGCGTCTCGACCGGATCCTCTCGCTATTGCGGCGTGTCGTTTACGTGCTTGCAGGTTTGCTCGGTGTCGGTGCGATGCTGTTGATCGCCAATGCGATTCGCATCGACGTGATGGCTCGGCGCGAAGAAATCAGCATCGTTTCGCTGCTCGGTGGCAGCGACGCCTATGTGCGGCGTCCATTTCTGTATGGCGGTGCGTTGTATGGCGTACTCGGTGCGATTGCGGCGATCGTGCTGCTGTGGGCGGTGCATTTGGCAGTGCGTGATCCGGTGGCCGCGCTATCTGTGACCTACGCCGCAGATTTCCGATTATCGACGCCGAATCTCGCGTCCAGTGCGGCAGCACTCGCGGTCGGCTTGGTGTTGGGCTGGATTGGCGCCTTGGTCGCCGCTACGCTGCAACTCCTTTCCGACCGAGCCGACTGACCGCCCATGGATGCTGTTCTCACCTCCCACATTGCGAGCGACGAGCCGCGCGTGCTGGTGGTCGACGGATCGAAGGTAGCGCGGCGCATGATCGAGCAAGTGCTCAAGGCCGAGTTGCCGAATGTGGTCGTGATGAGCTGCGAGACCGGCGCCCAGGCGAAACAACACCTTGAAGCCGGCGTGGTCGATCTGGTCACGATGGCGCTGACTTTGCCGGACATGAGCGGCTTCGAGCTCGCGCGTTATATCCGCGAACACACGCCGCAGGCCTATATCCCGATCATCGTCGTGTCCGGCAGCGTCACCGAGATGCTGGAAACGCGCGGCATGTCGGACGACGTGACCGATTACTTCGATAAGTCGCTGGGGTTTTCGGCGCTCGGCGAATTCATCCGTGGCTACATCAGTGCGCAGTCGTCGGCTGATGGCCAGGTGCTTTACGTCGAAGACAGCAAGGTCGTCGCGCTCGCGACCCGTCGCATGCTGGAGAAGTACGGACTCAAAGTTACGCATGTGGTCAGTGTCGAAGATGCGCTGGCCTTGATCGATACCGCGCAAGTTCAAACCGGCGGCCCGGGCGCGGACATTGTGTTGACCGACGTTTACCTGAAGGGTGGACTGACCGGCAAAGAACTGCTCGAACACGTGCGTGGGCCTTACGCCTACACGAAAGGGCAGTTGCCGATTCTGGTGATGACCGCCGATGACAATCCGAACAATCAGGCAGCACTGTTGCGTGCCGGTGCGAACGATCTGGTCAGCAAGCCGGTCGAAGAGCGCCTGCTGATCACCAAGCTGCTGTTCCAGTTGCGCGTCGGCAAGAATTTTCGTAAGACCCAAGCCGCTGGCGCGTGAGCGCAGATAGCGCCCGCTTGGAGCCGGGCTGGAAGGCGCGGCTGATGTCCGAGTTCGAGGCGCCGTACATGCAGGCGTTGCGCGAATTTCTGGTCGCTGAGAAGCATGCCGGCAAAACCATTTTTCCAGCGAGCGCGAATATCTTCGCGGCACTCGACGCCACACCCTTCGATCAGGTCAAGGTGGTGGTTTTGGGACAAGATCCCTATCACCGCCCTGGGCAGGCGCATGGCCTCAGTTTTTCGGTCCTGCCGGGCGTGGCGATCCCGCCTTCGCTCGACAACATCTACGCCGAAATCCGGCGTGATCTCGGCTTGGCGCGTCCTGATCACGGTTGGCTGATGCCGTGGGCGAAGCAGGGTGTACTGCTGCTCAATGCCGTGCTGACGGTTGAACGTGGATTGGCTTGCTCGCATCAGGGCAAGGGCTGGGAACGATTTACCGATGCCGTCGTGGCGCGCTTAAACGAGGAACGCGAAGGACTGGTCTTCTTGCTCTGGGGCAGCTACGCACAAGCCAAGGGCAAGGCCATCGACGGGCGTCGACACAAGGTATTGAAAGCACCGCATCCATCGCCGCTATCGGCGTATCGCGGTTTCATCGGCAGTGGCCACTTTTCCGCTGCAAACGCATACCTTGCGGCACGCGCGGTCACGCCGATCGACTGGTCATTGCCACCGCGCGCTGCACTGACGCAGATCTAGGCGGATTCAGGTATTGCTATGGCGCTTGTCGGACTTCGGCGAGCCAAAGCGCAACCAGTGCTCGGCGTAGCTTTCATTCGAGAACATCATGATCGTGAGGCCTTTCTCGGTGCCGATCATCATGCCGTACTCATTGGCTTCGACTTCCTCATGTTGGTCGACAAAGGCGCAACGAACCTCGCGCAGGCCGGCAGCGACCGCGGCATCGGTGACCGCTTCGAACACTTCTGCAGGGACGTTCGGCCACGCTGGCAAATCTTCGACGACCAGCACTGCGGTTGTTCCGCGGCGACTGCACTCGACGCCGATCATTGTCCAGTAGGCGACCGACACCGCTTGCGAGTCCTCGTCACCCCGCACCAGCACGCGCAAATAGCCCGCGCGATCCTCCAGTTCGATGCTGAATCCGGTGCCATCCAGGCGTTCAATCGACACGACTTTCTCCATCTTGCCCATCATTCGGGCGTATCCACGCGGCGCATTGTGTCACCACCGGAATGGCCGCAATGACACTTCCTTGACATTCTCGCCACCGACTTGCCGGATAATGCTGGCGCTTTGGCGCTTTTGGCAGAGCGTGTTCCAAGGGGAGTAGCTCCCGCTGCGGTGATCGTCAGTACGGAACCGTCGGTTCCCGGCCCGCAGGCAGCGTTCAAACGCTGCGAGCAAGACCTTGGCCGTTCCGAACGCGTGGCGCAATGCCGCGGGTTCGGCCGCTGTGTGCGGAGGCCGGGTCGATGACATCGTTCCGATTCCGTCACGACGGATATTCAGTGGCTGAGTGTCGGAGGTTGTTATGCAGTCGATTGGCGAATGGTGGATGTGGGCGGGCTTTGCCGCCTTTGTGGTGATCGCATTGATCGTCGACCTCGTGGTCATGCGTGCCCAAGGGGCGCACAAGGTCTCAATCAAGGAAGCGCTCGGCTGGTCGCTGGTCTGGGTCGCCTTCGCGATGATTTTCTGCGTCGGCCTGTGGTGGTATCTCGACGCTAGCGGTGGGCGTGAGTTGGCGAATGCCAAGGCGAGCGAGTTCCTGACCGGCTATCTGATCGAGAAATCATTGTCGGTCGACAACATCTTCGTGTTCTTGATGATCTTCACCTACTTCGCGGTGCCGGTCGAATTCCAGAAGCGCGTGCTGATCATCGGTGTGATCGGTGCCATCGTGCTGCGCGCGATCATGATCTTGCTTGGCGCGCTGTTGATCGCCAAGTTCCACTGGATCCTCTACATTTTCGGCCTGTTCTTGCTGGTCACCGGTATCAAGATGCTGTGGTTCGCGGATGCGACGCCGGATCTGGAACAAAACCCGGTATTGCGCTGGATGCGTGCACATCTGAAGATCTCGAAAAGCTTTCGTGGTGAAGACTTTAGCTTCGTCGACGCTGGTAAACGGTGGTACACGCCGTTGTTTGCCGTGGTCATCCTGATCGCCATCACCGACGTGATTTTCGCAGTCGACTCGATCCCGGCGATCTTCGCCATCACCGAAGATCCATTCATCGTGATGACGGCAAATATCTTCGCCATCCTCGGTTTGCGCGCCCTGTATTTTCTGCTCGCCGACATGAAGGACCGCTTCCACCTGCTGACCTATGGTTTGGCGCTGGTCTTGGTTTTCGTCGGCATCAAGATGCTGATCGTCGAGTTCTACAAGATCCCGGCCTTCATCTCGCTCGGTGTGGTCGTCGCCATTCTGGTCACCAGCATCGTCATGAGTCTGATGTATCCATTCGGCAGTCGCCGCGAGGGCGCCGGGCTTGCAGCGGGGCAAGATCCACGCGACGACAAGAGTGCCTAGATCGAGAGTCGCTACGAATTGCTGGTATCACTCTACGCGGGAACGACCCGGCTGACCTCACCGCGTCGCTTCGGGCAATGGATCCTGCAGGGCATCAAGTGCCTGCAGCCCGAGTTGGCCGAGGTCGGCGTGGCCACCGATGTGAAACCAGTGGCGCATCGTCGCGCGAATCACGCCGATGCAGGCCCCGGCGAGCACGCGGGCGCGCAACTCGGCGCCATCGCTATCGCCGAGTCGGCGCACGAAACAGTGGTACATGGCCTCTTCCCAGTCGCGGTCGATTTCGTTCTCGACCGCGATCAGTGCGGCAGAACTGGCAATGACACGTTGCTGCGCAATCAACTGTTCGCGGTTCGCGGTGTGCTCACCGGCGAATAGCTGGGCGATGCGGCGCAGACTGGCAATCGGGCTTTCGCCCGGTGGGGCGGCATCGAGCAAGGACATGAAGCGTTCCAAGCGTTCCGCCCGATGCGGGAAGGCCAGTGCTTCCTTGTTCTCGAAGTAACGAAAAAACGTGCGGCGGCTGACGTCTGCTTCGGCGCAGATTTCGTCGATGGTGGTGGCGGCAAAGCCGGCGCTGCGAAAACGCTGGTTCGCGGCCCTCACCAGCGCGCGTCGGGTCGCATCTTTTTTCAGCTCTCGCAGCAGCGACGGTGGCTTTTTCATCGGCGAGAGGATATAGCTGTTAGGCTACAAAGTGCCACTGAGTGCCAATTTCGTGACGACGACCCGCCCGCTCACCACCGCTGCGATGACCGCGCCTTCGCTGTCGTGGATCGCAGGCGCAGCCGCGCCCGTGTTCGATGAGCCGGGTCTGGTCGACGCCATCCATGCCCCACGCCAGCCGGCGTATATCGTCCGTGGCGATAACGGTGGCATCGGCGTCGGCCGCGACGGCGCTCTATCTAGCGGCACGAATGGCGCAGACTGGCCGCTGCTCGGTCTGCTGCCGCCGCTCTACCCGGAATGGCTCGGTGATCGTTCGTTTCAGGAAACCTACGGCACTCGCTACCCGTATGTCGGCGGTGCGATGGCGAACGGCATTGCCAGCGCGTCGTTCGTCATCGAACTCGGCAAGATCGGTGCGCTCGGCATGTTCGGTGCCGCCGGTCTGGCGCCAGCGCGTGTCGAAGCCGCGATCAACACAATCGCTGCGGCGCTCGATCCGCTCGCTGCCGCTTGGGGCGCAAACCTGATTCATAGCCCGGCCGAACCAGCGCTGGAAGACGCCATCGTCGATCTGTATTTGCGCCGCGGCGTCCGATGTGTCGAGGCAAGCGCCTTCATGGCGATGTCGCCTGCGATCGTGCGCTATGCCGCAAGCGGCCTGCAGCGCGACGGCGATGGCCGCATCCAGCGTCGCAACCACGTCATTGCGAAAATTTCGCGCGAAGAAGTGGCGCGACGCTTCCTCGAACCACCGACTGCGAAGATGCTCGATGCCTTGGTTGATGCCGGTCGCCTCAGTCGCGCTGAAGCTGATCTCGCGGCGCAGTTGCCGATTGCTGATGACCTCACCTGCGAATCCGATTCTGGTGGCCATACCGACAATCGACCGCTGGGTGCGCTGCTGCCGACCATTCTGCGCCTACGCGATGAGATCGTCGCGAAGCGTGGCGACGGGCGCATCATCCGCGTCGGTGCAGCCGGTGGTTTAGGCACACCGAACAGCGTCGCCGCAGCATTTGCACTCGGTGCGGCCTATGTGCAAACCGGTTCGGTGAACCAAGCCTGCGTCGAGGCCGGTCTGCATCCACGCGCCCGCGCAATGTTGGCCAAAGCCGGCATGGCCGACGTGATCATGGCTCCGGCCGCCGACATGTTCGAGATGGGCGTCGAGGTGCAGGTACTGAAACGCGGCACTTTATTTGCACCGCGCGCACGCAAGCTCTATGAGTTGTATCGCGCCTATCCGAGCTTCGCCGCCATGCCGCAGGATGATCGCGACCGCATTGAGCGACAGATGCTACGCAATGACTACGCCAGCGCTTGGGCGTCGACGCGCGCGTTCTGGTTGAAGCGCGAACCGGCCCAGGTCGAACGCGCGGACCGTGATGCCAAGCACCAGATGGCGCTGGTGTTCCGCTCGTATCTCGGACTCGCCAGTCGTTGGGCAATCGATGGTGTCGAGGATCGCGAGTCCGATTACCAAATCTGGTGTGGCCCGGCGATGGGTGCTTTCAATCGTTGGGTCGAGGGCAGTTTCCTCGATCCGCCAGAGGCGCGCACGGTGGCGCAGGTCGCACTCAACTTGCTTGAAGGTGCGACCGTGGTCACCCGTGCACTACAACTCCGCAGCTATGGCGTGCCGGTGCCGGCCGCCGCATTCGATTTCCGTCCGCGCCCGCTGGCCTGAGGCGCACCGAGGGTGACATGAGCAACGATCGATCTTCACGCCACCCGGCGATCGCCGTGGTCGGCGTCAGTGCGCTGTTCCCCGGTTCACAGGATGCAACCGGCTTCTGGAACGACATCCTCGCTGGACGCGACCTGATCGGCGATGTGCCGGCCAGCCATTGGCGCATCGACGACTATTACGACCCGGATCCGTCTGCGCCCGACAAGACCTATGCACGTCGCGGTGGGTTTCTGTCGCCGATCGACTTCGACGCCCTCGGCTTCGGCATTCCGCCAGCGACGCTATCGGCGACCGATACCTCGCAACTGCTGGCACTGATCGTCGCGCAGGCAGTGCTCGAAGACGCGGCGCGCGACCAGATCGCCAGCATCGACCGTTCGCGCATTTCGGTGATCCTCGGGGTGACTTCGGCGCAGGAGCTATTGTTCTCGATGGTGTCGCGCCTGCAGCGTCCGGTGTGGGTCAAGGCGTTGCGCGAAAGCGGGCTGCCGGAAGATGAGGTGCAGCGCGCCTGCGACCGTATCGCCGGGCATTACGTGCCATGGCAAGAAGCAAGTTTTCCGGGTCTGCTCGGCAATGTCGTCGCCGGGCGCATCGCGAATCGGCTGAATCTCGGCGGTACCAACTGCGTCACCGACGCGGCCTGCGCGTCGACGTTCAGTGCGTTGTCGATGGCGGTCAACGAACTCGTGCTCGGTCACAGCGACATGGCCATTGCTGGTGGTGTCGATACCTTGAACGACATCTTCATGTACATGTGTTTTTCGAAGACGCCGGCATTGTCGCCGAGCGGTGATTGCCGCCCGTTTAGCGATCAAGCCGATGGCACCATGCTTGGCGAAGGACTGGGCATGGTTGCACTCAAGCGGCTCGACGATGCCGAGCGCGATGGTGATCGCATCTATGCGGTGCTGCGCGGCATCGGCAGCGGGTCCGACGGTCGTGCAAAGTCGGTCTATGCGCCAGTCGCCGCTGGTCAGGCGCGCACATTGGCGCGCGCCTATGCGGCCGCCGGCTATGGTCCGGAAACGGTCGAAATGGTGGAAGCTCACGGTACCGGAACCAAGGCCGGCGACGCCGCAGAGTTCGATGGACTCCGCCAGGTGTTCGCTGCCAACGGCGATGGTGCGCGCCAGTGGTGTGCGCTTGGTTCGGTCAAGAGCCAGATCGGGCACACCAAGGCAGCGGCGGGTGCGGCCGGCTTGTTCAAGACAGTCATGGCCCTGCATCACAAAGTGCTGCCGCCGACGATCAAGGTCGCCGCACCGAATCCGAACCTCGCGATTGCCGACAGCCCGTTCTACCTCAACACCGAGACACGTCCATGGATTCGCGCTAGTGATCATCCGCGCCGCGCGGCGGTGAGTGCGTTCGGCTTCGGTGGCTCGAATTTCCATGTGACGCTGGAGGAATACCTCGGGCCGGGCGCAAAGGCCGAGCGTCTGGCAACGCAGTCGTGCGATCTGGTGCTACTTGGCGCGGCCACCGCAGCCGAGTTACTGCCATTGATGGACGCCATGCTCGCGAGCACCGCGCCGCTCGCGTGCATCGCGCATGACAGTCGCATCGCCTTCGATGCGCTTCGTCATCCAGCGCACCGTTTCGCCGTGGTCGCGGCGACGCGAGCACTCTTGCAACAACGACTGCTGGCGGCACGTGCGCGCATCGTCGCGCAGCCCGATCAGCGCTTCGATTTAGCCGACGGCAGCAGTTATGGCGTCGGTGCAGCGGTGGAAAAGGTCGCGTTCCTGTTCCCCGGCCAAGGCAGCCAATACCTGGGCATGGGTGCGGCAATCGCCATGCAATTCGAAGCCGCGCGGCGTGTGTTCGATGCCGCTGCAGATTTACCGATGGATGGCGACGTGCGCCTGCACGAGGTGATGTTTCCGCGCCCAGCCTTCGACGACGCGACGCGACAACGGCAGCAAGACACGCTGACCCGCACTGAATGGGCACAGCCGGCGCTTGGTGCGCACGCGGCCGCCCTGCTCGCACAGTTGCGCTAACTCGGCGTCGGTGCCGATGCCCATGGCGGACACAGCTTCGGTGAAGTGGTTGCGCTGCACGCCGGCGGAGCCTTCGATGCGCCGACCGTAGTGCAGATCGCGCGCCGGCGCGGTGAGCTGATGAGCGCCGCCGCCGCGATCAGTAGCGGCGCGATGACCGCCGTAAGCGTGGATATCGATCGCGTACACGCATTGCTTGCCAAGCATGCACCGGACCTTGTCGTTGCCAACCACAATGCACTGAATCAGGTGGTCGTATCCGGTGCACTTGCCGCGATCACCACGTTCGAGACGATCTTGCAGCAACAAGGTCTCGCGTTCCGTCGCTTGCCGGTGGCGAGCGCATTCCATTCGCCGTTGGTTGCATCGTGCAGCGACGCATTTGCACAGGCACTGAAGACGCTGCCAATCGCATCATTGACGATGCCGGTTTACGGCAATGCCAGTGGCGCCTGTTTCCCGAACGACGTCGCAGCGATGTCGGCACAACTGGCCGCGCAGATTGCGAATCCGGTGCGCTTCGTTGACATGATCGAGGCGCTGTACGCCGATGGTGTGCGCAGCTTCGTTGAAGTTGGTCCCGGTGGCGTGCTGAGCGGACTGGTCGGCGCGATTCTCGGCGATCGCTCGCATCGCACGATCGCGCTTGATCGCAAGGGTCGCGATGGCGTCGAATCGCTGCTGATCGGACTCGCACGCCTCGCCGCTGGCGGTACATCGATGCAAGCGGCGCGCTTGTTCGCAGACACACGCCGACCGCCGGCGACCGCCAGCGCCGCCAAGCTCGCTGTGGCGATCAGCGGTAGTAACTATGGCAAGCCGTATCCGCCGACCGATCCGCGCGAGATTCCGCCACCGAATCCAGCGCGTGCCGCATTCACCATCAGTCAGACGCCGGCGACCCCCGGCGCCGTCGTAGGGACCCAAAACATGCACGCTCAGAACCCGCCTAGCGATGCGTGGCTTGTCGCCTTTCAGGAAAGTCAGCAGCAGACCGCCGCCGCACACGCGGCTTTCCAGCGCACGATGGCCGAGAGCCATGCGGCGTATCTGAAGTTGGCCGAATCGGCTTTGCTCGGATTGAGCGGCGGCGTGCCGATGGTCGTGATACCGACCGCTGTCGCCGCTGTGGTCGAGACGACAACGACGACTGCTGTGGCGAAGACGACGAGCACGGCATCGTTGCCTTCATCGCCATCATCGCCGCCAACCGCTATAGCGCTGCCGCAGTCACAGGTGCTTGCGCCGCGTGCTGTCGATCTGCCGGCGCTGCTGATGGCGATCGTTTCCGAAAAGACGGGTTATCCGGTCGATATGTTGAATCTCGACATGGACCTCGAAGGCGATCTCGGCATCGATTCGATCAAGCGTGTCGAAATCTTGGCGGCAGTCGACGAACGCGCACCGACGTTGCCCAAGGTGGATCGGGCGCGACTGAGCGCACTGCACAGTTTGCGCGAGATCGTTGACTACCTCGGTGCATCCGCCGTTAGCGCCGTCGCAGTGACGAGCGCGCTGTCGGCACCGGCGAGTGTCGATCTGCCGGCGCTGCTGATGGCGATCGTTTCCGAGAAGACGGGTTATCCGGTCGATATGTTGAATCTCGACATGGACCTCGAAGGCGATCTCGGCATCGATTCGATCAAGCGTGTCGAAATTCTGGCGGCAGTCGACGAACGCGCACCGACGTTGCCCAAGGTGGATCGGGCGCGACTGAGCGCACTGCACAGTTTGCGCGAGATCGTTGACTACCTCGGTGCATCCGCCGTTAGCGCCGTCGCAGTGACGAGCGCGCGGTCGGCACCGGTATCACCGCCACCGGCATCGCCGTCGCCACCTCCGCAGGAGCAGCCAGAACTCGGCCGTTACGCGCTGCAATTGATCGCGGCAGCGCCCACCGGATTTGCACTGCCGGGACTGTTGTCCGGCCTGCGCGTGCATATCACTGGCGACGACACGATCGCACCCTTGCTCGCTGAGACCTTGCGTGCGCGCGGCGTTCAGGCGCTCGCCGTGTCGGCCTTGCCGGAATCGTCCACTGCCTGCATCTTCCTCGGCGGTCTGCGCAAGATTCGCGATGCCGATGATGCGATGGCAGTGAACCGTGACGCATTCCGTCTGGCGCGCGCGCTGGCACCGCGCCTGCAGCAGGGTGGCGGGCTGTTCGTGACCGTACAAGATAGTGGCGGTGCCTTCGCTATGGATGCGGTGCCTGCGGATCGCGAGTGGCTCAGCGGAATGCCGGCGTTGCTGAAAACCGCAGCACTCGAGTGGCCACAAGCCTGCCTCAAGGCGATCGACCTACAGCAGGAAGGACGCTCGCCGGCGCAGATCGCGCAAGCGATCACCGATGAGCTGCTCGAAGGCGGCGGTGAGATCGAGATCGCGCTGCCTGCTGTTGGTGGTCGTTACAGCTTGCGCAGCGTCGCACGAAGCGTCGATGCCAGTGCGCCAGTGATCAATGACGGCGATGTCATCGTGGTCTCTGGCGGTGCTCGCGGCGTCACCGCAGCCTGTCTACAGGCGTGGGCCGGGCGTGTGCGTGCGCGCTTCGTATTGCTCGGCCGCACGCCCTTGCATGATGAACCCGTTGCCTGTCGCGGTATCAGCGACGAAGCCGGCCTCAAGCGCGTGCTGTTCAGCGCTGCACTCGCTGCTGGCGAACAACTCACACCGGCGGCATTGCTGTCGCGTGTCCAGCAACTGCTGGCACAGCGCGAGATTCGCGCGACATTGGCATCGTTGCAGGCAGCCGGCAGCGAAGTGCGCTACTGCACCGTCGCGGTCGAGAACACGGCAGCGCTCGCGGCCACGCTTGCCGAGGTGCGCGCCGACTGGGGACCGATCCGCGGCGTCGTGCACGCTGCCGGCGTACTTGCCGACAAGCGCATCGCCGACAAGACCGACGCGCAGTTCCGACACGTTTTCGATACCAAGGTGCGTGGGTTGCAGGCATTGCTTGCGGCAACGCTGGATGATCCGCTGAAGCTGCTCTGCGTGTTTTCGTCGGTGTCGGCGCGCTGCGGCAATACCGGACAGGCCGACTATGCGATGGCGAACGAGGTGATCGCCAAGGTTGCAGCCGCTGAAGCGCGCCGGCGTCCTGGCCTGCGCGTGAAGGCGCTCGGATGGGGGCCTGGGAAGGCGGCATGGTCTCGCCGCATCTGAAGGCACGTTTCGCCGAACTGGGCGTGCCGATGATTCCACTCGGGCGCGGTGCATGCATGTTCGCTGACGAGATGGCCGACGCTGGCGACGCTGGCGTCGAACTCGTGCTTGGTGGCGAACCGCGCGCCGAAGCGCTGTTATTTGACGGTGCCGAGCAGCGCATTGATGCACTCGAACTCTCGGTGCAGCGCGCCAGTCACGCGTGGCTCGAAGGCCATGCCGTCGATGGCGCGCCAGTGGTCCCGGTCGTACTTGTCGCGGAATGGCTGACGCGTGCCGCGTGCAGTTTCCGCCCTGGGTTGGTCGTGACCGCACTGCATGACTTGAAAGTGTTGAAGGGCATCCGCCTTGATGGCTTCGAGAACGGCGGTGACCGCTTCCGCATTGAAGCTCAGGCGCTGCGCGGCGCTGCAACCGCCGAGTTGCAAATGCTGTTACGCGACGTGACCGGGCGACCGCGCTACAGCGCGCGTGCGGCGTTGCACGCAATGCCGGCGCTGGCGGACGGTGAAGCGCCGCTGCCAGTGCTCGATGCCTGGCCGGGCGCGGCACCCTATCCGGAATTGCTGTTCCATCGCGGCCAGTTCGAGGTGATCGAGCAGATGCAGGGGATTTCGGATGACGGTGTCGCTGCGCGCGTGCGTGGTGTGCATGCGGCGGCGTGGCCACAACAGGGCTGGCAACTTGATGTCGCCGCACTCGATGGCGGCATGCAGCTCGCGGTTCTTTATGGTCAGCGCATGCTCGGTGGGCCGAATCTGCCGACCGCGATCGATCGTGTCTGCAGCTACGGCGGCGAGCCCGGCGTTGGCCCGATCACAGCGACCGCATTGCGACGCCAGGTCGGCGCCACAGCGGTGACGACCGACATCTACTTTGTCGATGCCCACGGCCGTCGAGTCGCCGATCTGCTCGGTGTGCACAACCACGCACTGACGCAGGCCTGAGCGTGCGCTTCGCTCCGATTGCCATCGTCGGACGCGCCTGTGTCTTGCCCGGTGCGTTGAGTCCCGAGGCCTTGTGGGCAGCCGTTCGGATGGCCGCGATCTGCTCACCGCCAGGCCCGGCCGGACGCTGGCGGCTGGCGCCGGAGCACGCGCTGTGTTACGCCTGATGCGCCGCAACCGGACCGCGCCTGGTCGGATCCGGGGCGGCTATGTCGAAGGCTTCGACGCGATCTGGCATCCGCATGGATTGCCGTGCCGGCGCAGGAACTCGTCGGGCTCGATCCGCTCGTACACTGGCTGCTGCATTGTGCGCGTGCTGCACGTGCTGAGACCGTCACCCATGGCCGCACTGGCGCGGTGTTTGGCCATCTCGGCTTTCCGAGCGAGCAGATGGCGGCATTTGCCGATCAGGTCTGGTGCCACCGCGATCACGGTGTCGATGCGCGTAACCGAGCGATGAGTGGCGGTGCCGCTGACCTGCTTGCGCGAGCACTGGCACTCGATGCGGGCAGTCATGCGCTTGATGCCGCTTGTGCCAGTTCGCTGTACGCGATCAAGCTTGCCTGCGATCGCTTGCACGAGGGCAGCGTCGACTTGATGTTGGCGGGCGCGGTGCAGCGTGCCGATGATCTGTTTTTGCACATCGGTTTCTCGGCGCTGAATGCATTAAGCCGAAGCGGCCAGTCACGACCGTTCCATCGCGATGCCGATGGTCTGATACCGGCCGAAGGCTGCGCGATGCTGGCGTTAAAACGCCTCGCCGACGCGCGCCGCGATGGCGACACCATCCACGCATCGTGCGCGGAATCGGTTTGTCGAACGATGGTCGCGGTCGCGGCTTGCTGGTGCCGGATGCCGGCGGGCAGCAGCGCGCTATCCGTGCTGCCTACGCCGCCGCCGGTCTCGCGCCATCTGCGGTGTCGCTGCTCGAATGCCATGCGACCGGCACGCCCGTGGGCGATGCCACCGAACTGCGCAGCAGCAGCGACGTCTTCAGTGACATCGATGGCTTGCCGATCGGATCGTTGAAATCCAACCTTGGACACCTGATCACCGTCGCCGGTGCGGCCGGTGTCATCAAATTGATCGAGGCGATGCGCGCCGGCGTGCGTCCGCCCAGCCTGCACGCCGAGCCGCCGACACCGGCGCTGGCAGAGACGCCATTCCGCGTGTTGCAGGCCGCAGAACCCTGGTCAGCGCAGTCGCCGCGGGTAGCTGCGATCTCGGCGTTCGGCTTCGGTGGCAACAACGCACATCTGATTCTTTCCGAGAGCGATCCGAGTCTCGACGACGGCCTCCCCGGTGTTCACTCCGGGCAGTACGCCATCACCGCGCTCGGTGTGATGGCCGGAAGCGCGACCGATCGTGCCCAGTTCAGTGCGGCATTTGCGGCGCGAAGTTCATTGCGTGATCACGACGGTCGCGGCGCGATCACGGCGATCGAACTCGATCTAGCCGGTCTGCGCTTCCCGCCGCGTGATCTCGAACAAACCTTGCCGCAGCAGTTGGCGATCTTGCAGGTGGCGCGCGAAGCTTTGTGCGAGGCCGGCGCATTGCCGCGCGAACGCACTGCGGTGGTGATCGGCATGGAACCCGATGCCGAAGTGGCACGCTACGGCACGCGCTGGCGCATGTTGAACGCGACATCGGCGATGCGCGATGGCGTGATCGCTGCGCTTGAATCGGCCGGCGTGATCGGCTGCATGCCGAACATTCCGGCGAACCGGATCAGTGCCCAATTCGATTTGGCTGGACCGGCGTTCACTGTACAGGCCGGCGCTGACTCTGGACTTCAGGCGCTGCGCATCGCCTGTCGCGCGTTGGCGAACGACGAGATCGACGCGGCGCTGGTCGGTGCCGTCGATCTGTGCTGCGAAATCGTCACGGCTGCCGCTGGCAATAACGATCCAGCCGATGCCGCGGTCGCGCTGGTGCTGAAACGACGGGCCGATGCCGAACGTGATGGCGACCGCATCTACGCACTGGTGTCCGACGATGACATCACCAGTGAAGCGCAGGTCGCTGATGCAATCGTCACCGGTCTGCGCGCACGTCTCGGCAATGCCGGTGCCGCCCAAGGTCTGCTCGAACTCGCGACAGCGGCGTTGTGCCTGCATCATCGGCGTCAGCCAGATGGCAGCGCCTGGCTCAGTGCGACGCCGCGCGGCGTGTGTCTGCCGCGCGATGGTGATCGGCCGATCCATCTGCAGGAATCGTGGACCACACCGCGGCGCGGCGAGGCGGCGCTACCGCGGTTGCATCTCTACGCCGGCATTGACCGTGCCGCAGTGGTCGCCGCGGTGATCGCGCAGCAAGAAGGTGGCGATGGTCCGGCGCGGCTGGTGCTGGTCGCACGCGACGACGAACTCGCGGCGGTACGCGAACGCGCGCTCGCGCATTTGCGCGACGGCGCGCCGGCCGGACAGGCGGTGCACTATCGCGATGCACCGATCGGTGGCGACATCGCATTTGTCTTCGCCGGCGCTGGCGCGGCTTATCACGGCATGGGCGCGGATCTGTTGACGCAGTTACCGCAGCTCGCGAATACGCTGGCGACGCGCAGCCAAAAACTTGCAACTGCGCTCGACTGGGCGTGCGCGGCAGAGGTTGTTGAACCGTCAGTACGCCAGCAGTTATGGGGTGCATCGGCGCTGTCGCAGCTGCACGTCGAGCTGAGTGCGGGCGTGCTCGGTATCGTCGCCGATGCCTGGCTCGGATATTCCTCCGGCGAGACCAATGCCCTGGTCGCCGCTGGCGTATGGCGCGACCCGGATGCGCTGATGGCGGCGATGGACGAAAGCCGTCTTGTCTCGCACTGGCTCGGCGGCACGTTCGCGTCCATCGCCGCGCAATGGCAGCGACCGGTGCAGTGGTCGAGCTGGAACGTCGCGGCACCGTTGGATGAGGTGCGCGCCGCAATTGCCGATCTCGCCCACGTCCATATCGCGATCATCAATGGTGATGCCGAATGCCTGATTGCCGGCGATGCGACCGGCTGTACAACCGCGATCGAGCGCATCGGCCGCGCACGCTGTCTGCGCCTGGACTATCCGCTCGCGGTGCATGTCCCGGAGTTGGCGGCGGTGGCATCGGACTGGCTGCAGTTGCATCGACGTGAGGCGCATCCACCACGTTCAGGACGTGTCTATTCGAATGCATCCGGTCGTGCCTACGTGGTCGACCGCGAATCGTGCGCTCGCGCCATTCTCGAACAGGCCGATCGTTGTCTCGACTTGCGCCCGGTTGTACTGCAGGCATGGAACGATGGCGTGCGGGTATTCATCGAACACGGCCCCGGGGGCGGATTTGCGCGCGTGATCCGCGCGATTCTCGGCGAGCGTGAGGCGTTGATCGTCAGTCTTGACCGCAAGGGGCAGGGCATCGAAGCGACGATATCGGCGATTGCCGCCTTGGTCGCGGCTGGCGTCGCAGCGGACCATGCACGCTTCGAAGCCCTGCTCGCACCGGCGCAGACGTTGCCGGCAGCGCAACGACCGTTGCGACTACCGGCACACTGGCCGCCAGTGCAGATCGCACATCATCCAGCGGCCTCGGTGCCGGCGGCGCCAATTCAGATCATGGCTGCGGCGCCGTCGTTGCCGTCGGTAAGGGTGCCGGTTGTCCGTGTGCCGGCAGTGTCAGCAGTCGCCGCGAGTGGCACGTTATCGACACTCACCATGTTCGCTGCGCGGCGCCAGCAGCTCGCCCAGTTGGCCGAAGCACATCAGCAATTCCTCGCCTTGCAGGCGAGCGCACATCAGCAATTTCTCGCCCTGCGTCAGCAGGCCAACGCACTGCTGTTCAGCGGCGATCGGGCAATGGTCCCTGCCGTCGCCGCCATCGTTCGCGGCGAACAACCCACCCGCCAAGCCCGTGTCGCCGCCGCTGCCAGTGCCAGCGCCAACAGCGAGCGCGCTGCCAGTTGCCGTGCCGCTGACGCTGTCATCGCGCCCGATCGGCCCCAAGTTCAGCCGCGAACAACTCCTGATTCACGCCGACGGTCGCATCTCGGAATTGTTCGGCGTCAAGTTTCTCGGCCAGGACCGTTTCGACCGTCAAGTGCGTATGCCGAAGCCGCCGCTATTGTTGGCAGATCGCGTCACCGGTATCGACGGCGAGGCCGGCAGCATGGGCCGTGGTCGTATCTGCAGCGAGACCGATGTCGGCAGTCAGGACTGGTACCTGCATGACGCGCGCATGCCGGCCGGGGTCATGATCGAGGCCGGACAGGCCGACCTGATGCTGATTTCTTGGCTTGGTGTCGATGCGCTGAATCGTGGCGAGCGCGTCTATCGTTTGCTCGGTTGTGAACTGACCTATCACGGCGACTTGCCAAGACGCGACGACACCCTCGCATTCGACATCGTGCTCGATGGCCATGCCGCACAGGGCGATGTACGCCTGATGTTTTTCCACTACGACTGCATGAATGGCGATCGTCCGCAGTTGTCGGTACGCAAGGGCCAGGCCGGGTTCTTCACGGCGGCCGAACTGGCCGAATCCACCGGTTGCCTATGGACGCCAGAATCTCAAGACATCGTCGCTGCACCGCAGTTCGATCCGCCAGCGGTGGTGTGCACGCGTAGCCATCTTTCGCGGACCCAGATCGAAGCCTTCGCGGCCGGTGATGCGTTCGCGTGCTTCGGTCCAGGTTTCGAGTTCGCGTCGACGCATACGCGAACGCCGACAATTGCCGGTAGCCGCATGCTGCTGCTCGATCGCATCACCCATCTCGAACCCGACGGCGGGCCATGGCAGCGCGGCTACCTGCGCGCCGAACTCGACATCACGCCGGATCAGTGGTTCTTCGACGGCCACTTCAAGAACGATCCGTGCATGCCGGGCACCTTGATGTTCGAAGCCTGTTTGCAGGCGATGGCGATCCAGCTTGCCGCACTCGGTTACACGCTGAAGCGCGATGGTTGGCGCTTCCAACCGGTTCCGGAACTGGCGTATCGGTTGCAGTGTCGCGGACAAGTCATCCCTGATTCGAAGCTGCTGGTGACCGAGGTCTTCGTCGAAGAACGCAGCGCCGGCCCCGAGCCGACCCTGTACGCCGACTTGCTGTGTACGGTTGATGGCCTCAAGGCGTTTCATGCCCGCCGTGTCGCGCTGCAGTTGGTGCCGGACTGGCCGCTTGAGGACAGCGATGTCGCAGCTCGTCTTTCTGCAGCCGAATCGAATTCAGACATGCGGGCGCCCATCGTCGACGGTTTCCGGTTCGATCGCAGCAGCCTGTTGGCTTGCGCGCTCGGTCGTCCGTCCGCGGCATTCGGGCCGATGTACCGGCGTTTCGACGGCCCGACGCGGGTCGCGCGACTACCAAGTCCGCCCTATCACTTCATCAGCCGCATTGCCGAAATCCACGGGCCGATCGGTGTAATGCAGGCGGGTGCGCGTGTCGTCGCCGAATACGATGTGCCGGACGATGTCTGGTACCTCGACCAGAACGGTAGCCGGCACATGCCATTCGCGGTGTTGCTGGAAGCGGCGCTGCAGCCTTGCGGCTGGTTGTCGAGTTACGTCGGGTCGGCGCTGACGGTCGACAGCGAGCTCGGTTTCCGCAACCTCGATGGCGAGGGCCGCGTGCTGGCCGAACTCGGCGCTGGTGCCGGCACATTGCGCACGGAAGTCGAGCTGACCGCGGTGTCGGCCACGGCCGGCATGATTATCGAGACCTTCGTCGTGAACTGCAGCCTTGATGGTCGCGCGGTGTACGAGTTGCGAACGGTCTTCGGTTTCTTTCCGCCGGCCGCGCTGGCCGCCCAGGCTGGGCTGCCGATCACGCCGAAGGATCGCGACTTGCTCGAGCGCGTGAGCAATGCGGAGATCGATCTCGATGCTGAACCAGCGGCATTCTTCGCGCATCCAACACTGCGCCTCGCGGGCTCGATGTTGCGCATGATCGATCGTATCGAAGGCGTTTGGCCGACCGCTGGAAGCGCAGGCCTTGGCCAGTTGCGCGCAGTCAAAGAGGTCGATCCGGACGAATGGTTTTTCAAGGCGCATTTCTTCCAAGACCCGGTGCAGCCGGGATCGCTGGGGTTGGAAGCGATGTTGCAGGCACTGCAAGCGTTCCTGTTGCATGAAGGCGCCGGAATCGACCTGGTCGCGCCGCGCTTCGAAACCGTCGCCACCGGCCCGATGCACAGTTGGAAATACCGTGGACAGGTGTTGCCGCAGCATCATCGTGTACAGACGACGCTCGAGATCACCGCGCGCGGTCGTGACGAGCGCGGTGAGTATGCGTTCGCCGATGCCAGCCTCTGGGTCGATGGCCAGCGCATCTACGAGGCCAACGACATCGGTGTGCGCATCGTCGCGGGCGAAGCCCGAGCATGAGCACGATGCGGTTGCAGGTCGCCGGCATCAACGACGTGCTGGCGCGTGCGCCGGCCGATCTGCCGTCCTGGTTGTCGCCTTCGGAAAGCGAGCGTCTGGCCGAACTGCATGTCGAGCCGCGACGCCGGCAGTATCTGGCCGGGCACTGGTTGGCGCGCGCGGTACTCGCCGCGCACTCGGGCGGCGCGCCCACCGACTGGTTGCTGCAACAACGCCGCAGCCTGCCGCCGGCCGTGATCGACCATGAGGCGACGCTCCTGCTTTCGCTCAGCCACAGCGGCGACTGGGTTGCTGCGGCTGTCGCCGATCAGGCGATCGGCATCGATCTTGAACAACGCCGACCGCGCGCCGCCCTGCATCGTTTCGAACCATTGTTACTGGCGGCCGGCGAAACCGAGGGCGTGCTCGATACCGACACCTTGCTGCAGCGCTGGGTGGCCAAAGAGGCGTGGATCAAGCGTGACCATGGCAGCGCGCTGCCGGAGCGCCTGGCGGCAGTGGCCATGCAACCTGCGATCGGCGCCGATGCCGATGTCCATCTGCTCACGACCGCGGCGTTTCATCTCGGCATCGCAACCACCGCCGCACCGTGGACGTTGGAGCTGCCCTTGGCCGTCTATGCCAGCGAACGCTGGCAGGTTCAGGACTTGGACCGGGCGTGATCGGCCGCGAATTTTGACGGCGTTGCGTCGCCTCAGCGAATGCAATTGCGGCCGGCGCTCTTGGCCTGATACAGATGCTGGTCGGCCTCGCTCAGCAGATGCTCCGGACGATCGTGCTCGGCGTCGAACTCGGCGACTCCGAAGCTCAGGGTCACGTGTTCAGGCACACCGTTGGCGAAGAACGGCTGGCGCATGGCGATGGCGTTGCGGAGGGAGTCGCAGCGCGACACGGCTTGGTCGCGATCGCAACCAGGGAACAGCAGCACGAACTCCTCTCCACCCCAGCGTGCGATCAGGGTGTCCGGCCCGGCACCCGTGCGTAACTCCTCAGCGACGGCGGTCAACACGCGATCACCGGTTGCATGCGAATGACGGTCGTTGATGTCTTTGAAATGGTCGATATCGGCAATCGCCACGCTTAGGCGCCCCGAATTCGCATGCGCCGCAGCGAATTGCTGCTGCAGTAACTCCTCGAAAGCACGACGATTGGGCAATCCGGTGAGCCAGTCTTCGCGCGCCTGACGCTCGAACGCCTCGGATTGTTCACGGAGACGTTCGACCAGCGCTCCCTTCTCCTGATCTGCCTGCGCCAGTTCTAGCGCCTTGGTCTGCAGATCGCGCGTGCGCACCGCCACCAAGCGCTCCAGTTCGTGGCTGCGGTGCAGCAACTGTGTCGTGCGCTTACGCCACGTCGCTGCCAGCAGCAACACGATCAGCACGCCCACAAACGCCTGAACAGCGCGGCGCTGCCACCACAGTGGCGCGATTGCAAACTCGAAGTCCTTTACCCGGATGACACTACCGCTGCTGGCCTCGACCTCAAAGCGATAGGGCCCCGGTGCCAAATTGGTGTAGCCGGCCACAAGTTGACTGCCGGCATCGACCCATTGATCGTCGAAACCGAGCAAACGATGACGGTAACGCACGCGTTCGGGCGACAGCAGGCTCAAGCCGACATAGTGGAACTCCAGCCGCCGAATGCCGGCCGCCAGCATCCCGCCTGCGGTCGTGGCAATGTGTGTGCCATCCGCGTAGACGCCTTCAATCACCGGGTCGACGCGCATTGGGCGGCGTGGATAGTGCCGCGTCGGAGTGACTGCCGCGACACCTTCGGCGGTGGCGAAACGCAGGCTGTCGTCGGCAAGGCGGATACCGGCGGGCTGCGAAGCACCATTGGCTTGCTCACTGGTCAACCCATCACTGCGGTCGAAGCGCTGTACCTGCACCGGTCCACTGCGGCCGGCCCTTACCGCTGCAACTTCTGCCGCCGGCAGCAGGAAGATGCCGCGGTTGCTGCTGATCCACAGGCTTCCCTGCGCATCTTCGAGAATCTGGAACAGACTGTTGTTGAACGCGGAATCATTGCCGACGATATCCTCGAAGTGACCGTCGACAAAACGTTTGAGCCCACGGTTACTGCCGATCCAGAGCTCACCGGATGGCTGGCTGTGGATACTAAATACGTCTTCCGCGTTGAGTCCTTGCGCCTTGCTGAAGGCTTCGAAGCGCTCACCTTCAAGGCGTGCCAGACCACCGGAGGTGCCTACCCACAGGTGGCCGAAGTGATCTTCAGTCAATGCCATCGCGAAATCACGCGGCAATCCCTGGTCGCGATCGAAACGCGTTAGTTGCCCACCGACAAGACGAAACAGCCCGCTATTGCTGGCCATCCACAGGCTGTCGTCGGCGCGCGTCAGCAATGCACGGATCTGTAGTGCAGCGAGTGGTTGCGTTCCCGGCACCGGCTCGACGCGATCGCCGACGATACGCCCGATGCCGGCGCCAAAGGTGCCGGCGAGCAGGCCGAGCTGCGGCGAGTAAGTCAGAGACACGATCGAATCGCTGGGCAGCCCGTTGTCGCGACCGAAGCGCGTGACCGTTTCGCCGTCGCGGCGGTAGAGACCATCGGTGCTGCCGATCCAGAGCACGCCGGCCGGATGCTCCCACAACGCACGGACATAACCTTCGCCGATGTCGTGGCGACGATCGATCGTCGTGAATTGCAGGTCGCGCAACTGATAGAGGCCATCCGATGACCCAATCCAGACGCTGCCCTCACGATCTTCCAAGAGCGATACCACGCGATTGCCGCGCAGCCCGTGGCGACGGTCGAGTTGATCGATACCATGCGCGCCTACGCGCCAAAGCCCTTGGTCAGTGGTGCCGATCAGCAGACTGCCGTCGCTGTCATAAAGCAGCAACTGCGCGGTGGTCGGGACCTGATCACCGGTCAGCGGGCGAAACCCTTGGTCACTGATCCAGCCGACTCGTCCGGCCACAGTGACGGCCAGTTCACCGTTGGGTGCGCGCCGCAGGCTACGCACTGGTCCCGGCGGAAGGCCGTGCTGGCTGCCCCACGGACTGACCTGACCTGCCGCGGTGACATGATCTAGGCCGGCCGCCGTTCCGGCATAGACACCACCCGCACCATCGGCGAGGGTCACATAAACATTGTCATGGCCCAGACCGTTGCGGTGATCAACCAGAATGGCCGGGCGGTCCGGTCGCCAACGCGCGATACCGCTCTCCTCGCCGATCAGCCACAGCCAACCATCGCTACTGGCTTCGACGCCGATCAATTGCTCGAACGGCTGGCCTTGTGCGCTGCCGAAGTGCTGCCAGCCTTGCGCTTCGTATGCCAGCAAACCGGAGCGCGCACTGCTGACCCAGAGCCGGCCATCGCTGTCCACGGTCAGTGCGCGGATGCCATTGGCGTCCGCCAGCGGCAAAGTGTTGTTGTCGAAAACCACGAACTCGGTACCGTTGAATCTCGAAAGACCCTCGAAACCGGCTAGCCACAGATAGCCATCGGGCGTTTGGGCGATGGCGATCACCATGTTATGGGCGAGACCACTGCTGCCGTTCCAGTGGCTCAAGGTAAACGTGTTCAGCGGCCGGTCTGCGTCCAGTGCCCGCAGCGGCGACGACGCGAATAGCAGCAGGCACCATGCCACTAGCGCCAATTGCTGCACCACTGTGCGCATTAACAACATCACGTGGTCAAGCATCCGCGGCGACCCTGCGGCAAGCACGCGTCGATGGCATCATTGAACAAGGATTCGCCCGAGATCACCAACTCAAGACTTTTCGGTGCCCCGGCCGACTTGAGAATGCCGATCGCGGCGATCGGGCCGGTGGGCGAAATCGGTGCACCGAAGATCAGGCAATGAATCAGCGGCAGAGTCAGCCCGAAGTTCGGCGGCTGGTGCCAAACGGACAGACCGACAAGGGCGGTCGAAATCAGCGTGCCGGCAATTGCGAGCATGTCCACCTGCCACCGAAAGGCGCGTAGTTCGCGCAGATCAACATGCATTGCGCCAGCGAAGAGCAATAACGACAGCATGCCTTGCGTCAACACTTCCGAAAAATCGATCGAGGCCAACAGCGACACTTCCGCCTGGCCTGCGACGACACGTAGCGAACCGGGTTGGCGTGCTGCAGTTCAGACGGGGCTTGGCGGTTCAAGACGATGATCAACGATGTGCGAGCTCACGATCACGCCACGTTCGACATTGAAGACGATTTCCTCTTCGTAGATGGCGCTCCAATCAAAATCGTATCGCAATGGTTCGCCCTTCTGTAATCGCAATTCACCGGTGTACCAATTCGCCACGATCGGTGGTTTTTGTGCTGACACGAGGTGGAGCAGGCTCTGCTCGGATTCTGAAAAAGGCAGCAGGATATCGATGAGAAGCAATTGGTCGCCGTCGATCTCCCAAGATCCGACGTAACCCCGCCAGCAAGCGCTGCAAAACGAAAGCGTGATAGCGCCGAAATCAGGCTTTGGGTGTGCGTCGCTGAAGTAGGAATCCAACGGCAGAGAACGCAACGAGTAGCGCTTTCCGAGGTAGGTGATCCGTTCCAGGGCTTGAGCGGTCATCCGGCGAAACCTCGAATATTCAACAAGCAGATATTGACCTAGTCGCGAGACGGAATTCAACTTGTTGCCGGGAAGGCAGATATGGCCGAAGCAGAAGCCAGCGTGAGTCGGCCGGCGCGCCATTACGCCGAATCCCCGTGTCGCTGACCGCGGCTTCGGGGCCGTGCCAACCTCTTGACCTTTCGTCAACTGTTTGAAAATCAACGGCTTGAAAATTGAACTTTTGGGCCCAGTTAGCACTCTATATGCCCGACTGCTAAACTCGCGTCCCAAAGGAGGATCCGATGTCCCAAGCATTGACCACCAGCAATTTCCCGATTCCCAGCGCGCTGGGCTCGCTTGACGCCTATATCGGCACCGTCAACCGTTTCCCGATGCTGGAAGCGACCGAAGAGCAGGATTTGGCGTGGCGCGTGCGCCTCGACAATGACGTCGCTGCCGCCAAGCAACTAATTATGGCGCACCTGCGTTTTGTCGTGCATGTCGCGCGCGGCTATCAAGGCTACGGCCTCGGCATGGCCGACCTGATCCAGGAAGGCAATATCGGCCTGATGAAGGCGGTGAAGCGCTTCGACCCCGAGCACGGTGTGCGTCTGGTGTCCTTCGCGGTGCACTGGATCAAGGCCGAAATGCACGAGTTCATCCTGAAGAACTGGCGCATCGTCAAGGTCGCAACGACCAAAGCGCAGCGCAAGTTGTTCTTCAACCTGCGCCGGTCGAAGAAGCGCCTAGGCTGGATGAACAACGAGGAAGTGAATACGGTCGCGCGCGAATTGAAAGTCGATCCGTCCGACGTGCGCGAGATGGAATCGCGTCTGAATGGCCGCGACATCGGCTTCGACGCGCCAGCGAACGAGGACGACGAGCATGCGCGTCCGTCGCCGGTCGCGTTCCTGGCGGATCATTCGGCCAGTCCGGACGAAGCCTTGCTCGCACAGGACACCGGTGATCATCAGGTTGACGTGTTGCGCGATGGTATGGAGAAGCTCGATCAGCGTTCGCGCGATATCGTCAACCGCCGCTGGCTCGCCGACAGCAAGGCAACGCTGCAGGAACTGGCTGATGAATACGGCGTGTCGGCCGAGCGCATCCGTCAGATCGAAGCGAATGCGTTCAAGAAGATCCGCGCGTTGTTTGTCGCCTGATCCGATTGCTCAACGGTTTAACCGCGACGGCCCTTCGGGGCCGTACGCGTTTCCGGATCAGAGGGGCAATTCTGCCTGCTTCAGCGGTATTTCGGCTTCGCCACGGAACACGCGCTTGAACTCGGCACGAGACACCGACACGTAGCGGTCGTTCCCACCGATCTCGACTTGTGCGCCCTGAGTCAGGGCGCGGCCATGTTCGTCAACGCGCACCACCATGGTGGCTTTGCGACCGGTGTGGCAGATGGTCTTGATTTCGGTGATCGAGTCGGCCCAGGCCAAAAGGTATCGGCTGCCCTCGAATAACTCGCCTTGAAAGTCTGTGCGCAGTCCGTAGGACAGCACCGGAATATTCAGTTGGTCGACAACATCGGTCAGTTGCCAGACCTGCGCCTTGCTCAGGAATTGCGACTCATCGGTCAGTACACAGTGCAGCGGCCCATCGGCGCTGATGTCGTCGCTGACCAGTTGCAGCAGATCGTCATCGCGTTCGAAGATGACGCCATTCGCCTTCAGGCCGATACGCGACTGCACCACACCACGGCCATAGCGGTCGTCGAGCTTGGGCGTGAGAATCAGCGTGCGCATGCCGCGCTCGTGGTAGTTGTGCGCTGATTGCAACAAGGTCGTGGTCTTGCCAGCGTTCATCGCCGAGTAATAGAAATAGAGCTTGGCCATTGCTGCATGCTTGGAATCGGGCCGATGATTTTAGCAGCGCCGCGCGGCGCTGCCGGGCTAGAATTCGGGCCCGCTTTCCGGTCGCCCCATGAGTCTCAATTCTGCCCAACGCGACGCCGTCGCCTATTGCGATGGTCCGCTGCTCGTGCTTGCCGGTGCGGGTTCAGGCAAGACCCGGGTGATTACCGAAAAAATCGCGCACCTATTGCGCAGCGGTCATCGTCCCGAAGCGGTCGCGGCGATCACTTTCACCAATAAAGCTGCGAAGGAGATGCGCGAGCGAGTCGGCAAGCTGATTTCGCGTGAGGCTTCCGAATCGCTGCAGGTATCGACGTTCCACGCGCTCGGTCTGCGCATCCTGCAGCAGGAAGCCGCACACGTTGGTCTGCGCCATGGATTTTCGATCCTCGATGCCGACGATGCGTTCGCGCTGGTCAAAGACCTCGCTCCTGCGGGCATGAAACCGGATGCACTCGATCTGCTGCGTGGTTTGATTGGAAAGGCCAAGGACAATGGCCTGGATGCTGATGAGGCTTTGGCTGCAGCGCGCTCGCCGCGTGAACTGCAGGCTGCCGAACTGTATGCGGCGTACACGCGGCGGCTGCGGAATTTCAATGCGCTCGATTTCGACGATCTGATCTTCCTGCCAGAGCGCCTGTTCACAGTGAACGAAGATGTGCGCAGGCGCTGGCAGCAAAAATTGTCATACCTGCTTGTCGACGAATATCAAGATACCAATCGTGCGCAGTACCGCCTGCTCAAACATTTGGTGGGTGAGCGCGGCGGCTTCACTGCGGTCGGCGACGACGATCAGTCAATTTATGCGTGGCGTGGCGCTAATCCGGAGAACCTCAACGAACTGCCGCGCGACTATCCAAAGCTCAAGCTGATCAAGCTCGAACAGAACTATCGCTGCAGCGGCCACATCCTGCGCGCCGCGAATGCGGTGATCGCGAACAACACGCATCTGTTCGAGAAGAATTTGTGGAGTGCCCACGGCGACGGCGAGCCATTGCGTATCCTGCAATGCAAGGACCAGACCCATGAGGCGGAGCGCATCGCTGCCGAGATCGCGCACCTGCAGCAGACGCGCAAGTCGCCTGGAGCGATTTCGCGATTCTGTACCGCGGCAACTTCCAGTCGCGCCCATTCGAGCAAGCGTTGCGCTTGTTGCGGGTGCCGTATCACGTCTCCGGTGGCACGGCTTTTTTCGACCGCGCCGAGGTCCGCGACCTGCTTGCCTATTTGCGCGTGTTGGTGAATCCCGACGACGACAGCGCCTTTTTACGCATCGTGCAGACGCCGAAGCGCGACATCGGTACCGGTACCTTGGAGAAGCTTGCACAGATCGCAGGCGTGCGCGGCTTGTCGATGGCGCGTGCCGCTGAGTCGCTGGAAGTGCAGAAGCAACTGGCCGCCAGGCCCGCCGCGGCATTGGCCAAATTTGCCGAACAAATTCGACGCTGGCGGGTCAGTGCCGGCAGTCTCGACGCCGCCGCGCTCTGCGAGAAACTGATCGTCGAATCGGGCTATGCCCAGCATCTCGAAGCGACGCTGAAGGACCCGGCGACGCGTGCGCGTCGCATGGAAAACCTCAAAGACCTGATCGACTTCCTGAAGGCGCACAGTCGCGGCCGCGACGCGATCGGCGACCTCGCCGCACAACTGGCCCTGCTCGGCAATCTCGAACGCGACGACTCCGGCAATGCGGTGCGGCTGTCGACCCTGCACGCCTCGAAAGGACTGGAATTCCGACACGTGTGGCTGGTCGGTCTGGAAGACGGCACCTTGCCGCATGAGGGTGCGATCAACGAAGGCCGGCTCGATGAGGAGCGGCGCTTGTTTTACGTCGCGATCACGCGCGCCAAAGACACCTTGACGCTCAGTCACGCCGCCCACAAACAGCGCTACGGCGAGTTGCTGGCGCAGAAGCCGAGCCGCTTCCTCGATGAACTTCCTGCTGAGGTCGTGGTCCGTGAGGGCGATGATCCGGAGCGTGATCGTGCCGAAAAGCGCGAGCGCGCCGGTGCGCACCTTGCCCGTTTGGCCGAAATGCTTGGTGGCACCGATTGACCTGCCGACACGGCAGTCGCTGCCGTTACACTTCCACTACTGATCAACAGGAGATCTGCATGCGATTCATCAGCCGAGGCGTGGCCATTGTCGTCATCGCCGCCTTGTCCGCCTGTGCCAGCCAAGGCACCAAGCCGGGCGCTGACAAACCCAAGCTCGACGACCTCGCCGGCGTGCCGCGTGTCGATCCACCAGACGCCTTGAAGGATCCCAAGCATGACAATTTGAATGCGGTGCTCTGGTCACAGACGTCCGCCGAATACCGTGCGCTGGCAGCGCAGGCGTTCAACCAGGCCGCCCGCACGCTCGTCATCGCCAAGGCCGACCCGAGCTTCAGCGCCTTGCCGGAAGCAGAGCAAGGCAAGCTGGTGGCCGATGCGCCGCTCGCGATCATTACCGACATCGACGAGACCGTGCTCGACAGCTCTGCTTTTAATGCCGACCTGATCCAGAATCCAATCAACCCGGCGCAGGACCCGGTCAACGCGCACCGGCAGTTCGATCAGCGCTGGAACGATTGGGTTGCGCAACGCGAAGCCATTGCGATGCCGGGTGCTGTCGCGTTCCTGAAGCAGGCGGATGCGGATGGGGTGACGGTCTTCTACATCACCAACCGCAAGGATCCGGAAAAGCGCGAAACCTGTAACAACCTGACTCAGGTCGGCCTGCCGCTGAAGGACTGCGCCACCCAAGTGTTGACGCGCAACCTGACGGAAGCCAATCCGAAAGACAAAGGTGCGCGCCGCAAAATTGTTGCCGCGAAGTATCGTGTGGTTCTGGTGCTCGGCGACAACCTCGGCGACTTCACCGATGGCGTTTACACGACGACGGAGGTGCGCGCCCAACTCGTCGAGGATCATGCCGGTTGGTGGGGTGAACGCTGGATCATCCTGCCGAATCCGATGTACGGGTCTTGGGAAGACGCCATCAGCAATGTCCAGAAAGATGCGGTCAACCATACCTTTGGTGCCGAGCTGGAACGTCGCCGATTGCTCAAGGGACGCTCATTGCGCGGGGTCGATTGGTGGGCCAATCCACCAACTATCGAAGAAAAAGCCAAATAATTCAAAGAGTTCAACTAATATATTGAAGGTATTGCATTAGCTTGTGGCCTCAAGTTATTCTCCGTCCATCAGTTGTTCCGAATAACGACGACAATAACTAACAACAGCGCCCAAGCTTCCCCCTCCGGCAACTGCCGGTTCAATCAGATGGTTCGAAAGAGCCATCTGATTTTTTTTGTGCGCCCGGGACTTGCCAACGTCGGCCGCCATGCCCAACATGTCCGCCCCTACTGTTCCAAGGATCGCCGATGAAACGCCTACTCCCGTTGATGTTGATTGCCGCGCTCGGAATCGTTGCCTGTGGCAAAGACGAGTCGGCCGCGCCAGGCGCAGCGAAGGTCGCCGCTGCGTCGACGGCTCCAGAAGCTGCGGTCCAAGCGCAGATCAACGCATTGCGTGCCGGCGAAATCTCTAGCGTGTTTCTGGCTTCGATTCCGCCGAGCATGATCGATCAGGTACGTGCCAAGTGGGCTGCGAAAATGGCCGAGCCGATCAGTGCCGAGGATCGTGCACAGTTCCAGGAGATGATCACCGAACTGACGGCCGACGGTGCCGAAGACGCGATGTACGCGAAAATCGAGCCGGACCTGTTGAGTTTCAAGGAAACTGCGGCATTGCAGATGCCGATGTATGTCGGCATGGGTCGCGGCATCCTCGCGGCCGGCGTGCAACAGCGCGAAGACCTCAGTGCCGAGCAGAAGACTCAGGCCATGGCTTCGATCGACGCTTTTGCGAAATGGGCGGAGTCGGCTCAGTTTGCTGATCCAGCGCTGGCAAAGCAGGCGATCGGACACATCTGCAAGGCGGCACGTGACCTCAATCTGAAGAGTATGGACGAATTGCACGCACTCAGTTTTGATGAGGCGGTAAAACGTGGCGATGTGCTGTTCATCGCCATGAAGAACATTTTTGATGTCTATGGATTCAAGATCGACGACGTACTCGCCTCGACCAAGACCGAGGTGACGGCGCAGACTGGCGACAGCGCCAAAGTCAAAATCACCTACAAGATGTTCGAGACGCCACTCAGCTTCGAGTCCGAGATGGTCGAACTCGACGGTCATTGGTACGGCAAGGATTCGCTGGAAAGCCTGAAGAAGGATTTGGCCGAAGCGCCCGCGATGGATCCTAAACCTGCCATGGCAGATGGGGTCGAAGCGCCCGCACAGGGCTGATCTACCTGTCGCTGTGACGCACACCGTCTCCATGCCTGGACACGATGATCGCACCGGCGGGCTGCGTGGCCCCTGGTTCTGGAAGCTGCTCGGCATGCTGATCCGGCCTTGGGTCGCGTTGCGCACCGAGCCGCCGGCGGCTGGCTCGGTGATGGCCGCCGATAAGCCGGTCGTGTACCTGTTGGAACGCTACGGTGCAATCAATGCCGTGATCCTGGAAGAGGCCTGCCGCGCACAAGGCTTGCCCGCACCGCTGCGACCGATGCCAGGTGGATATCTGCCGAAATCGCGCGCGGTGCTGGCGCTTTCGCGGCGTGAGGGCTGGCTGTTCCGCCGACCACGCCAAAAGACCCACTCCGCTGGCCTTGCCCAAGTGGTGCGAGCAGTGCAGGCGAGTCCCGACCTCGATATTCAGGTGGTGCCGGTATCGATCTTTGTCGGTCGCGCACCACAGCGAGAATCTGGCTGGTTTCGTGTGCTGTTCTCGGAAAACTGGGTGGTCGTCGGCCGCTTTCGGCGGCTGCTGTCTCTACTGCTGAACGGACGCGACACCATCGTGCACTTCAGTCCGGTAGTCAGCTTGCGCGAAGTGGTTGCCGAAGGCATGGACGCCGAGCGCACCGTGCGCAAGGCCAGTCGCGTCATGCGTGCGCACTTCCGGCGCCTACGCGCTGCGGTCATCGGCCCTGATCTGTCGCATCGCCGTACCGTCATCGATGCGGCGATGAATGCCGAGGGCGTGCGCAACGCGGTGGTGGCATTGGCGAGCAAGGAGCGCATCACCCTCGAACAGGCGGAAGGCCGCGCGCGGTCGTTCGCATGGGAGATCGCTGCCGACTATTCGCACCCGACGGTGCGCTCCGCCTCGTTCCTGCTGACGGCCTTCTGGAACCGTTTGTATGACGGTATCCGTACCCACCATTTCGATACGCTGAAACAGGCGGCACCCGGTCACGAAGTGATCTATGTGCCTTGTCACCGCAGCCATATCGACTACTTGCTGCTGTCGTACCTGCTGTATTCGAACGGCATCGTGCCGCCGCACATCGCCGCCGGCGTGAACCTCAATCTGCCGGTGATCGGTTCGCTGCTGCGCAAGGGCGGTGCTTTCTTCCTGCGTCGCAGCTTCCGCGCCAATGCGCTGTATTCGGCCGTGTTTTCGGAATACGTCACGCAGCTGTTCCAGCGCGGCGTGTCGATGGAGTACTTCATCGAAGGCGGCCGCAGCCGGACCGGGCGCCTGCTCGAACCGCGCGCCGGCATGCTGGCGATGACGGTGAAGAGTTTCCTGCGCGAATCGCGCCGCCCGGTGGTGTTCCAGCCGGTCTACATCGGCTACGAACGCGTGCTCGAGGGCAAGTCCTACATCGGCGAGCTGTCCGGCCAGGCCAAGGAGAAGGAATCGATCTTCGGCCTGCTGAAGTCGCTCAAGCTGCTGCGCGAACGCTATGGCAAGGTCACGGTCAGCTTCGGCGAGCCGGTGTACCTGACGCAGTTGCTCGACGACAGCGTCGGCGACTGGCGTGCCAGCGCACGCGACGAGAAACCGGAGTGGTTCGGTGCGGCCGTCGCGGCATCTGGCCGAGCGCATCCTCGTCAACATCAATCGTGCCGCCGACGTCAATCCGGTCAATCTATTGTCTGCGGCGCTACTCGGTACGCCCAAGCACGCGATGGCCGAAGACGACCTGAAGCGCCAGATCGCGTTGAGTCAGCGCCTGATCGCGTCGGTGCCGTATTCGGATCGCGTGACCATGACGGACTCGATCCGGCCGGCGTGATCGCCTATGGCGAAAAGCTCGGCGTGATCCAGCGCGTCAAGCATCCGCTCGGCGACGTGCTGCACAGCACCGGCGACCAGGCCGTGCTGCTCAGCTACTTCCGCAACAACGTGCTGCACCTGTTCGCGACGCCGGCCTGGGTGGCGGTGTGTTTCCTCAACAACCGTCGCCTGCAGCGCGTGACGGTCGAGCGCCTCGGTCGCTTCATCTATCCGTTCATCCAGGGCGAATTGTTCCTGCCCTGGAGCGAAGACGAGTGGGTCGCGCGCATCGACGCAATGATCGGCCAGTTCGTGCGGGAAGGTCTGCTCGAATGCGAAGACGAGGGCAAGGTGTTGCGCCGTCGCGTCGGCCAGACCGACGAAGCGTTCCAGTTGCGCGTCACCGCGAATTCGCTGCTGCAAGCGTTCGAGCGCTACTACATCGCCCTTGCGCTGCTGGTGAAGTCGGGGCCGGGCGTGTTGTCGACCGGCGAACTGGAAAACCAGTGCCAATTGACGGCACAACGACTGTCCCTGCTGCACACTCAGGCGGCACCCGAGTTCTTCGACAAGACCCTGTTCAAGGGCTTCATCGCGACCATGCGCGAACGCGGCGTGCTGTCGCTCGACGGCAACGCCAAACTCTCGTTTGGCGACGACCTCGTGGCGATGGCCGAGGATTCCAAGCTCATTCTCAGCCGCGAATTGCGCCACTCGATCCTCAAGCTCGCGGGCTCGACCGACCGCGTCGAGATCACGCCGCCGCCGAAAGTGGCGTGATCCGAGGCGAGGCGCGTGACCGAACTCGCCGATGCCGCGCAACTGTTCGAGCGACTCTACGATGAGCTGAGGCGGATCGCGCATCGGCAACTGGATGCCGGTGGGGCGACGCTGCAGACCACCGGTCTGGTGCACGAGGCCTATCTCAAACTGGCGCAATCGCAGGTCGTGGACGAGCAGCACTTGCTGAATCTCGCCAGCCGGGCGATGCGTCAGGTGCTGGTCGATACAGCACGTGCGCGCGGTCGTGACAAGCGCGGCGGTGGATTGCAGGTCGTGACCCTGACCGAAGGCGCACAAGCGTTGCCGAGATGAGTCTCGATGTGCTCGCGCTTGAACAGAGCCTGCAGCGTCTGGAACAGGCGGATCCGCGTCTGGCGCAGGTGGTCGAACTGCATTTCTTCGGCGGCCTGAGTTTTCCCGAAATGAGTCGTGTCATGAACGTGACCGAACGCACGCTGTTTCGCGACTGGCGCGCGGCACGGGCGCTGATCCATGATGACCTGAGCCGTTTCGACGGCGCCAACGCATGACTGCGCCGGTGCTCGACCAGGCGCAACGCGTGCGTGCGCTGCACTTGATGCGCGAAGCGCTCGATGTAACGGCATCGGATCGGGTCGCGTGGGTTGCGGCGCGGTGTGCGGGCGACTTGGCCTTGCACGCGGAAGTCGATCGCCTGCTCGCGCTCGACGCCGCCGATGCCGGGCCGCTCGATCGTTCACTCTCCGATCATGCCGAGGCCGGCGAATTCGCCGGCGACCCGCGCATCGGCCGGCAGATCGGACCGTATGTGATTCGCGCCTTGCTCGGGCGCGGCGGCATGGGCGCGGTCTATCGCGCCGAGCGCAACGAAGGTGGCTTCACACAAACCGTGGCGCTGAAGTTGCTGCGTGCGACCGATCCTGACAACACACTGGCATTGCGCCGCTTCGCGCGCGAGCGGCAGATCCTGGTGCGGCTGCAGCATCCGCATATCGCACGCTTTCTCGACGGCGGCGTCAGCGACGACGGCCAGCCCTGGTATGCGATGGAGCTGGTCGACGGCGCGACACTGTTGCGGCATGTCGAACGACTTGCGACGCCCTTGCCCGCGCGATTGCAGCTGTTCATGCAGGTCTGCGATGCCGTGCAATTCGCACACCAGAATCTGGTGCTGCATCGTGATCTGAAGCCCGCGAATATCCTGGTCGATGCGCAGGGCGACGTGAAGCTGCTCGACTTCGGCATCGCCAAGTTGCTGCAGGATGAAGCCGATCCCGGCACGCACGAGGTCACCCGCACCGAGCATCGCGCGTTCACGCCGGATTACGCCGCGCCCGAGCAGATCAGCGGTCAGGCGGTCAGCACCGCGACCGATCTTTATGCACTCGGCGTCATCCTGTTTGAACTGTTGACCGGGCGCCGGCCCTTCAAGTCTGGCGCCGTGCCTGGACGCGGCTCGGCCACCATCGATACCAACGCCGAGCCGCCATCGCGGGCGTTGGCGCGCGCGGGCGGCGAACGTCGGCGCGTGACGGCCTTGCGCGGCGATCTCGACACCATCGCCCTGACCTGTCTGCAAGCCGAGCCGGCGCGGCGGTATGCGTCTGCGGCGGCCTTGAAGCGCGACCTCGAGCGTCATCTCGCCGGATTGCCGATCGAAGCGCGGCCAGACGCGTTTTCCTACCGAAGCGCAAAGTTCCTGCGTCGGCATCGCTATGCGGTCACCGCCGGAGTGATCTTTGCGCTTGCCCTGCTGGTGACGACGATCTTCAGCGTTCAGCAGGCACAACGGGCACAGCGCGAATCGCTTCGCGCCACGCAACTGGCCGAGTCGCTGCAACGCGAACGCGACGCCGCGCTCGATGATGCGCGCCGCCAGGAAACCTTGCGCGAGCACTTCATCGCGGTCCTGAATCGCGCTACCGAAAGCGGGGAGTCGATCGCGCCGGAGCAACTGCTGGCGCTGGCCGGTGACGAGCACCTGCTCGGCACCTTCGGCGACAGCGACATGCAGACCGCGTTGCGCCTCGCGCTCGTCGATCTGTTCGCGCAACGCGACGAATGGCAGCGTGTTGGCGAACTGCTCGACCAACTTGAACCGGCAATCGCCGACAAAGCGGGTCGCGTGCAAGCCAGTGCTGCGGCCTATCGCGCCTTCGCAGCGATCCGACTCGGCAAGCTCGGTGATGCCGAAGTCGCGATCGAGCGCGCCGAACTGGCGATGACGCCGGAGCAACGCAGTGGCGGCATGTTGCCCGCGGAAATGCAGATGGCGCGCGCGCAGTTGGCGCGTTCGCGCGGCGATCTCGCGATGGCGGTCGTGGCTGCGCGCGAAGCATCGGCACGCGCGTTCGCTGCCACGGACGCCTCGGCACTGGCGCGCGGCCGATTGATTGGAAGTGCTGGAACGACCTTGTTGCTGGCCGGTGAACTCGAAGGTGCCGTGGCATTGGCCGACCAGGCCGAAGCGATCTGGCGCAGCGCCGGCGTCAGCGCCAACCAGTCCGCGCGCATCAACGCCATGACCCGTGCGAACGCCCTGTTTGTGGGCGGACAACTGCTCGTGGCACGTGCGGCGATCGACACCATCGATGCCGCCGACGCGACCACCGAATCCGCGCCGGCGCAGTCTGCGCGCAAGGCGACTCTGGCCAAATTGCTGGCCTTGCTGGGCGCGCCAGAAGCGGCGATGGCTGAGGCAGAACGCGCCATCCGACTGATGTGCGACAGCACCGGCGCGACCAGCCATGAATGCCTGCGCACGCGACTGGCAACCATCGACACGCGTTACTACGCCGGCGACGCGGTCAATGCGCGTCGCGAACTTGACCGCATCGGCGACGGACTCGCGCACTTGCCCCCGCTCGCGGCGGTGGTTTCCGGCTTCGAGCGCGTGCTGGCGCTGCAACTCACGCCGAACGAAGCCACGTTGACGGAAGTACTGACGCTGCTGCCCGAGAATGCCAAGGCGGGTGCACTGCCGCGGCGCAACGCGGTGCGCGCCATGCTGATGCTGGCCGAGATTTTCGATCGTCGCGGCAATGCGCCATACGCCGAACGCCTCGCGCGCACCGCGATCGATACCGCCGGCGACGCCATCCGCGGCGAAGGCATGGATCCGAGTCTCTTGCTGCTGTGGCAGGCGCGACTGGATCGACAGCCGGTGCCAACGGCCGCACTCGCGACGCTGGAGCGCGCCGTCGGTACAACGCATCCGCTGGTCGCGGCACGCCAGGCCCAGGCGCCGACAGCGGATTGAGTCGCAGCGATCGACCCGGACGCCGCGCCAATGTCAGGCTTTCCGCGAATACGACGTTTCCAGACACGAACCGGCCACTTCGGTCGAAATCTGGAATGCCGGCATGTCTGCGTTTCGTCGGCTGCTTTGCGCCTTGGCTGTCACCGCACTCGTTGCCTGTGGCGGCTCGAACAATGACGCCAGCGTGCAGGCCACGCCCGCAGATGTCGCGGATGCCGTGGCTGCTGCCGCGGAGGCGAGTATCGCGACACATCCACTGTGCGCGCTCGTCGAATTCGACGAAGTCAGTGCCGTGGTCGGTGGTCACATCGCCAAGCTCGATGTCATCGATGACGAATCTCTGCACAGCGTCGACTGCGTGTTTCTCGACCCGCAAGATATCTACAACGGATTGTCGATCAAGTTCGTGAGCACCGAGCGACTCGTCAAGACCGCGAGTCGCTGGTCAAGCGCATCAGCGTATTTCGAGGAATGGGGGCGTGGCGGCACCGTCGTCGCAGGCCTGGGTGATGGCGCCGCGTGGGTGGAACTACCGGGCGGACTGCTCGTGCATCGGGGCGATCACGTGCTGCATCTCAGCGCCGACAAGGCCGACGTGAGCAATGCCGATGTGCGTGCGCGCTTCGAAACGCTGGCCCGCCAAGTGCTGTCGCGCTTGCCGTGATCCATCGATTTTTTCGACGATGTCACGGGAGACAGATCACCATGATGTTCTGCAATCGAATTTTCCTCGGGCTGCTGCTGATTTTCGCGGCGCCACTTTCGGCCGCCGGGCGGTTTTCCGGTAGTGCCGGAATTTCCGTCAACCCGGTGCAAACCAGTGCCGATGCGCGTTTTGCCGTGACCGCCGAACTTCTGGCCGCGCCTGACGTTGCGAAAACAACGGTGGATGGGCGATTTGGCTTGTTGGCTGAATTGGCTGCACCGAAGTCACTCGCTACCGCCTGTGGGCCGGTGAGCGCCGATATTTTCAAGAACGGATTTGAAAACTGAACCCGTCCGACCAAGGGAAAACCAATCATGAAGCGCACAGTCTTGTTCATCGCCTTATTCACCGCTGCAAGCCTTGTCGCAGCCGCGCCATGGACGTATCGCGGCACTCTCCACGACGGCGGTAAACCCGCGAATGGCAACTACGACTTGCGCCTGACGCTCATCAATGACGCGGGCACGCAATCGGTATCGCAACCGCTCACGCTGCACAATGTGGCCGTGAAGGATGGCGAATTCTCGGCCGAGGTGGATTTTGGTTTTGACTTGAGCACGGCACCGCCGATGAAGTTGAAAACCGAAGTGTCGCAAGCAGATTCGGTCTTTGAGGCTCTCGGTGAACCGACCCGCTTTGATGCCAAGGCGGCTCTCGCGGGGGTCTGTTGGGATACCGAGGGCAATGTGTTGCAGGACGGCGAATTCATCGGCTCAACCAACAATTTGCCGCTAAAGCTCAAGGCCAATAACAGCGTGATCGGTATTTTCACTTCGCGTGGCACACCAACCACCTTTGGCGATGCGCCGAGCGTAGCGCTTGGATCTTCCGCTAACGAAGCCACGGCTCTGGGCGCAACCGTGAGTGGTGGCGGTGCGACCCGCGACGGTATCGGCGGCTTCGCAGCCTTTGAAAATCTGGCCACGGGCATCTTCTCGACCGTGGGCGGAGGCATGAACAATGACGCCACCAACAGCATGGCGACGGTCAGCGGCGGGACATCCAACATCGCTTCGGGTACTCGGTCGACCGTCGGAGGTGGGGAAGGCAATTGTGCAGGAGGTGATTACTCCTGGGCCGGCGGACGCAACGCGAAAATTCGTCCTGGCAATGGCGCTTCCGATGGCACCTGCGTTGCCAACTCCGGAGACACGGATGGCGACAATGGCACGTACCTGTGGGCAGATGATCAGTTCGGGAATTTCACCTCCACGGGTCCGCGCCAATTCGCCATCCGTGCCTCCGGCGGGCTGCGTTGGGGCGGTACTGGCGTCAATAGCACCACCAGTCCGGCATTTACCCATCAAGCCATCGTTGGCACCAATACCTGTGATGCCAATACGCGCACGGTGATCGATCACCCGATACTCAATGGCAATCCGAACGCCGTCATTGTGATGACGCCCAACTTCGGCGATCAAACGACCGGTACGGCACCACCGCGCGGCGCCATGGGGGTTTATTACAGCAATGGCGCAGGTGGCTGTGTGGCGAATCGCTGGGTGATCTATCAACTGGCGGTCACTGCAGAAACGCTCAATCCCGGCGTGAAGTTCAATGTGTGGTTTGTCGTCCCGTAGCAGCGGGCGCATCAGGCGCTGATGACGCGACTGCCCTGATGGGCAGCGCGCCATCGCCGGGGCGAATGTCAGGATTCATGCCCGCATGTCGTTTCCACCACCAAGCCGCCCTTGCGGCCTTGGAGACCGACATGAAGCCCGCCCCCTTCGCCCTTGCCTTGACGCTCATCGCTGCCAACGCGCTGGCCGGTCCGACCGCCCTTGATGCCAGTTTCGCGACGGCCGGTCGCGCCAATTTCACGGTGGGTGCCTACTACAAGAGCACGGTCGCGCATCTGTACCGCCCGGGTGGCGGATCGGTCGTCTTGCTCGCATTCTCCGATGTCGACGGCAGCAACAATCCGGTCGGTCCCTACACGCTGGGCTACTACCCGTATTCGAGCGCGGGTGCGGCACAGCCCGGACAGGCCGTTCCGGTCTACGTGCAGTTCGCGCGCATCGCGGACGCGGTGATGGACAGCATGGGCCGCGTGGTGATCGTGGGCTCGACGTCGATTTCGGGCAGCGGTTCGGACTTCCGCATCGCGCGCTTGTTGCCGACCGGACAGCCCGATACCAGCTTCGGCGGTGACGGCATGGTCGACATCGATTTCGCTGCGGGCGGACTGAATGACGACCATGCGAACGCCGTTTCGATCGATGACCAGGACCGCGTCGTCGTGGTCGGCGAGGTGGAGCGTGCCGCCACCGGCGATTTCGACTTCGGCAGTGCGCGCCTGACCAGCACCGGCGCGCTGGACACCACGTTCAATGGCACGGGTCGGCGCATCACCCACTTCGACCTTGGCCCGACCATCCCGTTCGACAGCGCCCGGGCCGTCGCCATCGACAGCGCTGGACGCATCACCTTGGCCGGCGGTGCCTACGACGCCGCGCGCGGCGTCACCCGCATCGCACTCGCCCGCTTGACCGGCACGGGGCTCGCCGATGTCAGCTTTTGCCCGACCAGTTGCAACTACATGGACACGTACACCGCGATCAACAACGGTCGTAGCGTGATCTTCTACGGCAATGCCACGCCGGCGCTGAGCGACCAGGTGGCGACGATCGCGATCAACGGCGACGGCGTCCTGCTGATCGCAGGCACCACTCCCGGCAGCGGCGAGACGCTCGGCTTCATCCAGCGCTTCGACACGTCCGGCAACTGGGTCGCGGAGACGACCACCCAGGGCGGCGCCGGCGGCCAGATGTTCATCGGCGGCTTGCACTGGACGCAAAGCGGCAGCACGAACAGCGACCTCATCCTGACCGGCGCCTCGGGGCCGAGCGCCGACCTGTTCTTCGCGCAACGCTTCGATGCGCAGCTGTTCGCGAAGGCGAACTGGGGCATCGTCGGACCGTCCAATAGCGTCTACATCTGGTCGGCCAGCGGCGGCTTCGGCGACATCGGAGGCAATCGCCCGGCGCAATCGACGATGGATCCGGACGGGCGCGTGCTCGTCGGCGGTCGCTTCAGGGCGAGCGCGCCTTCCAATCCCTACAGCGCGACGGCCTCGCGCCTGACCAGCACGGATGCGCAGCCGGCGGCGATCGAGATCTTCAAGAACAGCTTCGAATAGGTGCGCCGATGATGATCAGGATCAGGCCGGTTCGTCCGGAATCAGCTTGTCGCTGTAGTAGGTGATCATGTCCTTGATGCGCAGCTTGCGCTTCTTCAGGCGCTTGAGCTGGATCTCGTCGGCTTCGAGGTGGCCGGCGAGACTGGCGATCGCCACGTCGAGGTCGCGGTGTTCGGTGCGCAGTTCGACCAGGCGGCGGGCGATGAAGGCGGGATCGAGCGATTCGGTCATGGCGACACGCGCGGGAGACGCCCGAGTGTAGCCCGGCCATCGCGCGCGCGGGAACGCGTCGACGCCGCTAAACTGCGCGGCCCACCGGAGGCGCGACATGAGCCTCGAACCGCACCGCATCCCCGAACTCGCCTTCAGCAAGTTGCACAAGCGCCTGCGTCGCCAGGTCGGCGAAGCCATTGCCGACTTTTCGATGATCGAGGCAGGCGACAAGATCATGGTCTGCCTGTCGGGCGGCAAGGACAGCTACACCCTGCTCGACCTGCTGATGCAATTGCAGGCCAAGGCGCCCGTGCGTTTCGAGCTGGTCGCGGTGCACCTCGACCAGAAGCAGCCCGGGTATTCGCCCGAGATCCTGCCGAACCACCTGCGTGCCCTCGGCGTGCCGTTCGCGATCATCGAGCAGGACACCTACTCGGTGGTGAAGCGCGTCGTCCCGGAAGGCAAGACGATGTGCGGCCTGTGTTCGCGCCTTCGGCGCGGCGCGCTGTATACGCATGCGTCGCTGCATGGCGTCACCAAGATCGCGCTCGGCCACCACCGCGACGACATCGTCGAGACGATGTTCCTGAACCTGTTCCACCATGCCAAGTTGTCGGCGATGCCGCCGAAGCTGAAGTCCGATGACGGCCAGCACATCGTCATCCGTCCGCTCGCCTACTGCGCCGAGGACGACATCGCCGAATACGCGGCGATCAAGCAGTTCCCGGTCATGCCCTGCAACCTCTGCGGTTCGCAGGACGCCCTGCAACGCCAGGCGATCAAGGCGATGCTGGCGGACTGGGAACGGACCAACCCCGGCCGCATCGAAAATACCTTTCGCGCGTTGACTCAGGTTTACCCGTCGCATCTTGCCGATCGTGAGCTGTATGACTTCGCCGGGCTGGGTCAGCGCGGCACAGCCGTCGACGCACAGACTTGGCTCGCGGGTGATCTGCCGGAGTCGACGCTGACGCCGTCTGCACGGCGCGCGGCCAAGGTGCCGGACGGGCTCGACATACTGGAAGCCTGATCGCGTCATTTAGCATCTCGATCGCCGTCAATCGGCGACGAAGCCTTCATTTTCTCGGAGAACCACAACATGTTTTTTCGCAACCTGACGCTGTTCCGCTTTCCCGACGGCATCACCAGCGCTTCAAGAAGCTTGACGAACAGCTGGCCGAACACATTCTTCGTCCCCTGCGGGCCACTGGAACTGCAGACGCGTGGTTGGGTGTCGCCGTACGGTCGCGGTGAAGAAATGTTTTCCGTCGAGCACTGCAACCAGGCCTTGTTGGCGCTCGGCGGTGAAGACAAGTTGCTGCCAACGGCGATCATCAACCAGCATATTGCCGAGAAAGTCGAGGAACTGGAGAAGCAGCGCGGGCGTCCGGTGGGCACGCGCGAGCGCCGCAAGCTCAAGGATGATGCCCTTACCGAACTGCTGCCGCGGGCATTGGCGCGCCCGAGCCGACTGGCCGGCTATCTCGACATCGCGAACGGTTGGGTGGTGGTCGATAGCAGTTCGCGCAAGGCGGCCGAAGGTTTCATTTCGGCACTGCGCATTGCGCTCGGCAGCTTTCCGGCCGGACCGGGAGCCCGAGAGAATCGCCACGGGCGCTCATGACGGAGTGGATGATCGAGGGTAAGCTCCCGGCAGGATTCGCACTCGGCGACGAATGCGAGCTGAAGGACCCGGCCGACAACGGTGCGATCGTGCGTTGTCGTCGTCAGGATCTTGGCGCCGATGAAATGCGCGAGCATCTCAGCAGCGGCAAGCAGGTCACCCAGCTCGCGCTCACCTTCGAGGAGCGGATGCGCTTTGTGCTCGACGAAACGCTGACCGTGCGCAAGTTCAAGCTGCTCGACATCGCGGTGGAACAACTCGACAAGGGTGACCGTGATAGTGCCAGAGCTGAACTCGACGCACGCTTCGTGTTGATGAGTGGTGAAGTGGCGCGTCTGCTGGCAGCGATCGAAACCACGTTCGGCGTGCAACGGCCGCAGACACTCTGAGGTCGCTGTCGCCGACTCCGCGAGGTCGGCATGGCGCAGTCGTTGTCGGACATCGTTGAACTGGAAACGCCGAACGGGCGCACCGTGCGTGTGCGTGCGACTACGAATCCGCGTGCGCGGCGCCTGTCGCTGACGATTGGCGCTGGCGGTCCGCGCGTATCTGCGCCCGAGGGCACACATCCGGCGACGGTGCGCGCGTTCTTGCGCGAACATGCCGGATGGTTGCAGAAGAAGCTGCGCGAACTGGAACTGACCGGACGCAAGCTGGCGCCGCCGGTACCAGGGCGTGCCGAAACCTTCACCTTTCGTGGCGTGCAATTGCCGGTGATCTGGCAACACGATCGGTTTCCGCGCATCAGTGTTGCGCCCGGTCGGCTCGACTTTGCGCTCGACCTCGAACATGACGAAGCCTTGCGCATCAGCCAACGCACGATGCGCGCGTTCTTGCTGCGCGAGATGCGTCGCGAAGTTGCCCGCCTGTCGGCGTATTTGGCGCTGAAAGTTGGCAAGCAGCCGAGCGCGCTGCGTTTCCAACCGATGCGCACACTGTGGGGCAGCCTCAGTGTGGACGGCCGCATGAACCTTGATTTGGCGCTGATGTTGGCGCCGCCCGAAGCGTTGGAATACGTGGTCGTGCACGAGATGTCGCATCTTTGGGTGCGCAACCACGGCCCGCGCTTCTGGGCGCGGGTCGGCGCGGTCGATCCCGACTTCGAAACCCAGCGTGATTGGCTCAACCGCTACGGCCATGCCGTGAAGCACGAGCTCTCGCGCTGGATCGGTGATGACATCGACTGAGATCGAATCGACGTGCGTGCGGTCACCGCCCGCGCTAGCCTTGCACAGCGACTGGGCATCGATCGAGGAAGAAACATGCGCAACTGGATGTGGCTGCCACTGTTGTGTATGCCGTTTGCGGTATTCGCGCAGACGCCGGATGAAGATGAAGAACGCATCGAGCAGATCGTGCGTGAGCGCTATGGGCCGACGCAGACCGAAATCGATGCGCTCGCCCTGCAAGGCCTCGGCCCAGATGGCCAGCCATTGATCGATCCCGCCACCGGTCTGCCGGTGGTTCTGGGCGCAGACATGGTGTTGATGCCAATCACCGGCGCTGCACCTGCGGTCGTCGCGGCGGCGGCGATTGATCCCGCAGCGGAAGCGGCTGCCGCCGAGGCGGCACGTCCCCCGGTCGGGCCAATCCAGTTCGAGGACTTGTCGAAGCTGGTTGGGCAATGGGTCAAGCTCAAGACCTACAACGGCCGCGTCTGGCAGGGTCAAGTGAAAGCCGTGAAGGGCAACGAAGTGCAGTTGACCGTGACCCAGCGCAGCGGCGCCGCGCTGATGACGCTGAAGAAGAACGCGATCGCTTCGTTGGAACGGATCTGAGGTGTACCCATGCTGCTGCTGATCGCAACGCTCGTTCTGTTCGCCCTCGCTGGTTGGGCCGGCATCACCTACGCCAAGCACGCATTGTGGCGTGGCCTATTGGTCGCGGTCTTGCCGCTGATCGGCATCGGCGTCGTCAGCGCCACCGGCAACGTGCTGTTGGCCTATGTCGCATTGCTGCCGCTCGGTTATTTCGCCTACAAGGATCGCGGATCGGAATACGACATCTTGTGGCCGGTGATTGGTCTGGTCGCCGCGACCTGGTTCTGGACCTATGCCGCTGAGCAATCACGCCACGCCACCGTTGTCGCCTCCGAGGAAAAGGCCGCGGCCTACCGCCAGAGCAGCGAAGCCGATGCCACGAATGCGGCGCAAACAATTGCGCAGTGGCCGCAGCGTGCGGCCACGCTGAAATTGCATCGCGGCAAGCTGAGTCTGTCCGATACCGGTGCGGAACTGGTCGTTCCCGAGCACTGGCGTTTTATTGATGCTGAGCCGCTGCGCGAGGCCTTGTCCGGGACCAAGCACTTTCCTGGTTTCGGCGTGATCGGCTGGCTGGTACACGAGCGTGTCGACATCACTCAACTCGATACGCTTTGGTACGTCGAAAAGAAGCGCAGATCTGGTTCCGCATGCGCGAGCAGTACGAAGGTGCGCGTGAGTTGTGTATGCGCAGCGTTCGGCTGATGGCTGGAAAAACACAGTTTGCCAGTGGTTCCAGCTACGGCGACTACAGTTGGCCAATGGACGACAACTCAGGTTTCGATCTCGGCGAAGTGATCGCCAGCGAACATCGCGTCGACGACTGAACTTCAGTTGTTGCGCAATGCCACCGCGACTTCGCCCGGCAACTCCATGTGCAGGTGATGGCTGCCGGCGAGCCGCGTCAGGCGCAGATCGGGCACGACGCGCGTGCGTTCGAGCATATGTGCAGTATCGACGAAGGGCATCGGCGGGTCCGCAACGACCAATCGCACCGGACAGCGGATACCTGCCAAGTAGCCGCAAACCTGTGCCTCGGAGAACCGAATTGCACTAGTCAGTGTCAAGCGTGGGTCGCTACTCCATTCGAAGCCGCCGTCAACCGTGCGCAGACCGCGTTCGACCAGCAGGCGCGCGCTGGCCATGCTCAGTGGCATTTCGCGATTGCCAAGGCGCGCGGTGACCGCGGCGGCGCTATCCGGGAACAGCCGTAATTGTTTGCCGGCGATCGCGACGCGGTCGCGCAGCGCCTTTGCCAGAAGCTCGGGAAGTGTTGAGTGCGCGCTGCTAATTGGCCCCAGCGACTCGATCAGGTACAGACGTTCGACGCGATCGGCCAAGGCCGAACCGAGCACACTCGCGATTGCGCCGCCGAGCGAATGCCCAAGCATCGAAAAACGCGTCCAGCCCAGCGCTTCGACCACCGCAAGCACGTCGCTGCAGTAGTCGATGAAGTGATACCAAGCGCCTGGCGGGCGGTGTGAACTACGGCCATGGCCGGGCAGGTCGATTGCAATCAGGTCATGGTCGGAGAAATACGGCGCCAGTGGCGCGAAACTGGCCGCATTATCGAGCCAGCCGTGCAAGGCCAGTAGCTTCGGTCCGTGCGGATTGCCGCTGCGATGTGCGGCAATCGACAGTGGCGGTGTGTCGAAGGTGATGTCCTCGAACATGCGTCAGCGCTTCGCGGCGAGATGACGGTGGCGTTCGTCGACCAAAGGCCGCGATGCGATCTCGTCTTGCATCGCCGCAGCCGAGAATTCCGGCCAGTGCGTGCAGCGTTCGCGCACCAGTTGTGCGATGAATGCCGTGTGTTCGACTCGATCATTCAAGGCAGGGATGTAGCCGAATTGCTCACCGCCCGCCGCCAGGAAGCGATCTCGGTTCTCGACCGCAATCTCTTCCAGAGTTTCCAGACAATCGACGGCGAAGCCAGGGCAGATCACATCGACCGCACGGATGCCGCGACCGGGCATTGCCTCAAGTATTTCGTCGGTATACGGCCGCAACCACGGTTCCCGTCCGACCCGCGACTGGAACGCCAGCGTCCAGTCACCCTCACCCAGTTCGAGCAATTCGGCCACTTCACGCGCAGTTGCATGGCATTGACAGTGATACGGGTCGCCAGCATGCAAATAGCGCTTCGGGATGCCGTGGAATGACATCAATAAGTGGCGGCGTCCGTGCACGTTCCAATGCGCACGCACGGAGTCAGCAATCACTTCGACATAGCCGGCGTGACGATGGTAGTCACTGATGAAAGTGGTCTCCGGGATCCAGCGCCAGCGCTTCAGTTCGTCGGCAAGGGCGTCGAACACCGAACCCGTCGTCGTCGCTGAATACTGCGGATACATCGGCAGGATCAGCAGTCTGCGGACATTGGCCGCGTGCAATTCGCGCAACACGGCGCCGAGTGCGGGGCGGCCATAGCGCATCGCGCTGCGCACCAGCACCGGACCTGCGGCAATCTCCGACATGCGGGCGGCGACAGCAGCTGCCAGTCGTTCACTATGGACCATGAGCGGCGATCCGGCTTCGGTCCAGATCTGTTGGTAGGCGCGCGCTGAACGACGTGGGCGCAGGCGTAGGATTACGCCGTGCAGAATCGGCCACCACTTCCAACGAGGTATCTCGATCACGCGCGGATCGGCCAAGAATTCTGCCAAGTAGCGCCGCACCGAGGCAGTATCGGGCGCGTCTGGTGTGCCCAGATTGACCAGGACGATGCCCGCCGCCGGGCGCGCACAATGATCGAAGTTCGACAATCCGAGAAAATTCATGCTGTCTTTCTACTACATCTGGGGGTGATGCCTGCGTCGTCGCTCTACCGCGAGTCTGTCGCAAAAATACAACAAGACAATGCGGCTAAGGCTTTGATTCATTGCGGAACCCGACTAAAATTCGGAACGCTGTCCTGCCCCGACAGCCGACGATTACCCACAAGAACAGAACGAGCGAAGGAAGACGAGTGATGCGACGCAGCCTGCAAGCCGCAGTGCTAGCCGTGTCGGCCGCAGTGGCATTGCCCGCGGCCGCGGAGCCGCTTGCCTATGCTGTGTCCTTCAACAAGCTCTATCAGATCGATCTTGGCAGTGGCCAAACCACGCTGATCGGTGAGACTGAATTCAACGACGTCGAAGGTTTGGCGCTGTCGCCGACCGGTGTGCTTTACGGCATCGTTGACTCGACCAAGACGCTGATCACCATCAACAAACAAACCGGGCGTGGCAGCCTTATCGGCAGCAGCGCCGGCAATACCGGTTTGACCGGGCAGGGCGTTGGGCAGTTCGATGCACTGGACTTTGGCCTGGCCTTCACCTGCGATGGCCGCCTATGGGCGTCGTCGGATACGACCAAGAAGCTCTGGCAAGTCGATCCGGTCAGTGGCCACGCGACATTTGTAGGACTACTCGGCTTCCAGATCACGGGTCTTGGCGCCAATGCCGATGGCCTGTTTGGATTGGGTTCGCAGGGTGATGAGGGCGTTTACCGGATTAATACCGAAACCGGTACGGCGACCAAGTTCGGCGCCTTGGCCGCGAATCTAGTTTTTGCCGACGGCGGTCTCGATTTTGACGCCGCGGGCAACCTTTGGGGCGTTCTTGATTATCGTCCGCCGGACGACAGTCGGCCGAGTGACATCGTCCGTATCGATTTGGTTACCGGTAACGCTACTTTTGTATCGACCACCCTGCCAGAAATGGAAGGCTTGGCGATCACGCCGATGGCGTCTTGCCGCGCCCCAGTCGCTGGATCGCTGCCACAGGTAGCGGTTCCCAGTGCCGGATTGGCCGCACGTATCCTGCTAGCACTGACCTTGGTCTTGGGCGGTTTGATCGCTCTGGCGATGCCGCGCCGCGCATAACGCGAACTCGCTCACGGCCGATTCATCGCGGCCGCGTCAGATTGCCGGTTGTTTCCGGATCCGTTCCCAGACGAAAGGACTTGCGCATGTCGCATCGCTTCGCTGTTGTTGCACTCTTGCTGATGCTGGTGACGCCGTTGGCGATGGCCGGCGACAAGGAGGACGAGCGCGCGCAGAACGCCGCGCGCGTCCTGTCGAGATCATGGCCGCGCCGGACAAGCGCGTTCCGGCACATCTCATCGAGAAAGCGGAAGCGATCGCGGTGATCCCGGACGTGGTCAAGGCCGGGCTGGTACTGGGTGGTCGTCGCGGCAAGGGCCTGATCGCGGTGCGGTCACCCGATGGCACCTGGTCGAACCCGAGCTTCGTCTCGATTACCGGTGGCAGCATTGGCTTCCAAGCAGGCGTGCAGTCAACGGACGTTGTCTTGGTGTTTCGTTCGCGACGTGGTGTCGACCAGATCGTCAACGGCAAGTTCACCCTCGGCGCCGACGCGGCCGTCGCCGCCGGGCCGGTTGGGCGCAACGCCCAAGCGTCAACGGATACTCAGCTCAAGGCCGAGATCTACAGCTATTCGCGCTCACGGGGCCTGTTTGCCGGAGTAGCGCTCGATGGCTCGGTGTTGTCGATCGACCACGACAGCAACCAGTCGGCCTACGGACGTAACATGACGCCGCGGCGCATCTTCGAAGGCGGCGTCGGCGCTGTGCCGAATTCGGTGGTCGATTTCCGCGACCGGCTAGAGGAATACACGGCACAGTAGGCGGTGCGGCGCTATCCTTGGCGTCTTCTTTATTCGAGGTGAATCATGGGCTCCTTCAGTATTGGCCATTGGTTGATCGTGCTGTTGATCGTTGTGTTGATCTTCGGTACCAAGAAGTTGCGAAATATCGGCGGTGACCTCGGCGGCGCGGTGAAAGAATTCAAGAAAGGACTGGCTGAAGGCGAGGACACGCCCAAGCTTGAAGCCGACAAGAAGACCGCAGAGCCGGCGACCCAGTCCGAACGCGACAAGTCGGCCTGATCCACTAAAGCATGTTCGATGTCGGTATCAGCGAACTGGCGTTGATCGCCGTGGTCGCGTTGGTCGTGCTCGGCCCTGAGCGGCTGCCGCACGCAGCGCGCACAGTAGGCGCGATGCTGCGGCGATTGCGTTCAAGTTGGACCAATCTGCGTTACGAAATCGACCGCGAGATCGCTGCTGACGAACTGAAGCGCAGCTTGCGTGAGACGGAAGAGACGATCCGCAAAGCCGATCCGGTGGCTGCGGTGAAGCGTGAGTTCGAAGCGCCTAAGGACGCCAACGAGCCATGAGCAGTGCGCCGGGCGTCGATGGCGAATTGCCCTTTCTCGCCCATCTGATTGAATTGCGCGAGCGCTTGCTCAAGGCGGTCGTCGCGATCGGCGTGTTGTTTCTCGCCGGCATTCCGTTTGCGAACCGCATCTATGCGCTGCTGGCGCAACCGCTGCTCGCCAAAATGCCGGCCGGCACCAAGATGATCGCGATTGAAGTTGCATCGCCATTTCTGACACCGCTCAAGCTGAACTTCTTCGCAGCCTTGATCGTGGCGATGCCTTACCTGCTTTATCAAGCGTGGTCCTTCGTCGCGCCGGGCTTGTACAAGCACGAAAAACGCCTTGCCGTGCCGTTATTGGTGTCGGCGGTTGCGTTGTTCTACACCGGCTGCGCCTTTGCCTATTTCCTGGTGTTACCCGCGGTCTTCGGATTCCTGCAGGCGGTTGCGCCGACAGGCGTCGCGGTGATGACTGACATCAGCCAGTACCTCGATTTCGTGCTGGTGTTGTTCTTGGCATTCGGCCTTTGTTTCGAAGTGCCGGTGGCTGTGGTGATCTTGGTTCTACTCGGTTGGGTCACGCCGGCACAGTTGCGCGAGTCACGCCCGTACGTGGTCGTCGGCGCGTTCGTGATCGCCGCCGTATTGACGCCACCGGACGTTGTCTCGCAACTGATGCTCGCGATCCCGATGTGCTTTCTGTACGAGATAGGCATTCTTGCCGCGCGTTGGTTGCCGGCACGGGAAGATCGCGCTGAGCCTTGATTCGAGTGTCCGCCGCAACTCACTGCAAACCGCCAGCCACTTGACCGCCCTCGCCAAACCAACCGACCAGCCTCGCCGGCGAAACTGGCCACTACCGGCAACAAGTTGACTGGCTCAGATCGGCCAGGAAGAGACGTTCGCAGACTGCATGTCATCAGAGCCGCAGACTTGATTCCGCTTGATCTCGGTCAATGGCGCGCGCGATGTGCCGAGTAGCGTATCGCTCTGCACGGAGGGTTGCGCATGTGTCGCGGGCCGGGATCGGAACGTAAGCGTCTGCGCCTCGGCACAGCGGTCGTGGCGTGCCTGTGGCTGTTCGCGAGCGTCGCGCAGGCGCAAGTGCAGCCAGTCCGCGACATTAACCCAGACATTGGATCGAGCCGCAACTACACCGATCTGCTCGTGGCATCGGAAGACATCGTGGTGTTCAGCGCCGATGACGGCAGCACCGGGCCGGCGCTTTGGCGTACCGATGGCACGAGTGCGGGCACGACCTTGGTCGCCGACCTGTTCGGTCCGAGCGGATTCTTCCCGGTACCGGAGAAGGCGATTGGCGTCGGTGCCCTGGCTTATTTCCTGGTGACGGACGCATTGGGCAGTCAGTTGTGGCGCTCGGATGGCAGTGTCGCAGGCAGCTTTCGTGCAACCACGCCCGTGCTGATTTCCGATGTCGTCGATCAGTGGGCGGGCCTGGTGCCCTACCGCGGTCTGCTGGCTTTCGAGTACGCCGGAAATCTCTGGTTGAGCGATGGTCTAACCACTGGCACGCTGCTGGCACCCGCCCAGATTCAGTTGTCGAACCTGCCTATCGGCAGCGTCGACGATGCGCTGTACCTGTATGGCACGTTTCCTGGCGCACTCGGAACATACGGCTTGTTGCACTCCGACAGCAGTCCGGCCGGAACCGCTCTGGTCCAAGCCGATGTCGCGCCGTTCGAACCACTCGCGGTCAACGGTCGCCTGTATTTCGTCTATGGCGTGCCGACGACCGGCGCCGAGCTCTACGCACTGGATGCCGGCGCGGCCAGCGTTCGTCTGGTCAAGGACATCTATGCCGGTTTCCCGACCTCGAATCCACAGCATCTGACCCGCGTCGAAGACCGCGTCTACTTCACCGCGACCGATGCCACCACGGGTGAAGAGTTATGGGTCAGCGATGGCAGCGAGGCCGGCACCTATCGGGTCAAAGACATCGTCCCCGGATTCAACTCGTCGTCACCGCGCGCGCTGACCGCCGTGGCATCCAGCCTGTATTTCGCAGCGACGACCGCTGCCACCGGTACCGAGTTGTGGCGAACCGATGGCACGGATGCCGGCACGGCGATGGTCTTCGATCTGAACCCCGGCAGCAGCACCGGTCTGACCGGTGCATCCGATGGTTTTGCCAGCAGGGGTGCGATCGCGCTGGTCAACGGCCGCGTCTTCTTCCAAGGCCGCACCGACAATTTCGGTGTCGGCGCGAACCTGTGGCTGCTGGAAGCGGATGGTCAGACCGCGATGTGCCTTGACTACAGCGCGCTGAGCCTTGGCGCCTTGGTGCCCTTCAATGGCCAGTTGCTGTTCACCGGCACGCGCCAATCCGATGGCCTTGAACTGTATTCGGCTGACCTGTTGTCGCTGCTCGGAAATACCTGGTGTTCGCATCCGGAATCCGGAATTGCCGACGACGCCAGCCTGTTGCGTTCCGCTGCGCTGCTCCCGGATCGCGGCAACGTGTACGCGCCGGTGCTGAACCTGGATATCGGTCACGCCAACGTCGGCGACCTGAAGATCGCCTTGCGCCATCGCGAAACCGGCACCAGCGTGTTGCTGCTCGATCGACCAGGTACCGGCGCCACACCGAACGGCTGCGCCAGCGATCTGATCGACATCCAGCTCAGCGACGGCGCGGCGGCGACAGCGAACGACAACTGCACGCTGACCGAACAGCGCCTCGCCTATCCACGCAACGCGAGCTACCGGCCAGTTCAGTCCCTGTCCGCATTCAACGGCGAGTCACTCGCTGGGCACTGGGATCTCGAAGTCAACGACGCCGTGAGCGGCAATGCCGGCACCCTGCACCAATGGTGCCTGTCCTGGTCCGGGCCGATGATGTTCAGCGACGGCTTCGAGTCGCTGTAGGGCGAGGTATAGGAGATTCAAACGCCCTTTTCGGTCAGCCTGCCGGGTAGTCGGTGGTCGCGCAAGCGCCGGTTTGGGGCCGTATTGAGCGCGGATCGGACGTCGAAGAGTGGGGTTTCCCCATCGCGGGGCCACGCAGCGGCGTTGTCAGCAGCCATTCTTCGTCGATTCCCGACTGCGGGCCGAGTGAAGCTCTGCGGGATCGTGGCCGCATCGGCTCGGGGGCTGAGGGCCGCCTGCGAGTGACCGCTCTCGTTCTGGTGCCGTCCTTGAATGACGCTTGTGGGTCGATTTCAGCTGGTCAGCAATCTGCCGTTTGTGGGCAGAACGAAAACGGCCCCAATCGGGGCCGTTTTGTTGATGTCGATTCCGACGCTTACTCCGCAGGTGGTGCCGGCGGCGCTGGCGGATCTTGCGATGCCGGTGGCGCCATCGGCACTGGTGGTGCCATTGGCGCTTGTGCCGGTTCGCTGCTGCCGAAGACTTGGCGGTGCGCGTAATACATCGATGGCCCACCGACCAGCGCACCAAGGATTCCAAGCACGAGTGCGCCAAGCAGCGGAATCCACGCGACGAACAGCGCCACGAAGAAGAACGCCGCGCCAAGGCAGAGGAAGCCGACAATGATCGAGACCAGGTTCGCCATGCAGATCGCGAAGCTTTCTTTCATCGCGTCGAACGGAGCGACCCCATCGAGCATCACTCGTGGCACCGCGAAATAGACCATGAAGGCCACCGCGATCGCCGCTGGAATCATCAGCAACGCGGCGATGACCATGCCGGCGATGCCCATGCTCGCGCCACTGGAACTGCCGCTAGACGCCGCAAAAATGGCGCCGCCGATCATCACTGCGGCAATCACACCGCCAATCAGCATCAACGCGACGACGGGCAGGCACAGGGTGATCATCGGGCCGGCCTTTCCGGGTTGCTGGAAGGCGATGAACAAATGCTCGATCTCGGCTTTGCGGCCGGATTCCTGCTCACGTGCAGCCCAAACGAACCCACCCTGCAATGCCGGGGCGATCACGATCATCGCCAAATTGAGCAGCGGTATCGCCGAGATGACCGCATAGATCAGCGCCATCACGACAAATACGCCCGGGTTCTTCAATGCCAACTGGATGGCCGACGAGAACCAGTTAAAGACATCGCCGATCTCGAATTTATTGCCGCTCATTCCTAACTCCCCGTAGATCGCGCGGGTTGCGCAGTCGCGAGCATAGCCCGAGCGTCGCGCCGACGCAGCCATCGTGTCGCGCTAACGATAGAATCTACCAATGCTAGTCATCACCGCACGTATCCACATTGCTGACTCGGAGCTCGAAGAGCGCTTCGTAAGGGCTTCCGGTCCCGGTGGTCAGAACGTCAATAAAGTCTCAACCGCCGTCGAGTTGCGTTTTAACGCACGCACATCGCCGTCGTTGCCGGAAACCGTGCGCACGCGGCTGCTGGCACGGGCCGACCGCCGCATCACCGGCGACGGCGTCATCGTCATCCAAGCCAACCGCTTCCGCACTCAGGAGCGCAACCGCGACGATGCGCGCGAGCGGCTCGCCGAACTGGTGCGTGCCGCGACCGTCGTACCGAAAGCGCGCATCGCGACCAAGCCGACGCGGGCCTCGAAAGAGCGTCGACTCGATGCCAAAAAGACGCGTTCCGCGATCAAGCGTGGGCGCAACACACAAGTGGATCACGACTGATGGGCAAACCGATCGAACAAGACATACCGTCCTTGGCGCCGCGCTGTTACCCGCGACTGCTGCGCGCATTCGCCAGCACTTGTCTGCGACTGCTTGGCTGGAAGCTCAAGGGCAGTTTCCCGAACGAGAAGCAGTTGCTGATCGTGATCGCACCACACTCGTCGGCGTGGGATGCGCTGTATGGCTTGCTGATCAAGATCGCGCTCGGTGTCGACATCCGCTTTCTGGCCAAGCACGAAGCCTTCTGGTTTCCGCTCGGTGTATTGCTGAAAGGTCTGGGCGCCATTCCGATCGATCGCCGCGCCGCGCATGGCGTCGTTGGTGAAACCGTCGCTGGCTTTCGGAACAATCCGAATGCTTGGTTTTTGCTCGCGCCAGAAGGCACCCGCAAAGCAGTGACGAAGTGGAAATCCGGTTTCTGGCACATTGCCCGTCAGGCAAAGGTGCCGGTGTGTGCGATGTACATCCACTACCCGGAGAAATGTTTCGGCGTCATCGAAGGTACCTTCGCGATGACTGCGGACATGGAAGGCGATATCGCACGGATCCGCGCCGCACTCGCCCCCTATCAAGGCAAACTTCGCGGTGTGTGATGATGCCGCGTCGACAGCCCGAATGATCTGCTGGCGACCGCACGACCTAGGACTCATATGCTCAAGATTGGCGATCGCATACCAGATTTCGAGCTTGTCACCGACCGCGGTGAGCGCGTTTCACCGAAGTCACTCAAGGGCACACGCACGCTGCTGTACTTCTATCCGAAGGACGATACGCCGGGTTGTACGACCGAAGCCTGCGCGTTTCGCGATGCAATGCCGAAGTTCGATTCGGCCAAGCTGCGCATCTACGGCATCAGTGCAGATGACGACAAGCGACATGCCAAGTTCGTCGCCAAACACGCGCTGAATTTTCCGCTGATCGCCGACCCGGAGCGCCACGCGATCGAAGGTTTTGGCGTCTGGGTAGAGAAGTCACTGTATGGACGCAAGTACATGGGCATCGCTCGTGCGACGTTCGCGATCGATGCCAACGGTAAGGTCGAACAGGTATGGGACAAGGTCAAGCCCAAGAGTCATGCCGACGAAGTGCTGGCGTGGGCGACTGGCGCCGCGACAACGCCGGCGCGTTGAGGATCTGGCGAGGTCGCCGTGTCAGCGCTCCGAATGTCCGGATTCGAACCAGTCGCGGCGGGTAAATAGGCCCGGTTTGATCAGATCGATGAAAGCGCGCGCCTGTGGACTCAGGTACTTGCCCTTACGCATCACCACGCCGTAGCTGCGCTGCGGAAACCAGGCACGCATGTTACGCACTTCGAGGCGATCTTCCGGGCGCAGGCAAATTCCGGTGACGATCGAAATGCCGAGGCCCATCGACACGTATTGTTTGATGACTTCCCAGCCGCCGACTTCGATGCCGACCTGATACGGCACCCGTGCTTGCTGGAAGATCAGGTCGACGAGCCGATAGGTCGTCAGTCGGCGCGCCGGCAGGATCAAGCCGTAGGGAGATAAGTCCTCTAGGCGGATGTCGGCCTTCTGCATCAATGGATGATTCGGTGGCGTGATCAGCATCGGATCGAAGTGATACACCGCCTCATAAGCGAGATCGTTGGGCACGTCGATCATCGAACCGACAGCGAAGTCGGCCGTGTCTGTGCGCATCATCGTCAGACCCTCGTTGCCGGTGACATTGACCAGATGCAGGCGCACTTTCGGATATCGTTCGCGGAACGCTTGCACCAAGTTCGGCAGCAGGTATTGGATGGTCGAGGTGCCGGCGGCAATCGTCAGCTCACCGGCGTCCATGCCGACCAATTTGCCGCGGAAGCTCTCGTCGATGCCGTCGAAGCCCTCGATCAATGGCAAAGCGAGGTCGTACAGCGTCTGGCCTTCGCGGGTAAGTTGGATGCGCCGGCTGCTGCGATCGATCAGTTGCACACCCAGTTCTCGTTCCAGCGCACCGATCTGCAAACTAATTGATGGTTGGCTCAGGAACAGCGCCTCGGCGGCGCGCGAAAACGTGCCCAACTTGGCACTCATGCAGAATGCGCGTAGTTGCTTCAGTCGATTGCCCTTGTAGTAAAAACGTGGCTCGCCGGTACCGCGACGGCGCCGTTTTACGGGTGCGGCGGGAGCTTCCAATGCCGCGTCAATCGAACGCTTGTTCTTTTTTTGGACTGGCATATCAGTGCCTTGCGCCAATGTTGACAATGTTAATACTTCGCATTGAAACATGTGGTTTGTCAAACCAGTGAGGTGGGCGTAGGTTCGGGGCATCGGCAGGAATGTGGAGGGCATTCCGGTCGGGCCACGAATCACCAAGGAATTCGTATGTCCGCAGCATTGCCCCCCGTGATTACCGCGCAGACCGCCACAACAACGGCCCACGCGGCCGTGCTGACTTCGGCAGCGCTCGAGTTGCTGGCGGAACTCCATCGCCGCTTCGAACCGACCCGTCAGGCCCTGCTCGCCGTGCGCCGCGAGCGTCAGGCGCGCTTCGACAGCGGCGAATTGCCAGACTTCCTGCCCGAGACTCAGGCGATCCGTAACGGCGACTGGCGTGTCGCCGAAATTCCTGCGGCACTGCGTGACCGCCGCGTCGAGATCACCGGTCCGGTCGATCGCAAGATGATCATCAATGCGCTGAACTCTGGTGCGAAGGTGTTCATGGCTGACTTCGAGGATTCGTCCAGCCCGGTCTGGGAGGCGATGCTCGACGGCCAACAGAATCTGCGTGACGCCGTGGCCGGTACGATCGAGTTCACGTCGCCAGAAGGCCGGCACTACGCGCTGAAACCGCGGTCAACCACGGTCCTGATGGTGCGCCCGCGTGGCTGGCACCTGGATGAAAAGCATGTGGTGGTCGACGGTCAGCGCATCAGCGGCTCATTGTTCGATCTCGCGTTGTTCGCGTTCCATAACGCGGCCGTACTGGCGAGCAATGGCCGCGGTCCATTCTTTTATCTGCCGAAACTGCAGAGTCATCGCGAAGCAGCGCTGTGGGACGAGGTCATGGCGTTCGTTGAAGTGCGGCTCGGCCTGCCGATCGGGACGATGAAGGCGACGGTGCTGATCGAAACACTGCCGGCAGTGTTCGAGATGGACGAAATCCTGCACGCATTGCGAGGTCGCGTCGTTGCTCTGAACTGCGGGCGCTGGGACTATATTTTCAGCTATATCAAGACCTTTCGCGCCCACCGCGATCGTGTGTTGCCAGAGCGCACGCAGATCGGCATGACGGCGCCGTTCCTGAAGGTTTATTCGGAATGGCTGATCCGTACTTGTCCTCGCCGTGGCGCATTCGCCATGGGCGGTATGGCCGCGCAGATTCCAATCGGCAGCGACCCGGATGCGAACGAGGTGGCGATGGCCAAGGTGCGCGCCGACAAGCAGCGTGAGGTCAGTGCTGGGCATGACGGCACCTGGGTTGCACATCCGGCGTTGATTCCGATCGCGCAAGGCATTTTCGATGCCGGCATGCCGGCGCCGAATCAGTTGCAGGTAATGCGCGACGACGTCTCGGTTACGCGCGATGGTTTGATCGCGCCGAGTACCGGCACCATCACGCGCGCAGGCTTCCTCACCAATATCGATGTCTGTGTGCGCTATGTCGCCGCGTGGCTCGATGGTCTGGGCTGCGTGCCGATCCATCATCTGATGGAAGACGCCGCGACTGCCGAAATTTCGCGTGCCCAATTGTGGCAATGGCTGCACGTTGGCGGACTCCGCTTCGACGACGGCACGCCGCTTGATTTTCCTGCGTTCGACGCGGCGATTGCGACCATCCGCAGCCGCGTCAACCCGACCGGACTGCCAGGAGAGCAAAAGTTCGACGCCGCCACGCGACTGTTGTCGGCATGGACGCACAGCGACGAACTGGTCGAGTTCCTGACCTTGCCTTGCTACGAGCAACTGCCGTAACCCCGAAGCACTGCATTCATCCCGTTGCAGCACCACCCGTCCTCCCCGACGACCACCGCCAGAGGTAGATCATGAAAACCACGCTCCCCACCGCTGAACAAATCAAATTGGACTGGACCAGCAACCCGCGCTGGGCTGGCGTTAAGCGCGGTTACACCGCCGAGGATGTGGTTCGCCTGCGTGGTTCGGTGCATGTCGAGCACACGCTCGCCAAGCGCGGCGCCGACAAGCTTTGGCACTACCTGCATACCGAGCCGTTTGTGAACGCACTCGGTGCGATGACTGGCAATCAGGCGATGCAGCAGGTCAAGGCTGGACTCAAGGCAATCTACCTGTCTGGTTGGCAAGTCGCGGCCGATGCAAACACTGCTGGCGCGATGTATCCCGACCAGTCGTTGTACCCGGTCGACTCGGTACCGGATGTCGTGCGTCGCATCAACAACACGCTGCTGCGCGCTGACCAGATCCATCACGCCGAAGGCAAAGACGATATCGACTGGCTGCAACCAATCGTGGCCGATGCTGAAGCCGGATTCGGCGGCGTGCTCAATGCGTTCGAGTTGATGAAGCACATGATCGAGGCCGGTGCCTCGGGCGTGCATTGGGAAGATCAGTTGGCGAGCGCGAAGAAGTGCGGACATATGGGCGGCAAGGTGCTGGTGCCGACGCAGGAAGCGGTGCAAAAACTGGTCGCGGCACGCCTCGCCGCCGACATCGCCGGCGTGCCGAGCGTGATCGTCGCGCGTACCGATGCGATGGGTGCGGCGCTGATCACCAGTGACGTCGACGACAACGACAAGCCGTTCTGCAACGGCAAGCGCACCGTCGAAGGCTTCTTCGAGACCAACATGGGCATTGAACAAGCGATCTCGCGCGGCCTTGCCTATGCGCCGTATGCCGACCTGATTTGGTGCGAAACATCAACCCCAAGTTTGGCTGAAGCACGCCAGTTCGCCGATGCCATCCATGCCAAGTTCCCTGGCAAGCTGCTCGCTTACAACTGTTCGCCGAGCTTCAACTGGAAGAAGAACCTCGACGAACAAACCATCGCAAAGTTCCAGACGGAAATCGCGGCAATGGGCTACAAGTTCCAGTTCATCACGCTCGCCGGGTTCCATGCGCTGAACCACTCGATGTGGAAGCTTGCCAGTGGCTACAAGGATCGTCAGATGGCGGCCTACGTTGAGTTGCAGGAACAAGAATTCGCCGACGAGAAACTTGGCTATACCGCAGCCAAGCATCAGCGCGAAGTGGGCGTGGGTTACTTCGACAAGGTCAATGAAGTCATCGCCGGCGGCCACAGTTCGCTTGCCGCGCTGCACGGCTCGACTGAGGAAGAGCAGTTCAAGGCGCACAAGGCGGCCTGAGGACAGATCGCGCAACCCGGGCGTAGGCATCGCCCGGGTTGACGCCAACACCATTGCGCGGCCATCGTGCACCCATGGCGCCTAAGAACCACACCACTTCACTGCACACGGATGAGCTGCCGACCACGCTCAATCCGCACCTGTTGCCGGCATCGCCGAACGGGATACGATTTCTTCTCTATCGCCTGATGTTCCACCATGAGTCTTGGGCCGAGCGCTGGTTTGACATCGGGCTGATTGTCGCCATTCTGATGAGTGTTCTGGTCGCCATGGCGGACAGTGTCGGTGCGGTGCATGTGCGCCATGCCGGCGTGCTCTTTATTGTTGAGATCAGCTTTACGGTGGTGTTCACCATCGAGTACGCACTGCGGCTCTGGTGCCTGCAGAAGCCGATGCGATACGTGCGCAGCTTCTATGGCTTGATCGACCTATTTTCAGTATTGCCGATGTATCTGGCATTTGTGTTCCAAAGTGCCCAGTTATTGATTGTCGTGCGCGTACTCAGGGTGTTGCGTGTATTCCGCATCCTTGAAATGGCTCGTTATCAAAGTGAAGCCAGCGTGCTGATCAGCGCATTGCACCGCAGCCGCCGCAAGATCGTGTTGTTTGTCGTCATGGTGCTGTCACTGGCAACAATCTTCGGTGCCTTGATGTATCTGGTCGAAGGTCCGGAGCGTGGTTTCACCAGTATTCCACGAGGGATCTACTGGGCGATCGTGACGATGGCGACGGTCGGTTTTGGTGACATCACACCGAAGACACCATTGGGTCAATTCATTACCACCATCATCATCATCATCGGTTACGGCATCATCGCTGTGCCGACTGGCATCTACTCGGCGGAATTGGTCAGGGACCGGAATATCGGCGCTGGCGCAAAGCGCGCATGCGGTCGCTGCGGCGAGTCCGAGCACGCGATGGCAGCGCGCTATTGCCAGCGCTGCGGTGAACGCTTGATCGGCGGCACCGGTTCGGCGCCACCGTCGCACAGTTCGGTGGACTGAAGCAGCCGTCGGTCTGCTCGCGGTCCGAAGGCGTGCGTCGAAGCACAGTACGACGCCGCAATCGGACTACCATCTCGCCGACGTAGTGATCGGGGAGCGGTGCGATGCGCGCATGGCTGTGGGTGGGAGTGGTTGCTTTGGGTCTGCACGGCGTTGTACGCGCCGACGGTGACGTAATTTTTGGCGGCCATACCGCAGGATTCGAAGCGAAATACTTCGTGCCCGAGAGCGACGCCGAAGCGGCGCGCTTTCTGACCCAATCCACGTTCGGACCGAGTCGCAGCACGATCAGTCAATTCCGAAGCACGAGTTATGACGGCTGGATCGACCAGCAACTCGCTCTGTCGCCGACGTTGGCGCGTCCTTATCTGGACGTTCTCGCCGCCCAACCCGCGCCCCCTTCGATCGGCCAAAGCCAACGTATGGACCGCTGGTTTTACACCGCTGCGCTCGGTTCGGACCAGTTACGGCAGCGCATGGCCTTTGCACTCTCGCAGATTCTGGTGGTCTCCGACCGCGCCGATGCGCTCAGTGGTGACCCGTTCGGTGTCGCCGAATACTGGGACATCCTCGCGCGTAACGCGTTCGGCAATTACCGCTCGCTGCTTGAAGAGGTGACTAAGTCGCCGATGATGGGCCGCTACCTCAGCCATTGGCGTAATCGCAAAGTGACGCCGAGCGCTGCAACCAGCCCGAGCGCGCCCGACGAAAACTATGCGCGCGAGATCATGCAGTTATTTACCGTCGGTTTGATCGAACGAAACTTGGATTTCTCACCGGTACTCGCCGGTCCGGATCCGATTCCGAGCTACGGCCAGAACGACATCACCGAACTGTCGCGGGTATTCACCGGCTGGTCGTACACCTGCACCAATCCGACCACCGGGCTGCCCTCGAACACGAATTGCACACCGTCCGGCGGTACGCCGTTTCCCGACTACACGGGCTTCACCTCCGGTCCATCCAGCTACTTCCCGATGGCTTGTTTTCCGACGCACATGGATTACGGCGCGAAGACGATCATCGGCGGCGCCGTGATTGCCGCGTCGCCGGATATCTGCGGTGTCGAAAACGGCAGCCACACTTCGAATACCGGACTGCCGGCGCTGGATCCGGGCCAGACCGCCGGCCAGCGGCCGCTGGCATTGGACCGATGCAAGGCCTACTGCGTCGCGCAAATCGATCAGGCGCTCGACTACTTGTTCCACCATCCGAATACCGCGCCGTTTGTTTCGCGCCAGTTGATCCAGCGTTTTGTCACCAGTCATCCATCGCCGGCCTATATCGAACGGGTCGCCACCGTGTTCGAGAACAATGGCCACGGCGTGCGCGGTGATCTCGCGGCAGTCATTCGCGCGATCTTGCTCGACGATGATGCCCGCGTGCCGCCATCCGATCCGACCGCGCCGTACGGCAAGTTGCGCGAACCGCTGCTGCGCCTGACCGCGACCTGGCGCGCGTTTGGTGTCACCGCACCGGCAGCAATCAACGGCGAGATCCTGATGGGAATTCGCAATCCTCAGGATAGTTTTGCGCAACGGCCATTGGGTGCACCGACGGTATTCAACTTCTACGAACCTGATTACCTGCCGCCAGGTGAACTCGCGCAAGCCGGCGTTTTTGCACCGGAGTTCCAGATCGCCAACGAGACCACGGCGATGACGGCGGCGAACGAACAATGGAATCGACTATGGGCTGGATACAGCACGTCCACCGGTACATTCACCTTGCCGACAAACTCGGCGTATCACCAAATCAGTGACCTGACACCCTTGGTCAGTGGTGCCAACAGCACCGGTGCAAATGCCTACAACCTGTTTCTGGACGAGATCAACCTGCGTCTGTTCTACGGCACGATGAGCAGCGATACCCGCGCTGTCTTACGCAATTTCCTCGTGTTCAGCCTCGCTGGCGCGAATAACAACATCAAGGTTTTGTCGACCGTGCATCTGGCGTTGATGTCTCCTGAATTTCTCGTGCAGCGCTGAGGTGACCATGAGCCGCTCGAATGATCGTCGTGATTTTCTGCGTGGTCTCAGCGCCACCTTGATCGCTGGTTCCGCACAAGCGTTGTTGCCACAGCTCGGCATTGTCGGCAATGCCTTGGCCGCGACGGCGCAGTCGAAAGCATTCGGTAACTACCGCGCCTTGGTATGCGTCTATCTCGATGGCGGCAACGATTCCTGGAATCTACTGGTTCCGCGCGATAACGCTAGCGTCGACTCTGGTTCGCTGTACGACCGCTATCGCATTGCTCGTGGCGGCATCTACAACGCGTCCGGCAATACCAATGGCCTCGCGCTCGATTTCAACGCACTTCGGCCGATCACGCCAAACGGCTTTGCCACGAATTCGTTTGGTCTGCATCCACAGTGCGCCGACTATTTTTTCGCGCAGACGCCCGGTGGCGCAGCGACGCTCAATTTTCCAGGTCTCGCCAGTCTGTTCGGGCAGCAGCGCGTGGCCTTGTTCCCGAATATCGGCACCTTGGTGAAGCCGATCACCAAGGCCACGTACAGCGTGACGCCGAAGCCGCCGCAACTGTATTCGCATAGCGACCAGACCACGCAATGGCATCTCGGCCGAACTGCCACCAACCATCCGTATGGATGGGGTGGTGAACTGGCTTCGCGTGTCGCCTCAGGCAACCAGTTGACGACCTTGGCGCCGTGCATCTCGATCGCCGGCAGTTCGCGTTTTCTAGTCGGTGATGGCGTCTACCCGTATCAGATGTCCACGGCCGGTGCGACAGCACTATCCAACTATTCGGCCACAGCCGGGGGCCTGCAGTCGCAGCGACGGGCGGCACTTGATCTCATGCTGGGGCAGACCTACGTGCATCCGTTCGGCAAGGAATATGCCCAGTTGACGTCGCGGTCGCTGGACCTGACGAATACGTTGTCGGCAGCACTGACCGATTTCGGCAACGTCAGTACCGTGTATCAGCAGTCGTCGGCAACTGCGGGTTCGTCGTCGCAGGTGACGGTCGCTGGAACCAATTACTCGAACTCGCTGCTCGACCAGTTGCGGATGGTCGCGCGCATGATCAAAGCTTCGCGGCCAGGGTCCGGTGCCGGCATCAATCACGAGCGCCAGATTTATCTCGTGCGGCTCGGCGGCTTCGACACCCACGACACGCAGATGGCGAATACCGGTCAGCCGTTGTTGATGGCGCGGTTGAACCAAGCGCTGTCTTGGTTCCGGCAGGCGATGATTGATGTCGGCGCCGATCTCGGCGCACCGACGCTACCGAACGAAGTGACGCTGTTCACGATGAGTGAATTCGCGCGGACGTTGTCCAGTAATGGCAACGGTTCCGATCACGCTTGGGGTGGCGTGCAACTCGCGCTCGGCGGCGCGGTTGCCGGTCGGGCGATGTATGGCACTTTCCCGAATCAGACGCTGGATGGACCCGATAGCTTCTCGCGCGGCCAGTTCCTGCCGACGACGCCGGTCGACACCTACGCAGCGACGATGGCGCGCTGGATGGGCGTACCCGACATTGATCTGGAACAGGTGTTCCCGAATCTGGTGAACTTCAATCCGGATACGCTCGGTTTCCTACCGTAGTGACTTGCAGCCTTCAGGCTTCAGGTTGACACTCGGACTCCCTTACCGGAGTTCGTCATGGCTGATCCGAAACAAGCTGTAAACAGCGTATTGAAGACCGATGTCAGCGTTGCGAAGAATCTGTTTTTCGGCGAAATCGTAGAGGAGAACCTGTTCCCGTATCCGCAGATGCGCGAGCGCGATCGCGAGATGCTGGGCATGATGGTCGGCTCGATCGACGATTTTTTGACGCGCTACAAAGATCAGTTCCGGCACTGGGATGAACGTGCCGAACAACCGGCCGAGTTCATCCAGCAATTACGTGACATGGGCCTGTTCGGACTGATCATCCCCGAGGCGCATGGTGGACTTGAGCTCAGCAATGGCGCTTACGCGCGCGTGTTGTCGCAGACCTCGCGTTACGACTCGTCGGTTTCGCTGACCATCGGTGCGCACTCCTCGATCGGTATGAAAGGCCTGTTGCTGTTTGGCAATGACGACCAGAAGGCGCGATACCTGCCGAAGCTCGCCAGTGGCGAAATGATCGCGGCGTTCTGCCTGACCGAAGCCGGTGCCGGTTCCGATGCCGCGTCCGTGCGTACCAAGGCGACGCGTGAACCCGATGGTTCGTGGGTGCTCAACGGTGAGAAAATCTGGATTACCAATGGCGGCATCGCGCAGTTCTACACCGTGTTCGCGCGCACCGACGACACCGAAGGCAAGATGACCGCGTTCATCGTCGAAGCCGGATGGCCGGGTGTGTCGCATGGTCCGCACGAACAAAAAATGGGCATCCGTTCGTCGAGCACGACGACGGTCGCGTTCAGCGATGTGCGCGTGCCGGCCGACTGCGTGCTCGGCGAGCCGGGCAAGGGTTTCAAAGTCGCCATGGCGATCTTGAACAACGGTCGTACCGGGCTTGGGGGCGGCGCCGTCGGTGGCATGAAGGCTTTGATCGCGCTATCGACACAACAGGCCAAGGATCGCAAGCAATTCGGCCGGCCGATCGCCGAGTTCGGCCTGATCCGCGAGAAGATCGCACATATGGCGGTCGATTGTTTCGCCGCCGAAAGTACGGTGTGGATGGTCGCGCACTACATCGATTCCGGTTGTTCCGATTATTCGACTGAAGCCGCGATCAGCAAAGTGTTTGCGTCCGATGCGATCCAGCGGCATGCCCACGAAGCCTTGCAGATCGCCGCTGGCAACGGTTTCATGAAGGAATTCCCTTACGAGAAGGTGCAGCGCGACTCGCGCATCCTGTCGATCTTCGAGGGCACCAACGAAATCCTACGCTTGTACATCGCGTTGTCCGGCATGAAGGATGTTGGCGCTTCGCTGTCGGACCTGAAGCACGCGATCGGCGATATCTTCAACAATCCGATCAAGGGCTTCGGCGTGCTCGGCCGCTATGGTCAACGGCGCCTGTCGCACGCTACTGGCTTCGGCACCGACCACATCCTGCGGCGGATGCACCCACGTCTGCAGGCGCTGGCGAAGACCTACGAAAAATATACGGTCGAATTGGCACGTGTGTCCGACGGCTTGCTGCGCAAGTACGGCAAAGGCATCGCCGACTACCAGCACCAGCAGAAGCGCGCCGCCGATATCGCCATCGACCTGTTCGTTGGCTTATGCACACTGTCGCGTGCCGACGCCCTCGACAAGGCCGGCGACGCAGCCGCCGAGCAGGCGATGACGATTGCCGAAGTGTTCACCAAGCAGGCGCGTCGGCGCATGTTCCGCAATGTTCGCAGCGTTGAGCGCAACGAGGATCGGGAAATCGAATCACTGGCCGGTTTCATTCTCGATCGCGGCGCCTATCCATGGGACGTGATTTGAGTGAATCGACTGCGTGTTACCGGTGCCGATGCATTGCGGTCAGGGCGAATGCGAGCGTGAGCACGACGAGCGCGAGAGTACCGAGCGCCGGCACCGGCACACGCGGCGCCAAGCGGTAGTCGATGACCAGCAGCGGGCGCGTGCTGGCATCCGCTGCTTCGGCGGATTCAAGGCGTTTGGCGGTGGGCGGCGTTTGCGATTCATCGCTGACCAGCACCCAACCGAAGTTGGCGTTGGCGTCGTCGGTCCAACTCATAAGGTCGGCCAGCATGCCGGTGCTTGCAGGAATGATGTAGCGACCTTCCGCATCGAGTGCGAAGGTGCCGCTGATGGTCGCTGCAAAGTCGCCGCCCAGTGTCGCCCAAGGCGTTGCCGGCGTCGCACTCAGCGACCAAGTCGGATCATTCACATCCGGCGTTGTGCCCTGTCCGCCCGGAGTGCCGCCGTTTGCGCTGCCTTCGCGCCAAGTACTGGTGAGGCGATGCAGATTCACATCGACACTACCGCTCACCGTGCGTGATACCGACAGTTCGAGGTGTGCGTCAGTGATGATCGCGCCGGTCGGCAATGTGTCGAGGTCAAAGCGCAGCAGTGCGCGCCGCCGCAGACCTTGGGCGATGCGCCCGACAAATAGATGCGGGCCCTGACTGTCTGCAGTCTCCGGATTCCCGGCGCTGGCTTGGAACAGCGTTGCATCGGCAGTCGCTTCAAGCGTCAGCGTATCCGCGCAGGCGTTGCCGCTCGCGGCGATCACTGCGAAAGCGAGCATCAACATTTTCATATCGACAGGTTTCCTTTGCGCGGCAGGTCATCACCGAGACTGACCCATGGGACGTGGTAGTCGTGGAATACATGCAGCTGCGGTGCGCGATCGAGTTCGCCTTCGATCAGGGCGCGTGCGAGATGTATTTCGCCGGGCCAGCGTTCTGAGCGGAACACGATCGGAGAGCCGCAGCACGCGCAGAAACCGCGCTCGGCGCCGGATGAAGATGCATACCAATGCAACTGTTCCTGTGCGGTCCAGCGGAACCGTGCGGCTTCGACGCCGACCCAGGTGACAAAAGCGGCACCGTGTGCGCGTCGGCACATCGTGCAGTGGCAATGCGCAACCCATATCGTCGGCAGTGCGAAGGCGAAACGCGTCTTCCCGCAAAGGCAGCCGCCTTGGGCCGTAGCAGGCGAGGACATTGAATGACTCCGTTGGCAGTCGCACCAGAAGCCGTTAGCGTGCCGGTTGCCCCCGCCCTGCGCAATGGAGTTTTCGATGTCTGGCAGCCAACGTGACGTGACTTTCCGCTTCCTTGCTGAGCCTACCGACGTGAATTTTGGCGGCAAAGTGCATGGCGGCGCCGTGATGAAGTGGATCGACCAAGCGGGATATGCCTGCGCCGCGGGCTGGGCCGGGCGCTATTGCGTCACCGTGTACGTCGGCGGAATACAATTCGAGCGACCGATTCAGGTTGGTCAAATCGTCGAGGTACATGCGCAGATCGTGCACACTGGCAGCACCAGCATGCACGTCGCGGTTGACGTCGCCGCACGCGATGCCACCGCTGATGGCGCCGAGCGCACCACGCATTGCTTGATGGTGTTCGTGGCGATCGACGAGTCGCGCCAGCCGGTCGCCGTACCCGCATATACGCCACAAAACGACGAAGAACGTGAGCTGTCGTCATATGCGCAGCGGATGATGCTGATGCGTCGACAAGTCGAGGCCGAACGCCGCAGCTTTCTCGCTCGTTTCCGATCCGCCACGACGTCCCCGCAGCAGTGATCTGCAGATCGCGATTCGCTACGCCGCTGCAGTAGCCATATGGCGATCTAGCCGCCGATACCCGATCGCCTCCATCAGGTGCGGGGCAGCGATCCGTTCGGCACCTTCGAGGTCGGCGATCGTGCGCGCCACGCGCACGATGCGCTGGTGCGCGCGTGCCGACAGACCGAGGCGATCAACCGCTCGTTCCAGCAGCGTGCGTTCGTGCTCGCCAAGCGGCGCATGTTGCTTTAGTTCGTTCGGTCCAAGCTGCGCATTGCAGACATGGGCACGCGCCAGCGCGATGTCACGGGCATGGACAACGCGCGCACGCACGGTCTCCGACGATTCGCGCACGCCGACATCGCGCCAGTCGCTTATCGGTAGTCGCGGTACTTCCACGTGCAAATCGATGCGATCGAGCAGGGGACCGGAGACGCGGCCGCGATACCGTGCGATCTGGTCTGCCGAGCAGCGACATCGGTCCGAAGCGTCGCCGGCATACCCACACGGACACGGGTTCATCGCAGCGACGAGTTGGAAGCGCGCAGGAAATTCCGCTTGTCGCGTTGCCCGAGAAATCAGGATTCGGCCCGACTCGATCGGCTCGCGCATCGATTCGAGCACCCGCCGATCAAACTCCGGTAGTTCATCAAGAAAAAGAATGCCGTGATGAGCCAACGATGCTTCGCCCGGGCGGGGCACTGAACCACCACCGACCAGGGCGACGGCGCTGGCGGAATGGTGAGGCGCGCGAAACGGCCGGCGCGACAACGCGGTGGCGATGTCGAGCCCGCACAGTGATGCGATCGCTGCCGTTTCCATCGCCTCTGCATGCGTGATCGGCGGCAAGATTCCGGGCAGGCGCGAAGCCAGCATGGTCTTGCCGGTGCCCGGCGGACCGATGAACAGCAGGTTGTGGCCACCGCTCGCGGCGATCTCGAGCGCACGTCGCGCATGCGCCTGACCGATCACATCGGCGAGATCGGGTACCCCGGCTAAGGTCGGTGCAATCGGCGTGGCAATGCAGCGCGTCAGTCTCACATCACCACGCAGATGCGCGCACACCGCGAGCAAATGATCGGCCGCAAACACTTGAGCGTCCGGCACCTGCGCGGCCTCCTCGGCAATGGCCGTGGGCACGATGACCGCTTTGCCATTGCGTGTCGCCTGAATCACCGCCGGCAACAAGCCGTGGATGGCGCGCAGATCGCCGGAAAGCGCGAGCTCACCGTAGAACTCGTAGTCGTCGAGCGCCTCCATCGGTACCTGGCCGGATGCAGCAAGGATGCCGAGTGCGATCGCCAAGTCAAAGCGCGCGCCTTCTTTCGGCAAGTCCGCCGGCGCCAGATTGATCGTTATACGACGTTGCGGCCAATCGAAATTCGCGTTCAACAACGCCGAACGCACACGGTCCCGGCTCTCGCGCACCGCCGCTTCCGGCAGGCCGACAATGTTGGTTCCCGGCAAACCGCCCGAAAGATGCACTTCGATGTTCACGCGCGGCGCTTCAACGCCGAGTGCCGCACGCGCATGCACGATGGCGAGGCTCATGCCGCCCGCCCGCGCCACGCGACCGAGCAGCATTCTTGGGTGTTGTGGCGAACAGTCGTGTGCTGCATGAGCCTCATCGCTGGGTGCTGGAGAGAGACTCAGACTAGGGGACCGCAACCGCAGGTTCTTCAGAGTGGATCGGAAGCACAAGTACGAAGATTCTCAATTCCGGCGCCGACCAGCAAATCACCTGCCGGCCTTCTTCGGACGAAGAATTGCAAATAGATTTGGTGATCGCGGGCCAAAAAAAACGCCGCGAGACGCGGCGTTGAAACAACACGGGCGGCGGCATCCGTTCCGCCTGCGGCCCCGGGGGAGGCCGATGCTGCCCGCTGACGGTCGAGGTCAAGGCGAACGCTGTTCCGCTTCAAGCTGGGCGAAGCGCTTTTCCAGCGCTTCCAGCTTTTCGCGGCTGCGCAGCAGGACCAGGCGCTGCACGTCGAACTCCTCACGCGTCACCAAGTTCAGCCGCTCTAGGCCGGACTGCAATGTGGCGCGGAAGGTCTTCGCCAGATCGCCCTTTGCGGCATCGAATCCCGGTGGGACCAACGTTGCTAGACGTTGCGCCAGTTCGTCGATTGCCCGGACATTGATCATGGTTCGCCTCCTCGATGGCCGTCAGATTAGAGAGCGCCCAATGCGCTCCGCCTCAGGCAGTTTCTGGATTGTGCCTAGGAAATTTCGCAAATGGGTGGAGCAGTGCGGGCAGCGCTTCGCTAAGCTCCGTGGGACGACCGGAGCCCGCGCATGAAAATGATCATGGCCATCATCAAGCCATTCAAACTCGACGACGTGCGCGAGGCGCTGGCGGAACTTGGGGTGACCGGTATTACCGTCACCGAGGTCAAGGGCTTCGGGCGCCAGAAGGGCCATACCGAGTTGTATCGCGGTGCGGAGTACGTGGTCGACTTCCTGCCCAAGATCAAAGTTGAAATTGCAGTCGCCGATGATCAATGCGATCGCGCTGTCGAGTCGATCATGCAGGCCGCGAACACGAACAAGATCGGCGACGGCAAGATTTTCGTCTACCAACTCGACCGGGTCGTGCGTATCCGCACCGGTGAACTGGATGGCGACGCGTTGTGAGCGAGTCGACGCCGCAACAGGAAACCGCGGTAGCTGTCGACGCGGTGCCGATGAGGACGACACCGACTTGGGAAATGGAGATGCTGCTGTCGGGCGCGACAGTATTCGGCCTGTTGCAGTTGCCGGATGCCCTGAACGCGCTTGCTGAGCCGTTGCTTGCGCGGTTGGGCGGCGGGGTCGCGCTGATTGCCGGCATTCTTGCCATGTACGTCGGGGCTGCGGTCTATCTGCTGCTGGCCACCTTCATCAGCCACTTGATCATTCGTGGTTTCTGGATTGCGCTGCTCGGATTGCGATCGGTCTTTCCGGAAGGTCCGGATGTCACCCGTCTTCGCGGCGGACCGATTGCGCGTGATGTTGCGCAGCGTCAATTGCCGCGTGTTGATGACGAAGCCGAACGCCTCGACAACCTTGCCACCATCGCCTTCATTTTTGGCGCTATTTCGGTCGTCGGCGTATTGATGCCAAGTGTCTTGGTGCTGCCGATGCTGGGCGTCGCCTGGTTCTGGCCGGAGGCACCCATCAGCCAGCTGTTGCTGATCGCGCTGGGGGTGGCGTTGGGCCCGATGGCGCTGGCCGTGCTCATCGACTCATGGTTCGGCCAGCATCTACAGCGTGATGGGCGATTCGCACGCCTGCTCGCGTCGGTGTTCGCTGGCTATCAGCGGGTGACGCAACCACGTTTTCTCAACGTCTTGACGGTGACGTTGATGACGCGCCTCGGCTTCGGGCGCTTCATGACCGTCTACCTGACCATCCTGCTAATCGTGCTGATGGGTTACGCGACACACACGGCGATGCGACGTGATGGCACCGCGCTTGGCGAATACACCACCATTCCTGTGGGCATCGGCAGCAGTGGGGCGGTCTTGCCTCAGCACTATCGCGACCAGCGCCGCGAGGCTGACCGCTTGCGGCGCGTGCCGTACATCGATTCGGCGATCGTCGCTGGCGATTGGCTACGCCTGATCGTGCCTCACAACCCCACCCGCCACGCAACAGCGATCAAGACCGACTGCCCAATCGTATGGGGCAGCCTGCCGCTGTCGTCGACCCGGGATGAGGCGGCCGATACCGCTGCACAGCGCGCGTTGCTCACTTGCTATCGCGACATCAGCGAGGTGCGGATCGATGGCCGGCGCATCGATGTGTTGCCCGACATCATCATCGTGCCGGGCTCGCGGCTACGCGGCTTGCAGTTCATGATGAGCGCGCGCGACTTGGCGCCAGGGCGCCACGTAGTGCAAACGGCGATGTTGCCGGAATCCACAAACGAAGACGCCGGCATGAAGCCGACGTCGTATCGCATTCCGTTCTGGAAATAGCCCGCGCTCAAGTGACAATTCTTTGTCGAGTGGATTACTCGCCGAGGAAGTCGCCGAGGAAGTTCGGCATCGCCAGCGCCGCCTTGTGGGTGTCGGCGTTGTAGTACTTGGTCGGAAATTGCTTGGTCGCGGCACCGCGTTCGCGGAAGGTATTCAGGTCGAGGTGTTTTCGCGCCATCGTCGCGCTCCACCAACCGGTGGGGTAGCAGGGCTGCGGGAACGGCAGCGTGCGCAGATGCGCGAAGCCGGCGTTCTTCATCGCATTGCGCATCGCCTTGGTCAGTTCCATGTGCACCAGCGGCGACTCGCTCTGCTGAACCAGAATGCCGCCCGGACGCAGGGCGCGCAAACAACTCTGGTAGAACGCTTCGTTGAACAAACCTTCGGCCGGACCAATCGGATCGGTCGAATCGACGATGACGACGTCGATGGATTCGGCATCCAGACTCTTCATGTAGGCGATGCCATCGTCGAACATCAGTTTTGCGCGCGGATCGCTGTTCGAATCGCACAACTCGGGGAAATACTGTTCGGCGAGGCGCGTCACCCGCTCGTCGATGTCGCATTGCACGACCGATTCGACTTCGCGATGTTTGAGCACCTCGCGCAAGGTGCCGCAGTCGCCGCCGCCGATGATGACGACGCGCTTCGGGCTGGTATGCGTGAACAACACCGGATGCGCGATCATCTCGTGATAGAGGAAGTTGTCGCGCGTGGTCAGCATCACGCAACCATCGATCACCATCAGGTTGCCCCAATCGGTGGTCTCGTAGACCTCGATCTTCTGGAATGGCGTCTGTTCCTCCGCAAGTTTGCGCTTGATGCGGAACGAGATGGCCGAACCCGCGAGTTCATGTGGCTCCGAGAACCAGGTTGAATCGAGACTCATGGGGCGAACTCCGTGTCCGGCAGGGCGAAGGGGCGCGCATTGTAGCGACGCACTCCGGGCTTTGCCGAAGCCACCCTGAACCGACGTCCCCCCGCATTCGCGGGGTGGGCAGAAGGGGGCTGCTTGCCTATCTTGCGCGTCTTGCGGCTTGACCGCCGACGATTCCCGTTCTGGAGTTCACGATGAAATCATCCGTCCTTGTTTGCGTTGCGGTATTCGCCGCCCTGTTTACCCTTCCGGCCCATGCCCAATTCCAGAATGGCGGATTCGAAACAGGCGATTTGTCGGGCTGGACCATTGGCGGCGGTAGCAATCCGGGGCTGACCGGTTCGCCGCCATTCACCGCGGCGAGCATCGTCATCAACGGCAGCAGTCCGGGTCCGGCGAGTGCCGTCGGTGCCATCATCGATGCTAACGCGCCTGACATCGTGCTTGCGCGCATCGGCCAGCACACGGCGAAGATCAATGACGAAGGTACCGGTGCGCTCGTGACGACGCTGAAGCAGACCGTGCAAGTGACGAATGCCGACATCGATTCTGGCGACGGTTTGCCGCATATCCGCTTCGCCTATGCGCCAGTAATGGACGATCCCGGCCATTCGCCAGAAGACCAGCCGTATTTTTACGTCGCGATTCGGCGTGTCTCCGATAACAGCGTGTTGTTCGAGAAGATTGCCTACTCGGGCCAGCCGGACGCGAATTTCCTCAACGGCACCGGCAACTGGAAGTACTTGCCGTTTCAGGATGTCGATGCGGTGCTACCGGCTGATGCCGTCGGCGAAAGTGTTGAACTGACGGTGATCGCGGCCGATTGCTCGTTGGGCGGCCATGCCGGTTACGTTTATGTCGATGGTTTCGGCTCATCGCCGCTGCCACCGGCAACTGGTGGTGGCTCGGGGCCGAAAATTCCGGTGCCGATGTTGCCGCGCGAGGGTTTGGTCGTGCTCGCCAGCGCATTCTTGCTCGCTGGTCTGCTGGCGATGCGTCGCAATTCCTGAATCATCGCCGCACTGCCATGAGCGGAGGGTCCGAGGGCGCGTAGTGATCGCTACACTACGCGGCCTTTCGGGTCCGGGGCGGCCGGTTTGCCGCTGCTTGTGGAGTGGGCGATGAGCGACTGGACGATTGAGCGCGCGCGGCATACGTATTCGATCGCGCACTGGAGCGAGGGTTATTTCGATGTCGACGGCCAAGGTCGCATCGAAGTTCAGCCGCAGGGCCCGCAGGGCACGGCGCTGGCGATTCCCGAGGTCGTCGCCGCCGCCGAAGCGGCCGGCTTGAAGCTGCCGCTGCTGATGCGCTTCAACGATATTCTTTCGCACAAGCGTTCACGCATGCAGGCTGCCTTCGCGAAGGCGATGCGCGAATCCGCGTTCGATGGCGGCTACACCGCCGTGTTTCCGATCAAGGTCAACCAGAATCACAGCGTCGCCGGCGAGCTTGCTGCCAGCGGCGGTGCCGGCTTTGGCCTCGAGGCCGGCTCGAAGCCGGAGCTGATCGCGGTGCTGGCGCTGTCGAAAGGCGGCACCGTCATCTGCAATGGCTACAAGGATCGCGAGTACATCCGCCTCGCCTTGATTGGGCGCAAGCTCGGCCTTGACGTATTCATCGTGATCGAGAAGCCGAGTGAACTGAAACTAGTCATCGAGGAAGCGCGTGCGCTCGGCGTCGACCCGCTGCTCGGCGTGCGCATGCGCTTGGTCTCGATCGGTGCCGGCAAGTGGCAAAACACCGGTGGCGCCAAGGCCAAGTTTGGCCTGTCGCCCGGTCAACTCACCGAGTTGCTCGATGATCTAGATGCCGCAGGCTTGCGCCATGCGCTCAAGCTCGTCCATTTCCATATGGGCTCGCAGATCTCGAACGTGCGCGACATCAGCGGCGGTATGCGCGAGGCGGTGCGCTATTTCGTTGAACTGCACAAGCTCGGCTTCGATATTCGTTACATGGACGTCGGTGGTGGCCTCGGCGTCGATTATGAAGGCACGCGTTCGCGTAGCTTCTGTTCGATCAACTACGGCCTTGAACAATACGCCGCAACGATTGTCGAACCGGTCGCTGCGGCGTGTCGCGAACATGGCCTGAAGGCACCGCATCTGATCACCGAGGCTGGCCGCGCGATGACCGCGCACCATGCCGTGCTGGTCGCGAACGTCAGTGAGGTCGAGACCGCGCCAGAAGGTCACGTGCCGGTAGTGGCAGCGAAAGAACCGTTGCCGATGCGCCACTTGCGCGAGATTCACAGCGCACTCGATAGCCGCCCTGCACTCGAGCTTTACCAGGAAGCACAGCACTACCTCGCCGAAGGCCAAGCGATGTATGCAAACGGCGAGATTGCGCTGGCGGAACGCGCCGCGCTCGATGCCCTCTATTACGCCATTGCTCACCGCGTGCGTGGCCTGCTCAAGTCGGACGAGCGTTCACACCGCGAGACGTTAGACGAATTGAACGAGAAGTTGGTCGACAAGTACTTCGTGAACTTCTCGGTGTTCCAGTCGATGCCGGACATCTGGGCGATCGACCAGGTGTTCCCGATCGTGCCGATCGAGCGCCTCGACGAGCAGCCGACGCGTTATGGCGTGATCGCCGACCTGACCTGCGACTCCGATGGCCGCATTGATCAGTACGTCGATTCCGAAGGCGTTGATGCCAGTCTGCCGCTGCATCCTTTGCGTGCCGGCGAAAGTTATCGCCTCGGTTTCTTTCTGGTTGGTGCCTATCAAGAGACGCTAGGCGACATTCATAACTTGTTTGGCGACACCGACACCGTTGATGTGCGCGTCGATGGCGCCGGGTTCAGTCTGTCGAATGCGCGTCGCGGCGACAGTTGCGACCGCGTGCTCGGCTACGTCGGCTTCGATATCGATGATCTGCGTGCGGCCTTTGCGGCCAAAGTTGCACAGGCGAATATCGATGCCGATCTTGCTCGGCGCATTGCCGCAGATCTCGAAGCCGGCCTCACCGCATATACCTACCTGGAAGAGACGCCGCACGCATGAGCACGCTTCGAGTGGGATTTGTGGGATTGGGTGCGATCGGCGCATCGATGGCCGGGCATTTGCACCGACTCGGTCTGCTGGTTGCGGTAGCGAACCGCACTCACGAGAAGGCGTTGCGGTTCGCCGACAATCACGCCGGGGTGCAGGCGTTTGCCGATGCCGGCGATCTCACGGTGCATTGCGATGTCGTCGTTAGTTGCGTGACCGCGGACAGCGACGTGCTTGGCCTTGCCGAGGCACTGGCGAAAAATGCCCGGCCTGGCTTCGTGCTTGTGGATACCTCGACGATCGCCTCGACCAGTGCGCAGCGTGCCGCGGACCTGTTGCGCGCGGTCGGCGCCGACTTCATCGACGCCCCGGTGTCTGGTGGCGTCGAAGGCGCGAAGAACGGCAAGCTCAGCGTGATGGCTGGTGGTGACCCCGAAACGCTGACGCGTGCGCGTCCGGCGATCGATGCCTTCGCCGCGAAGATCACGCGGATGGGCGATGTCGGTGCCGGCCAGAACACCAAGGCGGTGAATCAAGTGATTGTTGCCGGGATTGCTCAGGCGGTCTGCGAAGGTTTGGCGCTCGGCGACGCACTCGGACTCGATCCCGAGTTGTTGCTGCCGACACTCGGTGCCGGCGCCGCGGCGAACTGGTTCATGGACAAGCGCGGTGCGACCATGCTGCGCGATGAATTTGCGGTCGGCTTCAAACTGCAGTTGCTGCACAAAGACTTGAACATCGTGCGCGAGCTCGCCATCGCGGCTGGCGTCAACCACGACATCGTCGATCTGTCGCTGGCGAACTACGCGACGCTGATGGCCGAAGGTCGCGGCGATGACGACACCTCGGGGTTGATTCGGCTGAAACGCGCCGCGCGATCCTGATGTGGCGTCATGCGACTCGGTGCACGTTGCAATTTGTCAGAATAGCTACACTCGCGCCATCGCTGCGGCCATAGGCTGCGGCGCTGAAGCGGAGCTATGCCATGTCGTTGAGTACCCGTGTCGTCCTGATCCTTGCCACCTTCGCCGGCGCGTTTGCTGCAACGGCTCAGACCGTGCCTGCTGACTTGACGCTCACTCCGTTGAATCTGCCCGGCGTGGCACAACCGATCGCGTTTGCGCAGCCGAACGACGGCAGCGGGCGACTGTTCGTGGTCTCGCGGTCTGGCAACATCTATATCTACCGCAGTGGTACCAATACTGTGGACGCGACGCCGTATCTCACGGTTCCAGTGAGCACGTCGGGCGAACAAGGACTGCTTGGCATCGCGCTGCATCCAGACTTCGCCAGCAACGGCCGCTTTTACGTGCAACACACGCGTGCGGCCGGCGGCGGCAACATCGGCAGTTCGGCTGATCAACTCACTGTCGAGTACACCGCATCGCCGCCGACGGCGAACAGCGTCGATCCGCTGACGCGACGGGTGCTGGTGACGATCGGCGACATGGCGTCGAATCACAACGGTGGTGCGTTGCAGTTCGGCCCGGACGGCTTCCTCTACATTTCCATGGGTGATGGCGGACCGCAAAACAATCCGCACGGCTTCGCCCAATGTCTGTGGCGCAAGCCGGCCGATAGCAATCCGGCGAATTGCGCGAGCGGCACGGCGCCGAACTACTTCCTGTTGGGCAAGATCCTGCGTATCGATGTCGATGGCACTACGCCGAATGCCAGCGCAGAAATGTGCGGCACGGCGACCGGGCAGACCGCTCAGTACCGGATTCCCGTCGACAATCCGCACGTTGGCACCAGCAGCACCTGTGACGAGATCTATCACACGGGCATGCGCAATCCATTCCGTTTCAGTTTCGACCGCGACAATGGCGACATGCTGGTCGGTGACGTCGGGCAAGGCACCTGGGAAGAAGTGGATCTGATTCCGTTCGGCGCGGGTCCGCAAAACCTCGGCTGGAGTGTCTGTGAGGGGCGCCAGACGTTTTCGGGCGGGGCCGTCGACTCGTGCGCGTTCGGAACGCTGCCGATCCTCAACTACAACCACGGTAGCGTGGCACCGGCATCCGGCAAGTGCTCGATCACTGGGGGCTATCGCTATCGTGGGCCGATCACCGAGTTCCAAGGCATGATTGTCTACGCCGACTACTGTTCGCGCGAAATCTTCTTCGGCAAGCCGGATGGTGCTTCGCCGTCCGGATTCAGTGCCACGCGCTGGGCGACCGGTCCGACCGCGCCAATCCTCGCCGCCGGCGGACCCATTGGCTTTGGCGAAGACCTCGATGGCAATCTTTATCTCGCCACACAAAGCAGTGGCGCATTTCGCTTCACCAGCATCACCGGTAACGGCTCCATCTTCCGCGATAGCTTCGAATAGCGCCATCGCCGACCAAACTGCAGGAGCGAGCCCCAACTCGCGACCCTAACTCGCAATCAACAGTTACGGTGCGTTTTCGCGCAACGCAATCGCGCTGATGCCATTCGACTCAAGCGTGCGCTTGGCAGCGTCGACGCCGCGCAGGTCTGGGAATGGGCCGACGCGGACGCGGAAATACTCGGTGCCGTTCACGTTCACCGCTTGTACGGAAACGCCGGCGCCGACGCCCATCAAGGTCAGCTTGGCCTTCAGCGTATCGGCATCGGCGCTGCTCCGGAACGACGCCGCCTGCAGCATGAAGCGTTGCGTGCCACTGCCGGCATTCGGCGTCGGCGTCGCCGCAACTGGTGCATTGGCAGCCGATTTCACTTCAGCGTCTGGCACGACCACTTCCATCTCCGGCAGCACGCTGTAGAAGTCGTACTTCGGTTTGTCCTCGGCGGGCGCCGGGGTATTGGTCGGGGCGGCGGGCGATGTGGTCGCAGTGGCACTGTCGCGTAACTGCGGTGCCCACTGTTTCATCAATACCAACGCCGAAAGGCCTAGGCCGCAGAACAGACCGCCGAGAAACCAGATCCACCAAGGGATCTGCTTGGCGCCGCCATTGCCCGAGCGCATCGTCGCTTGCGAACTACGCTTCGCCATCACATCGTCTCCGGGGCGGATACGCCGAGGATGCTGAGCCCGTTCGCCAATACCCGCCGAACGCAAGCCGCGAGTGCAAGGCGGGCGCAGCGCTGGGCGGTATCGTCGACGAGAAAATGATGGCCGTTGTAGAACGCGTTATAGCGCGCCGCCAGTTCGCGCAATGCCGCGACGACCAGGTGCGGCGAGCGGATCTCGACCGCGCCGCGCAAGTCTTCCGGAAAGCGGTCAAGTTGTTCGAGCACGGCGTGTGCTTGTGCTTCGCCCAGTAGTTCCAGCGATGCCCGCGCGGTGGCTTCGTCGTAGGGCAACGATTTTTCGACGGCCTGACGGAACAAGCCGCACAAGCGCGCATGTGTGTATTGCAGGTAATAGACCGGATTATCGACCGACTGCGAACGGGCCAGATCCAGATCGAAATCGAGGTGCTGGTCGTGACTGCGCATCACGTAGAAGAACCGCGCAGCATCGACGCCGACTTCGCGGCGCAGGTCGCGCAAGGTGACGAACTGGCCAGCACGCGTCGACATCTGAACCTTCTCACCACCCTCGAACAAGATTGCGAACTGGACCAACTTGATCTCCAGTCGCTCCGGATCGACGCCAAGACCCTGTGCGGCCGCTTTCAGACGCGCCACATAACCGTGGTGGTCGGCACCGAACACGTAGATCGCGCGGTCGTAGCCTCGGTCGAACTTGTTCAGCAGGTAGGCGATATCGGAGGCGAAATACGTGGTCGCGCCATTCTCGCGCTGCACCACGCGGTCTTTCTCGTCGCCGAAGCTCGTCGCACGGAACCAGAGTGCGCCGTCCTTCGTGTACATGTGGCCCTTGTCGGTCAACACGTCGATGGCGCGTTGTACCGCACCACTGGTCGTCAGCGAGCGCTCTGAGAACCACTGGTCGTAGAAGACGCGAAACTCGCCCAAATCCTGCTTGATGTCGTCGAGACAGGCCTTGAGTCCGGCTTCGAACAGACGACGATAATTGGCATCGCCAAGCAGTTGCCGCGCACGCACGATCAGTGCGTCAACATGCGCTTCCTTGTCGCCGCCCTGGCCTTCGTCGGCAGGAATGTCGGCAAACACCGTCGCGATCGGGTGATGCAATTCGCTGCCGGCGGCGAGGCGCAGATCGCGCCCGACGCCGCGCACGTAGTCGCCCTTGTAGCCATTGTCCGGGAAACGAATGATCTCGCCGCCGAGTTCCAGATAGCGCAGCCAGACCGAGATCGCGAGGATATCCATCTGCCGGCCAGCATCGTTGACGTAGTACTCGCGACTGACCTTGTAGCCACCGGCTTCGAGCAGGTTTGCGAGCGTTGATCCGTAGGCAGCGCGGCGGCCATGACCGACATGCAACGGACCGTTGGGATTGGCCGATACGAACTCGACCTGCACCGATTCGCGTGAATCCTTGGCTGCGAAGCCGTAGCGTTCGTCATCAAGTACGCGCACGACAACCTGCTGCAACGTGGCGCTGGCGACGAAGAAATTCAGGAACCCGGGTCCGGCGATCTCGACTTTCGCGAGCGAGGGATGTGCGGGCAGGCTGGCGACGATCAGTTCCGCAATCTCACGCGGCTTGCGTTTGAGCGGCTTAGCCAGCTGCATCGCGATGTTGCACGCGAAATCGCCGAATTCCTTGGCGCGGGTGCGCTCGAAGGTGATCTCGGGCAGGACGTCGAGCACGATGCGGCCGTCGGCACGCAGTTGGTCCAGTGCACCATGCACGAGGCCGGTCAGAATGTCTTTCACAGAATGGCTCGAAATCAGGGAAAAAGGCCGCCTAGTGTAGTCGCGGCGCGAAATTGCAGACAGGCGTGATCTCGGGCGGCTCGCGGGCAAGGTTCAGGTGCACCTCCACCCTGTGGATAACTCTGTGGGCTGAACCTCGCGGCGTCGGCAGTACGGGCTGGAGCAGCTCCGCTGTCACAACGCAAGCAGATCAGATGAGTTCCATAATAATTGTTGTAAAACAGTAATTTACAGCAATGTTATAAATTCATCATGAGCTAAGTTCGGTAAGTCCCGCCGCGAGCGGACGATCTGTGGGTAAGTTGCGTTGCAACCGCGCGATCATGCTCGGGTACCGGACGGTTATCGCGCCGAATTGCTGAGTCTGGCGGGTACCGTTGCGTGGCCACGGCGCTAGCCAATCAATGCCACACGGTCGGCTGCTTTTGCCGCGACCGTGCTGCCGCGGCTATCCTGCACGGCCTTGTCGCGATGCGGTTGAGACGATGCTCGAAACTTACGGTTTGCTGTTGCTCGGCCTGGTTTTGGTCATGTTCGGTGCTGACTCCTTTTGCGAGGCGCGTCCGGGCTGGCGCAGGGTCGCGGTGTCGGTGGATTCTCGGCCGGACTCGCCGTCGTTGCAGTCGGTGCGTCGGTTCCCGAACTGACGATCGCGGTTGTCGCCGTCGTGCGAGGTCACGATGCGCTCGCGGTCGGCACGGTGATTGGCAGTTGCATCACCAATCTTGGCTTGATCATCGGTGTGTCAGCCTTGGTCAAGCCACTTGCGACCAGCTTCCGTATGCTCGGCGTTGCCTTGCCGGTGTTGATTGCGGCCACCGCAGCGTTGTTGCTGATGGGTCAAGACGGTAGCTTGGGTCAGATCGATGGCAGCCTGTTGCTGCTGACCGCCGCGGCATTCGGCTGGTTGGTCAAGCGCAGCTCGGTGCAGGAGTCGGAAGCGGTACGCAAGGAACTTGCCTACGCCGCGAATACCCAGACCGAGATCCTGCGTAATCTCCTTCGCATCGTCGTCGGTTTGGGCCTGCTCGGCTATGGCGCATGGCGAAGCGTTGGGGCTGCGGTCGATATCGCCGCGCACTTCCGCATGAACGAACTCTGGATCGGCCTGAGCGTGTTGGCGCTGGGTGCGGCCTTGCCGGAACTCGCAAAATCGATCGTTGCGGCAGCGCGTGGGCATGGCAATGTCGTGGTCGGATCGGCAGTGGCGTCGAGCGTAGTCAATCTGCTGCTGGTCATCGGCTTGATCGCACTGGGTCGTCCGATTGCGCTGACGACCTCGTTGCTACATGTCGAGATTCCGGCTTTGCTCGCCTTTGCCGTCGCGTTCTTTCCGATGATCCGAGGCGACGCCGTGGTATCGCGGCGTGAGGGTCTGGTCTTGGTGTTGGCCTACATCGGCTGGATGCTCTGGCTGCTGCTACCGCGGTTCTGAGCCTCAGCGCCAGAACAACACGATGCAGGCGCCGGAGAGCACGGCGACCCCGATCAAATCGAGTACGACGCCTTCGCGCAACATGCGTCGTAATGGCACCATGCCGGTGCCATACGCGACGAGATTGGGCGCAGTCGCCACCGGCAGCATGAAGCCGCAGCTCGCGGCCAGCACCGCCGGCACCATCAGCAAGGCTGGGTCGAGGCCGCTAGCGGTGGCCGTGACCGCCAGAATCGGCATCAGCAGCACGGCGGTCGCGGTGTTGCTGGCGATCTCCGAAAGCAAGGTGACGCCGAGGCAAATGCCGACAATCAGCAACCAGGCCGGCCAGTCGCGCAAACCGCCGAGTGCGTCGACGATGCGATCACCAAGGCCACTGGTCTGGAATGCCGTCGCCAGCGCGATACCGCCCGCAAACAGCACCAGCGCGGCCCATGGCACGCGTTCCGCCGTGGGCCAGTCGATCAAGGTGCTGCCACGGCCATCGGGGATCACGCCCATCAGCAGCACGCCGAACAGGGCAATACTGGCGTCATTCACGCCCGGCAGCTGGAAGTACCCGCTCCATCCACCGAACGGTTCACTGCGGAAAATCCATGCCGCGACGATCAGCGTGAACACCATCAGCACGCGCCGTTCCGAACGATGCCATGGCCCGAGTTTCGGTATTTCCGCGGCTGGAGATCCACCCAGATGGCGGCCCAGCCATAGCGCAAGCAGCGGCAGGAACAACGCCACGATCGGTATGCCAAAGCGCATCCATTCGAGGAAGCCCATACGACTGCCGGTGGTCTGCTCGTAGACGTGCATGAACACCAGATTCGGTGGCGTGCCGATGGGTGTGCCCCAACCGCCGACGCTGGCGGCATAGGCGATGCCGAGGATGAGCGGCACGCGCAAGCGGTCGTCGCGGTAGTCCTCGAGGATGGCCATCGCCACCGGCAACATCATCAAAGTGGTCGCGGTGTTGCTGATCCACATGCTGATCAGGCCGGTCGCGAACACGAAGCCCCAAAGTAAGTGTCGGCCGCTGTGGCCGCCGAATAACCGCACCATGCCGAGAGCCAAGCGGCGATGGGCGTGATTGCGCTCCAGTGCTGCGGCCATCATGAAGCCGCCCATCATCAGCAAGATCAGTTCATTGCCAAACGCCTCGGCGACCTGCTTCGGGCTAATCACGCCGGCCATCGGCAAGACACTCATCGGAATCAGCGCTGTAAACGCCGCCGGCACCGGCTCAAACAACCACCAGAGCGCGACCCAGACCAAGCACCCGAGCGTGACCGCGAGCGCCGTGCTGTCGCCGTGCGCATGTAACCACAGGGCGACGGCGGTGCCCGCGGTCGGTCCCAACCACAATATCAACCGCCGCAGCGGCGCTGGTGTTGCAGCAGATTCTTCGCTCATCGATTCGGCCAACTGGATCAAGGAATGCCGGAACAAGGACCGCCATGCTCGCTGGCGACAACCGGAACGATCGCTATACTGCCTCAGGCTGCTGGCCGGCGGCGAGGGACACACCGCGACATGATGACGGCAATACTCGCAACCACCACCGTGCTCGCTCTCGCGGCAGCGGTCTACTTTTTCCTGCGCGAACGAAAGCTGCGCGGCAGTATGTCGAACAGCGAGGAAGAGGCGAAGAAGCGTGAGGCCTCACAAGCGCAAGTGATCCATACGACCAAGCTCGCCTCGCTCGGGCAGATGGTTGCCGGCGTTGCGCATGAGATCAACACGCCGCTCGGATTCGTCAAAAGCAATGTCGAAGTGGTCAGTGATCTACTCAGTGAATACGAAGCTGCAGTGACCAAGGTCATGACCGGCGTCGACTTAATGCTGACGCTCGACGCCTCGATGGTGGATCGCGCCAAGGCGGCCATCCAAAAGGCGCGCATCGAGTTGGCCAAGGCGACGACATTGAACGAGGCACGTGAGTTGCTTGAGGATTCGACCACCGGCTTGAAGCAGATGAGCGGCTTGGTATTGAACCTCAAGGGTTTTGCGCGTGTCGACCGCGATGGTATGGACACGATCGATCTTAATGACAGTGTGCGCAGTGCGCTGACCATCGCCGGACACCAGTTACGCGACCGCATCACCGTTGTTGAAGAACTCGGCGACGTGCCAAAGGTGAAATGCATGCCCTCGCAGATCAACCAGGTATTCCTGAACATGATCACCAATGCGGCACAGGCGATGGGCGACGAGGGTACGCTGACTATCCGGTCGGTCACCAAGTCGAGTTTTGTCGAGGTCAGCTTCGAAGACACCGGCGGCGGCATCCCCGACGAGGTGATGCCGAAGATTTTCGATCCTTTCTTCACCACCAAGCCGGTCGGCGAAGGCACCGGACTCGGACTGTCCATCGTGCACAAGATCATCCAAGGCCACGGCGGCGCAATCCGTGTGAAGTCGCAAGTCGGCAAGGGCACAACCTTCTTCGTCGAACTGCCGCTGGCGCAGAAGCCGGCCGCCAAGGCTGCATGACATGGACGACATTTTCGTCGACAAACCGCTGCGCCTGCTCTGCATCGACGATGAGGCGCGCATTACCCGTGCGCTCAAGGCGTTGTTTCGCGACTGTCAGGTCGAACCGTGCAACGACCCGCGTCAAGCGGTCGCGATGGCCGCCAAGTTCGATCCAGACGTGGTGATTTGCGATCAGCGGATGCCGCAAATGCAAGGCGTCGATGTGCTGCGCGAAATGAAGACCTCGGCACCGCGGACGATGCGTATCCTGTTGACCGGCTATGCCGACCTCAAGGCTGTGCTCGGCTCAGTCAACGAGGGTGAAGTATTTCGTTACGTCAACAAGCCGTGGGACAACGCCGATCTGCGTATCTTGGTGTTCGACGCGGCGCGTATCGCGCGCGTCGCGCCGGTGATCACGGCTGACGCAATTAGCGAGCAAGATGCAGCAGAGGCGCGCGGACAAGTCGGTGTGCTCGTGCTTGAGGACGATCCGCTCACCCAACAGCGCCTACGCGAGATTTTGCAATCGCATTACCAAGTACGTTTTGCGAATAATGCCGAGCGTGCACTGCAGATCCTCGAGCAGCACGAAACCGGTGTGGTGATCTCGGAAACCGAAACCAGTGCCGGCGATCTGACCGGGCTGCTCAAGGCGTTGAAGGTGCATCATCCGCATATCGCCACCGTGGTCATCACCGAGCGTGCCAATGCGCAACTGGCGATGGAATTGATCAACGAGGGGCAGGTCTACCGCATGCTGATCAAGCCGGTGCGTATGGGTTCGTGCCGGTTGAGCGTCGATGCCGCGATTAGCCGGTATTGGAAGCTCAAGCGCAATCCGCGTGCGATCCAACGTTTTTCGCTGAGTGCCGCTGCGGCGGTGCCGCAGAGTGGGCCACAGGTCCAGGATTCGCTGATGGCACGTATTCGTAATTTGCCTTCGCGCATCGTTCAGCTCGTGCGCTTCAACAGTTAATGCAAACAGCGTCGACGCCGCTGCTGCTCGGTGCGAGCGGGCAGGTCGGCTATTTCCTGCTGCAACGGTTGCGCGGAGACGTCGTTGCCTGCGCGCGATCGACTCCGACATGGTCTTCACCGCAACGCGCAAGCTGGCGATTGATCGACCTGTGGGAGAGCGAAGACGCGCCGGACCACACACAGTTGCTCAGCGCTGGGCCGCTCGATGCATGCGTGGCCTGGCTGCGGCGTGTGGGTCCGGGTGCCTTGCAGCGCATCGTTGCATTAAGTTCGATGAGCGCGTTGCACAAACAACATTCACCATCCTCCAGCGAGCGTGACCTCGCGGCACGACTGCGCGATAGCGAAGGTGATTTGCTCGCGTTTGCGCAACAGCACGAGATCGCCTGCACGATCCTGCGCCCGACCCTGATTTGGGGTACCGGCCTCGATCACAGCCTGACCCCCTATGCACGCACTGCAGCGCAGCGCGGCATGGCGATCGTGCCGTCGGGTGCGTCGGGCTTGCGTCAGCCGGTGCACGCCGACGATCTCGCGGCGCTATGCCTCGCGCTACTCCCGCGTACTGACGTGACTGGTGCGGTGCTCGCAGCGGGCGGTGGAGAATGTCTGCCGCTTGCGGAAGTACTGACGCGGGTAGCGCGCAGTTCTGGCGCGCGCGTCGTTCGCTTGCCAGTGCCGCGCAGCGTGTTGTCGGTGTCGGGACGGCTCGGTGCACAAATAGGCATCGCTGCGGCCGCAGCCTTGAGCCGCGCCGTCATCGACCAATGCGCTGGGGACGACGATGTTTGGCGCGTTTGTGGTGTCGCCCCACGCGGATTTGTCCCGCTGCGTGGCGACTGGATCGCACCAATTTAGACGTGTTTCGGTAGCGGTGGCGCCATGTTTGTCGATTCACTGATCAGGTACAGCGGCCGCCGTTTGCTCTCTTCGTACATGCGGCCGAGGTATTCGCCGATGATGCCGAGCGCCACCAACTGCGTGCCGCCGAGAAGTAACATCACCGACATCAGACTGGGATAGCCACGCACCGGCTCGCCGTAGATCAAGGTTTTAGCGATGATCACTGTGCCGTAAATGAACGCGACCAGTGCTGTCATCAAGCCGATCCAGGTTGCGATACGCAACGGTACCGTCGAAAACGAGGTGATCCCCTCGAGCGCGAAGTTCCACAATTTCCAGAAATTGAACTTGCTCGCGCCTGCTGCCCGTGGCTCACGGTGATAGCGCACCGCTACTTGCTTGAATCCGACCCAACCGAACAGACCCTTCATGAAGCGATGGCGTTCGCGCAACTGTCGCAGGGCATCGACGGCACGTCGCGATAGCAGCCGGAAGTCGCCGGTATCGCGCGGGATCGGAGTGTCGCTCATGCGGTCGATCAGGCGATAGAACGTGGCCGCAGTGATCCGCTTCAGCCAAGACTCACCGGCACGCGATATGCGCACACCATAGGCGACATCGGCGCCTAGTTCGAACTGCGACCAGAACTCGCGGATGACTTCCGGTGGGTCCTGCAGGTCGGCATCGATTATCACCACCGCATCGGCATCGGCATGGTCGAGCCCGGCGGTCATCGCTGCTTCCTTACCGAAGTTGCGCGCCAGACGCAACACGCCCACGCGCGCATCATTGTTTGCGATGCGGGCCAGTTCCTGCGGTGTCGCATCGGTGCTCCCATCGTCGACAAAAAGCACGCGCACATCAGCCGCGATCGTCGCCAATGCGGCATCGAGACGTGGCATCAGCAGTGACAGAACAGCGGATTCGTTGAACACCGGGACGATGACGCAAAGGCGGTGAGATACAGTGCGCGATGGTGCGGACTCGATGCTCAAATCGTATTCCTTGTGTGCTGCAACGCAGCAAAAGATTGTGAGAATTGCGTTGCAATCGGTTGAAGCATCTACCTATGATACCTACGCGCGTTTGAAGCGCTCCCGATGACCCTGACGAAGGAAGCAAGCATGCAGGCCCGACTCATTTTGGCGACTGCCTTGTCGTCCGCGCTACTCGCGGCGTGCAGTAGCAGCAGCAACAGCCCGCGCGCGGTGGATGCACCCGTGTCTCGCAACGACGATGGTTCGCTCGTAACCGGTGTGATCACAGCGGTATTCAACCCGACCACGGGTGCCGTGCCGTTCCCGACCGATCTGGCGTTTTCGGGCACTACCGACTTGACGCTTAATGCGTCGCTGCCGGTACCGTCTGATCCCAACAATGCGGCCAATGGGCCGGTACGTACTATCAATGCACTCGATGGCTGGTCTACGGTCGCGCCCTGGCGCTTCAATCTGTCGGTGGCGCCACGTGCAAACACGTTGGTGGCCGGGCAGTCGATCCGCATCTTCAAGGTTTCGATCAATCCGAGCACGCGCCAAGTACTCAGTGTCCAGCGTGAACTGGCTGCCAGCGAATTCGCCGTAGTGCAGGCGCCTTCGGATGCCACCGGCAAGACGATTGCGATCGTTCCGACCAAGGCGCTTGAGCAACTCAGCTCATACATGGCCGTGGTCACCGACGACGTCAAGGATGTCAACGGCAACGATGCAACACCTGACCAGACCTACTTTCTGACCCAGCGCACCAGTCCGCTGATCACACCGGTCAGTCAGACCGGTCGACCGACCTGCCCGACAGTTGCGCAATCGACCGACCCGTTGCTACCGGTTGCGAGCGCGTGCTCGCTGGAACCGTTGCGTTTGATCACTAACTCGCATGAAGCGGCTGCGGTCTCGCAGGGCATCCCGCGCAGCGAAATCGTGGTCACTTGGACGGCAACGACGCAAAGCATCACGCCGGTGCTGAGCGCAGTACGTTCGATCACCACTGCGAGTGCGGCCACGCTGGTGCCGAGCGGTTTGACGATTGCAGCCGCTGGTCTGCCGCCGATCGCCGACATCATCATTGGCGTCATGCCGGTGGCCTACTACCTGGATGCCCCGACCGCGCAGAACCCGACCGGTCCGCTGACCGGCAACTGGAAGGCTGCGGCGGGTGGCTATACCGCACCGTTCAACACCCTCGGACTCGACCCGACATCGACGAACTTGACCTATGCGAATCCGATTCCGGTCGCGAAGTCGACGCAGGTGATTCCGGTGCTCGCGACGGTGCCGAATGCAGCATCCGGGCGAACCAAGCCCGCTGCAGGTTGGCCGGTAGTGATCTTCCAGCACGGCATCACCCGTAACCGCGCCGATGCACTGGCGATCTCGGCAACGATGGCGTCCCAAGGCTATGCGGTGGTCGCGATCGATCAGCCGCTGCACGGCATCCGTTCGATCGATCCGGGCATCAACGGCTTCTATATCGAGAACACGCCGTTTGGTGCGATCGCGAATGAGCGTACCTTCGACCTCGACTTCAGCAACAACACGACCGGTGCTTCTGGCCCGGACGGCATCGTCGATGGTTCGGGAACCTACACGATCAACCTGTCCAGCCTGCTCACGTCACGTGACAACCTGCGCCAAGCGGTCGCTGACTTGTTCACCCTGGCGAAGACTATTCCGACGATGTCAGTCGACGGCGATGCGACACCGGATTTCGACGGTTCACGCGTCTTCTTCGTCGGTCAGTCGCTCGGGTCGATCGTCGGCCTGAACTTCGTCACCCTGGAACCGACGGTGTCGACTGCGGTGCTCTCGGTGCCGGGTGGCGGCATCGCTCAGATGTTGAATGGTTCCGCGACCTTCGGTCCACGCATTCGCGCTGGACTAGCGGCGTCGGGCATCACCGCAGGCACGCCGAGCTTCGACCAGTTCCTCGGTGCAGCACAGCAGGCTGTCGATTCGGCTGATCCGATGAACTTCGCCACCGCATCGATTGCGTCAGGGGACAAGATCCTTCTGCACGAAGTCGTTGGTGGCGGTGCGGTTCTGTCGGACCAGGTGATCCCGAACTCGGTCGCCGGTGCGCCGTTGTCCGGCACCGAACCGCTGATTCGTGCGCTCAACTTGAGCACGCTGACGGCTAGTTCGCAGGCGGCCGCTATTCGCGGTGCCGTGCGATTTACCGCCGGTGACCACGGCTCGTTGCTCAGCCCGGCTGCATCGGCGAGTGCGACGGTCGAGATGCAGACCCAGATGGCGAGCATGATCGTGAGCAACGGCCAAGCCGTGCAGATCACGGACACGTCCGTGATCCGTACCCAGTAAGACGACGCAGAAGCGGAGCGAACTTCCATGACCTACCTCAATGCCAAGCACGCGCGCCGTCGCACGCTGGGAACCGCGATCTCACTGGCGCTCGCCAGTGCGTTCGTGGCCCCGGCCCACGCTATCGAATTCAGCAGTGGCGACTGGAACGGCACAATCGATACCACGCTCTCCTACGGCGCATCGATGCGTCTGCAGGCGCGCGATCCGGAGTTGATCGGGCTCGCCAATATCAACCCGCTGGTGGCGGCTACACCGCTAACCGACCAGATCAATGCACCCGGTCGTTTCTCGGTGAACGGCGACGACGGCAACCTCAATTACGACGATGGCGATCTGTTCTCGAACGCGTTCAAGATGACCAGTGAGTTCAGTCTGAACTACAAGGAAAACTGGGGTGCATTTGCGCGCGCCAGTTATTTCTACGACTGGGAAAATGCCGATCGTTCCAGCCTCACCGAAGTCGCCAAGGAAAAGGTTGGCACACGCCTGACCTTGCTTGACGCCTTCGTTTTCCACAGCATGGACATTAGCGGTCATGAGGCATCAATTCGCCTCGGTCGCCAAGCCGTGAGTTGGGGTGAGAGCACGTTCATCCAGAACGGCATCAATATCGTGAACCCGATCGACGTCTCCAAGCTACGTGTGGCCGGTGCCGAGTTGAAGGAAGCATTCCTGCCGGTCGACATGATCCAAGGTTCGTTTGCGTTCAACGAGAATCTGTCGATCGAAGCGCTGTATCTGCTTGAGTTCGAGCAGACTGAGCCGGATCCTGCGGGCACCTACTTCAGCACCAACGACTTCGGCACACTCGGTGCGGACTTCGTGATGCTCGGCTTCGGCCGTGCTGACGAGCCGTCAAACTTCGCAAATTGCGGCAATGTATTGGCCTATTCCAGCAACCAGTTGGAACGCGCTTCATGCATTCAGGCGATTCCGCGCCTGCAGGACGATTACGCGAGCGACGACGGTCAGTATGGTTTGGCGTTGCGTTATTTCTCGCCAGCCTTGAACGATACTGAGTTCGGCTTCTTCTTCATGAATTATCACAGCCGTTTGCCGCTGTTGTCCGGTTACGCAGTGACCAGCACTTCGCCAAACTCTGGCCGCTACATCGTCGAGTACCCCGAAGACATTCACATGTACGGCATGAGCTTCAATACGACGCTCGGCGACACCGGCATCGCGTTGCAGGGTGAGTTGTCCTATCGCGACAACACACCACTTCAATTCGATGACGTCGAGTTGCTGTTCTCGGCACTGAGTCCCCTGAATCAGTTCATTCCGGCGCCAGGCAACCGCTTCATCAGCCAGCTCGGTGAATACGGTCCGGGCGACTATGTGCGTGGCTGGGAACGTCATGAAGTGAGCCAGTTGCAGTTCACGATGACCAAGGCGTTCGGCCCCGGTAACTGGCTGGGCGCACAGCAGATCGCGACGGTCGCTGAATTCGGCGGTACCGAAGTGTGGGATCTGCCGTCGCCGGACTTGTTGCGCTATCAGGGTGACGGCACCGATACCGGTTGTGGTGGCGATCTGCTGCACGGCGGCGCGCTGGTCAATCCAGTCTCGCAGTGTGATGGCTTCCCGACGCGCTTCTCGTGGGGTTATCGCCTCGCGGCCCGTGCTGATTACAACAACGTGTTTGGCTCGCCGTTCAACATGTCGCCGCGCGTCGCATTCAACCACGACGTCAACGGCATCACTCCTGGGCCAGGCGGCAATTTCTTGGAAGGCCGCAAGTCGCTCACCGTGGGCGTCGAAGCGACCTATCTGAATCAATGGGCAGCAGACTTCAGCTACACCGAGTTCCGCGGCGCCGGTCATCTGAACCTGATTCACGACCGTGACTTTGTTTCGTTCACGGTCAAGTATTCGTTCTGACGGAGGGAGATCCATGCGACAGATCCGAAACGGTATCTTGGCGGCGGCTACAGCCCTCGCCATGGCCAGCGCAGCACAGGCAGGTGTCACCGCCGATCAGGCGGCTCGCCTCGGCAAGGACTTGACGCCCGTCGGTGCAGAAACCGCAGGCAACAAAGACAACACCATCCCGGCTTGGACCGGGGGTATCACGCGCCCACCGGCGGGTTATCGTGCCGGTATGTTCCATCCTGATCCGTTCGCGGCGGACAAGCCGCTGTTTGCGATCACGCCGCAAAATGCCAAGGACTACTCGACCAAGCTCACGCCGGGTCAGTTGGCGATGTTCGCGAAATACAAGACGTTCAAGATGAATATCTATCCAACGCGTCGCTCGGCGTCGTTCCCGCAGGAGGTGTACAACGCCACCCTCGCGAACGCGACCTCGGCCAAGTTGGTTGGAAACGGCGAAGGTGTGCAGGGCGCGTCGCTCGGCTTCCCCTTCCCGATTCCGCAGAACGGCTTCGAGCCGATGTGGAACCACAAGCTGAAGTACAAGAGCACTGGCGGCAAGCGTTACGCCAATCAGGTTGCTCCGACTGCGACCGGCGCGTATACGCCGATTCGTATTGAGGAAGAGTTCCTCGGTCTGTACTACCGCAAGGGTGCAACCACCGAGAACATCAACAACATTCTCCTGTACTTTTTCCAGGAAGTGGTCTCGCCGGCACGTCTCGCGGGCAACGTGTTGCTCGTGCATGAAACGCTGAACTCCAGCGCGCAGCCGCGTCAGGCGTGGATCTACAACCCGGGACAGCGTCGTGTGCGACGCGCTCCGAATGTGGCCTACGACAATCCGGGTACCGCGACAGACGGCCTGCGTACCAATGACATGACCGACATGTTCAATGGTGCGATGGACCGCTTCGACTGGAAGTTGGTCGGCAAGAAGGAAATGTTGGTCCCATACAACTCCTACAAGGCACACAGCAACACCGTGAAGCTGAAGGATCTGGTGCGCCCCGGCCATTTGAATCCTGATCTGCTCCGCTACGAACTGCATCGCGTGTGGGTGGTCGATGCGACGCTGAAGAAGGGCATGCGCCATATCAACAGCCGCCGTACCTACTATCTCGACGAGGACAGCTATCAGATCGTCGCGATCGATCATTACGATGGCCGCGGTGGCCTGTGGCGTTACTCGGAAGCGCCATCGATCAACTATTACGAAGTGCCGACTTACTGGGCAACGATCGAGACGCACCACGACTTGCAGTCGGGACGCTATATCTCGGGCCTGCTCGACAACGAAGAAAAGACCACGATCGACTTCGGCTTCCGCACTGCGCCGGAAAATTTCTCGCCGCAGTCGTTGCGTCAGCGCGGCATTCGCTGAAGGGGTCGCACGTTACTCGCTCGGGCCGGCCGTTCCGATCATCGGGGCGGTCGGCCTTTTGTTTTATGGGGCTGGACAGGTAGTCAAGGGTTCATCGATGAAACAGACCACATTGCGCGTCGGCGGAATCGCCGCGGGATTGCTCGCACTCGTGTGCGGATTGGGATTGAGGGCGCAAGACGAGACTGCAGCGCCGGTAGCGGTCGTGCCGAGTGCAGACGATCCGTCCATTCTGGAGGCGGAGGTGATGCCGCGGGTGATGTCGTCGTTGATACTCGACATCGTCGACGCTGGTGATCGCGCAGTCGCGGTCGGAGAGCGTGGCCACATCCTCGTTAGCGAAACTCGCCGTGATGGATGGCGGCAGATCGAACACGTGCCGACACGTTCCACTCTCACAGCGGTCACAGCGGTCGGTCCGCGGGTATTCGCGGTCGGCCACGACAGCATGTGTTGCGGTCGGACGATGGTGGTTTGACTTGGGCGCGCAAGCGCGTTGTCCTATTCGATCGCAATAACCCTGATCCGCGCAACGGCGCACCGCTGCTGGACGTGTTGTTCACCGATGCCGATCACGGATTTGCAGTCGGCGCCTACGCCACCCTGCTGCGCACCGATGACGGTGGCGAGTCCTGGAACTACGTCGATATTTTGAATCGCGGTGATGCCGCAGCGCCGACCGAAGAACAACTCGCTCAAGGCGCTGCTGCGCCATCCTTGGATGACGATAGCTGGAATTTTGATGCGGCCGATCTCGATCTCGATGAAGAGACCGATCCACATCTCAACGGAATCGCTCGAACCGGCAACGGAAACTTGTTTGTCGTTGCGGAACGTGGTGCTGCATTCCGCTCCTGGATGGTGGCGCCACGTGGCAGCGCATCCAGTTGCCGTATGAAGGTTCAATGTTCGGCGTGATCGGCGGTGCGGGCGATCACGTGCTCTGCTTCGGTTTACGCGGAAATGTATTCGAGTCAGACGATCTTGGTAGCACGTGGAACAAGCGTGAGACCGCCACCGAATTGAGTCTGATGGGCGGCGCCACAGGCGCTGACGGTTCGACGGTTCTGGTCGGCGGCAATGGCATCGTGCTGTCGCGCAGCAGCGACAGCGCCCACTTTCTCGCCACGACTCATCCAGACAGTGCGGTGCTGTCTTCGGTCTTGGTCCTCGGACCCGGCGAATACACGGTCGTCGGCGAGACCGGCGTCAGTTTCTTTCAACCCTGAGCCGTGACGGAGAATCGCAATGATCGGTAACAGCAATCAAGGCGCCTTCGGCCGTGCACTGGAACAACTCATTTTCGGCAACCGCATGTTGGTGCTGGCGCTGTTCGCGCTGGTGACCGCGGTGATGCTGTTCTTTGCCGCGCAGTTGCGCGTCGATGCTGGATTCAAGAAACAGATTCCGCTCGACCACGAGTTCATGAAGACCTTCATCGATTACGAGCAGGAGTTTGGTGGCGCTAACCGTGTGCTTGTCGCGGTGATGGACAAGAACGGCAACATGTTCAACAAGAACTTCATGCAAACCATGGAGAAGGTCACCAATGACGTGATCTCGCTCGATGCAGTCGACGATGCCCGCGTTCGTTCGATCTTCACGCCAAATGTGCGCTTCGTCGAAGTGGTTGAAGATGGGTTCGCCGGAGGCAACGTTATTCCGTCTTCGTTTACTCCGAACAGTGAAGGCTTCGACCCGACACAAGAAGACTTCGACACCATCAGATCAAATATCGTCAAGGCCGGCGTCGTCGGCCGTCTCGTCGCCAAGGACTTTTCTGGCGCGATGGTCTGGGCCGATCTGGTTCCCGAAGGTGGTGCCGCCAATACCAAGCTCGACTACCAGAAGATTGCCGGTGAGTTCGAGTCGATCCGCGCCAAGTACGAGAAGAACGGCCTCACGATCCACGTGATCGGATTCGCCAAGATGGTTGGCGACATCGCCGACGGCGCGCGCTCGGTGATCAACTTCTTCTTACTCACGATCGGCTTCACTTGGCTGTTGCTGTTCTTGTATTCGATGTCTGGCAAGTTGGCCTCACTAACCGTTCTGGCGGCATTGATTTCCGTCGTCTGGATGTTGGGTGCGCTCAGGCTGCTCGGCTACGGCATTGACCCGATGAATATGCTGACGCCATTCCTGATCTTTGCGATTGCGGTCAGTCACGGCGAGCAGATGATCAACCGCTATCGAGGAGAAATCTTCTACGGCGGTCTCGAAGAAGGCACGATCGAGGAATTGCGCCAGCGCGAATCGCAAGCGGTCTCCTCGCTGGAAGCCGCGCGTCGCTCTTTCCGCATGCTGTTGGTGCCGGGTGCGGTCGCGTTGCTCGCGGGCTGCATCGGATTTGCGACGATCATGCTGATCGATATCCGAATGGTGCGTGAGCTTGCGATCACCGCGACCATCGGCGTTGCCTTGACCATCCTCACCGACCTGATCCTGCTGCCGGTGCTGCTCAGTTACACGAAACTCAGCAATCTGCACAAGAAGCGCGAATACCGTTTGCGCCAATTGACCAAGTTCGATGCGATGTGGCGGGTGTTGGCGAAGCTCAGCAAGCCGATGCCGGCGCTCGTCGTTATTCTGGTGGGCGCGACAATCTGGTTCTTCGCCGAGGCACAGGGCGACAAGGTAATGGTTGGTGATGCGCAGGAAGGCGTCGCCGAACTGCGACCTGAGGCACGCTACAACCAGGATGCGAAACTGATTACGCAGAAGTTCGCGCTCGGCGTCGACATGATCAATGTCATCGCCGAAGGTGGACCGTTCGCATGCACAGAAAGCCCGAAGGCGATGGCCTTGATTGATCGTTTCGCTTGGCACATGAGCAATGTCGAGGGTGTGCAGCAAGTGATTACGCTGCCAAACATTGCCAAGGTGATCTACGCCGGCTACAACGAAGGCAATGTGCGCTGGCGCGTGATTCCGCGCGATTCCAATCTCTTGCGTCAGAGCCTGCAGGCGATCGAGTCCGACTCCGGATTGATCGATAGCCCGGAATGCAAGGCGATGCCGGTACAGATATTCACTACCGATCACCGCGCGACCACGATCGATCGCGTCGTCAAGGCGGTCGAAGAGTTCCGTGTCGCGAACAAGAGTTATGACGTGAACTTCCGCGTCAACCGTGACAAGGCGGTCGAGGCCGCGACCGCGAAAGGTGAGGAATACCGCACCGATCAAGCGAATCTGCGCCTCGCCACCGGCAATGTCGGCGTGATGGCGGCAATCAACGACAAGGTGCGCGAGGTCGAGCACATGATGCTCTACCTGCTCTACGCCGCAGTGTTCGTGATGTGCCTGCTCAGTTTCCGCTCACCGCTCGCGGCCTTGTGTATCACCCTGCCCTTGGTGTTGGTGACCGAGCTCGGGCATACGTTGATGGTCGAACTTGGCATCGGCATGAAGGTGAATACCTTGACCGTGGTCGCGCTCGGCGTCGGCATCGGTGTCGACTACGCGATCTACATCTACGCGCGCATGGCCGAATCGATGCAGTCTGGCCGCACGCTGACCGAAGCATATTTCGGCGCCCTCAAGACCACCGGTATCGCGATTTTCTACACCGCGTTGACGCTGGCCGCAGGTGTCGCCACCTGGATCTGGTCCGACCTGAAGTTCCAGGCCGACATGGGCGTGATGTTGACCTTCATGTTTGTCGTCAACATGATCGCCGCTATGATCTTCCTTCCGGCGCTTTGCCGCTGGTTGTTGCGCCCGCGCGAAGCCTGATCGAACGAAAACGTTTGTTGAGAAATGGAGACCGTCATGATCAAAGAAAGAATATTGCTCGCGCTTGTGTTGGGTGTCGCCGCGTCGATCGCAGTGGCTAACCCGGTCCAATTCAACTTTACTTTCCAGGAATCGGGTGGCCCGGCGTCGGCCACCGGTTACATCGTGCTCGAAACTGGACTCATCGCCAATCCTGGTGCGAGCAACTATGAAGTTCCTTCTGCCGCGGTCTTGGACTTGAGCGTAACGGTTGCAGGTGCTTCGTCCGGAAATGGAACCTTCGGACTGGATGACTTCTGCGATGTCGTGTTCGACACGCAAGGGGGCACCTTGGATCTCACGCGCGAACTGGTGGGTCAGCCGACTGCCGGTGATCCTTGGGCAACCACGGTGCCGATGCGAAGCCCATCTGGCGGATCCGGTACAAGCGGAGACTTCAACCTGATTTCCTGTGGTGGCGGTGAACGCGGCAGCGATCGCTATCCGGCGACTCGTGGCATGGGATCGGGTGCACCCGATGGAGTCTGGTGGTTCACTTTGGGCGCCGATGGTGGCAGCGCCAACGAAATGCGCTTGGTGAGCATGGCCGCTGTCGCCGGAACACTGGTTCATCACGCCGTACCAGCGACAAACTTCTGGAGTCTGAGCGGACTGCTGGCCTTGATCGCAGGACTGGGACTCGCGGCGCTCCGCACCGGTAAATCGCACTGATCACGTCGGTTCGCTGGCAGTGACGCAAACGGCCCGCAGATGCGGGCCGTTTGTTGTTATGGCGAGTGATCAGATTTCGCTGGGTGCCGGGGTCACCGCCCGTTGCTTGGCCAAGGCGCGCAGCGCGACGGCAAGCACACCGCCAAGCACCATCGCGCCACCGATCCACAGTCGCGGACCGGGACGATCGCCCCAGACGAACACGCCGAGCAGAACTGCAACGATCGGCGCCATCAGCAGATACGGTGCGATCTGTGCGACGGGATGCTTCTGCACCAGCACGAAGAACAGGCTGTGCCCGAGCAGTGATGCGATCAATGCCGCCCACGCGACGCCGCCCCAGGCGATCCAACTTGCATCCTGCACCGCGTGCCACGCCCCTGGTTCGACCAGCGCACTCCAGCCGAGCAGCGGACCGAGGCCGATCCATGCCGACCACGCCTGCATCGAAAACGCGTCGATGCCCGATAGGCCACGCATCAACACTGTGCCGATTGCCAGGAACAGCGCCGAGACCAACATCAGAACCATCGACTGTGGATTGTCGAGCACGATCGGATCGAAGCCGAGCACGAGGATGCCGGCGAAACTGACCAAGATCGCGAGTCCGCTGCGCCACGCGAAACGTTCACCACGAATCAGCCAAGCAAATAGCACCGCCATCGGCACGTAACTCTGCATGATGATCGCGGGCGAGGCGAGGTCGCCGGCCAATTTCAGTGACCAGAAGCTCAACCCGAAATGCAGCACGACATTGCATAACACGACGGCGGCGAGCAGCGGCCATTGTGCCCGCGGTGGCCAGTGCGTGAATGGCAGCAACACTACGCCGAGCAGCGTCATGCGCAGTGCGGAGAACATCAGCGGCGGCAACTCACGCAGCGCGGCGGCCGAGGTCAGAAAGTTACCGCCCCAGGTAAGGCAGATAATCGCAATCAGGCCGATATCACGCAGCGTGAACGCGGGTGCTCGCATCAAAGCGTAATGCCGGTCAATCGCTTCAGCGCTTCGGCATACCGCTCGCGTGTGCCTTCGATCACGCGCTTCGGCAACATCGGGCCGGGTGCGGTCTTGTTCCAATCGAGCGTTTCCAGATAGTCACGCACGAATTGTTTGTCGAAGCTCGGCGGGCTGGTGCCTGGGCGGTATTCCGATGCGTCCCAGAATCGCGACGAGTCTGGCGTCAGGATCTCGTCCATGACGCGTAACGTGCCCTGTTCGTCGATGCCGAACTCGAATTTGGTGTCGGCGATGAGGATGCCGCGCTCGCGTGCGTAGTCGGCCGCAAACATGTACAGCTTCAGCGTCAATGCACGTACCTGTTCGGCAATGTCGCCGCCGACCTTGGCCACAAAATCATCGAAGCCGATGTTTTCGTCATGGTCGCCGACCGCCGCTTTGGTCGAAGGTGTGAAGATCGGCTCGCGCAATTGCTCCGCGAGTTGCAGGCCGGATGGCAGTACGACACCGCCGATTCGTCCGCTGGCCTGATAATCCTTCCAGCCCGAGCCGATGATGTAGCCGCGTGCGATGGCTTCCACCGGCAACGGTCTCAGTCGCTTGGCAACGACGCTACGGCGCTCATATTCAACGACTGGCGTGCCGCGTGGCAGTGCCTCCAGCAGACTGCGTGACGATAGGTGATTCGGCATCCAATCTGCAGTCTTCGCAAACCAGAAGTTGGACAACTGAGTGAGGATTTCACCCTTGCCTGGGATGGAGTCGGGCAGGATCACGTCGAATGCGGACAGGCGATCGCTGGCGACGATCAGCAGTTCATTGCCGGGCAGTGCGTAGACATCGCGCACCTTGCCGCGATGGAGCAGGATCAGCCCGGGAATTTGTGTCATCGACATCAAGCGATAGGGCACAGCGCGTGCTCCGAAGTAAGGCGGACATTCTAGAGCGGCACGATTGCTATGATGCACACATGAATCGCATTGCCCTTGTGGCGCCATCCCCGGCGGCCATGCCGCCACCCGCGCCATGAACTGGAAACCGGGGTTCGTCGGTGCCGTAGTCGGGACACTTCTGACCCGTGCACGCACGCCTTGGGGTCCGGTGATCGGCGGCATCCTCGGTGCGTTGTTTCTGGAGCGCCTGTTTCCGCAGTTGCGGGATGCGCCCAAGGCCGCGTTCACCGAGCCGATGTTCGAGCTGGCCGGTGGATTAGCCAAAGCCGACGGGCATGTCTCCGAGGCTGAAATCGCGATGGCGACGTCGTGGATGGAGCGATTCAATCTGGATGCGGCGATGCGTAAGCGTTCAATTGCTGCGTTCGAACGCGGTCGTCACGCGGTCTGGCGCTACGAGCCAGCATGCGACAGCCTGCGCAGTTACACGCACGACCAGTCGGAACTGCGGCTGATGGTGCTGAAGCTGCTCGCAGAGATCGCCGCTGTCGATGCGCATGCTTCGGCGCAGGCGCTGCTTGATGCGATCGCTGAACGATTGAATGTCGCGCGCCCGACTTGGGACGGTTTCCGCGCCGCTGCTGCGCACGCCCCCAAGCTCGCCGCCGACTATGCAGTGCTCCAAGTGACGCCCGAGGCCAGCGACGATGAGGTCAAAGCGGCGTATCGCACACTGGTGGCACGCCATCACCCAGACCGCCTGCCGCCGGACGCGAGCGCCGCCGCACGCCGCACCGCCAGCGACAAGACAAGCAAGCTCAACGCCGCATACGAGCGCATCCAGCGCGCGCGCGGCCAGCACTGACCAAAGGGACCCGCATGCGTCAATCCGCCGTAATCGCTCCGTCGATTTTGTCCGCGAACTTCGCTCGCCTCGGCGACGAAGTCGATGCCGTGCTCAAGGCCGGTGCCGACTGGGTACATTTCGATGTGATGGACAACCACTACGTGCCGAACCTCACCATCGGTCCGTTGATTTGCGAGGCGCTGCGCAAGCACGGCGTGACGGCGCCGATCGATGTGCACCTGATGGTCAAGCCGGTTGATCGCATCGTGCCCGACTTCGCCAAAGCCGGCGCAAGTCTGATCAGCTTTCACCCGGAGGCGAGCGAGCACGTCGACCGCACCCTGCAACTGATCAAGTCACACGGCTGTCAGGCCGGGCTTGTGTTCAATCCAGCGACGCCGCTGCACTTTCTGGATCACACCCTCGAACAGATCGATCTGATCCTGATCATGTCCGTGAATCCAGGCTTCGGTGGCCAAAGCTTCATCCCCGGCGCACTCAACAAGTTGCGCGCCGTGCGCGAACGCATTGATCGCAGCGGGCGTGCGATCCGCCTCGAGATCGACGGCGGCGTGAAGGTCGACAACATCGCCGAGATCGCCCGCGCCGGGGCCGACACCTTCGTCGCCGGCTCCGCAATCTTCAATGCCCCAGACTACGCCGCAACCATCGCCGCGATGCGTGCTGCGATCGGTTGAGTTGGGAATTTCTTGCCGAGGCGATGGTGTCTCACGTAGTCAGGCCAGCGATCTCAATCGGGACGCGGGTGTAATTCAATCACCGATCTCGCGCAGCGTGCGTTTGGCGGCATTTTCGAAGCGGGCTTCTTCCTTGCGACCGAGTTTCGCGAGTGCGAGCGCTCGCTCCCGTGCAGTCATCGCGGTCGCGATTTCATTGCGCGCAGTGCGTGCGGTCTGTACTGCAAAAAACACCGCCATTAGCAGCGCCACCGCGAGGAGCACGATTGCTGTGCTCGACCGACGCTGACGGCGGGGCGCCGGCTCATCGGTCTCTGCGGCCTCGACGCGTGCGGACTGACCCGCCACCCGCGACCGAAGGCACCACTACGTGGAGCTCGAAACGGCGTCGTCGCGACGTGGGTGCAGCGCGTAACAGTGCCGAATCAGGGCGCACCTTCGGGCAAATCCGAGACAGGGGACGGCCGGGCATTGTCAGGGAGCATGTCCCGCGTAAGCTCCACCTACTTCAACAGGAACACGCCATGGCCAGACAGATTGCCATCGTCGAAGACGAACCCGCCATCCGCGCAAATTATTCGGATGCACTACGCCGCCTTGGCTTCGAGGTGCAAACCTATTCCTCGCGCCCGGATGCCAGCAGTGGCTTCGATATCCGCTTGCCCGATCTGGTGTTGATCGACATCGGCCTCGGCGACGAACCCGAGGGCGGCTTCGAGCTGTGTCGCGAGTTGCGTCAGAAGTCGTCGACGTTGCCGATCATTTTTTTGACCGCGCGCGATTCCGATTTCGACATCATCTCCGGACTGCGTCTCGGCGCCGACGACTACCTGACCAAGGACGTGTCGCTGCCGCACCTGACCGCGCGCATCAACACCCTGTTCCGCCGCGTCGATGCATTGCGCCGTCCACAAGGTGCGGAGGCGGTGTTGAAGAATGGCGACCTGTCGCTGCATCCGAGCGCATGCGCGTCACCTGGAAAGATGAAGAAGTGCCGCTGACCGTGACCGAGTTCTGGATGGTGCATACGATGGTGCGCCATCCCGGCCACGTGAAGTCACGTGATGCATTGATGCGCGATGCCCAAGTCGTGGTCGATGACGCAACCATCACCTCGCACATCAAGCGTATCCGCAAGAAATTTCTCGCCATCGACGCGAACTTCGACGAGATCGAGACCATGCACGGTGCCGGTTATCGCTGGCGTGCCTGAGGCGCATGCCGCGGTCGCGGCATTGTGGCCGCGATCAGAGCCGTGAGGCGGCGTTCGACTAAACTGCGCCGATCATGACCCTGCGTCTCAAACTGTTCTTGATCGCACTGGTCACCCTGTTGTTGCCATGGGCCGGGTTTCAGTTCATCAAGCAAATGGAATTGCTGCTGCGCGAAGGCCAGGAGCGCGCGCAACTGTCATCGGCGCGCGCACTCGCGCAAGCGTTCGTCGCGACCGCGCCAATCTTGCCGGCGACCGGAAGAGTGGTGGTGCTGCCGGATGCGCCACCGGTGTTGCTGATGGACGGCAGTCCAGATGACTGGCAGGAAGCGGCATTACAGCCGTGGCCAAGCGTGCCGCCACTCGGGCGCGTCTATCTGGCTGCGCGTGCGAGCACGTTGTATGGCTTGATCGAGGTTCAAGATCGCAGTCGCGTACGCGCCGACCCTGATCCACTTGATGCTGGTGCGGCTGATCAGATCGAGCTACGGCTCGGTGCCGGTGATCGTCGCTACGTCTACGTTCTCGGCAATGCTGCGCCCGGACCGCTGCAGGTTCGTGTCGACTCGCCCGACGCGCCGGCACTGCAGGGCGAATGGGTCGAGACCAGTGATGGTTACCGCATTGAGTTCTCATTGTTTCTGCCGCGAGACGGCCTGGCACTAGCGGCGCATGTCGTCGATGCCGGTGGTCAGGGCGGCACGCGCATGTATCCAGTGTTTGGTGATCCCGGACGCGGCGAAGATACGTTGCTCCTCTGGCTCAGCGACGCCGGCTTCACGCGCGCGCTGCAGCCGCTGGTGCCGCCGGGTGTGCGCTTGCGCGTGCTCGCCGCTGATGCGCGCGTGCTCGGAAAGGCGGGCAAACTCGAAGTTGACGATATCGAATCACGCACACTGTGGCCGAATTCGTGGATCTACCGCGCCTTGCTGGCGCCGCCTCTGGTCGATGCCAGCGACTATGCTTGGGATCTCGGCAAGCTCGACGTCGATGAAGTCTGGCAGGCGTTGTCTGGCATCGAGGCCAGTGTCTGGCGGCCGTCGAACAACGAGCGAACGGTGATTGTCGCGGCGGCCGTGCCATTGCGCTGGGACGGCGCCGTGCGCGGTGCGCTGGTGATGGAACAGTCCAGTGACGCGCTGCTGGTGATCGCAAACGACGCGGTCGCGAAACTAATGGCGACCAGCCTGATCGCCGTGTTGATCGCGAGTTTGGTGTTGTTCGGATTCGCCGGGATTCTGTCCTTCCGTATTCGCCGTTTGCGCAATGCCACCGAGCGCGCACTGCGGCCAGACGGCCGTCTCGATCCGAAGCTGCCGCATTTGCAGTCAGTCGACGAGGTCGGTGATTTATCACGCAGCTTCGCACGCTTGCTCGACGAGATCGGCGGCTACAACGAATATCTACGCACGCTGGCGAGCAAGCTCTCACATGAACTCAACACACCGCTCGCCATTGTGCGGTCATCGCTCGACAACCTTGATCACGAACCGCTGCCGCCGGAAGCGCGTGTCTATGCTGACCGCGCGCGCGCCGGCGCCGATCGGCTCTGGGGCATCCTGCGCACGATGAATGAAGCCAGTCGCATGGAAAAGGCGATCAAGGCAGCGGAAGCAGAAGATTTCGACCTTACTGGCGTGGTGCGTGGGTGTGCCGAGTCGTATCGCGGCATCGCCGGCAATCGTCAGGTGCATTTGATGGTGCCAGAGTCACCGATCCGCTTCCACGGCGCACCGGACCTGATCGCCCAGGCGCTGGACAAGTTGTTCGACAATGCCAAGGGCTTCACGCCGGAAGGTGGCTGGATTCGGATCAAGCTTGCGTTGGATATCGATGGTGTCGAGATCAGCGTCGCCAATTCTGGGCCGCCCCTGCCGGCAAAAATGCACGAGCGGTTATTCGACTCGTTGGTGTCGATGCGCGACGCCGGCTCATTACGCGCCACCGGTGAAGTGCCGCATCTTGGCCTCGGCCTGTACATCGTGCGTCTGGTCGCCGAAGCGCATGATGGAAGTGCACTCGCTTACAACCTGCCGGCCGAAGCCGGCGTCGAATTCCGTCTGCGCCTGAAAAACATGCAGCGCTGAGTGTCAGGGGGGCGTTGGCCGCGCCCGGCGTGATCGTTGTAATCAGCGCGCAGTCGTCCGAAGCGATGTCGGTATCAGTGATACCAGCAATTCGAAGCGGCTCTCGATCAAGGAGAGTCCCATGCGGTGGCGCATGTCTGTTACTGAGGGCCCAATACACATTCTCAGCGCCTCCCCAGCAGATCTGAGCGGCCGATGACATGGCGCTCGGTGACTGTGGGATTTGGCTCCGAGAATCCGATAAAGGCGTCACCCAGCGCTGCATCGCCCAAGGCGTAGATATGCTTGCAGCGGAGGCAGGCAATGCCTTCTTGCCAGGTCAGCAACATGCGCTTGCCGATTTCAGTGAAGGCTGGATGCTCGACCATCGCCTCGCGGACCTGCGGGCCAACCTCGGCCACGGCTGTTGCGATTCGGTCAACGATTTCGGCCTGATCACGCACGGAAAGACCGAATGTGGCGGTGATGAAAGTCTGCAGGCTCTTGCCTGGGTCCCAGGTTTTACGGCCCATGAACGAGATGCCCGGCGGGTTCTTCGCATAGTCCGGGTACACGGCCGTGGTGATCATGTCGTAGGCCGGGGCCAAGTGAACGTCGTTCTGGCTGCTGTAACGCAGGGCAACGTTCTTGGCGTGGCAGTCGGCGTTGCGTAGCGCGTAGGTCAGCAGCAGCAGCGTCGCCATCTGCCGAAACACATCCGCACGCTCGGCTACCCGCACATGATCGCGTACGGCCTTGGCGATGCGCTCCCAGGTCGTGTCGTACTTCGCAGCAGGGCGCAGACCCAGCAGCGCGCAGAAGTCCTCCATGCCCCAGAAGCGCGCACCGTTCTCGTCCACATCAAAGCGGTGGACGATCAGGGCCTGCCCGTCAGCTGATACTTCGGTCAGGGCCGCGGGCATCACCCGCTTGGTCACCTGCATGCACAGATGTTCGTTCAGAGACACGAATGGCAGCAGGCGGGAGGAGCCCTTGATGATGTGCCGGTGCGTGAACAGCGAGGTCTTCTTGTGCGGGCCGAAGCGGATCTTCTCGGCGTCGCTGTCCAGGAACTTCGGTACCACGCCGGATACACCACTGGTCGCATGTTGGCGCACCAACTCGGCGAAGGCTTCCTCCGAGTTGTCGCCTTGCAGCAACGCGGAAACATCCACGGACTTGGCAGGTTCATCTGGAACACTGGATGCAGGACGTCGTCCCAGATGTACGGGTCGCGCCGCACTCGCATCGTCAGCGACACGAAATCCTCGGGCGCAACGTCGTCGTGATAGGTCATCGAGCTCTTGAAGTCACCCACGGTATCCAGCGTGGCGACTTCGCGTCCGAGCACATATACCGAGAGACTCACGCACCGCCCCCGCGTTCACGACGAAGCTCATCGAGGGAGCCCGAGATCCCCATCTCGACGAACTGCATCTCCATACCTACGGCGGCAAGTACCGCCAGAAGCTTGCGCGAGCCGAATTCGGCCAGCTTTCCTCGCTCGAAGCGGGAAAGTGCCCCTTGGGCCACGCCGGCGCTCGCAGCAACATCACCCTGCTTCATGCCGAGGGCACGCCGCCGTTCCGCTACTGCTTCGCCTAATTCCATCAGCGTTTGCATTTGACCTATGCGTCATATATTTCTGGATTGCGGCCATTATTTGACAAATGTGTCTAATTATCAAGTCTGACCAAGCTCAATCCCGAAAATCGGTATCACTCCCCCTGGTCAATTTTCAACGAGCGGCAACATCTAGTCGGCTCAATGCACCAACATGGCAGCAAGGTCGAGCCACCAACCCTCGACGGCGGCGATCCACAACACCACGATCATGAATGCGCTGACTTGCCAACGCGATCCGATCGCTTCGTCCTCGACCGTGAGGCCGCCGTCCCAAGGCGCTGAACCCTTGTGAAGCGTTTGCGCGCCGGCGATGAAGATCGCGAACGGCGTCAGGAACAGCAGGCCGAACGCGATGCCACGCACGTACAAATGGAAGCTACGTCCGAAGGCGCGAGCAAGGCCGGGTACTTCGCCACGTTCGTCACGAACGCGCAGACCGAACAGATACTTGCCGGGTGTGGTCCCGAACAGACCGATCAGCAATGACTCGACTACGAACCACACCGCGCAGGCCATCGATAGCAGCATCCAGAACTCCGGTAGCGTCTGCGATTCCGGGCCTTTCGCGCCTTCGGTGGCGGCCCACCAAGCGCTTGCGCCGAGCAGACCGAGCGACATGACGTCGACGTAGCGGGCGGCCAGCCGCTTCGTTACCCAAAACAGCCGTCGTGACGATTCCTTCGCGCTCTGCGCGACGCTGACGTCGGTCGCCGCCTTTCTTGCATCCGCTTGGCGCAATAGCGATTCAATCTGCGCTCGGTCTTTGGCCACGATCTTCGGCGCGTGCGCGGCCAGCGGTGGCGGCTTCGAAGTTTTGTCTTGAATTGCGGGCTTGGCGACCCTGGGCAGTACGACCGGCTGTATGACTTCGCGCGGTGGCACGCTGCTCGGCGGGGCCAAGCTAACGCGTGCGACATGTTTCGCCAAGGGTTGCCATTCACCGAAATCGACGTGCCAGACTAGTGCATTCGTCGCGAACATTTGTGCTGCCGCCGCACGCAGCAAGTCTTGGTGCACATACGGTCCCCACGTGTTGCCATCGGGTTCGGCCACGTACCAAGCGTCGCTCATGCGGACTCCATCGACATGACGGGATTCTGTCATGTCAGTGCATGGCTTGGCGCGGCGCTTGGCGCGCCGCAATAATCAAGCGCTTCCCAGGACACATCGACATGTTGACGCACGACGAATTTTCCGCGCTTGCGGCGCAAGGTTTCAATCGTATCCCGATCGTGCGCGAGGTCTTTTCCGATCTCGACACGCCGCTGTCGGTGTACCTGAAGCTGGCCGATGGCCCGCATACCTATCTGTTCGAGTCGGTCGAGGGCGGCGAGAACTGGGGACGCTATTCGATCATCGGCCTGCCGGCGAAAACGACATACAGCTTGCGTGGTCATCGCCTGAGCGTGGCTCAGTACGATGAGGTGATTGAGGAACGTGAATTGGCCGACCCGCTGGCCGCACTTGATGTGATCCGTGAATCCTTCAAGGTGCCGAAGCTGCCCGATTTGCCTGCTTTCACCGGCGGCTTGGTCGGCTATTGGGGCTTCGACACCATCCGCTATGTCGAAGCGAAGCTGGCACGCGACGACAAACCCGATCCGATCGGTGCGCCCGATGTGCTGCTGATGCTGAGCGAAGAAGTCGCGGTATTCGACAATCTCAAGGGGCGCCTGTACCTGATCGTGCACACTGACCCAAATGAACCACGCGCCTATGCGCGCGCGCAGCGGCGACTCGACGAACTCGCCTTCCGACTGCGTCGTTCGGGCCCAAGTTATCCGGAAGTATTGGACCCGGCCAGCCTGACCGAGGCGGACTTCATCTCTGGCTTCACCCGTGACGGCTTCATCGCCGCGGTCGAGCAGAGCAAAGAATTCATCCGCGCCGGTGACATCTTCCAAGTCGTGTTGTCGCAGCGACTGACGGTGCCGTTCCGTGCTCGCCCGGTCGATGTCTATCGTGCTCTGCGTGCGCTGAATCCGTCGCCGTACATGTATTTCCTCGACCTTGGCGAGCGACAAGTCGTCGGCTCGTCACCGGAAATTCTGGTGCGCCTGCAGAACGGCCAAGTGACGGTTCGTCCGATCGCCGGCACGCGCCCGCGCGGCAAAACGCCGGAGCAGGACCATGCTCTGGAAGCGGAACTGCTCGCCGATCCGAAAGAACGTGCCGAACACCTGATGTTGATCGACCTCGGTCGCAACGACGTCGGCCGTGTTGCAGAAGCCGGCAGTGTGCGTGTGCCCGAACGCTTCATCATTGAACGCTATTCGCATGTCATGCACATCGTTTCCGAAGTACAGGGTGCGCTGCGTCCCGATTTCAAATTCGCCGACGTCTTGAAGGCGACATTTCCGGCCGGCACCGTCAGCGGTGCACCGAAAATTCGCGCGCTCGAAATCATCCAGGACTTGGAGCCGATCAAGCGCGGCATCTATTCCGGCGCAGTCGGTTACGTCGGTTGGTGGGGCGACGCCGATACCGCCATCGCCATCCGCACGGCGGTCATCCAGAACGGCCAACTCCATGTCCAGGCCGGCGCCGGCATCGTCTACGACTCTGACCCGGAAAAAGAATGGGAGGAAACCATGAACAAGGGCCGCGCCCTGTTCCGCGCGGTGGCGCAGGCGGCGGGCGGGTTGTGACGGTCATGGCGTGAACCGCCACATCAGCGAGTCATGGCACCTGAGGGCCGAAACACTCGGTAGACCGTCAGGCCCATAATCGCACCCAGCATCGCCATCAACGAATCTTTCTGCGCGTCCCAAATGTCGCCTTGGGTGCCGAGGTAGGCTTGGCCGAGTTCGCCCCCGAAGGTTTCGGCGGCTTGCCATTCAATCATTTCGTAGAGTTCCGAGTTCGACATGATGAACATGATCGGCACGAGGTTGCGCCACAGATCACGCAATGGACCACGGGCTTCAATGAGCTCAGCGACTGCAGGCACGATGAGCAGTCCGTAGCTGAAATGCACGGCACGATCGAAAGGATTGCGTTGCAGGCCGAGCGCCTGCATCGCGTCCCAGCCGGTCAGCGATGTCAGCCATGTATTCCACGGCACTTCCGAGTAGGTGAAATGTGCGCCGATCGTGTGTAGGCAGAAGAACACGAACAGCGCGGTGTAGGCGTAGTGCGAAAACCTCAGCCGACGGTAGTGCCAGATCAGCAGCGGGATCACGATGAACACCAACACGTTTTCGAGCAGCCAGTCTTGGCGGTAGTGCGGCGCGATCGCGAGCGCACTCCAGAATGCGAGGAACAGGCCGAGCAGAATCAGTAGATAACCGGATCGTTCATCGTGCGATGGGTTCATGGCGACGATTCCGATGCTTGTGGTGATGCGCCGCACAAAGCCGTCATCCGCCAGTCGCGGCGGTCGCGTAGTTCGAGCATGGCGTAGCGCACGGCGAGTTCGCTATCGGTGCGCTCGGGTACTTGCCAAAGCTCTGGGTGGCGATCGACTTCAGGGCAGAGTTCATGCAAGCGCCGGCGCATGGCGGGGGCGAGCAGGTGGTCGTAGGCGTTCGGATACATGGCTTCGTCCCACCATGGATTGACGTAGTCGGCGAAGTCGAACTCGCGCTGGATCTGCCAGCCATGGTCGCTGCGCGCCAGAATCGCCGGCTTGCCGGGCACGATGCCGTCTTCGAATAGCGAGCGGTAGAAGCGATGGCCTTCGTAGTTCGCGATCAGGTCGGCGTTCGAATAGACGCCGGTTGTCGCGGCGCCAAAGATTGCGCGCTCGGTGAATGCCGAATGCCGAGCGGCGGCCGCTTCATCGTGGCTGCGTTGGAAGCGTCGCCAAAACTTGCGTCCCTGCGACAAGAAATGCCCGAGTTTGTCCGAACCGACTAATACGCCGGCGACCCGGAAACTCGGTCCGACACCGAACAGTCGCCCGACGCGTGCGGCCAGCAAAGACAGCTTGGCGTAGATCGATGCATGCGCTGGCGTGGGCAGTTTTTCGACCTCGGGCGAACGCATCGCCCAGCGCTCCAACTTGTCGACCCAGTGGTGGCCGCCGATGCGGTGATAGATCGCATCGACCATGCGCGATTCAGTCGCCGGGCCGTGCCAATGTTCGACCACGTCGACAAGCGTGCGATTGACCTCGCGATTCAACACGACGCGCGCATCGGCGGTCGCTACCGCGCGATTTTGGTAGGCGTCGGTCTCATACGCACCGGCGCGCAGTGTCACCAGCGTGGCGGCGATGAGCAGCCACGATCGGCCAAGCCAGAGCCGTGTGCGCACCGGTGTGCAGTCCGCGCGATACCTGGCCTACTCGCCGAATCGCCAGGTGAGATTGAGCAGGGTGCTGGTGCGCGCGCCCTTGCCCACTTCTAGCGCGATGTCCAGCGTATCGGCCAGCGAGCAATTAGCGCCGAACACCAAGCCGGCGTTGTCTTTGTTCTCCAACTCGACCGCGAACGGCACATTGCCGACGAAGGGTAGGGCGATTGAGCCGTTGTGGTCCTCTTGTACGTCGACGATCAGGCTGCCCACCCAGAACGCCCACGTGCCTTGGGTGAGGCCGAACCGCGGCTGCCACGATGTCGATGTGACATTGCTGTCAAAGTCACCCGACAGCGAGGTTTCCGCATAGGTGCCGGTCAGCGACGTGAACCAATGGTCGCCACCGTAGACGAGTGTGAAACCGGCGCCGTAGACCTCACCGCTGTAGCGGATCACCAATTCGTTGAATAAGCCTGGCGGCGCATTCGGAATGCTCACCGAACTCAGGTTGACGGGCGTGCGGGCGTGCACCTTGCCAAGCACGCCGAACACATTCAGGAACGGAAAAACCCACGCATCGGCCTTGAGGTCGACGTGGTTGATCGCGTTGCTCACGCCAATCGTGTTGGGATCACCGACAGTGGCGCCGGGCAGTTCGAAATCGAGCGCCCTGATCGCATAATCTTGCTTCAAGGTGAGCAGGTCGACGCCAATGCCATAAGGCTTCGGCAGATCACGGTCACCAGCCCACGACTTGCCGAACGGCAGCAGGCTTTCCGCCTGCGTCGCACCCGAAGTGACCAACAGCAGTACCACCGCAATTCGCTTCATCTGCACGCTCCCCGAGAATGGTTCGAGTATAGGCCGGAGCACCGGTAGCGATGCAATCGCCGCTCGCCCGAAGCGCGCCCTTGAGCAACGCTGCCGGCTCCGGTTTACTGCCGCATCCTGCACCTCGAAACGCCGATTGCGCAATACGACGCCTGGGTGATCCGCGAAGCCTTACACAACTGCATCGCACATCAGGACTACGTGCTTGGCGGAAAGATCAATGTGGTCGAGCATCCGGATCGGCTGGTGTTCACCAATCTGGGCAGCTTCATGCCGCAGTCGGTGGAATGGATGCTCGAACATCAGTCGCCGCCCGAGCACTATCGCAACCAGTGGTTGATCGAAGGCATGGTTCGGTTGCGCATGATTGACCAGATCGGCAGCGGCATTCGCCGCATGTTTCAGACGCAGCGTGAGCGCTTCTTCCCTTTGCCGGACTTCGTGATCGATGCCGATTCCATGTCGAAGCCACGTGTTGAAGTGGTGATCAGTGGCAAGATTCTGGATGCGAAGTACACCCAAGCGCTGATGCATGCCGCCGACCTCGATTTGCGTCAGGTGCTGCTGCTCGACCGGGTCCAGAAGGGTCTGAGCCTGACGCCCAAGGAGGCCAAGTCACTGCGCTCGGAGGGCTTGATCGAGGGCCGTGCCCCGCACTATCTGATCTCGTCGAAGGTGGCTGACTGGACCGCACAGAAAGCGAAGTACATCCGCAACCGCGGCTTCGACGATGGCTTCTACAAGCGACTCGTCATCGAGTACCTCCAGAAGTACGACAAGGCCAGTCGCAAAGGGTTGGACGATCTTCTGCTGCCCAAGCTGCCGGAGGTGCTGGATGCCGCTCAAAAGGCGCACAAGAGCCGGAACCTGCTGCAAGCCATGCGTCGTGCGGGAGTCGTCGAGCGACGCGGGACGAAGAACGTACCCGAATGGCGGCTCAAGACAACGAAATAGCTTTGCTAATGATCGCGATCAGCTAGCAAACAGCTAGTCACGAAAGTCCGCAAGTGATTGATTTGTATATTTACTAGCCCGATATTTAGCGTTAGCTAGCTAACGGTCAATGGCAGTAGTGGGTGTGGATTCCGACGAAGTTGAATTTCAGTTCCGGATTGCACTGACCAACGCGCTGGTGTTGACCGCCCCGAAGTCTGCTGTCGGCCAGAAGCGGACATCGCGGATCTGCGACAGGTTGTGCCCGCGCAATCAACAGGGTAAAGCCTGCGCATTGGCGAACAACCACCCCTACGCTGGCTTCGATGCTTGGTCGAGGACTTCCAGAACTGCGTCGGTGACCACCACCGGCTGCGTAAGCGGGATGTCGTGGCCGGTATTGGGAACGACTCGATTGACACCGCGCGTGGACAGCGCAGCCAGTTCGTCGAAGAGCACATACCTCAGGCGGTCGACTGCTTCGCGGTGCGCTTGCGTTTCATCTTTGCGACGATTGGGCCGATCACCCGCGGCGAGCACGATCAGCGGCATGTTTCCGTACCAGCTTCGCGCCATGCGCAACTGGTCGGAACTTTCGAAGTGCAGGTTTTCATCCTCGGTGAGGGCGGCCTGGTAGATGGCGGGCGAAAGGTAGATCTTGTGATAAGCGGCGTTGACGGCATCGCTGAAGCGCGGATCGGGTCCGGGAACGCACTTCTTGTAGAGTTCGGATCCTTCGACGAAGCCAAGCGTCGCAGCGCGCAAGCACTCGCGTTCGTCGCGCCACATCGGTTCGAAGCCTTCCGCGACATATTGCTCGTAGGTGAGTTGCGTGGGAGTCAAGGCCCAAACCCGACGCACCCAATCCTCGTGCGAAGGATCGACCAGCACCATGCCGACCACTTCGGACGGGAAGTAGTCCTTGTAGAGCCGAACATTCATGCCGCCGTAGGAGTGCCCGACCAGAATGTACGGGGGCGGGATATCGGCGGCCTTCATCAGGCGATGCAAATCGTCGACGATGTTCGCGCTCGTGCCGGTCCTAGTGCCCGGATCGCTATAGCCCGTACCGGCGCGATCATAGGAACAGGCGCGGGTGCGCTTGGCTACCGCCGGCTGGACCAGAGCCCAGCTGACAGTCTCGCCGGTGACCCCGGAGTCGAACACTACCGTCGGCGAGCCCTTTCCGGTGCAGTAGAGGTTGAGCCTTCGCCCTGGCTCTACTTCAACCAAGAGATGGGCGTGGACGTAGGCAGAGTCGTCCACGATCGGGCCACTTTTTTCCGCCGCTAAAGTCGTTGAAGCGGCAAGAGCCGACACGAAGAAAATTCCAATATGGGTGTCCTTCCCCCGTAGAGTGATGCCAGTAATTCGTAGAGACTCTCGATCAAGGAGAGTCCCATGCGGCAATCGAAGTTCAGTGAAAGTCAGATCTCGGCGATCTTGAAGGAAGCGGAGAGCGGCGTGGCGTTGGCGGACGTGCTGCGCAAGCACCAGGTCAGCTCGGCGACGTTCTACAAGTGGCGGGCGAAGTACGGCGGCATGCAGGTGTCGGACATGCAGCGGCTGCGCGAGCTTGAGCAGGAAAACGGGCGGCTGAAGCGCATGTACGCCAATCTGAGTCTCGACCACGAGCTGTTGAAGGAAGCGCTCACAAAAAAATTCTGACGCCCACGCAGCGCCGAAGCGCGGTGCAGTGGGCGATGACGGAGAAGACGGTGACGCAACGACGGGCATGTCGGGTGTTCGGGCAATCGCGCTGCACACAGCGGCGTGAATGCCGTGGTCGCGTTCGCATCGATTCTGTTGTGGATTCACGGTTGCTCGCGTTGGCTAGCGCGCATGGCGGGTGGGGCTGCCCCCAGTTGCATCTGCAACTCCGTGCCGAGGGCCATAGGATCAATCACAAACGCACGGCGCGGCTCTATCGCGAACACGGCCTCAGCTTGCGTCGTCGTCGTCGCCGGCGCTTGCCTGAGCGCGTACGCACGCCGTTGTTGCAACCGATCGAACCGAACTACTCCTGGTCACTGGATTTCATGCACGACGCTTTGGCGAGCGGGCGACCATTTCGCACGCTCAACGTGATTGATGACTACGCGCGCGACATTCTTGCCATCGAGATCGGGCACAGCTTGCCTGGCATGCGCGTTGTTCGTGTTCTCGAACATCTCTGCGAACTGCATGGTCGACCGACCTGCATACGCAGTGACAACGGCCCTGAGTTCAGAAGCGTTGAGGTGCAGAAATGGGCGGAGCGCCAAGGCATCACCTGGAACTTCATCGAGCCCGGCGAACCAGCGCAGAACGCGTACATCGAACGGTTCAACGGCACGTACCGGCACGAAGTACTGGACGCAAATCTGTTCGACACACAGTGCGAAGTGCGCCAGTTAACCAACGAATGGATGGAGATCTACAACGGCCTGCGGATTCACAGCGCCATCGGCAATCTGCCACCGAGGGTGTTCAAGCAACGATGGCAGCAACGAAACACGTCTCTACTTTTGACTGGTGTCGCTTGAGGGGTATGGACATGGGCTTTGGCGCCAATCACGTATCCGCTCCTCGGACGTCCCTTCTGCACGCAGGTTAGCGCGAACAATAACGATGCCCAAAAAGCACGCGGTTCACGCGTTGGCTCCGCAGGTCTGCTTTGGGTCGAAAGTGGTCGTCAGTTCTATCGTGCTGATCAATTCGCGTCGAAACGGCGATCAAAGTCGTCGAGTGTTCGGGCAAACGACTATTGAGATCTGCATCGATGACTATGATGCATGCTCCTCACAAGATCGGTAGAACCCGAATGAGCAGCTTCTTGGAACGACTGCAGTCAAGCCAATTGCACGGTCCCACGTCGCACAAGTTCGATCTAAAGGAGTGGACAAGCGCCGCGAAGCCTGTGGCGGCCGAAGATGCCAATCTTTTTGCAATCGCGGTCCTTATTCATCACTCGCTCGACCTCATTCGTACGAACCTTGTATTCGTGAAAGACAAAGCGTACTCGGCGACTCGTCGCCGGCATGAACTCGTAGCGTGGGCCAACCATCAGACCCTGGTAGCTGGGCGCCTTGCAAAGCAAGAGGCGGACCGCTTGGTCCCGCCCGCAAATGAAGCGGTCCTCGATCGATTGGCTGATGTGCGTCTGAAGCTGCCAATGGGGGAGTTCGATGTCGACAGCGTCGTGGAGGCGATCGTTGAGTCGTGCACACGACTGCTGCGCATGCTGGCGGCAGACACCACCGCGGTGCCAGTGGATGAGCCGCCCGTGCCGTATCGTCAACTGGTCCATGATGCGAACCTGGCGATTGCCTATGGCACGCTGGAATCGCTCTGGCTCGACGTGCTGTGGAATGGATTCCGATTTCACCCGTCGAAAGGTGTCACGGACCGCCCTAATGGCGCCACCGATGATCGCCGTAATGGCGCCACTTTGGGTGGGCAAAACGGGGCTCGAACGGGTCTCAGGATGCGGGTTTTGGGGTGTTTTGCAACTGCTGATTTGACCGGTTTTCGGGGTCGCGCGGGTGCGGTAAGAGTCACCGTCGAGGACGATGCGGTAGGCGCCGTGGCGCAGACGATCGATGGTGGCGAGGCCGATGACGCGGTTGGCCGGGAAGATGTCGGGCCACTCATCGATGTCGAGATTGCTGGTGATGAGGGTGCTGGCGCGTTCATAACGCTCGCCGATCAGTTCATGCAGGTCCTCGTCGTGCGGTGCGCGCAGCGGCTTGAGTCCGAGGTCATCGATGATCAAGAGATCGACGCGACTGAGTTGCTGCAGCTTGCGCTCGTAGGTGCCGACGGCGCGTGCGGCGTGCAAGGTGCCGGTCAACTGCGCTGGGTCGTGAACAACACATCGAAGCCCTGGCGCGCGGCCGCGTGACCGAGCGCTTGCGCGAGATGACTTTGCCGGTGCCGCAGGGACCGACGATCAGGACCGGCGCCTTCTCGTGCAGATAACGGCCGGTGGCAAGATCGTGCACGAGCGCGCGGTTGAGTTTGGGCAGCCGATCGAAGTCGAAGCCTTCCAGCGTCTTCTCGGCACGAAAGGCCGCGCGCCGCAGGCGCGTGGCGAGCTTGCGCTGCTCGCGCCGAGCGACTTCGTCCTGAATCAGCAACGCAAGAAACTCGGTGTAGGCGAGATGGCTGTCGATGGCCTGGCGGTTGCGGGCATCGAGCGAGTCGAGGATGCCGGACAGGCGCAGTTGCTTGAGCTGCGGCGAGAGTGCGGGGATCGGGTTCATCGGTGTTCCTTCAGTGCAGGGTGGAAGGACGACGGCTGAAGCGGCCGCCGCGGGTGTAGGTGTCAGCGAGGCTGTCGAAGCTGTTGCTTGCGCTGGTTTGGTCGAGGCCTTTGGCGAGGATGGTTTTGACGGTGCGATAGCGCGGATCGTCGAACGCGAGTGCGCGCTCGCAGGCCGCTTCGAGGCGTGCGCTGCCGTGCTGCTTCTCCAGCCGGATCACGCCTTGTGCAGCGCGTAGGTGGTCGAGCACGCGATCTGCAAACAGGCGCTGGATCAGCGCGTGGCAGTGCGGTCCGATGCGTTCGCTCGCGCAGGCAATGCTGCGGATCGGCCATGGCCCAGGCCAATGCGTCCGGTGGCAAGTGATCGCGCACGGTCGAGCGCCGATGTGACGAGGTCCGCACATGCGTGGCCACCCGTTCCTGCTCGCGATAGATCTGGATCAGTTGATCAGTGGCACGCAGCCACAGCTGCTGGCCCATCAAGCGGAACGGCACCGAGTACAAGGTCTTCTCGAACTGCACGTGTGCATCGCGATGCACCGTGACCCGGGCCCAGGTCGCGACCTCGGGTGGATGCGCGGGCAGCGCGATCAACAAGCTGCGCTCGGTCGCAAAGCGTGCCAGCGGCTGCTCGCGCGTGGTGCCGTGGTTGCGCGTACCGGCCGTGCCGAGCACCCATTCCTGGATCTGCCGATTGGCATCGGCGAGATCGCGAAACTCGCGTAGCGGCAGGAAGTTGCGTTTGACGTACTTCACGCCGGACTCGACGATGCCCTTCTTCTGCGGATCGCGCGGCGGGCACGGGCTGATCTTGAAGCCATAGCCTTCGGCGCACTCGGCATAGGCGCGTTGCACGCTCGGGTCGGTGTTACAGGCGCGCGTGATCGCGCACTTCGGGTTGTCGATGATGATCCGGCCGGGCACGCCGCCAAACCATTCGAAGGCGCGGCGATGACAGCCGAGCCAGGTCGCGATGGTCTGGTCGCGCACCACCTCCGCGTACTGGTGGCGCGACCAGCACAGCGTCATCACGAACACCCAGGTCTTGAACACTTCGCCGGTGTGGACGTCGGTGATCTCCGGGGCCGAACCGAAATCGACCTGCGCGGCCTCGGCCGGAGCGAAGTCCAGGCGCATCGTCGTACACCTCCGGTTCCGCCGCGGCAAGCTGCTGGCGGAAGCGCCGCATTGCGGAGTAGCTGCCGCGGTAGCCGTGATTGCGGCACAGCACCGCGTGCATCGTCGTGCCCTGCAGGCCCTGCGCGCACCACTCGCGAATCAACGAGGCGAATGGCGCCAAGGTCGACACCGTGTTCGCCGCCACGCGTGTCGGCGTCAACGCCACGGCCAGCGCCACGTCGTCCGGCAACGGCTGCGCCGGATCGAGCCAGCCCATCTGCTCGGCGAGTTCGCGCAACCGACCCAACTTCTTGCGGCCCATCAGCCGCGACCGCGCAATGTCGCGATCGGAATCGCCCTGGCGCAGCCGCACCAGGACCTGTCGATACTGGAACATCTCGAATCTCCGTCTGCTCACCGCGCACCTCCGGACAAATCCGGAAGCGTACGGCCGTGGAGTTCGAGCCCTGCTCAGTTCACCCTGGCGCCATTACGCCGATCATCAGGTGGCGCCATTACGCCGATCCTGACCTGGCGCCATTACGGCGATCATGAAGTGGCGCCTTTATGCCGATCCTCAAATGGCGCCATTGGGGCGGTCGCTGACAGCTCCCTGCTCGCTGCTGATCTCGACCTTGGCCTTCTTTGGGTACGTGGACAGCAGGTTGATCGCCGGTCTAACCGGAATCGCGGTTTCGCCGGGCGCGAATATTTCTGCCATCAAGGATGCACTGTTCTCGAACTCGCCCAACAGGACGATGGTGCCTCCTCCGGTAATCGCTCGCACGACGGGTCCGCGCATCATCTTCGTGCGCGACGCCTTCGGCTTCATACCCTTCAGAACGTCCAGAGAGACTTCACATCGACGGTGGCGCGCATTTCGACTCCTGCTTGATTGACTACGTCTTGCGGCGTTTGGACCACTTCCTCGGATCCGACTTTGGTCCTTCTTCGATCAATCGCCGGAGTTCGTCGAAATCGCCATTGGCACGACTGCTAATGTGCATCCATGCTGCCTTGAAAGCGGGCCGCTTCAGATTCGAGTGAATGCCGTCGCACCAAAACGGCCACGTCTTTTCGGAAATCCGTCCCTCTTGTCGGAGAAAGATCTGACCGTTGCAGAGGTCGAAGTATTGGTAGAGCTCGTCGAGGTGTTCGGCGAGTTCTGTTTCGGCAAGTTCTTCGCCAAGGAGCGCTTTCGTCGGTAGCCGCGCGGCGAGCACCCGGTATTCCTGGTTGATGGAATCTTCGAATGCAGTGACCCCCTGCTCTTTGCTCAGCTCAAGTTGCGCGGCGGCAAACAAGACGCCGACGGCGGTTGCTACTGATGCAAAGTCAGACCATGTCACGTTCCACAAATAGGCAGCACCGAAGACAAGGGCGCAAGCGATCGCAGGCTTGATCCAGTTAACCGGCATCGTTCAGCACAACCATTGTTGATCGCAGACATGGGTTGGCGAATCCAGATTCATCGGGAACTCGTTAGACAGAAACATGGCGCGCGATGGTGTCCTGAATTTGGTTCGGCTCGAAAACTACGTCCCAGCTCCAGCGGCCGAAACCGCCCTTCTGATTCACGCCTTCGACCCATGCCGCGAGCGCTGATCGCTTGGCGCGATTCTGATCGTCGTCGACGCCTTTGATTTCCAGCACCAACGTCTTTCCGTTGCTCAGGCGGACGATGAAGTCCGGAATGAAACGTCGGCGCGATCCGTTCCACAGATAGTGGATCTGGAAGCCGAGGTGGTCGTTCTTGACGTAACTGGCGACGGCTTCGCAGCGCTCGAACAGATTGGCCGCATAGCCCTCCCACGTGCTGTCACCAACGACATGGCTGACTTGCGATTTCACTGTCGGAATTGTTGGCCGCGTTGTGTACCAAGTGCGCATTTGGCGGGTAGAGCCGATCGGTGCATCGGCATCGAAGATGAGTTCCATGCGCTCGCTGTTGTGCTCGTAGACATGGCGCAACAGATGCTGGACGACGCGGTCGATGTTCAACGTAATCAGGATGCGCTTGCGCAGAGGTTCTTGGTGGAACAGTCCAGGGATATCGAGTTTGTCCGACGCGATGAATTCTTCGACGAGCCGGATCAGCTGCACGATCAAGTACTCGGGATTGCCGCTGAACTGAGTGCTCATCTGGTCGAACGCCTTACGTGCGGCAAGGAACGTCACGCGCTGCAGACGAAATGCTTCCGGCATCTTCTCCAGATCGATGACGTGGATCTTGCTCCAGTCGGTCGCGCCATCCAGCGCGGGTGCGATGTCCGCCGAGATTGGCGTCGCCTCCGGACGCAACTGCAAAGGCGTGACTTCGTGCCAGCGCACAGCCAGGACTGGCTTCACCACCGGATCGACGCGCAACACGTTTGGCCAGCGAATCTCCAAGCTGTTTCGCTCAGGCAATGACTCGATCTGCGTACTCGGCTTTGGTGGAGGCGGCGCTTCGCCGCCACCGCCGACGTCCTGGAAGATCGACAATGGCACGCCAAAAATATTGACGTACTCGGGTTTGAACAATCCGTTCTCGTCGACGTCGTAGCCGACGCGCCGCAAGCCGCGTCCGATCACCTGTTCGCACAGCAGCTGACTGGTGAAAGCGCGCAGACCCATGATGTGGGTGACGTTCTTGGCGTCCCAGCCCTCGGACAGCATCGCCACCGAGATCACGTTCTGCAGATCCTGGCCGGCGGTGCCGCGCTTGCCGACGTTGTCCACGATGGCTCGCAAGATCTCTTCTTTCTTCAAGTCGAGCAGTTCCGCCTCGCGGTCCGGCGCCATGCCGGCGGCCTTCACGATGGCGTGCAGGCGTTGCTCGTAGTCCTTGTCGGCGGCAGCGGACTCGCCGATTTCGGCCTTCTCCAGAACTTTGGAGTCGACCCGCAGCGTCCGATCCGGCGCATGCAGCTCCGGCAGTAGCGCATCGCCGCGCGAAAGTAGTTCTCGATGCGCGCCGCAGTTTCAGTGCGATTGCAGACCGTCAGCATGACCGGCGGCGAGGTGTGGCCAGCGGCCTGCCAGTCGCGCAGTGCGGCCAGCCAATCGGCGCCGAGCAGGGTGTAAGCGTCTTGAACCAGCTGCGGCAAAGGATCGCTGGGTTGCGCGCCCCGGGCGTTGAGATCTTCGGAGACCTCCGGTTCGCGATACAGGTGGTACAGCTTGGATCGCAAGGTCTGCGCATTCGGCAGCGCATCATCGCGCACGACAACGCGGGGTGTCTTGACGAGACCGGCCTCGATTGCGTCATTCAGGCCGAAGTCTGAAACGATCCAGGTGAACAGACCCTCGTCAGTGTTTGTGCGGCCGGTCGGGGCAAAAGGCGTCGCCGACAGATCGAAACATCGAATGACGCGCCGCGTCTTGTGCAACCGGTCGAGTCCTTCGATCCAGCGCGTCGCCTCTTCCAGATCGATCCCGCGTTCCTCTGCGTCCTTCTTGCTGATCTTGATGTCGGCTGGCTTGCGATAGGCGTGATGCGCTTCGTCATTGATGACGATCAGATCCTTGTAGCCCGCCAGCTTGCCAAGTACCCGACGGGTATAGGCCTCATCCGACTCGGCGCCCTTTTTCACGATCGACTTGTCGGGCTGCTTGAGTGGCATCAGGGCATGCCAGTTGTCGATGACGACCACGGCCTGGTTCAGTTTCTCTCGCAGGGCTGCCGACGGACAAAGGCTGAATTCATCGTAGGCATTCAGCGGATTGCCTGGCTGCAGGACCTGTAGGCGTTCGCGCACGGTCAATCCCGGCGCAACGATGAAGATCGCTCGCGAGAAATCCTTGTTGCGTTTCGGATAGGTCAGTGAGTTCAGCGTCTGCCAGGTGATGATCATGGCCATCACCGCGGTCTTGCCGCTGCCGGTAGCCATCTTGTTGCAGATGCGCTCCCACGGTCCGCCGTCGCCTTCGAGGTAGATGCCCTGCTTGAACTCGTTGGTCGCTTCGACCCACCAGATCAGGGTCTCGATGGCTTCCAACTGGCAGAAGTAGAACGGCAGTTGTCGTGCACCGCGGTCGTGCCAGTGCTGCAGCAGGCTGCGCGTAACGCTGCTGATGCCGGGATAGTCCGCATGTTTCCATGCATCCATGCGTTCACGAATGCGATTCACCGTGTCTAGTGATTCGATCCGGCGCGTGTTGTTGCGCGTATCGATCACCTCGTAGGCCGCAGCTCGCCGGCCCTCGACCAGATTCAACTGCGTGCCGGTGCCTTGCTGCCAGTGGCGCTGGGGGCAGTCATAGGGCGTGTTGATGATGAGGGACTTGGGAGCGCTCATTTCACGTCGATCCCACGCACTTGATTCCCGTGGGTCTTGTATTCCTGATCTGGGTGGCTTGGTGTGTCCGGGTATTTCAGCGTCAATAGCCCTTCACGAAGCATTGGTGTGACGTAACTGGCGCGCAGGGCTTCGGTTTTCCGATCCAACAGTTCGGACAGCTCTTTCAGACTGAGAAAGCGGTCCTCACACAACGCCAATATTACCGCCCGGACAATTTCCGGGCTGGCGCGCTGGGTGACTCTCACTTTCGAAGCGATGCCCTGAAGCATCTCTCGTTGAGCCTCCTTGTCAGCAGAGCGGATGTGGAGGGGCTATCGGGGAGGGCTGAGCCTTATCATGGGGGCTCAGAGGCTTATCAGGGGAGCTCAGAGGCTTATCAGGGGAGCTCAGAGGCTTATCAGGGGAGCTAATGCGCCCCAATGAAACGCTCACAGGTTCGAAAGGATCAACCACCGAGTAGCGGGTCCAACGCCCATATCGGTCGGGAATGAGGAACCCGTCCCGCACCAGAGCTTGCAGCAACAGCGTGATATCGCGGCGATGAAGGGTGAGGATCTCCTGCAGTCTCTGGTTGGAGACCGATCCCTCAGTTTCCGCAGTGACCAGAGTCTGGACTGCGTCCTTGCCAAGCAATCTGAACCGGCTGCCGTAGCGCTCCTCCAGTGCGACGAGCGCCGACTCTGGCAGCATGCTGACCATCGGCAACGACAACTTCACCCGGTCGGGGCGCTGGGTCTCCTCCATTCTCGGAGACTGCCAATGTTGGGCTGCCCAACTTGTACGGATCTTGTCGATGCCGGAACCGGCCTTGTCGCCGACGCCGAGCATCTGGAACATCCGTTGCAGTGAACTGTTCCGGCATTCGCTGACGCTGCCACGCAGAATCTGCTCCAAGGAAACCAGCAGCGTGCCAGGGTTCGAGAACTCAAAACGATCGGTGTAGCGCTCAATAACGACTCCTCCCTGCCCACTGTAATCGCCGTGGATGAGTGCGTTAACCAGCGCTTCTTGAAGTGCATCGTGAACTGGCGTGACGAGCGGCCGGACGCCCTCCGAGTCCTGGGCAAACGGTCGCTTCAGTCCGGCATCGGAAGCAAATCGCAACATAACTTGCTGGTAGAACTGAAACAGGTTCGCTTCCCATGTGCCGTCAATCGTCAGCCGATCGGACCATCGGATATTTGGGTCGTCCGACAGGCGCTCGCGGTAGTCGAGTTGAAAGCCCGGAATTGCCTCGGGCGCTTGAATCGAGAGCGTCTTTCCGAACATGAGCAAGGCAGCAAGCGTGATGCCTTCCTTCGCGCCCTTTCGCTCGCGCCGCCAACCGCCGAGCTGCTCAAGCAATCCGACATCGTCTTTCGCCAACCACGGATGTCCAGGCGCACGCGACAAGAACCGGTTTCGATACTGGCGCAGAGAATCCAGGTGCAAATCATCGAGCGAAAACCCTCCATGATTCTGCTGTCCGGAGGCTCATCCGAATGATCCGCAAACATTCGACGAACTTCCGCGTCCTGACAGCGATAGTCACCTTCGTGATTGCGGCGGAATGTCCCAGCGAAAGGATTGGTTCCGATATACACCGGGCGATCTTGACGGCCCGCACGCGGCACATGAATGGCGATGACCTTTCGGTCAGTGTCATCCAGCGCTAACAATTCGACATCTCTGTTCGAAAGTAGGTTGCGACTGACCTTCGACTTGTTGTTGACCGTATTCCAAAAGTTCGACAACAAGCGATCGACGTCATCAAGCCCGTGGATGTCCAGCCCCTGATCGCGCTGAGCAATTCCGAGATAGACCGTGCCGCCGTCGGTGTTTGCGAATGCGCTGTAGGTTTCCCACAGATCATTTGGCAATCCACCTCGGGCACTCTTGTACTCGACGTCCGTACCCTCGAAGGCGGAGAAGTCGGAGAAGAGATCGAGTTGATGATTCGGCGGACTCATTCCAACGCCATCACTTTCAGGGACTCGATACCGCGATCATCGACGATCTTGACGGCGATCTTGCGATTATCGCCGGCGTCGAACGGCAGGCTGACCGTGCCATGCAACTTGTCCAGCAATTCTTCGTTGAGCTCGGCCTTGATGTCCTTCTTGAGCTTGTTCCAGCCATCCTTCGCACCGGCCATCGGGAAGAAGAACTGGCGCGGGAACAGGCTGCGTTCGTCGTAGTCGGTGTCGAGTGACCAGGCGGCAATCTTGCCCTTGCCGCCGGAGACGAGCTCGCCCTTGGCAGTGTCGAAATAGTCGAAGCCGTGGACCTCGACCTGGTAGCGGCCGTCTTTGGTCTTGTGCACAGCGACGTCGGGTTGACCCATCAGCCAGAAGCTCTGATTGCTGGCGCGGCCTTTCTTCAGGTCTTCGGTGAGCAGATCGGTATTCATCTGCGCCTTGAGTGCGACGATGCCCTTGGTGGCGTCGATGTCCTTTGCCGCCTCGGGGTCGAAGTTGAACGCGCAGAACACGATCATCTTCGGGCGCGGGAATAGTTCGCCGGCTTCACGCATGGCGAGTTCGACCTGGCGCTGTTCCAGTGCAGCATGCTCGGGACCGAAACTGACGACGATGCGCTCGCCGGTGTCGAGGCTGCCGTTGCAATGCAGATGACGAAAGCCTTCGCCGGAGGGCAGCGTTTCCAGCTCGGCGAACTTGAGCATCTGGCCGCCTTTGCCGCGAATACCCGTCTTCAGCAGCTCGTCGCGCCAACGATGCTGACGCGACGATTCGCCGGAACGCGCGATCGAAACATCGGCCTCGGCAGCCGGCGCTTGTTCGTCGAGCGCCAGCACGGTTGGGAAGGGAACGGCTTCGACGGTGAAGGGGCCGGTGATGCGAAGCTTGTTCTTGGAGACAGCGGGCTGGTCGTACAGGGTTTCCTGGTCCGCGTGCGAAGCGATCGAGCGATCCATGGCCTTCTGCATGGTCTGTCGCGCACCGTGAAAGACCGCAGCGGACAGCTTTGCGTCTTCGGACCAGTCCTTCGGCGAATCGAACGGTACTTCCCATTCCAGAAGCGCATCGGATTTCGCGAAGTAGAGCTTGGTGCCTTTGCGCCCGCCCTCGGTGACCACGAACTGCTCGGACGGCGGGTGCTTCTTCAGCGACTCATTGAGTTTCCGCAGCGCCGTTTCGATCAGCGGATGGTGCGATGCGTAGATCTCGTCGATCTCGGGATTGTTGGCGATTGATTTCAGGGTGACGTGTGGAACGGTCTTGTAGATGAAGCCGCCCTTCAGTCCTTCGTGCGGATACTTCAACTCGAAGTAGTCGTAACCCGCCGTCATCAACCGCTGCTTTGCCAACGTGACGGCCACGCGTGAAGTGTCACACGTGATCCACCGACGCCCCACTTCTCTGCCACGGACGCAGTCGTGCCCGAGCCGCACGTTGGATCCAGCACCAAGTCTCAGGGATCGGTCGTCATTAGCAGGCAGCGCTCCACTGCCTTGACGGCGGTCTGCACAACGTAGACCTTGGGGTCCGCGCGACTTTGAATTCCGCCAATATCAGTCCAGATATTAGTAATAGAAAACGCCGGGAAATCTTCGATGAAGCGAACGTAGGCCAATGAGTTCGACGTCGCTTGGATGCGGTTTGAAGAAAGTCGCCGCTGAATGCCCGCCTCGTTTGTCTTCCATCGATTCCTCTCGTTCGGAAGAAAATCACGCCCGCCAAGAGAAACCGGAAACCAGCACGCCGCGCCTAGACCCTTCTCTCGGCCTTCGCTCTGGCTCATCAAATTATCTAGACGGTAAATTCGCTCGCCACTCTGTGGAGACGAAGAACTTCGGTCTGAAACCGAGAGTCGGCGTCGAAGTCCGGTGCCCAGTTCGATTTGGTCATACTTTTCTGCGCCATCTCCGCCCATTTCTTTGGGCAGATAGATGGAATGGAACTTGACCTTGGCCTTGTCTCTCGCTGACCAAAGAATGTAGTCAGCGGTCGACGGAAGAAGATTGACGGTTGCTCCCGAAGTCTTCGAAAAAGTTATTTGAGAAACAAAGTTCTCAGATCCGAAAACTTCATCCATTGCTTCACGAACGTGATGCAGGTTCTCATCTGAAATCTGGACGAACACGCTTCCCGACTCGTGCAGTAACTCCTTGGCAAGCAGCAGTCGGTCCCGCAGGTAGGTCAGGTACGAGTGGATGCCAAGCTCCCACGTATCGCGAAACGCTTTGATCATCTCCGGCTCTTGCGTCAGATCCTGATCGCTGCGGTCTTTCACATCGCGTTTGTTCACGAACGGCTGAAAGTTCGAGCCGTATTTGATGCCGTAGGGCGGGTCGATGTAGATCATCTGCACCTGACCGGCCATACCCTCCTTCTGCAGAAGCGAGTTCATCACCAGCAGTGAATCGCCCGCGACCAGGCGGTTCGACCAGCCGCGATCGTGTTTGTAGAACTCGATCGCTTCGCGGTAGGGCAGGGCATCTTCGAACCAGGCGCGGAACATGTCTGTCTGCGAACCGCCGCTGGCTTGCTCTTTCTTCATTCGCTTCTGCACGACCGCCAGGATCGTCGCCGGATCGATGCGCTCATGCACATGCAGGCTGACCGTGTCGACGTCGAAACTGGTGCGCTCCGACTTGCCTGCCCAGTTCAGATACGGCTCGCCCATCCGCTTCAGCGTCTCGAGCGCGGCGCGCATGGTTGCGTCATCGCCACTGGCCAGTGCGTCGTCGATCAGGCGCTCAATCTCGGCGCGACCGACATCGAACTGCAGTGCAGGATCGAGATGCGGGTCGTAAGCCCACTTCGTTTTCGGCTGGTCGGGATCAGTTTCTGGCGTGACCACGCCGACATCGGGATTGTTGCGACGCTTCTGGTCGTGGCGATACGCGATGACTTTAGGATCCTCGTCGCCCTTGCGTGCCGGCTTCGTCGGCTCGCCGGTCTTGCGCTGCGAGAACATCGCCTGTGCTTCCATCTGCTTTGGCTTCGGGCGCTTGGCGTCCGCGGGAATCTCTTGCGCTTCCAGCGTCAGCCCAGGTGAAACGCTAGGCGTGGTTCGACGCACCGAACCGCCTCGGCCCATGCCCTTGGTCAGGAATCCTTCCAGCAGCAGCCAGTCGCGCGCCAGGTTGTAGGCGCTCTCGCTCGCCGCGATGCCGAAGTCCTCGGCGATCCATTCGCGCAGGCGCTGGTTGCCGAGCGGTGTGCCGTCCTTCGGCAGCAGTTCCCGAATCGCCGCAACGATCGCGTCATCGACCTTGGCCATGTGCTGCAAGCTCCTCTGCGCGCCATCCGCGTGGACGGCATCCCTATCAACCAGAGTCTAGCCGCAGGGGTGCTGACCGGGAATTGCGGGTCGCGTGGCGACCGTCCAGACTGTCCAACGAATCTTTGGGATTGGGCGCATGACGACACCAGTGAAAGCGAAGCGCAGTCGCGTCGATGGACAAATGACCGGGTGGCGGGCGAGCTCTTTGTCGCAGCGGAGTTGATGAAGCGCGGGCTCCAGACATCGATCACGTTCGGGAATGCGAAGGCGGTGGATCTGCTGACGTTCAATGCAGCAACTGGCCGCACTTTCACCGTGCAGGTAAAAGCGCTGCGGAAACGAAGCGATTTCCCGATCAGCCACCGCCGCGTGTCCGCGCAGCACGTGTATGTGTTCGTCGTGTTGAACAAGCCAGGCGAACAGGTGCGTTACTACGTCGTGCCGGGGCAGGTGCTGGCGGCCGATCCGGATCGATTCGGTAAGTGGTTCGTCGACGATCGGTTTCCTGGCGTCCACCCGCGTTTCCTGGAGGATTTCGCCGAAAACTGGTCGTTGTTCGACGCCAACAATTTCTGACTTCGGCGCGACAATTGGCACCGCCGTTCTCGGGATCTGACACGGCGGACCAGTGACGATATTCTCAGGAGCTCTGCCGGGTCGTGGGCTCCCCGCTGGATCGTCGTATCGAGACAGCGCCGCTCGTTCGTCCGCTGCCGACAGCGCGGTCAGCACGAAGCTCTAGAGGCCGGCATTGTGGTACCTGGTGTGGTATCCAGTGACGTTTATCCGTATAAAAAACTAATAAAAACATGCCCTTGAGATCCGTATGCTGCTGATGATCGATAACTACGACAGCTTCACCTACAACCTCGTGCAGTATTTCGCCGAGTTGGGCGAGGACGTGAAGGTGATTCGTAACGATGAGATGGATATTGCCGGCATCGCGGCGCTTGCGCCTGATCGCATCGTGATTTCACCGGGGCCGTGCACCCCGAGCGAAGCCGGCGTGTCGGTCGATGTGCTCAAAGCGTTTGCCGGCCAGTTGCCGATGCTTGGCGTCTGTCTCGGTCACCAGAGTATCGGCCAAGCGTTCGGTGGCCGCGTGATTCGCGCCGGACGCATCATGCATGGCAAGACCTCGTTGATCCATCACGCCGGGCAAGGTGTGTTCGCGGGATTGCCCGACGGCTTCGAGGCGACGCGCTATCACTCGCTGGTTGTTGAGCAGGGCAGTCTGCCGGACTGTCTCGAAGTCACCGCATGGACCAAAAACGATGATGGTTCGGTCGAGGAAATCATGGGCCTGCGTCACCGCCAATTCCCGATCCAGGGTGTGCAGTTCCATCCCGAATCGATCATGACCCAGCATGGTCACGCCATGTTGAAGAACTTTTTGGTGCAATGACTATGCCGATCACACCGCAGGTTGCGCTCGCACGGGTCATCGAGCATCGCGAAATCTTCCATGACGAGATCGTCGATCTATTCCGCCAGATCATGCGCGGCGAAGTCTCGCCGGTGATCACCGCTGCCTTGCTGATCGGGCTGCGCGTGAAGAAGGAAACGATCGGCGAGATCGCGGGTGCAGCGCAGGTAATGCGCGAGTTCTGCGCGAAGGTGGCGATCGCGCCCGACCCGCACTTCGTCGATATCGTCGGTACCGGCGGCGATGGCGCGCACACCTTCAACATCTCGACGGCGGCGATGTTCGTTGCCGCGGCTGCTGGCGCGAAACTCGCGAAGCACGGCAACCGCAGTGTGTCGAGCAAGTCTGGCGCCGCCGATGTTTTGGAAGCGATCGGCGCACGCATTGACCTGCAGCCTGCACAAGTGGGCGAATGCATTCGCCGCACTGGCATCGGATTCATGTTCGCGCCAATCCACCACCCAGCGATGAAGAATGTCGCCGCAGTGCGCAAAGAACTCGGCGTGCGTACGATCTTCAATATCCTCGGGCCGCTGACCAACCCCGCGGATGCGCCGAATATCTTGATGGGCGTATTTCATCCTGATCTCGTCGGCATTCAGGTGCGGGTGTTGCAGCGTCTTGGCGCGCGCAATGCATTGGTCGTCTATGGCCGCGATCAACTGGATGAAATAACGCTGGGTGCGGCAACACTGGTCGGTGAATTGCGTGACGGCGTAGTCCGCGAATACGAAGTGCATCCCGAAGATTTCGGGCTGCGTATGGCCTCAAGCCGCAATCTGCGCGTCGATGACGCCGAGCAGTCGCGTACGCGTGTGCTCGAAGCGATCGATGGCGTTGACGGCTTGCCACGCGAGATCGTCGCGCTCAATGCCGGTGCGGCGTTGTACGTCGCAGGTGTTGCAGCCGATATCGGCGACGGTATTCGGCGTTCGCGCGAAGCGATGGCCAGCGGCGCGGCGCGGCGCAAACTCGACGAGTTCGTGGCGGCGACGCAAGCGATCGCAGCGGGTAATTGATATGGCCGATATCCTCGAACGAATTCTCGAACGCAAGCAAATCGAAGTGGCCGATCGCCGTGTCTATCAGCCGATCGATGACCTGAAGGCGCGTGCGGCGGACATGCGGCCAACCCGGGGATTCGCAAATGCCTTGCGCACGCGACTCGCGGGCAGCGAATCGGCGGTGATCGCCGAGATCAAGAAGGCGTCACCGAGCAAGGGCGTCATCCGCGCCAATTTCCAGCCCGCCGAGATCGCCCGCAGTTATGAAGCGGGCGGCGCAGCGTGCTTGTCGGTGCTGACCGACATCGACTTTTTCCAGGGCGCCGATGCCTATCTTCAGCAGGCGCGCGCGGCGTGCAGCCTGCCCGCTCTGCGTAAAGACTTTATCGTCGATGCCTACCAAATCCACGAGTCGCGCGTGCTCGGTGCCGACTGCATCTTGCTGATTGTCGCCGCACTTGGCGTCGACCAGTTGCAGGACTACGCCGGGCGCGCGATGGAGATCGGACTCGACGTATTGATCGAGACCCACGATGCCGTAGAGATGACGGCTGCGCTGCGCACCACTTCGCCGCTGATCGGAGTGAATAACCGCAATCTGAGGGATTTCTCGGTGTCGTTGGAAGCCACACTTTCCCTGCGCGATCAGGTCGATGCTGCCCGCATCCTGATTACCGAAAGTGGTATCCACACACGCGACGATGTCGCCAAGATGCGGGCCGGCGGTGTGCATGCATTTCTGGTCGGTGAGGCATTCATGCGTGCCGACGATCCCGGTGCCGAACTGCAACGACTGTTCGCATGAGCTTGCGTATCGTTGCGTTCGAGCCGGCGTTGCGCGCTTATTTCGGTCGCCTTAATCGGGAGTGGTTGGAGCGCTATTTCGTGGTCGAGCCAATCGACGCCGAGGTGCTCGATCATCCGGAACAACGCATCCTCGCCGGCGGTGGTTGCATTCTTTTCGCCCTGCTCGACGACGAGGTCGTCGGCACCTGTGCGTTGTTGCAAGAATCGCCCGGCGTCTATGAGTTGACCAAGATGGCGGTCACCCAGGCCCACCAAGGCGGGGGCATCGGGCGACAACTGTTGGATGCCGCAATCGACGAGTTTCGGCGCATCGGCGGTAGCGGTTTGTTCCTCGAAACGAATTCATCGCTGAAGGTGGCGATCTCACTGTATGAGCGCGCCGGCTTTGAGCATCACGGGCGCAAGCCAGATTCGCACTACGCGCGTTCCGACACCTACATGGTTTGGCGTGACCACCGCGCTAGCGCTTGAATCAAGCGTCGCCGAGTTGCTTGACGAAGCGCAGTGATGATTGCTCGAAGCCACATTGGCGATAGAACGCATGCGCTTCGGTGCGTGCGGCGGCGGTCGTGAGCTCGAGCCGTGCCGCGTTTTCGCGACGACTGGCGTTCTCTGCATAGCGCAGCAGTTCGCGGCCGATCCCATGCTTGCGGAAGCGGTCGTCCACGACCAGAGCGGTGATGCGACAGGTTTCGCGTCCGAGCGGCAGGTAGAACATGAAGTCGAGGCTGATCAAGCCGCACACCGCATCTTTCCATTCCGCGACGACAAGGGCCTGCCTTGGGCTGGCGTTGACGCGGCGAATGCGGCGTTCGGCCTCTGTTGGATCGCAGGGATAGCCGAGCGCTTCGATCAGCCGGGATACTGCGGACGCATCGTGCAGCTTCGCATCGCGGAAGCGCAAGCCGCCGTGGTGGTCTTTTCCTGCGGGGGCGACCGATGCGCCCATTTAGCGCGTCCCGAACACCACGATGGTCTTACCGCTGACACCAACCTTGCCTTGTTCTTCCAGTTGCTTGAGCACGCGTCCGGCCATTTCGCGCGAGCAACCGACGATGCGCGACAGTTCCTGGCGCGACACGCGGATCTGCATCCCTTTCGGATGCGTCAGCGCGTCTGGTTCGCTGCACAGATCGAGCAAGGTGCGGGAGATGCGGCCGGTCACATCCATGAATGCGAGACGGCTGACCTTGCGACTGGTGTGCAGCAGACGCCGCGTCAACTGCGAGCCGATCGCGAACATCAGTTTCGGACACTCGTCGCGGAGCGTCGTTTCGAACAGCGCGAGCAGGCGCTCATAGCTGATCTCGGCGAGTTCGCAGGGGGTGCGCGTTCGCACGAGAACTTCACGCTTGCTGGTTTCGACGAACAGTCCGAGTTCGCCGATAAATTCGCCTTTGTTGAGATAGGCCAAGATCAACTCGCGCCCATCATTGTCTTCGGCGACCACACTGAGGGATCCGTCGACGACGTAATAAAGCACGTCCGCACGGTCGCCCGGCATGAAAATCGCGGTGCGGTTCGGGTAACGACGGCGGTGGCAGGCGCCGAGAAAACGCTCGATCGACGCGCCTTCCAACGCCAGCGAACGCGGCGTAACGGACTTGGGCATGGCGTCGGCCAGACCCGCCAGATGGTCGGAATTGGAGTTGGGCATCGCGGTCTCGATTGCGCGGAATGTTCACGTTTATAGGATGGTGCCGGGCCGAATTCAAACATCGTGCTGAATTCAGATGCCGCAAGGTTACCCCTATTGGGAGATTTGCCCCATAATCCGCGCCCCTTTCATCCGTGGCGACTGAGGAAAAGCACCATGGTCAAGCCGCTTCCACGACTGCAACTGCAGGGTTTCAACAACCTGACCAAGGCGCTGTCGTTCAATATCTACGATATCTGCTACGCGGTGACGCCGGAGCAGCGCGACCGCTACATCGAGTACATCGATGAGCAATACGATGCCGATCGTCTGACCCAGATCCTCACTGAGGTCGCCGAGATCATCGGCGCGAATATCCTCAATGTTGCACGTCAGGACTACGATCCCCAGGGTGCCTCGGTGACCATTCTGATTTCCGAGCATCCGATCGTTGAGAAGCTCGGCAAGGACATGATTCCTGAAGCCGTGGTGGCACATCTCGACAAGAGCCACATCACCGTGCACACCTATCCGGAGACGCATCCGCACAACGGCATTGCGACGTTCCGCGCGGACATTGATGTCGCCACCTGCGGTGTGATCTCGCCGTTGAAGGCACTGAACTACCTGATCGACAGCTTTGAATCCGACATCGTGACGATGGACTACCGCGTGCGCGGCTTCACTCGCGACATCAAGGGTAAGAAGCATTACATCGACCACCGCATCAACTCGATCCAGGACTATCTGGCCAAGCACATCAAACAGAAGTACGAGATGTTTGACGTGAACGTCTATCAAGAGAACATTTTTCACACGAAGATGCACGTGAAGGAGTTCGATCTTGATACCTACCTGTTCGAAGCGCAGGCCAAGGACTTGTCATTCAAAGATCGGCTACGCGTGGAAGCACAGTTGAAGCGCGAGATCGAAGAGCTGTTCCACGGGCGCAATCTGGTCTGAGTGGGGCTGCTGTGTTGCTGGACTGACGGGCCGCATTGCGGCCCGTTTTGGTTTTAGCTTCAGATCCGATAAGCGATAAAACGCATCACGTCGGCACACCCGCCCATCATGCGGCGGATCGGGGTGGCCAGTTCGACAGCGCCGCGATCGAGTGCATGCTGCCCGTGCTCGACCTCCTCGCGTTGCATGGTCTCCAGAATCGTGCGTGATCGCACATCGGCGAGCGGCAGTCGATCAAGATGATCATCAAGATGGGCTTCCACTTGGCGTTCGGTTTCGACGACGAAGCCAAGGCTGATGCGGTCGCCGAACAGTGCCGCGGCCGCGCCAATCGCATAGCTTCCAGCAAACCACAACGGATTCAGCAGGCTCGGTTGCGCACCGACTTCCCCGAGTCGCGCCGCGCACCAACGCAGGTGGTCGTGCTCCTCACGTGCCGCCTGCAGCAGATGCGCGCGCGTGTCCGGCGATTCGGCCACTGCCGCTTGGCCGAGATACAGCGCCTGCGCGCAGACTTCGCCAGTGTGGTTGATGCGCATCAGGCCGGCGATGAGCTGACGGTCGCGTTCGCTCGGCTCTGGCGAGTGTTGGTTTTGTGCGGGGTTCGCGCGTGACCAAGGGTGAGCGGTCGAATCCAGCATGCGCGCGGTATCGAGCGCGGCGAGCGCGTGATCGATCAAGTTGGTCTGGCGGAACGTCATATCGGTGATCCAGTCAAATAGGCCGCGATCAGTTCGGCCGGGTGCAACAGACGTATTGACGCACCTTGATCAAACAAGGCCTGTGCAAGCTGCGCTCGACAACCGCCATTCGTGCTGATGACGACATCTGGCGCAAGTGCGCGAATCTGTTCGGCGACGG
>JADJFT010000005.1:207500-269354 GCA_016708465.1 Rhodanobacteraceae bacterium
CGAAGTCACCGAGGCCACGCTTCCAGGAAAAGTCTCTAAGCTTCAGATCACGAGGACCGTACCGTAAACCGACACAGGTAGGCAGGGTGAGAATCCCAAGGCGCTTGAGAGAACTCGGGTGAAGGAACTAGGCAACATAGCACCGTAACTTCGGGAGAAGGTGCGCCCAGTATCGTGGTGATATGCATCATTGAGCGATATTGGGCCGCAGTGACCAGGCCGCTGCGACTGTTTATCAAAAACACAGCACTCTGCAAACACGTAAGTGGACGTATAGGGTGTGACGCCTGCCCGGTGCCGGAAGGTTAATTGATGGGGTCAGCCGCAAGGCGAAGCTCTTGATCGAAGCCCCGGTAAACGGCGGCCGTAACTATAACGGTCCTAAGGTAGCGAAATTCCTTGTCGGGTAAGTTCCGACCTGCACGAATGGCGTAACGACAGCGGCGCTGTCTCCACCCGAGACTCAGTGAAATTGAAATCGCTGTGAAGATGCAGCGTTCCCGCGGCAAGACGGAAAGACCCCCGTGAACCTTTACTACAGCTTTACACTGAACGTTGAGTTCGTCTGTGTAGCATGGGTGGGAGCCTTCGAAGTCCAGGCGCTAGCTTGGATGGAGGCACCGTTGAAATACCACCCTGATGTGCTTGACGTTCTAACCTAGGCCCGTAATCCGGGTCAGGGACCGTGTATGGTGGGTAGTTTGACTGGGGCGGTCTCCTCCTAAAGAGTAACGGAGGAGCACGAAGGTGAGCTCAGCGCGGTCGGACATCGCGCAGTGTGTGCAATGGCATAAGCTCGCTTGACTGCAAGATCGACGGATCAAGCAGGTACGAAAGTAGGTCATAGTGATCCGGTGGTTCTGTATGGAAGGGCCATCGCTCAACGGATAAAAGGTACTCCGGGGATAACAGGCTGATACCGCCCAAGAGTTCATATCGACGGCGGTGTTTGGCACCTCGATGTCGGCTCATCACATCCTGGGGCTGTAGTCGGTCCCAAGGGGTATGGCTGTTCGCCCATTAAAGTGGTACGTGAGCTGGGTTCAGAACGTCGTGAGACAGTTCGGTCCCTATCTGTCGTGGGCGTTGGATATTTGAGAGGGGCTGCTCCTAGTACGAGAGGACCGGAGTGGACGTATCTCTGGTGTTCCGGTTGTCACGCCAGTGGCATTGCCGGGTAGCTAAATACGGAAGAGATAACCGCTGAAAGCATCTAAGCGGGAAACTCGCCTCAAGATGAGATATCCCGGGACACAAGTCCCCTAAAGGAACGATGAAGACTACGTCGTTGATAGGCAGGGTGTGTAAGACCGTGAGGTTCAGCTAACCTGTACTAATGATCCGTGTGGCTTGTCCCTATAACCTCAAGACGCTTCCGCCTCGATGACACATCGAAGCAAGCCTCTAACCTTGTTACGTCCCATCACCCCATGCGAGTCCGCGCTTACGCGCGACTCCAGCCGTCTCCTTGGCGGCCATAGCGCAGTGGTCCCACCTGTTCCCTTCCCGAACACAGAAGTGAAACGCTGCAGCGCCGATGGTAGTGTCGCTTAAGCGATGCAAGAGTAGGTCACCGCCAAGGGCTTTATCCTCAATACCCCGCATCAACTTGATGCGGGGTATTGTTTTTTGCAGAACGTCGTGCGGTAGTGAACTTGCGTGCCTCGGCGGCAGTCTCAGCCACGATAGAATTCGACAGGCGCATGTACCTCGATCATTTTGAACTCAAGGAAGCGCCATTCTCGATCACGCCGGATCCGCGGTTCGTCTATCTGACGGCACAGCATCGAGACGCGTTGGCGCACCTATTGTTCGGTATCAACCAAGGCGGCGGCGGCGGCTTCGTGCAGTTGACCGGCGAGGTCGGCACCGGCAAAACCACGCTGTGCCGGTTGTTGATGGCGCAAGTACCGGAGAACGTCCGGATCGCGCTGGTATTGAATCCGATGCAGCAGCCGATCGAATTGCTGCGCACCGTCTGTGACGAGTTGCGTATCCTGCTGCCGAAACGTACGTCGAGCATCAAGGTGTTGACCGACGCACTGACGCACTATCTGCTCGAATCCTACGCGAGCGGTCTGCGCGTCGTGCTCGTCATCGACGAGGCACAGAACCTGTCATTCGAAGCACTTGAGCAGGTTCGCCTACTGACCAATCTGGAAACGCCGACGCAGAAGCTGCTGCAAATCATCCTGCTCGGGCAGCCCGAACTGCGCGACGTTTTGGCACGACCTGAGTTGCGGCAGTTGGCGCAGCGGATTACCGCGCGCTTCCATTTGGCGCCGCTGTCAGCGGAAGACACGGCTACTTATGTTGGGCATCGCCTAGCCGTCGCCGGGCGAAAACGCGCGCTGTTCAGCGCCGACGCGTTGCGCGAACTGCATCGCCGCACTCAGGGCTATCCGCGCTCGATCAATGTGGTTGCGGATCGGGCGTTACTCGGCGGTTATGCGCGTTCGCTGGAACACATTGACGCGACGATGGTGCGTGCGGCTGCGAATGAGGTTGCCGGTGAGCCGCTGCGGCTGTCACTGCGCCGGCGCTTTGCCGTGATTGCATTGTGCGCGGTAGCGATCGTTGCGGCGATCACCTTGGTGTTTCAGTGGTCGCGCGAACGCGCCTCCACAACCGCTCAAACAACCGCTATGCCTGCGACAGTGTCTTCCCCGCCGGCCCCATCGATTGAAGAAACACCATTCGCCGCATTTGCAACTGTTGGGCAGGCGGCTGACGTGATTGCTGGCTGGTGGGGGAGCGCCGGTCGCAGCGGTGCGGTGGACTGCGCAGCAGCGAGCGCAATCGGTCCGCTATGTGCACGGCTGCGCTTGAACGAGTCGATGTTGCGCGAACTGGACCGACCAGTTGCGCTCAATCTGCGCGACCACGGCGCGCATCCGTGGTTCGCATTGCGACGCCTGTCCGCAGCGACTGCACAAATTGCCGGACCGAATCGACTCGCCAGTCGATCTTGGGGGAGTGTTAGCCCGCGCTGGCTCGGCGACGCCATGCTGGTAGTCGCCCGGCCACTCGGATATGAAGGCGTCGTGATTGCAGTCGGCGCTGAAGGCGAATTGGTTGAGCTAATCCACGGTTCCCTGGCAATGTTCGATCAGGCAACGGTCGCTTCACCGACACGTTATGGCGACGACACCGCGGCGTCCGGCGGTTGCAAGATCACTATGGGTTGCGAGCCGATGGCTTGGTCGGGCCCGAGACCATGGCGTTGCTGGTGGCTTTGCAGCGATCCGGTCCACATTTGTCGGATGGCGTCGACGCCGATGCTTCCGTTTCTGAGCCGCAACAGTGAAACTGAGCGTATGTCCCTGATTCACGAAGCACTACAAAAAGCCGAGGCGGAACGACGCGCGGGCGAGTTGCCGCCACTGGTCTCGGCAGCGCCGATGCCACGGAGTCCTGATGCGCGTTCAGGCAAACTCCTGTGGATCGTAATTGGCCTAGCAGTACTGGCCGCAGCGGCGTATACGAACCGTGCACTGATCCTTCCCGCGCACGACGAGCCGGCGCCGCGGCCCATTGCCGATGCAGACTTGGACGTAGCACCCGTTGAACCATTACAACAATCGGCGCAGCCAACTGTGGCTGCTCGCAAGCCGATGGCGTTGCGCCAGCCGCCGTCAGCCGCACCGGCGATGGATGCGTTCACTGCGGCGCAAACGGATGCGATCGCAGCTAAGTTGGGTGCGGGACGCCATTCCGAACCAGAATTGCCTGGGGTGCCCGAGGTGATCGAACCGATGCCGGCGCCGGCGATCCCAGCGCCAACTATCCCGGCACCGAAGATCCCAGCACCGGTTCCAATGCCCGCCGCTGAACCCGCCGTGCTCGCCAACACATCTCCGAAACAACCGCAGGCACAAGCAGCCGTGGCGCCGGACCTGCCGACGCCGACGCCCAAGCTAGCGCCGGCAGACGCCACGGCAACGGTGAACCCGGCCCCGTTATCCAAGGACGAAGCGCAGTCATCGGCCGCGACCGGCAGCACCCCGGTGCAGATGATCTTTGAGTTGCCGCTCGCCACCCGCCAAGCGTTGCCTCCGCTGAAGGTGACGATGCAAGTGTTTCATCAAGACCCGAGCCTTCGCTTCGCCATCATTGACGGCAAGCGCGTCAATGAAAATGGCGTTGTCGGCAACGAATTGAATCTGATCGAAATTCAGCGTGACGCGCTGATGCTTGAATACCGTGGCACGCGCTTCCTGCTGCCCCGAATCGGACGCTGATGTTCGTCCACGTCCCGTCACGCCGGAAACCGCAAACCGCAATCGCGACCTATTTTCTCGTCGCATTGTCGATTGCCATGTTCGTGGTCTGGTGGATTCAGCCGCCGGAAGCACGTACGCGTTGGGTGCACCTGTTCGGGGTGTTACCGGCAGACTGGGTAGCGATCACGAGCCAGGGTTCGAAAGCCTTGGCGGTACATGTGATGCGTCTAGCGAGCGCATTGTTCGTCCATGCCGATGGGCTGCACTTGATTGGTAATCTGGTCTTTCTGTTGGTGTTCGGCGCGTCGGCGGAAAAGCCATTAGGCGCGGCGCGTTTGATCACGCTGTTCCTGCTGTGCGGCATGGCGGCAAATCTGTTCGGCGCGTGGTGGTTCCCGGCACAAGCGGCGCCGATCATTGGTTCCAGCGGTGCGGTGTCGGCATTAGTGGGCGCATACGCAACCTTGTTCCCGCGCTCGCGGCTTGGGCTGATGTTGCCGCTCGGCGCGTTCTTGGAATTCGTGCGTATGCCGGCCTACGGATTGATCGGTCTATGGGTATTGGTGCAGGTCTTGATGTTCGTGCTGACGCCAGGTGGATCGCCGGTCGCTTGGCCGGTGCATCTGGCCGGGTTCGCCTGTGGCGTCGGTTACGCGCTGCTCTCCCGCGATGCAATCGCCCGCCGTCTCCGTAATTGACCGTACCTAAGGCGACTTCGCAGCCTGTGCTTTGATCGGATCAACGCATTCGACCTGTTCGAACAAGGCATCTTTAACGACAAGCGGTTCGCGCGAGTGAACGCCTGGCGCAGCATTCGCCACATCAAAGCGCGCGCTGAAATTCCCAGAGATCACCGCCCCTGTCGTCGTCGCAATGATGGCGGTGAGCGTCGCTGCTGCATTTTTTGGGCGACCGAACGCCAGACCCGTTGTGGTGGCCATCCCTTCAACGACTGCGCGCTGACCGGGGGTGTCGTTGCCACGATCGATCCCGATCTGGATCGTGTGGGCGAGATCATCAGTGAACGTCAGCAAGAAATACGGTGAACGGCTTTTGCCATCGCCACGGATCAGGCATTCAAACGCCGCCGTACCACCGACCACTGGTTGATCGTTGACGGTCGCGGTGAAGTTGCGATCGGCCGGCGGAGCCGGTTGTGGCGGCAGCGCTTCCTCGCTGCACGCAGCAAGCATGAAGATGGACACACTCAACGGGATCGTCCGCAGCAACATGATCGACCTCAATCGCCGAGTGTAAGCAACGAAGCGTTGCCACCACTAGCCGTCGTGTTGACGGTGAGTGTGCGTTCGGTGACGAAGCGTGCCAGGTAGTGCGGGCCGCCGGCTTTGGGGCCGGTACCGGACAGCCCTTCGCCACCGAACGGCTGCACGCCGACGACCGCACCGATCTGGTTGCGATTCACATAGCAATTGCCGACCCGTAGCGTGCGCGAAATCTTCTCGATGGTGGCGTCGATACGCGAATGAATGCCGAGGGTGAGGCCGTAGCCGGTGGCATTGATTTCACCGAGCACGACGTCGAGATCTTTCGCGGCGTAGCGAATCACATGCAACACCGGCCCGAAGACCTCGCGTTCGAGCTGTTTCAGACTGCTGAGCTCGTAGGCCCGTGGTGCAAAGAAACTGCCGTGGCCGGTTCTGGCCGGATCGAGCACGAGCTGCTTGATCAGCTTCGCCTCTTTGTCCATGCGTGCGGCATGCGCCTCGAGAATGGCGCGAGCATCGTTGTCGATCACCGGGCCGATATCGGTCGAGAGTGCCGCCGGATCGCCGACCACGATTTCGTCCATCGCGCCGGCCAGCATGTGCACCACCTTGTCGGCGATATCGTCCTGCACGAACAGCACGCGCGCGGCCGAACAGCGTTGACCGGCTGAGCCGAAGGCCGAGCTGATGGCGTCCTTCACCAGTTGTTCTGGCAACGCCGACGAATCCGCGATCAAGGCATTCTGACCGCCGGTCTCGGCGATCAATACAGCGATTGATGCATCACGCGCGGCGAGACTACGGTTAATCAGGCGGGCGGTTTCGGTTGAACCAGTGAAGGCGACACCAATGACGCGTGGATCCTTGGTCAGCGCGGCACCCACGGTGGCACCGTCGCCAGGGAGCAGTTGCAGGATCGCTTCCGGCACTCCGGCCTCATGCAGCAGCTGGACTGCCGCATAGGCGATCAGGCTGGTCTGCTCGGCTGGCTTGGCGATGACCGCATTGCCGGTCACAACTGCAGCGGCCACTTGGCCCATAAAAATGGCGAGCGGAAAGTTCCACGGGCTGATGCAGACAAAGATGCCGCGGCCGTGCAGGGATAGCTGATTCAACTCACCGGTCGGCCCGTTTAGGGTTTCCGGAGCGCCCATCATCTTGCGTGTGATCGCGGCGTAATAACGACAGAAGTCCACCGCCTCGCGCACTTCGGCAATAGCATCCGACAGCGTCTTGCCCGCTTCGCGCACGGCCAGCGCCATGAACTCGGCGCGGCGTGATTCGAGCAAATCAGCGGCATGCTCGAGAATCTTGGCGCGCGCTGCAGGCGGCGTCGCGTCCCAAGCGGCCTGCGCCGCCGCTGCATTGTTGAGTGCTGCCGCGACGCCCTGTGCATCGGCGGGCGTACAGACGCCGATCTGATGGCGGCGATCCGCAGGATTGGTCACCGGTTGCGCGACTTGCGTCGCGTGATAGCCGGGCACCAATGGTGCGGCACTCCAAGGTTTCACCGCTGCATTCATCTGCTCGGCGAGTTGGCGCAGGTCATTGTCGTTTGCGAGATTGATGCCCATGGAATTCTTCCGTTGATCGCCGAACAAATGGGCCGGCGCGTCGATGCGAGGATGGTTGATGGTCTGGAACTGGGAAACGACCTCGGCCGGATCCTTGACGATGTCGGTAATGGCCTGGGTTTCGTCGACGATACGGTTGACGAAACTGGTATTCGCACCGTTCTCGAGCAAGCGGCGCACGAGATACGGCAGCAAATCTTCATGTGAGCCCACTGGCGCATAGACACGGCATGGGATATTCAGATTCTTCTCACCGACGACTTCGGCGTACAAGTCCGCACCCATGCCGTGCAGGCGCTGGTACTCGAATGGCAGACCCTTCGAAAGGTGATGGATGGCCGCGATCGTGTGTGCGTTGTGGGTCGCGAACTGCGGATAGAACAAGTCGCCATAGTCGAACAACTTGCGCGCGCAGCCGAGGTAGGCGACATCGGTATTCGGCTTACGTGTCCACACTGGGAAGCCGACATGGCCGTCGACTTGTGCGCGCTTCACTTCCGAATCCCAATACGCGCCCTTGACCAAGCGCACGCACCAGCGGCGCCCGGTGAGCCGAGCCTGTTCAGCCAGCCAGTCGATCAGCTGCGGGCAGCGTTTCTGATAGGCCTGAATGGCTAGGCCGAAACCGTTCCAGCCTTCCAGCGACGAATCGCGAAATACCGCACCAATGACCTCCAGCGACAGTTCCAGTCGGTCCGCTTCTTCGGCATCGACGGTCATGCCAATTTTGTGCGCCATCGCCAGTTGCGCGAGTTCCAGCAGCATCGGCGTCAGTTCCGCGTTGACGCGGGCGCGCTTGGCGACTTCGAAGCGTGGGTGCAGTGCCGAGAGCTTCACCGAGATCGAGGGCGCGTCCAGCACTGAGGCAAAGGGCCCGCGCGCACCGATCGCCAAGATTGCGGCTTTGTAGGCCTCGAAATAACGCGCTGCATCGGGTCGGGTGAGCGCCGCTTCGCCGAGCATGTCGAAGGAGTGGCGGTAGGCACGGCCGTCCTTGTCGCGCGAACGGTCAAGCGCTTCGTCAATGTTGCGACCGAGCACGAATTGATGCCCCATGATGCGCATCGCTTGGCGCACCGCGAGGCGCACCACTGGTTCGCCACTGCGTGCAACCAATCGTTTGATCGCGCCAAGGAAGTTCTGCTGCGTCTCCTCAGCCAGCGAGATCAGTTTGCCGGTCAACATCAGTCCCCAGGTGCCGGCATTCACGAACAGCGAAGGGCTTTTCCCGAGATGGCTGTTCCACGCAGCATCACCGAGCTTGTCGCGGATCAGCTTGTCGGCGGTGTCAGCGTCCGGGATGCGGAGCAGGGCCTCGGCCACGCACATCAGCAAAACGCCTTCCTCGGAGGACAGGTCGTATTCGCGCATGAAGCTCTCGACCGCGCTCTGCTGTTGCGCCTTTGCGCGCACCCGAGCAACCAAGTGTCCGGCGTGGGCGAGGACGCTATCGCGTTCCGCAGCGGGCAAGGTGGCGGCTTCCAGAAGCGGCTTCAAAGCGATCGCTTCTTCGACCGCATACGCCAACGTCATCGCCTGCCAGAGAGAATCTCCCGGCGCGGGTAATTCAGCAGAAAGAATTGGAAGCGGCTCGGTCATGGTCGGTTTCGGCTGCGGTTAAAGCGCCGGCTCGGCGCGCGAGGGCGCGTAGTGTAGCGAGGTAGGTCGTCAGCGAAGCAAAGGTTTGCGGGCAGTTTTCTGCTGATTCGGTTGCCCCTGGATGCGACCGGTGACTATCATGCGCATCCCCAGCGCGGCGCGCTCGATCACGCCGCTAGGCGACTCCGCCGGTGCCGGGTCCGATTGAGAGGCGTTGGCTGCGAGTTTGCAGCCGATGTGGATAGGTTTGAAGAACAGAGGCCGGCAGGTCCGGATTGGGTGACAGAATGAAGCAAATCGGCATGGGTTTGTCGCGGATTGGCATCGCCACCGCTGCAATGGCTTTCAGTCTGCCGGGCATGGCTGCGGTAGATCGCTGGAAGCTGAACATGACGCCGGGCGTCACCGACGTGTCGCAGCAGGTGTATGACCTGCACATGATCGTGCTGTGGATCTGCGTCGTGATTGGCGTGTTGGTGTTCGGCGCGATGGGTGTCGCGATGTTCCGGTTCCGCAAGTCGCGTGGTGCGATTGCTGAAAAATGGGCGCACAACGACAAGGCCGAACTGGTGCTGACCATCATTCCGGTGCTGATCCTGATTTCTATGGCGTGGCCAGCGACCAAGGTGCTGATCGAAATGGCCGACACCCGCGACGCCGAAATGACCATCGAAGTCACCGGTTACCAGTGGAAGTGGGGCTATCGTTATGTCGATTCGGGCGTGAGCTTCATCAGTTCGCTGGCCCGCGATAGCGACGACACCCGCCAACTCGGTTCCGGCTTGGACCCGCATTCGGTCAAGAACTATTTGCTCGATGTCGATCGTCCACTGGTGATCCCCGCCGACACCAAGGTGCGCTTCGTCATCACGGCCGGCGACGTGATCCACTCGTGGTGGGTGCCGGCACTTGGCTGGAAGCAGGACGCCATCCCAGGAATCATCAATGACCAATGGACGCTGGTGAAAGAACCCGGCATCTATCGCGGCCAGTGCGCCGAACTCTGCGGCAAGGATCACGGCTTCATGCCGATCGTCGTGGAAGTGAAGCCGAAGGCGGAATTCGAGCAGTGGCTAGCCGCGCAGCAGGGCGCGAATGCCGGAGCCGAACCTGTCGCCACCCTCGCCGAGCCGGTTGCAGCTGAAGCTGCGCCGAGCCAGGGCTGAACACGAAAGCATTCTGGAGATCAGTCATGGCCCATGACGCAAGCACACATCACGACGACCACGATCACAAGCCACATGGCTTCGTGAATCGCTGGCTCTATGCCACGAACCACAAGGACATCGGTACGATGTACTTGGTGTTCTCGCTGGTCATGTTCTTCCTCGGCGGTTTGATGGCGATGGTCATCCGCGGCGAGTTGATGTTCCCCGGTTTGCAGTTGATCGAGCCGGAGTTTTTCAACCAAATGACCACCATGCACGCGTTGGTGATGATCTTTGGCGCGGTCATGCCGGCCTTCGTTGGCCTCGCCAACTGGATGATCCCGATGATGGTCGGGGCGCCGGACATGGCCTTGCCGCGCATGAACAACTGGTCGTTCTGGATCATGCCGTTCGCGTTCACAACCTTGCTGTTGCCACTCGCACTCAAGGTGTTCTTTGACATCGGCGGCGGTGGCCCGGCGGGCGGCTGGACGCTCTATCCGCCGTTGTCCTTGCAAGGCGGCGATTCGGTCGCGTTCACCATCTTCGCAGTGCATATGATGGGTATCAGTTCGATCATGGGTGCGATCAACATCATCGCGACCATCCTCAACATGCGTGCCCCGGGCATGGATCTGCTGAAAATGCCGGTATTCGTTTGGTCGTGGCTGATCACCGCGTTCTTGCTGATTGCGGTGATGCCGGTACTCGCCGGTGCCGTGACCATGCTGCTGACCGACAAGTTCTTCGGCACCACATTTTTCTCCGCCACCGGCGGTGGCGATCCGGTGATGTTCCAGCACATTTTCTGGTTCTTCGGACATCCCGAGGTCTACATCATGATCCTGCCGGCGTTCGGGATCGTGTCGGAAATCATTCCGACGTTTTCACGCAAGCCGCTGTTCGGCTACAAGGCCATGGTTTATGCGATCGCTTCGATCGCGTTCCTGAGCTTCATCGTCTGGGCGCACCACATGTTCACGGTCGGTATGCCGCTCGGTGGCGAGCTGTTCTTCATGTACGCGACGATGCTGATCGCCGTGCCGACCGGCATCAAGGTGTTCAACTGGGTGTTCACCATGTGGAAGGGTTCGATGACGTTCGAGACGCCGATGTTGTTCGCGCTCGCCTTCGTCATTTTGTTCTCGATCGGCGGTTTCTCCGGGCTGATGCTTGCGATTGTGCCGGCCGATTTCCAGTACCACGACACCTATTTCGTCGTTGCGCACTTCCACTATGTGTTGGTGACCGGCGCGATCTTCTCGGTGATGGCCGCGGTCTACTACTGGCTGCCGAAGTGGACCGGTCGCATGTACAACGAACGCCTCGGCAAGATTCATTTCTGGGCCTCGGCGATTTCCGTGAACGTGCTGTTCTTCCCCCAGCACTTCCTCGGTTTGGCCGGTATGCCACGCCGTATCCCGGACTACAACGTCGCGTTCGCCGATTGGAATCTGGTGTCGTCGCTCGGCGGTTTCGCGTTCGGCCTGACACAACTCTTGTTCGCGTACATCGTCTGGGATTGTTCGCGAAACAAGTCATTGGCCAAGGCCACCGATCAGGTTTGGGAAGGTGCACACGGTTTGGAGTGGACTTTGTCCTCGCCGCCGCCGTACCACAGCTTCACAACACCGCCGGTGATCACGGACAGCATGCTCGCACACGGCAACGTGGCGCACTGAGGCGGCCGAGATGATCACGACCGATCGCTCTGAACTCGATCATCGCCGTGCCGCTGCGAAGCTTACGGCGTGGATCCTTGCGGGTGTCGTATTCGGAATCTACGGATTGTTCTGGATGAGCGGCGTTCTTGGCTCATGACCAACCCGAACCTCCAGCAACGCAATGCACGCGTGCTGCGCTGGGCGCTGGCCGCGACCGCGGCGGCGTTCGCGTTCGGCTTCGCGTTGGCACCGTTTTACGATGTGCTGTGCGAGAAGGTATTCGGCATCCGACCGACCCAGACTGCCAGCGAAGCGACCGCTTGCGCGGGTGGCGTCGTCCAAGACCGTGAGTTGTTGGTCGAGTTCGACACCAGCATCAGTCCAGAATTGCCGTGGCGCCTCGATGCCGCCAAGAAGTCAGTCAAGGTGCGTCCTTGCGAACCTGCAACAGTGACGTTCACCGCGACCAATGACGGCCGCCTCACGCTGACGGGTCGGGCAATTTTCACGGTCGCGCCGGCCGAAGCAGCGATCCATCTCAGCAAGACCGAATGTTTTTGTTTCACAGAACAAGAGCTCGAGGCGGGCCAATCACGAGAGATGCCGGTGCGCTTCGTGATCGACGACCAGCTTCCTGCGGATGTCAGTCGCCTGACCTTTCGCTACGTGTTCAACCCGGTGGCAAAACCGCTCGCGATGACGAGTGCGGTGTCGCCACCCAACAGCTAAACCATCGGGGACCATCATGGGCCAGACAGAGACGCACGATCCGAACATCTACTACGTCCCGCACGCCAGTCGCTGGCCGATCATCGCCACGCTCGCGCTGTTCACGACCATGATCGGTGCCGCACTGACCGTCAACAAGGTCGCAGTCGGGCACTACGTGTTGTATGCCGGTTTGGCGGCGCTTGTCTTCATGCTGTTCGGCTGGTTTGGCGATGTCATCCGCGAGTCGGTGAAGGGTTTTTACAATCGTCAGGTCGACGTCAGTTTCCGCATGGGGATGATCTGGTTCATCTTCTCCGAGGTGATGTTCTTCGCGGCCTTTTTTGGCGCCCTGTTCTACGCGCGTATGTTCGTAGTGCCGTGGCTGGGTGGTGAGGGTGATGGTGCGCTCACTCACGAATTCATCTGGAGTGGCTACAGCTCGGCATGGCCGACCAATGGTCCGCTCAAGGTCGGCGGAATGTTCGAGACCATCGGTGCGTGGGGCCTGCCGTTCCTGAATACGTTGATCCTGCTGACCTCTGGCATCACCGTCACCATCGCGCATCACGCGCTACGTGCGGGTGAACGCGGCAAGTTGCTGACATTTCTCGGCGTCACGGTCGCGCTTGGCATGCTGTTCCTCTACTTCCAAGCAACCGAGTACTACCACGCTTATCACGAGCTCGGCCTCACGCTGGGTTCCGGCATCTACGGCAGCACGTTCTTCATGCTCACCGGCTTCCATGGTCTGCACGTGACGCTCGGAACGATCATGCTGCTGGTGATCTGGTTCCGCTGCGCCAAAGGCCACTTCTCGCGTGACCACCACTTCGGCTTCGAGGCCGTTGCTTGGTATTGGCACTTTGTTGACGTGGTCTGGCTCGGCCTGTTCCTGTTCGTTTACGTGCTGTAAACAGCATCGAAACGCGCGGTTGCAGTTCCAGCCGCGCGTTGTCGCGCTATCCGAGAACGATAGTGGTTAGCGCACGACAACGCCGTGCGGCGCGATCCAGCCCATCCAGATGCTGATGCCGACAAGCGCGAACAACGCGATCGAAATAGCGATGCGACGGGTCAGGGCATTGACGGTGCGATTGGTCGAGCCCTTGTCGGTCATCATGAAATACAGGCCGGCACCGAGGTTGTAGACAATCGCGATGAACACGATGACGATGAACAGCTTCTGCCACATAACCCACACCTCGACTGCCGGTTCCGCAACTGCGGGCGCGCAGTATAGGGCGGGGTAACGGCGGCAATGTTGGCGTTTCGTCAACCTCGTTGGTGGCTGCTGATCCTGTTCATCGCGGCCGAAGTTGGATTCATCGCCGCCGCGCGTTGGCAGTGGCAGCGCGGCGAGTTCAAGGATCGACGCGCACACGAGTTCGTGCTTGCGCTCGCGAATGCACACCCGGATGCCGTCGCAGACTTCGCGCGCTTGCGCATGCTGCAAGGGGATTTCGCCGCCGTACAATTGCGCGGTCGCCTGATGACCGATCGGGTTTACCTGCACGACAATCGCATCGTCGATGGTGACTACGGCGTCGATGTCTATGTGCCGGTCGCGATTGACGGTGGCTACGTGCTGGTGAACATGGGTTGGATCGCTGCGGATCGTTCACGGCGCACACCGCCGCTGGTGCCGCCGTTGCTGGATCACTTCGATGCACGCGGCTTGATCGCTCCAGCGCCGGCCGCTGGTTTGGCATTGGCCGAGGGAAGTGTGCCACCACGTCTGCGCCTGAATATCGATCCGAACCAGATCGCGCTGGAGGCGCCCCAGTTGTTACCAATGGCCACGCAGGTGTTCTGGCCGGCACCTGATGTCGCATCGCCATTCCGTCGTGATTGGCAGCCATCGGGCATGCCGGCTGATCGTCACCGCGGCTATGCGCTGCAGTGGGCAAGCTTCGCAGTAGTCAGTTTGATTTTGTTCCTGATTGTCCACTTTCGCCGCAAGGAAAATCGCCCATGACCGATGTCCGTAGCGGTCGTCGCATGCTGGTATTCATCGCGCTGGTGTTTGCGGCACCGATTCTGGTCGCCAGTCTGCTCGCGTTCTCCGGTTGGCTACCGGAGGGGCGGGGCAACTACGGTGAACTGGTCGATCCACCGATGCGCCTCGAACAGTCCGGCACGCTGCGTGCGGGTGGCGTGTTCGCGTGGGTGACACCGCAGTGGCACTGGACCTTGGTCGTGCGCATCCCCAATGTGTGCGACCGCATTTGCCACGAGCACCTCGATCAGATCGGCAACCTGCGCATATCGCTCGGCCGGCACGCCGAGAAGCTGCGCATTGTCATCGATGACGATGTGCCGGCAGACGGTGTGCTGAGCACGGCGCAAGGTGTTTATTCGCTGGTCGACCTGCCAAGCGCGTTGCACGAACGATTACATCCGGCGCATACCGATGTCACCTTGGCCTTGGTCGATCCGGCCGGCTACCTGATGCTGCGATATCCTGAAAAAGCAGATCTGAAGCGCGTGCGCAAGGATCTCGGCAAGTTGATTCGTTGAAGGACTTCCCATGATTTCTCCCCTGTTCCGTCGCTTGTCCTGGTTCGCGGTCATGCTCGTCTTCGGCGTGATCTTGCTCGGTGCTTATACGCGCTTGTCTCACGCTGGGCTCGGCTGCCCGGATTGGCCGGGCTGTTATGGCGAGGCCACTTGGCCAAACCACGAAGCGGAAGTGGCGGCTGCGAATGCCGCACATCCGGATCGACCAGTCGAAGTGCGCAAGGCATGGAAGGAAATGGTGCACCGCTACTTCGCCGGTTTGTTGATGCTGACGACGTTTGTGCTGGCGGCATTGGCTTGGCGCAATCGCGCATATTTGCCGCAACCACGGCGCGCGGTGGTGTTCGCCGCGGCCTTCATCTTGTTCCAAGCGGCGCTCGGTATGTGGACGGTGACTTGGAAGCTCAAGCCCATCGTGGTCATGGGCCATCTGCTCGGCGGCATGGCGACCATGGCATTGCTGGCTTGGACAGCGCTGCGCGCGAACGGTGCACGGCGGCGCGACGGTAAAGCGCGGCTTGGTCGTGGTTGCCTTGGTCCTAGTGGCATTACAGATCGCTCTCGGTGGCTGGACCAGTGCGAACTACGCCGCGTTCGCCTGTGCGACGGATTACCCGACCTGCCTACAACAATGGTGGCCGCAGACCGATTTCCGCGAAGCGTTCGTGCTCTGGCGTGGCATCGGCGTCAACTATGAAGGTGGCGTGCTCGATGGTCCGGCACGAACCGCAATTCATCTGACGCACCGCTGGTTCGCCTTGCTGGTGGCCGGGCACGTGTTGATCCTCGCGGTAAAAGCGATGCGCCAACCGGCGACGCGCAATTATGGTCGCGCCATTGCTGCACTGCTGGTGGTGCAGATCACGCTTGGCATCGCAAACGTCAAATTTGGACTGCCGTTGTGGAATGCGACCGCGCACAACGGTGTCGCCGCCGCCTTGCTGTTCGCACTGATCGCGTTGCTCGCGCGCACCACGCCGGCGCCGCGTTGAGGCCGATATGCGCCTGATGCATCAGTTCGCGCAGTTCTGGGCGCTGACCAAACCGCGTGTGGTTGCCCTGATCGTGTTCACGGCGGTGGTCGGCATGTTCCTCGCTGTCCCGGGCCTGCCGCCTTGGCGTGAGGCCATCGTCGGTTGCATCGGCATCTGGCTGGCCGCGGCCTCGGCCGCTGCGATCAACCATCTGCTGGATGCGCGTATCGATGCGGTAATGGCGCGGACAGCGCATCGCCCCTTGCCGACCGGGCAATTGACCCCGCGCCAAGTGTTGTACTTCGCGCTTGCCATCGGTGCGCTGTCGATGCTGCTGCTGGTGGCCTTCGTCAATCTGCTGACTGCGGTGCTGACCTTCTGTGCGTTGATCGGCTATGCGGTGATCTACACCAGGTTTCTGAAGCGGGCGACACCACAAAATATCGTGCTCGGCGGTGCGGCCGGCGCGGCGCCGCCGGTGCTGGGCTGGGCCGCAGTGACCGGCACGGTGCACCCGTATGCGCTGCTGCTGTTCCTGATCATCTTCATCTGGACACCGCCGCATTTCTGGGCGCTGGCGATTTTCCGTCGCGAAGATTACGCACGCGCCGCGGTACCGATGTTGCCGATCACACATGGTGTTGAATACACGCGCTGGCACGTGTTGTTTTACACGATTCTGCTGGTGGTCGTGACGCTGTTGCCCTGGCTGACCGGCATGAGTGGCGTGATCTATCTTGGTGGCGCCGTCATACTTGGCGCCGGCTTCCTCTACTACGCCGTGCGTCTGATGAATCCGCCGAACGAATGGTTCGCGATGGAAACCTTTCGCTATTCGATCATCTATCTGATGGCGCTGTTCGCATTCCTGCTGGTCGACCACTATTTGGCCGAACCCATTCAGTTGCGGGTGCCTGCCTCCGTTTTCAAATTCAGCAAGGTCAATTGAATTCGGTGCTTTGTCCAGAATTGCGTGTTGGCGATACTCAAAAAGCCGGTAAATTCGAAGAAGCCCCATCGCTGCGGATCAACTTCAAGTCACGTCGCGAATCGCATGCCCTCACCGAGGATGTGCGTTACTACAACGATCTGAAAACGGCGCTTGCGGACGACGCGAATAATACCGACGCGATACGCGACGTCCGCCGTGAGATGCCTGCGACCTGATCGTTTGCGTCACGCTTTTGGATGCGTGCTCAGGGAGTGCAGCTGTGCGTCGATCTCCGGCATCAATGGATCGTTGGGCCGTAACGTCTTGAGTTGCGTCAGCAGTTGCAGGGCTTGGTCGTCTTGGCTGAGTTTTTCGATCATCAGTTTTGCCGCAAACAAATAGTTGCACGCGATGTCCTTGTGCTTTGGCCAGCGCTTGTGAAAACCGGCGATCACTTTCAGCGCGAGCGGATGTTGCCCAATTTGAGCGGCGCGTTGTGCCAAGCGATAGGTGTCGTCGGCGATGTCGGCGCTGAAGGTCGGATCCAGTGCGAAGCTCACGTGCAGGATCTCGATGCAGCGTTTGAGGTTGTCTTGCGCGAGCAGCACCGGCACGTACCCTTGCGCGTGGCGTAGTAGTTCCGACGTGTCCTGTTTCGACGCCAGTAGCTTGCGGTAGTGCTCGTGCAGCAGCACGGTTCCGCCGCGCGTCGCGATGTGTTCGCGCAAGCGCAGCGCGGCCTCGTCGGCGCGATCCGCCTTGACCAAGGCCTCGGCCTCGTCGACCAATCCTTGGTCCGGGTCGGCACGCAGCGCCTGCAACTTTTTCGGCACTTCGTCGCGCTTGATGTCGTGACCGATGCGATCGGCGTATTGGTAAACCAGATAGCCCATCAGGTGAAAGCTGGCGACCAAAACGAAGTGGGTGAAAAACCAGGCCAGCAAAAAGGTGACGATGCCCGGCACTATCGGGATCGCCTCAGCGAGCGCCTGTGCGCCGACACCGCCGAGTTGATATAGCCCGCATAACACCGCTACCGCGAAATACGGCCAGCCAAACGCGTGCATCAGCTCCAGCCAACTGGCTGGATTCAGTGCTGCCCAGATGTTGTTGGTCATCGCCAATGTAATGGTGGCGCCGGGAATCGCGATAACCACAAACAGACCCCAGAGCAGCATGCCGGGGACGCCGAGCAAGTGACCGAAGCCGAGAACGCCGAGCACCAGCATCAACCACAGCAGGAGTTGCAGCTTGATCTGGCCCCATGCCTGCGATTCGCTGATCTGCATGCTGTACTCCGGCGCATCGAGCCGGCCATGCGCGGTCTGCACCAACACTTCGGCGGCATATTTCAAAATGCCCGCCCACAGCACCAGCGACACCACGGTGCCTCCGATCCATCCCAGCGGCAACTGATCGGCTAGACGCAGCGCGGTGAACAACAATACGTTGGTGATCGCACCGGATTGCAGCGGATACGTTGAAATCGCACCTAAGCGTTGCCAGAACGGGACAATGCGAGCGACCGGCGGGTTCATGCTGTGGGCGACTGCATTCGGCTGGCCGCAGCGGATTGCGCAAGCAATGCGGCCGCATCGGGCGACAGGCTGCGCAGATGCAGGTCTTGTTGCGGAAACGGAATGGAGATGCCCGCTGCACGCAGTGTGCGCAATACCGATAGGCCCATCTGGCTGCGGATTGCGGCCCAGTCGGATTCCTCCCGGGTCCAGCCGCGTAACGTGAAATCGAGAGAACTCGGGCCGAAGCCGACGAACAGCGTGACCGGCGCGGGTTCGCTGAGTAGGCCTTCGGTCTGCGCAGCGACCTCACGCAGCAGCGTGAGTACCTGCTGTGCGTCGCTGGCATAGCCGACGCCGACATTGACCTCGATGCGGCGACTACTGTTGCTCAGCGTCCAATTAGTGAGGCGGTCAGACAGAAGCATGCCGTTGGGCACGACGACATCGGCACCTTCGAAGGTGATCAGCCGCGTTGCCCGCAGACCGATGTCACGCACACGGCCGCTGACGCCATTGATCTCGACGACATCGCCGGGCTGAATGGGTCGTTCCACCATCAGGATGAGACCACTGACGAAGTTTTTGACGACGTCCTGCAGACCGAGACCGATTCCGACACCAAGCGCGCCAAACACGATTGCGAGCTGGCTCAGTTGGAATCCGGAAAACGCTAGTGCGGCCAGCAAGCCGATGCCGATCAGCGCGTAGTAACTGAGCGTCGACACGCTGTGCGCGACACCGCGCGGCAGTGCCATGTTCGGGAGCAAGTCTTCGGCCAGCAGGTCGCGCAACGTACGTGCGATCCAGAACGCGACCCACACGCTCAGCGCGAACATCGCAACACCGCCGACCGACAGCGTGGCATCACCCAAGGCGACGTGATAGCCGAGCACGCGGGTTGCGAGCTCGTATGCTGGACGCAAGATGCGGAACGCATTCAATGTTGCGATCAACCACATCAGCGCGAGGACCAGTCCGCCAAGGGTGATCGCCGCGCGTTTCAGTGAACCTGCGCGCGCACTGATACGCGCCGGCACCACCTCGGCACCGCGGCGGAACAGCGTGTCGGACAGTGCACGTACGACCGCCGCCACCGCCGCCAGCGCGACTGCAAGATAGGTCGCGTCGAGTAGCCCATCGAGCAGTACCGTGGTCAGTGAAACATTGCCGACGCTATTTGCGACCAGGGCGACCGTCGCCAGCACCGCTGAGCCGCGCAACAGCCATACAGTTCGTGCGCTTGCCGATGACATTTCGACCGTGCGTCGATGCCGCTGTGCGAGCCACAGCAAGGTCACGATCAGCAGTACGCTCAAGGTCGCCAATGCATAGCGATAGGTCAGTGCATCGAGCGCGAAAAGTGAGGCTGCGAAGTTCAGGGCGTAAAACAGTGCGCTGATCCATGCCCAAGGCCCAAGGGCGTGGCGCACGACACTCGGTAACAGCCGCAAGACCGGCAGCCAGGCGATCAACAACGTTGCCTGTTGCTGAATGACCGGTCCGTCCCAGTGATAGATCAGAGATGCAATTGCATACAGCACGATCCACGCAGCGAACGGCCGCGACAGCACCGCCAGCGTGGCGTCAGCGACGTGCTCGCGACGTGCGCGGGCGCGCGTGCGCAGCGAAATCCAGATCAGCAGCGGCAACAGCAGGAGCATGCTCAAGGTCATCACGTTGCGCGTGCGCTGGAAGCGTTCGTCGTAGTCTTTGGCGAACGTAGTCTCGATCGCGAGGCCTTGGCGCGCGATTTCCTGCGAACTCGGATTCGCACCTCCACTGCGCGCAGCCCACAGCGACGCGGCATCCAGCCGCAACAGGTCGCGGTCGCGTAGCCCGATCTGTTGTCGCGCGCGCTCCAGTCCGGCGGCGATGTCATTGCTCACCGCCCCCGCGGATTGGCTCAGTTTGAGCAGGGCCGCACCGGGTTTCGCAATCGCGCGCTGCGCCAGTTCGAGGCGTGTCAGCACCTGGCGTGCTCGTGTTGTCCACGGCGTATCGTCGCCGGTATTGGCCGCGAGCGTTGCGGTCCAGATTCGATGTCGCGCAGCAAGCGCCTCGGCGTCGGCGGACAATGGCTGGACCGCGGCCTGAACACCACCGCGCCACCGCTCGAGATCACGCGACAGGAACTGCCAGTGTCGCTCCAGCGACTCCAGTCGGCGGATCGGCAAGGCCTCGACCTGCACGGCGCGCAACGCCTTCTTCAGTCGTTCGTGCGAAGCGCTTAACGCCTGCAGGCGCTGTTCGAACGACGCCGCGCTGATGCTTGCGAGTGCGCGACGCTGCACGCCGTCGGCGAGCTGCTCATCCACTTCGGCACGTTGCGCGATGTCGAGTACCGCAAGCGCCATCGCTGCGTTCGACTCGGTGGCGAGCTCGGTGCTTTGAGCGCGCACGTGGCCGGTTGCAACGGCGGCGGATAGCACCAGCAACACGAACAAACTTCGGCAGGCCTGCATCGTCGGGGTCTCCTTGTCTCAGCGTTTCGACTTGCTCGCCAGCGCCTCGCGCAACTCGCTCTTTTCGGCGGCTGACAGCGGAAAGCCCGACTCCTGCTTGACCAGCAGTTCATCGATGCGTTGCTGCAGAGTTTGCCGATTCAGCTGATCGCAGGCATCGACGAATTCAATGCGCCAATGTTCGGGCGTCGATGGGAAGTCGATCAAGGCTAGTTTCGCCAATGGCTCGTAATCGTCGCGGCCTTCGAATTGCTGCAAAAGCGTCGCGGTGTTCATCTCAGGCCGGGCGCGGCACAGCTCAATCAGTTCCATCAGCAGCGAAACGCCAGGCTGGCGCAAAGTTCCAAAAACGTAGGGCGGTTGCAATGCCATCGCGACATCGGGTTTTTGCACCAGCAGTGCAACAGCGGCGCGCACGACACTTCGTTGTTGCGGCGGCTTGCTGAACGTTGCGCGTGCCTGCGTCAGCGCGTGGACCTGCGCTGCCGCACTCGGCGCTGCTGGGCCGATGCGTTGCATGCCGGTGCGCTCGGAAAGGCTTTGCTGCATCAGGTCGCGGAAGGCGCCATCCGGAATGTGAGCGAGCAGTGGCTTTGCGCGCTCGGCCAAGCGCGCCTTGCCTTCCAGTCCGCGCAGGTCGACATCCTTGGCGAGCTCGGCGAAAAAGAATTCCGACAGCGGCATCGCGTCTTTCAAACGCGCCTCGAAGCCCGCCGCACCTTCCTTGCGAATCAACGTGTCCGGGTCTTCACCGTCGGGTAGGAACAGGAACAAGGCTTGGCGCCCGTCTTTCATGCGCGGCAACACCGATTCAACCGCGCGCCACGCGGCGCTGCGACCGGCCTTGTCGCCATCGAAGCAGAACACCACGTCGGCCGAGGTTGCGGAACAGCAGCTCGGCGTGATCTTGGTCGTAGCAGTGCCGAGAGTCGCCACCGCTTGGGTGATTCCGAACTGAAACAGCGAGATCACGTCCATATAGCCCTCGACCACGATCAACCGCGGGATTTTGCTGTGTGACTGCCGCACCTGGTGTAGCGCAAACAGTTCGCGGCCTTTGTGGAACAACGGCGTTTCCGGCGAGTTCAGATATTTTGGGCCATCAGCATCGCCCATCACGCGACCACCGAAGGCGATGATGCGACCGCGCCGGTCTTGGATCGGGAACATCAGCCGATCGCGGAACTTGTCGTAAATGCCACCGCGTTCGCCGGTCGACAGCATGCCGGCGACATCCAGTGCCTTGAGGCGAGCGTCGCTGGTGCCAACGGCATGCTTGACCGTGTCCCAAGCATCCGGCGCGTAGCCGATGCCGAAGCGCTGGATCATCGCTGCGTCGAGACCGCGCTTCTCAAGATATTTGCGACACTTCTCGCTATCCGGCAGATGTTTCTGGAAGCAGCGTGCCGAGGCATCCAGAACCTCGTAAAGTTCGGTGAACTGGTCCTGCGGCGCACGCGCCACACCGCCCTCGAAGGGCACAGTCATGCCGACGCGTGCCGCCAAATCTTCCACGGCATCGACGAATTCGAGGCGGTCGTAGTCCATCAGGAACTTGATCGCCGAGCCATGCGCGCCGCAGCCGAAGCAGTGATAGAACTGTTTGGCCGGACTGACCGAGAACGACGGCGAGCGCTCGTCGTGAAACGGACAGCGCGCGGTGTAATCACGCCCCGCGCGTTTCAGCGGCACGCGCGACTCGATCACCTCGACGATGTCGACACGCGCCAGCAGGTCATCAATGAATCGGTCGGGGATGCGCGCCATCGCGCAAGCCTAACGGCTCAACCTAGCGCCGCGAGCTTCTGCTTCACCAGTTCCGACAGTTTGCCCATATCGGTGCGGCCAGCGACTTTCGGCTTTACCGCCGCGATTACTTTGCCCATGTCCTTCGCGCCAGTCGCGCCGGCTTCGGCGATCGCCGCGACGACAATGGCTTCGACTTCTTCGGCAGGCATCTGCGCCGGCAGGTAGGTCTGGATCACGCTGAGCTCGTAGCGCTCGATCCGGACCAAATCCTCGCGCGCCGCAGCTTCGAACTGGGTGATCGAATCCTTGCGCTGCTTGACCATCTTTTCGAGCACCGCCAGGACTTGGGTGTCGTCGAGCTGGATGCGCTCATCAACTTCGCGCTGCTTGATCGCGGCATTGATCAGGCGGATCACCAGCAGCTTGTCCTTCTCGCCACCCTTCATCGCGGCCTTCATGTCATCCGTCAGTTGCAGCTTGAGGCTCATGGCTGATCCTTGGTCCTGGGTATCAAAAAACTGGAAACGCAAAAAGCCGGCGGTGCAAGGGCAGCGCCGGCTACGGAGAGTGCAACGTGCTATCGGTTCGGGAACTTGAGTCCCCGAAACCGATCAATACATGCGCTGACGCTTGGTGACGTCGCGCATGACGCGACGCAGCGTGCGCTTCACGGCCGCGGCGGCCTTGCGCTTGCGTTCCTGGGTCGGCTTTTCGTAAAACTCGCGCTTGCGGGTTTCGGCCAAAATACCGGCCTTTTCACAAGTGCGCTTGAAACGACGCAGGGCGAATTCGAAAGGTTCGTTTTCGCGGACTTTGACGCTTGGCATGATCTCTCCGTTTGAGATGCAGACCCGGGGAACAACCCCGGAAAAAAGGGCGGGCATTGTAGCCCCGGGCAAAACGAAAAACAAACGATCCGGTGACGCGAGCGTCCGGGCGGGCTATCGTGCTGCCCAGACTCTGCTGGAAAGCCACGATGCGCCTCGTATTCCTGATGTTCCTGATATTGCCTGTACTGTCATCTGCGGCAGCCGTGGACACCAGCGCACCGGCGCCGGCCGCGCCACTGGCCCAGCCGATCGAGATTCGCGCCGAGGATCTGCGCACCTTCGTCTCGGTGCTGCGTGCGGTCAAAGATGGTTATGTCGATCCGGTCGACGACACGACCCTGCTCAAGGGCGCGATCAACGGCGTGTTGTCCGACCTCGATCCGCACAGCAACTTTCTGACCGCAGACGAGTTGAAGCAGTGGGACGAGGACGTGCAGGGCGTCTACGGCGGACTTGGCATCGAAGTGATCGGCATTGACGGCGTATTGCGAGTGATCGCGCCAATCGACGAATCGCCGGCGGCACGCGCCGGCATCCGTGCCGGCGACGGCATTGTTGCGATTGACGGTGTTGCTGTGGCCGAGCGTGAGAATGAGGCGCTGGACCAGTTGCGCGGTGCCGTCGGAACTTCCGTCGAACTCTCGATCGAGCGTGCCGGCAGCGACGCATTGCTGAATTTCAAGCTGACCCGCGAGGTCATTCTGGCGCAGTCGGTGCGCACGCGTTGGCTGGAACCGGGCTATGCCTACGCGCGGCTCAGCGTGTTCCAGGAAAATACCGGCGTCGAATTTCGCGACCGATTGCGTAAGCTCAAGGCCGATCGAGGTGCGCCGCGTGGACTGGTGCTGGATTTGCGCGATAACCCGGGCGGCGTGCTGCAGGCCGCGGTCGAGGTCTGCGACGCACTGCTTGACGGTGGCCTGGTGGTAAAGACCGATGGTCGACTGGCATCGGCGGATGCGAGTTATTCCGCAGGTCCTGGCGACTTGCTCGATGGCGCGCCAGTCGTGGTGTTGATCGATGGCGGCAGTGCGTCGGCAGCGGAGATCGTTGCCGGTGCGTTGAAGGACCATCAGCGCGCCTTGATTGTCGGTCAGCGCAGCTTCGGTAAAGGCTCGGTGCAAAATATTCTGCCACTCGAATCTGGCGGCGCGATCAAACTCACCACGGCGCGCTACTACACGCCGAGCGGCCATTCGATCCAAGCGCAGGGCATCACACCCGATATCGTGTTGTCAGACGTGCAACTGGTGCACGAAGACCGCGGTCCGCAGATCATCGAGTCCGAAGCCACGCTCAGTGGTCATCTCGAAGCGGCCGAGCCGGCAAGCCCTTCTGCGACCGAGCGCGATCCCGAACTCGATAGCGACTACGCCCTGAGCGCCGCACTCAACGCACTCAAGGCGATCGTGGTCGCGCGTCGGCAGGGCGGCGCGATACAGGGGTGATTGATCGGCCCAGCCGATCATTCCAATCCGATGTTTGCGTTGGACGTCGCTGTCATCGCGACGGAACATGCACGCCTGTTCCGAACCCTAGTAGCACCATGAAATCCATTGCTGAAACAACCGGTGAAGTCGCCCCCGTTCGTGTTGGCTTGCTTGCGCGGTCGGTTGCCGCGATCGTGAAGGTCATTCCGGGCTTGGTCTTGGTCGGCGGCATCACCGCGGCCGCGTATGCGCTGCGACACGTTCCAGGCGCTAGCCTGCTCAGTCCGATGATTGTTGCGATCGGGCTCGGCATCCTCGTCCACAACACGATTTCGACGCCGATGCAGGCCAAGGCCGGCGTGCAATTTGCGATGCGTCGTCTACTGCGCCTAGCGATCATCCTGCTCGGACTACAGCTCACGATCACGCAAGTCATCGAGGTCGGTGGGCGCGGCATGCTGATCATCGCCATCACCTTGGTCGCGACATTCCAGTTCACCCGCTGGCTTGGCACGCGTCTTGGCGTTGACGCCAAACTGGCCGAACTGATTGCTGCCGGCACGTCGATTTGCGGCGCATCGGCGGTGATTGCCACCAATACGGTGACGCGCGGCAGCGATGAAGAGGTGGCCTACGCCGTCGCTTGTGTCACCGTTTTCGGATCGCTGGCGATGTTCCTGCTGCCGTTTCTCGGCGGTGTGCTGCAACTTGATGCGCATCGCTTCGGCTTGTGGAGTGGCGCCTCGATCCATGAGATTGCGCAAGTCGTCGCTGCGGCATTCCAGCGTGGCCAGCAAGCTGGTGAATTCGGCACGATTGCCAAACTCAGCCGGGTTATCTTGCTGGCGCCAATGGTGCTTGGCCTCGGCTGGCTCGCTCGTCGTGCGGCGGCAAACAACGCCAGCGACGACACCGGACAAGGGCAAGGACAGGTACCGGTGCCGTGGTTTGTCGTCGGCTTCGTGGCGTTGGTGGCGTTGAATAGCGTCGTCAGCATTCCTGATGCACTGAAGAACATCCTGATCACTGCAACCACGGTGCTGTTGACCATGGCCTTGGCGGCAATGGGTTTGGAAACCGATCTGCGCAAGTTGCGTATGAAGGGGATGCGCCCGTTCCTGCTCGGTGCGATGGCGTGGGTGTTCATCGCCAGCTTCAGCCTTGCTGCGATTGCCTTGTTTGCTTGAGTCGGCAACGACGATCAGAAGTCGAAAGATCGTAGACTCGCTACGATCTTCTACTCGTCTGCAGACGCGGAGCTCAGGTGACGCTGGAACAATTGCGGGTCTTCGTTGCGGTCGCTGAGGCCCTGCATGTGACCCGTGCCGCCGAACAATTGCACATGACCCAATCGGCGGCGAGCGCATCGGTTGCGACACTCGAAGCGCGCTACGGCACAAAGCTGTTTCATCGTGTCGGTCGCGGCATCGAATTGACCCATGAAGGCGCGTTGTTTCTGCCCGAAGCACGTGCCGTATTGCAACGCGCGCTCGCGGCGGAGTTGATGCTTGGCGAACTGTCCGGTCATCTGCGCGGTGAACTGCGCGTATCCGCCAGCCAGACCGTGGTCAACGAATGGTTGCCCGCGCGTATCGTGGCTTTTCACGCACGCTATCCAGATGTCGAGGTCAGGCTGATGTCGTGCAACACCGAGCAGGCCGCACGCGCGGTGCTCGATGGCTCAGCCGACATCGCCGTGGTCGAAGGCGCACTCGATCCTGGGCCATTTGTAGTGCATGAGGTTCCAGGCGATCGACTCGTGCTCGTGCTGCCGCCGAGACACGCACTGGTCGGACACAAACAAGTCAGCGCGACGATGCTCCGCGATTCGGTATGGGTGATGCGCGAGCGTGGCTCGGGCACGCGTCGCCAGATTGAACGCGCGCTCGAAGAACGGGGTATCGTCGCCGCGGAGTTGAACGTGTCGATCGACATGCCTTCGAATGAATCGGTGCTTGCAGCGGTCGAGGCCGGCGCCGGCATCAGCGCGGTGTCTGAACTTGCCGCCAAACGCAGCGGATTGGCGATGGTCGATCTTGATCTGCCACATCGTCGTTACGGTGCTGCGCCACAATGAACGCACACCGAATCGTGCGCAACAGGCCTTGATCGACCTGCTCATTGCCGATCTCGGATGAACGATGCGATGCCGGCCGAGAGCGGCCTTCAGTGCACCGCCGTTGGTGGTGCGCGATCAAGCGCGGCGATGAGTGCGGGATCGCGCTGATAGAGGTCGTCGACAAAGCGCACGCCACCGTTGCCGTCGGAGACTGCGGTCAGATAGAGCAGGTGCACGGCGACCGGTTCGGACAGCATGACGGTCTGTTCCTTGCCGGCAGCGGCGGCGCTGTCTATACGCGCACGCGTCCATTCCGGCATCGATGCCAACAGCCACTGCGCAAGATCAAGCGCGGACTCGACACGGATGCAGCCGGAAGAAAAGCTACGTCGAACGCGACTGAAAAGTGCCGGCGCCGAGGTATCGTGCAGATAGACATTGTGCTTGTTCGGAAACATGAATTTGACCGCACCCAGCGCACTGTTCGGCCCCGGGCGCTGCCGTAGCCGATATGGAAAATTGCCCGGCGACAGCGATTTCCAACTGATACCCGTCGGATCGACGGTGTCGCCGTTGCGATCCACCACGACATAGCCGAGCCGCGTCACCGCGTCGGGATCACGCTTGAACAGTGGCAGCTTGTCGCGCACCGCCAGTGAATGCGGGACTTCCCACCACGGACTGAAAACGAGGTGGGTGATTGTGCCCGAGAAGCTCGGCGTACGCCGGTACAACTGGCCGACGATGACCTGTTGCACGCGCTCGACGGCACCATCGGCCCAAGCTTCAAGCTGAAAGTCGGCGATGTTGACGCGGATATTCCGGCGCCCCATTTCCTGCGGCAGCCAGCGTAGGCGTTCAAGATTGGCGCGGATCTGGTTGATGCGATCGCTGGCGCGCTGATTGAGTTGCGCCAGGGTGAGTGCGCCGACGATGCCATCGGGTTCGAGGTTGGCACGACGTTGAAACCCACGTACCGCGACCGCGAGCGCATCGTCAAAGGGCGCATCGGCTGGGACTTCCGAATCTGCGTCGAGCAGCCCGGACAACTGCAAGCGCGCGCGCAGTTGCTCGACGCGGATGCCAGTATCGCCAAGGCGCAGCGTCGATCCATGGTCGATGCCAACCCAACGACTCAGCGTCGCGTAGCCACGGAAGCGTGCCAGTGCCGTGCGCAGTTCGGCATACAGTGGATCGCGCGGTGCCAAGCGTTCCAGCGTAGCGGCGACATCGCCCTCGGTCAGCGCCTGTTCGAGTAACGCGACCGCATCGATGCTGGGCCGGGTAGCAGTCCAATTCGGTTCGACGGTAAGCGGGTCGACGCGGCCGGCGTGCAGATGCGCGGCCAGCGCAAGCCAGGCATCGGTCGCCAGCAGTTCGCGACTGGCGTCGCAATGATCAGAGCCGAGCAATTCATCGTGGTGGTAGCCACGCGCCTGTAAGCCGTGGCTTTCGGCGTCTTCGATCGCGCCGACCAAGGACTGCAGCGCCGCTTGGCAGCTTGGCCCGGTCCAAGCTGGCGCGAATTCACGGCGTTCATAGAAGCGATGCACGGCCAGCGGATCGAACAACGCGTCAGGATCGACGGATCGATGTCGCGCTCCCGAGTGTTCGAGCAGTTCGCGGACACTCGCTTCAGTCGCCTCGGCATGGCCGCAGCCCAAGGTCAGCATCACCAACAGCACGACAATGCGCACGCGCGACGCGCCGTTCACGATCCCACTGGGCGCGTCGCCTCAGCATCGCGTGGTGTGGCTTGTTGCGTCAGTCGGCGTGAACAACCGAGGTACGGCGAACGCGCAAGCCAAACCGGGTCGGGATAGTAGGCAAACAACAGTTGGTGATTCTTGAGATCGTCGATCACCGCGCGCGCCACCACCGGTCGCAGTGCCGGACAACCAAAGCTGCGCCCCAGCCGACCTTGGCGCAACGCCTGCACGGGATCGACGTAGCTGGCACCGTGCATGACGATCAGACGATCGCGAGCTTGATCATTGGTACCGGGTTCCAATCCATCGAGGCGCAAGGAATAGCCGTTGCCACCAGTATAAGTATCGTCTGTCAGAAAGAGGCCAAGGCTCGATTGGTGGCTGCCTTCAACATTCGAAAATGCGTGGGCAAGATTCTCGCCACTGCCGCGACCATGCGCGACATATTCGGCATGCAGAAGTCGTTGGGTGGGCAGATCGAACAGCCACAGTCGGCGTTCGGTCGATGGACGCGAGTAATCGACGACCGCCAAGCGTGAAGTCGGCGGTGCCGCGCCGATTTCGGCCGCACAATCGCGTGCTTCGAGTGCCAGTGTCAGCACTTGCGGCGGCACATCGGGTGCTTGTTCAAGCAAGCGATCGAGCAACGCCGAGGCGCACGCGCTGAACGGCAGGAGCGCGCATACCAAGGGCCAGCAAGTCGGGAAGCGGAGTGCCATCTGCGGGCGAGTATAGCCAGGGCCACCGGGACTTCCGCGACGATGGTCGCAACGATAACTGAACATGCCCGCCGCGCCTCAATCTGGCCTTAATCGGGGGTCAATCATCGTGCGCAGTGCGTCGACGGCGAGGTTGACGAAGATGATCGCGACACCGGCGGTTAGCGCGACGCCCATCACCAGCGTGTAGTCGCGGTTGAGTGCGCCTTGAACGAAGTAGCGGCCGATGCCGGGGATGCCGAAGACTTGTTCGACCACGACCGAGCCGGTGACCAGCGCGATCGTCGCTGGCGCGATCCAAGCGATGATCGGCGCCATTGTCGGGCGCAACGCGTGATGAATCAGCAAGTCGCGGCCCTCGATGCCGCGGGCGCGCGCCGCCAGGATGTAATCGCTGGCGAGCACGTCGATCAGGCTGGCACGGGTGAGTCGCACCACGTAGGCCAGGTTCGGGGCCGCCAAGGCGAGTACTGGCAAGATCGCATAACGCAGGTCGGTCGCATCCCAGCCACCGGCCGGCAGCACGCCGAGCCAGACCGCGAAGCACAGCACCAGCAACGGCGCCAGGACGAATTTTGGCAGCGCCAGTCCGATCAATCCGAGGCCACTGGCGACGTGGTCTGGCCAGCGTCCGGCGCGGGTGCCGGCGATCAGCCCGAGCGGCACGCCGATCACGAGCGCGAGCAGCAACGCGGCGATCCCAAGCGGCACCGACACCTTGAGCCCGCCCGCGATCAGTTCATTGACGCTGTAGTCCGGGTATTGGAACGACGGTCCGAGATCGCCGCGCGCGAGCTGGCCGAGATAGCGCAGGTATTGTGTCGGCAGTGGTTCATCGAGGTGGTAGCGCGCTTCGAGGCGGGCGCGAATTTCCGCTGTTACGTCGCGCTCGACATCGAATGGCCCACCCGGTGCGGCGCGCATCAGCACGAAACACAGCGTCACCAGCAGCCACAACGTCAGTAGCGCCTCGCCAATACGAACCAGCCAGCGCGTCATCGCGCCGACTCGCGCAGGCGCATCCAGCGCGAGGGATGGCGGTCGAGCGGATTGGCGATGAAGCCTTCGACGTCATCACGCACCAGATGCTTGGAGACATAGAAATAGATCGGCAGAATCGGCTGCGCTTGCATCAACAGCGACTCTGCCTGCGCGTAAGCCTGCAGCCGTCGCTGCGGGTCGGTCTGCACGCGTGCTTGCGCCAGTTGGCGCGAGAACGTCGAGTTCTGATAGCCGGTCCAGTTGGTCGTTCCTAAGCCATCAAAGGCTTCGAGAAAGGTGAGTGGATCATCGACATCAGCGATCCAGCCGCCGCGAAAAACTTCAGTGATACGACCGACACGACGGTTCTGTACGAATACTTTCCATTCCTCGTTGACCAGATGCGTGTGTACCCCGAGTTGTTCACGCCACATCGCCGCAACGGCGAGCGCGAGGCGACGATGTGGTGTCGACGTGTTGTAGCGCAGTTCGACATCCAGTGGCCGCGTCGCCGAGTAGCCCGCTTCAGCGTAGAGCCGTTGTGCCTCGGCGTTGCGGGCCGGTTGCGTCATTGCCGCGTCTGGCGGTTTAGGCGCGGCCACGCCGAGCATGACCGGCGGGATCAATGTGCAGGCCGGACGTTCGCCGAGGCCGGTGATATAGCGCGTTAGGATGTCGCGGTCGATCGCCAGCGACAGCGCCCGCCGCAACGCCGGTTGGTCGGCGAACGGCGCGCGGCGCAGGTTGTAGCCGAGATAGAAACTACCGAGGTAGGGACTGATGCGCAGTTGCTTGCCGAAGCGTGCACGCAGGCGTTCGAGTCTTCCGGGCTGCACGACTTCAGTAAAATCCAGATCGCCGGCAACATAGCGTTTCTGTTCGGTGTTCGCGTCTTCGGTGATATGAAAGCGCACGTGCTCGATCGCGACGTTCGCGGCATCATGGAAGCGCGGATTGCGTTCCAGCAGCAGGCTCGCTTGCGGCGTCCATTCGATCAATCGATACGGGCCGTTGCTGATCATGTTCCCCGGTCGCGTGTGTTGTGCGCCGTGGCGTTGCAGTGACGACAGATGAATCGGTGCGGCGATCGGCAACACCAGTCGTTCGAGCAATGCTGTCGGCTGCGTCAGTTCGATCACGACCGTGCGTGCATTCGGCGCACGCAGACCAAGGTCGGTCGCCGGCCGAGTACCGTGCAGTACCGCGGGTGCCTGGCGGATGGTCGCGAACAGCGAGGCCAGCGGTGCCGCAGTCTCGGGATCAAGCGCGCGTTGCATCGACGCGACGAATTGCGCGGCGGTAAGCGCTTCGCCATTCGACCAGCGCAGCTCAGCGCGCAGGTAAAAGGTCCAGGTCAGGCCATCGGCTGCGACCTCCCAGCGCTCGGCCATGCCCGGCACAATCGTGCCGTCGGCCGCGAAGGTGACCAGGCCTTCGTATAGGTCCATGAGAATATTTTGCGAACCAACTTCCGCGCCAAGGTGCACGTCGAGCGTGGTGGGCTCGGGACCGTTACCGCGATCGAGCACGGCCTCGGTCGCCACCGCGCGGTGCGAACACGCGAGCGACAGGGCCAATACGAGGAGCGAACGCGTCGTGAGCATCGACGGCTTATACGCATGGCCGTACCGCAAAAGCAAACGGCCCGGGATTTCACCCGGGCCGTCGGCGGTGTCGTGCGTGATCGGCTACTTGGTGATCACGCTGACGTTGTCGACCACGAATGAGGTCGCGACTTGTGAACCTTCCACGCCGAGGAAGTAGATACGGATGGTCTGTCCCTTGTACGCCAGCAGGTTGAAGCTCTTTTGGCTGTAACCGCCGGCTGCGTTCAGATTCGAATACGTCGCGAGTGTGGCGAGCACGGTGTTCGAACTATTGCGGACCTGTGCCTTCAGCGTGTCGTAGGCGCTGGTGGTCGTGGTTTCGTCGGTCGCCACGTCCAGCCAGAACGTCAACGTCGCCTGCGTCGCCGCGCTCGGGATGGTGATGGTCTGGTAAGCCGAATCGGTATGCGTCGCGCCGTAACCGTTCAACCAGGCCTTCCATGAACCGGCGTAGGCGGCAAAGCTGGCGTCGTTGGTGATGACGCCACTGGTCGCGGTCCAGTTGGTGCTACCCGACTCGAAGCCGCCGTTCTTGATTTGCTCGATCGTGGCCGTGTTGTTGATGGTGAAATTCACCGCTGTCGAGGTCTTGGTGTTTCCCGCCGCATCGAAGGCTTTCGCAGTCAGCGCGTGCGAGGCATTGCTCAGCGTTGTCGAGTTCAGCGTCATCGAATACGGCGAGGTCGTGTCGGTACCTTTGAGCACGCTGTCGACATAGAACTCGACCTTGCTGACGCCGACGTTGTCCGACGCGGTCGCGGCCAACGTGATCGTGCCGCTGCTGCCGGTTTCGGTCGCGGTCACCGTTGGGCCGGTGGTGTCGGACGTGGTGTTGTTCACCGTGAAGCTGGCGGCGGTCGACGTCGTGCTGTTGCCGGCGGCATCGCTGGCGCGCGCAGTCAATGAATGCGAACCATTGCTCAGCGCGGTCGAGTTGAATGCGAGACTGTACGGCGCAGTGGTGTCGCTACCGCGCGAAGCGCCGTCGATGAAGAACTCGACCGAGCTCACGCCGACGTTGTCCGACGCCGTCGCATTCAACGTGATCGTGCCCGAGGTGCCGGTGACCGAAGCGCTGACGGTCGGAGCCGTGGTGTCGCCGCCGCCGCTGCCCTGAGTCACCCAGATCGGCGCCGACCACAGGATCTTGCCGTCATCCTGGGTCAGTTTCGCGTAGAAAAATGTTCGCCGGTTGCCGGTGTGAAACTGTACGTCGCGGTTGAAGCCAGCAGCGTGACAGTGCCGCCACGTTTCGGCACGCCGCGATACCACTGCACTTGCGAGACGCTGCGGCCGGCGCTGTTGGCGAAATTCGCGACCAGGTTCAAAGCGCCGTTGTTGCTGATGCGGCTGCCCATGATGTTGCCGTTTGCGGTCGTGATCAGCTGCGAATTCTTGTCCATCGTCGCGTAGATCCGACGGGCTTTCATCGCGGCGACGAAGTTGGCTTCATTCAAGGTGCTGCCGGTCGCCAGCAGCACGCCAGTGCGATTGGTATAGCTCGCGCCCCAGTTCGCGCAATGATTGTCCTGGTTCGTTGTGGGCGCGACGTGGAAGCCGTTTTCGAGCAGTCGGTCGAACGCGCCCGAATAGGTGCTGCGGCTGGTTTCGGTCTCGGTCGTATTCGACGAAAAAGCCGAGGTGTTCATGATCTCGGCGGCGACCATGACCTCGTCGCCATCAACGTGATAACCCATCACCGTGGTGCCGATCTTGAACTGGTCGCTGGTGCTCGGGTGATTGAACTGACCGACCCAGCCGCGCGCCTTCATCGTCGTGTACAGGTTGGCGTAGTCATTTTTCGCGACGAAGACATCGCCGAGTAACTGGTTCGAGCTATTGTATTCCCAAGCAGCGAGCTTGTTGCCATTGATGACGTTGAGGTGGCCACCATTGCTGATCACGCCCCACTCCATGCCGTACAGCGCGAGGAAATTCGGGTTGGCGCTGTTCGAGTTCGCCATTGCAGTACGGCCAGCGGCGTAGCGATTGATTGCCGTCGCCGGGCTGGCTGAGGTGTTGGTGCTCGACGAGCCGTCGAAGTAATGGTTGTGTTCCGACTCCATCAGGAAGTCGAGGCCACGGCCGCGTGCATAGTTGAATGCATCGGCCGGACCGAAGGCACCGGTTTGCGCCGGCTGTGACGAGGTACAAGAGCCGATCGCGCCGCCACCGTCCGAGTCATTGCTCTGACCGTGCAGGTTGCCGAAGTAGACGGTGTAGGGCAGCGATGCGGTCGCGGCCTGTGACTTGGCCGATGTCGTCGTCGGCAGCGCATTGAAATCGGGCATCGCGATCTTCGGCATCGCACCGACACGGACCTCCCATTCCTGCACGTGCGCGTCGCTGCCGTCGTCCAGCAGCGCCTGATCGACGCGCTTGGCGAGCGAACCACTGCGTGAACGCTGCGTAGTCGGATCACCGGCAGTGGCGGTCAGGCATACTTTGTAGAAGCCATCCGCCAGCAAGCGTTTGTCGGCACCGGCACCGTCCCAAGGCAGCACCGTCTCGATTTGTTTCTGGAACAGACGTTCTTCGCCATGCCAGTGACGCAGCACGCGGCTGCCGTCTTGGGTCAGCAGTTCGACCTTCCACGCCACAGTCGATGGATCGCGGGCGTCGATGTAACTGAAGTACAGCGTGAACTCGCGCGCTACCGATTTGTCGGCCGCATAAGGCGCGTAGATCGCCGCTTCGAATTCGTGGTGGTCAGGACTGACCGGACGTGCCGACTGGACCGAAAAGGCAGCTGCCAGACACAGCGCGAGCGTAGTCGCGCGCAAACGCGTGGAACGAAGCATGGAATCCCCCGGGAAAATGTGCGCGCACGCTTGCCGCAGTGCTTCCATTCGTTGACGCGTCCCTACGGCCGGTGCCCGGCTCTGTTTGTGACGCGGTTCATGCGCGGACGCTTTTTAACGGTTAGTCACAGACAAGTCTTGCTGCGTCGCCGCAATTACTCTGGCATCGAGCGCCGAAAGCCGCGCCGGTGTGCCGACGTCTTCCCAGTCGCCCTGATGTGGTTCCGCCGAATACTGGCCAGCACGTGCCGCCGCGACCAGCAATGGTGTGATCGAGAACTTGCCGGCACGCCGGTCGCGCAGCAATTCTGGCCGATATACGCCGATACCGGAGAGCGTATGCATCCCGGCGTCGGCGCCGAGCAATGGTGAGGCCAGCGTTTCGAAATCACCGGGTGTGCGAAATGCCGGCAGCGGGATCAATACGCCATGCGCTAGTCCGGCGGGCTCATCTGGCAGCGTGGCGAGTGGGTGCGTGCTCCAGATGTCGCCATTGATCACGATAAACGGTGACTCGCCCAGCATGGGCAGCGCGGCCAGCATGCCGCCGCCGGTTTCCAGCGGCGTTTCACCTTCGTAGCTGTAATGCAGGCGCAGTCCGAAATCGCTGCCGTCGCCCAGTATCTCCGGGAAGCGATCGGCCAGCCACGACGTGTTGATCACGATGTCGCGCACGCCAATCGCGTGCAGGCGTTCGATGTGCCATGCGATCAGCGGCTTGCCGCCGACCGACAACAGCGGCTTCGGCGTCGTCAAGGTCAGCGGGCGCATGCGCTCGCCGAGGCCGGCGGCGAAAATCAGGGCCTTCATCATGCGTCGCGCGGAGCGGTCAAGTCGATGTTCGCAGTAATCGTCGCCAGCCATTCACCGAATGGCTTCAGGTCCTTGTTCGCGGTCGCGACATCAAGCGTGTACCTGAGCACCAACGGCAGGTCGTTCAAATACTGCGCTTTGCCATCGCGATACCAGAGCCGGCAAAAGATGCCGAGCACTTTCAGATGGCGTTGTACGCCCATCAGGTCAAACCAGCGTTTCCAGCGCAATTCGTTATGTGCGATCAGATTGGCGCTGACCGCGCGTTCCCGATACCCCTGCATCCAGGCCAGCACGCGTTCCTTCGGCCACTCGATGTAGCAGTCGCGCAGCAGCGAGACGAGGTCGTAGGTGATCGGCCCCTTCACCGCGTCCTGGAAATCGATGACGCCGGGATTGTTGAAGCTCGTGCGCATCAAGTTGCGGCTATGAAAGTCGCGATGCACGAATACCTGCGGTTGTTCGAGTGCCGACGCCGTCAGGACCGAGAACGCATCCTCGATCGTGTCCCAACCGCTGCAGTTTGGCTGCAGACCGAGATGTCGCTGCAGGAACCACTCCGGGAACAATTCCATCTCGGCGACCAGCTTGCCGTAGTGATAGGTCTCCAGCCCGGCGCTATCGACGCGCGTTTGCATCGCATACAGCGTGTTCAGCGCATCCCGGTAGAGCGTGTCAGCAGTCTGCTCGTTCAACTGCGAGAGATAGCTGTCATCGCCGAGGTCGGCCATCAGGATGAAGCCGAGGGTGCGTTCGATCGCCACCATCTCCGGCGCATTCACGTTGGCCTTGCGCAGACGTGCGTGGATGTCGAGCCACGGTGCAATGTTCTCGCGGTCGGGTGGTGCGTCCATCACGATGAAGGTGTTGTCGCGGCTCGACAACCGGTAATAGCTGCGGAAACTGGCGTCACTCGAGGCTGGGGCCAATTTGATCGTATTGTCATTCAGTACGCCACGGCACCAGTTCTCCAGCGCCATTTCGCGTTTGCGGTCCATCATCGAGTCGTTCTCCGGCAGTGGCTGCAGTCTAGTCAGCCAGCGCCGAGCATGGCGTGCGGACACTGCAAACTTTGCGGAATGTAAACGACAGCGCCCCGCAATGGGCGGGGCGTCGAAGCGGATCGGACAGTCGCTCAGGCATTCGGTGATTCGCCGCTGAAGCTGATCACCTTGCCGCCAGCGAGCGGGCCATCCTGTTTGCCGTTGATCTTGGCTGATGTGTGCATGTACAGCTCGACCTCACGCTCGAACACCAAATTGCCATTGACGACGGTATTAGGGCCGAGAATCACGCGCGGGGTCTTGCTCTGCTTGCTGAGCCAGCCAAGACTGTTCGGCTTGCGCACAATGATGTCGCCGGTCACGCGTGCGGCGTTCTTGAGTTCGACGTTGCCGTTCACCAGTTCAATGCCGGCGCCGGCGTGGGCGCGTGCACCGAGTTCGACGCGGCCGTTCACGGTCTCGATCTTGTCCAAACTGCTGGCATCCGCGGCCAGCGTAATTGCGCCGTTCACGGTTTCAATCCCTTCTTGCACGATCGTATTGCTACCGACGGTGATGCTGCCGTTGACGGTTTCTAGCGATTCGGCTTGACCGTTGGCGCCGATATGCACCGAGCCGTTCACGGTTTCTGCCGACGCGACGCTGGCATTGTCGCCAATAGTGATCGAGCCATTTACCGAGTCGAGATCGCCGGCGGATTCGCCATCGCCGATATGGATGCTGCGATTGATGTGGCTCACGTCGACACGGTCGCTGCCATCGTACTCAGGGCCACCGGCAACGGCGGCGGTCGCGAACACGATGCCAGACATTACGGCGAGCGGGATGTGACGCATGGAATTCTCCTGGTGGGGTTGTCCCGGCTCAGATGCCGCGAGCGTGTCCAGGGTTTAGCTCTAGGCCATCGGTCATGGTCGATGCGCCGTTAGAATGCCGGATCGTCCTTGCGGAACCGAATCGTGGCCACGCCGAAACCCGTGCTTTTGCTCATCCTCGATGGCTGGGGCCATCGCGTTGCAACCGAATGGAATCCGATCGCGCAGGCGAACCTGCCGAATTGGCGACGCCTGCTGGCGGAATGTCCGCATCAGTTGATCGATACCCACGGACTGCATGTGGGGCTGCCGGACGGGCAGATGGGCAATTCCGAAGTCGGGCATATGAACATCGGTGCCGGTCGCGTCGTCTATCAGGAACTAACGCGTATCGACCAAGCGATCCACGATCATCGTTTCGCCGACAACGCCGCGCTGTTGCATGGCTTTGCTGCGGTCAAGGCCAGCGGCGGCACTTTGCATGTTTTTGGCCTGATGTCGCCGGGTGGCGTGCATGCGCATATTGATCATGTGCTCGCCGCCCTCGATGCCGCTGCAACAGCCGGAGTGTCTTCCATTGCCGTACACGCGTTCACCGATGGCCGTGACACGCCACCAAAGAGCGCTGCGGCATCGCTGCAAGCGCTCGCCGCCAAGTGTCGTTTGATTCCGGGTGCGCGCATCGCCACTGTCTCCGGTCGCTACTACGCGATGGATCGGGACAACCGCTGGGAACGCGTCGAACTGGCGTATCGCGCAATCACCGAAGCGCGCGCCGAGTTCATTGCGGCCGATGCACTCAGCGCACTCACCGCTGCCTACGCCCGCGGTGAAACCGACGAATTCGTCAAGCCGACGATCATCGGCGATGGCGCGCGGTTTGCCGATGGCGATGCGGTGATGTTCCTCAACTTCCGCGCCGACCGTGCGCGTGAACTGACACGGCGTTCGTTCGTGAAGACTTCGACGGTTTCACGCGACCGCGTCCGATCCATTTGTCGGCCTACGTCAGCTTGACCGAATACGCTGCAGACTTGCCGGTGACGGCGATCGCGTATCCGCCGCAGAGCATGGCCAACACCTTGCCAGAAGTGATTGCCGCGCGCGGAATGAAGCAACTGCGCATCGCCGAGACTGAGAAGTACGCGCATGTCACCTTCTTCCTCAATGGTGGGCGCGAAGATGCGTTCCCAGGTGAAGAACGTATGCTGATCGCATCGCCGAGAGTCGCGACCTACGACCTGCAGCCGGAGATGAGTTGCCCGGAACTCACCGCCAAGCTCACTGCCGCGATCCGATCGCGCACCTTTGATTTGATCGTCTGCAACATTGCCAACCCAGACATGGTTGGCCATACCGGTATCTTCGAAGCCGCATTGAAAGCGGCCGAGGCGGTCGATCATGCCCTCGGTGAAATCCGCACCGCGATCGATGATGCTGGTGGTGCCATGATCATCACCGCCGATCATGGCAATCTCGAAATGATGCGCGACCCGGAGACGGGAGAACCACATACTCAACACACAGTCGGGCCGGTGCCGGTGGTGTTGGTGGGATATGCGGCGACGTTGCGGCATGGCGCACTCTGCGACTTGGCGCCGACGCTGTTGCAGTTGCTCGGTGTGCCGCAGCCGCCGGAAATGAGCGGGCGCTCGCTGATCGTCGGAGCCACCTGAGTGCGATGGCGCATGCTGTTCGTGCTGCTGTTCGGCGTCACGCATGCCGTCGCAGCGCCGGTACTGCCGCAAAATGCGGAGCGCGAAGCTGAGGCGCAGATCAAGCTTGATACCTTGCGTGCCGAGATTGCGACACTATCCGCCGCGCGTGCCGAGCTTGCGGCGCAGCGGAACGAAGGCGTGGCGGCACTGCGTGAAATCGAAACCCGGGTCAGCGGCAGTGCGCGCCGCCTGCGTGAACTCGAAGCCGGCATCGATACCCAGAATCGCTTGCTCGCCGAACGTGAAGCCGAGCGTATCGTGCTGCAAAAAACGCTCGGACATAGTCGTGAAACTTTAGCGAACCTGCTGCGCTCGGTTTACATGATCGGGCGCGGCGAATCGCTGAAGGCACTGTTGGCGCGTGATCGCATCAGCGACAGTAGTCGCGTGCTGGCGTATTACCGCTATTTGCAGCGCGATCGGCTGAACCGCGTGCAAGCGTTGCTGGCCGAATTATCGGACCTGCTCGCGATCGAGCAGGTCATTGCCACGACCAAAAGCACGCTTGCGGCCGAACAGCAAAAAGAACATGTGCAGTCGGCGCAACTGGCCGGCGACCGCCTGCAGCGGCAAGCGGTACTTGCCGAGTTCGATGCCAAGCTCAAGGAAGGCGGGACGCGCTTGGCGGCACTCGGTCGCGACGAACAGGATTTGCTGCGTTTGCTCGAAGAGTTGCGCGACATCTTTGCCGACATCCCCAAGCAGCTCGATGCGGCGCAGCCATTCGCGACGCTCAAGGGTCGCTTACGGCGTCCACACGCCGGCAGCGTGCGGGTTGCGTTCGGTCAGGGCATCGCCACCGGACGCTTGAGCGAGGGCTGGTTGCTCGACGCCGAGGCCGGCGATGAAGTGCATGCGGTTGCACCAGGGCGCGTCGCGTTCGCAGATTGGTTGAAAGGTTTCGGGCTGTTGTTGATTCTCGATCATGGCGATGGCTACATGAGCCTGTACGCGCAAAACGAATCCTTGTTGAAGGATGTCGGCGACTGGGTTGCGGCCGGTGATGTCATCAGTACCGTTGGCGCCAGCGGTGGCGCGGCGCAGACAGGTCTGTACATCGAACTGCGATATCAGGGTCGTCCACTTGACCCGAAACCTTGGTTTGCGCGCTGATCCCTTGCAATCGCGCCGTCACACCGCATCTGCCAGCATTCGGGTGCGCGGCCGGTCTGGTCCTGCGTCGTTCAGGAGTTAGATGTGTCGAATCCCACCGAGGGCGCGTCCGCGTCCATTCAGTCAAAACAGGATCTGATCGATTTTCTCGCCAGCGGTGAAAAGCCGATCGCGGATTGGCGTATCGGTACCGAGCACGAGAAATTTGTCTTTCAGCTTGAAGACCTGCGCGCACCGCCTTACCAAGGTGAGCGTGGCATCCAAGCCTTGCTCGAAGGCATGGCACGCGAGTTTGGCTGGACGCCGGTGCTGGAAAACGGCGATCCAATCGCCTTGACCAAAGGCTTGGCCTCGGTATCGCTGGAACCCGCCGGACAATTCGAACTGTCGGGTGCGCCGCTCGACACTGTCCACCAGACCTGCTGCGAAGTGGATACGCATTTGCGGGAATGTAAACAGATCGGCGACCAGCTCGGACTCGGCTTTCTCGGCATGGGGTTCAATCCGAAGTGGCGACGCGACGAACTGCCGTGGATGCCGAAAGGTCGCTACAAGATCATGCGCGAGTACATGCCGAAGCGCGGAAACCTCGGCCTCGACATGATGCAGCGCACCTGCACGGTGCAGGTCAATCTCGACTACGGCAGCGAAGCCGACATGGTCAAGAAATTCCGCGTCTCTCTGGCGCTGCAACCGATCGCGACCGCGCTGTTCGCGGATTCGCCGTTCACCGAAGGCAAGCCTAACGGTTTTCTCAGTTTTCGATCGAATGTCTGGAGCGACACCGACCCGGACCGCACCGGCATGCTCGGCTTTGTATTCGATGACGGGTTCAGTTACGAGCGCTATGTCGACTACATCCTCGACGTGCCGATGTACTTCGTCTATTGCGATGGTCGATACATCGATGCCAGCGGCCAGAGCTTCCGCGACTTCCTTGCCGGCGACCTGCCGGCATTGCCGGGTGAAAAGCCGACGCTCAAAGACTTCAACGATCACCTGACCACCGCGTTCCCGGAAGTGCGTCTGAAAAAGTATCTGGAGATGCGCGGCGCCGATGGTGGCCCGTGGAATCGTCTGTGTGCGCTGCCAGCCTTTTTCGTCGGACTGCTTTACGATCAGACGGCGCTGGATGCCGCTTGGGATCTGGTCAAGGATTTCACGCTGGCCGAGCGCGAAGCGCTGCGCAACGGGGTTCCGAAGCTGGCACTCAAAACTCCGTTCCGGAATGGCACTGCCCGCGATCTTGCTCTCGAAGCCTTGAAGATCTCAGCCCACGGTCTCAAGCGCCGCGCGAAACTCAACAGCCGCGGCATCGACGAATCCTTGTTCCTCGAACCGCTGATCGAATTCGCCCAAGCCAACCAAACCCCGGCCGAACGCAAGCTGGAACTGTTCCATGGTGAATGGCAAGGCTCAGTGGATCCGATTTACCGAGCATTCGCTTACTGATCGTCGGCAGTGACCGATATTTCCTGAAAGCCGTCGCCATCATGCAGAATGAACAAGGCCGTCATTCCGCGTTCTCGCGCCAGTTCAATTCCCGCCGTTTCACCCAGCACCAGCAACGCGGTCGCCCAGGCATCGGCGAGCATGCAGTTCGTGGCGATAACGCTGACTGCGGCAAGTCGGTTCGATACGGGTCTGCGCAGTGCGCCGTTCATCGTGTGGGCGTGCGACTCACCGTGATGATCGACCCAATGACGGTAGTCACCCGAGGTCGCGATGGCGGCATCGTCGAGTTCCATCACACCCATCACTTCACGCAGGTGGCGAACCGGTTTTTCGATGGCAATCGCCCACGGCTGCCCATCCGGTTTCGTGTCGCGGGCGCGCATCTCGCCGTCGATACCGACCAGGTAGCGAGGAATGCCAAGCGTGTCGAGACAGCGGGCTAGTTGATCAACGCCGTAGCCCTTGGCAATGCCCGCCAGATCCAGAGTGATCGCGCCCCGTTTCCGGACCCGATGACCGACCGGATCGAGATCCAGCAACTGGGTGGCGGGCTGATGCGTCTGCGCTTTCAATGTGTTGATTCGCGCTTCGTCGAGCCGCCCTTGGCCGGGGCCAAAGCCCCAGGCACTGACGAGATCGCCAACGCCGATATCGAATGCGTCTTGCGACTGTCGGCCGACGCAAAGGGCGGCCTCCAACACCGTGAACAGTCCTTCTGGGACGGCCAACCATTGATCGACAGGTGCTTCGTTCAAGCGATTCAGATCGGAGTCGGGCCGCCAGTTCGACATCTGCTGATCCACGGCATCCACCGCAGCGAAGAGGCGCGCAGAGATGGCCGCCTCATCGGCACCTGGCGCGGCGAAGAAGACGGCGCTGTAACGGGTGCCCATCGTCTCGCCATTCAAGCTGTAGCGTTGCCAGTCGACCGCAGGCGTTCCAGACTTATCCGAATACGTCTTCACGATAGCGTCCCTGAAGTTTGAGCGCGCGAACGTCGAGGTCGATCGGCGACAGGATGCCATCCAGCGCCTGCATGATGCTGGCGGCCATGGCGCGGCTGCCGCAGACCAGAATTTGCGCGCCCTCTTCAATCAAGCCACGTATTTCCGTTGCATTGTCCAATACGCGATGTTGGACGTAGGCACCTTCCTTGACGCGAGAGAAGACCGCATGCAATTCGGTAAGCCGGCGATCGGCCAGGTATTCGCCGAGTTCCGGTTCATAAAGAAAATCGGAAGCAGGATCGCGGCCGCCCCAGTACAGATACATCGGATACTTGCCCGTGTTGTTGCGGATGAACCCGGCCAGTGGGCCGATGCCTGCGCCCGCGCCAATCAGAATGACCGGAGCCTTGCCAGATGCCGGGCGGAAGCCTGGATTGGGCTGGATAAACGCATCGATGCGTTGACCGGGTTGCAAGTCATGCAGCATTCCGGAACACAAGCCTTGCGGATGTTTGCGCACGCAAATTTCGAGAAAGCCGTCTTTTGAGCCACTGGCCAGAGAATAGAATCGTGGCACTGGACTGCCCGGTGGCACGATGCCCACGAGATCACCCGCTTCGAAACGCGGCAGACCATTGAACCCGATCCGGCGCGCGATTCGAGCGAAGCGACTCTTCGGCGCGATCGGGCCGAAGCGCAGGATGCTGGTGGGCGCCTGCACTTGTGTGCCGTAGTCAATACGGCGGATCAATTCGAGCGCTTGGGTGTGCGGAGGTTTGTGCGTGTAGGTCAGCGTCAGTTCGCGCCCGAGCAAGCGTCCGACCGCTCGCCCCCAGTGGGAAAATTCTTGCGACGACTGCCGGTCGATGGTGTCGAGATCGAGCGATTGTTGCCAACCACGTGCGAGCAGCGCAGCTTGCGTGTCCCTGGCGAACTGGCAGAACTTCGGGAACTGACGATCGCCAAAACCGAGCACGGCGAAGCTCGGCCGATGGCTCTCGGAAAACTTGTCGAGGCGCGCGAGAAATCGATTGGCTGAACTGGGAGCATCTCCATCCGCGTAGGTCGAGGTCAGGATGAACAGGTGTTTTGCCTGACGATACTGCGTCGCCAACTGATTCATCGGTGCTGTGTGCACGCGCTGTCCGGCTTCGTGCAAGGCGTCGTGTAATGCGGTCGCAAAACCCCACGTGCTGTTGCTCTCACTGCCTACCAAGATGACGCTATCGGCCGATTGCGATCCACTGTTGTTGGCGATGCGTGGCCTCAATCGACGGCGCTGCCACCACATCGTCACACCAGTAGCGCCCATCAGTGGCACGCTCAACGCGCTCAGTCCGAGCAGCAGAGCCAGCCACCACAGTCCACCTTGGCCAGTATGCAACTGATAGATCAGTTCGTGCGCCCGGTGGACACCATCATGCGCTTGCCAGGACAACAGGGCGCCGGTCGCCTGATCGACATAGCCGTCCCCGTGTGCGGTGCGCAACGAATAGACGTCGTCCGGGTTCTCGGGGCTCGGGTACACCAGTTCGCGCAGATCGTTCAGATCGGTGCGTTGCAGGGCAGGCAACGTGCCGATCGACTTGGCCGGACCGGCGGTCGTCGCGCTAGGGAAATCGGGTTCGTCTCGTGTGCCGTCGGAGATCAGGCCGAACGTCGCTGCCGACATATAGAGCCCAGTGAGCGCCGACAACAGCAAGCCGAATACGGCGATCCGTCCCAACTCGGCATGCCAGCGTTGGCTGAAGTTGCCGCGCAGAGGGTGCACGAGTTGCCGCCATCCACCCACGCGCTTGACCAACAATGCCATGCCCGACAGACACAGCACCAGCATGGTCAAGGCTGAGGTACCCGCAACCGCGCGGCCGGCGGTGCCGGCAAAAAATGATCGATGCAGGTTCTTTACCCAGCGCGTGAATGCGGACGGCGCATAGAGTCCGATACTTTGTCCATTGGTCGGATCAATGCGCTCAGCGCCGGTTTCGCCATCGCGGCTGTAGTACACAATGATCGCGCCGGATGGCGAGCGCTGGATCTGTTCTGCGCCGGGAAAATGCGGCGCCACCCGTTCGGCCAACATGGCGACACTGATCTGGCCGTTGCCAGGCACGGTGCTGCCGATGCGCTCGATCACCGGATCGACCGACAACAGAGCGCCGCTGATCGCCAGCACAACAAGCAGCAGGGTAGCGATCAGGGCGGGAAGTGAGTGAATCCGTCGCAGCATGCGTGGTCGCCTTGTGTTTGGGAGCGGTCACATGTCGTAGATGAATGACTGGACATAACCGCGTCCAGTCGCCGGCTTGCCGGCGCCCAGCGTGGTCAGCGGTGTGCGCACATCCGCAGGATTGTCGCGTCCGTCTTCCACGGCAGAGTCCACACGGATCTCGTAGCCCGCATCGATTAAGGCATCGGCGATGTCAACGGTGACTTTCAGTGCGCGCCCGCTGCCGACGCTGGCGCCACTGACGCCATCGACTTCGGCCGGCTTCAAACCACTGCCGCGCGCCCAGTCACGCAGATTCTTGTAGTGCTTGGTCTTTTTGCCTGATACCCAAAGTGTTTTTTGATATTGCCCGGTCGAATTTGTGAGGTAGATGGCCAAGTACGCGCCGTTGCCACCGTAACTTTTCAGCTGCGTGGTCAACGTAACCGGCCGCGCTTGCGCGAGTCCGGGCAGCGCAATGGCGCCGGCCAAGCACAGTGAAAGCATGATCTTATTCATCGGCGTTCTCCGAAATAGTTGGTGACGATGAGCGGTTCATTTGCTGTCGCGGGCTGGATTGCGGTCCAGATAATCGGCAGCGTCGCCGTTCCCATCGAATGTGACTTCCAGTTTGCGAATGCGTAGCGAACCCGGTTCGTAAATAGCCTTGAACGGGTTTCCGTTCTTGTCGATGCCTCTGACTTCGTAGCAGCCGTCATCAACCTTGATTCGCTGCACTTCCCAACCGTGCTGCTCCAGTTGTCGTCGCAGTACTTCGCGCGGCTGCCAGTCAGCCACCGGATCGTTGCAGTCGCTGTCGGCCAACGCCGCGCCACTGGAAATCAGGCTGGCCAGAACGGCGCCGGTGAGGGTGAAGGTGTTCATCGATGCGTCTCCTTGAGGGATGTGCAGGACCGACTATCGCGGCACATCCTTATGCCAATCTGAAGACCGCGTGCCATTGGTCCGATGCGGACGATCCGAACCGGGCTGAATTCCTCCTCGGGCGTCATGTAAACTCGCCGTCTTCGCGTGCCCGGGTTGCGGGTGTGCCCCCGGATTTCCTTGGAGCTGATGGCCATGAAGCTGCGTCTTTCTCTCGCAATGTTCGCCTTTTCGATGTCGGCGCCGATTTGGGCGCAGGAGGCTGCGACGGCGGCTGTTGCACCCGCTGCTGCTGATGTGGCACCGGTTGAAGCGGTTGTCGCTGCGCCAGTTGACCCAATGGTGGCCGTCAATGCCGCCTTCGCTGAGCTGGCCAAGGCCAAGCCGGGTGACGCTCAGGCCGGTGCCGGTAAAGCGGCGATGTGTGCCGCCTGCCACGGTCTTGATGGCAACTCCGCCGATGCGATGTACCCAAAGCTGGCGGGTCAGCATGAAGGTTACACCTCGCGTCAGTTGACGCTGTTCAAGCAAAGTGTACGCCAGAATGCGATCATGTTTGGCTTTTCGGCTGGCCTCGCGCCGCAGGATATGCGTGACATCGGTGCCTATTTTGCGACCCAAAAGATTCAGGCCGGTATCGCCGACGAGTCGTTGATCAGTAACGAATTCAGCCCGCACAAGGGCCAGCGGATCGTCGATGTCGGCGCCAAGCTGTATCGCGGTGGCGATGCCGCGCGCGGCATCCCGGCGTGCATGGCCTGCCATGGCCCCAGCGGTCACGGCATGCCCGGCCCGACTTATCCGTCGATCGGCGGCCAGCATGCCGGCTACGCGGCCGCTGCACTCAATCGATTCAAGGCCACCCCGCTCGGCGCACTTGAGCTCAAGGACCCGGTCTACGCGGTGATGGTCGACATCGCCGCGCGCTTGAGCGACGAGGAAATTCTTGCGATCTCGTCGTATCTGGAAGGTCTGCACAACCGTGCCGACGCACAGTCGACCGCGACGCAACCCTGATCGCCGGGAACTTTTTGCCCGCGCCCGGGTTCCATACCGGGCCGCGTTCCCTGCGCGACTGTCTTTTTGATGGAGTTTCCCCATGCTGACCCGCCTTCTGGCAACTGCCGCCTTCGCTCTCGTCTCGGTCTCCGCCTGTGCGCAGGTTGGCGTCGAGCCCTATCAGGCCGGAACGCAGTACTTCCTGATCGATCCGCCGCAGCCGACCAGCACCGGCGACAAGGTCGAGGTGGTCGAGGTATTCAGCTACGCCTGTATTCACTGCGCCCACTTCGAACCGCAAGTGCAGGCCTGGAAGCAGAAAATGCCGGCACAGGTCGCGTTCACCTACATGCCTGCCGTCTTCAATCCGAGCTGGGAAACGTTCGCACGCGCCTACTACGCCGGTGAAGTGCTCGGTATCGCCGACAAGGCGCATCAGGATCTGTTCGATGGCGTGCATGTGCGTCGTGACGTACGCAACCTCGAAGACATCGCCAAGATCTATACGAAGTACGGCAAGACCGAGCAACAGTTCCTCGACGCGACCAAGAGCTTCGGCGTCGAGATGAAGATCAATCGCGCCAAGCAGATCATTCCGCGTTATGGCGTCGATGGCACGCCGAGCGTCATCGTCGCTGGCAAGTACCGCGTCACGGGTGGATCTGCCGGTGGCATGGAAAAGGTCTTCGACGTGGTGAATTTCCTGATTGCCAAGGAAATCGCGGCGAAGAAACCAGCCGTTGCTGCAACACCGGCCAAGAGCTGATTAACGGCGGTATCGCCGCATACCAACGGGGCGCGCGAGCGCCCCGTCTGCGTTCCGAAGCAGGAACTTTGCCTGCTGCCGTGTCGTCTGAAGCGCTTCACCCTGCACTGGAGAACGCCCGATGCTGATTCGACTGCTTGCTCTCACCGTGTTCACGGTCATGCCTCTGGTCGCTAGTGCGCAGGGAATGGTCGAACGGTTTCAGTCCGGTACGCATTACTTCCCGATCGTTCCGGCCCAGCCGGGAAAAGTCGATGGGCGTATCGAAGTCGTCGAAGCGTTCGGCTACGCGTGCGGTGCCTGCGCCTCGTTCGAGCCGCATGCGCGTGAATGGCGCAAGCACAAGCCGGCCAACGTCCAGTTCACGCTGCTGCCGGTGCAATTCAATCCGACCTGGGAAATGTTTGCGCGTGCCTACTACGCGGCCGCGGCGCTGGGCATCGCCGAGCAAGGACACCAAGCGCTGTTCGATGCGGTGCAAGTAAAGCGTTCAGTGCGCACGCTCGCCGATGCCGCCAAGGTCTATGCCCAATACGGCAAGACCGCGGAACAGTTTCTGGCCGCGACCAACAGCTTCGGCGTTGGCGCCAAGCTCAAGCAGGCCAAGTTGATGGTGCCGCGCTATCAGGTGGAGGGTACGCCGACGCTGATCGTCGCCGGCAAGTACCGCATCACCACCAAATCAGCCGGCAGTTATGCACAAATGTTCGTCGTCGCCGACTTCCTGATCGCGAAGGAAACTGCAGCAATGGCCCAGCCCGCGGCGGCGGCCGGTTGATCTCGAACACATCACATTTCGTTTCTTTGCTTGCCAAATTGCGCAGTGGACGCATGATCGGGACATGACCGATGCGCGCGATCACGAACGTCACCTGCGTCTGCTGAGCTTCAATATTCAGGCCGGCGCGCAGACCAATGCCTATCGCGAATATTTTACGCGCGGTTGGCAGACGCTACTACCGCATCGTGGCAAGCGCGCCAATCTTGATCAGGTCGCGTCGCTGGCGCGTGGTTTCGACGTCGTCGCGCTTCAAGAAGCCGACAGCCATAGCCTGCGCAGCGGCTTCAAGCACCAAGTGCAGATGCTGGCGGAGAACGCCGACTTCCCTATTGGAGCCATCAGCGGAATCGTGCGCTTGCGCTTGCCGAACCCGGCAATGGGCTGCTGACGCGATTCGCGCCAAGCAGCATCATCGACCACCGCTTGCCAGGGCGAATTCCTGGTCGCGGGACGCTGGAAGTGCGTTTCGGTGAGGAGGCTGCCGCCTTGCGTGTGTTCATCGTGCACTTGGCGTTGACGCCGGGAGCGCGCCTGCGCCAGGCCGAATTCATCGCTGAACTGGTCGGCGACAGCATGCATGCCGTCGTGCTCGGCGACTTCAACTGCGAACCCGACAGCCGCTCGCTGTCGCCGCTGTTCATGCACACGCGGTTGCGTCCTGCAGCGAACGCACCGAGCTTTCCGAGTTGGCAGCCGCTGCGTTCCATTGACCAAGTACTGACCACCACTGCGATCGACGTGCGCCGTTACGAAGTGCTGCCGTTGCGGGTGTCTGACCATTTGCCAATCGCGGTTGACCTGCACTTGCCCGACACCTGCGTGTTGCCAAGGACCGAACACCGGCGACCGTGACCGATGAGGCTTGGGAATTCGTATCGGATCACGGACACTTGCCAGATGCGCTGGCGTTTCATCTTCCTTGTCGTACTGATCATTGGCCTGTTGGCGGCGGTGTCGACGGTGGCTGCGCGCCCGGGCTCGGCAATTGCGCCGGGTGTGGTCGCTCTCGAGATCAACGGCCTCGACGAAGAACAGACAGCGGCCGTATTGCCGGCGCTGGAAGTGGCCAGTTACCGTAACCGCAGCAGCATTGGCGAACGCCGCCTGCAACGGTTGCTGCGCCAGATCGAAGGCGAAGTCGACGGAGCGCTGGAGGTATTCGGTTATTACGCCGCAACGACCCAAGTTCGGCTTGATCCGTTGGCGGACGGGCGCTATCGGGTGCACCTTGATGTCGCGCTCGGCGAACCGGTGCGGGTGCGCGCCATCGACGTAACCATTTCTGGTGCGGCGATGCGCAATGAACGCATCGGTGGGCTGATCAGCGACTTCGCACCGGCGATCGGCGAAGCCTTCGACCATCGTGTCTATGAAGCCAGCAAGGCTGCGATCGAGCGCGCGCTGCTGCGCCGTGGTTATTTGACGCAACGACTGGTCGAGCGTCGCGTCGAGATTGATCGCGCTGCGGCCAGTGCGCGCATCGTGCTGCGATACGAATCCGGTACGCGCCATTTTCTCGGCAAGGTGCAATTTCTAGGTGCACAATTCGACGACCGTTTGATGCAGCGCTTCGTGCCCTGGCCCGATGGCTATCGTTTCGATCAAGCGCGCGTCGAAGCGCTGCAACAGACCTTGGCAGCAAGCAACTACTTCGACCACATCGAAATCAGTCAGGGCGACATCGATCCAGCCACCCTGCGCGTGCCGCTGACTGTGCAGCTCAGCCCGAATTCACGCACACGTTATGTTGCCGGCGTGTCCTACGGCTCCGACGAAGGTGCCGGTGTGCGTGGCGGCATCGAGCGGCGTTGGGTCAATGCCCGTGGTCATCAGTTCTTCGGTGAGGCCGAACTGGCGCAACGGCGCTCTGCACTGTATGCCGAATACGCACTGCCACAGTTTGCCGCGAAGATCTCGCGCTACACCATCGCCACCCGCTGGCAAGACGAGCAGACCGACAACATCGATGCGCGCTCGTTCTTGCTCAGCGGCAATGCTGTCGCGCGCGGTGATCACTGGTACGCGCAGGCGTCATTGAATGTACTCGATGGCAGTTTTCTGGTGGGCGCGCGCAGTCCGGGTCAAGCCCGGCAAAGTGCGCGTGTCGTCTATCCCGAATTTCACTATGAGCGTGTGTTTGCCGAGGACCGCGTGCATCCGCACCGTGGCGCGTCACTCGATCTGCGTGTGCTCGCTGCGAGCGATAGTGTGTTGAGCGATATCGCGCTGCTGCAAGGGCGGGCAACCGTCAAAGGGATCATGCCGGCCGGTCTGGGTGCGCGCTTGATCGCACAGATCACGCTTGGCGCCACCGCCACTGAGGACTTCGCGCGGCTGCCGCCAGAGCTACGCTTCTTTGCCGGTGGCGATCGCAGTGTGCGTGGTTATGGCTATCAGGATCTCGGTGCTCGTGACGAGCAGGGTCTGGCCATCGGCGGGCGTTACTTGGCTACCACTTCGATGGAATACGAACGCGAGTTCATGCCCGGTTGGAGTGCTGCCGGTTTCATCGATGCCGGCGATGTCTGGTCTCGTGGCAAACCACGGTTTGAATTTGCACTCGGTACCGGTGTGCGTTGGCAATCACCGGTCGGCCCGATTCGCATCGATATCGCGCATGGTTTTGACGAGATCTCTGGCGGCTGGCAGTTGCATCTTTCGGCAGGGCCCGACCTGTGAAGCGCACGCGCCGACTGATCTGGATGCTGCTCGCGTTGTTTGCAATCGTGCTCGCGTGGCTATTGTTCTCGAACAGTGGGCTGCGCTTTATCGCCGCACGTGCGTTACCCACCGATGGCAGTATTGGCGTGATGTCGGTGCACGGCAGCATCTGGTCGGGCATCGCTGTGCAGGGCGTTCGCATCGACACGCCGGCGCTCGCGATCACGCTGCGCGAAGCGCGCGTCGATATCGCCCTGGCACCGTTGTGGCGTGGTGCATTGCGGCTGCGTTCGGTCGATGCTGCTGGCGTTGGCGTTGAACTGCGTGCGCCCGCCGCTGGTGCAAAAACCACGAACTCCGCTGCGCTGGTGTTGCCGGATGTGCAGATCGAGCGCTTGCATATTTCGGCAGTGGACATCGTCCAGGGCGAGCAGCGACAGACGGTTGATCGCATCGATGCGCGGGTCACGATGCAGGGAAATGCCGTGGCACTGGAGAACTTGCACGTTGTCTCCGCGCTGGCACGCATTGACGGCGCCATCGCGCTCGACCTGAAGCGCGATTTGCCGGTGCAATCAGCGCGTCTTGATGTCGCGATCCATCAGGCCGAGCAAGTCATCGTGGGCGCACTTGAAGCGCGCACCATTCGCGGCGTCACTAGTCTGACGCTGGCGCTGCAGCAGCCGGTGATCGCGGCGATTGCACTCGCCGAGGTGCGCGGTATCGAAGACTGGAATGCGTTCGTGCAGGTGCCTGAGCAACGCTGGCAAAGCGAAACGCCGATTGCCGCGTCACTGCAACTGCAGGCACAGCGCGGCGTGCTCCGGGTGCAGGGCGACGCGATGTACGACGGCCTGCGGCTGGCGTCGATCGAGGCGGTTGCGCGTATCGAAGACGACGCCCTGCTGATCGCGCCATCGTCGTTCGATCTTGCGGCACCGCAAGGTCGAATCACGCTACAAGGGCGCGTACCGTTCGATGCTGCGGCACCGCTGGCGCTCGATCTCGCCAGCACAGCGCTATCGCTGGCGACGGACGCTGCGCCGCCCCTGCGTATCGCCGGCAGCGTGAAGCTGTCGGGCTCTCGCGCCGCGATGAGCTTGTCGCCGGCGTTGAAGTTGGAGCGCGAGGGCTGGCCAGCGGCGGTGCTTGATGGCCACATTGCCCAGCAGGGCAGTGAATGGCGGGTCGATGATCTGCAACTCGTCTCCGGTCGCAGCAGCCTGCATCTCGACGGCGTCTTGACCGCGGTGGCGTCGACGTTGAACGTGCGCCTAGCGCAGTTCGATCCGGCCTTGTTCGCTCCGGACTGGCCGGGTGCGATCGATGCGGATCTGGTCTGGAACGGCGGCTTCGGCGAACGCGGTCTGAGCGGCGAACTGGTGATCGAGCAATTGGCCGGGATGTTGCGCGAACGCAGCTTGCACGGCACCGGCACGGTGTCTTTGCTCGAGGGCGATTTGACCACCGCCGATGTGAATCTGGCGGCGGGCGCATCGTCGCTACAGGTGGTGCGCGCATCGCTGCAACAGCCGTTGCGGGTGAAATTCGATACGCCGGATCTGGTCGACCTGATGCCCGAAGGGCATGGCCGCGTGCGCGCCGATGTCAGCATCGACGACGACTGGCAGATCGAGGTCGATGCAGCAGACATCGTGATGCCGCAGTTCACGCTGACGCAGGGCCGGGTGCAAGGTCGGGGCGGCAACGACGTCGCTGCCGCGGTAGTGATTCAAGGCACATTGCGTGGACTTGCGCTGGGTGAGCAATCATTTGAACGAGTGCAGATCGGTGTCGATGGAACGCGCGCCGCGCATCGGGTTGATCTTGATGTGCAGGCCGGTGCGCGCCAGCTACAGATCGTGGCCGAAGGTGGCTTGAGTGCGCAAAATGCATGGCGCGGGCGGCTGCTGGGGCTTGACCTGCTCGCGCCAGAACTGCGCGCGTCACTGAATGAACCAGCGGCATTATCTTGGCATGCCGGGCGATTTTCATTGGCGCGTAGTTGCCTCGCGAACGAGGCCGGCGGTCGTGTGTGTGTGCAGTTCGTGCAGGCTGCCGAGCGCGTCGATGCCAGCGTGGAAATCGTCGCGCTCGATCTGCAACCGCTAACACATCTGTTCGCACCGAAGGCACCATTCGCTACCGAAGCACGACTGTCGGGCAGTGCCGATCTCACTCTGTCTGCTGGTGACCTGGTCGCATTGAATGCGCGTTTCGACAGCGCCGAGGGTGCGATGCGCGTTGACGAGCGCCCTGACCTTGACCTCGGCTATCGCGATTTTGCGCTCGATCTGAACGTCGATGCCGGCGTCGGCACGTGGTCAGCAAGCGCGACGCTGCGCCCCGAAGGCAAGGTCTCGTCGAGCGGTCGCTTGACCCTTGCCAATGGCGAGTGGCAGTACGAAGGTGACGTGCATGCGAGTGTGCATCGCTTCGATGTCATCGAAGCCTTTACCTCGCAGTTCGCGTCGCCGCGCGGCGATATGAGTGGCGACATGCAGTTCCGTGGCCGCGGGCTGGAGCGCCCGCAGTGGAGCGGCGCCTTCGCGGTAACCGGATTCGCCGCCGAACTTCCTGAGTTGGGCTTGGAGTTGAGCAACGGTGCGCTGGCGATCGCGGCGGTGCCGACCGGCATCATCGTGCGCGGCGCGATCACTTCCGAGGGTGGGCAACTGATTCTCGACGGCGGTCGTGGCGCTGAGGCGCACGCGCCGTGGCACTTTGCATTGAGCGGCGAGAATGCGGTGTTGGCGGATACGCCGGCACTGCGTTTGGTGGTGAGTCCGGCCTTGACCTTGCAACAACGCGAGCACGATTGGTTGTTCGGCGGTCGCGTTGCGATTCCCGAAGCACGTATTGATGCCGAAGTATTGGCGCCACCGACTGCCTTGAGCAGCGATGTCGTTGTGATTGATGCCGAAGCGGTGGACGCGGCCGACGCCGAGCGTTGGAGCGCCGATGTGACGCTGGCATTTGGCGAACAGGCCAAGCTGACCGGCTACGGCTTTGATGGGCGTCTGCGCGGCGACCTGCGGCTGCTTCAACGTAGTGGTGACAACGCCTATGGGCAGGGCCAATTACAAGTAAGCGGTCGCTATGCCGCGTATGGGCAGCGCTTGACCATCCGCCGTGGTCGCGTGTTGTTCGCGAACAGTCCGCTCGACGAACCGACGCTCGATATTGAAGCCGAGCGCAAGGCTGGCAGTGCCGTTGCTGGCGTGCGTGTGACCGGCACGGCGCGCACGCCGCGGACCGAGATCTACTCGCGCCCAGCCTTGCCGGAATCAGAAGCGCTGGCCTTGCTGGTTACCGGTCGTAACCTGCGCGGTGTCAGCGGTGCGGACCGTCAGCGCCTGTCGAACGCCGCGCTCGCACTGGGCACCATCGGGGGCGATTTGCTCGCCAGCAATCTCGGTGCCGAGATCGGCATCACCGGCGACGCGGCCCGTGGCACCGAAGCCTTCACCATCGGTAAATACCTCACGCCCAAGCTGTTTATCGGCTATGGCATCGGGCTCGCGCGTCGCGGCAGCGTGCTGATCGTCCGCTATCTCATCCGTGATGACATCGAGTTCGAAGCCACCAACGGCGAACAATCGCGCGCGAGCTTGAACTACATCATCGAGAAGTGAAAAAGAACGCACCATTCACTTAAATGGCGTTGCGATTCGATAGTCGCGCCAATTGCTGGCCGGCAGATTCTGCCAGCCAGCAATTGATCAAAGTGATCTACTTGCAAACGCCGAAATTTGTCAGGCAATGGATGTAGCATTGCTCCCAAAATTTGCCGCCACAAGCGGCAATACAACTGGTGCACGACAAGCTCGTGCAGGTGAACGTGCAAATCGTTCCGGATGGTGGGCGAGCCATCACCGAGGATGCGCCGATCGCGAGACCCAGCAGTAGTGCTTTCAGACTCAAATTAATTGTCATTACCTGTCCTTCGATTTACCCCGATTGTGGGGTATTCATGTAAGCGGCCTCTGGCAGAGGATCACGACATCACCACGTTTTTTTGCCCACTAAATTGCCATAGCTCTTTTCGTCGAAGCCGACAATGGCGCTCGAATTTGTCAATAGAACCGGAACCCCATCAAACTTGAGGCGTTCTTGAAGGCGAGCGGCAGCCTTTGATTGATCGATCTCGAATACGACGTAAGGAATGCGGTTCGAGCTCAAGAACGCCTTCGCCTTTCGGCAATATGGACAGGTGGATGACGACATCAGTACGAACGGAGATTTCGCCGCGTTCAGCACCGACGAGTAGTCGCCCTTCCGAACCGATGCGCCCGCGTTAACTCGTCCGATAAGCGTTACCCCACCCCATCCAATGCCGACGCCAGCGAGCGCAATCAGTGAAAATGACAGGATCTGTGAAACGACACGATTCATGGCGATGTCCTTTGATGGGTTGACGAAACAAGCGACAAACGGCATGACCTCACGACATGAGTGGTTGCTGGTCAGTGAGCAATGCCTTACAGATTCATGCAAAGCTGACGCAGAGGCGTATGTCCAGAAAGCCAATTTCTACATCGCGAGATACAAATGCGACGCATATGGATGGTAGTTTTTCTGGCCGCGTTCTTTACAGGGTGTGAGCCGCGCTCTACGGACCTTCGGCGCGACTTCTCCCTCCCAGAAGGTTGTTCCCGACTTGGAAGCGTTGAAGAAGCATCCCTGGCACAAGACATCCGCAAGTACTTTCTTGCGGAAGTCAGCGCATCTGTAAGCGAGGTAGTCGTCGAAGGTGGTGCCGACTGTGGCGACAAGTTTGTCTTCTCGATCGAGGCTGTCGCGAAGGGCGTGCACCATCCTTGGATTTGGTTTGTATTTATCGACAAGAGTGACGGTACGAAAGAGCTCATTCGTCCAGAGTAGTGTCTCGATTTGAGCTGAGAAGCAAAGAAAACCCCCCGGTCTGTTGAGGACCGGGTTTTTTGGGTGCGGTGTGACCCGGGGGTCAGTCGAGGACGTTGATGGTTACGGTGGCGGTGGACTCGTTGCCGGCGGAATCGCGGATGGTCGCGGATTCTGATCCAAGTCGGTACGGCATTCCGGTTCAAGCCGGTACGGGGTTCTGATTCAAGTCGGTACGGTTATCCACAGGGGTATCCGGTGGGGACAGGAGCGGTCAGGACATTGAGCTGGATGGTGAACAGGTTCGTTTCGGCGAAGTCGTCGACGGCGAGCGGGGGCTGGTTGCTCGGGATGACGGCGGTGACGGTGCAACCCCGCGCTACTACGACAACAATGGCAATACGACGATTCGAAATAGTAAGACGATCAACTACGATGCACGGAACCGGATGTCGAGCATTTCTCTCGGCTTGGCCGGCGTGAGCTTCGAATACAACGGCCGCGGAGAACGCGTACGCAAGGTCCATGAGGAATTTGGCGTGATCAAGACCACCAACTACCTCTTCGACGAAGCCGGCCATCTGCTGGTCGAGCAATTTGTAGACGGCGCCACGACCACAACCAGCGAAATCATCTGGATGGACGGGCAGCCGGTGGGTGTGATCCGCAACAACGTGCTCCACTACATCGAACCCGACCACCTCGGCACCCCACGCCAGGTCATCGACCGCACCCGCGACGTCGCCGTGTGGCGCTGGGACCTGCTCAACGACCCCTTCGGCGAATCCGCCCCGAACACCAACCCGGATGCCGACGGCACCCACTTCGTCTTCAACATGCGCTTCCCAGGCCAGATCCACGATGCGGAGTCGGGGCTCAACTACAATTACTTCCGCGACTACGAGCCGGGGACGGGGAGGTATGTGGAGAGTGATCCGATTGGTCTACACGCGGGAATGAGTACGTATTCGTACGTTCATTCAAATCCCTTGCAAAATTCGGATCCGTCAGGCTTGGACGACGGCTTTTCACCAAATCCGCCAGAGAAAAAGTGTGAGCCCAAGTGCTTCCGATACACGCTCGTGTGGTCCTTTCCAGACCGGGAGGCTGCGGAAAGCGCTAACACTGCAGCAGGAGTTAATTCGAATTTCTTGTGCGCGGCTTTCGGTGGTGTCGTAGGCGACATAACTGGTGGCTGGTCCGCCGGTCTTTCGGTTGGTACAGCTGTGGGAGCTGATCTAGGTTGCGCCGCTGCGGTGACTCCGCCGACCATCTATCCCGGTGATGTAATTGAGGAGGTGTGGGAGGTATGTCTCGACGAAAACAACGTGATGTCGGTGAAGTTGATTTCTCAGCGGTATCTCCACAAAGGAGGTCAATGAGACGGCGCTCAATTCGGGTCCTGTCAATTTTTCTCGGCTGTATAGTTCTGAATGCCGTGGTACGCCACTATTCCTTATCGCCAGTTGAGAGCGTATTTGCGGGCGTCGTGCTTGTAGTAATACTGATGGGATTAGAACGTTTTCAACTTTGAGTTCAGGAATGAGTTGAGCATCCAACTTTTTCGGCTTGGGACTGGGCGCGCCAATTACCTATACTATTTCGAATGCGATTTTTGAAGAAGGCCTCAACGACATCGTGCCAACAGTTTTCAATGGAAGCGCTTCGATGACTGGCTCCGGTGCGTCGCTCGGTGGTGGATCTGCCTATTCGACCGTGACGCTTGGCGGAGCGACATCTAGCCCCGGATGGGGCGCGCAGGGCGGCGTTGATGCGACGGCCTATGCCTACCCGCTCGGAAACTCCGAGTTGGAGAATGTGGTCTGGGTTGACTGTGAATCGAAGTGCGAACCGGGCCAGTGATGGAAATCTTAGTCTTCGTCGGAATTTTTGGGCTGATTTTCTCGGTACTTGGCCGAATCGCCATGATAGTTGTCGCGCGGAGAATGGCGAATGAAGAATTGAGACCCATTTCGTCGCTGGATCTGCTTCCTCCGAACATGCCATGCGAGATGGTTCGATCACTTGCGGCGATGCGTTGCGCCTGGCTCGCAGGAGGCTTGCTCAGTGCCCTTGCGACGCTCAGCGGTGCCGGTTATGTCGTCTGCATCGCAGTGCTCATTATTGGCACGTGGCTCAAGTTCATCGCCTGACAGGAAGTCAGAATTGTCATTCCGAAGCGAATAGTCAACTACAATTACTTCCGCGATTACGAGCCGGGGACGGGGAGGTATGTGGAGAGTGATCCACTAGGCCTGAAAGGCGGCATTTCGACCTATTCGTACGTGAACTCTGCGCCAACGCAGAAGAGTGATCCTTCCGGCCTCGTCAATTGGTCTGGAACTGTTGGTGGAGGTGCCGCGATTGACGGAATCGGAGGCGCAATCTTGGGTTTCGAACTGGTTTCGGAATGCAAATGCAAGCGGCGCGTAAAAATTTCTGGGTACGCTTCTTTCGTTGCTGGTGGCATCGGAATCAAATACACGGGCGGGGGCGCCTCTACGTCTTTCATGGACTACTACGAATGTCCTTCGGAAGATGCGGCCAACGGCAGCGCTTTCATGATAGGAATTGCTAGCGTAATCGGTGCGGGAGGAGCATGCTCTACATGAATTTTGGCCATCTCTACTCCACTTCCTGTGGCCCCTACTTCGGAATTGACTTGTCTGCCGGAATCTATTTTGGACAAAGCGTTGTCACAGATGCGAAAACAGAGTGTTGTTGACAATAGTTTGGGGCGATGGAGTGTCTCAGATGCATAGATTGAAATATGCGTTCACGGTGGCGGTGTTGGCGATTTTTGTGGGCGCAATAATTGACATGTTTGCTGAACCCAACCTCCATTGGCTGATCCTCCATCCACTCTACTTTTGTTTCTGGTTGTTCATAGGATACGTTTTCCACGAAAAATTGACAAAATGGATCAAGCAGTAGACTCCCTGATCGAAGACGGCGCTTGTCGTGAGCACCTTTTCGTACGTCACCTCGCAGCCGCTCGATTTCGCCGATCCGGATGGGTTGAGGCCATGCCGCAGCGGCACCTACAAGCATGATGTGTGGGGATGCATGCCGAACCCGCCGCCGCCCTGCGGGAACCTTGAGTGTTCATGTTATGCGCGATGTGTTGACCAGACGACAATTCTCGGGGGCGGTAATACGCTATTCCGCGAGGGCGTGGCCACGGCGAGTTTGGCCAGCACCGGGACCGGCGCAGCAGCTGGCGCGGTTGCAATCGGCGGAGCCGTGACGGCGGGTGGCGCTTGCGCGGTAGTTGTTTTCGTCGGGGTTCCTGCTTTCGATCTGACTAGACGCGTGAGTTGCGTAATTGAGTGCTATGCGCTTGATAGGAGTTATTGATGATCTACTCGAAGGCTCTCCTCTTCGCTTCACTGTTGTGGCTGGGGCTCGCCGCCGATTCCATGTACCACGGCAATTTTCGATTCGGGATCATTCGCTTGATCTTTGCTGTCGCCGGCGTCGGAGCTGCTTACTGGTTTTGGAATCGGCGCGGTCGGGGTAGTTGAATACTCCGTTTCTGCCAGTTTTCTTGGTCTGTGGGCGATGCGTTCCGGCTTGCCTTCGCCTTAGTCGATGTCCGCGTAGGGAGGTAATCTCCTTCCATGTGCCTGCAGCACCCCATCGAACCACGCCACCGATCCCGACACAAACGATGGGAATCCATTTAGCAATCCAGGTCGAGACAGTGCGGACAAGTTTTCGCCGAATGAATGTCACCAGTTTAAGGATGACGGAGGTGGTCGGTGTTTTGAGGATTGTCTACTTAAGAAAATCAAGGAGCCGCGCCCTCGATATGCAATCGGGCCGCAGGGCACCGATTGCCAAGAGTGGGCGTGGGATACATGGCTGAGATGTGGGGCCGAATGCGCCGCCAAGAAGGAGAGCAAATGAGGGTGCATTTCCTTCGAGACTGGATCCTCGCCTCTATTTTGACTTCGACTATTGCCGCAGGTCTCTTGAGCGCTTACGTTGCTGAGTCAGAGGCCAGTATATGGGTGCAGCACGCGCTTTTGTGGCTGTCAGCGCCATGTTCTCTCATTGTTGTCGGGGTTCACGAAGTGATTGTCGCAACCACTGGGCTTAACCTCTATGCAAACTCGTTTCAGGCGTCGAATTCATTTGGAACATTCCTATGGTGTTTTATATATTTGCTATGCTTTTCGTTTCAGGCGTACTGGGTAGTTAGGCTGTGGCACTACGCCAAGTCAAAATGACAAGAAAAGTAAGAGCAAGGGGTCAGGTCTTGAATCTTGGATCAAAGGGGCAGGTGGAGATTCCGGTTCATGAGCAGCCAGCATTCCGGAGCATGGGAAGCCACTATTCCGGAGCATGAGAAGCCAGTTCGTCGCAGGTCATTCCGGAGCATGGGAAGCCAGTGCGGTCGAGCGGTTGAGTTGGGTCATCCTCGCGGTGCGTATTTCGGCGATCGTGACCGCTCGTTTCGGTTGATCGCGACCGGTAACCGCTTGAGCAAGACCCCCGGCGTTGCTGTCACGGACCGCCCTAATGGCGCCACCGATGATCGCCGTAATGGCGCCACTTTTGGGTGGGCAAAACGGGGCCGGAACGGGGTCTCAGGATGCGGGTTTTTGGGGTGTTTTGCAACTGCCGATTTGACCGGTTTTTCGGGGTCGCGCGGGGTGCGGTAAGAGTCACCGTCGAGGACGATGCGGTAGGCGCCGTGGCGCAGACGATCGATGGTGGCGAGGCCGATGACGCGGTTGGCCGGGAAGATGTCGGGCCACCCATCGATGTCGAGATTGCTGGTGATGAGGGTGCTGGCGCGTTCATAACGCTCGCCGATCAGTTCATGCAGGTCCTCGTCGTGCGGGAGCGCGCAGCGGCTTGAGTCCGAGGTCATCGATGATCAAGAGATCGACGCGGGGGTGAGTTGCTGGAGCTTGCGCTCGTAGGTGCCGACGGCGCGTGCGGCATGCAAGGTGCCGGTCAACTGCGCTTGGGTCGTGAACAACACATCGAAGCCCTGGGCGCGCGGCCGCGTGACCGAGCGCTTGCGCGAGATGACCTTGCCGGTGCCGCAGGGACCGACGATCAGACCGGCGCCTTTCGTGCAGATAACGGCCGGTGGCAAGATCGTGCACGAGCGCGCGGTTGAGTTTGGGCAGCCGATCGAAGTCGAAGCCTTCCAGCGTCTTCTCGGCACGAAAGGCCGCGCGCCGCAGGCGCGTGGCGAGCTTGCGCTTTCGCGCCGAGCGACTTCGTCCTGAATCAGCAACGCAAGGAACTCGGTGTAGGCGAGATGGCTGTCGATGGCCTGGCGGTTGCGGGCATCGAGCGAGTCGAGGATGCCGGAAAGGCGCAGTTGCTTGAGTTGCGGTGAGAGTGCGGGGATCGGGTTCATCGGTGTTCCTTCAGTGCAGGAAGGACGACGGCTGAAGCGGCCGCCGCGGGTGTAGGTGTCAGCGAGGCTGTCAGCCGTTGCTTGCGCTGGTTTGGTCGAGGCCTTTGGCGAGGATGGTTTTGACGGTGCGATAGCGCGGATCGTCGAACGCGAGTGCGCGCTCGCAGGCCGCTTCGAGGCGTGCGCTGCCGCGCTGCTTCTCCAGCCGGATCACGCCTTGTGCAGCGCGTAGGTGGTCGAGCACGCGATTCGCAAACAGGCGCTGGATCAGCGCGTGGCAGTGCGGTCCGATGCGTTCGCCTCGCGCAGGCAATGCTGCGGATCGGCCATGGCCCAGGCCAATGCGTCTGGTGGCAAGTGATCGCGCACGGTCGAGCGCCGATGTGACGAGGTCCGCATGCGTGGCCACCCGTTCCTGCTCGCGATAGATCTGGATCAGTTGATCAGTGGCACGCAGCCACAGCTGCTGGCCCATCAGCGGAACGGCACCGAGTACAAGGTCTTTCTCGAACTGCACGTGTGCATCGCGATGCACCGTGACCGGGCCCAGGTCGCGACCTCGGTGGATGCGCGGGCAGCGCGATCAACAAGCTGCGCTCGGTCGCAAAGCGTGCCAGCGGCTGCTCGCGCGTGGTGCCGTGGTTGCGCGTACCGGCCGTGCCGAGCACCCATTCCGGATCTGCCGATTGGCATCGGCGAGATCGCGAAACCTCGCGTAGCGGCAGGAAGTTGCGTGCTGGACGTACTTCACGCCGGACTCGACGATGCCCCTTCTTCTGCGGATCGCGCGGCGGGCACGGGCTGATCTTGAAGCCACAGCCTTCGGCGCACTTCGGCATAGGCGCGTTGCACGCTCGGGTCGGTTACAGGCGCGCGTGATCGCGCACTTCGGGTTGTCGATGATGATCCGGCCGGGCACGCCGCCAAACCATTCGAAGGCGCGGCGATGACAGCCGAGCCAGGTCGCGATGGTCTGGTCGCGCACCACCTCCGCGTACTGGTGGCGCGACC
>JADJFT010000006.1 GCA_016708465.1 Rhodanobacteraceae bacterium
CGCCAGAAGTACGGAAAGGACCCATTCGGCATGCTGTTCGCCGAGGTGCCAAGACCTGCTTCCGACGGCAACTGCCGCGCGCGCGACGTGCAGCCGACGGTGTGGGCCGACGCCTGCGAAGAGTTGCGCCCGATGTACGGCCAGGCGGTGGCCGGCGAAGCGCTGTGGCTGATCGCCACTGCCAGCAAGCTCAAGGACCGCGGCTGCACCATCGACGATGCCGTCAACGGCAAGCCGGGGCTGCGCATCCACTGCGCCGATCCGGCGGCGCATTCCGCCTGCCGCAGCGCGTTCCATCCCAATGCCGACAAGTACTGCCGGCTCAGCGAACCACCGCTGCGCGCCGATCGCAGCCTGGCAGGCCGATGCGGTGTTCGACGGGCCGATGGCCGCGAGCGGGCCGGTGGCCGGCGCGGCTGCGGATGAGCGCGCCCAGCCGGTCGAGATGCGCCGCGTGACCGAAGCCCGCGCCAGCAAGGGCGCGCTGCAGCTGCGTCACCTGAACTTTGCGCTGGCGCCGATCCGCATCGAGGCCGAGACCCTGCTCGAACGCGGCGCCGCGCGTGTTGCCGGTGGCAGCGTCTTCGCGCAGCCGATGTCCGGCTTCGGCCCGCACTGGAGCGGCGGCGCGCAACTGTTCTGGCGCGACCCCGAGCCCGGCGCCACGCTCGATCTGCAGATCGACGTACCGCAGGACGGCGCCTGGCGCGTCGCCATCGCACTGACGCGCGCGCCCGACTACGGCGCGCTTGCGTTCGAGGTCGACCAGCATCCGGTACGCACCGGTTTTGATGGCTACGCTGCCGGCGTCGAGGCACCGTTCGTGGTCGAACTCGGCACCTTCGCGATGCAGCGCGGCGCGCGTCCGCTGAGCTTGATGGTGAACGGACGCAATCCGGCGGCGAGCGCGCACTTCGTCGGCATCGACCACATCCTGCTGAGCCCGGCCGGAGACTGAAATGAACCTGCTCCCCTCTCGCCTGTTCGTCCTGCTGCTGTTTCCGCCTCCGCCTCCGCCTCCGCCTCCGCCTCCGCCTCCGCCTCCGCCTCCGCCTCCGCCTCCGCCTCCGCCTCCGCCTCCGCCTCCGTCGGAACCACCCGCGCCGCCAGCGCCAGTTGCCGGGCCGCCGTGGACCGCGAAAGACGTGCTCGATGCACGCATCGACGTGCAGGCGCAGTACGCGCTGTTCCGCTTGTTCAAGGGCACGCCGCTGCAGCGCGTCGAGGCCTCGCAGTTGCTCTCGGCGATCCAGGCCGGCGTCTTGCTCGGCATCTACCAGCAGGACCAGAAGGTGCCGGCACTGCGCGCGCAGGAACTCGGCAGCTGGTGGGGCAAGTTGCTGCCTGCAGGCGCCGAGAGCAGGTGCGTCGTCGAACCGCTGGGCAAGCCGGCGCTGATCGCGATGCGCCGCGGCACGCCGGCCGACACCGCCCGCTACGACGCCGCCCTGCTCGATGCCTGGCGCGACTGCAGCATCGGCATCAACGCGCCGGTACGGCCCTACGATGCGACGTCTCCAGGCGACCCGCCTGCCACCGGCGCGGCCGCCACCTGCACCGGTGCCGAACAGCGCAGCGCCGCGCTGCAGGCCTGCGCCGACGGCTATCAGGCGCGCGTCGACAAGTGCCTGCGCCGGTTCCTGAAACGCGCCAAGGGGGATCCCGAACTCGCGCACCAGCTTGAACTCACCGAGACCGGCGGCATCGGTTGCGCAACGCAGTCCGCCCCGCTGCATGCCAGCTGCGAGCAGACTGCATACGACATGTGTCGGTAGCGCGCGCCGCGGCAATGAGCGAGGCCGTCAACGCCGCCATCGCCCGCTGGCCCGAGTTCGCCGACACCGCCGGCTGCAGGGGCAAGGCCAGCCGCGATGTCGCTGCGCACCTGTGCCCGCTGTAGTGCTGCCATACGGCCCGTCGCTAGGCCATCGGTCACACGCAACCCCGCCGCCTGCAGTGGCATCGAAGCCGACGACCGCCGCCACCGCGCGGCGCCACGATTGGGGCTCCGATGTATGCCATCCGCCGCCTGGTTCACGATTGGCCACTGGCCTGTTTCCTGCCGCTCGCGTTCGCGTTGTCGTGGTACCGTGGCTGATCGCGCTGGCACAGGGTCGCGGCAGCGGGCCGAACCCGCTCGGACCGTTCGCGGCCGCGCTGCTGGTGCTCGCCATTGGCAGCGGCTGGCCGGCGGTGAAGGCGCTGTTCCGGGATGGCGCGCGCGCGAGTCGGCGCGCGCTGGTATGCGCTGGCCCTGGGCTTGCCGGCCGCGGTGGTGGTGATGGTCGTGGTCGCGAACGCTGCGCTCGGCGCGCCTGGCCACGCGCTGACCAGCTCGCGCACTGGCCCGGTATGCTCGACACTTTCCTGATCGCATTGCTGTTCGTCGCCCTCGGCGAGGCCGGCTGGCGCGGCTTTCTGCCGCGTCTGCGGTAGCGTTTCGCTCCGCTGACCGCTTGATCTCGTGCTCGGCGCGATCTGGGCGCTGTGGCACCCCGCCGCTGCTCGGCCACGGATTGCGTCCCGCACATCGCCCCGTTCCTGATCGCGGTGTTCGCGGCCACGCCGGTGCTGTCGCGCCTGTGCCTCGGTGCCCGCGGCAGCGTGCTGCTGCCGATGCATGCCACCGTCAAGGCCACCGGCGCCGGTTTCGCCTTCGGCTTTTACCCGGCGACGACCTCACCCGCATCTGGTGGATCTACGCCGCACTATGGACCCTGCCGCCGCGCTCGTGGTGGTAGCCACGAGCGCGTCCCATGCGCTGAGACGCCGATCGAGAATCGCGACGCCCGGCGACCCAGCGGCCCGACCATCGCGCCGCGCGGCAGGAGAGTCGGTGCCGACTGCATCGGCTTCATGGCCGCAGTTGACCGCGCCCGCGAGCCGATCGATGCTCGCCCGCGGACCCGACCCGGAGCCGGAATGAGCACCTCGCGCGAAGGCCTGCGTCTGCGCCATGAGGACGCAGAGATCGTTCTCGAACTGTGCATCAGCGACAGCGCCGACGCTGCGCGCCCGCGGCTCGATCCCGCAGTCGTGTACCGCTCGATCATGGACAGCCCGTGGATCGGCAACACGCCGCTGTCGGCCTGCCTCATCGGCGGGCAGCACTACGACTGGGAGTTCAGCTACAGCCCCGCTGGCCCCTGGATCGGCTGGTCGTTCACGCTGAAGTCGCCCGAGCGCAAGCACAGTCGCCACGCCGCCGCACTGCGCCGCGGCCTGGACCTGCTCCTCGGCGCTCCGGACATCGCCTGCCCGCGCTGCCAGCAACGCGTCCCGGCCTCGGCGCTGCTGCGAGCTGCCACCGGCTATGCGTGCACGGCCTGCGCGTCATTGCCACCGTGCACGAGTTGATCGCCGCCCTCGACACACGCAGTCCTTCGCGATTTGCTGCACCCACCCTCAATCCAGGCTGCGCACCCAGAGCGATGCCAAATAGCGACAGGTCTGGTCGTAACACCCCGGCGCGCGCGTCGGATCGTGCGGTGAACCTTCGGGCACCACCAGCACCATGCCCTGCCGCGCCCGCGTCAGCAGTACGCGGTAGGCGTTGAGCTGGTAGCGCTGGCGTTCTTGCTGGTGAATCAGTTGCCACTTGCTGCCAACGAATCGGTGATGTCGCCACGCGTCTCCGCTTTTGCGCAGATCTCCGTTCCATACTACGCCAGCCCAATCCGATTGACGTCTCGACCGGCGACATGGCCAAGCCTCAACGACCTGACAACTCCAGGCGACTGATCGTTGCCCCGCAGCGCAGAGCGGTCCACAGCGGCGGACGGTCGGCGCTTGCGGCCGACCGTCGCGGTTGGCAACTCGTCTCGTAGACTCAGAAAAGCCGAAGACCGCCCACAGATTCTCGGGAGGAACCGGATTTTACTATCCCTAAAGAGATGGGCAATTCACCCAATGAGGCGCTGTTGTGACTGACAAACCCGAACCAGAAACCTGCGCTGACGATATTTTTCTGCGCGATGTCCGCACTGCGATCGCGGTGCTCGAACAGATCGCAGACAACGGATCGTTGATCGAAAAGCTGCCCAGCGAAGAACGCATGCGCTTGCACCAGGGGTTGGCAATGTCTATCTGCCCGATCCGACCGCGCGCCGGCAAAGCCGCAAGGCCGCGCTGAAACAGAAGCTGAGAACGAAGCTCCGCAACGATGACGGCGTGCTGCACGCGACCGGTATTCGCGCATTGCGCCGCGCGCCGGTGATCACGACGCCGAACATCTTCCCGCCGGAAGGGTTCAAGGCTGCGGATGCAATCGACGATGAAGCACCCCGCGAATCCCTGGTGCGGCAACACTGCTACGTGTGCAAGCAGAAGTACACGCGTATCCATCATTTCTACGACCAAATGTGCCCGGACTGCGCCGAGTTCAATTTCGCCAAGCGCAGCGAACTGGCCGACCTGCGCGGTCGCGTCGCACTGCTGACCGGCGGCCGCGTCAGATCGGCTACCAGGCCGGCTGGAAGCTGCTGCGCTGCGGTGCACACCTGGTCGTGACGACACGCTTCCGCGCGACTCGGCAGAACGTTACGGCGGCGAGCCGGATTTCGCCGACTGGTCGCATCGACTCGAGATCCATGGCCTGGACCTGCGCCACACGCCCAGCGTCGAGGCGTTTTGCACGCGACCTGCTGGCCACCCGCGAGCCGTCTCGACTACATCATCAACAATGCCTGCCAGACCGTGCGCCGGCCGCCGGAGTTCTATGCGCACATGATGCAAGGCGAGACCGCCGCTGCGGACCACATGCCGGCGCACCTGCGGCGCCTGCTGGCACGCGACGATGCGCCGCCGCCGGACGGCTTCGTGTCGGCAACGCAGTCGCTCGCCGCCGGCCGCGAAGTGCCGGGCCTGCTCGGCGATGTGCTGCCGTCGGCGCAGATGTCTGGAGGTCGGCTATTTGAGGATTACCTCGCGGAATCGCATCTGTTCCCGCAAGGCCGGCTCGATCAGGACCTGCAACAGATCGACCTGCGCGGGCGCAACTCATGGCGGTTGCAGCTGGATGAAGTGCCGTCGGTCGAACTGCTCGAGGTGCAACTGGTCAATGCGATCGCGCCGTTCATTATCAATGCGCGGCTGAAACCACTGATGCTGCGCACCCCCGAGCGCGACAAGCACATCGTCAACGTGTCGGCGGTGGAAGGGCAGTTTTATCGCAAATTCAAGACCACCCGCCATCCGCACACCAATATGGCGAAGGCGGCGTTGAACATGATGACGCGCACCTCGGCCACCCGACTACTGGAACGACGGCATTCACATGAACAGCGTCGACACCGGCTGGATCACCGATGAGGACCCGGCCGAGATCGCCGCGCGCAAGGTCGTCGAGGAACGTTTCACCACCGCTCGACATCGTCGACGGCGCCGCGCGCATCGTCGATCCGATCATTCATGCGGATCAATTCAAGCGAGCATGTCTGGGGAAGTTCCTGAAGGACCACAAACCGACGGATTGGTGATTTGCGGTGGATTGATCGCGGTTGGAAATCCTCGGCGAGCGTTTACAGGTGCATCTTCGGGATCACTTGGGGGATCCTTGGGGCATCCTCGTGATGTCAGCGTTTCTCAGCAGCAGGGAGAACGTCGCTAAGCAAGAGTTCGCTGTCGGTCTTCGGCCGGGTGTCACAGACCGCACTGGTAGCCAATGCTCGATTTCGCACCCCTCGGAAGACCTAACAGCCTGTTGAAAAACACCCCGCTTCGAGCGGATTGTTTGCCGGCCGCAGCGTGGCGCGGTGTCTTGAGTGAGGTTTGCGCGGCAATTCTTGCCGCAGAACGGCGGTTTCGGCGCGCTGCGGGCGCACGTCTCCCCGTGAGCGCGCTCACGCGCCCTCCCGCTGTTGCCAGCAGCTTCCGGCAGTCGAACCAGGTTGCTTCGCTGCCATCGCGAACTGGAACAGCGCTTCGACACGCGCCAGGCCGCTGCTTCACCTGGCGTGTGTTGGCGACCGACTTGATCCAGCCGAAGTGCGTCTCGATCCACGCGCGAATCCTGATGCTCTCGGCGTAGCACGCAGCGCGTGGTGCGTCGATCGATCGCGCTGCGGCGCCGCTATTATTCTGCGCCACGTGGGGCGTCACGCCACGCTCGCGACAACCCGCGACGAAATCCGCGGTGTCGTAAAGGCGCTCAGCCGCCAATGTGCGGCGACGCGGGCAGTTCGTCCAGCAACAACGACAGCGCCGACTGGCGTTCACCATGGCCGTCGGCGTGACTGACACGTGCCGCGCGCACGAGACCGCTGCGATGCTCCATCAGCGCGTGGCCCATGTAAGCTCAGCTGCGCGCCGGTGTTGCCCTTCCGGAACAGGCGCGCGTCTGGATCGCTGGTCGATGCGTGCGTGTCGTTGCGGCGTTGCTGACCCTTGAAGTCGGGTGGCGCATTGCGCGGACCACCACCGCCGCCTTCACCCGAGCCGTCCTTGGGCTTGAAACTCTTGTGCGACGCCCAGGCTTGCAGCAGCGTGCCATCAACGGAGAAGTGCTCGTCAGACATCAAGCCTTCGCGCTCCGCCAGTCGCACCACCTCGGCCAGAAACGCAGCCGCCACGGACTCTTGTTGAGCCGATCCCGGTTCTTCGAGAACACCGAGTGATCCCACACCGCATCTTCGATCGCCAAGCCCACGAACCAGCGGAACAGCAGGTTGTAGTTCAACTGCTCCATCAGCAGCCGCTCGCTGCGCACCGAGTAGAACGCCTGCAGCAACTGGGCCCGCAGTAGCTTCTCCGGTGGAATCGACGCGCGGCCGCCATCGGCATACAGCGTGTTGAACAAGCCGCTCATCCGCTTCAAGCGCCGCGTCTACCAGCACGCGGATCCCGCAACGGATGATCCGCCGCAACTGAAGTCCTCGAGCCTGACCGTCGTGAACAACGCTTCCTGAGTTACATCGACTCCGCGCATCGCGCTCCATCCGTTCCCGAAAACCGAGCAGGTATCGCAAGCTTTGTGCCTGAAAGCGAGGCGTGGCGCGGGAGATTTTCAACAGGCTGCGGTTAGGAGCAGCGTGCTATTAAAGCACGGGACGCGTGGTTTGCTCGTAGCCCTCCACACCATCTTGAGCGTTGTTCTTCGCGCTAATGCCGTAGCGCTTGTTCGCGTAGTACCTGAGTTGTCGCTCGCTAGGACGGCTATCTTGCGGCAGCGGGTCCACGATCAACCGCCCCGCAGGATTGCGATGCCTCGTGCTGAACTTTTCATCGATCATCTTCCGGTACGTGGCGGAGACCGTTAGCGGCTCTCGCTTGAGCACGTATTTCTTCAGGTAGGTATCGAAGATCTTGGCAACATCGGGATTGACGGCGAGACCACGGTCCACACGTCCATGCTGCTCTAGGATGGTTCGGCGCCCGGCCTTCTTGACTTCGTCGGATATGCGCTCTTGTCCAGGCGCACCTGCTCGGGAGTAATGCGTTGCCAGTGCTTCCTTCTGCTTGCCGCTTTGCCAGTAGCGACGCAGATCACGCAACAGTGTCTTTCTCGCACGTCCGCCCTTGTCAGCCTTCTTGGCCTGAGCCAGTAAGTCGTCGCGAATGTCCGGATCAAAGCAGCCAGGCTCGCTTTCGACGATCTTCTGGATCGCGGTCCAGTTCCGATCCATCTTCGCGACGTGTTTGACCTTAGCGCCGGACAAAAGCGCGAATTCATCGTCGCAGAGTTTCAGCTGATCTTCTCTCCAGAGCCGATCGAAGTCGCGAGCCGACGTAAGACGCGGCATCGCTTCGTCGTCATCCAACGCGATGACGACCACCAGGTCTCCAGCGCGGTCCAAGTACAAAATGCGCTCGCGTTGAACAGGCCCCTTCTCTCCCACACGCTGGACCAGCATTCCCACGGCAGGCAGGCCTTTCATGCGACGTCTCGCTTTTCGATGGCAGTGCTCACTTCCAGCAACTCAAGAGGCTCACCGGTGTCAATTGGTTTGCTCATATCAACGTGCCACACCTTGTTCGCCAACTGATGTCTCACCAGAAAGAGCGAACTGCCTGGATCGAATCCCACCCGCCGATCGAAGTCGAGGCAGGTGTGGGCGAGCGGAAGGTCGCTATCAGCGATCGCAGCACGCAGACCAGGCAGGACATCGGACAGCGGCATCCGAGCGAGGCGTTGGTGGTCTTCTAGCGAGCGCGCGTCATGGACCCACTCGATGTTGCTCGCCATCGCATCGGGTATCTCGCGCTCGGTTGCGATCGCCCAGTCCGTGGTCCTGGCTTTCCCAATACCGCCGTTCGATTTCCAGGAGCAAGACCGTCTTCTTCACTTGCAGCTCGCTCGCAGGCTTGATTGAGCGCGCCTGCCGAGTCTGAATCCCGCTGACTTCGACGTCGATAACAAAGTCGGTCGTTCGAACCCGAGGCTCGCCGTCTTCCACAGGCAACGAAACGCCGAGCCGTTCCGCCAGGACGATGGTTTCCTCAAGGGGAAGTAACGGAAATTGCTCGTAGTAGTCGGCTACGGCGTCAGACCACCCAGGAGGTAAGCGAATTTCAATTCAATATCGGAAAAGACCTGAATCACCGGCCACTTTTCCAACTCTTGAATCGGCTCACCTTTCCCCTGGAGGAAAAGTCGCGCACGTGAATCCAGGGGACGTAGTCCTTTCCGGTCCCTTGTCCCAAGCCTTCCCTTATCCACCTCTCGGTCTTCGGGAATCGTGGTTCGCTCTTGGCCACGCGCGCTCGCCGTGCATTGCTCGGGAGGCTAGCACGGACCAACTATTTTGTAACTAGGACCAACTATTTTGTGCTAATTACTAACTTTAATGTAACAACCCAACTCAATTGCTTCGGGCACGAATGATTCTTGTAGACGTCGAGAATGTTCGCGGGATTGAGCGGGTCTTCATCACCGAGGTTCATGACCGTCAGCGCGTTCGGCGGTGCGCCTGAGTAGGACACCGCCGTATGGTCCTTGATGAGCGCATGCAAGGTCGTGCGCAAGGTTGTGCAAGATGTCGCGTCGACACTCGCGTAGTAATTCGGAACTGCGGTGCCCGAGGTAAAGCTGAAGATAAAATCGGCGGCCATCGGCGTGGCTGGACCATCGGTATCGGCGACCAGCGTCGAAGTCACCGTGACGGTGCACAGTTCGGTTGCGGAGAAATCGGTGTCCGGGTTCAGCGTGTACGTGCTGGCCGGGGATGCACTCAGCGTAAAGGTATGCCCGGCGGAACTCGCGCAGTTCAGCGTGAACGACGCCGTCGTCGCGCTGACTGGCTCGCTGAATACGATCGTGATGTCGCTGGCGAGCGTCACATTGATCGCACTGGCGGCCGGGGTCGTGGTTGTGACTGTTGGCGCGAAGTCGGCACTGGTGGTGAATGTCCAGATTTTGTCGGCCGCCATGAAATCCGGATTGCCGTCCTGATCCTGTATCGCGCCGTCGTCAATGGTTGCCGTGCAGACTTCGCTGAAGTTGAAGTCACTGTCCGGATTGATCGTCCAGATCACCGGGCCGTCGCTGATCGCAACGGTGTGCGCGGCGGAACTGGCGCAGGTCAATTGCAGCCAGTTGGCTGTTGTCGGCGTAACCGCTTCGCTGAAAGTGACGGTCAGGTTGGCGTTGATGTTGACGCCCGTCGCAGTGTCCGCCGGAACAGTCGATGTGACGCTGGGTACGAGGTCGGCAACCGTCGTGAACGAGAAGCTGTTGGTGCCCGTCAGCGCGTCGAACGTGCCGTCGATGTCGACAATGTTCGCAGCGTTCAGTGTGACCGTGCAGCTTGTACCAAATGGCAGATTGGCGGTCGGGTCGAATGTGCGCGTATTGCCGCTGCCGCTGATCACGCCGGCAACGTTTCCGGCACCGCAGTCGAGTGCGAACCAGGGATCGGTCGTGGTGACGGTCTCGGAAAACAGAAGCACGACGTTGCTCGCGACTGGCACCAAACCGGCGCCGCCGGATGGGTTGCTGCCGGTCAACTGCGGCGGGTTGTCGACGGCGAGACCGACGCTGAAGTCGTCGATGGCGAGGCCGTCATCATTGCCCATACCGCCGACCGCATTGAAGTCGACCCAGCGGATATGCATCAGCGCAGCATCAGCAAGATTGATGCCGGTGATCGTCGCGCTCACTGCGGCGCGGTTCGCCGGCGCATTGCCATCCAGCGCGCTGGCAGTGCCATTCGTGATGATCGAAGTGACGTCGAGTGCGTCGAAGTCGATCCAGGTCGCGGCGCCGTCGCTGATCGACAATGCGTTGAAGCTGTACTGGAAGTCCATGCGGTCGATCGAGCTGGTATTGCCGACGCGCCACTGTTCCTTGGTGAAGCTCAGCAGCAACTCGCTGAGTGCTGCATTGGTGTTGTTCTGCAAGCGTGCGCCAATGGTTGGTGCCGTTGAACCCGATCGCAGCGAACCAAACGCACGCTCGCTGCTCAGTGCGGTGCCATAGCTGTAACTCGTGCCCGAAATCGCGGCGCCATTGTCGGCCGTGTATTCGGTGTTTCCGGAGCTCTCGGAGAGGAACCAGCCCAAAGGAAGAACGGATGAATTGCCCGAACTTGCGAGTGAATCGAAGGATTCGACCGCCGGCACACCGCCGGTGATCGAGACCGACTGCGCCATCGCAGCCGAAGAACAGCAAAGCGCTAACAGCGCGCAACGAAGCACGGATCGCATCACGGTAGTCCAAGGTTTGAAAAAAAGGGGGAGGTGATTCTACCGGCGAATCCTGAAACATTATGTTGCAGTGCGGCGAATCACGCTCAGGGCGGTGGTGGCAGTGTTTCGAAACTGTCGGCGCATGCACGCCGGCGCTGATGGTGCCCACTTGAAACGGATCGCCCGCTGCCCCACATGGTGGTTGTCCCGACATAGGCCTTCACTCGGTCACGTCGGGCGGCTAGACTTGGCACTCCTCGACAGTGAGTGCTAACAACTCGTCGAAACTTTCGTCCAATCAATCATTTGCAGAGGGTGACCATGAGCATCAAACCGCTACACGACCGCGTCGTCATCAAGCGCATGGAAGAAGAACGCCTGTCCGCCGGCGGCATCGTGATTCCGGACTCGGCTACCGAGAAGCCGATACGCGGTGAAATCGTCGCCGTTGGCCCGGGCAAGCCGCTGGACAACGGTTCGGTGCGCGCCCTGTCGGTCAAGGTCGGCGACAAGGTGCTGTTCGGCAAGTACAGCGGCACCGAGCAGAAGATCGACGGCGTCGAATACGTCTTCATCAAAGAAGACGACATCTTCGCAGTTCTGGCTTGATCCGTCGCAGCGAATCCGCGCGACCACATCTGAATAATTAAGGAAGCAAACATGGCTGCCAAAGAAATTCGTTTCTCCGAAGACGCTCGCGCCAAAATGGTTCGCGGCGTCAATATCCTTGCCAATGCCGTCAAGGCGACGCTGGGTCCGAAGGGTCGCAACGTCGTGCTCGAAAAGAGCTTTGGCGCGCCGACGATTACCAAGGACGGCGTCTCCGTCGCCAAGGAAATCGAACTGGCCGACAAGTTCGAGAACATGGGCGCGCAGATGGTCAAGGAAGTCGCATCGAAGACGTCCGACGTCGCCGGTGACGGCACCACGACTGCGACCGTGCTCGCACAGGCGCTGATCCGCGAGGGCATGAAGGCGGTTGCCGCCGGCATGAACCCGATGGACCTGAAGCGCGGCATCGACAAGGCGGTCACCGCCGCCGTCGCCGAACTGAAGAAGCAGAGCAAGCCCTGCAACTCGTCCAAGGAAATCGCCCAGGTCGGCGCGATCTCGGCGAACTCGGACCAGGACATCGGCGAGTTGATCGCGAAGGCGATGGACAAGGTCGGCAAGGAAGGCGTGATCACAGTCGAGGAAGGTTCGGGCCTGGAAAACAGCCTCGATGTCGTCGAAGGCATGCAGTTCGACCGCGGCTATCTGAGCCCGTACTTCATCAACAATCAGCAGTCGATGTCGGCCGAGCTGGAAAGCCCGTACATCCTGCTGTACGACAAGAAGATCTCGAACGTGCGTGACCTGCTGCCGGTGCTGGAAGGCGTCGCCAAGTCGGGCAAGCCGTTGCTGATCGTCGCCGAGGAAGTGGAAGGTGAAGCCCTCGCCACGCTCGTCGTCAACACCATCCGCGGCATCGTCAAAGTCTGCGCCGTCAAGGCGCCGGGCTTCGGCGACCGTCGCAAGGCGATGCTCGAAGACATGGCCGTGCTCACTGGCGGTACGGTGATTTCGGAAGAAGTCGGCCTGTCGCTCGAAAAGGCCACGATCAAGGATCTCGGCACCGCCAAGAAGATCCAGATCTCGAAGGAAAACAGCACGATCATTGACGGCGCCGGCGACAAGAAGGCGATCGAAGGCCGCATCAAGCAGATCAAGGCGCAGATCGAAGAAACCACTTCGGACTACGACCGCGAGAAGCTGCAGGAACGCGTCGCCAAGCTTGCTGGTGGCGTTGCCGTGATCAAGGTCGGTGCCTCGACCGAAATCGAAATGAAAGAGAAGAAAGCACGCGTCGAAGACGCCCTGCACGCAACCCGTGCGGCCGTTGAAGAAGGCGTCGTCGCCGGTGGCGGCGTCGCGCTGGTGCGTGCGCTGGCCGGAATCTCCGCGCTGAAGGGTGACAACGAAGACCAGAACCACGGTATCGCCATCGCCAAGCGTGCGATGGAAGCCCCGCTGCGCGAAATCGTGGCGAATGCCGGCGAAGAGCCGAGCGTGGTGCTGAACAAGGTCGCCGAAGGCAAGGGTAATTACGGTTACAACGCTGCCAACGGCACCTACGGCGACATGGTCGAGTCCGGCATCCTCGATCCGACCAAGGTCACCCGTACGGCGTTGCAGAACGCGGCTTCGATCGCCGGTCTGATGATCACGACCGAAGCGATGGTTGCGGAAGCACCGAAGAAAGATGCAGCTCCAGCGGGCGGTGGTCATGACCACGGCGGCGGCATGGGCGGCATGGACTTCTAAGTCCACGCTGCATCCGCACTCCAGAGAGCCCCGCAGCGATGCGGGGCTTTTCTTTTTGGTCCAGCCGAGGCATCGTCCAACCGCCCGTCAATCAGGTTGCGAACTTCATGCCAAAGCGAACGAGCCTCGCTGGGAGCGAACTCTTCATCGTCGACAACAGCGATGAGGACTGGAAAGCTGCCCGCTATTTGCGCGATTGGTGCCAGATCTCACGTTCAATAGATGTTGCTACCGGCTATTTTGAGATCGGCGCACTTCTGTCGCTCGACACGGAATGGCAGAAAGTCGACGGCATCCGCATCTTGATGGGTGATGAAGTTTCACGGCGGACCAAGAAAGCATTCGACGAAGGGCTGGCGCGCGTTGCTTTTCGTCTTGACCAGAGCATAGAGTCGGAGAAGAAGAAGAATGATTTTCTTGACGGGGTCGCTGCAATTGTCGAGGCCATTCGCGCCGGAAAAATCAAGTGCCGCGTGTACCGCAAGGACAAATTCCACGCCAAGGCGTACATCACCCATGCGCGAATGGAGGTCGTAGGCGCATCGGCGCTGGTGGGTTCTTCCAACTTTACGTCCCCTGGCTTGACCCAAAACATCGAGCTCAATGTCCAGATCACCGGTGCCCCCGTGGCGGTACTGCAAGAATGGTACGAGCAGCACTGGGACGCGGCGGAGGACGTGACCGCCGAACTTCTAAAGGTCATTGAGCGGCACATTCAAAACTATTCGCCGTTCGAGGTATACGCAAAATCCCTCTACGAATTTTTCCGTGGACATGAGCTGACCGCTACGGAATGGGAGCGCGACCACTCCTCGATCTACAAGATTCTTGCGCCCTATCAGCGCGAGGGCTACCACGCTCTTCTCAAGCGTTCGGCGCGATACAAGGGCGCTTTCCTTTGCGACGGCGTTGGCCTCGGCAAGACCTACGTCGGCCTCATGTTGATCGAGCGGTTGATTGTTCATGACCGCCAGAAGGTCGCGCTGTTCGTGCCGAAGTCCGCCCGAAAGCCGGTATGGGAGCGCGCGCTGCGCCAGCGACTTCCGAATCTTTTCGGCAAGTACAGTCAACTGGAAATATTCAACCATACCGATCTCATGCGCGGCGGCGAGATCGCAGAAGACGTTGCCAGCGTACGCGAACGCGCGGACGTGATCATCATCGACGAGGCTCACCACTTCCGTAACACCGGAACCAAGGGCGACCCTAACGATCTGCAATCCCGCTACTGGAAGCTGTATCAATTGGCTGCGGGCAAGACGCTGTTCATGCTGACCGCAACACCGGTCAATAACAAACTGCGCGACCTGCAGCACATGATCGAGTTGTTCTCGCAGCGTCAGGCCGACTACTTCAAGGACGCGCCACTTGGCATCCATTCACTGCCCGGGCACTTCCGTAAGATGGAGAAGGACCTTGAGCATTCACTGGACCGTATGGCGCCGGAAAGCGACGAGGGAATACAGACAGATTTGCTAGAAGCCGACCTTGTGCTGGGGACCAATGCGCTTTTCCAGGCGCTGGTCGTCCAGCGCAGTCGCGCTTACGTTCGTAAGAGTCTGGAGGTCGCAGGCGACAGCCAAATCCTATTTCCAGAACCTCGCGAACCCAAGGTTCAGCCGTACTCGGTGAAGCAGACCTACGGCAAGCTGTTGCAGATGTTGGAAGATGCATTCAGCAAAGACAAACCGCTGTTTTCGCTGGCGATCTACTACCCATACGCCTACTACACGGGGCCAGAACGCGATCTGGATGCGCTGGCCGAAGGCCGCCAGAAGCAAGTGGTTTCATTGATCCGCACCCAGTTCCTGAAACGCTTCGAAAGTTCGGTGCACGCTTTCCGCAGTTCTTGCTGGAACCTGCTGTTCAAGCTGCTCGCCTGGGTAGAGGTTCATGCGGAGTCGACCCACGAAAAGCGGTTGGTCGAGCGATGGAAGAATCAGAACGCAGTTCTCATCAACTATGTCCAGCAGCATCAGGGCGATTTTTTTGGCGGCACCAATGAGGAAGACGCCGACGAGGACATCCTCCCGGAAGGAATGCTGGAAGCTGTCGAAAAACTCCCGCGCGATCAGTTCAGTCTGGACGAAATAATCGCCGAGACCATCCTCGACCTTGACCAGATCGCAGCCTTCCTCAAGGAGTTGGACAAGTTCAAGCCGTCGCAGGACAAGAAGTTGCAGGCACTGATTGCGCTACTCAAGAAAGACCCAGTCTTGAAGCAACACAAAGTACTGATCTTCAGCGAGTTCATGGACACCGCGCGTTACTTGAAGCAGCAGCTGATCGATGCAGGCATCGAAGGCGTCGACGAAATCGACAGCGGTACCAAGGCCGACCGTGGTGAAGTGATCACGAGGTTTTCTCCTTACTACAACGGATCATCAAGCGGACGGCTTGCCGAGGAAGGCAAGTCCGAGATCCGCGTGTTGATCGCGACCGACGTGCTTTCCGAAGGGCTCAACCTTCAGGATGCCACCCGCCTCATCAATTACGACCTGCACTGGAATCCGGTTCGTTTGATGCAGCGCATTGGACGCGTGGATCGGCGCATGGATCCGGAGATCGAGGCTCAAATCGTTGCTGATCATCCTGCGCAAAAGAAACTGCGCGGAACTACCGCGTACTGGAATTTCCTGCCGCCAGACGAGCTCGACGAGCTGCTGCGCCTGTTCAAGACGGTCTCCAAGAAAACCCTGCGCATCTCGCGTACGTTCGGCATCGAAGGCAAGAAGCTGCTGACGCCGGATGACGACTATCAGGCGCTCAGGGACTTCACCGACGCCTACGAAGGCACGCTATCGCCGCTGGAAGCGATGCACCTCGAATTGCAAGCGCTACTTAATGCCAGGCCGGAACTTGAAAAGGAGCTGCAACTGTTGCCAGGCCGCGTGTTCAGCGGCAAGCACAATCTCAAGCCCGGCACCCGCGCCGTGTTTTTCTGTTTCGGACTTCCGGCGCGGCAGGCGGGGGAGGGCCAGTCCGAGGATCAGGCGCAGTGGACGCTGGAAGCAGGTTATGTGCAGTGGTATCTGCTTGAGCTCACCACTGGCAACATCCTGGAAGAAGCGCCGCACATTGCCGAGTTCATCCGTTCCACGCACGAAACCGCCCGCAGTTGCGAGATCGCGAAATCGACGCTGAAAGAGGCACGCGAAAAGGTCGAGAAGCACATCAAGAACTCTTACCTGAAGAAGGTGCAGGCGCCGATCGGCGTCGAATCCGTGTTGAAGGCATGGATGGAATTGAACTGAACACGGACCGGCTTTGAAGGGGAATCGCGTGACCGAGGAACAGCGCCAGCGCCTGCGCAACATCAAGACGTTCAAGCAATTGCTCGCCTTCCTTCGCGACGATCTGGATTGGCCGATCGAGCCGGTCGCAGACGAGGACGAGCTCACTTTCGACTGGTCCGACGATCTGGGCCTGAAGGACTCCGAGCGCGTTGGCATCAAGGAGATCAAGCAACTGCGCCCACTGGAAAGTGGCCAGCCCTGGGGCATCTTCTTCATCAATTTCGAGAAGAAGCGGCTGCCCATCGTCATCCTGCGCCGCATCCTCAATGCGCTGGTGTTGAAGAAGCGGGTCAGTGCCAACAATGCGCAGCGCGCCAGCTGGCAACAGCACGACCTGCTGTTCATTTCCGCCTATGGCGAAGAGAGCGACCGCCAACTCACCTTTGCCCACTTCAACGAATCTGCCGGCGAAGTTGCGGACAAGCCCACTTTGCGCGTGCTTGGCTGGGACGACGAAGATACAAACCTGCGGCTCGATTACGTTGCCGACAAACTGCATGCCAATCTCACATGGCCGTCCGATGCGAGCAATGTGCCGGCTTGGCGTATGCGCTGGTCAGAAGCGTTCGAGTTCCGTCCGCGCCAAGTCATCGACACCGCCGAAGAACTGGCCTTGCGCCTGGCGGAACTGGCCAAGCGAATCCGCAATCGCGCCCTGCGAGTGCTGCCGCATGAAACCGAGAAGGGCGAGCTGCGCAAGTTGATGAACGGTTTCAAGGTGGCGTTGATCCATGACCTCGACGACGCGGCGTTCGCCGACATGTATGCGCAGACCATCACCTACGGTCTGTTCTCCGCAGCTGTGTCGCGCACCGTACCGGGCGCCGGCACGGCAGTCGTGCAGGACAACGTGGTGGACATGGTGCCGGTCACCAATCCGTTCCTGAAGGAGATGCTGCAAAGCTTCCTCAAGGCCGGTGGCCGCAAGGGCAAGCTCGATTTCGATGAGCTCGGCATCCAGGAAGTCGTCGATCTGCTCAACGATCCGAATACGCGGCTGGACGCGGTGCTGCGCGATTTCGGCAATCGAACGCGGGGCGAAGACCCGGTCATCCATTTCTACGAGCACTTCCTCAGCGCCTACAACAAGAAGAAGCGGATGCAGCGCGGCGTCTTCTACACCCCGCGCCCGGTGGTCTCCTATATCGTCCGCAGCGTGCACCAACTGCTGCAAACCGAGTTCGGCCTCGTCGATGGCCTGGCCGATTCGACGACGTGGGGCGAGATGCTGGTAAAGCATCCGGACATGAAATTGCCGCCGCTCACCGATGAGCCGGGCGAAACCCGAACGATCTCGCCGGATGAACCTTTCGTGCAGATTCTCGATCCGGCGACGGGCACCGCGACATTTCTTGTCGAGGTCATTGATGTCATCCATCGCACGATGATGGCGAAATGGACGCTGCAGAAGTTGAACGAAGCGCAGCGACTCGCCGCGTGGAACGACTATGTGCCAAAGCACCTGCTGCCGCGGCTATATGCCTACGAATTGATGATGGCGCCGTATGCCATCGCGCACATGAAGGTTGGTCTAAAGCTTGCCGAAACTGGCTACCGGTTTGGCAGCGATGAGCGGGCTCGTATATATCTAACCAACGCCCTTGAACCATGGCTCAGGCAACTCCCAATGATCGGCTTCGAAGCACTGGCTCACGAAGCCGCTGCAGTGAACGAAGTCAAGCGAAACAAGCGATTCACAGTTGTTGTCGGGAACCCGCCGTATTCGTCGCAGTCGCAGAATATGGGCGAATGGGCGCGCGGCATCATCGACTTCTACTTCAACGATGATTCGGGGCGCATAGAGGAGCGCGGAAATAGGAACCAACTGCAAGACGACTACGTAAAGTGTTTTCGCGTGGCCCAACTTGCAATCGACACATCGGGCACTGGGATAGTTGGCTATATCTCGAATAGTTCCTACATGAAGGGTCCGTGGTTTCGCGGTATGCGCTACCAACTTATGAAGGACTTTGAATCAATTTCTATTCTCGACTTGCACGGAAGCCATGCCCATGCGCTGGACTCACAGCAAATAGACCAAAATGTTTTTGAAATCACAACGCCGGTAGCCATTGCGATCTTACGGAAACGCCTGCCAGGTGTTACCAGTGGTGGCATTTCGTATTCTGAGATTCGTGGATCGCGAAGCCTGAAGTACGAAATGCTTTCAGGAAGAACTGCTAACTATGGGGCGGCGATCGTCTTGGCTCCTTCGAGAGGAAGTCAGTGGAGATTTCTTCCGCACGACGATACGAACCAAGCAGAATGGGTCACTTGGACTTCAATCCCAAATATGTTCGTGGACTGGGGCGCGGGAGTTCTTACGAATCGCAATGGGCTTGCCGTTGCCGACACGCGCCACGAGTTAATGAGAAAGGCGCGTCGTTTCGCGGATCTCTCCGTGCCAGACGAAACCATCGAAGCCGAATGCGGTTTCTCGTCGAACTATCAGTGGGCTACGGGGAAGGCCCGTAGAGAGTTCGCGAAAGTACGAGTTGCCGACCTCGCTGCACCATATACGTTTCGGCCTTTCGATTTTCAGTTTATCTACTGGCACAAGAACCTCGTCTACAACAGGCGAGGAAATAAAATGGAGGTGTTTCGAGAAGATGCGCCGCCCCTCGCCCTGATGTTCAGTCGAAACACAAAGCATTCGACCTATACAAATATCTACGTCACAAGGCAGATTGCGGACCGGGATTGCCTGGAGAAGGCCAACGTCGCTCCTCTCTACACATCATCGAGTAGCGAAGGTCTGTTTGCCGGGCATCTCTCCGAGAGACGCTGCAACCTGTCCGCAGCATTTGTGACTCAAGTAACAGAGCAGCTCGCACAATCCTTGGGAGCACCGCTGTCAGGAGACATCTTCCACTACGCCTATGCAGTGTTTCATAGTCCAGACTATCGAAGCCGCTATGCCGAGTTTCTCAAGATAGATTTCCCACGCCTGCCGGTGACAGCGAACCTTGGACTGTTTCACGCACTCGCTACGCTCGGAAGCGAACTCGTCTCCCTACATCTGCTGGAATCGCCCATCCTCGATCAGCCCATCACCACGACCATCGGCAAAGCCCGGGAAGTCGCCAAGGTCGGTTGGACGCAGGACAACGGCGGCACCGTCTGGATTGACGCCGGCGGCAAGAAGGATGCGTATACCGCCGGAACAATGGGCTTTTGCGGCGTGCCCGAAGCCGTGTGGCGTTTCCACATCGGCAGCTACCAGGTCTGCGAGAAGTGGCTCAAGGACCGCAAGGGCCGCACGCTTTCCAAAGAAGACATCGCCCACTACCAGAAGATCGTCGTCGCCCTCAGCGAAACCATCCGGCTGATGGCTGAAATCGACTATGTCATCGATCAGCACGGTGGCTGGCCGGGAGCCTTTCAGACCGAAGCTCCAGCATGATCGAGGCGGAAGCTCCCACCGCCCTGCATTTCTTCGTCGACGAGGCCGGCGATCCCGCCTTGTTCAACAGCAAGGGCCGCATCCTGGTCGGGGAGGAGGGTTGTTCGCGCTATTTCATTCTGGGCAAGCTCGACGTCGCCGATCCGGTGGCGCTTCAATCCGCGCTCGATGACTTGCGCACCGACTTGTTAGCCGACCCATACTTCAAGCGCGTGCCCTCTATGCAAGCCAACCAGCGCAAGACAGCGCTGGCGTTCCATGCCAAGGACGACATCGCCGAAGTGCGGCGCGAAGTATTCCGGGTACTGCTGCAGGCCGATCTGCGCTTCTACGCCGCCGTGCGCGACAAGTCGGCGTTGCTGGCGTATGTGAAGCAACGCAACGAGCGCGAGGCCGACTATCGCTACAAGGGCGACGAGCTCTACGACACGCTGGTGGAGGAATTGTTTCGTCGCTATCACCCGTTCGCCGACGATCTGAACATCTGCTTCGCCAAGCGTGGCAACAAAGCTCGCACCCATGCGTTTCGCTCGGCCATCGAACGGGCCGAGGCGCGCTTCGAGCTTGACTTCGGGACGCGACGTTCGGAACGGGTGCATATCGTCGCCAGTACGCCGGTGGAGAACACCGGTCTGCAGGCCGTGGACTACTGTCTGTGGGCGCTACAGCGCCGCTATGAGCGCGGCGAGGATCGTTACCTGGAGCTGATCTGGGACAAGGTGGTCGAAATCGACGACTTGGATCGCATCGAGGGTGGCCGCAAGGGCGTAATCTACAATAAGAAACGCCCCCTGATCATCGATCAAGGGGCGTTGGAATAAGTGGCGGGAGATATAGGATCCGCGGGCCGAAGCCGACGACTCACACGGCATGAAGCCGAATTTCTTCCCCGCGCCGACTCGCATCCTATTACACGTGGAAATGGCTGTCACTTTGGCACCAATGATTTGGCCAAGAGCGCGAAATCGTGGCGAATGCCGGCGAAGAGCCGAGCGTGGTGTTGAATAAGGTCGCCGAAGGCAAGGGTAATTACGGTTACAACGCTGCCAACGGCACCTACGGCGACATGGTCGAGTCCGGCATTCTCGATCCGACCAAGGTCACCCGTACGGCGTTGCAGAACGCGGCTTCGATCGCCGGTCTGATGATCACGACCGAAGCGATGGTTGCGGAAGCACCGAAGAAAGATGCAGCTCCGGCGGGCGGTGGTCATGACCACGGCGGCGGCATGGGCGGCATGGACTTCTAAGTCCTGCTGATCCGGGTCGAAAAGTAAAAACCCCGCGAGCGATCGCGCGGTTTTTGTTATTCGAATCCGTCGAGGCACAGGGGCCCGTCGTTATCGATGATGTGGACGGTAAGCGTGGTGATGGCGCCGGGGCCGACGACCGAATAGTTGCTGAGTATCAGGGTGAAAGTCTCGGTCGGCTCCGTGAGACTGTCATCGACGATGCTGAAGCTGCTGGGAAAAGCGCCGGAGGTGCCGTCGAGCCACGACGCAAACAGGCCGGTCGGTGCAGCGTTGAAGTCGCTGCCATTGATTGCGGTGCCGTTGGCGGGTACGGCATAGACACTGGCATCGTAGGCTTGGCCTTCGCGCCGAAATACGCTGAAGTTGACGGTGCCGGCATTCTCGGGCACATCGACGGTCGCGGTGCCGAATTCGGCGACGCCGTAACCGGACAGCAGTTTGCCGATGTCATCGAGGCGGTTGTTGTCGATCACGTTGAGCGGCCAGTTGTAGGCGACGTAGGCGCTCAGGTCGTCGGCAACGAACATCGACTCCACTTTGTAGCGCTGCACGTCGTCGGCCTGAGTGGGAATGGTCAGGATTGGCTGCGGTGCGCCCGAAGCAAAAAACTGGCGATGCAAGACGATGCTGGCGATGGTGGGCAAGGGATCGGTGTCGATGCCGAAGTAGACGCCGGTACCGTCGCGCAATAGCGCAACCGGCTGGGTGAATTGTTCGCCCGCCTGCAGGCCGGTGGCGATCGGCGTGACTTGCCCGGTGCTGCGTTGCCAACGGAACAAGTTGGAGTCGCCCGGATCGTTGCCGTCGTATTCAACAGCGGCGGAAAAAAAAGCCAACCACTCGCCGTTGCGGTCGAAGTCGAGCACACGCGACACCGCTGTCGTCTCGACGCCGGGCTGGGCAATTCGCTCGAGGGTGCTGAGCAATGCGTCGTACAAGAATAAGTCGACCGTGCCATTGCTGTCGCCATCGACCAGATTGCTGGCTTCATGGGCGAACACCACATAGCGACCATCCCCGGAGATGTAGGGGCGATCGTAGGGTAGGTCGTTGGCCTGAGTGCCATTGTTGTGCTGACTGATGCGGCGCACACCGGTGACCGCATCCCACAGGAACAAATCCGAAAGCGCATTGGTGTCGCCGCTGACCAAATCGGTGGCGAAAGACTTGAACACCACACGATTGCCGTTGCTGCTCACCGCCAGCGACAGCAAACGGTCAACGCCACTGTCAGGGACGCCTCCCAAGGTATTGCGGCTGATGAAGGTGACGGCCCCGGTTTGCCGATCGCGTCGATACAGTTCCGCCCTGTTCACGGTGCTATCAGGGTGGATATTGATACCGTCGCTGACGAAGAACACGTAGCGCCCATCGCCGGAGAGCGCGGCCACATCACAACTGCCGTTGGTGTGATCACCGTTGGCGTTGCGGCAGGGCGAATCGACCGCATTGCTGGCGGTATCGATCAAGTAGGCGTGGAAGTTGTTGCTTGGAGCCAGATTCGGAAACGTCTCACTGTCGAGTTGCGGCGGTCGCGCTGCCACCACCGTGGTGTCACCGGCATCATCGATGCCCAGCAATCGGATATTGGCGTCGGCGAGCACGGCGGCCGGAATGGGGGTCGCCGCCTCACCTTCCCGTGCGATCGTCACGATCTGGCCGGGCGAGATCGTGGCGCGATAGACGTCGTCGCGGCCATTGAGGTCGTTAGCGCTTAGATCGACGGCAACCTTGCTGTCGATGAAGCACGCGTTCGTCCCGGCCAAATCGACGTTGACCTGGCTCACCGCACTGTTGCCGCTGGTCACTTGCAGCATCGCATCGGTGGCCATGTTCTTGCGCCACAACTGCGGACGATTGTTGTTGCGATAACTGATCAACCAGACGAACTGGCCGTCGCCGGAGAGGCCGCCATCAATCGTATCGTAAGCAAACTCGGCGCCGTTTTCGTCAAGCGAGGCACGGCGGGTATTGCCATTGCCGAGGTTGTGCCGGAACAGATCACGCTTGCCGTTGACGTCTGGCACGGTATTGTCGAGATTGGTGGCGAGTGACGAAAACAGCACGTAGGTACCATCATCCGAGAGGTCCGACAGTTCACTGCTGTCGTTAGCTTGCGCGCCATTGCTGCGCTTGCTGACGCGCGTGGTGGTGCCGGCATTGATGTCGCGCACGAACACATCACGCACGCCATTGCTGTCGCTGGCGACCAAGTCCGCTTCATCGCTGTCAAAAGCAATCAGGTTGCCGGTGGCATCCATCGCGATGCGCTCGGCGTCGCCAAACTGGCCGGCGACACCGAGATCGACATCAACCTGCACGGTAGTGGTGGTCTGGGCGTCGAAACGAAAGACGTGGTTGTCGCCTAAATCAAGGGCGGTATATGCCACGAAGCGCCCGTCATCGCTGATTGCGAGTTGCGGCTCATAGCCAAACGCCAGTTGTGCTGAGTCAGCGACCTTGAGCAGAGCGCCGTTGTTGCGATTCAATCGATAGATGTCATCCCAGTCGTTGCTGATTGCGACGTCAACATCGAATTCGAGTCGGAACACGACGAACTGGCCGTCGGCACTGACGGCCAGGCTTGCTGCGCCCATCGGCGACTCAGCCCCGGTTCCTCCGCGCGAGAGTCGGGTGACGCCGTTGCCGATATCGAGGAAGGCATCGATCTTGCCATTTTGGTCACCGACAATCAGGTTCGTCGCTCCGGACAGGAACCCGATCAGCGAAGCATCGTCATTGATGACGCAACGGCTGGCATCGGCGTTGCCCTGCGTACCGAGTATGAGCGGGTTCTCGACTGCGCTGATCCGGCGGATGTCGTATGCCTGTGTCGCCGTCGCGGCCAGGATCAGGACGGTGGAAGTGATCGTACGCAGCAGCATGGTGGAGTTCCTCAAGCACGAAAGGAAGTTCGGACATATCCGTTGTCCCAACGTGCTTCAGTCGAATCCGTTGACGAACATGCGCGTCTCCCAGGTGCGGGTCGGGCGGAATAGTAACCCGGCTTACTCACCATGATTCGACTCGTGCGCGGTGCCTTCCTGCAATAGGGGCCAAAAAAAACCATGCTTCACTGCATCAATATCCTGATGCTGCGAAGCATGGTCGGTTTTCATTTCCGTGCCTGCGACCGGCGATTGGCCGGTGGCGTGTTATTGCCGATCAGTTCGGAGTACGAGCACGCGATTTGCGCAAGGCCACGAATGCAATGCCGGCAATGAATAGTCCCAGCGCTGCAAGGGTCGTTGCCGATGCCACCGGAACGGGCTGATTGGGCACCAACGGCCCGACCGTAGCGGCGGTTGCCGCCACCACGACCTGGTCGACCTGCACATACCAATCCCAGTCATCAGCGTTCGGGTCGAAGTAGTGGAACCGAAACATCACGTTCGCCATGCCAACGTAGGGAGCGATATCGAGATTCACCGCTTCCCCCGGTGTCGCCTGGTCGCTGCCGTGGTCTTCATTCCACCTCAGCAGATTCGTCCACGGCCCGGCCGCACCGTTGGTCGACACATCGACTTCAAAGAAATCCAGGCCATTAAAATTTTGGTAGTTCGTATTGAAGGTCAGCGCTGCGGGTGCGGCAAAAGTGCTCAAATCGAGCACCGGCGTGCGCAGTTCCGTATCGAACTCGGCCGGCCCGAACAGGTCGCTGCTTACGCAGGCGGTGTCGCCGGCGCCGTCGGTGAAGTTGTCGCTCTCGCCGCAACCCGCCAGATCAGTCCAAGTCGGGCCGCCGCCGGCATTGTCGAGAACCGTCCACGTCCCCGGAATGCCGGCATCAAACGATTCGGACAACACATTGCCGGTCCCAGTGGGTGCACGAAGACTGGCGGCAACTTGAAAATCGCGGCTGTAATCCTTCGGCTGCAACGGCTCGCTGCTGCGATCTGCATGCGCCGACAACGACACGGCGGCGGTTAGCGTAAAAATCACTAATTTCTTGATCATTGATTGACTCCCCAAAGCCCACTGAAACGAATGTCAGATTTCTGAAGAGTAGCATGGGCAAATAACCGGACAAGTCGTGCCATTGGCGGCCGCCATGGGGTGTAGGGCGAGCGCGGTGATGTGAAGATCCTACTTGGGTGGCCTTGACCTAAGTCAATGCGGCGTGAAGGGCGGCGGCAGAGTCTGCTTCGATTGTAACGGCCTGTGACTGTCGCGGGCCAGGCAACTTCGGAGACACCGCACATGCGTATCATCCCAAAACGGCTGCGGCTGCTGGCGCTCGCCGCTGCGGTCGGCATGGCGCTCGCGAACCTTCTCGCAGTGCCGGTGGCCCCGGCCGGTGATCTCGATTGGCTCGCCAGCAGCAAGTCCATTCCTGCCTGTGCGACGCCGGTATGGCCAGACGTTGCCGGCACCACCACGGATGTTGCGCTGACCTCGCTTGCCAGTTCGGCCACGGCCTCGGGTTGCTCGTACACGACCTGTACCGGCACTTCGAATATGGCGCGGCTGTACTTCAGCCCCAGCGCCAGCTTGCAGAACCAAGGTACCGCCGACGTTCCCTGGTTCGACTGGCTTGGCAGCAGCAACGCCGCCCCGCTTGCGCCTTACAACAACCGGCAACACCCGCTGCTGACTTGGAACCTGTATCGAATTGCCGGCAACGGCCAGATTGAGCAGATCGGCCGCGGCGGGGTCAAGCATGCCTGGTACGCGACCAATGTCGGATGTGAGTGCTACGGCGGCAACATCCTCTGGGCCGGGGCCAATTCCGGCAACGGCAGCGGCTGTTCCGATACCTATACCGCGGGCAACAATAACGAGAGTCGGCGCCTCGGCCCGCGTTCGGAAATCCTTCCCAAGGATGCGGTCTGGGGGCGCTGTGGCTCACTCTGGGATCCCACGTGCAGCGGTGTTGCCAATGACCATGGCATCGGCGCGCCTGCACACCGGATGATGGTGCGCGAATCCGACCTTGCGCCGGCCCTGAATCCCGGCGCGCAGTATGTGTTCGAGGGCTGGTACCTGATCCGCGGCGAGGACAACCCGGACAACAACTTCCGTCACGCTTACGGCAGCAGCAACTGGAACGGCAGCAACTGGAGTTCCTTCAATTACAGTGGTGCGCAGGTGAGTGGGCCGGTGATCGAGGCCTGGGCAGCACAGCCGGTTCCGCCCGGCGGCGCGGCCCAGATCGAGACGCTGGTCACGGCGGAAGGTCGGGTCAAGCTCGCGGTGCGCGTCAGTGCACTCGGCGGCGGCTTCTACCGCTACGACTACGCGCTGATGAATCTCGACTTCGCGCGCCCGTACACCGAGGGCGCCGAGCCGAATCTGCGGGTGCTGCGCAATCGCGGCTTCGAGCGCTTTGCAGTTGCTCTGGCCGATGCGACAAGTCTCAGTTCGATCGAGGCGGCTGACGGCGCCGGGCTGATCCCGGTCTGGACTGCGAATTCCGTCGGTGCCGAAGTGGTGTTCAGTGCCGCGACCGCGACCGGTACGCTCGATTGGGGGACGTTGCTGCGCTTCAGCTTTGTCGCCGCGCGACCACCAGTGCCTTCGACTGCGACGCTTGGCGTGCAAGAACCCGGCAGTCCGGCGAGTTACAGCATCGCGACGTTGGCGCCCGGGTCGATGTTCATGGACGGCTTCGAGGACTGAGCGCGCACAACGCCTCAGCCTGCTTTCGCGCCGTTGCGACCACAGCATCCGTGGGCCGGCGCACCTGCTCGGTGGCGAGTCTTGCCGTCGCCGTCGCGCACTCGCCTTGCACCAGATCGAGCCAGGCCAAACGCAGCGGCACCTCGGGTGTGACGGCGAGCGCGATGCCGCCGTCGCCGAGCGGCTGGGCGAGTCGGTACCAGCGTGCTGCTCGCGCCGCCGCCGTGCGCTGTGGCGGCGGCACTGCATCTGCGGCCACGGTCGCAAAGCCGACGAGCACCTGCGCATCCAGCCGCGCTGCCTGCCACAGCACTGCGCGCAGCACGAGCGTCTGCGCCAGCAGCGAAGCGAGCACCAGCAGCAACACCGCAGCGGCGAGACCGGCTCGGGTCAAACGGCCGGCGCGGCGCAAGTTCAAGCGGGCGAAGCGCCAGTCCGGGCGCTCGGCGAGCTTGAGGCCCAAAAACACCAGAAACCCGGCCAGAACCGCCAGCGTGGCGGCGCGCCGCCGCGGACTGCGCCCGTAAAGACCACGGGTTGCCAGCAGCGTCATGAATGCGACTGCGGCGACCCGCAACTCGTCACGCAGGCGCAAATCATAGGTCGGCGGTGGCGTCTGTTCGCGCCAGGCCGGGGGTGTCGTCGGGCGTAGCGCCAGCGCCTGGTGCGGGCAGGCGTCCACGCAATCCAGCGTGCGCATGCAGTCGGCATCGAGCACGGCGCCGTGCGCCTGCACCTGTTCATGGACGCGAATCGATAGCGTGCAGGCCGCACTGCAGCGTGCGCAGCCGTCGCAGCGATCGGGATCGACCACGATCCGCAACGGTGCAAGCTGTTCCGCTGGCCGCAGCAAGCCGCCATAGGGGCATCCGTAGCGGCAGAGCCCGCGAGCGCCGAGGAAATACACCGTCGCCACCCCACAGACAAGCAGGAACGGAATCGCCACCGCGAGATCGGGCATTCCGACCCAGAGGTCGCGGCTGCGCAGCGCAAGCGACCAGCCGCGCAGCGGTGCCGGTGGATCGAGCCAGGCCGCGAATTCGGGGGTGACGCCAGATAGCCAGGGCGCGATCAGGCTGCGCGCGACGCTTGGCCAGACGAACAGGTATAGCGCGAGCAGCAGCGGCATCCAGCCAAGCAGGCGTGATCGGAACGGACGCGGCCGGATCCCGGCACGCGCAAGCAGCCATGCGCTCAGGTCCTGCAAGCCGCCCATATGGCAGGCCCAGCCACAAAAGAAGCGACCGAACAGCGCGGTGCTGGCGAGCGCGAGGGCAAATAGCAGGAAGCCGGGATTGATCATCCCGCGCTCGAGCGTGATTTTGGCATCGGCCAGCACGACGCGTCCCAGCGTCTCGCCGGCAACCGTCCAATGCAGCAGATGCGCGGCAATCAACAGGTTCACGCCGATCAACGCCAGCGCACGCCAGTGCGCAATTCGCCAGCGCCGTGTCCGAATCCCTGTTTCCGTCGCCACTGTCTGCACCCGATCCTTCGCGATCTGTGGGTGAGTCTAAAGGATGCTCTTGCGCGGTTGCAGGCCGCGCTCGCGCGACCATTCGGGCACTTCAGGAATTTCGGGAATGCAGCATGCGATGGTTGCGAATGATGGTGCTCGGAGGCGGTGTCGGCATGGCGTTCAGCACAGTGTTCGCGGACGCCAGCGGCAATACCGGCGATTCCCACGGCAATTTCATCGCCGTCGTTGAATTCGCCCCGCGCCTGCGCGCCGTTTACCATCCGGGCGAATGAACGATTGCCGCCACCGCCCGGCTTTTGCCTTGCTCTGTCTAGCGCTTCGCCGGACAATCGGCGGCATTCCCTGCTCTCATCCTGTCCATGATCGATGCCCAGCGCTATCCGCGGCTGGCACAAATCACCGTCCCTGGTGACTTGCGCCGCTTCCCCGAGTCCGACCTGCCGGCGATTGCCGAAGAACTGCGCGGCTACTTGATCGATTCGGTGGCGATCTCGGGCGGGCACTTCGGTGCCGGTCTCGGGGTGATCGAACTCACCGTCGCCCTGCATTATCTCTACGACACACCGACCGACCGATTGATCTGGGACGTCGGTCACCAGTGTTATCCGCACAAGATCCTGACCGGCCGCCGCGACAGCATCCACACCGTCAAGCAGAAGGATGGCGTCGCGCCGTTTCCGCGCCGCGAGGAAAGCGAATACGACACGTTCGGCGTCGGTCATTCGTCGACCTCGATCTCGGCCGCCTTGGGTATGGCTGTCGCACTGCAGCGCCAGAACGACCCGCGTCGCGTCGTTGCCGTAATCGGTGATGGTGCGATGACCGCGGGCATGGCCTACGAGGCGCTGAACCACGCCGGTGGTCTGGTGCCGGAGCCGGACCTGCTGGTGGTGCTGAACGACAACCAGATGTCGATCAGCGAGAACGTCGGCGGACTGACCAAGATGTATGCGCGCCTGCTTGCCGGGCCGACCTACACCGCGTTTCGCGAAGGCGGCAAGAAGTTGTTTCCGCGGTCGAGCCGAGTCGGGCGATTCCTGAAACGCTGGGAGGAACACTGGAAAGGCATGGCACTGCCGTCGACGTTGTTCGAGGAAATGGGCTTCCACTACGTCGGTCCGGTCGATGGTCACGACCTGCCGGAACTGGTGCGTGTGTTGGCGACGATGAAGGAACAGCGCGGGCCACAGTTGCTGCACGTGATCACCCGCAAGGGCAAGGGTTACGAGCGCGCCGAAGGCGACCAAATCGAGTATCACGCCGTCGGTCCGTTCGACCCGAGCATCGGTGTGGTGAAGAAATCAGGGCCGGCCAAGCTCACCTATACGCAAGTGTTTGGTGATTGGCTGTGCGATATGGCGGCGGTCGATGCCAAGCTCGCCGCCATCACCCCCGCGATGCGCGAAGGCTCCGGTCTGGTGCGGTTCTCGCAGGAATATCCGCAACGGTATTTCGATGTCGCAATCGCCGAACAACATGCGGTCACGCTCGCCGCCGGCATGGCGTGTGAAGGCATGAAGCCGGTGGTCGCGATCTATTCGACTTTTCTGCAACGCGGCTACGACCAGTTGATTCATGACGTCGCGCTGCAGAATCTCGACGTGCTGTTTGCGATCGATCGCGGCGGCGTCGTCGGGCCGGACGGTGCCACCCATGCCGGTAGCTTCGACCTCAGTTTCCTGCGCTGCATCCCGAACATGCTGGTGATGGCGCCCGCCGACGAAGCCGAATGCCGACGCATGCTGACGACTGGCTATCGTCATGCCGGCCCGGCGGCAGTGCGTTACCCGCGTGGCAGCGGTCCCGGTGTCGCGCTAGCGAGTGAACTCGACGAATTGCCGATCGGTGAGGCAGAAGTCCGCCGGCGCGGCCGCGGGCTGGCGATCCTGGCGTTTGGTGCGATGGTGGCATCGGCGCAACAGGTCGGGCAGGAACTCGATGCAACCGTGGTGAACATGCGCTACGTCAAACCACTCGACGAGAAGTTGCTGCTCGAACTTGCGCACACTCACGCCGGTTTGATCACCATTGAAGACAACGCGATCATGGGCGGTGCCGGTAGCGCCGTCGCCGAATTGCTTTCGGCGCACGCCATCAGTGTTCCGATCTTGCATCTCGGTCTCCCCGACAGCTTCATCGAACACATGTCGCGCGAGCAATTGCTGCATCGTGTCGGGCTGGACGCCGCCGGCATCAAGGCCAGCATCCTCAAGCGCTGGCCACAGCAACCGGTGTCGGTACGCAGCGCAGCCGGCTAAAATTCAACGATTCTGTTTTCAAACATTTCGGAGTTCACCATGCCTATTCGACGCGTTCTTGCGGCGGCGGTCGTCGTTGCGCTTTCTACGCCCGTCATCGCGGCCGACAAGGTCCTGCCGCGGGTCGATATCGAGGATCAAGCCACCGCGACACCGCCACGGTCCGAGACTGTGCGCGGCAGCGACGCGCGCGGCATTGCCAGTGGCGATACTGCGGCGTTGTTGCGCGATCTTCCCGGGGTCCAGTTGAATCAGACTGGCGGCGTGTCCAGTTTGCCGGCGATTCACGGACTTGCTGATGATCGCGTGCGCATTCGTGTCGACGGCATGGATTTCATCGCGACCTGCCCGAATCACATGAACCCGCCACTGTCCTATCTTGATCCGGCACAGATCGACACATTGAAGGTTTACGCGGGCATTGCCCCGGTGAGTGTTGGCGGCGACAGCATTGCCGGCAGCATTGTCGCCGAGACGCGCGCGCCCGAGTTTGCGGCGACCGGTGAGACGCTTCAAGGTGGCGAAGTCTCGGCCTATGTGCGCAGCAACAATCGCGCCCAAGGTGGCGGTGTCGCTTGGCATTGGGCCAGCGAAAACGTCCAGATCGGCTACACCGGCGGCGCTGGCAGTGCCGACAATTATCGTGCAGGTGGTGACTTCAAGGTCAGTCGCGGGACCGGGCGCGTCGGCCATGAGTTGCCGCTGGATGTTGTCGGCTCCAGCGCTTACGAAAGCATCAATCATGCGCTGACGTTCGCGCTACGCCGCGGACAGCATTGGATCGAAGCGCGGTTGGGGCGTCAGGACATGCCCGAGCAACTGTTTCCGAACCAGCGCATGGATTTGCTTGAGAACACGCAGAAACGCGGCCTCTTGCGTTATCACGGTGACTACGGCTGGGGGTCGCTCGATGCCAGTGCTTATCGCGAAGTCGTCGACCATGTCATGGACTTCGGTCGTGACCGGCGTTTTTGGTACGGGTCGAACGCCGGCGCCGGCACCCCGTGCGATCCGATCCGGTTCATGGGCAACCCAGCCGGGACCTGTGCCGCCGGTATGCCGATGGCGAGTACGGGGCGCACTATCGGCGCGCGATTAGCCGCTGAACTCGATCTCGGCAACGGCGATCTGCTGCGCGTCGGTAGCGACATTCAGCGCTATCGGCTCAACGATTGGTGGGCGCCGTCCGGCGGTGGCATGGGGCCAGGGACATTTTGGAACGTTGCTGACGGCGAACGTGATCGCGATGCCGTGTACGCGGAGTGGGAACGCCAGATCTCCCACACTTGGCTGACCGTGCTGGGTGCACGCTACGAGCACGTCGGTACCGATGCCGCCGACGTGCGTGGATACAGCACGATGGTCAACGCGCCCGGCAACCAGTATGCCGAAGCGAATGCATTCAATGCGCGTGAGCATGCACGTCGCGACAACAACTGGGATCTGTCGGCATTGATGCGTTACAGCCCCGCTGACACCCTCGATCTGGAATTCGGGTTGGCCCGCAAAGTGCGGACGCCGAATCTTTACGAACGTTACACCTGGTCGAGTTGGTCGATGGCCGCTGCCATGAACAACTTCGTCGGCGACGGCAATGGCTACGTTGGCAACATCGACCTGAAACCCGAGGTGGCCTATACGGTTTCCGCTGCGATCGACGGCCGCAGCAGCGATGGCCGCTGGCAATGGCATGCGATGCCTTACGTCACCCGCATCGACGACTTCGTCGACGCCAGCGCGCTGTCCGGCTTCATCGTCAATCGCTTCAACCTATTGCAATACACCAATCAGTCGGCACGCGTTCATGGCATCGATCTTTCCGGTCGCGTGGCGCTTGGCACGGGCCGGTTCGGAGCGTTTGCCGTCGAAGGCGTGATCAATCATGTGCGTGGTCGCAATCGCAGTCGCGACGATGATCTCTATCAGTTGCTGCCGTTGAGCGCGCGGCTACGACTTAAGCATGAACTTGCTGGCTGGGACAGTGCAGTCGAATGGGAGTTGGTCGCAGCCAAGGAGCGTGTCTCGCAGGTGCGTAACGAAGTGCCGACGGACGGATACGGCTTGTTACATCTGCGCAGCCAGCGCAGCTTCGGACAACTGCGTGTCGATGTCGGCATCGACAACCTGTTCAACCGCCGCTACTTCCTGCCGACTGGCGGTGCCTATCTCGGTCAAGGCATGAGCATGAGCTTGAATGGGGTGCCGTGGGGCATTGCGGTACCCGGCATCGGAGACAGCTACCACGTCGGGCTTGCGCTCACGTTCTGATTCACACGGCGATCGTTCGCCTTGCCGATGCGGCACTCGAACTGTCGGCGACTCATTTGCCGCCAGCGCTTTTACCCGCGCTGGCCGCGCCGAATCGCAAGTGATGGCTCGAATGGTTCAAAGTATCGGCGGCAGCATTGCGGTTCGGAGCCTTGGGGAAGGATCTGACTGCAGCGTCATTCGTAGCGACCCTACGGAGATTGCGATGCGCGCTTGGATGTTGCTTGGCTTATTGTTCCTATGGATATCGACGGCCCATGCGCAGCGTGACTACACCGCCGCGCCGGACCGCGAACGCACCGATGTCTGGTTCGATCCATCCGATCCGGGCTGGGCACTGACGATCGCACCCTCGGGCGCGGTGAGTTCGGCCCTGCTCACCGATTTCGATGCTCAGGGCGATCCACGCTGGTGGGTGGGCGGCGCATTGCGCACCGGGCCTGGGCGAGTAAGCCTGCAATTGCATCGACCGCGCTGGGACATGCAGATGCAACGGTTGGCTGGATCAACGCCGGCCGGCAGCCTGAACTTCGAGCGCCGCGACGAAGACCATGCGCGACTGAACCTGCAACTCGAAGGGCGGGCCCGCACGCATGACGTCGTTCGCCTCGTGGTGAACCGAGATTACAGTCTCGGCGATCGTTCCGGATTTTGGTTCGACCCCGCCGATGGGGGGCACGGCCAGATGCTGATCCAGCAGGGCCGCTGGGTTGGTTCGGTGTCCATCGGTTACGACCGTCACGGCGAGCCGACTTGGGCCTTCGCGCAGGGCGACATCGGTGCCGGCGTGCTTGACGCGCAGCGTGTGCGCCGAGTCTGCACAGTGTCGTGTGCCACCGTATCCGAACCCGGTGGACAGACGCAGATTTACTTTCGTGGCCAAGATGACGCGATCGCGTCAATCACGCTCAGTGACACCTCTGGCGCGTTCTGGTTGCGCCCCAGAAAGCGTTGACGCGTTACACCGAAGCACCGAATGGACGCACGCATGCGACGGCTTTGGCACGCTTCAGCAGCGACGCCGCGATGAGGCACTTCGTCGCCGAAAATGCGTACCGAAATCCTTACTACGGCTTCGACGACTGCATCGATTTTCGCCGGGCCTGCCGCCGGCTGCCAACGGCAGCGATACCAACATTCAAGAATCCGGCGTCGGCGAATACGACGACGTTAAGCGCGTTGGCGACCTCGTCTACAGCATTGGGCAAGCGCATACTGCTGGCCGCGAATTGCGTGTGCATCGACTTGATGGCGATACCGGTATCGCGCAGCTGCTGCATACCTATTCGCTGCCGATGTCGATCGATGTCGTCGCACTTGGTCTGCATGCATTGATCCGCGGCGGCCGGATGCAGTTGGTATTGCTCACCGGTCGGTCGCCGTTTCATGACGGTTACGACGAATGGTGCTTGGGCTATACCGAACTGGACGCCAACGTCATGGCCACGGTGTTTGACGTGGCCAACGATGGTGCGCTAACCGAGACCGACCACATCGAAATTCAGGGTTCGTTCTCGACCAGTCGCCTGATTGGAACGTCGCTGCTGTTCGCTAGTGGCTTCGTGGTCGGCGTCGATACCGAGTTGCAGCCGCTATTGCCGAAATGGCGACTCAATGACGGTCCCTGGCAGGACATGGCCAGCCTCGCGACCACTTGGCTGCCGAACTTCGCGCCAGATGCCTACGAACGTTCTTTGGTCACGCTCGCGCAGTTCGATCTTGATGCGCTCGACGAGGCCAGATTCACTTCGGTGTTTGCGCGCGTCGATGCATCCTATGTAGCGCCGGCAGCGTGGTACCTCGCGACCTCGGAATACCGCTTCGACAACGGCTTCATGTCTGGCGGCTACAGCGCCACGCTCGACATCCATAAGATCGCACTGCCGGGTCTCGACTACCGTGGCACCGGCACGGTTGCCGGTGGACTCGCTGCCGGCGGCGACGATCGCGCGTTCCGCTTCAGCGAACACAATGGCGACTTGCGCGTCCTTACCGATCACGGTTGGGCATGGGACGCGACCTCCCTGTTCGAATTGAACGTGTTGCGCGAGGACGCCGATTACCGTTTGCGCACAATTGCGACGCTGCCGAACGCGTTACGGCCGCAGCCGATCGGTCCGCCGCACGAACAGCCCTACGGCGTGCGCTTCGATGGCGATGTCGCCTATGCGGTGAGTTATTTCCGAGTCGATCCACTATATGCAATCGACCTCTCCGATCCGCTTGATCCGAAGCTCGACAGTGCGCTGGAGATCGCCGGTTACTCCGCCTATCTGCATCCCTTGCCGGGCGGATTTCTGCTCGGTGTGGGTCAAGACGCGGTCGCCGGCACGAACGGCGATGCGCCGGGCCAGTCTTGGTTCCAAGGCTTGAAGTTGAGCCTGTTCGATCAGCGCGACCGCCAGCATCCGAGTGAAGCTTGGCGCCAGGTGATCGGTGGGCGTGGCAGCGATACCGAGGTACTTCGCGATCACCGTGCCTTCGCCAGCGCTGCCACCGCGAACGGGATGCGACGCATCGCCGTGCCGGTGGTCGTGCACGATGGTGTGGCGACTGCGGCACCATGGTTGTATTTGCCATGGCGGCAGACCGGCGTCGCGACTTTTGATGTCAGTACGGACGGTCTGATTTCGGACTATCGCCTGCGACCGGCAGTCGTTGCTGGCAGTGGCGAACGCAATATCGATGCACGCAGCGTACTGCTCGGCGACAGCGTGTTCTTGTTCAGCAGCGGACATTGGTATGGCCAGCGCATGGATCGCAGTTCACAGATGTCTGGGCCTTACTGAATCAGCCAAAATCACCGAAGCGCGTCTGCAGCGCTGCGATCGCGGCGAGGCCGGCGGTTTCGGTGCGCAGCACGCGCGGGCCGAGCGTGATGCGGACAAATCCGGCCTGGTCGAATAGGGCCAGGTCGCGTTCGGAAAAACCGCCCTCGGGGCCGATTGCGATGGTCGCCGCGTCACCACAATCGACCTGCGACAGCGGCCGTCCGCCGTCCGGATGCAGCACTAGTTTGGTGTCGTTCGCGTTGGCGAAAAGGCGTGCGGCACGTTCCAATGTCGATGGTGACTCGACCTCGGGGATCTGCGCTCGACCACATTGCTCGCAAGCTGCTTCGAGCACGCGCTGCCAGTGCAGAATGCGTTTGTCGGCGCGATCTTCGTCGAGCTTTACTTCGGTACGGTCGCTGATCACCGGCACGATCTTGACGACGCCGAGTTCGGTCGCCTTTTGCAGGATCAGGTCCATCTTCTCGCCACGCGCGATCGCCTGCACCAAGGTGATGGCCAGCGGTGATTCGTTGGTCACCACGTCGACACTGTTGAGGTGCACACGTGCATCGCGCTTGCCGAGACTGATCGTTCCGACATAGTCGAATCCGTCGCCGTTGAACAGCGTCACCGCGTCGCCTTCACGCAGACGCAGGACACGCACGGCATGGTTCGCCGTGGCCTCAGACAAGGTGATGCTCTGGCCAGCGGCGAGCGCGATATCGACATAAAGACGGATGCGGCGCATGGGACCTCAGGCGATAGCGAGTTCGATGCCTTCGCGCGCGACGCCGACCATGAAGTCGATTTCGTCGGGCGTGATGCAATAGGGCGGCATGAAATAAATCGTGTGGCCAAGTGGACGCAGCACCACGCCGCGTTCAAGACCATGACGATACACGTGCAGGCCGCGGCGCTCGCGCCAGTCGAAGGCATGGCCGTGTGCGTCGACGATGTCGAAGGCCGCAATCATTCCGGTCTGGCGCAGATTGCGCACCTGTGGATGTCGCGCCAGCGGTGCGATCGCATCGGCGAGATGTGCCGCCAACGCATGGTTTCGCGCGAGCACCGGTTCGTCGCGGAAAATATTCAATACTTCCAGTGCAACGCGGCAGCCGAGCGCGTTTCCGGTGTAACTGTGCGAATGCAGGAACGCACGCAGTTTCGTGTATTCGTCGTAGAAGCTCTGGTAGATCGCTTCGGTGGCGAGCACGGCAGACAGCGGCAGATAGCCGCCGCTGAGACCTTTCGACAGACACATCAAATCGGGCGATATTCCGGCCTGTTCGCAGGCGAACAGCGTGCCGGTGCGACCGAATCCGACGGCGATTTCGTCGGCGATCAAGACCACGCCATGACGGTCGCAGGCGGCACGGGCGCGGCGCAGGTATTCGGGGTCGTGCATGCGCATGCCGGCCGCGCACTGCACCAGCGGTTCGACAATCAAAGCGCAGACCGAAGCGCCGTGTTCGGCGAGCAGGGTATCGAGTGCGTCGGCGGCGCGGACAGCGACATCGCGTGCGCTTTCGCCGGGTTCGGCCAGCGATGCATCCGGCGACGCTGCAGTCAGCGGTGTGAGCAGCAGCGGCGCGTAGGTTTCACGATATAGCGGAATATCAGTCACCGAGAGCGCGCCAAGCGTTTCACCGTGATAGCCGCCCGCAAGCGCGATGAACTGCGTACGCTGGGCATCACCGCGATTGCGGCAGTGATGAAAGGCGAGTTTGAGTGCGATCTCGACTGCGCTGGAACCGTTGTCGGCGTATTGCACGCGGGTCAGGCCGTTCGGGGCGAGCGCGACCAGTCGTTCCGCCAGTTCGATCGCTGGCGTGTGCGTGAAGCCGGCCAGAAGGACGTGTTCGAGCGTACCAATTTGCTCGCGCAGGGCGGCATCAAGGCGCGGATGCGCATGTCCGAACAGGTTGACCCACCACGACGAGATCGCGTCGAGATAGCGTTTGCCATCATGAGCTTGCAGCCACACGCCACGTGCGCTGCGGATGGGAACCATCGGCAGCGCTTCGTGGTCATGCATCTGCGTACACGGGTGCCAGACCACCGCAAGGTCGCGGCGGATGAGTTCAGCAGGGCTTGGGTTCAACGTCGTGTACCGGTGGAATGAGAGTGCTGGGTTATGATCGTGGCCGATTCCGATGACAGCAAGGTGTTTCCGATGCAGTTGCGCAGTTCGCGTGGTTTCACGTTGATCGAAGTGCTGGTAGTCGTCGTGATCCTCGCGATTCTTGCGGCGATCGTGGTGCCGCGCGTGATCGGACGCACCGATGACGCCATGATCGCGAAGGCCAAAGCCGACGTGCAGGGCCTCGGTACGGCGCTCAACCTCTACAAGCTCGACAACTTCACCTATCCGAGCACCGACCAAGGGCTCGATGCGCTGGTGCAGAAGCCGAGTGGCAGTCCAGAAGCGGCGAACTGGCGTAGCGGCGGCTACATCGACCGCCTGCCGAAGGATCCGTGGAGCCGCGACTACCAATATGTCAGCCCCGGTAGTCACGGTGATTTCGACGTTTATTCGCTCGGCAAGGACGGTCAGAGTGGCGGCGACGGCCTCGCGTCCGACATCGGCAACTGGAGCGATTGACCGCGATGCGCGTCGCGGCGCGCGGCTTCACCCTGATCGAGATGCTGGTCACGGTCGTGATTCTGGCGGTGCTCGCGTCGGTGCTGGTGTTGTCGGTGGGTGCCGGCGACGAGGAGCAGCGCTTACGGCGCGAAGTCGAGCGGTTACAGGCGCGTATCGTTTATGCCTGCGAACGTGCTGAATTGACCGGGCGCGAAGTCGGACTGCATCTTCGCGCTGGCGGCTATGCCTTCAGCGCCATGCAAGGCGAGGGCTGGCGTTTCATCGAAGATGATCCGGCCTTGAAACGCACCCAGTTGGCGACGTCGATTACCCTATCGGCAGATGACGAGGCATTGGTCGAATCCTTTGCCGAGCAGCCGCAACTTCTGTGCTTCGCCTCCGGCGAAGCGACACCGTTGACGATTGAACTCGCGGCCGGCCCGCGCGCTTCGCATTGGCGCATCGACATCGCATTCGATGGACACACGCGCTTGCAGCAACGCAACATCGATGATCGCGATTGGCGCGCGGTCGAGCGTGGGCGACGATGAAGCGGCGCGGATTCAGCCTGATCGAAGTGCTGGTCGCCCTTGCCGTGGTGGCGATTGCGTTGGTCGCGTTGCTCGCGGCTGCTGGTCGCATGGCACGTGATGCCGACCACCTGCGCGAGTTGACGCTGGCAGACTGGGTGGCAGCGAACGTTCTGGTCGAAACACGCCTGCGCGATCCGTTCCCGGACCTCGGTCAATCGGAGGGCCGGATGCGCATGGGGCCACACGAATATCGTTGGCAACGCGTGGTGCAGAACACGCCTGAGCCGGCGCTGCGGCGCATCGATGTACACGTGTACGCAGCAGATGCCAAACCGGACGATGCGCCGATCCATAGCTTGGTCGGCTTCGCGGGGCGGCCATGAACGCGACACGATGGCGTGGCTTCACCTTGATCGAAGTGCTGGTTGCGGTGTTTATTTTCGCGCTGTTGATGTTGGCCGGCTACGGCAGCATCAACGCCTTGCTACGGACACGCGATGGTCTCGCGGATCAGAACGGACGTCTGCGTGACTTGCAGTTCGCGGTCGGACTGCTTGAGCGCGATCTGCGTTCGGCGCTGGCACGGCCGGTGCGAGAAGGTTATGGCGCACGCGAGCCGGCGCTGGTTGGTTCGCGCGAGGCAATCGTGTTCACGCGCGCCGGTGTCGCCAACCCGCTGGCGCAGGAGCGTGCACGCATCGAACGGGTCGGCTATCGCTGGCGCGACCAGACGCTGAGTCGGTTCAGCTTCGCGGTGCTCGATCGAACCCCCGCCACGCTGCCGTTGTCGCGCGAATTGCTGGCTGATGTTCGTCGCCTTGGCTTCCGCTATTTCGATGGCCAGCAGTGGCGTGAGCAATGGCCTCCGCCCAACCTGTCACCGCAACCGATGCGTGCACTGCCGCGTGCGGTTGAGTTTTCGTTCGATATCGGTGAGTTCGGGGTTATCCGGCGATGGGTCGACTTGCCTGAAGTTGACGAAGTCGCGCCGACAGCGGCGAGCCCACCGCCCGGGTTACCGCAATGAAGCGCGAACGCGGCGTTGCCTTGATCGTGGCGGTATTGTTGGTGGCGCTGGCGACCCTGATCGTCGCGAGTCTGATTGACACTACCGATCTGGCATTGGCGCGTACCCGCAATCTGGTGCGTGAGCAGCAGGCAAATGCCTATGCCCGCGGACTCGAAACCTGGGCGCTGGATTGGCTGCGCCGCGACCAGAACGAGGAGCCCGGGGTCGATTCAAGTGGCGATTTGTGGGCGCGCGATCTCCCGCCGCTGGATGTGCCGGGCGGACGCATCAGCGGGCGTCTGCGCGAACGCAACGGCTGCTTCAATCTCAATCATCTGGTCGTCAATGGCGTCGAGGATGCATTGGCGCGACGGCGCTTCGAGCGTTTGCTGCGCGCGCTGAAGCTGCGGCCGGAACTGGCCGATGCCATCGTCGACTACGCCGATGCCGACAGCGACGCCGGCACACGTGGCGCTGAGGACATGGCCTACCTGCTCGCCCGCCCAGCGCGACGGTCCGCAAACCAGTTGTTCGCGCATGTCTCCGAATTGCGCTTGGTACGCGGTGTCGACGACTCGGTATTCAAGATCCTTGAGCCGCAAGTTTGCGCGAATCCGCAGGCCAGCGCGATCAATGTGAACACCGCGCCAGCAGAAGTATTGATGGGATTGGTTGAGCGTCTCGATGCCGGGCAGGCGCGCAAGCTCAACGATGAAGGTCATGCCCGCATGACCACGATCGAAGCGTTCAATGCCAAGCTCGCACAACTCGGGCTGGTTCTTGATGGCGGACCTGTCAAAGTCGGCGTCGCCAGTGACCAATTCCTCGCCGAGGCCATCATCGAACTCGACGGCATTCCGTTTCGCTACTACAGCCAGATTGAACGTGACGCACGCGGTCACCGTGTTCGCGCCCGCAGTCGCGGTGTGTATTGAGTAGAATCCGGCCATGACGAATACAGCCGGTGCCAAGCCACATGCGTTATGGACTGCTGATTCGCTGGTGCGGCACCGGCGAGCCACTGGAATGGCTGCGCGTCGAGGACGGACGTGCGGGTTTCGTGCAGCGCGAGCGCGCACCGGCGGCGACCGTGCTGGCCAAAGCGGCGTCTATTGCGGTGCTGGTGCCGGCCGAAGATGTGCTCAGCATCGGCCTTGATCTGCCTGCGCGCAAGCCAGATGCCGCGCGCAAGGCAGCAGCATTTGCTGCCGAGGAACAGGTGGCGGCGCCGATCGAGTCAGTTCAGGTTGCGCTCGCTGCGGCGGCGAGTGATGGCCGCTGGTCCTGTGCCGTGATATCGAGATCCAAGCTGGCAGCGATCCAGTCGGACTTGGCGCAACGTGGCATCGTCGCTGACGCTCTGCATGCCGATGCGGCGTGTCTGGCAGTTGGTCGGGCGCTGCGCAGCGGTGATCGGGTGTTGCTGCGGCTCGATCGCGAACGCGCCATCGCCTGCGATGTGGCGCTGTGGTCCCGCGTCAACAAGGGCGCTGACCTGGTCGCGCCGGAAACCGTCGATGAGTTGCTGCCAGAGCTAGCGCGCGACGTGTCGGTGGCGATGCCGATCAATCTGCTGCAGGGTGAATTCATCGGTCGCCATCGTGGTGCGGGTGCGTTGCGCTGGTGGGCGTGGGCAGCGATGTTCGCAGTGGCCGCGATCATCTTGCAGACGCTGTGGATGCAGTTGGATAGCTGGCGTCTGCAGCAGCGGGTCGATGCGCTGAATTCGGCGATGGTGCTGGTTTACCGAGAACGATTCCCGGACGCGCAGCGGGTGCCGAATCCACGCCTGATGTTGGAGAACGCGTTGAAACAAGCGGGTGCCGGCGGTGTTGCCAGCGATACCGGGCTGTCGCTGCTGGCGCGCGCGGCACCGGTGCTCGGCAACCAGACGCAGTCACAGTTGAGCGGCGCCGAATATCGCGGCGGCAGCCTCGAATTGCGCATCAATGCGCCGGATATCGGCGCGCTTGATGCCCTGCGCGAAAGCCTGGCGAGCGCGTTGGGTCTGGCAGTGACGCTGGAGAGCGCAACCGCTGACCAAGGCCGCATCGATGGCCGATTGCGCATCGGTGGTGCGCGATGAGCGCTTGGTGGTCGGGCCTGTCCGAACGCGATCGCCGCATGTTGTCGATCGGCGGCGTTGTCGTCGCGGTACTGCTGTTCTGGGCGTTATGGTTCGATCCGCTGTTGCAGTCGCGGCGCAGTCTCGCCGACAGCGTCAAGCAGGCCGAGGCTGACCTCGTTTACATGCAGGCAGCGTCGCAGCGGCTTGCCGCGATGCAGTCATCCGGATCGGCATCGGTGTTTGATCGCGGCGGTCGATCGCTGCTCGCCTTGGCCGATGCCAGCGCGCGCGAGGCGCAACTCGCGAATGTGCTGAAGCGCATCGAGCCGGTGTCGGCCGGGCGCGTTTCAGTGTGGTTGGAAGCGGCCCCGTTCGACGCGATGGCGGGCTGGCTGGAACAATTGCAGAACCGTTACGGTATCCGTGCCGAAGAATTTTCCGTATCGCTCGCGGCCGCACCTGGCCAAGTGGATGCGCGCATCGTGCTGGTCGATCCAGCAAATTAGAGGTTATCAATGAAGAAGTGGTTGGGCGGACTACTGGCCCTGGTCGCGTTCGTTGCGTTGTTTGTGGTGGTTGTCGCAGCGACCCTGCCGGCGGCCACTGCCTATCGTTACCTTGAGCCGAAGTTGCAGCCACTGCGCTTGCAAGGCATCGACGGCAATCTTTGGACTGGGCGTGCGACGCAGGTGAGTGTGTATGCGTTGCCGCTCGGTGAGTTGCGCTGGACCTTGGAACCGGCGGCGGTGTTGTCGATCCATGCCCGTGGTCAGGCGGCTTTGGCCGGGCGTGACCTGAATGCATTGACACGCTTCGATGTCAGCCGCGAGCAAGTGTCGTTGAGCGAAGTCGATGCTCGCATTCCGGCCAGTGTGCTCGCGCCCGCACTCGATATTCCGTCACTGGTGTTGCTCGGTGAGTTGAATCTGAAGCTGACGTCGCTGCAACTACGCAGCGGATTGGCCGCTGCCGCCGAAGGCACGCTGGTCTGGCGCAATGCTGGCGTCAGCGGTGCTGCTGAGGCGCGGTTCTCGGACATCACGGTGAGTTTCTCGTCGCCGCGCGCCGGCGTGATCGAAGGGATCGTGCGCGATGGCGGCGGCACGCTCGCTGCCGATGGCCGCATCCTGATTGAAGGCAAACGCTTCACTGCCGAAATCAAGCTTGGTGTGCGCGGTGAGGACGCACAACTGGCCGAAGCGCTGCTCTACGTCGGCCAGCGCATGCCCGATGGCCGGTCGTTGTTGCGCGTCGACGGCACCCTGCGGAGGCTGTTCTGATGACGGCCCCATCGCCAGAATTCCTCGACGCCGCACTCGCCGTCGCGCTGAAGGCGGCCGATGCCGCTGAAATCGTGGTTGCGCGCCACTATCGTGCGCACTTCGACGTCGAGATCAAGGCCGATGCCTCGCCGGTAACGATCGCTGATCGCGAGGCTGAACAGGCCATCTTGACGGTGATTCATGCGTCCTATCCAGATCATGCCGTGTATGGCGAGGAGTTTGGCCGCAGCGGCGACAGCGATTTCCTGTGGCTGGTCGACCCGATCGACGGCACCAAGGCGTTCGTCCGCGGCTACCCGGTGTTCTCGACGCAGATTGCCCTGATGTATCGCGGCGAGCTGATGCTCGGTGTGTCCAGTGCCGGCCAGTTTGGTGAACGCGCGTGGGCGCGTCGTGGCAGTGGTGCCTACGTCAATGGCCAGCGTGTGCAGATCGGTTCGGCGGCAACGCTCGCGGATGCCCAGCTTTCAGTCGGCAATATCAAGACGCTGGCTGCGGACAGCCGCCGTTGGCTCGCGCTGGCGGCGCTGGTTAGCGCCGCCAACCGCACCCGTGGTTATGGTGATTTCCTGCACTACCACTATCTGGCGCGTGGTGCGGTCGACGCGGTAATCGAGTCGGACGTGAACATTCTCGACATCGCAGCGCTGGCGGTGATCGTGCGCGAGGCGGGTGCGCTGGTCACCGAACTCAATGGCTCGGCATTGACGCTCGACACGCGTACGATTTTGGCGGCGGTACCGGCGCTGCATGACGAACTGCGGGCGCGCCTGTGCTGATTCGGGACTCGGTCGCGCAGTCGCTAGAATGCACGGATGAAGAAACTTCCGATCATCCATGGTCGCCGACTGCTCGGCGAAGGTACGCGTTTCCCGGTCGAACAGATCGACCTCGAATTCAGCAACGGCGAGAAGCGCGTCTACGAACGAATGCCCGGTTCCGGTCGCGGTGCCGTGATCATCGTGCCGATGCGCGACCCGGAGACCGTGCTGTTGATCCGCGAATACGTGTGCGGTCTGCATGCCTATGAACTCGGCCTGCCCAAGGGGCGACTGGAGCGCGGCGAAGACGTGCTCGAGGGCGCAAACCGCGAATTGAAGGAAGAGGTCGGCGTCGGCGCCCGCCAACTCAGCATCCTGCGTACCTTGTCGCTGGCACCGACCTACATGGCGCACGTCACCCATGTCGTGCTGGCCGAAGATCTGTATCCGGAGAAGCTCGAAGGTGATGAACCCGAGGAACTCGAAGTCGTGCCTTGGCGGCTCGATCAGTTGCATGAACTGGTGCAGCGCGAAGATGTGACCGAGGGTCGCTCAATCGCCGCCCTGTTCATGGCGCGCGAAGTGTTGGCGCGACGTGGGAATCGCGCATGACGCTGGCTACAGCCGAGTTGCTGCACGGGTTGCGCAAACTCGCACACGATGCCGCCGCGGCGATCATGGCGGTGTACCAGCACGACTTTGACGTGACGCGCAAAGATGATCGTTCGCCGCTGACTGCAGCTGATCTTGCCTCGCACCGTATCCTTGTCGATGGCTTGCGTGCATTGACGCCAGATATTCCGGTGTTGTCCGAGGAATGCGTTGATCTTGATGTCAGCGTGCGGCGGTCATGGCCGCGCTATTGGTGCGTTGATCCGCTCGATGGCACGCGTGAATCCGGCAAGCGCAACGGTGAGTTCTGCATCTGCATCGCGCTGATCGACGATGGTGCGCCGGTCATCGGCATGGTGCATGCGCCAGTTAGTGGACGCTGCTACTACGCCGCCCGCGGCCAGGGTGCTCAAGTGATCGCGGCGGATGGCAGCTCACAGGCGATTCGGGCGAGCTCGCTGGGCATGACTTGGCGGGTTGCTGGCAGTCGCTCACACGGTGATGCGCGCAGCGCCGGCGTGCTCGGCCGACTCGGCGCCAACGAACATCAGCCGATGGGTTCGGCATTGAAATTCGGGCTGATTGCCGAAGGTGCAGCCGATCTGTATTTGCGGTTCGGTCCGACCAGCGAGTGGGATACCGCCGCCGGGCAGTGCATCGTCGAGGAAGCGGCGGCGCCGTGCTCGATTTACATGGCCAAGCGCTGCGCTATAACCAGCGCGACAGCATTCTCAATCCCGATTTCGTCGCCTTCGCTGCGCTCGATGCCAGCCAGCGAGCGCGGTTGTTCGAGGCGCTGTCATGAGCGCGACGCCGATCGAGCGTCTGCGCGCGATCATGGCCAAGCTGCGTGATCCGAACGGCGGTTGTCCGTGGGACGTGCAACAAAATTTCGCGACGATTGCGCCGTATACGATCGAAGAAGCCTATGAAGTTGCTGATGCCATTGATCGCGGTGACCGTGCTGACCTGCGCGAAGAACTGGGGGATCTGCTGCTCCAAGTCGTCTTTCACGCCAGGATGGCCGAGGAAGAGGGGAGCTTCGTGTTTGATGACGTGGTCGCAGGCATCTGCGACAAGATGATTCGTCGGCATCCGCATGTATTTGCGGATGCGGTGGTCGCGGACGCGGCGGCGCAGACGCATGCCTGGGAAGCGCACAAACGGAGCGAGAAGGCGGCTCGTGCTGATCAAAGCGCGCTCGCCGGAGTCGCGGCGGGCCTACCGGAATGGATGCGCGCGCTGAAGTTGCAAAAGCGTGCAGCGGCGGTCGGGTTCGAATGGCCCGATGCGCAGCCAGTACTCGACAAGCTGCACGAGGAAGTCGAAGAAGTGCGCGTGGAGTTCGCGAACGGTGCCGATCCGCAGCGCCTGCTCGATGAAGTCGGTGACGTGTTATTCGTTGCAGTCAACTTGGCGCGCCATGCCGGTGTCGATCCATCGACTGCCATGCGCCATGCCAACGCGAAGTTCGAGCGGCGCTTTCGGCATATGGAAGCAGTGTCCGGCGCGCGCGGTACACCGCTGCCCGAACTGGACCTCAAGGCGCAGTCGCAACTCTGGGATGACGCCAAACGGGACGAGCGCGCTCGCTGAATCCCGCGTGAAAGCGCGCAGATTTGCGATCGACGGAACAAAATTCAAACGAGAGCGCGACTACACTGCCGCTCATCGCGCCATGCTTCGGCATGGGCAAGGCCGTCCAGGGTGCGCAGATACCTGGGGCCGTTCGCAAATTCGGAGTAAGAAATGATCAAACGGATGATGCTTTGGGCCGCGTTGGCCTCGATTGCGGGTGGCACCGCAGCGGAGACCTTGTCGCTCGATGCGGCATACCCCACCCGCCGCGCCGAAGCGCCCGCAGCGTTCAAGGCAATCCCGGCGTCACTGGCGAAAGCAGTGCTCGCTGATATCAACGAGAGCGCCAAACTGGTCGCCAGCAATCCGGCCAGCCAGGACCATTTCGGCTATCGCGTTGCCATCGATGGCAACACGGCCGTCGTCGGTGCATTTGAGAAAGACGGTGCGAATCTCGATGTCGGTGCTGCATACGTTTATTTGCGCACGGGTAATACGTGGGCGTTACAGGCGCAATTGACGACGCCAACGTCGGTCGAAGCGGCCGCATTCGGGCGCGCCGTTGCGATCTCCGGTGACACGATTGCGGTGGGCGCGCCGTTTGACGATCACACCCAGGTCGGGTCCGGTGCGGTGTACATTTTTACCCGGTCCGGAACGGTCTGGACACAACGTGCGAAGTTGGGTGTCGCTGCCACTTCTGGTGATCGCTTCGGTTGGTCGGTCGCACTCGAAGGCAGCACCTTGGTGATCGGCGCGCCTGCGGATGAAACCGCAAGTTTCAGCAATGCGGGTGCCGCCTATGTATTTACCGGCAGCGGCAGCGCCTGGACGCAACAGGGGGCCGCACTTGCGGCTTCTGACGCGCAGGATTCCGACCTGTTGGGAAGTGCCATCGCCGTTTCCGGTGACACCTTGATTGTCGGTGCCGAGGGCGTGGATACGGTGGCGGAAACGAATGTCGACTCTGGCGCGGCCTACGTCTTCACGCGTAGTGCCGGCGTTTGGACGCAGCGGACGCGACTGCGCGCCGCATCGCCGGGTGAGAACAACTTGTTCGGGCGCTCCGTTTCCATTGATGGCAGCACGCTGATCGTCGGCGAACCAGGTCGCTTGTTGAATACTGGCGCCGCACACGTATTTTTCGGCAGCGGTGCGAGTTGGAGTCTGCAGCAGATGCTGACGGCTTCCGACGCCGCAGCGGGCGACGTGTTCGGTCAGGAGGTCGTGATTAATGGCGACTTATCGCTGGTCGGCGCCTACGAAGAAGAGGACAGTTCCGGGCCGCTCAATCGCGGTGCGATCTACGTTTGGCGTCGAAGTGGGGTTACTTGGACGCAGCCAGACAAGTTCCTCGCCAGTGATGCCACCAGTGGCGACCGCTTCGGATTCGGCCTGGCGTTGACGCCAAGCGCAGCGATCTCGGGTGCGCCGAATGATGCCAATGGCAGCTTTGCCGAAGCCGGTTCCGCCTACGTTTTCCACCTCGGCACACCGACCTCGACGATTCAGATTCTCAACCCGATTCCGACCACGTTTGGCGGCTTGCTTGGCTTGAGTGCGCAGGTCACCGGCGGCACGCCGACCGGCGATGTCGAATTTCGCAATGGGTTGACGGTGTTGGCCTCGAGTCCACTCAACGGTTCCGGCGTCGCGGCGACGACGATCACGCCGAACGCGGGCGCATATTCCGTGACCGCGTTTTATCTCGGAGATGGCACACATCTGTCGAGCAACTCCAGCGCGACAGCGTTTTCGGTAGCCAAGGCAACGACCACGTTGACGCTCGACAGCGACAATTCGCCCAGCACCTTTGGCCAAAATGTCACCTTCACTGCGACGGTGTCGACGACCGCACCGGGTGCCAGTCCGGTGACTGGTAACGTCGAGTTTCGCGATAATGGTGTTCTGATTGCGACTGTGCCGCTGTCCGCCGGCATCGCGGCGCATACAACGAATGCGTTGCCGCACAACACCGGCACCGCGCATCCAATCACCGCGAACTTCATCGCCAATACCAACTTCACCGCGAGTACGGGCAGCACGATCAACCATGTCGTAAATAAAGCAGTGCCGACGCTGACCCTGACCTCCAATCCGAATCCATCATTGTTCGGACAGTCGGTGGCGATCACTGGCACGTTGACGGGTGGTCTTGGCGCGACCGGCACCATCACCTTCTTCGATGGCATCAGCCTGCTTGGCTCGAATCCGGTGGCTGCGGGTGTTGCCACGCGCAATACTTCGGCGCTGGCGTTGGGCGCGCACAGCCTGCAGGCGACCTATGCCGGTGACGACAACCACGAATCGGTCAACACCGCAGCACCGACCGTGCACAACGTCGTGCCCTCGGCCGATGTCTCGGTGACCAAGACGAACGCTACGAACTTCGTGCAGTCCGGGCAGGACACGACCTACACGATCGTCGTGACCAATCCTGGTGGCGGCGCCGACGCTGATGGCTTGCTGGTCAATGATGTGCTGAATCCGACCCAGTTCGGTGCCGCGAATGCCGCCTGGAGTTGTGCTCCGGCCGGCATCTGCACGCCGGAAAGTGGCACCGGCAATATCGTCGATCTGCCACTCGACTTGCCTGCGGGCAGTAGCGTCACCATCACGGTCACCGTGCCGGTCTTGCCCGATGCGGAAAGCGGCGTGTCCAACACGGTGTCGCTGACCATGCCGGTCGACGTTGGTGATCCCAACCTGACCGACAACACCGCCACCGATAGCGACGGCTCAGGGCTATATACCGACGGCTTCGAAGACAGTCCGTAACGACGTTCGATCGGCGATCACGATTGACCTTACGGGGCCCGCATTGCGGGCCCCGTGTCCATATGGGTTAGCGCAGCGTCGCCAACTTTTCGTCGATACGCTTGCGCAGTTCGGCGATGGTCTGTTCCGGATGTGCGACCCGTTCCGCGTGTTGTAGGCGGCGTTCGGCAAAGGCGTGCAGCTTCGGCTGCTCGGTGCGCTTGAGTAAATCCTGATACATCGCAACGATCGCGGCCTCGTTGCCCTGCCGGCGATAGATCATTTCCAATCGGCGCAGGTCAATCACGATGGCGAGCTCGGGATGTCGATTTGCCGCGCGCGCGAGGCGCGCCTTGGCGTGCGGTCCGCGTTGCATCAAGCCTTGTTCGGGGCCATCGTGCGGATGTGCGGCAAGTGACGACGAGACGTTGAAACTCAGTGCCAAGGCGGCAGCGAGCAGCAGCGGTTTCAGCGGGAAGGGCATGTCATGACTCCAGAGGTTGCGCACCACCTGTGCGTAGTCCTTTCAACGTCCTGACTGACATGGCGTTGACGATGACTTGCGACACATCGCAAATCGCGCGAGGCTAGGGCTCGCCATCACTAGTGAGAGTTGCCATGCCCTGGATCGTCCTCGTTGCCGTATTTGCACTGCTGCAGTTTTCCGTGTTCGGTGCTCTGGTGGGCCGTGCGCGTGGGCGCTATGGCGTGCACGCACCGGCGACCACGGGTCACGAGATGTTCGAACGCTATTACCGCGTGCAATACAACACGCTGGAACAGATTGTCGTGTTCTTGCCCGCGCTGTTCCTGTCGGCCGGATACGGATTCGGTGAAGACTGGATGTCGGCGGCACTAGGTGCGGTGTATTTGATCGGTCGACAGATGTATCTGACGAGCTACGTGCGTGATCCAAAATCGCGCGGGCTAGGTTTCGGGCTGACGGTGATTCCGGTGGCGATGCTGTTGTTCAATGCCGGCGTCGGCGCCGCCTATACATTGATCTGATTTGGACGCGCAATCAGCGTCCGATAGCGGCTCATCGCCGGTCGTGTCAGTTGTTGTCGCCTTCGAGGAAGCGCGCTTCGTACATCAGTGCCTCGATGCGCTGTTCTTGGCCAGACAGGAACATCACTCCGATGTGATCTGGTGCGGAACGCACGACCCGCGCCGCAACGCCGATGACGGTATCTTGATCAAGCATGAAATAGACGCGCAACTGGTCGATCGCGGTCGTCGGCCATTTCTTCGGCTTGCCGAGGCGAGCGCCGCCGGCTGATAGATCCCACACTTCACTCAGGAAGCCATCATCTCCGACGATCAGCATCGCGGCAGTAAAGACGTCTTTACGTGGATGGAGACGCTGTTCGGAAAGGTTCATGGCGCGACCATATCGGGCTGGCCATATCCTCGGCAAGCCACGGTCAGGGTGGTCTTCACGTTATTACGACGTGTGTCGGCGTGTAATCTTCACAACTGTGAAGGAGAATGTCGTGGCGGTCTTAGAAGAGTCGATGGGTCTGGTTCTGTTGGTTGAAGACAATCGCGGCATCGCCGAGATGGTCGGTGAGTTTTTGGAGCGCCGTGGCTACAGCGTTGATTACGCCGCCGACGGTATTTCCGGACTGCGCCTGGCCTCGTCCGAACCCTATGACGTGATCGTGCTGGACCTGATGTTGCCGGGCATCGATGGACTGGAACTCTGTCGCCGTTTGCGCAACGACGCCAAGAAGTCGACGCCGGTGCTGATGTTGACCGCGCGCGACACGCTTGACGACAAGCTCGTCGGCCTTGATGCCGGCGCCGACGACTATTTGGTCAAGCCGTTCGAGATTCGCGAGCTGGAAGCGCGCATTCGCGCATTGATCCGGCGCGACCGACGCATGGTCTCGACCGAGGTGTTACGCGTTGCCGACCTGGTGCTGGACACAGCGACGCTGCGTGCGACGCGCGCTGGTCGCGATCTGGCATTGTCGCCGATCGGGCTCAAGCTGCTGACCATCCTGTTGCGCGAGTCACCGCGCGTGGTCACGCGGCGCGATGTCGAGCGCGAGGTCTGGGGCGATCTGCTACCCGATTCCGATACTTTGCGCAGCCATCTTTACAACTTGCGTAAGATCATCGACAAGCCGTTCGACAAGCAGTTGCTGCACACCATCCATAGTGCTGGCTATCGCCTCGCTGATCTCGATGCCGAACTCGTCGCCAGCAAAGCCGGCTAACGCCGTCGCTTCCAGCGGCCGCGGATTGCGCGGCCGGCTCTGGGTCGCGTTCGTGATGCAGACGGTGGCGATCGCGCTCGCCACCTTGTTCGGTGTCTATGCGGCGATGCTGGTGTTGCGCGATGTGTTGATTCAGCGCGCTCTGGTCGAGGAGGCACAGCACTACTGGAAACGCCTAGAGCGTGATCCGGCATCGGCTTTGCCTGATACCTACAATATGCAGGGATATTTGGATGCGGCGCGCGCGCCGGGTCCACGCGTGCCAGATTATCTGCGTGATCTGGCACCTGGGTACCACAGCATCCACGCGCCAAATGTGGACGAACTGGTCCTTGTCGGTGATCGCGCAGGTCAACGCCTGTGGCTGGTATTTGATCAACATCAGGTCGAGCGCTTGGCGCTGTGGTTCGGGCTGGTACCGCTGACGCTGGTTCTTGGTGCGGTGTATTTAGTGTCGTGGGCCACCTATCGCGCGTCGCGGCGCGCCGTGTCGCCGGTCATCCGGCTCGCTGAAGTGGTGCGCGAACAGGATCCCAAGAATCAGGACTGGCACGCAATCTGCGCGGTAGCGCGGGCCGGAGACGCCGATGACGAGGTCATCATCCTAGCCGACGCCATTCGCGCTTTTGCCGAGCGCAATGCTGATTTCGTCGAACGCGAACGCAATTTCACTCGTGATGCCAGCCATGAGCTACGCACGCCGCTGACGGTCATCAAGGTCGCAGCGGACGTTTTGGAAGAGGAGGCGCTGTCGGCGTTCGGCGCGCGCTCGGTGAACCGCATCAAGCGCGCCGCACGGGATATGGAGGCGTTGATTCAAGCATTCCTGATTCTGGCGCGCGAAGGCGATACCGGCCTGCCGAGCGAGCGCTTCGTCGTCAACGACATTGCTGCAGATGAGGTCGAGCGTGCGCAGGATCTGATTGCCGGCAAATCCGTCGTTATCCGGCTTGTCGCCGCCGCACGTATCGAGCTTGATGCGCCGCCGCGTGTGTTCGCGGTGTTGATTTCGAACCTGCTGCGGAATGCCTGCCAGTACACCGAGCAAGGTGAGGTCGTCGTCACCATCGGCGAGCACTTTGTGCGCGTTGACGACAGCGGTCACGGCATGGCGCCGGAAGACGTTGCGAATGCGTTCGAGCCGTTCTTTCGTGGTCAGGGTGCCGGCAAGGGTGGGCACGGCGTTGGATTGACCATCGTGCGGCGTCTGGCCGATCGCTTTGGTTGGCCGGTGACGCTCGAATCGACGCTCGGCATCGGTACGCGCGCCACCATCGCATTGCCGCAGGCGCGATTGGCGGCCGCGATCGATTAGGATGCGCGCTGCGCAACCGGCGCGTCGTGATGGGAAGTGCATGAGCGAAATTACGGCGACACCGATGCAGATGACGCCGCTTGCACCGGGTCAATTGCCGCTGCACCCGCGCATGCATTTCGTCTGGGCGTTGAACCATAGTCTCTGGTTCAGCCTGCTGCTCGCTGCCGTGGCGGTGCCGCTGTTGGTGAGGTTCACCGGGATGCCAATCCTTGCCGCTCTGCTACTCGCACTCACGGCAGGTGTTTGCTTGGGATGGACTTACGCTGGTCGCTACGCCGCGCATTACAGTGCCGTGTATCTGGCCGATGGCGTGTTGATTCGACGCGGCGTGTGGTGGCGCAGTGAGCTGTTCGTGCCGCGCGCTCGTATCCAGCACACCGAAATCAATCAAGGCCCGCTCGATCGACGCTGGAACATGGCTGGCGTCCGTATCCATGCTGCCGGCACGCATCTCGAAAGCATCCCGTTGGCGGGTGTGCCGCTCGCGGTCGCAGTGCAGTTGCGCGATGCCTTGCTCGATCGCCGGACGCATGCCGATGGCGCCTGAGCGGCGTGGCGACGAATGTCGCTTGCATCCATTCTCATGGTTGTTCGTCTTGGTTGCACAACTGCGCGGAGTGGCATTGCCAGCGATCGTGCTGTTGTTGTTCGGGCGCGGCGAGTGGTGGGAATTTCTTGCCATTGTCGGTGCCGTGCTGTTGGCGCTGTACTCGCTCGTCTACAGTTTCGGATTTCGCTATCGCATCAGCAACGACGAATTGCTGGTGCGCGAAGGCATTTTCGATCGTACCGAGCGCCATATCCCATTTGCGCGCATCCAGAACATCGCGCGTCGCAGCAACTTGCTTCACCGGCTGTTCGGTGTCACCGAGCTGCGCCTGGAATCCGGCGGCGGCACGAAGCCGGAAGCAGTGATGAAGGTCCTGCGCGTGTCTGACGCGGAGGCATTGGTGGCCTTGTTGCGGGCGAGTCGTACCCGGTCGATGGTCGATGTCGATGTTGAGCAGGCGGCGACACCGGCCAAGGAGGTTCTGCTGCATTTGCCGCTCTCAGAACTGGTGCGTTTCGGGCTGATCTCGAATCGCGGCATGGTCGTCGTCGCCGGTGCTTTCGCGGCCTTCTGGCAATTTAGTCCGGAGCAACCGAAGTCGGTGTTGCGCGTTCCGATCAACTGGATTGCGCAGATGTTTGGTGAGGTGTCCGCGCATCACTTCGGTCTGCTGACCGTGGTCGGCGGCGGCGCCTTGCTACTGTTCCTGGCGTTCGCAGCCTTGCGTCTGCTGTCGGTAGTACTCGCGATCCTTGGACACTACGGCTTCACGCTCGAGCGCGAGGGTGATCGCCTTGGTGCCGGCGGTGGCTTGTTGACACACGCCCATGGCAGTGCGCGCATCGATCGCCTGCAGATGCTGCACGTCGAGGAGAGTGTGCTGCACCGATTGTTCAAGCGAATGAGTTTGAAGACCGACGTCGCTGGTGGTGCGCGTGGGGCCAACGACCAGAGTGGCAAGCTGCATTGGCTGGCGCCGATCGCGACGGTGGCGCAAGTCGACACCCTGCTCGCACAAGTACTTGCGGCGCCGACGCTGACAGCGCTGTTGTGGCGTCCGTTGCATGCGCGCGCTTGGCGCCGTCGCGCACGCTGGTCGCGGGTGTTCTGGCTGTTCGCGTCAGCGGGCTTGACCTATCTGTTCGGTGCGCTCGGTCTGCTGGCACTGATCGGCGTGCCGTGGTCGGTATGGTCGGCGCGTGGCTGGGCCGGGTTCACCCGGTATGCACTCGACGACCGCTTCCTCGCCTATCGCGAAGGTTGGTGGTCACGCCGCTATGCACTGATCGAGCTTGACAAGCTTCAGGCGGTGGAGCTGAAGCAGAGCCCGTTCGATCGCCGTCACGCCATGGCCAGTATCGCTGTCGACACCATGTCTGCCGATCCGTTGGGACAGCGCATCGACATCCCCTACTTGCCAGTGGCCGAGGCACGAGCGCTGTTCGCGGTACTCGCCCGACGTTGCGCCGGACGAGTATAGATTTCGCCGATGGCCCGGTTTGTCGGTGAATTGCGTTAGCGACGCTCACTTCGCGAATGGCTGCAGGTAATGATTGATCGAATCGTCACATTCACCGATGATCGGACGACCAGACCCGGTGGCGCGACCGGGTTCGGCTCAATTGCTTCGCGTCGAGATCGATTTAAGGGTGGGGGATAGCACAATGGAAGATGGTGGCGGTGGTGGTCTGATAGGCATCGTAATGATGCTGGTCTGGTTGGCGGTTGTGATCGGCATCATTGCCGGCATCTGGAAAGTATTCGTGAAGGCCGGCAAGCCCGGTTGGGCCTGTCTGATTCCGATCTACAACATTGTCGTGCTCCTGCAGATCGTCGGCCGTCCGATCTGGTGGTTGGTGCTGTTGCTGATTCCGATCGTCGGCTTCGTGGTAGCGATCATTATCTCGATCGACATGGCCAAGAGCTTCGGCAAGGGCACCGGCTTCGGCATCGGCCTCGCCCTGCTCGGTTTCATCTTCTACCCAATGCTCGGGTTCGGTGACGCCAAGTATCAAGGCCCGTCTGCACCGCAAGCCTGATCGACCGTTCGGCAAAAACAAAGCCCGGCCGCAGAATCGGCCGGGCTTTTTGTTGTCCGTGACCTGCGACCTCAGCCCTGACTGCCGTCGCTGGTGAGTTCCAGACCGGTGGCGTTGCCGAGAGCGACCGGCTGCTGGCGATCGAAATCGAGTGCGAATTCGGATTCCGGCGGTGGTTTCACGATCCACTTCCAATCGCGCACCGGGCCGTCCTTGATCGAAAACTTGATTGGTACGATCACGCGGCTGGTAACCGGTTTGCCATTCACCAGCTCGGGTTGAAACTGCCAGGTCCCGATGGTGCTCATGGATTCGGCGGCAAAACGCTTGCTCAATCTGGCGTCATCGATGTTCATCATCAACGAATACAGCTCGACCTTGACCGGTTTACCCTCCACGTTCACTGTGGCGATCACTGCAACTTCGGCGCTTGCCTTGCTGCGCATCGCTGCTTGGGGATAACCGGGCGGACTCCGTAATCGGGCGAGTGACGCGTCGTGACCCAAATAGTGCGCAGTGACCTTGGCCGAGTGGCCCGCATCGATATCGACGATCACCCGTGCGGTCAACGTCGTCGATACGGTGGCGGGTGCGCCGCTCGCCATTGCGGGATGGAACTGCCACTGTTTGACGAGTCCTTCGACCGTTTGCGCAAACGCGTCGTCGACGTTCGTCGCCTTGAGGTCGGCGCTGACGACGTGACCACTCGTGTCGATTTCTGCCGCTACGCCATAGGTGAATTCGCGTCGTTCGGCCTGAACCTGACCGAAGCAGAAAACCAGTGGAATCAAGACGAGCAGATGTTGCCGTTTCATGCGGCCTCCTTGGCTGCGGATCGGGGCCCGCAGCCTAAGGGATGTTTGTAACGCAATGCAAACGCGTAATCAGAACCCGCGATCACCCGAGAGAATGCCGCCGAGGCCGCCGAGGACTGAGCCTTCTTCCTTCGAGCCGCCGCGCTGGTAGGCTGCAGCGAACATGCGGCCGGCCATGCGCGAGAACGGCAGTGATTGCATCCAGACGTGGCCTGGGCCGGTCATTTGCGCGAGGAACACGCCTTCGCCACCGAACAGCATCGACTTCACGCCGCCGACCGGAATCACGTCGAACTGGACGTTGCTGGTCATCGCGACGACGCAGCCGGTATCGACTTCAAGGCGTTCGCCGGCCGCGAGTTCGCGTTCGACGATCGTGCCACCGGCATGCACAAACACCAGGCCATCGCCTTCGAGCTTCTGCATGATGAAGCCTTCGCCACCAAACAGTGCGGTCATGATCGCCTGCTCGAAGAAGATGCCGATCCACACGCCGCGCGCCGCACACAGGAACGAGTCTTTCTGGCAGATGATCTTGCCGCCGTAGTTGGTCAGCGTGAACGGAATGATGGTGCCCGGATACGGCGCCGCGAATGCGGCCGTGGCCTTGCCGCTGGTGCCGCTATGCGTGAACACGGTGGTGAACAGCGACTCTCCGGTGATGACGCGCTTACCGGCGCCGAGCAACTTGTCCATGAAGCTGCCGCTCGCCGACTGCGTCGAACCGTCACCAAACACCGTGTCCATGCGCACGACCGGTTGCTTGTACATCAGCGCACCCGCTTCAGCGACCGCGCTCTCGCCGGGGTCGAGTTCGATTTCGACGAACTGCATGTCCGACCCGAAGATCTTGTAGTCGATCTCGTCGGCGCGCTGCAGTGCGCCGGCTGCCGGCGGCGGCGGCGCCGTCATTGCATGCGAACTCGATGCTGCGAGTTCGGCGCATTTGCTGATCGGAATCCACTCGGCGAACCCCTGTCGCCAGCAATGACCGCCTGGATTAGTACTCGCCTGCGCCACTGCTGCGGCATGGTCGAGCGGACCCATTTGTTGTCCGTTGTAGCTCAGGAACCATTGGTGCATGTCGTCTTCTCCAGGGTTGAGTGCGCAATGTAGGAGCGACCCACGGGTCGCGATGCTCCTTTCTTCCGATCGCGATTCCGGGAAAAAATCGCGACCCACGGGTCGCGATGCTCCTTTCTTCCGATCGCGATTCCGGGAAAAAATCGCGACCCATGGGTCGCTCCTACGAAATCGGTTCAACAGCGTCCGTAGCGGTCTTCGAGGCGGACGATGTCGTCCTCACCAAAATAATCACCACACTGCACTTCGATCAAGTGAATATCGTCATCGGTTGGATTCTCAAGACGGTGCAACGTGTCCATCGGGATGTACACCGACTCGTTTCGATGCAGCAACTTTTCGTCGACACCGACGCGCACCTTGGCGGTGCCTCGCACCACGGTCCAGTGTTCGCTGCGACGATAATGTTTCTGCAGCGACAACACTTGGCCGGGCTTGACGGTGAGGCGCTTGACCTTGCAGTCCGGTGCATCTTCGAGCACGGTGTAGCTGCCCCAAGGACGATGCACTGTCGTATGCAGTTCGGTCGTGCTGTGCTGGCTGCGCTTGAGCGCATCGACGACGTGTTTGACCGACTGCGACTGTTCGCGATGTGCGACCAGCAGCGCATCTTCGGTGTCGATAATCATCAGGTCGGAGACGCCGACCGCAGCAATGATGCGTTTGCCGCCCTGCACGTAGTTGCGCGCGGCGCCGACGAATACGGCTTCGCCGAGGCAGCGGTTACCGACTTCGTCACACTCGACCAAATCACTGAGTGCGTTCCACGAACCGATGTCGCTCCAGTCGAAACTCGCCGGCACCACGGCACGGTGGCTTGCGCGTTCCATCAGCGCGTAGTCGATCGAGATCTCCGGAATTTGCGCGAAGCGTTCGGGATCAAACACCAAGCTGTCTTCATCGGTGCTGGCGTCAATGCAGGCTCGCGTCGCCGCGAGTACGTCCGCACAGGTGTGCGCGGCCGTCTCGATCAGCGTGCCGACGCGGAAGCAGAACATGCCGGAATTCCAGTAAAAGCCACCGGACTCGAGATAACGTGCGGCCGTGGCCTGATCAGGTTTTTCGACGAAGCGCTTGACCTCGAAACCCTCGCTGCCGATTGCCGCGCCGCGCTCGACGTAGCCATAACCGGTTTCTGCACGGGTCGGCACGACACCAAACGTCGTGAGATAGCCGTTCGCCGCGAGCGTCGCCGCACGCGCAACCGCTTCCTTGAACGCATCGACATCACGGATCAGATGATCGGAGGCGAGCACCAACATCAAGGCGTCGTCGCCATGCCGTGCTTGAATCTTCAGTGCGGCCGCGATGACTGCCGGCGCGGTATTGCGTGCGCTTGGTTCCAGCAAATAGCGCCCGCGTGTCGCCGCGAACTCGGGGTGTTTGGCGTAAGCGTCGCGAGTAATGAAGGCGTAATCGCGCCCGGTGACGGTGTACACCGGTGCACCCGGTGTCGCCACCGCCAGCGCCCGCACCAAGGTCTTGCCGATCAGCGTGTCGCCGTCCGGCAGCGTCATGAACGGTTTTGGATACAGCCGACGCGATACCGGCCCAAGCGCGTACCGGCACCGCCGGAAAGAATTACGGGAATCAGCATGCGGACCTTGTCGATTCAGTTTCTTGCGAATCGTTGAAGTGGGGACGGCGAATCGTAATGCCAGTGCGCACTCTTGCGTAGCTCAGCTTGCCGGCACGACCAAGTTCAAGCGCCGCTCGGCGACGTGCAGCTGCACGCGCCGACCGGAAACGAAGTCGATGCGGTCGGATTCGATGCCATCGGCAAAAATGACACCGCCTTCGCTCATTTCCGAAGCGATATCAAGCGGCGTGTTTGCATCGACGATGCCGACGTCGAGCGACGCGGCGGTCGCAACCGAGGGCCAGGGTTCGCGCACGAACCAGGTGAGGCGGGCTTCGTCGACCTCCGGTAAGTCAAGGTCGAGGCCGCGTTGCTGGACGATTGACCGCGCCCAGCCGGACGCGCCGCTGCCAGTGCTGACGATCACGCCCGATGATGAATGGCGTTCTTCGACGGCGCCGGCGCGAAGTCGGTAGCGCGCAGACTGGTGACTGATGTGGCCGATGAAGATTTCGTTCAGCGCAAGCAGACGCTGGCCATCATCGCAGCGGGCTTCGGCGAGCGTGCGCGCTTCGATGCGCCAGCGCGGATCGCCCTCCAGCGCGTTCGCGGTGAGCGCGGCGACGTGCTCGGGCGCGTGCCGGCACAACACGCCGTCATAGCGTTCCGGGTCTGGGTTCACGCCAATCGTGTATTGGCCATCGAGGTACTTTGCGACGTTCGCGACCAGACCATCCTGGCCGACGATCATCACCAGGTCATCGGCCGAGAACAGGAATCGATCGAGGTCGTGACGCTCGACGCGGGTGTACGGGCGATCTTGCGGAATGCCCTGCAGCGAGCGACCGAGACCCAGTTCAAGCCGCTCATGCGTGGCCTCGTACCAATCGATGCTTTCACCGGTCGAAGCGAGGATGAACTTCGCCTGCGCATAGGTGCCGTAGCGTGCGATCAATTGCTCCAGTGGCGTCGGGCGCGTGATCACGACGACGCGCGCGAGCCGGTGTGGCCGATCGTTCATTTCGACTCGGGCGGATTGCCAAGCCACTCGCGGAAATGCTGAGCGAGCAGGTCTGGCGTGATGTTCAGATGCCCGATCGAGGTGATGTGCTCGGCGAAGCGCGCCATCACGATGCCGGATGCAGTCTGGCTCGGCGTATTGCGCCAGATCTCGTGATAGGTGGCGGTTTCCTCCATGCGTGCTGCTGCCATTACGCGTTGTGACTCGGCAGCCGCTTGCGCCGTCACCGCCTGCCGCTTGGCCTCGGCTTCGGCAATGGCGTGCAGGCGCGAAATTTCGCTGCGCGTCTTTTCGGCGTCGGCGGCGGCGCTTTGGCGAACTTGATTCAGGGCGTTGTCGCCACGTTGCTTGATCAACAACTCCTGCTTGCGCTCCAGTTCCAGCTCGGTTGCCAATTCGTTTTCCTTGATCGCGCGCTCCTTTTCCACCGCCTGTGCACGGCGCTGAAAGATGGCTTCGTCGGCCTTGGCCTGAATCGATTCGCGCGCTGGGGTTTGTAGTGCTTTTTCGACATCGGCCATCGGCGCGAGCTGGTCGATCACGACATTGACCAACGCGAGACCCATCGCCGCGATCTCGCTGTCGGCGCGAAACGCCTTCATCAGCGCTTCGCGAATGGCATCGGAGCCGCGATTCAGCGCTTCCTCTAGCGTTGCGGCAGCGAGATAACTGCGCGTCGGCGGCAAGGCGCGCTGCGACCACAGCGTCGCCAGCGCGTCCAGCGGGCGTTGCACCCAGGTGCCGGTATCGGCACCGATCGAGAAGTTCACGCGCGAACACGCAACCGCGGGGTCAGCGACGCGATAGACGACCGTGCACTGCACCTTCAGCGCCTGAAAATCACGCGAGCGTTCGTTCAGTACGAAGGTCGTCGCGATGTCCTCCACGGGTACTTCGGCCAGTGCTGCAGACAGCGGCAAGAACCAGTACGCCAGCCCGGCGCCGGAGCGCTTCACGCGACCGTTCTGGAAATGCAGTACGAACTGGTTGGGTTCGGCGCGCAAATGCCGAACCATGCCGTATTTGCTGATCGTCGCCATTCATTCGACTCCGTGGGGATGGCGCTGATCGTAGATGCTTCGTGGCGATCAGGCGACTTCCACACCCCGATAGAACTTCCGTGTCGCGAGTGCGAGCAGGTGCTGGTCTTCGGGCGTGTCGCCGTGGGCATGAATTTCGGCGTAGGCGGAAAAGTCGAATCGTTCGCACACGTGGCGAGCTTTTTCGGCGAGCACGTTCTGCGCACCGACGTAGCGTCCTGTGAGGCGGCCGTCGCGGACTTCCAGCGTCGACGCGATCAGGTCGAGCCCGTGTTCGGCGCACCAGTGCTTGAGGTAGACGTCGTAGGCGCCGGACACGACCACGACGGTGTCGCCGCTCGCGCGATGCGCGGCGATACGCGTCATCATTTCCGGGCGCAGTACGCCCGGAAGTACGTCGCGTGCGAAGGCTTTTGCCTTGGCTTCGTAGTCGGTGACCGTCATACCGCGAAAACCTGCACGTGCAATTGCTGCGCGGATCGCCGTGCCGCTGACCCAGCCGAGCCGATAGCCGATCACCATCGGCATCAAGATCAGTTTGCCGAGTCGCAGCCGCCACTTCGGTACCGCGTAGTGCACGAAGTCCGGCAACATCTCCCGCGTCGTGATCGTGCCGTCGAAGTCGAACAGGGCAAGGACGTGCCCGCGACCGGGCGCATTCATGCGTTCAATTCACCCATCGCCCGCGCCAATCCCTCGGTCCAATCCGGCAACGCGAGGCCGAAGGTCGACTGTAGCTTTGACGTGTCGAGTACGGAGTAGGCCGGGCGCACGGCTTTGGTCGGGAATTCGGCCGTGGTGATTGCCACGACTTCGGGTTTGCGTTCGATCAGGCCGCTGCCGTGGGCGAGTTCGATGATTCGGCTCGCGAAGCCATGCCAGTTGGTGTGGCCATTTGCGGTGAGGTGATAAGTGCCGAAGCGCGCGTCGTCGTTCGCGGCGTTGCGCAGCGCATACAGGACCAATGCCGTGGTTTGCGCGATCAGGCGCGCCGGCGTCGGGGTGCCGATCTGGTCGGCGACGACGGTCAAGCGTTCGCGTTCGCGCGCGAGGCGCAGCATGGTGCGCAGGAAGTTCGTGCCGCGCGGGCCATAGACCCACGCGGTGCGAAAGATCAAGTGCGCGGCAGCGGATTCGCGCAAAGCGGTTTCACCTGCGAGCTTGCTGCGACCGTAAGCGCTGAGCGGCGCGGTGCTGGCGTCTTCGCGCCACGGTAAGGTGGCGGTGCCGTTGAACACGTAGTCGGTCGAGTAGTGCACGACGCGGGAACCGACACGCTTCGCCGCAGTTCCGATGACGGTCAAGGCATCGCCATTGATGCGATGTGCGAGATCTGGCTCGGCTTCGGCGTGGTCAACGGCGGTGTAGGCGGCCGCATTCACGATCCAGTTCGGTCGCGTCGTCTCGATCAAGGCATCCAGCGCGGCATGATCTCCGAGATCGCAGCGCGCGCAGTCGATTCCTCCGGGCAGCAAGCCCGTGCGAGTCGTCGCCACGATGCGGCCGATCGGCGCCAGCGCGCGATGCAGTTCGAAGCCGACTTGGCCGTCGGCGCCGAGCAGCAGGATCGTCATGCCGAATACACCGGCAGGCGCGCCTCGGGAATATCGGCGAGCAACGGTGCCTTGGTGTCCTTGTCCGACAAGGACGGCGCGGCGACCGGCCAGTCGATCGCCAGTGCGGCATCGTTCCAGCGCAGGCTCGCATCGGCGGCGCGGTCATACGGCGTCGTCACGAGGTAGTGGAACAGCGCGTGTTCGCTGGTGACGACAAAGCCATGGGCAAAACCCGGTGGCACCCACATCTGGCGCTTGTTCTCGGCCGACAGCACGGCGGCGGTCCAGTGTCCGAACGTCGGCGAACCACGGCGGATATCGACGGCGACGTCATAGACCTCGCCTTCGAGCACGCTGACCAGTTCCCCTGCGGATTTGGCCATTGGTAATGCAGGCCACGCAAGACGCCATTCGCCGAGCGCGACATGTTCGTCTGCACCACATCGAAGTCGAGACCATGCTCGGCATAGCGCGCGCGATTCCAGCCTTCGTAGAAGTAGCCGCGGGCATCACCGAAAACGTCGGGCTCGATCAGCTTGACGTCCGTCAACGTCGTCGCGATGACACGCATCAGCGCACGCCCTCACCGCGGGCAACGCGTGCGAGATAGTCGCCGTAGCCGGACTTGGCCAGCGGTGCGGCGATACGTAGCAGTTGTTCGGCGTCGATCCAGCCGTTCTGGAAGGCGATTTCTTCCGGGCAGCAGACGCGCAATCCCTGACGCGAGACGATCGTTTCAATGAAGTTGCCGGCCTCGATCAAGGATTCATGCGTGCCGGTATCCAGCCATGCATAGCCGCGGCCGAGTTTCTCGCAGCGCAGCTGGCCGTGTTCGAGATAGACCTTGTTGAGATCGGTAATTTCCAGTTCGCCGCGTGGCGAGGGCTTCAGCGCGGCGGCATAGTCGCTGGCTTGACCATCGTAGAAATACAACCCAGTAACAGCGTAGTTCGACTTCGGCTGTTTCGGCTTTTCGTCGAGGCTGAGCACGCGCCCGTCGGCATCGAACTCGGCGACGCCGTAGCGCTCCGGGTCTCTCACGTAGTAGCCGAACACGGTGGCACCCACGGTTTGCGCCGCAGCACGGCGCAACACATCGGTGAGTCCATGGCCGTAAAAAATATTGTCGCCGAGCACCAGGCAGGACGGCTTGCCAGCGACGAATTCGCGGCCGATCAAATAGGCCTGCGCCAAGCCATCTGGACTCGGCTGCACCGCGTATTGGATATTCATACCCCAGATCGACCCATCACCGAGCAGGCGCTGGAATAACTCCTGTTCGTGCGGTGTATTGATGATCAATACATCGCGGATACCCGCCAGCATCAGCACGCTGAGCGGGTAGTAGATCATCGGCTTGTCGTACACCGGCAGCAGTTGCTTGCTGACCGCAATCGTCAGCGGATGCAGTCGTGTGCCGGCGCCGCCGGCGAGGATGATGCCTTTCATGCAGAGTCCTTGGTTATGCACCACCGAGGCGTTCGCCGCGGTAGCTGCCATCGAGTACACGGTTACACCAGGCTTGATTGGCGAGGTACCAGTCGACGGTGCGGGTGATGCCGGATTCGAAGGTTTCGGACGGGGTCCAGCCCAGTTCGTCGCGGATCTTGCCGGCATCGATCGCGTAGCGGCGATCATGGCCAGGACGGTCTTTGACGTAGCTGATCAGGGACGTGCGTGATGATCCATCAGCGCGCGGACGGCGTTCGTCAATCAGCCGAAGGATTGTGGTGACGACATCGATATTCATCCGTTCGGCATTGCCGCCGACGTTGTAAACCTCGCCAACGCGACCGCGTTCGAGCACGGCGCGAATCGCGCGGCAGTGATCGAGCACATACAGCCAGTCGCGGACATTGCGGCCGTCACCGTAGACCGGCAGTGGCTGGTCGGTCAGCGCCTTCTGGATCATCAGCGGCACCAGTTTTTCCGGGAACTGGTAGGGCCCGTAGTTGTTCGAGCAGTTCGTCGTCAGCGTCGGCAGGCCATAGGTGTGGTGCCAGGCGCGTACCAGATGATCACTGGCGGCCTTGCTCGCGGAATAGGGCGAATTTGGTGCATACGGCGTGTCTTCGCGAAAGGCGCCGGTATCGCCCAGCGAACCATAGACCTCGTCGGTCGAGACATGCAGGAAGCGGAATACTGATCGCTCCGGTTCGGGCAGTTCTCGCCAGTAGCCAAGCGCCGCCTGCAACAAGTTCATGGTGCCGACGACATTGGTTTGCACGAAGGTGCCGGGGCCGTCGATCGAGCGATCAACGTGGCTTTCGGCGGCGAAATTGACGATCGCACTCGGTTGATACTGCTTGAGTAGGGCGGCGACGGTATCGCGGTCGCCGATATCACCGTGTATGAACTTGTGGTGCGGACTGCGTTCTAGCGGCGCCAAGGTGTCGAGATTGCCGGCGTAGGTGAGCGCATCGAGATTAATGACGCGGTGTTCGCCACCGCCAACGATGTCGAGCACGAAATTGCCGCCGATGAATCCGGCACCGCCTGTCACAAAAATTGTTTGCATGAATCCGGCATCCTTGGACGATCGCGAATGATAACGTCGCAACCGCGCCGTGACACCGCGTTAGCTGATGTTCATCAGCATCGTCGCTGACCACCGATCCGCTGGTTGTTGACGCATCTTTCGCTGAGCAGCAACGACGCGCCCCCCCACGCGGAGGGCGGTCGTTCATCGTCGTGGGAAATTCCTCAGAACGGGATTTCGTCGTCGTCGAAGGGCGTGTTTCCGGGCTGCGGTGCAGCAGGACGACTGCTGCCGCCGCCTCGATCGGCGCCGCCGTAGTTGCTGCCACCACCACCGCTACCGCTGCCAGCGCGCGGAGCGCTGCTGCGTTCCGGCCGTTCGCTGCGTGTGCCGCCGCCTTCGCCCGCGCCAGGTTTGCCGCCCAGCATCTGCATTTCGTTGGCGATGATGTCGGTGCTGAAACGCTCGATGCCGTCCTTGTCGGTGTACTTGTCGGTACGCAGTGCGCCTTCGACGTAGACCTGGCTGCCCTTGCGCAGATATTCACCGGCAATTTCGGCCAACTTGCCGAAAAATTTGATGCGGTGCCATTCAGTGCGTTCCTGCTTCTCACCGGTCTGCTTGTCGTTCCATGACTCGGAGGTAGCGATCCGGATCGATGTGATCTGACCGCCGCCCTGGGTGAAACGGGATTCGGGGTCAGCGCCGAGATTGCCGACCAGGATGACTTTGTTGACGCCGCGAGCCATGGAAACTCCTTGATACGAAACAGGCGAGGGCAGGAAGCGCCTCCGAGGGCCGCCATCTTCGCGCAAGCCTGCCGGCGGCGGAAGCGCCAGTTGCCGAGGACAAGCTGCGAAATGTCGGAAATTGCGGGGCACAGCCTATAATCGGCCTGTCTCAGATCCTGCGAGTTGTCCGTGTCTGCCATCGCGTCCGTCGCGTCCCCGGTAATGCCTGCCCGTTTTGACGATGTCCGGGCACTCGTCGCGCCCGGCATGGACGAGGTTGATCGTCTGATACGCCGCCGCCTCGGCTCCGAGGTGATGCTGGTCAATCAGGTCGCCGAACACATCGTTTCCGGTGGCGGCAAGCGCCTGCGTCCGATGCTCGTGTTGTTGGCTGCTGGAGCAACCGGATATCGCGGTACGCAACATCACCAGGCCGCAGCGGTGATCGAGTTCATTCACACCGCGACCTTGCTGCATGACGACGTCGTCGATGAATCCGACCTGCGCCGCGGTCGCCGCACGGCCAATTCGGTGTTTGGCAATGCCGCCAGCGTGCTGGTCGGCGACTATTTGTATTCGCGCGCCTTCCAACTCATGGTCGAACTGGAACGCATGCCGATCATGGCGGTGATGGCCGACACCACCAACCAGATCGCCGAGGGCGAGGTGCTGCAGTTGATGCACATCGGCAATCCGGACACCGATGAAGACGCTTATTTGCGTGTGATCGAGCGCAAGACCGCAGTGCTGTTTTCAGCCGCCTGCCGTGTTGGCGCGATTCTGGCGGACGCACCGAAGTTGGTTGAGGACGCGCTTGCGGATTACGGCATGGCGCTCGGCATGGCCTTCCAGATCGCCGATGACGTGCTCGACTACGTCTCGGACGCAGACACCATGGGCAAGAACGTCGGCGACGACCTCGCCGAGGGCAAGCCGACGTTACCGCTGATCCACGCCTTGCAGCATGCCGATCCCGAATCGGTGCAAACCATCCGCCGCGTCATCGAAACCGGAGGCCTCGACTCGCTCGATCGCGTCATCGGCGCGATCCGCGACAGTGGCGCAATCGACTACAGCATCGCGCGCGCGCAGGCCTATGCCGACGCCGCGCATCGCGCCCTCGTTCACGTTCCCGATGGCACCGCGCGCACAGCGCTCGACGTATTGGCCCGTTACGCCATTCAGCGCGATCACTGAAACCGGTCGTCGGCCACGAAAAGTGTGAGGCAATCGACGTTTTGGGTTTCGGCGCATCGCAGCAAGCGATTTCAACGGCGGCCGTAGTGTGTTGCCCACTATCATTCGAGTGGCACTCAGGAACTCGGCATCCAGAGTTTGATGCGGTTGAATTGAGCGGTTGATCATGACGACTTCGTCGTCAGCCGATACCGTGTCCGGGCCATCCGCCAGCAGTGGTGCGCGTGCACGCATGCAGGAGCAGTTGGATCGATTGTCGCGAAAGGCGTCGCGGCCGAGGAAACCCTGCGATCAACCGATGCAAGCTGCTGCTTACTTCGTTAAGCAGCGCTCGATCCGGGGTTCGGAATCAATTGATCCGATGCTGTTTGAGCTGGCCAAGCAGCCGATGCACGACGTGCAAATCGTGGTGAATCTGTTGGGCGATCCTGCGGCGCGATTCGGATCGCCGAACTGAACTGGCGAACTGACGGCCACCAACGAAGGTGGTCGTCGCCGTTCGAGCATAAGGTCGTTGCAGAGGGTCAATTCGCAAATGCCTCAGCGAAGAAGTCGTGCATCATGCGGAAGGCGCGTTTCGCGGCGCGTTCGTTGTAGCGGCAGCCGGGGACGGTGCCGGTCGCATCCGGTTCGGCGAAGCAGTGCACCGCACCGCCGAGGTTGACGAACTGGAAGTCGACACTGGCCGACTGCATTTCTTTCGTGAATCCGTCGATCTGTTCGGTCGGCACATAGCTGTCATCGGCGCCATTCAGCGCCAGCACTTTCGCTTTGATGTCCCCCGCCTTGGCCGGTAGGTCGGTGCCGAGGTTGCCGTGGAAGCTGACTACAGCGGCGATGTCTGCGCCGCTGCGTGCTAGTTAAAGCGCCGTTGCGCCGCCGAAACAGAAACCGATTGCACCGAGTTTTGTCGCATCGATCGGCGCACCCGTTGCGTTCGTCAATTGGTCGAGTGCCGCATTCACGCGTGCGCGCAGTGTCGCGCGGTCGGCATACATCGCGCTGGCGGCTTTGCCGGCTTCATCAGGGTTGGTCGGTCGTGTGGCCGTGCCATAGACATCGGCGACCAAGATCACATACTCCTTGCCCGCGATCACCTTGGCCTTCTCGATCTGGTCGGCATTGATGCCCATCCAGTTCGGCACCATCACCAAGGCCGGCCGCTTGGCCGGGCCGGCATCGTCGTACACGAGCACGCTCGCGATCTTGGTGCCTTCGACCTCGTAGGCCAGCGTGCGGGTCTGGATTTCGGCGTGCACAAACGTCGTCGACAATGCGAACAAACTGGCGGCGAACACGGTGTGGCGCATGGCGGATCTCCGGGTTGGGGTCACCGAATTTAGCAGGCAGGGACGCATACGAAAGTCGCTGCCGCGTTCACAACTGAACGGTTATGCTGCGTCCCCTTTTTGCCGCTTGGACGATGCCGCATGCGCAAAACGCTTTCCTTTCTGGTTGCCCTGTCGCTGGTCGGCGCGACTGCCGCCGCACAGGCACCAGCGCCGAAGCCGGAACAAGTCATCGGCTACCGCCAATCATTGTTCAAAACGGTCGCCTGGAACTTCGTGCCGATGGGCGCAATGGTGAAGGGCAGCAAGCCTTGGGATGGTGTCGAGTTCAAGCGCCGTTCGATCGCCGTGGCGTTCGCGGCAGTGCAATTAGAAGAAGCATTTACGGCGGGTTCGGACAAGGGCGCCGTGACTGATGCGCTGCCCGAGATCTGGCAGCAACCGCAAGACTTCACGACCAAACTCAAGGCATTCCAACGTACCTCAAACGCGCTGCGCCTCGCTGCTGCGGGCGGCGACCAAGATCGCATCAAGGCCGCGTTCGGCGAAGTCCGGCAAGCCTGCAGCAACTGCCACGATAAATTTCGCGCGGAATGATCAGCGACTGGCCCAGTACAGCAGTGCGTAAATTGCGGCTGCGCTGAGCAGCAGCACGACGACGGCGCGCGTATTGGAAACGATGCGTGGCGCCGCAGCGTCCAGTGTGCGCCGTCCGTGCAGCATCGCGCCGACTAATCGGCTGCCGCGCCATTCCTGCCACAGCACGGCCGCCACATGTAATGCGATTAACCAAAGCAGTGCATCCGCAAGACGATGGTGCCAGCGTGTCGCAAAACGGACACTGGCCTCGTCGAGTGTCGCCACCAACGGACCGAACACGTCGATATCGTCGCTGCTCGCGAGCCCGGCCAAGCTCATCGCCAGCAACACCGTCATCATCAGCAACACCGACCAGCCGCCCAGTGGATTGTGCGTCGCCGCTTCCGCATGCGTGCCACGCAGGTAGGCGAAGATCGTGGCGGGGCCGCGCAGAAACGCGCTGAACCGCGCGCTGTCACTGCCGATAAAGCCCCATACGATCCGGAACAGCAGCAGTGCCAGCGTCGCGTAGCCGGCATAGAGATGCCACTGCAGATCAAACCAGCCGAATTCGCCGCTGGCGTATTGCGCGCCAACCAGCACCAGCAGCAACCCGTGGAACGCTCGTGTCGGCAGATCCCAGACGATCACTGCACGCGCGTTCATGCGATGCCAAGACCGTCGATCGCGGTGATTGCGCCCGGATCGAATCCAGCGAGTTCGGCGAAGCGGCGACCGCGTTCGGCGTAGTCGCGGAACTCGCCGAAGCTTGGTGCGCCGGGTGAGAGCAGCAGCACGCCGCCCGACCCGAGCGCACGATGCGCGATCGCATAGGCCGCATCGAGACCGGTTGCGCGCTGCACGAACGCAGCAAGCCCATGTGCCGCGAGGGTGTCGGCGATGCGCGTACCGTTGGCACCCATGGTCACGATCGCGCGCGGCGGCTGCACGGCAATCGCGCGTGCGAAAGCCGTCCAGTCGAGACCGCGTTCATGGCCACCCAGCAAGATTGCAACGTCGGACCCGGAGAAATGCGCGAGTGCAGCGAGTGCAGCCTGTGGTGTGGTCGCGATGCTGTCGTTCACGCAGGTGATGCCCGCACGCGTGCCCAGCGTCTGCAGTCGATGCGGTAGCGGGATGAAGCGACGTACATGCGCAGCCAAAGACCTCGCGTCGAAACCTGCGGCATCAATGGTCGCAAGCGCACCACACAGATTGAGCGCGTTGTGGCGACCGGACAACGGCAAATCGGACAGCGCCAGCACCGGCGTTTGGCCGTGGCAGACATGGGTGCCGTCGAGATGCCAGGGCGCACCGCCGCCAAACCAATGCACGTCGCCACGGTGATCACGCCCCGTCAGGGTTGCATCTTCCTCATTCAACACCGCAATAGTTCGGTGACGATCGCCGAGGATGCGCAGCTTGTCGGCGACGTAGCGAGCGGCCGAGCCATGCCAGTCGAGATGCTCCTCAATCAAATTGGTGATCAAGGCGACACGCGGGCTGGCGTCGAAGTCATAGGTCTGGAAGCTCGACAGTTCGATCACATGCGCGACGACGGTATCGTCCTCGGTGAGATCGAGCAGCGGCAGGCCGATGTTGCCGGCCAATGCGGTGCGGTATCCGCCGGCGCGCAGCAAGTGCGCGATCAAGGCTGCGGTGGTGCTCTTGCCCTTGGTGCCGGTGACCGCGATCGAATGTGCCAGCGGGTGCTCGGCGAACCAGATCGCGCTGCCCGAGATGAACCGTACCCCGGCGTCGATTGCCGGCGCAACGGGCGCTTGATAAGGCGACACACCGGGCGACTTGATCACGACATCGAAAGCGCGCAGCGATGTCAGCGTTGCCGGCAGAGTATCGACGGTCAGTCGTGTGTCGGCCAACATCTGCGCTGCCTCGGCTTCATCGCCGTTGCAAAACAGATGCAGCGATTGTTGTGGCAGATGACGACGGAATGCATGACAGGCGGCACGCCCTTCGGCACCGAAGCCGAGCACAGCGACGCGCTGCCCGGCGAGTTCAGCCCAGCGCATCGAAGATCTGCCGTAGCCGCGGCGGCAAGAAATGTGCGCCGTCAGCGCTCATCAAGGGCGCAAGATCGAGTGTTTGTGCATCCAGCATCGGCTGGATCTGTGCGGCAAATCGCGCGACCAGGGCGTCTTCACGCCATTCGGCACGTGATCCGAGTGCCGCCAGCGCAGCGCGTGATTCGCGGCCTTCACCGACACATTCAAAAGGCTTGTGCGCGCCGATTTCGAGCAAAGCGTCGAAGTCGCCAGCGAGCGCGAGATCGTCGAGCAGATTGCGGCCAAAAATCGCAACCAGACGTGTTTTTGGCAGGAATGGCGATAGCGCCAGAAATACGAAATGGCACTTCGGACAATGCCCACACCAGCGTTCTGCCGGTTTGTCAGCGAGGATGCGGAAGTTGCGATTGCAGCTCGAAAACACGTCGTGATATTGCGCCAACGCTGCGAACAGCCGTGTCACCGCGAGCTCCGACAAAGGACGTAATGCCGAGAAATAGTCGAGGTCGGCGGCGACGCGCGACTGCACGTATGTGCGGAATATGCGCTCGAAGTCGATACCTTTACTCCACTGATGGTTCACCGCGAAACCATCATGGATGAGGTTGGCACTTGATGCCGAGCGTTCGTTGGAGAACGCGATGGCATCGAAGCCATGCAAAATCGCCGCACACACCAGAATCGCCGAATTAATCGCGGTTACCGGGATGTGGCCATTCCATGCGCCGTTACGGTTCATCTCGAACAGCAGCGGCGAAATCTGCCGGTCGATGTTGAGTTGGGCAACCCGCTGCGCTCGACACAGGCGGCAATCAACGGCGACTGACCGACCCAAGTGGCGGTCATCGGTTCGTGCGCGGCACGCAGCAGTTCGAGCGTGACCAGCGAATCTTTGCCGCCGCCAATCGGTACCAGCGTATGCCGCGGCAGGCCAATGTTCGACGCGTTGGCCGGTGCCTGATTGTCGTGCGGAAAGCGGATGCGCTCGCGCAGATCAAGCCCGTTCCGGTGTGCGAATTCGCCGAGACCGTGGAGATAGATCGTGTCCATCAACGTGGCGAGGTCGCGGTCAAGTGCATCGCCCTCGACGACGATGTGTTCCGGTACGGCGGCCTTGTAATAACTAATGCCGGCGATCAGATGCAGCAGGCGCAACGCGGCCGCCAATGCAAGCTCGCGGCCGTGCGGAATCGGCAGCGTGGCATCGGCGAAGCGAATCGTTTCGATCAGCATCGGGCCATCGTCGAAACGATAGACAAGCGATGCGCTGGCCGTCACCGCGTCGTAGTCGGCGCGGACGAAATGAAACGACTGCGTTTGGCGCGGATGCGCGATGCTCATAGCATTACCTCGTCGGCCGCGGCGCGACGGTTGTAGTTCGAGGCCATGACTGCACCATAAGCGCCGGCATGGGCGATCAGGAATACATCGCCGACCTCGGTCTGCGGCAATGTGCGTTCACCACCCAAAATATCGCCGCTCTCGCAGATCGGACCAACGATATCGGCACGCATTGTCGCCGCCACATCGAGCCGCGTCAGGTTCATGATTGGGTGGTGCGCTTCGTACAAGGCCGGGCGCAGCAGGTTGTGCATGCCGGCATCGAGCCCGATGAAGTGGCGGCCATATTTCTGTTTGATCGCATTGACGCGCGCCAGCAGCACGCCGGCTTCGGCAACGAGGTAGCGCCCCGGTTCCATCCACAATTCGTACTGCGGATGCGCCTGCTTGATGGTCGCCAGCAGCTCACCGACGCGGGCCAGATCGAGGGTGCTGTCGTCCGGATGCGCGGCGATGCCGAAGCCGCCGCCGATGTTCAGCGCACGCACGCTCGCCACCTGATCGGCCAAGGCCAGCAATTCCTGATAGACGCGACCGAAGTGTGCCGCGTCGAGAATGCCGGAACCGAGATGCGCATGCAGCACACCGATGCGCAGGCCGTGCTGTTGCGCCAGTCGAACGGCTTCACCGAGTTGGTCGACGCCGATGCCGAACTTTGACTTCGCGCCGCCGGTGCGCACCTTGTCGTGATGGCCATGGCCGCTGCCGAGGTCAATACGCAGCGACACCTCGCGCCCCGCCAGTGCTGCGCCGAGTTCGGCGAAGCTCTCCAGTCGTTCCAGTGTGAGCAACGCTGGCGTCGCGGCGACACGCAAATAGTCGTCTCGACGCGCTAGGTTCGGTGTGAACAACAGCGGCGCATCCGGACAGGTTGCCAGCGCATGATCGATCTCGCCCGGCGACACACATTCCAGGTCGAAGCCAGCATCGACGATCGTGCGCAACACCGCGGGATGGGCGTTCGCCTTGGTCGCGTAGAACCAGCGATCGACCGCGGCAAGCGCGCGCAACCGCGCCGCGCGTTCGCGGATGGTGTCGCGGTGATAGACGTAGCGAGGCGTGCGTTCGGCGGCGAGCTGCAGCAGGACGTCGCGCTGCCCGCGCCACCAGTCTGGTGGTGTTTGCGGCAGTGTTTGATATACCGACGACCAACTCGGGCCGAACACGCGACGGTCGTCGGCGCGTAATGCGCTGCCTTTGACCAGCGCTTCGTGGATGCGCGGTACCAGACCATCGGCGCGTGCCTCGTCGACGACAAAGGTGAGGTTGAGATCATTCGAACTCTGCGAAATCAGGTGGATCGGCATCGCCCCGAACACGTTCCAGACTGGACCGAGTTTGCCGAGCAGCGAACGGATGCCGCGTCCGACCAGCGAAATCGCCGTGCATGGGCCGATCACCTTGACCCGGCAAATCGTCGCGAGGTCGGCGCAGAGCGCTTCCAGCACATTTGAATTCACCAGATTCTCGGTCGGGTCGAGCGAGATCGTCACGTTGGTTTCCGACGAACCGATCATGTCGACCGACAGGCCGTGCTGCTTGAATTGCATGAATACGTCGGCGAGGAAGCCGACTTGCTGCCACATGCCGACGGTTTCCATCGACACCAGCATGATGCCGCGACGCGAACTGATCGCCTTCACCGACAGCACGTCACGCGGCACCTCGTCGCTGATCACGGTGCCGTCGAGTTCAGGGTGTTGCGTGTCCTTGATCCACATCGGCACGTGCGCGTCGCGCACCGGGCCGATGCAGCGCGGATGCAGCACCTTGCCGCCGGTGGTCGCGATTTCCTGCGCCTCGGCGTAGTCGATGCGCGACAGCAGTCGTGCCTTCGGCACTTGGCGCGGGTCGGCCGAGAACATGCCGGCGACATCGGTCCAGATTTCGACGCGCGCCGCACCGAGCAGGGCACCGAGATAGGCGGCCGACGTATCCGAGCCACCGCGGCCGAGAATGCAGGTGGCGCCGGCAGCATCACTGGCCATGAAGCCGGGAGCGACGAAGCAGTCGGCCTGTTGCGCCAGTTCGGTCACCCGCGCCGTATCACCGCGGGTTTGGCACGACACCGACAACCAGCGCGCCCACTCACTCTGGTTTTGGCGTGGCTCCACCTTCAGCCACTGCCGGGAATCGAGCCAGGCACAACGCAATCCAGTCGATCCGAGGAAGGCGGCGCCAAGCGAGCTGGAAATCAACTCGCCCATCGACAGCAGCTCGGCCTGCCAGCGGAAATCACCGCGCCGGACCGGTGCCTGAAGCGCGAGCGCCGTGAGCTGATCGAGCCAAGATAATGTTGCCGGCGGTGGCGCAATACCGAGTTCGGCGATCAGTTGCAGGTGCTGGGTTCGGATCGCGTCGGTGTCGGCCGTGAGTTCCGCCAGCGACAGCTCGCGATCAACGATCACCTGCAGGCGGTTGGTCAGCCCCGACACCGCCGACACCACGACTACGGTTCGGAATCCACCGGCAACCCGTGCACACGCGAGGTCTGCGATCGTCCGCCAGCGCGCCGCAGTGGCGACACTGGTGCCGCCGAATTTCAGAATGGCCCACGACGGGTCAGGCGTGTCGAAGTGGGAAGTGAGACGGTTCTGATCGGCGGGATTCATGGGGAGTCTTTGTAACGGAGCAAGCCGCAGGATTCGGGTGGCGAAAGGCGGGCAATGAAATATGCCAAATTGCCATATGAACATCGGCTTTACGGTTTTTCACTGCTATTGTCACTGGCGGCGTGTTTCGTTGCTGCTCGTTGCTGAACCCCGGTGGCAGATGCGTGGCGTGTGATCGCGGCGTTGTGATCTCCCTTCGTTGGTCTGGCCTCGCCGGTGTCGCGTTCGTGCGGTCGTGCCGTGTCGTGTCGCGTCTGGCTGGTTCGCCGGGCCGAGGTCGGTGGCCGCGCCCGCCCTTCGCTGCGGCGGCGTCGTTCGCGCGCCAGCGCTGTGCGACCGGGCAAGAATGTCGCGCGCGTGTCTCCGTTGGCGCGTGGTCGCCCGGCCAAGCGGGCGTGCCGGTGTTCGCGGGGGCGGCGGCTCCGCGGCGTCGCGGGGTTGGCCGGCGGGGGCGGCTGCGCCGTCGTTGCGTCCGCTTCTGTCCCTCGCTCGGCGCTGCGTGGGCGTCGTGGCGCTCTCCGCTCGTGGTGGCTCAGATTGGCGTGCGCCGCGGCCGTTTCCTGTCCGCGGCTGCCTGCCGCGCTTCCGGGTCGCCGAGCTGACCTGGTGCTGCAGCACGCCAACGCGCGCTCTCGCTTCCTTCAAGATCGCCGAGATCTGACTTTCACTGAACTTCGATTGCCGCGGGACTCTCCTTGTCGAGAGTCTCTACGAATTACTGGCATCACTCCAGGGGAAGGACCGCTTGACAATGCGTTTGCCGCAGTGGCGTTGTCGTGGTCGGTCGACTGCGGGCGGCTTTTTTCAACATTCTGTGGGGTTGACGGCGAAACAGCACAAGACGTTTAAGCGCTCAATGCTCGCGCTGGCAATCGGCTTGACCGTTGCCAGTGGTGCGTTTGCGCAAAGTTCCGTCGGTTCGATCTATGGTCATGCCGATAGTGGCGCGAAGGTCACCGTCGAAAACGCATCGACCGGTCAGCGCCGCGAAATCACGGCAGACGCGACCGGTCGATTTTCGATTTCGCAGCTTGCGCCGGGAACCTACAAGGTCGGCTCGGGTAGCCAGTCGCGCGAAGTGATCGTCCGCGTCGGTACCGGTTCGCAGGTGGAACTCAAGGCGTCGACACTGACGGAAATCGTCGTGACCGGTGCAGAAGTAAATCCGATCGACATGAGTTCGGTCGAATCCACATCCGTATTCACGGCGGAACAGTTGCAGAAAATTCCGGTGGGTCGCGACGTCACCAACGTGGCGCTGCTCGCGCCGGGTACGGTCAAGGGTGACACCGGCTTCGGCAATCTGGCTTCTTTCGGCGGTTCATCGGTCGCGGAGAATGGCTATTACATCAACGGTTTCGATGTCACCAACATCCGCAACTTCGTCGCCTATTCCACGCTTCCGTTTGAAGCGCTGGCGGAGCAGCAAATCAAGACGGGCGGCTACGGTGCAGAGTTCGGTCGATCGCTGGGGGGTGTCATCAGCGTCGTGACCAAGCGCGGCACGAATGAGTGGGAGTTCGGCGCCAGCGCCTACTGGTCTCCGAGCAGCCTGCGTGAAAATGCTCGGGACGTTGTCTCGCGCAACCCGACCGATATCGCCAACGACTCCGAATTTTTCGTCTATCGATCGGACAACGAGTCCGACTCGGTGGTGTACAACCTGTACGGCGGCGGTGCGTTGATCCAAGATCGCTTGTTCATGTTCGCGATGCTGGAGGGTGTCGACAGTTCCTTCGATAGTTACGGTCGAACGACCAGTCAGAGTGGGAGCAACACCGAGCCAAACGGCATGTTGAAGCTGGACTGGAACATTTCCGACAATCACGCGCTCGAGTTCACTGGCATCCGCGACACCAACGTCACGAAGTATCGCGACTACCACAATCTCGATGACAACTACTACGTCGGTCAGCACCAGGACCTGGAAGCCGAGTATCAAGTTGAAACCGGCGGCGATGTGTTGATCGGCAAGTACACCGGCTACCTCACCGACAATTTCACCTTGTCCGCTCAGGCGGGTCGGCTGAACAATATTTCCAGCTATCAGACCCCGGAGTCGCTGCCCGGTGGCGATTGTCCGCGTGCCTACGACAGTCAGGTCAATCGTGCCGCGACGCTGTACGTCGGTTGCTGGAGCACGTCGCAGACGTTCATCCGCGACGCCGCATGGGGCCCGGACGAAGACACACGCGAAAGCTATCGCATCGACGCGGAATGGAGTCTCGGTGACCACCTCGTGCGCTTCGGTTGGGATGACGAGACCTTCAATTCGGGGCATGCCGGCCAGACGTACACGGGCGGAATTTACTGGCGTCACTACCAAGTGTATGAGGCCGCTGGTCGCGCCGTGAATGGCACGGTTCTGCCGACGGGCACGTACTACACGCGTTCGTGGAATTACTTCACTTCCTCGGGCGAGTATGAAGTGGCCAACAGCGCCTTCTATCTCGAAGACAGCTGGCAGATCAGCGACAGTGTTCTCGGCTATTTCGGCCTGCGTTCGGAAAGTTTCCAGAACTCGAATGCGAACGGCGAGACGTTCGTCGAGTCGGGCAACAAGATCGCGCCGCGTCTCGGTTTCGCCTGGGACGTGAGCGGTGACAGTAGCCTGAAAGTGTTCGGCAATGCCGGACGTTACTTTATTCCGGTTGCGGCCAATTCCAATATTCGCGCGTCTGGCACGGAAGTGACCGTCGAGGAATACTTCCTGACCACCGGTTTCAATCCGGCGGACGGTCGCCCAACCGGCCTTGGCACCCAGATCGGGGGTACCAATGTCAATGGTTCGCTTGATCCGCCGGCCGCTGGCACGATCGCCGCAACCAACTTGTCGCCGATGTACCAAGACGAATTCATCGTCGGTTTCCAGAAGGTTTTGGCGAACGACTGGATGATTGGTCTCCGGGCCATTCGCCGTGAAGTCAAGAGCGGCATGGATGATTTCTGCTCGGTCCAGCCGTTCCAGAATTGGGCCGATGACAACGGCCATACCGATTTCGACTACAACTCGCTGGCTTCATGCTTCATCCTGAATCCCGGTGCCGATGTCGGGGCGCAACTGGATCTCAATGGTGATGGCACGCTGACCACGGTGACCATCCCCGCCTCCTATTTCGGTCTGCCGAAATACACCCGTGCATACAACGCACTCGAGTTCCTCTGGGAAAAGTCCTCCGACAACTGGGCACTCCAAGGGTCGTACACCTGGTCAAAGAGCTACGGCAACGTCGAGGGTTACGTGAATTCGTCACTGGAGCAGGATGATGCTGGCCTGACCCAAGACTTCGACAACGCGGTCTTTGAAGACGGTGCATATGGCGATCTTCCAAACGACCGCCGTCATGTCGTCAAGCTGTTTGGTACCTATCGCATCAACGACGAATGGTCGTTGGGCGGTAACTTCCTGATGTCCTCGGGCCGCCCGGTAAACTGCTTGGGCTACGCGCCGGTGGGCGATGACCTCGACTCCGGCACGCTCTCGTTCTACGGTTCGTCGTCGTTCTACTTCGTACAGCCGAATGGCAGTACAAGTATTGGTCAGCGCGGTCAGGAAGGACGCACGCCGTGGACCTGGAACGCCGACGCATCGATTGGCTACACGCCCGGTTTTGCGGATGGCAAGCTGACCTTCCAGGCCACCGTGTTCAATCTGTTCAACCAGAAGCGTGTAACCGAGTACAGCGAAACCAGCGCAATCGGTTCGGCGACTTCGAATGCGTTCAGTCCGAACTTCCTGAACGATGTCAACTATCAGGCGCCGCGCTCGGTCCGTTTCTCGGCCCGTTACGACTTCTGATTGGCTTGATCTGAAATAGGTTGTCAAACAAAGCCCCGTAGCGCGAGCTGCGGGGTTTTGTTGTTTAAGTACAACGAACTGTTGTTTTGTTGCGCCGCAACATGGCTTGAAGTCATGTTTACAGATTTTTAACGGTCATGCTAACGTGCGCGCCACGTTGCAATAGCAGCGGCGTGGTGCCGTGGACTCGATAGGTTCGCGGCACCGAGGGCTAACCCATTTTTGGAGGTTTCCAAGTGATTCAACGCAATCAACTCAAGCGCTCCGCGCTCGCCGTCGCGATCGCGATCGCGACTAGCGGTGCGGTACTCGCGCAGTCCAATGCAACCGGTTACGTGTTCGGCCAGGTTTCTGGCGGTGGCTCGGTCTCGGTCGAGAACATGGGCACAGGCCAAAAGCGTGACATCTCGGTCGATGCCAATGGCAACTACCGCGCGTCCGCTCTGGCACCAGGCAAGTACAAGGTCACCTATAACGGCCAGTCGCGTGACGTGACTGTCAACATCGGTACCGGCACTGCCGCTTCGTTCTCTGACGCGAACACCTTGGGTGTCGTCGAAGTGACGGGCAGCGCGATCAACCCGATCGACATTTCGTCGGTAGAGTCTACCACGATCCTGACCAGCGAACAGATCGCCAAGATCCCGGTCGGCCGCAACATCACCAATGTCGCGCTGCTCGCTCCGGGCACCGTGAAGGGCGACGCTGCATTCGGCAACCTGGCTTCGTTCGGTGGTTCGTCGGTCTCGGAAAATGCCTACTTCGTCAACGGCTTCAACATCACCAATTCTTTCAAGGCGCTGAACTTCGGCCAAGTGCCGTTTGAAGCAATTGCAGAACAGCAGATCAAGACCGGTGGTTACGGCGCGGAATTCGGTCGTTCGACCGGCGGCGTCATCAACCTCGTCACCAAGCGCGGTTCGAATGAGTTCCAGGCGGGCGCAAACGTTTTCTACACGCCGGAATCGCTGCGCGGTTCGTTCACCGACGTCTACGAGAATGACGGTGATCTGCTCTCGAACAATCAAGTGGACCGTGGCAGCAATGACTTGTCGACCTCCGTGTGGGCAAGCGGTGCGCTGATTCAGGATCGCCTGTTCGCGTATGCGCTGATCCAGTACGGTGAAAGCAATGATCGCCGTGCATTTGGTTCGACGCTCGGTGCGCCGATCAACTTCGACTTCCAGAACGATTCGCCGACGTGGTTGACGAAGGTCGACTGGAACATCAGCGACAATCATCTGCTCGAACTGACAGCGTTCTCCGACGAACAAAACAACGAAACCGATACCTATCGCAGCACCGGAACCAATCGTGATGAACGCGGTGAATATCGCGGCACCACGTATGATGAAAACGGTGGCCAGAGCTACTCGCTGCGTTACACCGGCTACCTGACCGACAGCTTCACCCTCTCGGCGCTGTACGGCCATGGTGAGTCGTCGCGCTCGAACTACGGTATCGCCGCGAACGGCATCCGTTCGGAATATTTCGGCGGCGTCGGCAGTCCGGTTGCAGGTTGCCCGGTCGTTACCGACATCCGTACCGCAGCAGTCAATGGGACGGTCCCGCTGATCTCCGGCTGCAATTTCGTTAACGGCAGTGTCGTTGGCTCGAGCCTCGCGAAAGACGAGCGCAACACGTATCGCATTGACGGCGAGTGGTCGCTCGGCGATCACCTGGTCCGCTTTGGTCTGGAACAGGATGAGTTCGACAGCTTCGATGCCGAATCGTATGAAGGTGGCCAAGCTTGGCGCTACCAGAATCCGTACACCAGTGGCCCGGCAGCGGGTCTCGGCCGCGTGCGGCGTCGCGTGTTCCAGACCGGCGCTGGCGTCGGCGTGAACTCGGACGCGTTTTATGTCGAAGATCGTTGGCAGATTACTGACAGCTTCATGTTCTACGGCGGCCTGCGCTGGGACAGCTTCGAAAACCTGAATGGCTTTGGTGAATCGTTCGTCAAGATCGACAACCAGATCGCTCCGCGCGTCGGCTTCTCGTGGGACGTGAAGGGAGACTCGAGCTTCAAGGTGTTCGGTAATGCAGGTCGTTACGCACTGCCGTTGACGGCCACCGTCGCCGTACGCGGTGCCTCGGCATCGCTGTATTCGGAAGAGTTCTACAGCTACACCGGCGTGGACCCGCTGACTGGCGCCCCGACGGGGCTGGTCAATCGAGGAAATCCGAACTGCGGCGGTTGCGACACCCGTTATCTGAACAACGAATTCGGCGTGGGCAAGGATCCGGTGGGCATCGCCGATCAGAACCTCGATCCGATGTATCAGGACGAGTACATCATTGGCTTCCAGACGCAAATCACCGATGCACTGACCGGCGGCGTTCGCGGTATCCATCGTGATCTCAAGCGCGCGATCGATGACCAGTGCGATTATCGTCCGGTGCTCGCATGGGCCGAAGAAAATGGATTTGATGTCAGCGATCCGTTCAGCGCGCCGCCGGCGACGCCGGATGGTGCGGCTCACGTGTACAACCCGGGCTTTGCCTTCTGCCACCTCTACAATCCCGGCAGCGACGCAACGTTCCTGGTCGACATCGACGGCAACGGCACCAACGAAACGGTTCACATTGCAGCCGATGTGCTTGGCCCGAAAGCGATCCGCAAGTACAACGCGATCGAGTTTTTCGCCGAAGGTTCGTGGGACAACTTCTTCATGCAGGGTTCCTGGACAATCGCGCACTCCTACGGCAACACCGAAGGTGGCGTGAAGTCGGATATCGGCCAGGACGATACCGGCACCACCCAGGACTTCGACTACCCGGAACTGGCCGAAGGTTCTTACGGCTACCTGCCGAACGACCGTCGCCACAGCCTCAAGCTGTTCGGCAACTACTCGGTTAACGATGAGTGGTCAATCGGCGGCAACTTGCTGGTCCAGTCGGGTCGTCCGATCAACTGCATCGGCTACCGCGGCGGCTCGCACACGTCGACCTACGGCGCCAGCTACTTCTCCTGCGATCCGGGCCCGACCGCAACGACGGCGGACGGCGATGGCGACAACGGCAGCACCATTGTGCCGCGCGGCAGCGTTGGTCGTACCGATTGGCAGCGTGCGTTGGACTTGAACGTCACTTACCGCCCGGCATTTGCCGACGGCAAGTTCGCGCTCAAGGCGGACGTGTTCAACGTATTCGATTCGAATGCGGCTGTTTCGGTCAGCGAGGCCGGCGAAGATGGCGCGGGTTCACCGTTGCTCACCAGCACGTACCGCGTGCCGACGAGCTTCCAGGCGCCGCGTTCGGTTCGTTTCTCGGCGCAATACGACTTCTAAGCAACACGCTTCAACGGAGTACTTTGGCGGCCACCTTCGGGTGGCCGCTTTTTTTCAGGGCGGGCAGACGCCAGAATCCGCAGCCTATGCGCATGTTTTTGATCAATCCCCGAATCCGGTCCGCGTTTGTGATGCCACTGCGGCAGCGGCCATGAGTAACGTCGAACCCTTGTTCCGCACCGCCTCGGCGCAATACCAAGCGCGCCAGTTCGACCTCGCGGCGATGACCTTGTCCAGCGTGCTGATGCTGGTGCCGCAGCATGCAGGGGCACGACTGATGCAGTCGGCGATCGACCTGCGCTTTGACCGATATCGCAGCGCCCGCAAGCACGCGCTTGCCGTCGCCGAACATCATCCGCACGACGCGCAGATCGAATACGACTTATTCCAGAAATTGCGCAACTTCAACGAACATGCGCTGATGATCGCGAGTGCGACGCGTCTACTGGCGATGCCATCGCTGGATAGGGTCCGGCAGATGCAGGTGGTGTCCAACCTCAGCATGATTGGCGCGCCCGATTTGGCAGAGCGCGTACTGCATCGTATGCAATCACGAGAACCGCGACATGTGGCGACGCTACTTGCCGATGGCTACCTGGCCATCAATCAGGGCGAGTTCGAGCGTGCTGAACGAGCGCTCGAACTAGCGATCGCGCGCGAACCGCGGCTGGCCATGGCGCACTGGTTGCTCGCACGACTGCGAACACAATCGACCGCCATGAATCATGTCGAGCGCTTGCGGCGCGTCCTCGCCGATCGCACGCTGACCGCGCCAGACCGCGTGCAAGTGGGATATGCGTTGCACAAGGAACTGCACGATCTCGGCGACTTCACCGCAGCATGGCAAGCGCTGTCCGTGGCCAGCGCGATCAAGCGCCAGGGCACGCCTTACGACGAGCCAGCGATGAACGTGTTGTTCGATGCCATCGAGGCAGTACCTATCCGCGCTGGGCGCCGTGGAAATGACCCCGCAATCGCCACACCCATTTTTATCGTCGGGATGCATCGGTCCGGAACGACATTGCTCGAACGCATGCTCGGGCAACACCCACGCGTGGTGGACTGCGGCGAAACTTATCGCTTCACTGCGCAATTGCGGCTTGCGGCTGACCACTATTGCAAGGGCGTCGTTGATCTGCGCGTGGTACAGGCATCGGCCGGTTTCGACGCGGAAGCCATCGCACGCGGCTATCTCGCTGCCTGTCAGTGGCGGCAGCGCGACGACAGCACGCATTTCACGGAAAAATTGCCGTCCAATTTTCAGATCATCGGTTTGATCAAACAGGCCTTGCCGGAAGCGCGCATCCTGCACATGCGTCGTGATCCCACGGACACTTGCTTGTCGAACCTGCGCGAACTCTTTTCCGATGCCTGTGCTTACAGTTACGACCAAGGTGAACTCGGACGGTACTACCACCGATACGAGCGCTTGATGGCGCATTGGCATCGTTGCTTTCCGGGCGAGATCCTGGATGTTCGTTATGAGGATCTGGTGACGAATCCCGAGTCGGAGGCACGCCGCGTACTCGCCTATTGCGGACTGCCTTGGCGCGACGATGTCGTCGACATCACGGCTCACACTGGTGCCGTCACGACGGCGAGTGCCGTTCAAGTTCGCGATCCGATCCATCGACGCAGCGTTGTGGATGGCGCGTCTACGAATCGCACTTGGCGCCGCTGCGAGCGACGCTGGAAGTCGACGTTGAACCACCTGCAGATTGCCTGCAGGTGGTTTAGATCAAATCATCAGGGAATCAAGGGACTGCCGACACTTGCACCGCAACTTGGATGCGGTCGCCGGGGTGATGATCGGTGCGGGTGTGATAAATGCGACCGTGATAGTCATAGGTGACGTCGTAGCCGACGACACGTTCCTGCGAGCTGTATTCGGTGCGCGTGTCGCAGCGCTGTTCGTAATCTTGCCGGTAGCGGCCGCCGGCATCGCGATAACGGCCGCGATGCGATGCATCGTGAGCGATCGATCCGCCAATCACAGCGCCGGCGATGGTCGCGGCTTTACGGCCGTCGCCATGACCGAGGGTGTTGCCGAGCGCGCCACCGATAAGTGCGCCGAGCATGGTCGCACCGGCGCGATCGTCACGGCTACGGCGCTCGTAGCGGTAGCGTGGCTCATAGCGTTCGACCGGTTCATTCCAGCAGACATCGCGCGACTGCGGTTCATCGACGTATTCGATGATCGGGTCGACCGATACAACGCGCGCGACATCGTATTCCGGCGATTCGTCTTGATACGCAAAGGCGCCCATCGAAGTGAGGGCCAGGGTGAGCAACGAAACCGATTTCAGAACCGCGCGCATGACTTTCTCCTGTGATGACATCTTGCGTGATCGTGATGCTGGGGTCGGCGGACTGAATTCGTTCTGAATCTGGTCAAATGTCGACACCAGCCGGTAGCGGACATTCAGTTTCGCAGTCGGTATCAGGCCAGCGGAGGTCGATCGCAGCGATACCTCGCGCCCGATCAACGGTAACGTGTTGATCTGCATTCTCCGTTCCGCTTCGCTGTCGGCAAATCTTGCATCCCGGGCTTGACCATCGGTGAGCCGGAGGACGACGATCAGGCACTGATCCTGCTTTCGATCACCGCCTGGTGGCCGCGAACGTCAGCGCGCTCGCCGCCATCCGGCCTTCAACGCCTGGGAGGACTGCGCAATGCCTGCATACCGCACCGAGCAAATCCGCAACATCGCACTCGTCGGTCATTCCGGCGCCGGCAAAACCACGTTGTTCGAAGCCCTGCTGCATGCCGGCGGCGCTATCCCAACGGCAGGTTCAGTTGAGCGCGGCAGCACCGTGTCCGACTACGAGCCGATGGAAAAGGAGCGTCAGCACTCGATTCAGAGCGCACTCGCGTCGATCGACCACGGCGGTGTTCACATCAATTTGTTTGATACGCCGGGCTATCCTGATTTCCGCGGCCCAACGCTGTCGTTGCTGGGTGCAGTGGAAACTTGCGCGGTCGTGGTCAATGCCGCGCTTGGCATCGAGCACAGCACATTGCGCTTGATGGACTACGCCAAGGCGCGGCGGCTGTGCCGGCTGATTATCGTCAACAAGATTGATCACGCTGACGCCGACCTAGCGTTGCTGGTCGAACAATTGCGCGACAGCTTCGGACCGGAATGCCTGCCGATCAACCTGCCGGAGAAAGGCCGCGCGCAGGTGGTCGACTGCTTCTTCAATCCGAGTGGAGAGTCCGACTTCTCGACCATTTCAGAGGCGCATCAACGCATCATCGACCAAGTCGTTGAGATCAACGAAGCCGTCATGGGTCACTATCTGGAAGAAGGTGAAGCCGGCCTGTCCGGACCAGAGTTGCACGATGCGTTTGAGCAGTGTTTGCGCGAAGGGCATCTGATTCCGATTTGTTTCGTGTCGGCACGTAGCGGCGCTGGCGTGAGGGCATTGCTCGATCTGTTCGAGAGATTGATGCCGCATCCGGGTGAAGCCAACCCGCCACTGTTCGTGAAGGGCAACGGACCCGATGCGGAGCCGTTTCGTTCCGAGCCGGACGCGATGAAGCATGTCATCGCCGATGTGTTCAAGATCATCAACGATCCCTTTGTCGGCAAGCTCAGTGTGTTTCGCGTCTATCAAGGAACGTTGCGGCGAGATACCCAGCTATTCGTCGACGATGGCAAAAAGCCGTTCAAGGTTGGGCACTTGTTCCGGTTGCGCGGCAAAGATCACGTCGAGATCGAAGACGCGATTCCGGGCGACATTGCCGCCGTGTCCAAGGTCGATGAGATTCATTTCGATGCGGTTCTGCACGACTCGCATGACGAGGATCAGATTCATTTGAAGCCGATCGATTTTCCACAGCCGATGTTCGGTCTGGCGATCGAGCCGGCGACCAAAGGCCAGGAGCAGAAGCTCGCAACGGCACTGCACAAACTGGCTGAGGAAGATCCGTGCTTCCGCATTGAACACCACAAAGAACTGAACGAGACGGTGATCCGCGGTCTCGGTGAATTGCATCTGCGGGTGATGCTGGAGCGGATGCGGGATCGCTATCAGGTCGAAGTGAAGACGCGCCCGCCGCGCATTGCTTATCGCGAGACCATCAGTGCTCGCGCCGATGGTCACCATCGGCACAAGAAGCAGACCGGTGCCGGGCAATTCGGCGAAGTGTTCTTGCGCGTCGAGCCGATGGGGCGTGGCGAAGGCTTCGACTTCGTCGACGAGACGGTCGGCGGATCGATTCCAGGCCAGTACCTTCCGGCGATCGAGAAGGGCGTACGGCAAGTGCTCGAGCATGGCGCAGTCGCCGGCTATCTCTTGCAGGACGTGCGTGTCATTGTCTATGACGGCAAGCACCACCCGGTCGATTCAAAAGAGGTCGCATTCGTGTCGGCTGGGAAAAAAGCGTTTCTGGACGCAATCCAGCAAGGCGCGCCGATGGTGTTGGAACCGATCGTCAACCTCGACGTCGAGGTGCCCGATCACTGCATGGGCGATGTCACCGGCGGGCTCGCGACCAAGCGCGCTCGCATCAACGGCACCGATGCCGGTCGCGGTGGCGAGATCATTGTCAAAGCCCAAGTGCCGCTCGCGGAAGTGACTGAGTACTCGAACGAGCTGAAGGCGGTCAGCGGCGGACGTGGCCGTTACGCGATCGAGTTCAGCCACTACGAAGCGGTACCAGGTCACATCCAGAAGCAGTTGACTGAAGCCTTTAATCCGCGTGTCGAGGAGGATTAAAAGCTGCCGGTAATCACCGGCGCGGCGCGCGGCCTCAGCGCGCGCCGAGTGCGTCGATCAACGGCTGCAACTTCGCTTCGTAGCGTTGCCAGCCGCCGATGTTGCGGCGGTGAATCGGCTCGCGTACTTGTGCGCTGCTTGCCGTCGAGACGATTTGCGAACTGTCTTCGATGCGGATCTGCTCAGGTCGGAAGGGCAGACCGAGGTAACGCATCACCTGTTCGGTCTGTACCTCCGGATCGCTGACGAGTTCTTCGTAGCGCACATCGAGGATGCGGCCTGGCGCAATCGCGTGCCAGTGCGCCATCAAGCGCGTGTATTGGCGGTGATGCGCAGCCAGTTCACCAAAATCGTAGCTGTAGCTGTAAGCGTTCGCCGCAAATAGTTCTTTCAGATTCGAGAAGCAAGCATCGGCTGGGTCGCGGCACAGATGGATGATTTTCGCTTGCGGTAGCGCTTTGAGGATTGCGCCGATCATCTGGAAGTTGCCAGGGTTCTTGTCGGTGAAGCGGCGAGCGCCAGGAGCGCGCCATTTCACATGGTCAAGGTAGCGGCGGCCGAGCAGGGCATAGTCGATTGAATCAGCACGTGCCAGTGACTGAGCGTCGAAAAAACCGGGGGAATAATAGTCGGCAACCCACTTGTACTGCATGCGGAAATCGTTGAGTTCGCCGCCGAGCGCGATCGCCGGGCTGTTGCCGAGGATTCGTTCCAGCAGCGTCGTTCCGGTCCGAGGCATGCCGACGATGAAGATCGGTGTTGCCGCGCCTTCTGTCGTGGCGAAGGCGGGTGGCACTTTCGGGAAGCGTGCAATGATCTGGTCGAACAATGCGCTTTCAGCAGCGGCATCGTGCTGAATCGTGCGCCGCTTGGCCAGACAACCCTGCTCAAGCGCTGCCCAAGCAGCCTCGTCGTCACCCAGCAACTCCAGTTCGCGATAGAGCGCATAGTCGAGATAGCAGCGATCCCGGTCGGGAATGGAGCCGTGATCGATCAGAGCGCGGATGCGTTCGACGCGTTGTGCGCTGCCTGCCGATTGCCCGAGGAAGGCCAGTGCCCAATGCGAATGCACGTAGTCTGGTTTCAGCGCGATGCTGCGCTCGAACGCCACCTCGGCGTCGTCCATGCGCCCCATGAACTTCATCGCATTGCCGCGGAAGTAGGCGGTTGAAAAGGTCTCGCCGCCGCGCGTTCGGCGACATCAAGGAAGCGCAGCGCCAGCTCATGCTGCTTCAGGGTCAGTTGCTGCGAAGAAGTCGAACAGAACGCTGGCCGAAACGGTCGTTCCAGGTCGACTGCGCGGATCTCATCGTAGGCGCGGCCGTATTCGCCGATCGAAATCAGGCGCGGGGCGATTGCCGCCGTCAGCGGCGCGGGCTGGTCGATGACGACATCGGCAGCGCGCATCGCATCGCGTGTGGCGAGTCGCATTTGCGGCCGAACATGGCGATGTTCGACAGCAGCAAGTGCGCTGGCGCATATTCAGGGGCGGCTGCAAGGATTTCGCGCGCGTTACGCACGGCGGTATTCGCATCGCCTTGCTGCAAGGCGCGTTCGGCCTGCTTCTGCAAGGCCGCGATATCGATAGTCATGTGATTCCGAGTGTGGCGGAAGGACTTAGGGCGGCGCGCCGAAATTCGGATTGGTGGCGGCAGCGGCGAAGCGCTTCGGCACTTTGTCGACATCGAGCAGGCGTTCGATCCGCGCGAACAATTCCGGCCGGGAAAACGGTTTCTTCATGAAGTCGTCGGCACCGATGCGTTGCGCGTAGAACTGCTCAGTGGCTTGTTCATTACCGCTCATCATGATGATCGGAATGTCCTTCGTGCCGGGTTCCCGCCGCAGCGTGCGCAGCGCCGTGAACCCGTTCGTGCCGGGCAGCACGATATCGAGGAAAATCAAGTCCGGGTGCTCTTGCCGAGCGATCTGGATGCCGGCCTCCGCCGTCTCCGCTTCGAGCACCAGGTACTGGTTCTGTTCGAGATAACGGCGCAGGACCGCGAGCACCGTGGTCGAGTCGTCGATCACCAGTACGCGCGTGCCCTCGCGAGCGCCAACGCGATCGGACTCGCGCCGCTCCGCTCCGCCGGCTTTGACGATCCAGTCGCGGCCGACCGTGGTGCATTGCCGCCACCGAACAGCCGCTTGAGGAAACCAAAGGATTCATTGAATGCCCCCGGAACCCATCATCGCTTTCTGCGGGCGACCGGCCAACCCGTTGAACAGGGCACGCCAGTGTCCCAGAGCGGCCGGTGCGACAGAAGCCATCGGAATCGATGGCTGGCGTCATTTGACACCGTGCATGCCTCGATTCAGGAACGGTACGGCGATGAACGCGATGGCCGCACACACCAGTCCACCGACGGTGAGTTGCCAGAAATAGTCGCCATAGGTGTTGGCGGCCTTGACCCAGGCTTCGGTATGTTCGATCGGCGCCGCTGTCCTCGATCGAGGCCAATGTGCCGAGCTTGGCGGCCAATAGTTCCGAGAATGCGGTTGCGAGGAACCAGGTGCCCATCATCAGGCTGACGACGCGCGGTACCGATAGTTTGGTGACCGCCGACAGACCGACCGGATAGAGGCAGATCTCGCCGATCTGCAACACGCCGTAGGCCAACACCAGCCACCACACGCTGGCCCATGTCCCACGCCTCCGCGGCAGCGCGGCGGCCAGCAGCAACGGCACGAAGCAACGCGCCAAACAGCAATCCGAGCGCCGTTTTGGTCGGTGTGCCGGGATTGAGTCCACGCATCCAGCCAAGCCCAAAGCAGTGACAAGGTCGGTGCCAAGCTCAGAATGAACACCCCCGAGATGAAGGTGAGTGACCCGGCAGTTTGCGGTTGCAGCACGATGATGCCGATCACCAGCAACATGGTGACCACTGATGCGGCCAAGAACATCGTCGTCGGCGCCTTCGAGCCGGGTGCGCGGTCTTGCCATTCGCTGCACAACACGAATGCCGCGGGCATCAGCAGGGTTGCGCTGACGAAATAGGACAGCGGCAGGCCGCCCTCGACGATCATCGATGGGAAGAAGTCCTTGGTCAGAATGCGGTCGGTGAATACCACCCATGAGCCATAGGTCTGCTCGTACAAGGTGTAGAACACCAGTGCGAAAAAGATCAGCAGCATCAGTGCGATCATCTGCTGGCGTTCGATCGACGTGCACTCGCGCAACACGAAGCGTGTGAACCAGACCAGCACCACGGTCAACACCGCCAGCATCAGTATTTGTGCGAGCGTCAGATCGAGGCCGATGTTGAGGGTGAAAGCATCGTTACCGGTCGCCCACATCAGGGCTGCAACTGGTGCCAGACCGATGACGGAACCGAGGTAGATCGCCCATTCTCGACGCAGCCCGGCGAACACCGGTTCACGCAGCTTTTCTGGCGCGCGTGCCTCGCCGTGGCCGCCCAGATACTTTTGGCCCCAGATGAACATCGCCAAGCCGGCCAGCATGCCAATGCCCGCAGCACCGAAGCCGTACTTCCAACCATAGGTTTCGCCGAGCACGCCACAGACCAGCGAAGCCAACATCGCACCCAGGTTGATGCCGGCATAGAACAGCGAGAAGCCGGCATCGCGGCGTGGGTCGCCGTCGGGGTACAGCTTGCCGACAATGACTGAAATGTTCGGCTTGAGGAATCCCACGCCCATGATGATCAGCGACAGCGAAGTAGAACACCCACAGCGCCGCGGTATCACGCACGACCGTCTCGCCAACCTTGCGCGCGGCCTCGCCTTCGAAGGCCATGCCGAGGTGGCCAAGCACGAGCAGTACACCACCGAAGACCACCGCCTTGCGCAAACCGAGGTAGCGATCCGCAAGCATGCCGCCGATCACCGGAATGCAGTAAACAAGGCCGCCATAGGCACCCAGCAGATTCAGGCCGCCGGTATCGCCGAACAGGTGATATTTGGTCAGGTACAGCAGCAGCAGTGCCTTCATGCCGTAAAACGAAAAACGTTCCCACATCTCGGTGAAGAAACAGATGTAGACGCCTTTCGGGTGGCCGAGGAAGTCGGCGCTAACGGTCGTGCTGCCGGTCATGGCAAGTCCTTGATCAGATTCGTGGCGTTGAAGTCCGGACAGTATGCCCGCCACGGCTTGGCCACGGCCAGTCCCGCGGCGCTTGGAGACCGGGCCGGTCGAGACTACGATGCCGGTCCCGCTCGTCAGGAGTTGTCCCATGCGTGTGCTTGCCTTCAGCGCGATGGCGCTGGTTGCGGCCGGATCGGCGTTTGCCGAACCGCGCGGCTTCGATGTCAATGACCTCGTCAATCTCGATCGCGTCGCCGATCCGCGCGTCTCCCCGGATGGTCGCTTGGTCGCCTTCCAATTGCGTGAAACCGACTATGCCGCGAACAAGGGCCTGCAAAGCCTGTGGCTGGTGCCGGCGAATGCGTCAACGCCGCCACGGCGACTCACCGCGAAGGGCCAGACCTCGGTTGGCCCGCGCTGGTCGCGCGATGGCCGCGCGATCTACTTCATGTCACCGCGTTCTGGTTCGATGCAAGTCTGGAAGCTGGCATTGGATGGTGGTGAGGCGATGCAGGTCACCGACTTTCCGCTCGATGTCGGCACCTTCCAGTTGTCGCCAAACGATACGCAAATGGCAGTCACGTTCGAAGTCTTTACCGACTGCGACACCCTCGACTGCAGCAAAAAGCGGCTCGACGAGGTTGCTGCGACCAAGGCCAGCGGCCGGGTCTTCGACAAACTCTTTATCCGTCACTGGGATACCTGGAGCGATGGCCGTCGCAGCCAGTTGTTCGTCGCCGACCTAGGTGCCGACGGTCGCGCCGAGGCGGCACCGGTTTGGGTCAGCAAGGGCATCGACGGCGATGTGCCGAGCAAACCCTTCGGTGACGAGTCGGAATATGCCTGGGCACCGGATGGGCAAAGTCTCGTGTTTTCAGCTCGCATCGCCGGCAGGACCGAGGCTTGGAGCACCAATTTCGATCTGTACACCACGCCCGCCGATGGGTCGTTGGCACCGGCCAATCTGACCGCCGCCAACCTCGCATGGGACAGCTACCCGCTGTACTCGCACGACGGCAAGACCTTGTATTACCTCGCGATGAGCCGTCCCGGTTTCGAGGCTGATCGCTTCCAGATCAAGGCGCGTGACATTGCCACCGGGGTGACCCGCGACATCGCCGCCGAATGGGACCGTTCGGCCGGCCCGTTGCAACGTTCGAGCGATGGTCGCACCCTGTACACCACCACCGATTCCGACGTTGAGCATCCGTTGTTCGCGATCGATACCAAGTCGGGAAAGGTCAGCGATTTGACCGGTGCCGGCAACATCGCTGGATTCTCGGTCGGCCCGAATGGCGTCGTGTTCGCGCGTGACAGCTTGACCGCACCGGTGCACTTGTTCGCGCGCAACAACAAGAATGCCGGTGAAACGCAGTTGACCGCATTCAATGCCGACAAACTGGCCGGCGTGGCCATGGGGCAACCCGAGTTCTTCGACTTCAAGGGTTGGAACGATGAGCGCGTTGAAGGCTACGTCGTGAAACCGTGGAATTTCGAAGCCGGCAAGAAGTATCCGATTGCCTTCTTGGTACATGGCGGTCCGCAGGGCGCATTCGGTAACGATTGGCATTACCGCTGGAACCCGCAGACCTATGCCGGTGCAGGCTTTGCCGTCATCGCGATCAATTTCCATGGCTCCACCGGTTATGGACAGAAATTTACCGACGCGATCTCTGGTGACTGGGGCGGCAAGCCGCTCGAAGACTTGAAGAAAGGCATGGCCGCGGCGGTCGCGAAATACGACTGGCTGAACGCCGACAAGGCGTGCGCACTCGGTGGTTCCTATGGCGGTTACATGATGAACTGGATTGCCGGCAACTGGACCGACGGCTTCGACTGCCTGGTCACGCATGCCGGCATTTTCGACAACCGCTTCATGGGCTACAGCACCGAAGAATTGTGGTTCGACGAATGGGAAATGCAGGGCACGCCCTACGAGAAGCCGGAAAACTACGAACGCCACAATCCAGTCAGCCACATCAAGGACTGGAAGACGCCGACCTTGGTCGTGCATGGCGCGCTCGATTATCGCGTGCCGGTCGAGGAGGGCATCGCACTATTCACCGCGCTGCAGCGCCGCGGCATCGAATCCAAGTTCTTGTTCTTTCCGGATGAGAACCACTGGGTGCTGAAGCCGCAGAACTCGGTGCAGTGGCACAACGAGGTAAATGCGTGGCTGAAGGCGCATTTGCAGTAAGTATCAAGGCCGATCGCTTGAACATAACGGGGCCGCGAGGCCCCGTTGTCGTTGGTATCGCAACTGGAACTTTGTCAGCAACTGGCGATCGCACAACGGCAGCGGCATAACGGCGTTCTGCTGAGGTGTTGAGATGGACGACGCTCGCCGATCACTCCTGGGCCGTGCAGGGCGAGCGCCTGCGCGACTACATCGCGTGCTGCATCGCTGGGCCCATTCGTGAAGCCGGCCGCGAGCCCGCTACAACCACTTCGCCCGCTTCAAAATGAGGTAGACGACGCCGATCACGGCGACGGTGGCACCGGTGAAGATCCAGTAGCTATGTTCACCAAGAAGTTCGGGCATGTGTTTGAAGTTCATGCCGTACCAACTGGTCATCAAGGTCGGTACCGCGAGTAGGCCGGCCCAGCCGGCGAGGCGTTTGACCACTTCATTCTGACCGACCGAGACCATGGCCAGCGATACCGACATCGCCGCCGTCAGCATTTCACTCATCGTGTCGCAGGCTTCCTTGACGCGCACGGCGTGGTCGAAGACGTCGCGGAAGTACAAGCGCACATCGTCGCGAATGATGGTCGGATGGAAGCGCATCAATTGGTTCAGGATGTCCTGCAGTGGGGTCACGGCCAAGCGCAGCGTCACCAGTTCTTTCTTCAGCTCGTACAGGCGCTCGATGGTTTCGCGCTTGTAGCTGGATTCGAAAATATCGCTCTCCAACTCCGCCAGTTCGTCCTGGAACGAGCGCACGATTGGGAAGAAATTGTCGACGATGAAATCCATCACCGCATACAGGCCATAACTCGGGCCGATGGCCAGTAGTTCCGGCTCCTTCTCGTAGCGCAGGCGCGCCGGTGAATAACTCAATGACGCACCATGGCGCACGGTCAGCAGATAGCGCGGTCCTAGAAAGATGTGTGTTTCACCAAATTCGATCTTGCCGCCGACAAATTGCGCGGTGTGCAGCACGATGAATAACGAGTCGCCATAGACTTCGATCTTCGGTCGCTGGTGGGCATGGTGCGCATCCTCGATGGCGAGGTCGTGCAGCGAAAATTCCTCCTGCAACTTTTCCAGCAGCGGCTCATCCGGTTCGTGCAGGCCAACCCAGACGAACGTATCCGGCTGCTGCAATGCGTCGCTGATCTGGTCCAGCGTGATGTCGGGCAGGCGTCGGCCGTCGGCGGCATAGGCGACGCTATTGATCACCATCGGCGGTTTGCTCGGCGTAATTTCGACCGACAGGCTCATACACATACTCCGAGGACGCGCGATCATGCCCGCGCCGGTGCCGGCAAGGCAATGTCAACGTCGGTCGGCGGCGAACCAGAAGTGCCAAACGAGCACCAGTTGCAGCGGCAAAACCAAGGCGAACCAATGCGCGTTCGCTTGCTGTGTTCCGGGTAATGTCAGCCAAGCGAAGCCGAGCACGGCGATCGACACCATCAATAGCGCCGATGCCCGCGCGATGCGGCCAGGCAGGGCATCTGGCCGGCGCCAGCGCCACAATGGCCACACCAACAGCAGGGATAACGGGCTGAACAGCACGAGATTGAGGTTGGCGTAGGCGATCGCGTGATCGGTGAACGCCCAGAGTCCAGCGAGCACGACGCCACCGAGACCCAGCGTGAGCAACAGCAGCGCGATGACGCCGAGACCGATGCTGCGACCGATGCCGCGGCGTGCGCGCAAAACGAGTGCTGCGAGCATCGCCAAGGTCAGTCCGGCGATCGCGAACGCTGGCAGCCAGCGTGGTGGCGGCGGCACTTGGTCGTCGAGGCGACCGTGGTAGGCCGTCCACTCGCGTGCCACCAGTGGCTGTGGATAACCTTGGGCATCGGTCACGCGCATATCGCGCAGTAGTTCGCGCAGTCGCAAGGGCAGAAACATCTCGTCCCAGAAACTCAGCTTGCGGTCAGCGGCTGGGCCGAGGCCGAGGTCGATGCCGACTGCGAGCCAGGGTTCCGGGCTCGCGTAAGCGATGGCCAAGCTGCGGTCGGTCTCGCCGCGTGCGCGCGCGCTCATGGTTTCCTTCAGGCGGCCATCCAGTACCGCATCAAGTACATCGCGCACTCGCGTCGAGCAGTTCTGCGCAAAATAGTCGTAACGATATTCGGCATTTTCCGGCAGCGCGTTCTGGCCAAGCATTTCCGCGACCGCGTAACGTTGTTGCGGCGCGAGATTTAACTCCTGCACCCAGACGCTGCGCCCTTCTGCGGCGAAATGGGCAAGATCGACGTCCGGTGGTGTCGCGTCCAGTCGATAGATCATGCGACCACGCACGAAGTTGAGCAGGAAGTTCGTCTGCTCGAAGTCGAACATTCCGAAGTTGTAAAGCGCGTCGCCACTGACCGTGTTCTCGACCAGCAGTGCGTTGTGGCCGAAGCGTTGCCAGTAGATATCACCGGGTGCGGCAGTCACCAGCGCGATGCGAAGGACTGCGCCGCTGTCTGGGTCGAGTACTTGCGCGCGCACACTGGTGACGAACAGTCCGGCCAGCAGCGCGAACAACACCCGCTGGATCGGGTTCACGCAGCGTCCGTAGTCACGACGAACTGGTGTACTCGGCGCGCATCGGCTTTGGACGCTACGAAGCGTAACCGACCGAGTGCGATGTCGTCGCCAACTTCGGGGAGATGCCCGAAGCGGGCAGTGACGAGACCGCCGATGGTGTCGTATTCGGCGTCGGAAAAATCGCTGCCGAGGGGCGCTGTTGAAATCCGCGATCGGTGTCAATGCGCTGACGCTGTAGCAACCGTCGGGCAGCAGTCGAATCTGCGCATCGGGATTGCACTCGTCATCGTGCTCATCGTCGATGTCGCCGACGATCTCCTCGAGCACGTCCTCGATGGTGACGAGGCCGGCGACGCCGCCATATTCGTCGACCACGACGGCGAGATGCAGTCGCGATGCTCGGAACTCTTTCAGCAATACGTTCAAACGCTTCGATTCGGGGGATCAGGCGCACCGGGCGGATCAGGCTGCGGATATCGCATGGCAGTTCGGGCTGCGCCAGGCAGCGCAACAGATCCTTGGCAAGCAAGGTGCCGATGATCTCGTCGCGGTCCTCACCGGTGACTGGAAAGCGCGAATGGCCTGACTCAAGCACGATCGCGAGCAGGTCGGTCAGCGTGCCGTCAATTGGCACCGAGATCATCTGCGCGCGTGGCACCATCACGTCCGAGACCTGCTTGTCGGTGACGCCGATGGCGCCCTCGATCATCTTCAGCGTCTCAGTGCTGAGTAGGCCGTTGTCCTTGGCATTGCGCAGTTCTGCGAGTAGTTCCTCGCGATTGCGCGGCTCGCCGGAGAGCATATGCCCCAACCGGTCAAGCCAGGAACGCGCCGGTGGCGCGCTGCTACTGGGGGGTTCGTCGTTCATTCCCGAGCGATAGTTCACCCGTGTCGCGGGCGGGAAGGCAGTGTAGCGACATTTGTGCCGTGTCCGAACCCGAATCGTGTCAACCGCGGTGATATGGCGGCGTTATCATCGATACGCGATCGTGCGTGAGGAGACAAGTCCATGAAGATGTTGATATTTGTTCTAGGCGTGGCGTTGATGCCGATGTTCGCGGTGGCCGCTACACCGGTGCTTGATGCACGCCAGCAGAATCAAGACTAGCGGATTGATCAGGGGGTTGCCTCGGGTGAAGTAACGAAGCGCGAGGAGGCGCGTCTCGATGCCCAGCAGGAGCGCATCGAGAATAAAGAAGAACGCTTCGAGTCGGATGGCGTGGTGACCAAGAGTGAGCGTGCGCGTCTGCATCGTTCGGAAGACCGCGCCAGTCGTAACATCGCTCGGCAAAAGCACGATCGCCAAGATCACGACTGATTTCGACGGTCGTCAGATCTCGCCATCGTCGTCGACGATGGCGATGCGCGTCGGATCACCCAGTTCGAGCGAGCGCAGCATCACCGAAGCTTGGGTGCGATTGCGCACACCGAGTTTTTGAAAGATCAGCGACAAATGTGCCTTGATCGTGCGTTCTTGAATGCCGAGCTTGTCGGCGATCTGCTTGTTGAGTAGGCCGTCGGCAACTTGGCTGAGGACGCGGAACTGTTGCGGCGTCAGCGACGCCAGACGTGCGGCGACCTGCTGGTCCTCACGACTGGTGGCGCTGGTGCCGATGGCGTTATGCAACTGCGCCGGCACGTATTCCTCGCAGTTCAACACTGCCCGCAGTGCCGTCGCAAGTTCGTCCAGCGACGCGCCTTTCGGGATATAGCCAGCGGCACCGAACGCGAGTGCACGACGGATCACCATCGGATCTTCGTTCGCGGAAATCATTGCCACCGCGACCGCCGGATGTTCAGCGCGCAGTGAGGCCAAGCCCATCAGTCCGCGGCTATCTGGCAAATGCAAGTCGAGCAGCACCAGGTCGATGTCGTGGCGGGCGTCGAGTTGTGCGCACGCTGCGGCCAGCGAGTCGGCTTCGATTAGCGTCGCATCTGGCGCGATCGCGCGTAGCGCCTGCGTCAGTGCGAGGCGGAACAGTGGGTGATCGTCGGCGATTAGAATATGGGTCATGCGCGCCTGCTGCGTTCAGGCAGCGGTCCAACCGCCGTCGACCGGAATGGCCGCACCGTTGAGGTTATGCGCTTCGCGCCGGCAGAGCCAGAGCGCAAGTGCGGCGATGTCGTCGGGCAGCGCCATGCGTAGACTCGGCTGCTTCTCGCCGAGCAGGTCGCGGATGCCGGCGTCGCGGTCGCCGCCGTGATGCGCGGCGCGCGACTGGATCTGTGGCTCGATCAACGCGGTTTCGACGAAGCCTGGACAGATGCAGTTGATGGTGATGCCGCCGCTACTGCGGTCGCCATGGGCGGCGTATTCCAGTGCCGCGACCTTGGACAAGCCGATCACACCATGCTTCGCCGCGACGTATGGCGCCTTTTGCACCGAGGCCACCAGACCATGCACCGATGCGACGTTGATCACGCGTCCGAAGCCACGCGCGGCCCTGTTCGGCAGCGCCCAGCGCATGCTGTGAAACACGGCGCTGAGATTGATGGCGAGGATGCGGTCCCATTGCGCTGGCGGCATCTCCGCGATTGGCGCGGTGTGCTGGATGCCGGCATTGTTGACGAGGATGTCCAGCGGCCCGGCCTGCTGCATCAGGTGTTCGATTGCGACGTGGTCGGCGAGGTCTCCGGGCAGGAAGTGCGCGCTCGCGGCACCCGCGTCGCGCACTGTCTGCTCGGCGTGCGAAATCTCTTCGGTGCTGCCGAGTCCGTGCACGATCACGCGTGCGCCAGCCGCGCCGAGCGTTGCCGCAATCGCCAGACCAATGCCCGACGTGGAACCAGTGACGAGGGCTGTGCGGCCCGTGAGAAAACGCTCGGTCATGATCGGCTCGACGACAGGAAATACCGCGCAAGGCTAACAGTGGCGAGGTCCGCAGACGCTTGGACCTAGGTCCAGTAGTGTGTTGCAGTATCGCTGCTAGCGTAGGCTGAGGAGAATCCCTATGCGCCTGATCACACTCACCTTCGTTTCCTTTTCGCTGGCCGCCTGCATGACGACACCGACGACTTCACCCCTGCGGATGCCGCTGCCAGCAAGGATGTCTTTACCCACCAGCGGGTGACGGCCCATCGCGATGGCGACGATTTGTTGAGCGCGGGACTCGGGCGCGACGCGTTGTTGAATCCGATCGCGCCTGCTATGAGCGATGCGGCGCATCCGACCGCTGCCGAACTACGTCGTCGCACGCTGTATGCAAACTGGCGTGGCATCGCCGATTTGTACGGCACCGTGACGGCTATCCCGAACATGCCAGGCCGCGAATTCCACGCCTATGCGCAATTGCCCGGCGCAAAGCAACCGCATCGTGTCTTGGCACAGATTCCTGATGCCTTTGACGCCACCAAGCGCTGTCTGATTGTCACCGCCTCGTCTGGCTCGCGTGGCGTCTATGGTGCGATCGGTTCGGTGTCGTATTACGGATTGCCCCGCGGTTGTGCGGTCGTGCATACCGATAAAGGCACCGGCACTGGCTTTTTTGACGTCGCGGTCGGCGAAGGTGTGCAAGCGGACGGCACCCGCGCCGCACGTGGCGCTGACCTTGAATTCGATCCGGGCACCTTGGCTGTTGCCGGCGAAACGCGTGTTGCCATCAAGCATGCGCACTCAAGCGACAATCCGGAGGCCGATTGGGGTCGCCATGTGCTGCAGGCGGCACGCTTCGGGCTGCATGCGCTGAACGATGCATTTCCAGCACAGGCGCCGTTCACGGCGGCGAACACACGCATCATCGCGTTTGGTCTGTCGAACGGCGGTGGCGCGGTGTTGCGTGCCGGCGAGCTGGATGCGGAAGGCCTGCTCGATGGCGTGGTTGCGGCGGCGCCGAATATCGGTGTGAGCGGTTCACAGCATTTGTTCGAGCTCAGCATCGAAGCGGCGCTTTACCAGCCTTGCGCGTTGTTGGCCTTGCCGGATGCGCCGATCTTCCTGCCCGAGGCGGCGCACCAGGCGGTGGCGAGTGCACGTTGTGCCAGTCTGCGTGCAGCAGGCTGGATCGAAGGCGATACACCGGCAGCGCAGGCCGAATCGGGGCTCGCAAAGTTGCGTGCAAATGGCTGGCGTGACCAATCACTCCATCTCGCCGGACTGCAGACCGGCTTCGACCTGTGGCGCGCCGTTGCGGCGCTCTATGCGCAGTCGTATGCGCGCGCAACACCGGATGCCCCGGTTTGCGGCTACACGTTTGCGCAGCGCGATGCGATGGGGCCACCACGCCTAGCTACGGCGGCCGAACGCGCATTGTGGTGGTCGGACGCATCGGGCATTGCACCGACCGCTGGTGTCGGCCTGGTCGACGGTCTCGCGACTGCAGTAGCAGATCCCTCATGGTCAGGACTGATCTGCCTACACGCGTTGTTGGACGGCGACGACGCCATCGCGCAGCAAGTGCGCGCTTCGATTGCGGCGACGCGCGCAAGCGCACAGACGCGGGTGCCAACGGTCATCGTCCATGGCGATCACGACAGCATCATCCCGGTCGAATTTAGTTCGCGGCCATATCTCGCGGCCGCGCGCACCAACGCTGCGCAAATCGCGCTGTGGGAAGTCGCAAACGCGCAGCATTTCGATGCATTTGTCGCGCTGCCCAAGCTCGTCGGTATGAGGCCGCTGTTGCCGCAAGCTTACGCGGCCATGGATGCGCTGATCGCACATCTCGATGGCGGTGCGATGCCGAGTGATCGCAAGATCGCGCCCTAATTCGGCCTCATTCGAAGCTGTTCTTGAAAATGTTCGGGCCAACGATGCTGACGCTGCTGGGGGTGGCGTTGCTGGCGCGGAATCCTGGCAGGCCGGGATAGCTGGCGTTGACCGTGCGTGTGCCGACTGAACCGGCCGTCATCGTGCAGCTACCGTCGCCCGTTGAACCTAGCGTCGCCACACAACTGCCGCCGCCGACCTCCTGCACGTTGATATTGCCGCGGCCGAACGGTAGAACCGCGATGCCGACGCGGCGGCTGCGTACGCTGACGGTGTAGGTCTGTCCAGGCACTACTTGCGGCGGTGAGATTGAAACGATCGACGTGACGGTGTCCGAGGTGCTGAATACGATATGCGCCGCGCCCTTGATGGTCTGACTGGCGTTCTTGCGGTCCGGAATGCCGACCGCGAGGTCGTCGACGTTATCGTTGTTGAAGTCTCCGGTGGCGAGGGTTGCGCCATAACGGTCAAAACTGCGGCTGCGACCGGACTGATCGAGATTGATGACGGTGCGTGTGCCGAGCACGATGCCACTCGCCGATCCGTTGGCGATGATCACGCTGCCGACATTGACGCCGCCATTCACCAGGTCTTCGCTGGCGACGCCGATGGCCAGATCATCGAAACCATCGCGGTTGAAGTCGCCGGCTGCGAGTCCACCGCCGAACTCATCACCTTCCTCCTGCTGCAATCCATTGAAATCGTCTTCTTCGAAGCTGAGGCTGCTGGCAGTGTTCGCGGCCAGTCCGGCCGGGTGTCCGTAAAGCACCGTCACCATGCCGGCATTGAAAATGGTGCCGACATCTTCGGAGATCACGCCAACGGCAAGGTCGTAGAGGCCATCGTTGTTAAAGTCACCCACCGCCATGTGGGTACCAAACTTGTCGGCTTCTTCAGCGGTGCCGGCAATGCCAGGGACGTTCTGGTGCAGCACTTCGTAGCGAAAGTTGGTGGCGGAGGCGGCCCCGTAGTTCACGAACAGCACACCCTCGTCACGGACACAGTTGGAGCCGCTGAAGAAGCAGCCATCCAGAACTTGCGTGTAGGCCACGAGGTCGCCGAAGCCGTCGCCGTCGAAGTCACCGGCTGCGAGATGCTCACCGAGCCTGCCGACGTACCGGTCGGACTCGCCGGGCATGTCGCTGCGTTCGAAGAAGGTTGCCACACTGTCGAGCACCCCGTTGCCGTTGCGGCGCACGCTCACGCCACCGGAGTCACCTGTGAGGAAGTCGTGAGCGTGACCAGTCGCGGAGATGGCGAGGAAAGGTCGGGTACTCGCGGTGGTCATGCGCGGCACTGCAGCGACGGCGGTGCCTTTGAGGTGACCCGCGACAGGCCCGTGCGGAGCGGCACCGCTCCCGGGTAGCGACAGGTCGATATTGCTGGAAGCGAGCCCACCGGCCTCGCCAAACAACAAGGCGACGGAGCCGGCATCGACGCCAACGTCGAGGTCTTCGCGCGGCATACCAACCGCGAGATCACTGCATGCGTCGCCATTGAAATCGGCGGCGGCGAGGCTGCTGCCGAACCGGTCGTCTGCTTCGGCGGCACCTTCGACGTTGGCAAGGTCTTGGTGCAGCAGTTGGCCGGTACTGGCGACGCCAGCCGTCGCGTCGCCGTAGAGAATCGAGACCGAACCCGCATTATCTTCGCCGCCGACGGTCGACAACGGCGAGCCTACCGCCAGGTCGGAGTTGCCATCGCAGTTGAAGTCGCCCGAAGCAAGGGCAAGGGCATTGGTGGCGCCGGATGGCGCCGGCAACTGCGCGCTGCCGAGCAGGACCAGTTGGTCGCGTTCCACGCTGAGGCCGGTGGCGAAGGCCGAAGTGCCAGTGAGCAGGGCGAGGGTGCTCGCCAGTACCAATCGGTGATGGGTATTGCGATGCTGGATCATGGCGATTCTCGTGTGGTCATGTCCCAATACCCGGTCTGGCCACGGCTTCCGCCAGCGTGTTACGACCGTGGCAAAGAATGCGACACTGCGCCGATGGATTCATCCGCACCGACATCAATTTTCCTGCGTTTGCTTGGCCCGCAGGCTGAAGCATTGCCGGCGTGCGTGCGCCGTCTGCACGCGGCCAAGCGGCCGGCCGAATTCCGCGGTCGTGCCGTGGCCGGGGCCGCGCGCAGTCGATTGGCGCGACTTTGCGCATGGGTTGCCGGATTGCCGCGCGCCGATGGTGAGATCGACGTCCGTGTCGTGCTTACGTCGCCTGCACCCGGCGTGGAAGTGTGGACGCGCAAATTCGGCCGTTCGACGTTTCGATCGACGCTGCGTGCGGTGGGCGATGAATTGCACGAACAACTCGGCCCGGTGCGCATCCGCTTTCGGCTGCGCGGTGACGCTGCGGGCATCGTCTGGGTGCCGCTGGGCATCGACGTACTGCGTTTGCCGTTACCGCTCGCACTGCTGTCCGGCGTGCGTGCGCGTGAATCGGAACGCGACGGGCGCTATCGCTTCGATGTTGCGGCATCGCTGCCATTGATCGGGCTGATCGTGCGCTACGACGGTTGGCTCGACGTGTGACGCTCAGTCGATGATCGTGTCGCGCCACGCATCGATTGGCCACGGCGCGAGTTCGACCATGAACTCATCGAGCGTAAACAAGTCGAGGCAGGCGCGCGCGCCGCGAATGGCGAGTCGGCCTTGGCGCAGTCGGTCGGCGATCATCACCGCGGCGGTGCAAGGTATTTCCGGGCCGCTGCCATCGCGCGCGAGCACCGTCCAGCGTGTGTGTATCGGCCGATCGGAAAGATCGCGACCGAGCACATCGACATGCATCGCGCCGGCGTCATTGCCGAGGTTTTTGAGTCGTTCTGCGATCGCAAACATCGGCTTGGCGTAACGCGACCAGTCGCGCACCAAGCCGACGCGCCGCATCGCGGCACCGAGCCAGAGACCGAGGTGCAGGCTGCGTAGCTCCAAGCCGGCGAAAAAATCCAAGCGATCGCGGATGTCGTAGCGGGCCGGGAACAGATCATGGTCCGGCACGTCGCAGTCGGAGAGCCAGCGGGTACCGACCGGATCACCGTAGCGATGGCGCTGCAAGGTGGACCAACCTCGCGTTTCGTGCCAACCGCCGTTGCGCCAGACGCGATATGGACGGCCGATGTATCCGAGGATTGCGCGGACCGTGGCCAGGCCGCGTTCGCTGCGATTGCCGGGACTGATGCCGATTTCGACGCGATCGATCCGCGCGAATTCGCTTCGGAGTGCATCCAGCACAACCGCCGACAGCCCCGGCACCGAACTCGCGCCGGTGACGGCGAGACGGTCGGCGGCGCGCGCGGTGGCATCCACTGCATCGGCGAATCCAGTGACGAAGGCGCGACCGTCGGCGAGGTCGACGTAGTGCGCGCCAACGCCGACGGCGGTCTGTGCGACGCGATAATCCTGCCCTTGGAATGGCCCCGCTGTATGGATGACGAGATCCGCTGCGATCTGCGCGAGTTGCTCGGCGAAGCGCGGGTCGCCGAGGTCGATGGCGACGCCGCGACGTGATGCCGAACCCGGCAAGTTCGCGGCGAAATTGGCGGCACGGAGGCCATCGCGGCCACCGATAATCAGGTCGACATCATCCCAGACCGCGAGGCGGCGACTGATGTGCGCGCCAAAATTGCCATAGCCACCGAGCACGAGAATACGGAAGTTCATCGGGTGAGTGTGCCACTTCCGACTTGAAAGCTCGCGCCGTAGGCCCATACTGGCAGACCAAATCTGATTGCCGATGGTGCCGCCATGCCGATCTACGAATACGTTTGCGCCGGTTGCGGCCAGAAGAGCGATCACTTGATGCGTTTGTCCGATCCGGACCCGACCGAATGCCCGACCTGTGGGCCAGCGACGATGGTGCGCGCGGTGTCGGCACCATCATTCCGCTTGTCCGGTTCGGGCTGGTACGAGACCGATTTCAAGAAGGACGGCGACAAGAAGCGTAATCTCGTCGAGAGTAGTGATGGCAATAAGCCAGCAGATAGCAAGCCGGCCGAGGTCGCACCCGCCGCCGCGCCAACACCGGCCGCAGCACCGGCAGCTGCTGCCGAATAAGGCCAGATTGCAAGCTCCACGCCCGCTCCGTAGCATGCGCGGTCCTGTCCAACACTTGCGCGGCCGTTGTCGGTCGGCTCCGGAGATTTCATGCGTAGTCACTATTGCGGTCTCGTCGACGAGACCCTGACCGGTCAGACCGTCGTTCTCTGCGGCTGGGCCGATACCCGCCGCGACCATGGCGGCGTCATCTTCATCGACCTGCGTGACCACGAAGGGCTGGTGCAGTGCGTGATCGAGCCAGATAACGCGGCTGCATTCAAGGTCGCCGAGAGCGTGCGCTACGAGTACTGCCTGAAGATCACCGGCAGTGTGCGTGGTCGCCCAGCGTCGCAGATCAATGACCGCCTGCGCACCGGCAAGATCGAAGTCATTTGCGACCGAGTCGAAGTGCTGAATGCCTCGGCGCCGCTGCCGTTCCAACTCGACGACACGCCGGGTGAGGAAGCACGCCTGAAATATCGTTACCTCGATATCCGCCGTCCGGCCATGCAACGCGCCATGCGCCTGCGCACACACTTGACTCAGGAAATTCGCCGCTATCTCGATGCGCGTGGCTTCCAGGATATTGAAACGCCGATCCTGACCAAGGCGACGCCGGAAGGTGCGCGCGACTATCTGGTGCCGAGCCGCGTGCATCCGGGCGAGTTCTATGCGTTGCCGCAGTCGCCGCAGTTGTTCAAGCAATTGTTGATGGTGGCCGGCATGGACCGCTACTACCAGATCGCGCGCTGCTTCCGCGATGAGGACCTGCGCGCCGATCGTCAGCCGGAATTTACCCAGCTCGATATGGAGTTCGCCTTCGTCGAAGAACACGATGTGCAGAACATGGTCGAGGGCATGATTCGGCATATCTTCAAGGAAGTGAACGGTACCGAGCTCGCCAATCCGTTCCCGCGCATGACCTATGCGGAATCGATGCGTCGTTATGGTTCGGACAAGCCCGACTTGCGTATTGATCTGGAACTGGTCGACGTCGCTGATGCGGTGGCACACGTCGAGTTCAAAGTGTTCTCCGGCCCAGCCAAGGACCCGGGTGGTCGCGTCGCTTGCCTGCGCGTGCCAAAGGGCAGCGAGATGACGCGCAAGCAACTCGATGATCTCGGTTTGTACGTCGCGAAATACGGTGCCAAGGGCCTCGCCTGGATTCGCATCGACGATCTGGCCAAGGGCCGCGAAGGCCTGACTTCGCCAATCGTGAAGTTTCTCGATGACGCCGCGATCGACGGCATCTTCAAGGCGGTCGGTGCCGAGCAGGGCGATGTCTTGTTCTTCGGCGCTGGCCCATACAAGTCGGTGTCGGACTTCATGGGCGCGTTGCGTATCAAGGTCGCGAAGGACATGGGTCTGGTCGCAAATCGCTGGGCACCACTTTGGGTTACCGATTTTCCGATGTTCGAATACGATGCCAACGAGAAGCGCTACGTCGCGTTGCATCACCCGTTCACCGCGCCGAAGATTGACGATGTCGCCGACCTCAAGGCGAACGCGGCGACCTCGGTATCGCGCGGCTACGACTGCGTGCTCAACGGCAACGAGATCGGTGGTGGCTCGATTCGAATTCATCGCCCGGACATGCAGAGCGCTGTGTTCGATCTGCTCGGTATCAGTGCCGAAGAGGCTGAGCTGAAATTTGGCTTCCTGCTCGATGCCCTCAAGTTCGGCGCGCCGCCGCACGGCGGCATCGCTTTCGGCATCGACCGCATGGCCGCGCTGATGGTCGGCACCGAATCCATCCGCGACGTCATCGCCTTCCCGAAGACCGCCTCCGCAAACTGCCTGCTGACCTCCGCGCCGTCCGTCGTCGCCGAAAACCAGTTGCAGGAACTGCACGTGCGCGTGGTCAAGCCGGAAAAGAAGTAAACGCCGATGACCACGCCAAAGACTCTCAACGAATTTCTCGCAGAGACTGCCGACCAGCAGGTGAATGATGCACCTTGGGAGTTGGAGAACGAGCGCATTCTGGAAGTGAAGCTGTCGCAGCAAAAAGTGTGGATCAAGGCGGGCGCGATGATCGCGTATCGTGGTGGCATCAAGTTCTCGCGCGAGGGCGCGTTCGAGCACGGCGCAGCACGCTTCTTCAAAGAGATGTTCACCGCTGAAGGCGCGAAGTTGACGAAAGCGACCGGTAGTGGGCGCTTGTTTCTGGCGGAAGGTGGCAAACGCATCACCCTGCTTAAACTGGAAGGTGATGGCGTCACCGTGAACGGCAATGACCTGCTCGCGTTTCAGGACAGCATCAACTGGGATATCCGCATGGTCCGGAAACTCGGCGGCATGGTCGCCGGTGGCTTGTTCAACTTGCAGTTGAAAGGACATGGACTGGTCGCGTTGACCACGCATGGCCGTCCGTTGACCTTGCGCGTCACACGCAACCAGCCGGTGTTCACCGACCCGAACGCGACGGTAGCGTGGTCGTCCAATATCGAGCCTGAGTTCAAGACGGATATCAGTCTGCGCACCTTTCTCGGCCGCGGTAGTGGCGAGTCGGTGCAGATGGCGTTTTCCGGCGAAGGCTTTGTCGTCGTACAGCCTTACGAAGAACGGTCGTTCCAGCGGCGGCGTTGAACATGCGCGAACGGGTGATCTTGCTGCACGGCATCTGGATGCGTGGCTTCATGATGGCGCGCATTGCGCAGCATCTGACGGCACAGGGTTATGTCACTGAAGTGGTCGACTATCCATCGCTGAGCAAGGGCGCGGATGCCTGCGCCGATGATTTACGCACGCGCCTGACGCACTACAGCGACGATGCCGTGCATGTGGTTGGACATTCACTCGGCGGTCTGGTGGCGATGCTTGCGACGCAGGGTGATGCTCCGCACGGGCGCACCGTGTGCCTAGGGTCGCCCTTGGTCGGGAGCGCCGCCGCGAAAACGCTCTCGGCGTTTGCGCCCTGGATGATGGGTCAAAGCCGCGAACGCCTGCTGAGCGGATTGAATGAGTGGCGCGGCGCGCGCGAAGTCGGCGTGATTGCCGGACGAGTGCCGTTCGGTATGGCGTTGCTGCTGGGCGGGCTGGACGGCGACAACGATGGCACCGTGTCGGTCGCGGAAACGCGCCTGCCCGGTATTTGCGATCATGCGGTGATTTCCGCCACCCATACCGGGCTGCCGTTTTCGGGTGAAGCCATCACCATGACCACGAATTTCCTGCGCGGCGGACGCTTCAGTCCCGCAGCTTGAGGCACCAATTGACAATCTGCGTGCCGACCTCGGGCCGATAAAGCAACTCGATGTGTCCGGTGCCATGGCTGATCCAGTGTGCGTGGCGATGCAGACCAAGATCGCGGTCGGCGACGTCATGCTGGCCAAGCGCACTATGGAGTGGCACCAAACCGTCGCCGATCAGACGTTCGGCGAGGGGTCCGCGGCGCGCGGCCAATGTCGCCGCAACACTGAAGCAGGCGACATCATCGGGTAACGGCAAGTGCTCGCGATGATCGTGGGCAGAAGTAAACCGGTCGCGGCCCTGCCAGTCGGCATCGCGGACATTGCCATGGCGCAGATCAGTGATGCCGGCACTGCGCATCTGGCCGAGGGCTGCGAATGGTGCGCTGAACAGGCTTTGGCCGAGCAGGCGGTCGAGCCATTGGCCGCCGCGTTCGAGCGGCGCGCCGTGATGCGGCGTACCGAGGAACACCAGATGCCGCAGGCGGGTGCGCCACAGTTGCCCGGTGTCTTCGCCGTGTTGGCAGGCGCTGCGCGCAACCAACCCGCCCATGCTGTGCGTAACAAAGGTGATCTGCTCAATCGGCACCGGCCAAAATGCCACCAGTTGCGCCAGCAGTTCGGACAGCGAGCGCCCATTTTCCGATACATGCAGGCCGGTGTTGTAGCGCAGCGATAACGCCGTCGCACCCAGTGCCGCGGCCACGGTTGCGGCGTGATCGACCTCATCGCCGCGATGGTCGCCGCGCCATTGCAGGTCGTTCATGCATAGTCCGTGGATGCTCTAAACGATGTGCCGGCGCGGGTCGTGAAGCGTGCGCGCGCGTTGCGCCGTAACCTCGCTACCTGCCCGCCGCAGCGACATCGGCAGTGCCAGCGGATTGGCGCTCGCGACCAGATGATCGCCCATCACGCCATTCATTATCGAGCGCACTGCAATGCCGTGCGGCGAGTCTTGGTCATCGCTATCGAAGCGTTCCTGCAATCGCGCGAGGAACCCGTCGACGCCGCCGCCGACCTTGCGGGTGATGCCATCGATACCGCGGTAGACACTGCCGGTGAGCCCGCGTGTGCGGCCATCATGTTCGCCCGCAGGTGCACCCAAGGTGCGCCAGACCGATTGATGGACACCTTCGACAATGGCGGTGACGCCCCGCGTCGCCTGTGTCGCCAATTGGGCCCAACCACGCAGGTCGGCCACTGATGGGCGCAAGTGGCGTTTTCGCGAATTGATATTCATTGCAACACTATCCCGATCATATCTGCGATACCTGCAGCGTCGGGCAGCAGGCTAGAGCACACCGCACGGCGGATTTGTGCCAGTCTCGCCGGCCTTGCGCGCACTGGGCCGCTGCGCATCCGGTTAGCCCTGCGGTACACCGGCCATGTCCGGCAACTGGTGCGCGATGCCCTTGTGGCAGTCGATGCAGGTCTTGTCACCGCTGAGCAGGTGGCGTTCGTGAATTGCGCCGGCGCGCGGACTCTGGCGGGTGATGTCCATCGAGCTGTAATTGTCGCAGTTGCGACATTCCAACGAGTCGTTCGCCTTCAGTCGCGCCCATTCGTGCTCGGCCAGTTCGCGACGGTGGTTTAGAAACTTCTCGCGCGTATCGATGGTGCCGAAGAGCTTGCCCCAGACTTCCTTCGAGGCCTGCATCTTGCGCGCGATTTTCGATGTCCACTGGTGCGGTACGTGGCAATCCGGACATGTGGCACGCACACCGCTGCGGTTGCTGTAGTGAATCGTACTCTTCAACTCCGCGAACACGTTGTTCTTCATCTCGTGGCACGAGGTGCAGAACGTTTCCGTATTGGTCGCCTCCAGCGTGGTGTTGAACGCGCCCCAGAAGACGATGCCGGCGATGAAACCGCCGAGCGTCAGGAACATCAGGCTGTGATGGCGACTTGGCGAATTGAACAGTCGCCAGATGCCCAAAATCCGATCACGCCAAGTCATCTCCTCACTCCCCGGTCGCGGGTGTGGGTGTGAGAATGTCATCAGCGCCGGTATAGGTATTTGCGACCAGCGGCGCCGCATCGGTTTGTACGACATGGCATTGCACGCAGAAATAGCGTCGCGGCGAGATCTCGGCCAACACCTGACTATCGCGATCCATGTAATGAGTGACGCTGACTGGCGGCGCCTGAAACTGTGCCGAGTTGGTCTGTCCGTGGCAAAGCATGCAGCGATTGGCGTGCTGATCGACTTGGTAACCGTCGATTGCGTGTGGAATCGTCGGCGGTTGCATCGGGTAGTTGCGCGCACGCCGGATGTCAGCGTTTTCGACACGCGCCAGCGGTAGCGACTCGGGTTCGGTCGTCAACGCGGCACCGCGCCGCAGGGCATCGATCGAATGCGAGGTCTGCGTCGTTGTCGGCACCGCAACGCTGCCGACCGGGGCGTCGATGAACTTGTGTGCTGGCGCGCGACTACAGTGGTGACCGACCAGCACGCCAAACACGAGTACCGCTGCGAAATTGAGGATCTGAACCGGTTTCATCGCGTACTCCTCAGACCTTCACTACTTTGACCGCACATTTTTTGAAGTCGGTCTGCTTCGAAATCGGATCAGTGGCGTCAAGCGTGACCTTGTTGATCAAGACCGATGCATCGAACCAAGGGACGAAGATCAAGCCTCGCGGCGGCTTGTTGCGCCCGCGGGTTTCAATGCGTGCGCGGATCTCGCCGCGGCGCGAAATCACTTTCGCCTCCTGCCCACGGCGTAACTCACGCGCGTCGGCGTCGTCCGGATGCATGAAAATCACCGCTTGAGGCACCGCTTTGTAAAGTTCGGGCACGCGCATCGTCATTGAACCGGAATGCCAATGCTCGATCACTCGTCCGGTGGACAGCCAGAGATCGAATTCTGCGTCGGGTTCTTCAGCGGCTGGCTGATAGGGCAGGGCCCAAATCACCGCCTTGCCGTCGGCGAATCCATAGAACTCGAAGTCCTTGCCGGCTTTGACGTAAGGGTCGCTGCCTTCTTTGTAGCGCCAGCGCGTCTCCTTGCCTTCGACCACCGGCCAGCGCAAGCCACGGCTCTGGTGATACTGGTCGAACGGTGCAAGATCATGGCCATGACCGCGACCGAACTGGGCGTATTCCTCGAATAGACCTTTTTGCACGTAGAAGCCGAAGGCTTCGGACTCGTGGTTGTCATAGCCGGATTCGATCTCGTCAGTCTTGAACTGGTCGACGACGCCATTCGCGAACAAAACATCGAACAAGGTTTTGTCCTTCCATTCGGGTTTCGCCGCAACCAGTTCTGCCGGCCAGCATTCCTCGACGGTAAAGCGTTTCGCGAACTCCATCAGTTGCCATAAGTCTGATCGCGCTTCGCCTGGCGCACTTACCAATTGGTGCCAGAACTGTGTGCGCCGTTCGGCGTTGCCATAAGCGCCCTCCTTCTCGACCCACATTGCTGCAGGCAGGATCAAGTCGGCGGCCTGAGCGGTGACAGTCGGGTAGGCATCAGATACGACGATGAAGTTGTCCGGGTTGCGATAGCCGGGAATGCCCTCGTTCGCGGTGTTCGCTCCGGCTTGGATGTTGTTGTTGACCTGCACCCAATACGCATTCAGCTTGCTGTCTTTGAGGGCGCGATTCTGCGCCACCGCGTGCAAGCCGGGCTTGTCGACGATCGTGCCCGGCGGCAACTGCCAAATCTGCTCGGCTTTGGCGCGGTGCTCGGGTTTCGTGACCAGCATGTCGGCAGGAAGACGATGACTGAAGGTACCGACTTCACGCGCCGTGCCGCAGGCCGACGGTTGTCCGGTCAGAGAGAACGGCGAGTTGCCTGGCGTTGCGATTTTGCCGGTCAACAAGTGGATGTTGTAGACCATGTTGTTCGCCCAGACGCCACGGGTGTGCTGGTTGAAGCCCATGGTCCAGAACGAGGTCACCTTGATCTTCGGGTCGGCATACAGTTCGGCCAACTGCTTGAGCCAAGTCGCGTCGACGCCGCTCAGTTTCGCGGCGTATTCCAGTGTGTACGGGCGCACGAAGGCAGCGAACTGATCGAAGTCGATCGGCGATCCCTGGTTCGGATCGGCCGCATCCTTTGCGCCCACTTCCTTCGGATGATCTGGCCGCAACCCGTAGCCGATGTCGGTCACGCCAAGCTTGAAGTTGACATGCTTTCCGACGAAGTCGCGATTGACCGCGCCGGACTGAATGATGTGATTGGCGATGTAATTGAGGATCGCGAGGTCGGTCTGCGGCGTGAACACCATTGGAATATCGGCGAGATCGAAGCTGCGATGCTCGAACGTCGAGAGCACCGCGACCTTGACGCCCGGGTTCGATAGCTTGCGATCGGTGACGCGTGTCCACAGGATCGGATGCATCTCGGCCATGTTCGAGCCCCAAAGCACGAATGCGTCAGCAGCCTCGATGTCGTCGTAGCAACCCATCGGCTCGTCCATGCCGAAGCTGCGCATGAAACCCATCACTGCACTGGCCATGCAGTGACGCGCATTCGGGTCGATGTTGTTGCTGCGAAAACCGGCCTTCCACAGCTTGTTCGCGGCGTAGCCTTCCCAGATCGTCCACTGGCCCGAACCGAACATGCCGATTGCAGTTGGACCCTTTTCTTTCAATACCCGCTTGAATTGAGCGGCCATGACGTCGAAGGCTTCGTCCCACGACACTGGCGTGAACTCGCCGCGCTTGTCGTACTGACCGTTGGTCTTGCGCAGCAGTGGCTGCGTCAAGCGGTCGGCGCCATACATGACCTTGGACAGGAAGTAGCCTTTGACGCAGTTCAATCCGCGGTTTACTTCGGAGTGGATGTCGCCATGGGTTGCTACGACGCGGCCGTCTTTCACCGCGACATTGATGCCGCAGCCGGTACCACAGAAACGGCAAGGTGCCTTGCTCCACTTCAGTTGCGTGTCGGTGCGGTCGGTCACGATATTGCTCGCGTCGACGTACAGCGGAATCCCAGCCACGGCCGCTGCGGTCGCTGCGGCAGACTGACGAATGAAGTCACGGCGCGTGCTGTGCATGGGCGTCCTCGCTGTTGTCACTGTCGATTTCATGGTGGACCAGATCGGTGGTCATGACGTCTGGCGTGGCGCGGATCGCGTCGAACCGTTGCGCCAGTTCATATTCATTCGCACCTTCCGCGATGACGATGATGCGACCTTGCTCGGCGCCACGGACATCGGTGAGTTCAAGTGCGCGCAGCCGAGCGACCACCGCGGCCTCGTGCTCAGGACGACAGCGCACGATCAGACTGGCGATATGCCAATTCACGGCTGCGGTGCGATCAGCTTCGGCGTCCTGGCCGGGCAGCAACGCGCGATGACCGAGTGCTCGGTTCATCATTGCGGTCCCGGTGGGCCGGCGAACATCTGGAAAATCCAGACCACGAAACCCCATGACGCCACCAGTCCCACCGCCAAAATCGGCGCCAGGAATACGGTCAAGAAAAGGAACGCGCGCAGTTCGCGGCGGCGTTCGGCTGCAGTGTCTTCCACGCGCGCGACCTCCCCGTATTGCGGTAGACAGACTATAGCGCCGTCGTCGGCACGAATTGACGGTGATCAATAATCCGGCGCCATCGCGGTCGCGGCGATTGCTAGACTTCACCACCTTGCAGGATGTGGAAGCAGTGGTTCATGGCCGATCGATCCCGCGGGTTGAACGATGACGCGTATCCTCGGCATTGACCCTGGCTCACAGCGCACCGGCATCGGCATCATTGATGCGTTGCCGGACGGCCGTTGCGTGCACGTGTTCCACACTGCCCTGTACCTGCTCGACAACGACACGTTTCATCTGCGGTTGAAACAGATTTACGACGAGGTTGGCGAGATCGTTGCGACCTATCAACCGGCCGAGGTCGCGATCGAGCGCGTGTTCATGGCGCGTAATCCCGACTCCGCTCTAAAACTTGGGCAGGCGCGTGGTGCGGCCATTGTCGCGGTCGTCGGCAAGGGCTTGGCGCTGACCGAATACGCGCCGAAAGAGGTGAAACAAGCGGTGGTCGGCAGTGGCGCTGGCGACAAGACTCAAGTGCAACACATGGTCGGCATCTTGCTGTCGCTGCCCGGCAAGTTGCAAGCTGATGCCGCCGATGCGCTCGCGATCGCATTGACGCATGCGCACACGCGCGCCAGTCTCACGCGCTTGGGAATTCCGCGCGCCGCATGGAGACGCAGATGATTGGACGCCTGAAAGGCGTATTGGTGATGAAAGCGCCGCCGGCACTGATGATCGATGTCAACGGCGTCGGCTACGAACTCGAAGCGCCGATGTCGACGTTTTACGAGTTGCCGGAACTTGGCCGCGAAGTGACCCTGGTCATTCACTACGCGCAGAAAGAGGATGCCGTGAATCTTTACGGCTTCCAGTCTGAGCGTGAGCGCAGCCTGTTCCGCACCGTGCTGAAAATTACCGGCATCGGCGCGAAGACAGCGCTGTCCATCCTTTCGGGAGTATCGGCCGACGATTTCGCACGACTGGTCGCGAGCAGTGACATCACCGCGCTGACGCGCATTCCTGGCATCGGCAAGAAGACCGCCGAACGTATCGTCGTTGAATTGCGAGACAAACTCGGCGCCGGACTGATGCCGATCGCGGTTGGTGGCGTGAAGATTGTCGCGCATGACCCGGTCGCCGAAGCCTCTGCGGCGCTGGAGCAATTTGGATACAAGCCGGTCGAGATCGCCAAGTTGTTGAAAGATGCGGCCGAGCCAGGGGATTCTGCCGAGACAATCATTCGCAAAGCATTGAAGGCGGCACTGCGCACCTGACATGGCTACACTACGCGACCTTTTTTCCGGGCCGCAAGGCTGATACCGGGTTCTATGGGCACTTCCAACGGGCAGCATGGTGGCAAGAGCGGACTCGCTGGTCTCGCTGTCGCTGCCGTCGGCGTCGTTTTTGGCGACATCGGCACCAGTCCTCTCTATACGATGCGCGAAGCCTTTCACGGCCCGCATGCGATGCCGCTGACCGAAGGCAATGTGTTCGGTGTGCTGTCGCTGGTGTTCTGGTCGCTGATTCTGGTGGTGTCGATCAAGTACGTCGTGTTCATCATGCGCGCCGACAACCGTGGCGAAGGCGGCATCATGGCGATGATGGCGCTGGCGATGAAAGCGGTCGGCGATAACAAGCGGGCACGGCGCTTCATCACTTTTATCGCACTGCTCGGCGCGGCGTTGTTTTATGGCGACGGCGTCATCACTCCGGCGATGTCGATCCTCAGTGCGGTGGAAGGTTTGAAGGTCGCCGCACCGTCGTTCGAACAGTACGTCGTGCCGATTACCCTCGTCATCGTCCTCGGCCTGTTCGGGTTCCAGCGCACGGGTACAGCCAGAGTCGGTGCCGTATTCGGCCCGGTGATGGTTTGCTGGTTCGTCGTGCTGGGAATGCTCGGCCTGAGCGAAATTCATGAATATCCGGCCATCCTGAAGTCGTTGAATCCCTGGCATGGCGTCTTGTTCTTCGCAGCGCATCCACTGATGTCTTTCCTCGCGCTCGGCACCGTCGTGCTGGCAATCACCGGCGCCGAAGCGGTCTATGCCGACATGGGCCACTTCGGCTGCCGTCCGATCCGCATCGCCTGGTACTGGCTCGTCTTCCCGGGTCTGGTTCTCAACTATCTCGGTCAAGGCGCGCTGATCCTGTCGCACCCGGAAGCAGCGATCAATCCGTTCTACCTGTTGGCACCCGAATGGGCCTTGTACCCGATGATTGCCCTCGCGGCCGCCGCCGCCGTGATCGCATCGCAGGCGGTGATCTCCGGTGCGTTCTCGGTGACCCGCCAGGCGGTGCAACTCGGCTTCGCACCGCGCATGCAGATCAAACACACCTCGGACGAAACCGCCGGCCAGATCTTCGTGCCATGGATCAATCGATTCCTTCTCGTCGCCATCATTCTTGTTGTGATCGGTTTCGAAACTTCCAGCAATCTGGCGGCGGCTTATGGCATCGCCGTGACGGGCACGATGCTGATCGACACCGTGTTGGCACTGATCGTGGCGCGCATGATGTGGAAGTGGAACAAGTGGGTCGTGGTCGCCGTGGGTGCGGTTTTCATCACCATCGACACCGCCTTCTTCGCGGCAAATGCAATCAAGATTCCCGACGGCGGCTGGTTCCCGCTGGTGCTGGGTGCCGGCCTGTTCCTGCTGATGTCGACCTGGCGCAAGGGGCGCACGCTGGTGGTGTCGCAGATGCGCAAGGAAAGCCTGGCGCTGACGCCGTTCATCAGTTCGATCGCCGCACATCCGCCGCTGCGGGTGCCCGGAACAGCGGTGTTCATGACGGCGAATCAGGAAGGCGTGCCGCACGCGATGCTGCACAACCTCAAGCACAACAAGGTGCTGCATGACCGCAACGTGCTGCTGACCGTGGAAACGGTGGAGACACCGATTGCCGAATCGGGCGAACGCATCCGCGTCGAACCGCTCGGCCACGATTTCTACGCGATCTATCTGCGCTACGGATTCGCGGAGGAGCCGAACGTGCCGAAGACGCTCGGCTGCTGCGAGTCCTGCGGCTTGCCCTTCGACATGATGGACACGACCTTCTTCCTGTCGCGCGAAACGCTGATCCCGAGCCAGGAACAAGGCATGCCGCTATGGCGCGACAAGCTGTTCGCGTTCATGGCGCGCAACGCCCAGTCGGCGACCACGTTCTTCCAGATTCCCGGCAATCGCCTGATCGAACTCGGAACGCAGGTCGAGATCTAGCGGCCGCTACAATCGCGCATTCAGAACGAGCAAGCGATGACCGACACCCGCATCACATCCGCCACCGCGACCCACGAAGACGACGCGCTTGAGGCCAGCATTCGGCCCAAGCGTTTGTCCGAATATCTCGGGCAGGCACCGGTGCGCGAACAGATGGCGATCTATATCGAAGCGGCAAAACGGCGCGCGCAGTCGCTCGATCATGTGCTGATCTTCGGACCACCCGGCCTTGGCAAGACGACATTGTCGCAGGTGATTGCGAACGAACTCGGCGTGAACCTGCGGTCGACCTCGGGCCCGGTGCTGGAGCGCGCCGGCGACCTTGCGGCGTTGCTGACCAATTTGCAGCCGCACGACGTGCTGTTTGTCGACGAAATTCATCGTCTGTCGCCGGTCGTGGAAGAAGTGCTGTATCCGGCGATGGAAGACTTTCAGATCGACATCATGATCGGTGACGGCCCGGCCGCACGCTCGATCAAGCTCGACCTGCCGCCGTTTACGTTGATCGGTGCGACCACGCGCGCTGGCCTGCTCTCTGCGCCGCTGCGCGACCGCTTTGGCATCGTCCAGCGCCTGGAGTTCTACGAACGCAGCGAACTGGCGCAGATCGTCACGCGTTCGGCGCGCATCCTCGGTATTCAGTGCGACGGCGAGGGTGCCGATGAAATCGCGCGGCGGTCACGCGGCACCCCGCGCATCGCCAATCGTTTGTTGCGGCGGGTGCGGGACTACGCCGAAGTACGCGGTGACGGTCATATCGACTGCGACATCGCGGCGCAGGCGATGAAAATGCTGAAGGTGGACGACGAGGGATTCGACGCGCTTGATCGGCGGATATTGCGCATGATCATCGAGAATTTCGATGGCGGACCGGTTGGGGTGGAATCGATCGCCGCCGCACTGAGCGAAGAGCGCGGCACCATTGAGGACGTGATTGAGCCCTATCTGATTCAGCAAGGATTTCTGGTGCGCACCGCACGCGGACGCATGGCTTCGGCCAAGGCCTACAAGCACTTCGGGCTGAGTCCGCCGCGTCGGACAGATGCGCCGGTGCCGGATTTGTTCGGGGCCGGCGAGTGAGTTCGGCCTTCGAATGGCCGATCCGCGTCTACTACGAAGATACTGATGCCGGCGGCGTCGTTTACCACGCCCGCTACCTGCATTTCCTCGAGCGCGCCCGCAGTGAATGGCTGCGCAGCATCGGCATAGATCAATCGCGGCTGAAGCAGGAGCGCGGGTTGGTGTTCGTGGTCAGCAGGGTTTCGCTATCCTTCCGCAGCCCTGCAAAACTCGACGATGCGCTGTTCGCTACCTGCGTACTCGCCGAACGGCGCGGAGCCAGCCTTCGTTTCACCCAGGAACTGCGCAAGGCCGGGAGCGGCAAACTGCTGCTCGATGGCGACGTGCTTGCGGCCTGCGTGAGCGCCGATTCCTTCCGTCCCGCGACTCTGCCGCGCGACTTGTTTCCGGAGTAAATGATGCCTTCAGTCCTATCCTTGCTCAGCCTCGCAGTCAGCGCGGCGGCACCGGTCGATTTGGGCGGGGCGGTTCAGGCTGCTGCCGCGGTGGTACCGCAAGGTGGCGGCTTCGACATCCTCAAATTGGTCATCGGTGCGTCGCTGCCGGTAAAGCTGGTCATGGGTCTGCTGTTGGCCGCCTCGCTGATGAGTTGGACGATCATTCTTGGCAAGCGCAGCATCCTCGAAAAGTCGAAGAAGCAAGTCAAAGCGTTCGAGGAGCGCTTCTGGGCTGGTGGTGATTTGGCAGCGTTGTTCAAGGAAGTGGCCGCGCCCGGCAAGGACAGTGACGGGTTGCCCGGTATCTTCGAGGCCGGATTCCGTGAGTTCGCGCGCCTGCGTTCGCGTCGCACGATGGACGCGCGCATCATGGTCGAGGGCGCGCAGCGCGCAATGCGCGCAGCCGCCGGGCGTGAAGTCGATCGCTTGGAAAAGGACCTCGAATTCCTCGCCAACGTCGGTTCAATCTCACCCTACATCGGCCTGTTCGGCACAGTCTGGGGCATCATGATCGCATTCATGGACCTGAGTACGGCCAAGACCGCAACCATTGCGACGGTTGCCCCGCCGATTTCCGAAGCCCTGATCGCCACCGCGATGGGCCTGTTCGCGGCGATTCCGGCGGTGTGGGCATTCAATCGCTTCACGAATCTGGTAGAGCGATTGAACGTGCGTTTCGACGCTTTCCAAGAAGAGTTCTCGTCGATCCTGCAGCGTCAGGCTCATGTCGAGGATAACCATTGACCCCGGCCGCAACTGCGCTGCGTTGGAGCTGATATGTCCGCCGGAAAGCAGCGCAAGCGTAGGAAACTGAAGTCCGAGATCAACGTCGTTCCCTATATCGACGTGATGCTCGTGCTACTGATCATTTTCATGGTCACGGCGCCGATGCTGAATCTTGGCGTCGACATCGATTTGCCGGAATCAAATGCGAAATCAGTATCGCTGGACTCGGAGCCGGTGCTGATCAGTATCGCCCGCGATGGCACCATGTACCTGACGCTCGGTGACGAGAAACGTGAGGCGATCGAGATGGTCGATCTCGGCAACAAGGTCGCCGCCTTCGTGCGCCAGAACCCGAAGGTGCCGGTGCTGGTCGGCGGCGACCACAGCATCGACTACGGCAAGGTCTATGAGGTCATGGTCGTGTTACAGCAAGCCGGGGTGCCGCGCGTCGGGCTGATGAGCCAGCCGGTTGGCGACAAGGCCAAGGCGCGCTGACATGGCTGAACGTCGCGATGACACATTGTTCGCGTTCGGCGGCTCGCTGCTGCTGCACGCCGGCATTGTCGCCATCGTTTTCGTGGCGATGTGGCTCAAGCCGACGATCGAGCCGGCCGATGTCGCTGGTCCGGTGATCGAGGCAGTGCTCGTCGACTTCATTGCGCCGCCGTTGCCGGCTTCTGCGGCGAAGTCCAAACCGACCCCGCCGAAGCCGCAGCCACCCAAGCCCGAGCCGAAGCCAGAACCGCCGCCGCCACCGCCAGAAGAAACCCAAACGCCACCGCCGGCACTGGATCAGATCGATCAGGAAAAGGTGCGTCTGGCTGCGGAAGCACTGGAAAAGGCCGAGCGCGAGCAGGAAGAAAAGCGTAAGCAGGAGCAGGTCGATCTCGACCGCCAGGAAGAACTGACCAAGATGGAACAAGAGCGCCAGAAGCAGCTCGACGATATCAAGCGTCTGCGTGAGGAAGCCGAACGCAAGCGCAAGATCGAGGAGATGAAGCTGGCGCAGCTGCAGGACAAACAGAAACAAACCGATACCGACAAGCAGCGTGCGCTGGAACAGCAGCGCATGGATGAACTCGCCAAACAGGAAGCCGCACAGCGTGCCGGCACCAATGGCCGTGACGATACGTTGCTCGGCCAATACAAATTGGCGATTACCAACACCATCGACCGCAACTGGTTGCGGCCGGAATCGCTGCGCGAAGGCTTCCGCTGCAATGTCACCGTCACTCAGATTCCGGGCGGCGAAGTCATCCTCGTCGATACCTCGTCGTGCATCGGCGACCCAAACATCGTGCGCAGCATCGAAGCTGCCGTTCAGCGGGAACCTTTACCCTACCGTGGCTTCGAGAACGTATTTGCTCGCAAGGTCACCGTCCCATTCTGTTATCCGAGAGAGATTTGCACCCAATGAAGCGACTCCAATGGTTCTTCGTCCTGTTTGGTCTGATCGTCGCCCACGCTAGCGTTGCGCAAACTTTGGCCGTTGGGCCGGTCTCGGGCAACGAGGCGGCGCTGCCAATCGCGGTCGTGCCGTTCGCATTCGAAGGGGCCGGGATGCCGCCGGATACCGACATCGGTGCGGTGATCGGCGGTGACTTGAGCCGCAGCGGCCAGTTCCGTGCGCTCGCGCGTCAAGACATTGTTGAAATGCCGGCGCGGCCGGCCGATGTGAAGTTCGCGACTTGGCGTCTGCTCAAGCAGGACTTTTTGGTTATCGGACGAATTTCGGACGCCGACGCTGGTGCATTGCGCATCGAGTTCGAATTGTTCGACGTCGCCAAACAGACGCGGCTGATGGGTCTCGCGATCGGTGCGCGCCCGAATGACCTGCGCGGCGCGGCGCATCAGATCGCCGACCTCGTCTACGAGAAAATTCTTGGTGTCCGCGGTGCGTTCTGGACGCGCATCGCCTACGTCACCGCGACCGGCATCGGTCGCGACACCCAGTATGCGCTGATGGTTGCCGACTCGGACGGCTTTAACCCGCAGACGGTGGTGCGTTCGCGCGAGCCGCTGCTGTCGCCGGCTTGGTCGCCAGACAACAAGCGTCTGGCCTACGTCAGCTTCGAGCGCGGCAATTCCTCGATCTATATCCAGGAACTGACCACCGGGTCACGCCAAGTCGTGGCTTCCTACCGCGGCATCAACGGTGCGCCAGCATTTTCGCCGGATGGTTCCAAGCTGGCGCTGACGCTGTCGCAGTCCGGCAACCCGGAAATCTACGTGATGGACATTGCTAGTCGCCGCACGACGCAGATTACCAAACACTTTTCGATCGATACCGAGCCGGTGTGGATGCCGGACGGCGCGACTCTGCTGTTCACTTCCGACCGTGCCGGCAAGCCGCAGATCTACAGTGTTCCGGCGGCAGGCGGCGACGCCACGCGCGTCAGCTTCCAAGGTGAGTACAACGCCCGCGCCACGATTGGTTACCAAGGCAAGACCTTGGCTATGGCACAGGGCAGTGGAAATGTGTATCGTATTGCGGTTCTGGATCGGTCGCGTGGCGGAGCTGGGGATACGAGCCTGATTTCGCCCGGTAATCTGGACGAATCGCCGAGTTTCGCACCGAACGGAAGCATGATCTTGTACGCCACCCGCGAAGGAAAGCGGGGCGTGCTTTTTGCCGTATCCGCCGACGGGCGGGTACGACAGCGTCTGGTGTTGGCGGACGGCGACGTGCGCGAACCTGCGTGGGGCCCCTTCCGCCAGCGTTAAGACGAAGGCCGTTAAAGTTGCGGCTGATGCTGTGCCCTGATGATTAACCTAAAAAAACCTCGAGGAAATACCAATGAACAACCCGATGCGCGTAATCCTGTCTCTGGCGATGATGGCTTCTCTCGCTGCCTGCTCGAAGAAAGTGAAGGAAGAAGCTCCGACGCCGACGCCGGAACCGACCAAGGTCGAGACACCGGTCGCAGTTGATGATGGCAAGTTTGACGCCAGCGATCTCGACTCTGACAGTTGCCTGCGCCAGCGCGTCGTCTACTTCGATTTCGACCGGGCCGAAATCCGTGCCGAAGCTCAGGCCGTCCTGGCTTGCCATGGCAAGTATCTGACCGACCGTCCGTCGGCAGCGATGACGCTGGAAGGCCATGCCGATGAGCGCGGCAGCCGTGAATACAACCTCGGTCTCGGCGAGCGTCGCGGCAACGCGGTGTCGTCCGCCCTCCAGGCCAACGGTGGCCAGGCCGCGCAGTTGAACGTCGTCTCATACGGCGAAGAGCGCCCGACCTGCTCCGATTCGAACGACGAGTGCTGGGGCAAGAACCGTCGCGTCGAAATCGTCTACACGGCGAAGTAAATAGCGATGATGAAGTCCGGTTCACTGTTTCGTGGACCCCTCGTAGCGGCGGCCTTGGTCGCCGCTACGTCGTTTTCGGGGTCGGTGGACGCCCAGTCGGGTCGTCTGAGTCTCGCTGAGCGCGTTGCCCGCATTGAAGCCCAGAGCCAAGGGCAGGGCAGCGGTCAGTCCACCGTCGATCTACTGAATCGTATCGATGGCCTCCAGTCTGAAGTGCAGTCGCTGCGCGGACTGGTCGAACAACAGTCCTTCGCCATCGAAGAATTGAAGAAACGCGGGCGCGATCAATACGTCGATCTCGATTCGCGGGTCGGCCGTCTCGAAGGCAATCCTGCACCGGCGTCGTCGGCACCACCGTCGGAACCTCCGACCGCAGCCATTGCACCGGGTCAGATTCAGGAACTTTCCGTCGCGCCTTCCGCGCCCGGTCAATTGACGATGGGATCACCGGTCGAGCCGGTCGCAGTCGACCCGATGAATGGCGCCGACTCCGCGGCGGCGGCAGCACCCATGGTGCCGTCGATGCCGGTGACGAGTGTTCCAGCGGACGCTGCCTCGACGATGATGATTCCGCAAGCTGGTGAACAGGCCACGTATGACACTGCCTTCGATGCCTTGCGTGAAGGTCGATATGCTGAATCCGCGCGCCGTTTTTCGGCCTTCCTTGAGCAACATCCGCAGGGCGAACTCGCCGACAACGCGACTTACTGGCTGGGCGAGTCGTATTACGTCACCCAGAATTACCAGATCGCGCTGGATACCTTTCGCTCCTTGCTCGCTGCCTATCCGCAAAGCGCCAAGACGCAGGACGCCATGCTGAAGGTGGGCTATTGCTTGTACGAACTGAAAAAGTGGACCGACGCCGAAGCTGCGCTGAATGATGTCGTCACCCGTTATCCGGGTTCGACGGTGGCACGCTTGGCGCAGGGCCGCCTGCGTGCGTTACGCCTCGAAGGCAAGACGCCGTAACTGATGACGGACGCTGCCGTTGCGGCCGCGGATTCCGGGGCCGAACCGGCCATCGTCGAGTCGCGCCTCAAACTCACCGAAATTTTCCATTCGCTGCAAGGTGAGGCGGACGCGGTGGGCTGGCCGACGGTGTTTATTCGCCTGACCGGCTGCCCGCTGCGCTGTACTTACTGCGATACCGCCTATGCGTTCTATGGCGGTGAATGGTGGACACTCGAATCGATCCTACATAGGGTCGAAGGCTTTGGCGCGCGGCATGTGTGTGTCACCGGTGGTGAGCCGATGGCGCAACGCGCCTGTATCGATCTGCTACGCGCGCTCTGCGATGCTGGTTATCAGGTGTCGCTAGAAACCAGCGGTGCGCTCGATCTCTCGGCAGTTGACTCACGCGTCTCGCGTGTTGTCGATCTGAAGACGCCCGATTCGAACGAATGTGCACGAAATCGATACGAAAACCTCGCGCTACTGACCGCGCACGATCAGCTCAAATTTGTTCTCTGTTCGCGTGCCGACTACGAGTGGGCGAAGTGCATCGTGTTGGAGCGCCGACTCCACGAATGCTGCACGGTTCTGTTTTCACCAAGCCATCGCCAGATCGCACCGCGCGATTTGGCCGAATGGATCCTCGCGGACCGATTGCCGGTTCGCTTCCAGCTCCAGTTGCACAAGCAGCTTTGGGGCGATTTGCCGGGACGCTGAGATGGGTGCGGAGTTGACGACGACGCCTCGCGCCGTAGTTTTGGTCTCGGGCGGTATGGATTCAGTGGCGACACTCGCAATCGCACGTGCGCGAGGCTTTGATTGCTATGCACTTAGCGTCGACTATGGCCAGCGCCACCATGCCGAACTGGATGCCGCGAAACGCAACACGGCTAAATTGGGTGCGATTGCGCACAAGATCGTGCATATCGATCTGCGCATGCTCGGTGGTTCTGCATTGACCGACGACATCGCTGTGCCGGAAGCGCCGACCAGCGGTATCCCGGTGACTTATGTGCCGGCACGCAACACCATCATGCTCGCAGTGGCACTCGGCTGGGCGGAAGTGTTGGGCGCACACGACCTGTTTTGCGGAGTCAATGCCGTTGACTATTCCGGCTATCCGGACTGTCGCCCAGAGTTCATTCGCGCCTTTGAACAACTTGCCAATCTTGCGACCAAGGCCGGCGTCGAGGGCCAGCGTTTCAGTGTGCACGCACCACTGATGGCGATGTCCAAGGCCGATATCGTGCGTGCTGGTCTTGCACACGGAGTCGACTTTTCGACGACGGTGTCCTGCTATCAGGCCGATGGCGACGGACGTGCCTGCGGTCGTTGCGATGCCTGCCGTCTGCGCCGCCAAGGCTTCGACGATGCCGGTGTGCCCGATCCCACGCATTATCGGTGATTCGTCACACCTGCAGAATATTTCCTTGAGCGTTCATCGGCGCTCACCTAAACTTCGCGCCCCTTTCGGGATGTAATCACCGGGTCGTTAGCTCAGCCGGTAGAGCAGCGGACTTTTAATCCGTAGGTCGGGAGTTCGAATCTCCCACGACCCACCATCTCCTCGGTTGGTATCGCGGTTCAAGGCGTCGCTTCGAAGCCGTTGGCGAAGACCGCATCAAGCGTGCTGATGGTCACGGCACCCGGCAACGTCGTTGTAGTCAGCGCCAAGTCGCCGCTATTGATCGCGGCGTTGTCGTCGATATCGAGGTACAGCGTCACCAGCAGGTCGTAGTTGCCGTCAGGCAGGCCTGTGGGCAGCGCGAACGGACGACTGACGGCGTTCGCGCCCATGTTCAGGGCGACGCCAAGGTCATGTGCCGGGTCACTGACGTATCCGATACCGCTGCGATACAGGCTGGCGCCGAGGAACACTGCAGCATGGCTGCTTCCGGCAAGGTTGCTGATCGCGAAATTGATCGCCAGGGTCGTGCCGGCGGGTGCGCTTGCCGGCACTGCGGCCACCGTGTCGATGCGCAATGGCGAAGACAGTGCCGCGCTGCGCAGGCCGCTGCCGGCGCCGTTGGCGTTGAAGTAGTGGTTGACGATCCACGGCCAAGCGCTGGCCTTGATTCAATGCCCAACGCTGCGTGCCCCACTGCGACATGCCGCGGCCATGGCCGAAGCAACCATGACCGCTGGCGACGCTGTCGGCGAGACAGGGCCAGTTCGCCGCCGGTGAGCCGACGTAGCCGTCGCCGCAGACTAAGTCGGCGTTGCTGCACGAGAGACCATCCGCGGGATCGTCCCAGGCGTTGTTTTCGGCTGAGTATTCGGCGCGGAAAATGTCACCGATGCGTTCGAGCATGATGCCGGCAGTGGCCGCCACTGCGGCATTGGTGCTGGCCGAAGTGTCCGGGTCGTTGACTTGGCAGCAGGCACTCGAACAGATGTCGTAGCTGGCGCTTCGCGGATTGGCGACGTGCCATGCGCCGTAGCTGCGATAGGCAACGGCACCGGCGCGCAGGCTGTGGCCGTTCCAGCTCGCGATCCACTCGTCATTGAGGCCGCGCTGCACGTAAGTTTCGAGCGACATCACCGCGACTGCGCTGCAGCCGCCGACGCAACAAGGTGTGGTGAAGCCGGCATCAGCAAAGCCGACGCGCAGGTTCGTCGGTGGTTGCAGGATTGGCGCCGTCGGCGCGCGCTCGGGCCACGCGATATCGTCCTGCAGCCATTGCAGTTCGCGCTGGTCGAAGCGATGGTCGGGTGGTGGTTCGGCGCGGTCGCCACCGAGGTCGAGAATCAGGTGGTGACTGCCCGGGGTCAGTCGCAGCGTGCGTAGCAGCGGTGCCCGGCCCGGTGCCTCGACGATCAGCGTGTCGGCTCGTCCGGCATCCGCATCGCCATCTCGTGCCGAAAACTCAAGATCAAAGCGACCCTGTGCGTCGGTGCGTGCGGTGAGGTGAGCGAGCCGCACGATGATGTCGGGAACTGGCGCACGCTGTTCGCGATCATGGACATGGCCGCTGACATGAATGCGCCCGGGTGCGACAGGGTCTGGTTTCGCTGCAACGAGTGGGTCGAGCCACAGTTGGAACGCCGTTGGGCCGTCGGCGGCGATCGCCAAGGTGGTATCGATGGAACGGTATCCCGGCGCGCTGACTTTGGCTTGCCACTGCCCCGGTGCAAGGCCGAGGTCGGTGCGTGTTTTTGGCCAATCACGGGCATGGCCGTCACCGAGGACGAAGACCGCATCGACGAACGCACCCGTCGCGCTGTCGCGCACTTCGACCAGTACCGGCGCCGCCCTGGCAGCGACCGACACACCAAGAAACAACACCACCAACCGTCGTTGCCATGCGCCACGGCAATGGATTCGCATGATCCTTGCTCCCATTCGCTCGTCGCCATTGTTGGCGATCGCGGGTTCGGCGACAACCCGGCATGATTCTTGACTCGGCGTCCACGAAGGTTCGATAAACTACGGCAATGTTAGTCGTCCCGCGAGCCGCGCCCGCATCGATACCGTCGCTTGATCTTGCGGAGTTGCGTCGTAGCTGTCGTTCTTGTGCGTTGCATGCGCTGTGCTTGCCGGCATCAATTTCCTCGGAAGATCTGACTTCACTCGACGCCATCGTGCGTGCCCGGCGTCCGTTGAATCGCGGTGACCTATTGTTTGCCAGCGGTACCCGCTTCCAGTCGCTGTTTGTGGTTCGGTCGGGTTCGTTCAAGACCACGCTGGAGATGAACAGCGGCGAGCAGCAAGTGCTGGGGTTTCATTTGCCCGGTGAAATTCTTGGGTTCGATGCCTTGTCGGACGACGTACATCGCTGCAGTGCCGAAGCGCTGGAGCGCGCATCGGTATGCGATGCGCCGTTTGCCCAAATCGATGAGTTTGCGGCGAACGTGCCGGGTCTGCGACGACAGTTGCTGCGCATTGCCAGTCGTGAGGTGGTGAAAGACCACGAGCATCTGATGATGATGGGTCGTCGGCAGGCACAGGAGCGCTTGGCGATCTTCCTGCGCAGCCTGTCACAGCGTTATCGCAATCTGCAGCGCGCACCGGAACTTCTGGAACTGCCGATGTCGCGCCACGAGTTGGCGAATTACCTTGGGCTGGTCGTCGAAACCGTGAGCCGGATGTTCACTCGGTTCGAAGAGCTTGGTGTGCTTCGAGTCAACCGCAAACAGATCCGGATCGTGAATTTTGCTCGGCTGGACGAACTCGCAGGCGATGCCTCACAGGACATCGAGAGCGAAGCCTGCTGACGGTTCACTGCACGCAGTAGTCGTCGCCCGCGATCGCCATCGAGACGGCAAGGTCGTGGGCATGACCGCGGTGACGATAGGGAACCCACACGCTGAGCACGGCCAGTGCCAATGCGATGGCGGCACCGGTGCGCCGCAACCATGGCGAACGGCCGATTCGGTCGACACGGCCTACGCCCAGATCCAGTGCGCCCAAGGCGAATGTCGATGCAATCCCGAAAGCCGCCATGATCGCGGCGCCGCCGAGCGCCGAACCTTGGGTCGCCGCAATCGCCAGCATCGCGTAACTCAGGCCACACGGCATGAAGCCCCAGAGCGCGCCGAGGGCAAACGCGCGTGCCGGCGTTGTCGCCGGAAGAAAGTTGCGCGTCCACGGTTGCAGCCGCTGCCAAAGACGCCCCGCGAATGTCGACACCCAAGGTAGCCGCAGATTCGGTTTGAGTAGTCGTGCCGCCAGCCATAACCAAGACAGCGCGAACAGCAGTTGCAGCGCAAGCCGCAGCAACCCGCTGTGGCCGATGAACAACAGCGTCTGGCCGATGCCGCCAATGACCGCGCCGGCGAACGTATACGCGCTCACACGGCCGAGCTGACGCGCCACCACGAAACCGACACGTGGTGGCGACATACGCGCCAGCGTCACGCTGATGACACCGCACATCGCCAGACAATGTGCGGCACCGGCGAGACCGGCAGCGAACGCGGCGACGGTCGCGACGAGCAGACTCATGGTGGCGGTTGATCCTTGTCCTGGGGGCGAGTGTCGTCATCCAGCGGATGAAAGCCCGGCGTATCCAGATCGTCGAACTGACCGTTGTCGACGGCCCAGAAGAATGCCCACACCGCCAGTCCGATGAGCAGCAGACTGATCGGAACCAGCACGAACAGAATGGTCATGTCGGCAGCTCGCGCAGCGGTGAACGCGACCTTGTCGAAACGACCACGGGCGCACGTCGCAGTCGCAAGGCATTCAATGTCACCAGCAGCGAACTCGCAGCCATACCCACTGCGGCGAGCCATGGCGAGAGAACGCCGGCCACCGCGAACGGCACAATGAGCAAGTGATAGCCGATCGACCAAGCGATATTTTCGCGCGCAATACGGCGCGCGCGCGCAGCAGTATCAATCAACAGTCGCACCAGACGCAGATCGTCGCGCAGCAACAAAACATCGGCATGGCATTGCGCGATGGCGGCGCCACCGGCCATGGCGATACCGACATCGGCGGCCATCAGCGACTCGGCATCATTGAGTCCGTCGCCGATCATCATGACGCGGTGGCCGGCTTCGCGCAGCGCGTGGAGTTCGGTGCGCTTTTGCTCGGGGCCAAGGCGACCACGACCGCCAATGCCGAGCGACGCGGCGACACGATCGACGGTCTGCGGATGATCGCCCGACAAGATGTCGACTTGCGCGAACTGTTGCCAGTCACGAACGGCGTCCGCAGCTTCGCTACGCAGTCGATCGGCGACGCGGAAGCGGGCGACGACGCCGGTCGCATTCGATAACAGGATCGCATCGCTGTCATCGGTGCGTGACCAATCGGCACGGCCCAGGCGCCAGTCGTTGCCATTGACGCGACCGCTGACGCCCGCACCCACCAAGATCTTCGCGTTGTCGATGGTCATGCCGAGGTCGAACTCGGTGAAGGCGCGTGCGATTGGATGATGATGTCCACGCTCAAGCGCAGCCGCTACCGCAAGCGCCTCGCTGCGCGTAACCAGTGGATCGACAATTTCGATCTCGACCAGTCGCGGCCGTCCTTCAGTGAGCGTGCCAGTCTTGTCGATGACGATGCGATCGATGCGGTGGGTGCGAGCGAGTGCATCCGGGCGGGTGACGATGACGCCGTGTTTCGCCAGCATCGCATGCGCCGCAGCGAGGCTGGCCGGCAGCGCCAGCGCAAACGCACAGGGGCAAGCCGCAGCGAGCACGGCCAGCACCGCCGGCAGTGCGCGCGTGATGTCCACCTGTGACCAATACAGGCCAGTGCCGATCGCGACCGCCAGCATCACCACGGTAAAGCGTGCCGCGATGCGTTGACCACGCTCGCTGCCGTTGCCGCGCTGGAGCAAGCCGGAACCAATGCGCGCCCGCAATTGGCCGAGCCGAGTTTCGGTCCCGACCGCCGTCACTTCCAGCAGTAATGGGGCATCCAGCGCGATGCTGCCAGCTAGCACGGCATCTCCGGTTGTGCGCTGGACTGGTTCCGATTCACCGCTCAGCAGCGATTCGTCGATGCGCACATCTGCCGAGTGCAGACGGCCATCGACTGGCACCGACTCACCACTGGCCACGCGAATATGGTCGCCGATCGATAGTTCGCGGAGTGCAATCGTTGTCGCCCGTCCCTCGGAATCAATACGGTTCGCGTACTGGTATTGCGCGCTTGCGATCAACTGCAGTCGTTCAGTGGCGCGCGCGCGTGCAATCGACTCGATATGGCGCGTGGCACTGAGCAGAAATACGAACATCACCGCTGCATCGAAGTAGACGACCGGACCGCCGCGAATGGTCTCGATCATCGATACCAAATAAGCGAGCCCCACCGACAGCGCTACCAGCACGTCCATACCCGGCCGGCGCGATGACCATTCGCGCAAGGCGCCACGAAAAAACGGCAGTCCGGAATAGAACACCACCGGTGTGGCCACCAACATTGCGGCAATCCGAAAAAAATCGCGGGTGCCGACATCGAGTTCGCTCGCTCCCCAGTAAAGCGCTTCGGTGAACATCATTGCTTGCATCGCACCGAGACCGGCGACGGCGAGACGCTTGAGCGAGCGTCGGCGTTCTTCCGCAGCTTCCGCTGGATCCTGCACGATGCGCGGTGCGTAGCCGATCGCGGCAAGGCGCATGGCGATCGTGCTGAGCGGTACGCGCCCGGCATCGAATCGAACGCGTGCACGCGTGGTGGCTGGGTCGACGGAGATCGCCGCCACCCCGGGAATCTGCTGGCCGACCCGGCCGATCAGCCAGGCGCAAGCAGCACAGCGAATGCTGCCAATGCTGAAGTCACATTCCGCCATGCCGTCATTCTCGTGCACATACAAGCGACGAAACCCGGCACTGTCCCAGTCGCTGAAGTCATGTTCGGCTTCGACGCGACCACTTGGCGCGCTGCGCAAGTTGTAGAACTCAGCGAGCCCGCCCTGATGCAGCCACTCGGCGGCAGCGCGACAGCCGTTGCAACAAAACCTACGCTCACTGCCATCCAACGTGGCCCGAATCAGTGCATGCGTCGAGACCACTTCACCACAGTGATAGCAGGCACCGCCATTCATGGATTCGACCAAGCGGGTAGCAAGATGATGTGGTCCCGCCCCAGTTCGCGCACGCCAGCGATGCGCCAGCTGTCGTCGGCAGATCGCAGTTCGAAATGACCGCGCGCTTTGGGCGTGGCGTCACTGGTGCACCAGCGATGCGCGCCGCACGGTTGCAGTGCGAAGTGGCGGTCTCCAGTGGCATCAGTGGCGTGCACGAAGAATAGTTGCAGTACCGAGTCCTCAGCGTTCACCGTGGCGTCGGAAAGCAGCACGATGCCACGGTCGTCGATGTCCAGCGTCGCACGCACGTCTAGCTCGAGCGCACGCCGATCACGTCGTTCGTCGGTAGTCTGGATCTGCGCAATACGCAGAACCGTGTCAGGTGTCACATCGGTCGCACCGCGCGCACGCAGGATCATCCAAGTACCGGCCAAGATGGCCACCGACGGAAGGGCAACGACTAGCCAAAACAGCGGTTGGCGAACGGCAGCGGACATGGCTGCGTCAGGACGGCCCGAAGAAACGCGACTTCTGCGTGCGCTGCATGTCGCTGTCGAGCGCATGCACTTCAAAGGTGATTTCACGCTGGCCGCGGGCCTTGTCTGCCGCCGCCGAAACGGTGACGGCGACATTCGCCACACCTTCGGCGGCAACCACGATCTCGTCGACATGCGTGTGCAGTGTCAGGTCGGTGCCGCCTTCGCTAATGCGAATCGCAAAGTGGTGTGCGACCACGTCCTTGTTGACGATCTTGAACGTATAGGCATTTTCGACGCCGCCGTCGGTCGCGATTCGGTACAACGCGTTGCGGTCGCGCAGCACGTCGACAAGCAATGGCGTCCGATTGAATACGGCGTAGGTGAAACTTCCGATCAGGGTGAGCAAGATCAATCCGTAGATGATGATGCGCGGCCTGATCACATGCGGTGTCTTGTGTTCGAGGCTGTTCAACGTGGCATAGCGCACCAAACCACGCGGATAGCCGATCTTGTCCATCACGCTGTCGCAGGCATCGACACAGGCACCGCAGGCGATGCACTCGTACTGCAATCCATCGCGGATATCAATGCCGGTGGGACACACTTGCACGCAAATCGTGCAGTCGATGCAGTCGCCTTGCTTCGGGTCGCCATCGGCAAATGCACCATCGGCGAGCCTCGGCAGTTCCAGCACACTTGGCACGCCTTTGCGACGAGAACCGCGTGGTTCGCCGCGTTCAGTGTCATAGGCAATGATCAGCGTATCGCGATCGAACATCGCGCCCTGAAAACGCGCATACGGGCACATGTATTTGCAGACTTGTTCACGCAGAAAGCCGGCATTGCCCCAGGTCGCGAACGAATAGAACAGGGTCCAAAACCATTCCCATCCGCCCAGTGACAAGGTGGCGGCTTCTTGCGCCAGCGTGCGGATCGGTGTGAAAAATCCGACGAATGTGAAGCCAGTCCAAAGCGCGAAGATGAGCCACAGCGAGTGCTTTGCTGACTTGCGCAGGATTTTCTCACGGGTCCATGGGGCGGCATCCAACTTCATCTGCTTGCCACGGTCGCCTTCGCACCAACGCTCGATCGCGATGAATACTTCCGTCCACACCGTTTGCGGGCAGGCATAGCCGCACCAGAGCCGACCGGCAAGGGCAGTGAAGAAGAACAACGCGAAAGCCGCGATCATCAGCAACAACGCCAAGAACACGAAATCCTGTGGCCAGAAGCTCAGGCCGAGGATGTAGAACTTGCGTGCCGGCAGGTCGAACAGCACGGCTTGTCGACCGTCCCAGTTCAACCATGGCATCAGGTAGAACAAGCCCAGCAGAACCCACACTGCCAGCGTCCGTAGACGCTGGAAACGCCCGTCGATTTCACGCGGATAAATTTTCGGGGCGGATTCGTACAAATTGCCGCCATCGACGACCTTCAATGGAATCTGCTTGCTCACGGCGGGTTCCGATGGCCCGCACGCGATGTGCCTTGGCCGCGGCGACTATTGCCCGGTTTCAGCAACAGCCAAGTGAACAGACTGGAGGACGCCGTGCATGCCCAGAACATGAAAAAGCCGATCGAATAGCCGAGTTCACGCGAGAGGTCGAGGTCGGAAAAACTGATGCTGGCGAGATCGAGTGGGTCGATGTTGGCGAAGAACACCATGGTGGCGACACCGGCCGCAAAGAACGACGGCCAGAGCACCGCACCGACGCGCTGTACCAACGGACGCGGTGAGTCGGCTGACGCCTGACTGTTCTTGCGATCGAGATCACTCGCCATGGTTCAGTGCGCCTCTACATCCGGCTTCGTCGCCGACTGTGCCAGCACCCATGCGGCTGCCAAACGCACGCGATCTTCGCCGAGAGTCAGCCGATGGGCGGGCATCTGACCATTACGGCCGCTGCGGATGGTCGTTGCGACGGTGTTGAAGTCGCTGCCATAGAGCCAAGTGTTGTCGGTGAGATTGGGTGCGCCAAGGATTGGATTGCCTTTGCCGTCGGCCCCGTGGCATGCCGCACAGATGGTCTGGAAATGCGCCTGTCCGCGCGCTGCGAGTGCGTCGTCCACGTTTCGCCCGGACAGGCTCTGGACGTAGACGGCTGCTGCCGCCACGCCATCGTCGCCGAGCACCGCGCCCATCGCTGGCATTGCTGCCTGACGGCCATCGAGGATCGTCGTCAAGACCGTGTCCGGATCGCCGCCCCAGAGCCAATCGCCGTCAGTGAGATTCGGATAACCCTTGGCACCCTTGGCGTCTGAACCGTGGCAGGTTGCGCAGTTGTTGGCGAATACCGACGCACCGAGACGTTGCGCATCGGCATCGTGAACCAGTTCGGCGAGCGATTGCTGACGGAATCGCGCGAAGATCGGTGCGATCTTGTCTTCGGCAGCTTTCACGTCGGCGTCATGTTCGCCGGTCGAACTCCACTGCTTGGTACCGGCGAACGAGCCGAGTCCCGGGTAGAGCACGAGGTAGACGAAGGCGAACACGATGGTGATGTAGAACAGGTTGAGCCACCACTTCGGCAGCGGCCGGTTCAATTCGCGAATGTCGCCATCCCAGACGTGGCCGGTGTCTTCGTTCTCGGCTTTATTGGATCGATTCTTCGCCGTCCACCACAACAGCCAAAGGAAGGCGAGGATATTGACGATCGTGATGATCGAGATGTAGAGCGTCCAGCCCAAGCTCATGGCTTCACCTCATTGTCTTCGAGCGGGAGGCGCGCAGCAGCATCGAATTGCGGTTTGCGTTTCGCACTCCACGCCCAAATCACGCCGGTGAGGAAACTGATCAACAAGATCGCGGTGATCACGCCGGAAACGGTGCCGAAGTCCATGCCTCAACCTCCCTTTGGTGCGTGCTTGCCGAGGCCTTGCAGGTAGGCCACCAGTGCATCGAGTTCGTTCTTGCCGTTCACCGCCGCAGCGGCTCCAGCGATCTGCTCGTCGCTGTAGGGGTCGCCGATGCTCTGCAGCACCCTCAGCTTCTTTTCGATCAAGCCGCCATCGACCAGTCTCTCGGCCATCCACGGAAAACCTGGCATGTTCGACTCCGGCACCACCGCGCGTGGATCGGTCAGATGCACGCGATGCCAATCGTCCGAATAGCGACCACCGACACGTGCCAGATCCGGGCCGGTACGCTTGCTGCCCCATTGGAACGGACGGTCGTAAACCGACTCACCGGCCAGCGAATAATGGCCGTAGCGTGCGGTTTCATAGCGCAGCGTTCGAATCATCTGCGAATGGCAGTTGTAGCAGCCCTCGCGGACATAGATGTCGCGCCCGGCAAGTTCCAGCGGCGGGTAAGGCACAACACCGGGCAACGGCTTCACGACCTGTGCCTGATACATCAGTGGGACGATCTGGACGAGGCCGCCAACCGCGACCACGAGCGCAACCAGAATGCCCATCAGCGAGATATTGGTTTCGATTTTTTCGTGCGACATGGCGCGTCTCCTTACGTATGCGCCGGGGCGGGGATCGCCACGTCGACATTGCCCTTGGACATCTGCAGGGTCTTCAGCACATTGACCAGCATCAGCACCATGCCGGACAGGCAAAGCACACCGCCACCGAGTCGGGCAAGGTAGTAGGGATAAGTCGCCTTCAGTGATTCGACGAAGGTATAGGTCAGCGTGCCGTCGTCATTCGTTGCTCGCCACATCAAACCTTGCATCACACCGGCAATCCACATCGCCGAGATGTAGAACACCACGCCAGTGGTGTGGATCCAGAAGTGCTGCTCGATCATTCGAGTCGAATACATTGCTTTCAGACCGAGTACGCGTGGCAGCATCGAATAGATGCAGCCGATGGTGATCATCGCCACCCAGCCGAGGGCGCCGGAATGGACGTGGCCGATGGTCCAGTCGGTGTAGTGGCTGAGCGCGTTGACCGTCTTGATCGACATCATCGGCCCTTCGAACGTGCTCATGCCGTAAAACGAGAGCGCGACAATCATGAACTTGATGATCGGGTCGGTGCGCAGTTTTTCCCAAGCGCCGTTCAGCGTCATCATGCCGTTGATCATGCCGCCCCAACTCGGTGCGAGCAGGATCAGCGAGAACACCATGCCAATCGACTGCGCCCAGTCGGGTAGTGCCGTGTAATGCAGATGATGTGGGCCGGCCCACATGTAAATCGAAATCAGTGCCCAGAAGTGCACAACCGAGAGCCGGTAGGAATACACCGGGCGGCCCGCCTGCTTCGGCACGAAGTAGTACATCATGCCGAGGAAAGCGGTCGTCAGGAAAAATCCGACGGCGTTGTGGCCGTACCACCATTGCACCATGGCATCGACAGCGCCGCTATAGAGGCTGTAGGACTTCCAGAGCGTGACCGGAATTTCCATGTTGTTGAAAATATGCAGCAGCGCGATGGTGATGATGTAGGCGCCAAAGAACCAGTTGGCGACAAAGATGTGCCGGATCTTGCGCTTCGCAATAGTGCCGAAAAACACCACGGCATAGGACACCCAGACCAAGGTGATGAGGACATCAATCGGCCATTCCAGTTCAGCGTATTCCTTGCCTGAAGTGAGGCCGAGCGGCAAGGTGATCGCCGCCAACACGATCACCGCCTGCCAACCCCAGAATGTAAATGTGGCAAGCCGTGGCGAGAACAATGTGGCGTGGCAAGTTCGTTGGACGACGTAGTAGCTGGTCGCAAACAAGCCCGATCCGCCGAAGGCGAAGATCACCGCATTGGTGTGCAGCGGTCGCAGCCGGCCGTAGCTCAGCCATGGGATGTCGAAGTTCAGGGCCGGCCAATACAGCTGGGCGGCGATCAAGACGCCAACCAGCATGCCGACGATGCCCCAGATCACGGTCATTACGGCGAATTGCCGAATAACCTTGTCGTTATAGGTCTCGGGAACAGTGGACATGAACACTCCTAGGGCAAGTTGCAGTGGCAGTTTCCCAGTCGAGCATCGGCACAATCTTGACTCAGGTCAATTGTGGCCGGAGTCACCCGTTGTCACGATTTCGACTGGGTCACGGCGCGTGATCGAGCGTGGCGAGCAGGGCCGCTAGCGCATCGACGCGTGCAGGTTTGGTAATCGGTTGTGTGGTCTGCAATCCGCAGGCATCGATGCGCGCGCACTCCTGCGACAGTGCCTGCGCACTGCTGCCGCTCAGCAGGCAGACCTTGGCGCGCGTGCCGCTATCGATCAGGCGCTGGAGGCAGGTCGCATAAACGCCGGTCGGCATCACTAGGTCCAGCAAAATCAAGTCGGTGGACTGTAGCTTGACCAGGTCGATCTTTTCCGCTGCTCCGGCGACGTCGACACGCGCGCCGAGATGTTCGAGCAAGGCACCCATCAGCATGCGCATGTCGGCATCATCATCGATGACCAGTACTTGCGGCTGTACCGTCATCGATCGCCGCCCAGCACCTTGTTCAACAGGTCGGCGAGTCGATGGCCTGCGGCGTCCAGTTGTGCATCAACGATCGGCGCCGCGGTAAGGACGTAATGCGTGTCGATGCTGCCGCCGGCTGGGTAGAACCAAGGTGCTTGCACGATCGCACACGACTGCTCAGCCCAGCGTGCCGCGACACCGGCATGCCAATGCATGTCGCCATCGATCGGACGCTCGATCAATTCTTCGGCATGTCGAACGGCCTGCAGCTTGCCGCGATAGGCACGAATAATGTCTTGATCCCAGAACCCGTGCAGATTGTTGCCGCCGCGGCCATAGCGAATCTGGAAGTCGTTGCCGCCACGATCGTGGTCGAACCCGGCATGTAAGGGTTGGTGCATATCGCCGACGAAATGGATCACGAAGCGAAGTGCATTCGCGCGCTCGGTCGTGCTGGCTTTACGGTCACCGAGATTGCGAACCTCACGCTCAAGTGCCGCCACCACGCAATTGCCACCGCGGCAATTGCGCTTCGGGTTGTAGTGGCAATCGCCGCGCTCGAAATTCAGGTAATGCCAGCTACCGGTATGCCGCCACTGCGGTTCGCCGCGGATCTCGTCCGCCCAAGTGCTGGCTTCGCGCATGGCATTGCTGGCGCGGTCACCGAGCAAGCGTTCGACTTCGGCCCGCGCTTTCGGTGTCAGTTCGCGCGCGGCAATTTCCGCGACGACTTGGTGTCCGTGTGGTCCCCAGGCGTGTGCCGCTCCGCCGAGCAACAACGCCGCGGCGAAGGCGAGCCAACGCCTGTTCAACCCAGCAGGCTCCGCAACATCCAAGCATTTTTCTCATGCACCTGCATGCGCTGCGTCAACAGGTCGGCGCTCGGCTGGTCGTTGGCGTCATTCACGATCGGGAACACCGAACGTGCAGTACGCGCCACCGCTTCCTGACCTTGCATGAGTTGACGAATCATCTCGATGGCATCCGGTGCGCCTTCCGCTTCCGGAATCGAGGACAACTTCGCAAAGGCGCTGTAGCTGCCCGGTGCCGGATGGCCAAGTGCGCGGATGCGCTCGGCAATCACGTCGACCGCCAGTGCCAGTTCGTTGTACTGCCCTTCGAACATCAGGTGCAGCGTGTTGAACATCGGCCCGGTGACGTTCCAGTGAAAATTGTGCGTCTTGAGGTACAAGGTGTAGGTGTCGGCAAGCAAGCGTGACAAACCGTCGGCGATTTGCTTGCGCGTCGCATCGGCGATACCAATATCGATGGCGATTGAGTTCATGTCGGCCTCCTTTGGGCGAGCCGCTAAACTAATCGGCCCGCATGAGCGGTTGCAGTGAATGATTTGAATGGATCCGATCGAGCCGGTGATCCGAGGCTCTCATATTAGCGACTTGCGCAGTCGTCTGGGCGAGGTGCTCGGGCGTGATCGCCAGCGTCTTCGTCAGCGTCTAGACCAACTCTCGGCAGTGAAGGCCGGTGCCGATGATGAACGTTGGAGCGCCATCGCTCGCGCAATCGACGCCAGCGCGGCGCGGCGTGCCGCGCGTGCTGCGGCTGTGCCCAAGATCCAGCTCGACGAGACCCTGCCGATCGCGCGCGAGGCGAGCGCGATCATGCAGGCCATCCAGAGCCATCAAGTTGTCATCGTCGCCGGTGAAACCGGTTCCGGCAAGACCACGCAATTGCCGCTGCTGGCGCTGGCCGCCGGACGTGGCGTCGATGGACTGATCGGCTGTACGCAACCGCGTCGTATCGCCGCGCGCAGTGTGGCCCGGCGCGTGGCCGAGGAGCTTGGTTCGCAGGTCGGGCAATTGATCGGCTTTCAGGTTCGCTTTACCGAGCAGGTGGCCGAAACCTCGCTGATCAAATTCATGACCGACGGCATCCTGCTCGCGGAGACTCAGCGCGACCGCTTTCTCAATCAATACGACACGATCATCCTCGACGAGGCGCACGAGCGCAGCCTCAATATCGATTTTCTGCTCGGGTACCTCAAGCAGTTATTACTGAAACGACACGACCTCAAGCTCATCGTCACCTCCGCAACCATTGACACCGCGCGCTTTGCCGAGCATTTCGGCAATGCGCCGGTGATCAATGTCGAAGGCCGCACATGGCCGGTCGAAGTGCGCTATCGCGCGCTGGCTGAGGACCGCGACGAGCGTGGCGTCAATCAAGCGATCATCGCAGCAGTCGAGGAAATCGGGCGTAGCGAGGCATTGGCTGATGTACTCGTGTTCCTGCCCGGCGAGCGCGAAATCCGCGATGCCCATCTCGCGCTGTCACGACGGAATTTCCGCGAGACGGAAATCCTGCCGCTATACGCGCGCTTGTCGGCGAAGGAGCAGGATCGTGTGTTCCATCCCGGACCAAAGCGGCGCATCGTGCTCACCACCAATGTCGCCGAAACCTCGCTGACGGTGCCGCGCATCCGTGCGGTGATCGATACCGGCAGCGCCCGCGTCGGTCGCTACAGCCCGCGTCACAAAGTGCAGCGTCTGCATATCGAGCCGATTTCCCAGGCCAGTGCCGATCAGCGCAAGGGCCGTTGTGGTCGTCTCGGCCCAGGCGTGTGCGTGCGTCTTTACGACGAGGCGGATTTCGTCGCGCGTCCGCGCTACACCGACCCTGAAATACTGCGCGCCTCGCTCGCCAATGTGGTGTTGCGGATGTTGAGCCTCGGGCTCGGCGACATCGCCCGTTTCCCGTTCCTTGAACGTCCCGACGAGCGTGCGATCAACGAAGGCATCAGCCAACTGGTCGAACTGGGCGCCATCGGTGAAGCCCGCCATCAGTTGACTGCACTCGGCCGCGACATGGCGCGTATTCCGATCGATGCCAAGCTCGCACGCATGCTGATCGCGGCGCAACAGCATGCGGCTGCGCGCGAGGTGCTGATCATCACCTCGTTCCTGTCGATCCAGGACCCGCGCGAACGTCCGGCGGATGCCAAGCAGGCGGCGGATCTGGCGCACGCCGGATTCGCCGATGCCAAGTCCGACTTTGTCGCCGTGCTGAAGCTGTGGGACGCACACGCCGCCGCGCACGAGGAGTTGACGCAATCGAAGCTTCGCGACTGGTGCGAGAAGCATTACCTCAGCTTTCTGCGAATGCGCGAATGGCGCGAGTTACATCGTCAGTTGTTGGTGCTCGGCGATGAATTGGGTTGGTCGCTGAATCGCGAAGCGGCCTCGTTCGAGGCGCTGCATCGCGCGTTGCTCGCGGGCTTGCCGGCAAATGTTGCACGCAAAGATGAGAAGGGTCAGTACCAGGGTACACGCGGCAAACGTTACGGCATTTTTCCCGGCTCGTTCGTTGCAAAAGCACCGCCGTTGTGGCTGTTGTCGGCGACCTTGCTCGATACGCAGAAGTTGTACGCGATCATGAATGCGCGCATCGAGCCGGAATGGCTGGTTCAGGAAGCGGCGCATCTGATCAAGCGCGCACATCATGACCCGCACTGGAACCGTTCGCGCGGACAGGTGATGGCTTATGAGCAGGTCACTCTGTTCGGTTTGACACTGGTTGAGCGTCGCCCGGTGCACTTCGGCACGATCGACCCGGTGAAGGCACGCGTGCTGTTCATCGGCGACGCACTGGTGCCGTGCGAGCTCGATGCAAAATCTGCAGTGATCGCGCACAACCGCTGGGTGTTGGCAGAAGCAGAAGCCGAGGAGGCAAAGCAGCGCCGCCACGGCTTGCTGCGTAGCCGGGAAGAACTGACGCTGTGGTGGGAAGGGCGTCTGCGGAAGGCATCGCGACGACCAAGGCGTTCGATGACTGGGTCAAGCGCCTCGATCCGGAATTGCGACGTGGCCTCGAATGGTCACTCGGTGACGTACTCGAAGCCGGCGCGTCGACAGTCGAGCGTTTCCCGGAGAGTTTCGTCGTCGGCAACCAACGCCTGAAACTGCATTACGCCTTCGATCCCAAGCTGGACGAGGACGGCGTCACCGTTGATCTACCGTTGTCTTTGCTGAATGCAGTGTCGGAGGCGCGGGCCGAGTGGCTGGTGCCGGGTCTGCTGGAAAGCAAGCTGGCGGAATTGATCCGTGCGTTCCCGAAGGCGATCCGGCGAAACTTCGTGCCGGCACCAGATTTCGCGCGCGCCTTCGTCCAGGCCGTGCCGTCGGGGGACCAAGGCTTGCTGCAGGCGTTCAGTGCCTGGCTGACAAAAGTGTCTGGCGCCGAACTGCCGAGTGTCGCGTTGAATGAAGCGAATGCCAGTCTGCCGAGTTTCCTGCGCATGCGCTTCCGCCTGCTTGATGCGAACAACAAAGTGCTGGCCATCGGCCGTGACCTGATCGAACTACGCCGCGAATTCGGAACCTTGGCGCGCGAGGCGTTCGCGGTGCAGACCAGTCGTGATCTCGCCCGTGAAGATGTGCGCGCACTGCCGGCGCAGCCGATTCCCGAGATCGTGATGACCGACACTGGCCTGTCGGCATTTCCGGCCCTGGTCGATCGCGGTCATCGCGTCGATCTGGTCGTCTACGAACGCGCCGACGACGCGGCGATCGCGCATCGCGGCGGTATCGAACGGCTGTTGCGCGTGGTCTTCATCGAGAAGTGCAAGCAGGCGCGCAAGCAGTTGCCGCTGGCGCCAAAGCTCGCACTCGCGTACACCGCGATCGCGTCGCCGGACCAGTTGCGCGAGGACATCGTCGAAGGCGCGCTCGCCGACCTGATCCAGGCCGATCCCCGCACGGCGCGTTCCGAGGACAGTTTCCGGTTGTCGTTCAATGCGATCGAGAAGCGTCTGTTCACCGATTGCGTCGAGCGCCTGAAAGCCGTCGAAGCGGTGCTCGCCGCGCATGCCGATCTGCTGCCGAAACTGAAGCCGCCACTGATGGGCTTCGCGACCGCGAACTTCGAAGACCTGCGCGAACAACATCGCCGCTTCGTGTTCGCGGGCTTCGCCCGGACTTTCGCGCTGACCCGGCTGAAAGACTTGCCGCGCTATCTGAAAGCCATGCGCCTGCGTGCCGAACGCCTGCAGAACGACCCGCGCAAGGACCAAGCGCGCATGCTGATTGTGCGCGACTTCGAAGCCCAACTCGATCGCCTCGCCCCGAAACTTTCGCCCGATCGCTACGACACGCTTCGATTCCTGATCGAGGAACTGCGCGTCCAGTTGTTCGCCCAGGAACTCGGTACGCGTGAACCGGTCAGCGAAAAGCGTGTGCAGAAGGCGCTGGAGCAGGTGGCTGCGGGGCCCTGAACGCGGCATCCGCTATTGTCGCGGCTGGCTTTCCGGTGCCGACGCCATGAGCTTGCGGCCGATCTCGCTCGAAGTCGATACCGCCGCCCTCGCCCGGCGCCTGATCTGGTTCGAGTCGCCGCAGCGGGCGTTGTCGTCTCCGCTGCGATTTCCCGGCCTATGCATCAGTCCGCTGAAGCTGCGCGCCGTCGCCAGCGCGCCAGAGCCTTGTCCGGCAGCTTCTTCAGGCGTAATGCGGGTTGTTCGATGGCATGCCACGACACCACGGCGAACGCGAGCGCAATGATGAATCCGGCCACCGCATTGATGTGGCTGTGCAAGCCGCCGGCGATCGCTGCGACCATTTGCTGCGCCGGATAGCCCCACAAGTAAATGCCGTAAGAGTAGTCGCCGAAGCGGTTGAAGCCGCGCCAGCGTGTGTTGTAGGCGAACCAGAATGCGAAGGCGATTTCGGCCAGGGCAAACAGGAACGGGAAGACCGGCGTGTTGCGCCACAGCCAGGCCATGGCCGCGAGCGCGAGCAACAGGCTGCCGCGCAGCGGAATCCAGTCGCGGTTGACGTAGCAGAATGCGCCCGCCACGAACAATGCGGCCAGGCGCAGGTATTCGCGCGGATTCGACATCGGCGTCTGCTCTGGATAGAGCAGCGCCAGCACCAGCGAGCCCAGCGCGACGATGTTGAAGAGTGCTCGCCACGACAGCGCGCCGGCGATGCCGAGCGCTGCGACCAGGACATACATCCGCACTTCGGCGGGCAGGGTCCAAATCGAGCCGTTGATCACGGCGTTCTTTGGATTGTGCTCGAACACGCCCGGCAGTTGCCACTGCATGAGGGTGTCGAACTTGAGGTTGCGGACGATGTAGCCAAGCGTGTCCGGGTGCTGCAGGTAATCGCGCAACGGCAGGCTGGTGAAAGCGGTGCCGAGGACGAATGCCGTCAGCAGCAGGCATAGCGCATACGCCGGCACGATGCGGATGGTTCGGGCCCAGGCGAAATCGAGCAGCCGCGGGTTGCGCAGGTAGCTGCCGGTCACCAGAAATCCGCTGACGATGAAGAACAGGTCGACAGCGATGCTGCCGGAGTAGGTGCCCCAATTCATCCAGACGAACACGTCGACCGGCGCGGCTCCTCCGGTGATGGCCGGCGAGTGCCCGTAGATGACCATACTGGCCGCGAGGAAGCGCAGCAGCAGGAAGTTGTCGCCCTTCTGGGCCAGGCCGTCGGCAAGTGTTCTCATGCGTGCTCACAAAAATGGTGCGGCGCCCGCTTTGGGTATGCCAGAAACGCGTGCACGCGCCGTCCGTCGGTGTCGTGCGGCTACACTTGGCGACCACAGGACAAGGCTGCAAAACCCATGAATTCCAAATTGGACATTGGCGCAACTGCCCAAGAAGCGGTGAAGTTCATGAAGCGGCATGATGCCCGAAAACAGGGGATGAACGTCGATTTTCCTTGGTATCCGTGGCCAAGCCTGACCAACTTTCTGCATCTCGATCGTCTGCTCAGCGGCGAGCACCGAGATCTCGGTCGAATGATCGGTGATGGTACCGCGGTCGACATCGGCGCCGCCGATGGTGACGTCGCCTTCTTCATGGAATCGATGGGTGTGCCGATGCATGTTGTCGATTATCCGCCGACCAATTACAACAGTTGTCGCGCGCTGCACGCGGTTCGGGAAGCCTTGGATTCCAAGGTTGAAATACTTGAAACTGATCTCGATTCGCAGTTCCGTCTGCCGCAAGCGCGCTACGAATTCGCATTCTTCCTTGGCATCCTTTATCACCTGAAGAATCCGTTTTTTGTCCTGGAGGCGCTGGCTAAGGCGTCGCGGTATGCGGTGATTTCAACGCGTATCGCATCGCACAATTTGCCGTCGAATCGCAAGCATGGCGATGCAGGAATCAATGCCGGGCGGATCGAGCTGAACACCGTTCCGGCGGCCTATCTGCTGGCTCCCGATGAGTGCAATAACGATGCAACGAACTTCTGGATCTTCAGCGACGCTGGGTTGAAGCGCTTATTGCATCGCTGTGGCTGGGATGTGCTCGACTTCATGACTGTCGGTGCAGTCGGAAAATCTGATCCGGCGACGCCGAATGGTGACGAGCGCGCGTTCTGTCTGGTCAAGAGCCGTCACTTCTGACGCGTTCCAGATCACGTGAAACTGTCATCCGCGTTGCACACTTCGCTTTCCGACTGGCTCGCGCAGCATGCTGCCGTCTCGGCATTGTTGGGTGTGGACGTGGTTGTGCCGGACCGCATCGACAGCGCTTTGGTGCCGACGCTCGACCTGTTGATGCTTCTCCGTGTCGACAGTGACACCTTGGCCGCGACACTGGCGCACGAACTGCAGTTGCCGCTCGAGCGATTGCCGCTGAGCCTGCACGCGCTGGTCGATGGTCAGCGCGAGGCTGGACGAGTGTGGACGCTGTATGCCGAGAAAGGGCAGGGCGTTGCGCCGGAAGGTCTGCGGCGGTTGCTGCTGGCGATCATCCGTGATCTGCGCGTCATTTTCATTCTGCTGGCGCGACAATTGGTGCGACTGCGCACTGCGGGCGCGCTGCCGGAACACGAGCAACGCGCGTTGGCGCAACTCACTGCCGATATTCATGCGCCGCTCGCGAATCGGCTCGGAATCTGGCAGTTGAAGTGGGAACTGGAAGACTTGTCGTTTCGCTACCTGAATCCAGACGCGTATCGGCGCATTGCCAACGCGCTTGATGAGCGTCGCGGCGACCGCGAAGATTTCATCGAACGCGTGAAGCGCGAACTGACGAAAACTCTGCGGCGCGAAGGTGTCGAAGTCGAGATTGCTGGACGGCCGAAACACATCTATTCGATTTGGCGCAAATGAGCCGCAAGCAAGTCGATGTCGATGGTCTCTACGACATCCGTGCGGTTCGGTTGATGGTGAAGGATGTCGCGACCTGTTACGCCGCGCTGGGATTAGTGCACGCGCTGTGGCCGCCGGTACCAGGCGAATTCGACGATTACATCGCGCGGCCCAAGGGCAACAACTATCGCTCCTTGCATACCGCCGTGGTCGGGCCCGAAGGCAAAACGCTGGAGATCCAGATTCGCACGCCGGAGATGCACGAACACGCCGAACTCGGTGTGGCCGCGCACTGGCGTTACAAGGAAGGTGGCGGCGGCGATGCCGCGTTCGAACGCAAGATCGCCGGTCTGCGCAACCTGCTCGAAGCCAAGGCCGATACCGAGTCTGACGCTGCACTGTTGGCGGGACTCCAAACCGAGGTAGTCGAAGATCGCGTGTATTTGCTGACGCCGCAGGGCCGCGTCGTCGACTTGCCCAAAGGCGCGACCGTGCTCGATTTCGCGTATCACATCCACACCGATGTTGGGCATCGCTGTCGTGGCGCGCGATTGAACGGGCGCTTGGTGCCGCTCGATCATCAGCCGGTCAGTGGCGAAACTGTTGAGATCGTTACTGGCAAAGTCAGTGAGCCAAAACGTGACTGGTTGATCGCGTCGCGCGGCTTTTTGACGTCGCCACGAGCGAAGGAAAAAGTCCGTACCTGGTTCAAGAAACTCGACCACGATCGCAACGCCGTGGCCGGGCGCGAACTGTTGGACAAAGAACTCAAGCGACTTGCCTTTCACGATGTTGATCTGTCGTCGTTGCCGGGACGCTTCAACCTGAAGACGATGGACGATCTTCTGGTTGCGATCGGTGTCGGTGAAGTCACGCCCGGACACATCGCGCGGGCGTTGCAGGAGATCGTCCAACCCAAGGTCGAGAAGCCTGAACTCAGCGCCGATCCGGTGCGTCTGCGACCGCGTGACAAGGACGCGATCACGATCGAAGGGGTCGGCAATCTATTGACCACGATGGCACGCTGCTGCCAGCCAGTGCCGGGTGATCCGATCATCGGCTGGCTGACCAAGGGCCGTGGCGTCAGCGTGCATCGCCACGGCTGCGCGAGCTTCAACAATCTCGTCGCGCGTGATCCGGAACGCGTGATCCATGTTGACTGGGGTGGCCGCAGCGGCGAATACGAAGTCGATGTGCTGGTGCGTGGCTACGACCGCAAGGGTTTGCTCAAAGACGTGTCTGCGGCCATCGCGGCCGCCGACGCGCATGTGCTCGCGGCCAGCACGCGCCTCGATCGTGATCACGGCATCGCCGAAATGTTCTTCGCGGTGCGCGTGTCCGACTACGGTCAATTGTCCAGCCTGTTGCACAAGGTGGCGGCGTTACCGAATGTGATCGAAGCCAAGCGCAATACCTCGGCGCGGCGCTAGCAGCGTCAGGGCGCCGAGGCCTCGGTTTCGCTGGCTCCGCTATACTCTGCGGTCTTCATCCCAGCCGGAATATCGCCATGAGTATCGAACAGCTCGAAGAAACCGCCCAAGCCATGGTGGCCGCGGGTAAGGGCATTATCGCGATCGACGAATCGAACAGCACGATCAAGAAGCGTTTCGATGGCGTCGGTATCGATTGCACCGAAGAAAATCGCCGCGCTTACCGCGAAATGCTGCTGTCGACGCCGAACCTCTCGGACCACATTTCCGGGGCGATCCTTTACGACGCAACGCTGCGCCAGAGCACCCGCGCTGGCGTGCCGTTCACCAAGCTCATGCTCGACAACGGCATCTTGCCTGGCATCAAGGTTGACAAGGGTCCGCAGGGCTTGGCCGGCTTCCCGGGCGAAGTCGTTACCGAAGGTATGGACGGACTGCGTGATCGCGTCAACAAATATGCCCGTCTCGGCGCGAAGTTCGCGAAGTGGCGTGCGGTCATCAATATCGGTGACGACATGCCGAGCGCGACCGCCATTGATGCGAACGCACATGCGTTGGCGCGTTACGCCGCGCTCTGTCAGGAAGCCGGGATCGTGCCGATGGTTGAACCGGAAGTGCTGATGGACGGCGCGCACGATATCGACACTTGCTACGACGTCACCGAAGCGGCGTTGCGCAGCCTGTTCGGTGCCTTGTACGAGCACAACGTGATGCTCGAAGGCGTGATCCTGAAAGCGAGCATGATCATTCATGGCAAGGACTGCGCCGAAAAGGCCAGCGCCGAAGAAGTTGCGGAACTGACCGTGCGCTGCCTGAAGTCGGCGGTGCCGAGTGCGATTCCGGGCATCGTCTTCCTATCCGGCGGCCAGTCCGATGTTGACGCGACTGCGCACCTCAATCTGATGAACCAGATCGGCCCGCACCCTTGGCCGCTGTCGTTCTCGTATGGCCGTGCCATGCAGTCGGCTGCGCTCAAGCTGTGGTCGCAGGACTTGGTCGGCAACTTCGCCAAGGCGCAGGCCATCGTCGCTAGCCGCGCCCGTGAGAACGGCATGGCCGCGCTCGGCCGCTGGACGCCGGACATGACGGCGTAAACGGCAACCAACCGCAGTGACGAAAGGGCGGGTCATCCCGCCCTTTCTTTTTGCGCGGCCAAGCATTGCAATACCCACCCGGCAGCAGCACATCGCCGATTCGACCCGAACCACGAGGACAAGCCATGACCACCCCGCTCAAACAACTGGATAAGGCGCTCGGTGCGCTGCGTGATCTTGGTTTGATCAAGTCGCAGCCCGAGGAGGCGCCAGTGGTGGCGCTGATCGACCGGATCGCACATCTCGATCCGGACAAGACCGTGGCGATTGCGCGCACGTTGTCGCAGGCCTCGTTGTTCAACGAAGTCGTGCGCGAGCACGTTTCGGCAATGACGATCGGTGAGCGTTACCGCCGCATCACCGAATCCTTCAACAGTATTCGTGACGACGCCAAGGCAATGGTCGCGCAGGTCGAGGACGGCAAGATCGACACGATGGAGCGCCTCGCGAACGTCTGGATGAAAGTGACACGCGGCGATATTCCGAGTCGCTTTGCGCGCATCAAGGACAGCTACCTCGATGTCGCCAAAGATTCGAAGGACCAGATCCAGCGCGAGCAGACCATTCTCGATGCCTATCGCGATTTTCGTGGCGCCCTGAAAGAATCACAGGTGCTCGGCTTCAGCGTGTTGAAGACTGCGGAAGAATTGCTGGCGACAGCACGCAGCGCACTGCAATCCGCGTCTGCGGCTGTGGCTGCCAGCGATGGCAGCGATCGCGAAGCGCACGCCAAGCTCGAAATGGCGCGTGATATCGCAATGCGGGCGTTGCAGGATGAGGACAAGCGTTATCAGATCGCCAAGGATCTCGCCGAGAACCTGTCGATCTCGTACAACACGACGGAAGTGGTGATGGCGCGGCTGATGCAGATCACCGATGCCAAGGAGCGCGTGTATTCGCAGGCGGTGATGTTCTTCGGCACCAACGAAACCGTGTTCACGGCGCTCTCGGCGTCGTTCACCGGTATGCATGGCTTGCACGAAAGCACGCAGACCTTGGACGCGATGAAACAGGGCATGAACCAGAGCTTGGAAACGCTTGGCGAAGTCGGTACCAAAATTCTCGAAGAGGCGACTCGGGCGGGTTATGGCCCGACGCTGCGCGCGGAATCGGTCGCCAAACTGGTCGATTCCGTGGTCGCGTTTCAGGAGAAGTCAGTGCAGATCATCGACGAGATGCGCGATCTGTCGACGACCAACGAACGCGAGATTCAGGCGGCGGTCGAGGACGGGAAGCAGCGTCTGGTTGCGCTTAGCCGCGCCGCGGCCACCTTGCCGGGCGCTTGAGCGCAACGATGAACACGCCGCTGCCGACCACGGTGCCGGACGTTGCGCAGCCGCGCACGTCGATGGACGAACTGATGCTCGCCATGGACATCGTCGACACCCTGCGCCACGAGCAGTCGCTGATCGAGCGCGAGTTGGCTTCGGAACAGCGCGACGATGCCTTTATCGAGCGGGTGCAGCAGATCTATGCGAGTCAGGGGATCGAAGTCAGCGATGCGCTGGTGCGTCAAGGCGTCGAGGCACTGAAGCACGACCGCTTCGCGTACACCCCGCCTGAGCGGACGTTGCAAGTGCGGTTGGCCGAAGTTTGGGTCGACCGTTGGCGTTGGCTCAAACGCTCGCTGATTGCTGCTGGTGTGGCGCTGGCCGGAACCTTGATCGTGGTGGTGCCGAACCGTTTTCTTGCGCAGCGCGACTACGCTGCTTACGTCGATTCGGTGCAGTCGTTGCAGCAGCGCGCACAGCGGTTGTCCAGTCAATTCGGCAATCTGTCGGTATTTCCGCGCGGCTGGGCGGTCGATGCGCCGCGCTCGGTGGCGCCACATCTGGCCGGACTCGGTGCCGAGTTAGAGCGCGCGCAATCTGACTCGGTGCCGCAACTGGCATCGACCGGTGCGTTGTCGCCTGCGGACGGCGACCAGTTCGCTGCAGATCCGGAAGCGCAATACGCGCAGCTCGCGCCCGTGCGCGACGGTCTCGACGTCGTGCAGCAGCGGTTGTCGGCGGTCGAACAGCGCGTCAAGGCGGGCGAGCGGCTGATGCTGGCCGCGCATCGCTTCGAAGCTGCAGCGGCACGCCTCGGCACGATAGCGGTTGCCGAGGGCGCGGCGATGAAGATCGCCGAGACACGCGATCGTGCCAGTGCCGCGCTTGCCGCCGCCGACGATACCGCTGCTGCTGGCGCGGTCGCCCAGTTCGAGCAGTTCGTCACGCTTCTGGACCTCAGCTATACCCTGCGTATCGTCAATCGCAGCAATGTGCAGAGCGGCGTTTGGCGATATCACGAAGACGCGCCGGGTGGGAAAAACTACTACCTCGTGGTCGAACCGATGGATGCCAACGGCAATGCCGTCACGCTCCCGGTGACAAACGAAGAAACCCAGCGTACCGAGACGGTTTCGTTGTTCGATGCGCGTGCCGCAGTCCGAATACGAACGCGTCAAGGCTGACAAGATCGACAACGGTCTGATCGACGACGCTGTGGTCGGCGAGAAGCGTCGCGGCGAGATCGATGTCGAATACCGTGTCGCCGTCGCTGGCGGCGCGATCACGGAGTGGTGAGAACGATGCAATCCGGACAATCCGTGCTGCGTGACATGGACAGCCGCATCGACGCCCTGCGTGCGCAGGCGCATGTGCTCGCGAATGACCTGAATGCACTGACTGCGCGCCGCAATGCCGCGCGCGCGCAGGAGTCGGGACAGACGCGTGAACTGGCGGTCTTGCGCCTTGATCTGCTGCAGGCGAACCAGGTCGCAAGCGGCATTGACGCGGCCGACCAGCGTGCGCTGGCACTGTTGACGCAGCGTGCTCAGACGCTGGATGCACTAAACCAAACGATCGTGAATTCCGAGGCGCAGCAGCAGTCGCTCAAGGCGGCGCGCAGCGCGCGATTGGCTGAGCGCGACGTTGCCGCGGTGCGCGCGAACGATGCGGCTATTGGCGTGCGCAGCGCATTGTCCGCGACAAGCGATTACCAGTCGTTGCAGACGAATTCGTTGCAGGCGGCGCAGACCGCCAAGCAGGCTCGCGATAAGGCAGTCACCGCCGCGACTGATCGCGAAAGCAAGCGCAAGCCTTACGAAGATGACCGCTTGTTCATGTATCTGTGGCAGCGCCGTTTCGGCTTTCCGGAGTACGCCGCGAATACGTTGACGCGTGCGCTGGATCAATGGGTCGCGCACTTGATCGGCTACGATGGCGCGCATCGCAATTACCGCATGCTGCTCGCGCTCGCCGACCATCTCGCAGCGCATGCAGAGGCACAGGAGGCGACCGCGAATGCCGCACAGTCGCAGTTGGTGATCGCCGAAGATGCAGCGCTGGCTGCGGCCGGCGTGCCAGCGCTCGACGCTGCGCTCGATGCCGCCGACGCCGCGTTGAACGCGGCCGAACAGCAGATCGAGGCTGCCGAGGTGAGGTATCAGCAGACGCTGCTGGAGCGTGCCGCCATCGTCGCCGGCACTGATCCTTTCACCACCGAAGCACTCAATGTGATTGCGGCGCAATTGGGTCGCGAGGAATTGAATCAACTGCGCGCTGATGCCCAAGGCACAGCGACGCCGCAGGATGATGCAATGGTCGCGGCGCTCGCGAACCTGCGTGTGGAAACTGGCCGTCTGGCGGAACAGCTTGCCCCGCTGGAAGCGCATCAGGCCACTTTGCTCAAGCAGATGGCCGAGGCCGAGCAGTTGCGCACGCATTTCCGTTCCAATGCGTATGACAGCGATAACTCCGAATTCGAAAGTGGCCTGGCGATCGGTGCGGTGCTGGATCGACTGCTGCGTGGTGCCGTCGTCTTCAATGATGCTTGGGAAGAAGTGAATCGCCATCATCGCGTGCGTATTCCGCCAATGTCGCGAATGCCGCGCACGAGCAGTGGCGGCGGCGGTGGTTTCGGAAGCGGGCGCAGCAGTGGCGGTTTCGGCGGCGGTAGCGGAACTCGTTCCGGCGGTGGATTTCGAAGCGGTGGTGGCTTCGGTGGTGGCGGTGGTGGTTTCAAAACCGGTGGAGGATTTTGATGCGTGACCATCCTTACGACCGCGCGCCTCGCCCGCTGCATCCTCGTCGTGAACAACGGCACAGCGAACTGCGTGTATTCGGTCTACATGCCTGTCTTGCGGTGTTTCAACGACGGCGCGATGCGATCCGCAAGGTGTATTTGGAGAAGGATCGGCTTGGCCAGTTGCGCGACGTGATCGCGCATTGCGTCGCGAATCGCATTGGCTATCGGCTGCTGCCTGGCGACGAGTTGGAGAAGCTGACCAAGTCACAACATCACGAGGGCGTTTGCTTCGAAGTTTTGCGTGCGCCTTTGCTTGTGCTGGATGACGTGCTCGCGGCGATCCCGCCGCAGCAGTCGGCATGGTTTGCATGGCTGGATGGCGTCGGCAATCCGCACAATCTCGGTGCGATGCTGCGCAGTGCAGCGCATTTCGGTTGTGCTGGATTGATCTTGCCACGCGATGCCGGACTCGGCCTGTCCGGTGCCGCTTGTCGAGTCGCGGAAGGCGGCGCCGAAGCCGTCCCGCTGATCGGCATTGATGCCGCTGAGCCGGCGATCTCGGCCTTGCATCGCCATCATTTCCAACTACTTGCGACGGTTGTGCGCGGTGGCGACGACGTGTTTGCCGCAGCGCTGCCGAAGCGTGCAGTGTTCGTGATGGGCGCCGAAGAAGCCGGCATGAGCCATGCATTGGTCGCACGCTGCGATCTCCGTGTTGGCATTTCCGGCAGTGGTGCTGTCGAGAGCCTGAACGTCTCGGCGGCCTTCGCTGTGTTTGCGGCGCTGTGGGCGGCACAATCCCGGCCGTGACCCTGATGAGAACGCGCATGATTCGAATCATTTCCCTGCTGCTGGCGCTGGGCCTTTGCGCTTCCGGGGTGCCGGCGCAGACGCCAGTCAAGAAAACCTTCGCACTGGATTACACGATCGAGTTGTTGCCGAAGCAGGACCAGGCACGCATTCACATTGCACTCGGCAAGGGCAGCGAACGGGTCACGCGGATTTCGCTGAAATTCGATGCGAAACCGCTACAGCGATTTCACCGTCAGCGCCGGAAAGTTTGCGCCGGCCAGTACCGGCAAGGCGGTTTGGACGCCAGCCGGTGCCGGTTCGACCTTGAGCTATCGGGTGCTCATTACGCACCGGCACGGTAGCGACAGTTTCGACGCGCGCATGACTCCCGACTGGGCGCTGTTCCGTGGCGACAAGGTGATTCCGTTCATCACCGCACGCATGAAGAAAAACACGGTCGCGGTCACGCACCTCGGCTTCGTGCTGCCGTAGGGCTGGAATAATGTCGATACAGGTTGGCCACGGCTGCCGAATAACCGCTTTGTAATCGATAACCCGGAGCGCAGCTTCGATCGGCCGATCGGCTGGATCATCGCCGGCAAGGTCGGAACCCGATACGACAAGCCGGGCATGACCGAGGTTGTCGTTGGCGCCCCCAAAGGCGACGCGCTCGATCGAATGGATGCGCTGACCATGATCAGTTTCGTCTGGCCCGAGATCGAAAGTGCCTTCGGACGCACGCCGCGCAAGGTGCTGATCGTCGGCGCCGGCGATCCGATGTGGCGCGGCGGCCTGTCTGCGCCGAACTCACTGTTCTTCCATTCGCAGCGACCGCTGGTGAGCGAGAACGGGACCAGTCCTTTGTTTCACGAACTCACCCACGTGGTTACGCGCATCAGCGGAGAAGACCGCTCCGACTGGATTGCCGAGGGTTTGGCCGAGTTCTATTCGATCGAGCTGAACTGGCGTGCCGGAGGCATGAGCGATGTGCGTCGCGAACGCGTCTACCAGAACCTGCGCGATTGGGGGCGTGGTGCCAAATCACTGCGCACCGATCACTCCAGCGCCGAAGTCACGGCGCGTGCGGTGGTGCTGCTGCACGAACTCGATGCCGAGATTCGTGCACGTACCAATGATGCGAAGGACATCGACGACGTGACGCGCATTCTCAAGGTGATGCGCAAAGTGTCGACACTGAAATTCATCGCCGCTACCGAGCGGGTGCTCGGCGGCAAGTCCAAAGTGCTGGCGACATCGTTGCTGAAATGACCGGCGCGGTCGAAATTCAACTCCCGATCTGCTCGTGAATCGCGATGCGCTCGTCTTCAGCGAGTCCGAGCGCATTGCCCAGTGTGCTGAGAAAGTGTCGCTCGGACTCGGTATCGATGTCGATCGTCAGTGCGGCTGCGGCATAGGCTTCGCGCGTCAGACCCGGGCGGGTCATCGCGCCGATGGCGTCGGCGCTTTTCGGCACTGCCATCTCCGCTTCGAGGAATGCACGAGTTTCGGCATCGACACCGGCTGCGCTGGCACGTGCCAGCACGCGTTCGCGCTCGCTGGCATCGACTCGGCCATCGGCCGCGGCGGCGGCGATCATCGCCTGCACCAGCAGCACGGCGTCGGCTTGCGCGCGGGCGCTAACTGCGCCAGATTGAATGCTGCGGGGGTGGTGGCGGTGCCGAGGTCATGGCCATGACCGCTGGCGGCGGCGGCGCGGTTGCGCTGGATGTGGCCGTTGGCGCACGCTGGCTGTTGTAGTGCTCGTAGGCGGCCATCGCCACGCCGAGCGCGCCGAGGCCAAGCTGGGCCTTGGTGCCGAAGCTCAGCCCGCCACCGCGCTTTCTGCCGTGGCCGAAGCCACCACCGAGGGCATCACCCAGCAACTGACCGAGCAATCGTTGTGCATCGAACATGGTCGGAATCTCCGTTAGACAGCGCAATCACGGTGGGGATGATGCGACAAATCGCAAGTCCAGGCAGCGCCAACTTGTTGCCGGGACTGGCCCTTGGCATGATAGGCGTTGAATTTTCCGTGGATCCCCCCGATGTCGATCACGCAGCAAGCCCGTTCCGGGCCGGCCCTACGCCGGTCTGCGCCGAAGCGTGGGGTGCGCTGAATGGCTGACGAAGTCAGTGTGTTTCCGCGCGGGCCGGGCAAGATCTGGCGGGCGATGCAGTGGTCGCTCAAGGGGTTGCACACCGCCTTCACGATCGAGTCGTCGTTTCGGCTCGAGTGCTATTTGATGATTCCGTTGGCGCCGCTGAGCTTCTTGCTTGGTCAGGCGCCGCTAGAGCGCGTGCTGTTGTTTGGCTCGCTGCTGCTGGTGTTGTCGGCAGAACTGCTGAACTCGGCGATCGAACAGGTCGTCGACAAGATCAGCCCCGAATTCGCGGTCTTCGCTGGCCGTGCCAAGGACATGGGCTCCGCCGCCGTGTTCGTCACCATGTTGAACGTGCTTGCGGTGTGGGGCTGTCTGCTCGTACCGCGCTGGATCTGAATCAATGGAAGTGTTGTTCACCCCCGAAGGCCTGCTGTCGCTGTTGATGCTGGCCACGCTTGAGATCGTGCTTGGCGTCGACAATCTGGTGTTCATTTCGATCGCGGTCAGTCGGCTGCCGCCCGAGCGTCGGTCCAAAGCACGCAAGTTCGGCTTGGCGCTGGCCTGCGTCACCCGAATCGGTCTGCTGATGTCACTGGCGTGGTTGGCGCGCATGACCACGCCGGTGTTTAGCGCGATGGGGCAGGACCTGTCAGTGCGCGACCTCGTGCTCATCGGCGGCGGTCTGTTCTTGCTGGTCAAGGGCACGATGGAGATCCACGAATCGGTGGAAGGTGATGGCGGCGATGGCCCGAGCGGGCGTGCGTCGGTGGCATTCGGCTACGTGATCGCACAGATCGCCATCATCGACATCGTGTTCTCGCTTGACTCAGTCATTACTGCGGTTGGCTTGGTCAACAATGTTCCGGTGATGGCTACCGCGATTGTGGCGGCAGTGCTGGTGATGATGTTGGCGTCGGACCCGGTCGGCGAATTCATTGATCGTCATCCGACCGTGAAGATGTTGGCGCTGGCGTTCATTATTTTGGTCGGCATCGCCTTGGTCGCCGATGGGCTTGAATTCCACATTCCGCGCGGTTACCTGTACTTCGGCATGGCATTCTCGGCCGGTGTCGAATCGCTGAACTTGATCGCCAAGGGTCGGCGTCAGAAAAAAGCGGACCGACGCGAACAACAGGATGGCGGCCAATGAACACGACTGACGACGACACTGTGCAAGACGAAGGCGCCGAATTACCAGGCCTGTTCCTGAAGCGCGGCGAGGATGCGCGTCTGCGCCAAGGACACTTGTGGGTGTTCTCGAACGAGGTCGACGTGAAGCGCTCGCCACTCGCCGAATTCCAGCCGGGTGAACAGGTCGCGATCGTCGATGCGTCCGAGCGCGTGCTTGGGCTTGGCTACATCAATCCGAATGCGCTGATTTGTGCGCGCATGGTCGAGCGCGGTGCCCGCCATCCTCTCGACAAGTCGTTGATCGTGCATCGGCTCAATGTGGCGTTGGCGTTGCGCGAGCAGTTGTACGACACGCCGCACTATCGCTTGGTATTCGGCGAGTCCGACGGCTTGCCCGGACTCGTGATCGATCGCTACGGCGATGTGCTGGTCGGCCAGATCGGTACGCTTGGCATGGAGCGAATGAAGGAATGGGTCGTCGAAGCGGTCGCCAAGGTATTCAAGCCGCGCGCATTTATTTGGAAGAATGCCGGATCGGTGCGCAAACTCGAAGCCCTGCCCGAATACGACGAATGTGCAATTGGCGAGTGGCCTGAATTTCTCGATGTCATCGAAGGCGGCGTGCATTTCCGCATCGACCCCAAAGACAGTCAGAAAACCGGATGGTTCTACGACCAGCGCGATAACCGTGATCGACTGCCGAGGCTGGTGCAGGGCAAGCGCGTACTCGACGTGTTTTCCTACGGTGGGGGCTGGGGTGTGCGTGCGGCAGTGGCCGGCGCGAGCGAGGTCGTTTGCGTCGATGCGTCGGCAACCGCGCTGGCCGTGGTGAATCGCGCCGCACACGACAATGCAGTCGCCGACAAGGTGAAAACGCTGCAGGGCGATGCCTTCGATCTGCTGAAGGAACTGCGCCAGAATCGTGAGCGTTTCGATGTCGTGATCGTTGATCCGCCGGCGTTTATCAAACGCAAAAGGATTTCGCCGAAGGCCGACTCGCCTATCGCCGTATCAACGAAATGGCGATGCAGTTGCTTTCACGTGATGGCCTACTGATTGCATGTTCGTGTTCCCATCACCTGCCGCGCAGTGTGCTGCTCGATGCAATCAACCAAGGCGCGCGCCATCTTGATCGCAGCGTGCAGGTGCTCGCCAGCTTGCAGCAATCGGCCTGCCATCCAGTGCATCCGGCGATCCCGGAAACTGAATACCTGAAAGGCTACGTGTGCCGCGTGCTGCCGTCATGAGCGAGGACCGGCATGCCCTACGTTCATGACATTGATCCAATCGTTCTCAGTGTTGGGCCGCTGGCGATCCACTGGTACGGCATCATGTACCTGTGCGGCCTTGCCGCGGCATGGTGGATCGGGCGCAACCGCGTGCGTGCGGGGCGATTCGGAATCAGCGAGCAGCAGTTTTCCGACCTGATCTTCGAGGGCATGCTCGGCGTGATCATCGGTGGTCGCATCGGTTACATGTTTGTTTATGGACGCGCCGAACTGGCTGCCGATCCGTTGTCGCTGTTTCGCGTATGGGAAGGCGGCATGTCGTTTCATGGCGGACTCGTCGGCGTGATGGTGGCGCTCGCATTCTGGTCTTGGCGGCATCAGCGTCATGCCTTCGACACTATTGATTTCATCGCGCCGCTGGTGCCTGCGGGGCTTGGCTTCGGGCGTATCGGCAACTGGATCGGCGGCGAGTTGTGGGGCCGTCATACCGATATGCCTTGGGGCGTGATCTTCCCGAAGTCGATCGGACAGATCGGTTTGTCGATCGAAGAAATCAAGGCTCAGGCGGCGCAAGGATTGCTCAATCATCAGATGCGCCATCCGTCGCAGCTGTATCAGGCCTTCCTCGAAGGCGTCGTGTTGTTCGGTGTGCTGCTGTGGTTTACGCGGCGCGAGCGGCCGCGCTACGCCGCCAGCGGCATGTTCGCGTTGATCTACGGGCTAGGACGTTTCGCCGTCGAGTTCGTTCGTGAACCCGATGCACAGATGGGCTACGTCGCCTTCGATTGGATGACCACCGGTCAGTTGTTGTCGCTGCCCCTGATCGCGCTGGGTCTGGTTCTGTTGTTTCTGGCCTATCGTCGTCGGGGTGCGTGATGCAGGTCTATCTGGACTTGCTCCGCCACGTGCTCGATCACGGCGAGAACAAGAGCGATCGTACCGGCACCGGTACGCGCAGCGTCTTCGGTTACCAGATGCGCTTCGACCTGCGTGCCGGCTTTCCGCTGGTCACCACCAAGAAGCTGCATGTGCGCTCGATCATCCACGAACTGCTGTGGTTCCTGAAAGGCGAGACCGATGTCGGTTATTTGCGCGAGCACGGGGTCACGATTTGGGATGAGTGGGCCGATGCAAATGGCGATCTTGGCCCGATCTACGGCAAGCAATGGCGGCGTTGGGCGACGCCCGATGGGCGCGTCATCGACCAGATCACTGAAGTCATCGAACGCATCCGTCGCGATCCCGACTCGCGTCGCCTGATCGTCAGCGCTTGGAACGTCGCGGACATTCCGCAGATGGCGCTGGCGCCGTGCCACGCGCTATTCCAGTTTTATGTCGCGAATGGCCGTTTGTCGTGTCAGCTCTACCAGCGCAGCGCCGACATATTTCTCGGCGTGCCCTTCAATATCGCCAGCTATGCGTTGCTCACGCACATGGTCGCGCGGGTTTGCTCGCTTGAAGTCGGTGACTTCGTGCACACCCTCGGCGATGCCCACTTGTACGCCAATCATCTGGAACAAGCGCGCTTGCAACTGACGCGCACGCCGATGTCTTTGCCGAGTCTGCGCTTGAATCCCGGCGTACGTGCGATTGATGCGTTCCGCTTCGACGACATCACCATCGACGCCTACCAATCACACCCGTCGATCAAGGCCCCGATCGCGGTGTGATCGTTTGCGGTGGCTGACGCGCGTCGACGCCGAGCGACATCGCCAGTGCAATCGCAGCGCCCACTGCGAGTATATCAGTCGCGCTGCTGCGCAAACAAATCAGCTCCCAGGTCATCGCTGCGCCCATCGTCTGCAGCGTTTCCATTGGTTCGTAGCCGAACTGCGCGGCCACGCGCGCGCCGGTGGTCAACACATGAGCGTAGGCGATACCGATAACGGCAGCGCAGGCGTGCAGCGGAATACGCAAGCGCGGTGGCAGGAAGTTCAGTTGACCGCGTAGCAGCAGCAAGACCAACGGCATCGCCAGTGCCGCCCAAGGCAGGTCGCGATGCAGCAAACGCGCGGCCAGCGACCACAGCGCACCGGCGCACAACGGCAGCAGGAACAGCATCAGCAATTGGATGAGACGCTGGAACGCGGACGCCATGCGGCATTGTGACATGGCCTTGCAAAGGCGCTGGAGCACAGCGACGCCAAAACGGGACTGATTTGGTACACTTTAGATCCGGCTGACTCCGAACCTTTTATGTCCCGCTATTCGCAAACCAGTGAACCGGTCCGCTTCGAGCGCGACTGCGCCGCCATCATGGTGCCCTCGGGCGATCTCGTGAACCTGCCTGCGGGTCAAACCGGTTACATCACCCAAGCCTTGGGCGGCAGTTTTACCGTGTTCGTCGAAGGCAATCTGTTCCGCATCCGCAACGAGGACGCCGACGCGATCGGCAAAGACCCGATGCCGTTGCCGGAACTGCCGGACAACGCCAGCGATGACGAGATCGAGCAGGCGGTGTGGACGCAGTTACGAACCTGCTTCGACCAGGAGATTCCAATCAACATCGTCGAACTCGGCTTGGTCTATCGCTGCGACATTGCGAAAGGCGAAGACGGTAAACGCCGCGCCGAAATCCAAATGACCCTGACCGCGCCCGGCTGCGGCATGGGCGACATTCTGGTCGAAGACGTGCGCAGCAAGATCGAACTGCTACCCGCCATCGACGAAGCCGACGTCGACCTCGTCTTCGATCCGCCGTGGAACCAGTCGATGATGAGCGACGCCGCACGGCTTGAAACTGGAATGATGTACTGATTCCGGCACCAACCCGCGGGCGATGGCTTGCCTAACGCCGCCAAACATTTTGCCCGCACCTGGACGCCTAGAGATCTCAAGGTTTCTTCGGCGCTTCGATTTTGTGTTCAGCTTCTGCCGCTAGATACGCGAACGCGACGTAGGCGGCGACGTTTTGGTCGAGTTTCTTGGCGTCGACCTTGTCGAGCGTGTCGTTGGCGGTGTGGTGGTAATCGAAATAGTCGATGCCGTCTTGGCTGAGCGCGAACGCGGGTACACCGAGTTTGTGGATCGGGCCGATGTCGCTGCCGACACGGGCGTCGTTGCCGCCGCGTTCGATGTCGAGCGGATACAGCACTTGGCCGATGGCGTTGACTGTCGGTAGTGCATCAGCGGCGACGTTCGAATCGAAGCGGTAAATCAGCCCGGCGCCGAAATCGGATTCGGCAATCGCGACGTGCGTACGCGCGGCATCCGGATGGGCCTTGGCATAAGCATAGCCGCCGAACAGGCCTTGTTCCTCGTCCGCGAATGCGACCACACGCAGCGTGCGTCGTGGGCGCTCCGGCAGCTTGGCGATTGCAGCACCGGCGGCCATGGTGATGGCGATGCCAGCGGCGTCGTCGATCGCACCGGTGCCCGGATCCCAGGAATCCAGATGGCCGCCGATCAATACGATTTCTTCCGGGCGCTCGCGGCCAATGAGGTCGCCGATGACGTTGTGGCCGTGGTATTCGCCGACATAACCGACGTCCAGTTCAAGCTTGATGCGCACCGGTTGGCCAAGTGCGACGAGGCGGTCAAGTTGGTCCGCGTCCGGATTGCTGAGCGCCGCCGCTGGCACCAGCGTCGTCGCGATCAGACTGCCATCGGACAGCGTGATCGCGCGCTTGCGCAGTTCGGCATCGAGCGCGATCTGTCCAAACCAGACGCCGCCACCGGTGTGCGGAAAGCGGTCATTGTCGGTACCGATCGAGCGGATCAGCGCGGCAACGGCACCCTTGCGACCACCGATCTCGGCGGCTTGTGCGCGCACGCCAACGGCGGTGCCGTAGCCGCCGCCGTCACGGCGACGCGTCATTTTCTGCGACACAAACACGATGCGGCCTTGGACTGCGGCATCGGGCGCAGCTTTCAGTGCGTCGATGTTCTCGAAGCGAACGACTTCGGCCTCGATACCACCCTTCGGCGTACCCGAGGACCAGCCCAATGCCAGTAGCGACAACTTCTGCGGTGCCGGCGATGTCACCGCTGCAGATTCGGTGCCGCGGCGCCAGACCGGAATCGTCACCGGCTCAAGCGTCACGCGGTCGAATCCAAGTGCCTTGAACTTCGCCTCGGCCCAGCGCACGGCACGTGCATCGGCTTCGCTGCCGGCCATGCGTGCACCGACTTCGGTGGTCAACGATTCAGTGATGGCGTAGGCACCGCTACCCGCAAGTGCGCTGTCTCGCAGTTGCTTCGCCGTTGCGATGGCGGTCTCGGCGATCGGCGACGACGCTACCGGCGCTTGCGCCTGCGCGAATCCGGCAGCAATCAGGAAGCAGGCGGGAAGTAGGCGCATCGCAGTTCTCCATCAGGATGAACCGCAATTCTGCCAGAGCAGCATATGACTGCCGCGGTGCATTGGTCATGCCCTGCACCCGGTTCGTCACTCAGGGCGTCGTCAGCGTGCGGTGCTCCATGACGACCGGCGGTGAGCGGCCGTTGTTGACCCAGAGATCGAACATGAACTGCGCGCGCGTCTGTGTGCGTGGGCCGGTGGCCAGCGGCGGGCGCGCCGGTTGGCACATCAGATTTTCGCTTGGGATAGCGTGTTCGATCGCTTCGTTATTGAGGAACTCGATGTAGTCCCGACTGGCAACTTGGTGATGCAAACGGACGTCGACACTGATGGGCGTCACTGTGCCAGGCGCAATCGGGATGATCAGCGTCACATCGTCAAAGTTCACCAAGCGACCAGAGCCTAGGCTGGTCTCCGGATAAACGTGCGCCACCGGTTGCAGTTCCGGATTGTTGCCGCCGCGAAAACCGCGCGGCGGAATGCGATTGTCCTTGGCGATGCAGTTGTTGAGCACGAAATGGAACATCTTGCGGGCACTGCCGTCACGGATGTCGCAGTGGTTGGTGCCGGCGTTCCAGATGCCCTGCTGCACTTCGTAGACACGCGCTTGCGCGTCTTCCACCAGCACCCCGGTGCTGGCGTCGTAAGCACCGCTTTCGAAGATCAGCGCGCCATTGCCGTCACGCGCCTGCACGTTCAACCACATGCGGCGGCCTTCCGAATAGCCGGTGGGCAACTTATGCCCGGTCTGATTAGTGACGCGCACGTGCGCGGTGAGGTCGCTGCCCGGGCCGGCAAAGGCGTCGAGCGCGACATCGAGTTGCGCACTTTTGTCCGTCAATAGCGCCAACGTGCGCTGGATGGTCTGGTCGATTTCGCTTTCCCGCGCCAAACCGCTGATGCCCGCGTAGAGGTTACGAATCAGACCCAGCACCCAAGCGTTTGCGCCGACCAAGTCGTGCCGGCCAAGATTGCCAACGCGACTGCCTTCGTCATTCTGATGGCAGGCCATCGTCTCCGGTTCGACACTCTGCGGCATGTGGCAGGACTGGCAGGTTTCACCGAAGCGCGCGACATCGCCCGCCGGTTCGGCGTCGGCGAAGCCGTCCACAAACAAGGTGTCGCCGAAATCGCTGTAGGTCCATTCGCTCGCGGTGCGTTCGATGGGGAACGCGATGCCGGTGTCGTTGCCAAAGGCATCAATCAGCGTGCGCGCCGGGCCGCTGCTGGTGACCGGTGAACTGACATCGTGGCAACTGCCGCAGAACTGTCCACGCTTGACGAATGCGGCATAGGCGTTGGCATGGGGCGGCGGCGAAATACCCGCTTCTGGGTAGCGATACGGTCCGATTCGGCAGGGTTCGGCGTCACCGTTACAGTCGCTACTGTCATCGATAAACAGATTGCCGCTGTCGGGGCGAACACCGACCGGCAATGCTGCAGCTTCCTGCTGGCGATGGCAGAGATGACAGCCGACGCCAGCGTAGTCGTTGCCAGCGTAGTCGTTATCGTCGTGGTCGCCGGTCAACAGGCAGCCATTTGCACCGTTCAGCGCTGCGCCGGTGCTGCTCTTGGCGACGCGACCGCCGAACCAACCTTCCGGGCTGTGGCAGCGCAGGCAGTAGTCGCCGACGCCCGGCACGTCTTGATTGGCGACATCAAGCGCCGCCCAGAACAGTGGGTCGCGGCCGGCATGCGCCATCATCGAGCCGGACCAAGTGCTGTGCGGCATGAAGCGCTTCTGGGTGCCAAAAAATCCGGCGTGACAGCCGTAGCAATCACCGGACGACTGCAACACCGATTGCAGCCCAGGTTGGGTGCCATGGGGCGTGAAGTCGGTGCCGGTCGTGGTTGCCGCACTGGACGGCAACCACGTCGCCGCCCACACCGATATCGCCAGCAGTAACGACACGAGAACGTGCTTCACGACGGACACCTTGTCCGGTGCAGCGGGTGCCGGCGAATTACTCGAATCCATTCGTGAACATCAATCCGGGGATACCAGCGCTGAGGCTGGTGACCGTGTACTGACCCGGCGCGCCTGGCTCGGTGACACCCAGCGTGACGGTTGCGCTGCTCGGCGGCATATCGGCGACGAAGCTGAAGCGTGTCATCACACCCCAATCAAGGCTGGCGGCATCGTTGGGCGCAGTCCAAGTGAGGTTCTCGCCATCATCGACCAAAGCCCAGTCTTGCCGCACGCCATCGCCATCGGCATAGACGATGGCGCTAATCGTGGCATTGAAATTACGCGCTACCGAAAACGAACGGAAACCATGATTACGCAGTACGCGCAAGGTATGGCTCGATTCAACGCCGGTGGTGGCCGAACGCGCATAATCGAAGTTCATCACCACGTAGTCGTAGCGCCAGTGTCCGTCACCGAGATCGGTGACTTTGACCGCCACTTTGGCGTGGCCGCCTTCATAGATCGATTCGCCGGCGGTGCTACCGGCCACGATGCTGCGCGGCGCCTTCAGTTCCTGATTAACCGCGGTCGCAGTGGAGGTATTGTCGGGCACCCAACGATCGATCGCCGAGCCGAGCGCGAAAGCGTCCGGCGAGTTCTGGTCGACATTGTTGATGCTCCACGCACTGCCGCTCCAGCTCGGCACCACGCCACGGGTGGCCATGGTGTTGTAGATATTGATGTCGTCGCGCACCAGGTACCAAGACTCGAACAAATAGCTGATGCCGCCGCTCGCAGCCGGCAATTCCACTTCATCGACCAGCATGCGATTGCTGAAGGTTCCGCTCGGGGAATCTTGGACGCCATTGCAGTCCGGATCGTAGACCGAGCCGCAGCGGCCCCAGATGCCGAAGGCGGGCAGCAGTTCGCGCGTTGGGCCAAGGTCAGTCGTGCTGTCGTTGTTGCCGGTGCCGTAAGTATCTTGGCAAGCACGGCCGAGAACGTGCCCGCCGTTTTCGGTACCGCAGCTGTCTGCAGGGTTCGTTGCGGCGACGTTGGTGGTGAGGAATGCGTGCTTCATGCCGGAGCGGCCGATCTGGGTGATGCGGCCATCGGCATCTCGCCGATACAGACTCCAGATCAGGTTGGGATGCTGATCGTTGCCTTGATACGGATAGTTGAAGTTGATGTTGTTCGGTGCTGATGAGAACTTGTCGTACCAGGGAATATCGGCAGCGTACACGGCGCTGCTGGTGCCGAGTGGATCCGGCGTGCCGTTCATGCGGTTCACAGTGACGAGGGCACTGCCGCGATTACGATTGTTGGTCAGGGTCGAACTCGGCGCGAAAACCACCTTGCCGAGCCCTGGATTCAGCGGCCCGTCGCAGCCGCCAGCGCTGCAGTTCAGGTTATTGGCGTCGCAGGTGCCGCAGCGCATATAGGACGCCGAAAACACCTTCATGAAGACATCAGCTTGCCAAGTCGAGCCGAGTGGCGCGCCGATCTGGTCGGTGACCGCCATTCCTGGCCAATACGGTGCCCCAGCGGCACGAATGACTTTGGCCGCAATCCAGTTCCGCACCGGTGCCTGCATTTTGATTTCGCCGACTGCTTGGTCGGCGGCGCCGGCATTGCGCATTTTCTTCGCCAGTAACGTCGATATGTGGATGTCGGCGCTGCGGATACTGAAGATGCGACCCTGATCGAGAAACTCGTACATGATCCGATCGATGTAGAACAACGCCTCGCCATTGCCGCTAACCAAGTCGATACGCGGTTCTGCACCGGGGCGCACCAAGATGTGCGGGTCCTGCCATTTGAGACGTGCGCCGCGAAGCATGAATTGCTCGGTTGCGAGCAAACGTCCCTCGCCACCCGCGAGACCGCGCACATTCAAATCGACCGCGTCGACCGCAAACGCAGTCTTGGCGTCGAGTTCGAAACGGCGGAGTTCGCGGTCCTGATTCACCTTGCCGCGCAGCGCACCGACGCGGTCAAGGCCGAGGTCATGCAGCAGGTAATCATTCCAGCTGATCGATAGACGACCGCCAAGCGTGTCGGCGCGGTCCATGTCGCTGTTGATCGGCCGCGTACGGTCGGGTACCGCCGCCAACTTGGCGGCATCGACGTTCATCGCCGCGTTGGTAGACGCCTGCAACGCAGTGCAGGTGAGTAACGCCCATAGGGCTGGAACGACACGCTTCCGCAACACCGGCGGCTCTCCCGAATGAGACTAATGTGGCTGTTTGGCAACAGGCGTTCGGCATTCTACCTGCTGCCGTTGGCATGCGCAGTGTTCGATTTCGCCGTGGTTCGCCACCGCCACCGGGTGTGTTATTGCTGGCACTCAGCGTTGTTTGAGCAAATCACGGATTTCGGTCAACAGCTTTTCTTGCTCGCTGGGTGCCGGTGGCGCGGCGGGGGCCGCTTCCTCGGCTTTCTTGAGTTTGTTCATGCCCTTGATCGCCAAGAACAGCGCGAAGGCGACGATGACGAAATCGAGTCCCGATTGCAGGAAGGCGCCGTAACCGATGCTCACGGCCGGCGTGCCGTCTGGGTTGGCGCCGAGCGCCCATGCCAATTCCGAGAAGTTCTGGCCCGAGGTCAGATAGCCGATGATCGGCATGATCATCTTATCGACCATGGCGCTGACGATCTTGCCGAAGGCGGCACCAATCACCACACCGACGGCCATATCGACAACATTGCCGCGCATTGCGAAGGCTTTGAATTCCGACATCATGCCCATGCTTCAAATCTCCTTGAATTGTTAGTCAGACGATACGGCCGCGTAGATCCGCAAGGCCGGGAAAGGTGGCGACGAAGGTATCGCCGCGATGCAGTGCGGCGACGCCCGCCGGTGTGCCGGTAAAAATCAGGTCGCCGGCGCGCAATTCTAGAAGTTTGACAGGAAGCGAGGATATCTGCGGGTGCCATCACCATCGTCGCGATGTTGGCATGCTGGCGAATTTGGCCGTTGACCTGTAAACGCATTCGCCAGCGGCTGGATGGCCGATCATCGCAACCGGGGTGATCGCGCTGATCGGAGCCGATGCATCGAAGCCTTTCGCAGTATCCCAAGGTGTGCCTTTGGCTTTGGCCTTGGCTTGCTAAGTCGCGTCGCGTCAGGTCCAGTCCGACCGCATAACCGTAGATCGCGGCGCGTGCGACGGCAGTGTCGAGGTTGCGGCCGCCGGAGTGCAACGCGAGCACTAGTTCGACTTCATGATGCAAATCGTTGGTCGCGGAGGGAAAGGGCACGTCGGCACCGTCGGTCACCACGGCGTCGCTCGGTTTCATGAAGAATACCGGCGCATCCAGCGCCACCGTTGCGTTCATTTCGCGCGCATGTTCTTCGTAATTGCGGCCGATGCAGTAGATGCGGTGTACCGGGAAGCGCGCATCGGTGCCACTGATCGGGATCGAGGTAACGGGCGCGGCGGGCACCGCATAACGATGTGGCACGGCGGTCATGGGCTGGGCGTCTTGACGAGGAGGAGGGTGCCGATCGCGGCTTCAATCGAACCGAGGACGATGACCAGCGTTGGAAAGAATTCGGGCAGCCCGTCGATCATGCGCGGTAACGCCACCCCGACCACGATCAACGCCAGACCGCCGACGATCATGACCGGCGCAATTTTTCGGCGGCGCTGCAGTTGCGACATCACTCGGGCTCCAAGGGTCTCGGTCGGTGATTACACAACGCCTCGATGACGTCTGTCACTTCGGTTCATCACGTCGCATCGGCAGACTGGGCTGTCACAATGACCGAATCGCCTTGGAGTCACCGCATGGATCGTCAGGAATCGCTGATCGCGCAACTACGCATCGATCGCAAGAACGATGCGCCGAAACGTCGCCGTTGGCCGTGGTTCGTGCTGTTGGCGGTGCTGGCGATCGCGGCGTGGATCGCGATATCCGGTGGGCGTCCGATCATGGTCGAAACCGCCGAAGCGCGTGCCGCAGCCAGTGATGAAAATGCCTCGGTGCTCGACGCATCGGGTTACGTCACCGCGCGCCGCCAAGCCACGGTGTCATCGAAAGTGACCGGCAAGGTACGCGAGGTGCTGATCGAGGAAGGCCAGCACGTCGCCGCAGACGAAATCGTCGCCTATCTCGACGATACCGAGGCGAAGACCGACGAAGGCCTCGCACTAGCGCGCCTCGCCGCATCGAAAACCGCATCTGGCGAGATTCGCGCAATGCTGGCCGACGCCGAGCGCGAACTCGCGCGCCAGCAGGATATGGCCGCGCGCAAGCTCAATTCGCAGCAAGCACTGGATGCGGCACGCACCCAGGTCGACGCCTTGCGCGCGCGCTTGTCAAACGCGCAGGCACAGGTGCCGGTGGCCGAGCGTCAGCTCGAAGCGACCCGGAATCAGCTTGCCAACATGGTCGTGCGCGCACCCTTCGCCGGTGTCGTCACGGTCAAGGCGGCGCAGCCGGGCGAGATGATCTCGCCGATCTCGGCGGGCGGTGGCTTCACCCGTACCGGCATTGGCACCATCGTCGATATGGATTCGCTCGAGGTCAACGTCGATGTGAATGAGGCCTACATCAACCGTGTCACCGCACAGCAACCGGTGAACGCGGTGCTGAATGCCTACCCGGACTGGAACATCCCGGCATCGGTGATCGCCATCATCCCGGCCGCTGACCGCACCAAGGCGACGGTGAAGGTGCGCATCGCGCTCGGCAGCAAGGACGCGCGCATCGTGCCGGACATGGGCGTGCGTGTGAGCTTCCTGGAAGAGCGAAAACCCGGCGCGCCGAAGCGCGAGGGCGTGTGGCTGCCGACGCGCGCCATTTCCGGCAAGGACAAGGACGCAGCAGTGTTCGTCATCAGCGCCGACGGCAAGGCCAAGCGCGTGGCGGTCGTGCTCGGTGAAAAACGTGACGCTGACCAACTGGTGACCAAGGGCTTGAAGGGCGGTGATCAGGTCGTGCTCGGGCCATTTGATACCTTGCGCGACGGCGCGCGCGTCACGATCAAGAAAATCTGAACCATGCCGGCTCTGATCGAAATTCGCCACCTGACCAAGGTTTATGAGCGTGGCAAGCAGCGCATCGAAGTGCTGCACGGCATCGACCTCGACATTCCCCAAGGCGACTTTGTCGCATTGATGGGACCGTCCGGTTCCGGCAAGACCACACTACTGAATCTGATCGGTGGGCTCGACACGCTTACCGATGGGTCGTTGAAGATCGATGGCGAACGTATTGATGCACTGTCCGGGGCCGCGTTGGCGACGTGGCGTGCAAATACCGTCGGCTTCGTCTTTCAGAGTTACAACCTGATGCCGGTGCTGAGCGCCTTGCGCAACGTTGAACTGCCGTTGCTGTTGTCCGACATGAGCAGCAGCGAACGCTCGCAGCGAGCAGGTGTCGCGCTGGAACTGGTCGGGCTGTCGGATCGTGCTTCGCATAAACCGAACGAGTTGTCGGGTGGCCAGCAGCAGCGCGTGGCCATTGCGCGTGCCTTGGTGTCGGACCCACGCATTTTGATTTGCGACGAACCCACCGGCGATCTTGATCGCAAGACTGCGGACGAAGTGTTGCGCCTGCTGCAGTCACTGAATCTCGATCATGGCAAGACCATCGTCATGGTCACGCACGATCCCAAGGCGGCCGAATACGCTCGTCGCACCGTGCACCTCGATAAAGGTGTTCTGGTCGACGCGGCGGAGCATTGAGTCGGTCATGAAATACCTTCCACTGGTGCTTGGCGCATTGTTGCGAAAAAAGTGGCGGACGCTGCTGGCGCTGCTGTCTTTGATGGCTGCCTTTTTGTTGCTCGGACTCGGGCAGGCGGTCAATTCGCTGGTCGAAGGCGGTGCCGAATTTCTGGGCGTCGATCGTTTGATCACACAAGCGCGCACCAGTTTCACACAGCCGTTGCCGCTGCGCATGTTGCCGCGCATCGAAGCAGTGCCAGGCGTGAAGCGCGTCGGCTGGTCGCAATTCTTCGGTGGTGTGTACCAAGACCCGCGCAATTTTTTCCCGCAGTTCGCGGTCGATCCGGCGCGGCTATATGACACCTACCCGGAGTGGCGACTTGATGCCGAGGCCAAGCGTGACTTCATTGCGACCCGCAACGGCGCGATCGTTGGGCGCGTGCTCGCCGACAAGTATGGTTGGAAGGTCGGTGACACCATCCCGCTGAGTTCGTTCATCTGGCAGAAGCGTGACGGCGGCAACGCCTGGGAGTGGAAGCTGGTCGGCATCTTCGATGGGCGCGACGATGCGTGGCAGAAGCGCACCGGCATCATGTACCTGAATTTCGGTTACTTCGATGAATCGCGCGTGGCCGGTGCCGCCGGGCTGGCCGGTGTCTTTGTTGTGCGTCTGCGCGACCCCGCAGAAGTCGACACCGTCGCCGCCATGATTGACGCACAGTTTGCGAACTCTCCGGATGAAACCAAGACTCAAAGTGAACAGGCATTCCAGATCGGTTTCCTGCGCCAGATCGGCGACATCGCCTTCATCGTCAACGCCATTCTCGGCGCGGCGTTTTTTTTTCCCTGCTGATCCTCACCGGATTCATCATGAACCAGTCGGTACGCGAGCGCGTGCCTGAATTCGGGGTGCTGAAGTGCCTCGGTTTCAGTGACCGCACCGTGCTCGGCCTCGTTCTGGCCGAAGCGCTGGCGTTGTGCGCCTCCGGTGCTGCGTTGGGTATCGGGCTGGCTTATGCAGTGACGGCCTTGCTGCCGGCGGACTACCCGGCACGCATCGATACCCGCGTGCTGGTGATCGCGGCCATCGCTGCCTTGCTACTTGCCGTGGTGGTCGGTTTGCCGCCCGCGTGGCGGGCGATGCATCTGAAGATCGTCGACGCCTTGGCGGGTCGTTGAGATGGGCATGCTCTCGCAGACCCGCGAAATCGTGCTGCTGAACCTGCGCAGCATCCCGTCGCGCCTCGGTGCTTCGCTGGTCATCGTGATCGGCATCGCCGGGGTGGTCGCGGTACTGGTCGCGATGCTGTCGATGGCGCGTGGTTTGTCGCGCACGCTTGAGGACACCGGCGCACCAGACCGAATCATGGTGCTGCGTGGCGGTTCGACCGTCGAGTTATCGAGTTTCCTCGATCGAGCATCGAGCACCCTGGTACGACAGGACCCGGCGGTGGCGCGCCTGCCATCGTCGTTGCCGGCGGCATCGGGAGAAGTCGTGGTGATCACCGAAGTGGTGCGCCCAGGGCAGACCAGCGGTGCCAATGTATCGCTGCGTGGCATCGAGCCTTCCGGGATGGCATTGCGCCCGGAGTTGCGTTTGATCGAAGGCCGCATGTTCCGGCCCGGGTTGCGTGAACTCATTGTCGGGAGTGCGGCGCGCAGCCAGTTCGCGAATCTTGATCCGGGCTCGGTCCTGCGTTTTCGAGGTACTGACTGGCGTGTGGTCGGGGTATTCGCCAGCGGTGACGCGCACGATTCCGAACTGTGGGCGGACCTCGAAACGGTGCAGGGTGTGTTTCGACGCAACGGCGTGTCCAGCGTGCTGCTGAAGCTCGCCAATGCGGATTCATTCGATGCGATCAAGGCGCGTCTGACCAGCGATCCGCAACTCAATGTCGAAGTGCAACGCGAGGGCGAGTATTTCCGATCGCAGTCGGCGGGATTAACGCGCCAAATCAGCGCGGTCACCACGCTGGTAGGTATTGTCATGGCATTGGGGGCGATGTTCGGGGCGATCAACACCATGTATTCGGCGGTCTCCACGCGTACCGCCGAAATCGGTACCTTACGCGCACTTGGCTTCGGGCGCGTTCCGGTGATCGCTTCGGTGCTGGCCGAATCGCTGCTGCTTGCACTGGCCGGTGGCGTGCTCGGTGCCGGCATCGCTTGGGCCTTGTTCAACGGTTACACAGTGTCGACGCTCGGTAGCGGCTTCACCCAGATCGCGTTCGATTTTGCGGTGACGCCGGCGCTATTGGTCAAGGGGCTGCTCTGGTCGCTGGCGATCGGTTTCATCGGCGGCCTGGCGCCGGCTCTGCATGCCGCACGCATCCCGGTCACCGAGGCGTTGCGCGCGCGCTGAGTGTTATGCTCGGGACGAATCGTGACCTGACCTCGGCGCCGTGATCGACATCCCCGGATACAAAGTTCTGAAGCAACTCGGCCGTGGTCGCATGGCCACGGTCTATCTGGCGCTACAGGAGTCGGTCGACCGCGAAGTGGCGCTGAAAATCATGTCGCCGGCATTGATGGTCGACCCGAACTTCGGTGAGCGTTTTCTGCGCGAGGCGCGCATCGCCGCCAAACTTCATCATCGCCACGTCGTCGGCGTGCACGATGTCGGCAAGCACGGCGACATTCATTACATCGCGATGGAATTCGTCGCGGGTGGATCGGCACATCACGAAGATGGCAAGCCGGATGATCCGACCTATGTGCTGCGCGTGGTGCGCGAGATCGCGACTGCACTCGGCTATGCGCACAGCAAGGGTTTCGTTCACCGCGACGTGAAGCCCGACAATATCTTGATGCGCGATGACGGTTCTTCGGCGCTGACCGATTTCGGTATCGCGCGTGCCAACGACTCGGCGACGCGGATGACGCGCACCGGAGCGGTCATCGGTACACCGCACTACATGAGTCCGGAGCAGGCGCGCGGACGCCCGCTCGATGGTCGCGCCGACCTCTACTCGCTTGGCTGTGTGTTGTACGAGATGCTGATGGGGCGAGTGCCCTACCAAGCCGATGACCCGCTTGCTGTCGGCATCATGCATATCACCGAGCCAGTGCCGAAGTTGTCGCCGCATTTGGTTCCGATCCAGCCACTGCTGAACCGGATGATGGCGAAGACGCCAGAGGAGCGATTCCAGGATGGCGGCGAGGTCGCCGAAGCGATCCGCGAGATCGAAATCGACATCGCTGAGGGTCAGTATCCGCATCTGGCCACACCGGACGATGCTTACCGCCGTCGGGTGTTTGCCGAAGCCTCACGCACACAGCGGTTGCCGACGCCGCCGCCGGACAACGAGCCGGTGCGCGGACGTTCCGAACCATCGTTCGGCGACCTGCGCGACATGTCCACGGTCAGCGATGGCGCCGCGCGCACGCGCATCACCCCGGCAGTGCCGCAAGGCAAACGGCCGTTGCCGCGCAGTTCGCAGGCGCCGCGACGGCTGTGGCCGTATTTCGTGGTGGTCACGCTCGTGGCAGCGTTGGCTGCTGGCTACGTGTTTCGTGCGCAGTTGGCCGGATTACTGCCGGAGTCTGATGTCGTCGCGTTGCTGAAGCGCGCCGACGCCGCCGTGATCGCGAATCGCCTGATTGAAGGCGAGGGCAATGCCCGCGACCTTTACGATGCGGTGCTGCAAATCGATTCCGACAATACCCAGGCGCGCGATGGCATCCAGCGCATTGGTGCAGTGCTGATCACGCGCGCTGATGAAGCGCGTGCCGGCGGCAATCTCGACATCGCACGGACGTTTGCGAACGAGGCCGAGGAGTTGCTGCAGGGTGGCCAGGCGATCGTCGAATTGAAGGCGCGTCTGCAGGAGGCGGAAGCCGCCAAGACTCGGCTCGATGACCTGATTCCGAAAGCGGAAGCGGCATTTGCGGCAGGCAATTATGTGGGCAATCCGGACAGCGCCTTCGAGCTCTATCAGCAGGTGATGAGCGTCGATGCCGCGAATGCGATCGCGCCGAACGGTATCGCCAAGATTCTTGAACGACTGGGCGAGCGCGCCGATAGCGAATTGAAGGCCGGAGATCTCACCGCCGCAATGCTGACGATTCAGTCGATCACCATGATCAGCCCGAATTTTGCGCAGTTATCCGATTTGAAAGCGCGCTTGTCGGAAGGCCAAGGCAACGCGCTCGATGCGCTGAGTAGTGACCTGGGTCGCGCCGCACGTCTGTTCGCCGATGGCGCGCTGTTGCCGCCGAGCGAACCAAATGCCTTGGCGCTGTATCAGAGCGTGCTGCTGCGTGACCCGCTGAGTGTCCCGGCCAAGCAGGGCATCACGCGTATCGGCAACGCATTGTTGCAGCGGGCACGCGCCAAGATCGCCGATACGGATCTCGATGCCGCCGACAAGCTCGTTCATCGCGCCGAAGCACTCGCTCCGTCTGCAGCGGAATTGCGCACGACCAAACTCGAATTACGCGAGGCAAGGGAGCGGCGTGACATCGCCAACAACCCGCGCCCAGTCGGCCCGGACGAACAACTGCGACTTGCCGAAATGCTGTCTCGCGCCCGCGACCATGCGCGCAATGGCGACCTATTCGGCGAACCCGGTCAGAACGCGATCGATGCCTACAACAACGCGCTGCGCATTGATCCCAAAAATGCGGAAGCCATTGCCGGCATGGCGGCGTTACCGGCGCGTGCCAAGGATCTGTTCGAGCAGGCGATGACCGGCAATCGTTTGAACGCCGCCTATGAATACTTCGATGCCTTGCGCGAGTTGTCGGCGAATGACGCCGTCATTCCCGGCATGCGCGATCGTCTGGTTCGCGCTTACGTCGACAAGGCCAAGGCCTTGAATGCCGCCGGTAAGACCACCGACGCCAAACGAGCAGCCATCAAAGCGCGTGAGCTCGCCCCCGACTCTCCGGTGACGGCCGAGCTCGCGAACTTATTGTGATGGCCGTTCGCGCCAGGAAACCGTCGCCGCGAACCGCATGAAGCGCATACGCATCGATCAACCCGGCGGTTACGAGAAGCTGCGCGTCGAGCACTGCGCCGACCCGTTGCCAGGTCCTGGACAGGTACGCGTTGCGGTCGAAGCCTGCGGCGTGAACTATGCGGACGGCATCATTCGCATGGGACTGTATGCGTCGGCGCGCGAGTTGCACGGCTATCCAATCACGCCCGGTTTCGAAGTGGCCGGGCGCATCGATGCCATTGGCGAAGGTGTCACACGCTGGGCGATTGGTGATCCGGTCATCGGACTGACGCTGTTCAACGGTTACAGCAGTCATCTGTGTCTGGATCAGGAACAGGTGTTTGCGTTGCCGCAAAGACTGTCGATGGCCGAAGGCGCGAGCCTGCCCACCGTGTTTCTCACCGCTTGGTTTATGGTGCATCAGCAACTGCATCCGCGCGCTGGCGAGCGCTGGCTGGTGCATTCGGCAGCAGGTGGCGTTGGCTCGGCGCTGGTTCAAATCGGGCGACTCGCTGGATGCCATATCACCGGCGTCGTCGGCAGCGCCCACAAGCGCGAACACTGCCAACGTATGGGCGCGGATCGCGTGATCGACAAAACGCATGAAGATTTGTGGACGGTCGCGAAAGCCGATGCACCCAAGGGCTATCACGCCATCTTCGACGCCAACGGTGTCGCCACGCTGGGGGAAAGTTACGCGCATCTGGCAGCGACCGGGCGCTTGGTCATTTATGGCTTCCACAGCATGCTGCCGCACAATGGCCGCCTGAACTGGCTGCGTCTGGCGTGGGACTGGCTGCGCACGCCGCGCTTCAATCCGCTCGACATGACCCAGAGTAACCGCAGCGTGATTGCCGCCAACCTCAGTTTCCTGCAATCGGAAGCACCGCGTTTGCGTGAAGGCATGCGCTGGCTGATGACCCATTTTGAGACCGGCGCCCTGCAGCCATTGCCGGTCGAGAGCTTCCCGCTCGACGGCGCTGCCGACGCGCAACGCCGTATCGAGTCCGGTCAGAGCATCGGTAAACTGGTGTTGCTTCCGTGAGTTTGATCAATCGATGAAGTACATGAAGTGCAAGCATTCAAGTTGCAGGTGGTCGTCATGAAAAAATGGACCTCGCTCGAGCATGCCATTCCACCGCCCGTTATTGCGATTCTCTGTGCGGCATTCGCGTGGGCAATCGCGCGATGGACGCCCGAGTTCGCGTATCTGCTTCCTGCGCGACTCCCGATCGCCGGTTTTTTTGTTGTGGCCGGTGTTGCGCTGGATCTGTCCGGCTTGATCGCTTTCCGACAAGCCCGAACCACGATCAATCCGCTCGCACCGGACAAATCGACGGCGATTGTCCGGAGCGGACCCTATCGATTCACCAGAAATCCGATGTACCTCGGCATGGTGATGATCTTGCTTGGCATTTGCGCGTACCTTGCGAATGCGCTGAGCGCATTTGCGGTAGTCGTCTTTGTGGCCTACATCACGCGATTTCAGATCATGCCGGAAGAACGATTGCTCAGCGAGAAATTTGGTGAGCCATTCATGCATTACAAGCAGTCGGTCAGGCGCTGGCTTTGACCGCGAGGACGGCGTTCAAGTCGATGCGATGTTGGCGCATAAGAACCCAGATCGCCGCGTAGATCAGCCCAAAATTGATTTCAACGCCCGCGTCGCTGCGGCGAATGAGAAGTGCGTTGCGATATTGGCGAGGCCACCGTCCGCAAGGCGGGTCCAAAGTGTTTCGTCGGTGTACAGGCGAATGATTTCGCGAGCGAATGCGTCTGCTGCATCGGCGACCAAGACATCGACTTCGTGTTTCAGGTACATGCCTTCCGCTGCGACGGTGGTGGCCACCACCGGCTGGCCGTGCGCCATGCTCTGGTTTACTTTGCCCTTGACGCCGGCGCCGTAGCGCAGTGGCGCGACCGACAGACGACAGCCATCGAGCATCTCGTCGAGCGACGGCATGAAGCCGTGCACAATCACGCGCTCGCTGGCGAGGGCCGCAATCGCTTCCGGCATCCGGCTACCGACGATGTGAAAGCGCACGTCTGGCAGCGCCTTCGCCACCAGCGGCCAGATCGCATGCACGAACCACAGCATGGCATCGACATTTGGCGGATGCTGGAAACCACCAACGAAGAATAGATCTTTGCGTTCGTCGAAGCCGGTGCTGCGGCCGACGACTCTTGCACGTTCGACAATACTTCGATGCGCGCACCGGGAGCTTCTCGCTGTAGTAGTTCCTGCTCAATCGGACTGACCACGAGCGTGACGTCACTTTGCCGGATCAGACGCAGTTCGGCCATTTTGGTCGAAGCCGCTTGGCGGCGCAGATCATCGCGATCGGCGAGCGCGGCCTCGCGCTCCTCGCGCAGGTAATGCAGGTCGACGGTATCGAACACAAGTTTCGCCTGCGGCGCATAGTGGCGCACCGCTTGCAACAGCGGCGCGGCGACGTAGTGGCGACTCAGAATCACGGCGTCGAACTGCGCGCCGTTTTCGCGCAGCCAACGCATCGGTTCAGGCATCCACGGGTGATAAAGCGCCTCGACGCCGATTTGCTGCAGCGCCTCGGTGTAGCGACCATCGAAGGCGCGGTTCTCGGCGAAGAAGTAGACCTTGTCACCCAATGCAACCAACAGTTGCATCAGATTGACCATGCGCACCGAGCCGGAATCTTCGTCCGGATGCGGTGTGGTCGCATCGACAATGAGTACGTGTCGACCGACACGATGTTCGCGTGCCAAAGAAATCGATGTGCCCGGCTGCGGTTGCTGCGCTAGGACCGCGGCCCAGCGCTCGAGGAATTTCTGTTGGTTGATGACCTGGTACTTCTTGGCACCGGCGGTGGTGTCGGTGCCGGCGGTGACGCCTTCAAAATGGAACACCGTCGAGGCCGGTTGATAGAGCACGCGCAGACCGGCTTCGCGGACCTGAAAGGCGAGGTCGGTGTCTTCGTAGTACGCCGGCGCATAGCGTGCATCGAAGCCGCCACGCTGCTCGAATAGTGGACGAGGAATCGCGATCGCGGCACCAGAGCAGTAGTCGACTTCACGCACGTAGTTGCAGGCTGGATCGCGCGGGTCGCCGAAGCGGCCGTAATTCCAGCCGGAGCCGTCGCTGAAGATGATGCCGCCGGCTTCCTGCAAGCGACCATCCGGATAAACCAGCTTCGATCCGACCAGGCCGACGCGCGCGTGCTGTTGAAAAGTGTCGAGCAACGCGTCCAGCCAATTCGGTGCAACCTGCGTGTCGTTATTCAGGAAAACGAGGTACTCGCCTTGCGCCAGTGCCGCACCGGCATTGCAGGAACCGACAAAGCCGAGGTTTTCGATATTGCGGTGCACAGTGATGCCGTCGATCTGCGCCAAATGCTCGGCGGACTGATCTGCCGAGCCGTCGTCGACCACGATGACTTCGAATCCGGATCGTTGTGTTTCCTTGGCGAGCGAGCGCAGGCAGGCTTCGGTATAAGACCATTTATTATAGATCGGAATAATGATGCTGGCGCGCGGTGCTGCGGCACGTGGCATCACGAAGTGTTCGAAGACATTGCCGGGTTCCACGTTCGGTATCAATTCTGGTGTCGGCAGATCGGGCGCGCCGCTGCCGACACCGGCACCATCGCGCATGCGCAGCAACGTCGCTTTGAGTCCACGGCTGCGCAGGCTGCGTAGTAGCCGTGGCGGCAGACCGAGCAGCCGTCGCGTGAGATAGCCGGTGCGTACGCGCGCATTGCCAAGCGTCGTCACGGTCGCGCGTATCGGCGCCGTTAGCCGCCAACTGGAACTTCCGAGCAGGTCAGCCTTTTCTGATTCGAGTTGCGCGATTTGCGCCATGAAATGGGCAGCGCCGCGCTCCCAGTGTTGCTGCGCGTCCTCGTGGCGTTCGTGCGCCGCGCGCAATTCGAAGCCGAGGCGCTGCACTTCGGCGTCAAGATTCAGTGCCCAGTCGCTGCGCTCGGCGAAATCGCGGGCGTGCACGGCAATGCGATCGTTCAACGCATCGATTGCACCTTCGAGGCGCTGACATTCCTGGCGGCGCTGCTCGGCCAGATTGGTGGCGCGCACGCGTTCGCGTTCGCGATCCAGCGCCCATTCCATGCGCCGCACCAGTTCGTGTTCCTTGTTGCGGTCGCTCTGGCGGGCGCGCATCGCATTCGCGTTCGGCAGCGAGTGTGCGTGCCGCCAGGTTGCAGCGGCGGCATCAGTCTGCAGCTGCCACTGCGGCGCGGTAGCGGCAACAACGAGTAGGGCGCGATGTGCAGTGGCCATCTCGATCACGCCGGGTTGTGCCGGCGCACTTGCAAGATGCTCGCGGATTGCCGCAAGCGCTCCCGGTTCATCGTGCAACTCGGCGACCAGCGCCGCGATCGCGTTCGCATCTGGATCGACAAGTATGCCGTCGTGGTCATGCGTAATGCGTTCGGCGAAAGCGCCTAGGCGGGTCGCGATCGTCGGGATACCGAGTGCGCGCAGTTCGCTGAGCGTGTAGCTGAAACTCTCCGCAACAGTCGCCGGCAATAGCGCGGCATCGGCGGCGATGCGCGCCAACAACTGCGGCAGCTCGTCGCGACGATAATCGAAGACCAAGTGGATATCGCGTTCACCAAGGAAGCCGAGGCCGCTGCGCCCGCAGCCGATCAGGAACAGTTCCGCGTGTTCGCGCAGATCAGTCGCGAGCAGCGCGCGCAGCAGGCGTTCGCCTTTACCGCCGTTGATGCGTCCGAGTACGACAATCCGCATGCGCGGACGCACCGGCGGTTTCGGCAATGGCGTCGCGCCCGTGTCCCGCAAGCCATGACCGATGACTTCGAAGCGGTGTGCTGCTAGCTCGGGCGCTAAGCGCAGCCAGTTGCGGCGTACGCCTTCGGTGGGTGCGCTCAACACCACGCGTTCATTAGACAGTCGCACCAAGAATGCGGCACGTAATGATTGCCAGAACCCCGGTTCGCGTTCGGCGAACGGTGCTTCCGGCGACACCGCTTGCGCGAGCGCCTGAGTCAGTGCGGTGGCGGTGTTATCGAGCGCGCTGAAGTCAGCATGTAGCACCGGCCACAGCGGGAAGTAGTCGTGGCAGACGAGTTCGGTTGGTAAGCCGGTATCGAGCGCGTCCAGCGCATGGCCGATCAACGAGGACACGATCACGCTACCGATACCAAAGCGCCGGCGCACCTGCTCGAACACGGCACGCCATTCGCTGCTGTCAACGGCGCAGGTCACGATGGCCGCGGCCAACTCGAAACGCGCCAACGGCCATGCTTGACCATCGTGCAGCAACGCGAGTTCCAGCGCTTCGCCACAACGTCGGCGAGAATATTCACCGCGCGAAAATAGCGCCAGATGCCAGCGTTCGTTGTCGCCATCGGCGAGGTCGTGCGCGAACTGTTCGACGCCGCCGCCCCAGCCATGTAGCACATGCAGCACGACGCCACGACGATCCAGTCCCGGGCGTACATTGGGCAGGATCGGTGCGCGCGCGAGTTCGGCACGCAGTGTCGACAGCGCCGTCTGCGGTGCCGCGATATGCCGATGTTCGGGTGGCGCTGGGCCGCGCAGCGTTGCATCCTGCGCCGCCACATGCAGGCTATCGAGCACGCCGTAACGCAGCGGCAGGCCTTCGGCGATACGCGTTGCAGCGCCAGCGCAGAGCAGTGCCAGCGCGCCGGTGGCCGCGTTGCATGGCCGCGCGCTGCGTGCACCGAGCAACCACAAGGCCGCATCAAGTGTGACTGCATCACCGGAAAACAGTTGCGCTTCCGGCAGCGGATTCAGGTCATCGACACCGACATCGGCGGCGGTGACGACATCGAAGTCGGTGACCGTTGCTGCAGCATCACGCAGGCGACGGATCGCGAACGGCGGCAGTAGCGCATTCGCGAGCACACGCAGCGTGGTCTGGCCGACGTCGACGCTGTCAGCGACACGCGCATGTGCATCGAGCACGACCAGTTCGATGTCGGGGGGAAGTTGCGCGAGTAGCGCACCCAGCCAAGCCTCGTCAGGCTGGCCGAGCACGGCCACGCAGAGCGGGCGGGCATGGGTCACGGATTTGGGCGCTGCGCACTCTGGATTGGTGCGCTCTGCCTGAATTATCACGGAATCGCCCGCGGCCCGCCATGCGAGGCTGAAAATCGCTCGGGTAGACTGCGACGCCACTCCTTGCCCTCGGTGTTCGCTTGACCCGTTTCCTCGACCTGTTGCGCAGGTGCTATCGCTGGTTCCGGGTGCCGATTTGGCTTGCACTCGGCCTCGCCATCGGTTTCCTCGGCCCGTACTTCTGGTACCTGGACCGACTGGTGCGCGCCGGTTTCGACGGTCTGCGCTTCGATACCCCGAGTCGCGTCTGCGCGCGCGCTGGAATTACGGCCGGGCCGCGCCCTGGATGCCGACACCCTGCTGTTGGAGCTTGAGGCTGCCCGCTATGGCCAAAGTGCGGACGCGATTCAGCCCGGCAGTTATGTCCGTGATGGCAACAGTTTTCTGATCCAGACCCGCGCCTTCGTCGATGGCGGTGGTGCGCAGCCGTCGCGGCGGATCCGCGTCACCTTGGCCAACCGTCGCATCGGCAAGCTGGAAGATGTCGCTGCGAAACGCGCGCTGGAATCGGTGAAGATCGATCCGGCGCGCATCGCGACGCTCTACGGCAAGGCCCGCCAGGAGCGCCGCCTGGTCAAGCTCGACGAAGTGCCGCCGTTGTTCCTGCGCACCTTGCTCGCGGTCGAGGACAAAGGATTTCGCGACCCATCACGGCATCGACCCCTGGGGCATGGCGGGCGATGTTCGTCAACGTCAAGTCCGGCGAGTTGTCGCAGGGTGGCTCGACGCTGACGCAGCAGCTGGTGCGCAACCAGTTCCTCGACCGCCGCAAGAAATGGGCGCGCAAGTTCAACGAGATCGGTCTCGCCCTGATGATCGAGGCGCGCGCTACAGCAAGGCGCAGATCCTCGAGGCCTATCTCAACGACGTCTACCTCGGCCAGCATGGCGCGCAGTCGGTGCATGGCATCGGCGCCGCCGCCGAGTTCCATTTCGGGCGCGACCTCGAAACACTGGCGCCGCACGGAAATGGCGCTGCTGGTCGGCATGATCCAGGGGCCGTCGCTGTACGACCCGCGGCGTTCGCCGGCGAAGGCATTGAAGCGTCGCAACCTGGTGCTGCGCGAAATGCAGGAGGCCGGCCTGCTCAGCGCCATCGAAGCCAAGGGCCAGCAGCGTCTGGGCCTGAACGTGACGCCGAACGGCGCGATCGCACGCAATCGCTATCCAGGGTTCATCGAGCTGGTGCAGGCACAGATGGCGCGCGACTACGACGCCGGCGACCTGTCCAGCGAAGGTCTTGCCATTCACACCACATTGGCGCCGTCGACACAGGATTATGCCGAGCGCGCCGTGACCGAGAAGGTAAAGATGCTGGCGAAAGACACCAGTGGTCTGCAAGCGGCGATGGTGGTGACGCGCGCCGCCACCGGCGCGATCGAAGCCGTGGTCGGCGACCGCGATCCGCAACGGCCGGGCTTCAATCGCGCAGCCATGGCGGCACGCCCGATTGGCTCACTGGTCAAACCCTTCGTGTATCTGGTGGCGCTGCGCAGCCGGAACGCTGGTCGCTGATGACGGTGTTGCCAGATCGCGCGGTGCGCTACGGCAGCGCAATGGCCAGATCTGGCAACCGCGAAATGCCGACAACCTCGAACATGGCGATGTCGCATTAATCGACGCGCTAGCGCCGTTCCTCAACCCCCGCAACCGTGCACCTCGGCCTCGATGTCGGCTGAAAGTCGAACGTCTGCTCGAAGCCTGGTGCCGGGGTCGACGTCTCGCCGCATCCATCACTGCTGCTCGGTGCGACCGAGATGACGCCGTTACAGGTCGCGCAGGCCTACCAGTACCTCGCTGCTGACGGCCATCTATTGCCGTTGTCCTCAGTGACTGCGGTGATCGATCGCAATGGCCGCGCCATCGCCCGTTACCGTGCACCGCAGCGTGCCGGCGAACTGGTCGAGGCGGCGCGTCTGGTCAGCTTCGCGATGCAGGAAGGCTCGCGCAGCGGTACCGGCGCAGCGCTCGTCGGGCTGGGGCTTGGCGATCTAGATGTCGCTGGCAAGACCGGTACGTCGGATGATCAGCGCGATTCTTGGTACGCCGGATTTACTGGCGGGCCATTTGGCGGTGGTCTGGCTCGGTCGCGACGACAACAAGCGCACCGGCTTCTACGGCGCGACGGGCGCGATGCGATTGTGGGCAGGCCTGTTCGCAAAGCTGCCGAGCCGAACCGCTGCAACTCGATCTCGGGCACAATCCGGTGGTGCGCTGGATCGATCCGCCGACGCAGCGCGCGACCAGCGCCGAATGCGATGGCGCGCGTGCGCTGCCCTTCATCCGCGGCTTCGAACCGAGCGACTACATGGACTGCGACCGCTGGACGATCGACGACTGGTTCCGCAACCGTGTCCTCCAGCGTGAGCCACCGTCCATCGATGGCCAACGGAATGATGCCGATGAACGTTGAATACCGCCGTTTAGTGTGCGTGATCGCCGCACTCGGGCTCGCTGCCTGTGCAACCAAGGCGCCGCCGAAGCCAGCAGCGAAGGCCGCGGAACCGCCGCCGCGCGATTGGGTTACCGAGATTCGCGCGGAGGCACATCAGCTGCCTTCGAACGTGGAAGTGTTGCCGCTGCAGGAAGCGGCGGTTGAGGACTTGCGTCAGAAAGCACGCGCAGCCGAGACCGCCAAGCAGTTCGATATGGCGGATGCGACGCTGGATGCAGCGCTCGCAATCACCCCTGACGATCCGGCGCTGTGGCAATGGCGCGCAGAAATTGCGCTGGCCGAGCGCCGCTTCGACGATGCCATCGCGCATGCACGCAAGTCGGAAGCAATGGGTCCCAAGCTCGGTCAATTGTGCGTGCGCAACTGGTTGACGGTTGCAGCAGCACGACATGAATCGCACGACGCCGCCGGCGAGTCCGATGCGCGCAGCAAGGCCAGCGCCTGTCCGGTGCCTGCACCGATTCGGATGTGAGCAAGGTGTTGCGCGCCGCGCCGACGCTGGCTGAAGATGGCGTGCTCGCCCTCGCGATCGATGGCTTCACGCCACGCACGGTGCAGCAGGAGATGGCGACAGCGATCGAGGAGACGATTCGCGACGGCGGGGAACTCGTGGTCGAGGCGGGCACCGGCACCGGCAAGACGTTCGCCTATTTGGTTCCGGCGCTGCAGAGCGGACAGCGGGTGATTATTTCGACCGGCACCAAGGCGCTGCAGGACCAACTGTTCCATCGCGATTTGCCGCGCGTTCACCGGGCGCTCGGCATACCGGCCAAGATCGCGCTGTTGAAAGGGCGCGCGAACTATGTCTGCTGGTATCGCTTGGACAAGGCCAAGCGCGAAGGCCAGTTCCCAACCCGCGCAATGCTTGCTGAACTGAACGTCGTGCTTGATTTCGCAACGACCACACGTTCCGGCGATCTCGGCGAGTGTGATGGTTTGAGTGAAGACGCGGCGATTCTGCCGCGCGTCACCTCGACCAGCGAAAACTGCCTCGGCTCAGAATGCGCGTTCTTCAACGACTGCTTCGTGGTCAAGGCACGGCGTGCCGCGCAGGAAGCTGATGTCGTGGTCGTCAACCATCATTTGTTGTTTGCTGATCTGGCCATTCGCCGCGAAGGCTTTGGCGAAATCCTGCCCGGTGCGAATCTGTTCATCGTCGACGAGGCGCACCAGTTGCCTGATCTCGCCGGACAATTTTTCGGTGAATCGCTATCGACGCGACAGCTCGCTGATCTCGCCCAGGATGCGTTGCGCGAAAGCGGAGACGTCACCGGCGCGCGTTCGACACTGGTGCGGGTGGCGCCGGCGGTCGAGGATCAAATCAAGAAACTGCGCTTGGCGGTGCAAGGTGCGGTGGCACGCGGTGCATGGCCGCCGTTGCGGGAGCAGTCGGCGGTACGCGACGCCATCGACCAGGTTGCGCAGGCGCTCGACGATCTGACGGCGGCACTCGATCTTCTGGCCGAAGCCAGCGAAGGCCTTGCTGCCTGTGCCGCGCGCGCTGGGGTATTCGTACAGCAATTATCGTTGTGGCGTGATCCGGAGCCGGATGGCCACGTGCTCTGGTACGAAACCAGCGAGCGCCACCTCACCGTGACCGCAACGCCGCTTGATGCGTCGGAGCCGCTGCGTGAATTCCGCGAACGCTTGAACGCGGCATGGATATTCACTTCGGCAACGCTGGCGGTCGCCGGCAAGTTCAGTCACTACCTTGGACAGATGGGCTTGCAGCAGCCGCGTACCTTGGCCTTGGCGAGTCCATTCGATTACGCGACTCAAGGGCTGATGTATCTGCCCAAGGGCTTGCCGGCACCAAATTCGCCCGAGCACACGCGCGCCGTCGTGAATCTGGCGATGCCGGTGCTGGAAGCCTCGAATGGTCGCGCATTTCTGCTGTTCACCACGCACCGCGCGCTGCGTCAGGCCGCCGAGTTGCTTGCGCACTCGCGCTTCCCACTCTTCGTGCAAGGCACCGCACCGCGTTCGGCGCTGCTGGATGCCTTCCGTGCGTCGGGTCATGGGGTGTTGCTGGGGGCCGCGAGTTTCTGGGAGGGCGTGGACGTACGTGGCGACGCGCTCAGTGTGGTGGTGATCGACAAGCTGCCATTTGCACCGCCGGACGATCCGGTGCTCGATGCGCGCATCCGAACGATCCGCGAGCATGGCGGCAATCCGTTTGCGGAGTTGCAGATTCCACAAGCCGCGATCGCGCTGAAACAAGGCGCCGGCCGCCTGATCCGCGACATCCACGATCGCGGCGTGCTGATGTTCGGCGATCCGCGCCTCGTCACCCAAGGCTACGGGCGTACCTTCATCGACAGCCTGCCGCCGATGCCGCGCACCCGCGAACTCGCCGATGTGCAGGCGTTTTTCGCTCAGGATGCGGCTGTTCCATTTTGATCGATGGCGTGTGGCCAGTGGCCGACATCAGCGGGCGTCGTCTCCGGCAATCGATGCGGTGGCGAGTGCCCGTTGCCAGTCGTCGACGCATTTGGCATCGAGTTCCCCAGATGCGCGCGCGCCGCAGGCGGTCGATGCCGGCAAAAGGCGTGGCCGTGTCGATCCCGGCCTGATGCAGCAGCAGCGCCGCGAGTTCGGACGCCGCAAGATCAATACGTTCACGCGTAGGTGGATTTCGGTTATCGACGAGCAACCACGGCGTGGTCTGCTGAAACGCCAACTGCCCGTCGTCCCACGGCAAGTGCTCGATGACGTAGTGCATCGCCGGTAGATGGTCGCCGTAGAACAGCAACAAGGTGGGCTCGTTACGCTGCATGACCCAGTCGACAAGTTCGCCCAGCGCTTGGTCGCCACGGGCAAGATGGTGCAGGTATTGGCGCATGGCCAACGCGCCGCGTTCGTCCAATGTCATCGCCGGCGGGAGTGCAGGCAAGGCGACATCGCCAATCGGTCTCGGACTGTCCCATGGGCTGTGGTTCTCGATACTGATTGCAAACACGAACTGATGACCTGGCGCGCCGAGCTCATGTTGGATTTGACGATTCATCGCGGCATCGGCAACGTAATGACCATGGCGGTCTTCCGCCGAAAAAACGCTCTCATCGACGAAGTGTTCGAAACCAAGCAGTGGCATGGCGACGTCACGCTGATAGAACTGTCGTACGTAGGGATGCAGCACGGTCGTCGCCAGGCCGTGCTCGCGCAACACCCAAGGCAGCGCCGGCATTACGCGATGAACCAGTGCTTGATACGGGTATTCCAGTGCCGGCTCGCCGCGCAACGGGAATGCGGTAAGAAACGCGAATTCACTACGTGTCGTCAAGCCGCCGTAGGCCGGAACGGTCAGGCGTCCATGCAGATGCTGTCGACGCAGCGCGTCCAAATGCGGCGCGTAGGCGGCGGTGTCGACGCCAACAAGGTCGCCGGGGTCGAAGAAGGACTCGCTCTGGATAACCACGATGTCCGGCAAATCATCAGCGGGATGTGTCGTTTCCGGCCGAGCAGCCAGCCAGTTCTTGGCTGCGAGCAAGGCGCCCTGATCGAGTTCGCGCAGCTCCTGCTGGGTGGTCAGATACAGATGCAGGAATTGTGCGATGGCGCCGGCTTCGCGTGCGCCATCGGCGGGCAACCACACCGGAATGCCGAGTTGCTGTCGCCCATACAGCGCCGGCCACGGCGGCAGCCGTGCACCGAGCGACGTGATCAGCGCCACCGCGATCACCGCCGTCAGGGTCCGAGCGCGTGTCGTCAAGCCGGCGAGCGGCGACTCGAACCACGCCAATAGCAGGCACAGCAGCAGGCCCCAGAACGCCGGATGCACATCGACATAGCGCAGGAATAGAGTCGGGGCATGCCAGAGGTTGTGCAGCGCCGCAAGGTCGGCCGGCAAGATCGGCAGTCCGAGTTGTTCCAGCTTGATCGCGTTGGCGGCGTAGACGCCGATCTGAATCAGCGCGGTGAGCACGGTCGCCGCAAACGGACGCCGCAACAGTGCCAGAAACAGCAGCCAGGGCAGGCACCACGGCAGGATATTGGCGAGCACCAATACCCATTCATGGCGCGTCCCGGTTTCGCCCGTTGCCACCGGCATCACCGCGATCGCCGCGGCGCCAATCACGAGTCGCCAAAACGTCCGCAAGCCGATGCGCGGTGTCGCAGGATTGGCGTCGGGCATGCTTTTGGATCCTTCCAGTCAGTGACAGCATTCTACGTGTCACACGTTTGAACGATGCGATTTGCGGATCAGGCCTCGATCTCGTCGCCCGGCCATGGATCATCGCCGAGCTCCGTCGGCTTGATCTGTGGCCGCTCGACCTTGAACCATTGCGCGTAGAGCGCTGGCAAGAACAACAAGGTCAATGCAGTTGCGACGATCAGGCCACCCATGATCGCCACTGCCATTGGTCCGAAGAAGGCGCTACGCATCAGCGGGATCATCGCCAGCACCGCGGCGAGCGCAGTCAGCACGATCGGTCGGAAGCGCCGAACCGTCGAGCCGACAACGGCATCCCAAGGCGCAATGCCATCGCCGATGTCATGGTCAATCTGGTCGACCAGAATCACCGAATTGCGCATGATCATGCCGGATAACGCGATCGTGCCGAGCATCGCGACGAAACCAAACGGCGTGTTGAACAACAACAGGAATAAGGTCACGCCAATCATGCCCAGCGGTGCCGTCATGAACACCAGAAAGGTGCGCGCGAAGCTCTTCAGCTGGAGCATCAACAGGGTCAGCACGACCAAGATGAACAAGGGTACGCCGGCATTGACCGAGGCTTGGCCGCGCGCGCTGTCTTCGACTGTGCCGCCGAGTTGCAGCAGGTAGCCTGATGGCAAATTCGCACGTAGTTGCGCCAGTTGCGCGTCCACTTGTTTCGTGACGGTTGGCGGCTGCACCTGACCATAGACATCGCCACGCACGGTCACCGTCGGCAAACGGTTACGGCGCCAGATGATGCCTTCCTCAAGCCCGTATTCGATGGTCGCGATTTGCGCCAGCGGTACCGACTTTCCAGATTCGGTCGGGATTGCCAGTGAGTCGAGCAAGGACAGCTTCGCGCGTTCTTCGAGTGGCCCACGCAACATCACATCGATGATTTCGTCGTTTTCGCGATATTGGGTGATGCGCGAGCCTGAAATCGAGCTTTGAATGAACTGCGACAGGCGCTGTGAGTTCACACCCATCTGTCGTGCACGACCTTGGTCGATGTTCAGGCGGATGACCTTGCTCGGTTCTTCCCAGTCGAGGTGCACATTGGCAATGTCCGCGTTCGCGCGCATCACGCCAGCAACCTCGCGGGCGATGCGGCGAACCGTCGGGATGTCTTCGCCCATGACTCTGAACTGTACCGGGAAGCCAACCGGTGGACCGTTTTCCAGACGGGTGACGCGGCCGCGCAATTCGGTAAAGTCATCTTCGAACAACTGGATCAGGCGAGCGCGCAGAGCCTCGCGCGCCTCAATCGACTCAGTCAGCACCACGAATTGCGCGAAGCTGGCCTGCGGCAGTTGTTGGTCGAGCGGCAAGTAGAAGCGCGGTGAGCCGGTGCCGACGTAGGCGACGTAGTTCTCGATTCCCTTCTGCTGGTCGAGGTAACGCTCGAGCTTGGTCACTGCGTGTTCGGTCGCATGCAGTGAACTACCCTCGGGCAGCTTCATATCGACCATCAACTCCAGCCGGGTCGAAGCCGGGAAGAACTGCTGCTGCACGAAGCGGAACAAGCCAAGCGAGACGATGAAGGCGAGTACCGTCGCCGCGATCACCGTGCGGCGATGATCCAGGCACCATTCCAACACTTCACGGAAGCGGCGATAGAACCTAGTGTCGTATAGATCATGCCCGGCATGCGCGGCTTTGAGCTTGTCGCCGTCTGGCAACAAGCGGTAGCCGAGATACGGAATGAACACGACCGCAGCGATCCACGACAGGATCAGCGCGATGGTCACGACCTGGAAGATCGAGCGCGTGTATTCGCCGGTACCGGACTGCGCGGTTGCGATCGGCAGAAAGCCAGCCGCGGTGACCAGCGTGCCAGTGAGCATTGGAAATGCGGTACTCGAATACGTAAACGCAGCGGCGCGAATACGGTCGTAGCCCTGTTCGAGCTTCACCGACATCATCTCTACGGCGATGATCGCATCATCGACTAATAGACCAAGTGCAAGTACAAGTGCGCCGAGCGAAATCTTGTGCAGACCGATGTCGAAGAATTTCATCGCAGCGAAAGTCATCGCCAGCACTAGTGGAATCGACAGCGCGACAACCAGACCGGTGCGGTAGCCAAGCGAGAAAAAACTGACCGCGAGCACGATGATGACGGCCTCGGCCAAGGTGCGCACGAACTCGGCGATCGAGTTACGCACCGCGCGCGGTTGATCGGCGACGCGGCCGAACTCCAAACCGATCGGTAGATCTTTTTCGATGCTGGCAGTTGCTTCGTCGAGTGCGCGACCGAGGCGCACGATGTCGCCACCTTTTTTCATCGCTACGGTCAGGCCGATCGCTTCTTTGCCTTTGAAACGCATGCGTGCCGCGGGCGGATCGACAAAGCCACGGTGGACTTCGGCAACGTCGCCGAGTCGGAACAGCCGGCCATTTCCGCGAATAGTAATGTTGCGAATCGCATCGACCGACTCGAAGGCGCCGCTGGCGCGCACGAAGATACGGTCTTGTTCGGTTTCGAAGCTACCGCCAGCGGTCACCGCATTCTGTTGCTCGAGTTGCTGTACGACAGTGCCGAAATCGAGACCAAAAGTTGCGATTTTGGCGTTCGAGATCTCAACGTAGACGCGCTCGTCCTGCAAGCCGACCAAGCTGACCTTGGCCACGTCTGGCACGCGCAGCAGTTGCAGTTGCACGCGCTCGGCATAGGCCTTCAGCAACGCGTAGTCGAATCCATCGCCAACCAGCGCATAGATATTGCCGAAGGTATCGCCGAATTCGTCATTGACGAACGGGCCTTGTGAGCCCTGTGGCAAGGTGTGGCGTATGTCATTGATCTTCTTGCGCACCTGATAGAACAGATCCGGCATCTCCTTCGATGACAGCGAATCCTTGGCAACCACGAATACGTTCGATTCGCCTGGCCGCGAATAACTGCGGATGAACTCGAGCTGTGGCAATTCCTGAAGTTTTTCTTCGATGCGCTCGGTCACCTGACGCGCAGTTTCTTCTGCGGTCGCACCCGGCCACGTGGTGCGCACCACCATCGCCTTGAACGTGAAAGGTGGATCTTCGCTTTGTCCGAGGTGCATGTACGACCAAATCCCGGCGATCGCGAACACCATCGCGAAGTAAAGGACTAATGGACGATTACGCAGTGCCCATTCGGAGAGATTGAAACCGTTCACAGCGTCACCGGGCGGTTATCGCGATCGATCGGTTTGATCGCCTGTCCGGGATGCAACTTGTGTACGCCATTAGCGACCACCCAGTCGCTGGCGGCAATGCCTCCGGTGACGGTCGCACCGTCTTCGCGGTAGATGCCGAGCGTCACTTCACGCAGCGCCACTCGTTTTGTCTTCGTATCGACGACGTAGACTGCCGGCTTGCCGTCTTTCTCGTGCACTGCCGAGAGCGGCACCAAAACCGATGACGCGCGTGCGGCATCGGTCAGAAAGATGCGTGCGGTGCGGCCGAGCTGCACGTCGCCATCGGGTGCATTGAACGCGACTTTCACGGCATTGGTGCGCGTCACCGGGTCGGCTTGTGGCGAGACTTCACGAATGGTGGCCGGGTAGCGTTTGCCACTCGCTGCCCACATCTCGGCAATCACGACTCGGCCCGGTTTGAACTCACCAACACGAGACTCGGGCACGTCGATGGCGACTTCGAGTTCGCCTTCGTGCGCCAGCGCAGCCACCGGTTGACCCGCTGCAACGACCTGCCCGACCTCGGCCATGATCTGAGTGATGACGCCACTGGCATCGGCGTTGAGCTGCGTGTAAGCAGTCTGATTGCGCGCCACTTTGAGTTGCGCGTGCGCTTGTTCCAACCCAGCCGCTGCCGCTTTTTGCTGGTTTGCACGCGCATCGAACAACGCTTGGCTGATGTACTTCTTGTCGAGTAGTTGGCGATGGCGCTCGAGTTCGGCATCCGCCAGTGCAAGGTTGGCTTCGGCTGATGCGACCGCCGCCGCATAGGCATTGACCTGCAAGTCGAGATCATCCGGCACCAGTATCGCCAACGTTTGTCCCTTGCGCACGCGCGCGCCGACATCGACCAGGCGCGACTGAATCTTGCCGGCGACGCGGAAGCCGAGTGTGCTCTGCACGCGCGCACGCACATCGCCGGCATAGGTTTCGATCGCCAGTGCTTCCAGTGGTACCGGCTTGACGACGATCGCCGGTTTGATTGCCTCTGTCGGTTTGCCTCCACCGCCACAACCTGCTGCGACGAAAACAAACGAGGACAACAGTGCAGCAATGAGCGGGCGCGCGAACAAGGACATGGCAGATTCCGGTAGACGGGTTAATAAACTGGGCGGTATAGTAAGAATACTAAACCGAACTGTCCAGTATTGTTATGATCAGGCCCGTGAAGTCCGAGTCGACAAAAAAACCGCAGCCACCGGGCCGGCCCAAGGATATGGGCAAGCACGAGGCCATTCTTGATGCGGCCAAGCGGCTGTTTGCGACGCATGGGTTCGATGGCACCCGCATGGACGCAATCGCGAAAGCTGCCGATGTCTCCAAGCTCACGGTCTACAGCCACTTCGGCGACAAGGACACCTTGTTCAAGGCGGCGGTCGAGGCCAAGTGCGAGCAACAGATGCCGGCCGGCCTGTTCAAGGTGCCGCCGGGAACCCCAGTGCGCGATGCGTTGCTGGCGATCGCGCATGGCTTCCACGGCCTGATTCACAGTCCAGAATCGCTGTCTCTGCACCGCATGATGATTGCAAACGCTGGCCAAGACGCGCATCTGTCGGAGTTGTTTTTTGACGCCGGCCCACGCAAGACACTGTTCGTATTCGAGCGGTTTCTCGAACAATCGATCGCAGCAAAGCAACTCGATATTCCCGAACCCGCGCGTGCCGCGCAGCATTTTTTTTGCTTGCTGAAGGGTATTGGTCATCTCAAGCAGTTATGCGGCTGTGCCACACCGGTGCGGCGCAAAGAAATCGCCGCGCATATCGACAGCGTTGTCGATCTGTTCCTGCGCGCTTATGGGCGTCGCTGAACCGAGACTGCAGGCAATGAACAAGCCAACGCTGCGAGTTTGTTACCGCAACTTCTGGCCCGAGTTCGATCCCGAGCGCATGCCGCAGGACCACTTCTTCGAATTCGCTCTGTCGCGCCAGTTTGATGTGTTGCGCGTCGATGATCGGCCGGATGTCGTCATTTACAGTGTTTTCGGAGCGCCGCCGCGACGCGATGAATTTACCGGGAAGCCGCTGCTCGTTGCCTATTCGGGTGAACCGGTCGATGCTGGCGGCACGCCGGACCCAAGGTTCGGATTCGATCCTCGGCCGCAACCCGACTATGCGCGCCTGCCGTTATGGGCGATCTATCTCATTTGGGACGAGACTGGCACGCCGTATCGCATTGCCGATCGCGCCGACCTTGGCCAAGGCAGCCACGCGCGTGCCGGCGCGGGTGTCACGCTGTTCGCCGGCGCTACCCATCCGTTGCGGACCAGTATTGTTGGCGCGCGTACGGGTTCGATGGCGCGCCAAGTGCGCTTCTGCAATTTCACCTATCGCCATGCCGTGCAATCGCGCATCGACTTCTTCACTCGCTTGTCACGCTATCGCCGAGTCGACAGCACCGGCAGCTTGCTCAACAACACCGGCTATCGCATGGCGTCCAAGGTGCATGAGCTGGGTGCCTATCGTTACACCATTGCCTTCGAGAACACGATCCAGCCCGGATACGTCACCGAAAAGCTGCTCGAACCACTAGCATCTGGCAGTGTGCCGATCTATCTCGGTGCACGGGATGCGTGCAGCGACTTCAACCCCGATGCATTCATCCATGCGCTCGACTTCGATGGACCGGATCATTTGATCGCACATATTCGTGCGCTCGATCTGGATGATGCACGCTATCAGACGATGTTGTCGGCACCGGTGTTCCGCACATTGCCAGACTATCCGGCCATGGTGTGCGATGGCATCGTGTCCAGGCTAGGTAAATAGCGGTCGGACGACAGACCAGCGATCTGGTCGCCGCTGCCTCTGCCTGAGTCCATTGGACGCGTTGTTGCGGGTCAGTCAGAGACAGTCGACTTCGCGCAGCGGGTGCTTCGTGGTTCAATGCGCGCCTGCGGGGGTGCCGCGCCATGTGCCGGCTGAGAGAGACCCTTTGAACCTGATCCGATTCGTATCGGCGTAGGGAAGCGAAGACACCGGCTGAGGCACCGCTGTCGGCACTCCGCATCCGTGAACTGAGGAGTTGCCATGAATGCTCTGCCGTCCGATCTGATCCGTCGAACCAGTGAATTGTCGGAAGCGGTGACGCAGCCGATTTCAGGCTCACGCAAAATCCATGTCGAAGGACCGAGTGGTGTTCGCGTGCCGATGCGCGAGGTCGTGCTCGGCGATACACCGAAGCTGTTTGGCGCTGAGAAAAACCCACCGTTCGCGGTGTATGACACTTCGGGCCCGTATACCGACGATGCGGTGAAGATCGATTTGACCGCCGGCCTTGCCGAGCTTCGCGCGTCCTGGATCGTGTCGCGCGGAGATAGCCAGCGGCTGCCCGACTTGAGCTCGCATTACGGACGCCAGCGCGCGGCCGATCCAAAGCTTGCCAGCGTGCGCTTCCCGCGTGTTCAAGCACCGCGCGTTGCCAATGCCGGTGCGAACGTGTCGCAGATGCACTACGCCAAACGCGGTGTAATCACGCCGGAAATGGAATACATCGCGATCCGCGAGAACGCGAAGATCGATGTGTTGCGAGCGACGGGTGCGGTAAAGCAGCATCCGGGTGAATCCTTCGGTGCCGTGATTCCATCGCTGATCACGCCCGAGTTCGTGCGCGACGAAGTGGCGCGTGGTCGCGCCATCATCCCGAACAACATCAACCACCCGGAATCTGAGCCGATGATCATCGGCCGCAATTTCCGCGTGAAGATCAATGCCAACATCGGCAATTCTGCGGTGACCAGTTCGATCGCCGAAGAAGTCGAGAAGATGGTTTGGGCGATCCGTTGGGGTGCTGACACGGTGATGGACCTCAGCACCGGCAAGCACATTCACGAGACGCGTGAATGGATCATCCGTAATTCGCCGGTGCCGATCGGTACCGTGCCGATCTATCAGGCGCTGGAAAAAGTCGACGGTCGCGCCGAGCATCTGACTTGGGAAATCTTCCGCGACACGCTGATCGAGCAAGCGGAGCAAGGCGTCGACTACTTCACGATTCATGCTGGCGTGCGTCTCGCCTACGTGCCGCTGACTGCGCGTCGCGTCACCGGCATCGTTTCGCGCGGTGGTTCGATCATGGCCAAGTGGTGCCTCGCGCATCACCAGGAAAGCTTCCTCTACACGCACTTCGAAGACATCTGCGAGATCATGAAGGCGTATGACGTTGCCTTCTCGCTTGGCGATGGTCTGCGTCCTGGCTCGATCGCTGACGCCAATGATCGCGCCCAGTTCGCCGAACTCGAAACGCTCGGTGAACTGACCAAGATCGCGTGGAAGCACGACGTGCAGACCATGATCGAAGGCCCCGGCCATGTGCCGATGCAACTGATCAAGGAGAACATGGACAAGCAGTTGCGTGAATGTGGTGAGGCGCCGTTCTACACGCTTGGCCCACTGACCACCGACATCGCGCCGGGTTACGATCACATCACCAGCGCGATCGGTGCGGCGATGATCGGTTGGTATGGCACGGCGATGCTCTGTTACGTCACGCCCAAGGAACACTTGGGACTGCCTAACAAACAAGATGTGCGCGACGGCATCATCACCTACAAGATCGCGGCGCACGCCGCCGATCTCGCCAAGGGTCATCCGGGTGCGCAAGCGCGCGACAATGCGCTCAGCAAAGCACGCTTCGAGTTCCGCTGGCAGGACCAGTTCAACCTCGGTCTCGATCCAGAAAAGGCGCAGGAATTCCACGACGAAACGCTGCCGAAAGACGCCGCCAAGCACGCCCATTTCTGCTCGATGTGCGGCCCCAACTTCTGTTCGATGAAGATCACCCAGGATGTGCGCGAGTTCGCGGCAGAGCAGGGCGTCGATGAGGCGCAAGCGATCGAAGCCGGCATGGCCGAGAAGGCGCGCGAGTTCCGCGAACAGGGCGCTGAGATTTATCGGCCCGAGTGACTTCACGTCCGCTTCGCGGATGTGATGTCGGCCATGACGATTTGTTGGCGTTTTGTTGAGGTCGTCCGCTGTTGAATGTGCTCACCCGCAAGGGACACACAACAACGGAGGAGAACCCGATGAACACCGCAATCCGAAACACCATGCGGCCTGGCGCTCTGCCGCTGTCGGCGTCCGCCAAGGCTTCGCGCTCGATCAGCGCAACCTGAATCCGACATCCGATAATGGTGCGCTTGCTAGTGGCGCACTCGACGTATCAGTCAATAGCGAAACGAACTTCACGGTGGCCGGCGAATACGCGTTCAACGATCGCTGGAGCGTCGAAGTGCAATATGGTTTCGGCTTCGATCATGACGTCAGCCTCAATGGAGCGAAGTCGCTGGAGATCACCCACGCCGCTGACGGTAGCCGGCAAGTACACGTTCAATGGTGAAAAGTTCCGTCCATACCTCGGGCTCGGTCTTAACCGCACCGGTTTCAGCGACGAGACCGAATTCGGTCCGATCGCCGGAACCAACACCACCCTCGACGACTCCTCTGGTTTGGCGGCACTGGCTGGCGTCGAGTTCGATCTGACCGAGCAGTTCGCGCTGCGCGGCGAGGTCCGTTGGATCGACATGGATACCGATGTGGCGGTGAATGGCGCTGGTGTCGGCGTTGCCCATGTCGACCCGATCTTGGTCGGCGTGTCGGCTGTTCTGAGGTTCTGAGCGTTTAGTCGGCTTGGAACCGCGGTAGCTGTTCGATGATCCACTGCAGGCGTTGGCAAGGGTCGTTCTGTGCCAACGCCTGTTGTTTTTCAGCGTTTTCCAGCGGCAGGCGTTCGACGACGCGCCAACTCACCCAGTCGGCTTCGTCGAAGCGTGCCTTCTCGGCGGCCGCGAGTTGCGAGTCGCCATGTTCGGCGAGGCGTTCGAGGATCGTCACCAAGACGGCGTATTCGGTAGGTACCGGGATCACGGCAGCTGGCGCCAGCCATTCGACGTCGGCAATGCGCAAACCATTCTCTGTAATGCTGCTGTCGTTCATTTGAAACCGGCGCATGCCGACGACGCGGATGCCGAGCAGGCCATCGGGTAGCGTGTTGAAATCAATGATGCGGGCTTCGCAGCCGATGTCGCGAATGAGCTGGCCGACGCCGGTGTCAGTGCCTTCGCCAATCAGCACCACGCCGAAACCGGTGCCATGCCGACTGCAATCACGCACCAGATCGAGGTAGCGCGTTTCGAAAATGCGCAGATCCAGCCAAGCGCCGGGAAGTAAGACCGAGTTCAGCGGAAACAGCGGTAGCCGGTCGCGACTCATGCGCCGATCAAGCGGGCAAAACGGCGCGGTGCGTCGTCGAAGCCGCCGTTGGACATGAACACCACGGTGTCGCCCGGGTGCGTGCGTGCCTGCAACTCGTTGAGCAACGCATCGACGGTGGCGACCGCGACTGCGGCACCGCGCACGGCCGCGATCACTTGATCGGCGTGCCAGGGCAGTTCCGGGCGCGCAAGGAAGACGACGACATCGGCATCGGCGAGCGACGGCGCCAGGCCATCGGCGTGCGCGCCCATTCGCATCGAATTTGAACGTGGTTCGATCGCGACCACGATGCGGCCGTCGCCAACCTTCGCGCGCAATCCGGCGAGGTGGTTGTGATCGCCGTCGGGTGGTGTGCGAAGTCGTCGTAAATGCAGATGCCGTTTGTATCGGTGATCCGTTCCATGCGTCGCTTCGGATTCCGGAATCCGGACAGCGCTGCGACTGCGTCGGCCGGTTCGATGCCGTAGGCCGCTGCCGCCGCTAGCGCAGCGAGTGCATTCATCACGTTGTGACGGCCGAGGCTTTGCCAATCAGCATCAGCGATCGCCACGCCGCGCAAATAGACGCGAAATGCGCTGCCATCTGCGGCCAATAATTCAGCCCGCCATTCGGCGTCGCGGTTGATCGCGAAGCGCTCGACCGGCGTCCAGCAGCCCTTGGCGAGTACGCGCGCGAGCGCATCGTCTTCACCATTGACGATCAGGCGGCCATTACCGGGCACGGTACGCACCAAATGATGGAACTGACGTTCGATATCGGCCAGCGTGTCGAAGATGTCGGCGTGGTCAAATTCGAGATTGTTGAGAATCGCGATTTCGGGCCGGTAGTGCACGAACTTGGAGCGCTTGTCGAAGAACGCCGTGTCGTATTCGTCGGCCTCGACCACGAACGCATCGCCGGCGCCGTAACGCGCAGAGACACCAAAATTCTCGGGTACGCCGCCCACTAAAAATCCGGGCCGCACTCCGCAGGTGTCAAGAATCCAGGCGAGCAGGCGCGTCGTGGTGGTTTTGCCATGCGTGCCGTCAACGGCCAGCACGCGCTCTGATGCGACTACGCGTTCACCCAGCCATTGCGGCCCGGCGATGTAGCGCAGGCGTCGGTCCAGTGCGTATTCCATCGCGGCATTGCCGCGCGAGATGGCGTTGCCGACGACGATCAAGTCCGGTGCGGGTTGCAGGTGCTCAGCGCGGTAGCCCTGCATCAGCGTGATGCCTAGCTGTTCCAATTGGGTACTCATCGGCGGATAAACGTTCTGGTCGGAACCGGCGACGGTCTCGCCCAGTTCCCGCGCCAACGCGGCGACGCCGCCCATAAAGGTGCCGCAGATTCCGAGGATATGCAGGGTCATCGAAAGGCCTGTACGAAAAGAAGGGCAATCACGAACTCGGCCGCGGCGATCAGCAACACCAGTCCAAGCGCGCGCGGCCAGACGACCTCCAGCGCATGGCGCAGGATATGCACGCGCAGCGCCATGTACCAAATCAACAGCGGCAGCATTAGCGCCATCAGCAGGGCCTGCAAGGGCTGAAGGTCCTTCTGGGTCCTTCGGTATCGGTAACACCGCGGACATCAGCAGCAGCGTCAGCAGCGACAGCGCCACGCGCACCAGCAGCAGAGCAGTCGCGGTTTGCATGAAGCGCGCCGGCTTACCCGAAATCTTCAGCAGAACGTGAATCAGCAGCAGGGCCACACCGTTGTTCGCGGCGGCCAGCATCGGGTTGCCGTTTTGGCCGGTTAACGCGCGTGCGGCCCCGGCATCAATCATGATCATCGCAACGAACAGTGCGAACAGCAGGCTTGGCACGTAGGGCACATCGGCCGGACCACGGCGAAACCGGAACAGATCGCGTATCAGCGTCAGCCAGACATTCATGTCAGCGGCCTCGCAATGGCATCATGGCGTGATGGAACCGAATGAGTTCGTTACGGTCGATGCGCGCGGCTTGTTGTGTCCGCACCCGGTGTTGCAGGCGCGTGCAGTGCTGCGCGGGCTCGCGCCCGGGATGCATATCGTATTGCTTGCGACCGACCCGCTGGCCAGCGTCGACGTGCGCGCATTCTGTTTGCGCGCGGGCCATCGGTTCGTGTCGGAAGAACAGCTGGGTGATCATCTGCGCTTCACGCTTGCGCGCGCTGGCTGAGTCAGGCTGCGGATTCAACCGCCGCCAGAATGCGTGCGGTCACGCTGGCCAATTCGCCGACGCCGTCGATCTCGACCAGCTGACCGGTGCGCGAGTAATACGCCGCGACCGGTGCGGTTTGTTCGCTGTATACGGCGAGACGACCGCGCACGACTTCCGGATCGTCATCCTTGCGGCCTTGCTCGGCAAAGCGTTTGGCGCAGCGTTCGAGGATGGCGTCGTGCGGCACGTTCAATTTGATCACGATGTCGAGCGGCTGGCCGATGCGTGCGAGCAGGGCGCCGAGGGCGTCGGCCTGCACCAGATTGCGTGGGTAGCCATCGAGGATGAAACCGGGCTTGGCATCGGCTTCGGCGAGGCGGTCTTCGAGCATGCCGAGTACGAGATCGTCGGACACCAATTGACCGGCTTCCATCACCGCTTTCGCTTTGCGCCCGAGTTCGGTGCAACGCGCGACATGGCCACGCAGCAGGTCGCCGGTGGAAATGTGCGGAATACCAAAGGTGCTCTTGAGGATTGCCGCCTGCGTGCCCTTGCCGGAGCCGGGCGCGCCAAAAAACACGATGCGCATGAGAATTCCAGAGCAGTCGAATCGGCCAGGAAGCGAGGCTGGACGCGGTTCGGATGAAGAGGGATGACCGGCACCGTAGCGGCTGGCCCGGCTTGCGTCAATGAAGCCGGGCGGGCAGCGTTCACGCTGAAAAATCAAACGCTTGAATCGGATGGGCGGTCTGGTTGATAGTCGGGTGGGACAACGATTGACAAGGAACATTCCATGGCTGCAGGGAACCTGCTGTACGCGCAGTCGGGCGGGCCGACCGCGGTGATCAACGCCACCGCTGCCGGTGTCATCGACACGGCGCGCAAGCACAAAAAGGCAATTGGCAAGGTGTTTGCCGCACGCAACGGCATCATCGGCGCACTGCGCGAGCAGTTGTATGACCTCTCGGAATTCGATGCGAAGCTGTCCCGTCAGTTGCGCACCACGCCGGGCAGCGCCTTCGGATCGTGTCGCTTCAAGCTCAAGGGGATCGAGCAAAGCCGTGCCCACTACGAACGTCTGATCGAGGTCTGTCGCGCCCACGATATCCGCTATTTCCTCTACAACGGCGGCAACGATTCTGCCGACACCGCGAACAAGATTTCGCAGATCGCCGCGCAGCTTGGTTACGGCCTGCACGGCATCGGTGTACCGAAGACGGTCGATAACGACCTCGTCATCACCGACAACTGTCCGGGCTTCGGTTCGGCCGCAAAGTACACGGCGATCTCGATGCTCGAAGCCAGCATCGACGTCGAGGCCATGTACGAATCCTCAACCAAGGTCTTCGTGCTCGAAGTGATGGGTCGGCACGCGGGTTGGCTCGCCGCCGCTGCCGGTCTGGCCGGGAAGAAGGCAAACGAACCGCCGCAGGTCATCCTGTTTCCGGAAGTGCCGCTCGAGGAAACCAAATTCCTCGCAGCGGTGAAACGCAGCGTCGATCGCAACGGCTATTGTTCGGTCGCAGTGTCGGAAGGCGTGCGCTACGCCGATGGCCGGCTGCTCGCCGAAACCGGTACGCGAGACGCCTTCGGCCACGCGCAACTCGGTGGCGCCGGCGAGTTGATCGCGAAGTTGGTGAAGGATCGCCTCGGTTACAAATACCACTTCGCCGTACCGGATTATTTGCAGCGCTCGGCGCGTCACATCGCGTCGAAGACCGACGACGAACAGGCTTATGCAGTCGGTCAGGCTGCGGTGGAATATGCCGCAGCCGGCATGAATGCGGTGATGCCGACGATCCGGCGGGTGTCGAACACGCCGTATCGCTGGCGGATCGAACCAGCGCCACTGGCGAAGATCGCCAACCACGAAAAAATGATGCCGAAGAACTTCATTCGCAGCGATGGCTATGGCATCACCGCCGCCTGCCGGAATTACCTACAGCCGTTGATCGCAGGCGAAGCGTATCCGCCCTACACGAACGGCATTCCTGCCTACCTGCGCGTGCCGAAGAAGTTCGTGAAGCGCAAGCTGGCGGAGTATGTGATTACCGACAAATAGGCCTCGCTTGGTGCGGGCTCTGCCGTTGCTTCACGCGTCTGACCTTGATCGGCCGCATCAGTCGCAATGCCGATCACAGCCGACGTTTTCGAGCTGGATGGTGGTGTGCGAGATGCCGAAGCGTTGCTGGATAGCGGCTTCGGCGTCGCGGAGCAGGGCGTCGCTGTCGCGCGAGCCGTCGTGTTCGACGTGCGCGGTGAGTGCGTTCACGGTGGTCGACAGCGGCCAGACGTGCAGATCGTGCACGTGGCGCACGCCGGATACGCCGCGAAGTGCGGTTTCGATGGTGGCGATGTCGAGACCCTTTGGCACTGCGTCCATAGCCAGATCGAGTGAATCGCGCAGCAAACTGACGGCACTCAGTGCGATGGCGACCGAAACCAGCAGGCCGGCGAGCGGGTCGAGCCAGTACCAGGGTTTGAACATCAGCACGATGCCGACGATCAGTACGCCGAGCGACACCGCCGCGTCGGCGACCAAATGCAGGAAGGCGGCACGCAGATTGCTGTCGTGCTGGCTACCGCCCCAGAACACTGCGGCGGAACCGGCGTTCACGAGCAGTCCGACGCCGGCCGCGATCATCACCCAAAATCCGGGGACGGCCACCGGTTCGCCGAATCGACGCAAGCTTTCAACAGCGAGTGCGCCGCTCGCGACCAACAGCAGGGCGGCATTAATGTTTGCCGCCATGATCGTCGAGCGCGCGTAGCCGTAGGTATGACGAGCGTCCGGCTTGCGCCTGGCGAGGCGCATCGCCCACAGCGCCAGAATCAGCCCGAGGACATCGCCGGCGTTGTGCCCGGCATCGCCCAGCAGCGCCATCGAGCCAATCCAGAAGCCGACCAACGCCTGCACCACGACCAATGCGATATTGAGCGCGACGCCGATGTAATAGCGTCGGCTGTTGCCTTCATGCGCAATGGCGTGTCGATCATGCGGGTCGTCATGGCCGTGCCCGTGCCCGTGGGGAAGACCGTGTGGATCGTGGGAATGACTGTGCATACGTCATTGTCCTGCGACTTGGGCGGCATTGTCACTGCGGGCGCGCTGACTCAGGAACGGTCGCTCGAACAGGGGTAGGCGGTCCACGTTGTAGCGGCGGTAAGCACCAGCGCGATGAAGCCGCGCGCCGGCAGTGGCCAATCGGAAACGATCGGCGCGTATTTGAATACCCAAACAAATATCGGGAAATGCCACAAATACAGTGAATAGCTCATGGCGCCGGACAGCAGCGCAACTTTCCCTTCGAAGCATCGCGCCAGCGGCCGCCAGCCTGCCGCCATTGCCAGAATGATCATCGCTAGCGGTACTGCTGCTGCGGTGTAGTTGAAATACATCCAGGGTCGGATCGCGTCTTCGAACCAGCGCGGCACGAACCAACCGACGTGGACGAACACGATCGCGAACAGTGCCAGTCCACACCATCCGACTCGGCGCGCCTGTTCGGCGCTCACACCGCGCTCGAAAATCCATGCTGCGAGCACGCCGATGGCGAACTGGTCGAAGCGTGACCGTAGGTGGCGGAAATCCAGTGGTTGCCACCAGAACGAGGTGTCGCCGGCGAAGAAGTGCTGGACCAAGTTCCAGCGCGTCCACAGCACGAACGTCAGCACTAAGCCTAGCCACAGCCAGATCGGAAGCCGCTTCAAGGCCAGTACCAGCGGCGGCAGCAAGAAATACGCCCACCATTCGACCGGCAACGTCCACCACACTGGATTCAGCATCATCGTCTGATCCGGAAGCGTGTACCAGAACAGGAAGCCGAGATAGCCGAAGTATTCGAGCGTGCTCATCGGAGACTGGCCGGTGCCGACTCCGATGAACACTGCGAGCAAGGTGACGTTGGCCCAGTATGCGGGTACAACGCGCTTGGCGCGGCGCAGCAGGTACTGTCCGAACGACGGCATTCGTCCCAGCCCCTGTGCAGCGCGAATGTAAGGGCGCACGACCAAGAAGCCGGACAGTACAAAGAACATGTCCAGTCCGAAATACGCGTTCTTGATGACCGGCAACAGGTCCAGACCGCCCACAGCAATGCTTGGGAAGCCAATGAATTCCCAGAAATGGTGCGTCAAAACCCAGAGCGTGGCGAGTCCACGCAGTCCGGTGAGGGCAGGGATATCGTCCGGGGTTCGTTTCATGGCGGTATCGGGACAAGCCGTGCAGCCTAGCAACCGAATCCGTTTACGGCCAAGTTCAGTTTGCCGCCGTTCATCCCACCCCGTAGAATCAGCGGGCTTTGCTATCGCTTCCGGCAGTTCCGCCGGAGTTCCTCTGCTTGTGGGAGACAGAAATGCTGGAACAGAACGGTCTATGGATCGCGATTGCCTGCGGCTTGCTTGCCGTGGTCTATGGCGCGATTTCAGTGCAATGGGTGCTCGCGCGTAGCGCCGGAAATGAGCGCATGCAGTCGATTGCTGCGGCGATCCAGGAAGGTGCTAACGCCTACTTGAAGCGCCAGTATCAGACGATTGCGGTCGTCGGTGTCCTGCTGTTTCTGGTCATCGGTTTTGGCTTGAAGAGCTGGCCGACCGCGATTGGTTTCGCGATTGGTGCGGTGCTTTCGGGCGCAGCCGGATTCATCGGCATGTTTGTCTCGGTGCGCGCCAACGTGCGGACCGCGCAGGCCGCCACTGAAGGCCTGAATGCGGCGCTCGCGGTCTCGTTCCGCGGCGGTGCGATTACCGGCATGTTGGTGGTCGGTCTTGGCATCATCGGTGTCGCCGGTTACTTCATGTACGTGATGGGTGGCAAGGCAATCGATGCGGAAACGCTCAAAGTCGCGCTGCAGCCGATGATCGGTCTGGCCTTCGGTGCCTCGCTGATCTCGATTTTCGCGCGTCTTGGCGGTGGCATCTTCACCAAGGGTGCCGACGTCGGTGCTGATCTCGTCGGCAAGGTCGAAGCCGGCATCCCGGAAGATGATCCGCGCAATCCGGCGGTGATTGCCGACAACGTCGGCGACAACGTCGGCGACTGCGCCGGCATGGCCGCCGACCTGTTCGAAACCTATGCGGTAACCATCATCGCGGCGATGCTGATTGCCGGCATCGTGTTCGACACCTACCGTTCGGCTGGCGTCATCTACCCGCTGATTCTCGGCGCAGTCTCGATCATTGCCTCGATCGTCGGTACCTATTTTGTCAAGGCGCGTGAAGGCGGCAAGATCATGAACGCCCTGTATCGCGGCCTTGGCGTCTCCGGCGCCATCTCGGCGATCGCGTTCTACATCGTCACCAATCAGATGTTTGCAAGCGAATTGGCGATGCCACTGTTCTATTGCGCAATGATTGGCTTGGCGTTGACGGCCGCGATGGTGGTCATCACCGAGTACTACACCGCGACCGAATACGCGCCGGTGCGTCAGGTCGCCGCGGCGTCGGTGACTGGTCACGGCACCAATGTCATCGCCGGTCTGGCGATCTCGATGAAGTCGACGGCACTGCCCGTGCTCGCCGTCGCCGCCGCGATCTGGGGCTGCCACGAATTGGCCGGCCTTTACGGCATCGCCATCGCCGCCACTTCGATGCTGTCGATGGCCGGCATGATCGTCGCGCTCGACGCCTATGGCCCGATCACCGACAATGCCGGCGGTATTGCCGAGATGAGCGAACTCGGCCCGGAAATCCGCAAGGTGACGGACGCCCTCGACGCCGTCGGCAACACCACCAAGGCGGTCACCAAGGGTTACGCGATCGGTTCGGCCGGCCTCGCCGCGCTGGTGCTGTTCGCGGACTACGCGCACAAACTCAAGGACAAGATGGGCGCCGACTACTCGGACGCGATCTTTGCGATCAATGATCCGAAGGTCGTGATCGGCCTGCTCATCGGCGGCATGATCCCTACCTGTTCGGTGCCTATGCGATGCAGGCCGTCGGCCGCGCTGCGGGTGCCGTGGTCGAGGAAGTGCGTCGCCAGTTCCGCGACATCAAGGGCATCATGGAAGGCACCGGCAAGCCGGAATATGACAAGGCGGTCGATCTGCTGACCAAGGCCGCGATCAAGGAAATGATTTTCCCGTCGATGCTGCCGCTGTTCATCCCGGTGCTGGTCGGTGTGTTCCTCGGCCCGGGTGCGCTCGGCGGCTTGCTGATGGGCACCATCGTCACTGGCCTGTTTGTCGCGATCTCGATGTGTACCGGCGGCGGCGCCTGGGACAACGCCAAGAAGTACATCGAAGAAGGCCACCACGGCGGCAAGGGTAGCGATGCCCACAAGGCCGCGGTGACCGGTGACACGGTCGGCGATCCGTACAAGGACACCGCCGGCCCGGCGGTGAATCCGTTGATCAAAATCATCAACATCGTGGCACTGCTGTTGATCCCGTTGCTGTAACCGCATCGATCAACGCTAGACCAACAAGAACCCCGCTTCGGCGGGGTTTTTGTTGGACGCTAGAGTCGGCATTCAGTGCCGTATCGTTAGGATTGCTCCCCTTTGTTGCCGGAGAACATCATGGGTCTGGATCTTGTCGAAAGCGGTCGTGCGGTGCCAGACGACATCAACGTGATCATCGAGATTCCGATGAATTCGGAACCGGTGAAATACGAGGTCGACAAGGCCAGCGGCGCGATCTTCGTCGATCGCGTGCTGATGACGCCAATGCGCTATCCCTGCAATTACGGCTACATCCCGCATACCTTGTCGGGCGATGGCGATCCTGCCGACGTGTTGGTGATTATGCCGTTGCCGTTGCTGCCGGGTTCGGTGATTCGCTGTCGTCCGATCGGCATGCTGAAGATGACCGACGAGGCCGGCGTTGATACCAAGATCATCGCGGTGCCGGTGGACAAGGTATTCCCCGCGTACTCGAAGATCGGCACGGTGCAGGATTTGCCCGAACACACGCTCGACCGTATCCAGCACTTCTTCGAGCACTGCAAGGATCTCGAAAAGGGCAAGTGGGTGAAGGTCGAAGGCTGGGAAGGGCCGGAAGCGGCACGCGCCGAAATCATGGCTTCGATCGAGAGCTATCTGGCCGCCCCGAACAAACCGAACTTCTGACCATCGCTTGCGAAGCGCGCGGCGATGGCCCCATCATCGCCAGATGGCCCAAGCATTCCTCAGTGGTGGCAGTCCGCCCGCGATCGGTGTCAATCACCGCCGTCGTGCCGTATACACGGCATTGACCGATGTATTGAACAATGCCAATCGTGTCAACGACATCTTCAGTTTTTGCGAAGCCTTCTGTGCGGTCGAGCCAAAGTTTCTGGTCAACCGTTTTCTGCTGCACACCGCGCAGCGCAAGCTGATCGACGAGCACGAACGGCATCGCATCGCCAAGGCGATGTATTTCGCGATGGCCAAGAGCTACGACGCGCTGTCGCGGTATCCGGCGCACTTGGTCGGGATGGAAGAACCGATTGAGGAGTCGCAACCGATTCCGGCTGAAATCAGTGCATTTGCGGATTTCGGCCTGCATTCGATTCCGGATTCGGCCTTGGTCGCGCATCGTGATGCGGTGCCGGCCGCGCACAAGGTCTTCCAGACCGTCATGGCGCACCTCGCCACTGACCTGTTCCGCAATTTCGGCCATCGCATCGCGCGAATCACCCTCGCGCTCAGTGAGGCGCGCACCCAGGTGGATGCGGGCGATGATGTGCTGTCGATGCTGATCGACTGGCTTGACGGCGATCTGCATGAAGATGCGATTCCTGACCACCTCGCGCTGGCGGAAATGCGCACTGCGCTGCGGGTGTTCTACCTCGCGTCGACCAACCTCGTCGGTCGCACCGCTGCCGCCAGCACCCTCGCGCAGGCGCTCCGCCTCGCTGGCAGCCTGCGCGAATCCCAGGTGTTTGCCCCGCGCTTGCTGGTGTAGAAACGACCCAGCGGTCGCGATTCTTCAGCCGCGTTCCAGCAATTTGCGCAGTTCGATCAGCGACGCGTCGGCGCGAGCGATGTAGTTGGCCATCACCAGCGAGTGGTTGGCAAAGAAGCCATAGGGCGAACCGTTGAGAATGATCGGGCTACCGAGCGGTTCCTGAGTGGCTTCGAGCTCAGCGATGATCTGGCGCAGCGTCACCGTTGCATTCTTGTCCTTCAATACCTCGGCGAAATCGAATTCGATCGCCTTGAGGAAATGCACCAACGCGAAGCAGCTGCCGCGCGCTTCGTAAAACATGTCGTCAATTTCGCGCCAGGGCGTGCGGACTTCGCGCGGGGTGCTGGATGGTTTCGATTGGCGCGCACTCGGATCATTGGCCAGGTCGGTGTCTTGGCGGATGGCGCCGGCTGCGGCTGAGAGTCGCTGCGACAGGCTGCCAAGGCGAGATTCGACCATCGACAGATACGTCGCCAGATTGTCGGCGCGGGCGTAGAACTGTGCATCATTCATGTCGCCATCACTGAGGCGCACACGGTAGGCATCGACATGCGCGATCGCGGCGCGATATTGGCTTTCGGTCGACGGCAACAACCAGCGGTCATTGCTGGTCGAGAACAGCGGTTGCGCTTCGGCCAAATCCTTGTCTTCGATCGATTGCGTCAGCGAGCGCGAAAAGTCGCGCCGCAGTGCCTGCGCCAAGTCACGGGCCTGCTCGATCACGCCGAATTCCCAGTTCGGCATATCGTCGAGGAAAATGCTCGGTGGCAGCACGTCGTTGGAAACATAACCGCCGTTTTTGTCGAGCAAGAGTTCGCCGATTCGCGCCAGCGTGGCTGTCGTGATGGTGCCCACCACCACCGCGTCACCACTGGCGCGCGTCGTCGCATTCACCAACGGGTCAAACGGCTGTGGTGGCGTGCTCCAACGCCACATCAGGACCGCGAATAGAACCGCGACGAGCAGTAGCATCAGCAACAGCAGCCGCCAAAACAGGCGTCGACGCGGTGCGGCAACAGGAAGGTCGCGCGTGCTAGGGGTGATCGGTGGTAAAGGTTCCATGACGCGATTCCACTGCTGGGATAGCCTAGTCTAGCTAGCCAGCGCCCCAAATTTGACTGGCTTCGGGGTACCGGCCAGCGGGCCCAGACGGTAGAATTCTCGTCCCCTTGTTTTGTTTCCGGAGAGCGTCATGGCGATCAAGGTCGCGATCAATGGCTACGGCCGCATCGGTCGCAACATCCTGCGTGCACTGTACGAATCGGGTCGCAACGACGAAATCCGGATCGTCGCCATCAACGATCTCGGCGACGCCGAAACCAATGCGCACCTGACCCGTTACGACACCGCGCACGGCAAGTTCAACGCGCAGGTGAGCGTCGAGGGCGACCAGATGATCGTCAACGGCGATCGCATTCGGGTTTGTGCAGAACGCGACCCGGGCAAGCTGCCATGGGCCGAGTTGGGCGTTGATGTCGTATTCGAATGCACTGGTTTGTTCACCTCCAAAGCCAAAGCCGGTGCACACCTGACCGCCGGCGCAAAAAAAGTGATCATCTCGGCGCCGGGTGAGAAGGATGTCGACAACACCATCGTGTTTGGGGTCAACGACAACACCCTGAAAGCGTCCGACACCGTGATCTCGAATGCGTCCTGCACCACCAACTGTTTGGCGCCACTGGCCAAGGTGCTGCACGAGAACATCGGCATCGTGCATGGCCTGATGACGACGATTCATGCCTACACCAACGACCAGGTGCTGACCGACGTCTTCCACAAGGACTTGCGTCGTGCCCGCAGCGCGACCATGTCGCAGATCCCGACCAAGACCGGTGCTGCGGCCGCAGTCGGTTTGGTGCTGCCGGAATTGAACGGCAAGCTCACCGGTTTCTCGATGCGCGTGCCGACCATTAATGTCTCGGTCGTCGATCTCAGTTTCGTCGCCGCGCGCGCCACCACAAAGGAAGAAGTCGATGCCGTTGTGAAGGCGGCGTCCGAGGGCGCGCTCAAGGGGATTCTCGGATTCAATACTCAGCCGCTTGTCTCGATCGACTTCAACCATGACCCGCGCAGTTCGATCTATGACAGTACGCTGACCCAAGTCATGGGTGGCACACTGGTCAAGGTCTGTTCTTGGTACGACAACGAATGGGGTTTCAGCAACCGCATGCTCGACACGACGCTGGCGCTGATGGCCGCAAAATAAGCGGCTTCGTAATCGCCTCAACAACAAAGGCCGCTGCAGTGATGCAGCGGCCTTTGTTCATTGCAGGTTGCTCAGTGTTGTTGATGCTTCGCCACTCGTGCCGTACAAAGCTTGATGCCTTCGACACTCTGGGCAAGTGCGCGCGGGCCGCCTTCAAGGTCCTTGACGCGGTCGGCGAAGAAGGTCTGGACTTCATTGGCGCCGGTTTCGCTGCACAGCGCGGCGCTGCCGAAGAATGCGATCTTGCCTTGCCAGACTGATGGCACCTTGCTCAGCAGCGCGGCATAGTTCTGCTGTACGAACGCCCAAATTGCGGCATGGTTCTCGGGTTGGTCGGAAGCGCCAAAATAGAGGCGGATCATCTCGCCCGACTTGACCGACGGTCCGAGCGCGATCTTCATCGCGCGCTGCACCAGTTCCGGGTCGCTGGTGTTGCTGATTGCGCCCATCAGGGCACCACGGATGACCGAATCCTCGTTCGTCGCCAAGTGCTGTTCGATCAGGTCGAAGGCGGCCTTGCCGTCCACCGACACTACCGTACGCAACGACGCACCGAGCAAATCGCGATGAACAGCATCGGCATTGAGTTTGCCGTCGCCACCGAGACCGATGACCTTGCGTCCGCGCGCAGCCATTTCATCGACCAGCCACTGCGGACGACCGTGCTTGATCAATGTTCCGATCAAGTCGACGCGCAGTGACTTGGTTGCGTCGCTGTCGCCATCGCGATGATCGATGCCAAGCGTCTGCAGCTGTGCGCCCCAGATCTCGCGCAGCATTGCGTCAATGCGGTCGCGCTGCGCGGAGGTTGCGACGTACTCCTTGATCCATTCGAGATTGCCGAGCGGCGCGGTGATTACGTCGCCTTGTTTCGCGGTTGCGAAGCGCGGAGCGGTATCGAGAAACTGCGTGACGTTCAGTGTCCCCGCGTTGAACGCAGCGCCGACGCTGTCAGCGAGCACGCGTTGCTCGAATGGATTGAGCGTGGCGAAGGCGGCATTGAGCGCGGTTTGTGCGTCGGGATCAAGGCGGAAGCGGTAGTAGCCGGCGCCATCGGCATTCGGATGAACGTAGTCTGAACAGGTATCGCCGGACAACGCGACGGTGCTGGTCACCGTGTCGAGCAGATGGCATTCGACCACGCTGCCATCGCCCCGGCCAACGCGCACGCACATCGGCACCAGCCATTCGCCGGTGGTCGGAAAGGTCGCACCAATCGGCGCATAGCGGGACTGCGCCACAGCCAACGTCGCCTTGCCGTCTTTGCAGGTCAACGTGGTATCTAGCATCGGCACGCCGGGCTGATCGGTGAAGCTGGCGAAGGCTTTGCGCAGCACCGCTGGCTGATCACTCTGCGCCGCCAACGAGTCGGCAAGGTCGCTGCTGGTCGCATTCGCGAACGCGAACTTGCGCATGTGTGCGCGCAGTGCAGTGCGGAATTTATCCTTGCCGAGATAGCGTTCCATCATCGACAGTACCGCGCCACCTTTTTGGTAGGTGATGCCATCAAACGTGCTGCTGACTTCGGTCCAATCCTCGACCGGATTGTGGATGCGGCGTGCGGTCGCGAGGCTGTCCGAGCCCATCGCACCGAGACCGCCACCGAGCAAATCCATGTCTGCTTCCAATTCTGGATAGAGGCCATGGGTGATTTTGGCCGCGATCCAGGTGGCAAAAGCTTCGTTGAGCCAGATGTCATCCCACCACGGCATGGTGACGAGGTCGCCGAACCACTGGTGGCCGAGTTCATGCGCATGTGTGCCGAGTGCGCCGCGGCGCTGCGACGTTGCCGATTTCAAGTCAGCGAACATCAACGAATCGCGGTAAGTGATCAGCCCCGGGTTTTCCATCGCGCCGTAAGCGAAGTCGGGCGCTGCCAGCAAACCGAGCTTGTCATAAGGGTAGGGATAGGCGAAATAGTCTTCGAGCGCGATGACGATGTTCGCGGTCTCGCCAAGCATGTAGCGCATGCGTTCGCCTTGGCCTTTGGCGGCAACGCCGCGCAGCGGAATGACGTGGTCGCGCAGTGTGGTTTTCGGGATGGCGTTGAACTCGACCAGATCCCACGGTCCGACCGCGAACGCGATCAAATAGCTGGGCAGCGGCTTGGTCTGCGCGTAGCGATGCTTGACCCAGCCATCGGCCAACGACTCGACACCGGTTTCCTGGGTGTTGAAGATCGCCGTGTCCCCTTTGGGCGCACTGATGGTGAAGGTCCACGGCGTCTTGAATGCGGGTTCATCGAAGCTCGGGAACGCGTTGCGTGCACCGAGGGGCTCCATTTGCGTCATGACGTAGTCGGCGCCGCCGGCCTTGACCTTGTAGGCGCCCTGCAAACGCTGGTCGTAGGGCGCGTCGAAGCGCAATTGCAACTGCCAGCGTCCGGGTGTGATCGGTGTTGCGCTGTCGACGCGCACGACGCCGCCGGCGGCATCGACCAGTTCGGTCTTCGCGGTAATTGTTGCGATGTTGGCGTGAGTCAGTTGCAGATCATGCAAGCTGCTGCCACGGGCATGAATGAAGAAGTGGTCGGTCGCTTCTTTGACGTCAAGGTCAATACGCACCATGCCGCTATAGCGATCGGCGCGGGCATCCATGCGCAGATTGACTTCATAGGCGGTCGGTACCACCTGCCGTGGCAGTTTGCCGCGAGGGACTTCCGGGGTGGCGGCCGACACATTCGCCGAGACGATCGCGATCGCGAGCAACAGTGTTCTGAACATGAGTGAATCTCCTGGACGGGTCGATGCTAACCACCGCAGCAGTAAGCAAATGTCACTCGGGACGGAACGTGCATGCGCTGCAACTGGCCGTGATCAAGGTGCCGGGATATCGTTACTTTCGACACGGTCACGGCCGCTGGCCTTGGCGCGATACAACGCGGCATCGGCATCAGCGATGAGCGTTTCGAGGGACGGCGTATACGTCGCCGATGCACAGGCGACGCCGATGCTCGCGGTGACGCGCAAGGTCGATTCGCCGGACGTCACGCGCAACTCAAGCAGACACGCGCGCAATTGCGCCGCGCGTGCCACGGCACTGCTGCGATCGTGGTCTGGCAGCATCACCACGAATTCCTCGCCGCCCCAGCGCGCCAGAGCTTCCGAGTGCCCGAGCGATGGTCGGATCGCTTGCACCACGGCGCACAGCACAGCGTCGCCGGCGGCATGGCCATGACGATCATTGATCTGCTTGAAATGGTCGAGATCCAGCAGCAGCAGCGCGAACGGTTGCGCGCGGGCGCGACAGCCAAGGTAGGCATGTTCCGCTAGCTCACTGAAATGGCGGCGATTGAATGCACCGGTCAGCGGATCGCGAATGGAGCGGTCGAACAACGCCTGGTTGGCAGTTTCGAGTTGTTCGTTCTGTTCGCGAATACGCTCGGTTTGCCGTGCGACTTCGGCCGCGAGCAGTGCACGGCTGCGATTCAAGGTCGCAAAGCGCCATCGCAGCAAGGCCAGCAGCAATGCGACGATTGCAATCAAAGCGACGATTCGGAACGGCCAGGTCGACCACAGCGGTGGCGCGATGTCGATGTCGATGCGGCGTTCGGGACCCATGCTGCCGAAGCGGTCCGAGGCGCGCACGCGGAACGCGTAGCCTCCCGGCGCGAGATTGGTGTAGCCGACGTAGCGGCGCTCGCCCGCTTCGATCCACTGTGCGTCCTTGCCGTCAAGGCGATACTGGAAACGCAGGCGATCGGAGGGTTCGGCGGCGAGTGCCGAGAATGCGAATCCAAGGTCGCTATCGCGATGGGACAGCTGGATGCGCTCGGTCGCGAGCAGGCTGCGGTCAAGCACTACCGAACCATTCACGCGCTCGCCGACCACGACCGCACGTTCGCGCAGATAGAAGCGGCCAAGCATCGTGCGTGGCATGCGTGATTGAACCTGCACATGCGCCGGATCAAAGGCACTGACGCCGCCCAGACCGGCGAAATAGAGCCGACTATCGCGATCCTGCGCGGCCATGCCGACGCCGAACTCGTTGCCCTGCAAACCATCTTGTACGGTGAAGGCGACGGCGCGCCGTGCTCGTTTGTCGAAACGCGCGATGCCACGATTGGTACTGAGCCAAAGTTCGTCGGCATGCGCTTCAATCGCATAAACGACGGCGTTCGGCAGACCATCGGGTTCGGCATAACGGCGCAATGCGGGTTGCTCGGGCGTTGCCAGATGCAACAGGCCGGCACTGGTGCCGATCCACAAGGCGCCGTCGCGATCCGGGTGCAGGTCCCAGACGAGGTGGGCATCGTAGTCTTTGCCGTCCAGCTTCAAGGGCAGCGGACGGATGCGGTCGCCGTCGAGCGCCATGGTATGCAGGCCGGACCAGGTACCAATCACCAGTTGGCCTCGGGGCCATTCCGCCAGCGCATAGGCGCGCGCGTCGATCAGCCCTTCCTTGTGAGCAAACCGCGTGCTTGCCAGCGTGTCCGGATCGATCCGGTAGACAGCGCCGACCGTACTCGCCCAAATGCGGCCATCAGAGGTCGCAAGCAGGCTGCGCAACTCGTCGTTCTTTTCTGGATCCAGATCGAAATGCGTCTGCTCGCGTCCGTCGGCGCGCCAGCGTGTCACACCGGCATCGCTGCCAATGAACAGGTCGCCTGTGGCGCTCTCGGCGTAGGCCCAGATTTGTCGGTCGCGTGAATCAGCCTGGTCGGTCCAGTTTCGCCATCGCCATTGCGCCATCGGAGTCGGCGCAATTTCGGCATAGCGTGCGCCAGCGCCAAAACTGCCGATCCAGAGCCGGTTGCTGCGGTCGACGAACAACGAGCGCGGTGACATCGGGGCATCGCGTCCACCCAGGTCGCTCGGCGTCAGCAGGTCAAAGTCGGCCGCCTGCGGATCGAAGCGGAATAGTCCCCGATTCCAGCTGCCGGCCCAGATCACGTCACCATCGCCAAGCACGCTCAGCATCAGCGCGTTGCCCAGCATGCGGCGTTGGGGCGTGGTGCTTTGCACCGGCTTGAAGCAATCACAGACGGTCTGGTAGAGGTAAAGACCGCGATCGGTCGCCGCGGCGAGCAGCCCCGATGGCGTGGTCGTGAGTCGGTTCACGAGCAGAGGATCGGTTGTGCCGGTCACGGTTGCGACGGCGGTAAAGCCGGACTCACCGGGACGACGACGCATCACGCCGTCGCCGCGCAGTCCGAGCCAGACCGTGCCATCGGCGGCGCTATATACGCTGGCGACATCGGCATCGACGCGCTTCCGGTCGATGCTGACGAGCGCATCGGCGTGAACCGCACCGCTATCCCAATCGATGAAGGCAAGTCCGCCGATACCGGCAGCCCAATAGCCCTGTCGTGCCGAATCGACCGCGATGTCGCGAATCGAACGCAGCGGCAATCGCCGCCCTGATTCAGGGCTGGCGTCGTTGTGCCAGTGGTCGCGCACGCGCTCCGGATGGACTCGATCCAATGCGTACAGGCCGCTGTCGCGCGTGCCGACCCAGAGTACGTCGCCGTCGACCGTCAGTGCCCAGGCATTCAGCGGCTGGCCGCTGTCGGGATTGCGAACCGACAGGATTTCGAAATGTTCGTTTTGCAGGTCGAAGCGCGCGAGACCACCGCTCTCGGCAGCGATCCAGACGTAATCAGCGTCGGCGGCGAGCGCGACGATGTAGTTGCCGGGTAGCCAACCGTGATCGACGGCACCTTCGAACGCCACGAAGCGGCTGCCATCGAAGCGCGCGAGTCAGTCTTCGGTACCGACCCAGAGCAGGCCAAAACGATCGACTGCGAGCGCGACGGCGGAATTCTGCGGTAAACCGTCCTCGACATCGAACTCCTGCCATTGCGCAGCGACGACCTGGCCGGCGATGGCGAGCATCAGGCAGAAGCGGAATGTGGCGGCGATCGATGACGGCATCCCCTGATACTAGCGAGTCACCGGGTCACGATTGGCTACGGCGCTTGCAGTGCGGGGGGCTCCTTGCCGATACTGGCGCTTGCCGTGTCCAAGGAAAGGGGCCGATGAATTACCGCCACGCGTATCACGCAGGCAATTTTGCCGATGTGTTCAAACATGTCGTGCTGATCGCCTTGATCGAAGCGTTGAAGGCCAAGCAGGCGGCGTTCGCCGTGCTCGACACCCATGCCGGTGCTGGCCGCTACTCGCTGAGTTCGGAAGAAGCGCTGAAAACCGGCGAATTTCGCGACGGTGTGATGCGTCTGGTTGCGGCGGAGCGGCTGCCGACGCTGGTCCATGCCTATCTGCATCTGGTGCAGTCACAGAATGGCGCCCAGACCTATCCCGGATCGCCGTTGATCGCGGCGCAACTGTTGCGTGATCACGACCGGCTAATGCTGTGCGAAATCCAGGATGCCGAGGTCGAATCACTGCGCCAATTGTTCGGGCGCGACGCGCGTGTGGCCGTGCACCAACGCGATGGCTACCAGTCGATGGCGGCCCTGTTGCCGCCGCCGGAAAAGCGCGGTCTGGTGCTCGTCGACCCGCCGTTCGAAGCGCAGGAAGACGAGTTCCGCATCATCGAGGAGGCGCTTGCGGCGGCGCATAAACGGTTCGCGAATGGCATCTATGCAGTCTGGTATCCGATCAAACTGCGCCAGTCGGTGCTGCCGTTCCATCGTTGGCTGAAGGCGTCGGGGATGCGCAAAGTGCTGGCTGCCGAGATTTGCGTGCACCCGGATAACTCGGCGTTGCGTCTGAATGGCTGCGGCATGGCCATCATCAATGCACCGTACAAGCTCGATCGCACGTTGGCGGAGATATTGCCGATGCTTGCGACCACTCTGGCGCAAAGCCGCTACGCGCAATTTCGGCTCGAATGGCTCGTCGAGGACTGATCATTGCGGCGCTGGCCGCCCTGCTCGCCGCTTGTGCGGCGCCGGCACCGTTCGTGGTCGATGGTGCGCGCGTCGATGTTCCGGCGTATGCCGCCGCCAACATCGATCGTGGTGACATCGACGTGATTTGGGGTGGCATGATCGTCGCCGTGCGCGATCACGATACTGGCAGCGAGATTGAGGTGCTGGCGCAGCCGCTCGACCGCCGCCAGCGACCGATCACGCAGGCACCGAGCCAAGGCCGATTCGTGATCCGTGTGGCGCAGCGCTTGACGCGCTTCGATGCGCCAGAAGGTCGCTATCTGACCGTGCGCGGCCGCCTCATCGGTTCGGCTGAAGGCTATATCGGCCGCGCACCCTATCGCTATCCAATCCTCGCCGACGCACGCTGGGCCTTGTGGAAGTCCGGGTTCCAGTTCGACGACGCGCAATGGGCGCTGGGCGTCGGCGTGGCGTTGTGATCTGCCGACGATGAGCGTGCCACGCATTGTCGTGCGGCGTTCGCCGATTCACGGCCGCGGTGTGTTCGCGAATGTCGATCTGTCAGCGCATGTGCGCGTGCTCGAATATCGCGGCGAGCGTATCGATAGTGCCGAGGCGTTTCGCCGCTATGGTGACAACAGCAGGCTCGGTGAAACTTATCTATTCGCGGTCAATGCGCACTGGCTGATCGACGGTAATGTCGGTGGCAGCAGCGCCCGCTTCGTCAATCATGGGTGCGCCCCGAATTGCGAGGCCCTGGTCTGGGTCGACGTCGATGGTGACGAACGGCGTGATCGCGTCTACATCGAAACACTTCGGCGCATCCGCAAGGGCGAGGAGTTGGTGTTCGATTACGCGTTGGAACTCAGTCACGCGCTCACCGCTACCGCACGCGAGCGCTGGCGTTGTCGCTGTGAGGCGGCGCATTGCCGTGGCAGCATGCTGGCGAGTGAGTCGCAGATCTAATCGCTGATGTCCGGCTCGACAAAGCTGAAGCGGATTTGCGGGTGCTGGCGACGCACGACGACTTCGACGCGGTTGATCGCGGCGCAGGCGTCTTCCATGCGGCCATTGTCGGCCAGTTCGATTTTGCGGCCAACATCACATCGTTACCGAGTTGCAGCGTAATCAGATTGAACACGCGCTTCACCTCGGGCTGCTGCTCGATCAGCGTGATCAGTTTGCGATCCAGTTGCGGGTCGGCACTCTGGCCAATCAGCAGCGCCTTGACTTCGATCGAAATGAATAGCGCGACCACGATCAGCAATGCACCGATGCCAAGGGTGCCGTAGGCGTCGAACGCCGGATCACCGGTGGCCATGGTCAGCAGGATCGCGACGAGCGCAAAACCCAAGCCGAACAGGGCGGCTAGATCCTCGCCGAAGATCACGATCAGCTCACTCTGGCGCGAATCTCGAAACCAGCGCCATAGGCTTTGGCCAGATCGAGACTTGTTCACCTCGCGCAGACAGCCCCACATCGAGAAACTCTCGGCGATGATGCCGAAAACGAGCACGCTGACTGCCAACCAAGGCATCCGCAATGGTTCCGGATGCTGCAGCTTGTGCAGTCCTTCGTAGAGCGAAAACATGCCGCCGACTGAAAACAGCATCAGCGCGACCAGAAATGACCAAAAATAGATCGCCTTGCCGAAGCCGAGCGGAAAATCCGGGGTGGGTGGACGTTTGGAACGGTTCATTCCCCACAGCAACAGGGTCTGATTGCCGCAATCGGCCAGCGAATGCACCGCTTCGGCCATCATCGCCCCGGACGTGGTCATCACGGCGGCGAATAGTTTGGTCGCAAAAATCGCAAAATTTGCGCCGAGTGCATACAAAATCGCCCGAGTCGAATTGCCGTTGTCTGCCATGGGTCCGCTTTGCGTTCGGGTGGGCCGGCGATTATGACTGAGCGTGGTGGAAACCGAGCAGGGACTCGGGTCATGCAGTGCATAATCGGCGTCGACATGAACGCTGTAGTGCAATCGCCGCCCGCCCGTGTGCCGATTCGGTGCGAACGCATCGGTACTTGGCGTGAACGCCTGTGGCTAGCGAATGGCCGCGAACTGCTGCTGCGCCCGATCGTGCCAGCCGATGCCGACGCGTTGCGCCGCAGCTTTGCGCGCCTCAGCCCGGAAGAAATTCGCCTGCGGTTTCTGCACCCGATCACCGAAATGACGGCAGCCTTCGCACGTCAGTTGTGCGAACTTGATCGCGCTAGCGCCTTCGCATTGGTGGTTACCGAACCACTGCCAGCAGGCGAAGCGTTGATCGGCGCAGTTGCACGGCTTGCGCTTGATCGAGAGCAACGCAAGGCGGAATTTGCGCTCATTGTTGGTCGCGAGATCGCCGGACAAGGCGTGGGTACGTTGTTGTTGAAGCGTTTGATCGACTGCGCCCGGCGCCGTCGAATGGATGAAGTTTGGGGCGATGTACGCGAAGAAAATTCGGCCATGCTGTCAGTCTGCGACGAACTTGGTTTCAGTCGCAGTCATGCCAGCGACGAACCAGGCGTGGTCCATATACGCAAGCGTTTGCGTTCAGTCTGAAGCGAGTTCGCGCTGTATTTTTTTCGACAACTTGGCGCGAACCAGCTCAAACGAATGACGCACTAGCGCCTTCAGTTCGTCGGCTGGCATCGCCGCGGAAGACAGCACCGATACCCAGTGTGCACGCGCCATGTACGGTGCCGGAATGATGTGCGGCCGGTCGGTGAATTCGAGGAAGCGCTCATCTTCCACTTTGAATGACACCTGCCCGCGGTGCTGGCCCTGAAAGCAGAACACGCAGAACATCTTTCCGGCGACCATGAACACGAGGTCGTCGTGCCATTTGATCTCGTGCGTGACACCCGGCCAGTCCTGCGTCCACGACGTGATCGTCGCCTGATCCATCGCCATCTCCCGCGTTTCGCCACAGTCTAGCCCCTGCGCACTGGCACCTTGGCGCGCTAGATTGGGCGGATGATTTCGAAACTACCGACTTGGGTATGGATCTGGGCTTGGTGGCTGGCCTTCATGGCCGGGATGATGAATGTTGTCGGCTTCCTGAGCTTTGAGCCGCAGGCCATCTCGCATATGACCGGCACCACGTCCCTGCTAGCGATGGCGCTGGCGCAGCAGGATGTCGCTAAGGCTTGGCACTGGCTGGCGATCATTGCTGCCTTCGTGTTCGGCGCCATGCTCAGCGGCTTGCTGCTGCGCCATAGTGCGCTGCGGCTTGGTCGTCGCTATGGCGTCGCATTGGTGATTGAAGCGCTGCTGCTGGTGGCCGCTGCACAATTGTTGATGCGCCACAACGCGCTCGGCATCTATCTCGTCGGCATCGGCTGTGGCCTGCAGAATGCGATGGCGACGACCTACAGCGGCACCGTGCTGCGTACTTCGCACCTCACCGGCATGTTTACCGATCTCGGCATCAGCTTGGGCCATGTGCTACGCGGTTCCGGTTATGACAAACGTCGCCTGCAACTCTGCCTGATCGTGATTTCCGCATTTTTTATTGGCGGCATTGCCAGCGCCCTGCTGTTCGCACGTATCGGCTACGCCACGCTGTACGTCCCTGCGGGCCTCGCATTGCTGTTTGCCGGCGGTTATGCGGTGTATCGCTGGCGCAAACGCGTCGTTACGCTGGCGGATTGATTTTGCGCCGCAGCGGGTTCAGGGCGATTCGGCACCGGCGGTGACGTAACGTTTGGCCGATACGCGCACGGCTGGCGGCTTTCGTGAACTCACGAACTCGGCGTCAATTGCGGCGAGGTCGCGCCAGAAATCGCGCCAGCGAGAATCACCATGCGCCTGCTCCCATCCAGCCTCGAAGCGGAAGGGCAGGGCATGCACCTGCACTTGGTGTTGGCCGTGTCCCAGTGCAGCGGCAAGCAACGTATAGATGTCCTCGATGCCAGCATCGGTCATCGCGTAGCAACCGATCGAAACGCAGGCGCCATGCACCATCAGATAGGAACCGTTGCGAGCGTGGGCGCGATCAAACGCGTTCGGGTAGCCGAGGTCGAAACTCAGGTGATAACTGCTGTTTGGATTCAGTTGTCCGGCCCTGACTTGGTAAATGCCCTCTGGCGCTTGGCCATCGCCTTCACGCTGCTTCGGACCGAGATCTCCTGAGTACGTGCAGACTGGCCACGTGTCGAGCAGCGCATAGACACCGGTGCCGGTTTGCGCCCAGACCTCGAGTTCGCGTTCTTGTTTGAAAATACGCACGAATACCGGTGCGCCCCAGTCGGCACCGATGGCGTGCAAGCGTTGTGTCAGGTGTTCGCGAACCCGGGCTTCAGCCTGATCTGCTCGTTGCAAGCCGGCAATACCGATTGTCGCCAATACCGATCGCCCCGATATCGGCCACAACAACAGTATTACGCTGACGGCCGAGAGCAGCACGAATACGAGCCAATGGCGGGGCGGGAAATGCATGCCGCGAGCATATCGTGGTCCGCAGCCGCTATCCTTCGCCGCGATTTTTGTGGGGTTGTCCGACGTGAGTTCAGTGTTTGATCCGGTGTTGCCGGGCGGTTCGCAGTTGCGCACGTATTGGCGCACGCCAGACGGTTCGGCACTGGCCTTGGCGTTGGTGCAAGCGGCGCGCAAGCACGCCGGTTTGCTGGTCGTGGTCACCGCAGACACCCACGCTGCGCATGCACTCGAAACCGAGTTGCGCGTGTTCGCTGATGCCGATCTGCCGGTCCTGCACCTGCCGGATTGGGAGACCTTGCCCTACGACGTATTTTCGCCGCATTCGGAGATCGTCGCGGCCCGCATCAGCACGCTGTATCGACTGCCATCGCTGGCACGCGGCGTGCTGGTGGTGCCGGTGTCGACGCTGATGCAACGAGTGACGCCGAAGCGCTGGCTGGCCGGACAAAGTCTGGTGCTGAAGATCGGGCAGAAGTTCGACCTCGAGACCGAAAAGCGCATGCTCGAATCAGCTGGTTACCGACATGTGCCGCAAGTGTTCGAGCCGGGCGACTACGCCACGCGTGGTGCCTTGCTTGATCTCTATCCGGCCGGCGCCGATGCGCCATATCGCATCGAATTGCTGGACGACGAGATCGACTCGATCCGCAGCTTCGATCCGGAAACCCAGCGTTCGCAAGACAAGGTTGCTCAAGTATCGATGCTGCCGGCGCGCGAATTTCCGTTGACTGAAGCTGCGACCAAGGCCTTCAAGAACGAATTGCGTGAGCGCTTCGACATCGATCCACGCCGCTCGCCGTTGTACCTGGATCTGCGCGAAGGCGCGGCACCGGCCGGCATCGAGTCCTACTTGCCGCTGTTCTTCGAATCGCTCGACACCTTGTTCGACTACCTCGGCGGTACGCCACTGTTCGTGTTGTCGCCGGGCGCGATGGAAGCTGCCGAACACTTCTGGACGCAGACTGGCATTCGGCACGAGTCGCGCCGCCACGACATCGAGCGCCCGGTGTTGTCGCCGGCTGAATTGTTTTTGCCGCCGCAGCAATTACGTGAAATCCTGAATCACCATCCACGCATCGAACTGGTGCCGGCCGGCAGCGAGAAGGCGATGCTGACACTCGGCACGCAGCCGGCGCCAAGCTTGCCGATCGACCGCAAGCACGAGGACCCGGTTGCAGCGCTGCGCCAATTTCTGCGCAGCTATCGGGGGCGAGTGCTGATTGCTGCCGACTCGCCAGGGCGGCGCGAAGCCTTGCTTGATCTGCTCGCTGGGTTCGAATTGCGACCGCTGTCGATCGCGTCATGGCACAGCTTTGCCGCGTCCGATGTGCCGTTCGCGATTACCGTCGCGGCGCTCGATGACGGCCTTGCGCTTGATGATCCGCAATGGGTCGTACTCACCGAACGCCAGTTGTATGGCGAACGCGTGCAGCAAGTGCGGCGCCGCAAACGTGCCGGTCGCGATCCTGAAACCATCATCCGTGACCTTGGCGAGCTCGCGATCGGCGCACCGGTGGTGCACGAAGACCATGGCGTCGGCCGCTATCTCGGTCTGATGACGCTTGATGTCGGCGGCCAAAGCGGCGAATTCCTCGCGATCGAATACGCCAAGGGCGACAAACTCTACGTACCGGTCGCGAATCTGCACTTGGTTGGGCGATATACCGGCTCGGCACCTGAGCATGCACCCCTGCACTCACTCGGTGGCGAAGCCTGGGTTCGGGCAAAACGCCGCGCCGCTGAAAAAGTACGTGACGCCGCTGCTGAACTGCTCGACATTTACGCCCGGCGCGCCGCCAAACCCGGCGTCGAGATTCGGCTCGATGCACCGGCCTACGAACAATTCGCGGCGAGCTTCCCATTCGAAGAAACGCCGGATCAAGCCAGCGCCATCGAGACCGTGATCGCCGATCTCGGTAAGCCGGCACCGATGGATCGCGTGGTCTGTGGTGATGTCGGCTTCGGCAAGACCGAAGTGGCCTTGCGCGCTGCATTCGTGGTGGCACAGGCCGGCAAGCAGGTTGCGGTGTTGGTGCCGACAACCTTGCTGGCACAGCAGCATCATCGCAATTTCAGCGACCGCTTCGCTGACTGGCCGATCCGCGTCGAAGTGCTGTCACGCTTCAAGTCGGCGAAGGAAACGACCGCGGCGCTCAAGCTGGTCGCCGATGGCACGATCGACGTGATCATCGGCACGCACAAGCTGCTTGCGCCGGATGTGCGCTTCAAGGATCTCGGCCTCGTCATCGTCGACGAAGAGCAACGCTTCGGTGTGCGCCACAAAGAGCTGTTCCGCAAACTACGCGCTGAAGTCGATCTGCTGACCTTGACCGCGACGCCGATCCCACGCACCTTGAATATGGCGATGGCCGGGTTGCGTGATCTCAGCATCATCGGCACGCCGCCAGCACATCGCGTCGCCGTGCAGACCTTCGTGACGGTTTGGGACAACGCGCTGCTGCGTGAGGCGTTCCAGCGCGAGCTCGCCCGTGGCGGCCAGATTTACTTCTTGCACAACGAGGTCGAGACCATCCAGAAAATGGCAGCAACGCTGGCCGAACTGGTACCAGAAGCGCGCATCCGCGTCGCCCATGGACAGATGGCCGAGAAGGAACTCGAACAGGTCATGTTCGATTTCTATCGGCAGCGTTTCAACGTGTTGCTGTGTACGACCATCATCGAGACCGGCATCGACATTCCCACTGCGAACACCATCATCATCCATCGTGCCGACAAGTTCGGCCTGGCCCAGTTGCATCAGTTACGCGGCCGCGTCGGCCGTTCGCACCATCGGGCCTATGCCTATCTGGTCACGCCCGAGCGCAAGTCGATGACGGCGGACGCTGAGAAGCGGCTTGATGCCATTGCGTCGCTGGACGAACTCGGCGCCGGGTTCACGTTGGCGACGCATGATCTGGAAATCCGCGGCGCTGGCGAACTGCTTGGTGAAGAGCAGAGCGGTCAGATCAGTGAAGTCGGCTTCACCATCTACACCGAGATGCTGGAGCGAGCGGTGACGGCACTGAAATCCGGCACAGCCGTCGACCTCGAAAATCGCATGCCGATCGCGTTGATGTTGAGTTGCGGGTGCCAGCGTTGATCCCGGAAGACTATCTTGGTGACGTGCACGAGCGCCTGACCCTGTACAAACGCGTCAGCATGGCGCGCGACGAGGATGCGTTGCGCGATCTACAAGTCGAGATGATCGATCGGTTCGGCTTGCTTCCGGTACAGGCGCAATCGCTGTTCGCGGTCGCACACATCAAACTTTTGGCGGACCAACTCGGTATCCGCAAGCTCGATGTGGATCGTGCCGGCGGCCGCATTCACTTCCGCGCGAAACCGAATGTCGAGCCGATGACGATCATCAAACTGATGCAATCGCAGCCCAAGGTTTATGCACTCGATGGTCAGGATAAACTGCGTTTTCGTCAGGAATTGCCGGAACCAGCGCAACGCATCGAGTTCGTGCAGAAACTACTCGGCCGATTATCCGGGCGGTGATTCCGCGTGCAGGAGCGACCCCCGGGTCGCGACTGTTTCGGCGACACCGGATGACCCGAAACGAGCATCGCGTACAGGGCAATGGGTGGTTCCAGCGCTCGTCAGTGCGTACGTGGTTTACGCAGTTCGACGGCGATGAAACCGGCCATGGCGGCGAGGAATAGGCCGACCAAGGTCCATAGGCCGAAGTCGATCCAGTACGCGGCACCAAGGGTGTACTCGCCACCGGCGCGCTTGATTTGCCACAGCCGCAACAAGGCCACCGGTGTGACTGCCAGCGTGGCGATCAGCGAGGTCAGCGCACCATGTATCGGGCCATCATCACGGGCGATGTATCCGGCGATCGCGCCACCGCCGATATCCGCCAATGCCGACACGATGCGCAGGGCGAACGACAGCAGCGCGAACTGCGCGGGATCGACCATGTTGAACACGGCGGTGCTGCCGAAGCCCATCAGCACGCTCACGGCGATGTTGAAACCGGTGCCGGCAAGTAGTGCGCGCCAGACCAGTCGACCGTTCATGCCGCGCGCGCCTTCAATGCCGCGACCGCCGGCAATTCCTTGCCTTCGAGGAATTCGAGGAAAGCACCGCCGCCGGTCGAGATGTAGCTGATCTGATCGACAACACCGTACTTGTCGATCGCCGCGAGCGTATCGCCGCCGCCAGCAATCGAAAATGCGCTCGATGCAGCGATCGCCTTGGCCAGCACCTCGGTACCGTGCCCGAAAGCAGCGAACTCGAACACGCCGACCGGACCGTTCCAAACCACGGTGCCGACCTTGAGGATGCGCTCGGCATAGGCCTTTGCGGTGTCGGGGCCGATGTCGAGGATCATGTCGTCTGGGCCGACATCAGCGACCCGCTTCACCGTCGCGACGGCGTTTGCGCTGAACTCAGTGGCGACCACGACATCGACCGGCAGCGGAACGTCAGCACCACGCGCCTTGGCATCGGCGATGATCTGCTTCGCGGTGTCGATCAAGTCGGCTTCGAACAAGGACTTGCCGACCGGCAGTCCGATGGCCGCGAGAAAGGTGTTGGCGATGCCGCCGCCGACGATCAATTGGTCGACTTTGCCAATCAGGCTGGACAGAAGTTCGAGCTTGGTCGAGACCTTGGAGCCGGCGACGATGGCGAGCAGTGGCCGAGCGGGATGTTCCAGCGCCTTCGCCAACGCATCGAGTTCGGCGGTCAACAGCGGGCCGGCGCAGGCGGTTTTGGCGTAGCGGATCGCGCCATGCGTTGACGCCTGCGCACGATGCGCGGTGCCGAAGGCATCCATCACATAGACATCGCACAGCGCAGCATATTTACGCGACAAAGTTTCGTCGTCCTTGCCTTCGCCGACATTCATGCGGCAGTTTTCGAGCAATACCAGTTGCCCGGGTTGCACCGACACGCCATCGATCCAGTCGCGCAACAGCGGCACATCGATGCCCATCAATTCCGACAGCCGCTTCGCCACCGGTGCCAGTGAATCGGCTTCACTCCACTGGCCCTCCTTGGGTCGTCCGAGATGCGACATCACCATCACCGCGGCACCCTTTTTGAGTGCCATTTTCAGCGTCGGAATCGATGCCACGATGCGCTGGTCGGACGTCACGCAGCCATTTTCGACGGGCACGTTGAGATCTTGTCGGATCAGCACGCGCTGACCGCTGACATCAAGATCGACAAGACGAAGCACGGACATCGGCAACTCCGGAAGCATTGTAAGGCGCGCATTACAGCCGCATCCCTGCAGCACTGCAACGCGCCGCGCGAGCCGTGCACGGCCATTCGTCATGCCGGGTCGATCTGCCGTGACTTGACCCGGATCAAAACCCTGCAGGCGCGGACTACTTAGGATTTGCCGCACATCCGGAGGATCCCGTGTCCGTCATTCCTGTTTTTGATCGCGACCTGTTGCGCCGTTACGATGGCCCGGGTCCGCGTTACACCTCGTATCCCACCGCGCCGCATTTCGATGTGCGCTTCGGCGAATCCGACTATCGGCGTCAGGCGCGCACCAGCAATGATGACCCGGTGCCGAGTCCGCTGTCGGTCTATGTGCACGTGCCGTTTTGTCACAGTGCCTGCTACTACTGCGCCTGCACCCGCATCATCGCGCGCAATCCGGCGCGGGGCCGCGAATATATCGAGCGTCTCGCGATCGAAATCGACTTGCAGTCGAAACTGTTCGACCGCGATCGTCCGTTGACGCAGATTCATTTTGGCGGTGGTACGCCGAACTTCCTCGGGGCCGAAGGTATTCTGGCGATCATGGCGCGGTTGGAGTCGGCCTTCAGTTTCGACCCGGAAGCCAACCGCGAATTCTCGGTGGAACTCGATCCGCGTCATGCCGACGCGCAATTGGTCGCGGATATCGCCGCCGCCGGTATCAATCGCATCAGCCTTGGCATTCAGGATTTCGACGGCGATGTGCAAAAGTCGATCAATCGTATCCAGTCGGTGGCGCAGACCGCCGAGTTGATCGATGCCGCACGCGCGAACGGCATGCGTTCGATCAATGTGGATCTGATCTACGGTCTACCGAAACAGAACGAACGCGCGTTTGGCCAGACCCTTGATACCGTGGTCGGCATGCGTCCGGACCGGATTGCGGCTTACAGCTATGCGCACCTGCCCAACCATTTTAAGGCGCAGAACCAGATTCAGGCCAAAGACTTACCGAGTGCCGAAGACAAGCTCGGCCTGCTCGCGCTGGCGATCGACAAGCTCACCACCGCTGGCTACGTCTACATCGGCATGGATCACTTCGCGCTGCCCGAGGATGAACTGGTGCAAGCCCAAGAGCGTGGCAGCCTGCACCGGAACTTCCAAGGCTATTCGACCCGTGCCGAATGCGACCTGATCGGGCTCGGCATGAGTTCGATCGGCAAGGTCGGGAACGCCTACGTGCAGAATGCCAAGGAATTGCCGGCTTACTACACCGCTTTGCTGTCCGGGCACCTGCCGATCGTGCGTGGCTACGAGTTGACCGTGCAGGATCGAGTCGTCGGCGACGCTATCCAGAGCCTGATGTGCCATTGCCGACTTGAAAAAAATGCCTTCGGACGGCGTCATGATCTCGTCTTCGACGAGTATTTCGAGTCAGAATTGGCGCGTCTCGCTCCTTTGGCCGCCGATGGACTCGTCAACCTCAAATCCGATTGCATTGAAATCACCCCGCGCGGGCGCTTACTCATGCGCGTCGTCGCGATGTGCTTCGATCGTCACCTGCACAAGGTGCAGGTCGTTCCGCACAAGTTCTCAAACGTGGTGTAGGCGATGAGCCCGCAGGGCAATGTCCTGCGCTGGCCGACCCCGCAGGACCCCGGCGATGGGGATACCCAACGCTTCTGCAGTACCTGTGCGTTCGGGCGTATTTGCCTGATCGACGGCTACGACAAGCGCGCGCTTGAAGATCTGCATTGCTTGGTCGAGCACACCGCGCCGATGCATGCCGGTGAAGAAGCGTTCCGCTATGGCGAACCGTTTGCCGCGATCTATGCGGTGCGTGCCGGCATGGTCAAGACACGGCGCATCGACGAACAGGGCCGCGAGCAGATTTTCGGGTTTTTCCTGCCCGGTGAGCTGATTGGGCTGAATGGCCTGTATAGCGCACGCTACCCCTGCGATGCCGTCGCGCTCGACACCGTAACGCTGTGCCGCTTCGCGTTTCCAGCGCTGAGTGTGCTGGCGACGCGCCTGCCCGGAATTCAAGAAACCTTGTTCCGGCTGATGAGCAAGGACATCGTCAATGCCGCATTGCTCGGTGGTGACTTCAGCGCCGACGAGCGCCTTGCCGCTTTCGTGGTGAATCTGTCGGATCGCTTTGCCGAGCGCGGCTATTCTGCATTGCGCTTGCACCTGATGATGCCGCGCTCGGACATTGCCAACTATCTGCGCCTCGCGCCGGAAACGGTCAGCCGCGTGCTGCGACGCTTCCAGGATGATGGCCTGATCGTCGTTGATAAGCGCGAGGTCACGCTCACCGACATCGACCGCCTCAAGCACCTCGCGCGCTGCGTGTTGCAACAGTAGTGACGACCACGCCGCGTCTCCCGGATTCCAGATGATCGCCTATTACCCGCAGATCAAGGCCGTGCATGTGCACGCCATCGGCCTGAGTTTCGCGTTGTTTTTTGTGCGCGGACTATTGATGCTGATGCGTTCCAAGTTCACCAATCATGCAGCGCTGCGTTACGCCAGTTACTGCATCGACACCACGTTGCTGGCTGCAGCGCTGATACTTGCAGTCATGCTGCACCAATATCCTTTCGTGCATGCGTGGCTCACCGCGAAGGTATTGCTGCTATTGGTCTACATCGTGCTCGGAACGCTGGCGTTGAAACGCGCCAAGACTCGGCAAGCTCAGATTCTTGCGTTCATCGCCGCCTGCCTGACCTTCGCGATGATCTTCGCGATTGCACGCGTCCAACACTGGGCGGGGCCATTTGCGTCGCTTTTTCGCTGATGGCTTGCATCGCGTGACGTGTTTGCGCAGGCTAGCGCCATGACCTTCGATCCTGCGGATCACGATGTGCTGATCGGGCTTGCGGTGGCATTCGGGATCGGCCTGTTGATCGGTGTCGAACGCGAACAGCGCAAGCGTGAAGATCCTGCGCATATCGTCGCGGGCGTTCGCACGTTCGCGTTGATCGCGCTGACGGGTGCGATCAGCACCCTGCTCGGTACCGCCCTGATCGTGCTTGCTGCGGCCTTCGTTGCGCTGGGGGCGCTTGCGAGTTATCAGCGTTCGCGCGAAGCCGATCCGGGCCTGACCACCGAAGTCGCGATGTTTGTCGCCTTCTTGCTCGGTGTGCTGGCGATGTCGCAGCGCGAGCTGGCGGCCGGAATCGGGGTCGGCGTTGCCCTGATTCTGGCCTTGAAGTCGCGTCTGCATGCGTTCACCCGCGAAGTATTGACGGCGCAGGAATTGCATGATGGCTTGTTGCTGATTGCGGCGGCGCTGATCGTGTTGCCACTGCTGCCAGACCGAACCGTCGATGCCTGGCATGTCTTCAACCCGCACCAACTCTGGCGCTTGGTGGTGCTGGTGATGGCGATCAATGCGCTCGGGTATGTCGCACAACGCGCGCTCGGCACACGGCTTGGGGTGCCGTTGTCCGGATTCGCTGGTGGCTTCGTCTCGGCCACAGCGACGATTGGCGCGATGGGTAGCCGCGCGAAGCTGCAACCTGAGCTGCGGCCTTCTTGCGTCGCCGCAAGCACGCTCGCGAATGTTGCGACCATCGTGCAACTCTCGCTTGTGCTTGCAGCTTTGTCGCCGCCGTTGCTCAAGTTGCTGGCGTGGCCATTGATCGCGTCAGGCGTCACTACACTGGTGTTCGCGGGATTCTCCGGATTCGCTGCTTGGCGTAATCGCCAAGATGGTATCGAGCCATTGAAAGGACGCCCGTTCCAGCCGACCCAGGCGCTGGTATTCGTGGCGCTGGTATCGACCATTCTGCTGGTGGCAGCGGTGCTCGCACACTGGTTCGGAGATGCCGGCGCGCTGGTTGCCGCTGGTGCCGCCGGTTTTGCCGATGCCCACGCCGCCGCCGCCTCGGTTGCGCAAGTGTTCAACGCCGGCCAAGTCGGAATCGACGTCGCGGCCAATGGCGTGCTCGTTGGTTTCGCGACGAATACCGTGAGCAAAAGTGTCGTCGCTCTCGGCACCGGTGGGCGTCGCTTTGCCTTGCACCTGCTGCCGGGTCTGATCGCGATGCTGGTTTCCTTCGCGCTGGTGTTGTTGATGTAGGCGCGATGGATTGAGCGCCGCCGCTGCTACATTGATACTGAATCGACATGGAAAAACGAATGAGCCACGTTGCACCGAACCACGCCCTGCGCCGCACCAAGATTATCGCCACCCTCGGCCCAGCCTCCGACGCGCCCGGCGCGATTGATGCGCTGATCGCCGCCGGCGTCAACATCGTCCGCTTGAATTTTTCACACGGCACAAAGGAACATCACGCCGCACGCATCCATGCGGTACGCGATGCCGCACACAAACTTGGGCGCGAGGTTGGCGTGCTCGCTGATCTTCAGGGTCCGAAGATCCGTATCGAGAAATTCGAGGAAGGAAAGGTACTGCTCAAGGCCGGTGACCCGTTCACGCTGATCTGTAGCGCTGATGCGCCGCTCGGCGACCGCACTCGCGTCGGCATGAGCTATCTCGGCTTGATCAATGACGTCGTCGTCGGCGACACATTGCTGCTGGACGACGGACTGATGGCGGTGCGCGTCGATACGATCGAAGGCGTCGAGATCCGCACCACAGTGCTGACCGACGGCAAACTGTCCGACCGCAAGGGCCTGAATCGGCTCGGCGGTGGACTCTCGCTCGGTGCGCTGACCGACAAGGACAAACGCGACATCATCACTGCTGCGGAACTGAAGGTCGACTTCGTCGCAGTATCGTTCTGCCGCAATGCCGCCGACATGCATGAGGCGCGAGCACTGCTGAGGGCTGCCGGTTGGGATGCCGCTCTGGTTGCAAAAATCGAGCGTGCGGAATCGATTCCACTACTCGGCGAGATCATCGACGCTTCCGATGTAGTGATGGTGGCGCGCGGTGATCTTGGTGTTGAAATCGGTGACGCCGAACTGCCCGGACTGCAGAAAAAAATCATCCGCGAGACGCTCGAGCGCAACAAAGTGGTGATCACCGCGACGCAGATGCTGCAGTCGATGGTCGAGTCGCCGATTCCGACGCGCGCGGAAGTGCTCGACGTCGCCAATGCGGTGATCGACGGCTCCGACGCGGTGATGTTGTCGCAGGAAACGGCGGCCGGAAATTACCCAACCAAGGCAGTCGAAGCGATGGTGCGTATCTGCCTCGGTGCCGAGCGCCAATTCGAGATGGACACCGACTTCGAGGCCGCGCCGCGCAACCTCGCGCGGGTAGATCAGGCGGTCGCGATGTCGGCGATGTTTCTGGCTGAACACATCAAGGTGCGCGCCATCATCGCGCTCACCGAGTCCGGCGGCACCGCGCGCTATCTATCGCGTTTCCGCTCGGAAGTGCCGATCTTCGCGCTATCGCGGCATTCTGGCACGCGCCGGCGCATGGCGATGATGCGCGACGTTTTTCCGATTGATTTCGATACCCGTGGCCTGCCGCCACGCGAAGCGGCGCGCGAAGCGATTCGTCGCTTGCACGCGCTCGGTCATCTGCACGAAGGCGATCGCGTGATGATCACCAGCGGTGACAGCATGGAAAACCAAGGCGCCACGAACACCCTGCGTTTGCTTGAAGTCGGCCCGGAAGGCAAGGCGGAAGGGCTGGGCGATCTCTGATTCGCATCGCAAACCCTGCCAAGGAAAGTGTTGGTCGACATCCGTCGACGGCGCACTGCGCGTGATTACGGCACGCCAGCAGTTCGCCGGTATCAGCGCTTCCAGGTAATCAGCACGACGCCGGCGAGGATGATGGCCATGGCGATCAGGTCGAGGCGATGCAGGAATTCGCCGCCGAGCATTACGCCAAAAAGTACCGCGATCGGCGGATTGACGTAGGCGTAACTGGTCGCGATCGCCGGGCGCACCTTGTCGAGCAGGTAGACGTAGGCGCCGAAACCAATAATCGATCCGAAGACCGCCAAATAGACCAGCGCGCCCACCGCCATCGCATCGATACCGGGACGAATCCAGCCGTCGCCGTGGATGACGGTCATCAGCGCCAGCACCGGTGCCGCGATCAACATCTGTGCGGCGGTACTCATCATCGGCGCCGGCAGATCGCGGCCACGGCTCCATACCGAACCGAAGGCCCAAGCCACCGGCGAGATCAGCAAGGCGATCGCGCCGAGCGGGTTCGCCGCCAAGTCACCGCCCAGATTGAGCAGAATCACGCCGACGAAACCAATCGCAAGGCCGACACTCTCGCGGCGCGTCGGCCAGCGTCCGTACATCGCGCCGAACATCGCCGCCCACAGCGGCATGCTGGCGATGGCGACGGCAGTCAGGCCGGAACCGACATACTGCTCGGCATAGCAGACGCCGCCATTGCCGATACCGAGCAGCAGGCTGCCCATGACCAACATGTTTTTCCACTGCGCGCGCGTTGGCGCAGCCGTGCCGCGCCAACGCAACCAGGCGTAGAACATGCCGCCCGCAGCCGCGAAGCGGATGGCCGCCATGGCGAATGGTGAAAAACCGACCAGCGCCCACTTGATCGCGAGATAGGTCGAACCCCAGACGATGTAAAGCGAGAGCAGCGCGGCGAGGATCAACCAGCGCTCACGGCGTGCGGTATCGACTGCATGAGCGTCGGTCAGCGGGATCGACATCGAGGTATTACCCGGCTAGGTGCAGTCGCGGACGATAGCGGCTGCAGCGGCGGCGATCAGGCAGGAATCCGGGCGATTCGGCGGCAACTATCGCCGACGATCAGTTGTGGTCGCGTCGGGTTGGCGTCAGCACGCCACTGCCGGGACGACGCACGACTTCATACTCGGCATCGAAAACGCGTTCACTCGCAGGGCCAGGCGCCGGGTCATCGCGACCGCGCAGCAATCGCGCCAGCGACACACCGATAAAGATCGCGAAGGCCACCATTGTGCCGAACGCCAGTGCGCCGAGTGCGATGGCGCCGATCAACAGCACCTTCAGCGCGGCAAACACGGGGCGGAGCAGGGCAGACAGCATGGACATGGCATCATTCTCGACAAGTGCGCCTAGCATGCAGCAAAGGAGTCGCAAGCACATGAACGACAGCTTCACGTCGGGTGACGACATCGATGCCGTTCGTCGGATTGCATTGGCCGACATCCCCGACGGCGGCGCCGTCGCCGCGCGTTTGCCCTCCAGTACCGGGGGTTTCGACGTCATTCTCGTACGGGTCGGCGAACGCGTGCTCGGTTATCACAACGAATGTCCGCATGCGGGTCGACGGCTCGATTGGGCCCCGGGCCGCTTTATCGTCGACAAGGGGCATCTGGTCTGCGCCGCGCATGGCGCGATGTTCAAGCTCGACAGCGGCTTTTGTACATCAGGGCCGTGCATGGGCAATGGGTTGGTCCCGGTCGCGCTGAACATCGACGGTGATGCCGTGGTGCTGGCTCAGTAAATCAGGTTGACCATGATCAGCGTGACGATCGCAAAAATTGCACTCAACGGTGCACCCGCTCGGACCAGATCCTGCTTCCGATAACTGGCCGGACTAGCGACCAACGAGATCACCGGGTTAGTGGTGCTGGTGAAGTTATTCGAGGCAGCAAGCGTGACCAGCAGCGCAAACGGTGTCGGATTCAGATTCGCGGCCAATGCAATATTGATGGCCATCGGCACCATCACTACGGTCGCACCGACATTCGACATCACTTGTGCAAACAGGCTGGTTAACACGACCAGTGCTAATTGCAGCGCCCACGCCGGAACATCGCCGAGCACGTGAAGGATCTCTTGTGCGATCCACGCCGCGGCGCCAGTTGAGTCCATCGCCCAGCCGAGTGGAATCAACGAGGCTATGATGAAGATGGTCTTCCAGTTGATTGCGCGATAGGCCTCGTACATGTTCAGCACGCCGGTAAGCAGCATGCCAACCGCGCCCGAGAGCAAGGCCACCGGCAGGGGCAAGTCGGAGAGCAAGGCCAGCACCATCGACAGCGCGAAGAACGCGATGGCGTGGTTCAGGCGATGTGGCCGCTCCTCATCCTTGGGGTAGTCGGTGACGACAACGAAATCGTGGTCTTCCGCTGCGTGTGCAAGATCCCGCCAAGCACCATGGGTCACAAGGGTGTCGCCTTGGCGGAGCAAGCGTCCGCGAATCTCGTCGCGCCAGATTTTGTCGCCGCGATTCACCGCCAGCACGGAAATGCCGAAGCGTTTGCGCAGACGCAGATCACCGACGCGCTGGCCGATGAAGCGTGAATTCGGCGGCACCACCGCCTCGGCAATGCCGGCGCGGGTCGGGTTGAACATGGCGCCGAAATTACGCGTCTTCGGCAATACCCGCAGACCCTGTTGCTGTGCCCAGTCGTGAATGCGTTCGCGTGGTCCGAGCACGCCGAGAATGGTATTCGCCCAAAGCATCTGGTCAGCAGGCGGAGCCAGGCGCGCTTCTTCGCCGACCTTGATCGCGAGGATCAGCGGTGTGTTGGCCAGCGCTTCCACTTCCGCGATCGACAGGCCGATGAGTGCGCTTTCCGCGGGTACCATCAACTCGACAACCTCACCTTCGATGCCGTAGGTGCTCTCGAAGTAGCTGGCGGTCGCGCCGGGTGTGACGACTTGACGTTCATCGTCGCGGCTCGGCATCAATTTTGGCCAGAACCACTGGAAGTAGGCGAGGCCAGAGAGCAGGAGCGCCAGGCCGATCGGTGCGACGCTGAACATCGAAAAGGTTTCGATGGTGTCGGCGCCGGAGGGCAGGTTGCGGTTCACCGCCAGCACCAAGTCATTGAGCAGGATCTGCGGTGAGTTGCCAACCATCGTCAACGTGCCGCCAAGAATGATGCAGCAAGCCATCGGCAGCAGCAGGCGCGACAGTGGCAAACCAGTGCGAGAGCTGATGCGCGCGACGACCGGCAGGAACAGCGCCGTGACCGCCACATTCTGCATCACTGCCGAGGTCACGCCGGTGATGCCGCACAGCACCAGCAGCAAGCGCCGTTCGTCACCGTTGGATAGACGCAGAATGTGCGATGCCGCAGTGGTCAGCACACCAGTGCGGTCGAGGCCGGCACCAAGGATCATCGTCGCCATGATCGCGATGACAGCATTGCCGGCGAAGCCGTCGAACAACTGGTCGGTCGGCACGATGCCGGAGATACCGAGTGCGACCAGCACCAGCAATGCCACGACATCGGCACGCACCCACTCCAGCGTGAACATGACCAACGTGAATGTGGTCAGCCCAAGCACGAGCAGCATTTCACCGGAGAGGGTCAGGCCGCTGAGCATGGTCCTTGTGGGCGGCGGAGTCGAAGGAATGTCCGAGTGTAGCTTCGTGCAGCGTCATGCCGGAACCGCATTCACCGTCTGAGTCAGCGAAATGTCACTGCTTCAATGGTTGCGGTAGAGCAAATCCCACACGCCGTGCCCGAGGCGTTCACCACGCTTCTGGAAATGGGTCTCAATGCGCCAGTCCGGGCGTGGTGCGCTTTTCCGCGGGCCGAGTTCGTTGTCGAACGATGCGCTGGCATCGAGCACGTCGAACATGTGCTCGGCATAAGCTTCCCAGTCCGTCGCCAAATGAAACAATCCGCCAGACGCAAGCCGCGAAGCCACCAATTCGACGAATTCCGGCTGCACGATGCGACGCTTGTGGTGACGTTTCTTGTGCCACGGATCGGGGAAGTACAAGCGCAGTTCGGCCAGTGCCCCACGCGTGATCTGGTCACGTAACACGTCGACGGCATCGTGCTTCGACACGCGCAGGTTGCTCAAGCCGGCATCAACCGCCTGCTTGAGCAATCGCCCGACCCCTGGTTCGTGAACTTCGATACCGAGATAGTTGCGCGCCGGATCACTTGTCGCGGCGGCGAACAGGGCTTCGCCATTGCCGAATCCGATTTCGAGCACCACTGGGTGGGCATTGCCGAATAGCGTGGCGAGATCGCACGGCGATGTGTGGTAGTCGATGCCGTAGCGTGACCAGAGATCGTCGATGGCGCGCTTTTGTCCTTCGGTCATTCGGCCGATGCGTTTGACATAGCTCTTGATCTCTCGGCGCGGTGGTGCGTGCGTCGTATCGGTCATCAGAGGAAGTGCCCATCGATCGGGCTGGATGCCGAGGCAAAGCGTTTGCGTGGAATACGCCCGGCGAGAAATGCTTCACGACCGGCTTCGATCGCCTTGCGCATGGCGCTGGCCATCAATACTGGGTATTTCGCGCCGGCGATCGCGGTATTCATCAACACGCCATCGCAACCGAGTTCCATCGCAATCGCCGCATCCGATGCTGTGCCGACTCCGGCATCGACCAAGATCGGTACCTTGGCGTTCTCGACGATCGTGAGGATGTTGTAAGGGTTACGAATGCCGAGCCCGGAGCCGATCGGCGCCGCCAGCGGCATTACCGCGACGCAGCCCATCTGTTCCAGCTTCTTCGCGATGATCGGATCATCATTCGTGTACACCATCACGTCGAAGCCTTCGCGCACCAGCACTTCAGTGGCCTTGATGGTTTCGATGATGTCCGGAAACAGCGTCTTCGGGTCGGCCAGCACTTCGAGCTTGACCAGTGTGCGGCCATCAAGCAGTTCGCGTGCGAGCCGGCAGGTGCGCACGGCATCTTCGGCGTTGTAACAGCCGGCGGTGTTCGGCAGGATCGTGAAGCGCGACGGCGGCAGCACGTCGAGCAAGTTGGGTTCGCCCGGGTTCTGGCCGATGTTGCTGCGCCGGATCGCGACCGTGACGATCTCTGCGCCGGCGGCTTCGGTGGCCAAGCGCGTCTCTTCGAGATCCTTGAATTTGCCAGTACCGGTCAACAGGCGCGAGCGGTAAGCTTCGGCCAGCGATGACGAAACCATCATCGTGCGGATATGTCGTGTTCATGCTTGCTCCTCAGCCGCCGCCGATCGCATGCACGATCTCGACGCGATCACCCGCACACAGCACATGCGTGGCATGCCGCGAGCGCGGGACGATGTCCAGGTTCACTTCCACCGCGACGCGCTTCTCGGCGAGTCCGGCGACCATCAGCAATTCAGCGACTACGGCGCCGTCGCGCAGTTCCTGAGCGATGCCGTTCAACAAGATATTCATGGTGTGGATTGTAGCAATGCGGCGTCAATCCAGCCGCTTGCGGAAGCGCAGCGTGGCCAGCGACAGCATCAATGCGGTGAAGCCGAGCAGTATCCAGATCTCCTGCTGCAGTTCTGAAAGTTCGGCGGCGCGCAACAAGATGCCGCGAATCAGCCGGATAAAGTGCGTCAGTGGCAGAACTTCCGCGATCCATTGGGCAGCCTTGGGCATTCCCGCGAACGGAAACATGAACCCGGACAGCAAGATCTGCGGCAGGAACGTGAAAAACGCCATCTGCATGGCCTGGAACTGCGTGCTCGCGAACGTCGACAGGAAGACGCCAAGACTGAGCGCCGCGAAAATGTAGGTCAGCGCCGAAACATAGACCGCCCACAACTCGCCGCGAATCGGTACGCCGAAGATCAGCACGCCGAGGCTCAGCACCACCGTCACCTGGACAACGCCGATCAGTACGAAAGGCAGCACCTTGCCGAGTATCAGTTCAAAACTGCTGACCGGCGTCGCGATCAGCATCTCGATGTTGCCGCGCTCGCGTTCGCGGACGATGGCAACGGCGGTGAACAACGTCATCGTCATGGTCAGAATCACGCCGATCAGCCCCGGTACGGTGTTAATCGCGGAACGTCGTTCCGGGTTGTAACGGTTCAGTACGGCGAACACTGATGCACGTGTCGAGGTGATCCCAGGCAATGGCATGGCGATCAGTTGCCGTGCAGCGGCCTGGATCGTCGGGTCGCTGGCATCGACGATCAACTGCAAGGCCTCGCGGTCGCGCGCCGCCAGCCGACGTTCGAGATCATGCGGAATGATCAGGATCAGGCTGATCTCGCCGGCACGCATCATTGCGTCGGCGGCGCCGGATTCCGGCAATACCGCGCGCACCTCCGCGACCTGGCTGTGGATCAAGGTCGCGATAATTTGGCGGCTGGCGTGGGTGCCGGCTTCATCGACCACGGCGGTCGACAAGTGGCGCACGTCCATGTTGATCGCGAAGCCGAACAGCAGCAGTTGGATCGTCGGAATGCCGAGGATCATTGCCGCGGTCAGGCGGTCGCGGCGCAACTGCTTGAGTTCTTTGATGATGATCGCGAGTAGTCGCTGCCAATTCATCGTTGTGTCGCCTTGGCGCGAGTGGCAGCGACGAAAACATCTTCGAGATTGGCGCCAAGTGGCTCGAAGCGGATGCTGGCGTCGATGGTTTGCAGCGCGTCGATCAGCTGTGAATCTGGCAGATCGCGCTGCACCAACACACGCAGCGTGGTGCCGAGTTGGGCGACGCCTTCGACACCGGGAAGGCCGACAAGTACCCGTTGTGCAGCGCGTGGGTGACTGGTGATCGCGCGCAACACACGGTTTGGCAGATTTGCGATCAGGGCTGCGGGAGTCGCGTCGGCGACCAGACGACCTTCGTCGAGAATCGCGAGCCGATGGCAGCGTTCGGCCTCGTCCATGTAGTGCGTCGAGACCAGCAAGGTGGTGCCGGCGTCGGCGAGATCGAACAGTGACTCCCAGAACTCACGCCGTGACTGTGGATCGACCTGGCTGGTCGGCTCATCAAGCAGTAGCAGTTCGGGAGCGTGCAGAGTCGCGCCGGCGAGTGCAAGGCGTTGCTTCTGGCCACCGCTGAGCGTGCCAGCGAGTTGTGACGTGCGGTCGCGCAAGTGATAGCGCCGCAACGCAAGATCGATGCGATCTGATGCGCGCTCGCGCGCGAGGCCATGCACGGCAGCGAGAAAGCGTAGGTTCTCGATCACACTCAGATCGTCGTACAGCGAAAACTTCTGCGTCATGTAGCCGATGCGCCGCTTCAGCGCTTCGGCTTCGCGCGGGATCGATAATCCGAGTACGTGGATGTCGCCGGCGGTTGGCGTCAACAAGCCGCAAAGCATGCGGATCGTGGTCGACTTGCCCGAGCCGTTCGGACCGAGAAAGCCATACACAGAGCCGCGCGGAATGGTCAGGTCGATACGATCAACCGCGGTCAGCGCGCCGAAACGTCGCGTCAAGCCACGCGCCTGGATCGCGACATCGTCGCTCATGGTTTTGGTGTGGCCTGCAGCGGCAGGCCAGCAGCAAGTTCGCTGGCTGCACCCGCATCGAATTCGAGTTCAGCGAGAAAGGCGAGGCGATTGGCGTCGTTGCCGGTCAATGCGTAGTAGGGCGTGAAGCTCGACTGCGCGGCGAGCATGCGTACGCGCGCCATCAGTGCGCCGTCGTGGCCAGTAATCGCGACTGAGAAGCGACTGCCAATCTTGGTTGCAGCGCGTTGCGCCGGCGATAGGTAGACCCGCGCATACGGCTGTGCACCAATCAACAAGGTCGCGATGGTCGCGCCGACAACGGGTGTGTCGCCGATCTCCAGTGGCAGCGTTTCGATCCGCGCCGCCACCGGCGCGACATGGCGCAAGCGCCCGCGCGTGATCTGCAATCCGGCGAGACGATGTTCTGCCGCCGCCACTGCGGCTCGGGTCTGCGCGAGTGTCTCGGTACGCGTGCCGGCCAACACCAAGTCCTGACTGGCGCGCGCGGCCGCGAGTTCGCTGCGCGCCAATTCAGCGGTTGCCGACAATCGATCGAGTTCGGCGGCGCTGATCAGCCCGCGCGCCTTGAGGCTTAATCCGCGTTGAAGCTCGTCTTCGGCCAGCTTCAGCGCAGCACGCGCCCGGTCGCTGCGGGCTGCGACTTCGCGCTTCTGTTCCGGACGCGCACCCGCTCGCTGTTCCGCCAACTGTTCGCGAACGCGGTCGAGATCGGCGGCCGCGACGGCGAGTTCGGCTTCAGCGCGATCGCCGCGTTGCTCAAGGATCAACGCACCGGCAATGACTTGTTCGCCTTCGTGTACCGAAATCGCGGTGATCGGTTCGGCGGCCACCGACACCAGTTCGACCCGGTCCCATTCCAGCGTGCCGAGCGCGATCGTTGTCTGATCGTGCTGACAGGCGGCGAGCAGCAGCGGCAAGAGCAACCAAAGCGCGGTAGGGCGCATGCAGCGAATCCGGCAGAAGTGGGAGTGCGATGGTAGCAATCGGCGAACGGATCGATGTTGCTGCCGCCACTGCCCATGATAATTTCCGGCTATCCATGATGATGCTTTCTTGGTCTGCCGCAGCGCTGGCCGCGCTCTCGTTCGTGCTCGCGATTGGATTCGCGCGGCATCGGTTGCTGCTGCTCGCAACGGTGCTGGCGGCTGCGGTCGCCGCGCGCATCGACGGTGATGCACGCGCATTGCAGGCGATGTTCGCGTTTGCGCCGGTGCTGTTGCTGATCGCCGCCGTGATGCCGGAGGCGCGTTGGCGCACTCGGCGCAACGCCGCCTGGCTGTTGCTGTTCGCGTTCGCATTGCTGATGACCTTGCATGCACCAGCGCATGTGGTCACCGCGCTGGACGAATTTTTGATCGCGCTGTGGCCGGGAACAGATGCCGGGCGCGGTGCGATGGCGATGGTGTTGCTAGCGGCCGTGGTGTGTCTGTTGCGCTGGATTGTGCGCGGTACCGTGGCCGAACTGACGGCGAGCCTTGCGTTGCTCGCATTTGGCTGTGCGCTGGCGTTGCTGCACGATGTTGAGCGCAGTTTGTTCGCGCTGACCGTGTGCGGGTTCTTGATCGTCCTCGGTCTGCTCTACGGCGCCTACCGAATGGCCTTCGTGGACGCGCTCTCGGGCTTGCGCAACCGACGTGCACTCGACGAAGCGATGGAGCGTTTGTCGGGTATCTATGCCATTGCGATGGTCGACATCGATCATTTCAAATCATTCAACGATACCCATGGGCACGCCGCCGGCGATGTCGTGCTGCGTGAGGTCGCCGCGCGCCTGCGGCGCCACGCCGGCGCAGCACCGTATCGGTACGGCGGCGAGGAGTTCTGCATCGTCTTCGAAGATGGCGCCGTTGAACGCGCCGACGATCTGCTCGAAGCGGTGCGCGTTGCAATCGAGGCACACGCCATCCGCATTCGCCCGATCGGCCGTGATGGCAAGCCTGGCAAGCCCAAGGATGTGAAAGTCACCGCCAGCTTTGGCGTCGCCGACCGCTCAGAAAAGTGCAAGACGCCGAAAGATGTGATCAGCGCCGCCGACAAAGCGCTTTATAAGGCGAAGGCTGCCGGGCGAAATCGCGTCATCCGTGCCTGATCAGCGCAACAGCATTTCCAGAGTTTCGCCATCCGGTTCTTTTTGAATGATGCTTACCGGCGTGTAGTCGAGTGCCGGCGCGATCCAGATCGTGGTGGTGCGCCCGGCATTCTCGCGAATGCGTTCGAGTCGGATGCAGTGGAAGCGCCCGCGTGCAGTAGCGATGGTGTTGTTGCCGGCGATCCGATATCGCTGTGTGTTGATCTCGCGTTTGTCGGCGACGCGGTATTCGAGCGTGTCACGTTTTGCCTTCAGGTCAGCAGCGAGTGCGAGCACGACCAAGTTGCGATCAACTGTCGCGGGTGCGTAGTCGAGCGCGACCGAGCCGTCATCGTCGCCGGCGCTGATACTTTTGGCTGCGCGATCGATATCGATGCTGCGGTTCTTCTTTTTCCATGCCACTTTCTGGAAATATCGGTAGTGCATCGTTTCCGGGTAACCGTCTTGCCATTGAAAGGTGCTGTTCTCATCAATGCTCGCACCGGCGAAGCCGGCCAAGCCTTCGGTGCCTTCGGAACGCGTGGTGAATTGCCAACCGTCTTTGCCCATGATCAGCGCGATACTCGCCCGACCAATCGTTTTGCCGTTGCGGATCAACGAATAGTCGCTATGGAAGGGCCGGATCGGAGCATCCTGTGCCGCTGCGGAACCGGTCGCGAACATCAGCACGAGTGAAGCAAGTACACGAATCATCAAGGTGACTCCAGAACAAGCGCAGAGCGTACGCGAACGATTCTGAGTCGCAGGCAAACGCCAAGGTTCAATCGACACGCAGCGGTGCAGTCAGCTTGTGCTCATCAAAGTGGATGTGGTCGGCGTCGAAACGCAGACGGCCTTCGGCAAACCAGCGCAGCACTTGCAGCAGCAGGCGGTGCTCGTGCGGCAACAGTCGTGCGGCCAGCGATTCAGCGGTGTCGTTGGCAGCGATCATCAGGTGGGTTTGCGCGATGACCGGACCGGCATCGAGTGCTGGAATCACCACATGCACGCTGGCGCCATGCTCGATATCACCGGCCGCGATCGCCCGTTGGTGCGTGTGCAGCCCGGGATAGTTCGGCAGCAGCGACGGGTGGATGTTGATGATACGGGCCACCCGCGCTGCGACCACTTCCGGCGACAAGATACGCATGAATCCGGCGCAGACAATCAAGTCGGGCATGCAGTCGTCGACAGCCCTGAACAAGGCGCAGTCGAAATCGGCGCGTGTCGAGCAGGTCTTCGGGTCAACGTGTACCGCATGAATTCCGGCGGCACGAGCATGCGCGAGCGCACCGGAGGCCGCTTTGTCGCTGAATACGCCGACGATGCAGGCACCGAGTTCACCGCGCTGGATCGCATCGATCATTGCCAGCAGATTGCTGCCGCGCCCCGACGCGAGGACCGCGATGCGCACCATCAGCCAATGCGGACGCGTTCGCCGTCGCTACCCGCGACGACCTGACCGATCTCGCGCGTCGCCAGTCCGTGACCGGTGAGCAGGCGCTTCGCCATCGCGACATCGCCCTGGTCGAGCAGCAGGGTAAAGCCGATACCGCAATTGAACGTGCGCCACATCTCTGCGTTGGCGACGCTTCCGGAACGTTTCAGCCAATCGAACACCGGCGGCAGCACGATGGCGCTGGCATCGATGGCGAGACTCAAACCGTCCGGCACGACGCGGATGATGTTTTCAGTGATGCCACCACCGGTGATGTGTGCCATCGCGTGTACGTCGATCTGACCGAGAACGTCGAGCATCGGCTTGACGTACAGCGTGGTCGGCGCCATCAGCGCGTCCGCCAGCGATACCGCACCGATGTTGTCGTCAAGTTTCGCGTCGACATGGCTGAGGATGCGTCGGATCAACGAATAGCCATTCGAATGTGGGCCGCTGGCAGCAACACCGAGAATGATGTCACCGGCGCGGACCTTCTTGCCATCGATTAACTGCGACTGCTCTACCGCACCAACGGTGAAACCGGCCAGATCGTATTCGCCCGGTGCGTACATGTCCGGCATCTCGGCAGTTTCGCCACCGATCAATGCACAGCCTGCCAGTTCGCAGCCGCGAGCAATGCCACCGATGACCGCCACCGCAGTCGCGACATCGAGCTTGCCGGTCGCGAAATAGTCGAGGAAAAAAAGTGGTTCGGCGCCCTGTACCAGTACGTCGTTCACACACATTGCGACCAAGTCGATGCCGATCGTGTCGTGGCGCCCGAGTTGCTGGGCCAGCTTGAGCTTGGTGCCGACGCCGTCAGTCCCGGAAACGAGCACCGGTTCGCGATACTTGCCGCTGAGATTGAATAACGCGCCGAAGCCACCCAGTCCGCCCATCACTTCCTTGCGGAAGGTGCGCGCGACCAGTGGTTTGATGCGTTCGACAACTTCATTGCCGGCATCGATGTCGACGCCCGCATCGCGATAGGTCAATCCAGTGGGTGCTGCGGCCATGAGGCATTCCGCTGAAAAAATAGGCGGCGATGATACCAGTGGCCTTCGGGCGCTTTCCGTGGCTGAAGTGCGCGCGGCGCGAGTCAGTAGTGAATCAGTTTTTACCGAACGGCCATCTCAGCTTGTGCAGCAGGCCTTTCTGCTTTTCATCGATCGTTGGCTGCGTATTCATGCGCGGACGTGGCGTCCACTCGATGCGACCCACGGCGTCATACGCATTCACCAGGTCGAACACTGCTTCCATGCGCACTTTGGCCATCGCCGAAATCTCGTTCAGACGCAGCGGATGGTCCATGACCATCGCGATGACACCGTGTGAGCGATAGCCGGGTTCAATGAAGACTTGTTCCTTGAGCCGATAGGTACCGCCCGGATCGAAGTGCGAGGCCAGTCGGCCGTTCGACTGAGTCAATGCGTATAGCCAATTCAGATGCCAATACGGTCTTGAAGGTGCAGTCGTCCGTGCTTGATTCAGGTCGGATGTGGTCAGCTTTTTCCAGGCTGATCGTTGCAGTTTGCCGCGACAATACGGCTCCAGCGCGGACAGACTGGCATCGGCGTGGAATACCTCATTCTTGGGATCAAGGGTTAGCGCTGGTGCTTGCGGCATTTGGATCTGCGACGGACCGCCAAGGATAGTGGCGTCGAAGTAGAACGGCAGTTCGCCTTCGTCGCGTTCGTTCGGCCCACCGATCAGCGGCGAATTCGTTGATAGCGCGCCGTCGCGGGCGTCACCGATACCAGCTTGCAATCCACCGGTGCGATCGACGGCCTTGTTCTCAGCGCGTCGATTGCTGGCGCCGGCAGACGCGACGCCAATACCATCGACGGTCGCATCATCCAATTTGAATTGACGGAAATCCGGTTGCGCTAGCTGTTCTTTCTCGCGCTTGATGATGACTTCAAGGCTATCGGCCGCGCCGACACCGAGCAGCGCCGCCTTCGCTTGTTGCATCCGCTCGGCAAACGCGTCAGTGCGCGATTGTTGCATTGCTGGTTCGACCGCTGCCGGTGCCTGCTGTTCGTAGAAGTTCTCATCGACGTGGGTAATGCCGGCACTGGTCTGCCGTGGCATGGCCGCCACCGCGGCGACTTTGGCCAATTGTTCGGCGTCCAGTGGATGCCGCAGCACCAACGGATCATCGGCGACTTGGTCGGCTTCAATTATGACGGCATAGTGCACGCCCGAAGATTCGGCATTGATCCGCGCTGCTTCACCGATCAGCGAATTGGGATCGATGATGACCAGGTCGGCAACGTTCTCGTTGCCCCACGTCCATTTTGTTTCCGATTTCGCGGAGATTTTGCGCAATAACAAACGCAGGAACGCGGTGGTCTCCTCGGAGACGCCGACGGCAGCAATGGTCTTGGTGGTGGACATGGGCGGATGGTGCGTCCTGCACGTCCGCAACGCAAGCGCCCCGAGATCATGCGTCGTCAGACCGCGATGCAACGAAACGTATCGCGGCCCGATGGTCGCACCTACTTTACCTTCATGCCTGGCTCGGCACCGCTGTCCGGGCTGAGCAGGAACGGCCCGCCACGTTCATCCGAGGCCGCAAGCACCATGCCTTCGCTCATGCCGAACTTCATCTTGCGCGGGGCCAAATTCGCAACCATCACGGTCAAGCGACCGACCAAGGTAGCCGGGTCATAAGCCGACTTGATGCCGGCGAAGACCTGACGCTGTTCGCTGCCGAGATCGAGCTTGAGACGCAGCAGCTTGTCTGCTTCAGGAACCGTTTCCGCCGCGATGATCCGAACGATGCGTAGGTCGACCTTGGTGAAATCGTCAATCGCGATCGTGCCCACCGGCGCCACTACTTCCGGCTTTTTTACGACGCCCTTCGCGGCCGCCGCTGTTGGCGCTTCTGTCAGTGTGTCCTTGCTTGCTTCGACCATCGCCTCGATCGCCTTCGCATCGACGCGCGTCATGAGTGGCTGGAACGGATTGATCGCGCGACCGAGCAGTGGCTGCGCAATCTGGTCGATATGCGTGATGCAGTCGCCGAGGAACGCTTCAGCCTTCGCGACCGTGCTCGGGATGACCGGCTTGAGGTAACCGGCCATTACTCGGAATAGGTTGAGCCCCTGCGTGCACACCGCCTGCAGTTCGGCATCGGCGCCGTCTTGCTTGGCGATGACCCAGGGCTTTTTTTCGTCGATGTACTTGTTGGCTTCGTCGGCGAGCGACATCACCGTGCGCAGCACGCGACCGAGATCGCGTGCGCGATACGCCGCTTCGATCTCCGGACGCGCTGCGTTGAAGCGTTGCAACATCGCTTCATCGGGCAGGTCTGCCGCGAGTCGGCCGTTGAAGCGCGTGCTGATGAATCCGGCGCAACGACTGGCGATGTTGACGAACTTCCCGACGAGGTCCGAATTCACGCGTGCCGCGAAGTCGTCGAGGTTGAGATCGAGATCTTCGACGCCGGCGCCAGTCTTGCCAGCGAAGTAGTAGCGCAGGTATTCCGGGTTGAGATGGTCGAGATAGGTGCGCGCGGTGATGAAGGTGCCGCGCGACTTCGACATCTTCGCGCCGTTGACAGTGAGATAGCCGTTGACGTGCAAACGCGTCGGTGTGCGTTGTCCGGAACCGTGCAGCATCGCTGGCCAGAACAGACCGTGGAAATTGATGATGTCCTTGCCGATGAAATGGTGCATTTCGGTCTTCGTGTCCGGCGCGAGAAAGCCGTCGTAGACCAAACCGTGCTGGTCGCAATAGGCCTTGAAACTGGCGAGGTAGCCGATCGGCGCATCAAGCCAGACGTAGAAAAACTTTCCGGGCGCATCTGGGATCGGGAAGCCGAAGTAGGGCGCATCGCGCGAGATGTCCCATTCGCGCAGGCCGCCATCCAGCCACTCACCGAGCTTGGCCTTGACCGAACTGTGAGCGACGTCGTTCTTGAACCAGTCGCGCAGCAGGCCTTCGAACTTCTGCAGTTCGAAGAAGTAGTGTTCGGACTCGCGCAGTACCGGCGTCGCGCCGGACATCACCGAACGCGGATGCTTCAGATCAGTGGCTGCGTAGGTCGCGGCACAGTGTTCGCAGTTGTCGCCGTACTGGTCGGTGGTGCCGCATTTCGGACATTCACCTTTGACATAGCGGTCCGGGAGGAACATCTCCTTCACCGGATCGTAAAGTTGTTCGATCGTGCGCTTGCTGATGTAGCCGCCCTCGCGCAGCTTCAGGTACATCGCCGTCGCGATCTGGCGGTTCTCGTCGGAATGCGTCGAGTGGTAATGGTCGAACGCGACTTCGAACGCCTTGAAGTCGCGCTCGTGGCCTTCTTGAATGCCTTTGATGAAGACTTCCGGCGCTAGTCCTGCTTTTTCGGCAGCGAGCATGATCGGTGTGCCATGGGCGTCGTCGGCGCAGACGAAATAAGCGGTATCGCCGAACATGCGTCGTGCCCGCACCCAGATGTCGGCCTGGATGTAACCGACCAAATGGCCGATGTGCAGCGGTCCGTTGGCATACGGCAGGGCGGTGGTGACAAGCAAAGTTTGATGCAACGACATGGGGTTCTCGCTAATTCCTGTTCCCGCCGGGGAAAAGGTGGCGCGCGGCGCCAGGTAATGGGGCGTTCTGAACCGACATGATGCCATGCCGCGCCCCAGCCACTAAACTCGGCGATCCGATTCAAGGTAGCGATCATGTCAAACCTGAAGTCCAGCGCCGAAACCTTGCTCGCCACGATCATTGATCCACACACCGGCCAGAATCTGGTCGAGTCCGGCATCGTCAAAGCGGTCGGGGCAGATGGCGATCGCGTTGTCGTCGATCTGGTCGTGCCGTATCCGGCGGCGTCTTGGCTCGCGGAGTTGGGCGCGCAGGTGAAGCGAACGCTTGAAGCCGATGCCGCGATTGCGCTGGCGACGGTGTCGGTGTCAGCACGCGTGTTTTCGCACAAGGTGCAAAATGACCTGACGCCATTGCCGAACATCAGAAACATCATTGCAGTGGCATCCGGCAAGGGTGGCGTCGGCAAATCCACGACCGCCGCGAATCTCGCGCTCGCATTGCAGGCCGAAGGGGCCAAGGTCGGCATCCTTGATGCCGATATTTACGGGCCGAGTCAGCCGCGCATGATGGGCGTCTCCGGCAAGCCGGATTCCACCGATGGCAAGACCATCGAAGCCAAGATCGCGCATGGCGTGCAGGTGATGTCGATCGGACTGCTGATCGACGAAGACACGCCAATGATCTGGCGTGGCCCGATGGTGACGCAGGCGCTGACGCAGTTGTTGTCCGACACCCACTGGCGCGACCTCGATTACCTCGTCATCGACTTACCGCCCGGCACTGGCGACATCCATCTCTCGCTCTGTCAGAAGGTGCCGGTTTCGGGTGCGGTGATCGTCACCACACCGCAAGACATCGCGCTTCTGGATGCGAAGAAGGCGCTCAAGATGTTCGAGAAGGTCAATGTGCCGGTGCTCGGCATCGTCGAGAACATGGCGATCCATGTGTGTTCGAACTGCGGTCATGCCGAACATATCTTCGGCGAAGGCGGCGGCGCACGCATGGCCGCACAGTACGCCGTACCCGTGCTCGGCAGCCTGCCGCTCGACATCCACATCCGCGAACAGGCCGACAGCGGCACCCCCACCGTCGTCGCCATGCCCGACTCCGACGCCGCCAACCGCTACCGCGCCATCGCCCGCACCACCGCCGCCCGCCTCTCGCAACAGGCCCGCAACAAGAAGATCAGCTTCCCGAACATCGTGATTCAGAACACTTGAATCAGAAATCTTGGCTGCGCCGCCTGCCCTAGCGCATGGCGCCGCTCGCGGCGACAATCTGCGAATGGCCGCCACGCCAACGACATCGGAACGCCGGGCGTACACCACATCATCAGGAGCAGGACCAAGCCATGAGAACACTCATCACCTTTTTACTACTGGGCGTCTGTCTGACATGGACGCATTCGGCATCTGCCGATGCCAGCATTCCCATGCGCGATGGTGCGGCGGTCAAAGATCTATCGTGGTTGCCTCGTTATGAGGGCAGCTTGTTGTTGAGTGGCACGTTCAGCGCCTACGACGAGTATCCATTCGCGACCGGCCCGCTGGTGCAGAGTGCTGATGCCGATGCGCGTGATGAAAAGAACAATCGCGTGTTTGACTTCAAGTCCGGCGAAACGCTGGAAGGCGCGCGCACACGGCTGGTGTATCTGCTTCCAGCTGGGCGATCACCGCTGGAGATCCTGCGCGGCTACGAACAAACTCTAGGCGAAGCGAATGCGACCAAACGGTTTGAATGCGCGGCCGCAGCTTGTGGCGGTGACGCCTCACGCAACTCGGGCGGCGGCGGTGGCGAACAAAGTGTCGCAATGAAGTTGTGGCCCCGCAGTCGCATCGGCGAGGAGGAGTTTACCAACGGCAACTGTGCGCAGACCATGGACTTGACCGATCAGCGCTTCGCCAGCTTCAGCGTGCCCGAGCGAGGTTACGTGATGGTGCACAGCTTCTCGGGCCGCGACAATTTGTATTGCAAAGCATTCAACGAACGCACGATCGTCATCGTCGATGTGCTGGAACTCAAGGCGCGTGAGCAGAAAATGGTCACGGTGTCGGCCACCGATATGCAAAAGGCGATCGCCAGTACTGGTCGTGTCGCGCTGTACGGCATTTACTTCGATACCGGATCGAGCGTCATCAAGGCAGAATCCAAGGCGTCACTGGACGAGATTGCCAAGCTTCTTCAGCTTGAGCCAAGTCTGAAACTGCATGTCGTCGGTCATACCGATAATCAAGGTGGCCTTGAGCAAAACTTTGCCTTGTCGAAGGCGCGAGCCCAAGCCGTCAGCACCGCCCTGCAGCAAAGCTATGGCATTGCAGCGGCGCGTTTGAGTGCCAACGGCGTCAGTGCGCTCGCACCGGTGGCCAGCAACACCGATGAAGCCGGCCGAGCCAAGAATCGACGCGTGGAACTGGTGCCGTTTTAGTTGCTCGCGACGGTGCAGGGCGGCGGCAACATCTCGCCACGATGTTGCCCAAGCTCACGCCGTGGACTCTTCGCTGGATTTGCGCCCGATCAGGTTCTGGCGCATCGCCCGCTTGCGAAAATACGGTCGCTCGGCGATGCGGTAGGACAGATCGGATGCGATCAGCGAAAGCATCAGCGCGAATGGCACGAAGATGAGTGATGCGGTGACCGGCCCGAGCGGCTTGATGGTTGGGCCGAGCGCAGCACCGAGCAGATAGACGACGATGCTGTGCAGTAAGAACAACGAGTAGGAACGGTCACCGATCCATATAAGGCAAAGAATAATGCCGGATCCAACAGAGCAAGATCGAGGCCAGTTTTTCTACGGCTTCGTTAGAGCCTAAATATGCGCCCCCGAGTTTTGCTCGTATTAGTCTCGATCACATGCGTCGCATGTGTTCCGTCTACAGAGCGCATCCATTCGCAGCTTCGTGCAGCTACACGGAGTGATGCTGCGTTGGATTGCGGCTCTGTTTCGCTTTCGCATCGTGCAGAGCCTTCGTCCGCGTGTGCCGCCGCGGCCCTCGCTTCGCGCAAGCCCTTCTTCGTTGCGTTTCAGCTGCAAGGCATCGACTCACAGATCTGGGAGGGGCTCGCCTTCGGGGGTGATGGGCAAGCTCAAGTCGTACGCTTCGACTCAGACCCCAGTGGTGGTCGGCGTTTCTTTCCGCGTCCTCGTCTGGCAGTGGCACCGTGCGCCTCCCCGGCGCTTCCGGCACAATTGGGCGGGCCTATCCGCTGCGGAGTTGGGCGCTAACTATCATCTATGGACTCCTCCTCACGTCAACCTGATTGATTTTGATCGGTGTCATCACGAAGGGACCGGTGCAGTCGTCTATCCGTCCTCGAAGTGGCGGGTTTATCCGCCGGGGACATCATGGAATTCGCAGGTGCGGGGCCGATCGTTCAAGCGACCTCGAAGGTCAGAATAGTTATCGGCCTTTCCGCACCGCGCCGAGCCGCTGGTGATGAGTTTGATCTGATCGATCCGTTGACGTGTCTGTCGGGTGAAAAGGAAGGGTGAGTTGACTGATCGTTTGCGCTGATCAGGCGACGGCGGCGCGCATCGGCACCTCCGAATCGAAGCGTGTCGCGTAGTTGGCGTCGAAGCGGCGATCGTGATGCCATGTGGCCCAGACGATGCGCGCAAGTTTGTTGGCCAGTGCGACTGCAGCCTTGTTGAAGCCGCGACGCTCGGCGAGCGCACCGCCCAGCTGCGCAATCGATCCATGGGTTTGCCCGCGACCTGCGCGCGCTTGGCTGCTGCGAGCACGGCGCGCGCGCCCTGGATCAGCAGCGTCCGACAGTACACGTCGCCACGTTTGCTCATTCGCCCGAGCGTGCGTGTCGATCCGCTGGAATGCTCCTTCGGCGTGAAGCCGAGCCAACTCGCGAGCACGCGGCCGTCCTTGAAGCGTTGTATGTCGCCGATCGATGCGCGCATCGCTGTCGCGATGACCCAGCCGATACCAGGCAGCGATTCGAGCCGTGAGATCACCGGGTCGTTCTGGCCATCTCGGCCAATGCGCGATCTGTCTCGACAATGCGTTGCTCAAGCGCGGGAATTTCTTCAAGCAGTGCGCCGATCAAATCGCGGATGCGTTGATCCAACGCTTCGTGGCCCAGCACGTCGCGCATGGCCGATTGCCCACGCTGAGAGCCTTCGGGAATGGCGATGCCAAACTCGCGCAGCGCGCCGCGCGCAAGATTGATTCTGGCCGTGCGCGTCTGTTGCCACTGCTGGCGTGACCGATGCAGCATCTGGATGACCTGCTGTTGCTCGGTCTTGATTGGCACCGGTTTCATATCCGTCGCCCGCGCTGCCTCGAGCAGGGCCAGGCAATCTGCGGCATCCGTCTTGTTGCGGCGCACATGCGGTCGCATACTGCGCCGGCAGCAATTTCACGTCATGTCCCAGCGAACGCAGCCAGCGGCCGAAGTGATGCCGAGCCGCACGCTTCCATCCCACGCGCACCGCCGAACGATTATGCCAATACGCGATGAACGCCGATCGCGACAGTCGATGTGATGCGACGACACGACCATCGGCATCAGCACCGACGAGTTGAAAGACGGATTTCGCGAGATCGATGGCGACGGTCGCGACGACGGGATTACAATCCATGGCGTACTCCTCTGGCGGTGACTGATGAAGCAACACCTGCAGACTGGCACGTCGATACCGATGCCGCGCCGGGAGGAGTCCATCCCATCATTCAAGCCGACCGCCGGGGAAGTTGTTCGTTCAAACCCACCGCTGCCAGCCGGCGGCGTCTTAACGAGGCGTTAGCGCCCAGAACAAATTAATCGCACGCTATTGCATTGGGATGCTACTTCTCGTTAGCTCAGTGGCTCGGGCAGAACCAGAAGTGCTTGCCAGGCAACTCGCCGAACTCGCTGGCCCAGCCGCGATCAATTGCAGTCCTGACGGTTCTGCAGGCAAGCTAGCGCAAGCATTCTCATGTGCCAAGGACGCCATCGCCTCGTCCAAGGCCTTCTGGATTGTCGTCCGCCTCCTGCGCAGATTGCAGCTACTGGAGTGCAGCAGCTGGCGGCTGCTTGCTTTGGGAGGTCACGTATGACACGAATCCTAACGGTTCCAGCACCGACACGCCGGAGCTCAAAAGCAAACAGTGCTCGGCGATACGCTTTAGCCCAGACCGTTACCCGTATGTCTTGTGCGTCCCCAAGCATGAGCGCTAACTATGTCTATGGACTCCTCCATCACGTCAACCTGATTGATTTTGATCGGTGGCATCACGAAGGGACCGGTGCAGTCGTCTATCCGTCCTCGAAGTGGCGGGTTCATCCGCCGGGACATCATGGAATTCGCAGGTGCGGGCCGATCGTTCACGACCTCGAAGGTCAGAATAGTTATCGGCCTTTCCGCACCGCGGCCGAGCCGCTGGTGAGTTTGATCTGATCGATCCGTTGACGTGCCTGTCGGGTGAAAAGGAAGTGAGGAAAACGAGGAGCGATCTAACATGGCAGTCAACATGGACGCTGCGCGATAAAGCCGCGCAGCGCCGGTTACTTTTACATTAGGCCGCAAACAACCGTCCCGTTCACCCATGGAGAAGGAATGAAAACTCTCTTATTTATCGCGTTGTTCGCATCCACAGGGTGTTCCGGAGATCTTGTATCGACTCCGGCACCTCCAATACCCCAGCTGGTAGATTCCAAGCAAGATTCTGATGTATTCGCGTGCTTCGACTCCGTGAAGCGCAGTGACGGATTACAACAGGCAAATATTCACTGCAAAATTGGACGTGAGTATTGCTTTGAGGCAACTGGCGGCGCCGCATTCAGTCATGGTGCCAATTGCCGCGCATTACCGAAACTTGAGTCAAACTGTGCCGAGCTCGTTGCGGCTAATGGTGCAGGTGCTTCATGCGTCGGCACACAAGCTTCAGGGCTACGTGTCAACTTCGCTTTCCCGTGATTACCTGTGAGTAGCCGCCTAACTAGGCGTCTATGGACTCCTCCCTACGTCAACCTGATTGATTTTGATCGGTGTCATCACGAAGGGACCGGGCAGTCGTCTATCCGTCCTCGATGGCTGGTTCATCCGCCGGGACATCATGGAATTCGCAGGTGCGGGGCCGATCGTTCAAGCGACCTCGAAGGTCAGAATAGTTATCGGCCTTTCCGCACCGCGGCGCAGACGATGCGCGCAAGTTTGTTGGCCAGTGCGACTGCAGCCTTGTTGAAGCCGCGACGCTCGGCGAGCGCAATCGCCCAGCTGCGCAATCGATCCATGGGTTTGCCCGCGACCTGCGCGCGCTTGGCTGCTGCGAGCACGGCGCGCGTGCTGGATCGCAACGACCTTGGGGTGACGACTCGCAGGTCGCGGGGTTCGGATTGAGAGGGTTGTCGGGCGCTGAAGTCTGCGGACAATTGAGAGAGTGTGCCAATGCGGCGTCATTGCAGGCGATTCGACGCGCGCTTGCGAAAATACGGTCGCTCGGCAATGCGGTAGGACAGATCGGATGCGATCAGCGAAAGCATCAGTGCGAATGGCACGAAGATGAGTGATGCGGTGACTGGCCCGAGCGGCTTGATGGTTGGGCCGAGCGCAGCACCGAGCAGATAGACGACGATGCTGTGCAGTAAGAACAACGAGTAGGAACGGTCACCGATCCATTGCAAGATGCGTCCGGGCGCATGTCGATGGCGCTGCCCATAGGCAATGGTGAGAATGAGCAGGCCGCCACTGCCGAGCATGCTCGCTGGGTAGTAGGCAAGTTCGCGATTCAGTAACAGCACGAACTTCGACGCCACGACGAACCCCAGCCAAGCAAGTGCAGCCGCGATCCACAGCGGCCGCCGGTCGAGTATTTGCGGCGGCGCACGCGCCACGGCGATACCGACGAGAAACAGCAACCCGTAGCCGTTCAGGCGTGACAGCGGGGTGCCAATCGACAGAATCAGCGCGAGCAGGAATACGGCGATCACCACATGCGCCCAGCGATCGCGATGGGTTGCCGTAAAGCCCCACGCAATCAGTGGAATCGAGAGATAGAAGGCGACTTCGTAACTCATCGACCAGGTGACCGGGTTGATTGCACTGATGCCGAGGTCCAGGAATCCATGCAGGAACACGAGATTCTGCAACCAATTGCCCACTGAAAACACGCTGCCATCGACCCACCAGCGCGCCAGCGCGGCGAGCAGCAACGCCAGCACGTAGGCCGGCAGGATGCGCAGGCCGCGGCGGGCGAGGAAGTCCAGCGGCCGCGCACGCGCGAAATCGAACTGGCGCGCCATCAGAAAGCCACTGAGCACGAAAAACAGGTCGACGCCGTACAGCGACCGATGCAGCCACACGGTCAGCGACTCGAAGCTCCAGCCCGGAAAACCGCGAGTTTCAGTGTCGGCCCAGCCATAAAACGCCACCAGGCAATAGCCGAAGGCATGTACGTTGAATACGAACAGCGACGCGAACGCACGCAGGCCGTCGAGGGCGGGCAGGTGTGCGGACGCAGACACAGGCGTTGCAACGGCTTCGGTCACGAGATGGTCGATGGTGGTGACGCCGGATTGTCGCAGCGAACTGAACCCACCGCGATCTGATCGAGGCGGATCGTGCGCCTTCAGTGAACTTGCGCCATCCCGACGAGGTGCGCCCATTGAGACGCGTCCGGGCTTCATGAAAGACTTTGCGCAGACGGCGGTGCCGCCGATGCGATCGAGGACATCCACGCCATGTCGGTTCGCCGCAAGAATGACGAAGGCTCGCCTCACTGCGATCGCCGCAGGCAAGCACCCGAGCGATCTGCCGGGCAGCTCACGGCCATGTCGCATCGCTTTGTCGCCATCGTGCTGTTGCTCGCAGGTGGCGGAATTCGGGCCGATGAGTCTGCCAACGCGATCGTTGCTCAGGCCGCATTGGATCAGGTCGGCGTGACCACGAACTACGACCCAGCCTATCGGCGGCTCGAATTTCCGAACGGTGATGTGCCGATCTCGACCGGTGTCTGCGCCGATGTGGTCGTGCGCGCACTGCGCGAGACCGGACTTGACCTGCAACAAGCCCTCAATATCGATATGCACGCGCATTTTGCCGCCTACCCGGCAAACTGGGGACTGTCCCGACCAGACCGAAATATTGACCATCGTCGGGTGCCGAATCTGCGGCGCTGGTTTCAGCGCAAAGGCTGGGCGCTCGCAATCAGCGATGCTGCGAGCGACTACGCGCCCGGCGATATCGTGAGCTGGGCATTGCCGAATGGACGTCCGCATATCGGCGTGGTGTCCAACTCGCAAACTGCCTCCGGGCGTCCGCTGGTGGTACACAACATTGCTTTACGGCGCGCGCGAGGAAGACGTCTTGTTCGCGTGGAAGATCACTGGGCACTACCGCCACCCGGTGGCGGCTCCCGGCACTTCCGGCGCTTGACCTGATTTCAGCGCAGATGCACTCTCGCCGTTGCACCCGTGAGTGGCGTGAGTTGATTCTCCCAGAGGTCCACGATGATGATCCGTTCGCTGAAGTCGTTGTACTGCGCATTGATGCTGTGGGCTGGCTGCGTCTCCTCGCCGCTACTCGCTGCCAATCTCGAAATCGTCAATGAAGGCGGGATTGGGCGGAATTGGGCGGCAGCGCCTGGCAGCACCTTTGCAGCACCAGGATACCCGGCAGACATGGTGGAACGCCGGGCGCACGTCTGCCTGAATGTGGCTTACACCTTGCAGGATGAAGGCATTCCGACAGACCTGGAGTTGCTCAAGAGCTGGAGCCGCGACGCCGATAATGTCCCGCTGTCGGATGGCGAGCTCGACGGGTTCGTGCAGTCGGCCGCGACGGCGTTGACCCATTGGCGCTTCGTTGCGAAAGAGCCCGGCAAGCGCCCGACGCCGACGAGAACTTCGGCGACACTGGTGTTTCTCGGCAACAAGGATCTCAGCAATGCCGATGTCGCCGCGAACTGCAAAGTGTCAGATCTGGGCGCCTATCAGAATAGGAATAGCGATGACGAGCGGCGCCGGACGGAGCGGGCAAATCATGCAGCGCACCGAATTGCAACAGCAGCAAGATCGTCGGGCAGCGCAGATGGCGGAACTTCTCCGGCGCGCCCAGAGTAGCGATTGAACAACGAAGGCGCCGAGTGGAACCGTTAGACTGCACGCCGTAATTTTTGTCAGGTGATCGCGTGAGTATCAAATCCGACCATTGGATCCGTCGCATGGCGGCGCAGCAGGGCATGATCGAACCGTTCGAGCCGGGCCAGGTTCGTACTCATCCGGGTGGCGGTCGGCTGATTTCCTACGGTACGTCGAGTTACGGCTATGACGTACGCTGTGCCAACGAATTCAAGATATTCACCAACATCAACTCGACCATCGTCGATCCGAAGGCCTTCGATCCGAATTCCTTCGTCGATGTCGTATCCGATGTTTGCATCATTCCGCCGAACTCATTCGCACTGGCACGTACGGTTGAATATTTCCGGATTCCGCGTTCGGTGCTGACGGTCTGCCTCGGCAAGAGCACCTACGCGCGTTGCGGCATCATCGTCAACGTGACACCACTCGAGCCCGAGTGGGAAGGCCACGTCACGCTCGAATTCTCGAACACGACGACGCTGCCCGCAAAAATCTACGCGCACGAAGGCGTCGCGCAGATGTTGTTTTTCGAGTCTGATGAAGTGTGCGATGTCAGCTATCGCGATCGTGGTGGCAAGTATCAGGGCCAGAAAGGCGTGACTTTGCCGAAGGCTTAAAGGCGCAGCGCAGCCCGTAGCGTCTTGAGCAGCATGCGCTTTGCGCCTTCGCCGTAGGGTTCACGTTCGCCGCGGCCCCACACCGGGTCCGGCCACGCAGCATCGCCCTCGAAACGCGCCACCACGTGCACATGCAACTGCGGCACACGATTCCCGAGTGCGGCAACGTTGAGCTTGATTGGTTCGCAGACCGACATCAGGACTTCCGAGACGCGCGCGACTTCGTCGCTGAGACGGTGTTGATCGTCGCGGCTCAAGTCGATGAGTTCGCGCGCATCCTTTACTTTCGGCACCAGAATCAACCATGGATAGCGCGCGTCATTCATCAACAGTACGCGGCACAACGGCAATTCGCCGACATCGCTGCAATCCGCCGCGAGCGATGGGTGCAAGGCCAAGCGAGGTACTTCGGCGAGATGCTGGCGGAAGAATGCGAAGGTACGCCGCCATGCCAGCGACGCACTCTCGGCATGGAAGTCGGCGCGTTCATTGCAGTTGAAACCATGCCCGGCCTGATAGAAATGAACTGGTATGTCCGGATGTTTGTGTTTCAGTTCGTCGTAGAACGCCTGCGGAATCAATTCATCGCGCACGCCGAAGTGCATCAGCAGCGGTGCTTTCGGTATGTCGTCAAGAAATGGTTGTGTACGTGCGCCGTAGTAGCTGACCGAGGGTAGACCGAGTCGCGTCGCGGACAGCCAAGCCAGCGTGCCGCCCCAGCAGAACCCGATGGTGCCAACCGGTCCGTGTGCTTCGGCGACGGAAGCCGTTGCGGCGACATCAAGTAGCGCCTGGTCGAAGCCGACGGCAGCGACGCATTCGCGGCCAACGGCGATACCGTCCGGGGTGTAGTCGAGGTCGACATTGCCACCGGCGCGGTCGAACACACAGGGCGCATAGGCGGCATAGCCGTGCGCGGAAATCTGCTCGGTAACCCAGCGGATATGCCGGTTCACACCGAATATTTCCTGAATCACGATGACGCTGCCAAGCGGTTCTTCCGATGGCAACGACCGATATGCCTTGAAGCGATGACCGTCGGTGGCGGTGAGTTCGATCCAGTTGTTGATCATGTCGGTTTACGGTGGTCGGAACCCGTGCGGGAAATTTCCGTGCGGTTGCGGCCCAGCGCCTTGGCGCGATAGAGCGCGTCGTCGGCGGTGGCGATCAGTGCGCTCAACGAAGTGGAGCCAGTTTCGTGCAGTTCGGCCAAGCCGATACTGGCGGTGAGATCGATGACTTGGCCTTCGAACACGGCCATACGACGCTGCAAAGCCAAGCGTAGACGTTCAGTGGTCACCAGGGCTTCATCGGCACTGGCGTCGGGCAGGGCCGCGATGAATTCCTCGCCACCGTAGCGACCGAGCGGATCACCGTCGCGCATCTCGTCACGCAATACGCGCGCAGCCGCAATCCAGCACACGGTCGCCGAACTGATGGCCCATGGCATCGTTGATCGGTTTGAAGCGGTCGAGGTCGAGTAGCAGCAACGACAGTCGCTGTCCTGTGCCTTATGACGATCGAACAATTCGATCATCTGCTGCATCACATGACCGCGATTCGACAAGGTAGTGAGGGAGTCGGTGGTCGCCGCCACGAACAGGACGTGTGACTGCGCCGTCAGACGTGCGTTCGCCGCACGCAGCGCGACATCCTGCTCCGAAATCTCATCGTTCTTTCGAGTGAGTACGCGCGCGGTGCGCCGGGCGTCGCGCAAGCGCCAGAACACCACGCCGAGCAACCCGATCAGCATCGCGATGAAACCAACGCCGATGCGCCGGCGCAAGGTCTCAGTGCGCAGGTTCAACGCCTTGAGTGAATTGTCCAGACGCAGCATTTCGACCTGGCGCTCGGCACGCTCACGGTCCTGTTTCAGTTCCAGCACGGCCAGCCGTCGCGTCGCGGTTACCCCGAGCAGTTCTTCGCGCAGCGCTGCACGCCGCCGTGCATACGCCAGTGCCTGCTGCGCATCGCCACGCACTTCCAACAAGCCTTCGATGGCCTTGTAAGCCGCGTGCAGTTGCGGTTTCAGCTTGGCGCGTGTGAGGTAGTCGACGGACTGGTTGTAGTCGGTTTCTGCAGCAGCCAGTTGGCCTTCGCCGCTGCGCATGTCACCGCGATACAGGAGCGCCCGACCGATCACGTCGGCTTGGCGCATGGATTCGCCAAGTCGCAGGGCAGCGTCGATTTCGATGACGGCATCGTTCCAGCTTTTCATGGCAATCAATGCGCGCGCTGACTCCAGCCGCTCCAGTGCGATTCCTTGCCGGTCGCCGATGCGGCTGTCGATCGCCAGGGCGCGACGCGCGGTATCGAGGGCGAGTGCCGACTCACCGACGTCGTTCAACAACGTGGCGTAACTACCGAGCGCCGAGGACAGCGCCGATGGATCGAATTCCTCGCGTGCAGCGGCGACTGCCTTTTCCAGATATTCACGCGCCGATTGCGTATCTTCGATTTCGCGATAGAGCAGGCCGATATTGCGATAGGGCACATCGACCCGGTTGCCAGGACCGAGCTGCTTGCGAATATCCAGTGCCTGCAACTGCTGGTCCATCGCTTCGGAAAAGCGGCCCATATCGCGCAGAACGGTACCAATGTTCACCAGCGCCAGTGCACTATCGGCGGGTCGGTTCGCAGCGCGGGCGATGCGCAAAGATTCTTGCAGGTAGGCATAGGCCTCCGGCAAAGCCCCGCGGCGTCGGGCGATGCGCCCGAGTAGGCCCACGGCCTGCGCACGATAGCCGGCGTGTTGCTGTTCGCTCGCGAGTGCGCGCAAGCGTTCTGCGCTCTCGATACCCGTGTCGTAATCACCGGCAACCATGCTGTTTTCGGTCAACATCTGCAGCACATACATGCGCTGCGCCGGCGAGGTGGCTGCCGCCAGCGCATCACGCCAGTGGCGCTCGGCGCCTGCAGCATCATGGGTCGCCGCGTACAACACGGCGGCGGTCACTTCGACGCCGTAGCGACCATTTGTGCCAAGCGCGATGCGATGCAGTTCCAACGCGCGCTCGATGCCCTTGCCGAAGGAACTGTCGGCCAGCGCTGCAGGAATGGCAGCGGCCATCACTAGTGCAGCGATGAAGATCGGCAGTCGGTGGACGGATGCGTTCAAGCGATGTCCTGAGCGGGCGCGCGGATAGTAGCGGCGCCCGCTCGGTTCAGGCGTGACAGATATACTCCGCGTCCGCTTTTCCGTCCGGTTCCTGTCATGTCCGTATCCCAGCCCAAAGTTGGTTTCGTTAGCCTCGGTTGTCCCAAAGCGCTGGTCGATTCCGAGCGCATCCTGACCCAGTTGCGGGTCGAGGGCTATCAAATCGTGCCGAGCTATGCCGATGCCGATGTCGTCGTCGTCAATACCTGCGGCTTCATCGATGCGGCGGTCGAGGAGTCGCTGGATGCGATCGGTGAGGCGATGGCCGAAAACGGCAAGGTCGTCGTGACCGGTTGTCTCGGCAAGCGTTCCGAACTGATCCGCCAGAAATATCCCGACGTGCTGTCGGTTTCCGGGCCGCAGGACTACGTCAGCGTGATGAACGCAGTCCATGCGCAGCGCCCGCCGCCACACGATCCGTATCTCGATCTGGTGCCGCCGCAGGGCATCAAACTGACGCCGCGGCATTACGCATACCTGAAGATTTCCGAAGGTTGCAATCACCGCTGCAGCTTCTGCATCATCCCGTCGATGCGCGGCGATCTGGTATCGCGTCCAGTCGACGAGGTGCTGATTGAGGCCGAGCGACTGGTCAAAGGCGGCGTCAAGGAACTGTTGGTGATCTCGCAAGACACCAGTGCCTATGGCGTTGACCTGAAATACGCGGCGCGGCGTTGGCGTGATCGCGACTACGAGACGCGGATGCGATCGTTGTGCGAAGGACTCGGTGAACTCGGCGTGTGGACACGCCTGCATTACGTTTACCCGTATCCGCATGTTGATCAGGTCATTCCACTGATGGCCGAAGGCAAGCTGCTGCCCTATCTCGATGTGCCGTTCCAGCATGCCAATTCACGGATACTCAAGTTGATGAAGCGCCCGGCCTCTGGTGAGAAGACGCTGGAACGTGTACGCGCTTGGCGCTCGCTGTGCCCGGAGTTGACGATCCGCAGCACCTTCATCGTCGGTTTTCCGGGCGAGACCGATGCCGAGTTCGAGGAGTTGTTGGCCTTCCTCGACGAGGCGCAGCTCGACCGCGTCGGCGCGTTTGCGTATTCAGCGGTTGATGGTGCCAAGGCCAATGAGCTGCCCAATCCGGTACCCGAGGCCATCAAACAGGAGCGCTTGCAACGCTTCATGTTGCGCCAAGCGCAGATCAGCGCGGCGCGATTGCAGCACAAGGTTGGCAGTGTGCAACGCGTGCTCATCGACGAGGTCGGTGCCACCGTCGCGATCGGCCGTTCCCGTGCCGACGCGCCGGAAATCGACGGCAAAGTGCAGGTTGCGTTAGGTCGTTTGAAGGTGCGTCCCGGCGAGTTCGTCGACGTCCGCATCGAAGGCGCGGACGAGCACGACTTGCACGGCACGATCACCACGCCGTGAAGCGGCGTTATCTCGCTCCGGAGCGTCACCAGACCTCCGCGACGACCTTCGCGCATCCGGCGTTCTCCAGGCTTTATGGCCTGGCGAGACTGGTGTGTGCAGGCCGATTGGCCGGGAATCGAGATATTGAATGCCGGGTTGGCTGGCATGCGCCATGCACACACGCAGCAACCGCTGCGTTTCGTCGCACAGACCCCGGAATTGCTGGCCGATGGGCTGCACTACGAGGCGCGAATTTTCGAACGCGGCGAGATCGCTACTCGTCGCGACAACTGGCACGACTTACTGAACGCGATGGTGTGGTGTCGCTATCCGGCGATCAAATCGGCGCTGAATCTGCGCCAGCATGATGACGTGCAATCTGTCGGCGCAAAACAGCGAACGCCGGCACAGTACGCGCAAACTCTGTTCGATGAAGGCGGCGCGATTGTGCAACTGCGCGATGCGGCGCTGTTGCCGGCGTGGGATCGGCACGACTGGCAAGAACTATTCCGACCGGTGCACTGGCAGGCCGGTGCCATTCGTATCGAAGTATTCGGCCACGCATTGCTGGAACACGCGCTAACACCGGACAAACTAATGACCGCGAAGTGTCTGGTCTGGTGCGGCGACGCGACTTCTATCGATCTTTCAGAACTCACCGCCGGCGCCATTGCGGACGCGAACTGGCTCACCGATCCGCAGGAACTTCGGCCACTGCCGGTATCCGGAATCCCGGGCTGGCACACCACCCAGGATGACGCATTTTACGCGACCGCCGAATGCTTTCGCCCGGCACGGCCGGGGCGGGTGTATCCCATGCTGCGGACGGTCGTCCCCTGAACGCCTGAACACGCCTTCGTCACTGAGGTGCGGCCCAATCGCTCAAGTTGTACTTGTCGAGGATGGTCGCGAGTGCACCCGAGGCGCGCAGTTTGGCGATGCCTTCGGAGAACATGTCGGCATATTTCCGGCCGCGTGGATCGGCCGGTGTGCAGGCGATATAGAGCGCCTCGGAGTCGGTGGCGACATCGGCCATGACCACGCGATCGCTGAGATTGAGCTTGCCGATGGTGAGCTTGGCCACGTTGATGTCTTCGACCAGTACATCGGCCTTCTTTGCGATCAGCCGCGATACGGCATTCATCTGCGCGCGACCAGCGCTGGAGATCATCACGATGCGTGCCGGGTCGGCCTTTGAACTCCTCGATGTAGGCGTCGATTGCCTCGCTGTAACTGTAGCCCTCGATCACGGCGAGGCGCTGGCTCGCCAGACTGTCGATGCCGGCATAGCGCCACTTGCTGTCGTCAAGCGTGTAGAACGCACTCTGTGACATGCCCCAGGCTTCGGTCGGAAATTCAAAGCCCTTGGCATCGTCCTTCAATGCGCCGACCACACAGTCATGTGCGCCACGGCGAACTGCGGCAACTGCGTCATCCCAAGGCATCGTGGCGTAGGCGATGGTATGGCCGTTGGCGACCGCGATTTTCTCAGCCAGTTCGATCATGTAGCCGGGCGGATTCTTCACCGTGGGCCCGTTGTAGGGCAGCCATTCGACGGCGCGGATCGAGATGGCATCGGCAACAACGCTGGACGATAGACCACACAAACCGATGAACAACGCACACCTACGAAAACTACTGCTGGCGGTCATGGACTTCTCCTGAATACACGTGCATGTGGACAGGAACGACTTCGGGGAGCGCGCCGGACAGGTTCGATGCTAGCGTTTTCTGCGCGCGTGTCCATGCTCGCGGACACGGTCATGCGTCATAACAAACACCGACGATGATGAAGTCGTAGCGGCCCGATGGCAGTTCCGCACTGAACTCGTCGTCGACGCGCTTTTTCAGTGCTGCACGTGCCAGCGGTGAATCGATGCTGATGTGGCCGAGTTCGGCGTCGGTTTCGTCCGGGCCAACGATTCGATAGCGCTTCAACTCACCGCTCTCGGCATATTCGACATCGAACCAGGCGCCAAAGAAAATCGCTGCGATCGCTCGGCCCGGCATGCACCACGCGCACCGTTTCAAGGCGTTTACTCAGGTAGCGCACGCGCCGGTCGATCTCGCCGAGTTGTTTTTTTCGGTAGGTGTATTCGGCATTTTCCGAGCGGTCGCCTTCGGCCGCGGCAGCCGCCAGCGCCTTGACAACCTCCGGTCGGCGCTGTCGCCACAATTCATCCAGTTCCGCTTTCAGCCGCGCATGGCCTTCCGGCGTGATGATCGCCGTGCTGCCGGGTTGCGGCGGTCGCCAGCGCCCCATCGATCAACGCCGCCGGCTGCGCGTGCCGCCGCTGACGCCGCCGAGCACACCACGCAAGATTTGATTGGTCATGCGTGTGCCAGCGCTGCGCATGGCCGATTTCGCAACTGATTCGATCGCGCCCTGGCGACGCTTGGTGCCGAACAGGAATTCCTTGAACCGATCTCCCCAGGTTGGTTCGTCAGCCATTGCGGGCGTCGTTTTGCCGCCGGGCGCTGATGGCACCGGTTCGGTCTGCGCTGCCTCATTCTGGGCGCGGTTCAGTTGCTCGACGGCCGACTCGCGATTCATCGGCGTGTCGTATTTCGCGCCCACCGGTGAGCGCGACCGCACCATCAGGCGTTCGTCATCGCTGATTGCGCCGATGCGGCAATGCGGTGGCACGATCAGAGTGCGTTCGACCGGCAGCGGAGTGCCGCCTTCCTGCAATGTCGTGACCAGCGCTTCGCCGACGCCGAGTTGGGTGATCGCTTCGACGACGTTGACGCGCGGATTCGGCGGGAATGTTTCGGCGGCGGTCTTTACCGCTTTTTGATCGCGTGGCGTAAATGCGCGCAACGCATGCTGGATGCGGTTGCCGAGCTGGCCAAGGATCACCGCCGGCACGTCGTCCGGCAACTGCGAGCAAAAGTAGATGCCGACACCCTTTGATCGGATCAGGCGCACGACCTGCTCGACGCGCTGCTGCAACTGGGCCGGCGCATCACTGAACAGCAAGTGCGCTTCGTCGAAGAAGAACACCAGCTTCGGTTGTTCGAGGTCGCCGACTTCGGGCAGGTTTTCGAACAGTTCCGACAGCATCCACAGCAGGAAACTGGAATACACGCGCGGCTTCATGATCAGTTGTTCGGCCGCAAGCACATTGATGATGCCGCGTCCGGACATGTCCTGACGCATGAAATCCGCGAGATCGAGCGCCGGCTCGCCGAAGAACTTGTCGCCGCCGTCGTTTTCGAGTTGCAGCAGCGCGCGCTGGATCGCCGCGATCGACTGCGGTGAAACCAGCCCGTACTTCGCTGAAAACTCCTTGTTGTGCTCGGAGACGAACGCCAGCATTGCGCGCAGATCGTCGAGGTCGAGCAACAATAGGCCTTCGTCGTCGGCGACGCGAAATGCAACCTGCAACACGCCTTCCTGTACGTCGTTGAGTTCAAGCAGGCGGGTCAGCAGGTTCGGTCCCATCTCGGAAATCGTGGTGCGAACCGGATGCCCCTTGTTGCCGTAGATATCCCAGAGCACAACCGGGTTTGCCTCTGCCTTCCAGTCGCTGAGTCCAAGTTTGACAATACGCGCCTGTAGCTTTTCACCGGGCGCGGCAGCGGCCTGGCTGAGTCCGGCGAGATCGCCTTTCACGTCGGCGAGAAAGACCGGTACGCCCATCCGCGAGAAGCCTTCGGCCAGCACCATCAGCGACACCGATTTCCCGGTGCCGGTTGCACCGGCGATCAAACCATGGCGATTGCCGTACTTTGGCAACAGGTGCACCTCCTGTTCGCCCTTGCCGAGATAAATGCTGCTCACGTGTGCACTCCTTTTGATTCCAGCGCGGATTCTAGCGGTGTTGCCGCAGCACGGCGGTTGCCTCGACCGTTCGCGGCGGCTACCGTGCGCGCAGTTTGTTCAGGGTGTCGGTCATGCGTTGTCTTTTCTATCTATTCGCTCTGGTGCTGGCCGGATGTGCTTCCCAGCCGCAGCGAGCCGCACAGCAGGCCGGACCGAGTGCGCTCGACGATGTCGCCGCGACGCTCGCCCAGTTCGAAACCGCCCTGGAGGAATGGCATCGTGGCCAGGCGAATAGCGGCGGTGCCAGTTTGACCAAGGCACGCCTCGCGCTGGACGAATCGGTGACGCGTTGTGTGCAATCCGTGTCCTGCGACGCGATGACTGCACTACGTGCCCAGTCAACGGCGAACGCACGCATCGCGCACGCGCTGCTCGGCGAACGTGAAAGCGATCCGCTGGAGCCGAATGATGCGCTCACCACGACCGATCGCCATGCCCATGCTGGGTCGCCTGCCAAGGATGTGCCGGAGTTAGCGCGTTCCGCTGCGATGTTGAATGGCAAACGTCTCGATGAGGTCATTCGCCTGAATGGTGCGGTCAAGGCGGGGATCGAGGAATGGTTGACTTGGATGCGGCCCAATTTGCTGGATGCCTACGAGAACTATCAGTATCTGCGACACCGCATGTGGCCGGTTTACGAGCAGGCGGGCCTGCCGGAGGCGTTGTTGTTCGGGATCATGGCCAAGGAATCTGGCGGCAAGGTCCACGCCGTGTCGCGTGCCGGTGCTGCGGGCTTGCTGCAGTTCATGCCAGCGACCGCGCGAGGTTATGGGCTGGCGCGCAATAGCGGGTTCGACGACCGCTTCGACCCGACGCTGATCACCCAGGCGAATGCCGCGTATTTGGACGACCGCTTTCGCGAATTGAACAATGATCTGGAACTGGCACTCGCGGCATACAACGGCGGCGAAGGGCGTATGCGTCGGCTTGCCGGCGGCAGTACGCGTAGTTTCTGGGATGCGCCGGTCTACAACGCGTTGCCGCCGGAAACGCGCGATTATGTGCCGATGGTATTGGCGGCCGCTTGGCTATTCCTGCATCCGGACGATTACGGGTTGGAATTCGCCAAGTTTGATGCCAGGCCGGGTGACATCACACTGGAACGTGCCGCTTCGATCAACGAGTTGTCAGTGTGCATGGGGCAATTCGGCAATGCCCGCGGCTGGTTTCGCACGCTGCGCAATCTGAACCCGAAATACGAAGCCGATACGCGCATTGATGCGGGTGTCCGGCTCGACGTGCCGGAAGCGGCAGCGCGCGCCTATGCTGCGCGCTGTCGCAGCGGTGTATTGGCACAAACGGCTGCTGAATTGAATGCGGCGCGTCCACCGGTGGCGTCGGGCTCATCTTGGGTGGCATCGGCACCGGCAGGTTCCGCGCGCACTCATGTCGTGCGTAAGGGCGAAACCCTGCATGCCATCGCGCGGCGATTCGGCTGCGGTGTGCCAGCCGTTGCCCAAGCCAATGGCCTGCGCCCGCCGAGATACGCGATTCGCGCTGGCCAGCGCCTGAACGTGCCGAGTTGCCGGGCATAAAAAAACCGACCGGTAAGAATCCGGTCGGCTGCTCGCCTCGGGGTGGCGATGATGTCAAGCGTCAGCCGTAGCGGCGCAGGTCTCGGCGCTGCTCGCTGGATTTCGGTGCTTGGTCGCCATGCATCTGGCGTAGTGCGCGCAGGACCAGTCGATGCAGGTTCTGGATCTCGCCATACGGCGAATTGAAGGTGGCGCGGTAGGCGCAGACCAACCATCGTTTCAGGCCAGCGAGGCGGATGGCATTGTGTTGCGAGCGTGCGCGTGCGAACGCGACTGCCGCTTCGACCGACCAGTTGGTGGCGACGCTCGCCATCGGTGTTTCACTCGATGTCTCCGCTTGTGTCAGTTCGGCGAGCGCGGTGAGCGCGATCTGACGGCGCTGGTCCGGCAGCAGTGTGGCGATCGACTCATTGACGGCATTGAACTGACGCAGCAGGGTCAGGTAACGCGCGAATGCGGTGGTGCGTTGCACCCAGCGACTATTGGTGACGACGTCCATGATCTGCTCCCGATACGTGAATGACTGCACCAATCATCGCGAAAGCACGTGGGCGATGCGCGCGTTACGTCACATTTCGTCAAAACACGTTACTGGACTCTTTAATCCGCAGTCTGCCGCACAGTCTTGGCGTGATGCAGTTCGCGTAATTCGCGGCTCAGGTCAGCCGTTGTGCGAGCGCCTGACCGAGCCTGACCGGTACTTCGGCGCTGAGTGCCCGATCCAGCGTCGTCGCGCCCGGCGGCAACAATACGATCACCGTGGATCCGTAATTGAAGCGCGCCATTTCGGCGAAACGTTCAAGCACGACAGCGGGTGCGGTATCGCGATAGTCGCGCACGATCACTTGGTCTGCATAGGCCGGGATCTCGACACCACGCCACACGGTTTCGACGCCAGAAACCAGCAGGGCACCGACCATGACCACGGCCATCGGTCCGAATTCGGTGTCGAACACGCAGACCAAGCGCTCATTGCGCGCAAACACGCGTGGCACCTGTGCCACGGTGCTGGTGCCGACGCTGAATAGTCGCCCCGGTACGTGGCGCGTTTCCAGCAAGCGCCCGGCGTAGGGCATGTGCACCCGATGGTAGTCGCGCGGCGACAGGTAGACGGTGGCAAACACGCCGCCGTCGAAGCGTTTTGCGAGTTCGCTATCGGCGAGCAATTCTTCTGCGCTGAAGTCGAAGCCCTTGGCTTGGAACAATCGGCCATAGCGGATTGGCCCGCATTGACTGATGCGACCATCGGCCGGCATCACGATGGTCATCGCATCGTCGGCGGGGAGACGTGCACCAGGCTTCAGCGCACGTGTGAAGAAGGCATTGAAGTGTGCGTAGTCGTCGAGGTTGTCTGAGGCCGCCTCACTCCAATCGACTCCGAATTTATTGGCGATGAAGCGGATCATCGCGTTCTTGAACCACGCTGCTTCGATGCGTGCGACACGCAGTGCGATCGTTGATAGCAGGCGATGCGGCAGCAGGTATTGCAGAGCGATGAACGGTGACATCAGGATTCCGCGATCCGTTGCAGATCGGCCAACATCTTCGCGGCATCGAGCGGTGGCGAGAAGCGTCCGATCAATCGCCCCTGTGCATCGAGAACGAAGACCGCGGCACTGTGGTCGACGCTGTAGTCCGGCGCATGGTTTGCGCGCGCACATAAAGCACGCCCATCTCGCGGGTGAGTGCCCCAAGACGCTCGTGGTCAGCGGTGGCGGCGCGAATATTCGGGCTGAAATATTTTGCATATTCGCCCAAGGTTTTCAGGTCGTCGCGCTCGGGATCGACTGAAACAAACAGGAAGCCGACCCGGTCATTGAGCTTGGCCGAAGCCAGCCCGCGGTCGATCTCACGCATCACCGCCAGCGCCGTCGGGCAGACATCCGGACAGTGGGTGAAGCCGAAGAACACGAGCTGGTATTTGCCGGCCAGGCGCTTCGCATCGACGGTCTGATCGGTCAGCACCATCGAGCGTGAACGGTGACAGGCTGCGTACCTGCGGGTACTGGCTAAAGGCCACGTAATCAGGTGCCGCCGGTGGGCGCAGGCCGAGCCAAAGTCCAAAGCTGATCGCGACAGCGACCAGCACGATAATCCAGGGAAGTTGTCGCATGGGGTCAGCGAAATGGCAGAAAGAGGTCGTGGAGTATATCGGTCCCGCTGTCTATGATCGGGTGATGACCGACGAACTCAAGACCATCATCGATTTCATCCGTTACGGCGGCTCGCGATTCGCTGCCGCCGGGTTGACTTTTGGGCACGGTTACGACAACGCGCTGGATGAGGCCACGCAACTCGTCCTGCATGCCTTGCACTTGCCGCATGACTTGAAGCCAGCCTACGGCGCGGCACGCTTGGTCGCAGACGAAAAGAAAGCCGTGCTCGATCTGTTCGAGCGCCGTATCCGTGAACGCAAGCCAGCCTGTTACCTCACCGGTGAAGCTTGGTTCGCCGAACTCTCGTTCAAATGTGACGAACGTGCCTTGGTGCCGCGTTCGCCGATCGCGGAGCTGATCGAGCAAGGTTACGAGCCATGGCGCAACGGCCGGCCGCTGAACCGGATACTCGATCTCTGTACCGGTGGTGGTTGTATCGCCATTGCCAGCGCGCACTACCTGCCGGAAACGCAGGTCGACGGCGTCGATATCAGCGCGACGGCGTTGTCTTTGGCGCGTGAGAATGGCGAACGCCTGCTGGTCACCGACCGCGTGCGCTTCATCGAGTCGGACCTGTTTGCCGGGCTCGAAGGCGAGGTCTACGACCTGATCGTGACCAATCCGCCGTATGTGACGCATGCGGAAGTCGACGCGCTGCCCGAGGAATACCGCTTCGAACCCGAGAACGGCTTGCGCGCCGGTGACGACGGCCTCGACATCGCGCTGCAAATCCTTGCCGAAGCGCCGAAATATCTGGCCGAAGACGGCTTTTTGATCTGCGAAGTCGGTGAGTCTGAACGCGCCTTGGTCGAATTGTTGCCGCAACTACCGTTCAACTGGATCGAGTTCAAAGTTGGCCAGATGGGCATCTTCCAGATCGAGCGCGAAGACTTGCTGACTTGGCATATCGAGATTGAGGCGCTGGCGGCGGAGCGTCGCGGCCGATGAGCCACAATCGTTTCGGCAAGATTTTCTCGGTCACCACCTTTGGCGAAAGCCATGGCCCGGCAATCGGCTGTGTGATTGATGGCGTGCCGCCGGGCATCGCCTTGGCCGAGGACGACTTCGTGCATGACTTGGGCGGCGCGCCACTGGTCGTTCACGGCATACCTCGCAACGTCGCGAAGAAGACCGTATCGAGATTCTGTCCGGTGTCTACCAAGGACGGACCACCGGCACGGCGCTGGCACTACTGATTCGCAACACCGATGCGCGCAGCAAGGACTACGCGAACATCACCGAGCAATTTCGCCCTGGCCATGCCGACTACAGTTACTGGCAGAAATATGGCATTCGCGATCCGCGCGGCGGCGGACGTTCGAGCGCGCGGGAAACGACGATGCGTGTCGCCGCGGCGGTGATTGCACGTCCGCGGCCATGGCGCAGATCGGCGATCTCGTGCCGGGTAGCTTTGACCAACAGGCGGTCGAGGACAACCCATTCTTTTGGCCGGATGCTGCGATGGTTCCGGTGCTTGAGAACTACATGGATGCGCTGCGCAAATCCGGTGATTCGGTCGGCGCGCGCGTGAATGCGGTTGCGACGAACGTGCCGCCCGGTTGGGGTGAGCCAATTTACGGCAAACTCGATGGCGATCTTGCTGCGGCGATGATGAGCATCAATGCCGTGAAGGGTGTCGAGATTGGCGATGGTTTCGCCTGCGTGAGCCAGCGCGGCAGCGAGCACCGCGACTTGATGACACCGCAAGGTTTTCGCAGTAATCATGCCGGCGGCATTCTCGGCGGCATATCGACTGGACAGGACATCATCGTCAGTGTTGCCATCAAGCCAACCTCGAGCCTGCGATTACCGGGCGAAAGCGTCGATATCAACGGTGACGCCGTCGCGGTCGTGACGACCGGACGCCACGATCCCTGCGTCGGCATTCGTGCCACGCCGATTGTTGAGGCGATGCTGGCGCTGACTCTGATCGATCATGCACTGCGCCATCGCGCGCAATGCGGCGACGTCGGTGAGATGACGCCGCGCATCGCCGCGACCACGACCAAACCCACCACGCCCTGAGCGCCGGACTCCGGCGGCCGCGACGAGGTCTCGGCCGTTCGGACCAACCGGCACCCCGGAACGGCGCAAGCACAAGGAAAATAGGATGAACGAGAACCGAAGTTTCAACGTCGCTGTCGTCGGCGCTACCGGCGCCGTCGGCGAGGCGATGCTGAGCATTCTGCACGAGCGCGACTTCCCGGTGCGTGAGTTGGTGCCTCTGGCGAGCGAGCGCTCGGCCGGCTCGCGCATCAAGTTCGGCAATCGCAGCTTTGTCACCCAAGACCTCGAAAAATACGACTTCGACGGTATCGACATCGCGTTGTTTTCTGCGGGTGGCAAGGTCTCGGCGGCGCATGCGCCACGTGCTGCAGCAGCGGGCGCGGTGGTGATCGACAACACCTCGCAGTTCCGATACGACGACGATATTCCGCTCGTGATCGCGGAAGTGAATCCGCACGCCATCGCTCGCTACACCACGCGCGGCATCATCGCCAATCCGAATTGTTCGACCATGCAGATGTTGGTCGCGCTGGCGCCGATCCACCGCGCCGTCGGCATCAGCCGCATCAATGTCGCAACCTATCAGTCGGTGTCGGGCGCCGGTCGTTCCGGGCTGCAAGAACTCGGCAAACAGACGGCACAGCTACTGAACTTCCAGGAAGTTGAGAAGCACAAATTTCCGGTGCAGATCGCGTTCAACGTGATCCCGCACATCGATGACTTCATGGACAACGGCTACACCAAGGAAGAAATGAAGATGGTCTGGGAGACGCAGAAGATCCTGGAGGACGCGACCATCGTCGTGAACCCGACCGCGGTGCGCGTGCCGGTGTTCTACGCGCATGCCAGGAGGCGTCCACATCGAGACGCGCAGCAAGTTGAGCGCAGCCGATGCGCGCGCCTTGCCTGAGGGCGCGCCGGCGTCGAAGTCGTCGACGAACGCGTTGCCGGCGGCTATCCCACCCCGGTCACACATGCTGCCGGCAACGATCCGGTGTATGTCGGCCGCATCCGCGAGGATATCTCGCATCCGAATGGACTGAATTTGTGGGTGGTCAGCGACAACATCCGCAAGGGCGCGGCCTTGAATGCGGTCCAGATCGCCGAGCGGTTGATTGCCGAATATCTTTGAGGGTGTGCGCGGTTTCATGGCAGCAGTGGCACCGTCTGATTGTGAAATCGGGCTGGAAATCCAATCTTCCCCTGTACTTAGGGCCGTGTTATAGGCTCGATTCTAAGATTGCTGGCCGTGCGTGATGGTCAGGACCAAACTGGACGAACTGGGGATACGGGCATGAATCGACTGTTGCCGCTTTCTCTCGCCGTGGCGCTGGCCTTGGGCAGTAATGCCGCATTGGCTTTGGGGCTGGGCGGGATCAATGTGAAGTCGGAGCTGAACGAGCCGCTACGAGCTGAAATCCCGGTGTACGTCAGTTCACCCGCCGAAGCGGAGTCGTTGCGCGTCGAACTGGCTGCCGGAGCGGAATTTGCTCGGGTCGGACTCGACATCAATGACATCGCGGTCCCACTCGAATTCGACGTCGGCAAAAACGCGCGTGGCGAGCCGGTCATTCTAGTGAAATCGAATCAAGCGATCCGTGAGCCGACGTTGACCTTTCTGGTCGAGGTGAATTGGTCGAACGGTCGCTTCCTGCGCGAATACTCGGTGCTGCTGGAGCCGCCGGTGACGGTGCCGGTTAGCGCGCCGAGTGCGCCGCCGTCGGCGATTGCGCCGGCCGCATCGGTGCAGCCGATTGCCGAACCCGAGGCGGCGACACCGACACCTATTTCCGAACCCGAACCGCTGCCGGAGCCGATGGCACCGGAAGTGACGCCGGATGAAGCGCCGGCGGCTGCGTCTGTGGACGCGGAGCCTGCACCGATTGCGCCGGAACCTGAAATGGCACCCAGCGAGCCGCTGGCCAGCGAGACGCCGGCGGACGAACCAACACCTGTCGAACCAACACCGGTCGAGCCCGCCGCTGAGCCGACGTCGGTCGCAACCGCGCCCTCGGCCAGCGAATACGGGCCGATCGCGTCGGGCGAAACGCTCTGGGAAATCGCCAACACCACGCCCCGGCAACGTTACGCCGAGCCAGATGATGATCGCGCTGCTGCGCGCGAATCCGGACGCATTCTTACCGCGACAACGTCAATGCGTTGAAGCGCGGCGCGATCCTGCGTATTCCTGGTGAATCCGGACCTGCAGGCGCTGTCGGCTGCGCGGAAGCGGCGGCGGAAATCGTCAGTCAGAATCAGTCCTGGATCGAATCGACGCGGCCGACCACGGTGGCTGACGCGAGCGTCGAATCGTCGATGTCGGTCATCCCGGTCGCCGCTTCAACGCGGCCGGGCTCTCGTCTGAATTGGCCGCCGGCGTCCGGCCAGAGCACCTCGGATCGACCCGGTGCGCCCGGCGGTACCGGCGAAAGTGCCGATGGTGCGCGCCGAATTGGCGCACCAGGAATCCTTGAGCAGCGCCCAGCAGGAAAGCGGCGAATTGCGTTCGGCGGGTGAAGGAGCTGGACTATCAACTCGACCAACCAGCGCCTGCTCACGCTCAAGGACAGCGAACTCAAGAATCTGCAAGACAAGCTGAAAACGGCGGCTGCCGCCGCGGCTCAGGCCGCACAAAAGCCGGTGGTCACGGCGGCAACGCCACGCCGGCGTGACGCCGGTACCGGAGCCAGTCGAACCGGTGACCAGCGAACCGGTCGCTGGCCGATCCATTGGCCGCGACCGAGACACGATCGCCACGGACTCGATCCTCGCCGGATCCCACGACGCCGGATATGGCCACTGACCCGCTGGCAACGGCGGAGCCGATCGTCGCGGAGGACATCACGGCACCTGCGGAAGTCATGCCGATCGCTGATGCCGACCCGGTAGCAGTGGGTGAGCCTGCGGCACCCGCGACCGCACCTTGGTATGGAGCCCTGATGAACAAGTACGTGCTCGGTGGTCTGGGACTGTTGGTCCTCGGCGGACTGGGTTTCGCCGTCGCGCGTCGCGCGCAACCGGAAGCGCCTAGCGGTTGCCGGATCGATTTCAGGCCACTTCGGCGACACCGTCGGTGGCGACAACGAAGAGTCCTCGATGCTTTCGGCGCTGGCGCAGGATCCGACCGATCTCAATGCCCACCTCAACGTGCTCGAGTTCTATTACATGCGCCGCAATGCCGACAAGTTTGAGGCGGCGTCGGAAGCGATGTATGCGCAGCTCCCGGATCCGAATGCCCGGAATGGCAGGGTGCGTTGCTGATGGGGCGCGATCTTTGCCCGACGCATCCGATGTTCTCGGATGGCGAAGGCGACGATGCGCCTGCGGGCGAACACGCATTTGCCGATCCGTTCGCGTCGGTGCCGAAGTTCGACGGCCACGAACCGAAGTCTCCGTCCGCTTCGATGGACGACGATTTCGATTTCGACCTGGGCGTGCGCCCGCCGGCGGCGCCAGGCGCGCCGCGGTGCCGATCCCGCGGTCGGAACGCTTCGATTTCAACCTGTCGCCGATAGCGCCAAGGCGGGCGATGCGGCCGGCCAGAAGCAGGGCCTGTCCTTCGACTTCGATCTCGATGCTCCGGCGTCGCCGCAGACGAGCCGAGCGAGATCTCGCTGACATGCCGGAGCTCGATCTAGGCGCCGACCATCGAGGCGCCCACGTTGGAGCCGGCGACGCAGCAGATGACCGCGGTCAGGACGATTTCCTCGGCGACGATGCCGTCGCGACCAAGATCGACCTGGCCCGCGCCTACCTCGACATGGGTGACGCCGACGGCGCGCGCAGCATGCTCGAGGAAGTCGTGAGCGAAGGCAGCGAAGCCCAGAAGTCCGAGGCGAAGAGGTTGCTCACCGAAATCAAGTAATCGATCCGATTCGTCGGGATCCAAAGGGGCCGGTAAACTCCGGCCCCTTTGCTTTTGGCCGGACCATGCACAACTGCACTGACTTGTCGCATCCATCCGCGAGGTGCTCGAGATGACGCGTTATGCGATGGCCATCGAATACGATGGATCGCGTTTCCACGGCTGGCAAACACAGCGTGATCGCGCCAGCGTGCAGGCAACGCTGGAAGCGGCGATCGCCAAGGTCGCGCACCATCCGATCGCGGTGGCCGCCGCCGGACGCACCGACACCGGCGTCCATGCGGCGTTCCAGGTCGTGCATTTCGACAGCGATGCTGAGCGTGTCGAGCGCGCTTGGCTGCTCGGAACCAATACCCATTTGCCGAAGTCTGCCGTGGCGCGCTGGGTGATGCCGGTCAACACTGATTTCCATGCGCGCTTTTCGGCGCGGTCGCGGCGCTATCGCTACACCATCGTCAATCGTCTGGTGCGCCCCGCGATTGGTCGCGAGCGGCTGTCGTGGATCCGAAAACCACTGGATGTCGAAGCAATGCAAGCGGCAAGTCGGTGCCTACTCGGTATCCATGATTTCACCAGTTTCCGCACCGTCGCTTGTCAGGCGCATTCGCCGGTTCGCGATTTGCGCCACATCGAGTTTTCGCGCGACGCCGACCTGATCCACATGGACATCGAGGCGAATGGCTTCCTGCACCACATGGTGCGCAACATCATGGGCAGCCTGATGCTGGTCGGTCACGGCGAACAGTCGCCGAATGGATCGCCGAAGTGCTCGCGGCGCGCGATCGCACCCGTGCTGGTATCACCGGTCCACCCGAAGGTCTGGTGTTCATCGGCCCACGCTACGAGCGTGCGTTCGGTTTGCCGGACGAGGTGTCGTTGTGAACACACGAATCAAGTTCTGCGGCTTCACCCCCAGCCAGGACGTGCAGGCCGCCGCGGCGTCCGTGGTGCCGATGCGCTCGGCTTCATCTTCGCCGCCGGTAGTCCGCGCCAAGTCGAGCTTGCTCAACTCGACGCGTTGCTCGCGGCGGTGCCGGCGTTCGTCACGCCGGTCGTGTTGTTCCGCGACAACGCCGCGGACGAGGTGTCTGCGGTGCTCGCGCGGTCGCCGCGCTGGGTGGCGCAGTTTCATGGCGACGAGTCGCCGGCGTTCTGTGCAGGGTTCGGTCGTGCCTGGCTGAAAGCGGTGCCGATGGGCGGGCTGACTGACGCGGCGTTGACGCCATTTCTACGATCATTCTCAGACATTGGTTGCGCGGGATTCGTGTTCGACAGCCATGGTGGCGCGACCACCGGGGCAGTGGTCGTGCGTTCGACTGGTCCCGCATCCCACGCGATCCTGCGCCCCTGATCCTCGCGGGCGGATTGACCCCGGACACTGTTGGTGATGCCGTGCGCCGTGTGCGGCCATTTGCGGTTGACGTCTCGTCCGGCATCGAATCCGCACCCGCAATCAAGGATCATGCAAAAATGTGCCGCTTCGCCGACGAGGTTTTCCGTGCTCGAACCGATTGAACCGATGCTCCGCCCCGATGACCTGATGTCCATGCCGGATGCGCGCGGCCACTTCGGACCGTATGGCGGCCGCTTTGTTGCCGATACCTTGATGGCGCCACTGGCCGAACTCGCGGGCGTATGCGCAAGCTGAAGCACGATCCCGATTTCATCGCGGAACTGGATTACGACTATCGCCATTACGTCGGTCGGCCGAGTCCGATTTATCACGCCAAGGGTCTATCGAAGGCGGTCGGTGGCGCCCAGCTCTGGTTGAAGCGCGAAGACCTGAACCACACCGGCGCGCACAAGATCAATAACGCCATCGGCCAGGCACTGCTCGCCAAGCGCATGGGCAAAACCCGCATCATCGCCGAGACCGGCGCCGGCCAGCACGGTGTCGCCAGTGCGACGGTGGCCGCGCGGCTCGGTCTCGAATGCGTCGTGTACATGGGCGCGACCGACATCGAGCGCCAGAAGATCAACGTCTACCGCATGAAGCTGCTCGGCGCGACCGTGGTGCCGGTGACCAGCGGTTCGCAGACGCTGAAGGATGCGTTGAACGAAGCGATGCGCGACTGGGTCACGAACGTCGCGAACACGTTCTACATCATCGGTACCGTGGCCGGCCCCGATCCGTATCCGACGTTGGTGCGCGATTTCAACGCCGTCTGCGGTCGCGAAGCGCGCGCGCAGATGCTGGCGGAATACGGCCGCCTGCCGGATGCGCTGGTGGCCTGTGTCGGTGGCGGTTCGAATGCCATCGGCCTGTTCCATCCATTCCTCAATGATCGCGATGTCGCGATCTTTGGTGCCGAGGCTGCAGGCGAGGGGATTGGTTCGGGTCTGCACGCCGCCTCCCTGTCCGCCGGTCGGCCCGGCGTGCTGCATGGCAACCGCACCTATCTGCTGTGCGACGAAAACGGTCAGGTACGCGATACACATTCGGTCTCGGCCGGCCTCGACTATCCCGGCGTCGGTCCCGGAACATGCGTGGCTGAAAGACATTGGCCGCGCGCACTACGTTGGCATCACCGACGACGAGGCGATGGCCGCGTTCCATCAACTCGCGCGTAGCGAAGGCATTCTCGCAGCACTGGAGTCGAGCCACGCGGTTGCGCAGGGGATCAAGCTTGCGCGTGAATTGCCGAAGGACAAGCTCGTGCTGGTCAATCTTTCCGGGCGCGGTGACAAGGACATTTACACGATTGCCAAGCGCGAAGGAATGTCACTGTGAGCACGCGCATCGCGGTCCGCATGGCGGAACTTAAGGCGATCGGTCGCACCGGCCTGATCCCGTTCGTGACCGCCGGCGATCCGCATCCCGACTGGATGGCCGGGATCCTGCACGCGCTGGTCGATGGCGGTGCCGACCTGCTTGAGCTCGGCATGCCGTTCTCCGACCCGATGGCCGATGGTCCGGTGATCCAGAAGTCCAGCGAACGCGCGCTCGCGCGCGGCATGACGCTTGATCGCACACTCGCCATCGTGCGCCAGTTCCGCGAGCGACGACGCGTCCACGCCGGTCGTGCTGATGGGTTACCTGAATCCGGTCGAGTACTACGGCTGGGAGCGATTCGCCGCGAACGCCAAGGCGGCGGGCGTGGATGGCCTGTTGATCGTTGACTGCCCGCCGGAAGAAGCCGACAGCGTGCGCCCGGTGCTTGCCAGGCACGCGCTTGACCAGATCTTTCTGGCCTCACCGACCACCACCGATGCGCGCATCGTGACGATGGGTGAGCTCGCGCAGGGCTACGTGTACTACGTGTCATTTGCCGGCATCACCGGCGCTGATCTGCTGGTGATGGCCGATGTCGGTGCGCGCCTCGATGCGCTCCGTCGCCAGATTCGTGTGCCGATCGCGGTCGGCTTTGGCGTCAAGACAGCGGCGCAAGCCGCCGCGCTGGCGGCGCACGCCGATGCGGTTGTCGTCGGCAGTGCATTGGTCGAGCAGCTTGCCGCCGCGACCTCGTTAACGGATGCGCAACAACGAGCCCGTGAATTCCTGCAACCCTTGCGTCATGCCGTTGATGCGGCCCGCTCGACGGAGACCGCCTGATGGCCCGCTCGCCTTTGCATTCCGGTACCCGCAAACCCGAGACCGACCATGACTTGCACCCACCGATCAGTGACGCCGACCCGATGAGCTGGCTCAACAAACTGATGCCGAAACGCATCCGCACCCAAGGTGGCGACAAGCGCAAGGTGCCGGAAGGGCTGTGGGGTAAGTGCGAAGGTTGTGGTGCGGTGCTCTACCAGCCGGAACTGGAAGCAAACTTGCAGGTCTGCCCGAAGTGCAACTTCCACATGCCGATTGCTGCGCGTGGGCGCCTGAAACTGTTCCTCGATGACGGCACCGGCACCGAGATCGGTGCCAACCTCGCGCCGGCCGACGCGCTGAAGTTCAAGGATTCGAAGAAATACAAGGATCGCTTGGTCGCCGCGCAGAAGCTGACCGGCGAGATCGATGCATTGATCGCCCTGCATGGCCGCCTCAAGGGGCTGCCGATTGCCGCCTGTGCTTTCGAGTTTTCGTTCATGGCTGGCTCGATGGGTTCGGTGGTCGGTGAACGCTTCACGCTCGCCGCGGAACATGCGCTCGCGCATGGCACGCCCTTGGTCTGTTTCGCAGCTTCGGGTGGGGCGCGCATGCAGGAAGGGTTGTTCTCGTTGATGCAGATGGCCAAGACCTCGGCGGCGATTGCGCGCATGCGTGAGGCGGGTCTGCCGTTTATCTCGGTGATGACCCATCCGACAACGGGTGGCGTATCCGCCAGTTTCGCCATGCTTGGCGACATCAATGTCGGCGAGCCGCAGGCCTTGATCGGCTTCGCCGGTCCGCGCGTCATCGAACAGACCGTGCGCGAGACCTTGCCGGAAGGCTTTCAGCGCAGCGAGTTTCTGGTTGAGCACGGCGCCATCGACCTGATCATCGATCGCCGCCAGATGCGCGACAAGCTCGCTGATCTGCTGGCGATCATGATGCGCAAGCCACGTGTCGCAGCGGGCTGATCGCCAACAATTCGTTGCAGTTTTAGCGTGAAGTAGGGCACAACGCTTGCATGAACTACTTCACGGGATGCCGTTCGTCGGCTGCCACTGCGGAGACTCATGGGATCGTCCGAATCGTTGGAAGCGTGGTTGTCGCGGCTGATCGCTGTGCCACCCGAACGCATCGAACTCGGTCTGGCGCGCGTCGAGGCGGTCTATCAGCGGCTGGGAAACGTGCGCCCGGCGCCGATCGTGCTGACGGTCGCTGGCACCAATGGCAAGGGATCAACCGTCGCTTTCCTGGTCGCAATGTTGCGAGCGGCCGGCTATCGCGTCGGCAGCTACACCTCGCCACATTTGTTTCGATTCAATGAACGCATCGTCATCGATGGTGTCGAGGCCAGCGACAGCGAGATCATCGACGCCTTTCGCGCCATCGATAGCGCGCGTGGCGATATCGCGCTGACCTTCTTCGAATTCGCGACGCTGGCCGCGATACGCTTGTTTGCTGCCGCTGCGCTCGATGTCGCAGTCTTCGAAGTTGGGCTCGGTGGGCGTCTCGATGCGGTGAATCTGCTTGCTGCCGATGCCGCCATCGTTACCACCATCGATCTCGACCACCAGCAGTACCTCGGCGACACCCGCGACGCGATCGCGGTCGAGAAGGCCGGCATCTTCCGCGCCGGGTGTCCGGCGGTGATCGCTGAAACCGATCCACCGGCAACGTTGCTGGCCGAGGTCGAGCGCATCGGCGCACATCCACTCCGGCTCGGTTTCGAATACCGCATCGATATCGACGAGAGCGGCTGGCACTGGATTGGTTTTGGCACCAATTTGCGCCTGCCGCATCCGGGCCTGCGCGCGCCGGTACAGCATTACAACGCTGCGGCGGCAATTGCGGCATTGATGTCGCTGCGTGACCGCCTGCATGTGCCGTTCCGCGCCATCCGCACGGGCCTGACTGAAGCCAGCGTGCGCGGTCGCTTGGAAGTGATCTCTGGGGTGGTCGAAACGGTCATCGACGTTGGCCACAACCCGCAGGCGGCGACCGTTCTGGCAGATTGGTTGCGGCGCAATCCGCGGCGCACGCGCGCGGTGTTTTCGGCGCTGGCTGACAAGGACATCACCGGCATCATCGAACCGCTGCTGCCGCGCGTGACACATTGGCATCTTGCCGGACTTGATGGCGTCACGCCGCGTGGCCTCGATGCCGCCGGTCTGCGCGAGCGCATTGGCGGTCTCATCGACGATGACAGTTGCACGCTGCACGCCGACCCGTCGGCGGCGCTCGCCGCAGCGCAAGCGCTCGCCTCGCCGGGCGAGCGGGTGCTGGCGTTTGGGTCATTTTTTCTGGTCGCGGCGCTCGGCCCGGCGCTGAACCAATTCGCCGCGCCCGCAAACTGACGTCGTACCCGACCGGCATCGCCCCGTATAATCCGCGCCCTTCCAGCCGATTGGGATGGCCATGGATCCGACCTTACAAAAGCGGCTGATCGGTGCTTCGGTGCTGATCGTGCTCGCCATCATCTTCGTACCGATGCTGCTCGATGGTTCTGAACCGACCGGTTCGGAGACCCTGCCGCTGATCATTCCAGATCCGCCCGAGCGTGATTTTGAAACCCGCGTGATTCCGCTCGACACGACCGATCCGGCGCCATCCAGCGTCGCTGAGGCCATCGGGGTAGCGCCGGCTGTGGATGCCGCGCCGACCAGCAACGCCGACGCGCTTACGACGGTCGACACGCAAGCGCCGACACGGATCGATGCGGTATCCGGTGACGCGGTCAGTTCGGTCGCCACCGATACGAAAGCGCCGGAGCGAGCGCCGATCGTGTCCGATCCGGTTGTGGCAAAGCCGGCGACCACGCCGTCACCGACAGCGGTGAGCGGTCGTTTCCTGGTCAGCCTCGGTAGCTATTCGAATACCGCCAACGCCAACGCGCTCGCGACCCAGTTGCGCGCAGCCGGATATGCGGTGCTGACGGACACGCTTGCCGTGAATGGTCAGAACGCGACGCGCCTGCGCATCGGCCCCTATGCCACGCGTGGTCAGGCGGAAGCAGCGCGCTTAGCCGTCAAACAGTTGCGCGCCGACTTGCCGGCCGCAATCAGTGAAGTGGACGATACCCCGGCCACGGACGCGCCGGTGACAGCACGCAGTGCCGCCAGCGCACAGGTCTGGGCGGTGCAAGTCGGCGCCTTCAAGGTCGAGACCGAAGCCAACAGCAAGCGTGACCAACTGCGGCAGGCCGGGTTTGCCGCCTTCGTCGAGAAGATCAACGCCGACGCCGGAACGCTCTGGCGCGTGCGCATCGGTCCCGAGAACAAGCGCAGCGACGCTGATACGGTCAAGGCTGGCGTCAAGCGCCGTTTCGGTATCGACGGCATCGTGGTGCCTTACCCGTGACCATCGCCGACTGGCTGATCGTGCTGACGGTTGTGACGTCAGTCGTCATCGGTCTGTTCCGAGGTTTCGTCGTCGAAGTGATGGCGCTGGTGGTGTGGGCGCTGGCGTTATTGGCGGCCGCACTGCTTGCGCCGAAGTTGACCGATGCTTTGTCTGGTTCGGTCGAGTCGCCGTCGGCGCGCATCTTTCTCGCTTATGCGCTGATTTTCGTCGGCACCTTGCTGATCGGCGCGATCATCACTTGGCTGTTGCGCAAGTTGGTTCGGAGCACCGGCCTGTCCGGTACCGATCGTCTGCTCGGTGGCGTGTTCGGAATCGCCCGCGGCGCGGTGCTGGTCGTGCTGGTCGTGTTGATGCTCGGGCTGACACCGTTCCCGCGTGACGCCTGGTGGCGTGAATCGCGGTTGTTGCCACAAGTCATCGTGATGGCGGAACGCGCGCGTGCGTGGTTGCCGGAACGCATCGCCGCGCAGATCCGACTCGACGGCACGGAAGCGCCGACACTTTGGCCTTCCATCGAATTGACTCCTACCTGAGGTTTTCCATGTGCGGCATTCTCGGCATCGTCGGACGCAGTGACGTCGGCGCAGCGTTGTACGACGGCCTCACTGTGCTTCAGCATCGCGGTCAGGACGCCGCTGGCATCGCCACCATGGCGGGTGCACGCCTGTATCGCCACAAGGGCACCGGGCTGGCCAAAGACGTGTTCGATAGTGAGAGCGTGGCGCGCTTGCGTGGTCATATCGGCATCGCCCACTGTCGTTATCCAACCGCCGGCAGTGAAGGTGCTGACGAAGCACAGCCGTTCTACGTGAACTCGCCGTTCGGCATCGCGCTCGCGCACAACGGCAACCTGATCAACACCGATGCCTTGCGCCGCGACCTCTACGCGCAGGATCGACGTCACATCAATACCGGCTCCGATTCCGAAGTGCTGCTCAACATCTTCGCGCACGAACTGGCCGCCGGGGATGCCGTGCGGCCGCAAGTCGACGACGTGTTCGCCGCGATCGCGCGCGTGCATGAGCGCTGTGCCGGCGGCTACGCGGTAGTGTCGCTGCTGCTTGGACTGGGCGTGGTCGCATTCCGCGATGTGCATGGTATTCGCCCGCTGGTGCTCGGCAAGCGCGACACGCCGGACGGCTCGGAATGGGCGATCGCATCGGAGTCGGTGGCCTTGGACTTGCTCGGCTTCAAGCGTGAACGTGACGTGCGCCCGGGTGAATGCATCATCATTACCGAGGCTGGCGAGCTGCACACACGCGCGTGCGCTGCGCCGAAACAACACGCGCCCTGCATCTTCGAATACGTCTACTTCGCGCGCCCAGACTCGATGATCGAGGATGTGTCGGTATACAAGGCGCGGTTGCGCATGGGTGAACGCTTGGCGGCAAAGATCCAGCGCTTGCGCGCCGATCACGATATTGAGGCGGTGATTCCAATTCCCGATACGTCGCGCACTGCGGCCTTGGCATTGGCGCAAGTGCTGGACGTGAAATATCGCGAGGGCTTCGTCAAGAACCGCTATGTCGGACGTACCTTCATCATGCCGGGGCAGGGCGAACGGGTAAAATCGGTGCGACGCAAGCTCAATGCGATCGAACTGGAGTTCCGCAACAAGGTGGTGTTGCTGGTCGACGATTCGATCGTGCGCGGCACGACCTCGAAGCAGATCATCCAGATGGCGCGTGAGGCCGGTGCCCGCAAAGTCTATTTCGCCAGCGCCGCGCCGCCGGTGCGCTACCCGAATGTCTACGGCATCGACATGCCGGCAGCGGATGAGTTGGTCGCGCACGGCCGTAGCGAGTCGGAGATCGAACAGTATCTCGGCTGCGACTGGCTGATCTATCAAGACCTCGGCGATCTGGTTGCATCGGTGGCCGACGGTAACGACGCGCTGCAGCACTTCGATACCTCGTGTTTTTCCGGTGAATACGTGACCGGCGTGCCGGACGGCTATCTCGCGTCGATCGCGGCACAGCGCGCCGATACCGCGAAGGCGCAGCGGCGCGGATAGCTTGTCGTGCCAGTCTCGCTGAACTTATTCACCGCAGCCTACGATGCACTGATGCTGTCGGACCCGGCGACCAAGATCGCGCAGGTGCGAGCATTGCACGTGGCCTTTCAGGCGGGTCATGCGGTGCCGGCGCCGGTCGAAGCGCCGGTCGCGATCGACTCGCCCGGTCGGCCAGTCCGGCCACTGCTGGTCGCGCCACGTGAACTCGCACACCGCGGGTTGGGCACCGCCGAAGGGCGTGCGGCACTGATTCACGCGGTGGCGCACATTGAATTCAATGCGATCAATCTGGCGCTGGATGCGGTCTACCGTTTCCGTGACCTGCCGCATGACTACTATGCCGATTGGTTACAGGTGGCGGTCGACGAGGCTCGCCATTTCGAGTTGTTGCAGGCACGGCTGGCCGACCTCGGTCACGGCTATGGCGATTTCCCAGCCCATAACGGGCTCTGGGAGGCAGCGCAGCGCACAGCCCACGACTGCGTGACGCGCATGGCCCTGGTGCCACGGGTGCTGGAGGCGCGCGGTTTGGACGTAACGCCGGGGATGATCGGTCGGCTGCGCGATGTCGGTGATCACGCCACGATCGCGGTGCTGGAGTTGATTCTGGCCGAGGAGGTGGCGCATGTCGCGGCGGGAACGCGCTGGTTCCGCCACGGCTGCGAGCGCGCCGGGCTGGACCCGGAACTGACCTTTCTCGATCTTCTGCGTCGTTATGAGGCCGCGATTCGGCCCCCCTTCAACCGCGAGGCGCGGGCGTTGGCCGGCTTTTCCGAAGCCGAGCAGGCCGGTGTTGAGGCGCTGGTGCCGTCGCGAGACCGCTGATGTCCGGTTTTGTTCCCGGGCTGCGTTACTAGTCCTCGAAGGTCATTCAGCGCCCCGAGCAGGGTCCGCCGACTTGGCCGAAGGTCCACGTCGCGGCAAATACTTCAATTTGTGAAGAATTGCTGTTATTTTGCACGGCGTTTGGGGTTCAGTTCGCGCTCAGGCAGTAGCCGCGTGTGCGTTTTCATCGGGAATCAGGAGGAAATCCATGATCCGCAAGTCTCAGTTGTTCCTCGCAGTCGCCGCGCTCGTCGGCATGAACGCCGCCATGGCGGCTTGCAACACGACCCAATGGGGTCAGGGCTCGCCTCCGGGTGGAGCTGCAGTTGGTGCGCCAATTGCCGATGGCCCAGTGAACTCAGATGCCAATCCGGCGATCACCAGTCGTTATTCCGGCAAGTGCGCACTGCGCGCAAATGCAACTGGCAACTACGTGCAGGATGGATTGCCGCTTGCCGAAGGATCTTACATTTCACGCTTCTACGTGTTGCCCAACAACACTGGCGAATCGGTGGTGTTTCAGGCAATGGCGGATGTCGCCACGGATTATCCGATCTTCAAGATCGCCTTTGACCAAGGTTCGAACTCGTTCAAGTTTTACGGTGGCAATGGTTCTGGCGGCTTCGGTTCGCCTGTTTCAATCACAACGGTAAACGGCGTAGCCATTGCGGCAAATCGCTGGTACATGGTGGAAACCACTTACACCCGTGGATCAGGGACCAGCGCTGGAACCCTGAGCGCAACAGTGATCGGTAATCGCGGCAATGGCTCGCTAACCGGAACCACGCCCTCGACGGCAAATCTGGCTGCGGGCTCGATGGTTCTGGCAAATGCTGCCGACGGTGTAGATTATGTGCAACTCGGTTGGGTTTCCGGTGGTGCCGGAACCAGCGTGGTCGTCGATGGTTTCGAATCGCGACGCAGCACGGCAATCGGCTCGTTGAAGCGTGGCGATGCCAACAACAGTGGTACTTGTACATCGGGTGATGCTACGCAGGCATTACAAGAAGTGAATGCGATCACCGGTAACAATGAAACTGGTTTGAAGCTCGGTCAAACCGATTGCAATGAGAACGGCTCCGTTACTTCCGGCGATTCTACTTGCATCCTCAATATGGTTAATGCCGATACGGCGTCCGGTGGCACCCGCGTTTGCGGTATGCCTATCACTCCCTGATGCTTGCCAAAGCACCCCAATCTGTCTGAGGAACTTCATATGAACACTAAGCAGATTTTCGTTACTGCACTCTTACTCGCTGCTGGTAGTGCTAGTGCCAAAGAGCTTAATGCTCCGATGGCGCTTGAAGCATCGTCGCGCGGCGGCAGCAAGCTCCTATCGCTAGATTTCGAAAGCGATGGTAATGCTGCTTCGTTTAGTTTCCGAGTTGTTTTCCCGGAAGGCGCGAAAAGCATCGATACGTCGCGTTGCCTGTCGGAACTTCCGAAAGGATTCGTTGGTGTTTGCAAGGTCTATGACGGCAAGGTTGTCGCCGTAACCGTTATGAATACTGAAGGTGGCGCTTTCCCAGCTGGACTCAATAGCATTGGAAAGCTCGCCTACTCTTCGAATAGCAAAAACGCCGCTGTCATCGATACCTTTGAAGCGTCCAATAGGGACGGGAATCTGGCTTCGATGGGCGTGGCAAAAGTAGAGAAGTTGGACTAAGCAATTATTTCGGAGTGACGAGATGCTAAACAATAAGATTAGTGCTGCAATTGGCGGCGCCCTGTTGATGCTCGCATCCACATCGGCTTTTGCCGATGTGACTGTGACGCTCAGCCCGGTAAATCCCACAATTTCACCAGTAGGTGCGAACAGTGCCGTTATCACCCTCGTTTTTAATGCTGATGGAGTCGCTTCTTCTCATCAGGGTGCGGTATCATTTGACGACGCGCAGTTTGATGTAACTAGCCTCATTACAGTTGGTGCCGGCGCGGTTTGTTCGGTGCCAGTTGACGAAAAATGGTGCGGGCGTTGTGACCATTACGTATTCGCAAGCAGCCGCTGCCGCAATCCCAGCGGGCGCGGTGAATGTTTGCACGTTTGTGTTGGACCACGTTGGTGTGGCAACCGGCAATACGCCATACACATTCTCCAGCCTGCTCGCAGAAGAGCCCGTTAATGGGGACCCCGTTACGAACACCGGTGCGCCTGGAAACGTTACGGTATCTGCAGGCCCACCAACTGCACCGACGATCGGTTATTCACCGACGACGTTGAACTTTCCGGCGGGTACGGCAATTGGTCAGAATCAGGACCTCAACGTCACCCTGACTGCCACCGGTGGTGTCAACGGCGGCGCAACCTCGGTGTCCTGCTCGACCGCCAGCCCAGGATTCAGCATCCCCACCGCTGCTTCGGTCTGTACGGATACGACTTGCGCCACCAACCCGCTGGTCTTCCGCTGCACATCTTCCAATGCGACACAGTCGGGCACGGCCACCTGCGCCGCTACGCCGACCAACCCAGCGGGCGCGGCGGTGAACCAGGTAATCACGCTGAACTGCCCGGCAGCAAACGTTGCTCCGGCACTCGCGTACGCGCCAGCTCCGGGTCCGATCACGATGCCGACCGTTGGCCAAGGCCAGACGGCCAACAGTTCGATCGCGGTGACGCCATCTTTGGGTAGCGGTACGAGCACGTCGACGGTCAGTGCTTGCGCGTTTTCGGCCATCGTTGGTGCGACCTTTACTGCGCCGGCCGGCACGCTGACGTTTACTGGTTCGGGCACGTCCGCGCAGAACTTGAACTTCTCCTGCGTTGCGCCGACCAATGGTTCGCCAGACGGCACGGCCACCTTGACCTGCTCGGAAACCATTGGTGCGGGCCCGATAACGCCGCGTGCCTGGGCGGTTACCTGCCCGGATGGCCTGCCGGTTGCTGCGCCGAACGTGACCTACACGCCTGCCGCTGGCCCCATCACCTTCCCGGCCGGTGCGTCGGTGGGTGCGTCGGTTCCAGGTTCGACGACGATCGCGGTGGATATCTCGGGCGGTGCGGATAACGGCACTGGCGCAGCAGAACAGACCACGGTCTCGTGTTCGGCCACGGCTGGATTCACGGTCTCCGGTTCGCCAATCGGCCCGGTCCTCGTGGGCGACGTGACCAATCCGAACGGCACGGTGTCGGTGAGCTGCGCCGCAGCCGCTTCGGCTCAGGCCGGAACGCTGACTTGCAATGCCGCTCAGTCGGTCGACGGTGTGGTCACCACCACCCCGACCACGTTCGCACTGAACTGCGCTGCAGCAGAGGTCAATATTTCCTCGGCTCCGCCGGCTGGTCCAATCTCGATCGCTGGCGCACCGTTGACCAACATCGCTGGTTCGATCGTGCTGAGCAACTCCGGTTCGGACAGCACCTTGGGTTGCATAGCAAGTGGCGCAGTCACGCTGGGTGCAGTGCCGGGTACGGTTCCGTCTGCGGGTTCGGCAACGGTGCCGTATACCTGCCTGACCGGCGCATCGGGCACGTCCACGAATGGCCAGATCGTCTGCACCACGCAGGATCTGGGTGCCGAAGGCACGTTGACCTACAACATCACCTGCGCCGCCGTTTCGGATGTGCCGGTTCCGGCGATCAACAACTTCGGCAAGTTGCTGATGGTTGTGCTGGTTATCGGCCTCGGCCTGGTTGGTCTTGGCGCACGTCGCCAGTGATCTGACCGGCTGAAAAGCTGAAGCAAACAGAAGGCCGCTCCGCAAGGGGCGGCCTTTTTGTTTCAGGCTTTTGCACATGCGACGGCGCGTCGTCGCTCCGGCCGCTGATACTCAGATCAGTTCAAGGTGGGTGCGGTTTCATTGCGCTATCGACAAGCGTGACGAACGCCTCGACGCCACGGCGCAGCCCAGTTTCATCAACCGAGAACTGCGGCGAATGATTGGTCGGTGCAACTGCGGCATCGATAGCCGGTGAAGTGACGCCCAACCGGAAGAAGAACCCCGGCACGCGCTCGGCGTAGTAGGCAAAGTCCTCGGATGAGCTGATAAAGCTGGTCTCATGCACGGCATTGCCGAAGGCGCTACCCAGTGCCGCGATAGCGCGAGCCGACAACGCGAGATCGTTGACCAGCACCGGCATACCCGGCTTGATGGTCACATCGGCAGACGCGCCAGCGCTTTCGGAAATTGAGCGAGCCGTGCGTTCCAGTCGTGCCGCAATATCGCGACGAGCCGCCGATGTGAAGGTTCGGATCGAGCCGATGAGTCGCACTTCATCAGGGATGATGTTCTCGCGCAGCCCACCATGCACGGCGCCGAACGTGAGCACTGCAGGTGCGGTCGCGAGGTCGGTCTGGCGCGCGATGATGGTGTTTGCGCCGAGCACGATCTGGCTGGCGATATTGATTGGGTCGACGCCAAGCCAAGGCCGCCCGCCATGGGTTTGCCGGCCATGAACGACGATTTCGAACGCATCGTAGGCGGCCATGGTTGGCCCGCTGCGCACACCGATCTCGCCGGAATGGAGATTGCTGGCGACATGCAGGCCGAACATGGCGTCGGGCGTGTGCTGATCGAATAGTCCTTCCGCCAACATTCGCGCAGCACCCCCGGTCTCGCCGTCGGGGGCGCCTTCCTCCGCGGGTTGGAAAACGAATAGAACGGTGCCGCGCAGCAGATCTCGGCGCGTGGACAACAGCTTTGCCGTGGCCAGCAGGATCGCGACATGCGCATCATGGCCACAGGCGTGCATGACCCCCGTTTCGATGCCGCGATAGGTCGTGGTCACGGTCGCGGCGAATGGCAGGCCGGCGGGCTCGGTGACCGGCAACGCATCCATATCGGCGCGTAAGGCGATCGTCGGGCCGGGTTGCCTGCCCCGCAACATGCCGACAACGCCGGTGACGGCAATTCCCTCACGCACGTCCAGGCCGAAACTGCGCAGTTCGCGCGCGACCAATGCGGCGGTTCGTGTTTCCCGATTGCCCAGTTCCGGATGCTGGTGGATGTCGCGGCGCCACGCGATCAATTGTGGCTCGATTGCATCCAGCAACTCACGGTCTAGCAGCGGCGGCGGCTGTGCGGCACCAAGGCTGGCATGGATCGCCATGGTCATCGCAAGCACTCTTATCGTATGGCGCTTCATGCCCGTTGCCGCGCGCCGATCACGATGCCGATCACGGCAACAAGTTTCGTTCGGTCCATTGCTGCACGCCTCGGTGGAATGGGGCGAGCGTCACTGATCCATGCAACTACTGCAACTTCGAACCACGTAGCGACAGCAAATGCGTTGGTGCAGCAAAAGTGTCGCTGCGCGCCGCACTCCAGAACACCTTGAACACCGGGTGCTCGGGCGTGCCGTCGCGCAGTTCACCCGGTTTGGCCCAGACATGCAGTGCGGCGAGCGAGCGCACCTCGGTCGATGAGATGCGCCGGATCACGTGTTCTGGCCCAAGTTCACACGGATGTTCGAGGCCGGCGGCGGCGATCAATTCACGCAAGGCTTTCAGCGTGTTCAGATGAAACTGGTAGACGCGTTCGGCCTTGTCCGGCACAACCAATGCGCGCTGGCGCAACGCGTCTTGTGTGGTCACGCCGGTCGGACAGCGGCCGGTATGGCAGCTTTGTGCCTGGATGCAGCCGAGCGCGAACATGAATCCTCGGGCGGAGTTGCAGAAATCGGCACCGAGTGCGAGCGTGCGCGCGATGTCGAAGGCCGTGACGATCTTGCCGCTGGCGCCGAGCCGCACGCGATCGCGCAGCCCGAGCCCGACCAACGTGTTGTGCACCAACATCAGTGCTTCGCGTAGTGGGGCGCCAACATGGTCGGTGAACTCAAGCGGCGCCGCGCCGGTACCGCCTTCGCCACCGTCAACGACGATGAAGTCCGGCAATAACCCGGTTTCCTGCATTGCCTTGGCAATGCCGAACCATTCCCACGGATGGCCGATGGCGAGCTTGAACCCGGTTGGCTTTCCGCCGGACAACTCGCGCAGTTCGGCGACGAATTCGAGCAATCCACGCGGCGTCGAGAATGCCGAATGTCGTGCCGGCGAGAGGCAGTCGACACCGACCGGCACGCCGCGCGCCTCAGCGATTTCTGGCGTCACCTTGGCACCCGGTAGCACGCCGCCGTGGCCCGGCTTGGCGCCCTGCGACAGCTTCACCTCGATCATTTTTACGGCATCAAACGCTGCGTTCTCGCGAAAGCGTTCGCGTGAGAACGAGCCGTCGTCATTGCGACAGCCGAAGTAACCGCTACCGAGTTCCCAGACCAAATCACCGCCCATCTCACGGTGGTAGCGCGAAATCGAGCCTTCACCGGTGTCGTGATGGAAGCCGCCGCGTTGTGCACCCGCATTCAATGCGCGGATGGCGTTCGCGCTGAGTGCGCCGAAACTCATCGCCGAAATATTGAACACGCTCGCCGAATAGGGTTTGCTGCAGCGCTCACCACCGATGGCGATACGGAAATCGTGGGTTGCTGGGTCAGTCGGTGCAATCGAATGATTGATCCATTCGTATTGTGCCGCATAGACATCCAACTGCGTCCCGAACGGGCGCTTGTCGACCTCGTTTTTTGCACGCTGATAGACGATCGACCGCTGCGCCCGCGAAAACGGTAGTTCTTCGGTGTCGTCCTCCAGCAAGTATTGGCGGATTTCCGGACGAATGCGCTCGAAGAAAAACCGGAAGTGCGAGAGCAGCGGATAGTTGCGACGAATCGCCTGACGGGTTTGCGTGATGTCGCGTACGCCAACCAGTACCAGCGCCGCAAATCCGGCGAAGGCGAACCACCATGATGGTGCGACGACGAGCGCGGCCCATAGGCTGACCGCACTGGAAACGCAGACGATCGCAAAGGCGAAGTAACGCGAAGGCAGCATCGACAACTCCACAGTAACGAAGTCTGCACAATTTACGTCAATCAAGACGCCGCGGCGACCTTTCAGGCGCGCGTTGCGAACACGGTGATTTCCTCACGGTCGTGATACAGCTGCTTCGCACGCAAGTCGAGTTCGAACGGCACGTCCGCACGCATCGCCGCGAAACACCGCTGCACTTCTGGCCAGCGCTTCTTCATCGGCAGCTTAAGGTTGAAGATCGTTCGCCGGCACCACCCTTCACGCAACCAAGTCGCCATCCGCTCCGCGACCTTGATCGGCTGTTCGACCATGTCGCAGACCATCCACTCAACCGCCTTGTTCGGCTGGTAGCGGAAACCGTCGGCGCGCAGGTGGTCAACGATGCCGGTGGCCATCAGTGATTCCGCCATCGCGCCATTGTCGACCGCGATCGTGCGGATCGAGCGCCGTGTGAATTGGTAGGTCCAACCGCCTGGGCAAGCGCCAAGATCGATGGCGGTCATGCCTGCTTGCAACCAGCGTTCGCGTTCTTCATTGTCGAGCAGAACCAGAAAGGCTTCTTCGAGCTTGAGTGTCGATCGGCTGGGTGCTTCCGAGGGAAAGCGCAGCCGTGGGATGCCGCCTTTCCACGGTGCCGTCTCGGCATGCGTTGCAATCGACACATCGATGTGAGTGCCGCTGTGAGCAAACAGATGCAAGCGATGCGTACTGCGGGCGTCGAAACGCTTCTCGCGCTTCAATGCCGTCGCCATCGCCGATTCGAAGCTGCGTGCGAAACCACGCAGTTGTTCACCATCAGGACTATCCGCGGTCTCCACCCAGACATCGCTCAGCATCACGCCCGAGGCTTTCGCCTCCGCAAGGATCGGCCCGACCCGATCCTTGGTGTCGAGTGCATCAAATGACACGCGCACCGGCAGCAATTGCCGCACGAAAATCAATTCGCCGACACGAAGCTTGCGTTGCGGTGCGTCATGCACATGCAGCACGACGAACCCACAGTCGCGACGAGTTTGCGCATAACCGCTACCACCCCGCGCGGCGAGCTCGTGTTCCAGTTCCTGCGCACATTCGGGTTCGAAGCCGGTGCGGGTGAGGGCGATCAGGCGAACGTCGGCCATGGTTGTCTCAGTAATTCGTTCCGCCGTTGGCGCTGTAAAACGCCAGCACGTCGCGGCATTCGTCGCGCAAGATGTCGCGCTTCACCATGACGCCACGCCGTTCCAGTTCGCCGATCCAGTCGGCTGGCAGCGGGCCTTCGTCGAACTCGGTTAGCGCCATTACATCTTCGGCACGAGCGCCGATGTGCATCTCGTTGATGCCGGCCCAAAAGCTGGCGCCGTAACACTGGCAACAGGGCTGGGCGGAAGTGACGAGCACGTAGCGACCACCATCTTCGTTGAGTCGAAAGCGCTGCAGGCGTTGCTGTGCGGTCAGGAAGGCCATGATCTCGGCGTGCGCCAGCGAACAGTTTTGCGGCATCACCCGGTTTACGCCGACGCTGATCAGGCGGCCGTCACCATCAAAGATCGCGGCACCAAAGGGACCGCCAGTGCCGAGTTCGACATTCTTGCGGGCGAGCCCGGCGACGAAACGCATGCGTGCGTCATCGTCCTCGAAGCGCGCCAACGGATCGATGTCGGACGACACCCACGCAGGCAGTGTCAGGTGGACTTGGGCGTAGATCATTCGGCGTTCCTTCGGTTTCGCGCTATTGGATTGAACGTGCAGCGTCGCTCGATACACATTGGTTGTCGACGCAGCGGCAAGTGTGGATATCCGGTGAACCGCAGATGCTCATCCGGCCTTCCCGTTCACAAGCCGCTTTCACACCGACAGGATCCGGCGGATGTGCGACGTTCACATTGCAGGTATTCGCCGCAGCAGTTGCCGACGTTCTTGACCGCGCAATCCGCATCCACGGCACATGCCGTTGCTGAAGCCGGCTCGGTCATGGTGACGGCATTCGGTGTCGAACAGCCGACGAACGCCATAAGTACGAGGCACAACATCAGGATACGCATCATTGTGCCCCTTCATCGATGACACACAGGATCGCATGATCGCTGCGTCTCAGTGCAACAAGATTCACCGGCCCATCGCCGCGAACAGTAGTGCTGCACTGATGCGCGCAGCGACGAATATCGTGCGGCCAGAACCATCGTTGCAACCGGAGTGTTGTCGCCAATTTCGCCGATCGCGGCCGCCAAGGTTGAGCGAAGCGGTGCTTCCACGCCTACTTAGCCGCCTTGGCCCAGGAATCGCGGAGCGTGCAGATGCGATTGAAGACCGGTTGGTCGGCACGATGGTCGACGCGGTCGGCGACGAAATAACCGAGGCGTTCGAACTGCAACCGTGTCTCTGCCGCGACCCGCGCGAGCGAAGTTTCCAGTTGCGCGTTAACGACACGTACCGAGTTCGGGTTCAAGTGATCGCGATAGGTCTTGCCGTCGTTGTCATCGTCCGGATCGGCGACGGTGAACAGGCGGTCGTACAAACGCACTTCGGCGCTGAGCGCATGTTTCGCGCTAACCCAGTGGATCGTGCCTTTCACTTTGCGATCAGCACCGGACATGCCGTGGCGCGTTGACCCGTCGAGGGTGCAATGCACCTCAGTGACGACATCATTCGAATTCTTGACGACATGCTCACACTTCACGATGCCGACACCACGCAAGCGCACTTCGCCGCCCGGAACCATCCGGTGATAACCCTTCGGTGGCACTTCCATGAAGTCCTCCCGCTCGATCCATAGTTCACGCGAAAACGGCACCGAACGCGTGCCGCGCGACTCGTCCTTCGGATGATTTGCCATGGTCAGCGACTCTTCGTGCGAATCGGCGAGATTGACGATCACCACCTTCAGCGGATCAATCACCGCCATACGCCGTTCGGCACGCACGTCGAGATCATTGCGCACCTCATTTTCGAGCAGCGAGAACTCGAGTACCGATTCCTGTTTGGTCACGCCAGCATTGCGAATGAAGTTGCGAATGGCATCGGCGGGTGAACCCACGGCGGCGAATGCCACGCAAGGGGTCGGCATCCGCGGATCATCCCAGCCGTTCACGTGATTGCCCGTGACGAGCGTGAGCAGCTTGCGCTTGCTCATCACCAGAAAATCCAGGTTCAGACGCGAGAACTCGATCTGGCGTGGGCGCGACGGCTTGAGTCCGAGTCGATCAAGCTCGTCGGCAAGTTCCGGCATGGCCCAAACCGGCAACTGGTCGAGGCACCAGTCATAGAGTGGACGATGATCTTCGAACTCAAGCGTGCACAAGGAATGGGTGATGCCCTCGACCGCGTCCGAGATCACATGCGCAAAGTCGTACATCGGATAGATGCACCAGGCATCGCCAGTATTTTGATGGTCGACTTTGCGGATGCGATACAGCGCCGGGTCGCGCAGGTTGATGTTGCCCGACGACATGTCGATCTTCGCGCGCAACGTGTGCGAGCCGTCGGCGAACTCACCCGCTTTCATGCGTGCGAATAAGTCGAGATTCTCGGCGACCGGTCGATCGCGAAACGGGCTATTGCGTCCGGGTTGCGTCAAGGTGCCGCGATGTTCGCGTACTTCTTCAGCGCTGAGGTCGCAGACAAAAGCAACGCCATCGCGAATGAGCTTCAGCGCACAGCGATAGATCAGTTCGAAGTAGTCGGAAGCATGGCGCAGTTCAGCCCAGTGAAAGCCGAGCCATTGCACGTCCTCTTGAATCGCGGTGACGTATTCCGGGTCTTCCTTGGCCGGATTGGTGTCATCGAAACGCAGGTTGCAGCGACCGTTGAATTCTGCGGCGATGCCGAAATTCAAACAGATCGACTTGGCGTGACCGATGTGCAGATAGCCGTTTGGTTCGGGCGGGAAGCGCGTCGCGATTCCGGCATGCTTGCCGTGGGCGAGGTCGTCGATGACGATTTGGCGGATGAAGTGGTTTGGGGTCGGCGTGTCGCTCATGGATCGCTGTTCGGTCAAGTCAAGACCGCAAGTTTAGCCGATGCAGCGCAACCTCAGTGGCCGCGACTGCGCTTGCGTCGGAGCCTCAACCGCACCGGCCCGCGTACATCATGGATGTCGACTGGGTGACCAGACTGGACGATATCGATCGCGCCTTGATCGGCCATCTTGGCGGCGACGTCGCGCACCGAGCGCATCAGGTCGCGCCATTCGATATTGAGTTCGCTACCGAGGATACGCGCGGCCTCGCTCGGGCAGATGGTCGCGCCGGCCGCACGGTGTTCAAGCAGTTCCACGACGCACTCGCGGATTAACACCGCAAGCGACTCGTCGACGGGGAACTGGCGTGAAGTCACGTTGTCTTGGGCCTCGATGGCCAGCGACGGTAGCGCGGCGCTGAACCGACAATCATCAGGAATTGTTCGCAACCCCCGGTAGTGACGATGATTTGCAGCAGCAGGCGCTCGGGCAGGAACATCAGCAATCGGTGCCGGCGAGTGTCGCCATGACTGCCATCCGGATGGCGACGCCATTGGTGACTTGTTCGAGGATGCGTGACTGCCTGCCATCGGCAACGCTGTCAGCGATTTCCACGCCGCGATTGATCGGCCCCGGGTGCATCACGATGGCTTCGGGATGCGCACGCTGCAAGCGCGTGTCGTCGAGGCCCCAGTTGTGGAAATAGTCGGCATCCGATGCGATCAAGGCGTGTTGCATGCGCTCCTTCTGCAGACGCAGCATGATCACCACGTCGGCATCGCGCACGGCCTCGTCAATGCGATGGTGTACGACGCATCCGGGCAAGGCATCACGACCGGGCAACAAGGCTTCCGGGCCGGCGATGCGCAACTCGCCGACGCCGAGCGCCTGCAGCGCATGGATATCCGAGCGGGCAACGCGGGAGTGGAGGACGTCGCCGATGATGGCGACGCAGCAGTTTGCAAGATCGGGCTTATGGCGCAGGATCGTGTACGCGTCGAGCAAGCCCTGAGTGGGATGGGCATGGTTGCCATCGCCAGCATTGATGATCGATACGCCTGCAGCAGCATGTTCGGCAAGAAAACCGGGGGTTCCGTTTTCCCGATGGCGCACGATGAATTGGTCGCAGCCCATGGCTTCGAGATTACGCAGGGTGTCGAGCAGCGTCTCACCTTTCTGAGTTGACGAGTGTTCGACATCGAACGGCACGATTTGCGCCCCGAGGCGCATTGCCGCCAGTTCGAAGCTGACGCGGGTGCGCGTCGATGGTTCGAAAAACAGGTTCACCACTGTGCGTCCGGCCAACACCTGCGGTCGACCCGGTGTGCGCAGGCGATCGGCGCGGTTGAACAGTGATTGCATCGCGTCACCCGGCATGCCGGCGAGCGTGATCAGGTGCTGGTGTGGCAATGCGGGGCTCATGCGGTACTCATGCGGTGCTGGACTCGGCCTGCGGCTGACTCAACCATTGTTCGACGATGCGGCGCGCGGCCTGCGCGTCCAGCATCGCGGCATCCTTGCGGCGTGCCAGACCGGCACGGCGCGCGGCGGCGAATTCGGCGTCGGCGGCGCGCGAAGTAAATCGCTCGTCGGCGAGATGCACGGGCAGGTGATAGCGATCGGCCAGCGTTTTCGCAAACGCGCGTGCGGCATGGGTCATCGGCTGCTCCTGACCGTCGCGGGCGAGCGGCAGGCCGACGATCAAGGCTTCCGGACGCCACGTTTTCAACAGCGTATCGCAGCCCGTTCCAGTCAGGGCCTTGGTCGCTGTTGCGCACTACGGCGACAGCACTGGCGGTTCCGGTGATGCGTTGTCCGACGGCGACACCGATACGACGCAGTCCGTAGTCGAAACCGAGCACGATGGTGGCCTCAGGCATGGCCAGCAGTCGCGGCAAGCAGACTGATATCGACACCCAGCAGGCGCGCCGAGGCATCCCAGCGTTTTTCGATCGGTGTCGCGAACAGAATGTCATTGTCGCGCGGTTCGGCGGTCAGCCAAGCGTTGTCGCGCATCTCCTGTTCAAGCTGGCCGGCCGACCAGCCGGCATAGCCGAGCATGACCAGGTAACGCTGCGGCCCGCGGCCGGCGGCGATGGCTTCCAGCACGTCCTTGGACGTGGTCACGATCAAGTCGTCGGCGATGCGCGCGCTCGATTCCCATGGTGTGCAGGGTTCGTGCAGCACGAAGCCGCGTTCCATCTGCACTGGCCCGCCGATCAATACGCGCTGGTCAGCAACTTCTCTGGGTGTGTGCTCGACGCCGATCTGGCGCATCACTTCGCCGAGACGCCAATCCGACGGGCGATTCACGGTCAGCCCCATCGCGCCGTCTTCGCTGTGCTGGCAGATCAGGGTGACACCGCGCGCGAAGTTCGGATCGTCGAGCGCGGGCATTGCGATCAGAAGGTGCCGCGACAGATAGCTGGGCGTGTGCATGGTGCGATTGTAGTGGGCGCGGCGTGGTTGATGGTTACCGCCGCCAGTGACGCTGCCGTCAGAATTGCCAGGTTCGGGTGATGTGCAACACGTCGACGCCTTCGTCACTGGCCGGTAATGGTGAAAACGGTGCGCCCAGTTCAACAATTCGCATTTCCGCTTGGTCCAGCACCTCCGACCCCGAAGACTGAATCAAGTCGATGCGCTCGACCGTGCCATCACGATTCACCGCTACGGTCAGCACCAAGCTGTTATGCAGTTGTCGGCGGCGCGCTTCGTCTGGGTAGTTCAAGTTGCCGATGCGCTCGATCTTCGCGACCCAGGAACGCATGTAGGCGGCGTAGGCGTATTCGCGGGTGCTGGCAGAAATGAACTTGCGCTTCGGGCGCTTCGCGTAGGCCTCGGTCTGGCGTTCCAGTTCGGCCGCGAGCTTGGCCATTTCCAGACTGTGTTCGATCAGTTCACGCGCGTTGACTTGCGCTATCTCGGGGGTTTCCGGTCGTGCTTCATCGACACGTTGCACCTGAAATTCCTGGCGCTGCCATGAAGTACTGGTTGCGGCGTCGCCTTTTGCGGCTTCGGCGCGCCTGCGCGCAGTGGTGTCGGCGCTAGGCCATCGGTGGCCTTCGGAATTGGGCTGGTCACCGGTTGGCGTGGACGTTTCGATTCCTCGGATTCACCGCCACCTTGTTGCGATGCGTTGGCGAGGAAGTCAGCCTTGTCCGGCTGCGTGGCTGCGGCCGATTGCACCAGAATCACATCGAGGCTGGGTAGGTAGGCGGACGGGTCTTCGTAGTCGAAGGTAACGCCGAGGATCACGATGGCATGCAGAATCGCCGAGAACAGCAGGGTGACGCGCAGCCGTTCCTCGGGACCGATGCGGTGCTGGCTCACGTGAGCTTGCTCTCGATGGCGTCGAACAGCAGTGCGCCGATGTCGGTGCCAGTTTGCGCGTCGATGTCGACAATACCGGTCGGACTGGTGACGTTGATCTCGGTCAGCCAGTCGCCGATCACGTCCAGCCCGACAAAGATCAGGCCGCGGCGCTTCAGTTCTGGCCCAACTTGGGCGCAGATCCAGCGGTCACGTTCGCTCAGCGGTTGGGCGACGCCGCGGCCGCCACGCGCGAGATTGCCGCGGAAATCGTCGCCACCTGGGATGCGCGCCAAGCAAAACGGCACCGGTTCGCCATCGATCATCAAAATACGCTTATCGCCGGCACTGATTTCGGGAATGAAACGTTGCGCCAACGCGAACTGGCGGCCGTTGTCGGTGAGCGTTTCGAGGATGACATTTAAATTCTGGTCGCCGCGATGACTGCGGAAGATGGAACGCCCGGCCATGCCGTCGATCGGTTTGAGCACACATTGGTCGTGCTCGGCGACGAAGGCGCGGAGATGTTCTTGCATCGCGCGCGACCAAGGTCGGCGGGCAGCATTGCGGGAATTCGAGTGCGAACAACTTTTCGTTGCAGTCGCGCAGCGCTTGCGGGTGATTCACCAACAGCGGCTTGTTGCCGCGAACCATGCTGGCCCAGAGCAATTCGTGCAGAAAAGCGGTATCGACCGGCGGATCTTTGCGCAGCATCAGCACGTCGAGTTCGTCCAAGCGCAGCATGCGCCGTTCACCAGCACTGAACCACGGGTCGTTGCCGGCATGCACGTTCAGAGTCTGGAACAGCGCCGAAGCATCGCCCGGCGCCAATTTCAGTGCGGATGGGCCGCACACCACGATCTCGTATCCGCGACGAGTGGCGGCGCGCAGCATGGCGACGGTGGAGTCCTTGGCCGGCCGGATTCGTTCGGGCGGGTCCATCAACACGCCGATCTTGCGCATGGGTGGGATTCTTCGCTCTGGGGAAAATGGACATGAACGCGCAATTCGTTGCAAGCGCTCAACTGTGTCAGTTTCGCGCATGATACCCTTTTTCAACAAGCCATTAGAGTCTTTACTTGACAGGTTTCTCTACGTTGGCTAAACACCATTCAATGAGGTTCGGAGCCTTCGTAGTGTGCTTCCAAGCACATTAGGCGCGCGACGAACGAGCATCACGTTGGACCCAAAGACTCCCGGGGGTCACATGGACGAGCAAGGTAAAGAAGGTTCCCTCGCCGGTTTGAAGGTGATGGTCATCGATGATTCGAAGACGATTCGCCGCACCGCCGAGACGCTGCTCAAGAAAGAGGGTTGCGAAGTTGTCACTGCAACCGACGGCTTCGAGGCACTTGCGAAGATTTCCGACCAACAGCCACAGATCATCTTCGTCGATATCATGATGCCGCGCTTGGATGGCTATCAAACCTGCGCGTTGATCAAGAACAACCAGATGTTCAAGGGCGTGCCGGTCATCATGTTGTCCTCGAAAGATGGTCTGTTCGACAAGGCGCGCGGGCGCATTGTTGGCTCCGAGCAATACTTGACGAAACCATTTACCCGCGAGGAATTGCTGGGGGCGATTCGTCGCCACGTCGACCTGAAGGGTTGATGCTCACAACAGGGGAATGCGATGTCGCTGGATAGCATGAGCAAGACGTGAGGGACGAATGAGCGAATCCTTACTACCGATGGGCCCGTTCGACATGCTGCTCGATTACGAGCAGCGCAGTCTTGCCCATGTCGCCGGCTTGCCGGAGCAGATCGACGCGCCAGGTCTTTGGCGCGGCATCGCGTTTCGTGTCGCCGGCAAACTGATGGTCAGCAGCATCGTCGAGATCAATGAAATCCTGACTTACCCGACGCTGACCTTTGTGCCCGGCACGCGGCCATGGTTACTCGGCGTCGCGAATGTGCGCGGCAACTTGGTGCCAGTGATTGACCTTCGCGGTTTTGTAGAAGGCGAAAAAAATACCCATAACGAGCGATCGCGCGTACTGGTCGTGAAGCAGCAAGGCGGCAACGTTGGCCTGCTGGTTGACGAAGTGCTCGGGCAGCGCAGTTTTGTGGATGAGAATGAAGTGGTCGGTGCCATCGAGGACGACGAGCGCTATCGGCGCTACGTCCCGAAGCAGTTCGACCTCGGGGGCGTCCGGTACCTGAGCTTCAGCGTGCATGCGCTGGTTCGGAACCGGGAATTTGTTCAGGCAGCGGCGTAAGAGGAACCATCAATGAGCACAACGTCAGCGAATACCGGGTCGCGATTCGGCGGATCCGCATTCTGGGGCCTGATGGCCTTCCTCAGCCTGCTCGCATTGCTTGCGAACGTGGGTTGGCGCTTCTACAAAGATAATCAGGAACGTGCCGCGATCGGCTACACCACCGACCTTCAGGTGCTGTCGCAGCAGATCTCGAAGTTCGCTACCGAAGCGGCGGGCGGTAACCTCGAGGCCTTCGAGGAACTGAAAACCACGCGCGGAAACATCGAGGTGCGAGTCAACGGGCTCTTGGCCGGCGACCCGACGACCGGCATTCCTGGTTATCAGAATGATTCGGATGCAGTGAAGATCCCGTTGAACAAACTCAACGAGGATTGGCAGCCGATCAACAACGCCGCGAAAGTGATTCTTACGCGCCAAGAACTCGTGCTCGACATCACCGAAACTGCGCAAGAATTTTCGGCCGCGATCCCGCAGTTGACCAGCAAGGTCGACGAATTGTTCTCGGTGCTGCGCGATTCCGGTGCTTCTGGTATCCAGATCTACCAAGCCAGCCGTCAGATGCTGCTGGCCGACCGTATGTTGCGCCGCGTATCCGATATTTTGCGTGGTGGTGACCAAGCGATCTCGGCCGCTGACCAGTTCGCCCGCGATGCGCAGGTGTATGGCCGCGTGCTCGACGCGTGGATGCAGGGCGATGCTGGCATCGGTATCCCGGCGCTGACTAATCCGGCAGCACGCAGCATCGCTACCGACGTATCCACGCTGTACGGCGGCATTCGCGAGAATGTCGACAAGATTCAGAGTGCGTCTACCGATCTGTTCGAAGTGACTGAAGCGGCCGACAATATCTTCCTGGCGTCCGGACAACTGCTCGATTCCAGCAAGAACATGGCGACCGGTCTTGGCAAGTTGCCCGGCCAGCGCGTATTCGGTAACGACTACGTGTCGCTTGGCCTCGGTGCGCTGACCTTGGTGTTCTCGCTGCTTGCCGGTCTTTCCCAGTACGGCGCCACGCGTCGCCAGCTGCAGAGCACGGCCGATCTCAACCAACGAAATCAGGAAGCCATTCTGCGCTTGCTGGATGAAATGGGATCACTCGCCGAAGGCGATCTGACGGTGAAGGCAACGGTGACCGAAGACATCACCGGCGCGATCGCGGACTCCGTGAACTTCGCGGTGGAAGCACTGCGCTCACTGGTGACGACCATTAATGAAACGGCGGTGCAGGTGGCGGCTGCCGCTCAGGAAACGCAGGCGACAGCAGCGCATCTCGCGGAAGCGGCCGAGCACCAAGCGCAGCAGATCACGTCAGCTTCGGCGGCGATAAACGAAATCGCGGTGTCCATCGATGAAGTGTCGAAGAACTCCGCCGAATCGGCTGACGTGGCGCAACGTTCCGTGGCCATTGCCGGCAAGGGTGCGGCGATCGTGCGACAGACGATTCAGGGCATGGACAACATTCGCGATCAGATTCAGGAAACCTCGAAGCGCATCAAGCGCCTCGGCGAATCTACGCAGGAAATCGGATCAATCGTTGAACTGATTAACGACATCGCCGAGCAAACCAACATCCTCGCGTTGAACGCCGCAATTCAAGCCGCCTCCGCGGGTGAGGCCGGTCGCGGGTTCGCAGTCGTTGCGGACGAAGTGCAGCGGCTCGCAGAACGCTCCGGTGGTGCGACCAAGCGAATTGAAACGCTGGTGCAAACCATTCAAGCCGATACCAACGAAGCAGTGAGTTCGATGGAACAGACGACGTCGGAAGTGGTGGCAGGTGCCCGCCTCGCCGAAGATGCGGGCTTGGCACTCGGCGAAATCGAAAAAGTCTCGAACGATTTGGCCGATTTGATTCAGAACATCTCGGAAGCCGCGCGGCAGCAGTCGGCTGCAGCAACCAACATTTCGGCAACGATGAACGTGATTCAGGAGATCACCACGCAGACGTCCGCCGGTGCATCGCAGACCGCGGAATCGATCGGAAACTTGGCGCAACTTGCTGCCGACCTGCGCCGATCGGTCGCCGACTTCAAGCTGCCGGGCTGACGGAACTAGTCGATGGTAAGTATCGCGCCCGTCGTCAGGAATCCCTTTTCGCCGATGCCAAGCATGGGCGATGAGGAGTTCTTGCGCTGGGTAGATTTGTTGCAGCGCCGGACTGGCGTTGTGGTGCCGCCGGATCGCAAGACTTTTCTTGTTACTGGCTTGCGCATGCGCATGCGCGAAACCGGCTATGCGAGCTTCGATACCTATTTCGATCAAGTATTGAACGGTGCCCGTGGCGCAATCGAATGGGCCACGCTGGTAGATCGGCTGACGGTGCATGAAACGCGTTTTTTCCGGCACTCGCCGTCGCTGGACTTGATCGCCGAAGAGTGGCTGCCGCTGCACGTGAAGCGCCATACCGGGGGTGCAGTGCATGCGTGGAGCGTCGGCTGTGCGACCGGTGAGGAAGCCTATTCGCTGGCAATGACCCTGGATAACAAGTTACGCACACTCGATGCCAGCAAGGTCTACTTCGGCGTCACCGCCACCGATATCAGTAATCCCGCACTCGCGGTCGGGCGTTCCGGCCTCTATCCACGCGAGAGATTGACTGAACTGCCAGAACCCTACCGGTCGGTCTACACGGTGGCCGAAGGCAAGGACTCGTTCCAGATCGTGGAGCCGCTGCGCAAGCGTGTCGGTTTTGCGACCTTCAACTTGCTTGATGTAGCGCGTTCGCCACTCAAGAAGCTCGACCTGATTTACTGCCAAAACGTGCTGATCTACTTCGCCCGCGAGCGCCGCAAGGCATTGCTCGATGCGCTTGCTGATCTGCTCAAGCCCGGTGGCCTCCTGGTTCTAGGATCAGGCGAGGTGCTCGGATTTGCTAATCCCCAGCTGACACGGATCGGTGGGCGCCAGACCTTGGCGTACTGCCGGAACGGGTGAGGTTGCGTATGCGACTGCAACAAGATATCGATTTCACTATCCTCAACTGGGTCAAGCAAGAGCTCGACGAGACACTCAAGCAGGCGCGCCAAGCGCTTGAGGCGTATGTCGATGATCCTGCCGATTCCAGCCTGATGCGCTTCTGCGCGACCTACCTGCATCAGGTTCAGGGCACCTTGCGCATGGTCGAGTTGTACGGCGCCGCGATGGTCGTCGAAGAGATGGAGCGCGTTGCGCAATGTCTACTCGATGACACCATCCGCAACAAAAACGATGCCTACGAAGTGCTGATGCGCGGCATTGTGCAATTGCCTGACTACCTGGAACGATTGCAAGGTGGCCACAAAGACATCCGATTGTTCTGCTGCCACTACAGAATGATCTGCGTGCTTGCCGTGGCGAAAAGTTGCTGAGCGAAGGCGTATTGTTCTCGCCCGACTTGTCTGCGCCGCTGCCGCCCAGCGCGGCCGGGCCGGACAAGCCGCTGCCGGACATCGAGCTCAAGCCGGCGGCATCGCGGCTGCGGACGAATTACCAGATGGCGCTGGTGAAGTGGCTGCGCGACCAGACGTCGAATGTTGCTGCTGCCGGTCTGATGAATGCATTGGATGGCCTCCGCAGCATCACCTTCCTCGAGGATAGTCGTCGACTATGGTGGGTTGCGGCTGGCTTGCTCGACGGTGTGCGCAACGGGTTGGTCGATGCGAACCAAGCGGTCAAGTTGTTGTTCGGACGCGTCGATCGTGAGATCAAGCGCCTGGCGGATGTCGGCGAACAAACGTTCAAGGTCGAGCCGCCGCGCGATCTCGTCAAAAATCTGCTTTATTACGCCGCGCATGCCCGCGGTTCGGACGGTCGCGTTGGTGAATTGAAACGCACCTATAAGCTCGAGACGCTGCTGCCGAGCGATAAGGAAATCGAGCACGCGCGCGGCACGCTGAGCGGGCGTAACAAGGCGCTGCTAGACACGGTGTCGACGGCGATCAAGGAAGACCTGATGCGCGTCAAGGACGCGCTCGATCTTCTACGTACGGCTAATGCGAATCCAGCCGACCTCGGCGCGCAGTCGGAAGTGCTTGACCGTGCCGCTGACACGCTGGGCATGCTCGGCCTTGGCGTGCCTCGCCGCGTCATCTTGGAACAGCGCGACAGTCTGAACGCGATCGTGTCTGGCACGCGGCCCGCAGAAGAAGGCGCGCTGCTCGATATCGCCGGTGCGCTGCTGTTCGTCGATGCATCGCTGGACGACAACATTGACCGGCTCGGTGCCACCAACGAAGACCAACCACCGGCACTCGACGGCGCGTCAACGCTGGAGTTGCCGCAGGTCGAGGTGCGACGCATCCTTGAAGCGTTGATGAAGGAAGTCCAGGCCAATTTGACTGCGGTCAAGCTGGACATCGTCGCTTTCATCGAATCTGGCTGGCAGCACGAAAAGGCCGAATCGATTCCACGCCTGTTCGACGAACTCGGCGGCGCGATGCGCATGGTCCAGCTCGGCGAGGCCAGCGACCTGCTTGCGGCGATGGCCAAGTTCGTTGACGTCGAAGTGCTGCGTCATAAGCGTGTGCCCACTGCCGATCAGATGGACCGCGTTGCTGACGCGGTGGCGAGTATTGAGTACTACCTAGAAGCGACGCATGCGCAGCGCGCTGGCCGCGAGAAGATTCTCGATGTAACGCGTGAAAGCCTTGAAGACTTGGGCTATTGGCCGATGCCGGCGGACGAGCCAGAGGCGAACGCCGATGCGACCATCGAAATGTCGGCACCGGCAGCGCCGATCACGAAATTCGCCGAGCCGCTCACCGCGGACGACACGGTGCTGACATCGGTGACATTGCCTGATGCGATGGAAATCGACCGTTACGTGGCGAACATCGATAGCGGTAAGTCCGGCATGGAGTACTCCGAAACCATCCAGCTCACCGATCCGGTTGTGCCGGAAATGCGTTCCGTCGTCGAAATCGCGCCCGGGCGCGGCGTCGAAGACTTGGTCGTCGGTCAGTCACCACGACCGCCCGAATCGCCGCCGTCGCAAGATATCGCTGGCCTCAAGTTCGCGGACGCCACCAGTGGCGCTGATGCGCTGCAGGCTGTCCCATATGGCGACGGTGAGATCGCTAGCGACGAAGTTGAGTACGAATACGAATGGATCGATGAAGAACGCGAGGTCATCGAGGAAGCGCCGGTTTCTGACGGCGGCGCGTTCCAGTCGGTGCCTTCGGATGATATTGACGAAGAAATTCGCGAAGTCTTCCTCGAAGAAGTTCAAGAAGAGGTCGAAAACCTTAACCGCGGCCTGCCGGAGTGGAAGAACAATACCGCTGATTTCGAGCGGTTGAAGCGATGCGCCGTTCCTTCCACACCATGAAGGGCAGCGGTCGACTGGTCGGCGCCATGGCGCTCGGCAGATTCACTTGGGAAAGTCGAGAATATGCTGAATCGCATCCTCGACAAGAGCATCGCGATCTCGCCGGCAGTCATCGATCTACTGGAGAAAGCAGTAGGCGCCTTGCCGGCATTACTGGCGGCTTTGCGCGGCGAACACCTGCGCGGCGTCGATATTCCGCAGATCATTGAAGTGGCCGAGAAACTTGCCGCCGGTGAAGAAGCTTGGGTTCGTCCGGCCGAGCCGGTCAAACGTATTGAAATCGTGCGCGTGCAGGTCAAGCGCGTAAAGCCGAAGCCGGTGGTCGTCGCACCACCACCATCGTCAATTATCGATGTGCCGATGGAATTGACCGAGTCCTTCGACATTCACGCCGACGACATCCATATCGAATCGGCGCCAGCTTCCGAACACGCGGTTTTCGGCGCCGCGCCCTATGCGCAGCAGGTCGATCCGATGATGCTGGAGATCCTGCGCAGCGAAGTTGCAACCCATTTGCAGGCCGTGCGCGCCTATCTGGCCGAGTGCCAGACGTCGGGTGCCGGTCAGCAAGTCTCGGAATCCCTGCTGCGCGCGGTGCACACCATGCATGGCGCGGTAGCAATGGTCGACTTGCCTGCGGTGGGGCCGCTGCTGGCGCCGCTTGAAGGCTATTTCAAGCGACTACGCGGTGCCGGTGAAGTGCCGACGTTGGCAGGCGTCGATGCGGTGGCAGAAACGGCATTGGTCATCGAGCAGGTCGTTGCCGGTGCCGATCAGCCGGATTTTGTCGCACCAGATACCTCCGTGCTGGCGGAACAGTTGATTCGTTTCCGCAATGGCTTGCCCGAGCCAGACAACGTGCTGGGCGTCTTCAATGTCAGCGTCGACGAGGATGACTCGGCCGACTTTGCGACACCTGCGGTCGGTGAAACGGCAATTGTCGACGATATCGCGGCGGTGTCGGCGTTCGACACCGCGGCGGAGACGATGCCATCTGACGAAGAAAGTATCGAGCTCACCGAGCTTTCCGCTGACGATGCTTGGGCTTGGGATGCCACCGCTGAGTCTTCGGTATTGCCGGAGATTACTTTGGACGAATCGATGTTCGCGGCCGAAGCGATTGATGAGGCGGCATTCATCACGGCGAACGATTCAGTAATCGAAGAAATTTCACTGGATAGCGCCCCGGTCATTGCCGACGAAGCGCCGGTGCTCGAAGTCGAAGCGGAAGCAGACGATCTCGCATATCGAGACGATTTGCCGGAAGCGGCAGCGATGGTGGCGTTGGTATCGCCAGAACCGGCGGTGGCAGACACCGAAAGCGGCGAATTTGTCGCGCTTGAGGATTGGTCGATCGAACAAGCTTTCGCCGAAGCCGGTGCGGAAGCGGAAATCCCGGAACTCGCTGACGAAGAGTCGATCACCGATGAATTGATGCCGCTCGAGTCGGAAACGACGGCGTTGCCGACAGAGGTCGTTGCTGCCGAAGCTGCCGAATTGCCGACGCAGGTCATGGCACCGATTGCACACGATGTCATGTACATCCCGGTCGAGCCCGACCTGAACCCGGATGGTTCGTTGGAACTGCCGGACATGGATGAAGACCTGCTCGAAATTTTCGTGCAGGAAGGTGGCGACATTCTGGATGCCGCTGACACGATGATGGCGCGCCTGCGCGAACAGCCCCACGAACGCGAAATCGTCGGCGGTCTGCAGCGTGAGCTGCATACGTTGAAGGGTGGTGCGCGTATGGCTGGACTGGCGCCGATCGGCGACCTCAGTCATGCCATGGAAGCATTGCTGGAGTTGGTCTCGGACGGCCGTCATGCGATGGATCGGGTGTCGTTGGAGTCGCTGGAACGTGGCTTTGATCGCTTGCATCAACTGGTGCAACGCGTTGCCAAGCGCCAGGCAATCGGCATGCCGAACAACGTAATCGCGCGCTTCGACGCACTCGTCGCTGGAGACGAGATTCCGACGATCAGTGGCGAAGTCGTTACCGCCGATGCGCCGGTCGCAGTGCAAGCGCCGGCGGCTGAGTCTGCGGAACCTGTTGACATCGTCGATGCCATCGCGTCGGTTACGCCGGCGGTTGCAGCGCGTGCGACACGCGACATGGTCGAGGAAGTGGAGGAGGCCGGTCGCGTTGCGCAGGAAATGATCCGCGTGCGCTCCGATCTACTCGACAACCTCGTCAACTATGCCGGCGAGGTATCGATCTACCGCTCGCGTCTTGAGCAGCAGATGGGTACGTTCCGATTCAACTTGCAGGAGCTCGACCAGACGGTAACCCGCCTGCGTGAGCAGCTGCGCAAGCTCGAAATCGAAACTGAAGCGCAGATCATCGCGCGCTACCAGCGTGAGCACGAAACCGCCGATGCCGAGTTCGACCCGCTGGAACTTGATCGTTTCTCGACGCTGCAACAATTGTCGCGTGCGCTCGCTGAATCGGTGTCCGACTTGGCTGCATTGCAGAGCGCACTGGACGACTTGACCCGCCAGGCAGAAACGCTGTTGTTGCAACAGTCTCGTGTCAGTTCCGATTTGCAGGAAGGCCTCATGCGTACACGCATGGTGCCGTTCGACTCGGTCGTGCCGCGACTTCGCCGCCTGATGCGGCAGACCGCAGGCGAGCTCGGCAAGCGGGCCCAGTTGCGCGTCGAAGGTGCGCAGGGCGAAATGGACCGCAACGTGCTGGATCGCATGACCGCCCCGCTCGAGCACATGTTGCGCAACTCGCTCGCGCACGGTATCGAAATGCCGGGTGATCGCGCTGACGCTGGCAAGAACGAAGAAGGCACCGTCAACATCGCGATCTCGCGCGAGGCGACCGAAGTCGTGATTCGTGTCACCGACGATGGCCGCGGCATGGACCGCGACGCGATTCGGCGCAAGGCGATTGAGCGCAAGCTGATGAAGCCAGATGCGCAGCTGTCCGACCGCGACCTGTTCGGATTCGTGCTCGAAACCGGTTTTTCCACCGCCGAAATGGTCAGCAAGATCGCCGGCCGTGGCGTCGGCATGGATGTGGTGCATTCGGAGATCAAGCAGCTCGGTGGTTCACTGTCGATCGATTCGACGCGCGGCAAGGGTTCGCAATTCACCGTGCGCCTGCCGTTCACTCTGGCCGTGACGCAGGCAATTTTGGTGCGCCTCGGCGAACACTTGTTCGCGGTACCGATGTCGTCGGTGCAGGGCGTGGTCCGCATCCGTCGCGAAGACCTTGAAACGCGGATGCACCAGTCGAATGCGACCTACAGCTATGGCGGCGACGACTACACGATTTATGAGATGCATGACCTGCTCGGTACGGTCAAGCACCGAGCCACCGATGATGCTCAGGTGCCACTGCTGATGATCCGTTCCGGCGACCAGCGTGCCGCCGTGCGTGTCGATGCCGTGCTCGGTAGTCGCGAAGTCGTCGTCAAGTCGGTCGGTCCGCAGATCAGTTCGGTACCGGGCATTTTCGGCGCCACGATCATGGGCGATGGTTCGGTGGTGATGATCCTCGATATGGCACCGCTGGTGCGTAAGGTTGCGGCGCTGCGCCAGACCACGATCGACGAGCAGGGCGAGGAAGTGCCATATATGCCGGTGCAGGTGCCAATCGTGGCCGAACGCCGTCAACCGCTGGTGATGGTGGTCGACGACTCGATCACGATGCGCAAGGTCACCAGTCGCGTGCTCGAACGCAACGACATCGAGGTCACCACCGCAAAGGATGGCCTCGACGCCGTCGAGAAGATCCAGGATCGCATCCCGGATCTGGTGTTGCTCGATATCGAAATGCCGCGCATGGATGGTTACGAATTCGCAACCTACATGCGTAACGACCCGCGCCTGAAGGCGGTGCCGATCATCATGATCACATCGCGTACCGGTGAGAAACATCGTCAGCGCGCCATGGAAATTGGTGTTGACCGCTACCTCGGCAAGCCTTATCAGGAAGCTGATCTGCTACGTAACGTCGACGAGATCCTGAGGTTGACCCGTGCCGTCCATTGACACTCGCGTCGAAGTCGCAGTCGGGCTGGTGTATCCCCCCGGCGATCTGCATTCGCACCTGCGCGATGCACTGCGCGACCTTGGCGCGACGATCGTCTACGAAGCCGAGACGGCGAACTTCGACCGCAGCGCGCTGGAACGGGCCGGCGCGCAAGTCGTGATCGTCAATCTCGACCCAGATGTCGACGAACAGGATGATGCGATTGATGACCTGCTGGTCGATGACCGACTCAAGGTCGTATTCAATGACGGCGAGGTGACGAGCAAGTTGTCCGGCTACGACCTGGCGCGCTGGTCGCGCCATCTGGCTGCAAAACTCGTCGGCGATGCCGAATTGTTGCCGCCGCGACCGATCGGCGCGGAAGCAGTGCCGCTGCGGAGCATGCCGCAACACGCGCTGACCTCGGCGAGCATGCCGAAGTCGCTGGATGCGCCGGCAGTCAGCGATGAGTCGATGCGTGACGCCACCGACGCAATCGCCGATGCATTGGCTTCGTTCGACATGCACACGACGAAGTTGGAAGCGAAGAATGCGACCGTTGCGCCGCCCGTGCCGGCAACGGATCTCAACGCATTGCTTGGTGATTTCGGTTGGCGCCCGCCGTTGCGCCGGTAACAGCACCGAGTCCCGCGTCCAATCCATTTGCCGATCTCGGTTTGGAGTTGGATATCGGCAACTCGGCGCTCGACACGCTATCGGCACCCGCCAGTGACGCTCAGGTCATCGATGCTTCGCAGACACCGACGGTGGAGCTGGTCTTTGATCTGCCGCTGACGTCGGAGGTCGACGGACTCGGTGATCAGCCAGCGGAAGCGGCGAACCCATTGAGCAAATCGATTTCGCGATCGATGCGCCGATCACGTCGTCGGAGCCGGCGTCGGCACCGCAGAGTGATCTGATGGCATTTGCGGACCTCGATTTCGATGCGCCGCAGCCGCCACGTGCGCAAGAAGACGTGCTCGGTTTGGATGATTTTCTCGCGCAGAATGCGGAAACGGCGCCTGCCAAGCCGGTCGCGCAGGCATCGGTACGAAAGCCGGATTCGCCAACGCCCAGACCTTCGTTCGAGTCACTGTCGCTTCGGCCGGAGGACGCACCCATCGATCCGCCACCAGTGAAAACTGAGGCACCAGCGTTCCATTTCGATCTCGATCATTTGTCACTTGAGCCGTCCGAGGAAGAGCTTCGCGCCGCTGGTAATGGTGATCCGTTCGCAGATCGCGGGTGACCTACGAGTCGGTACTGGATGAATCGCGACCGGCGCAGAAGATTGTCCAGCCAGCGCCGCCGGCGGCCGTCGTGCCTCCCGCGCCGTCACCCAAGACGAGCGCAGTGTCGGCCGATGATCCGTTCGATTTTTCCTTCGATCTGCCCGAACTGACGGCGGATGACCTTGGCCCACCGTTGGCCGCGGCCAGCGCGCCCGACGCAATGACAGCCGATGACGATGTCGACGAGTTCGCCTTCATGCGCGAATTCGAGATGGGAGCGGCGGCACCTGATACAGCGACCGCGAGCGATGGCCCGATCGAACGAGTCTGGGTGCTGGGTGCGTCGATCGGTGGTCCCGATGCCGTGCGCGAATTTCTCGCGGCGGTGCCGTTGTCGGTCGGAGCAACGTTCGTCCTGGCGCAACACATGGGCGCAGATTTCGTCGACTTGATGGTGACGCAGTTGCAGAAAGCGACGCCTATGCCGGTCGGAATCGCGACCGCAGGCTCGCGCGTCGGCCACGGACAGGTGCTGGTGGTGCCGATTGCCGAACGGATGCTGCTCGATCCGTCCGGCGATGTGCGTGTGGTCGCACTCGACGAAGTGTCGTCGTACAGCCCTTCGATTGATCGCGTCTTGATCGACATCGCCGACCGCTTCGGTGCTGCGGCGGGCGCGATCATCTTCAGCGGCATGGCACACGATGCCATCGAAGGTGCCAAGCACATGGCCGCCAAGGGTGGTCAGATTTGGGTACAGGACCCGTCCACCTGCGTCGTCAGTTCGATGATCGACGGCGCGATGGAAGCGGGTATCGTCGGATTTATCGGCACGCCGGTGGCACTCGCGGCCGAGTTTGCGCGCCGCTACGGCAAGGCCTGAAGGAAGCACACATGGACAAGCCCAGCGAAATTCGTGGACTGATGATTACCGTCACCAATGGACGCGTGTTGTTGCCGAACGCGAACGTGACCGAGATCATCACTTTCTCGACCCCCGAAGCGATCGAAAATGCACCGAACTGGTTGCTTGGCCGCACGCGCTGGCGCGGTTGGCGCGTGCCGCTGGTCTCGTTTTCGATATTGGCGGGTCTGTCTGATCGAGAAGGCGGCAAGAACGCCAAGGTCACCGTGCTGAAAGCGCTCGGTGGAAACCCGAAGATGCCGTTTCTGGCGATGGTGGCGCAGGGTTTCCCGCGCCTGACCACGATCTCCAACGAAACCCTGATCATCACCGGCGAAGATGACGCACGTGCGCCTGGTGTCGCTCACGCGGTGATGATTCGCGATGATTACGATCGTGCCGGATCTGGTCGGCATCGAACGCCTGATCAGTGACGCGATCGCTGCCTGAATTGACAAACTACGTCGAATTATTCGACGTAGCCGGCGACCATCACTCGCTTGCCGTGTACGAGTTGCTCGTAGCCATCCGCCGGCACGGGCAGTACTTCGACACGCGTGAAGCCGATCTTGCGCATGATCCAGCACAGGGCTTCCGTACTCGGAACTAGGCAAATGCCGGTCGTGCTGGCTTCTGGTCCGTGGGTGTCGTCGGTTTCATCAATGATGCCAAACGAACCTTGCAGTGCGCGCACGAATTTGTAGCTGCCGTAGTCGACCATGCCGCTCAGGTTTGGGACGACTTGGGTTTCGACGACGCACATGTGTCGGGTCAGTGCGCGTGCAACACGCAGCGCGCCAACGGGATTTTCGAGGTGGTAGATCAAGCCCAGACAGAGGCAGACGTCGAACGGACCCATCGCCTTGGTATCCAGCACGTGCACATCAGATTGCTGTAGGCGCATCGTGTTCAGGGCGAGCGTGTCGCGAATAAGTGCGGCATCGGCGACGTGTTCGCTGCGCGCATCGACTGCGAGTACATCGTGGAACCCGAGTTGCGCCAGTTGCACCGAGAACCAGCCTTGGTGACAGGCCAGATCGACGGCGTTGTATCGCGTGAAGTCGCTACCGAAGCGCTCGCGCAGCGCCGTATCCAGCATCGTTGAGCGAGTATGGTGAATACCATCGAGCCAACCACCGTCGTAGCTCGGCGTCGTGGCGCCACTTGGCAACTTGAACGGATAGAACCAAGGACGCGCCAGTGCGCGCGCTTCGAGATCGGTACTCATTCGTTCATCCCTGATTAGTGGGTGCGAAATCGCGGCGTGCGCCAGCGATGGTGACGGTAAATCCGGCAATCACGTCGATCAGGCAGATCGCGGTAACGGCGAAAAACGCCGGGTGTGCAAATTTCGGCGTAATCAACAGTTCGACCAAGGCGACAATGAAAACGACCAGCGACAAGGCATGGTCGAGCACGCTCATCGAACTGGTGCGCGTCGCCTTGAAAATCTCAACGTAGAGCAACGCCAGTCCGAGCAGGATTAGTCCGTCGCCAGTAGTGAACGAGGCAGTGCCACCGGACGGCAGGGTGAGCGCAAACAACGGCTCGGCGAATCCAATCTGTGCGCCAAACGCAATCAGGTTCGCAAGTAACAGGACGATGGACAGCAGCGGAATGGCCGACAACATGGCGCGCCCTCTCAACATGGGCGCATTGTGCCAGACGCGGGCGTTTAGGCGCTCGCGCGCCGACTGCGCGGTAGATGGCTCATCAGGAAATCCATCTGGTCAGAGAGGATGTTGCGGTTCGACAGGATCAGATGTTCGACCCAACTTGGGCCGGTAGGGAATCGCGAGCAGGGCATGTTCGCCTGTTGCGGGGTCCGGCCACCCTTGCGGACATTGCAGGGCAGGCAGGCACTGACGACATTTTCCCAGATATCACGTCCGCCACGCGATGTCGGCAACACATGGTCGCGGGTCAGCAATGGCTTGCCGAAATGCTGGCCGCAGTACATGCAGAGGTGGCGGTCGCGCGCGAACAGCGCCGCATTCGTCAGGGCCGGCGCGGGTTCGAGCAGTCCGGGGCGGGCATGACCACGACTGGCGACGATCGGATGCAAAGCGACAGTACTTTGCTCGCCAGTGAGCCGACTCATGCCGCCATGCACGATCAGGCACGGGTCACCGATCGTCCAGGCGACGGCGCCCCGCACGTAAAGGCAGGTCGCATCCTGCCAACTGATCCAGTCAAGGATGCGCCCATTTGAATCGAGCGATAGCACCCGTGTCGAATTCAGATCCGCCCTTGGTGCAGCCGACAACAGCATTCGTTCCTCCAGCGCCAGTTCATACTTCCGCTGGCACCCGAGCATAACTGAAAGCCGCGACGCTGCAGCAGCGTGGCTAGATTGCCGCCGGTAAGAATCCGAGATGACTCGATCCGGTGCCATTCTGCGATAGGTCAGTGAATCGAGTTACGTTCGGGAACACCAAGCCGCGGCCGCCGGCGTCATCGGGCAAGCCATACCAGCGCGCCAAGGTCCATGCATATTGGTCGACACTGGTGGTCGGAATGATCTGTCCCCAGCCGGCGTCGTCAGGGTTTGAGGTGCTCGTCGCGAGGCTCGGAAAACGACCAAAGAAGCGACCGCCATTGACTGCGCCACCGATCACCAAGTGATGACCGCCCCAGCCGTGGTCAGTACCGTCACCATTGTTGGTCAGCGTTCGGCCGAACTCACTGGCGGTAAAGCTGGTGACCTGATTTGCGATCCCCATCTGCTGGGTCGCTTGATAGAACTGGTCAATCCATTCGCGATCGCCGCGAGCAGGCCCGGGTGTGCGCTTGCTTGACTGTCATGAGTATCGAACCCGCCCAAGCCGACGAAGAAAATCTGTCGCGTCATCTGCAGGGTGTCGCGGGCTGAAATCAGGCGCGCGACCATCTTCAGTTGACGCGTCAGGTCGTCATCGATGGCATCGTCGGCACCGAAAATCGTATCGAACGTGGTTTCACTCGGTTGCAGTGCGGAGATCACCTGCTCGTAATTTGAGACCGTGCGCTTGAATCCGGTCGCGTAAGTGCGTTCCAGTGGATTGCCGAGTGGGCCATTGAGCAACTGGTACAACGCATCGCGCCGCGCAGTCGGTTCGCTCCAGGTCGGATTGATGTTGTCGATGCGATTGACGCCCCAAGCACTGACGAAGTACGGCACGACATCCGCGGCGGTCTGGTAAACGTTGTCGCCGTCGGTCGAGATCGTCATCGCCAAGTTCTGGTTCGGGTTACTGATGCCGAAACGGTCGGCAAGTATTCCACCCCAGCCGATGCGGTCGAAGCTATTCGCGGTCGGGGTTTGCCACCAAGCCGACTGGTCGTCGTGCGAAAAAAGCTGCGGCGGCAGCGCGACCGATTCGTTGTTGTACTGCGTCTTTGTGGTTGGATACAGCAGTGGTCCGGTATTCGCGACAATTGCGAGCGGGCTGCCCGGCTGGTTGAACAAGGTGGCCAATGCGGTCATCGATGCATGCGGCGGGTTGCTGGCCCCGGTGACGACGCCGGGATGCAACCCATAGGCGGCGCCACTCGCCGTCGGAGTCAGCGACACCAATTCGCTGCGTGGCACGGCGATGCTGCCACGGGTCGCGGCATAAGTCGCATGCGCTGGCACATCGCGTGGCACGATGAAGTTCAAACTGTCATTGCCGCCATAAAGGAAGACGCAGACGAGAGCACGGTAGTCGTTGCCGAGCAGATAGCGCTGCGACTTCGAATACATCGTCGCTGCATGCGCCAACGAAAAACGGCTGGACAGTGCACCGAAGCCCGCGGTCGACGCGGCGAGGCAGAGCGATTTCTTGAGCAGGTCGCGACGGTTCATGGCTGCCTCACTTCTCGATGACGAATTCGGGGGAAACCATGATCATCCACAAGGCTTCCCAAACACGACGTGCACCATTCTCTTCGCCTGCAGGGATCGACAGCAAATAGCTCCGCAAGGTCGTTTTCATGTGTGTGCTCATCGAGCCCGACATCAGCAGTAGATTCAGGCGCTCGATCATTGCGTCGATGGTCGCGTTACCGGCAAGCAGACGCTCTGCCTCAATATTGATCTTGGTCGCGTCGGCATCAGCCCATGGCGACGGATTGCCGGCGTAGTTCCAAACCAACCAGTCCATCACGTTACTGAAATTGGTGACGTAGCCGTCAGTCTGAATCTGGAATTCAGGAGCGACCCAACCGCCGGCCGTAATCTCGCCGGCCGGCTTGTAGTCCGGCAGGAAGAAGTTGAAGACGGTGCGCGCATGCAGCGGCGACTGCGGTATGTATTGGCCCGGCCACCACACAAACCAGTCGTTGTAGCGGTTGGCTGGGTCGGTCGCGTCGAAGGCTCGCCATAGTTGCGTCATTCGCAACAGCGGTTCGCGCAATTTGCCGCGCGGGGCGGTGCCGGTGGCGGCACCGCGCGCTTCCGGGTCGGTCAGGACGGCGCGGATCACCGCCTTCATGTCGCCGCGCACGCCTAATCCGTTGTTGTTGAACGCCGCCGCGACGTGACTGACGTAGGTCGGGCTGGGATTGCTGGTGACCAGACGCTGGATCAGTTGTCTGCCGAAGAAGGGGCCGACATTCGGATGATTGAACACATTGTCGAGTGCGGCTTCAAGGTCTTGTTGCGCTGTCACGCCACTGCCTAGCGCAGTCGGTGCCGGGCGTCCGGTCAGGATACCGTTTGCCAAGGCCACGCCTGGATAGACCAGCAATTGTTTGTCTTCAGGGTAGGCATGCCAGACACGGTAGATGTCGTCCCACCAAGCGCCTTCGGGCGCCGACATTGGCTCAAACCAGCGCTCTGGATGAGTCCACGCACTGCAGTATTCGAATTCGCGGACCTCACAGCCAGTAAAAGTGAAGCCGGTAAATACGTGCGCGAATCCTTGGATCGTCTGCTGGTTGAATGTCGGGATCGTCTGGAAACCGGCCTGGTTCGGATCGTCCATGTCGGTGCCGTTGCTGTTCAGTCGGACTAGGCCGATCGAGAACAACTGCATGATCTCACGCGCATAGTTTTCATCCGGACGGATATTGTTCGCCAAGTCCGGCTTGCGATTGCCGAACATCGACAGGTAATGCCCCATCACCGGGCTCAGCGTCACCTGCTCCAGCAGTTCGCGGTAATTGCCGAAACCGTGCTCGCCAAGCAGGTCGTAATAGTGGGCAAGTGCGTAGGGTTCGCCGGCGAGGCCGCCGCCTTGGTCAGACACCACCAAGATTTCGCTCAGCGCGAAGGCGACGCGTTGACGAAGTTGGTCGGGCGCATGCATGGCACGCTCGAAGAACACTTCGTTACGGGTGTCGTTGCCGACATCGTTGGCGCCCTCATCCATCGGATCTTCAGGCAAGGCGGCGATGGCATCGAGATACGGGCGGTGACGCGAGAATGGCTGCGCGAGCTGGTCATTCAGCCAAACATCGATACCGACGAGGTTGAGGTGGTCGAAGTCGGCCATCGTCGGGCCGAAGGTCGCTTGAGTCAGGAAACGCATGGCGTCCTGATCGGTGCCCGGCCCGCCCGGCGGTGGTTCGAACCCGCCCGTGAAGATAACCGTTTGGGCGCTGACCTGACTGGCGAGCACCAGTCCGATGACTGCGATGATCCGATGCATGCGTGACATGGGTATCCCCTAATGCGTGATGAAATGTAGCAATCACCAGCCCGCACCAGTGTGCACTGACCGGCAATTCCTGAAATTAGTCCATGCGATTGCGCCGAATTTAGTTGCATGCCGCAACCGTCGCACCGACGCCGCTTGGCAATTTTCGTTATAAAGTTACAATAGTGCCCGTCCAGCGCTTTGAGTCACTGCCTTGATGTCTGTCGATTCCGTCCGAACCCTTGATGTCCAGCGCGATCGTCGCTGGCATCGTCGTTTGGATTGGCTTGGTGCTTGGGCCGCATTCGTGTGTGCGCTCCACTGCGCCGCCTTGCCGGTGCTGCTGGCTCTGGCACCGCTGGCGGGCGCGCATTGGCTGGCCTCGCATGCGTTCGATCAATGGGCGGTCTCGATTGCACTGGTGTTCGGCGCGGCGGTCATCGGTGCCGCGTATTGCACTCATCGCTGGCGGCGTGTGCTCGCGCTCTACGCAGGTTCTGCATCATTGATGATTTTCGGCGCGTTCCTGATCCACGATCCTGCTTGGCTGCATGCCAGTCTGCTCAGCAGCGGTGGCGCGATGCTGGCTTTAGCGCATGTCGTCAACCGCCGCAGCGCGCTCCTCCACGGTTGCACGCGCAACCTGTGGACGCGCCTGCTCGGGCTGGAATGAGGCAAAACATTCAATTGCACCGGATTCGCTGCTAGCCTTCGCGGCCAAACTCAGTTCAGGAGCAGAAAAACAATGGGCAAGGGCGATCGCAAGACCATCAAGGGCAAGATTTTTGTAAAGAGCTACGGCAACGTGCGTCCACATTCGGAAGCGGCCAAGGCGGCGGCACCTGCGGCGAAGAAGGCTGTTACGCCTGCTGCAAAGCCGGCCGTGAAGAAAGCTGCGCCAGCCAAGAAAAAAGCGGCTCCTGCGGCCTGATCGCGGCGTGACGCGCTGCACCGAAAGCCCCCGCATGTCGGGGGTTTTTCGTTGCTGGACTCAGTACAGGCGTGCGCCGGCAGCAAACAGCGCAATCGGTCCGGGACCGCCGATCCAGTAACACAATTCCGCAGGCGACCCGACGTTCCAGACAGCGAGATCGGCGTCGTGCCCCGCAGCGATACGTCCCTTGCGTCCGGCCAACCCCAGCGCCTTCGCAGCATGAACCGTGGCGCCACGAATCGCTTCCTCAGGCGTCAGTCGGAACAAGGTGCAGGCCTGATTCATCGCCAGCCGCAACGACAGGATCGGCGACGTGCCCGGGTTCAAGTCACTCGCCACCGCCATCGCCACGCCATGACGGCGGAACGCATCGATCGGCGGCAGCTTGGTTTCGCGCAAACAATAGAATGCCGCGGGCAGCAGCACCGCAACCGTGCCAGCCGCAGCCATGCGCGCGACCGCGGTCGCGTTCGTGTATTCGAGGTGATCGGCCGACAAGCCACCGTATTCGGCGGCGATCGCTGCACCATCGAGATCGCTGAGTTGGTCGGCGTGCAGCTTGACCGGCAGGCCGAGCGCCTGCGCAGCATCGAATAGTTGCCGCGTCTCGGTCGGGGTGAAAGCAATACCTTCACAGAACGCGTCGACCGCGTCGACCAAGCCTTCCCATGCAGTCGCGGTAACCAATCGCTACAGACGACGTCGACGAAATCTGCACGGCGTTCGGTGAACTCGGGCGGTAGTGCATGCAGCGCGAGATAAGTGCAGCGCACGTCGATACCGAGCACCTTGCCGATGCGCCGTGCCACGCGCAGTTGCCGACGTTCACTGTCGAGGTCGAGTCCATAACCGGACTTGATCTCCAACGTCGTCACGCCATCGCGCAGCAATGCGCGCGCGCGTGGCAACGACTGCGCGAATAGCTCGTCCTCATTGGCCGCACGGGTAGCGCGCACGCTGCTCAGAATGCCGCCCCCGGCTTGGGCGATGTCGGCGTAACTGGCGCCGTTCAGTCGCATTTCGAATTCGTCGGCACGCTGCCCGGCGAACACCAGATGGGTGTGCGCATCGATGAACCCAGGCGCGACCAGCGCGCCACTGAGCAGTTCCACCCGTTCCGCCATCGCGTCCGGCGCGAAGGGCAGGTCAGCACGCCGGCCGGCAAACACGATCTGGTGTCCGGCAATGCCGATCGCGGCGTCCTCGATCAGGCCATAGCCGCTGTCGCCGGCAAGCGTCATCGCGCGCGCGCCGAGCAGCAATCGGTCCCACTGGGTCTTGCCGGTCTTCATCAATACGCACGGTGTCGATAGGGCGGCGCAAGTGTAGCCGCTAGGATTGCGTCTTCGATTCGATGCTGCCGACATGATGCCCACGACTGACTTCGTATTGCCCGGACTCGTCAACGCACACTCGCATGCGTTCCAGCGTGCGATGGCCGGGCTGGCCGAACGGCAGACCCATCCTGGCGACAGTTTCTGGACTTGGCGCGAGCAGATGTATCGCTATGCCGGCCTGATCGAGCCCGGCGATTTGCAGGCGATCGCGGCGCAGTTGTATGTCGAGATGTTGAAGGCCGGCTACACCACGGTCTGTGAATTCCACTACCTGCACCACCAGCGCGATGGCCATCCCTATGCCGATGTTGCCGCGATGTCACGCGCCTTGATGGCTGCCGCGGAGGAAGCGGGCATTGGACTATGCCTGTTGCCGGTGCTGTACATGCAGGGCGGTTTTGATGGTCGTGCGTTGGCTGCGCATCAACAGCGCTTTGGGCATGAAGTCGATGCCTTCCTCGGCCTGATTGAGATTTTGCGGCGCGACGAATCCGACGCCATGCAGGTCGGCATTGCACTGCACTCGTTGCGCGCGGTGTCGCCGCTGGCGATGGCAGCGGTACTCGCGGCAGAGGCGGGTACGGATCGTCCGATCCATATCCACATCGCCGAGCAGATCGCGGAAGTCGAGGAATGTCTGCTGCTCCGTGGCACGCGTCCAGTGTCGTGGTTGCTGGAGCATGTCGCCGTCGATGCGCGCTGGACGCTCGTCCATGCGACCCAACTCAGTGCGCCGGAAGTGCAGGCAATCGCCGACACCAACGCGACCGTGTGCCTTTGTCCGACGACTGAGGCGAATCTTGGTGACGGCTTGTTCCCTCTACCGGGATACATCGCCGCAAACGGTCGCTTCAGCATCGGCTCGGACAGCCATATTTCGGTGTCGCCGGTCGAAGAACTACGCTGGCTCGAATACGGACAACGTTTGCAGGTACGTGGTCGCAACATCGCCGTCGATGCGGAGGAAAAATCAGTCGGACGCTTCCTGTTTGATCGCGCGTTGGCCGGCGGTCGATATTCTGCCGGGGCGCGCATTGCTGGCAATACGTCGACGGTGACGCTGAATGCCGCTCATCCGTTGCTCGCCGCACGTACTCAGGAGCAATTGCTTGATACTTGGATCTTCTCCGGCAATGTCCCTTTGATCCGCGAGGTCGTGGTGGGTGGCCGCAGCATCGTCTGCGCCGGGATGCACGTCGACGAAGAACGCATCGCGCGGCGCTATGTCGACACCGTTCAACGGCTTGCGCGGAGTTGAAGTCCGCGATCGACGTGCCGCGCTTCCAGATCGAGCAAGAAGCGTTTGCTGTCGATGCCGCCGCCGAAACCGGTCATCGATCCATCCGCGCCGATCACGCGATGGCAGGGCACGATGATCGGTAATGGATTGCGCCCATTGGCGAGGCCAACCGCGCGCACGCCTTTGGGATTGCCGATGACTTGGGCGATGTCACCGTAGCTGCAGGTCTGGCCATACGGAATATCGCGCAGCGCCGACCACACTGACTGCTGGAACGCTGTGCCGTGCGGCGCGAGTGGCAGTTCGAAGTGGCGCAACTCGCCATGGAAATAGGCCGCGAGTTGTTCGCGCAGGTGCCGGAACGGTGCGGTGTCGCGTCGCCAATCCGTGCGCAGCGGTTCGTGGCGATTGTGCGGAAACAGCAGCCAGCGCAGGCCACTGTCATCGGCAGCAGCCGTCAACGTGCCGACTGGGCTATCGATCTCATCGAAAACGATCAGGTTCATGCCGGTGTGCTCATTTGTTCACTCACTTCGGTCCAAAGGTGGAGGACGACGTAGCTGCGCCATGGCCGCCAGGTGTCGGCGATGTCGCGTTCATGTCGCGGCTTCGGATCGCCCAAGGCGCGACGCACGATCAGATCACCGAACGGAAATGCATCGGGATGGCCGAGCGCGCGCATCGCGATGTAGTGCGCGGTCCATGGTCCGATGCCGGGCAAGGCGACCAATGTTGCGACGAACGCGTCGAGTGATTGTCCGGCGCGAAAATGGGTCTGCCCATCGGCGACTGCTCTGGCCAACGCACGAACGGTCAGTACTCGCGCTCCGGTCAGCCCGATGCCGCTGATATCGCGTTCCAGCATTTGTGTGGCGCTCGGAAAATGGCCATCGCTGTCGATCAGCCGTGTCAGCAAGGTACGCGTCGCGGCGACGCTGATGCGTTGCCCGACCACCGCGCGCACTGCCGTCTCCCAGGGATCGAAGCCTACTGGCACACGCAGGCCCGGGCGTGCCATGAGCGCCGGTTTCAAGCGTGCATCCCGCAACAGTACGGATGCGATGGCCAACGGGTCGGCATCAAGGTCGAACATGCGCCGGACACGCTGCACCACGAATGGGATCGCCTTCGTCGGTACTGCCGTCAGTTGCAGCGTGAGTGCATCGTGCGCGGCATCCAACGTCACCTGCAGCCTTGCACCGGCGCTGACTTCGGGCAGCGCGCGCTCTGGTAGGCGCGATCACTCAACTGTTCGATGCCTGGCAGGGCGCGTGCACGCAGGAAGCCCAGCACGCGCGGCCAGTCATACGGTGGCCGATATGCCAGACGCAAAGTTTGCACATCGCCATTCGTGCCGCCTGCGAGTTCACTGCGACGCAGCCGCGTCGGGTTCATGCCGGTTGCGGCGACAAAGGCTTGGTTGAAGCGGCGCAGACTGGCGTAGCCGGCAGCGAACGCGATCTCGGTGACCGGTCGCTGTGTTTCAGTCAACAACTGCTTCGCAATGTGGATACGGCGAGTCGCTGCTGCCGCCTGCGGCGTGATGCCGTAGCGGGTGAGAAAGGTGCGCCGCAGGAGTCGTTCAGCGACCGCGAATTCGTCCGCCAGCGCCGGTGCAGCGGCGTCATCGAGCGCGCCCTCTTGGATGCGCGCAAGCACGCGATCAGCAAGTTGGTCGCGAGCGCGGCCGTCGGCGGCACTTGGTGACAACTCCGGGCGGCAGCGCAGGCAGGGTCGAAACCCTGCATTCGCAGCCGCGGCGGCGGTGTCGTAATACGCAACATTCGTTGCCTTGGCGGCAGGGGCTGGGCAGACTGGTCGACAGTAGATGCCGGTGGTTTTTACGGCGGTGTAGAACAGGCCGTCGAAACGCGCATCGCGCGCCAGTCGGGCACGTTCGCAGACATCGGAATGCAACGCAGAAAGGCCATCCATGGCGAGCACGGTAGCAGCGCGAACGCGGACACACTGGCATGATTTGGACAGCGCAGTTCGATACCGTCAGCCGGCCGTGATCTTCGGGTCGCGATCGCGATGGCGGTTCTGCCACTTCACCGCGAGGATGGTCATCGACAGCAGAAGCGTGACCACGTTCGCCCAGATCATCGGTCGCGAGTCGATCAGTACGCCATAGCTCAGCCACAGCGTAATGCCGATGTTGAACACGACGTACATCGCCAGCGAAATGCTGCGCGTATCGCGGGTACGCACGGTCATCCAAGCTTGCGGGACAAAGGCACTGGTGGTCAGTAGGGCGGCGATGAAGCCGATCGATTCTGGGTTCACGAAAGGCTCGCGTTGGAAGAAATGCAATCGCAGGAGGTGATTTTCGCGGTGATTGTAGGAGGCGATGCGATAATGGGCGACCTTTCAAGGATCGCCCATGACTACGTTCACCCGCCGCGACGATTCGCGCGTGATCCGTGCCCCGCGTGGCAATGCATTGACCTGCAAAAGTTGGTTGACCGAAGCTGCCTACCGCATGTTGCAGAATAACCTCGATCCCGAGGTCGCCGAAAATCCGGCCGAACTCGTGGTGTATGGCGGTATCGGCCGCGCCGCGGCAACTGGGAAAGCTATGACGCAATCCTGAAGACATTGCGTGACCTGAATGACGACGAGACCTTGCTGATTCAGAGCGGCAAACCCGTCGGCGTATTCCCGAGCCATCCAGACGCGCCGCGCGTGCTGATCGCGAACTCGAATCTGGTGCCGGCTTGGGCGACGTGGGAACACTTCAACGAGCTCGATCGCCTCGGCCTGATGATGTATGGCCAGATGACCGCCGGTTCGTGGATTTATATCGGCTCGCAGGGCATCGTGCAGGGCACCTACGAAACTTTCGTCGAGATGGGTCGCCAGCATTACGGCGGCAGCTTGTGCGGCAAGTGGATTCTCACTGCCGGGCTTGGCGGCATGGGCGGAGCGCAACCGCTCGCTGCATCGCTCGCTGGGGCCTGTTCGCTGACCATTGAATGCCAGCAGAGTCGCATCGATTTTCGTATCAAGACGCGCTATGTCGATGAGCAAGCGGCCGATCTCGACGACGCATTGGCGCGTATCGCGAAATACACGGCAGCGGGCGCAGCAAAGTCGATTGCCTTGCTCGGCAATGCCGCCGACATCCTGCCCGAGATGGTGCGTCGCGGCGTGCGCCCAGATGCGGTGACTGACCAGACCAGCGCGCACGATCCGATCAACGGCTATCTACCGATCGGCTGGACTTGCGAAGACTGGTTCGTGCGTCGCGTTTCCGATCCGAACGCCACCCGCGATGCCGCGAAGCATTCGATGCGCGTGCACGTCGAAGCCATGCTCGCATTCCAGCAGATGGGCGTGCCGACCTTTGACTACGGCAACAACATCCGCCAGATTGCCAAGGACGAAGGCTGCACCCATGCCTTTGACTTCCCGGGCTTCGTTCCAGCCTACGTGCGCCCGCTGTTCTGTCGCGGCATCAGGCCGTTCCGCTGGGTCGCGTTGTCGGGTGATCCGGAGGATATCTACCGGACCGATGCCAAGGTCAAGGAGCTGATTCCGAACGATCCACATCTGCATCACTGGTTGGATATGGCGCGCGATCGCATCGCCTTTCAGGGTCTGCCGGCGCGCATCTGTTGGGTTGGCCTTGGCTTACGCCACAAACTCGGGCTCGCGTTCAACGCAATGGTGCGCAGCGGTGAACTCAAGGCGCCGATCGTGATTGGTCGTGATCATCTCGATTCAGGATCGGTGGCTTCGCCCAATCGTGAAACTGAGGCGATGAAGGACGGCAGCGATGCGGTGTCTGATTGGCCGCTGCTGAACGCAATGCTGAACGTTGCCGGTGGCGCGACTTGGGTGTCGCTGCACCACGGCGGTGGCGTCGGCATGGGTTACTCGCAGCACAGCGGTGTCGTCGTCGTCGCCGATGGCACGGAAGCCGCTGCCAAACGTATCGCCCGCGTCCTCTGGAATGACCCCGGCACTGGCGTCATGCGCCATGCCGACGCCGGCTACGAGATCGCGCAGCAATGCGCCAAGGAACAAGGGTTGAAGTTGCCGATGGGCTAGATCCTGTCGATTCCGACACTTGACGCAAGCGCGCGTCGGCGCGACAACGTCAGTCCCCACGAAGGAGTTCATCAATGATTGCCTACAGCCTTGTCGGTACCAATGACCTGCCGCGCGCCGTTGCGTTTTTCGAAGCCCTGTTTTCCGAATTCAATGCGAAGCATGTGTGGGAGGGCGACACCGGCACGGCGTGGTCGAACGGTGATCAGAATCCCGGCGTCGGCGTGATCAAACCGTTTAACGGCAATCCGGCGACGATCGGCAATGGTTCGATGGTGGCGCTCGCGGCCAGCAGCAAGGAACAGGTCGATCGCGTCCACGCAAAAGCATTGGCGCTCGGTGGCGCTGATGAAGGTGCCGTCGGTCAGCGCGGTGATGGCTTTTACGCCGGCTATTTCCGTGACCTCGATGGCAACAAGTTCGCCGTGGTGTTCTTCGGCTGATCTGGAACAAGTGCGCGAGTTTCGTCCGTTCTACAATGAGGTAGGAAGGCGCGTCCTGTTCCCGCGTCATCGTGGAGTGACGACATGCGTATGACATCGCCGCTGTTTCTGTGCCTGATGTGTTCATTCGGTGTGTCGGCGGGAGATCGGCCCAATACCGGACTGGAGACCGATTCAGACGTGAGTCTGCCGCCAGTGCAAGTGGTTGCCGGACGCCCGAACTGGGAGGCGCGCAGTGATCTGGATGCGGCCAATCGGGCAGCGGCGCGGCGTTTACCCGATGCCTTGCAGGAACTGCTGGCAGCAACCATGGACCGCCGTCCGGACGCGATGCGACCCGAGCATTTTCGGCTCGTGGATGGTGCTGAATACGGGCGTATTTTTCAGGTCCAGTTCGACAAGGTGGTGGTCGATCTCACCGTGCCCTATGCAAAGGATGAGACGCTGGACGCGCTGCGTTACCTTGATGGAATCGATGTCCTTGCCAGTGCTGACGCCCCCGCCTTTCATGTAATTTCGGTTCTTGTGCCGCCTGCGCGTTTGCTTGATGTCGCGCTTCTTCCTGGGGTCAGTGGTATCCATGCGGCGGGTGGCGTCACCGGTGGTGCCGGCATCGTGTTGCATCCGAAAGCGCAGGGCGCGGTCGGAAATCAGGCCGAGCAAGCACTGGAAGTCGAGGCGGTGCGCCGTGTCTTCCCGGCTGCCGATGGCGGTTTACTGCGCATTGGAACGCTTTCCGATTCGGCCAACCGAATCGGTGGTGGTGTCGCCACGTCGCAAGGCACCAATGATTTGCCGGCGGGCGGGCGCGTCAGCGTTGTCGCCGACATGGTCGGCGGCAGTCCGACCGATGAAGGTCGCGCCATGATGGAGTTGATCCACGACATCGCGCCCGGTACTGCACAACTCGCTTTTGCGACCGCGACCGGAGGGCAGGCCAATTTTGCCTCCAATATCAATGTGTTGGCGACCACAAGAGAAATCATCAACGACGACTATGTCTATTTCGCCGAGCCTTGGTATCAGGATGGCGTCGTCGCCCAGGCTGTAAACACCTATGTCGGCAATGGCGGTGTGTACTTCGCGCTGAACCACAATTTCGGCAACCTGAGCTACGAGTCGGTGTTTGCGGATGGCGATGCGGATAATTATCACGAGTTTTCCGGGGGTGACGAAGTTCAACAAATCACCATGCCGAGTGGTACCGCCGCAAACCCGGTTTCGATCAGCGTCGTGCTGCAATGGGCACAGCCGCTCGGTGCGGCAACGACCGACCTGAGTCTTGAAGTTTGGAATGCCGGCGTTGACACCATGATCTCCAATTCGACGGTGAACAATATCGGCGGTGATCCAATCGAGAGCGTGACCATCACCAATAACACCGGGGCACCACTGGTGCTGAACATGGCGGTGAAGCGCATTTCCGGCGCCGTCGCCGGGTTGACGTTCAAGTACCAATTCTTCGCCAATGGGGCCTGGCAGGTGGTGATGAATGAATACAACGGCGGTTCCGGCACACTGACGCCGCATGCCGGCACGCCCAGCGCCATTGCCATCGGTGCCGCCCCCTTCAGCAATCGCGATGTTGCCGAAACCTACAGCGGCCGCGGTCCGTTCCGGCGTTTCTTCGATACTGCCGGCGCTGCGGTCGGACCGTTCACCTACGACAAGCCGGACTTTCTTTCGATTGATCGCGTCAACACCTCATTTTTTGGCAGTGATTCGGGCGACGATGCGGACGTTTTCCCAAATTTCTCCGGAACGTCTGCCGCGACGCCTAACGCGGCGGCGGTGGGCGCGCTAATGATGGAAATGGCGGGAGGTACGCTGACTCGCGCCGACATGCACCGTGCCATGCGCATGTCGGCAATCGACCTCGGCACGGCCGCGCACGACACCACCTACGGATGGGGGCGAATCCATGCGCTCGGTGCGGTGGTTCTCGGCATGGGACCGGGCGCCGAGGAATACAGCCTGTATCCGAATCAGTTCGGAGACGTGAATTTCCCACAAAACCTGTTCGGCATCACCGATGTCGATCGCATCGAATTCAGTTTCAAGACTGGCGGGAGCACGACCGTGAGCGTCGTTGAAGGTCACGCCAACATGGACCCGATGCTGGCCGTCTTCCTTCAGGTATTCGATCTTCCGCTGGCACTCGCCTATGACGGTGGCGTCGGCGATGACGCGCAACTCGTGTTCGGCGCAATTGGCGGCATTCCCAATACTGCTGCCATCTTGTCGAGCGCCGACTTTATCGGCGCTGCCGCCGACTACTCTTTTCAGATCAATGGACCCGACCAGGTGATTCTCGATCGAACCGGTTCGTTGAATGGCAATGGCGACGACGTCGCCTATGCCGGCAACATCGGCACTGTTGGCAGCATGCAGTTCGCCGGCTACACCGCGCCGTTTTCAGGCGTGATGATCGCGACACTGAATAATCCAGCGTTCCCGGCGGTGCTGCGCGTTTACGACAACGCCGGTGTTGAACTGGCTACGCGCTTGATCAATACAGGCAGTGTCGGCAACGCATTTATTCCTAGCATTGTCGCCGGGCAGCAATACGTCGTGCAGATCGTTCCATCAGGCTATGTGAGCAATGGTGCCTATACCCTGTCAGTGAATTTCCAGACGGACGCACTCTTCAAGAACGGCTTCGAATAAGGATTTACTGGCCTCGGAACGTCGGTTTTCGGCGTTCCAGAAAAGCCGAGGTGCCTTCCTTCATGTCGGCGGTTGCGGCGCAGATCGCAAAGGCTTGCGACTCATAGTCGAGGCCGGCATCGATATGCGTTTCGCCGCCGATCAGCACCGTATCGAGCACGCCACGGATCGCTTGCGGTGCCGAATTCGCGAGTTGTTCGGCGATCTTCTGAACTTCGGCATCAAGTTGATCGATGCTGACGACGCGCGTCAACGCACCCAGTTCATAGCCACGCTGCGCGCCGATGTGATGGCCGAGTAAGCACAATTCCAGCGCTGCAGAACGCCCCGCCAGTCGCAGTAGACGTTGCGTGCCGCCAAAACCCGGGAGGATGCCGAGGTTGATCTCAGGCTGGCCGATCTTCGCCGTATCTGCAGCGATACGCAGGTGGCAGGCCATGGCCAGTTCCATGCCACCACCGAGTGCGAAGCCCTGGATCTTCGCGATCACTGGCTTGCCGTAGCGCTCGATGCGCAGCATGAGTTCTTGTCCGTAGCGCGAGAACTCGAGTGCTTCGACCGGCGACAGTTTGGCCAGTTCGGCAATGTCGGCGCCGGCGACGAAGGCCTTGCTGCCACTGCCGGCAAGCACGATCACGCGCACGCGCGGGTCGGTCGCGGCTTGCTCGAATGCGGCGCGCAGTTCGGTCACGGTGTCGCGGTTCAGCGCGTTCAGCTTGTCCGGGCGGTTGATCGTGATGGTGCGGATGCCGGCAGCAGTTTCGATCAATAGGTTGGCGTAGGGCATCGTCGAATTCCGGAAGGGGTGCGCAGTGTAAGTGCTCGACCGGGAACTTTCGCTGCCGCGAGCGTTCAACCACGGTTCTGGCTGCGCGTGGCGAGACCGGGGCCAAGCCGCTAGAATGCGCGGCTTCCGGCCCGGCTGCACCCTCAGTTCGGCCGTCGATTTCAACCCCGGAGAGAACGAATGAGCATCCGCTTTGGCGCCGCATTGTTTGCGGCACTTGCGATCGGCAGCGTTGCCGCGCAGGACACCAGCACTGAAAAAGGCAAGTTGAGCTACGCGATCGGCTTCGAGATCGGTTCCGACTTTGTCGACAAGAAGATGGATGTCGATGTGAACACCGTCATCCGCGGCATCCAGGACGGCATTGCCAAGCGTCCGCCGACGGTACCTGCCGATCAGATGCGCGCGGCGCTCGACAAGATGCGCGAGAAGCTGATGGCCGAGGCGAAGACCAAGTACGAGCAGATGGCGCGCGAGAACAAGGCCAAGTCCGACAAGTTCATGGCGGAAAACAAGGTCAAGAAAGGCATCATCACGTTGCCATCGGGCATCCAGTATCGCGTGATCGAAGAAGGCATTGGCAAGCGTCCGCTGAAGAACAGCGAAGTGACCGTGCACTACCGTGGTTCGCTGACCAGTGGTCTTGAATTCGACAGTTCGTTCGCGCGCGGCGTGCCGGCGACGTTCAAGGTGGATGCCGTGCTCAAGGGCTGGCAGGATATTTTGCCGATGATGAAAGTCGGCGACCATTGGCAGTTGTTCCTGCCGCCGGAGCAGGCCTATGGCATGCGCGGTCAGGGTCCGATCGGTCCGAATGAAGCGCTGGTGTTCGAAATCAAGCTCGTTGACGTCAAGTAATCCGACGCCGATGTGACGCCTGCGAGGCCGGTTGCAGAAGCATCCGGCCTCGTCTGTTTCGAGCGCCATGAAAACGCTGATGAACTTTTTTCCGCCGCACCAGTCGCGCCCGGTCATCACGCCATGTATTGGCGTGTGCACGATCGCGGACGACGGCTTGTGCGAAGGTTGTGCGCGCACGCTGGACGAAATCGGAGGTTGGGGCGGCATGACGGATGAGCGGCGCCGCGTGCTGATGGACGACGTGCTTCCGGCTCGTGAGGACGCGCGTGGTTGATCGTTTCGACATCGAACGCCTGCGTGCCGCCCTCTATGGCATCGGCCAGCCGCCCGCTGGGCCGGGCTGGAACCGGTCACAACTCGTTGACTTGCTGCCGGATTCCGAGCACCTCTCGCCCGCGGCGGTGTTGGTTGGCATCGTCGAGCGTGAGGTGCCGACCGTATTGTTGACGCGGCGCACGGACTCGTTGGCGACCCACGCCGGACAAATCAGCTTCCCGGGTGGCCGTATTGATCCCGGCGACATCGATGCGATCGCTGCGGCGCTGCGCGAAGCCGATGAAGAAGTCGGCCTTGGCGCTGACTTCGTGTCACCGCTTGGTTATCTCGATCCATTCGAGACGATCTCGGCTTATCGCGTGTTGCCGGTCGTTGCCTTGGTGCGGCCAGGATTCGTGTTGCGGCCGAATCCGGACGAAGTCGCCGAAGCCTTCGAGGCACCACTGTCGCTATTTTTCGATCACAGTGCGCATCGTGTGCAGCACATCGAATACCGTGGCCTACACCGTGAAATTCATGAATTCGAGTTCGCCGGGCACCGCATCTGGGGCGCGACGGCGGCGATGCTGGTCAATTTGCGTGATCGTCTGGAGCAGATCCGATGAATGACGTGCTGATCGGCGTAGACGAACTACACGCACGACTGGGTGAAACGGGACTGCGTATCGCCGATGCGCGTTTCGATCTGGCTGACACTGGCAAGGGCGACGCCGCCTATCGCGCGGCACATTTGCCCGGTGCGATCCGTGCCGATCTCGACCGCGACCTCTCCGATCACGCGCGCACGGGGCTCGGCCGGCATCCGTTGCCCGAGTCCGCGGCATTTGCGCGTTGGCTGGCGTCGGTCGGTTATGCGCCGGACCAGACGTGGGTCATTTACGATGATGGCAATGCCAGCTTCGCCGCGCGACTGTGGTGGATGCTGAAAGCCATCGGCCATCACGATGTCCGCGTGCTCGATGGTGGCTATGCCGCATGGATTGCCGCCGGAGCGGCGGTGACCGATGTCGTACCGGCAGTTACGCCAACAACGGTCGTTGCGGCATTCAATGCCGCCGCCATGCGCGATGTTGATGCCTCGGAACGACTGCGCAGCGATGCCACGCAGCGCTTGGTCGATGCTCGTGCTGCACCGCGTTTTCGCGGTGAAGTCGAGCCGCTCGATCCAGTCGCCGGCCATGTGCCCGGTGCGATCAATCGACCGTTCACCGAGAATCTCGACGCCGGTGGATACTTCAAGCCGGCCGCGGTGTTGCGTGCGGAATGGCTGCACCTGCTTGGCGACATCGCGCCGGAGCGCGTCGTGCATATGTGCGGCTCGGGGGTGACTGCTTGCCACAACTTGCTGGCGATGGAGCATGCCGGCTTGCATGGTTCGGCGTTGTTTCCGCCGTCATGGAGTGGCTGGATCAGTGATCGTGCTCGCGCGATCGCGACCGGCGACGACTAGGACTTCGACTTCATCTTGTCGACCAGCGCACGCAGCACGGTCTGAGTTTCTTCGCCGAACCAGCTGGCCGCGAAGTCCTCAGCCGGAAAACGATTCGGGTCACCCATGATGTCGGCGAGGTCGCTGCGCGCGAAGCGACGCGTGTTCGCCATCGCCAATGGCGGAAGCGCGAGATGTCGGCGGCACCAAGTAAGCGCGCCCGGCACCACGTCATCGACCGCCACCACCTCATCGACGAAGCCAATGCGCAATGCTTCATCACTGTCGATCATTGCGCCGGCGACCATCAATCGTTCAGCGCGGTGCGCGCCGACCAGTCGTCGCAATGCGAGTTGGATCACTTCCGGGACCGTCAGCCCGACTTGGACTTCATTCAAACCGATACGAAAGGGTTTGTCAGGGTCAGGCGAGCGCGCCATCACCCGGTAGTCGCAGAAGATCGACAGCACCGCGCCGCCGGCGGGGGAATGACCAGTGATTGCCGCCACCGTCGGGATCGGACTGCGCGCCAGCGTCGCCATCAATCCGAAGAAATCGCCCCAAAACGCGATCATGCCGGCACGATCGAGTTGCAGCAGTTCGATCACGTCGAGTCCAGCCGAGAACATTTTTGGCTGGCCAGATAACACCACGGCACGGAAGCCTTGCCCGGCCGCATCTGCCAGTGCCGGGCGCAGTTGCGCGACCAGCGCCGGCGACAGTGCATTCACCGGCGGGCGCGCGAGGCGCAGTTCGAGGATACGGTCATCGTGTTCGATACGCTCAAGCATGGGGCCACCAAACTGCGGGAAGATCGCAATGATACAGTGCCAAGTGACTGAATTTGAACGGCTTGAGGATTCGTTGATGAACCGCTGAGCGCGATATCAAGTGTTTCCGATCGGGCGAGGCCAGAGTGCGATGGACGCCGGGCTGGATCAATGACGCCCCGGTCCCATCCCGATCGGAGCACGCACATCATGGCTTATCGCCCCATTTTTTCCGTATTGATCATGCTGGCTGCTGGTCCCGTCTCGGCCGGTTCGCTGCCCAATCCAGTTCTGCTCGTTGCCGATTTCAACGACAGGACGCTGAATGTGCAGATTGGCAGTGGTGGCGCGGTGGTCGGTGAACCCGTCTCCATCAGTTCCGGGCTGCAGGCGGTGGTTCGCCCAGCTGGCGTATTACCCACACCGTCACTGCAGTTGAAGCAATCGGCAACCGGCGCCGCACGCTTCGCCACCTTCGAATTTCTGGGTGGAGAAGAAGTCACCACGGGAAAGCTAAGTGTTTTCATGGTGCTTAAGCCGGCGACACTTGATCGCTTTCTGGTAGGTATTCGCGAAGGCAGCGGAGGGGCGGCCAAGGAATTCGCCTCACTGTTATTTAAAAGTGATGGCGAAATCGCGCTTAATGACGTTAATCCCACGGTGACATTGAGTAGTACGTATTCCGCTGGGCAAGTCCTGGTATTTGAATTTATCTACGACTTGGACGCGGGAACCTACGACCTGTTGCTCAACAACGCGTCTGATTGATGACCGCGCCCATGGCGTGGTCGGCCGCGGCATTGGTTCGGTCTGGATCGGTACAGATCCAGCGACGGCGTCGACGTCGGCACTATTTCTCGATGATCTCAGTGTGACTCGGCCATCGTTGTTAGCGATTTTCGACGACAGTTTTGAGTTCTAGTCGCCCGCGCAAAGGGCAGGATCGGTTCGTGCTGCGCAGATGTGCCGGCATCGCCTAGAATGGGCAGATGCGGCTGTACTTTGGCGAATACAAACTCGACACGGATCGTGAGCTTCTGACTGGGCCAGTTGGTGCGGTGGCATTGCGGCCGCAAACCTATCGGTTGTTGCTGTTTTTGGTGCAGCGCGCACCGGCGTTGGTGACGCATGACGAGTTGATGGATGTGTTGTGGGGGCATCATGCGTTGTCCCCCAACGTGATTCCGCAAGCGGTCAGCGAGTTGCGTCAGGCACTCGCGGATGACCCGCAATCACCACGATATGTGGAGACGCGCCACCGGCGTGGCTATGCGTTCATCGCCACCGTGGAGCAATCGAACGAACTGACGGGCGTATCGATCGAAGCGCTGCCAATGCCAGTGGTAGTGCAGGCAGCGGCGACCGAAACGATAGTGCCGGATACCCGGGAAGCGCCGCAATCGCGCCGCCGATGGCGATCGCCGTGGGTGTGGATGGCGCTGGCTCTCGTCGGCATAGTGCTGGTGTTCGGTGGGTACCGAATCCGGACGACCACGGCGAGCCGCCGCGAACGGCGGAGTGGCGTCACCGGTAGATGAGCGACTCGCCGTTACATTGCAAATCGACGACCCCAACCTGCGTACTTATCTGGTTTGGTTCGCGCGCTACGGTAAGTCAGTGTTGGTGTTTGACCGACACGTTGCACCCGCCTCGGCTTGGCAGATATCGGTGTCGAATGCAGGGCAGTGGTCTGTGCATGACCCGGCGGGTGCCTTGCGCAGTAGTGGCGACTTGGCGCCGGCCGATGTGCCTAGCCAGAGTGCCGTTCTACTTCAGGCATTGGAGGTGGCGACGCAGCGACGAGACTTGGAGTGCGGCCCCCGTCGGTTGGCCGACAGCACTCGAGGGGCGGCTCGCCTTAGTCGCGGTGGCTCGCGCCACCGAACAAGCGCGATATCGAGAGGCCGGTGTCGCATTTGCGCAATTGCTGACGGTCGATGATGTGTCGGGTTGGCCGCGTGTGTTGCTGGTTGCTCATCAGGCGGCGTTGGGGCGATGGATTGAGGCCGAAAAGACGCTGGCGTCGCTCGATCCGGGCACAGATCGGATGTTGCGTTTGCAACAGGATTGGTGGCGCGCGCGTTTCGCTGGCCGACCGGATGAAGCGCTCGCTGCTTTGCGCGCTGCCGCGCTGTTGTCTCCGGGCGATCCGGATCGCCAACTGGCATTGTTCGATGCGCTGGTCGAGCAAGCGCAATGGCAGTCGGCCGAATCGGTGCTCGATCAACTGGTGATCATGCTTGGCGAAGACGCACCGGAAGTATCTTGGCGCCGAGCCGAGCTGGTTGCTGTTCTTGCACCGGCCGAGGCGGCAGTCTTGTTCGAACGCGCTGTCGCGAGCGCCGAAGAGAACGGATCAGACGAGGCGGCACAGGCCGCCCTGACGCAGGTGCGCTGGATGATTCAGCGCGGTGCATTGAAAGACGCGAAGCCGATCTTGGATCGTCTGCCCGAGGCATTGCCCGCCGCGCAGATGCTGCGCGCGGAGTGGGCGATTGCCGCTGGCCAGTTGGATCTCGCGAAGCAGTCATTTGCTGCCGCGGAGGTCACCTGGTTATCCGATGATCGTTTAGGTGGTGCGCGACGTGCACGCTTGGGATTAATCGATGTTGCACTGCTGGCTGGAGATCCGGCGTCGGCGTTGACGCAGGCCGAGGCATTGCGTAACGAAGTTGAAGCCAGTGGTGATGGTGACATCGAAGACAAGGTGTGGGACGCCATCGGGCGCGCACAAATCGAGCTTAGTCGCTTCGATGACGCGAAGACGTCATTGCTGCAAGCGATGACGCTGGCACGAGCAAATGGCCAACTGCTCCGTGAAGCACGATCACGCTATCACTTGGGTAATGCGTTCGCTCAAGAGCGCAAGCGCCCACAAGAGGCTGACAAGCCTTTCGCCTTGCAGCCGATACCTTTCATGCACTCGGTGATTCGCTGAGAAGTCAAAGCCTTGTCCAATCTGGCGCTGATGGCAGAACGCAGTGGCCGGCGTTTGGATGCGCGCGATGCTTATCACAATGCGCTTGCACGAGCTCGGGAACTGGACATGCCCCGAGAGCGAGGGCGTATCGCCTTCAATGCTGGCGTGAATGAGCGTGATGTCGGCGATCTATCGGCTGCTGCAGCCTTGATTGATGAGGCGCTGATCGCGCTATCTGCAGCGGGCGCGCTGGATATCGAGACGATGGCGGCCGCCGTGCGCGCAGACTTGGCGCTGGTGCAAGGCGATGCCGAGCGCGCCGATGCCGTCCTTGTGGCCACGCGAGTGCGTGCCGAACATGCGGCGATGTTGCCAAAGTCGGCTTGGCATTCCGCACATGCCCGGTTGCTTGAGTTGGCGGGCGAATGGGATCGGTCTAAAACCGAACTTGATGCGGTCGTCGATCTGCGTGCGAACTTGCCGATTCGTGCGGCGCAACTGGATGGCCAGTTACGACAATGGCGATTTCGACTTGTCGAAGGACAAGCCGATCGACCGATGGATATGGCACTGGAACGGATCGAGGACGAACTACAGCGGATGTCGGAGCCCAAATATGCCCCGTTCGCTGCATTGGCGCGTGTCGAGTGGGCCTTGGTATCACCGGACCGGGCATTGGCGCGAGCACGCATCGATGCGATACGCGCCCGAGTGCAGAAAGAAGGCAATCGTGCGCAGCAGTTACAACTTGATTGGTTGGCGGCCCACGCCACCGAAGGCGATGAGCGATCGTCGCGCCTGCAGTCGCTCATTGTCGATGCCGATGCGGCTGGGTTCGGCTTGTTGTCCATGCTCGCACAACACCATGCCGCAACGGATGCAGCGGCGCGTTCGGCCATTGAACGCCGCCTCGCCGAGCGCGGACTCTCGGGCGCAACGCGCTCATTGGTATCCGCGTTCTGAGCGATCGGAACATTCTCGTATCATGCTAACAGGGATCACCGAGGTCGCGCCGATGAAGTTTCTGATGGTCCTGTTCGTATCGCTATTCGGTGTTGTTGGGGCGGTGACAGCGTCGTTGTCAGCCCACGACGGCTGGATTCGTGCGGCACCGCCAGTCGCGCAGGTGCGTGCTGGCTATCTGGTGATCGAGAACGCAAGTGCTGCCGACATCGTTCTGACCAAGGTCGAAAGCCCCGACTTTGGCGCCATCGAGATCCATACCATGTACGACGACGCCGGCATCATGCGCATGCGCCGTGTGCCGGAACTGCATGTGCCCGCGAATGGCAAGGTCGAGTTGAAACCCGGTGGGCTGCATCTGATGATGTTTCGGCCACAGCGTGCGTTGGCCGAGGGCGATCAAGTTGATGTGGTCTTGAGTGGGGACGCTGGGGCAGTGGCGACAACCTTGGTGGTGAAGGCGGCCACCCCCTGATCGTACAGAGGCCCGTGATCGGGCCGTGCGCTGTCGAAATTTGCGTGGATGTGATCGGATCGGCGTGCGACAGATTCGGAAATGTCGCAATATGTGTCCCTATTCCGCAGGCGGTGCTATGGACATTACGTATTCGTTCGTTCTCCGTATTTGCTGGTTCCTGCTGGCCATCTCCGCGGCGCTGGCCAGCCAAGCGGCGTCGCTGACCATTCCGGTGACGCATCCACGCTTGTGGTTCGCCGATGCTGCACGGCTGCAGCAAGCGCAGACTTATTTGCAGACGCATCCGATCAATCCGGCGGGTGGCGATATCCAGTACGAGCGTGCGCTGCGCGGTGTGCTGGCGAACAATGTTGGTGATTGTGATGCCGCAGCCGATTACCTGGTCGGCTGGCTGGTCGAAAACAACGGCAATCGCCGCGACGCATTGCGCCAGCAAGGCGAGGAACTGTTGGTCATCTACGATTGGTGCCATGACCGCCTGAGCGCAGGCGAAATCAGCACCTTGGTTGTGCGCTGGAACAGCTACATGGATACCGAAATTGCGGATGATTTTGCGAACCAGAATTCGGAAGCAAACAACTATTTCAGCGGCCGCATGCGCAACGAGTTGCTGTGGGGCATCACCAGCTTCCACGAGAATCCGCGTGCGCAGGAGTTCATCGACCACGCGCTCGACATCCGCCTCGGTACCTGGTTCCAGTCTTGGTATCAGGATTTCGGTCGCGGCGGCGTCTTCCCCGAGGGCGGCGACTACGGCGTCGTCAGTCTTTCCTATCCGTTGATTCCGTTTGTCAGCGCCGGCGACTTCGGCTACGACGCCTTTGCGCAGACGCCATATTTTCGCGAGGCGATTTACGCCGCTCTTTACGGCACCACGCCCGGCCCGACGACCCTGAACACCAGGTTTTCCGGCGGCTACCTGCTGTTTCCATTCAATGACGACGAAAACCTGCATGGCGGCGGCGTAATCAAGCGCGCAGCTATCTCGGCGACTTCGCCCGCTATTTCGGTGCGCGCAACGCAGCGACCGGCAACGCCCGGCACATGCGCGCCTGGCTTGCGACGACCAATGCTGGCCGTAGCTGGCTATTCGATGCGCTTGGTGGCAGCGGTTCGGCGGCCGACTTCGCCGATTTGCCGCTCGACTACTACGCTCCCGGCGCGCAAGTCTTTGATCTGCGCACCAGCCACGACGCCGACGCGATGCAGGTGCATCTGCAGCTCGGTACGCCAGGCGGCGTCGAGCATCGACATTGGGATGCCGGCAGCTTTCAAGTCTGGCGCAAAGGTCGCTTCCTGACGCGAGAGACGGCCGGATATTCGGACCAAATCGCCGGCTTCATGAATGTCGGCAGTGTCGATACCGAACATCCGCTCGCGCACAACACCTTGCTATTCGAGGCCTGGAACAGCGGGCGCTGGGTTGGGCGCGGGCCGCATGTGATTCCGCCCGGTGACGACCGAGGCGAACAACCGCGAGCCTTGCCCGAGGTGCGCCGCCTGCAGCACGAAGCGCAGTTCGGCTACATCGCGGTCGACTATTCGAATGCCTATCGCAACATGCCCGAAAGCCGCGTCGATTGGCCCTACGCAGACAAGGCTTGGCGCGAATTTCTGTTCATTCGTCCGCTGCAAGCCTTGCTGATTCTCGATCGCACCCGTGGCTCGGCCGACTCGCAGCTGCCTTGGTACAACGGCGGCGGCTGGTTGCTCGACGGCCCGCATGTGACGGCCGATCAGGTGCGGCGGACCTTTGTGATGCACTTCGAAACGGCACCGACTACGAACGCCAACCGGGTCGCGGCGACGTTGGGCACGCAGACCAGCGAATTGATCACCTTGCTGCCGACGCTCCCGAGTTTCCGCATCTTCAACGAAGACCGCACCGGCGATGAAGAGGCCGGCCAGCACCGTGTCGAACTCGACCAAATTGGCGCGACCGATGCGTATTTCCTCAACATCATCACCGGTTACGACAGTGGTGAAGCGGCACTCGTCGCCAACCTTGTCGACAACGGCGCGAGTTGGACCATCACGCTCAGTCATCCGCTGCGAGGCAATGCCAGCATCGTGCTGAACAAGGGCATGAGTTCGGTGGGCGGCAGCATCTCGATCGATGGCAGCGAAGCGGTGCCGCTGCGCGAGAGCGTGCAGGCCATCAGCGTCACCAGCGAGCGGCCGGTCTGGGAAGCGACCTATCTGTTCCGCGATGGTTTCGAGACTGCGGCGCCCTGATCAGACCAACGCGGCGCGCACATGCGCCGGCAACTCGATCGACTTGCCGGTGTTCGGATTGATCCAGACCAGTACGCTGTCGCCTTCCGCATAAACTACTTCCGCATGGTCACGATCAATGATGCGGAAGCTGGCAGTGAATGAACTGCGGCCGGCGCGGCCGGCATACAACTCGACCACGATCTCGGCCGGCCATTCGATCGGCTTGCGGAAGTTGGTATTCAGTGCCGCCAAGATCGGTGCCGCGTCGGTGTTCATCCAGCCCGGATCGAGGCTGCGGAACCATTGCAGGCGCGCCTCCTCGACATAGGTTGCGTAGACCGAATTGTTGACGTGGTTGTAGGCGTCCATGTCGCCCCAGCGCACGCTGACTGGGGCGCGCACGAGTCGCTTCGCAGGTGTCGCATCGGCACTCATTTCTTCACCTTCTTCGTGGGCTTTGCCGGCTTGGCGATCACCGAGCGCGGGCCGCGTGCATCGAGCAAGCGCTTGAGGAACTGTCCGGTATGTGATTGTGGCTGCGTGGCGATCTGTTCGGGCGTGCCGGTAGCGATGATGCGGCCGCCGCGTGCACCGCCTTCGGGCCCGAGATCGATGATCCAGTCGGCGGTCTTGATCACGTCGAGATTATGTTCGATCACCACCACGGTGTTGCCGTCGTCACGCAGGCGATGCAATACGCCGAGCAATTGCGCGACATCGTGGAAGTGCAGGCCGGTGGTCGGTTCGTCGAGGATGTAGAGCGTGCGTCCGGTATCGCGTTTTGACAGTTCACGCGAGAGTTTGACGCGTTGCGCTTCACCGCCGGACAACGTGGTCGCGCTCTGTCCGAGCTTGATGTAACTCAGACCAACGTCCATCAAGGTCTGCAGCTTGCGCGCGATCACCGGTACTTTTTCGAAGACCGCGAGCGCGTCCTCGACGGTCATCTCCAATACGTCGCGGATCGAATAGCCCTTGAACAGAATGTCGAGGGTTTCACGGTTATAGCGTTTGCCGTGGCAGACATCGCATGGCACGTAGACATCGGGCAGGAAGTGCATCTCGACCTTGAGCAGGCCGTCGCCTTGGCAGGCTTCACAGCGTCCGCCCTTGACGTTGAAGCTGAAGCGACCCGCCTGATAACCGCGTGCGCGTGCTTCCGGTACCTGTGCGAACAGTTCGCGTAGTGGCGTGAACAGTTGCGTATAGGTCGCTGGATTCGAGCGTGGCGTTCGCCCGATGGGGCTCTGGTCGATGTCGACGACCTTGTCGAACAAATCAATCCCTTCAACAGTTCCGTAAGCCGCTGCTTGTTCAGCCGCGCCGTTGAGTTCGGTCGCAGCGATACGGAACAAGGTGTCATTGATCAGCGTCGACTTACCCGAGCCGGATACGCCGGTGACGCAGACAAACAGCCCCGCAGGGATTTCCAGATCAACATGCTGCAGATTGTTTCCGTGCGCGTCGTGTAGGCGCAGCCATTGGCTATCGACCGGCTGATGGCGGCGTTCCGGGATAGCGATGGCCTTGCGGCCGGCGAGATAGTCCCCGGTCAGCGAACGTTTGGCAGCGAGAATGTCGGCCAACTGGCCTTGCGCGACGATCTCGCCGCCATGAACGCCCGCGCCCGGGCCGATGTCGAGAATGTGGTCGGCGGATCGGATCGCATCCTCATCGTGCTCGACGACGATGACGGTGTTGCCGAGATCGCGCAGTCGCGTCAGTGTCGCCAGCAAGCGTTCGTTATCACGTTGATGCAGACCGATCGAAGGTTCGTCGAGCACATACATCACGCCGACCAGTCCGGCACCGATCTGCGACGCCAGGCGGATGCGCTGGGCTTCGCCGCCAGAGAGCGAATCGGCTTTGCGGTCCAGTGTCAGATAGTCGAGACCGACATCGATCAGGAAGCGCAAGCGTTCGCGGATTTCCTTGACGATCTTTGCCGCGATCTCGCCGCGCCAGCCATCAAGATGCAAGTGCTCGAAGAAGCGTTGGGTTTCTTCGACCGGCCAGGCGGTGACGGCCGGCAATGGTTTGCCGCCAACGAAGACATTGCGCGCGGCCCGACCAAGGCGTTGTCCGCCGCATTCGGGGCAGGGACGTTCGCTGATGAACTTTGCCAGTTCCTCGCGCACCATCGCCGATTCGGTTTCGCGATATCGACGCTCCAGGTTTGGCAGGATGCCTTCGAAGCGATGCTTGCGATTGACGGTTAGTCCGCCAGATTCGCTGGCGTAGCGGAAGTTGATTTCTTCGCCGCCGCTGCCGTGCAAAACTTTGTCGCGCACGTCCTTAGGCAGATTCTGCCATGCCGTTTCGACGTCGAAGCCGTAGTGCTTCGACAGCGCCAGAATCATCGCGAAGTAGTAGCTATTGCGCCGGTCCCAACTCGGATCGCGCCATTCGCGAGTGCCAGTTCCGGATGCGCGACGACGCGCGCTGGATCGAAGAACTGGGTGATGCCGAGACCGTCGCACTTGCTGCAAGCGCCCACCGGCGAGTTGAACGAAAACAGTCGCGGTTCGAGTTCGCTCAGCGAGTAGTCGCAGATCGGGCAACTGAACTTCGACGAGAACAAGACTTCCTTGGCCGCCGGCGCATCCATCTCGGCGACGACGACCATGCCCTCGCTGAGCTTGAGTGCGTTTTCGAAACTCTCGGCGAGCCGCTGCTTTAGATCGGCCTTGGGTTTGAAGCGGTCGACCACGACATCGATGCTGTGCTTGTTGCGCAGGCCGAGCTTCGGTACCGCGTCGATATCGTGGATGTGGCCGTTCACGCGCACGCGCACGTAGCCTTGCGCACGCAGTTGCTCGAATACCTGCAGGTGCTCGCCCTTGCGCTCGCGGATGACCGGAGCGAGCAGCATGTAGCGCGTATCTGGGTCGAGTGCGAGCGTGGCGTCGACCATCTGCGACACCGTTTGTGCGGTCAGTGGCTGGCCGTGGTCCGGACAATGCGGCGTGCCGGTGCGCGCATATAGCAGGCGCAGGTAGTCATAAATCTCGGTGATCGTGCCAACCGTCGATCGCGGATTGTGCGAGGTTGACTTTTGCTCGATCGAAATCGCCGGCGAAAGGCCTTCGATATGGTCGATGTCGGGTTTTTCCATCACCGACAAGAACTGCCGGGCGTAGGCCGAGAGTGATTCGACATAACGGCGCTGGCCTTCAGCGTAAATGGTGTCGAACGCCAGCGACGATTTGCCCGGAACCGGACAGTCCGGTGATCACGATCAGCTGGTCGCGCGGCAGGTCGAGATCAATATTCTTGAGATTGTGCGTGCGCGCACCGCGCAGGCGGATCGTGTCCATGGACTCGGGCCAGTAAAAGTCGTTCAGGCTAGCCCGCTAAACTGGCGGGGGCAATGTGAATAATGTGTCGACGATCGGTCCGGCTTGTCCGGCCATTCATTGACCATTGCAACCCGATCCGGCTATGATCCGCGCCCTTTTCGGTCGACATGACGGGAAGGAATGGAGACTCCGGAGCAAGCGCGGTCGGGGCTCGTGGCCAGAATAACTACAGAGGCATTGCCATCATGTACGCAGTTGTAGTCACCGGCGGTAAGCAGTACCGCGTGATGCAGGGTGAAATCCTGCGAGTTGAAAAACTCGATGCCGAGGCGGGTTCCTCGGTGAAGTTCGACCAGGTCCTTCTGGTGGGCGACGGCGACGCAATCAGCGTCGGCACGCCAACTGTGGCGGGCGCGTCGGTCAGCGCGACGATCAAGTCGCATGGCCGCGGTGAGAAGATCCGGATCGTCAAGTTCCGTCGCCGCAAGCACCACCGCAAGCAGATGGGTCACCGTCAGTACTTCACCGAAGTCGAAATCACTGGCATCAGCAAGTAAGAGCCGAGGAGAGCAGCCATGGCACAGAAAAAAGGCGTAGGTTCCACCCGGAACGGTCGCGATTCCAATCCGAAGTACTTGGGCGTGAAGCTCTTTGGTGGTCAGGCAGTTGAAGCTGGCAACATCATTGTGCGTCAGCGCGGTACCGCTTATCACCCGGGCACGAACGTTGGCCTCGGCCGCGATCACACCCTGTTCGCGCTCGCGGACGGCACGGTCGAGTTCAGCGTCAAGGGTCCGAACGGCGGTCGTCGCACCGTCAGCGTCCGCTAAGCGCACGCAACGTTCGGTTCACCGGAGAGCCCCGCGCTGCGGGGCTTTCCTGTTTCTGACACCCAGAATTGTCTTAGCCCGCGAAAAAACCGTTCACGGCCTTTCCGTTTCCTGAAGAATCCCGCATCCTTCCGCCATGAAATTCGTCGACGAAGCTGAAATCAAAGTGATCGCCGGAGCTGGCGGCAACGGCAGCATCAGTTTTCGGCGTGAAAAATTCATTCCGCTTGGTGGCCCCGATGGCGGCAACGGTGGTGGTGGCGGCAGTGTCATCGTTCAGGCCGATGAGAATCTGAACACGCTGATCGATTTCCGCCACGAGCGCCTGTTTCGCGCCAAGCGCGGTGAGAATGGCATGGGTCGGCAAATGACCGGTGCCGCAGGGGAAGACACGGTCATCCGCGTTCCTGTGGGCACCGTGATCATGAATATTGATACCGAGGAAACCATCGCCGACTTGACCCGTCACGGCCAGCGCGCGCTGGTCGCGCAGGGTGGCAAAGGCGGCGCCGGCAACATGGTGTTCAAGTCCTCGACCAATCGTTCGCCGCGCCGCGCCCAGCCGGGCACGCCAGGTGACGAGCGTGAGATTCGCCTGGAACTGAAGCTGCTGGCTGACGTCGGTCTGCTCGGTTTTCCGAATGCCGGCAAGTCCACGTTCATTCGCTCGGTTTCTGCGGCGACGCCGAAAGTTTCCGACTATCCCTTCACGCCGCTGTACCCCGAATCTTGGCGTCGTCTCGGTCAGCCGCGACCATAGCTTCGTGATCGCCGATATTCCCGGAGTGATTGAGGGCGCCGCTGAAGGCGCCGGTCTCGGCATTCAATTCCTGAAGCATGTCTCACGCACCAGCTTGCTGCTGCACGTGGTCGATGTTGCGCCGATGGATGACGCGATTGACCCGGTCGAACAGGTGAAGACGATCGAGCGCGAACTGAAGAAGTTTGATGCTGAATTGTCGAAGCGGCCGCGCTGGCTGGTGTTCAACAAGATTGACCTGATCGCCGAGGAAGACCGCGACGGCCATCTGAAAGCAATGGTCAAGCGACTGCGCTGGGGCCGAAAGCCGTGGTTCGCCGTGTCGGCAGCGACTGGCGAGGGTTGCGATGAGGTTGCGAAGCGGGCGATGGCCTTCATCGAGACCGAGAAGCGTGACGCAGCTGAAGGTTGATTCGATGATCCAGACCAAAAAAAAGCCGGCTTGCGCCGGCTTTTTCGTCAACACGAAGCAGGGCAGCTTCGTCTCATGCCATCGCGCGGATGCGGGCCGTGATGCGGCTCTTGTGGCGCGAAGCCTTGTTCTTGTGGATCTGGCCACGACCGGGAAAACGGTCGAGCAGCGATTCCGCGGTCTTGTACGCGGTTTCTGCGCCGGCCTTGTTGCCGGTTTCGATCAGCTTCAGCACGTTCTTCACGGCCGTACGCATCTGCGAACGCTGACTGTTGTTGTGCAGGCGATGCTTTTCCGCCTGAACCGCGCGCTTCTTCGCGGACTTGATATTGGCCACAGCTGGACTCCGGTGTTCGGGGGGTTGAAAAAGGTCGCGAATTATCCGGGCAGCAGCGACGCGAGTCAATCGTTGTGATGAGTGCCTGTTCATGAAGCTGCTGCGCTCGACCCTGCTGTTCACAGCGATGACCTTGCTGTCGCGGATTTCCGGCTTCGCCCGCGACATGCTGCAGGCGACTCTGTTCGGCACTGGCGGCGCGATGAGCGCGTTCATCGTTGCTTACCGCATCCCGAATTTTCTGCGCCGCGTGTTCGCCGAAGGCTCGATGGCGATGGCCTTCGTGCCGGTGCTGAACGAGATCCGCGAGCGCCGGGACCCGGCCGCATTGCACGACTTCATCGATCACATGGCCGGTTCGTTGGCGGCGGTGGTATTCGTCGTCGCCGGCATTGGCATGCTGGCGGCGCCATTGATCGCCGCGGTGTTCACTCCCGGCACACTCGATGAACCGGAGAAATTTGCGCTCACCGCTGAGATGTTGCGCATCACCTTTCCGTATCTGGTGTTCATCTCATTGATGGCGCTGTGCGCTTCGGTACTGAATAGTTTCGGCAAGTTCGGGCTGGCAGCGTTCACACCGGTGCTGCACAACCTCACGGTGATTGCCGCCATGCTGCTGCTGGCACCGCACATGGAGGTGCCACCAAAGGCGCTGGCGTGGGGCGTGCTCGTCGCTGGTTTTCTGCAACTCGCGTTGCTGTGGCCGGCGCTTGCGCGGTTGGGGTTGCGGCCGCGCTTTAAGCTCGGGTTCCAGCATGCGGACGTGCGCCGTGTCGGCCGCTTGATGATCCCGACCTTGTTTTCGTCGTCGGTGGCGCAGGTGAACTTGTTAGTCGGCACCGTGTTTGCATCGCTGCTGGCCGATGGATCGCAGGACTGGCTGTATTACTCGGACCGGCTGATCGAATTCCCGCTTGGCCTGTTCGGCGTCGCGATCGGTACCGTGATCCTGCCGCATCTGTCGCGCCGCTTCGCCGCACAGGACCACGCCGGTTATTCGCAGTCGCTGGATTGGGGTTTGCGGCTAGTGCTTCTGGTCGGTTGGCCGGCCGGTCTTGGCCTGATGTTTCTTGCCGAACCGATCACCGCGACCGTCTACAACTACGGTCGATTTACCGGGCATGACACGCAAATGGCGGCGTGGAGCCTGACCGCGATGAGTATTGGCGTGCCTGCGTTCATGGCCAGCAAGGTCCTGTTGCCGGCGTTCTATGCGCGTCAGGACACGAAAACACCGATGCGCGCGGCACTCTGGACGGTGGCCGCGAATGTCGGTCTGACGGTTGCGATCGTGACGCCGCTGGCGCTGAACCACACCGTTGGCGGCCACGCCGGCATCGCATTCGCGACCGGCATCGCCGGATTGGTCAATGCGCTGTGGCTGTTCGTCGCGTTGCGCCGGCAGCAGATTTTTACCGCACAGCCGGGTTGGTTGCTCTATCTACTCAAGCTCTTGCTTGCGGGTGCAGCAATGGTGACGACCTTGCTCACATTGCGTCTGCACATCGGCGACTGGTCCGCATTGCATGCGCTGCAGCGTGTGCTCTGGCTGGTCACCGCGGTCACCGCTGGAGCCGCGTCCTACGCTGTCGTCTTGCTGGCAACGGGGTTTGCGCCTCAGTCATTTTCGCGACCATTGAGCAGGGATTCGATGTCTGCGTCGCTATACTCCGTGGCTCCATGAATTTCCTGTTTCGCGATACGCGCGGGCCGCGCCTTTGCCCGCGTGGCGCAGTCATCGCCATCGGCGCGTTCGACGGTTTGCATCGGGGTCATCAGACCCTGATCGGGCGCGTTTTGGCGCGCGCGCATGAACGTGCATGCGATGCCGTTGTACTCAGTTTCGAACCACTGCCCCGCGAATACTTCGGGCGCGGCGAGCGATTGCCGCGATTGAGCACAGCGCGCGAGAAGATCGAGATGACGCGTGCGCTCGGTGTAGACCGGCTTGGCTTGCTGCGCTTCAACGCGGCGCTGACGGCGACTTCGGCGGAAGATTTCGTCGAGCAAATTCTGGTGCATCGCCTGGGTGCATGCGAGGTCTGGATTGGCCCGGATTTCCGTTTTGGCCACAATCGCCGTGGCGACGTCGCGATGTTGCGCGACATCGGTGCGGAACTTGGCTTCACGGCGCATACAATCGAGCCGGTATTGATTGATGGCGAGCGCATATCGAGCACCCGTGTACGCGCCGCACTGCTCACGGGCGATCATGCGCTTGCACAGCGCCTGCTTGGTCGTGACTTCGCAATCGGCGGTCGCGTCATCCACGGCCAGAAGCTTGGACGCACGCTCGGTTATCCGACCGCCAATATCTCGCTCGGACGGCGTCGGCCGCCGGTGCATGGCATTTACGCGGTGCGTGTGAGCGGTGCCGGCCTGCGCGACTGGCCCTCGGTCGCGAGCCTTGGCACTCGGCCGACGGTGGATGGCCGTGAACTGCTGCTCGAAGCGCATCTGTTCGACTTTGACGGCGACCTGTACGGTCAGCGCTTGCGCGTCGACTTCATCGCGAAGATCCGCGACGAGGCCCGTTTCGCAAATCTGGATGATCTGATCGAGCGCATGCATCTCGATTCGATCGAAGCGCGCCGCATCCTTTCCAATCTCCCATCGAACCAGCGAGAACTCGCGTGAGCATCGACTACAAAAGCACGATCCATTTGCCCGAAACCGCCTTCGCGATGAAGGGCGATTTGCCAACGCGAGAACCGAAGGCGCTGGCGGCGTGGCAAGCGAGCGATTTGCATGCGCGCATCCAGAGTGCGACCGCTAACCGCCCGAGCTATGTGCTGCACGATGGACCGCCGTATGCGAATGGCCAGATCCACATCGGTCATGCGGTCAACAAGACGCTCAAGGATATTGTCGTCAAGGGCAAGCTGCTCAGCGGCTTCCATTCGCCCTACGTGCCGGGCTGGGACTGCCATGGGTTGCCGATCGAGCTCGTGGTCGAGAAGGAAATCGGCAAGGTCGGTGTCAAGGTCGATGCGCGCACCTTCCGTGCCAAGTGCCGCGAATATGCCGCCAAGCAAATCGACAGTCAGCGCGAGGATTTCAAGCGTCTTGGTGTGCTCGGTTATTGGGATGCACCCTACCGAACAATGGATTTCACCTTCGAAGCCGACATGTTGCGTGCACTCGCGAAGATCGTCGAGCGCGGGCATCTGGCGCGTGGCGCCAAGCCGGTACATTGGTGTTTCGATTGCGGTTCGGCGTTGGCCGAGGCCGAGATTGAATATGCCGATAAGGTTTCGCCAGCGATCGATGTCGCCTATGACGTCGTCGATGTCGATCGCCTCGTCAACAAGTTCGGCGTAACGCAGACCAGCGCCATCGTCGCGCTACCGATCTGGACGACGACACCTTGGACACTGCCCGCAAGCATGGCAGTGACATTGAACGCCGAGTTCGATTACGTATTGGTCGAAGGTCCGGCGCGTGATGGTCGGCGTGTGCTGCTGGTGCTGGCGGAAGCGCTCGCCGAAGCAGCGTTGAAGCGCTGTGGTGTCGGCAGTCTGACGGTGCTCGGCCGCACTCGCGGTGCCGATCTTGAAGGGTTCAAATTGCAGCATCCGTTCTTGTCGCGGCAGGTACCCATCCTCCTCGGTGAGCATGTCACCGCTGACGCCGGCACCGGTGCCGTACATACGGCGCCGGGCCATGGCCAAGAAGACTTCGTGGTCGGTCAGAAATACGGCATCGAAGTCGTGAATCCGGTCGGCGGCAATGGCGTCTTCGTCAGTGGCACCGAGTTTGTCGAGGGCCTGCATGTCTGGAAGGCAAACGACACGATCATCGAACTGTTGCGTTCGCGCGGCGTGCTGTTGGCTGCTGACAAACTTGAGCACAGTTATCCGCATTGCTGGCGGCACAAGACACCGGTGGCGTTCCGAGCCACACCGCAATGGTTCATCGCGATGGATCAGGCCGGCTTGCGTACGCAGGCGCTGGCGGCGATCCAGCAGGTGCAGTGGTTGCCGGACTGGGGCAAGGAACGCATTACCGCCATGATTGCGAACCGCCCGGACTGGTGTATCTCGCGCCAGCGCACTTGGGGTGTGCCGATCGCGCTATTCATCGACAAGGAAACTCAGGAACCGCACCCGGATTCAGTCGCATTGCTTGGAAGGGTTGCCGAGATCGTCGAGCGCGATGGCGCCGATGCCTGGTACGAACTCGATGCGGCCAGGTTACTCGGCGCTGACGCTGCAAAATACGACAAGGTCACCGATATCCTTGATGTCTGGTTCGATTCCGGCGTGACCCATGCGGGTGTGCTGGATGCGCGCCCGGAGCTGAAAGGTCCGCGTGTCGGGACCATGTACCTCGAAGGATCCGATCAGCACCGCGGCTGGTTTCACTCGTCGTTGTTGACCTCAGTCGCGATGCATGGTCATGCGCCCTACACCTGTGTGCTGACGCACGGCTTCACCGTCGATGCGCAGGGCCGCAAGATGTCGAAGTCGCTCGGCAACATCGTGGTGCCGCAGAAGGTGATCGACCAGATGGGTGCAGACGTGCTGCGCTTATGGGTGGCATCGACCGACTATCGCAACGAGATGACCTGCGGCGACGAGATCCTGAAGCGCGTCGGCGACAGCTATCGCCGTATTCGCAACACCGCGCGCTTCCTGCTCGGCAATCTGCATCGGTTCGATCCGGCGAACGATCGCGTGCCGGCGAGCGACATGTTGTTACTCGACCGCTGGGCGATGCAGCAGGCCAAGCGCGTACTCGAACTGGCACAGCGCGTTTATGGGCCGGACGCGCGTGCGGCGACGAACATCAGCCGCGACCTCTGCGAGTTCGCAACGCTGGTTCAGGAATTAATGCGCTTCTGCACGATCGACATGGGCGCCGCCTATCTCGATATGACCAAGGATCGTCTCTACACGATGCAGGAGACGGCCACGGCGCGACGTTCGGCACAAACCGCAATGTACGCCGCGCTCGAAGTGCTGGTGCGTGCGCTGGCACCGATCAGCAGTTTCACTGCCGAAGAAATCTGGGCACAGATGCCGGCGCGCGCGCACGACTCAGTGTTCTTCACGACCTTCGCCGACATCGAAGCACTGTTCGACGGGCTGGTCGTGTCGGCCGAAGAGTCGGCTCTGCTGGCTGACCTCACCGCCCTGCGCGGCAGTGCGCTGAAGCGCATCGAAGAACTGCGCAATGAGAAGAAGCTCGGTGGTTCGTTGGAAGCCGAAGTCGATGTCTATCTCGACGCGGCATCAGCAGCGCGTGTGGCTGCATGTCGCGACGAGTTGCGTTACTTCTTCATCACCTCGAGCGTGCGCGTGCATGATCTCGCGGTCGCGCCGGAAGATGCGCTTGTAGCCAGCTTCGGGACGAGCGCGGCAAAGTTCGCGGTGACGCCGACGCCAGCAGCGAAGTGTGTTCGCTGCTGGCATCACCGCAGTGATGTCGGATCGATCGCGGCACACCCGCAGCTCTGCAGCCGTTGCGTGACCAATGTCGATGGCGAGGGCGAGCGACGTGACTGGTTCTGATCGCCTCGGTGTCGCCGGATTGCTGCGTTGGCTGTCGTTGTCGACGGTGATTGTCTTGCTCGATCAGATCAGCAAGTGGTACGCCGTCCAGCATCTCGGCTACGGCGAACGGGTCACGGTCATCGCCGGCTATTTCGACTGGACGATGGCGCACAACACCGGCGTTGCCTTCTCGATGTTTGCCGACGGCGAACATTGGCAACGATGGGGGCTCTCGGGATTTGCGGTGCTGGTTGGAATCGGCTTCGCGATTGTGCTGGCGCGGCTGCCGAGGCACGAGCGGTTCAGTGCGCTTGCGTTCGCGCTCGTCATCGGCGGTGCCGTAGGCAATATCATCGACCGCGTGCGCCTCGGCTACGTCGTCGATTTCATCCTTTGGTACTGGCGCGACCATCATTGGCCAGCATTCAATATTGCCGACTCGGCCATCGTCGGTGGCGCGGCGGTGTTGATCTTGTTCGGATGGCGCGAAGCCAGGAAATCCTCATGATCGTCGTACTCGCCAATCCACGCGGCTTCTGTGCCGGTGTTGATCGCGCGATCGATATCGTCGAGCGCGCGATCGATGCGTTCGGTGCGCCGATCTATGTGCGTCATGAAGTCGTGCACAACCGCTTTGTCGTCGACAACCTGCGTGCGCGCGGTGCCGTTTTCGTCGAGGAGTTGCCGGAAGTGCCTGACGGCGCAACGGTGATCTTCAGCGCTCACGGTGTGTCGCAGACGGTGCGTGGTGAAGCGCGTCGCCGTGGGCTCAAGGTGTTCGACGCAACTTGCCCACTGGTGACCAAGGTGCACATCGAAGTCGCGCGGCATGCCCGAGCTGGACGCAATGTGGTGATGATTGGCCATGCCGGACATCCCGAAGTCGAAGGTACGCTTGGACAGTGGGACGCGAGTGCGGGTGGCCAGATGCGGCTGGTTGAAGCGCCCGAGGATGCGGCGGCGCTTGACCTCGATCCTGCGTGCGAACTCGCCTTCGTCACACAAACGACGCTATCGGTGGACGATACGCGTTCGATTATCGAGGCATTACGTGCGCGATATCCGGGCATCATCGGGCCGCGCCACGACGACATCTGCTACGCGACCCAGAACCGCCAAGATGCCGTCAAACGGCTGGCCGGCGAATGCGACTTGGTGCTGGTCGTGGGTTCACCGAACTCGTCGAACTCGAACCGTCTGCGCGAGCTGGCCGAGAAGCAGGGCGTATCCGCACACTTGATCGACGGCGCCCAAGACATCGACGATGCATGGCTGCAAGGCCGCCGTCAGATCGGCGTGACTGCCGGCGCGTCTGCGCCAGAATCTCTGGTTCAAGCGGTGATCGAACGCCTGCGCGCTGCCGGCGCCGACGAGGTGCGTGAACTCTATGGTGAACCGGAAAGTATCGTGTTCGCGTTGCCCAAGGAATTGCGCATCTTGATGGTGGACTGAGTCGCGGTTGCGTCAACAAGCCCGGTTCGCCTAGAATGCGCGCCCCTTCGGGCTTGGGCGCGGCAGATCGATCGCGATTTCCGGGTTCGATGGGACTCCTGCCGGTGTAGCTCAGTTGGTAGAGCGGCGCATTCGTAATGCGTAGGTCGTAGGTTCGACTCCTATCTCCGGCACCAATAAAAACAGAGGCTTGCGCGCTTCGCGGTGCGTGAGCCTTTGTCTTTTTTTGGCGTGCTCGGCGTCTGCGGCAACACGTTGGCACGGTGTAGCGGCGTGGCACGGAACGCGTGTCGCATTCGAACTCTCGGATTGCCGACCATGATCGCCGATGTGCTTGATCTCGGTGTCGGGCGGCGGCGCATGCACCGTGCTCGCTACGACTTGTAACAAAGCGCTACCGCCAGCGCCGAGGTTGCGGCATGCTGCGCGGCCATGAACCCGCGCATCGCTTTCGCCGCCAGCAAGACCGAAGAAGCGCAGTCGGCGCTGGTTGCCCTGCGCGCGGCACACGGCGACATCAAACCGGCGGACGCCGATGTCATCGTCGCGCTCGGCGGCGACGGTTTCATGCTGCAAACTTTGCACCGCCATCGTGATCTCGGTCGGCCGGTTTATGGCATGAAGCTCGGTAGCGTCGGCTTCTTGATGAATCAATTCCACGCCGAGGATTTGCTTGCGCGCATTGAACGTGCGCGGACGACTCAGTTGCGACCGCTGGAAATGACGGCAGTCTCAGAATCGGGGACGACGGTCGAAGCGATTGCATTCAATGAAGTGTCGTTGCTGCGCCAGACCAAGCAGGCGGCGCATGTGCGGGTCTCGCTGAATGGTGTGGTCAAGCTCGACGAGTTGATCTGCGACGGTGTGCTGGTTGCGACACCGGCGGGCAGTACTGCCTATAACTTATCCGCACACGGGCCGATCCTGCCGCTGGATTCGCGCGTACTGGCGATGACCGCAATCTCGCCGTTTCGGCCACGGCGCTGGCGTGGTGCGGTGTTGCCGGCCTCGGTCGAAGTGCGCTTCGAGATCCTCGATCACTACAAGCGCCCGGTCAGTGCCACCGCCGATGCCAACGAAGTTCGCGACATCGTTGAAGTGACGGTGCGCGAATCAGCCACGCGCACCGCCACCCTCCTGTTCGACCCCGAACACAATCTTGAGCAACGTATTCTCGATGAACAATTTGCGTATTGAACTTCGCTTGGCACTTGCAGCGGCATCGTTGTGTGCCAGCGCCGTTGCCGCCGGTGGCTGGACCGACAAACTCGACCCGACTTTGCGCACGCAGATGGAAGCCAAGACCGCTTCGGCGATTCCGGTGCTGATCACGCCGGTTGTTCCGGCCAAGGCGAAGCTCGACATCACTGCACTATCGGCGCGCACACCGCCTTTGCAACGGCCTCAGGTGATCCACGCGGCGCTGCGTGCTGAGGCCGCCGCCACGCAGCATGATGTGCTTGATTGGCTGACGAAGAACGGTATTCGTTACCGGGCGTTCACCGTGGTCAACGCGGTTGCAGCGACGCTACCGGCAGACCGCATCGCGACGTTGGCAAAACGCGCCGACGTATTGCGCATCGACGCGGATCCGGTCATCCATCAGGTGCTGCCGAAATCGGAACCGGTGCAGTTCGGCAAGGCGGTCACCGCGATCGAGTTGGGCGTCAGCTACATCAATGCCGATGATGTTTGGGCGCTGCCTGGCAATCCGCGCGGTGCGGGTGTTGTGGTGGCAGGGCAGGACACCGGCTATCGCTGGACCCACAACGCGATCAAGGCCAAATATCTGGGCTGGGACGGCGCCGTTGCCGATCACAACTACCACTGGCATGACGCGATTCATTCAGGTGGCGGCGTCTGTGGTGCCAATGCCGTCGCGCCCTGCGATGACGATGAACACGGCACGCATACGATGGGCACGATGGTGGGTGACGATGGCGGGACGAATCAGGTCGGTGTGGCGCCTGATGCAAAATGGATCGGCTGTCGCAACATGGATCAGGGCAATGGCACACCCACCACGTATCTCGAATGCTTCGACTGGTTCCTCGCGCCGACGGATCTCAACGGATTGAATCCCGATCCATCGAAAGCGCCGCATGTCATCAACAATTCCTGGGGTTGCCCGACCTCGGAAGGTTGCAACAGCGGCAATTGGGCGACGATGCAAACGGCAATCGCCAACCTGACGGCGGCCGGTGTACTGGTCGTTGCGTCAGCGGGCAACGGTGGTTCCGGTTGCTTCACGGTCAATGACCCGCCGGCGATGTTTGCCGAGTCGTTTTCGGTCGGCAACTTCAGTGCGTCAACCGGTGCGCTGGCAGGATCGTCGAGTCGTGGCCCAGTCACGACCGATGGCAGCGGGCGCATGAAACCCGATATTGCTGCGCCCGGGCAGAGCGTGCGTTCGTCCACGGGTGCTAGCGATTCAAGCTATGACTGGTTCAGCGGCACCAGCATGGCCGGGCCGCACGTGGCTGGTGCTGCGGCCCTAGTGATGAGCGCCGTGCCGGGTCTGCAGCGCGAACCTGCACTCGTGCGCCAGTTCCTGACCCAGTCAGCAACAGCGGTATCGTCTACCAGCTGTTCTTCTGCGGGTGTGCCGAACAATCTCTATGGCAGTGGTCGCTTGAACGCGCTCGCAGCCGTGCAGTCGGCGCAGGCCTGGTGGGTCCTGAACGGGCCTGTGTTCAACAACGGTTTCGAATGAAGCAGGAAATGCCGCCAGAGCAACGCCTCATCGTCGCGATCAGTTCGCGGGCGTTGTTCGATCTCGGCGAAAGTCACACGCTGTTCGAGCGTGAAGGGCTGGATGCCTACCGCGCCTACCAGATGGCGCGCGAGAACGATCTGCTCGCGCCCGGCATCGCCTTTCCGCTGGTCGAGAAGTTGCTGCGTATCAATCGCCTGTCGACCGCAACGCCGCGCATCGAAGTGATTCTGTTATCGCGAAATTCGTCGGATACCGGTCTGCGCATCTTCAACTCGATCGAGCATTACGGACTTGAAATCGTGCGTGCCGCGTTCACCAATGGCGCGCCGACCTGGCCGTATGTGCAGCCATTTGGCGCGCAATTGTTCTTGTCCGCAAACCATGACGATGTCAGCAGCGCGCTCGAAGCCGGTGTTGCCGCAGCAACGATCCTGCCGTCGAAAGCACCGGACTGGCGGTCTGAGCAACTACGCATCGCCTTCGATGGTGATGCCGTGATCTTCTCCGATGAATCCGAACGCATCTCGCAGGAGCAGGGCCTGCAGGCGTTTCACGACAATGAAATCGAACACGCTGCGAAGCCGATGGGTGGCGGCCCATTCCGTGCCTTTCTCGACCAGTTGCATCGCATCCAGTCGGCGTTTCCGTTCGGTCAGAGCCCGATCCGTACCGCGCTCGTCACCGCACGTTCGGCGCCGGCGCACAAGCGCGTGATCCTGACCCTGCGCGAGTGGGGCGTGCGCATCGACGAGGCGCTGTTCCTCGGCGGGCGCGACAAGGGCCCGTTCCTGAAAGCGTTCGGCGCCGACATCTTCTTCGACGATTCCGCACGCAATGCCGACTCCGCCCGCGAACACGTCGCCACCGGCCACGTGCCGCATGGCGTGTCGAATCCGCTCAACACTCGATGACGTTGACAGCGAGCCCGCCGCGCGAGGTTTCCTTGTACTTGTCCTGCATGTCGCGACCGGTGTCGCGCATGGTCTTGATGACTTTGTCGAGGCTGACCTTGTGCTTGCCGTCGCCGCGCACCGCCATACGTGCGGCATTGATCGCCTTCACCGCGCCCATGGCATTGCGTTCGATACAGGGAATCTGCACCAGACCGCCGATCGGATCGCAGGTCAGGCCGAGGTTATGTTCCATGCCGATTTCGGCGGCGTTCTCGATCTGGCCTGGGCTGCCGCCGAGTGCGGCCATTAGGCCGGCCGCAGCCATCGAACAGGCTACGCCGACTTCGCCCTGACAGCCAACTTCGGCGCCCGATATCGATGCATTTTCTTTGTACAGAATGCCGATCGCAGCGGCGGTGAGCAGGAAGGTATGAATTCCAGCCAAGTTCGCGCCCGGACAGAATCGGTCGTAGTAATGCAGCACCGAAGGAATGATGCCGGCGGCGCCATTGGTCGGTGCGGTGACCACGCGGCCGCCGGCGGCATTCTGCTCGTTGACGGCGAGCGCATACAGGTTCACCCAGTCGAGTACGGTCAGCGGATCACGCATTGCCGCTTCTGGTTTCGACGAAAGTTCGGCGTGTAGCGATGGCGCGCGACGGGTGACGTGCAAACCGCCCGGCAAGGTGCCGGATGCGCGAATGCCACGACTGACACAGGCCTGCATCGCCGCCCAGAGTTCGTCGAGGCCGGCATCGATCTCGGCAGTGCTGCGCCACGCCTGTTCGTTCGCGTAGATCAACTGCGCGATGCTGAGGCCATGTTTTGCGCATTGCGCGAGCAATTCATCGCCGGAATGAAAGCGATAGGGCAGTTCGGTTTCATCAGCAACAATGCGGTCTTCCGCGGCTTCGTCCTGATTCACCACGAAGCCACCACCGACGGAGTAATAGTCACGCGTCGCCAGTTCCTTGCCGTCCACGTCATAGGCCGCGAAGCGCATGCCATTGGTGTGGAACGGCAGCTTCTGGCGCTTGTTCATGATCAGGTCGCGCTTCTCGTCGAAGGCGATCTCGTGCGTGCCGTGCAGCCGAATGCGTTTGCTGGCACGGATACGTTCCAGCGCCGCCGGAATCAGGTCGGGATCGATGCGGTTTGGCAAGTTTCCTTCGAGGCCCATCAGCACGGCCTTGTCGGTGCCGTGGCCACGCCCGGTCAGTGCCAGCGAACCAAACACTTCGGCGCGCACGCGTGTGCAGCGGGTCAGCTGCCCAGTTTCTATCAGCCAGCGTTCGACAAAGCGGGCGGCCGCTCGCATTGGCCCGACCGTGTGCGAACTCGACGGCCCGATACCAATCTTGAACAAGTCGAAGACACTGACGCCCATGGCGCGACTCCTTGCGAGGGGGCAGTATTCTAGTCACCGCTGCCCGGTCGAGGCTCTATGCACGCGTTTGAATTCATCCGTCGCGAACGCTGCTCACTGTGCGACATGGCGCAGGTGATGCTGCATCAGCTTGTCGTTGAACCGACGGCGACGAACTATGTCGACGACGACGATACCTTGGAATCTCGCTACGGCTGGCATGTACCGGTGATATTGCGCGATGACGGCCAGGACCTGCGCTGGCCATTCGATGCGGTCAAGCTGAGAGAATTTCTCGGCGATTGATCAAGGCTTTGCGATCAAGTTGAGGTCGACGTTCACTTCGACGCTGTGCCCGATCATGCCGTCGTCCGCCCAGTCGCCGGCGCCGATATCGAAGGCGAGGCGGTCGAGTGTGACCCGTGCTTTGAGGCGGGCGCCATTCGCATCGCGCTCGAATGTGAATGGAAACTTCAACGCAACGCTCTTGTCGCGAATCGTCAATGTCGCGTCGGCTTCGAACTGGGTGGCGTCGATTGCACGCACCACCGAAGTCACGAAGTGCGCCTTCGGGAAACGCTCGATCGCAAAAAAGTCATCACCTTTCAGGGTGTCGTCGCGTTCGCTGTTCTGGCTGTCGGCGCTGCTCAGGTCGATGCTGACATCGAGTTTGCTTTCGGTGAGTTGTGCCGCGTCGAACTGGATCGTCGCGCTAAAGCGGTCGAAGCGACCGTCGAAGGCTTCACCCTGTTGCTGGCCAGAAAAGGTCAGCGTCCCGGTGCGCACGACGTGGTCCGCAAACGCTGGGGACAAACGAGCAGGGCAATGAAGCCGAGAATACGCAGAATCATGGTGTGTCCGTGGATGCAGGTTGTTGTGTGCGGGCGGCTTCCGCGCGCGGTTTGGCGAACGGCAACATGCGCCGGAGCGTATCGTCGCGGTCGATGAAGTGATGAATCAACGCGCCCGCGACGTGCACGAGCAGCAGGGTAATGATGGTCCATGCGAGGACCTCGTGAACGGTGTGCGCCAGATGCTTGAGGTCTTTGTCCGGCGCCACGATGGCCGGCAACTGCAGCACGCCAAACCATTGCAGCGGAAAGTTTTAGGCCGAGTTATAGACCCAGCCCGAGATCGGCATCACGATCAAGGCGACGTAGAACAGACGATGCACGGAATGCGCGGCGAACGCGACTATCGGTGCCACGCCGGGGACAGCTTGCGGTCGTCCATCAATACCGCGCCAAGCGAAGCGCAGCAGCATCAGCACCAGAACCGTGACACCGAATGATTTGTGCAGCGCATACCAACGGAATTTGTCTGGCGATACTTTCATGTCGGTCATGGTCAAACCACCGACCAACAAACCAATGACTGCGATTGCAATCAACCAATGCAAGCATTTGGCAACGCTGCCCCAGCGCGTGGCATCACTTTTTGCGCTCACGTTTCGCTCCTTCGCGTTGACCTTCGATATCGAGGCGAATGGCGATCTCGTCACCGATCTCGGGAATGCCCGGGCATGCCGAAATCACTACGTCGGATCGTCGTGGTTGCGGTGAAGCCAGCAGTGTATTTCAGCGAATACTTGTGGATGGCGGCACGATTGAAGCGCAGATCAAGCGCGACCGCACGAGTTACGCCGCGCAGCGTCAGTTCGCCATCGATGCGACCGTGCTCGGCGTCGTGTTGCAGCACTTGCAGGCAGCGGAAGCGCATTTCTGGATACGCCGCGACATCGAACCAGTCGGCTGCGAGCAATTTTCGATTCCAAGCGTCGTCGTCGTCGAGATCAAGTGAGGCGATGCTGATTTGCACGTCGCAACTCGATTTCGACCAGTCGTTGCGATCAAATCTAAAGCCACCGCGAAGGTCGTGGAACTCGCCTTCGGAGAGGGTGAATCCGAGGTGGTCGACCCGGAATTGCACCTGCGAGTGGACGTTGTCGAAGCGATAACCATCCGCCGCGGCGCCGGAAGTGACCGCAAACAGGGCGCAAAATGCAGGGAACAGTCGTTTCATGGTTCCGACTTTGCCACGGATGCCGGGCGACACCATCGGCCGGTGTCGCAATCCCACTTGGCGAATCTGCAAGCGGCTGGCATCGTCAGCGTATGCGCCTGTTGTCGATCATTGGATGCCTGCTGTTGCCGAGCCTCGCTTTGGCCGATGCGATTGCGCCGGCATTCCGTCTGTACGGCATCGCCGATGGGCTGCCAGCGGTCTCGGCGATGGACCTGACCCAAGACCCCGGGGGTCACCTCTGGATTGCGACGCGTGATGGGCTGGCGCGCTTCGATGGATTGGGTTTCAAGGTGTTCCGAAACGCGCCGGACGATGCCACGTCGCTGCCATGCAACGACGTGCAGACGACACTTGCGACACGCGACGGCCGCATCTGGGTCGGTTGCGAAAGCACCGGATTGGCGATGCTCGATGACAGCGAAGACAATCAATTCACACGCATTGCGCCGGATCCGGCAGGCAACGGTTTGCGCGGCGGCGATGTCTTCGCATTGACCGAAACCGCGCGCGGCGATCTCTATATCGGCACCTATGCACAAGGGCTGGCACGACTGCGGCAGGGTGACACCGTGCCAGTGGCGCTGGACCAGTTGATGAGCCTTGATCCGGCTCTGCGTACGGCCACCGTGCTCGATATGGCGGTGGACACTCAGGGTGTGTTGTGGGTCGGCACGCTGGATTCGCTGTGGCGCATCGACGCCGCGGATTCAGACACGCCGGGGCCGGCGCGCAAAGTCGTCGAACTGCCCTTGGTCAATGCCGTCGAGATGACGCGCGACGGCACGCTCTGGGTCGGCGCGAACGCTGCCTTGTTCCGCCGCACCGCTGGTTCGGACACCTTGTCACGGGTGGTCTTGCCCGCCGATGCTGGATTGGTCGAGTCTGTCGTCGATACCGATTCGGGCGATGTCTGGGTTGCCGTGCGCGGCGGCTTGCTGCGTCTGCGCAGCGATGGCGGTAGCGACTGGATTCGTCCGCGCCGCTGTGCCCGGAGCATTGCCCGATACCGATGTGCTCGACTTGCTGCGCGATCATGAAGGCGGTCTCTGGCTCAGCACCGGTGCGCATGGCATTGCCTACCTGCGCCCGGACTGGCCGCGTTTTCAACTTTTTCGGCACGACCCGCTCGACCCCGCGTCACCATCGACGGGCCGACGTAGCGGCATCACCCGTTGCCCGGACGACAGCCTGTGGATGCTGGTGCGCAGCGGCGAACTGACGCGCATTTCAGCGCAAGCAGAGGTCGTGCGATGGACGGGTTCGCGCCATGCGGCCGCTTTGGCACACCGACGGCAGGCGGGTCTGGTGCGATACCGCCGGCACCTTGTGGTTGCCCGATCGGGAAGGCGTATTGCGCTTCGATCCCGCAGACGACACCTTGGTCAATGGTCAGGTGATGCTGAGCCTTGGGCAGCAGGTGTCGCCGAAGCGCTGGCGCAGTCGCCGGATGGCCGCCTCTGGATCGGTGCATTGACGGCGGGACTGAACGTATTGTCTCCAGACGGGCGCAATCGCGTCTGGCGCGCTGGCGAACACGGTCTCGACAACGATGATTTCGAGCAGATCAGCGCTGACCCGGAAGGTCGCATTTGGATGGCCGATGCCACCGGCCTGCGCGCACTCGACGACAGCAATGAGCACTTCCAGCGGCTTGATCTGGTCGCAGCCGAGCGCGTGCATGCATTTGTCTTCCTCGATGCCGAGCATCTGCTCGTGCATCAATTGGGTCGATTGATGATGCTGGCGCGCAAGGATGGGCAGTGGTCGACGGTCTGGACCTTGGGCCCAAGCGACGGCTTGCCGGTGGCGGAGGCGTCTACCTTGGTCGTCGATGCCGCCGGACAGATCTTGCTCAGCAATCCGCGTGGACTGTGGCGAATCGACCCGACAGCGCCGTCGCTGCGCCCATTCACGCGTGCCGACGGCCTGCCGGACGTGCAGTTCGAGATCATGCCGAGCGCAGTTCGCCAAGGCGACGATCTGGTTTTTCTGGTCGGCGAGGGCGTATTGCGTGTGAGCGGTCAGTCACTGCGGTCGATGCCACCATCACTGCCAGCACAGCCCTTGATCTGGGCCGCATTGCGCTACGTGCATGATGAGGATGCACAAACGCGTATGCCAGACGGCAAGACGCTGCAGTTCGGGCCGCTGGATCACGAGCTCGCGATTGGCGCGCGGCTGATGTCCTTCATTGAGCCGCGCGCGCAGCGTTACCAGTTTCGCATCGAAGGTTTCGATCTGGACTGGGTCGCTGTCGGCGCTGCCGGCGAGCGGCTGATCGCGCGCTTGCCCGCCGGCGACTATCGCGTGCAGGTGCGTGCCGAGAATGCGCTCGGACAAGCGGCCGCGAGCACGCTGGAGACGCGCTTGATAGTGACTCCGCCGTGGTGGTCGAGTCCTGCCGCCTATCTCGCCTATGCGCTGTTGATGCTGCTCGGTTTCGTGCTGCTGTGGCGTGCGAACCGCCGGCGCTTGGAGGCTCGGCATTCGATGGTTCTGGCAGAAGAACGCCGCCACCATGCCGAGTCGGCGAGTGCCGCGAAGAGCGAGTTTCTGGCGACCGTCGGCCATGAGATCCGGACACCGATGACCGGCGTGCTCGGTATGGCGGAATTGCTCGCTGGCACACCTCTGGATGCGACCCAGCAACACTACGTCGCGACCGTGCGGCAGTCCGGCCAGCATCTGCTGCGCATGGTCAATGATCTGCTTGACCTGTCGCGTGCTGAGGCCGGCAAGCTATCGCTGAATCCACAGCCGACACATTTGCATGCGCTGTTGCATGAGGTGTTCGATGCGATTGCACCATTGGCGCAGCGTAAGGGATTGACCTGTGCGTTGGACATTGCCGACGATGTGCCGGTGGGTGTGCGAGCCGATGCGACGCGGTTGCGCCAGATCGTGTTGAATCTCGCTCACAACGCGCTCAAATTCACCTCGGCTGGGCGCATCGTGCTGCGCGCGCGTCGCGCTGATGCCCGCATTTGTATCGAGGTCGAGGACACCGGTCCGGGCATGAACGAGGCCGAGTGTGCGCGGCTATTTCAGCGTTTTTCGCAGACCAGTTTTGGCGCCGGTCTTGGCGGTAGCGGGCTTGGCTTGTCGATCGTGCATCAGCTTGCACAATTGATGGACGGCGAAGTCGGTTTGCGCTCGACGCCCGCCGTCGGCAGCGTATTCTCGGTGTATCTGCCGATGCCAGAAGTGGCCATGGCTGACCGCGTGCCAGCGGCGACGACCGTTGTCGCGCCGGATCGTGTCGACGCCGCTATCGCACAGCGTTGCATCCTGCTGATCGAGGACGATGCCGCAACCCGTGAAGTGATCGCTACCTGGTTGCAGGCGGCCGGCGCGAGCGTGCGTGCAGCCGATCAAGCCATGCTTGCGCTGCATCATGCAGATGCCGCAGTCGATCTCATCGTGAGTGATCTCGACCTGCCTGGCATGGGTGGATTGCAATTGCTGCCGCTGCTTCGCAAGCGCATCGGCCGGCAGGTCCCGGCGTTGGCAATCAGCGCACGCAGCGAATCGACGACCGAAGCCGAAGCACGTGCTGCTGGATTCGACCAGTTCCTGCGTAAACCGCTTGATGCCGCAGAGCTGAGACTGGTGCTTGATCGGTTGCTGTCGGCTCAGCGGAATCCTGCGGCGTAGCCGACATTCGCGATGTGGTTGACGAGTTCGTAGCAGAGCACGATGCTTTTCTCGTTCGGATCCCAATAGGCATTTGCCATGCCGCAGTCCTTCGCGTACATCCGCACCATCACGCTGCCTTCGGGAAATTTGAATTGACCGAGCATGCCTGCAAGTTCTTCGAGTAATTGCATTTCGCGCACGAGTTTGGCGGCATCCACGGTGTCCGCCGATTCAGCGTCGACGTAGTTCTTCGGCACCAGGAAGCCGTCGAGTTGGTGCGTCAGCGTCGATGCCTGACCGCGCAGGAACGCAGACCACGAGGCCGCATTCTCCTGCGCTTCCGGCAGGCAGGATTCGCGCCGCGTAGTGGGCAGTCCGAGCCGACCAGCGAGCGGCCCCATCGTCTCGGGATCGCTGCCGTACAGCAGGCACGCGATCTGGTATCCGCGTTGCTCATCGATGCCGTGTTCATCCCACCACGCGATCTGTTCGCGATTCAGTTCGCTCGATTTCGCCGAAGCCAGCCACCACTCCATCGCCGCGATCGCGTCGGTGCCGTCCTGCCCTTCGCCATCGGGGGCCATCCACCATGTTGCGAAGCGATCAGCGGCATCTTCCTCACGGCCGAGCACCGGGATGCCGTACAAGTCGACAAAACCGTGGCCGATCTCGTGCAGCAACACGAAGCGCAAGGTGCCGCCGACGAACTGATTCAAGGTAATGCTGTCGCGAAACATCGCCTGCGGCGGCGCAAGACGGATCTTTCCACCGCCCCTTGTGCATGTACTGCACCACACAGGCACAGCAGGACGGTTGCCGCGATGCGGCCCAACAAGATCGGCATGACCAATTCCCCAAAATGCGATGCCCGAAGTGTGCGCAATCCGCATCGTTGCGGCCACCCATGATCTACGGGGTTGGAATGCCGAGATGTCGCTAGCGGCAAACAGCGGTGTCAGCCGGCGCGTGGCCACAGCGGTGCGCTGCCAACTGAATGGATAAGACGAACGTCCTGATCGGCAGGCTTTGCGCTATACGTTTGTCGCGTATATGCAATTCTCGCCCTTCGCTGACGGAGCAACTTTATGAAGTTCAGCATCTCGCGGCAGGTCATTGAGAAGTTGCGAGAAAAACACCGCGGCTCGCAGGCCGAGGTCGTCGAGTCGATCATCAGGTGGCGCCATTACGGCGATCATGAAGTGGCGCCTTTATGCCGATCCTCAAATGGCGCCATTGGGGCGGTCGCTGACATGTAGGCACTTGGAAAGCTGCGCAGCGATGACTGAGAGAAGGCACAGATCGATATTTTGGCCGTCTGTTCCCTTCGCATCCATCAGCCACCAGGTGGAGCCGATCTTCATCAAGTGGATCGTGGCACGTACTGGTTCCACCACCCTGTAGAACGCATGGTGCACGTCGTCCCAGCCATCTCGCAGAACGAACATGCCCAAGTAGTGGTTGCTCATTTCCGCCCATTCTTCGAGTAGTTCATCGAGGTCGCGGAGCCGAGCAAACGCGTCTGCCTGATCAGGCAATGGTTCGTTCCCAGCGATCACGCATCCTGGCCTCGTGAATTCGAACAGGTCTGTCGGCCGAACGAATCGTTGAGCGGATCCAGAAGCGTTCGCGGTGGGCAAAATGAATCGCGCACGCACGGCTGCCTCAAGCACCAACTCGCGCGCGTCTATGTGATGGCGCACTGCAGAAACCTCTTGAGAATCAAGCCTGCGTAGAAATTCAACGCCGACAAAGTTTGCCAGCTGAATATCCAAGCAGAGTTGAAGGACATCTTCATGCTCCAGCGAACAGTTCGCCAGCAACTCGCGGCAATGCAAAGCCGCCGCACTCTCATCCTGAAAAATTCGGCGCACACCGAACAAGTGCTGCATGCGAGCAAGGCGCGCCGGAATCCGAGACAGTACGTCAAGAAGGCATTCATCCTCCGGAAACGCGGCCGCCGCGAGTATTGCGGCCGGCCCCGAGGTCATCGCTTCGCCAATCGTGCGTATCGTTTCGGCGCAAACCTTCATCTCGTCCTGCAGCTCCCACCACAACACTCGCTCATGTGATCGGCAGCAAAGCTGCCATCGGGCGAGGATCAGTCCCAGCGCCGGGTTGTTCCGTATTAGGCTGCGCCCTGTCTCGAATTGGGCCACCGCCACGAGGTGAGGGATGTCGACCACATCGAAATCCGAGAGCTGTGGCAGCAAGTCGGGCGACGACGTAACCCCGTCCATACCATGCGATTGCGATTTCGGTCGGCGCGCGCCCTCGCGGCAGTAGTAGCCCGAATTAAGCGTGGACAGGTCTTCGGAATTCGGGATCGCGCGATCGCCGCGATGCTGTGGGTCCCACGGCTCCGAAGAGCAAAGGATCACGATGTCCGAATGATCGGCATCTGGCGCCCACACGATGTTGAGTGCGGAAATTGATGAACCCGCACCAAGCGATTCGACCACGCCGAACGGATCGGTACACTGCCGATCTGCGCGGACAACACACAGGACGCGATGCGCATGTCGAAGTGCTCGCGCGAGATCCTTGTCTCGCTCAATCATGCCGCGCGCACTTTCGACCTGGTCATTGGTTGCGAATGCCCGCCGATGGAGCGAACACGTACCCGCCTGACGCAGCGTCGCTTTGAGGTCGGCGAAATCCGAGCAAACCAGCCCTTCGGCCAGAAAGTCGAGCAACGCGCGAAGCACCGTGCGAGGGTGTTCTTCGGTGGCTACAACAACATCGAAGAAGCGAACCATCCACGTGTAGAAGCTCGAGATTCCCAGCGCGAACTGTTCCGCACCCAGTTCGGGATAGGCCACGGCGTGGACAACGGCAATCTGCGCTTTGCGGCAGAGCGCTGCGTCTCTCGATACCAGTGCGGGTCGCGGCTGTCGGCCACCACGAACAACAGGTCGACCGCAGATTTCCGGGTTCGCTTGCCCCGACCGCGCAGCATCCGATGTGTGTCATCCCATGTGCGTTCTGCCGATGCGCTCGTTGCGAGGCACACAACGACGCCGGCGTGCTCAATGTAGACACGGGTTACTTTCATGTTCGGCACTCCTCAAATAGCTGGGGGTGCCGAGAACGCTTGACTCTGGTTCCCGCGTTGGTTTATGCCTCAATTGAACGCGCGGTGGAGCCGGGAGGTAGTGGGTACAAGAGATTGAGCCAACCACTCATGAGGTTTGTGCACCCCACGTTCCAGTCGGTGCCGCCGACCACCACCCTTGTCCTCACAATCCGTTTTGAAAATGGGTGGGCTGGGCATCGGGGGTGGGCTTTGGACGCTTAGACGTGACAATTGAATTACGGTGTGGCACGCGCCCTGGCCGAATGGGCAGGCGGCCCCTAGCCGGAGTGGCTGATGCGGTTGGTCAAGTGGCTTGGCAAGTGACCCACCACGACCTTGGCGGTTGCTTCGTCGTAGTGGAAATACAGACGAAAGGCCACCGATGGATCGAACCCGACGCCCTTCTTCAGGTGAGTATCCAGCCAAATGCTCCTGCCTTCGTATTGTCGACGATATTCTTGCTTGTATCGACTGTCGTTCAGCGCCGTGCCCACGCCTGACAGCACAAGCCCCAGTCCGGCCAATGCTTGCTGGCTGTTCTGGTAGGCCCCGATGTCATCAATGTCGCGGTTACGCATCGGGACGTAGTAGCGCACTAGGTATTCCAGCGACTGGTAGGCGAAGGCGATGTCATTGAACTGCGACTCCTTCGCGGCCTTGATGGCCAAGGGGTGGAGAACCAGCTTGTTTTCACCGTACAACTCGACCCAAGTTTCCAAATCTTCCCAGTTGTCCGGATAGTGGCGTTCGCTTCCCAGTTCCTTGTATTCAACGACATCGGGAATCCACCGTTGGGTCAATTGGTAATCGAGCTTGCGTGCGTCTTCCCGCGCCAGATCCCGCTCTCCACGCGTTGCCTTGAGGTCATCGCGCAACTGCGCGACATGCTCATCGAGATCCCTCACTTTGGTCTTGTACTCAGCAAGACTTGATTCCAGTTCGCTGCGAATGGCCTGAAGCTGACTGATCTGCTCATCGGTTGACGATGCGATGTTTTCAACTTGATCGCGCAAGGCGGGAAATGCGTTGCTCGGAAGAAGCCAACCGCAGCTCGGCTAGATGGCTGCGCACGGCCTGGAACGATGGTGCGCGGTCCTCCAGATCGTCCGCCTCGAGGCTGATGGCGCAGGCCTCTTCGAAAATGTCGTTTGCCAGCCATTTGGCGAGTTGGGCCCCCTTCAACGTCCAGAGCGGGTGCTGGTCTGGATCGGCCTCTGCCTTGAAGCCTGGCCTGTAAAAGCGAACGGCATGGCCAAAAACCGAGCGATCGCGGCCAAAGACGCGAACAAGGTGGGCAGAGATTCCATGGTCGATGCAGACAACGTGCGCCACGCCGGTCAACCGTTTAGCCAAACGATTGGCAGAATCATCAACCTCTCCGCAAATGACGATAACGGGTTGGGTACGATTGGTGTTGAGCAGCAGTTGGGCGAGCCAACGGAACTGCTTGTCGCCGGACAAGTGGACGGCCGCATTCGACAGTGCGACACCGGCGTCTTCTAGCCGGACTTCCCCTGGCGATGGCGGCGACCACCGTCGGTACGCGCCGCTGTCCGGCGGTGGGGGCGCGTCTTCGCTGCTACGGACCTGCACAAGACGCAGGCTGATCGCTGGCCTCGGCAGACGGATCAACGTCGCCTCGATTCGCCAGATCGCGCCCTGATCCATCGTGCGGCGATCGTCGAAGCGCATTGACCAGATGTCAGCTCCGTCTGTCTCGATCGATACTTCGCCTCCAGAAAGCTCGACATGGGCGTTCATCGATGCGTCGGAAATGATGAAGCCCTTGCTTCGCAACCATCCGACAGCCGGGATATTGCGGTGTCGTAGGCCAGGTCCGAGCCTTGCCCTTGCTTCCAGCAGCGCGGCCAAGGCAAGCACGTTTACGGTGCCCGCACTGCGTGACAGTCGGGACCTGCGTGGAAGCGCTGCGCTTGTGCTGGGCACTGGTGCGACTTGGCGGCCGAACGCGGCGAGCGGGGTCTCGACAGCCTCGCTGTGGGCCAGAGTTTCAGCCTCGCCAGGCAGTGCAGCTTCCTGCGATGCCGCGGTTTCTGAAACGATCGTGCTCAGATCACCAACTGCTGCTTCCTCATCGCGCTGGACGGCTTCGTTCAGCGCTGCACCGAGCCAGAGCATGATGTTCAAGCGATCTTCGTCCGGCAAGACCTCCGTGTTTTCTTTAGGAGCCCGCACCAGATCGTCGGAGCTCAGCTGCCTGTCACTCCAAACAATGCTCTCTTCTCCGGCGACTTCCCTAATCGAGAAGTAGCGCCCAGAAGCGAGATCAATGGATTCATTCAACGATAGACGTACCGCGTTGATCGATTCTCCGCCAATGTGCCTTGTGGTTCGAGTCGAAAAAACCGTAGCGACTTGGTTGACGGCTTCCTGTCCATCCGATTGTTGAATGAAATCCCAAAAGCATTGAAAGGCAAGACGCAGAGGCGCCTGCACTTCTTCGCTGGGACGATTACTCCCGAAGTCTTTTGGCGGTACCACAGAAACCCACCATGCACCCGGTGCGAAGGGTCGCGACTCACCCGAATCGAGATCGTATGAAACAGTATCAACGAGTTGGCATCCCCAAACGTGCAGCAGAGCTTGGACGAGCAGAACTTCTGCACGCGAATGGCAAGCGAGTAGGACCTTGCGCCCTTTCGACGTTTTACACAGGTCTTCCGCCATGGCCTCAATTTTATCGAAGCGATCGGGAACATAAAGAATCAGGATATCGGGTGGTGTGTCCAGGTCGCTAAGGTGTTTCGACCAATGTTTCACCAGGACTTGCTGGGCTGGCTGGAAGAGAAGGGGCTTTGGCGGGCGGCGCATCGAGCGTGGCCGGACGGGCACACAGATGGTGCAAGTCAATTTGCCCGAAGAATTCCGTGCTCTCGCGTAGAGAGACAACCAACGACCGCTTTCGGCGGCGAGCAAACCCGTGGTGTCAGCAATCAGCAAGCTCGCGCTGGATTTTTCCAAAACCTCCGGGGCCAGTCGGGCGATTGCGGCGAATGGCGCACCATAGAGCGAGGCAAACAATTTCCTGTTGTCGACCGTCAACAATCCTGTGAAGCGTCCGCTACTGAGGCTTTCCACGGCGAACGCGTAGTCAGCTACCGTCATTGGCGTAACGGCTGAGGTTTCACTCACTAGCGGCTCCTAAAGCTTTCAAAGCGGACGGCAGTTTGCGGATGATGGCGTTGATCTCCACCTTTCGATTGAACTGCTTTTCCCTCTCAAGCATTGAGATCGCCCTCGTCAGCCCGCGCCGCAAAGCTAGGACTTTGCTATGGCGTGTTGGCGCGCGTCCAAAATTGACCATCTCTTCTGCTCGTTGAAAATTGACCAGGGAAGGAAGCCGAGGGCGGGAGCCCTCGGCGTGCTCTGAGTGTAGCTCTTGACCTGATCAGAGCGATTCGTCGACGACCGCCTTGCCGGCACGTTCCTTCGACTGCTCACGCGACTTGATGCGTGCCTTGGCTTGACCGCGGCTCTGCCTGAAGCAGTACTATTCGTTGCCGGTTTCGACGATGTGGCCGTGGTGCGTGATGCGATCGAGCAGCGCAATCGTGAGCTTGGCATCGATGAAGGCGTTGGCCCATTCGGCGAACCGGCGGCTTGCGAGAACGGCAGATCGCGGATTCCGATCCAAGTCGGTACGGCATTCCGGTTCAAGCCGGCACGGGGTTCTGATTCAAGTCGGTACGGTTATCCACAGGGCATGACGGTGGGGACACTGACCCCTCGCAGAGAGCGAGGGTTGATGAGCTACCGGAGAATGCCGATGAGGAAGTTAATGAATTTGGCGCGGCTGCGGTTTGCCGAGCAGCGCTCGTATTCCGAGATCGCAGCAAGCCTTGGCATGGCGCGATCGACGGTGCAGTCGGCGGTCGAGCGCTTTGTGCAGGCAGGGTTCAGATCGCGCACTTTATGCGCCAGAATTCCGTGCGCCAGAAGTCGGCGTGCCGTGAGCGCCAAGACCTCCGTGTCTGGCAATATGCCCTGACGCGTTCCGAGGTAGCAATGGCATTGCATCCAAATTTTCCGAAATCCCCCTACTGCGTTCTGGATCCAGCGCATCGCTGGTTCCCGGCCGCCGAGGACATGCGCACGACCGCGCTGAGAAGTTGTTGCCGCCCCTTGTGGCCAAGATTCGCGAGGAGGTCAGCGCGTGGCGTGAAGGACGTTATCAAGGCGCCTCCGCGACATCCAAGGCTTTGCTGCAATGGTGGTTCCATACCGCGCATTTGATCGAGCAATCCGAAGGCAGCCTGATGCCTTTCGAGTATTACTTCGCCCAGCGTGAAGCGGTCGAGACCGTCATTTGGCTACACGATGTTCGACAGGTGCGAGACAAGTTCGACCTGATGCGCTTCGATGCGTCGGGCGCCGTATCGGCCGGCATGTTCGATGAAAATTGGCCCCGCTACGTCACCAAGATGGCGACCGGCTCTGGCAAGACCAAAGTGCTTTCTCTGCTGATGGCGTGGAGCTACTTCCACAAGCGCTATGAATCCGAATCGACACTGTCGCGCAACTTTTTGCTGATCGCGCCCAACATCATCGTGCTCGATCGCCTGCGCGCCGATTTCGACGGACTCCGGATCTTCTTCAATGATCCCGTGCTTCCGGACAACGGCTTTGATGGTCAGAACTGGCGCGATGATTTTCAGGTCACGTTGCACATCCAGGATGACGTGCGCGTCGTACGCCCGACAGGAAATCTGTTTCTGACCAATATTCATCGTGTCTATCTTGGCGATGTGGTCGAACCGTCATTGGAAGATGACGACCTGAGTGACTACTTCCTCAGCCCCTTCGGCTCCAAGCCGACCGGAAAGACCAACGACAGCAAGACCGATCTCGGAGAGATCGTCCGCGAGATCGACGAGTTGGCGGTGTTCAACGACGAAGCCCACCATGTCCACGACCCGCGCATGGCCTGGTTCAAGAGCATCCAGGACATCCACCACCGCATGCTGCAGAAAGATTCCAGGCTGTCGTTGCAGATCGATGTCACCGCTACGCCCAAGCACAACAATGGGGCGATCTTCGTCCAAACCGTTTCCGACTATCCGTTGGTCGAGGCGATCCATCAAAGTGTCGTCAAGCATCCGACATTGCCGGATGCAGCGAGCTGCGCGCGCCTACGCGAACAACAAAGCGCCATCTTCACCGAACGCTTCGCCGATTTTTTGGATCTTGGCGTCGAGGAGTGGCGCAAGAGCCACGCCGAGCATCAAGCCTTCGGCAAGAAAGCAGTGCTATTCGTGATGGTGGATGACACACGCAATTGCGACGAAGTGGGTAGCTATCTCGAAAAGACCTGCCCCGAATTGCAGGGCGGGGTGTTGGTCATCCATACCAAGGCAAACGGCGAAATCTCGGAAGCTGCCTCCGGAAAGAGCAAAGAGGATCTGGAGCTGCTGCGCAAGGCTGCCAATCAGATTGATCGCATAGACAGCCCTTACAAGGCCATCGTCTCGGTGCTGATGCTCAAGGAAGGCTGGGACGTCCGCAATGTCACCACCATCGTCGGTCTGCGCGCCTACGCAGCCAAGAGCAATATCCTGCCGGAGCAAACGCTCGGCCGCGGTTTGCGCCGCATGTATTTCGGCTCGGATACCTCGGAGACGGTGTCGGTGATGGGCACGCCGGCGTTCATGGAATTTGTCGAGTCGATCAAGACCGAAGGCATCGAGTTCGAGCGCGTTCCGATGGGTTCTGGCACCGGGCGCAAGGATTCGTTGGTGGTCGAAGTTGATGTAGGCAACGTCGACAAAGATCTAGACGCGCTGGACATCGAGCTGCCCAAACTCTCGCGGCGTTTCAATCGTGAATACAAGGACCTGTCCAGCCTCTCGCCTTCCACATTCAAGAATCCCAAGCTGCCGATCAAACCATTCACGCCTGAGCAGACGCGAGAGATTGTGTTCAAGACCATGCTCGACGACGAAATTCATCACACGATTGAACTGTCCAGCGTTGGACCCGCTGACTATCGATCGGTGATCGCTTTTTTCTCGCGACAGTTGTTGAAGGAACTGCGTCTGGTCGGCGGATACGATTTGCTATATCCAAAGGTGAGAGAGTTCATCGTCGGGCATTTGTTTGAGGTATCCCCGGCTGATCTGGAAGACCCTGTGCTGCTGCGCAACCTTTCAGAATCCGCTGCCGGCAAAATCATCTTCGATACGTTCAAATCCGAGATCAACGCACTGACCATTCAGGACTCCGGCAGCTCATGTATCGAAGACCGGATTCGCCTGCGCGAAACACGTCCATTCCGCACCGAGAACCGCGATTTCTACTCCGCGAAAAAGTCGATCTTCAGCAAAATTGTCGGAGAAGCCCACGCCGGTGGCTTCGAGATGAGATTTGCCCGCTTCCTCGACCAAGCAGCCGACGTGCAAGCCTTCGCGAAGAACTATCTCGCCGTGGGCTTCAAGATCGACTACGTACGCGCCGACGGCGACCTGTCCAACTACATTCCCGACTTTCTGGTGAAAACGCTGGATGGCACGGTCTGGATCATCGAAACCAAGGGCCGGGCCGAACTCGACCTGCCGCAGAAGATGGCGCGGCTGCGCCAGTGGTGTGCGGACGCAACCTCAGCCTCGCAGACCGAACAGGTGCGCTACCGTTTCGTCTATGTGGACCAGATCGGCTACGAGCGCAATCCACCGACATCGTTTGCGGCGCTGGTCGCGGGCTTCACCGAGTATCAGTGATGAGCACCGCTGAACAAATTGCCCGGTGGCTCTCGGAACCAGAAGGGGAGCGACTCGAGTTCAAGTCTGCGCGAACCAGCTATCCATTTGAAAAGCTGGTCGACTACTGCGTCGCGCTTGCGAACGAAGGGGGTGGCGTCGTGCTTCTTGGTGCGACGGATGAACGGCCCAGGCAAGTGGTAGGTACAGCTGCTTTTGCGGAACCTGGCCGCACCGAGGCCGGGCTTTATCAGCGCCTTCGCCATCGCATCCCGATAGAAGAAGCGACCTATCAGGACAAGCGATTGTTGATCGTGCACGTGCCTTCGCGGCTTCCGGGAACGGCCTGGGAACACGACGGTCGTTACTTGCGGCGTGCCGGAGATGATCTGGTCGCAATCCCTGCGAGTGAACTGCACTTGATGTTTGCGGAGGCCGGCCCGGATTATTCGGCGCAAGTGTCCAACGCGACGATAGTCGACCTTGCGCCGGAAGCAATGCAGATTTTTCGCGAGCGATGGGCCCGCAAGACGTCAAATCCGCGCATCCTGGACTGGAGCAACGACGAACTGCTCGTCAACGCCGAATTGCAGACGGATGGAAAACTCGCCGTGGCTGCGCTGGTGCTATTCGGGACGAGAAAAGGACTTGGGCAGCATCTAGCCCAAGCCGAAATCGTATTCGAGTACCGATCTTCAGAGGCAGCCGGTCCTGCGCAAGATCGCGTGGAGCTTCGGGAAGGATTTCTCCTGAGCCACGATCGCCTTTGGGAACGCATCAATCTCCGCAACGACCGTCAGAGCTACCAGGACGGATTGTTTCGCTACGACATTGCGACGTTCGACGAGGTGGCTGTTCGCGAAGCTTTGCTGAACGCCGTCGCTCACCGGGACTATCGGCTTGGTGGCTCAGTTTTCGTGCGCCAATACGCGCGTCGGTTGGAGGTCGTGAGTCCGGGTGGATTTCCGGCGGGCATCACAGCTGACAACATCCTTGACCAGCAAAATCCACGCAACCGCCGACTCTCGGAGGCACTCGCGCGTTGCGGCTTGATCGAGCGGTCTGGTCAGGGGCTGAATCTGATGGTCGAGAGTGCGGTCAGGCAGAGCAAGGCGTTGCCGGATTTTTCAGGCTCATCCCATCACGAAGTCCGCCTCACTTTGTCGGGCGTCGTGCAAGACCCTGCCTTTGTCCGATTCCTCGAGCGCGTCGGCGAGGATCGTTTGCGCAGTTTTTCGACGCATGATTTTCTGACGCTTGATTCGCTGAGAAGACATGCCCCGCTCGCACCGTTGCTGTCCGCTCGGCTTCCCGCGTTGGTCGAAGCAGGGGTGATCGAACAGTACGGCCGCGGTCGCGGTGTGCGCTATCTCCTGTCCCGCGGATTGTTTGCCGCGATCGGCCGGCGCGGTTCGTACACGCGTGAGCGCGGGCTGGATCATGAAACCAACAAGGAATTGCTGCTGAAGCACATCCGCGAGAACGACGCGGACGGCAGCCCGCTTGCAGATCTGAAACAGGTGCTGCCCGCGTTGTCGGTTTCCCAAGTTCAAGGGCTGCTTCATGAGTTGCGCGATGAGGGACGTATTCGTGTCGAGGGCGTGCGCCGCTGGGCGCGGTGGCACTTGCCCAGCGATAAAGCCCAAGCCCGCAGTCCAGCTTCTTAGAACTTCTTTAGGCCGAACTTTAGTCGTTTACAATCAATATGTTATATAACATCCAAAACATTTCATTGCGTCTTTGCTTACTCGAACTTTCCGCTTAGAGCCCGCGACCCATGTCCAAACCCGCCTACGACTTGTCCGACGCCGAAAAGCGCGACTTGATCCAGTTGATCCAGGCCGGCAAGCCGTTGCCGGACAAGTATCGATTCGTACTGTTCGAAGACAAGCGCGAAGTTGAGCTGGTCTGGAATGGCAAGAGCGCCGATGTGTGCACGACCGTGTTGCCGTTCCAGACGCTGGAGCACATCGACGAGCCGCGTACCGAGACGAAGGCGCAGGAAGACCTGTTCGACACGCGCGGCCGGCAACTCAAGGGCTGGACCAACAAGTTGATCTGGGGCGACAACAAACTGATCCTGTCCTCTCTCAAGTCAGGCGCGCTACGCAAGCAGATCGAGGAGGCCGGTGGTCTGAAGCTGATCTATATCGACCCACCTTTCGACGTGGGCGCCGACTTCTCGATGGACATCGAAATCGGCGGCGAGACCTTCCACAAGGAACCCAACCTCCTCGAACAAATCGCCTACCGCGACACCTGGGGACGGGGAGCGGATTCGTTTATTTCTATGATTTATGAGCGACTGATCCTGATGCGTGATTTGCTGTCCGATGAAGGGAGCATCTACGTGCACTGTGATTGGCGGGTGAATGCTTGGATGCGAGGTGCACTCAATGAGGTTTTTGGGAACGCAAATTTCGTGAATCAAATTTGTTGGAGGCGAACGACTGCTCACGGCGACGCAAAGCAGGGGGCAAAGCATTTCGACATCGTAGACGACACAGTCCTTTTCTTCGCGAAAGACGACAATCGCAAGACGTGGAACACGCAGTACGTCGCCTTCTCAGATGAGCAGATCGAATCCCAATACAACAAGTTTGAAGATGGAAGGCGATACCGATTGGTGACGCCAACAGCTGCCAAACCTGGCGGCGACACGCTCTATGAATGGAAGGGTGTGACGCCGCCGAAGGGACGTTTCTGGGCATATTCAAGAGCAAAGATGGAAGATTTCGATAAGAACGGTCGCTTGTACCACTCAAGCAGTGGTCAACCCTATATCAAGTATTTCCTAGATGAACGGCCCGGAGTTGCGGCTTCGACGGTTTGGCATGACATGTTGTTGGCACCGACGGCGAAAGAGCGTGTTGACTATCCAACTCAGAAGCCAGAAGCCCTGCTCGAGCGCATCATCAAAGCGAGCAGCAACGAGGGCGACCTCGTCGCTGATTTCTTCTGCGGCTCTGGTACCACCGCAGCGGTGGCCGAAAAGCTCGGGCGCAAGTGGATCGCTACCGATCTGGGCAAGTTCGGCATTCACACCACGCGCAAGCGGCTGATCGGCGTGCAGCGCGAGTTGAAGGCTGCCGAGAAAAATTTCCGTGCTTTCGAGGTGCTCAATCTCGGGCGCTACGAGCGCCAGGCCTACCTCAATGTCGGCGGCCGCTTGAACGCCAGTCAGCGCGAGCAGGCGTTGGCGCAGAAGGAGCGCGAGTTTCGGGAACTCATACTGCGCGCCTACAAGGCCGAAGCCTTCAACAACGACGGTTTCTTCCACGGTAAGAGCGGCGGCCGCCTCGTCGTGATCGGTCCGATCAATTTGCCCGTGGGCCGACTGTTCGTCGAAGAGGTGATCACCGAATGCCGCAAGCGCGGCGCTACCCGCGTTGACATGCTCGCCTTCGAGTTCGAGATGGGTCTGTTTCCAGCCGTGCTCGAAGAGGCCAAATCCAAAGGCATCGACCTCACCCCGAAATACATCCCAGCCGAAGTCTTCGACCGACGCGCCGTGGACAAAGGGCAAGTCATTTTCCACGACATCAGCTTCGTCGAAGCCACGCCACGCTATGCCAAAGGAAAATCAGCGCGCGACAAATTGACAGTGCAGATCGAACTGACCGATTTTTCGGTGTTTCACAGCCAGGGAATGAGCGAAGCGCTGATCGCTGCACTCAAGGACGGCAAGAGCGACGTCATCTGCGAGCACGGACAACTGATCAAGATCAGCAAGAACAAGGACGGCGCAATCAAGCGCAGCGTGCTTACCCAAAACTGGACCGACTGGGTCGACTATTGGGCCGTGGACTTCGACTACATGAGCCGCAGAGAAATCATCAGAGTGCCCGTGGGTGCCGGCATCGGCGGCGTGCTACCGGGCTTCGAGCACGGTCAGACAGAATTGCCGCTGGACTTCGAAGATCGTTGGACCGGCGGCTACATCTTCGAAAACGAATGGCAGAGCTTCCGCACCCGCAAGAACCGCGACCTCGACCTCAAGTCCGCGGAGCACACCTACGATCGCCCTGGTCGCTACACCGTGGCAGTGAAAGTGATCGACATTTTCGGCAATGACACGATGACATTGGTGCCGGTCAACGTGGGCTGATGGCGCCCGCGCCGCGTAACAGTGAGGCCAGCATGCCGATCCCGCTGCGCAGGGCGGCCCAATTCAAGCATTAGCGGCTTAGGGAGACATTTGTGACGATCATGTACTGCCAATCTTGCCACTCTGTGGCCGAGTGCAAAGTCGAGAGCCCGCAGCCAACGACGCGGACAATTTACTTTGAAGATCCCTACATGAACTCCTACGTCAGAGTGAGAACGTGCTCAAAGTGCGGTGGTTCATTTCAGACGTATGAGGTCGGAGAGGCTTCATTCAAAGCGATGCGAAAATGCGTTGAGATGAGCGCGGCCTTAGGCGAGTTCATAGATCAAACGTGGGCGTCTTCGAGGGCGGAGTTCAAGGCTGGCCGAGCTTCGCTCGCCGAGAAAGAGGGCGCTACGGAACACAAGTTTGAAGATGACATGCGGAAGGAGCAGTCGTACCTTGGTGGAAATGTTGTATCGATCTTCCGGAATCGCGAAGCAAAGGACGAATAGCACCGCGGTCGCCGCAAACGATTCGATGCAGGTGACCTAACTCTCGCAATTTCGTGGAGTGGGCGTATGTCGAGTAGAGAATATTGGCGCAGTAGCTTCACGCTAGGCGTCGTGCCGTCTTCGTTTGCGCAGCATGTGAGAGTCCTGGGGTCCTTCCCCTGGGGAGTTAGGGCTGTCTGAAGCTCATGCTGAACCGGCACGTGATGAACACCAACAGGCAAGTGGATGATGCGCTTGCGATGCAACTGATCTCGATCCGCTTTCCGCGCTCGTTGATCGATGACTTAAAATTTATCGCTCAGCGCGAAAGTCTGGGCGGGTACCAGCCGCTGATCCGTCGCGTGATGATGCGCTTCGCGGCGAGTGAGTTTCGAGCGATTGCACGCGAAAAGCCGGATGGCATGCGTCCGCTGGATGGTCGCGACGACCAAGAAGTGTGCGCCGCGCGATGACGAATGGATCAACTCACGAATCCAAACAACGCGCGCACATGCGCAGCGCCGGCTTCGGCGAGTGCGGTGAGGCTGTAGCCGCCTTCAAGGGTCGAAACCACACGACCACCGGCATGACGGTGCGCGATCGCGACGATTTCACTCGTTAGCCATGCGTAGTCGGCGGTCTCGACATTGAGCCCGCCGAGCGGATCAAGGCGATGTCCGTCGAAGCCGGCGGAGACCAAGATCAACTGTGGTTGGAAGCGATCGACTGCTGGTAGCAACTGGTCATGCCATACCGCACGGAATTCGCGTGAACCGCTGCCGGCCGGCAGATGCCCGTTGAAGACGTTGCCGACGCCGCTCTCGGTCTGCGAACCGCTGCCCGGATACAACGGCCACTGGTGCGAGGACGCGAACAATACGCGCGGCTCACGCTCGAAGCAGTCCTGAGTGCCATTGCCGTGGTGCACGTCGAAATCGAGCACGGCGACGCGTTCCAGTCCGCGATCGAGTGCTTGGCGTGCTGCCAATGCGACGTTGTTGAACACGCAGAAGCCCATTGCGCGTTCTGGGGTAGCGTGGTGTCCGGGCGGCCGCACGGCGCAGAAGGCACGCCGCGCACGACCGTCGAGCACCGCGTCGACACCAGCCACAACCGCGCCGGCGGCACGCAACGCCGCTTCGAGCGAGTCCGCAGCAGGATGCATCAGTGTGTCGGCATCGAGCCGCAGCGACTGCACGTGCGGTGCATGCGCGAAGATTTGCGCGTATTCGATGCCGGCGTGAACACGGTCGATCAGGCTACGCGCCACCTGCGGTGCTTCGACGCGCGGAATTCCGGCGAATTCGGGCGCAGCGAGCGCGGTCAGCACTGCACGCAGCCGATCCGGTGATTCCGGATGTCCCGGACCCGGGAAATGCAGCAGGCAGGCCGGATGCGTGAGGATCATCGCCACCGTGTCCGGTCGGGTTCAGCCGCGCTTGCGGCGCTCATGTTTCCACAACACTTCACCGTGTCCTGCGGAACGCGCGAGTACACGCGCGATCACGAACAGCAGGTCGGAGACACGATTGAGGTAGCGGATGGCTTCCGGGCGAACAGCATCGTGATGCGACAGCGTGACCGTCTCGCGTTCGGCACGGCGCGCAATCGTTCGTGCCAGATGGCATTGCGCCGCCGCCATGCCGCCACCCGGCAGGATGAACTCCTTGAGCGCCGGCAGATCAACGTTGAGTTGGTCGAGCCGAGCTTCGAGGCGGGTGATGTCGGCTTCGTGCACCAGTTCGCTCCCCGGGATGCAAAGTTCGCCACCGAGATCGAACAACTCGTGCTGAATCTCGGTCAGCATGTCCTCGATTACCGGTGGTAGACCGCAGGCAAGCACTACGCCGATCGCGCTGTTCAACTCATCGACGGTGCCATAGGCGGTCACCCGCGCGCTGTCCTTGGACACCCGCGTGCCATCGCCGAGACCGGTCGATCCATCATCGCCGGTGCGGGTGTAAATCTTGCTGAGGCGGTTGCCCATCGCTTACGCAGCCGCAACCTGCAACGAACGGCGCGTCAGCAGTGCATGCGCGCCGAACAACACCGCCGAATAGACCATCACACCGGCGATCTGATTGCGGAAGAATGGAATCGCCGCGACATAGCATTCGACCAAGCCGTTGAAGGTCGGCGCGTACATGCCCGAACCGATCCAGACCGCAAAGTTGGTGACGATGAAGAAAAACAATGCGGCACCAAGGCCGAAACCAATCACACGCAGCGTAGAAATACGACCCGACAGGCGCGTACCCGCCAGTGCGATCACGGCCATGCAGGCGTAGACCAGCCACATGCCGGAATGGAAACCGATCACGGCATCGGAGATCAGCATCGCCACCAGCGGTACCAGCACCGCGACATAACGACTGGCGAATACCGCACCGGCAAACAGTGCCATCGCCTCGATCGGAGAAAAATTCGGAGGACGCCCGGGCATCATGCGCGTCGCTGCGGCGACGATGATCAGGGCAACTAGCAGCACGAGGCGCGCGGCGTCGGAACGGAACAACTGCAACATGGACGACTCCGGAACTTCTGGGGCGGTCATTCTAAACGACTGACGGGACGAGGGGGCGGCTCGCTATCATCGGCGGATGAATGATCGGACCGAGCAAGACGTCGATGTCGTCATCGTTGGCGGTGGCCTTGTTGGCATGAGTCTGGCGCTGGCACTCGAACGTGTGGACGGTCTGCGCGTGCTCGCGATCGAGGCGCAACCGCCGCCGACACCACACGCCCCGCGTTGGGACGAGCGCCATTTTGCGCTCGGTCGCGCCTCGACGATGGCCTTGGATGCACTCGGCGTCGCGCATGGCGCGGCTGGCCAGTATCCAATCCGGCGCATTCACGTCAGTCGTCGCGGTGCGTTTGGTCGCACACTGCTTGATGCGGCGGCGCAGGGATTGCCCGCGTTCGGACAGATCGTGCCGGCACGGCAATTGGCGCAGGCGTTGGAATCGGCGATGGCCGGGTGCACGCGCATGCAGCGCCGGCGTCCAGCGCGCTTGCAGCGATTTGTCGCGCACCACGATCACATTGATCTCAACGTCGCCGGTGACGCTGGCACGCAGCAGATTCGCGCGCTTGCTGGTCGCCGCCGATGGCACCGACTCGGCGATCCGAACCACGCTTGGCATTCCGCTGCAGCAACACGACTATGGCCAGACCGCGATTGTCACCGCGGTCGAGGTCGAACGTGATCTCGATGGTTGCGCCTATGAACGGTTTACCGACAGCGGCCCGATGGCGTTGCTGCCGCTCGACCGCCGCCGCGCTGGTCTGGTGATGGCATTGACTACCGAACAGGCCGCGAGCGTGTTGACGATGGCAGACGAGGAATTTTTGGCATTCGCCGAACAACGTTTTGGTACGCGGCTCGGGCGCTGGCGCAAGGTCGGGCAACGCCAGCTTTGGCCGCTGCATTTGAAGTTCGCCGAGCGCGTGACTGATGCGCGCATTGTCGTCATCGGCAATGCCGCACAAACGATCCATCCGATCGGCGCGCAAGGCTTCAACCTCGGTCTGCGCGATGCATTGGCGCTCGCCGATGTCGTCGCTGCACATCGTGCTGATGCCGGGTCCGTCGCAGCCTTGGCCGAATACGCCGAACGCCGGCGCGAGGACCGTGAGCGCACCACGCGTTTCTCGGATGCCATGGTGCGCTTCATGGCGAGTGATCTGCCGATTGGGCCACTGCGCAGTCTGGCGCTGTTGTCCGCCGAACATGTGCCGCTGCTGCGCCATGCGCTGGTTCATGCATCGATGGGGTTCCGTTGATGGGGCGCGGTCGATGAGTGCGCGTGGCCTGCTTGATGTGGTCGTCGTCGGTGGTGGTGCTGCGGGTGCCGCAGCCGCTGCGGCGTTGGCGCAGTCCGGCTTCGACGTCGCCTTGGTCGAGCCATCACTGCCGACCGCTGCCGCAACGGATGCACCGCTCGATGCGCGCGTGATCGCTCTGTCACCGGCTTCGGTGCGTTTCATTGACCGCATCAGCGCCTGGCCCTTGGCCGCAGGCCGCGCCTTCGCCTATCGCGACATGGAGGTGCGTTCGGGCGAAGAAATCTTGCATTTCGGTCGTGATCTGGTGGCAGAACCCGCACTCGGTTGGATCGTTGAGCTACGTGCCTTGCAGGCAGCGGTATTCGCGGCTGCGCGTTCGCGAGTCGTGGCCGTGCACGCCGCCCGTGTCGTCCGCTGCGAACGAAGTGAAAAAGAGGCGCGCATCGAACTCGACGATGGCACACGCTTGCGTGCGCGCTTGGTGGTTGCGGCCGAGGGTGGGCGTTCGTTATTGCGCGAGGCATCCGGCATCGCCGTTGATACGCACGACTACCGGTGTCGCGCCATCGTCGCGCACCTCGGCACCGAGCAGCCGAATCCCGGCATGGCCTTTCAGCGCTTTCTACGCGGCGGTCCGTTGGCCCTGTTGCCAATCGATGGCGGCCGTTCCAGCCTGGTCTGGACGCGCCCCGAAGCCGAGGTCGATGCCTTGCTGGCGCTGGACGATGCCGCTTTTTGCGAGGCGCTCAGCGCCGCCAGCGAACGTCGTTTCGGCGCCGTTGTCGCGAGTACGCCGCGGCTCGCATTCCCGTTGCGGCTGCAACTCGCGCAACGTTACTTCGACGAGCGGCTGGTGTTGCTTGGCGACACCGCCCACGTCGTGCATCCGCTGGCTGGTCTCGGACTCAATCTCGGTTTGATCGACGCGGCCGCGTTGGTCGATGTGTTGTCGGATGCCCGCGTGCGCGTGCGCGACATCGGCGCTGCGGCGACCTTGTCGCGCTACGACAGTTGGCGCCGCTCCGACACCCATGCCGCCGCCCGCGCCATCGACCTGATCGAACGCGGCTTCAGCGGTCAGCTTGGCCGCGTCGGTTCCCTGCTCACGCGCGGCCTCGGTTTGGTCGATGCGGTCACGCCTGCCAAGCGCTTCTTCGCATCCGCCGCGTGCGGTGACCTCGGGCGCGTCCCGACGCTGGCGCGGCGATAGGCGATCGATCGGCCGCAACGCAGTTCAGGCGCGTTTGAGCACTCGGATCAACAGCAACAACACCGTGGCACCAATCGTGGCGTGCAGGATCGCCGCGACGATCCCGGTCCCGAGCGAAATGCCGAGGGTGGGGAAGATCCAGCCGGCGATGAATGCGCCGACGACACCGATCACGATGTTGCCGATCAGTCCGTAACCGAAGCCCTTGACGAGCAAGCCGGCCAACCAGCCAGCGACGCCACCAATCACCAGAAATACCAATAAAGATTCAACGTTCATCATGCAGCCTCTATGTTCAAGCCCAAGAAATAACCGACGGCTAGGGTCTGCCGTGACGCCGCCGGATTGTGAAATGCGATTGCTGCAGCGTCAATTGAACATCTTGAAGAACCGATGTCGGCGCATAAAAAAAACGGCCCGCGCGAGGCGGGCCGTTCCAGTCTTGCAAGTAGGTCGCGATCAGTCTTCGAAACCGTCGCGGAAGAGCAGCTCCGGATCGTTCGGGAATGCATCGCAGACATCACCGACGCCGTCATTGTCGCTATCGGCTTGGTCCGAATTGATGGTTACCGGGCAGTTGTCGCCGGTATTCAGAACGCCGTCGCCGTCGATGTCGGTGTCACAGACATCGCCAACGCCATCGCCGTCCATGTCGGCCTGATCATCATTGGCCACCGATGGGCAGTTGTCGAGCATGCCGCAGACTTGGTCACTGTCGCCGTTGAGCACAGGATTGGCGAGGCAGTTGAAGTCCAGATAGGTGACCATGCCATCGTGGTCGGAGGCACGAATCGGCGACACCGGGCCGGCGGGCGGTGGCAGTTGGCGGTTGGTCTGGTCTGATGCGGCGTTGTTCGAAATGCCGTAGTCGGTGCTCAGATAGTAGCCCTGTGCCGTCCGTGCCAGCAGAATGTGGTCGATGACCTGCACCGAGGCCACGTCGCGGCTGTCCGAACCCTGCACCACACCGAAGTTCTGGGTGAATTTGTAGGTCATGCGTTCGCTTTCGGGCACGGCGAGGCCAGAGTTGAACAGTGGCGGATTGACGATGTTGGCACCGAGGTTGCAGGTTTCCGTGCCTTGGCTATCGCTGAGTACGGCGTTGCACTCGTTTGCAGCGTCGTTGTAGGTGCCAGCGATCAGACCGACGACATCGGCGTGGCCGTCGCTGTACTCGAAGGCATTGTAGTCGCCGACCAGGATCAGCGGAACACCTGCGGTACCCAAGCCATCGAACGGACCCGCGCTGGTCTGGAATTGCTGCGCCAGAGTGGCGACGTCCTTGGCTTGCTGGAAGCGCTTGGAGCGGTCGCGCTCGGCAGCCGCTCCGGTTTCATCCACGTTTCCGATTGCCTTGGTGTGGTTGTTGATCACCGCGAACGGATATGGACCGTTCGTGCCGTTGAACGTGGCACGCAGCAGCAGCGGCGGACGATCATGCAGGTTTTCGCACGGATAAGGGTCAGTCGTTGGTGGGTTACAGGTGACCAACGGGTCGTACCAGTTCTTGGTTTGGTAGAACTGCTCCACGCTGGCGCCGGACACGCGATCGGTGCGAATCATGAAGCCGACGTCGATGCCGCCCGGATCGTTGCCTTCGACGAGGAACGACTGATACGGCGGGCCGCCATCGGCCGCGATTTGCGCGGCCAAAGCCTGAAGTGTCGTGAGTTCATCCACTTCCTGCAGGCCGAGCACATCCGGAGCCTTCAACACGTTCAGCACGTAAGAAGACACCTTGCGCAGTTTTTCGCTGTAGGTGAAGGCACCAGTGCCGGCGATCGGCGTGTCGCGTTCGCAATCGCTGTCTCCGTCACCGGTATTCGCGTTGTCGCCGTCGTCGTCGCCCGGTGGATCGTCAGTGTCGCTTGGCAGCGGCGAATTCGGGTCATCGCACAAGTGCTGGGTGTTGAACGAACCCACCGTCAGTTCGCTGCCGCCGGCCGGATCCATCACCGCTTCAGGAACGGGCTGGGTCTGAATCGGGGTGTATTCGGTTGGATAGAACTCGTAGTCAGTGAACGAGAACCCGATGACGCCAACTGCACTGAAGGTGCTGCCTGCGGTCAATTCGGTATTGGTGGCGAGTCCGGCTTCGTCGTAGTCAAGTTCGATGACTTCCGGATTGCCATCCCACGAGCCGGCGGCGGCATTGCCTGCTTCGGGTGTCAGTCCGAACAACAGGCCCGCTTCGCGACGCGAGCGTGCACCCCAAGGCGTGGCGTACGCTTCACCATAAAAATCACTGGCACGGCGCTGATTGGATGCGGAGATGATTGCCGTCGGCATCGATACCCGCATGCCTTCGAAGCACTCAAAATTGGTGCTGGCGTTGTTGCCCGTCCCGGGGCCGGTGCCTAGGCAACTCAGGTTCGTGGGATCGCGAGAAGGAAGGCCACTGGTCGAACTGAACTCGACCGCCGTCGGCAGCGTAGCGGTACCGGTTACGGTGACGCTGCCGCCGGCGAGGTTGGTTGCGATTTGGGTCTGCGAGAATCGTTCCTGAGCCTGACCCACAACGGTCACGACGTCGCCCACAACCACGGCCGGGACGCTGCCGGTATAGACCAGAACACCTTCGGACGTGAGCGCGTTCGTGTCGGCATCGCCGTCGGCCGATTGCATGAAGAAGCCGTTCTGGTCGGCCGGCGAGCCGTCCACCGCGGCGATCTTCGTCACCGCGGTCACGATGGCACCGACCACCCTGACCGGAGCGCCGCCGACGATGGTGGCATCGTTCGGGTTCGGGTCCGCCACGATTGGCGAGAATGCGCCGGCACCTTGGATCTCGTGGATTCGATAGGTGACGAGGTCGTCATCGATGATCGTGCCCAAGCCTTGGCCATCAGCGATGGTCGCGCCAACGGCGTTGGTCAGGTTCAGGAAGAAACTTTCGTCCTGTTCGACGGCGGTTTCGCCGGTCACATCAACGGTGATCGTGCGCGTCAGATTCAACGCATCGAAGCTGAGTGAGCCGGATGCTGTGGTGAAATCGGTGCCGGCCGTCGCGGAGCCGTTTGCGGTCGCATAATCGACCGTGACCGAGCCACTCGATGGCGCGGCATTCATGCTCACGGTGAACACGAAGGCGGTTGTTCCGCCATTACCTTCGGCGAGTGAAACGTCGTTGATGCTCAGCGTGGGCTGGTCATCGTTCTGGATCGTGCCGACTGCCGCCGGGTTGCTCGGGAAGGTGGTGTTCTGGCCCGAAGTCGCCGAGATATTGACGTTGAAGATTTCGTCGGACTCGATCGCGGTGTCGCCGTTGATGGTGACGACGAAGGTCACCGATTCCTGCCCTTCCGGAATCGACAGTGCTTCGGTCTTAGCCACGTAGTCACTGCCAGCGGCGGCGTGGTTCGGACCGGCGCCCACATCGGCGGTGGTCAGCGTCAGCGCGACTGCGCCATAGCCGGTCGGTGCCGTTTGATTCAGTTGCGCGACGAAGGTCATTGTGTTGCTGACGTTGCCTTCGTTCTGCGATACCGGTGCGATGCTCAGCGTCAGGTTCGCGTCGTCGTTGCTGATGGTGCCGACAGCGCTGGCCGGACTGCCGACGATGTAGGCAGCGTCGGTATTGAGCGTGACGGTCACCGTCTCATCGAATTCGACCGCAAAATCGCAGTTGACGATGGCGTTGAAGTCGATCGCATTTTCGCCTTGCAAGATGGTCGCGGTGGCGGCACCGAGCGCAACGTCACTGCCGTCAGCGGTATCGACACCCGCGCCCACCGTGTAGTGCACGGTCAGGCCGCCGGGGCCTGCGGTCTGCGAACTGAAGGCAGTGAAGCTGAGGTTGCTGGTGACGCAGCCATTGCCTTCGGCGACGGTGTTGGCACCGCTGATGGTCACCGTTGGCAGTGCCGCATCATCGTCGGTGACATTGACCGTGACATCGGTCTGCGCGACGCCGGTGGCGGTGAACTCGATGGTGGTCGATTCGTTGCTGCTGTCGGCGTCTTGTTCGCCGGCCACGGTGATCGACTGAAGTGCCGCATAGTCGCCGGGCGCGAACGTCAACGAGGCCGGGGTGACGCTGACGGCGCCGGCATCGAGCGAGGCGACGTTGACCGTGACCGCGCCAGCGGGCTGAAAGGCGAGGCTGACACTCAAGCTGCTGCCGAAGCCTTCATTCAAGTTCAGCGACCCCGGCGACACCACGATGGCCTGCACATCGTCGTCGGTGACGTTGGCAGTGACATTGGCCGTGATGTAACCGGCCGAACTGACCGAGACCGTCACCGATTCATTTGCGAGGTCAAGGTCGGCCACGCCGAAGACGGTGACCGTCTGCGGGGTGCCGAAGTCGCCGGTGGTGAAGGTCAGTTGTGCCGGCGAAACCGTGGCAGCGCCGGTGTCATTCGAGGCGAGATCGAACACGGTAGTGCCTGCCGGTGCGCTGGACAGCGTGACCGCAAAGGTGTTCGATCCGGCTTCGCCGAGGTTCACGGTCACGGGTGTGGCCTGAATCGTCGGCGCGGTGTCGTCATTGGTGATGGTGCCGGTGCCGGCGAACGGACTGCCGAGGTCGTAGGCCGGATTCGCGACATCGGTCAAGGTGACCGTGAATGTCTCGTTGGCCTCGAAGGTGTCGTCGCAGGTGACCTGGACAGTGGCGTTGCCGGTGGTGTTGCCGGTCGTGATGGTGCCGGTACCCGTGGTCGTGAAGTCACTGGCAGCGCTTGCCGTGCCATCGGTCGTCGAGAACGTGAAATTGATGTCACTGGCGGCTACCGTCGAACTCGTGACCAGAAAATCGAGCGCCGTCGATCCACCCGCACAACCAGTATTGCCTTCGGTCACCGAAGCGGTGGCGGCGATGGTGAGGGTGGGGACTGAGGCCGAGCAATTGGCGGTGTGACTGCCGAGATCGCCGTAAGCAAGGTTTGCAACCGGATTAGCCGTGCCATCCCATTCGGTGGCGGGGTTGAACGGATTTGTTCCATCAGTATCGCCTATACACACGGCCGCTTTGCGAATCAGCGTGCTGTTTGCGGTGCTTGTCGGCGAGGTTCCCCACTCTGAGCCGGGATCGGTTCCGATCTGTCCAATCACATCAAGTACCACTATCGATGGAGCGGTCTTGATCAAGGCCAAGATGTCGTCGCCATTGAAGTTCGCGATCGTGTTGTTTGTGAGATCGCATCGAGTAGTGATCGCGGCGATTGAGGCCGAGTTGCAGATCACATAGGCGTCGCCATCGGCCAGCGTGCCACTCAACGCGGTAGTGCTGCTAGGCGTGGCTGCGCCGTTCGTGTAGTACCGAATTGAATAGTTCGCCAAATTTATCGCTGTGCCCGTTCCGTTATAGATCTCGACCGCTTTGTTGGATCCAGATTCTCCTTCGGTGTATTCCGAGAAGAACAGATCGCTCGTTTGTGCGAATACGAATGAAGGGATCGCTGCCAGAAGTCCGCTTACGAGCGCGCCTTGAATAATCTTAAACATGTCAAAAACCCCCAACAAATTCGGGAAACAATCGAGTGAACGAACAGCCAGCCTAGCAGCGCCGTGTTCCTAGCGCATGACACGGCGCGGCAATTCGGTTGTCAGAAGCGACCGCTGCGAAAATCGTCGAAGGCTTGGCGGATTTCGGTGGGGGTGTTCATCACGAACGGGCCATACGCGGCGATCGGTTCGCCGATCGGCTTGCCGGTGAGGATCAGCACGCGCGCATCGTCTTCGGCCACCAGCGCGATCCGCTCGCCAGTGCCAAGCAGGACTAATTCGCGCTCAGCCAGCGCGCGACCCTCGTTGCCGACCTGCGTTCGTCCGGACACGCCTTGCACGAACACGGTATGGCCGACCGGCGTCGCCCATTCGAAGCGCGCGCCTCGCGGCAACTGCACGTCGAAATAGTGCGGCTCGGTCGGTCGATCGGCCACTGGGCCAACCGTGTCATCGAAGCGACCGGCAATCACCCGCACGCGCACGCCGGAATCGAGCTGCACCTCGGGAATGCCTTCGGCCTCAATGTCCTGATAGCCGGGTGGGTCCATCTTCATCGCCGAAGGCAGGTTGATCCACAATTGGTAGCCCCAGAGCATGCCGTTTTCCTGCTGCGGCATTTCCTCATGCACGATGCCGCGCGCCGCAGTCATCCACTGCACGCTGCCGGGGCCGAGATCACCCTGATTGCCCTGATTGTCGCGATGGCGCATGCGACCGTCGATCATGTAGGTCACGGTTTCGAAGCCACGGTGCGGATGCGACGGAAAACCGGCGATGTAGTCCTGCGCTTGGTCTGAACGAAACTCGTCCAGCATCAGGAACGGATCGGCCTGGCGCGCATGTTGCGGATCGAGCAGGCGCGTCAGCTTTACACCGGCACCATCTTCAGCAGCGCGACCGGGGAACCAGTGGGCGATGTCGCGGACGCGGGATTCGGACGAGTTCATGGCAGCTCCTGAGTAACCGCCAATTTGCGCCCACCGCCATCCGGGTGCAATCGCGGACGCCAGCAAGGCCAGCTTGCACTGCTGCATGGCGACGAGCGCTTCCGCTACGCTGGCTGCGGGGACATCGGGGCGATATGGACAAGAATCGTTATCTCGGCGAACTGGTGGAGCACCCCGGTGCGAGCTTCTGGCGTGCACCGTTCGAGGTTCTGTCGCGGCCCGAACAAGTGTTCCGCTGCGTCTGGGAACTGGAATCGGATGTCAGTGGCGGTGGCTTCGAACAGTATTTCGCAAATTCTGGCGGCAACCATGCCTGGTTCGCTGGCGAGGCGCTGCGCGCCATCGGTGCGAAGCAATTGGCGGCGATCACGGCTGAAGCGGTAGCGTTGTTTGGCGCCCAAGCGCCGGATATCGAGCGCCCCGCACGGCAGCATCAGATCGCCCATCTTGAACACCCGGTGCACGACTTCTGGGAGGCGTTGAGCGAAGCCTTTTGTGAATATCCGGACGACTTGACCGAGTTGCTTTACGACTATGTGCGCGCGCACCGCGATGCGTTTCCGATTGGCGACTGAGTGCTCCGTCAAATGCGACAGGCAGCGGCAATGGCAGTGGCGCTGGGCTGGCCATTGTGCAGATCACCGCGATTGTTCATCACCAGTGCGGTGGCGTGGGTCGGACCGCGCTCGTCGCAGAAGGTAAAGGTGGCGTTGCTACCGGCGTTCGAACCGCTCGGCTGGAACTGGATGCGCTTGCGGCCGCTGCTGGTCAGCAGGGTGACGTCTTTGAATCCGGTCAGAAACAGCAAGCGGCGATCAGTGTCGTCGATCCGCTCGTTGTGATTCAGATCGACGGCCGCGATAAAACCGTGTTGCCATTCGAAGCCGTCGTCACAGTGTTCGCCATTCGCCGACGGACACAGAATCGTGTCGGTACCGTGGATCACGGCAGCCGCGCGCGCCTCATTCAATGCGCTGAGTAGGGCAGTGCGCAGTTCTTGCGTTCGCACAGCAGCTTTCGCCGATGCATACGTCGGCAGGGCGATACCAACCAGAATGGCGATGAGCGTAATCGCGATCATCAGTTCGATCAGGGTGAATCCGGTGCAGCGAGTGTGGGTCATGGCATGTCCTCGGTGACCCACAGCATGCCGTTGCGCGCACCATGAGACCTCGGCGTGACAGCGGAATTCGACTGCGAAATTTCGGAAATGCGTCGGACCCGATCAGATGGACAGCGGCAACGTCGTCAGCACGGACTGGTCGGCATCGACACGCAGCACCGAACCCTGTTCGTACCAGTCACCGAGCACGATGCGTTGCCGACCAGCGGACAGTGAATGCACCGCAGGACGGTGCGTGTGGCCATGAATCATTCGCTGGACACCGGCGTCGGCGAACGCATCGTCAACCGCGGCGGGCGTCACATCCATGATCGAGACATCCGTCGAACCGGTATGTTTCGCACTATCCGCGCGTGCCTGCGCGGCAAATGTGCGACGCGCCGCCAGTGGCTGCGCGAGGAACTGCTGTTGCCACGCCAGATCACGCAACTGCACGCGGACACGTTGGTAAGCAATGTCGGCGACGCAAAGGGTGTCGCCATGCAGCAGCAGCGTCGGTGTGCCATATAGATCGACGACACTGGTGTCCGGCAACAACCGCAACCCGGTGCGCGTTGCGAACCTCGGCCCCACCAGAAAATCACGATTGCCGTGCACGAAGTACGCCGGAACACCGCTATCGGTGAGTAGACGCAGGGCATCGCCAACCGTTGCGATCAGCGCTGCATCGTCGTCATCACCGATATAGGCCTCGAACAGATCGCCGAGGATGTAAACCGCATCAGCGCGTGCCGCCGCTTCATGCAACCACGCCATGAACAATGCCGTGACCGCCGGGCGGCTGTCATCAAGATGCAAATCGGAAATGAACAGGGTCGTCATCTGAGCAACAAAAAAAGGCCGCACGCTCGGGCGCGGCCTTGCGGAATTGCGGTGTGAATCAGGGCAGGATCTCGGCGCTGTTGATGACCACCGCCGATACCGGTACGTCGCTCGGCAACGGTCCCTTCGGGCCGGTCGCAACGCCTTTGATGGCATCGACCACGTCCATGCCCGAGATCACCTTGCCAAACACCGCGTAGCCCCACGTGTAGCCGTTTTCCTTGCTCACGTGATTGAGGTTGGCGTTGTCGACGACATTGATGAAGAACTGCGCCGCGCCCGAATGCGGGTCCATGGTGCGCGCCATGGCGACCGAGCCGCGCACATTCGACAAGCCGTTGTCGGCCTCGTTCTGAACCGGTGCGCGCGTCGGCTTCTGCGACATGTCGGCAGTGAAGCCGCCGCCCTGAATCATGAAGGTCGGGATCACGCGATGGAACACGGTGCCGTCGTAATGCTTGTCCTTCACGTATTGCAGGAAGTTCTCCACCGTCTTCGGTGCCTTCGCAGCATCAAGCTCGATCACGATCTGGCCCATGTTGGTATTCAGACGCACCTTGCTCGGTGCGGTGATCGTGGTCGGTGCCGGATTGGTGTCGGCTTTGGCCGTGGTTTGCGCGGATGCGACGACGCTGGTGGCGGCAAGGGCAAGCGAAATAAGTGCAGTACGGAACATTGACGTCTCCAAAGAATAATCAGTATTTAGGCAGCGCGTGTGCGCAGTCGTTCAACCAGTGCGCGGCGATCGCTGATCGGTAGGTCGCCATCTTGCACGGCAAAACCGATTGCCGCGTACGCATTGACGAAGTCGATCACTTCGCCGACCGAAGCGCCGGAACCATCGGCAATCTCGGACAGCGTCGCCGGGCCTTTCATCATCGCGGTACCGATGCGGAAATGCTTCGGGAATTCACGTTCGATCTGCGGCCACTTGATCAGCTTGAACTTGCCGTTGAGATCGAAGCCGGGCAGCAACATGGTGCCGTTCGACGTGCCGATCACGTATAGCCAGAGCAGGCGTGAAAGCGGCAGGCCTGCGTTCATCGCGCGCAGCTTTTCGATGTCGGCCGCCGGCACCGGTTTCCATTCATTGGCCATGATCGCGCCGAGACAATACGGCAGCAGGGGCTTCAGCGTCAGGCCGCCGTAGTAACGGTCGGCTGCGGCGTCGACGATCAGCGGCGGCTGACCGTCGCGTTCGAGTTTGCGTGCATCACCCAAGTGCTCAGGCAGGCAGTAATCGGCGAGCGTGAGTGCGCGCTGCGCTGGCGCGGCCGGTGCTGGTGCTGGTGCCGGCGCAGGAATTGGCGCCGGGGCTGGCGTTGCGACTGGCGGTGGCGTCGCCGCAGTAATTGCTGGTTGTTGTCCGGTGACGCGGCGTGGCAGCAGCGACGGCGCACTGATACCGGTCGGTGCCGGTGTTGCGGTCGCAGTCGCTGTCGGCGGTGCAACGGCAGCGGTCACCAGCGGTTGTTGTCCGGTGATGCGCTTGGGCATGACCGCAGCAGCTGCTGCGGCTGGTGTCGACGCCGGCGCTGAGACTGCCGGCATCGGTTGCGGCGCCGGCGTCGGTGCCGATACGGTTGTTTCGACCGAACCACCGGCAGCACGCAACAAGCATGCCTTGAGGCCGCCGACGCCGATTGGACGATGCAACACGTTGTCTTGATCGTGGCCGCTGGAAGCCGTCAGGCAGATCACGTTGCGACCCGACGACTGTGCGCGCAACCAATCCATGTGGCCGTAGAGTGAGTCGGCGTCGATGATCAGCGCATCTGCGGTATTGCTGTCGGCGATCCATTCCCAGTGTGCGCCGGCATCGCCGCGCAGCGAATTCATCATCGACTTGATCTGCTCGATTTCCGCAGCACCGACACTCATCGCTGCAATCCGCATCGTCTTGGCCATCGTCCATCCAAAGGTTTGCGCCCGGGAACGGCGGCAAGGACGGCGATTTTGGCACAGCTTCGGTCAGTCCGGGTCTGCTTCGGGCGCGTGCGCTTCGGCCTGCATACGCCACAGATCGGCATAGCGACCGTTGCTGCTGAGCAGTTCGGCATGGCGTCCGGACTCGACCAGACGCCCGCCGTCGAGTACCAGGATGCGGTCGGCATCGACGATGGTCGAGAGTCGGTGCGCGATAATCAGGGTCGTGCGGCCGCGTGCGACCTCATCCAATTGCGCCTGAATCAAGCGCTCGGTGCCGGTATCCAGTGCCGACGTGGCTTCGTCGAGAATCAGCAACGGCGGGTTCTTGAGCAAGGTCCGTGCGATTGCGACGCGTTGTTTCTCACCACCAGACAGCTTCAGCCCGCGTTCGCCGACTTGCGATTCGAAACCGTCCGGCAGGCGCTCGATCAAGTCGAGAATCTGTGCCCCGCGTGCGGCCGCGATGACTTCTTCGCGGGTCGCGCCCGGGCGGCCATAAGCGATGTTGAAATAAATCGTGTCATTAAACAGCACGGTGTCTTGGGGAACGATGCCGATGGCGCGCGCAGCGAACTTTGCGTGACCGCGCGCAGGTCCTGACCATTCAGGGTGATGCGGCCGCTATCGACGTCGTAGAAGCGATACAGCAGGCGTGCCAGTGTCGACTTGCCGGCACCTGTCGCCCCGACCACCGCCACGGTTTGCCCGGCGGGAATCTCAAAACTCAGTTCATGCAGGATGCTGCGACGCGGGTCGTAGCCGAAGCCAACCCGTTCAAAGCGCACCGATGCGGCGCCCGCGATCAGCGATTTTGCATCGGTCGCGTCCTGCACATCGCGGGATTCCGCCAGCAGGGCGAACATGCGCTCAATGTGGGTCATTGCCTGCTTGACTTCGCGATAGACCATGCCGAGGTAGTTCAGCGGCATCGACAATTGCAGCAGGAACGCGTTCACCAACACCATGTCGCCGATGCTCATGTGTCCGGCGACTACGCCGGCTGCGGCGCGCCAGACCAGCAGTGACAAGCCGATCGCGACGATTGAACTCTGGCCGATGTTGAGCAATGCCAGCGTTTTCAGGCTGCGCACACGGGCGTCCTCCAGCGTCTTCAGGCCGTTGTCGTAGCGCTCTGCCTCGAAGGATTCGTTGTTGAAATACTTGACGGTTTCGTAATTCAGTAATGAATCGATGGCGCGCGCATTGGCATTCGTGTCGGCTTCGTTCATCGCCTTGTAGTAGCGGATGCGCCACTCGGTCACGGCGAAGGTAAACGCGACGTACAGTGTCAGTGTGCCGAGCGTGATCCATGCGAACGACGCGTCGAAGCTGCGGATCAGGATGACACAGACGATGGTGATCTCGAGCACGGTCGGCAGGATCGTGTAGACGGTCCAGTCGAGCAGGTCCGACACCGCGCCCATGCCGCGTTCGAGGTCACGCGAAATGCCGCCGGTGCGGCGTTCTAGATGAAATCTCAGCGACAACGCATGCAGATGTTCGAATACCGCCAGCGTGATCGAGCGCGCGGTGCGCGCCATCACCCGCGCGAAAACGATTTGGCGCAACTCGGTGAACAGGGTCGATGCGAGCCTGAGCGCACCATAAGTCGCGAGCAGCAGCACCGGTACCGTCAGCGGTGCGAGCTTGGGATCGAGCGCATCGACGATCTGCTTGAGCAGCAGTGAAATACTGATCGTTGCTGCCTTTGCACCGATCAAGAACACCATCGCGACGATGATGCGCAGGCGGAAGCGCCAAACGTACGGCCAGAGCGCACGCAATGTGGCGAAGCCGCCTTCGGGCGGCGCGGTCGCGGATTGCAGCGGGGGTGGCGTCGCGGGCATTGTCGGCTCTTGGCAAGGTTGGGACTATGATGAACGCGCCACCATCGCATGGAGATGATTATGCGTTTGCTGCTTTCAAGTCTGGTTTTGCTGTCCGCGGCGGCATTCGCAGCCGATGTCGCGGCACCCGTCCCGACACCGGCACCAGCTGGCGCCGGCGTCTACTTCATCGAGCCGACCGACGCCGCGATCGTGAAGCAGGAATTCACGGTGCGTTTCGGTCTACATGGCATGGGCGTCGCCCCAGCTGGCATCGCGCATCCGAACACCGGGCATCATCATTTGCTGATCGATGTCGAAGCACCACCGAAAGCCGGTGAGGTGATTCCGAACGATACCCAACATCGCCATTTCGGCGGCGGTCAGACCGAGGCGATATTGACGCTCGCACCCGGTCGTCACAGATTGCAGTTGTTGCTTGGCGACCACATGCATCGCCCGCACGATCCTCCGGTGATGTCGGCGCCGGTCACGATCACGGTGGAATGATCTCCGTCGCAAGTCGCATTCTCAGGTTGGCGCAATCGGGTTGTGCGAGTTGGCGCACCAGTGCGGTCAAACGGCGCCGCCCGCCCGTAACGTTTCCAAAATCTTGGCCTCTGGTACCGACGCGACAATTTCAGCGTGGCCGATGCCACGCCACAGGATCAGGCGGATTTGGCCACTGAGCGCCTTCTTGTCGAGACGCATTGCATCGAGCAGTTTTTCGGCGGCATAGGCAGGTGGAATGCGCGTCGGTAATCCGAGGCGAACCAGCAGGTCATTCAGGCGATTCAAGTCGGCGCTACTGGCCATGCCAATTCGCGCCGACAATTCGGCCGCCAGCACCATGCCGACGGCGACTGCTTCGCCATGATTCAGTCCATGGTATTCGCCCAGCGTCTCGATCGCGTGGCCAAAGGTGTGGCCGAAGTTCAGCAGTGCGCGCTCGCCGTCTTCGCGTTCGTCGCGAGCGACCACACCGGCTTTGTGGCGTACGCTGCGTTCGATGGCTTCGACGGTGCTGTCCGACTTCAACATCAGCAGCGCTTCGGCGTGATGTTCAAGCCAGCTGAAGAACGCGTGATCACCGATCGCGCCGTATTTGACCACTTCAGCAAACCCCGCTCGTAATTCGCGCTTCGGCAGCGTCGCCAGCAGGTTCGGGTCGATCAGCACCGCGCGTGGCTGATGGAAGGCGCCGACCAAGTTTTTCCCCTGCGTCAAATTCACCGCCGTCTTGCCACCAACCGAGGAGTCGACCATGGCCAGCAGCGTTGTCGGAATTTGTACAAAGGGCACGCCGCGCATCCATAGCGCCGCTGCAAAACCGGCCAAGTCGCCGATCACGCCGCCGCCCAGCGCAATCAGCGTGGCGTCACGGCTGGCACCCATCTTCGCCAGCGCGGTGAGCAGGCGATCGGTACTGGCGAGCGACTTCTGAACCTCACCATCGGGTAGCACCACGCTTGCCAGACCGTGCGTAGCCAGTGCCTGTCGTACGCGTTCGAGTGCCAGCGGCGCGACCACCTCGTTGCTGACGATCAGCGCGTGGCGACCCGTCACCGTGGCCTTGATCGCCGCTGGATCATCGAGCAGTCCGGGTGCGATCGTGACCGGATAACTGCGCACACCGAGTTGCACTTCGACGACGCGCTTCATGCCGTCACTCCAGCGCGCTGCCATTGTGTTTCCAAGCGCCCCGCGATTTGACGAGCGGCTAGGGCGACGGCGGAATTCGAACCGGTGACGCTCATATCAGCGATTTCCTCGTACAGCGGATTACGCAGTTGCGCCATGGCTTCCAGGCGCTCGCGCCGGTCGGGTGTGCGCAAAAGTGGACGTTTGGCATCACGTGCCAGGCGTGTGAGTTGCTGCGACACCGTTGTCGACAGATAAAGTACGAAGCCGTGCGCATGCAACTGGCGGCGATTCGCTTCCGCCAAGACAGCGCCACCGCCGGTGGCGAGCACCACGCCTTCCTGTTGCGCCAGTTCCTCGATCAGTCGCGATTCGCGCTGGCGAAATCCGTCTTCGCCTTCGAGTTCGAAGATCAACGCGATGCTGACGCCGTTGCGGCGTTCGAGCTCTTCATCCAGATCGACGAAGGGCAGCGCGAAATGAGCCGCAAGACGCCGGCCGATCGTACTCTTGCCCGCGCCCATCGGCCCGATCAGGAACAGATTCGGCGAAGGATTCATGCCGGGATGCTAGCATCGGCGACTTCGATTCCTTCGTGTTCCCGGCATGCTGCGTTTCTCGATCCTGTTCCTCGTTCTGCTCGCCGTCCTGTTCACTTTGGAAGTGCTGGGTCCGGTTGAAAAGCACGTGATCCTGCCGTTCACCGAAAGCCTCGCGACGTTTTCGACCTGGCTGATTTTGTTGTTCGACGATTCGGTGAAGACCTTCGGTAACGTCATTCAGAGCACTTCGGTCGCTTGGGGCGTGGCGATCGAGCGTGGCTGCAACGGCGTCGAAGCGGTGATCATCCTGTTCGCTGCGATCTTCGCCTTTCCGGCCCCTTGGAAGCACCGATTCATTGGCTTCGGCCTCGGCTTCATCGCCATCCAGAGTCTGAACATCGTCCGCATCATCAGTTTGTTCTATTTGGGCGAATGGGAGACTGCGAAATGTGTGCCGGGGCAGGAATGCCATCGCCTGTGGTTCGACTGGTTCCATCTGTACCTATGGCAGGCGCTGATTATCCTCGATGCGCTCGTGGTCTGGCTGATTTGGCTGCGCTATCTGCCGAGGCCGGTGCGGCACGATCGTTCGCCGCCGTCGTCGCCACTGACGCCCGCAGCGGCGTGATTCGATGATTCCGCCGCGCGTCCTGATTGCCGGTAACGGCGATCTGGGTAGCCGCATTGCTGATCGCTTGCGCGCCACCGGCGCCAGCATTCGCTCGATCGTTCGCCGCCCGCGCCCGAACAATTCAGATCTGATCGCGCTCGATCTGACGCAGCCAGTGCTGGGCGCGCTGCCAGATGCGTTCGATCTGCTGCTGCACTGCGTCGCGCCGTCGGTCCGCGATGAACTCAGCTATCGCGCGGTTTATATCGATGCTCTGCGTCACCTGCTGGACGCCGTGCCGAGCGCGCGCCGACTGGTGTTCGTGTCCAGTACCGCCGTCTATGGCGATCATGGCGGTGCACGGATCGACGAATCGGCCGCGTGCCGCCCACGTGACTTCAATGGTCGCGTGCTGCTTGAGGCCGAAGCCTTGGCGCAGTCTTGCGGCCGGGATGCGCTGGTACTGCGTCTGGGTGGCATCTACGGCCCCGGCCGCGAGATGCTGCTGAAGCGCGTACGTTCTGGCGTGCCCTTACTGATATCCGAGCCGCCGCTCTATACCAATCGTATTCATGTCGAAGACGCCGCTGCCGCCGCAGCGCATCTGATCACGCGTGCGGCCAGCGGTGTCTTCAACTTGGTCGACGACGCCAACACGCCGCAGCCCGAGGTGCTGGACTGGCTCGCGGATCGCCTGCACGTGCCACGCCTCGAGCGCAGCAATGCACCGCTTCCGGCGGAGAGCAAGCAGGTCGATAATGCACGCTTGCATGCGACAGGTTTTCATTTCACATATCCCGATTTTCGAGCGGGTTACGACGCATTGTTGCGGTGACAACGTCCAAGTGCGCCGGAGTAGAGGAGTAGACTGGAGAAGTGCATCCGCACGACTACATTCGGGAGATGAACACCATGGCTGCCAATATCGCGAAGGTCATCGAAGTCACAGCATCGTCGAGCAAGGGCATCGAGGATGCCGTTCAGTCGGGTTTGAAGAAAGTGGCGAAAACCGTGAAGGGCATCAAGGGCGCTTGGGTCAGTGATATCAAGGTCTTGACCGGCGACGACGGCAAGGTCACCGAGTGGCGCGTCAATCTGCGTATCAGTTTCCTGGTGGATTGAGGTCTTCGGCCGGCGGCGCGGACCATCAAGTTCGCGTCATCGGCCCGTTCGTACGGCTTTTCATTCTGGCGTGCCTGACTTATTGTTGCGGTCGTTCCGCAACAGTTGTTTGCGACGCATGCCGCATAGTCGCGGTCGAGGAGCAGGAATGGCAAACGAAGCCGTGGTAGTAGGACTTCTGGAAGACGATCGTGACCAAGCCGATTTGTATCGGGTCTGGTTGGAACAGGCCGGGTTTCTGGTCCGCGCCTACGCCGAAGTAAAGGATTTCCGTCGCCGACTCGGTGCCGAATCGATCGATTTGCTGTTGCTCGACTGGAACCTCGGTGAAGGTTCCGGTCTCGATCTGCTGGAATGGCTGCGCCAGTCGGCGCATGCGCGTCTGCCGGTGATTTTTCTGACTGCGCGTACCGCCGAAGAGGACATCGTCTCCGGACTGAAGGCGGGTGCTGATGACTATGTCGTCAAACCGGCCAAATCCTCGGAGCTGATCGCACGTATCCAGACCGTCCTGCGTCGGAGTGGCGTTGCAAATACGCCCACGGGCGGCGGCGGTGGATGGGTCGAGGAAGTGCTGCCCTACAAATTTGACATCGACAAACGCTCCGTCACCTTGAACGGTGATCTGATCGATCTCACCGACCGCGAATTTGATCTCGCGTCCTACCTGTTCCGTCGCCACGGTCGTATCGTCAGCCGAGCCGCGTTGCTGGAAAATGTTTGGAATCTCGGCGGCGACGTGAACACGCGAACGGTGGACACCCATGTCAGCCGATTGCGCAAGAAGATGGTGCTGACGGGGGAGAGCGGCTGGGTGTTGAGTGCGGTCTACCAGCACGGTTATCGCCTCGAACCAGCGAAGTGACGTAATTGGCCTGAACGGCCGGATCGCTTCGGCACTCCGGCGATGGAGTGTCGAAGATGTTGTCTGAAGAACTATTGTCCACGTTCCAGCGGCTGATGGCCGAAGCTGAAGCGGCAGGCGAGTCCGATGCGAATGCGATGAATATGGCGACAACCCAGGCCGACGGTCGGGTGTCGTCGCGTATCGTGTTGCTGAAGGGATTGGATACGCGCGGCTTCACGTTTTACACCAACTTCCAGAGTGACAAGGGCCGGCAATTGTTGGCGCATTCGCGGGCGGCGTTGTGTTTCCACTGGAAGCAACTGCGTGATGGCGTGCAGGTGCGAGTGGAAGGTAACGTCGTCGCCATCGATTCCGCCGAGGCCGACCGTTACTTCGCCTCGCGTCCGCGCGAGAGTCAGCTGGGTGCGTGGGCCTCGTTGCAGTCACAGACGCTGCCAGACCGAGCGACCTTCGACCAGCGTTATGCCGATGCCGAGCAGCTTTATGCTGAAGGATCGGTGCCGCGCCCGCCGCATTGGTCGGGTCTGTGCGTGATGCCGGATCTGATCGAATTCTGGTTCGCCGCCCGCTTTCGTTTACATGAGCGGCATCGCCATGAGTGGCGCGATAACGCTTGGCATTACCGATTGCTGTATCCGTGACGATCGGTTATCCGGAACGCATCGTTTGCCTCACTGAGGAACCGACCGAGGTGCTGTATGCCCTCGGCGAGCAAGATCGTATCGTCGGTATTTCCGGGTTCGCGGTGCGGCCACCGCGTGCGCGGCGCGAGAAGCCGAAGGTGTCTGCGTTCCTGAGTGCGAAGATTGAACGCATTCTCGATTTGCGTCCTGATTTGGTGATCGGGTTCTCCGATATTCAAGCCGATATCGCACAGGCACTGATCAAGGCGGGTATCGAGGTCTGGATCAGTAATCATCGTTCGGTGGAAGGCATCCGCGCCTACATCCTGCGCCTCGGTGCGATGGTCGGCGCGACAAAGAAGGCGCACGACTATCTGGCCGAGATCGATGCCGGCATTGATCGCATCCGTGCACAGGCCGCGAACTTGCCGAAACGACCGCGGGTGTATTTCGAGGAATGGGACGAGCCACGTATCAGCGGTATTTTGTGGGTCGCCGAACTGATTCGTATCGCCGGTGGTGACGACATCTTTCCTGAGCTTGCGGCACAATCGCTGGCTCGGCAGCGCATTCTCGCGAACGATGACGAGATCATTCGGCGCGCGCCGGAGTTGGTACTCGGCTCTTGGTGCGGCAAGAAGTTCCGGCCCGATCAGGTTGCCGCAAGGCCAGGCTGGGCGGAGATGCCGGCGGTACGCCATGGGGCGCTGGTCGAAATCAAGTCTCCGATCATCCTGCCACATCGAACGCCATCGCAGCGACCGCATCGGTTGGCTGCGTGCTGCGGTACTCGGTGCCAACGACGGCATTGTTTCCACGGCGAGCCTGGTTGTTGGTGTGGGCAGTGCCGGTGGCTCGATGCGCGAAGTGTTGATTGCGGGAACTGCGGGCTTGGTGGCCGGCGCCATGTCGATGGCGGCGGGAGAATACGTTTCGGTCAGTTCGCAAGCCGATACCGAGCGCGCTGATCTCGAGCGCGAGCGTTTGGAGCTTGCGACCGACGATGTCCACGAACGCGCTGAACTGGCCGGCATCTACCAGAAGCGCGGACTCGATCCCGAGTTGGCGAAGCAGGTGGCTGATCAGTTGATGGCGCACGATGCGCTCGGCGCACATGCGCGCGACGAACTTGGAATCTCTGAGATGGTGACCGCTCGGCCGGTACAGGCCGCGTTTGCATCGGCGCTCACCTTCGCGGTCGGCGCCGCGATGCCCCTGCTTCCGGTCGTTCTCGGCTCGGATCAGGTTTCGATTCCGGCCGTTTCGGTCACATCACTGCTGTGCCTCGGTGTACTCGGGGCGCTCGCCAGCGTTGTCGGTGGGGCGAAGCCGCTCGCTGGCATTCTCCGTGTCACCGGATGGGGTGCGCTTGCGATGGCAGTTACCGCCGCTGCTGGCTTGCTATTTGGTGCAAGTGGTTGATTCGCACAGCGCATTATCAGTCACGCGGGCGCCGCGTCATCGGCTGAGTACGTTCGCACCCATTTGCGCCAGTAACGTCGTCATCGCTCCGGCTTCCGCGGCCCGTTCATTCGAGGCATTGCCTTGCAGTGCGTTTCGTAACGCCTTGCGCGATCGCTGCCAAGCGGAAGAATGAGAACGCCAGCACGAATGGCCAATCGCCAATCGCGCTGCGCCGGGTCAAGGCTTGGTAGTGCTCGATCAATGCAGTTTCGTCGGGAATGCCAAGTGCGCTGCGATCTAGTCCCGCAAGTCCGGGCAGGGCAGGGTTGCGTGGCAGGCGCAGCGCCATGCAGAAATAGCCGAGGTCAGCGTGCGGATGACCAATTGTCGCTAACTCCCAGTCAACGACTGCGATGATGCGCGGTTGGTCGTGGTGCCAGATCAGATTGTCGATCCGGAAATCGCCATGCACCAAGGCAACCCGGCCATCGTCATGCGGACAGCGCGCTGGCAGACGATCGATCAGCGTCTCCATCGCGTCAATACGCTGGCTTTCGCTGGCGCGATATTGCTTGGTCCAGGTGGCGATCTGGCGCAAAAAATAATGGCTCGCTTTGCCGAAATTACCGAGTCCGACGGCGCCGACGTCAACGCCGTGCAGCGCCGCGAGCACACGCATGATCTCGTCGTAATAAGCACGGCGCTGATCGAATGCGATATCGGGCAAGGATGGATCCCAGAGAATGCGACCATCGACATGCGCCATCACGTAGAACATTGCACCGATCACCGATTCGTCGGTGCACAGTGCCAGCGGTCGCGCCACCGGCACACCATGACCGTACAGCGCACTCAGTACGAGGTATTCACGATCCACCGCATGCGCGCCCGGCAGCAACTGTCCGAACGGCTTGCGGCGCAGCACGTAGGTGCCCGACGCCGCATCAAGCTGATAGGTCGGGTTCGACTGCCCACCCTTGAACTTGGTTGCCGTTGTCGGGCCACGAAAGCCAGGCACGCGTGTCTCGCACCACGCCGACAATCGATCGAGGGGAAGATCGCTCATCGTTGCATCAACATCGATTTCGCGAGTGCGGTCAGGTGCACTTCGTCCGGGCCGTCGGCGAGACTAAGGGCGCGGGCGCCGGCGTAAGCTTTGGACAAGAATATGTCTTCGGAGACACCAAGTGCGCCGTGGATCTGGATGGCGCGGTCAATGACGCGTTGAGCCATGCGCGGGGCGACAATCTTGATCATGCCGATCTCGTCCTTGGCACCGCGTGCGCCGCCGACGTCGAGTTTGTGTGCCGCGGCAAACGTCAGCAGGCGGGCCTGCTCGATCTCGCAGCGGCTGAGCGCGATCGCTTCGCGCACCATGCCCTGTTCGGCCAGTGGACGATGGAATGCGATGCGCGTGCGGGCGCGTTGCAGCATGGCATCGAGTGCGCGCTGAGCGAGGCCGATCAAACGCATGCAGTGATGGATGCGCCCCGGGCCGAGTCGTCCCTGCGCGATCTCGAAGCCACGGCCTTCGCCGGCGATCAGGTGATCGAGCGGCACGCGCGCGTCGTTGAAGTGCACTTCGGCATGGCCACTCGGCGCATCGTCGAAACCGAACAGATGCAGTGGGCGCACCACGGTCACACCCGGCGTCGCTTTGGGCACGATGATCTGGCTATGGCGTCGATGCGGTTCTGCGTCCGGATCGGTCACGCCCATCACGATGAAGAAGTCGAGGCGCGGGTCCATGGCACCGGTAATCCACCATTTTCGCCCGCTCACCACGTAATGATCAGCGCTACGTTGAATGCGCGTCGCGATGTTGGTGGCATCGCTCGATGCCACGTCTGGTTCAGTCATCGCAAACGCCGAGCGGGTTTGGCCAGACAGCAAGGGTTGCAGCCAACGTTGCTGCTGCATGGTCGAGCCATAGTGATGCAACACTTCCATGTTGCCGGTGTCTGGGGCGTTGCAGTTGATCGTTTCGGGCGCGATCAGCGATCGCCCAGTCAGTTCCGCGAGTGGCGCGTAGTCAAGATTCGACAGCCCCGCTCCGTGATTTGGGTCGGGCAGGAACAGGTTCCACAAGCCGCGTTGCTGTGCTTCTGCTTTCAGCGTTTCGATGATTGGCGGGATCGTCCAGCGCTGGCCCGGTTGCTCGATGTGTGCATCGAATTCGGCTTCAGCCGGCAGCACGCGATGATCAATAAAATGCGCGAGTTCGGCATGTAGCGCATGTGCGCGTTCGGAAAACGGAAACAGTGGCGACAGCGCCATGCATCACCTCAGAAATGAGTCCAGAGTTTGCGCTCACCAGGAGCCGACAGATGCGGTAGTTGATTGAAACTGAGCAAGCGCACGCCGCCGTCGAACACCACGAATTCGCTGATTGCCGAATTGCGGATGGCGATGTTCAGATCAACCGAACGTGTATCCGCGACTTCCAGAGCACGTTGCGCCAGTTGCCCGACGACACCGCCGGAAGTGACCAACAGCACACGCTCGCGGCCATGATGGCGCTCAGTCAGACGCGTCATCGCGGCGTCGATACGGGCGCGGAATCTGAACCAGCCTTCGTCCAGTTGCGCATCCATCGCGCCGCTGGCCCAGTGCCGCAGCGCCGCTAGAAGATAACGTGCGACCTGCATGCGGTCGCGTGGGCCGGGCATGGCGTCGCGGTCGATCGGTCGATGTTGCGGATGCGTGGCCAAGAAGGCCGACAGCACCGCGCCATGATCGAACTCGTTGAAGCCGGGATCGATCTCGACTTCGGGCAGGGTTCTACCCGCGTCGGCAAAAGCCCGTTCGATGGCCGACAGCGTCTGTTGATGACGGCGCATCGCGCCAACGACGATGGCATCGAAGCCGATGTCGTGATCGGCGGCGAGCCAGCACCCAAGGCGCAGGGCTTGGTCTTCGCCGAGCGGCGAGAGTTGGTCGTAGTCGTCGGCATCGAATGACGCTTGGGCGTGGCGGATAGCGAGAATCTCGGTCATCTCAAGCTCCGCCCGCGATCATCGCCAGCCCGAATTCGGCGAGCGGCGCCGCGACCAGTACCCGCACCAGTTGCAGGACAAGCACGGCGAAGAGCGGCGATAGATCGAGCCCGCCGATCGACGGGACGAGTTTTTGAAAGGGCTTCAAGATCGGATCGCTAAGTCGGTACAGCGTCTGCACGACCGGGTTGTAGGGATCGGGTGAGACAAAGCTCAGGATGGCGCGGACGATAATCATCCAGAGCAGCGCGGTCGCCGCAAATTGGATCAACATCGCCAGCGCGATCACCAGCAGAGCCAGTAGCGGCAAGCCGAATCCGGCCAGCCGATAAAGCAGCCAGGTTTCGAGCAGGGTCAACAGGAAGGTGATCAGCAAGGCGGCGAGATTCCAGCCGTTCACTACCGGTAGTGCCTTCTGGATCGGGATCAGCACCGGGTTGGTCAGTCGGTAGACGAACTGCGACAACGGGTTGCGGAAATCTACGCGCAGGCCCTGCATTAGCAGCCGGAAGAAAAACAACCCAATGACGAGTCCGAACATAACTTGGACGATCAACGCGCCGGCATTCGCAAGATGGCCCATGCTCAGGCTCCAAACTGGTTCGAGAGTTCGCGACCGCGTTCAGTAGCGCGGACGACGGCGACGTCGACCAAATCGCGGAAACCGCCCGCTTCAAGCCGTTCCAGCGCGGCTTGGGTGGTGCCACCCGGCGAGGTAACACGCTGACGCAGTATCGCCGGATCATCGCTGCCGTCCGCGATCGCCATACGTGCTGCACCCAGTGCGGTGTTCAGGACCAAGGTGCGAGCGGCCGCTGGCGTTAGCCCTTGCCGTTCGGCGGCTGCGATCAGGCTCTCCATCAACAGGAAAAAATATGCCGGCCCGCTCCCCGACACTGCCGTTACTGCGTCCATCAATGCTTCGTCGTCGATCCACACCGTGGCACCGGCTGCGGCCATGATCGCCTCGGCGCGCGATCGTGCCGAGGCATCGACGCGGGCATCGGCAAACAGACCGGTAACGCCGGCTCCGACCAGCGCAGGCGTGTTCGGCATGCAGCGCACGATGCGTGCCCCCGGCTTGAACCAACTGCGGAAGTTTTGCAGCCGGATGCCCGCGGCAATCGAGATCAGCAGTGGGTTGCGCGCCGCGACTTGATCGGCAAGGTCGCGGCATACCGTCGCCATGACCTGTGGCTTGACGGCAAGCACGATGATGTCGGCGTCGCGTGCCGCCTCGTGGCTGTCGCGGTGCACCGATACGCCGAATTCCGCTGCCAAGCTGTAGCGTGTTGATTCCATCGGTTCGGCCACGCGAAGCGCGGGTCGGTGGCCGCGAGCAATCAGTCCACTGATCAGCGCGCGTGCCATGTTGCCGCCGCCGATGAATGCCAAGGTTGTCATGCCGGTCGTCCGCGTTCGCCAAAGAACGCCGATCCTATCCGAACCAGGTTGGCACCTTCGGCAATGGCGACCGAGAAATCGTCGGACATGCCCATCGACAAGGTATCGACCCCGGCATGGCGTTGCTTCAAGCGGTCGAACAGAATGCGCATGCGCCGAAAGGCATGCGGACGCTGCGTCGGGTCCGCGTTCGGCTTGGGGATGGCCATCAGTCCTCGCAGTCGCAGTCGCGGCTGTGCCGCGATCGCGGTAGCGAGTGCATCGACCATCTCCGGCGCGCAGCCCGACTTGCTGGCTTCGTCGTCGATATTTACCTGCACCAGCACGTTGAGTGCGGTCAAGTCCACGGGACGGAATTTCGCCAGCAGTGGGATCAGTTTGTCGCGGTCGACACTCTGCACCCAGTCGAAGTGGGTGGCCGCCTCCTTGCACTTGTTCGATTGCAATGGGCCGATCAGGTGCCATTCGAGATCGAGGTCGGCGAGTTCATGCTGTTTGGCCAATGCCTCCTGCACGTAATTTTCACCGAATGCCGATTGGCCGAGCGCCGCCAGCGCGCGTACTGCGGCCGCTGGCTGGGTCTTGCTGACAGCGAGCACACGGACGCCGCTGGTACCGGCGGCAGCACCACGGCTGTGCAAATGCGTTGGAATCGATCAAGGAGGTCGGTCATGGTTCTGCTCGCGGCGCGTTCTGCAGATCCGCAAAAAGGGATATAGTCGGTTCAGTTTACGCCTGGCACCGGAGCGCCGCATGGATATCGCCGAGCTACTCGCATTCTCGGTCAAGAACAAAGCGTCTGACCTGCATTTGTCTGCGGGCTTGCCGCCGATGATCCGCGTGGATGGCGACGTACGCCGCATCAACATCCCGGCACTTGATCACAAGGCCGTGCATTCTCTGGTCTACGACATCATGTCGGACAAGCAGCGGCGCGACTACGAAGAATTCCTCGAGACCGACTTTTCCTTCGAGATTCCCAACCTGGCGCGCTTCCGCGTCAATGCCTTCAATCAGAACCGCGGTGCCGGTGCAGTATTTCGTACCATTCCAAGCCAGATTCTGACGCTTGAAGACTTGAATGCGCCGAAGATATTCAAAGAACTGATCGACGTACCGCAAGGCTTGGTGCTGGTGACCGGGCCAACCGGTTCCGGCAAGTCAACCACGCTCGCCGGCATGGTCGACCACATCAACAAGAACGAATACGGCCATATCCTCACCATCGAGGACCCGATCGAATTCGTGCATCAGTCACAGAAGTGTCTGATCAATCAGCGCGAAGTGCATCGTGATACGCATGGCTTCAATGAAGCGCTGCGTTCGGCATTGCGCGAAGACCCTGACTATATTCTGGTCGGCGAAATGCGCGACATGGAAACCATCCGCTTGGCCTTGACCGCTGCGGAAACCGGACATCTGGTGTTCGGCACCCTGCATACTTCGTCGGCCGCAAAGACGGTCGATCGCATCATCGACGTGTTCCCGGCCGGCGAAAAGCCGATGGTGCGTTCGATGCTGTCGGAGTCGCTGCGTGCGGTGGTCTCGCAGTCGCTGCTGAAAAAGGTCGGCGGTGGCCGAGTTGCGGCGCACGAGATCATGGTCGGCATTCCGGCGATCCGTAACTTGATCCGCGAGGACAAGGTCGCGCAGATGTATTCGTCGATTCAGACGGGTGCAGCTGTCGGCATGCAGACCCTCGATCAATGCTTGCAGGATCTAGTGAAGCGCGGTCTGATCACGCGTCTTCAAGCATCGAGTTATGCCAAGGACAAAAAGCTGTTCGATTGATGCCGGATTGAGCATCGTTTCCCGATCCGGCCCGGAGAAATCAAATGAGTAGTGTGGACTTCACCTCGTTCCTTAAATTGATGGTCCACAAGAAGGGCTCGGACCTGTTCATCACGGCCGGCATTCCACCGTCGATGAAAGTCAATGGTCGTATCGCCCCGGTCACGCAAGCGCCGCTATCGCCGCAAGCCTGTCGCGACATGGTGCTGAACGTGATGACGCCCTCGCAGCGCGAGGAGTTTGAAAAGACCCACGAGTGCCAGTTTGCGATCTCGCTGCAAGGCGTCGGTCGTTTCCGCGTCAGTTGCTTCTACCAACGCAACCAGGTCGGCATGGTGCTGCGTCGTATCGAGACGCGCATTCCGGGTGTTGAGGAACTCGGTCTGCCGCCAGTGGTGAAAACCTTGGCGATGACCAAACGCGGCTTGATCATGTTCGTCGGTGCGACCGGTACCGGTAAATCCACATCGTTGGCGGCGATGCTTGGGTATCGCAACCAGAATTCGACCGGCCACATCATCACGATTGAGGACCCGATCGAATTCGTGCACAAGCATGAAGGCTGCATCATCACCCAACGCGAAGTCGGTATCGATACTGACAGTTGGGAGAACGCGCTGAAGAACACCCTGCGTCAGGCCCCGGACGTGATCCTGATCGGCGAAGTGCGTACGCGCGAAACTATGGAACACGCAATCGCGTTTGCCGAAACCGGCCACCTGTGTTTGTGCACCCTGCATGCCAACAACGCGAACCAAGCGTTAGATCGCGTGCTGCACTTCTTCCCTGAGGATCGGCGCCCGCAGTTGTTGATGGATCTTTCGCTGAACTTGAAGGGCGTGGTGGCGCAGCAACTGGTGCCGACGCCGGACGGCAAGAGTCGCCGCGCCGCGATGGAAATTCTGCTCGGCACACCGCTGGTGCAGGACTACATCCGCGATGGCGAGATCCACAAGATCAAGGAAGTGATGAAGGAGTCGACCAATCTCGGCATGCGTACCTTCGACCAGAGCCTGTTTGAGTTGTATCAGGCCGGCGAAATTTCCTACGAAGATGCCTTGCGTCACGCCGATTCGGCCAACGAAGTGCGCTTGCGGATCAAACTGGCCCAGGGTGGCGATGCACACTCGCTGTCGCAGGGGTTGGATGGCGTCGAATTGATGGACCAGTAGACCGATATGCGCTGCGTCTATGTCGCGGAGGATCTGATCGACGCCCACTTGGTGTGCGACCGACTCTGCGACGACGGTATTCCAGCGGAAATCCACGGCGCAGACCTGACCGGCAGCTTCGGTTTGTTACCCGGATATGTCTCGGTCTGGGTCCCGGAAATGCAATCAATCGATGCCGACCACGTGCTCGAATTGTTCCGCCCCGCTGAACTCGAAGCGTCGCTTGGCGTGGATCTCGCCATTCCGGACGGTGCCGCACCGGCGTAGCCGGAGTCACTGTTCTGCAACGTCTTGGCGACATTAGTTGGCGCTGTCATAAAGCGGTCAAATATCGGCAATAGAGTGCGCGGCAATCCGTCATCCAAGGGTCGCCACCATGTCATATGCACTTCGTTTGTCCGCCCTGGCGGTTGCCAGTGTGTTGCCCCTGCCTGCTCACGCCGAGTATCAGTTCGACCGTATCGGCGAATACGACGCCTTTGTCGACGGCGTGTTGCAGACCGATTACATCCGCTTTGACGATGACGTGAAGAACTTCGTGGACGACGCCGAATTTCGCGCGCCGAGATCATTTTCCGCCCAAAAGAACGAGCGCAATACCGAATTCTTTGTCGGCTACGACCCACGTGCCGACAAATGGCTCGACGTATGTCCAAGTTGATGGTCGGCCCCGGCGGGCAGGTCCGCGTCGGCCAGTACAAGCAGAACATGAACATGGAAGAGTTGATCTCGACCAAGAGCATCGACTTCGTTTCGCGCGCGCTGCCGAATGCCTTCACCATCGGTCGCCGCATCGGTGTCGACTACATGCAGTTCGGCACGAATTGGACGGCTTCCGCTGGGGTCTACGATCGCGAGTTGACGAACAATGGCGGCAAGGGCACCGGTGTCGTGGCGCGTGCGACCTATGCGCCGATCTACGAACTCGAGAGAACCCTGCACTTTGGCGTTGCACTGTCGTCGCAGGAGCAATCGAAGGACGTGGCGCGCTTTTCGTCGCGCCCCGAAGCCGATCTCGCCAACTTCCGATTGGTCGATACCGGCAACCTCGCGAATGCCGAACGCAACAACCAGATCGGCCTTGAAGCCGCCTATTCGGACGGTCCGTGGG
>JADJFT010000007.1:0-7500 GCA_016708465.1 Rhodanobacteraceae bacterium
CGTTCTGAGTAACGTCTGCTATCGTCAAGCTCGGCAGCGCCTGCACCGAATGAAATTCGATGACGCTGGTCGCGTCGATATGCGTCTGCGACAGTGAAAACGCGGCCGTCAGGTCACGGCTGCCGGCACTGTTGATGGTCAGCACGCAACTGAACTCGGCGGCACCGGCATTGGCGACCGGGCCGTCGCTGTCGATGCAGAACTCGCCGGAACTGGATTGCACGCGCACCTGGCCATCGCTCGGGGCCGCACTTGGACAGGTGACTGAGACGACCACCGGGAAGGCCAGCCCGACCACCGAGGGGTCCGGTGTATCGGCAGTGATGACCGCCGTGCTCTGCTGCTGAAACAGGCGCTGGGCCAGAAACACGTCCTGGCTGGGGCCATTCCGCCCACGCTGCAAGATCCAGTTCGACACATCGGAGGCGAACGCCACCCAGGTGCCATCGGCGGAAACCGCCGGGGAGCTGGTCGAGTAGCTTGCCCCTATCCGGCGCTCCGAGTCGGTGCTGATCAGGCTGGTGACGCCAAGCAACAAGTCACGCGCGAACACATTGTAGTAGCCGGCGTTGGCAAGCGGCGACAGATTGCTCGCCTGTGAGTAAAACACGACGGTGCGGCCATCGGCGGAGATGGCGGGTGCATCGGAATAATTGTTCGCCTGCAGGCCCGCCGAACTGATATTGACACGGCTGGTGGTGCCGGCCGACAGATCGCGAACGAACACATCGCGCTGCCCGTTGATGTCGCCGGGAACCAGATTGCTGGCGTTGGAGCCGAACGCGACCCGCGTGCCGTCGCCCGAAATCGACGCGTAGGAACTTGACGAATTCACCTCTTGGCCGCCGCCATCGACGCTGACGCGGCTGGTGCTCGCGGTATTGCGGTCATGCACGAACACATCGGACGCGCCGTTGTTGTCGCCGGCGACCAGATTGGTCGCGTCAGATTGGAACGCCACATAGCGTCCATCGCTGGACAAGGATGGATTGGTACTGCTGTTGGTGGCTTGCAGACCGGCACTGTCGACGCTGACGCGGGTGGTGGTCACGGTATCGCGGTCATGCACGAATATATCGTAGGTGTTATTGCTGTCGCCGACCACGAGGTTGTTGGCAGAGGACGCAAACGCCACATAGCGCCCGTCGCCGGAGATGCTGACCGCGCCATCACCGTAAGCCTGTGCGCCGCCGGTGGCGACACTGACGCGCGTGGTCTGCGCCAACTGGCGGTCGCGGACGAAGACGTCGTAGTAGCCGTTGGTATCGTTGGCGACCAGATTGCTCGCGTAGGATCGGAAGGCCACATAGCGCCCATCCGCAGAAACGGCGGGAAAAACACTTTGGCTATTGCCCAGCACCCGGCGGTGCTGATGCTGATCACTTCCAGGCTGGCGGTTTGCCGATCAAACAGCATCACATCGCTGCTGGCATCGCTGTCGCCGGGAAACAAATTGGTTGCTGAAGTCTCGAAGACGACAAAGCGACCATCGCCTGAGATCTGCGACCGGCCGTTTAGCGACAGGTTCGACTGGCCATTGCCGACCTCGGCAAACGGCCCCGCCGCATCGGCCAGGCTGACGCGCAGGGTCGATGCCGCCGTGCGGTCGCGGCGGAATACGTCGGCGAAGCCGTTGCTGTCGCTGGTCGCCAGCAGGTTGGACGCGGTCGACTGGAACAACACCAGGCTGCCGTCTGCCGAGATCGAGGGATTCACGCTCGGATTGTTCGCCTGGGCACCGCCAGTTTCGACACTGACGCGCACGCTGCTGGCGTCGTTGCGGTCGTGCAGATAGATGTCGGTGACGGCATTGTTGTCGCTGACGATCAGATTGCTGGCGTCGGACTGAAAGGCGACGTAGCGGCCGTCGGCGGAGATCGTCGCGCGCGTGCTGGCCTCGTTGCCCTGCCCATTGGCGCTGGAGACGCTGACTCGCGTGGTGACGCTGGTACCGCGCTGGTGGACAAAGATATCGCTGCGCGAATTGTTGTCGCCGGAGACCAGGTTGCTGGCGGTGGACTCGAAGGCGACGATCTGACCATCGCTGGACAGCGCCGGGCGCGTACTTGGGGCATTCGACTGCGCGCCGGCACTGTCGATGCTGACGCGCGCGGTCGTGCCGGCCGCCACATCGCGAACGAACACATCCTCGGCGCCATTGCTGTCGTTCGCGACCAGATTGCTGGCTTGTGATGCGAAGGCAACGACATTGCCATCGTCGGACAGCACGGCCAAGCTGCTGTGTGAATTCGCCTGGGCGGCACTGACGCCCAGATTCACCCGCAGCAGGCTGTTGCCGACGCGATCGTAGCGAAAAATATCCATTGATCCGTTGCTGTCACCACTGACCAGATTGTTGGCAAAGGACTCGAACGCCACATAGCCGCCATCAGCCGAGATGCTCGGATTTTGGCTGAAAGCGTTGCCCTCGACGCCGCCGGCACCGACGCTGATGCGCAGCGTCGTCGCGGCCACGCGGTCATGGAGGAAGATGTCGTTGGTGCCATTGCTGTCAACCGCAACGAGGTTGCTGGCAACCGACTCGAAAGCGATATAACGGCCGTCCGCCGAGATCGACGGCGATCGACTCTGGTTGTTGGCCTGCGCTGCGCTGCTGGAGACGCTGATGCGTTGGGTGGTGCCGGCGACGGTGTCGCGCAGAAACACATCGGAGACGAGATTGGTGTCGTTGGCGACCAGATTGTCGGCCAACGAGACAAACACCACATAGCGCCCATCGGCCGACTGCTGTCGCCCGCAACACGCCGGCAGGGACGAATCCTGGTTGCCCTGGCCGTTCAAAGTCGGGATGCCATAAATCACACTCTCCAGGCTGGCGACTTGCGCCTGCACCGGGAATGTTGCCAAGGGAAAAGCACTGAGCAGCAATGCTCCAGCCAATGATCGAATGCCACACCGAACATCCCATTGCATGGTGTTTCCCCTGTAATTGCGGATAGCGAGCGATTCCCCGTTAAGAATTGAACCACGTTACGAAGGCTTATGGAAAGTAAAAAGTCTGAATAGTCAAGATCTCGAAATAACCTCGGTTTCAAAGCCTTTTTGCTCTGTCTTCGACACGGCTACACGCGCTGAGGGTGCGTAGAATGAATGACCGGCTGGACACCTTTGTGATTCGAACGTAGTTGCGGCGTACACCGATCCGCGGCCCTCCTCACGGAGCGATGCAGCAATGGACTGACCTCGGTATCCGAAGATCACGCTACCTCGATCCGCCAGTCGACGTCATGCCCTACTGCGAGAACCAGAACCAGGGCCTGGACGGGTAAGCCTAAAACCTACCGACGCGAACCGACTTCAACATCGCGTCGACGTCGCTGTTCGCCCGCGAAATGGCCATAGCGCCAGGTAGACATCTGGCGAGAGGCGCCGCGTGGGAGCACAGGGCCCCGCGAGCGTCAGCGCACCCCCGGAACGACGCATTGGACGGATGCGCGGCATGCGTCGGCATGCGTGCGGGAGGCTTGACGGCATGAGCCCACAGCCCACGCTGCCCCGCGCGGTGCGGAAAAAGTGGCTTTGGAATTCCTATCCTTCGCGGACTGCGCAAGTTCAGGCGGCAGAACCCGCTTGTCGGCGATGAACTTCGAGCGGGCGAACGACCCGCCGACGATTTCGCCGTGCAATTGCTGCTCCAGCGGCCTGTGCGCGCTTCGATTCGACATCGAGCTTTTCCGCCCATGCTTTATTGATCTCGGCCTTTTCAGCGCGCTCGCGGTTGGTGCGAGCTTCGGCATTGCGGTCCTTGATCGCCTGGGCGGCAGCAGCGGCGTCGAAAGGCGACTCCTTGCCATCGTCGTGGATGTAAACCGGCATGCCGTTTTGCAGCACCGCGTGACCTTGATCATCGAGCTTGAGTTTCATGGATTCCTCGTATCGGGCATCCGCCCGTTGCCATGGCCGTCCGGCCGGTTCGCCGCCGCGCATCCGCGTTTTGGCATGACATGAGGGTGCGCCAATCAGGTGTCCGGTTTCATGGGGCATCACCGGACACCTGTGGCGAGTCGCGATATCTGCGACATTTCCGCGTGAAATCTGCGAGATATCTCTTGGGCGACGCCCCACTTCTTCAAGGTCGTTGCTTATTGGCAGCTCAGTGCGTTCAGCGACCCGCGCAGCGGCGTGTGGCATGACTCGAACACGCCCACCGTCGTTTTGGACGTAAAGCCGAGGGACCGCCTTGTGCGGGACGCATTCAGCAGGTGGGCTACTTTTTCGCTCTGCGCTTGCACATCGTCAATGGCACGGTGTCGTGTTTGCGCACCTTGAGCACAATCTCGAACTCAAACTCGCCCGGGGATAACCCGACGTCATGGCAAGTTCGACAAGGTCCCTTCAACGGATCGAACCCGTCAAGGCAGCGAGTCGCCAACCCCGCGGATTTTCTTGGTCAAAGTGCGCTCGGCATCGATAGGCCGCATCCAGTTGGCCTCGACGCCTGCCGTTTGCCGTGGACAGGGATGAACTGGGCACGCTGCCTGGGCTTGAGGTGACCACGCCGTGAAATTGATGCTGATTCCCGTGGCATTCCTGGGGAGCGTGTGTGGCACAACCGAGGCTGCAACTTACATACCGACCCGTTTGGACGATCCGGCAGGCAACGCCTGTCCGCCGCAGGATTGCTCTCTGCGCGGCGCCGTCCTCGCCGCAAACGCCAGCCTGGGCAGCGACCGCATCGAATTGGGTGCCGGCACCTATGCGTTGACCGACGGTGAATTGCCGATCATGGAGGCGCTCGAAATCGTCGGTCTCGCGGCGGGCGTTTCGCACATTGATGCCGGCGGACTGTCGATCATCGCGCACGCCTTCGAGGACGTTCCCTTGACGATGCGCAAGCTCAGTCTGGAAGGTCCACCGCTCGGAAGGGCACCATCCATGCCACACGCGCCGGTTGGCGCGGCGCGCATCGCGATCAAGGCGGATGGCGGCGCCACACTGACGCTCAGTGCGATGCGCGTCGTCGCCGAAGCGGGCAGCGTGGAGATCGTCAACAACACAGCGAGTGATCTCATCGTCGCTGACAGCCTGCTGTGGAGGGTGCTGGCATCGCAACCCGCCGGCTCAATCACGTTGACCGACAGCGACCTGGGCTTCGGAATCTTCGGCAATGTCAATCCGGGCGGCAGCGAGGTCGATATCAACATCCTGCGCTCGATGATCGCCGGAGATGACATCACCTCGTCCGGCCTGATGATCGAGACTCGAGGAAGCGTGCACATGGCTTATTCCGACATGGTAAACACGACCAACGGGCTGCTATTTCAAGGGGATTCACCCAGCGAAGTCGTGATCAGTCATCTCGGCTATCGATCCAACTGAGTCCAGTCGTTGCGAACGTGCCGCTCGAAATCACGATCCGCGACAGCGATTTCAGCAACAACGTGGCGGTCTTCGAGAGTCCGGGCGCGATCATCGCGGGTCCACAGGGACACTGGCAGATTTCCGACTCCGCATTCATCAACAACCTCGGCAATGACGATCTTGGGTGGGGCGATACTCGTCGATGTCTATGGCCCCACCGAGGTCATCATCGAGAACAGCACATTCTCTGGAAACAGCTTCACCGACGCGGCCGCGAGCACAGGCGCACGAGGCGCCGCCATTGGCGTGCAAGGCGGCGCACAAATTCCGAAATTGACGCTGCGCCATGTCACGATGGTCGCGCCAACCACATTGCCGGCCGGGGTTGAAGGCACATTGCTCGCAATCCGCGGAACCGACAACCAATCCCACGTGACTGTTCACAGCTCCATTCTGCGTGGCGGTTGCTCATTCCTGCCGCTGAGCAGCGGCTTCGATGCGGCCAAGGGAAACATCGAGAGCAGCGGCAACACGTGTCTGCTGAATGCCGCCACCAATATCGTTTCGGCGACACTCGGCGCGCTCGCACTCGGCAGCCTCGACACGCATGGCGGCTGGACGCGCAATTACCTGCCAGGAGGACACAGCATCGCGATTGACGCCGCTCCAAGCGCATTCTGTCCGCCAGCCGATCAGCGCCAATATGTCCGCCCCAGCATCGCGGCCTGCGATGTTGGCGCGATCGAGGTCGGCGCTCTCGGTGATGCGGTCTTCATCGACGAGTTCGAATAGACGCTGGCTGTGGACGAGCATCTGCCAGCAGCTTGTAACTGCATCCCCGATGCAACCCCGAAGTATCTTCGACTGAGATCAAGCAACCTTCAACTCTGGGACACCCTCATGAAATTTTCCATCCAAAGCAGACTGACGCGTGCAGCGATACTGTGCAGCTTCGCGTTACTTTCGTCATTGGCCAGCGCTGACCAAGCCGGCACCGCCAAAGGAACCTTGGCCGTCGACGACGATGGCGGGTCGCTTGGCGGCAAGATCATGCATGCCTATTACATCACCGGCCCCGACAGCTTTGATGCGTCAAATATCCAGCGCATCATCGTGTTTACCGTCGACGATCAAGCCGATGCCATCGCCGCCTGTGCCGACAAGAGTTGTGCCGAGCTTCCGACGGTCGATGGTCTCAAGATTGATCTTTCCATTGAGGACATGACCCAATGGTCGGCTCACGTTGGCTCCGTGCAGCGCAGCGGCATATCGGGCAATGGTCTGACTTTGCGCACGGATACTCCCGGGCATCTCGCCGGAACCTTCAGGCTCAACGTTTCTGGCGTGACGGCAGACATCGAGTTCGATACGAAGCTGGTCAAGGCATTTGATCGGTAGGCGTCCACCTTGATCTTCAGCAGACCGAGTGGCGGCTGCGCCATCTCGTTCAAGCCGAGCAGATCGGCGGCACCGGCACCCGCACCGGCAAGACGCATCTGGCCACCGCACTCGGCGGCCAGGCGATCACCAGACACGGCAAACGCGTGCGCTTCTACTCGTCAGTCGAGCTGGTCAATCAACTGGAGCGGGACGGCCACCTCATTGTCGGCCTGCGAGTACCTCTGCGGGCGCACGTAGCCGAGGGGCAGATCACAAGGCACTGGTCATACTCGCGATACCAACTCAAGAGCGCGTTCTTCGTCGGATAACCGAGCTGACGGATGGTTAAGCCGATCCGCTTGCGTAGCTTGATGTAGAGCTGCACGGCTCGAAGCCGATCCTCGTATGAAAACATGAACTACCCTCCAGGTAGTCCAAGAAATCGTCCGCACCCCCGGTGGTCAATTTTGGATGCGCGCCAACACATCAAGGCCGGCAGGGTGCACATGCTTTGGCTCCGAACAGCGCAATTTTGCGTGATGTCGCGCGTCGCACAAACCAACCAAATCAAAACGTTGTACGTACTTTGATGTCCGTTTGTCTCGCTCGTCTGTGGCGGCATAGGCTGCCCGGGCACTTGCTTTCGCTCTTCGACCGCACGGACTTTAGTTTTTTGGCCACTGCCCTGCATAGGATGCCTCCGCTATGTTATGCGGCCCATTTCCATGCCTTGAGCAGGTCCATCATGTCGTCACTACAGGAATCGCTGGACCTGATCGGTCGCGGCGCCGAGGAAGT
>JADJFT010000007.1:12500-252160 GCA_016708465.1 Rhodanobacteraceae bacterium
GACGGAGAAGGCTAGGTGTACCGGGCGTTGGTTGTCCCGGGGAAAGGCGGTAGGTGTGGGTCTTAGGCAAATCCGGGACCCTCTACACCGAGCACCGAGACGAGTTCATTAGAACGAAGTCACTGACGCCACGCTTCCAGGAAAAGTCTCTAAGCTTCAGATCACGAGGACCGTACCGTAAACCGACACAGGTAGGCAGGGTGAGAATCCCAAGGCGCTTGAGAGAACTCGGGTGAAGGAACTAGGCAACATAGCACCGTAACTTCGGGAGAAGGTGCGCCCAGTATCGTGGTGATATGCATCATTGAGCGATATTGGGCCGCAGTGACCAGGCCGCTGCGACTGTTTATCAAAAACACAGCACTCTGCAAACACGTAAGTGGACGTATAGGGTGTGACGCCTGCCCGGTGCCGGAAGGTTAATTGATGGGGTCAGCCGCAAGGCGAAGCTCTTGATCGAAGCCCCGGTAAACGGCGGCCGTAACTATAACGGTCCTAAGGTAGCGAAATTCCTTGTCGGGTAAGTTCCGACCTGCACGAATGGCGTAACGACAGCGGCGCTGTCTCCACCCGAGACTCAGTGAAATTGAAATCGCTGTGAAGATGCAGCGTTCCCGCGGCAAGACGGAAAGACCCCGTGAACCTTTACTACAGCTTTACACTGAACGTTGAGTTCGTCTGTGTAGCATAGGTGGGAGCCTTCGAAGTCCAGGCGCTAGCTTGGATGGAGGCACCGTTGAAATACCACCCTGATGTGCTTGACGTTCTAACCTAGGCCCGTAATCCGGGTCAGGGACCGTGTATGGTGGGTAGTTTGACTGGGGCGGTCTCCTCCTAAAGAGTAACGGAGGAGCACGAAGGTGAGCTCAGCGCGGTCGGACATCGCGCAGTGTGTGCAATGGCATAAGCTCGCTTGACTGCAAGATCGACGGATCAAGCAGGTACGAAAGTAGGTCATAGTGATCCGGTGGTTCTGTATGGAAGGGCCATCGCTCAACGGATAAAAGGTACTCCGGGGATAACAGGCTGATACCGCCCAAGAGTTCATATCGACGGCGGTGTTTGGCACCTCGATGTCGGCTCATCACATCCTGGGGCTGTAGTCGGTCCCAAGGGTATGGCTGTTCGCCATTTAAAGTGGTACGCGAGCTGGGTTCAGAACGTCGTGAGACAGTTCGGTCCCTATCTGTCGTGGGCGTTGGATATTTGAGAGGGGCTGCTCCTAGTACGAGAGGACCGGAGTGGACGTATCTCTGGTGTTCCGGTTGTCACGCCAGTGGCATTGCCGGGTAGCTACATACGGAAGAGATAACCGCTGAAAGCATCTAAGCGGGAAACTCGCCTCAAGATGAGATATCCCGGGACACAAGTCCCCTAAAGGAACGATGAAGACTACGTCGTTGATAGGCAGGGTGTGTAAGACCGTGAGGTTCAGCTAACCTGTACTAATGATCCGTGTGGCTTGTCCCTATAACCTCAAGACGCTTCCGCCTCGATGACACATCGAAGCAAGCCTCTAACCTTGTTACGTCCCATCACCCCATGCGAGTCCGCGCTTACGCGCGACTCCAGCCGTCTCCTTGGCGGCCATAGCGCAGTGGTCCCACCTGTTCCTTCCCGAACACAGAAGTGAAACGCTGCAGCGCCGATGGTAGTGTCGCTTAAGCGATGCAAGAGTAGGTCACCGCCAAGGGCTTTATCCTCAATACCCCGCATCAACTTGATGCGGGGTATTGTTTTTTTAGACTGACTAGACGGTGGGTGATCTCGGCGCTGCTCGTCACCTTCATCGCTGTTTGCGACGCCACTGAATCACGATATCGTTGAACATCAGACCGCGTGAGTCACAGTTGACTAGTCATGGCGACCATCGCGGCGATCCGAAATGGGGAACTGATGTGAGTACTCCGGCCGAGTCCACCGACTCGATTTCTGCAGCGTTGGCACGCGCGAACAGTTTGCTCATCGAGCAACCGCTCCTCGCTGGCGAGCAGGCAAACGAAATCCTGCGCGTAGTGCACAACGAACCTAATGCACGCCTGATTCTCGCAAAGTCGCAGCTACGCTCTGGGAACTTTGACGCCGCGGTGGCGTTACTTGAGGCCCTCGTCGGCGAGCACCCGCGATTTGTCCAGGCGCTACTTGAACTAGCCGCAGCGCGCGAATCCAGCGGCCACGGTAACGACGCGCTGGCACTGCTTGAGCGCACGGTGGCAATCAAAGCCGATCTGCCGTCCGCCTGGATGGCCATCTCCCGTCATCGCGCCGCATTCGGCGACACCGCCGGTAGCGATTTGGCGAATGCTCGCTATTTGCAGTACTCGACCCACGACGCCGCGTTACTCAAAGCGGCAAGCGCGCTCTGCGATGGACGCATCGCCGATGCCGAGCGACTTTTGAAAGCACGGTTGTTTGAAGTACCGACCGATGTCGCCGCAATCCGCATGCTGGCAGAGTTAGCGGCACGTATTGGACGGACCGAGGACGCACGAAACTTGCTGCAGCGCTGCCTTGAGTTGGCACCCGGCTTCGTCACCGCGCGGCAAAATTACGCGATGGTCCTGCACCGGGAAAATGAGCCGGTACTGGCGCTGCGTGAACTGGAGATTTTGCTTGCTGCGGACCCTGCCAATGCCAGTGCCTTGAACCTGAAGGCCGCTGTGCTGTGTCGGGTGGGGGACTACGCGCCGGCGATTGCGATCTACGAACAAGTGCTCATCGGATATTCGGCCCAGCCGCGTCTATGGTTGAGTTATGGCCATGCGCTAAAGACTGCTGGACAGCGTGACAAGGCGATCATGGCGTATCGCAAGTGCGTTGAACTGGATGCTGCGATGGGAGAAGCGTATTGGAGCCTCGCTAATCTGAAGACGTTCCGATTCGATACCGCAGACATCGTCACGATGAAGCAACAGTTGACGCGCAGCGACATCGATCCCGAACAGCGTTGTCAGTTCGAATTTGCGCTCGGCAAGGCATTTGAAGACGAAGGCGACTACGCAATGGCATTTCGTCACTATGCCGATGGCAACGCACAGCGACATGCGCTGATGCCCTACTCGGCTGCCGACTCGACACAACGTGTGTGCCGCAGTCGGGCAATCTTCTCCGCGCAGTTCTTTGCACAGCGATCAGGATACGGTGCGACCGCGTCAGACCCGATCTTCATCGTCGGACTGCCACGCGCAGGGTCGACATTGATCGAACAAATACTCGCGAGCCACTCGCTGGTCGAAGGCACAATGGAACTGCCGGAGATCATCTCGATGACGCGTGATCTGCGCCGTCAGGCGGCGGATGCGCGGCTCGGGTCATATCAAGAGGTGCTGGCGGGGCTATCGCCAGACAATATACGTGAACTCGGCGACCTGTACTTGCAGCGAACGCGGATTCAGCGCAAGCAGGGCACGCCCTACTTCATCGACAAGATGCCGAACAACTTCTTCCACATTGGCCTGATCCAGCTCGCGCTGCCGAATGCGAAGATCATCGATGCGCGCCGACATCCACTGGCGTGTTGTGTGTCGGGATTCAAGCAGTTCTTTGCTCGTGGCCAGAACTTCAGTTACCGACTCGAAGACATCGGCCGCTACTACTGTGACTACGTCGCGTTGATGGCGCACTTCGATACGGTGCTGCCAGGACGTGTGCACCGTGTGATCTACGAGCAAATGGTCGAGAACACCGAAGTTGAAGTCAGAAAGCTACTCGATTACTGCGGTTTGCCGTTCGAAGCCGGTTGCTTGAGGTTTTTTGAAAATGATCGGCCGGTACGAACAGCCAGCTCTGAGCAGGTGCGACAACCGATTTATCGCGAGGGCGTTGATCACTGGCGACATTTCGACCCTTGGTTGGCACCACTCAAGCGGACGCTGGGAGCCGTTCTTGATCGTTACCCAGAGGTTCCCGAGCTAACCGAATTTGCGCAACAATCAGACTTTGTGAACCAATGGGAAGGAGAGCAGCAATGAAACCCGCATTTTGGAATAGGAAACGCTTGGTCATGGCGCGGGCACCGCTTGCCGCTGCGATCTGGGTGGCAATGAGCACCGCCGCAGTTGCCCAAGAGGCGGCGCCAGCGCCTGCCACCGAGACGACAGTCGGCGACAAGAAAGACGGAGACGCGGTACTACAGACCATCACCGTCACCGCGCCAATGGCGCCATTTGAGGATCGATCGGCGTAATGGCGCCACTTCAGATCGCCTTCAGGCGCCAGGTTGCAGGACTTCAGCATGGCGCCACCTGGATGATCGGCGTAATGGCGCCAGGGTGAGGCGCAGGGCTCGAACTCCACGGCCGTACGCTTCCGGATTTGTCCGGAGGTGCGCGGTGAGCAGACGGAGATTCGAGGATGTTCCAATATACATTCCGGTGCGGCTGCGCCAGGACGTTCGATCGCGACATTGCGCGGTCGCGGCTGATGGGCCGTACAGAAGTTGGGTCGGTTGCGCCGAACTCGCCGAGCAGATGGGCTGGCTCGATCCCGGCGCAGCCGTTGCCCGGACGACGTGGCGCTGGCGTGGCGTTGACGCCGACACGCGTGGCGGCGAACACGGGCGGTCGACCCGCGCCATCTGCCGTTGGATTCGCGAGTGGTAGCGCGCCAGAGCCTGCAGGGCACGACGATGCACGCGGTGCCGGCGCCCAATCACGGCTACCGCGGCAGCTACTCCGCAGTGCGGCGCTTCCGCCAGCAGCGCCGCGGCGGAACCCGCCGCCCTCGACGATGCGCCTGGACTTCGCACCGGGCGAAGCCGCCCAGGGCGATTTCAGCGCCGGCCCCATCGTTCCGACTCCGCACACCGGCGAAGCGTTCCGACCTCCTGGATCTTCGTCATGACCTGTGCCGGTCGCGCCACCAGTACGCCGAGGTGGTGCTCGACCAGACCGTTGCCACCTGGCTGGCCTGCCACCGCCGCGCCTTCGAGTGGTTCGGTGGCGTTCCGCAGCGGATCATCATCGACAACCCCAAGTGCGCGATCACCCGCGCCTGCCACCGCGACCCGACGGTGCAGCGCGCCTACGCCGAGTGCGCCGAGGGCTACGGCTTCAAGATCGATCCCTGTCCACCGCGCGACCCGCAGAAGAAGGGCATCGTCGAGTCCGGCGTGAAGTACATCAAAGGCAACTTCCTGGCGCTGCGCGAGTTCCGCGATCTCGCCGATGCCAACCGGCAGATTGCAGGCCTGGATCCTCGAAGAAGCCGGCACGCGCTCCCACGGCACCACCCGCGAACAGCCGCTCAAGCGCTTTGCGACCGAGCGACAGTAGCCGATGCTGCAGGTGCTCCCGCCCACCCCGCCGGAGCTGGCCGCCTGGGCGCAGGTCAGCGTGCATCGCGATGGCCACGTGCAGTTCGAGCGCTCGCTGTACTCGGCGCCGTTCCGCCTGATCGGGCAGTCGCTATGGCTCAAGGCGGGCGCCAACCTGGTCAGCCTGTACCAGTCGCACCAACTCGTCGCCACCCACCCACGGGCCCTGCGCGCCGGTGCGCGCATGACCCAGCCCGACCATCTGCCGCCCGACGCACTGGCCTGGTCGCTGGTCGGCCCGCAGCAGTGTCTGGCAGCGGCCGAACGCATCGGGCCACGCTGCCGCCAGCTGATCGAGGCGATGTTCGCCGACCGGGTGCTCGACAAGCTGCGCGCCGCACGGAGGCTCGATCCGGCTGGAGAAGGTGCACGGCAGCGCACGCCTTGAAGCCGCCTGCGACCGCCCACTCAGGTTCGGCGATCAGCGCTATCGCACGGTCAAGACCATCCTCGCCCGCGGCCTCGACCAGCGGCCAGCGTCGACTGCGGCAACCCTCGACAGCGATCTCTACACCCGCGGCGGGCGCTTCTGCCGCCGCCCTGCCACGCCGTCCACTGACAGGAACCTCCATGAACCCGATCCCCGCACTGACCGCCACTCAAACAACTGCGCCTGTCCGGCATCCTCGACCGCTCGCAGCCCGCAAACCGACAGGCCATCGACAGCCATCTCGCCTACACCGAGTTCCTGTGCCCTGCTGATTCAGGACGAAGTCGCCCAGCGCGAGCAGCGCAGGTTCGCCACGCGCCTGCGTCGCGCCAGCTTTCGCGCGCGCAAAGACCCTGGAAGCCTTCGACTTCGACCGCCTGCCCGGCCTCAGCCGCCCCAGATCGCCGACCTTGCCCCTGGCCGCTATCTCCATCGAGAAGCGCCGGTGCTCATCGTCGTGGCCCTGCGGCACCGGCAAGAGCCGCCCTCGCGCAGGCGCTCGGACACTGCGCGCTGCGGCAGGGACATGAAGTCCTGTTCACCAGCCAGAGCCAGCTCTGCGCCAGCCTCAACGCCGCCCGCGCCATCGGCGGCTTCGACCGCAAGCTCATGCAACTGGCCCGCGTCGACCTCTTGATCATCGACGACTTCGGCCTCAAGCCCCTGCGCGCCCCGCACGACGGACTTCCACGAACTCATCGCCGAGCGCTACCGCACGCGCCAGCCATCGTCACCAGCAACCTCGACTTCGACGAGTGGCCCGACGCCTTCCCCGACAAGATCTCTCGGCGCCGCCACCATCGACCGGCTACGCCACGGCGCCCACCGATCGTCCTCGACGGCGCTCTACCGCGCTCCCCAGGCCGACCCGCCGACACACCGGCAAATCAGCGGTTGCCAACAGGCCGAAAACCCTGCAAATCCGACCCCCGTTCGAGACCCGTTTTGAGGCCCGCAAAGTGGCTCCATTACGGCGATCATCGGGGCGCTTATTAGGGCGGTCCGTGACACCATCATCACCGTCCGCGCAAAGCGCACAGAAAACCTGCAGGACGTGCCCATCAGCATTCAGGTGCTTGGCACCGATCAGATCGAAGAACTGCACATCGCTGACATCGACGACGTCTTCAAGCTGTCGCCGAGCGTTTCATTCCAACGGCAAGCCGAGGTTCCCGGCAGCTACGTGGTGTACATGCGTGGCGTTGCCAGCGGCGGTGACGGCAATCACTCAGCATCGCAACCGAGTGTCGGCATCTATCTCGACGAGCAGCCCGGTGACGACCGCACAGGGTTCGCTAGACGTACATCTCTATGACATCGCGCGCGTCGAAACGCTGGTTGGTCCGCAGGGCACGTTGTACGGAGCTAGCTCGCAGGCCGGCACCATTCGCTTCATTACCAACAAGCCTGATACGACGGCGTTTGCGGCCGGGTACAGTGGTGAGCTGAACTCGATGCACGATGGCGATAACGGCAATGTCGCAGAGGCGTTCGTCAATATGCCGCTCGGCGATAATGCGGCAATTCGCCTCGTCGGCTGGAGTCGTAGCGACGCCGGCTACATCGATAATGTCTCTGGCACGCGTACGTTCCCGACATCGGTATCACCGCGAACAACGCCGATCGCGCTAGTGCCGACTACAACTATGCAGACACCGCCGGTGCGCGCGCAGCGCTCAAGATCGACCTGAGTGACAACTGGTCGATCACGCCGACCGTCAACTACCAGCGCACGCACACCAATGGCCTTCCGGCACAGGATGAAACCGTTGGCGAACGTGAACTGATGCACTTCTATCCGGAAGTGGCGACCGATGAATGGGTACAAGCGGCATTGACGATCCAGGGCAAGATCGGCAACTTTGATCTGACCTATGCCTATTCCAATCTGGATCGCGACATCGATTCCGAGGCCGACTACAACGACTATGGCTTTTGGTACGACACTCTGGCTGGATATGGTGCATATTTTTACGACAACGATGGCGTACTAGTTAACCCGTCGCAGCACATTCAGGCGGCAGATCGATTCAAAAAATCGAGCCATGAAATTCGCCTGGCGTCGCCGACTGAAGACCGCTTCCGTTTTGTCGCCGGCTATTTCTGGCAGGATCAAGAACACGATATCCAACAGCGCTACCGGATCGACGGCTTGGCCGATGACTTGTCGGTCACCGGCTGGGCTAGCACGATCTGGTTGACCAAGCAGATCCGCGACGATCAGGACTCGGCGTTCTTTGGCGAAATGTCCTATGACTTCACGGATCAGTTCACTGCAACAGTGGGCGCGCGTGTGTTCGAGTCGAACAACAGCCTCGAGGGTTTTTTGGATTCTCCCGCGGCTATTCGTCGCAGGGTTCGAGCTTGCCCATAAATCGCTACGGTGAAGCCGGCTGTGCGGCGGCCTACGGGGATGACTCTTCGAGTTGGGTGCCCTTCAATGGCGCACCGTGCAAGCAGTTCGACAAGTCGATCAAGGAAAATGACTGGCTGGGTCGCGTCAACCTCGCCTATCACCTCGATGACGAGAAGATGATCTATGGCACGTGGTCGGAAGGTTACCGGCCCGGTGGTATCAATCGCCGCGGTACGCTCGATCCGTATCTCTCGGACTACCTGACGAATATGGAATTCGGGTGGAAGACCAGTTGGAACGACAACTCGGTGACGTTCAACGGTGCGCTGTTCCAGGAAGACTGGAAGGACTTCCAGTTTGCCTTGCTCGGGCAAAACGGACTGACCGAAATCCGTAATGCCAATCAGGCGGAAATCCGCGGTCTGGAACTGGATCTGCAATGGGCCGCCACCTACAATCTGAGGCTGTCGACCGGGCTAGCGTTCTACAACGCAGAGCTATCAGAAAACTATTGCGGCTATCTGGACGCGAACGGACATCCGGAAACCAATTGTCCGGCCGGAACAATTCCGCCGGGCGAAGATGACCCCGTCAGTGGTCCGCAGGCAGCCGCTGGAACGCGCTTGCCGGTCACTGCCGACTTCAAAGGCAATGTCACCGCGCGCTACACGTTTGACCTCGGCGATTTCGGCGCGTTCTGGCAGGGCACGATTGTGCACGAAGGCGAACGGTCTTCGGATCTGCGCGATCTCGAAAATGGCATCATCGGCAATCTGGATGGCTACACGACGTTGGACCTGACTGCTGGCCTGCGTCGCGACAACTGGTCCGTCGACTTCTACATCAAGAACGTGACCGATGAAAACGTCGCGAACTATCGCTTCGTGCAATGTCCTGAAACGGTCTGTGGTGCCCAGCGCTACACAATCGTTGCACCGCCGCGTACATTCGGTGTGCGCTTCTCGCAGGAGTTCTAACGCGAGAAGTTTTTCTTCGACGACGAACCCGCCGCAGCCGCGGCGGGTTTTTTTTAGTCCAGTGCGTACCCGAACTGCTGACGGAACTGGTCCGCGAACTGCGCATAGTCGAAGCGTTGGTTCTGCGGACCGAGGTGCTCGATCTTGATCGCACCCATTAACGACGCGATGCGACCGGCGGTGGCCATGTCCATGCCCTTCATTAAGCCGAAAATCAGTCCGGCGCGATAGGCGTCGCCGCAGCCGGTCGGGTCGACCACGCGCATTGCGGTTGCTGCCGGAATAAGAGCCATGCCGGATTTGTCGTGTACTTCGGAACCCTTCGGGCCGCGCGTGATGATGTAAGCCTCAACACGCGACGCGATCTCCTTCTCGTTCCAGCCAGTGCGCTCCTGCAACAGACTCGACTCATAGTCGTTCACGGTCACATATGTCGCCTGCTCGATCATCTGCGACAGTTCCTTGCCGTTGAACAGTGGCATGGCTTGGCCAGGATCGAAGATGAAAGGAATGCCGAGTTCGGCGAATTCCTTGGAGTTCTGCAGCATCGCCTCGTAACCGTCGGGGCCGACGATACCGAACTTCACGCCGGCGACATCGCGCACATGATTCTCGTAGGAACGCATCATCGCGCCGGGATGAAATGCAGTGATCTGGTTGTCGTCAAGGTCAGTTGTGATGAACGCCTGTGCCGTGTAAAGGTCTTCGATCTCCTTGACGTGCTTCAACGTAATTTCGCAAGCTTCAAAGTGTTCACGATAGGCGCCGAAATCCTGGCCAACGGTCGCCATCGGGATCGGCTCACCACCCAGCAGTTTCAGGTTGTAGGCGATGTTGCCGGCACAGCCGCCGAACTCGCGGCGCATGCGCGGTACTAGGAAGGAGACATTCAGGATGTGCACCTTGTCCGGCAGGATGTGGTTCTTGAACTGGTCCGGAAACACCATGATGGTGTCGTAGGCGAGCGAACCGCAAATCAGTGCCGACATGAAAGATCCTTGAATGCAAAGGTTGCGAGTTTAGCCGGTCACGCCAAGCCGTTCGCGCAACAGTTCGTTGACTTGGGTTGGGTTGGCTTTGCCTTTGGTGGCCTTCATTGCCTGGCCGACCAAGAACTGGAATAGCTTGGCGTCGCCGGCCCGGTACTTCGCGACCTGTTCCGGGAACTGTGCGAGTACGTCGTCGAGCATCTGCCCGATGGCGCCACTGTCGCTGATCTGGCGCAGGCCGCGCGCGTCGATGATGGCATCGGCCGACTGTTCACCAGCCCACATCGCTGCGAACACGTCCTTGGCAATCTTGCCGCTGATGGTGCCATCGACGATGCGTGCGAGCAGTCCAGCAAGTGCTGGGGCGCCAATTCGTGACGCCGTGATCGCGCTCTGCGCTTCATTCAATGCCGCCGCAAGCTCGCCATTCACCCAGTTTGCGACCAGTTTCGAATGTCCTGGCAGGGCGTTGGCCACGGCCTCGAAGTAGTCACTCGTCGAGCGTTCCTCGGTGAGCTTGTTGGCATCGTAGGCGGTGAGTCCGTGCGCATCGATATAGCGGCTACGGCGCGCATCCGGCAGTTCCGGCAGCGTTGCGCGGAGTGCGTCGAACTCGGTCGCCGTGACCCGGATCGGCGGCAAATCCGGGTCCGGGAAGTAGCGATAATCCTCAGCATCTTCCTTGCTGCGCATGGTGCGTGTCTTGTTCGCAGCGGCGTCGTACAGGCGCGTTTCCTGAACGATGCGCTCACCGTTCTCGATCGCGCGGATCTGGCGCTCGATCTCGTAGTCGATGGCTTTCTCGACGAAACGGAATGAGTTGACGTTCTTGATCTCGCAGCGCGTACCGAACGGTGTGCCTGGCTGATGCACCGAGACGTTCGCGTCACAACGGAAACTGCCTTCCTGCAAGTTGCCGTCACAGATATCGAGCCAGCGCACCAAGCGATGCACCGCCTTCATGTACGCGACCGCCTCGGCCGACGAATGCATCACCGGTTCCGAAACCACTTCGATCAGTGCTGTGCCAGCACGGTTCAAGTCGATGCCGGATGCGGCATGAAAGGCGTCATGCACCGATTTTCCAGCGTCCTCTTCGAGATGTGCGCGCGTCAGTTGCACGGTGATCTCGCGGCCATCATCGAGGCGGGCAAGAATGGTTCCGCCAGCAACGATCGGGCGTTCGTATTGCGAGATCTGGTAACCCTTCGGTGAGTCCGGGTAGAAATAATTCTTGCGCGCGAAGATCGATTCCGCGGCGACGTCCGCCCCGACTGCAAGCCCGAAGGTGACGGCCTTGCGGATCGCTTCGATATTCGGCACCGGTAGCGTGCCCGGCAAAGCGACATCAACCCAGCTGGCTTGCGTGTTCGGTTCTGCGCCATAAGCGGTGGACGCGCCCGAGAACAGCTTGCTCCGGGTATTCAACTGCACATGGATTTCGAGGCCAATGACGGCTTGCCAGTCATTCATCGCACCGCTCCTGGTGCCATGGCCAGATGCCAGTCAGTGCGCGATTGCAGTGCGTGTCCGGCGGCAAACAGGCTGGCTTCGTCAAAGGCCTGGCCGATCAGTTGCAGGCCGGCGGGGAGGCCGCCGATGAATCCGGCGGGGACCGACATCGCCGGCAGGCCCGCGAGGTTCACCGCAACGGTATTGATGTCGGCCGCATACATCGCTAGCGGGTCGGCAGTCTTCTCGCCCAGTTTGAAGGCAACATCCGGCGTCGTCGGCCCGGCGATCAGATCGACCGTCGCAAAAGCGCGCGCGAAGTCGTTGGCAATCAGGCGCCGAACCTGCTGCGCACGCAGGTAATAGGCGTCGTAGTAGCCGGATGAAAGCACATAGGTGCCGGTCAGAATGCGACGCTTCACTTCGGTGCCGAAACCTTCAGCCCGTGAACGGCTGTAGAGATCATGCAGACCTTTCACCGCCGCTGCACGCCGGCCGTAACGCACACCGTCGTAGCGTGCGAGATTGCTCGATGCCTCCGCAGGCGCAATGACGTAATACGCGGGAATCGACAGTGGCAACGACGGCAAATCGATCTCGACCAGTATTGCGCCAGCCGCCTCCAGTTCGTGCAGTGCGCGATGCACGGTGGTCTGCATGGCATCACTTACGCCGGCGCTAAATAGTTCACGCGCGATGCCGATACGCAAACCACGCACGCCACGATCGAGCGCTGCGCGGTAGTCGTCGACGGTGCGGTCGACCGATGTCGCATCGCGCGGATCGTGTCCAGCCATTGCCTGCAGCACATCGGCACAGTCCGCCGCTGACCGCGCGATCACACCGGCCTGATCGAGGCTGGGGCATACGCGACCATGCCGTAGCGGGAGACGCGGCCATAGCTCGGCTTGAAGCCAGTGACACCGCAGAAGGCCGCCGGCTGGCGCACCGAGCCGCCGGTATCGGAGCCGGTCGCGAAGGCGACGACATTGGCAGCGACGATGGCTGCCGATCCTCCGGACGAGCCGCCGGGTACGCGGGTTGTATCCCACGGATTCAGGACTGGACCAAAGGCGCTGTTCTCGTTCGACGAGCCCATCGCGAATTCGTCCATGTTGGTCTTGCCGATCGACACCGCGCCTGCACTGGTTAGGCGCTCGACGATGGTTGCGTCGTAAGGCGGCACGAACTCGGCCAGCATCTTGGAAGCGCACGTCGTGCGCAGTCCGCGGGTGCAGAACAGGTCTTTGTGTGCGAACGGAATACCGGACAGCGGGCCGTCGCCAATCGCAGCAGCACGCGCGCCTTCGGCATCACAGCTAATCAACGCATTCAAGGAAGCTGTGGACGCCGCACGAGCCAATGCCTCCTCGGTGAGATCGCGTGAACAACGACCTGCGGACAACGCCGCCCGCTGTGCGGCCAGAGTCAGCGCGCTCATTCGATCACCTTCGGTACCAGGAACAGGCCAGATTCCATCTCGGGGGCGATCCGCGCTAGTGCACCAGACTGATCGACTTCGGTGATGCGATCCGGGCGCAGCGATGCGGACAGGTCATGCGGATGCGCCATCGGCGTAAGGCCTGCGACCGGCGCATTCTGCAGTTGTGCGATCAGGCCGAGCAGGCCGTCGAGATCGTCGGCGAGGAGACGTTCTTCCTCTGCCGGCAAATCGAGTCGGGCAAGGTGGGCCAGGCGGTGCAATTGGGCGGTTTCGATGGCCATCGGCTGCTTCGTGACAAGACCGCCATTTTGCTGGGGAACCGCCTTGTCCCACACGCGCGCGCGTTAGAGTCCCGCGCCATTTGCTAACCCGTAGCGCGCTTCGCGCCCGAAACGTTCGCAATCACTCCCAATTACTGGATTCGCGCCATGTTCAAGAGCCTGCGCGGCATCTTCTCGAACGATCTCTCGATCGATCTCGGAACCGCAAACACCCTTATTTATACCCGCGGTCAGGGCATTGTCCTGAACGAACCCTCAGTCGTCGCTATTCGCCAGGATCGAGGTCCCGGCGGCCCGCGTGCGGTTGCCGCAGTCGGTTGGGAAGCCAAGCGCATGCTTGGGCGCACCCCCGGCAACATCGTCACCATTCGGCCAATGAAGGATGGCGTCATCGCCGACTTCACGATGGCCGAGCAGATGCTGCAGCAGTTCATCAAGAAGGTACACAAGTCGCGTTTCTTGCGTCCGAGCCCGCGCGTGTTGATCTGCGTGCCCTACGGATCGACGCAAGTGGAACGCCGTGCGATCAAGGAGTCGGCCGAGAATGCCGGTGCCCGTGATGTCTATTTGATCGAAGAGCCGATGGCGGCGGCAATCGGTGCCGGTATCCCGGTGCACGAGGCGCGCGGCTCGATGGTTGTCGATATCGGTGGCGGCACGTCGGAGGTTGCAGTGATTTCGCTGAACGGCATCGTCTATGCGGCCTCGGTGCGTATCGGCGGCGATCGCTTCGACGAATCGATCATCAATTATGTGCGCCGCAACCACGGCACCTTGATCGGCGAGTCCACCGCCGAGCGCATCAAGGTCGAGATCGGTTGCGCCTATCCGCAATCGGACGTGCGCGAGATCGAAGTCTCCGGCCGCAATCTTGCCGAAGGTGTGCCGCGCATGTTCACGATCAACGCCAACGAGATTCTCGAAGCGTTGCACGAGCCACTAGCTGGCATCGTCGGTGCGATTCGCGCGGCGCTTGAACAGACGCCGCCGGAACTATGTTCTGACGTCGCTGAACGCGGCATCGTGCTGACCGGTGGTGGTGCGTTGCTCAAGGATCTCGATCGCCTGATCTCGGAGGAGACCGGCCTCGCCGTGCATGTCGCCGACGATCCGCTGACCTGTGTCGCTCGTGGTGGTGGCCGTGCGCTCGAGTTGATCGACTTGCACGGCAGCGAATTCTTCTCGCCGGAATAAGCGCCGCGTCGGGAGTTCGCCATGCCGGTCTACAGTGCTGAAGGCGCACCGCTGTTCTCGGAAGGTTCGGGCGGTTCGTTGCGTTTGCTGGCCTATCTGGCAATCGCTGCCGCACTGATGGCGGTGGACTTGCGCACGGGTTTGCTGCATCAGGCGCGCATCGCGGCGAGTGCGGTGATCTCGCCGCTGCAGACGATTGCAACCGCGCCGCTGCGCATTGCCAAGTCAGTGCGCGAAGCCACGGCTCAACGTACCGGGCTGGTCTTGGAGAATGCCGACCTGCGCAAGCAATTGTTGTTCGCACAAGCCAAGCTCGATCGTTTGGCGATCGTGCAGGAGCAGAACAACCATTTGCGTGCGCTGCTCGATGCACGCCAGAAGCTCGGTCTGAACGTGCAGTTGGCCGAACTGATCGACGTTGATCTCGATCCTTATCGGCACCGTATCCTGATCAATCAGGGCAGCATGCATGGTGTCTTCGTCGGTGAAGCGGTGATTGATGCCAAGGGTCTGATTGGTCAAGTACTCAATGTCGAGCAAGAGCGCGCCACCGTCATCCTGCTCAGCGACCCCAGTCATGCCGTGCCGGTGCGCGTGCAACGTACCGGCTTGCGCGTCATCGCTTATGGCAGCGGTGATCCGATGCGCGTTGAGCTTCCGCATGTGCCATTCAGTGCCGACATTAAGGTCGGCGATCTGCTGGTCACATCCGGCATTGGTGGACGTTTCCCACCGGGTTTGCCGGTTGCGACTGTCTACAAAGTCGAGACCGATAACAGTGCCACCTTTGCTGTCGCAGAAGCCCGCCCATTGGCTGGCATCGCCAACTCCTCCGAACTGCTGCTGGTGAGCGATGAAGCGCTGGCTTTGACCCCCTTGCCGGCGCCGGAGGCAGAGTTCGTCGGTCCGCCGGAAGGCTTGGCCAACGACGCGCCAATGGAGCCGGTGCCATGAGTCGCAGCCGTGCCCTGACCGCCTGGTTGTTGCTCAGCATCGTCCTTGCGTCGGTGCTGACGCTGATCGGATTACCCGAACCGCTGCGCGTACTGAGGCCGTTCTGGCTGGCCCTGATCGTCATCTATTGGACGATCGAAGCACCCGAACACTACGGGATCGGATTCGCGTTCGCGCTCGGTCTGCTGCAGGACGTGCTGATCGGCACGATGCTGGGTGAGCACGCATTCCGGCTGGCGATTATCAGCTTCATCGTATTGCGCTTCCGCTCGCGCATACGTTTCTTTCCGATGTGGCAGCAAGCATTGGCGGTCGGCGCGTTATTGCTGAACGACCGCATTGTGGTGTTGCTGCTGCGTGCGATCGCTGGCGAGTTCACGATTGACTGGCGTTACTGGCTGGCGCCACTGGTCGGTGCCGCTCTGTGGCCTTGGATCTTCCTGCTGCTCGACGATTTGCGTTCACGCAGCAGGCAACGCGACGCATGACCTGGCGCGGGCGTGACCGCAATGCAGTGAAGGACCTGGCGCAGGAAGCTGGCCTGTTCCGTGTCCGCGCCGCCGAAGGGTTCCTGATCATTGCGATCTGCCTCGCCGTGCTGCTTGCCCGATACGCCTGGTTGCAGGTGCTGCGCCACGATGAATTCAGTGGTCGCGCCGACGAAAACCGGATCAAGCTCAAGCCGCTGCCACCGAGCCGTGGATTGATCTATGACCGCAACGGCGTGTTGTTGGCTGAAAATATTCTCGACTACCGTCTGGAGTTGATTCCGGAGCAGGTTGGCGATATCGACGAGGCGCTGCAGCGGCTCGGCAAGGTGATCGCGATTTCTGCCGACGACCGCGACCAGTTCGAGGCGCTGCGCAAGGTCAAGCGGCGCTTTCACAACATCCCTTTGCGGTATGCGTTGAGCGAGCAGGAAGTGTCGCGCTTTGCGCTCGAACGGCATCGTTTTCCGGGCGTCGAAGTCGTGCCCTATCTGACTCGGTTTTATCCTCATGGCAGTGATTTCGCGCATGTCATCGGTTATGTCGCGCGTATCGACAGTGACGACCGCGAACGTCTGGAAGAAGCGCGTTACAGCGCGACGACGCACATTGGCAAGACCGGCATCGAGCGGTATTACGAAGACCTACTGCTCGGTGACGTCGGTTACGAACGCATCGAGACCAATGCCGAAGGCCGCGCTCTGCGTGTGCTCGGGCGGGTGCCGTCGAAGCCTGGGCAGCATCTGCGACTCAGCATTGATGCCAATCTGCAACGCGCGACGGTGGCTGCGTTCGCCGGGCGAACCGGTGCTGCAGTCGCGATTGACCCGCGCAATGGCGAGGTGCTGGCGATGGTGTCTCAGCCGGCCTTTGACCCGAACCTGTTCGTCAACGGCATCTCCCGCCGCGATTATGCAGCACTGCTGAATGCCGTCCAGCGGCCGCTGTACAACCGTGCTGTGCTCGGTGGCTATGAGCCGGGTTCGACGATTAAGCCGTTCATTGGGCTGATGGGGTTACGGCTCGGATTGCGCACACCGGAGACCACGATTTGGTCGAGTGGTGAATTCCATCTGCCCGGGCAGAGTGCGGTCTGGCGTGACTGGAAGCGCGGTGGTCACGGTAGCGTTAACTTGCGCGAGGCACTGGCGCAGTCGGTGAATACCTACTTCTACGGCCTTGCGGTCGACACCGGCATCGACCGCATGGAACCAGAAATGCGTGCGTTCGGTTTTGGTGCGCCGACCGGACTTGACTTGACCGGTGAGCCGTTCGGGGTCGTGCCATCGCGTAGCTGGAAGCAGAAACGCTTCGGCAAAACCTGGTATCCGGGCGAGACCGTGATCGCCGGTATCGGCCAAGGTTATTGGGTGGTGACGCCGGTGCAGCTCGCACATGCGTTGGCGACGCTGGCGGCGCGTTGGGTGTCGCATCCGCCACACTTGTTGCTGAGCCTGCAGGCGGGTATCGACGCACAGCCGCAACCGGTACCGATCGCTGCGGATGGCCCGCCGATTGTCGCGTCGCCGGAAATGTGGGATGCGATTCGCGAAGGCATGGAGGCGGTGATGCACTCACCGACCGGCACTGCACGCGCATTCGGCATTGACGCGCCCTATCGCATTGCCGGCAAGAGCGGCACCGCACAGCGTGCGCGCCGACGTGGCAATCAGGAATACAACGAGAACACTACCCCCGAGCATCTGCGCCATCAGGCATTGTTCGTGGCATTTGCGCCGACTGATGCGCCAACGATCGCGGTCGCGGTCGTGGTTGAGCACGGATCGAGTGGTTCGAAAGCAGCGGCACCGGTTGCACGCGCCATTCTTGATGCGTACCTGCTGAAGCCCAAGTCGGAAATGTCGCCGTGATCGACTTCGATCTGATGGCACGCTTGGAATACCGCCTCGCACACTGGCTGAAGCGCCCGCGCGTTGATCTGGCCTTGCTCGCGGCATTGTTGGCGGTCGCTGCGGCCGGCCTCGTCGTGCTGTTTCAGTGCCAGCGCCGAGGATCCCGGTCAAGTCGTGAATCAGACATTGCGTCTCATGCTCGGGTTTGCGGTGTTGTTCGTGTTCGCCCGTATTCCACCCACCGTTTTCCGGACGTGGACGCCGTGGTTCTACGCAATCACGGTGTTGTTGCTGGCCGCTGTGCTGGTCTTCGGCGAAGGCCGTGGTGCGCACCGCTGGCTCGACTTCAAGGTGGTTCGCTTCCAGCCATCGGAGTTCGCCAAGTTGGCGTTGCCGATGATGGTTGCCTGGTACCTGCATGCGCGCGCCTTGCCGCCGACCTGGCGCAATCTGGCCGTATGCGCGTTGTTGATCGGTCTGCCGGCCGGGTTGATCATGGACCAGCCCGATCTCGGCACCGCCTTGCTGGTCCTCGCCAGTGGGGCCTTCGCAGTGTTTCTTGCGGGGCTCGGCTGGGGACGTATCGCACTGATCGTTGGTGCAGCGATGGCGACACTGCCGGTGCTCTGGCAGGGCATGCACGAATATCAGCGAAACCGCGTGCGCATGTTCCTTGATCCGGAGGCCGATCCGCTTGGCAATGGCTGGAACATCATCCAGTCGCAGATCGCGGTCGGTTCCGGAGGCGTGGTCGGCAAAGGCTGGCTTGGGTCGACGCAGGCTCGGCTCGACTTCCTGCCCGAACACACCACCGATTTCATCTTCGCGGTGTATTCCGAAGAGTTCGGTCTAATTGGCGTCGTCGCCATCATCGCCGCCTATTTGTTCATCATCGGTCGCGGTCTGTGGATTGCCGCGAATGCGCGCGACACTTATTCGCGGCTCTTGGCTGGTTCGATCAGCATGACCTTCTTCGTTTACGTCATGGTCAACGGCGGCATGATTGCCGGCCTGATGCCGGTGGTGGGCGTGCCAATGCCACTGGTGAGTTACGGCGGTACCTCGGCGGTCAGCCTGCTCGCCGGCTTCGGTATCCTGATGTCGATTCACGCGCACCGCTTGCGTGGGCGCTAGGCTAGGCGCTTCTATGAACGGATTTGGCATGACTGCATTGCTTCGATTGGCTTTGATCGTTCTCATCGCACTTGCGACTTCCGTGGCCGGCGCGAAGGCGCGCGAGGCGCACCCCGGCAGCAATGCGCTGCTGCGCGAATTGCGTCAGGAGACTCATGCCGATCGCGCGACCGTGCAACGCTGGCGTGCGCTGCTGGCACAGGCAAAGAAACAAGACAGCATTCTCGCCGCGATCAGTCGTCCGGCCGAAAAGACCAAGTCGTGGAAGGACTACCGGCCGATCTTCATGACCGCCAAGCGTCGTGACGACGGCATCGCGTTCTATCGCGAAAATCGGGTGCTGTTCGACCAGGTCGCGCATGACACCGGGGTGCCGGCCGAGATCATCGTCGCCATCATCGGCGTGGAAACCAGTTACGGCGGCTTCACCGGCAATTACCGCGTCATTGATGCGCTGGCGACGCTGGCGTTCTATTACCGCCACGCGCGCCGTTCTTCGCGGCGAACTGAAGCAGTTGCTGAAGCTGGACGGCCGATTTCCGCAGCCGCTCGAGGAATTGAAGGTTCCTATGCGGGCGCGATGGGCTGGGGGCAGTTCATGCCGACCAGTTTCGCGCAGTGGGCGAAGGACGGCGATGGCGATGGCCGCATCGACCTATGGGCGTCGAAGCCCGACATTGTGCATTCGGTGGCCAACTATTTCGTCGCCCATGGTTGGACTCGCGGCGCACCCGTCACCGGCCGCGCGATTGCCGCGCCGACGGCGGTTTTGCCCGAGATCCGCGCAACCGAAACCATCTACAGCATCGATTCGTTGGCTCGGGCGGGCTACACGCTGGCCGAGCAGTTCGATCCCGCGTCGCCCGCCACTCTGCTGGTTCTAGAGGGTGCGGAAGGTAGCGAATATTGGATTACATTCCAGAACTTCTACGTGATCTCACGTTATAACCGCTCGCCGCTTTACAGCATGGCGGTGTGGCAGTTGGCGCAGGAGATCGCGCGCGGCGCGACGGCGGCCCGGTGATTTGGGCACGTCTCGCTCTCGCTGGCATGATCGTCTGCTCGCGGCCTGTGGCCGCGATTCTGTGCGCCCGGCATGCCACCTTCCGGTCCCGGGCAGGACAGTGCGCCGCTTGGCAATGTTGACGTCAGCCTTATTCCTGAGCCGGTGCCGCGAGCCGAACCGCGCGCGCAATATGGCAACCACTCGCCCTACACCGTGCTCGGCCACAGTTATCGGGTGCTGGACAGCGCTGATGGCTATCGCGAGCGCGGCATCGCGTCCTGGTACGGCACTAAGTTCCACGGCAAGCTGACCTCGACGCGCGAACCCTACGACATGTACGCGTTTACCGCCGCACACAAGACGCTGCCGTTGCCGACCTATGTGCGCGTGACCAATCTCGACAATGGGGAGCGCTTGGTCGTGCGCGTCAACGATCGCGGCCCCTTCCACGATGGGCGCATCATTGATCTGTCCTATGCCGCCGCGATCCGTCTTGGTATCGCCGCCACCGGCACCGGTCGCGTCGAGGTTGCGGCGATCGATACGAAACACGCCGCCACGACCACGGCACCACGCCCGCAAACCGCCACGCCGCAGCCGCTCTATGTGCAGGCCGGTTCATTCGCCAGTCGTGATAATGCGCTGCGCCTGCGCGAACGCTTGGAAGCGGCCGGATTCCACGACCTCTCCTCGATCGCGTGCTTACCCGCGGCGAGTTGTTCCATCGCGTGCGCCTCGGCCCGGTCGATTCCATCGGTGCCGCCGATGCACTGATTGAACGTCTGGCCGCAGTGGGCGTCCGTGCTGTCTCGACGCAAGTCGAATAACCCTTTCCATATCGAGTCTCGTCTTCTCCATGACCGTTTCCCTGAAGTCCCTGATCGCCGCGCTCTGCTTGTCCGCTGCCGCCGCCGCACAAACCACCTCTCCTGCCGCTACGCCGCTGTCCCTGCCCGCCGGCAATGCGGCAAACGCGGGTGCGCCGGTGCCGCCACCGCCGACCGTCGGCGCCAAACAGTATGTTCTGGTCGACTACCAGACCGGACGCGTGCTGGCGGAACAGGGCGGCGATGAACGCGTGCCGCCTGCATCAATCACCAAGGTGATGACGTCTTATGTCGTTGCCGCCGAACGCAAGGCAGGCAAGATCAAGGACTCCGATCCAGTCACGATCAGCGAGAACGCTTGGCGTCACGGCGGTGCCGTCACCGATGGCTCGACCAGTTTCCTCGAGTTGAACTCGCAGGTGCTGCTCGGTGATCTGCTCAAGGGCATGATCATCCAGTCCGGCAACGACGCGTCGATCGCGATTGCCGAACACGTGGCGGGTTCGGAATCGACGTTTGCGGCACTGATGAACCAGTATGCCGACAAGATCGGGTTAAAAAATTCGCACTTCGTCAATGCGCACGGATTGTTCGATCCCGAGCACTACATGAGCGCGCACGATATCGCCGAGTTGTCGCGCGCACTGATCCGCGACTTCCCGGAGGAATACGCGCATTACGCGCTCAAGGATTACACTTGGAACGCGCACACGCAGCGTAATCGCAACATCCTGTTGTGGCGCGATCCGAGCGTCGATGGCATCAAGACCGGGCATCTGAGCCAAGCTGGCTATTGCCTCGCAGCATCGGCGAAGCGTGGTGATACGCGCCTGATCGCGGTGGTAATGAACACCGCCGGTGAGAAAGTGCGCGCCGATGAGGCGCATGCGCTACTCAACTACGGCTTCCGCTTCTTCGAGACCCACAAGGTCTATGAAGCGATGGCATCAGTCAGCGAAGTCACGCTGTGGCATGGCGACGCGGCCAAAGCCAAGTTGGGTGTCGCGCAACCGGCGCTGGTGACACTGCCGCGAGGCTCATATCAACGCTTGGCGGCGACCATGAATGTGCAGAAGCCATTGTCGGCACCCTTGAACAAGGGTCAAGTGGTCGGCACCTTCAAACTGGCGCTCGACGGACAAACCGTCTACGAAGCGCCGCTGGTCGCCCTGGAAGACTATGCCGAAGGTGGCTTCTTCAAGCGCATGAGTGACTCAGTCTGGTTGTGGTTCGATAACGGTGAGTAATCGATGAAGGAGCTGAACGAAGCGCAGGGATTCTCATTTCCAACCACGCTGGAAGTGAGTGCCTTGGGCGCATCCGATGCCGGACTGCAGCACATCGTGCCGGATGTCTTGGCTGCAGTCGGTGTCGATGTGATCGTTGGTTCACTGCGCATTCGTCCATCGCGTGAAGGACGCTACATGTCGGTCACGGTAGCGTTTTTATGCGCGGACCGGGCGACCTACGACGCCGTGCAACTTGAACTGCGCGCGCATCCGGCGGTGAAGTGGACGCTCTGACCTCGCGGCCGCTGCAGGTGCGCTCATTCGGGCGCCTGCCCTACGAGCCGGTTTGGCGCGCGATGCAACGCTTCACCGACCACCGTGACGCTGGCACGCTGGACGAACTCTGGATACTCGAACACGACCCGGTGTTCACGCTCGGTCAGGCCGGCAAGTGGGAGCACGTACTCCTGCCCGGTGACATTCCGGTGGTGCCGGTCGATCGCGGCGGTCAGGTGACCTATCACGGTCCCGGTCAACTCGTTGCCTATCCGCTGTTCGACCTGCGTCGGCTCGGCATCAGCGTACGCGAGCTGGTGCAGCGCATTGAGCAATCAATCATCGATACGCTGGCGCGTTATGACATTGTCGCCGCACGCCGTGACGGTGCGCCCGGCGTCTATGTCGGCGATGCCAAGATCGCAGCGCTCGGTTTGCGCGTGCGCCGTGGCTGTTCGTTCCATGGACTCGCCTTCAACGTGGCCATGGATCTTGATCCGTTCACGCGGATCAATCCCTGTGGATATCAGGGGTTGGCGGTGACCCAAGTGTTAGACTGCGGCGGCCCGAGCGCGCTGTCCGTGGTGGCCACCGACCTGATCGACACGATGTGCGCGCAGTTCGGTTTTGCCGCGACTGCCGCGGATGCGCGCCTTCCTGAACCCGCGGACGCCTGAGATGAGCGAGACTTCCAGCAAGACCATTCCCCTCAACCTCGTCGAAGCGAGCTTGGTGCCCGGCGCGAAGCAGATCGCGCGCGACAAGATTGCGCGCAACCCGGTGACGTTCGATGCCGAGCGCCCAATGCTGCGTAAACCGGATTGGATCCGTGTGCGCTTGCCCAGCACGAATGCCGTGCAGCAGTTGAAGAATAAGCTGCGCGAGAGCGCGCTGGTCACGGTCTGCGAGGAAGCCTCGTGTCCGAATATCCACGAATGCTTCGCAAAGGGTACGGCTACCTTCATGGTGCTTGGCGAGGTTTGTACGCGTCGCTGTTCGTTCTGCGACGTCGCCCACGGTCGGCCGAAGCCGGCGGACGCGAATGAACCGAAGCAGTTGGCGCAGACCATCGCCGACATGCAGTTGCGTTACGTCGTCATTACCTCAGTCGATCGCGATGACTTGATGGATGGCGGCGCGGGTCATTTTGCCGACTGCATTCGCGAAACGCGTGCACTCAGTCCCGCCATTCGCATTGAGATCCTGACGCCTGACTTCCGCGGAAAGGGTCGTGTCGAGCGGGCGCTGGCGGCGTTGGCAGCGAATCCGCCAGACGTGTTCAATCACAACCTGGAAACCGTGCGTCGCGTTTATCGCGAAGTACGCCCCGGTGCCGACTACGACTGGTCGTTGCGGTTGTTACAGCAGTTCAAGGCCGAGCACCCGACCCTACCGACCAAGTCCGGCATCATGCTCGGTCTCGGCGAGACATTGGATGAGGTCCGCGAGGCGATGGCCGATCTGCGCGCGCATGCGGTCGACATGATTACGGTTGGCCAATATCTGCAACCATCACGCCACCATCATCCAGTTGAGCGTTATTGGACGCCTGATGAGTTCAAGGAAATCGAAACGATCGGTTATGCGCTTGGCTTCAGCCATGTTGCCTCCGGGCCGCTCGTCCGTTCGTCCTATCATGCCGACCAGATGGCCCATGCAGCCGGCTATGCCTGACGGCACCCGCGGGAACCATTCGCTGGTTGGCCAGAGTCCCGGACCCATCATTGTTGTATCGAGAATTGCCATGAACCTGCGTCTGATCGCTGCCATTGTCTCCGTCGTTATGCCCTTCGGCGCGGCTTTGGCCAAGTCGGAGCCGGTGGTCGCTTATAGCTACAAGCCGAGCAGCGAGCAGGCCCAGGCAGCGCTGCTGGCGACCCGCTTCCTGACCAACTTTCACTACAAGCGCGTGCCGCTTGACGATGCGATGTCGGAGACCATCTTCGACCGTTATCTCGGTCGCTCGATGGCGACAAGCTTTTCTTCACCGCCGCTGATATCAGCGGTTCCGCATTTATGCGGATGCGCTCGATGACGCCATTTTCGACCAGCGCCTGGCTCCGCCGTTCGGTTTATGCGCGCTACGTTCAGCGTGGCGGCGACCGCACATGCGCGCGCGGTTGCTGGCGAAGGGTTTTCGAATTTTGCCGTCGACGAGCAGTACCACTTTAACCGCGAGCATGCGCTGTGGGCCAGCAGTGCCAGGCCTCGATGAGCTCTGGCGTCAGCGTGTCAAAAATGATTGGCTACGTTTGAAGTTGGCCGGGCGCGACGACCAAGGTATTCGCGACACGCTCGACAAACGCTATGCTGGCTTCGAAAAACGCCTCGGTGAACTCGATGGTGATGACGTGTTCCAGAGCTTCATGAATGCCTATTCGTCGGCCATCGAACCGCATACGAACTACATGTCGCCGCGCACCTCGGAGAACTTCAACATCCAGATGCGCCTGTCATTGGAAGGCATCGGTGCCGTATTGAGCCGCGAGGATGAATACACGACGATTCGCCAGATCGTGAAAGGTGGTCCGGCTGATCTGTCCGGCAAGCTGCAGGTCGGCGACCGCATCGTCGCGGTCGGGCAGGGCGACAAGGGCGCATTGACCGATGTCGTCGGCTGGCGCATCGACGACGTCGTCGAGCTGATCCGTGGCAAGAAGGGCACGACCGTGCGCCTAGACGTTCTCGCCGCCGACGCCTGGTGCCGATGGCAAGCCGGTTCAGCTCTCCTTGCTGCGTGACAAGGTGCGACTGGAAGAGCAGGCGGCGAAAGTCAGGAACTGATCGACGTGGGCGCCGGTAAGTCAGCGCATCGCATCGGTGTCGTGCGTCTGCCGACCTTCTATCACGACTTCGAAGGCGCTCGTCGCGGCGACGCCAATTACGCGAGTTCGACCCGCGATGTCGCAAAGCTGATCAGGAACTGAAAGTCAAACAGATCGATGGCCTAGTCATTGACCTGCGCGGCAATGGTGGTGGTTCACTCACCGAAGCGTCGGATCTTTCCGGCCTGTTCATCGACGAAGGCCCAGTAGTGCAGGTGCGTGATGCGCAAGGTCGGCTGACGATCGAGGGCGATGCCGAGAAGGCGTCGCAGGATGGCCCGCTGGCGGTGATGATCGATCGCGAGTCGGCATCGCTTCTGAGATCTTCGCTGCTGCGATGCAGGATTTCGGTCGTGCCCTGATCATCGGCGAGAACTCATTTGGCAAGGGCACCGTGCAGAATCTGATCGACCTTGATCAGTACACACGCGATCCAAGCGTGCATTTCGGTCAGCTCAAGCTCACCGTCGCGCAGTTCTTTCGTATCAATGGCGGCAGTACCCAGCATCGCGGTGTGCTGCCAGACATCGCCTATCCACAGACCGCTTGGGCCAGCGGTGATTTTGGCGAGAGCTCGCTCGACTTTGCGCTGCCGTATACCGAAGTGGCGGCGGCCGACTATGTGCGCAGCGGTGATCTGTCGGCGCTGAAGCCGTTGCTGGAAACGCGGCATGAGACACGCGTCGCCAAGGATCAGGAATTCAAATGGTGGTTCGAGGACCTCGCGGAATATCAGAAACAGCGCGACCGCAAGGAAATGTCTCTGCTCAAGCACGCGTCGCGCGAGCGTGATCTGAACGAGGCCAAGCGCGCACCGCAAGGCGGCGCGTGTCGCAGCGGGTATCGATCCGCCGGGGAAGGACGCCGCCCGTGGCGACGACGGGCTGCTCGCCGACGAGCGTCGCGCGGTGATCAAGGCAGCAAGTACCGAAGAGGTGGTCGAGAAGCCCGACTTCTTACTTCGTGAAGGCGCCCACATTCTGGCTGATGCGATTGATCTGCTCCGTACCGACCAACGCCTGGCGGCACAGGTCAAGAGTTTCGATCTGCACACCGAAGCGCGCGTCGTCGATTGATTCTTCAGCCGGCGTAGCGTCGCTTCAGCAGTTCGTATACCGCGCGCAGCCCCATCGCCTCGCCGCCACGCGGCCGGCCGGGGCGTTCGCTGTCGTTCCAGGCGTAGGTATCAAGGTGCAGCCAGGGAATAGTCGACGCGACGAAACGCTGCAGATACAAGGCAGCAGTGATCGCACCCGCGTGACGCGAGGCGCTGCTGTTCGCGAGGTCGGCAATGCCGGATTCGAGCATGGTCAAGTACGGCTGCCACAGCGGCATCGGCCATAGCGGATCCTGCACCTCACGACTGATCGCCGCGAGTTGGTCGCGCAGCACGTCGTCGTTGCCGAACAACGCCGGTAGGTCAGGTCCGAGCGCGATTCGCGCGGCGCCAGTCAGGGTGGCGAAATCAATCATCAGGGCCGGCTTTGATTCTGCGGCGTAGCTAAGCGCATCACACAAGATGACGCGACCTTCAGCATCGGTGTTGTCGATTTCGACGGTCAGTCCGGAGCGTGTGCAGATCACTTCTCCCGGTCGGTAGGCATTCGCGCTGATCGCATTTTCGATCGCAGGTATCAGCAGACGCAGACGGATCGGCAGGCGCCGTTCCAGCACCAGTTCGGCCAGTGCGATGGCGTGTGCTGCGCCGCCCATGTCTTTCTTCATGTGACGCATGCCATCGGCGGCCTTGATGTCGAGACCACCGGTGTCAAAACAGACACCCTTGCCGATGATGGCGACTTCCGGATGCGTGGGATCGCCGGCGAGCAATTCCAGCAGCCGCGGTGCACGATGGCTGGCGCGGCCGACGGCGTGGATCGCAGGAAAGTTTGCGTCGAGTAGTTCGTTGCCGATCCATTCGCGGTAGTTCGCGCCGAAGCGTGTTGCGATCGCACGCGTCACTTCGCCAGATCGGCTGGGCCCATGTGTTCGGTCGGCGTGTTCACCAAGTCGCGCGTGCGCGCCGTGGCGGCCGCCAGCGCCGCTACTTCGTCGAGATAGTGTCCAAGCGGCGCCATTAGTCGGGCGGGATCACGGCGTGGCTTTTTGTAGCGGGCGAACTGGTAGCTGCCAAGCGCGAAACCGAGCGCAACACGCGCCGCGTCCAGCGCCAGACCGCGGTCAGCCAAGACGTAGTCACCGGGCGGCAACATCAGCGGTAAATGTGCGAGCGTGTTCACATCGGTGCTATTGACGACGCCGACCAGTACTTCGCTGATACCGCCCTCGTCATTTGGCACGATGCAGTGCGTCAGCGGTTGCGCTCTGAAGTGCTGGCTTGCGACCCAGCGTCGGGTGCGCTCGCTGCGGGTCGCCAGATAGGCGTCGAGATCGGTGCCGGTCAGTGCGACCAAGGCGATGGTGTCGGACATCAGGTCACTCCATGGACGTGGGGCTGGTGCGTGTCCAGCCAAGCACACAGTTGGTGCAGATCGGCAACTTCTAGGTCGGGACGCTGCGCATGCGGCCAGTCGCGACCATCGCGATTCAACCAGACCGCGAACAGGCCAGCCTGTTTCGCGCCGAGTACATCAAGCTCCGGGTCGTCACCGATGTGCGCGATCTGCGCCGGTGCGAGGCCTAGCAGTGTGCACAGATGCGCGAAAATTGCGCGATCCGGTTTCATTATGCCGACGTCGCGCGCCGAGATCCGTTGCTCGAAGTGCGCTGCCAGACCGATGCGTTCCAGATCGGCATTGCCGTTTGACAGGCTGGCCATGCGAAAGCGCGCCGATAGTCTGACCAGCGCGGATGCGGCATCGGGATACAGCGTGACCTCGTTGCGCGCCGCGTAGAACGCCGCAAATGCGGACTCCACCAGATTCTCGCGTTCGGGCTGATCGGCCAGCACCTCATGCAGGCTGTGCCGACGTTGGGCGCTGTAGTCGTGGGCCAGATCGGGACGGCGCGTGGCAATGTCGTCGCGATGTGCGCGCAGGCGCTCGCTCGGCCAGAGTGGCGCGATCTCGGGCACTCGCACATGCAGCCAATGTTGCAGGCTGCGCTCAGCGTGCAGGATGGTGGGTTCGATCGGCCACAGGGTGTCATCGAGGTCGAAGCTCAGCGCGCGGATCATGCGCCGTCTCCGGGTGTCGGCGATGGCGTACTTGCCGGTGCGGGTTCCGCCAGTGGCGTGGTGATCACTTCGCCGGGCATCGGCGTGGGCGGGTTCTTCAGCAGTTCAAGCAGGCGCTCTTCGCGCTTCGCAAACGTCTGATTCAACAGGCGCGCTTCGCGGATCGGGAGCAGCTTGCGTCGCTTCAGCCACGCTGCCGTGGCCGGCGCTTCGAGGAAACGCACATAGCGCATCGCCACGTCGCTCGGGATCAGATCGCCGCGATGCACGAAATACAGGGGTGTGGTCAGCAGGTATTCACCGCTGCGGATGGTCTTAAGCAGAGGCGTGACGCCCTCGACTTTGATTGCCCGCAGTTTGCTGTTGGCGAACACGTTTGATAGTGCACTGACGCCAAGTGCGCTCGGGTCGATCGCGATCGCGGCTTCGAGTTGTTCGGTGTTGAGATACCAGCGGCTCGCCGCGACGGGGCGGTGCCCGGCCCCGAACAAGGCACGCCGCAATCCATATTCGGCGCCATCCAGCGGGCCAGCAACGGCATATAGATTAATCGCGCGCGGCGGACCGCCGACCTGATCCCAACGCGTGATCTTGCCGAGATAGATATCGCGAATCTGGCGCAGACTAAGCGAAGGTGTCGGATTGCCCGGATGAGTGATCAGCGTCAGCGCTTCCCAGGCGACCGCGTAAAAATCGAGCGTGGTCTCGTCCTGTTTCAACGCATGCGGGCCGCGTGCGACCAGCGCGATTTCAACCTCGCCGCGCGCCACTGCTTCGATCGCACTGACCGTCGATAGGGTCGACAGGCGCACGCGACGCTGTTCGCTGGCCTGAAACAGTTGTACCGATTCGTAGCCAAACGCGCGCATGCTGATGCTGTCGGTGCGGCCGTCGATGATGTTCTGGGCGTGAGTCGAAATGCTCGCCAACTGCAGTACGCAGGCAAGACCGAAGAAGCGCGGCGACAACGAGAAACGCATGGGCGACGATACGGAGAAACGGCGCGCACGTTAGCATGCGCACCGTTCTGCCGGACTGAATGACGCAGTGTCGGTGGTCTATTCGACCAGCATGTAGAAGGCGCTGCGACCGCGAACGACGGTTAGCAGCAACTGTTCGCTGCGTCGCGTCTTGATGCGGTTTTCGAGTTCGGTCAGATCACGCACTTCGACTTGATTAACGGCCACGATTCGGTCGTTCGCACGCAGTCCATTCGTTGCTGCGCGCGAGTCCTTGGCGACGGCATTGACGAGCACGCCGTTCAGCCCCTGGCGACGGAACTTGTCGGGCAGGTCACCGAGGGTCGCGCCGGACAGGCCAGCATTGACGGTGTCGCCGCCTGCTTGGCGTAGTTCAGTCGGTTTCAGTGTTGCTGTAAGCGTGACCGGTGCGCTCTCACGTAGCACCGAGATCTTGACCTCGGTACCGACCGGCAACAGCCCTTCGAGATTCGATAGCTCATTCGCTGCATTGATCGCCTTGCCGTTCAGCGCCGTGATCACATCGCCCTCGCGCAGCCCAGCGGCGGCTGCTGGTGAGTTTGCGAGCACATGGGTGACGACCGCACCTTTTGCTGCTTTCAGACCCAACATCGGCGCAAGCTCGGCGGTGACGTCTTGCGTGTCGACGCCGAGCGAACCGCGCTTCACTTCGCCATAGGCAAGCAATTGCCGCATCACGTCGCGCGCGAGTTTGGCCGGAATGGCGAAGCCAATACCGACATTGCCGCCGGAAGGCGAATAGATCGCGGTATTGACGCCAACCAATTCGCCACGCAGGTTGACGAGTGCGCCGCCGGAGTTGCCAGGATTGATCGATGCATCGGTCTGGATGAAATCCTGAACGCCGACGCCGCGCAGACCCGAACGTCCGAGTGCAGAGACGATGCCGGAGGTCACCGATTGGCCAATGCCGAAGGGGTTACCAATCGCGACGACGAAGTCGCCGACCCGCAACTCATCCGAGTTTGCCAACGGCAGCGCCGACAGCTGTTCGGCCGGAATCTGGATCAACGCGACATCCGAGTCTGGATCGCTGCCGATGAACTTGCCTTTCAGCGTGCGGCCGTCGGAGAGCGTGACTTGGATGTCGTCGGCGCCATCGATGACGTGGTTGTTGGTCAGCACATAGCCTTTGACGGCATCGACGATCACGCCCGAGCCAAGCGACTGCTGTACGCGTTCGCGCGGCACCGCCGGGCTGTTGAAGAATTGGCGGAAGAACGGGTCATCGAAGAACGGATCGCGCACCTTCACATGCGTCTGCGAATTGATGTTGACGACGGCCGGCTGGGCGCGCTCGATCATCGGTGCCAAGGAAGGCAGCGCTTGCCCATCGACTGCGGTCGGCAAGTGCGCCCAAGCGGACGAGGCGAGTAACAACTACAACACGGGCATCAGTGAACGGATCGACATCGGCAGGACTCCGGGAAGCGGCGCGGGGCGCATGGAAGGGGCATTCTTCCGACCAGCAAGCGGGACATGGGTTCCATTGCAACCGCACGGACTTTCCGCGCTGCAGCAATGGTTTGCACGACGATATCCGGTTGCTGCAGCGGTTGACACTCTCTGACACGAAGCGTAAGGTGCCCATCCGCTGAGTCACAACATATAGTGGTGAGGAGCCTTCATGAACCCAACCAATTGGGTTTGCCATGAGGTTGGACGAGTTGGTGCCGCAGGGTGCCAAGGCCTCGCTGCAACTCTCGGAATCCGTCTTTGATGAGAAACGATGGGCAGCGCTGCTGCACTGTCGCGGGCGGTATCCGGGTCGTGGCTGGTGGGGATGACGACACCTTGAGGGAGGAAACAACGGAATGAGTTCGGTACGCCTTGAAGCTGTAGCCCGCGAAACGGTGGAAATTCCGCTGCAGCCGGCTTCGTTCGACATTTGGGATAAGAAATACCGCCTGACGAGCAAGCGCGGCGACGCTGTCGATGAAACCATTGACGATACCTACAAGCGAGTTGCCAAGGCACTCTCGGAAACCGAGCAATCTGCTGAAAAGCAAAAATACTGGTACGAGCGTTTCCTGTGGGCGTTGCGTCGCGGAGCAATTCCGGCTGGGCGCATCACTTCGAATGCCGGCGCCTTGGAGCACAAGCCGGCGACCAGCACGATCAACTGCACCGTGTCCGGCATCATCACCGATTCGATGGATGACATCCTCGGCAAGGTTCACGAGGCCGGCCTGACGTTGAAGGCCGGTTGCGGCATCGGCTACGAATTCTCGACGTTGCGCCCGAAAGGTGCGTTCGTTGCCGGAGCTGGCGCATACACCTCGGGTCCGATGTCGTTCATGGATATCTACGACAAGATGTGTTTCACCGTGTCCTCGGCCGGAGGTCGTCGGGGCGCACAGATGGGCACCTTCGACGTCTCGCACCCGGACGTGAAGGATTTCATCCGCGCCAAGCGCGAAGACGGGCGCTTGCGCCAATTCAACCTGAGCCTGCTGATCACCGACGAGTTCATGGATGCTGTCGCCGCCGATGGCGACTGGCCGCTGGTATTCCCGGTGCACGTCAAGGAACAGAACGAAGTCGATCTCGGCGATGCCACCCAAGTGGTTTGGCGCGATTGGCCGACCAAGCAGAACTATGTCTCGCGCGATGATGGTTTGGTCGCGTGCAAGATTTATGGCCACATCCGTGCGCAGCACCTGTGGGACATGATCATGGTCTCGACTTACGATTTCGCCGAGCCCGGGTTCATTCTCATCGACCGGGTCAACGAGATGAACAACAACTGGTGGTGCGAGACGATCAGCGCAACCAATCCCTGCGGCGAACAGCCGCTGCCGCCGTACGGTTCGTGCCTGCTCGGGTCGGTCAACCTGACCAAGTTTGTGCGTGATCCGTTCACCGCGAAGGCGCGTTTCGACTTTGAGGAATACAAAGAAGTCGTACGCGTATTCACGCGCATGCTCGACAACGTTGTCGAGATCAATGGCCTGCCGCTGGAACAGCAGCGCCACGAGATCACCAGCAAGCGCCGCCACGGCATGGGCTTTCCTTGGCCTTGGTTCGACCTTGACCATGCTGCGCTTGGCTTATGGATCGAAAGAATCCTGCAAGTTCACGGAGGATGTTTCGCGCGATATGGCCGTGGCTGGCTGGGAAGTCGCGTTGACGCTGGCCGAAGAGAAAGGCCCGGCGCCGATCATGGAGCAAGACTTCACCGTCACTGGCGAGATGTTGCGCAAGCGCCCGGAGATGATCCGCGACGGCATCAAGATCGGCGATGTGCTCAAGGGTCGCGTGCTGCACGCGAAATATTCGCGCTACATGCAACGCGTTGCCTCGGTGGCGCCGGAACTGGTCGCGAAGCTGGTCGATACCGGTGCGCGTTTCACCCACCACAGTTCGATTGCCCCGACCGGCACGATTTCGCTCTCGCTTGCGAACAATGCCAGCAATGGCATCGAGCCAAGCTTCGCCCACCACTACAGCCGCAACGTGATCCGCGAAGGTAAGAAGTCAAAGGAAAAGATCGAGGTCTATTCCTTTGAGTTGCTCGCGTATCGCACCTTGGTAAATGCCAAGGCGATGCCCTACGCGACCGATGCCGACGCCAAGTTGCCGGAATACTTCGTTTCTGCCGACGACATCACGCCGAAGGCGCATGTCGACATCCAAGCGGCGTCGCAGATCTGGGTCGACTCGTCGATTTCGAAGACGGCGAACGTGCCGACTGACTACGACTATGAAGACTTCAAAGACATCTATCGCTACGCCTACGAAAAAGGCTTGAAGGGATGCACAACTTTCCGCTTCAATCCCGCCGCGTTCCAGGGCGTGCTGGTGAAAGAACAAGATCTCGAGAACACGACGTACCGCTTCGAACTTGAAGATGGTTCGCTGGTCGAGGCCAAGAGCAACGAAGAAATCGAATACGACGGCGAACTCCACACTGCCGCCAATCTCTTCGATGCGCTGAAAGAGGGTTACTACGGAAAATTCTGATCGACGCGTCCGAATCCTTGCGGATGTTGCGTTAGATCAAAGTGTGTGTCGGTGCAAACGCCGACGATGCAGCGGGCCATGGATGGCGCGTTTGGCCGAGCGTGGCGACACGATCGGCCTTTCGGCCGTCCGGGTAACCGGCGGTTGCGGTGGCGGGACTGGATGCCGACCACTGACCACAACAAAATCAACTGAAGCAGCTGGAGGGTTCGTCCCATGAGTAATGATTCGATGATGTCCAATATGGCCGATGCAATGGCCGGTGCCAAAGACGCCGTGGTTGAGAAGGCCGGCGATGCGATGGCGGGTGCGAAGAAGGTCGTAGCCAAGGCCAAGAAAGCCGTCGCCAAGAAGGCCGACGCTGCGAAGAAGGCAGTGAAGAAGGTCGTCGCGAAAGCGAAGAAGGCCGCCGCTCCGAAGAAGGCCGCGAAGAAGGCTGCAAAGCCTGCTGCGAAGAAGGCCGCTCCGAAGAAGGCCGCCAAGAAGGCTGCAAAGCCTGCTGCGAAGAAGGCCGCTCCGAAGAAAGCCGCGAAGAAGGCTGCAAAGCCTGCTGCGAAGAAGGCCGCTCCGAAGAAAGCCGCCAAGAAGGCCGCAAAGCCGGCCGCGAAGAAAGTGGTGAAGAAGGCCGCTCCGAAGAAGGCAGCGAAGCCGGCAGCAAAGAAAGCTGCTCCGAAGAAAGCTGCCAAGAAGGCCGCAAAGAAGAAGTAATCGCACGGGCGATGTATTCGCCCTGCGTTTTGGCGGTCCAGCGGGCGCTGAATTTTAGGCGCTCCGCGATTGAGGGCCGAGGTCTCGCACACGCCGGGTCAGCGGGTGTTTGAGGCGCGTCCACCGGTGATTGCGCTTGCGCAATACCGATCCGGACATCCTCCTGCGCATGACCATGCGCAGGAGCCTCTTTCCACGAACGTCGTACGGTGAAGCACCGCGCGACGTTGGCGCTTCGGCGTATTTTTCGACAACCATGCAGCGTGACAACGCGCTAGATCGGACGGGAACAGCAATGGCGATCAAGATCGGCAAAAAGATCAAGGGCTATACCGTGTTACGTGCAGACGACAAGGCCAGAGCCCTTCTCGAACCCGCGACGAGCAAGTCTGCTGAAGCGGTTGCCATGCCGAAGTCCGCCGAAGTCATCCAGATGACTGAGCAGGTCGAGCGTCCGGAAGTGCTGATCGGTTCGACCTACAAGGTCAAGTCACCGCTGTTCGAGCACGCGCTGTACGTCACGCTCAACGACATCGTGTTGAATCAAGGCACCGAACACGAGTTGCGGCGTCCATTCGAGGTGTTCATCAACTCGAAGAATATGGACCACTTCCAGTGGATCGTGGCACTCACGCGCATCATGAGTGCGGTGTTCCGCAAGGGTGGCGATGTCACCTTTCTGGTCGAAGAAATGAAGGCGGTATTCGATCCGCGTGGTGGTTACTTCAAGGCCGGCGGCGTCTACATGCCTTCGATCGTCGCCGAGATCGGCACAGTGGTTGAAGCACATCTCAAGTCCATCGGCCTGATCCACGATCCGGAGATGAGTGCGGAAGCACGCAAGCTCATTGCCGATAAGCGCGCACAGTACGAGTCGCGTTCAAAAAAAAACACTGACGTAGTTGCGCAAGCGCCTTCAGTGCCAGCCGACATGGCCGAGAAATTTCCATCCAGCGCGACCATGTGCCACAGGTGCAATACCAAGGCCACCATCATCATGGATGGTTGCGCCACGTGCTTGAATTGCGGCTACTCAAAATGCGGCTGAGCATCTGATCTGCCGCGCGCTGCGCGCACAAGGCGCGGTGCTGACCTGCTGGCCGACAAGGCAAGGTGAGAAGGCACGGCTGAAGCAGCTCTTGGCCGAGCGTTCACCACTAAAGTTCGCTCCTGCGACGGCGGGCTTTCGCGGGTTTGACGGTCCGCGATTGCCTCCTGAAATCATGAGGCAATCCGGACTTTCAGCAGGTTCGACTAGATGATTACTCGAAACCGTTCTTGAAGATATCCACCACCAATGCCGCCGGGGTGACGCTCAAGGCGTTCGAAACCGCACTGCTTCCAGCGCTGTTGCGTGCAGTCACAGTACAAATGTAGGTATTGCCGTTGCTCAGACCGGTGATGGTGATCGGACTGCCCGCCGCCGTCGCCGTGATCGGACCGGGGGTGCAGCTCGCCGTGTAGTCAATGATCGCCGAACCACCATTGCTCACCGGTGCGGCGAACGTTGCCTGTGCCGTGGTGTTGCCGGGCGTCAACGTCGTCAACGTCGGTGCGCCGGGCACGATCGCCGCAATCGTGATACTGAAGCTTTGATCGACATTGCCGGCCGAATTGCTGGCGCGCACGCTACCGGTGTAGGTACCTGCAAGCGTGGGCGTTCCCGAAAGCGTGGCACCCGACAACGTTAAGCCCGAAGGAAAGCTGCCGGTCTGCAACGCAAAGGTTGGTGCAGGCGATCCGCTCGCGGTGTAGGTATGCGAATACGCCGAACCGAAGGTGCCGCCAGCCGGTGCCGCGCTGGTGAAGACGGGCGGTGTTCCCACCGGCGCGACCGGCAGGGTAACCAAGTCGATCCAGGCGGCGTCCGACAGGGAGCTGACGATATCGTCCTTTTCGTAGGACCAAGTGATCGTGTGCGCGCCGGCCGTGATGGGCACCGTGTACAAGGTCCAAGCCGAATCGCCTTATACGCCGGGATTCACCGACTGACTACATGTATTGCCGATGCTCTGAAGTGTGCCGTCGATCAGGAACTTGAAGCAGTCGTAGCTGGCCTCCGACGACACTCGGGCATAGAACGTGACATTGCCAGCGACGAAAGTATTCGTCGTCTCGATGCGCGCATTGGTGCTATTCAGCCCGGCATTGTTCGACTTCAGACTGCAGGCACCTTCCTGCACGCTGTCCGTCGCGACGATCCAAGGCTGACTTCCAGCCGAGGTGGAGTAGCCCGCGGGGAAGGTACAGCCGGGCGGAAATATGCCGGGATCCTGCAAGGTCACCGTGTGCGTGCTGGTGCCGAGCGTGGCACCGCCGGTCGCTGTCGCAAGGGTCACGGTAAAAGTTTCATCCGACTCGGCGCTGCCATCAGCGTTGGTGGTGACCATGATGTTCTTCGGGCTTGCATCACCTGCAGCCCAATTGAGAGTGCCGCTGGTGGCGATGTAATCGCCGGGCGCAATCGCGCTGCCGTTATTGGTCTGATACGAAACCGATACCGCGCCATCACTGCCGCTGCTGCGGTTGACCTGAACCTGCGCGATTGCACCCTCGACCACCGATTGGCTGGCCTGTGCAAAACCCAAGTTTCCGGGACCGGACGCCAGACTCAGCCTGAACGCACCGCGACCATGGGTGAATGCGAACAGTTGCGCTGAATTGCCGCTGCCGATGATCTGCAACCATTCGGTCGAGACATTCGGGAAGCTGGTGATTTCGGCTGCCCAATTGGCGCCGCCATCCAGCGTTACGAACACGCCGATGTCGGTACCGACGTAAACCCGATTGGCATCATTGGGATGCACCACGATGCCGAGCGCCGGAACATCGGGCAAGGCGCCCCGCCGCTACCGCTGGCACTGGTCCAGCTCGCGCCACCGTCGATGCTCTTGAGCACGTGCGGCTGACCATAGGTAGCAATGGACGCGTAGGCGATGCTGTTGTTGCTTGGGGCGAACGCCAACGCGGCGACGTAGCCATTGACGGCCGTGGATGTCCATGCGGTCGCCGTGGTGTCGGTGGTCGCCGTCGTGGTGCGATGAATGCGGTTAGTGCTGAAATTACCCGCCATCAGCACCAGATCGCTATTACCCGGCGCGATGGCGATGGCGGTGACTTCGTCATTGCCAGAGTTCAGTAGAGTCGAAGCGCCCACCCAACTGCCCGCGCCATTGTCGGTGCGCCAGGCACGTGTTCCGCCAAACCAGAGCCGCTGATTGTTGTTCGGGTCCATTGCAAAGGGCGGGATGAATACACTGCCCTCGCTGGCGTTGATGCCGGAGATCGCGCTGTTGAAAGGGGAATTGCCGGTTGTGGTCTTGCGGATATCCACATACTGGCAACTGGCATAGGCTTCATTGGTATTGGCGGGATTGACCGCGGTGTAGCCACCATCACCGCAAGTCAGATAACTCCAAGCATTAGCGCCACCGCCATCGGTGCCACGCACCACGCCATTGTCCTGCGCGCCGGCAAAATAGCTGGTGCCATTCGGGTACGCGGTGCCGTGATAGAACTGGGTCACGGCATAGTTGCTGTTGCGCGAACTCCAACTGACCACGGGGTTTGCCGGGCTGCAATTGCTACCGGTAGATGCTGGCAACATCGCGACGGCAGCGCGCGCATTGGTGGTTCGATAGATGCCGCCATCCTGACCATTGAACACAATCTGGTTAGTCACACCGTCGTATTGCGGGTGAAAAGTAATCAGATGATGATCGGGATGAATGCTGTCGCCGCGCCCCCAGTTGAAGCCACCATCGGCCGACCGGAACAGGTTCACGCCACCCACCCACACGTAATTGGAATCAGCGGGATCGATCGACACCGCGATGTCATACCAGCCCTGGCCAATCCCCAGGCCCAAAGTCGAACAGTTGAAATAGCCCGAAAGCAACATCGTGTTGCCCCAGTGTGGATCACTGTTGCGGACGGTGGCTACCCACGTGGCGCCGCCGTCATCGGAACGGAAGAACGCATGCAACTGGTTCTGGTAGTCGCCACCGACGCTACCACTGCGATCGAAACCTGGAACTAGGCTGGTGGAAATCGCATAGGCACGGTTACCGCGAATCGCCACCGCTGTGCGACCCATCGCGTCAACATCCAACGGATCGGTGCCGAGTGTCTGCGTCCACGTGCTGGCATTGACGCTGCGCAATACCTTGCCCTGCGAGAAATTTCCGCAGCCTGCCAACCAGGTATCGGTGCCGCTGATGGTGGTCACGCTCAAATCAAGGCAACGCACTTCGCTCGATGTCTGCGTGAAGCTGGTGCCCCCATTGATGCTGGTGAAAATGCCGTTGTTGGTGGCTGCGACGACGACCAAGCTGTTCGAAGGCGCGACGTGCAGGTCATTGACGTAGTGGAAATTGCTGCCGGTGGTTGCGGCCAGCCGCGTCCAGGTCGCACCGGCATCTATTGATTTGAAGATACCCGCACCACGCAACGCATCGATATTAAAGCTGCCCTCACCGGTTCCTGCATAAAGCACAGCCGGATTCGCTGGGTCCATTGCCAGGGAAACCACCGCGATATTCGCCATGGTGTCGCTGACCGGCGCCCAACTGGCTCCGCCATTGATGCTTTCCAAACGCCACCACCGACGCCCCGGCATACATGATGTCGGGCGTCACCGGATCAATCACGATGGCGCGGGTGCGGCCGCCGACATTGCCCGGGCCGAGTTCTGACCAAGCGGCGAGCACCGCATCCGGGGCGCGCTGAGCGACATCGGCACTGTTGTTGAAAGTTTGCTCCAGCGACGACGAGTACTGCGTCATCGACTTCATTTGTTCGTAGCCCTGCAGCAACCGTTCCACCGGAATGGATTTCATGTCGGGTGCCAGTCGCTTGCGCATATAAAACTCGGCCGCTTCGCCGGGTTCATCGTGACGCACCTGCTTGTTCGTTGGGTTGCCAGCACTCGCCAGATCCGTTCGATCGCTCGTCCCCGCGCAAGCACTGAGCAGAATCGCGAACAGGGTCACGCCCCAGAAATTCCCGGCTGTCTTCATCACTGGCCTTCCCCCATCAAAACAATTGGTCGCGCTGCGCCAGAGTTGAACGAATTCCGGTCTGCACGACATCACGAAACATGGCCCGCAAACCCCATTGCGGCGTCAGCGTCACCTTAAAGGGTAGGAAATCCAAAGCCACCTTTTGGGCAGTGTACGCGGAGGATTGACTCGGTCAAGGCGCGCGACGCGAAGGGCCGCCGACCGGCCGGACTACTGGGCGCCCTTGGCGACCAGGAAGTCGACCAGCGTCTGGTTCTTCTTGCGTCTTGCGGCTTCGACGACGCTGACTACGCCATAGTAGTGGCTGCCCGCCAGCACGCGACCGCCAAAGACCTGCGGTACATCGCGATGTAAGCGCGCGGCCGCGCTCGGCCAGGCATGGAACTCATCGCGGTTTGCGGCGAGCACGAGTCGATAACGGGGACGCTGGTTCAGCGCGAAGGCGATCAGGCACATATGCGGTGCAGCGGGACAATCCGCGGGTATGCGTCTATAAACGCGGGGGGATCTGAACCATGGCGCGGCCAGAACGTGGCGCAAGCCCGTGCCAGCCAACTCACGCGCAACCAAGGGACATCAAAATGAACACCAACCACACCACGCGCCGCGATGTGCTGCGCATCTTGACCGTCGCCGCCAGCGCCAGCGCGCTCGGTCTGAGCGGTTGCGACAGCGACTCCAACAGCCCTGACGCAGGGACGCCGCAAGGAACCGGCTCAATCGTGCTGAGCGATGCGCTGTATCCGCAGGGTGTTGCCTCGGGCGACCCGCGTCCGGATGCGGTGGTGTTGTGGACACGGTTTTTCGAGCGTGGTCAGCACGCGGATGTCACGCTGCGCGTGCAGGTGTCGATGGCCGACACCTTTGCGCAACTGCTGGTCAACCACGACTTTGGTGCCCGCGCTGATGCCGATGGCTGCCTAAAGGTGCGAGTGACTGGATTGACCGCCGGTACGCGCTATTTCTATCGCTTCCTGTTGTCGCGCAATGGAGACTTCCTCGCATCGGCGACCGGGCGCACCCGGACGGCGCGCGCGCTCACCGACGCGACCCCGGTCAAGTTCGCGGCGATCAGCTGCAATGATTACATCGGCCGCTATTTCACCACCTTGATGCCGCTGTTGAACGAAGACCTCGACTTCGTATTGCATTTGGGTGACTCGATTTACGAAACCACTGGTGATCCGAGTTTCCAGGGCGGCGCAGCGGCAAGGGCGATCGTCTTCGATGACCGCGATGGTGCAATCACGCTGGGTGCCGCAGGATCAACCTTTCAAGCCGCGAAAAGCCTCGACAATTATCGGCAACTGCATCGCACTTATCGCAACGATGCCTTGATGAAGCAGCTCTATCAGCGCTTTCCGGTGGTCGCGATCTGGGACGATCACGAATTCTCGGATGATTCGTGGAAGGCGATGGGCACCTATCGCGACGGATTGTTCGAGGAACTGGATGAAGAGCGTCGCCGCAATGCAGAACAGGCTTACTTCGAATTCATGCCGGTGGATACCGATCTCGGCGGCGCGCAGGCAGCGCTCGGCGTCGAGCGTGCGAACCTGTATCCGCGCACCGTGCTGTATCGCAAGTTGCGCTTCGGCCGCGATCTCGAACTGTTCCTCAGCGACTATCGATCGTATCGACCAGATCACCTGATTCCGGAAGATGCATTCCCGGGTGCGGTGGTGATGGACCGTAGCGCGCTAACGCAGTTTTTCGCTGCACAGAACGTTCCTTACGAGGCCGTGCGTTCGCAGTTCTCACCCTACCTCGACATCGATCAGCCACAGTTTGCGGTCTACAAACAGGTGCTGCAGGCAACCTTGACCCAGGCCTACATCAACGAGGGCATCGATCTCGGTCAGGCCGCATTGCGCGCGCAGAATGCAGCGCGTGGCAATGTCGCGACGACGATCCTGAATTCGCTGCTGCAGCAGTACAACGCCGCGGTGCCACCAGCGCAACGGGTGCCACTGATTGCCGACGTGCTGATTGCAACGCTGGATACCGGCATGGCTTGGTACACGCTCGGTAAGACCTCATTGTTCGGTTCGGTCGGGTCACGCTACTTCGTGGTCGAGCAGACGTACCTGATCTACGCTGCCTGGCTGGTGATGACGCGCGGCGCGCAAACCCAGAATGCGTTTGGCGATACCCAACTGAACTGGCTAGCCGCACAGATGGCTGCCTCAACCGCCAAATGGAAGGTACTCGCGAGTTCGGTGTCGACGCGACCGCTGGTGCTCGACCTGACGCCGCCACCGCTCGGTGTGCCGGCACCATTCAACCAACGCTTCCTGCTCAATGCCGACCATTGGGATGGGTTCCCGCACGGCAAGCAGAGTTTGTTCGCGCGTCTGCCCGCCGGCAGCGTGGTGCTGTCTGGCGATATCCACGCAACCTTGGTCGGCACTCAGGCCGTCAGCGGCGGCGCGATCGTCGAATTCACGACGCCGGCGGTGTCGTCGGCGAGTTTCCGCGAATTGCTGGCAACCACCGCTGCAAATGACCCGTTGCTGGCACCCCTCGCCGAGGCCCTGCTGCCGATGTTGGACCAACTGATCGCACCTGCCGGTCTCAGCTACGTGCAGACCACGCGCCCCGGTCACACCGTGCTGGACAGCAGCCCAAGCGAGTTCAAGGCCAACATCCGGCAATACGATCCGGCCGTGGTGTTGGCGCCGTCACCGGCGGTTGCACCATCGCCTCAACGCGATCTGCGCTACAGCTTCGACGGCCAGAATTTGTCCGGAACACCGATGCCGGGGTGACTTCCGACTGGCGGACTGGCGGAAATAACACTCAATACGTCGTTTCCGCCACTCTTACAGGATGGGTCGGCACGCCAAGCTTCCGGCATGCGGACCTGTCGTCCGTCCTTCGGAGTGTGTCATGAGCGTTATTTCCGCCGTTTGTCGTCTGGGTTTTGTGGCACTGATTGCGGCGTTGCCGGTCGTGGCACAGGAGGCGGGTGACGCACCGGCCCTGATTTCCGAGACCCAGTACACCGCCGTGTTCACTCAGACACCCGGTTCGTGGCTGTTGCATCCCGCTGCCGCCGGCGCGCTCATGCGCCTCAACGTGCATTGCCGAGATGATGCCGCCATCGCGCCGGGCCTGTGGTTGGTTACGACCGACGCCGTCGGCCAAGTCGAACTGGTCGCACCCGCGCTAACCTTGCTGCCGCCAAGACATCCGCAGCGCATCCCGCTGTTGGCCTGTGATTCGGCCGAGAGTGGTGGTTTGCACTTGCCGGCGGCGTTGATCCGGACGCTGGTGCGTGAACATGGCGTCGTGCGCGTCGATGGTTGAGCGCCCAACCGCGTTGCGGCTTGGCATCCTCGTCTTCGATGGCGTGATGATGTCGAGCATCGCCACGCCCAGTGACGCCTTGCGCGTGGCCGACAAGCTCGCGCAACTGCGCTTCGGCGCCAACGCACCGGCATTTCGCACTGAGTTGATCCACGCCCGTGGTGGCGATGCGGTGACGACGTCCAGCGGCATGACCTTATCCGGCATCGTGCCGCTCGAGCGCGATCCTGATGTGTTGCTGATTCCGGGCGTGATGCACGGCAGTGTCGGCGAATTGCTGAGTTTGACTGCGGGCCTGGATGCAGAGATCGCATTGATTCGCACGATGCACTTGCGCGGCGTGCGCGTTGCCGGATGTTGCACCGGCACCTTCCTGCTGGCGATGAGCGGCCTGCTTGATGGCCGCTCCGCGACCACGAGTTGGTGGCTCGCGGCGGCATTTCGTCAGGCCTTTCCCCTGGTCGAGCTGCAGGCCGACGAACTCGTCGTTGAATCGGGCGACGTGACCACGACCGGTGGCGCTTCGGCGGTGCTGGACTTCGTCTTGCGTCAGATTGCACGGGTCAGCGATGCGGCTTTGGCGCAGCAGACCGCGAAATTGTTGCTGGTCGACCCCGAACGGCAAAGCCAGGCGCCCTACGTCTCTGCGGCGCTGATCGAAAAGCCGCGTTCGACGCTGACCGAGAAAATCGAGAAACTGCTGTCGCAGGAAATGCATCGGGCGCTCAGCGTCCGCGAAATCGCGGCGTATGTCGGCACCAGCGAACGGACGCTGTTGCGTCACTGCCAGACACAGTTTGGTGAAGGTCCGCTGGCACACCTGCAACGCCTGCGCGTCGAGCGCGCCAAGGCCTTGTTGGAAACCAGCCGGCTCAGCTTCGATGAGATTGTCGAACGCTGCGGCTATTCCGATACGCCCAGCTTCCGCAAGCTGTTCAAACGCGAAACCAGCCTCACGCCTGCTGACTATCGCGAACGTTTCACGCTGCGCGCGCATTAGGTGCGCAGCGCTTGACTCACCAAATTTGCACGCGCGTCGCGTCCGCACGCACCATCGCGTCGCCGGCCTTGCAGCCGAAGGCTTCGGCAAAACTGTCGAGGTTGGCGAACGGTCCGTTTACTCGGAACTTGCCCGGCGAATGCGGTCCGACGTTGACTTGGATCTTCAGTGCTTCTTCGGTATAGCTGCGTCGCCAGATCTGCGCCCAGCCGTGGAAGAAGCGCTGTTGCGGCGTCAGACCATCGATCTGCAACAGCGGTCGCTCTTTGAGCGCTAGTTCGAGTGCGCCATAGGCCATGGTGACACCGCCAAGATCGCCGATGTTCTCGCCGAGCGACACGCGTCCGTTGAGCTTGAGCCCCGGCAGTGCTTCGAACTCACCGGCCTGCGTGACCAGTTTGTCGGCGCGCGCCTCAAACTCCTTGCGATCGTTCGCCGTCCACCACATGTTCAAACGGCCCTGCGCGTCGAAGCGTGAGCCGGAGTCGTCGAAGCCGTGCAGCAGTTCGTGACCGATCACGGCGCCAATCGCGCCGTAATTCAAGGCGTCGTCGGCGCTCATATCGAAAAACGGTGGCTGCAAGATGCCGGCAGGAAATACGATCTCGTTCCAGGTTGCGTTGTAGTACGCGTTCACCTGCTGGGGTGGCATGCCCCATTCGCGGCGGTCGACCGGTTTACCGATCTTCGCCAGGTTCAGTTGCGTCAAGTGCTGCTGCAAACGGCGCACATTGGCGAAGTGTGCATCGCGCAACAACGCTACACCACGGTAGTCCTTCCACACTTCGGTGTAGCCGATCTTTGGCGTGAACGTCGACCACTTCTCGATCGCCTGCGCACGGGTTGCCTCACCCATCCACGGCAACTGCTCCAGCCGGGCGCGCAGCGCCGTCTTCAGGTTGCCGATCATGGTCATCATCCGCGCCTTGGCTTGCGGCGGGAAATATCGGGCCACGAACAGTTGCCCAAGCGGATCGCCGAGCAGGGAGTTCATCTGGTCGACGGTGCGTTCATCACGCGGTTTCAGCGCTTTTTGGCCGCGCAGGACGGTGCCACTGAAGGCGAAGTCGGCGTCAACGAATCGGCTCGACAGATTTGCCGCGGCGCCATTCACCAGATTCCAACGTAGATAAGCCTGCCAATCTTTGACCGAGGTTTTCTCCAATTCGCGCTGCATGGTCGCGAAAAAAGCGGGATGTGATAGCGAGAAATCCTTCGCACCGACGACGCCGATGGCATCGAAGAACATGCGCCAATCGAATGCCGGCGTGACCGTATTGGCAGCATCGAAGGTGACGACGTTGTAGCTGTTGTTCGGATCGCGCAGTTCCTCGCGCGGCAGAGCCGCGTTCGCCAGTCGTGTTTCCAGCGCCAGCACCGCGTTGGCCTGCTTGCGCGCGTTCTTCTGCTTGACGCCGGAGAGTTCCAGCATGCGCGCGATATGTGCCAGATATTGTTCGCGCAATGTCACCGAATCGGCATCGGTACGCGTGTAGTAGTCACGATTTGGCAGGCCGAGTCCGCCTTGGGTGGCGTAGGCGATGATGCGCGACGTGTCTTTCAAGTCCTGACGCACCCCAAGGCCGAACAATACTGGCGTACCGCGTGCGTGCCATTGCCGAATCAGCGCAACGACGTCGGCACGCTTGCGCAGGCGTTCGATCGATTTGACATCAGCGGCGATCGGTGTGGCGTCGAGTCGTTCGATGGTCGCTTCGTCCAGCGCCGCCGCATAGAACGATCCCACGAGTACCTGCGGTGATCCCGCTGCAATGGTGCGCACCGCCATCGCCTCGCGGGCGATTTCGCGCAGCTTGGTGTTGTTGCGCTGGTCGAGTTCGTTGAACGTTCCCCAGCTTGAATATGCGGCGGGCACCGGGTTGTGTGTCAGCCAACTGCCGTTCGCATGCTGATAAAAATCAGTACATGCGGCGGTCGTCGCGTCGAAGTTCGACCGATCGAGGCCCGATGCATTCGATTGTGCGAACGCGGGTGCACCGGCCAGAGCAACAGCGGCGGCAAGCAGGGAACGAACCAGCATGAGCAAACTCCTTCGAATCAGTGTCGCGATCATAGGCCGGTCGATCGCGATCCTGCCGCGGCGCGGGATGAGCCGTCGCCGATCAGGGATGTTCCGCTTCGGCGTGCTCGCGTTCTTTGCGGATCAAGTAAATGCCACTGGCGACAATGATGCTCGCGCCGATGAAGACGTAGCGGTCCGGCAGGGTTTGCCAGAGCAGCCAGTCGAGCAGCACGCCCCAAGCCAGCGCGGTGTATTCGAATGGCGCGATCGCCGAAGCTTCCGCAAGTTTGAATGCAATCGTGATCGCGTACTGTGCCAATGCGCCGGCAATGCCGATCACCGCAATTGCTGGCCAATCTGCGCTGGCGATTGGTTTCCATTCGGGCCAAGCAAGCAAGCCGGCGCCGAACCCGACCATCACCGTCATCCACAACACCATGCTTTGCGTGCTGTCGGTTTTGCCGAGCGCACGAACGGTGATCGCCGATAGCGAATATCCGAGCGCGGCGGCAATCGCAGCAAGGCTTCCGAGGCTCATCCAAGCTTGTCCGGTGGGGCGCATCGCGACGATGACGCCGATGAGGCCAACACCAATCGCAAGCCAGCGACGCAGTCCGACCTGTTCGCCGAGCAGTGGTGCCGAGAGTGCGGTAATCAGCAGCGGCGCGATGAAAAACAACGTATAGGCATCGGCCATTGGCAGGCGCTTCAGCGCGTACGCGAATGTCGCCAGCATGAAGATCGACAACACGCCGCGCAGCAAATGCATCGACCAACGGATGCGGACCAGCGAAATCGGCGCAACCGTCGCCACCGCCCAAAGGAATACCAGCGGTGCTGAAGCGAGACCACGGAGCGCCGCGATTTGCATCGGCGGGTAGTTCGGGGTGAGCCATTTCATCCCCGCGTCCATCAGCGAAAACAGCCCGACAGCGATGATCATGGCGGTAATGGCACGACCGTAATTGCTGCGGCGATGATCGGCGGATAAAGGCATCCGCCCAGTCTAGCCGGTCAAGGTGCCGCGGCCGTCGCGCGGCACCTTTGCTTGCGATCAGGTGCCGCTGCGCACCAGCAGCGACTTGGCGATGGCGCCGTGCACCTGGCCGATACCGCGCACGAGGTGCATCATCGCGAACAGCAGGACCACGCCGGCCACGAACAGCAACGGCAAGCTGACTGCCGAAGGCAGCGACAACAGACCGAATTCGATACCGTCAACATGCATGTGCGGGCTCAGCCAGCCGATCCGTTCAGCGGCGAACAACAATGGCGCCACGATAAAGCCGAAGGCAATCGAGAAACCGGTGACGGTCAGCGTGAAGTAGACGATGCCGAGCGGCATCATGATGAACAGGTAAAGGATCGTCGACCAAGTGCGTATGTCGGCGAGCATCTCCTTGATGCGATCCATCCAGCCGATGTTTCGGTCGGAATACAGCGGTCGGCGCGGCATGCGGGTGCCCAGCATGGTCTCGACGATGCGGCCTTCGACCAGTGACAGCACCCGCGTCAGTCCGAGAAAGAGCAGGAAGAACGGGATGCCGATGATCAACACCAAGAGGCCGGCACTTAGGCTGAGTCCGGTCGTGACGAAGGTGAAATAGATAATGCCAGTCGCCATCGACAACAGCAGGTAGAAGATCGCGCCGTAAGTACGCGGATCGGTGGCGACACCGAAGAAGCGGCCCGACAGCGAACGCCGTGGCGTCGCTTTCGGCGGTTCGATCGCGCGGCGTACCTTGTATTCGGTATCGCGGTAGATCGACGCGACTTCATCTGGCGCGCCATAACTCGATGCGACCTTGGCGATCACTTGCGCTTCCGATTGTCCGGATTGCTCAGCCAGTTCGGAACGCAGGAATTCTTCGGCGTCATACAAGGCATCCTGCACGAGTGCAGGATCGGCACCCGACAGCGACGCGCGCAGCGCATCCAAGTAGGCATCGATTGTGCTGGGCAGGGCGACGGCGTTCATGCTGGTTTCTCCGCAAGAGTCATATCAACGAGGGTTCGATCAACGAAAGCACGCGTGGCCGCCCACGATTCGGCCCATGTCCGCTGCACTTCGCGGCCAAGTTCGGTGATCCGGTAGTAGCGCCGGGGTGGCCCCGAGATCGACGGCTCGATGTCGCTTTCGGCCAATCCCGCTGCTTCGAGGTTGCGCAGCACCGGATACAGCGCGCTTTGCTTGCCGGCGATCACGCCTTCGCTTGAGCCGTCGAGTTGCTTGGCGATCTGGTAGCCGTAGAGCGGCTGGTTCGCACGCAACAACACGGTCAACAGCACCAGCGACACCGTGCCGGCAGCCAGTTCTTTCTGGAATTTCTTGAGGAACAGCTCGGTATCAGTCATCGCACCATACTCATGTGTTGTCAGTATATCGATGTTCGACATACTGTGAACATGACTGATGGGCTAGTGCGATGTTTCTCCGCTACTCCGGCCGCCAGCGGTCTAGCTGCCGCGCCATAGATACGGCACGAGCACGAGCAGTGCTGCCAATCGCGTCAATTCCATGGCCGATGCCAGACGGCCATGATCGGCTAGTCGACACAGCGTCCACGCCGAAAAGGCGATCCAGCACGCATAGGCGAGCGTGGTGGGCATCGGCCAATGATCGGCGACGGCGAGGCAGTGCGTGCCGGCGCCGAGCACGATCAAAAATTGCACGAACAGGTAGCGGGTCTCGAAGCTGGTCAAGGGCGGGTCGTACTTGCGCTTCGCGGCGTCCAGGTCAAAAGCCGGTTTCGGAAACCGCGTCGCGACATCGGCCGGGCGCCAGCCGGGCGGTTTCAGGAACACGCGCAACTTGTCGGTCCAGGACCGCGCATACCATGCGTCTTTACCGAGCGCCGCGAACACTTCCAGATTCGCCCACAGCGGCGAGAACGTAGCGAGGCGGCTGCGCGTGCCGTAGACGCAGGGTTCGTTGTCGTCCTCGTCGATAAAGCTACCGAAAAGACGATCCCACACGATCAAAATTCCGCCGTAGTTCTTGTCGAGATACTGGTCGTTCACTGCGTGATGCACACGATGGTTCGACGGCGACGCAAACACGCGGTCGAACCAGCCGAGCTTTCCGATCTGCTCGGTGAATCCAGTATTGATAGAGCAGGTCAACCAGTCCGACAACGATGAATACGATCACTGGAAATCCGAGCACAGCCATCGGCAGGTAGAACATCCAGCCGAGCAGGAAACGGGTACTGGTCTGGCGTAGCGCAGTCGAGAGATTGAACTCCTCGGACGAGTGGTGCACGACGTGGGTCGCCCACAGAATGCCAACCTCGTGGCTCATGCGGTGATGCCAGTAGTAGAGAAAGTCGTACAACAGCAGGCCGAGTGCCCAGGTCCACCAAGTATCGACTGGCAGGGTCGTGACGCGCAGCTGCTCGTAGCAAAATGCGTAGATCGCGATGACGACGAGCTTGGTCGCGAGCTCGGTGATTTGCGAGGTCGTGCCGAGCGCCAGTGAAGCGAGCGTGTCGTTGATGCGATACGCGGTTCGGCCGCGCGCACGCGCCACGCCGAACTCGATCAGCATCAGCACGAAGAACACCGGGATCGCGTAGACGATCGGATTCATTCGAGTTGGCGCGGCCCGCGGCCGTCACTGGATGCGCAACTTGCGCGTTCCGCATTCGGCTCCGGCCGCAGCCACAGCCAAGTGCCGGTGATGGCCATGATGCCGGTGCCGGTCGCCGCCATCCACCATTTCGGGGCGGTCAGGAACATCACCACGGCGCAAACGAGCATGGTGATTGTGGCTGCCCATTTCGCACGGCGACTCACCGCGCCGCTGGCTTCCCAATCGCGGATCATCGGGCCGAACAGGCGATGCGTCTGCATCCAATCGTGCAGACGCTGCGAACCGCGCGCAGCACCCCAAGCGGCGAGCAGGATGAAGGGCGTCGTTGGCAGACCGGGCAGCACGATGCCAATCACGCCGAGCGCCAGCATGGCCCAAGCGAAAACAAGATAGGCCCAGCGCGGTATCAAGGGATGTGGTTTCACGACGGGCAAGCTTAGTGGCAGGCGCATGACCTGGGCAGTCCCGGGGCGCGATGCACGCGGACACGTTTTCACCAAAATGGCGATCTCCTGGCGGCGAACGAGATGCGCAAGATCCTGCATATCGACATGGACGCGTTCTACGCCTCGGTCGAACAGCGCGATGACCCGGCGCTGCGTGGACGCCCGGTGGTGGTGGCGTGGAAGGGTGCGCGCTCGGTGGTCTGTGCCGCGAGCTACGAAGCGCGCACCTTCGGTGTGCGTTCGGCGATGCCGGCGCTGCGCGCTGAAGCGCTGTGTCCTCAAGCCGTTTTCGTGCCGCCCGATTTCACCCGCTATCGCGAAGCCTCGCGACTGGTGCGGGCGATCTTCGCGCGCCACACCGATCAAATCGAACCACTGTCGTTGGACGAGGCCTATCTTGACGTCACTACAAACAAGCACGGGATCGCCAGCGCAACCGCGATCGCCGATGCCATCCGTGCCGATATCCGCTCGGAAGTCGGGTTAACCGCATCCGCTGGCGTGGCACCGAACAAGTTCATCGCCAAGATCGCGTCGGACTGGAACAAGCCGGATGGCCAGTTCGTGGTACGGCCGGCGCAAGTGTTGGACTTTCTCGCACCGCTGGCGGTTGGACGGATGCCGGGGGTGGGCAGGGTCATGGAAGGCAAGCTCGCGACACTCGGCATCGCCACGGTGGCCGACTTGCGCGCGCGCGCGGTACAGGAATTGGAGGCGCGCTTCGGTCGCTACGGGCGGCGCCTGCATGAGCTGTCGCTCGGCATCGATGATCGCGCGGTGGTCGCGGAACGGCCGACGCAGCAAATCTCGGCGGAAGATACCTTCGCCGATGATGTGCCACTGGCCGCCACCGCAGCGATGATCTCGGTGCTGGCCGAAAAAGTCTGGCGTGCGGCCGAGCGCGAACCGGAGCGCGTGGCACGCACCGTCGTGTTGAAGTTGAAGACGCGCGAGTTTCGCATCCTGACGCGTAGTCAGACGCCAGTGCTGCCCCCGACCGACGCCGCCGCGTTCGCGCGCATCGCGCTGTCATTGCTTGACCGAGTCGATTTGCCGGCGCACACGCGCTATCGACTGGTCGGCGTCGGCCTTGGCGGTTTCGTCGATCGGCACGATGCCGCGATCCAGCCGGAGTTATTCGCCGACGACTGATACTCTCGGCAGCCGAAGGAGTCTGTCATGTCGAATACCGCCGCTCTTCCGTTCAGTGCCGCCGAGCTACGTGACTATTTTGCCGGCCAGGCCTTGGTCGGCATGTTGCCGATGCCGAGTCGCCCCGGCGTACTGCCACTCACCGTCGACCAGATGGCGGAGCGTGCTTACGAATATGCCGACGCATTGCTGCGCGCACGCAGCAAGCGCCAACCCTGAACTTTCCCGGCCAGCGGGCGTCACTGCTACGCTTGCCCATCGTTTGTGATCGCCCATGTCCGCAGACCTCGCGTCCTACGCCCGCCAACCCTGGTCCAAGCCGCTGGCCGCAGTGATCAATGCACTGCTGGTCGCGCTGCTGGTGTATCTGTTGACGCGTTTTCTGTGGCTGGCGCTGGACTGGAATGCACCACTGCCAAGCGCAGGCCCGGCGCCGCCGAGCGACGCAGCACAGTTGGCCCCGGCGGCGTCGTTGTCGCGCTGGCATCTGTTTGGCAACGCTGGTCTGTTGATCGACAACCGTGCCTTGGCAAACGCACCGGAGACGAATCTTCCGATCGATCTACGTGGCGTGCTCGCTGGCGAAGATCCAAAGCATGGCCGCGCTTTCATCGCCGACGCCAATGGCGAACGCGGTTTCAACGTCGGCCAGGAAATTGCGCCTGGCGTCACCCTTGATGCCGTGTATCCGGACCGCGTCGCGTTGTCGCGTGGTGGCGCCATCGAAGTCCTGAAGTTGCGTTCGTCCGATGCCAACGCGGTTCCCACCGCCGCAGTATCGTCCGGCGCATCCGCTACTGCCCTCGTCACACCGTTCACCACACCAACCCGTCATGCCAGCCCGGCAACGCCGGGTGCGCCGATCGATCGCACGATGTTCGGCCAGGTCACTGCGCCGAGCCTGCCGATGGCCGGCATCGATATGGAAAAAGTGAAGCAACAATTGGGCGTCGACCCAGCCGTGCTGGCGAACCAGATCACGCCGCTGCCGGTGATGGAAAACGGCAAGTTCGTTGGTGTTCGCCTCAGTGGCGGCCAGCATGCCGCCGCCCTGCAGAAGCTGGGCCTGCAACCCGAAGATGTGGTCACCGCGATCAATGGTGTGGCGGTCACTGATCCCTCGCGCATCGGTCCGGCTGTTGCTGGTTTGGCGCAGGCGGCGCGCATCGAAGTGACCGTGCGCCGCGACGGCAAACCACAGACCCTGATCGTCGATATTCCCCGCTGATTCGAAATTCCCGGAGCATTCATGAGCCCACGTCCATTGGCCCTGCTGGTCGCCCTTGCATTCGTCGCGCCGCTTGCAGCCCAGCAGCAAGCACCCGGTGCGCCGCTGCTGAACGGCAAGAACACCTTGAATCTGAAAGACGCCGATGTCCGCACCTTCATCAGCACGGTCAGCGAGATCACCGGGAAGAATTTCATCGTCGATCCGCGTGTCGAGGGCAAGGTCAACGTTATTTCGACGCAGCCGATGGACAAGGACGAGGTCTATCGCGTCTTCGAATCGGTGCTGCGCGTGCACGGCTTTGCCCTGGTGCCGGCGGGTGACGTGATCAAGGTGCTGCCGGAAGCGGTAGCGGTGCAAGATGGCGCCGCATCGTCGCCGGTGATTGGCCCGGACTCGTTGACGACGCGCGTGATCCCGCTCAAGTACGTGTCGCCGAATGCGCTACTGACGGTGCTGCGGCCATTGATTCCGCAAAGCGGCCAGATCGTTGCCAGCCCGTCGGGCAATGCGATCATCGTCACCGACCGCGCCGGCAATGTCGCGCGTATCGAAAGCATTATCAGTCGCATCGACACCATCAGTGACAGCGCGGTTGAGGCGATTCCACTGCAGCACGCCAACGCGCAGGAAGTGGCGGCGACGTTGAATAAGCTCGGCGGAGAAGTCAATGGCGCGAAGTCGGCGATGGTGGTCGCAGACGCGCGCACGAATTCGATTTTGCTGTCCGGCGAGAGCAGTGCACGGCTCAAGGCGCGAGCGATGATCACCCATCTCGACACGCCGCTCGATGCTGGCGAGAGCACTCAGGTGGTCTATCTACGCTATGCCGATGCCGAGCAACTGGTGGCTTTGCTCGACACCGTTGCCGCGACCTTGACCGGTGGCAGTACGGCGAAGGATGCAGCACGCGCCGCGACGATCCAAGCGCACAAGGACACGAATTCGCTGATCATCACCGCCGCGCCGGCGGTGTTCCGCTCATTGCAATCCGTCATTCGCAGTCTTGACGTGCGCCGTGCCCAAGTGCTGATCGAAGCGCTGATCGCCGAAGTCAGCGACGAGACTGCGCGCGAAATCGGCATTCAGTGGCAGGCCACCGATGGGTTGTCGCACGAAGGCGTGGTCGGTGGCACCAACTTCCCGACCGCAGGCAACGGCGGCATTGTCGGTGCAATCACCAATCCGCTGGGCGCGCTCGGTGCCGGACTCAACCTTGGCTACATCACCGGCACCACCACCATCACTGGTGCAAACGGTGAACCGTCCACGGTCTACGAAGTCGGAGCGCTGGCCAAACTGCTTCGTGGCGACAGTCGCTCGAACATCCTCAGTGAGCCGAGCATCGTCACGCTCGACAACAAAGAGGCGACGATCAAGGTCGGCCAAGAGGTGCCGTTCCTGACCGGCCAGTACACCAATACCGGCAGCAATGGCGGTGGTGCGAACCAGCCGACTAACCCGTTCCAGACGATCGAGCGCAAGGATGTCGGGCTCACCTTGAAAGTGACGCCGCACATCAACGAAGGCGACGAGGTCGCACTCGATCTGAATCAGATCGTGTCCTCGTTGGCACCGTCGGTCGATGGCGCCTCTGACCTGATCACCAACAATCGCGAGATCAGCACTTCGGTGCTGGTCAAGGACGGTGGCATGCTCGTGCTCGGCGGCCTGACCTCGCATGAAATGACCGAGAGCATTTCGAAGGTGCCGGCACTTGGCGATATCCCGCTGCTCGGTAACTTGTTCAAGTATCGCAAGGCGACCATGGTCAAGCGCAATCTGATGATCTTCCTGCGCCCGCGCATTCTGCGCGACGCCAGTCAGGAGGCGATCATTTCGCAGGAAAAATACAACTTCCTGCGCGCCGAGCAATTGCGCATAAACGCTTTGCCCGGCAACGCCACCCCAGAACATGACCAACCGTTGATGCCGGCGGCGCCGACCATTCCACTTGGCGAGATGCAGTAATGCAGCAAGTCGCGCGCCCGCCGTTCGCATTCGCGAAGCGCCATGGCGTGACGATCCTGGAATGGCGCGATGACGCGGCGGTGATCGCGCATCGGCCGGATGCACGCATCGAAGCGCTCGCTGAAATGCGGCGTTACTGTGACGCGCCGATCGCGTTGCAAGAACTCGATGCAACGGCGTTCGAGCGACTGCTGCGGGATCTCTACGAGCAGGGCGGCGATGATGCCCGGCAGATGGTCGCGGACATGGACGGGCGCGTCGATCTCGGCGCGCTGGCCGAAGAATTGGCAGAACCCGAAGACCTGATGGAGAGTGACGACGATGCCATCGTCATTCGTCTAATCAACGCGCTGTTGACACAGGCGGTGAAGGAAAACGCTTCCGACATCCACATCGAGCCGTTCGAAAACCGTCTTGTCGTGCGCTTCCGCGTCGATGGTCAGTTGCGCGAGGTGTTGGCGCCACAACGTGCTGCAGCGGCGCCGATCGTGTCGCGTATCAAGGTCATGGCCAAGCTCGATATCGCCGAGAAGCGCTTGCCGCAAGATGGCCGCATCGCGCTGCGTATTGCCGGGCGTCCCGTCGACGTGCGCGTTTCGACCATCCCGGCGGGTTACGGCGAACGTGTGGTGCTGCGACTACTCGACAAGCAGGCGGGCCGGCTCGATTTGGAAAAACTCGGCATGCAGCCGACGATGCTGGCTCAGGTGCATGATCTGATCGCGCGCCCGCACGGCATTCTGCTTGTGACCGGCCAGACCGGTTCCGGCAAAACCACGACCTTATATGCCGGCCTGTCGCACTTGAACGATACGACACGCAACATCCTCACGGTCGAGGATCCGATCGAGTATTACCTCGATGGCATCGGCCAGACTCAGGTGAATACCAAGGTCGATATGAGCTTTGCGCGCGGCTTGCGCGCGATCCTGCGGCAAGATCCGGACGTGGTGATGGTCGGTGAAATCCGCGATCTCGAAACCGCGCAAATTGCCGTGCAGGCCTCGCTGACCGGGCATCTGGTGCTGTCGACGTTGCACACCAATTCCGCGGTCGGCGCGGTCATGCGTTTGCGTGACATGGGCGTCGAACCATTTCTGCTGTCGAGTTCGATGATCGGCGTGCTGGCGCAGCGTCTGGTGCGCGTGCTCGACCCGGAAACGCGCGAGGCCTATCCGGCGACGGCCACCGAGTTGGCCGCTTTTGGACGACCGGCGACGACACCGGTCACGCTGTATCGGCCGCGCACCGGGCTGCCCGGCAAGTATCCGGGTTACAAAGGCCGCACCGGTGTTTACGAACTGGTGCTGATCGACGAAACGATGCGCAAGCTAATCCACGAAGGGGCATCGGAAGCATTGCTCGATGCGGAAGCGCGCAAGCGCACGCCCTCAATTTCCGCCGATGGCTGGGCCAAGTGCGTGGCCGGCATCACCTCGGTCGAAGAAGTGTTGCGCGTGACGCGCGAGGACTGAGCTTGGCAACTCCGGTGCCGCGTTCGCTATTTGTGGCGTCCACCGCTTGGTCGCTGATCGTGGTGGGTGTGCTCGGCATCCTGCTGGCCTTGTTGACCGGAATGTTGTGGCTGATGCTGAGTGCAGTCGGCACCGAAGAAGTGCTTGCCGAAATGCCGGTATTCGCCATCTTGCCGCCGTCGCTACGGTGGTTGATGCGGCATCTCGGTGTGCTTGCGCTGTTTCTGCTCGCCACCAGCGTTGTCGCGATCCCGCTCGGCATCGGGCTGATTCAGCGCCGTGAATGGGCGCGTGCCGCCAGTGTCTGGATCTGTGCCGTGTTGGCGCTACTGCACGCCATCGCAGTGCCGTGGCAATGGCTGCAGATGGCGGCATGGCGGTCGGCATTGGTCGCCGGTTTTCCGAGTTTCATCAGCGACGGCATTGATTCCTTGTACTGGCCAATCCAGATCAGCAGCGCGCTGATGACCTTGGCTTTGGCCATCGCTCTGGCTTGGACGGCGCGGAAATTGGCGCAACCGAGTGTGCGTGTCGAGTTCGAAGTGCCAAAAATAGGCTATTGATCAGAGACTTGCGTCAATACTATGGCGGTCTAGGTCGTCAGTAATGGTGTAATGGTGTTCCAATACACCGGGTAAGCTACTACAGTCTCTCCCGCACCCCAAACGCGGCCCATCCCGGGCGCGACACCAGGAGAACTGACGTGAACCATCGCTTGACTGCCCTCGTCCTCGCCACGGCCAGCCTGTTGCCCTTCGCGGCGGCGAATGCCGGTCACTTTCATCACGACTGCGACGTGCGTCTGAACAGCAACTACGACCTGCGCATCGCTGCCGACGGCCTGAGCTTCGCACCAGAAACCGGTAGTGGCGCCAAGATTCGGATCGATACCGGCCGTCTTTACGTCGATGGCCGCGAAGTCTCGGTCAATGCGGCTGATCACACCCGTTTGATGCGTTTTGAAGACGAAGTGCTTGGCATCCGCGAAGAAGCCATCGGTATCGCACTCGAAGGCATCGAACTGGGTTTGACGGCAGTACGCGAAGTGAATGCCGCGTTCGAGGACGATCAGGACCGCATCGCCGCATTCAACGGACGCCTCGATCACATTCGCGTCGAGATGGTCAAGGCGGTGCGCAGCGATCTCTCGCACGGTCGTCCAACCGACGAGGAAATTGAACGCGTTGTCGATAAAGTCGTCGAGCCACTGGTGAAGGAACTGGTGTCTTCGATCGCTGCAAATGTGGCCGGCGACGCGATCGCGATGGCGCTCTCGGGCGACGAATCGCGCGCCAACGAGATCGAGGCGAAGGCCAAGCGACTCGAGCGCACGATCGAAGACAAGGTCGAAGGCGCAGCGAAGAAACTCGAAGCCCGCGCCCAAGACCTGTGCCCACGCGTGCAAGCACTGGCGAAGCTCAATGCGGATTTCGAAGTCGAAGTCGTGAGTGGCGCCAAGCTCGACTTGATGTGATCGCACCGCCGAAGGTTGCACCGACAACGGCCCGCACTGCGGGCCGTTGCTGACCAAAAGGCGTGCTGTCATCGTCTTCGCGGCGACCCGGCGAAATCGATCTGCATGAGCCAGAATGAAATATCCATTGAGCACCGCACTGACATGGCGCCGATCGCCGTGGCGGCCGTGGTGATACCGCGATGGTTGCGTGTGCTGCGCAATCCATTGATGCGGATCGTCTGTTTCATCGCGCTGGCGATGCTGTTTGCGTGCTTGGCGAGGCGCGTGTCTGGTCTGCATCCACTGTCCATCTCGGTCGCGTTCAGCGCATCCACAATCGAACTGTGCTGGCGCGTCCTAGTTGCGTCGTTGCCAATCATCGCCGCGTATTGGGTGCTCGTGCGCGGCGTTGAGGGGCGCCGCGTCGATGAACTCGCCGTAAGCAAACTGCTGCCCGACAGCGCACGCGGCCTGCTGGTCGGCGCCGGATTGATGTCTGCCGCCGCCGGTTTGATGGCGCTGTTCGGCGCGTACCAAATCGTCGGTGTGAACAGCGACGTTGATCTGCTCGCGCCGCTCGTGCTGGCGGCCATCATCCCCGGCATTACCGAAGAGCTGATTTTTCGCGGGGTATTGTTCCGCGTCGTCGAAGATGCGTTTGAACATGGATTGCAGCCGCAATCTCCGGCGCGTTCTTCGATGGTCCACTTCGGCAATCCGAACGCGACCCTGTGGACCAGTTTTGCGATCGCGCTCGAGGCGGCATCCTGCTCGGCATGCTCTATGCGTGACGCGTTCGTTGTACTTCGTCATCGGTGTGCACGCGGCGTGGAACTTCACCCAAGGCGCAGTGTTTGATTTCGCCGTTTCCGGCATTGATATGCGTGCGGTGCTGGACGCACGCACTCAGGGGCCTGAACTACTCTCGGGTGGCGAGTTCGGTGCCGAGGCGTCGCTGTTGACGGTGCTGCTCTGCCTCGCGCTGTCAGTCGTCGCAACGCAGCGCGCCCACAGGCGCGGTCGCATTCGTAAGCCCTACTGGTTGCGAATCACGCCCACTCCGTCAGACCTTCCCGCTGGTACAGCGTCCTGAACGAGGGGCGTGCTTTCATCGACGCGACGAACATCGCGCAGTACGGCCACGCGGTCGCCGGCTTCGGCATGTTGCGCGACCAGCGGCAGAGCATGAACAAGAAAAAGTCGACAGCGGTGAGTTGCGCACCGCAGAGGTAGGGGCCACTCTGCTCAAGGTGTGTATTGATGCGTTCCCACATCATTTCGATGCGTGCTTGCGCATTCGATTTGACGCCATCGCACACTTCCGTCCCCGCCGCCTCGTGCGGATAAAACCAAGCACGGAAGATCGGCTGTAGGCCATTCGCCAACAGCAGGAACCACTGCAAATATTCGCGCCGCGCGCGGCCGCCGTCGCCAGGAAGAAAACGCGATTGCGCATCCTGTTCGGCCAACCACATCAGCATTGCCGCAGACTCGACCATCGGTATGCCATCGACGAGAAGTGTCGGTACGACACCGCCGGGATTGAGCTTCAGGTATTCCGGCGACTTCTGTTGGTTCGCGGAGGTATCGACTTTCTCCAGCCGATGTTCGATGCCGAGTTCGATCAGGAACCGGCACGCGCTAGCGCTGGCGGCGCCTGGAGAGTAATAGAGGCTGAGCATCATGATGTCCTTGCTGGGCGCCCATTGTACGGGCGCCGACTTTGCATGCACGACGATCAATCCTCGATCGTCACCCGTTTGCGATTGTCATTCGAGACGCGGTCGATCAACTTGTTGAAGGGGTCGATACCGGCGTCGTAGGGCAGTTCGTCGACGATGACCGTGACCTTGCCTTCGCCTTGGTCGATATGGTGTTTCTTCAGGTACAGCACCTTTTCGTCGTCCTCATCGCCGCCCTTCGGCCGCGCGAACACGCCGATGTCGATGTCGTCGCCCAGCGCGAGTGCGCTTTCCTTGCCGATGCCGTCCGACAACATCTTGCCGGCCTTCCAGCTCAGGGTCACTTCGTACTGGCCGTTCTCGAGTTTCCTCGCGGTGACTTCTTCGGCGCGGTTGTCGTAGAAGGTGATGCGTTCGAACAGGTCGGTGATCAGTTGTTGCTTGTCGGCGGGAGCAACGGCGCGGAACTCGTCGATCAGTGCGGTCGAGATCGTGTACGGCGGTTCCTGGAACTTGGTCTTGGCAATGTAGTTGCGCAATGCCAGATTGATCGCGTCCGCGCCGATTTCGTCTTTCAGGCGATACATCACCAGCGAGCCCTTGCGGTAGTGCACGTAGCCCTGACTGTCTTCGACGTGATCGAGCGGCAGTTCCTCGATGATTTCGCCGCCGCGTCCTTGCAGGTAGGCATCGAGTTCGTGCTTCAAGAACTTGCGCATGCGCGTCGCGCCATATTCCTGCTCCATCACCATCAGTGCCGAATACTGCGCCATGGTCTCGCTCATCAGGGTCGCGCCCTGGGCGTCCGCGCCCATCACCTGATGCGCCCACCATTGGTGCGCAAGTTCGTGAGCGGTGACGTAGAACACGTAGTCGACCGCGTCTTCGGCATCGACATTGGCGATGAAACCGATCGCTTCCGAATACGGAATCGTGTTCGGGAAGGATTGCGCGAAGCTGGCGTAGCCGGGGAATTCCAGGATACGGAATTGGCGGTGCTGGTAGGGTCCGAAGTTCTTGCTGAAGTAATCGAACGAGCTCTTGCTGGCCGAGATCATGCGATCGACGTTGTAGGGATGTTTGCGGTCGTAGTAGACCTCGATCGCGACGTCATTCCACTGGTCTTTCTTCACTTCCCAGTGGGCACTGAGATAAGCCCAGAAGCCGAGAATGGGCGCGTCCATTTCGTAACGGAAGCAGCGCCGACCGCCCTCGGTCCATTCGCGCTGCAAATAGCCCGGTGCCATCGCGGTCTGGTCTGGACTGGTGCAGACGGTGCTCTTGAAGTCGAGCCAGTCGGCGTCGTCGCCGAGATAGTTCCATTGGCGGGTCGTGGCTTCTAGCTTGGGCATGCGGCGCGGGTCGCCGAGGCCGCGTTCACGGCGCTCGTTGCGGTCCTGGATTTCATTGCCGCGCTGGTAGCCGAACTGCGGGAAATAGGTGAGGTTGTCGAAGAAGGTGCCGTTGTGGTGGATGCGTCCGGCCGAACCACTGTTGGTGAAGCCCGGGTTGCGGATATCGATGCGGTAGCCGAAATCGAATTCGGCGCCCGGCGGCAACGGCGTCGCGAAGGCATAGACACGCATGCCGTTGGCGCGGTCGTCTTCCTTCAGCGTGGCGCCGGGCACATCGAGTTCGACCGTGCCGCGATCCACATCGCCATACACCAGCAACTCGGGAATCGGCTGCGTCGTCTTGTTCTTCATCCGGTATTGGCCGTCGATGCTGACGCGGCGTTCGGCCGGATAGATCTGCACCGTGTTGTCGGTAGCGATGATGCGCGGTTGCGGAAGATCTTCGGTCTTGCGCCAGGTGGTCTCGTAGCGCGCCTGTTCATCGAGTGCGGTGTCGCTGGCCTGATAGCGGTTCAGCACCGTCGTGTTGTAGAGAATCCAGGCGCCGGTCGCCACAGTTGCGACCATGCTGCCCGCAAGCAGCATGCCGCTGCGTCCGCTGAGCCGTGTCTTCGCGATCGCCACACGCGTGCGCAACGGCTCGGCCGTGCCACGAACCCAGAACGCCGCAGCGATCAACAGCCCGGCAAGGGTGAACAAGGTCCAGTAGCTGGTGAACCAGGCCCAGCCGGTGACGAAATGGCCGTATCCGTTCATGTCGGAATAGGGCACGGCCGGCGCCGAGCCGAAAGACACCAGGTTGTGGTCGAAATCGAGGCTGCCCAGCACCATCCACGACACCATGATGCCGATGGTCGCGAGGTAGCCGAGGAATTTGTGGTTGCAGAGCACCTGGAACACGATGGCGAGCCAGCCGGTCAGCACGAACAACGCCGAGGCGAGCATCAGGCCCTTCAGGTACAGCAGCGGTTCGAGCGCAGTGTAGCCCTTGAGCAGTTGATAACCCATGCACCAGAACGCCGCCGCGGCCATGAACACCGCGACCACCGCCACCAGGGCCGTCGCCTTGGCCGCCAGCGGCACCCAGTTCGGCATCGGGAAGGCATCGACCACGCCGTCGAGCTTGGCCGAGCGCTCACGCCAGACCAGTTCGCCGCCATAGAACATCACCACGATCATCAGCAGCCAGGTGTAGGAGCCCTGGATCGACTGCAGCATTTGCGAAGTCGTCGGATACAACGGCGTGTCATACATCGGGCCCGGCGAGGACAAGCTGGCCACAAGGTTGAGCAAACCGAAGCTGACCATGACCGCGAACGGCACCGAGTGCAGTACATGCAGGGTGTCGAAGCGGGTTTGCTTGAGGTATTGGCGAAACGCGGTGCCGATTCCGCCGGCCTGCAGTACCGCGATGCCGCGATAGGCGGTCGCAGTCACTGAGCTCGGGTCGGGCTTCGTCGCGAGGGTTTTGGCGTTTGCGCCGAACCAGGGCTTGCGCGTACCGGTGCCAGCGCGTTGCGCCTTGAACAAGGCCAGGGTCGCGGCGATCACCGCTGCCGCGACCGCGAGCCACAGCGCACGATTCGCCAGGATGTAGCCGCCGAGTTCCGGCAGTCGCGTGTTGCGGTCCTCGGCGGTCCAGTAGCGCGTGGTGATGCTCAGCGCGCGGATGCCGAACGGGTCGGCCAACGCGACGAGCCAGAGGTTGTCGAGATCGCGCGTAAACGAACCGCTGGCGACATACAGCACCATGAACGCCATGATCGCGAGATAGACGCCGAGCATCGAGCGCATGGTCGCCGCGAACAGCATGATCAGCGCGCCCGTGAAGATCAGATTCGGCAGCACGAAGACCAGGAAGCCATAGGCGTACGGCGTGATCGAAAACGGACCGAGGCGGGCCGGATCGATCCACGGCATGGCTGCACCGAGCATCATCGCGAGCGCGATGCCGCCATAGATCAGCAGCGACACCAGCACCCCGGCGGTATACCGGCCGAGCAGGTAGGACTTCGCGTCGATCGGCTTCGAGAAGAACAACTCGGATGTGCCCAACTCGAAGTCGCGCAGCAAGGTGCCGCCGACGAAGGCGCCGGACAGAAACAGACCAAGAATGGTGAAGATGTTGATCCACTGCACGATCACGAAGGGCGCGTTGCGATGCACGTTGCCGATCGAGCCGCCGATCTGGACCGAGTCCGAGGTGGTGGCGCCGAAGGCCATGGCTGCGAATACGGCGATACCGATCCAGAGCAGGGGTGTGCGCGCCTGGAAGCGCAGGTCGAACTTGAGGAATTCGGAGAACATGGTTCGCCCTCAGGCCGCGAGCGACGCGCGGTGACGCGTCAGTTGGCCGAAGTAGACGTCTTCAAGCCCCGCGGCGACCGGTTCGAAGCCCGCTTCCGGTTGCGTGTCCGCCAACACATGCACCACCGGGCGACCACCGACCAGCCGCGTCGACAACACCGTCAGGCGGCGTTGTACGTCTGCCAACTCGTCCTTGCTGATCACCTTCCGCCAGATCCGCCCGTCCAGCGACTGGATCGCTTCCAGCGGCTCGCCGGTCAGCAGCACTTGGCCCTGGTTGATGATGGCCATGCGCGAACATAGATCGGTCACATCCTCGACGATATGCGTGGACAGAATGACGACGACGTTCTCGCCGATCTCGGCGAGCAGATTGAGAAAGCGATTGCGTTCCTCGGGATCGAGGCCAGCGGTCGGTTCATCGACGATCACCAAGCGCGGCGACCCGATCAGTGCTTGGGCGATGCCGAAGCGCTGGCGCATACCGCCCGAGAAGCCACCGAGCTTTTGCTTGCGCACGTTCCACAAGTTCACCTGTTGCAGCAGTGCGGCAACGACTTCGCTACGTTCTTTGCGGTTCACGTAACCCTTCAGTGCCGCGAAATGATTGAGCAGGTCCTCGGCACTGACTTTCGGGTACACGCCGAAATCTTGCGGCAAATAACCGAGCACACGGCGCACCGCGTCCTTGTCGCGCAACAGGTCGATCCCGTCGAGACTTGCTTCGCCGCTGTCCGCTTCCTGCAGGGTCGCCAGTGTGCGCATCAGGCTGGACTTGCCAGCGCCATTCGGGCCGAGCAGGCCGAACATGCCGGTCGGGATATCGAGCGTGACCGCCTTCAGCGCTTGCACGCCATTCGGATAGGTTTTGGACAGATTGCGAATCGTGAGCATGACGTGGATCCTGAGGATGTGGTGATGGCAACCGCGACATCATTGCCGGCCCAATCGAAACCGGCATCTGCCCAAGGTCACGAACCGTTACAACGTGAGCATTCGCCTCAGCGCACGAATTCCCGCGCCAGCAGGCCGTAATAAACGACGTCCTGGATCTCGCCGTTGTAGATGTAGCGCTCACGCAGCACGCCTTCGCGCTGGAAGCCGGCTTTCTCGACGACGTGGATCGAGGCGTGGTGGCGCGGGTTGATGTCGGCTTCGATGCGGCGCAGGGCGAGGTCCTCGAAGCCGAACTGACAGACACGTCGCACCGCTTCGGCGGCATAGCCGTTGCCCCAGTGGGCCGAGCCGAGCGCATAACCGATCTCGGCGGTGTTGTGCGGGGTATCGAGACGGAACAGCGACGCCGTGCCGATCACACGGTCGTTGTCCTTGCGCGTGATGCCCCACTTGAAGCCGGTGCGTGCATCGAAGTGCTGCGCGATCTCGGCGAGAAAGGCGCGTGCCTCGGCAATGTCACGCATCGGCGGTCGCGTCCAGTAGCGCATCACGTCCGGATCGGCGAATACGGCGTAGAGGTCGGGCAGGTCATCCTCGCGAATCGGCCGCAGGTGCAGTCGCTCGGAGTCAAGCGAGGGCAGAACGGTGAGATCGCTGAGCGAATGCTGAGGTGCGGTGTCAGTCATGAGATTTCTCGATATCTGACCGACCAGTGTAGCGGCCTTGCCGTTGTCGTCACGAATTGTGGCTAGCATCGGCATTCCCGCCGAGGAGTGATGCTGATGAAAGTGCTCTACACCGCCCACGCCACCGCAGACGGTGGCCGCGATGGTTCCGTGAAGTCGTCCGACGGCATGATCGACGTGAAGCTGAACAAGCCGAAGACCCTGGGTGGCAACGAGGCGCCGGGCACGACGAATCCCGAACAGTTGTTCGCCAGCGGCTATTCGGCTTGCTTTGCCGGCGCGGTGGCGTTCGTCGCCGCGCAGAAAAAGGTTGCGTTGAACGGCATCTTCGTCACCGCCCATGTTGACATTGGTCTGCTTGAGGCCGGCGGCCTCGGCCTCGGTGCCCAACTCGACGTGCGCCTGCCGGGGATCGACCACGCGATAGCGCAAGAAATCATCGAAGCTGCGCATCAGGTATGTCCGTACTCGAAGGCGACGCGCGACAATATCGAGGTCAAGCTCAGCGTCATCGACTGACTCGGTAGCGCACTTCAAACGCCTGCGGCTTCCCGTTGCACCGGGAAGCCGCAACAATGTGGGCCTGTCGTGCCCCACTCTGGGGCAGAGTTTGGATGGAGGAGTCATGGCCGATCTGAAGGAAGCCCGCGTCCCGGATCTCGGGGGCAGCAGTGAGGTGCCGGTCATCGAGTTGCTGGTCAAGGTTGGCGACACGGTGAAGAAGGATCAGGGGCTGATTACGCTCGAATCCGACAAGGCGACGATGGAAGTTCCATCCGCCTTCGCCGGCGTCGTGCGCGACATCAAGGTCAAACTCGGCGACCAACTCTCCGAAGGCGCGCTGGTCGCGATCATCGAGACCACCGAAGCGCCCGCTCTCGCTGCGACTGCTGCAACACCCGCCGCACCCGCCGCACCCGCCGCGCCCGCCGCAACACCGGTCGCGACCAAGGTCGCTCCTGCAGCAGAATCGGCGCTGGCGCATACGCATGACGCGACCCAATTGGTCGGCACCGCATTGCCGTATGCGTCGCCCGCAGTGCGGCTGTTCGCACGCGAACTCGGCGTCGATCTCGGCAAGGTCAGCGGCACGGCCCGTGGCGGTCGCATCAACAAGGACGACGTGCAGAACTACGTCAAGGCCACGCTCGCGAAGCCCGCACTCGCTACAGCGGTTGGTACTGGCAGTGGACTGAATTTGCTGTCCTGGCCGAATGTCGATTTCAGCAAGTTCGGCGCGATCGAAAGCAAGCCGTTGTCGCGTATCAAAAAGATTTCCGGTGCCAATCTCGCGCGCAACTGGGCGATGATTCCGCATGTCACCCAGTTCGACGACGCCGACATCACCGAACTCGAAGCGTTCCGAGTGCAATTGAACAAGGAAAACGAGAAGTCCGGCATGAAGCTGACCATGCTCGCCTTTCTGATGAAGGCGGTGGTTGCCGGACTGAAAAAATTCCCGGACTTCAACGCGTCACTCGATGCCGCGGGCGAGATGCTGACGTTGAAACAGTATTTCCACGTCGGTTTTGCAGCGGACACGCCGAACGGTTTGGTCGTGCCGGTGATCCGCGATGTCGACCAGAAAGGCGTGTTCGCGCTCGCCAAGGAAACCTCCGAACTCGCCGCGAAAGCACGCGAAGGCAAGCTCGGTCCGGCCGACATGCAGGGCGGTTGTCTCTCGATCAGTTCATTGGGCGGCATCGGCGGCACCGCATTCACGCCGATCATCAATGCACCCGAAGTCGCCATCCTCGGAGTATCGAAGTCGGCGATGAAACCTGTCTGGAACGGCAGCAGTTTCGAGCCGCGCCTGATGTTGCCGTTGTCGCTTAGCTACGACCACCGAGTGATTGATGGTGCCGCTGCCGCGCGCTTCACCAGCTTCCTCGCACAACTACTCGCCGACTTCCGTCGGGCGATGTTGTGAGCGGAGGGGCGGCTATGACGAATATGATGGAAGTGAAAGTCCCCGACCTCGGTGGCAGCAGCGAGGTGCCAGTCATCGAGTTGCTGGTCAACGTCGGTGACACGGTGAAGAAGGACCAAGGCCTGGTCACGCTGGAGTCGGACAAGGCAACGATGGAAGTGCCATCGAGTGTGGCCGGTATCGTTCGCGAATTACGCGTGAAGCTCGGCGACAAACTCTCGGAAGGCGCGCTCGTCGCGATCATCGAGAATGCCGCACCCGCACCCGCACCCGCACCCGCACCCACGCCCACGCCCACGCCCACAGCCCCTACCGCAGCACCCGCACCCGCGCCCACAGGCGGCAAAGCCGATATCGAATGCCAGATCGTCGTCATTGGTGCCGGACCGGGCGGCTATAGCGCGGCGTTCCGTGCCGCCGACCTGGACCAGAATGTGGTGTTGATCGAACGCTACGCCGAACTCGGCGGTGTCTGCTTGAACGTCGGCTGCATTCCGTCGAAGGCGCTGCTGCATGCCGCCAAAGTGATCGACGAAGCCAGCCATGCCGCTGACTACGGCATCAGCTTCGGCACACCGAAGATCGATCTCGGCCAGTTGCGCACGTACAAAGAAAAAGTCGTAAAGACCTTGAATGCCGGATTGTCCGGCATGGCCAAGCAGCGCAAGGTCACGCGCCTGCAAGGTCTCGCGAAATTTGTGTCAGCGAATGAAATCGAAGTTGCGACGGCCGATGGCAGCACACTCGTGCGCTTCGAGAAAGCGATTATCGCCGCCGGTTCACAGCCGGTGAAATTGCCTGGTTTGGGCTGGGACGATCCGCGCGTGATGGACTCGACCGACGCGCTGCAACTCGTCGCGATCCCGAAGCGCATGCTGGTCATCGGTGGCGGCATCATCGGCTTGGAGATGGCCTGCGTATTCGATGCGCTCGGATCGGAAGTGACGGTGGTCGAACTCGCCGATCAATTGATGCCGGGCGCGGACATCGATCTCGTCAAGCCGCTACAAACGCGGCTCGCCAAGCGTTACGCCGGCATCCACCTGAAGACCAAAGTCAGCGCGATCGATGCGAAGAAGGATGGTCTGCATGCCCATTTCGAGGGCGCGTCGATTCCGAAGACCAGCATCTTCGATCGTGTTTTATGCGCCGTCGGCCGCACGCCGAACGGCAATAAGCTGAATGCGGAAGCGGCCGGAGTTGCGGTGGATGCGCGTGGATTCATCGCCGTCGACAAGCAGATGCGCACGAATATTCCGCATATTTTCGCGATCGGCGACATCGTCGGTCAGCCCATGCTTGCGCACAAGGCGACCCACGAAGCCAGGGTTGCGGCAGAAAACGCCAGTGGGCTGAAGCGTGAATTCGTCGCGCGAGTGATCCCAAGCGTTGCCTACACCGATCCTGAAATCGCGTGGGTCGGACTGACCGAAACCGAGGCCAAGGCCAAGGGCATCGCCTATGCCAAAGGCGTGTTCCCGTGGGCAGCGTCTGGCCGTGCCATCGGCATTGGGCGCACCGAGGGCTTCACCAAAATGTTGTATGACGAAGGTACCCATCGCGTGATCGGTGTCGGCATCGTCGGTCCGCATGCCGGTGACTTGATTTCGGAAGCGGCACTTGCGATCGAAATGCAGGCCGAGATCGCCGATGTTGGCCTGACCATTCACCCCCACCCGACGCTTGGCGAAACGATCGGCCTCGCAGCGGAAGTGTGCGAAGGCACGGTGACTGATCTGTACTTGCCAAAGCGGCAGTGAGCTGATCGTTGATTCGGGCTAACAGGGCTTTAACTGCGCGCGTGTTCCCCTGTTCCTCCAAGACGCTACCTCCGGCGTGATGGCGACGGAGCAGCACATGAACGAACACATCTATACCTACGGCGTCGAGGAAGAATTCTTCCTCGCTGACGTCGATAGCGGGGCCATCGTCACGCGTATGCCGCAGGCATTTCTGCACGAAGTGCGTCGCCGTCTTGGCGACTGTTTCAGCAGCGAGTTGTTGCAGTCGCAAATCGAGATGATTACACCGGTCTGCGATAGCGTCGAGATGCTGCAATCGGTCGTGGTTGGGCATCGCCGTACGGTGGCCGAGATTGCAAAACGGCATGATCTCGCCTTGGTCGCTTCCGGCACCCACCCCTTGGCCGAATGGCGCGAGCAAAACATGACCCGGAAGCCGCGCTACCAGCAACTTCTGTCCGATTTCCAGATCGTCGGTCGGCGCAATTTGCTGTGTGGCCTGCACGTGCATGTTGCGCCGCCGCCGAGCGAAGACCGCGTCGATGTGATGAACCGCATTCTCACCTACACGCCGATCTTTCTGGCGTTGTCGTGTTCGTCACCATTCTGGAACCGTCAAGGCACCGGGTTGATGAGTTATCGCCAGGCTGCTTATGACGAATGGCCGCGTACCGGTATTCCCGAGTTCTTCGCCGGCGAGGCCGACTACAACGCTTTCGTGCATCAACTGGTGCAGGCGGGTGTGATCGAGAGTGCGAGCTTCCTGTGGTGGGCGGTGCGGGTATCGGCGAAGTATCCGACCATCGAACTGCGCATCACTGATGCCTGTACCGATGTGCGCGACGCGCTCTGTATCGCCAATTTGTTTCGCTGTCTGGTGCGTGCAGCCGTGCGCAATCCGGCGCTTGGGCGCGCGCGGGTGTCGACGACGCGCTTGCTGATCGAGGAGAACCGTTGGCAGGTGAAGCGTTACGGTACCGCCGCACAATTCATCGATGAAACCGGTGCGGCCGAGCGCACGCCGTTCGCGGATCGGCTGGAACAGTTGTTTGTGCTGATCGAGGAAGACGTCGCGCACTTTGCTTGCAGCGACGCCGTGACTCAGGCCCGCACCATCCTGACGCGCGGTACCAGCGCCGACCTGCAGGTGTCTGAGTTCAAGCGTGCGCGCGACCAAGGCGCGACGCGCGCCGAGGCCTGTCGCGAGGTGGCGCGCTGGCTGGCAGCAAATTCGGTGCCGGCGCATACTTCGCCATCGTTCCCGCCGGAACAGTGACCCACACTGAGTGCATGACCGCCGATATCCCGCTTATTGCCATTTCCCCGCGGTTGCTGCATCAGGTGCCGAGCGAACTCGGTTTCCGCGGCAAGAAGCTACAGTTCCTTGAGCAATCGGTGTCGCACTGGTTGTCGTCCGAAGGCGCGATTGTCGCGATGGTGCCGACGATCGAACGTGGTGGTGAATTGCGCCGCGCCGACCTCGATGTCGACGGTATCGCGGCACGATTCGATGGATTGTTTCTGCAAGGCGGCGCCGACCTCGATCCGCGCCTCTATGGCGAAGATCCGCGGCCATGCACAGTTGGCGTCGATTCGTCCCGAGATCGCTTCGAACTTGATCTACTGCGCGCCTTCGATCGCGCTGGCAAACCCATTCTCGGCATCTGTCGCGGCATGCAGTTGATCAATATCGCCTTCGCCGGCACCTTGCATCAGGACCTCGTGTCCGACGGCGTGACCTCCGACTCCCATTTCATTCCCGAAAGCTACGATGACCACAGCCACGCCATCACCATCCGCGACGGCGGCCGGTTCGCGTCATGGTATGGCGCTGGCCAGCGGTTCCGCGTCAACTCGATCCATCATCAGGCGGCGAAAGTGGTCGCACCCGGTTTCTTGGTCGAGGCGCAGGCCGACGATGGCGTCGTTGAAGCGATTTCGTGCATCGACCCGGCGCGGTTCATCGTTGGCGTGCAATGGCACCCGGAATTTCACGACGGTCGTGACCCGCAATTGATGGAGCGTGCGCCGCTGATGCAATCGTTTCTCGCCGCATGCTCGCGTTGAGCGCCGGATAAGCTGCACAATCGCAGTATGAGCAAGGCACCAAAATCGCAGGCGCGACGGGTCGCGCATCCCGCCGCACGCAAGCCGCCGGCAACTACCGCATCGAACACGATTGCGTCGCCTGATTGGCGCGACCGCGCGCGCAACTATGCCGTGCTGATGCGACTCGACAAACCGGTCGGCTGGTTGCTGTTGCTATGGCCAACCTATTGGGGACTGTGGGCGGCTGCGAAGGGCCTGCCGTCGTGGTCATTGCTGCTGATCTTCACGCTCGGCGTGATCGTGATGCGCTCGGCCGGCTGCGTGATCAATGACTATGCCGATCGCTGGCTCGATGGCCGGGTGAAGCGCACAGCACAGCGGCCATTGGTCGATGGCCGCGTGTCGCCGCGTGAGGCGCTGATGGTGTTCGTCGTGTTGCTGCTGGTTGCTTTGATGCTGGTCAGCTTCACCAACACACTCACCATTCAACTCGCCGTTGTTGGCGCTGCGCTCGCCATCGTCTACCCCTACCTGAAGCGACACACGCATCTGCCGCAACTCTGGCTCGGAGTGGCGTTCGGCTGGTCGGTGCCGATGGCCTATGCCGCACAGAAAGGCGAGGTCGATCAGATCGGCTGGCTGTTGTTCCTCGCCAATGTGTTGTGGAGCACCGCCTACGACACCCTTTACGCGATGGTCGACCGCGACGATGACCTCAAGGCCGGTGCCAAATCCACCGCGATCCTGTTCGACGACCTCGATCTCATCGTCATCGGCATGTTGCATACCGGATTCCTCTACGCGATGTGGCTGGTCGGCACGCGCTTGCAACTCGGCCACGCCTACACCTTGGGCTGGTGCACAGCGCTCGCGCTCATCGCGCTTCAGCACTGGATCGCCCGTACCCGCCACCGCGACGACTGTTTTCGCGCGTTCAAGCTCAGCCACTGGGCCGGCGCCGCGTTGTGGCTGGGAATAGCCATCGACCTGGCCCGATCGGCCATTGCCACGTCGTGAATACGGGGTTGTGCGGCTGGTCGCTCAGCAGCGCTAACGACGCCACGCGAAGGTGCGCCGAGCTACACCGGGCACCAGTACGACAGCAGCACCGGCCTGAGCTACGCCCAGCAGCGCTACTACGACCCACAACTCGGCGTCTTCTACAGCCCCGACCCGATGGCCGTGGACACCCATTCGGCGATCAACTTCAATCGGTATGCTTACGCCAACAACTCGCCGTACAGGTTTATTGATCCGGATGGGCGGGAGGCGTGCGAAGGCGAGGCCTGTCCTATCTTGGGGAAGGCGCAATCAACGGACGCCGCCGGGAATCATGCCGCAGCGGGAAACGCAGATGCCGAGCGCATGTCGAAGTCTGGAAAGTACAGTACCGTGCATATGAACCAGGCGCTTTCGACTATTACAGGAGATTCCGGCGCCGGGCCCCAAAGACCAGACGTCGCAGGGGTCCTGAAGGACACGGGTGGCGTTGACACAATTGAACATCCTTCCAAGTCCCAGACTCCCCTGTCTCAGGAATTGAAAGGTCAGGGCATGCAGCAGAAGCTTGCGGCCATTGGAAAGGCAGGGACACATCAAACCAGATCCATCGCAACTGCGCTGAAGGGGATCGCACGCAAAGCGCCGGGTCCAGTCGGTACAGCGTTTGCTGTGGGTGGTGCGGTAGTCACGGTTGTTCGGAATCCCACGCAGCAAGGGGCTGCGACCGCCGGTGGTGATTTGATGACCGGGGCGTTGTGCGGCTTGATGGGCGGCTGTGGAGAAGTTCAATGAATTGTTTAGTTCTATCGGCCGCAGTTTCGAAAGCGCACAAAGATGATTAGCACGTCGCCCATCGGTAATCTTGATTCTATTGACGTAGTCGGTGTGCGACTCGATGGCGGACTTGACTTGGTCATCTCCTGTGCCAGTCGACTGGACGGATCAGAAGGGACGTTGCGGGATCTTCGGACGAAGATCTCAAACTATCTCCGTGAAGTATCTGAAGCCACGAATCCAACTTTGCTCGAGAGCTACGGATGCGCCGCCGATACGCCTATCAGTATCCTCGTCGCTCATGACCCGCCAGTCGATCGCGAGGTCATTGACCTCATCGAAGAGATGAAGAAGGTTGCCAGCGAAGTTGGCGTGATACTGCGCTTGGATGATCGCCAAGACGTTCAATAAGACCGCTGTGAACCGCCAGCCCTCACGCTGGCGGTTTCGTTTTGGGCAGTCGCGAAGTTCAGCACGCCGGCTCGGAGAGAGTGCCGAAGCTGCCAAACGTGTTCCGCAACGTGTATGCGGACGCCGGAGCGGCGGCAGTCCGGTGCTGGAAACGAATACGGCCGGCGAGGAGATTGCCGGCACGCGCACGCTGTACGAACCGTTCGGCGCACCGCTGACGACGCCACGCGAAGGCGCGCCGAGCTACACCGGGCACCAGTTCGACAGCAGCACCGGCCTCAGCTACGCCCAGCAGCGCTACTACGACCCGCAACTCGGCGTCTTCTACAGCCCCGACCCGATGGCCGTGGACACCCATTCAGCGATCAACTTCAATCGGTATGCTTACGCCAACAACTCGCCGTACAGGTTTGTGGATCCGGATGGGCGGGAGGCGGGCTGCATTACCTTGAATACAGGCTGCGGCTTCGGGCAGGTGTCTCAGGCCGAGTTCAATGGACGCGTGTCGCTTGCTGCGGATTTCGTCCCTGTCGTTGGGGACATCAAGGGGATCGCTGAAGCGATTGCCGATCCGTCACTGCCAAACATTGCTGCAGCTGGCGTCGGGCTGATTCCTGTCGTTGGTGACGCCGCGGCCAAGGTTATCAAGGGTGTAGACAAACTGCGCGATGCTTCGGTCATCTATCGTCAGGGAGATAGCGCTGAATCGGTGACGCGACTGGGGCGGAAGGCGACAGAAGCCGAGAACTCCAACATCGGCATTCACGGAGTATCGGGAAGCACCACCAAGCCCAGCGGTCAATGTTCTTCGGCTACATGCGGTGCTCTGGAGAACGCAGGTTTCAAAGTCCACCCTACGCCTACGCGCGCGGATCCAAATCACGTGACGATTGAGCTTCCGAAGCCCGTCAAGAAACCCGTTGCAGACAAGTTAAATGAAGTGCTTGGGAGGGACTAATGAGTACTGCTGATAGCGTGGATCGAATCATCGCGACGGACTATTACGATGGAGCGGTTGAAGGATTCGCAAGAATTGGGGAATCCTGCTTCTACTTCTTCAGGCATTTTGTCGACGACCCTGATGAGGTGAGTGGCTACCGGTACTTTGCGATGGACCGCAATCTGTTTGCTGAGCTTGAGCAGGCTGTGGGCGCGACGAAATCCGCTTCCCGCGTGTTCGTTTACTCTGGCTCGAATGAGGACGCGAATCGATTGGTTGATGTAGCGCTCGCCAGCCTTCGCGCAAGTGCCGAACAAGACGGTCGAAGTGTTAGCGGCCTGGACTTCATCGAGGCGATGCAGCGTAAGTGACGCAAACACACCGCCAGCCGCCGCTGGCGGTTTTTTGGGGCGGTCGCGAAGTTCAGCGCGCCGATTGCGCGATGAGCGATTCGATGACCTGCATGACCAACTTCTGTCGGGCGCGCCGCTGTCGCGCAACGCGCAGGGCGATCCGGTGGTCACCTATCAACTGCGCTACATCCACACCGACGCACTCGGCAGTCCGGTGCTGGAAACGAATACGGCCGGCGAGGAGATTGCCGGCACGCGCACGCTGTACGAACCGTTCGGCGCACCGCTGACGACGCCACGCGAAGGCGCACCTAGCTACACCGGGCACCAGTTCGACAGCAGCACCGGCCTCAGCTACGCCCAGCAGCGCTACTACGACCCGCAACTCGGCGTCTTCTACAGCCCCGACCCGATGACCGTGGACACCCATTCGGCGATCAACTTCAATCGGTATGCTTACGCCAACAACTCGCCGTACAGGTTTGTGGATCCGGATGGGAGGACTCCTTGGAACAGCAGTCAGTACCATGAGCCGGACACATATGTGCGCCAATCCACGAGCAGCGAATCATCGGGATCCGCACTTGTTGAGCGACGCAGCGAGAAGCTTGTTGGTGCAGGTTCCATTGAGGTTCGGAACTCTGGCTCAGTGAGGTTGTTACCTCAGGCCTCGGCCAACGGAGAGCCCGCCAAGGTTGGGGATGCTGTGATGTCGAAACTGTTGAATTTCAGCGACAAAGAGAAGAAGACCGTCGAAGTGACGAGCGGCGAGAGAACACCGGAGCAGAATCGTGCTGTTGGCGGTGCTGCTCGAAGCCAGCACCTACAAAACAATGCTGCTGACATCCGAATCGGTGGTTACAGCAAGACTACGACGGCAGATGCTGCGCATGCTTCCGGTGAATTCAACCGAGTAAATGAGTACCCAGATGGCAGGGGTGTTCACGTTGATCTCAAGGATGATGGTACGCAGGGTCGATTTGATAATTGGCAGAGGAGAGATGAGGAGTGACTAAGCTAGCAACCATACTGCTCGTTTGCGTCTGCGCGAGCGCTTGCCGGAACATATCGGCTGACGAAGTTGCGGATGAATTAGGATCAGAAGTCTACGCTGTCGACTCGAACGCGGGTTGCATCGCGAAAATTTGTACCGGCATGTCGGAGGCGCAATTTTTGGCGCTTCAATACCCGTCGTCGAAAAGAATGGTATTTCTCGAAGGAGACGAATACTTGGTCATGAATACCCTGATCGAGGACGCCGTTTCTGTAGAAGTTCTGTTCGATTCCGGCAAAGTCGAGAGGCTGTCAACGCGTTCAAACAGAGCTCGAGATGAGCATGGGAATGGCGTTGGATCGACCTTGTCGGACTTGAAGCGTACGTACACATTAGAGGCGCTGCTTCTGGATCAAGGCGGAGAACTTGTCAACTTTGCGAGTGGGACCACGGTCGTGTATCAGTTCAATTCGGGCGATTTTCCTTCCGAGTGCATTGACGTGTACAAGCCCGATTGTCAGCTGAATGAACAGGCTGAGGTTGTCCGAATCGTCGTTCATTCTGGACCGACCCGAGGTTGATCCTGAAGTTGAACAGGGTCAGCGACCATTCCGTGACCTCTGAGTCTTCCGACAGCAAACCCCCACGGCCAGCCCTCACGCTGGCGGTTGGGCGGTCGCGAAGTGCAGCGCGCCGATTGCGCGATGAGCGATTCGATGACCTGCATGACCAACTTCTGTCGAGCGCGCCGCTGTCCCGCAACGCGCAGGGCGATCCGGTGGTCACCTATCAACTGCGCTACATCCACACCGACGCACTCGGCAGTCCGGTGCTGGAAACGAACACGGCCGGCGAGGAGATTGCCGGCACGCGCACGCTGTACGAACCGTTCGGCGCACCGCTGACGACGCCACGCGAAGGCGCGCCGAGCTACACCGGGCACCAGTACGGCAGCAGCACCGGCCTCAGCTACGCCCAGCAGCGCTACTACGACCCGCAACTCGGCGTCTTCTACAGCCCCGACCCGATGGCCGTCGACACCCGTTCGGCGATCAACTTCAATCGCTATGCTTACGCCAACAACTCGCCGTACGCATTTACTGATCCGGATGGGCGTGCTGCATCCGCTTTCGTTGGGCTCGAAATCGTCTTGGCGACTGCAGGTGCCGATATCGCCGTACCTGATCCAAGCGATGTCGCCGCTCCAGTTAAAGGGGTCAGCTACTCCGCAGCGATCGTTGGCACGGCGATTGGTGGTTCGCTCGTTTGGGCATACAACAAAGCCATGAACGAGTCGACAACGCCAGAGGGGCAAACAGGGGAATCGGAATCGGAGAAACAGTCTGGTGGATCGTCGGGCAACACGAATCCCTATGATGGCCCGGTCGACGAACCCGTTATCGCGGTTGATGGCAAAGGGAACGGGATTCCCGTGAAAGCAGGAGAACAAATCGCCGCTTCACCAAACGGAAAGTTTCAACAGGTGCTTGGCGCGGATGGACAGCCCACTGGTACACGGCTTGACGCAGGCGGTCATCCGAACCAAAAGGATCCAAAGGCGCAGGTTCCACACGCGCATGTTCCTGGTGTTGTGGATGACGCTGGCAATCTTCATCTACCGGTGAACTACTGATGGCCAAGTACAACTACAACGACACCGTGTACGTGCGTGACGATTCTGGCAATGTCGATGATCGAGGCCGAAAGGCTTGGATAGTTGGCATCTTCGAGAGTCGTCCGGGCCCGTATTTCGACAAGTTTGCCGAAGGCGTCGTCTATTCAGTCGAGTTTGAGGATGGCTCGTCCAACGAGATTCATGAATCCGATCTCGATCTAGTCGAAAAGCCTCTCCAGCAACGTCGGATCCCGGCTTGTGAAAGAGCAAACCGCCAGCCGTCACGCTGGCGGTTGGGCGGTCGCGAAGTTCAGCGCGCCGGCTCGGAGAGAGTGCCGAAGCTGCCAAACGTGTTCCAACGTCTATGCGGACGCCGGAGCGGCGGCAGTCCGGTGCTGGAAACGAACACGGCCGGCGAGGAGATTGCCGGCACGCGCACGCTGTACGAACCGTTCGGCGCACCGCTGACGACGCCACGCGAAGGCGCACCGAGCTACACCGGGCACCAGTACGACAGCAGCACCGGCCTGAGCTACGCCCAGCAGCGCTACTACGACCCGCAACTCGGCGTCTTCTACAGCCCCGACCCGATGGCCGTGGACACCCATTCGGCGATCAACTTCAATCGGTATGCTTACGCCAACAACTCGCCGTACAGGTTTGTGGATCCGGATGGAAGATCGGCCATCGTTACCGAGAAGAAAGACCGCAGCGTGCTCATTCAGTATCCGACGAATTTTGTCGGGCCAGAAGCAACTGCACAAAACCTCGGTGCAGTGAAACAGCACGTCGCGGGAATGTCAGGCACGTACCAAGTCAACGGAAAGCAAACTGTGGTGCAGGTCGAGGTCACTGAGGTGAACAAAAAATTCCTGGGCGGTACGCCACGTGCCGCGCGAAATGAAGTCAAGCTCCTCTCGGGGCCAACATCCGGCGATTCTGGAAGAAGCTGGGCGGAATTGTGACCTGCCGGCTTTCTTCGGACGAAGAATTAGTTGAGGACGGCCACCGCAGTTGGGTTTGAATTCTTCGTGTTGTTCGTGTTTCGCCATCCTGGCCTTCTCCTCTTCCTGCATCCTGAACGCCTTCGGTGTCTTGTAGCCGACGCTCGAATGCGGTCTGTCCCCGTTGAAGTGTACTCGCCAGTCTTCGATGACCGCCTTCGCTTCCATGCGATTTCGAACCACTCCATGCCGAGACATTCATCCCGGAACTTGCCGTTGAAGCTTGGTGCCGTTTTGCCACGGCTTGCAGGATCGTTCAATACCGTATCGATGTTTGCATCCTTGAGCCAGTTCAATACGGCGCGGCTGACGAACCTGGCCCGTTGTCTGATCGCAGATGTTTCGGTGTTCCGCGCTCGCTGACCAAGCGCGTCAGCACTTCGATGACGCGGCCCGCACGAATGCTGCCCTGAACGTCGATCGCCAGGCACCCGTGCGTCCACTCGTCGACGATGGTCAGCACTTCAGCTGCTGGTGGTTTGCAGGCATCAAACACGAAGTCGTAGGCCCAGACCTGATTCGGACCCGTCGCTGGCTGCGGCCGTGGCCGACTGCCTGCAAGTGCTTTCCTGGAGCGCTTGCGCGGCACCTGAAGGTCGTTCTGTCGCCAGATCCGATGCGTGCGATCGAAGCTCATCTGCAAGCCTTCTCGTTCGAGATAGATGTTGATGCGGCGATAACCGAAGGGGAAATTGCGCCGAATATCGGCGCATCGCCTCTATCATCGGCGCATCCTTTGCGTCCATCCGCGATTCGTAACGCAATGCCGAACGCGCCACCGAGAGCAGCGTGCACGACTTTGCCAGCGACAGGCCGCGCCTATGCGCGTACATCACCTGCTCGCGGCGAGCCGGCGCCTCACCATTTTTTGCGTTGATTCTTCATGATCTCGTTCATCAGATGCTGCTCTGCCAGCAGCTTCTTCAGACGCGTGTTCTCGGCTTGCAGTGCGCGAAGCTGCTTCACATCGACAGCTTCGAGCTGGCCGTATCGTTTGCGCCAGACGTACAACGTCTGCTCGCTGATGCCGTGCTTCTTCGCCACCTCCGCGACCGGGTGCTTGTCGGCTTCGCGGAGAATTCTGACCATCTGGTCTTCGGTAAAATCGGGACTTGCGCATACGCTCCTCGCTTGGCGCGGGAGCCATCCTCTCAAGTTTCAGTTCGTCCGAAAATCGGCAGGCAGGTCAATTGGGCGGCAAGAAAGCAGAAATAGACGTCACGGACCGCCTCGTTCCGAATGGCGTCGCACCACACGAGTTCGGTCATCTCGGAGGCGTCGACGATCAGTACGATAAAGCCACAGGAAATCAGATCCCTCCAATGGGAACGGAATAATGAACCGTGTTCCTGGAGTGGTGGACTCTCCGACTATCGAGGGAATCGTCAATGCCAAGAGCAATATTCATCGAGAGGAGAGGTAAGGCATGAGTACGAGGTGGTTGTGTGCGATCGGACTTGTTGCATCGTTAGTCGGGGTTGCTAGTGCACGTGCAAACGAGCAGCAACTTTGGCGGTACCCATGCGACGTCATGCTTCCAGAGGCCTGCTTTCGACTTCCCAACGGCATGTCGGTGACGTATGAGGTACCTGCAGATTCAGGGATCTATGCGGTACAGCAAGCGGGCAAGGACGTCGTAACGCTGTACGCAGGCCAAGCTCCAGACCGTTCGAAATTCAGCGGCGCACCAGTCCTCGTACTCGATTCGCGAGCGCATAGGTTGGAGGTGTTCGTAACTCCGGACGAAGGACGGCTTCGGATGGACTTGCTCATTTCGCCGAAGAAGAAGGGTGGCGCACTTGTGCATGCGTTCGGCTTTATTGATCGCGGAAATGCCACAGCGATTGCCTACGCGCTTTCGGGGCTTCGGCCTTGTACTAGACAGGCGAGAGAGAGCACTCGTTGCTCTACCGAGAGTTCTTGGGGCGAGGAGTTGTCGACCTTGATCAGGTCAAGCGGGTCGCTAGCTTCTCAATAGAGCCCGTGCCTCGAAACGTGCCTAGTGAGGTCACGCCGCTTGAATGACACGCACAAACCGCCAGCGCTCGCGCTGGCGGTTTCTTTTTGGGTGGTCGCGAAGTTCAGCGTGCCGACTGCGACAATTGCCGGCACGCGCACGCTGTACGAACCGTTCGGCGCACCGCTGACGACGCCACGCGAAGGCGCGCCGAGCTACACCGGGCACCAGTTCGACAGCAGCACCGGCCTGAGCTACGCCCAGCAGCGCTACTACGACCCGCAACTCGGCGTCTTCTACAGCCCCGACCCGATGGCCGTGGACACCCGTTCGGCGATCAACTTCAATCGCTATGCTTACGCCAACAACTCGCCGTACAGGTTTGTGGATCCGGATGGGCGGGGAGCATGCGACGGCATCTCGACATGTCGAGTGGCTGCGGAAGAACAAGCCGTCGCGCGCGGTGAGATGACTCAGGAGCAGAAGCAAGAGAATGATGCGGCACGAGGTGTTGGTGCGATCATTGCGGCGCCGGTCGCGGCAGCGATCATCATCGCGACGCCAGAGGCGGCAGTCGGTGGTGGGATCGTTGCGGCCGCTAAGGTTGCTAGTAGGGCCGAGCAAGTTGTTGTCCGCACGACGCGCTCTGGAGATCGTGCGGTGCGAATCACCAAGCCGAATGGTGCGGTTAAAGACATTTCTCCTCAGCGCGTCAAAGAATACGTTCCAAACACTCATCCCAAGGCACCATCAGGCGCGCTGGAAAAAGTGAAGTTTCCAAATGCTCAGCCTGGCAGTAAGGGGGTTAAGCGTGATCCAACACCCGAAGAAGTGGACATCTTGAAGAACACACAATGAGTACGCTTCCTGATTTTATTAATATTGCTGAAATTCCAGATTTTGGAGTTGTCTTGAAGTGTTCAGACGTCGAAGTGGCAGATCGGCTGGAAGACTTCTTCACGGAAGAATGTTTTGTGCTTTTCCAGGTCAGGCTTGAGCCCAACGAAGTAGCGTTCTTTTTTGGTCAAGCAGGGAGCTCAGTGAAGGTCGCTGAGTTGTGCAATCTGTTTTTCTCGTCAATGGGAATCTCGGGCAAGTCTGGGCCGTGACTGCTCCATCAATGCTTGATTTCGTCGTCGCAACAGATGTTCACGGCCAGCCCTCGCGCTGGCCGTGCTTTTTGTGCGGTCGCGAAGATCAACGCGCAGATTGCGCGATGACGTCGGCGACGATTCGTTGTTTGGCGCGCGGTAGTTGGCAGACAAGCGAGACAACCTGAAAGGTGCATGGTCCTTAAGTGTCCGGCAGATCTACCACGGCCATGGTAATTTACATGGCCATGATATATAACGTGGCCACGGTAGATCGAGCGGACGCCCATGGCCCTTTTATCTTCAAAGCAGAACAGCGAAGCGCTGGCAGCGGATCGGGTATCCGCGTTGTTCCATGAGGATGGCTGGGATATTCAGCGGCAGCCGTGCGTGGGCTCTTTCCGCCCGGACTGGGTCGCAGGCAAAGGCGCTGTGCGCTATGTGATTGAGCTTAAATCCATGAGAGAAGGGCGCCCCGATCGCGTGATTGCGCTGCTTTCACAAGCCATTCTTGAGGCTGGTCGTTACGCCGACCATTCGGCAATGAAACCATTGGCGATCGTGCACGTTAGCCAAACTTCCGCTTCACTGTGGCGCAAAGTGGAGCAGTTCCATTCGACCTTTGCGCCGCATGTCGCCATCGGCATCGTGTCGGAAGCAGGTGAGAGCCACTTCATCGGGCCTAGTCTGGAGGCGCTGAATGTAAAGGCGCCTAGGAACCCCAGCCGCGGGAAACACGCCAAGCCACACAAGGCTTCGGATCTGTTCTCGGATCTCAATCAATGGATGCTCAAGGTGCTTCTGGCACCTGAGTTGCCCGAGCACCTGCTGACCGCGCCTCGCAGGGATTTAGCCAACAGTTCGCAGTTGGCCGACGCCGCAAATGTGTCGGCCATGAGCGCTTCCCGCTTTGTGCGACGGTTGCAGGAAGAAGGCTTCCTTGATGACTCAGGAAGTTCGTTCCAACTGGTGCGGCGCCAAGAATTGTTTCACCGCTGGCGGTCGGCCGCGATGCGCTCGTCGCCTGAGCTGCGCATGTCGTACCTGATTCCGGCCAGTGGCGCGCGCCAGCTGCACAAGGTGGTGTCGAAACTGGATGCCTGTGTTGGCCTTTTTGCTGCAGCGGACCTGCTGCGGCTAGGCCACGTCAGCGGCGTCGCGCCTTATGTGTATGTCCGTCGTCTGATGGCAGCGGATAACGCAGGCTGGCCGGGCCTCGTGTCAGCTGCGCCCGGCGAGCCGGCACAGATCATCCTCAAGCAGTCGAATGTGCCGGGGTCATTATTCCGTGGAGCCGTGCGCGTGGGCGACATGCTGGTATCGGATGTCTTGCAGATCTGGCTAGATGCATCGGGGCATCCGGCCCGCGGCGTCGAGCAGGCGGAATTTCTACGAAGCAGCGCTCTTGCGGGCGTTTTGAGAGAATTTGAATGAACGACCAGCAAGCATTTACGAAACTGGTCGAAGCTCTTTCACCGTGGCGTCCACAGCTGGTATTCGTCGGCGGCTGGGCGTATCGCCTGTATCGACTGCACCCAAACGCGCAAGCACTGCCTTACCAGCCGGTGGCGACGCTTGATGCCGATGTCGCCTTTTCGGAACGTGAAAGGTTGGATGGCAGCATCAAAGCCAGACTCATTGAGGCTGGATTCGAGCAGCAGTTGACGGGTAACCATCAGCCTCCCGTTTCCAAGTACACCTTGAGCGAAGATGGACCGGCCGGTTTCTATGCCGAATTTCTGACTCCGCTAACCGGCTCCGGACTCACCAGGGATGGTGTGCCAATCGCAACGCTTCGGATGGCTGGCATCACTGCGCAACGGTTGCGCTATCTGGAGTTACTGCTCAGGCTGCCCTGGCGCGTGACTTTGGGGGTTAGCTGGGGTGCTGGATCGCCACAAGAGCTGCGCATCCCGAATCCGGTAAGTTTTATCGTTCAGAAGCTCCTGATCCATGATGGCCGCCCGCGTGCCAAGCAGGCGCACGACCTTCTCTATATTCACGACACGCTGGAACTGTTTGCGGAAAAACTGGACGATCTTGCTGTGCTCTGGCGCAACGACCTGCGGGAAACGTTGCACGCAAAATGGCTGGACGACCTCCCACGCACAAGGGAGCGCGTGTTTGGAAATTTGACTGACGCACTTCGCGATGCTGCGCAGATCCCGCAGGACCGCGAACTGGATCCGGAACGGATGCGGGCCATGTGCTTCGCAGCACTGAGGGAGATGCTGGCATGAGCACGATTGGCGAGAGCTCGAATATTCCGGAAGCTGTCCACCAAGGCGACTTCGTACTCCGGCCGAGATTATTTTCATCGCGCTGATTGCACGATGAGGAAGTCGATGAGCTGCATGACGAACTGCTACCGGGCGCTTCGGCGGTCGATTACGACAGCGGTTTTTTTATTGCGTCTTTAGCACTCAGGGGAGAGTTTGATGCGGTTCGTGACAACAGTCGGTTTGCTGCTTCTCACGGCGGGCGCTCTGCATGCCCAAGATCATCCGAACATCCCTGAGCGTTCTGCAGCCCTGAAGGCTCTTGATGGCAATTGGGTCATGTCCGGCGATGTCATGGGCAAGCCCGTGACGTATCGGATGGTCGCCGGGCCCACGCTTCAAGGCGCCTTCACCGAGCTGCACATGACGGATGTCCAAGTGCCATCGCAATACGAGGCACGCGTGTTCATCGGATACGACACGGACAGCAAAACGGTCGTCGCACATTGGATGGACAGCTTTGGCGCCAAGTATTCCATTCCGCATGGCACCGGGCGTATTACGGGAAATACAGTTCAGTTCACCATTCCATACGAGAGCGGGTCATTCCGAGACACTTTCACATACAACCCGGCGTCGAAAACATGGCTATTTGTACTCGAAGCAGCGCAGATGGATGGCACGTGGAAGCACTTCGCGCGCTATGACGTTCATCGTCAGTAGCTGAGTGCTGACAGTTCGTCCGGTGGCCGTATTGTTGCCGGCACGCGCACGCTCGCGTTGCGCGTGCGCATGGTTTGAGTGCGCCGCGGACTCATGTCGAGCGACTTGAATCGCGCCATCACCAGATCGCTTGTTCACCGGTATCCCATAGCGCGAGATCGGGGCCAGTGTTTCTGCAGCGTCGTTAGATTTTTTGGCGGACGTTCGTCGGCAGCAGCAGACTCGCGCCGATGATCGCGAGCAGCGAAGCGAAGAATCCCGGCACCATGGCGTACAGCCCGAAAATGCCGCCGAGATGGGTCAGCGACATCCATCCGACGACGGTGATGCCGCCGACGATGATGCCGGCATACGCACCGGCGCGGGTCATCCGCGGCCAGTGCAGTGACAGCACAATCGCCGGGCCGAAAGTGGCGCCAAAACCAGCCCAGGCATCACCGACGCGTGACAGCACGGTACTGGTCGGGTCGAGTGCGATCACGAACGCAATCGCGGCAACGCCAATGACACCGAGGCGGCCGACCCAGAGCAATTCCTTTGCACCGGCCTGCTTGCGGATCAAGCCACGGTAGAAATCTTCGGCGAAGGCAGCCGAGGACAGCAGCAACTGCGCCGAGGCGGTACTCATGATCGCCGCGAGGACACCGGCCAGACAGATTCCGGCGATCCACGGCGGAAAGAACTGCGCACTCATGTGGATGAAGGCTTTCTCGGCCTCGGCGCCTTCAAGGCGAACCGGCAACGCACCGAGCGCGGTGAAGCCGACGATCATCGCCGCGACCAGCACCGTCACCTGCCAAGTCATGGCGATGCGGCGCGCAACGCGCATCGCCTGCGGATCGCGGATCGCCATGAAGCGCGCAAGGATGTGCGGTTGGCCACAGTAGCCGAGACCCCAGGCCAACGATGACGTGATGCCGATCCAGCCCAATGCCGCTCCGCTTGCGCTGGTGAATGGATTCAGCAACTCGGCATTGAAGGCGTTCAGCGTTGCCTGCATGCCATCGAGTCCGCCGACCACATTCAGCCCCATCAGCGCCACCGCGACCAATGCGAAGAACATCAGGGTGCCCTGCAGCACGTCTGACCACGACACCGCCAAGAAGCCGCCGAGGAAGGTATACGCGAGCATCACGATCGAACCGGAAAATACCGCCCACGCATACGGCAGTCCGAATAACGACTCGAACAAGCGCCCTGCGGCGACGAACTGCGAGCTCGCGTAGAGAATGAAGAACACCAGAATGAAGAATGCGGTGAGCGGTCGCAGCAGGCCGAGGGAATCGGTAAAGGCGCGTTCGAAATACGCCGGCAGTGTCAACGCATCGCCGAGGACCTCGGTGCGCTCGCGCAAGGGCTGCGCGACGAAGCGCCAGTTCAGCCAGGTGCCGACGATTAAACCCAGCACCAGCCAGACTGACTCAACACCGGCGAGATAGGCGAAGCCGGGCAGCCCGAGCAACAACCAGCCGGACATGTCGGTGGCTTGTGCCGAGAGCGCGGTCACCCACGGCCCGAGTGAGCGCCCGCCGAGGATGAAGTCTTTCAAGTTGGTGGTGCGCCGCCATGCGACGAAACCGAGCGCGAGGCAGATCGCAAGATAGACCGCGAAGGTCGCGACGATGGTGCGGGTATCGTGCTGCGTCATAGGTACTCGTCAATCATTCCGGTTGGAATTATGGCTGCTCGCCGGCAGTGACCGCGCCTGCCGCAGCCAACCAGCCACTGAATCCACCGACCAGCGACAGCGGTTCGGCAAAACCGAGTTGGCGTAGTGCATCGGCAGCCAGCGTCGAGCGTGCGCCGCTGCGACAACAGAGCACCAGGGCACTACCGCGATGCGCCAGCGCCGGGTCTTGTTGGCAGTTCACCGCCGGGTGGCCATCGACCTGGAATTCGAGCACGCCGCGCGGAATATTGATCGCACCGGGAATATGCCCCTCCAGATATTCCGCCGGCTCGCGCACGTCCACGATCGGCGTTCCGGCCTGCTGCAAGGCCAGCATTTCTTGATGGCCGATTTCGCGGATGCGGGTCTTGGCATCGAGTACAAGGTCTTGTGCGGTCTTCATGAAGCACTCCTGAGGTGATGGCTGGCGATGATGCAGTCAGAACTGGTTGATCGGCAGCTTAAGGTAGCTGACGCCGTTTGCTTCGGGTTCGGGCATTGCCCCGGCACGGATATTGATCTGCACCGAGGGCAGCAGCAGCTTGGGTATATCGAGCGTGGCGTCGCGCGTTTCGCGTACATGCACATAGTCGGATTCGGAGATGCCGGTGCGAACATGGATGTTGTCGGCCCGCTGCGCTGCAATCGTGGTTTCACAGCGGAATTCGCGGCCACCGGGGGCATAGTCGTGGCAGACAAACACGCGTGTCGGCGCCGGTAACGCATACAGGCGCTGGATCGAGCGATAGAGCAGCGCGGCACTGCCGCCCGGGAAGTCACAACGTGCGGTGCCACCGTCGGGCATGAACAAGCTGTCGCCGACAAACAGTGCGTCGCCGATGTGGTAGCTGACGCTGTCCTCGGTATGGCCAGGCGTGGGAATCACTTCGGCCGACATCGTTCCGACTTCGAACCGCTCGCCGTCTGCGAACAGGTGATCGAACTGCGATCCATCGACCGGGAAATGTTCGCCGAGATTGAAGATCGTGCGGAAGGTCGCCTGCACGCCACGAATACCGGCACCGATGGCGAGTCGTGCCGTTGGCCATTGCCGCTTCAGCCAAGCGCCGGCACTGAGGTGGTCGGCGTGGGCATGGGTCTCGAGGATCCACGTCACCGACAAGCCCTCTGCACGGACTGCGGCGACGATCGCATCAGCACTGTGCGTCGCGGTGCGTCCGGACGCCGCGTCGAAGTCGAGCACCGGATCGATGACGATGGCCGTCGGCGATGTCGGATCGCGCACCAGATAGGTCCACGTGCAGCTGTCTTTGTGGAAAAACGGAGTCACGGTCGGCGTCATGGCGAACCTCGATGCAGTCAGAGTTGCAGCACGGTGCCGACCAGAACAAGCCGGGCCATCAGCACCAGAAAGGACGCGAAGAGATGCTTCAAGTGTGGTTGTTGCGGCGAGCGTGCAGCGAAGTGGTCAGCGATCAGGGGCGATCGACGCCGGTGGCACCGAGACTCACCTCGGCCCAGATCAGACCGCGCAAATCGCCGAGCCGGAAGCCAGTGGCCAAGTCAGCCGGATACTTTGCCGTGATGGCCTGTGCGACGTCAGGCGCAATGCTGTCCTTCGGGCCGTGACACATCAGACAGGGTGCCTCGACCTTGATGCCCTTGGCGACGCGCAGGACCGCGTTACTCTCGGTCGATGCGACAACCGCCGGGTCTTCACCATTGGCGACGCGCGTTGCAAATGCGTCGAGCGTCGCGCGCTGCCAGTCGCTCGGTGTATTCGCAGCGCTGCGATGCCTCACGCTGGTTCGTCCAACCGTCACGCCGTGTTTTTCCGACACCTCGGCAGCAATGCGCGGTGCTTCGTCGGCGCAGAATGTGACGGCGGCAACGACGCCATCGTTCGCGATTTTTTCCTGCAACGCGGTGCGCAAGGTCTGGCCAAGTTCGGCCATCGCCGTCTGCGCACGTTGCAGGTTCGGATCGACCGGTGTCGTTGCAACCGGATCGGCGATGGCCGCCACAGCGAACATGCGGATCAGCAAGGCCGATGTCCAACGTGCAGGCATCATGCGGATTCCTCCAGTACCGATGGTGTGCGAACCAACAGCGCGTAATAGAGCAGCGGAATGACCAGCAGCGTCAACACCGTCGAGACCATGATCCCGAAAATCAGGCTGATCGCCAAACCATTGAAAATCGGGTCGTCGAGGATGAAGAAAGCGCCACCCATCGCCGCCATCGCGGTGAGCGCAATCGGCTGCGCGCGCACGGCGCAGGCCTCGATGACGGCATCGGCCAAGGCCATACCTTGATTGCGGGCATGGTTGATGAAGTCGACCAACAGGATCGAGTTACGCACGATGATGCCGGCAAGCGCGATCATGCCGATCATCGAGGTCGCAGTGAACTGCGCGCCGAGCAAGGCATGTCCAGGCATCACGCCGATCGCGGTCAACGGAATCGGCGCCATGATGATCAAGGGCACGACGTAGCTGCGGAACTGTGCAACGACGAGCAAGTAAATCAGTACCAGTCCGGCCGAGTAGGCGAGGCCCATGTCGCGAAACGTCTCGAAGGTGATTTGCCACTCGCCGTCCCATTTCACGGCAAAGCGCGAGGTGTCGGCCGGTTGCGTGAAGAAATACTGGTAGAGCGATTCGCCGGCAACTTTTCCGGTGTTCAGTTGCGACACCACGTTGAACATGCCGTACAGCGGCGAATCGAGTTTGCCGGCTTCATCGGCAGTGACGTAAACCACCGACGCGAGATCCTTGTGATACAGCGTCTGTTCCCACGGGCGCTGCTCGACGCGCACCATTTCCGATAGCGGCACCAGTCGGCCATCACCGGCGCGCAAGCGAATCGCGAGTAGTTGCACGCTACTGGCCTGTTCACCGGCGGGCAGGCGCAGACGGATCGGCAGCGGATACTTCGACGCGCCATCACGCAGATAGCTCACGTCGATGCCAGACACCGCCAACACCAATGCGTCGGCGATCTGGGCCTGGCTGATACCAAGCCGGGCAGCCCGTTCGCGGTCGACAATCACGACATCGCGTGGCGCAGCAGTTTCCATGCTGGTGTCGATATCGACCAAACCGGGGGTCGCGGCAAACTTCGCTGCAAGGTCGCGGGCAATTTCGCGTGCCCGCGCCGCATCCGGCCCGTAGACCTCGGCCACCAGTGGCGCCATCACCGGCGGCCCCGGTGGCACTTCGGCGATCTTCACCGAAGCGCCGTACTTGCCACCGATTGCCGCGAGTTGCGGACGCAGGGCGCGTGCGATGTCGTGGCTCTTGCGTGAGCGCGCGTGCTTGTCGACGAGATTGACCTGCAAGTCGCCGACGTTGGCGCCGCTGCGCAGGTAGTACTGGCGCACGAGGCCGTTGAAGTTCACCGGCGACGCCGTGCCGGCATAGCCCTGTACGTGGATCACTTCGGGGACATCGGCTAACGACTGCGCGAGTTCAATCAGCAGGGCATTGGTGCGTTCCAGTGGCGTGCCTTCCGGCAGATCGACGACGACCTGAAATTCCGACTTGTTGTCGAATGGCAGCATCTTGAGCACGACCAATTGTGCGACTGCGAGCAAGGCTGCGATCACCACTGCGCTGGCCATGCCGCCAAACAACATCAGTCGCCGCCGTCCGCCGCGTTCGCGGTCGAGAAAAGGCGTCAGTACGCGCTTGAATAGACGTGACAACTTGCCACCACCGTGGCCGCTATCGGTGCTGCCGTCATCCGCGACATGGCGCGACAACAGCTTGTAGGCCAGCCACGGCGTGACCGTGAGTGCGATCAGCAGTGAAATCAGCATGCCCACCGACGCATTGATCGGAATCGGCCGCATGTACGGCCCCATCAGACCAGAGACAAAAGCCATGGGCAGCAAGGCGGCGATGACGGTGAAGGTGGCGAGAATGGTCGGCGCACCGACTTCGTCGACCGCTGGCGGAATCGCGTCGAGCAGCTTTTTCGCACCCAGCGCCATGTGCCGATGAATGTTTTCGACAATGACGATGGCGTCGTCGACCAGAATACCGATCGAGAAGATCAGCGCGAACAGCGATACGCGATTGATCGTGAATCCCATCGCCCAGCTTGCGAACAGGGTCATCGCCAAGGTCAGAACGACCGCCGTACCGACGACGACGGCCTCACGCCAGCCGAGAGCGAACAACACCAGCAGCACGACCGATAGCGTCGCGAATACCAGTTTCTGGATCAGCTTCAGCGCCTTGTCATTGGCGGTGTAGCCGTAGTCGCGTGTAGTCGTGATCTGCACGCCCTCGGGTACGTGGGTGGCGCGCAATGTATCGAGTCGAGCGAGGATGCCGCGTGTGATATCGACGGCATTCGCACCCGGCTTTTTCGCAATCGCAATGGTGACCGCTGGTGCGACCGCGAGCGAGCCGGCGGCTTTGCCGGGCGTGGCCTGCCAGACGTACTGGCGTGGCACATCGGCGCCGGGACGGATCTGCGCGACGTCCGCCAGCAACAGCGGACGACCATCGCGTAGTCCGACAATCAGGTTCGCAACCTCGTCAGCGTCGGCAAGCCATGTCCCGGCGGTGACCGGTACTTGCGCACCGGGGGCGACGCGCTCGCCGGCCTGTTGCACAACGTTCGCGGCTGCGAGGGCGCTGGCCAGATCGGACGGTGCCATGCCATAGGCGGCCAGACGGGTGGCATCGAGTTCGACCACCACTGCGCGTTCGGGTGCGCCGATGGTGTAAACGTCGCGCGTACCCGGCACGCGCTTGAGTTCGGTTTCCAGCGTGTGTGCAACTTCAGCGAGTTCGGTGGCACCGCGTTGGTCATCACTCGACAATGTCAGGCTCATCACCGGCACGTCGTCGATGCCCATCGGGCGTACCAGTGGCTGGCCAACGCCGAGGCCACGTGGCGCACAGTCCTGATTCGAATAGACCTGGTTGTAGAGCCGCACCAGCGCGTCTTGGCGTGGTACGCCCACCTGGAACTCGACGGTCAGCACCGCCATGCCGGGACGCGATACCGAATAGACGTGCTTCACGCCCTCGACTTCCGACAGCACTTGTTCGAGCGGGTAGCTCACCAAATTCTCGACATCCTCGGCGGGCGCGCCGGCGAACGGCACCAAGATGTTGGCCATGGTCACGTCGATCTGTGGTTCTTCCTCGCGCGGCGTGATCATCACCGCCACAACACCGAGCAGAAAGCCGGCAATGGCGAGTACGGGCGTCAGTGGATTCGCGCTGAACGCGCGCGCCAGCCGCCCGGAGATGCCGAGCGTCGCGGTCGAGTGGCTCACTCGGCGATCTCCCGGTGGCCGGTGATGTGGGCGAGGGCGGCCAGCGGGTCGGCCGCGATGCGTTCGCCATCGACGAGCCCGGCCAGAATTTCCACCTGATCGCCGAAACGATGACCCAGTCGTACTTGGCGCAGCGCGACGTGGTTCGTGCGATCGACGACATAGACGGCGGTCACCTCGCTACGACGCACCATTGCGCTACTCGGAACCAGAAGTCGTTCAGTCGTTCCGATTGCAAACGCCGCCTTGACCGTCATCCCGGGTTGCAGACCGGTTTCTGCTTCGGGCAACTCAAGACGCACGCGGAAGCTGTGGGTCTTCGCATCGGCGTACGGAAAAACCACGACTGCACTGGCGTCGATGCGGCGACCGTCATCCAGCAGAATCGCGGCACGGGCCTGTTCGCGGATTGCGGCGAGATCGCCCTGCGGGATTTCCACTTCCACACGCAGTTGTGCCAAGGACAAGCCGGAGATCAGCGGCTGACCGGGGCGCACGGTTTCCCCGACCTGGACATGGCGTTCGGTCAGGATGCCGCTGTAGGGCGCGCGGACGATCGTGTAATCGACTTGTTCGCCAGCGCCGCGCACGCCTGCGCGTGCCGATTCGAGCGAGGCTTTTGCGGCATCGTTGCGCGCTACTGCCTGATCGAAGACGGCTTGTGCGACCAGTTTCTTGTCGATCATTTCGCGAGCACGTTCGAATGCGAGCCGTGCTTCGAGTGCATTCGCTTGCGCAGCACGCAATGCCGCGTCTGCTTGACGACGTCCCGACTGCTGCTCGACATCGGTGAAACGCACGATCACGTCGCCGACCTTGACGTAGTCATTCACATCGAACGGCAATTCGGTGACGCGGCCGCCGGTCTGTGCCGACAACGTGGCCTTGTGGACGGCATCGACGACACCGTCCCACAGACGTTCCTGCGTCGCTGACTGCTTCGCCACCGTCAGCGTTGCGAAGCTGACCGGTTTGATCGGGCGCGGCGCGCTCGGGTCAGCACCGCATGCGACCAGAGTGACGGCAGCGACAAGGGCAGCGAGACGGATCAGGTGCATGGCAAGCTCACTTGAAGGCGCAACCGGATTGAAAGCCGAGCTTGCGCATCACGATTGCCGCCGGGCAGAAACCGGTGAATGCCGACTGCAATAGATTCAAGCCGACAAATGCGGTCAGCAACAACCACAGTGGCGAGACGAAATAGGTCAGCACCGCGCTCAGCAGCACCATCGATCCAGCGAAGGCGAACATGGCTTTGTCGACGTTCATGGGAATACTCCTTGGAAGCGGGGAATCAGTCATTTCAGGCGTTCAATGCCGAGGGCTTTCAACACGTACTTCTCGTAGATCGGCTCGGTGTTGCCTGAGCGCATCTTGGCGAGGAAATATTTTTCGAATGCGATCTTGGCGAGATGCACCCATTTGCCGACCTTGGCCCAAGTGACATTGCGCGGCGGAATCTGCGGGATCGCGACGAAGGCGGCGCCGGTATCGCCCATATCGGCGAGACAGATCGCGTTCCAGGTGGCCTTCGCACTGATCTCGCGGCCTTCGATGTCGGCACGAATGTTCTCGACGATGGCGCTGACCATCGACTCAATCATGAAGCCGGTCTTTGGCGCACCTGTCGGTACTGGGGTCACTTCGACTGGCGGAATGGCGACACACACACCAGCCGAGTAGATGTTGCTGTAGGTCGGGTTACGCTGGTGTGCGTCGATCAACACGAACCCGCGCGGATTGCACATCTCCTTGGCTTGGCGCACTGCGTCGACGCCGGTGAATGGCGGCATCACCATCGCGTACTTGAACGGCAGCGAGTGATCCTTCAGCGCCTTGCCGTGGTCGTCGAGTTCGGTTGCTTTCAGTTCGGTCGCGGTGACCTCAGTGATCTTTGCATTGGTGATCCATTTGATGTGGCGCTGGCGCAATTCCGATTCGAGCAGTCCTTTTGAATCGCCGACACCGCCGAGGCCCATGTGTCCGACATACGGCTCACTGGTCACATACGTCATCGGTACGCGATCACGCAGCTTGCGCTTGCGCAGGTCGGCGTCGAGGATCATCGCGAATTCGTAAGCGGGCCCGAAACAACTCGCGCCGGGCGCGGCACCAATCACCACTGGTCCGGGATCCTTCAAGAAGGCTTCGTATGCGGTCCATGCAGTGACGGCGTGATCGGTCGTGCAGATCGATTGCGTGAACGCCGACGGGCCAAGGCCGGGCACATCATCGAACGCTAGTCGCGGGCCGGTGGTGATCACCAAATAGTCGTAGTCCAGCGTGCGGCCATCGCACAGCAGAACCTGATTCGATACCGGCACGACGCGTTCGGCGCCGACCGACTCGAACCCGATCTGCTTCTTTGCCAGATGGACGGGTGCATCAACCTGAATATCGGCCGGCTTGCGCCAGCCCACTGCAACCCAGGGATTCGAGGGCGTGAAGCTGAATTTCGTGCCTTCGCCAACGACGGTGATGTTCGCCTGGTCTTTGCCGAGGGCCGCGCGTAACTCGTAAGCCACGCTCATACCGCCAATGCCTGCGCCGAGTACCACGATCTGCCTCATGACGCCCTCCCTTCGGGCTGTGATTATTTAGACGTTGCTAATGTAGCTAGACCTAATCTATATTGCAAGCCGCGCCGCGATGCCGCTGGTGCAGGAGCCTCCACATGACCCGATCGAATCGCCGTCTCGCCTTGCCGGCACCGGGGATGGCCGCAGCGATGGCGGCGCAGGCCGAGTTGGCCGCCGACCTGTTGAAGGCGATGGCTCACCCACAACGACTGCGTGTGCTCTGTTTGCTGGTCGAGGGCGAGCGCTCGGTGGGCGAGATCAACCGTGAGATCAAACTCAGTCAGTCGGCCTTGTCGCAGCACCTCGCGAAACTGCGTGAGGAAGGCTTGGTGGCGACGCGCAAGGAAGCACAAACCGTTTACTACCGCCTCGCCGCCGGTCCGGCGGTCGAGGTGATTCGTACCTTGCACGATGTTTATTGCCCAAGCGAGGCGGCGGCCCGCATCTGTTCGTGACCACTTGTCGATTGCGCCATCTCGGCGCTAAGATAGTAATCAATTACTATCTATCGTGAGGCAGGGTGATGGATTTGACTCCCAAGCATCTTCCGGCGGATGAGCGCCGTGCCGTGACGGTCCGCGCCGTCGTGGCGCTGGCGGCTTCGCAAAATCCCAGCGAGATCACCACGGCGGCGATCGCCAAGCACATGAACTTGACCCAAGGCGCCCTGTTTCGGCATTTTCCCAGCAAGGAAGCGATTTGGCAGGCCGTCATGGAATGGGTGGCCGAGCGTCTTCTGGCACGGATCGATCATTCCGCGCAGGGCATCGAATCACCCGTGGCCGCGATGGCGGCAATGTTCATGAGCCATGTCGAGTTCGTGGTGGAGCATCCTGGCGTACCCAGAATGATGTTTGGTGAGCTTCAGCGTGCCGACATGACACCCGCGAAGCGCATGGTGCAAACCCTGATTCAGCGCTATGGCGAGCGTCTGCAACGCCTGATCGAGAACGGCAAGGCGTGCGGCGAATTGTCTCCTGCGCTGGACAACGAGGCCGCGGCGACACTGTTCATCGGCACCATCCAAGGCCTGGTCATGCAGTCGCTGCTGGCCGGAGAGGTGACGCGCATGCGCCGCGATGCGCCACGAGTGTTTGCGATCTATCGACGCGGCATCGGGAGTGCGTCATGACACGACTGTCGTTACAAGCTCGCAATCTGGCGCTGCTCGCAGTGATCGTCCCGCTGCTTGCGCTGTTCATCTACGTCGGACTCCGCTCCGGCCCGCTGGCCCCGGTGGCGGTGACGGTGACGACGGTCAAATCACAGGCGGTCACGCCGGCATTGTTCGGTATCGGTACCGTCGATGCCCGTTACACCTACAAGATCGGACCTACGTTTTCGGGACGGCTGAAGCGCCTCGATGTGCATGTCGGTGACGCGGTCACGTCGGGCCAGATACTCGGTGAAATGGACCCGGTCGATCTCGATGATCGAGTGCGCGCACAGGAAGCGTCGTTCAAACGTGCTGAAGCCGCATTGCGCGAGGCACAAGCCCGGCAAACATATGCACGCACTCAGGCGCAGCGCCATGAGCGGTTGTTTACGGCGCGCTTGATCAGTGAGGAGATCGTCACCAGCAAGCGGCAGGAGTTGCAGATTGCTGATGCGGTGCTCTCGGCTGTCCGTCAGGACATCGTCCGGACACACGCTGACCACGAAGCCGCCGTTGCGCAACGGAACAATCTGCGCTTGATCGCGCCGGTCGATGGCGTCGTCGCAGTACGTGATGCCGATCCGGGTAGCACCGTCGTTGCCGGCCAGGCCGTCGTGGAAGTGATCGACCCCGCGAGTGTCTGGGTTGATGTCCGCTTCGATCAGATCAGTGCCGCCGGGTTGGCAGGCGGGCTGCCCGCCCGAATCGTCCTGAGGTCGCGCAGCGGCCATCCGCTGCAAGGTCGCGTGCTGCGCGTCGAGCTGAAGGCCGACGCAGTGACCGAAGAACTATTGGCGAAAGTGGTCTTTGATGCGATACCACAGCCGTTGCCGCCGATCGGTGAGTTGGCTGAAGTCACCGTGGATTTGCCAGCACTCGCGACGTCGGCGGTGATTCCCAATGCGGCCGTCCGGCGTGACGGCGACAGAATGGGTGTCTGGCAAATCGTCGACGGTGAGTTGCGTTTTGCCGTGATCACGCTTGGCGCTTCTGATCTCGATGGCAACGTGCAAGTACGCGATGGCATCAAGCTTGGCGACCAGGTCGTGACCTACAGCGAGAAAGCGTTGACGGCACACAGTCGCATTCATGTCGTCGAACGCATTGCCGGCGTACCGCGATGATCAGCTTGGCTGGCCGCGACATTCTCCATGCGTGGGGAAAGTTCGTCTTCACAGGCATCGGCTTGGGACTCTTGATTGGCGTCACCTTGGTCATGGCCGGGGTGTACCGAGGCATGGTGGCTGACGGCAAGGCGCTGCTCGACAACAGTGGCGCCGATCTTTGGGTGGTGCAGAAAGATACGCTCGGCCCTTACGCCGAGCCGTCCAGCGTCAACGATGGCGTCTATCGCGCCGTGCTGACCATGCCCGGTGTCGCCCACGCCGCGAATGTGACCTACTTGACGATGCAGGTGCACAGCAGCGGTGGTGATGTGCGCGCCATGGTGGTTGGCATCGCGCCCGGTGGGCTAGGAGCCACGCCGGGATGGCCGCCCTATCTGGTTGCCGGGCGTCAGATCACGCGCGGTCATTACGAGGCGGTGGCCGACATCGCCAGCCGCTTCAAGCTGGGGATCGCCTCAACATTCGCCGTAACCAGTACACCGTCGTCGGGCTGACGCGCCGCATGGTGTCGTCCAGCGGCGACCCGATGATTTTCATTCCCTTGCACGACGCGCAGGCCGCGCAATTCCTCAAGGACAACGACGCCATTTTGCAAAGCCGCCGCCGCAGCGAAGCCAACCCGGCATTCGATCGACCGGGCGTGCCCGGTCTGCTGGATGCAGTGATCGCATCGCAGAGCACCAATAGCTTCGTCAATTCTGTATTGGTCACGCTGAAACCCGGGCAGGGCCCCGATGAGGTCGCCGAATCGATCCGGCGCTGGAGGCGTCTGACGGTCTACACCCGTGCCGAGATGGAAGAGATTCTGGTTGCCAAGCTGATTGCTACTTCCGCCAAGCAGATCGGCATGTTCCTGGTGATTCTGGCGGCGGTCAGCGCAGCCATCGTCGCCTTCATCATCTATTCGCTGACGATGGACAAAATCCGCGAAATCGCGGTGTTGAAGCTGATCGGAACTCGCAACCGCACCATCGCCGCGATGATCCTGCAGCAGGCGCTTGCGCTGGGTGTGATCGGCTTCGTCGTCGGCAAGATCACCGCGACGTTCGCTGCGCCACTGTTTCCCAAGTATGTGCTGCTGATCCCGTCCGACTCGATCAGCGGCTTATTCGCCGTGCTCGCGATCTGCGTTCTGGCCAGCATCGTTGCCATTCGCATGGCGCTCAAAGTCGATCCGGCCGAAGCCATTGGAGGTTGAGATGAGCGGCGGCACCGGCATTCGCATTGAAGGTTTGAAAAAACGCTATGGCTCGGGCGACACCGCAGTCGATGCCCTGAAAGGCGTGGACATGGAGGTGGCCGCGGGCGAAGTGGTGGGCTTGATCGGCCCTTCCGGCTCCGGCAAAAGCACGCTGCTCAAGTGCCTGGGTGCAGTGATCGATCCGACGGCCGGACGCATGACGTTGGGCGATGAGGTGATTTACGACGGTGCCTGGAAGGTGCGCGACCTGCGTGCCTTGCGCCGCGACAAGATTGGATTCGTGTTCCAAGCGCCGTACCTGATCCCGTTTCTGAATGTCACCGACAACGTCGCGCTGCTGCCGATGCTCGCTGGCGTAGCGAATGGCGAGGCCCGCAAGCGTGCGCTGGATCTGCTCACCGCGCTGGATGTGCAACACCGTGCTGGCGCGATGCCGTCGCAGCTTTCCGGCGGCGAGCAGCAACGGGTCGCCATTGCGCGTGGATTGGTCAACCGCCCACCGGTGATTCTGGCCGACGAGCCGACCGCGCCCCTCGATTCCGAGCGCGCAATGGCGGTCATCCGGATCCTCAACGAGATGGCGCGAAAGTACGAGACCGCGATCATCGTCGTCACCCATGACGAAAAAATCATTCCCACCTTCAAGCGCATTTATCACATCCGCGACGGCGTCACCCATGAAGAAGCGGGTGAGGGGCGAGGCTTTGAATGATCGCGGTCGCGACGACGTCAGGTAAGCCATTTTGGTGTTTTTGTATGACTCGGGAGAAGTCGTCATGACGGCACGCAAACCGCGAAGTATCGGAATCTGGGCAATTTCCATGATCGCCGTTGTTTTCGGGCTGCTCACTCTCAAGGAGGGCGGGACCATCCTGTTCGGAAGCGACTCTGCGCGTGCAGCCGCCGGGAACTACGTGCCATTCGTGCTCTGGTTCAACTTCGTGGCTGGATTCGCCTATGTCATCGCCGGTGCCGGGCTTTGGCTGCAAAAGCGCTGGGCGACGCGGTTGGCCATTGCAATCGCGGTGGCAACGGCATCGGTGTTTGTGGCATTCGGCATTCACATCGTTGCCAACGGCGCCTATGAAATGCGTACGCTGATCGCGATGACACTGCGGACCCTGGTGTGGGTGGCGATCGCCGCGACTGCCGTGCGGGGCGCCCGCTAGCGAGGGCCGGCGAACGGATCAACATAAACGCTGGTGTTGACGCGGCCCTTTTGCCTTGGGTTGCGCCCGTCTACACTCGGGCCATCACCCGACGAATGACAGGGAGCGCCTGATGGCGGTCGATGCGGCAGTACTCGCGAAGCTCTATCCGCTCGATAAGCTCGGTAGCGAGTGCATCGAGCAACTCGCCAAGGAAGTGGAACAGATCGAGGTCGGCAAGGGCAGCGTGTTGTTTCGCGCTGGCGACACCGACGAACACACGATCTATGTCGCAGCGGGCGTTGTGCGCGGCGATTATCCGGATGGCAAGAATAAAAGCACCGATGGCAATTCCCTTCAGGGTCGTTATCCCTTGGGCGACCTTCAGCCGAGGCGTTTCACGGCAACCGTCGAATCGCTGACGGCGACTCTGCTCAAGCTGGATCGACGCTACGCCGAGAAGGTGATGGTGTTCGATCAGCTCACCAAGGGGTCTGGGTTCCAGCACTACGCGCAAGACCCTGGCGGCAATCGTTGGGTATTCCGCCTGCTGCACAATCGCGCACTGCACAAGATGCCGACTGGTGCGGTCGAGCGCCTGTTCCAGCGCCTCGTAGAGGTGATCGCGGTGAAGGACCAGATCATCGTTCGCGAAGGCGACGAAGCCGACTACTTCTACGTCATCAAGGAAGGTTCGGCGCAGGTATCGAAGCAGATCGACGGCCATGAGTCGGTGGTCGCCTACTTGGTACGCGGCGACACCTTCGGCGAGGACGCGTTGCTGACCCGGTCGGTGCGCAATGCCACGGTGTCGATGAAGACAGACGGCAAACTGATGCGGCTATCGACCAAGGACTTTGCTGAAATTCTGACGCCGCCAGTGGTCGACTGGGTGAATCCGGCGAAGGCTTCCGAACTGAGTCAGGCCGGCGCGCAAATACTGGATGTGCGCACCCGCGAAGAATTCGATGAAGCTGCAATCAAAGGTGCGCTGAATATTCCACTGCTGAGTCTGCGTGACCGTATCGACGAGCTTGACCGCACACGCAGCATCATCGTTTATTGCAACACCGGCGAACGCAGCGCCGCCGCGACCTTCATTCTCGGCAAGGTCGGCTTCACCGCATTTGCACTCCAAGGCGGTCTCGCGGCGATGATGAAAATGCGGACTTAGCGCGACCCGTGCCGACAAAGCATCGCGACCCGTGCCGACAAAGCATCGCGACCCGTGCCGACAAGCATCGCGACCCGTGCCGACAAAGCATCGCGACCCGTGCCGACAAAGCATCGCGACCCATGGGTCGCTCCTACCGTCGGGTTGCCGCCGACGATCACGATATCCGCGGCGCGTTTCGCGAACAGGCCGTTGGCGATGACACCAGTGATCTGGTTGAGGTCGTTTTCCAGCTGCACCGGGTCGATGATCGTCAGGTTATAGACGTCGAGGATGATGCCGCCGTTATCGGTGACAACACCATCACGCCACACCGGCTGTCCTCCGAGTTTCACGATCTGGCGCGCAACATAGCTGCGTGCCATCGGGATCACTTCTACCGGGAGCGGGAATTTGCCGAGTAGATTGACTTGCTTGGTGGCATCGATCAGGCAGACGAACTTCTTCGACGCCGCGGCGATGATTTTTTCGCGCGTCAACGCGGCACCACCGCCTTTGATCAAGCGATTGTGCGGGTCGCACTCGTCGGCGCCGTCGATGTAGAGCGCGAGATCGCCGGTGTGATTCAGGTCCAGCACCGGAATGCCGAGCGCCTTCAGTTTCGCGGTGCTTTGCTCGCTGCTCGATACCGCGCCTTCAATGCGCGACTGGATGCGGCCCAGCGCCTCGATGAAATAGGCCACCGTCGAGCCGGTGCCGACGCCGATGATCATGCCGTCCTCGACATGGTCAATGGCCGCCTCCGCAGACCGGCGTTTCTCGCCTTCTTTGTCGGTGTTCAGCGTGTCGTTGCTCATGGTCACTCCATCGATAGAATGTTGTTCCACTGCGTTACCGTGACCGGCAATACCGACAGGCGGTTGCCACGGCGCGTCAACACGAAATCACCCAGCCCATCCATCGATTTCAATTCACCGAGCGTGATGGTGCGCTTGAGCTTGCATTTGTAGGCGACGTCAACGCAGAGCCAGCGCGGCTTGTCGCGCGGACTGGCGGAATCGAAATAGTCGCTTTCCGGGTCGAACTGGGTCGGATCGGGATACGCCAGCTTGGCGACCGTGCACAGACCGACGATGCCCGGTAACTCACAGTTCGAATGGTAGAAGAAGATCTCGTCGCCGAGTTGCATGCCATCGCGCATATAGTTGCGCGCCTGATAGTTGCGTACGCCGCTCCACGCCTCGCGTTTCACTTTGGCAAGACGATCGATCGAGAACTCGTCGGGTTCGGACTTGATCAGCCAATGCTTCATGCCCATTCACTGTATCGCCGGATTGCAGTCGATCAATTCGCGTTCGGTGACGATGAAGTCGAGGCGCACATCATGCGCTTCGACCGGCAGCATCGATACTTCCTGAAAGCTGTAGCCGATGCCGACCAGCAGGGTATGCGCAGGTCGTGGCAGGTCGTGCAGGAAGGCGAAGCTGCGGTCGTACCAGCCGCCGCCACTGCCGAGACGATGGCCGCGGCGGTCGAACGCAAGCAGGGGCACGAGCACGACATCGAGCCCGTGCGGGTCGATCACGGTCGCGGCGTTCTGATCGGGTTCGGGAATGCCGAAGCGGTTCGCGGCCAAGTCCTGTCCAGGCAGCCACGGCGCAAATCGCAGATGCTGATCGCTGGCGAGCACCGGCAGGAATGCGATTTGGCCACGTCGAACCAGTGCTGGCAGTGCATGGCTCAACGGCAGTTCACCGCGCACTGCCCAATACACGGCGATGCGCAGGTCGGTCAGGAACTCCGGCAAAGTCTCGAGTTGTTCGCCGACGCCGCGCGCCGCTGCGATGCGCTCAGCTGGGCCAAGCGCCATGCGTTGCGCGCGCATGCTGCTTCGCAGTTCGTCGCGTTCACCGTGGCTCATGCGGGCTGTCCGTGCTCACGGCGGAAGGAAAAGGTGCACCGCAATGCCGATACCGCACACGGACAAACCCTTGATCCCTAGGATCAGGTGGGAAGGCGCGTCGGTCATCGGGCTTTCCGCACGTAGCGGACATGCACACCGACCGAACTCTGCGATCCCGGGGTTTATATATGGGACAAGGCAATAAATGCCCGTGCAACAGCACGGCAGTTACGGTGCACGGGTATTGTGGAGGCTGCCCAGCGCCGCATCAAGTCGAATACGCAACGCGGCGAGCTCGGCGTCGACCAGATGGTTGGACGAACCGGATTTCGAACGCAGTTGCAGAAGTTCGTGCGCCAAGTTCAACGCCGCCAGCACCGCGATACGTTCCGGCGTGGCGTTGCGCGCGGCATTGCGCAGGTCGCGCAGGCGGCTGTCGAGCAAACTGGCAGCGGCGCGTAGTCCTTCGCGTTCATCCGGCGGACAGGCCACCAGATATTCGCGGTCGAGGATCGAGACCGAAACCGGGTCACTCACGGGTTCTGCTCCAGCGATTTGAGTCGCGCAATCATCGCCTCGACGCGCGAACGGGCCTGTTCGTTCTTGGTCAGCAGGTTCGCGCGCTCGCTGACCATGGCTTCTTGATTCTGGCGCAGTCCGCGGTTTTCCTCGGTGAGGCGCTGGCACAGCGCGATCAGCTGATCAACGCGGGCAGCGATCAACTTGAGTTCTTCGCGGGTCGGCGAGGGTTCCATGGGGTGACGTTAAGGCAAACGTTGAAGCCGGGTCAATCGGAGCTTGTTGCGGCGAAGCGCGCGCGAATGCGGCATTCAGCCTCGGCGCGGCGATCAAGCAGGAATTGCAGGATGTGGTCGGCATCCAGCGGCGAGCTGATCAGGTTGCCCTGCACCTCATCACACTTCTGTTCGGCCAGGTAACGCAGTTGGTCGTCGGTCTCGACGCCTTCGGCGATGACATCGAGCCCGAGCGAATGCGCCATCATGATCACGGTCGAGACGATGGCCTCGTCGTCCGGATCGGTTGTCAAGTCGCCGACGAACGTCTTGTCGATCTTGAGCGTGTCGATCGGAAGCTGTTTCAGGTAGGCCAGCGATGAATAGCCAGTGCCGAAGTCATCGATCGACAGGTGCACGCCGAGCGCCTTGATCTGGGTAAGGGTGGCGATCGATTGTTCGGGATTCGCCATCAACATCGATTCCGTCAGTTCCAGTTCCAGCCGATGCGCGGGCACCCGTGCTTCAGCGAGGATCTCGCGCAGCCGCCGTGCCAGGTCGCCTCGGAACAACTGCAGTGCCGAGACGTTGACCGCGAGGGTGTGCAGCGTCAGACCCGCCTCGGTCCAGCGTGCGATCTGGCGACAGGCTTCACGCAGCACCCAGTCGCCGATCGGGACGATCAGCCCGGTTTCCTCGGCGACCGGGATAAACGTGCTGGGTGGGATCGAGCCGAGCGTCGCATTGTTCCAGCGCAGTAGCGCCTCGGCCCCGGTGATGCGGTTTTCGCCCAGCGCCATCTTCGGCTGAAACACCAGCGACAGTTCCTTGCGCTCCATGGCGCGCTGCAACTGGCTCGCCAGATTCGCGCGCAGACGTACCAAGGTGTCCATCGCATCGTCGTAAATTTGATAGGTGTTCCGGCCGCGATCCTTGGCGTGGTACATCGCGGTGTCGGCATGCTTGAGCAGGTCGGTCGGCAACTGCCCGTGTTCGGGATACAGGCTGATGCCGATCGACGGCGTGATCACCACTTCCTGGCGGCCGTCGATCTCCAGCGGTGCGCCAAATGCCGCCAGCATTTTCTGCGCGACCCGCTCGGCCTCGTCGGTATCGCGCAAGTCTTCGAGGATGACCGTAAATTCGTCGCCACCAAGGCGCGCGACGGTGTCGGATTCGCGCACGCTGGTGACGATGCGCGCCGCCGCCGACTTGAGCAGGCGATCACCGGCAGCATGGCCCATTGAATCGTTCACATGCTTGAAGCGGTCGAGGTCGAGGAACAACACGGCGACCCGAGTGCCGAGCCGGCGCGCACGGATCAGCGCATGCGCCAAGCGTTCGCTCAATAGCGTGCGGTTCGGCAGTCCGGTCAAGGTGTCGTAGTTTGCGAGGTAGCGCAGTTCTTGTTCGGCGCGCTTGCGGTCGGTGATGTCGGAGATCACCGCGACCCAGTGCGTGCGTTCGCCGCTTGCATCGCGCACTTCGTTGACTTCCAGCCAAGACAGGAATTGTTCGCCATCCTTGCGCCGCTGCCACAACTCGCCGCTCCAGTGGCCGCGCTGATTCATGATCATGCGTAGTTCGTCGAAAAACGCGCGTGGATGCTGTTCACTGTCGAGGATACGGGCCTCGACGCCGATGACCTCGTGGTCGGCATAGCCGGTAATGCGCGAAAACGCCGCATTGACTGAAGCGAATCGATAGTCGAGGCCGGTCACGCAGACCGCTTCGCCCATGCTGCGGATCACTTCCTGCGCGATCCGGCGTTCGCGATCGCGATCACGCTCCTGGCTGACATCGCGGAAGGTGCCGGCAACGCGCAGCGCACGGCCCTGTGCATCGCGTTCGGTGGCGCGGCCACGGGCGATGATCCAGGCGATGCGGCGGCTGGCGGTGTAGATCCGGTATTCGGCCTCGTAGTGGTCGCGTTCGCCAGAGACATGCGTTTCCAGTGCCGCCAAGACGCGTTCGCGGTCGTCCTTGTGCACCACGTGCTGGCGCCAGACATCGGCCGAAACCGTGGTTTCACGCTGGCCACCAAGGAATTCTTCCGGGCCGGACAGAAACATGCGATCCGTGACGACATCCCAGTCCCAGAAGCCGTCACGACTGGCCCACAGCGCCAGCGACAGACGATCACTGTAGAGCTTGAGTTGATCGTGCTGCTCGCGCAGTGCAGCTAATGAATGCCGCCGCCACCAGACGTAGGCGAGGATGGCGAGTGCGATCAGTCCCGCAAACGCGATGCGTGCCCACAGCGTTTGCCACCAAACGGGCGCGACACTGACGCGCGCGCTGAGTGGCAGGGTTCCGAAACGGCCATCGCGGTTGCTGCCGAGCACCTCAAGCTCATAGCTCCCTGGGCCAAGGTTGGTAAATGCGACTTCGCGTCGCGTGCCGAGATCGACCCATTGTTCGTCATAGCCGAGTAGTCGGTAGCGATAGCGGTTGCGTTCCGGCGTCGCGAAATCCAATGCGGCGAAGCTCAGCATCAGTACGCGGTCTGCCGCGGCTAGTCGGACTTCGCGAAAATGTGCGGGGTCGTCGATGCGTCGTCGTTGCGAACCAATTTGCACTGACGTAAACGCCAGTGGCGCTTCGTAGCGACTGATCTCGGTGGTGGACGGCTGCAGCCAGTTGATACCGCGGGTACCGCCGAAGGCCAGTCTGTCGTTGCCGATCCGCGCCTGTGCGCCGCCGTTAAACTCGGGGCCTTGCAGGCCGTCGCGCGTAGTGAAGTTGATGATCTCGCCACTGCGTGGGTCGAGCATGAACACGCCACGATTGTTGCTGGCCCAGATGCGGCCGTCACCGTCATCGAGCAATCCGTAGATGGTGTCGTTCGCGAGCCCGTCGGAGAGGCGGTAGGCGCGGAAGCGGGCGACGCCGTTCTCGTAGGACAAAAGCTGGTTCAATCCCCTATGCGTGCCAATCCAGATGCCGCCATCGCGGGTTTCGAGAATACTGCGCACCATGTCGCCGGCGAGGCCATCGTCGTCACCGTTGCGCGCTGCGATCTTGTGCAGTCGACCCGTCGCACGTTCATAGACGTTGAGACCGTCGAGCGTGCCGATCCAGACGCGTCCGCCACGATCTTCGTGCACCGCCATCACCGCACTGCTCCAGAGTCCGGTGACGAAATGTTCCCAACGTTGCCGATCTGGCTCGTAGCGGACCAGACCGGCGGTGAGCGTGCCGATCCACAACGAACCGTCGGCGCCACGCGCGAGTGCGCGGATGTCGGCCGAAGGCAGCGCATCGTCGCGCGTCGCATCGACGGCCAACTGCACGGATTGTCCGGTCTTGGGATCGAAACGGGTCAGTCCGCGTGGTGTGCCAACCCAAAGTTGGCCGTTGCCGGCGTCGGCCAGCGCCGTGACATGTTGTGCCTGTTGTACGCCGCCGGTAGCGGATGCCGCAACTGCGGCAGCGCGATACGCGGTGAAGGTCCGCTCGCTGAAATCGTAGTGCTTGAGGCCATCGCCTTCAGTGCCGATCCACAGACCGTTCTCGCCATCGGCGAGCAGTGCGCGCACATCGTTACCTGGCAATTCGTCGCCAGTGCTGGAGCTATTGAATAGATAGTTGAACACCGCACCGCTCGGCTCGGTGCAGGACACGCCGCGGAGATCGCCACCCACCCAGAGCAGGCCGGAGCGATCGACAAACAAGGTACGGATCGAGTCCTCCGGCAGACTGCCAGTGATGCGCGGATCGTGTTCCAACATGATCGCTGCATTCGACTTCGGATCGAAACGAACTAGACCGGCACCATGGCCATGTCTGGACAGCCACAACGTACCGCGCATGTCTTCGGCGATGTCCGTCATCGTGCCGGGCTCGCCGGCGGGCGCCGACCAGCGTGGCTGGACGTCGTTATCGGACAGATGGAACAGGGCGCGTGGTGTCGCCAGCCATTGGCTGCCGTCGCGACCGCAGTGCACGGCAACGATGTCGTCGCCGGCATTGGCGCTGACGCGGACCGCTGTTGGGCCGTCGACGCCGATGCGGTAGGCGCCGCGTGCGGTGGCGGCAAGGACATCACCGTTCTCGCAGACGGCAAGATCACGCACCATCCGGAAGTCCTCTCCGGAGAGCGCCAATACCGTGGTGCGGCTGCCGCCGGTGGCCAGTAATTCGATGCCGAACTGAGAGCCAATCCAGAGACCGCGCCGTGCGTCTGCGGCCAGTGCAGTCACCCGGTCACGCGTGGTGTTGGCATCGTTTGCGGTGGTGACGCGCACGAAGCGGCCGCGGTCACGATCCAGCCGAACCACGCCGCTGCGGTTGGTGCCGATGTAGAGCGTGCCATCGGTCGTTTCTGCGAGTGCGGTGACGAAACTTTCGGGCAGGGTGCCTTCGACGTCGGCCTGATGCTGGTACGCCAGCAGTTCTCGACCATCGTAGCGATGCAGGCCGCCCTGAGTGCCAATCCACATCAGGCCGCTGCTATCCTGCAACAGCGCATTCACGGTGCCCTGGGCGAGTTCGTCGTTGCGTGCCATCGGCGCGAAATAATGACTGCGCTCAGCAGCCACCGTCGCGCCGGCAACAAGTGCGAGCCCGAAACAGAACGCCGCCGTCACGGCGCGATGGCGTATGGGCGACAGCATGATCGCCACGTTGAAGGGCTCCATTGGCGCGAGCATATCCGTTCGTCGGTGGCGCGTCAGTGCGGATGCGGCATGCCAGCTACAATTCGGCCATGAACCCAGCGAACTACGAGCAAATCGAACAATTGTTGACCCGACTTCACGCTGGCGTCGATGCCGCTGAAGTGCATGGTGCGTTGGCTGGGTATTTGAGCGGGGGCGGACGCTGCCGTGCCGATACCTGGGGTGAGGCGCTGGCGCTGGATACCCTGTACGACGCCCAACTGGAAGGAGGCAGCGGTGCGCTCGAATTGCGTGCGTTGTACGAGGCCACCGCCGAGGCGCTTGCTGACGAAGACGATACCTTTGCACCCTTGCTGCCGGAGGACGAAGCCGCATTATCGACGCGCGCTGATGCGCTCGTGTCTTGGTGTCGGGGCTTCCTCGGCGGCATTGGTCTCGCTAATCCGCGTGCGCGTGGCGTGTTGTCCGAGCACGCCGAAGAGGCGATTTCTGATCTCGGACGGATTGCCGCCAGCGAACTGAGCGTTGACGAAGGCGAGGCCGACGAAGATGCGTACGCCGAAGTGCTGGAGTTCGTGCGCGTAGCCGCCCTGTTGTTGCGCGACGAGTGTGCTGCCGCGGCGAAGCGGCATTGACTATGGCGACTGCACCGATGATCGCGCCAACCGAATTTCAGCGCCGTCGTCGGCAGTTGATGCGCATCATCGGTCGCGACGCCATCGCCATCCTGCCCGCCGCACCTGAGCGCATCCGCAGTAACGACGCGCACTCTCCCTACCGCCAAGACAGCGACTTCCATTACCTCACCGGCCTCGACGAGCCGCATGCGGTGCTCGCGCTCGTACCCGGGCGCAAGGCCGGCGAAGTCATCCTGTTTTGCCGCGAGCGCGACATCGAGCGCGAACGCTGGGACGGTCCACGACTCGGGCCGGAGCGTGCAGTTGGCCAACTGGTGATCGACGACGCATTTCCGATCGACGACATCGACGACATCCTGCCCGGCATGATCGAGGGCCGCGATCGTGTCTACTACCACTTTGGTCGCGAGGTCGAGTTCGACCAGAAGCTAATCGGCTGGATCAATCGTGTACGCGCGCAAGTACGCCAGGGTGCGCGGCCGCCGCACGAGTTCGTCGCGCTGTCACACATCTTGCACGATCTACGTCTGTTCAAGTCGCGCCCAGAACTGCGGGTGATGGCGAAATCGGCGCAGATCGCTGCCGAGGCGCATCTGCGTGCGATGCGGGCGACGCGGCCCGGTTCCAGCGAAGCGATGATCGCTGCCGAATTGATCCACGCCTTCCATACCAACCATGCGGTGCCGAGTTACGAACCGATTGTCGGCGGCGGCGCGAATGGCTGCATCCTTCACTACCGTGCCAACAATGCAACGCTGCGCGACGGTGACTTGCTGCTCGTCGATGCTGGCGCCGAGTTCCAATGTTATGCGTCCGATATCACTCGTACTTGGCCGGTCAATGGCCGCTACAGCGCACCACAGCGCGCGTTGTACGAGTTGGTACTGGAGGCGCAGTACCACGCGATCGATGAAGCGCGTCCAGGGCGTCCATTTACCGCGATGCACGACGCTGCGGTGCGCACACTTACGCGCGGCCTGATTAAGCTCGGTCTACTGGAAGGCTCGCTGGAGGTGAATCTGAAGTCCGGCGCGTACAAGCGTTTCTACATGCACAAAACCGGGCACTGGCTCGGCCTTGATGTGCACGATGTGGGCGATTACCGCGTCGACGACGAGCCACGCGTGCTCGAACCCGGCATGGTCGTCACTGTCGAGCCTGGTCTCTACATCGCTCCCGACGAAACCGGCATCGATGGCAAGTGGAAAGGTATCGGCATACGCATCGAAGACGACGTCGTCATCGCCGCCACCGGCCCGGAAGTGCTCAGCGACGGCGTGCCCAAGGAACCCGACGCGATCGAAACGATCATGGCGAATCGCTAAGTAACGCCTTCATTCGCTATGCGGATTTTGGGGACGCCTGGTTAAGCTGCGGCAAACGCGTTCCGTGTCAGGTTCTCGGGTTCGCCGACGGTCGCACGAACTTCGTCTTCGATGCGGATGCCGCCGAACTGGGTCAGGTGTTCCACCTTCGACCAATTCACCTGTGCGGCCTGCGCGCCGGCCTTGAGTTCGGCGAGCAGCATCGGGATGAAATACAGACCAGGTTCGATGGTGACGACGAAGTTCTCTTCAAGCGTGCGCGTCATCCGCAAATAAGGATGACCGGGCGGACGTGGAATCGTTTCGCCAGCCTCATTTGCATGAAAGCCGGCGACATCATGCACCTGCAGGCCAATGGGATGGCCGAGGCCGTGCGGGAAAAAAGTCGAGGTCACGCGCTGCTCGACCATCGCTTCCTGACTCATGCGCACAATGTCCTGTTCTAAAAGCACGCTGGCGAGTAGATGATGTGCCTCGATGTGTAGTTCCGGATAGTTCTGGCCAGCGCGTACTTTGCCGCATAGCCGTTGCTGGACCAGATCGACGGCGCCGATCAGTGCTTCGAATTCGCTATCGCCATTTCCGTAGGTGCGCGTGATGTCGGATGCATAACCATGCACCTGTGCGCCGGCGTCGATCAGGAACGAACGATGCGCACTGGGACGGTCATGGCGCTGGTACTGGTAGTGCAGCACGGCGGCATGTTCGTTCAAGCCGATGATGTTGGTGTAGGGCAGGTCGATGTCGCTGTGGCCGGTGGCTGCGAGGTAAGCGCGATGGATCTCCAGCTCCGACCCCTGTGCGCGGAACGCCGCTTCGGCGGCGCGATGGCCGCGCACAGCACGGCTCTGCGCCAGACGCATGCAGGACAGTTCGTATTCGGTTTTGGCGCTGCGCGTGTAGTGCAGCGACGAGAGCACGCGTACCGGGTTGTTTGGCCGATAGACGCCGACGGTATCGTGCGCTTCGCCGATGATCGCGAGTTTGTCGCTGAACGCCGGAAAGTGCTGTGCCGCATCGTCCGGCGTGCGGATCACGCGGATGTCGAACTGTTCGACCCAATAACCGTGCGGCGCGGCGGGTGGCAGGTGCCAGTAGTCGTCCGGCAGGCAGTAGACCAAGATCGGCTTGCGCCCGGGGGTGACCACAATCCACGAATCAGTCTGCTGCGTCAGCGGTACGAACGCCTTGAACGGTGGATGCGACACGAACGGTAGCGGACGATCATCGAGGAAACGGTATTGCTCACGCCCCGAAGCGATGAGCAGATGATCGAAATTGGCGAATGCGAGTGCTCGCTCGGCGCGCTGGACAACGCTGGCAACATGATTCGGGTAAAGCTCGACCAGACCTTCACTCATCTCGAACTCCGTTGCAGGACGCGCATTTTGCCCGAGCGCGCGCTGCACCGACAGTGTGCGTCGCGGTATTCAGGCGTTGCCGCCGCCGTCCACCCATTCGGCCAACAGTTCTTGGTCTTCCGGCGAAATCGAGACGATGCGCAGACCCGACCAGTATTGACCGGGTACGCCCGCAGGTTCTGACCACTGCTCGTGCATGCCGACTTCGATTTCGATCGGCGCATGGTTATCGATCGGCAGTGGGAAACTCAATTGATAGATCGCATCGGCATGCAGTTCGCGATTCGCGATCAACATCATACCGTCCGGCGACAAATTGCCGATTTGGCCGATCGGCTCGCCGCTCATGGTGTTGACGACCTGCACCGGGATTTCGGGATCGCGGCGTTTTGAGCGTCGGTGTTCGCGCATCTCAGACGGCCTCGGCAGTGTTGTTGGGTTGACCCGTGATGGATTTCAGTTTGCGCACGATGGCATGCCACGCGCGGTCGATTAGGTTTTCCTGCAACTGCTCAAAGACCTTGATTCGGCCTTCGTGCAGGTCACGCGAGAGCTGTTCCATCGAGCTGTCTTGGGTGCGTGCACCGCGTTGATTTACGAACAGGCAACGCCCGGTGAGGGTGCTGAACCAAGACAGTTTGCGGCGCACAGTCTCTTTCTGTCCGGGCAGCGACACCTCGAACCAAGTACCGAACGGCAGCGTCTTCAGGCGTGCCAGCAGGGCCTGTTCTGCTTCATTCAGCGGCGGATCGACATGTGGTTTGTGCGCATGTTGTTGCCCATGCTGCGCGCCTTCCTCGCCGAAGCGGCTGTGGGCCTTCAGGCGTGCGGCCACTTCGGTCAAGGTGGCCGGATCATCATTTGCGGCAGCGGCATGCGTGCCTTGAAGCGCGCCGAATAATCGGTCGCATACCGACTGGATATCTTCGACATGGAAGCCGATTTGGCTCAGGCCGGCTTCCAGCAATTCGCGCAGGGATTCGCGCTTCGCTGGCGTGCAGTCGGCGGCATCGCCGCGACCGAAGCGGATGAGTGCATCGATGAAGCCGACACGCTCGCGGTAGATCGGCGAGTCATCACCCTGACGGAGTACGGTCAATGCCAGCACATCGGTCCAGGCCTGCTCAAGCAGCGTGCGAATCAGTGCTCGCGGCTTGCTGCTGCCAATGGATTCAGACACCGCCGTGGTTGCGGTATGCCGCGCCGCCTCCAGTTTTTCACGACCACGCGCGGCATCGACATGGCGGCGTTCGGCGACTTCAGATTTTTTCGCTTGCGTGTGCAGATGTCGCGACAGGTCACTCAGCACCTGCTCGAATACCACCGGATCGTCGTGGAATTCGGACAGCACGCGATCGACCGAGCTCTGCATCTTCTCGACCAGTTGGCGATCGTCCTCGCCTTCGTCGAGCCAGTACAGGCCACTCTCGGCAACGGCATTCAGCAATTGCCGTGCCGGGTGTGCGCGCTGGGTGAAGAAACTCTTGTCGCGTAGCGCGACGCGCAGCAGTGGAATCTGCAGCTTGGTCATCAGCTGCGACACCGTAGGGTTTGGCGCACCATGCTTGGACAGGTTGTCGAACAGCAGACCGACCAAATCGATCGTGTCGGCGTCTTCTTCGTGCAGGCGCGGGATACGACCTTCCGGCGTGACCTGGCGCAGTTGGTTCAGGATGTCCTGCTTGACGTGGCTGATCGCACGCGGCATCAGCTTGCCGCCGATCGACAACGGCATCGCCGGCTTCTGTTGCAACACTCCAAGCACCGACTGCACGTCGTCACTACGCGCCGCAACGGCGTTCGCGTCTGGCGGCGGTACAGCGCCCAGACCAAGTGCTTGGCGGCGGCCGGACAACAGCTCGCGCATGGTCTGGAACATCTGCCGATCCTGCCCATCATTCTCGGCAGCGGGGCGCGCAGCGGCAGTCGCGCCCGATGCTGTCGTCGGCATGCTCGCGGGTACACCGGGCCATCCGGTCATCGGTCGCGCGAATCCGCCGAAGCGGCCGCTGTCGCCGGTCTCGGCCTCAGCGACGGTGGTTGCGGCCGGCGTCGTCAGGCCGAAGCGCGTTTGCTGCGAACGTTGTTGGAACCGCGTACTCGCCTCGTTCTGAGGTGGTACGAGCGGTGTCGGCGTCGATACCTTCGGCGATGCAGTGGTCAGCGGCTGCGGTGCGGCAGCGGCAGGCGTCGTCACCTGGCCGTGCGGAGCTTCGTTGTTTGCCGTCGGTTCCGACGAGCTGCGACCGTGGTCGCTTCCGACCGGTTTCCGCACAACGTCGGTGCCATCACCTTCGGTTACCGTCGGCGGTGACGTTTCACGATCACCACTATGGCTGCCGAGTTGCGGTCGGCGCGCACGCGGACTGAGCACAAACAGGTCCGGCAGTACGCGGCTTTCGACGAGGATGCGATTGGCCTCATCGATGAACCGATCCATTCGCGCGAACAGGCTCTGGTCGACGCAGCGGAAGAACTGCAAGCGGTGTTCCGCCGGTAATGCCAGTCGCTCAGCCGCTTGACGCACGCTTTCGCTCAGTCGATGCGGACCGACCGGTAGGTCTTCGGGTTCGAACATCGGCGCTTCGGCCAGAGTCGCGAAGCGCATGCCGAGTGCGAACAGCGGTTGGCTGGAGCGCACTTCCGCCCGGTTCGCGGCGTCGACCACGATCAGCGACTCTTCCAGCTCTTCGGATTCGACCAAGGACAATTCGCTGCGTAGCCCGCGCGCTGGCTTGGCAAGCGCGGACGGGTGCCGCGGCTCATTGAGACTAGCAAGGTTCGATTCGAACAGCGCCATCAACGCCGGAGCGAGATCGGAGCGAATTCGCCGTACTTCACGCAGCGATTCGAAGCAGCGCTGCTGCACGTCGTTGCTACGTGCCTGTTCGGCGCGCCGGAACAAGTCTTGCTCCAATGCGTCCAGCGCGTCGACCATGCCATGTTCCAGAAAGGGCGATAACTGCCCCAACAGGGTCTCGAGAATGGCGCGCACCCGTCCTGGAAACGGGCGCGACTTAAGTGTCAGCAGCGGCTCGCGCTTGGCGGCCTGCCGGCCACGACCGGAGCTGGGAGCTTCCATGAATGCAGACCTCCGAATCGAATATCCTTGCCAGGCTGGCCGGGCAAGAGTGTGATCCAGTTCACAAGCAAGAAACGCGCCAGCCCGTGTGAAAAAGTGTCCTGAACCGACTTTACTCGCCGTAGCTGATCGTCAAATAGGCGCCGCGACCGGGCGTGTTATAGCCGGACAACACTTCGTAGTCACGATCGAGCAGATTTTCGATACGCAACCCGACTCGCCAGCGGTCGCCGAACGGCAGATTGCCTATCAAATGCAGCAAACCATAGCCGGGCAGGGTCCCGTTGAAATCGTCACGCGTACCCGAACCGAATACTTCGGTGCTGACGCTTGCCCCGTTGTCGAATCGATAGTCGACGCTCAGGTTGCCCTTGCGCCCCGGCCGACGCAGTAAGTCCAAGCGGGTGTCGCGGTTCTCGGCATCTTGTAGCGTCGCGTTGGCGGTGATCGAGAACGCTCCGATGCGGCCGTTGTATTCAAGTTCGACGCCGTCGATATCGGCGCGGGCAATATTGATGGCTTGGTACAACGCACCGCCGCTGAAGCTGATCAGATCATCGACGCGGGTGCGGTAGGCGCTGAGTTCGAGACCGTGGGCGCCGTTGAAATCATGATGCAGGCCGAGTTCGAACGTATCCGACTGTTCCGGTTGTAGCGCCGGGTTACCGGCAAACAGGCCGCCGTATCCGGGCGTAAACAGTTCATTGAGGCTGGGCGCGCGGAAGCCCTGACCGAAACTTGCGCGCAGACGCGTGGTGTCGGCGAACCGCCAGCCCCAAGCGGCCTGGACCGTCGTCTCGCCGCCGAATACCGAGCTGTCGTCGTAGCGACCGGTGAATTCGAGATCGTGCGCACCGGCATGATGGGCGACGCCGGCATACAGCGCCGCATTGTGACGGCGCGTAGCAAACACCGCGGTATTACCGAAAGTTTCGAATTCGGCGCCGCGTTCGCGGGCGAAGTTGAGCCCGCCGGACAGCGTCGTTGCATCGTTGCGCGCGTATTGATGATGCCAGTCGAGCGTACTTCGGCGCGCCTCGAAGGCGCCGAAGTAGGCGGGCGTGTCGAGATCTTCGCGAGAGTGGCCGAGATCGAGGCGGTGCGTCCAGCGATCAGCGATCGCACCTTCGATCGACAGCATTGCCGAGGCGTTCTCGGCGTCGGTGACACCTTGGTCGAATTCGACTTCCGCCTGCGTGCCCTGAGCGACGAAGCGCAACATCTGTTCGCCAATGCTGGAGGCGATGTTCACGCGCGCGTGGTTATTTTCGTAGCCATCGCGGTCTGGATCGAAGCCGTAGGCGGTTTCCTTCGTGGCCGAAAAGCCATCCGTCTGTTCTTGCCCGAATGTCACCGACATTTCGCCGTGTTCGCCCTGACCGCCGAAGCTGACATCGGTACCAAGGCGACCGTATTTTCCAGCCATGATGCGACCGGCGAAGCCGTCGACCTTGCGCGTAAAGATCTGGACCACACCGCCGATGGCGTCCGAGCCCCAGAATGCGGCCCGCGGACCACGCACGATCTCGATGCGCTCGACATTCGCGAGCGGCAGGTGGGCAAGGTCATACAGGCCCGAGTTCGCGGACGCGACGCGAACGCCATCAATCAGGAATAGGGTGTGGTTGGAATTGCTGCCGCGCAGGAACAGCGTCGTCGCCTGGCCGACGCCGCCACTGCGGGTGATATCGATACCGACTTCGCTGCGCAGCAATTCGAGCAGGTCGCCGGCTTGGTGGCGTTCGATCTCGGCACGCACGATGACGTGCACGGCCGCTAGAGATGCGTCGATCGCTGTTGATTCGCGCCGCGCCGTGACTTCAATGGTGGGGCCGCGCGTGGTGGTGTCCGCCGCGTCTGCGCTGGGGACGACGAACGTCAGTGCAATGGCGCAGGCAAGGGTAGTTGCAGTCTGTCGGAGCATGGTGTCTTCCTCGTTCGGCACGCACCCGTGCCGGTGATGGTGAGACGCCACGCGGGACTTTGTGGTCTGCGGCAACAATCGAACTTCGCGATGCACATCAGCCCACGCTGCCCCACGCAGCGCCGGTGAATGCCATCGGGCCGGTCTCCGGGCTCACGAGTGGAGTCGCCTCCGGAATGTCACCTTCCCATGCGTGCGCACAGTGGTTCAGACATCCCAACTCGCTTACCGTTGCGGGGGCAGCGTCGGTCTTGCACCGACTTCCCGTTTCACCCCACGCGCCTCGATCCGAGACGAGTGGGACACCAGATAGCCGACTCAGCCTAGCGGCACAGTGGCGCCTTACGGCAAGCGCCCGCGATGTGCTACCGACAACTGCAGCGCCGTCATCGTGGCATCAACGCAGTTCGTGCCGGTGCACCCGCGGGGGTAGTGGAATCGCGCCGTGCTTGCCTTGCACCCGGCCCGCACCCACACTGCCGGTATGACTTACGCCCCGATGAAATCGACGAAATCCAAAGCCGTCACGAAACCCGAGTTCAAGCCCTCAAAAGCGCTTGCCGCCGCGAATTTCGTGCTCTCTGCACCAACGCCGCAACATCTGCCGCCGGACCGTGGCGCCGAAATCGCCTTCGCCGGCCGTTCGAACGCCGGTAAATCGAGCGCGCTCAACGCGCTGACCGGGCAAAGTGCCTTGGCGCGAGTATCGAAGACGCCAGGTCGCACGCAGCAACTCGTCGTGTTCCAGATTGATGAGTCACGCCGGCTGATCGACCTTCCCGGCTACGGTTTCGCCAAAGTGCCTGGCGAGATCCAGGAAGTCTGGCATCGCGCGTTGGACGAATACTTCCGCGAACGCCAATCGCTCGCGGGATTGCTGCTGGCGATGGACGTGCGGCACCCACTCACCGAATACGATCAGATCATGCTGGCGTTTGCGCGCGCACGGGTACTGCCGGTGCATATTTTGTTGACCAAGGCGGACAAGCTTGGTCGTAGCGCAGCGACGAATGTGCTGCATACGGTTCGCAAGGGGCTCGCAGACCATCGCGCCGCTGCCAGTGTGCAACTGTTCTCGTCGACCGAACGCAGCGGTCTCGATGTCGCGACAAAGTGGGTCGAAACACGGTTGGGTATTTCTGACCAGCCATGACGCTCGTCACATGACATTTGTACATGTGACCGGCACGATGCCGGGTCGGCTGCGGTTTCGCCGTTGCCACCACACCCTTATGAGGACTAACCGATGACACTGAATCGACTCGCCTTCGGGCTGGCCGCGGTGCTTGCCGCACTTCCGGTCGCGGCCGAATACAAGGCACCGATCGACATTCCGTACCAACAATTTCGGCTCGACAATAGGCTGACGGTGATCGTGCATGAGGATCACAAGGCGCCCATCGTCGCGGTGAATCTCTGGTACCACGTCGGTTCCAAGAACGAACAGGCCGGTCGCACCGGTTTCGCGCATCTGTTTGAACATCTGATGTTCCAGGGCTCGGAGAACTACAAGGACGAATTCTTCAAACCATTCGAGAACGTCGGTGCCACCGACCAGAACGGCACCACCGATTTCGATCGCACCAACTATTTTCAGAACGTGCCGACCACCGCCCTCGATACCGCGTTGTGGATGGAATCCGATCGCATGGGCCATCTGCTTGGCGCGATCGACCAGAAGGTGCTCGATGAGCAGCGCGGCGTCGTCCAGAACGAGAAGCGTCAGGGCGACAACTCGCCTTACGGCAAGACTTGGTACAGCCTGCTCGAAGGCGTATTTCCAGAAGGCCATCCGTATCGTTGGGAGACCATCGGCTCGATGGACGACTTGAATGCCGCCAGCCTCGATGACGTCAAAAACTGGTTCAAGACCTGGTATGGCCCGTCGAATACGGTACTGGTGCTGGCCGGTGACATCGATGTCGAGACTGCGCGCAGCAAGGTCGAAACCTATTTCGGTGATATTCCACCTGGCGGTCCGCTCACCAAGCGCGATGTCTGGGCGCCGAAGATGACGTCGCCCGCGCGCGATGAAATGCAGGACCGGGTAGCGCAGACGCGCATCATCCGTGCGTGGATGGCACCGCCGGCAACGGCACGTTCGTCCGATGAACTCAGTCTGTTCGCGCGCGTGCTTGGGCAGGGCAAAACCTCGCGTCTGGTTCAGCGCTTGGTGCTGAAGGATCAGTTGGCGAGCAGCGTTGCATCGTTCCAGTACGGGCTGGAAATTGCTGGGTTGTTCATTGTTCAGGCGGATTTGAAACCGGGGGCGGACGTTGCCCAGGTCGAGTCGATCATCGACGAGGAACTCGCGAAGCTGATCGCCGAGGGGCCGACGACCGCGGAACTCAAGCGTGCGCGCGTCGCCATCGAGGCGGGCGTGATCCGCGGTGCCGAACGTATCGGCGGCTTCGGCGGTAAAGCCGATTTGCTGGCCGAATGCGCGACCTATGCGCATGATCCGGACTGCTACAAGACGTCGCTCGCGAACATGGACGCGGCGACACCGGCCAGCATCCGCGCCGCTGCAACGGAATGGCTGACGCCAAACCATTACACGCTGACGATCTCGCCGTTTGCCGAGGTCAAGGCTGGCACCGCCAAGGTCGACCGCAGCAAGGGCCTGCCCGAGACCACGAGTTTCCCGGACTTGGCGTTTCCGAGCATCCAGCGCGGCGCAACCAAGAACGGTATCGAAGTCGTGTTGGCCGAGCGTCATGAAGTGCCGGTTGTACAGATGCGGATGATCTTCGATGCCGGCTATGCCGCGGATCAAGGCCGCAAGCTCGGGACGGCCAGCTTCACGATGAATATGCTGGACGAAGGCACGAAGACCCGCGACGCGATTGCGATTGCTGCGCGCAGCGAGGAACTGGGTGCGCAAATCGGCGCCTTCAACTCGCTCGATATCTCCGGCGCGACGCTTTCGGCGCTGAAGACCGAACTGGTCGGGTCGTTGGATCTGTTCGCCGATGTCGTGCGCAATCCGGCGTTCGATGCCAAGGAAATGGTGCGCGTAAAAGGCCAGTGGATGGCGCAGATTGCGCAGGAGAAGACCAGTCCGAATGCACTCGGTATGCGTGTGTTGCCGCCGCTGTTGTACGGCGAAGGCCATGCATACGCGATTCCGTTAACCGGTTCAGGTACCGAAGCGTCGATTACGTCACTCACACCCGAGGACCTGGCCACTTTCCACCGCGATTTCGTGCGTGCCAACAATGCCCGAATTATCGTTGTCGGCGACACCACGATGGCCGAGATCACCGCTGAACTGAATCGTGTGTTCGGTGATTGGCCGTCGGACAAAATGAAGCGCCCGGACAAGAACATCGCCGAAGTGGCGGTGCAATCGAAGCCGCGTATTTTCCTGATCGACAAGCCGAATGCCGAGCAGTCGGTGATTCTCGCCGGTCAACTGATTCCGTCGAGTAAGGCCGCCGATCGTCAGGTTACGCAGACTGCGAATTCGGTGTTTGGTGGCGAATTCACTGCGCGCATCAACATGAACCTGCGCGAAGACAAGCACTGGGCGTATGGTGCTTACTCGTACGCGAGTGGTGCACTTGGCCAACGTCCGCTGATGGTTTCGGCCGGCGTGCAGTCAGACAAGACCATCGAGTCGATCAAGGAACTGCAGCGTGAGTTTGTCGAGTATTCGGGAACGCGTCCGCCGACCGACGCTGAAATCCTGAAGATCAAGATTGGCGACGTGCGCAGCCTGCCTGGTTCGTTCGAAACCGCTGCCGCCGTGCTCGGTGCACTGTCGGACATCGTCATCTACGGCCGCCCAGACGACTATGTGCAGACGTTGAAGGCGAGTATCGAAGCGCAGAACGACAAGGACATCGCGGCAGCGGCGAAAAATATTTCCAGCCCGACGCACTGACGTGGGTAGTCGTTGGCGATCTGTCGAAAATCGAGACCGGCATCCGCGCACTCAACATTGGCGAGTTGAAGGTGCTCGACGCCGACGGCAAGATTTTGCGCTAATCGGACTTTCTGCCGCGCCGATCACATCGGCGCGGTAGTCACTCGTCGATGCGCACACTCGCAACTGCTGCGGCGCGTGGCTCTGACAACTTCATGTGGCTGCGCCATGCCGCGGCCATCATGGTGTTGTGGGCGCATTCCTACGGTATGTCCTCGTCGGGATTGGCCGAACCGCTTTCGCGTTGGTTGGCCGGCTTTGATGCTGGTCGTGGCGCGGTATATCTGTTTTTCGCGACCAGCGGGTACTTGATCGCACTCAGTCTGGTCCGCAATGACGCGGTACTGCGTTATGTCTGGCATCGCAGCCTGCGCATCTATCCGGCCTATGCGGCGTGCTTGTTGTTTTGCGTATTCGTTGTCGGTGCAACTTTCACGTCCTTGCCGATCGCCGACTATTTTGCACATCACGACACTTGGTTGTATTTCGTTCACAACTGGTTGCCACTGTCGATGCAGTGGGGCCTGCCCGGCGTATTCGAGCAAAATCCCTATCCGCGAATCGTGAACGGATCGTTGTGGTCGCTGGGTGCAGAAATCCGCTGGTACTTTTTCTTTGGCGTGTTTGCGCTGCTGCAATTGTTTCGCCATCGCATTCTGTTCACGCTGGTCGCGGCGGCGTTGATGATTGACGCCGTGCGTCGTCACGGATTGGCACCAACCGACAGCACCGGTTCGCAGGCCATCACGCAACTATTCCTGCTCGGCGCACTCGCGGCGTTGTGGCGCGACCGATTGCCGCTTTCCGCGCGACTGCTCGGGGTGTTGATTTTGCTGGTCGGAGCAACACTGCAGACAGCGTTCGCTGGCAGCCTGTTGCTGCTGACCTGTGTGTACTTTGTGCTGGTTGTCGCGTACCGAATGCCGGCATTGCCGAGGCTGCGCGAAGACTGGTCCTACGGCATCTTTCTGTATGGCGCGCCGGTGCAGCAGTCGCTGGTAGCGCTGTGGCACGACCTGCCGCCGTTACTGCTGTTCCTGGTCGGCACAGTCGCCGCTACAGCACTGGCGGCGTTGTCGTGGCGCTTTGTCGAGCAACCGGCGTTGCGCCAGAAGCACCGATTTGACCGTACCGCTATTGCGCTTCCGCGTCGGCTTCCTTGAGTCGGTCGCGCGCGCTCTGTCCGATGATGTCTTCGACGCCACGTGCCTTTTTCATCGCTTCGCCTTGGGATTCCAGTACCGTTCCCTTGAGCGGATTGCCCTTGGGATCTTGGCGCTCCGCTTGGATGGCCGGGTCGACTGGCGTGGTGTCGCTGCTGCAGGCGGCAAGCGCACCGCAGAGCGCGATGGCCGAAATGGTGATGGACAGGATGCGCATGGCGTGGCCTCGGTGATAATGCACCGATCCTAGCGGGAGAACGGCTGCGATGAATGTGCGCTGGCGTCTGGACGGAAAAATCGCGCTGGTTACCGGTGCGAGCAAGGGTATCGGGCTGGCGACGGTGCAAGAACTGGCTGCGTTCGGCGCCGACGTGTTGATGGTCGCGCGCGATGCCGAGGTCCTGGAAGCCCGCCGCGCCGAGCTTGAAGTGGCGTATCCAAAGCAGCGTGTGCTGGCCTTTGCCGCTGACTTGGCCGACGCCGAACAACGCCTCGACTTGTTCGACTGGATTCACGACCTGGGGTGCGGTCTCGATATCGTCGTCAACAATGTCGGTGGCAATGTCACGCGCGCAACGCTGGACTACGCGCTCGACGAAGTGCGTCAGGTGTTCGAGTTGAACGTGATCACCGCGTTCGAGGTCCGCCGCATGGCACAGCCACTGCTGGTTCGCCACGGCGAAGGCGTGATCGTCAATGTCGGCTCGGTTTCCGGCATCACCGCAGTACGCACCGGTTCACCGTATGGCATGAGCAAGGCCGCGATCACGCAGCTCACGCGCAATCTCGCGATTGAATGGGCGGGCGAAGGCATCCGCGTGAATGCGGTTGCGCCCTGGTACATCCGCACCCAGCGGACCGAAGCCAAGTTGGCGAACCCGGACTATCTCGAAGAGATCATCGCGCATACACCGATGGGACGGGTCGGCGAACCTGAAGAAGTTGCTGCCGTGATCGCGTTCCTATGTCTGCCGGCATCATCGTATGTGACCGGCGAAACCATCGCCGTCGATGGTGGTTTTCTGCGCGATGGGTTTTGACGATGCGTCGGCGCTAACAACCGACCGAACGCAGCGTTGCAGCGGCGCCGACCAGTTCCCGAGCACCTGAATGCGGTCGCCCAGCATGAACTGCAATGCACAGTCGCGTACTTCCGTGCCGTCGCTGCACGCCATCCGCAAGCGGCCGGCCGTCTGTCCGAACAAGGTAAATGCGTGATCGAGTCCAGCTAATGACAAAGCATCGCCGTTTGCCGAATAGGCGGTCGTGACCGCTCCAGACAACGTCCCGGGCAAGTCACGCAGATAAAACAGCACGTCGTCGTGAGTGGCACCGACACGCTTGCCGCTGGCGCCGGTTTCATTGTCGAGCAACGGATCGTTCACGGCGTCGACGGCGACACTGCGCTTTTCCAAGCGCGTGCTGCCGTGCTCGTCCTGCACCAGCGCGAACCAGGTATCACCGTTGCGGGCGCTGATTTCGTCGCCGTGATAATCCCCCGGCAGCATCAACTCGGTTGCAGAAACAGAGCAGGCACAGACACCACAGACGGTGAGGTAGGCAAGGCGAGGCAGAAACATGCAGGCTCCGTGGATAGCGCCACAGTGTCGCGAAACGCGTGATCAACGCGATGTCGTGTTCACGACAAATTCGGACTTTGTGCGGGCGGTTCATCGATGCGTTCGAGTGACCCCCGATTTGCGGGGTGCCGCAGCTCGCCTGTCGTCCGTAGTATCGCTTCCGTAAACAGTGACGATCAGGTGTCGTAGAGCACCGCGCCCGATTCCATGGCCGGCATACAGGGACGAGGCCGGCTCTGGTTTTCCGTCAGTGTGCGGCGCGGTCGACCAGGCCGCGGCGTGTTGCTTCCAGCGTTGCTTCGGCGCGCGAATTGATCTGCAGCTTGCGGTAGATGTCCTTGACGTAGCCGGCAACGGTATGGCGGGTCAGTTGCAGCGCAGTCGCGGTGTCGATCACCGTCAGCCCTTTCGCGATCAACTTGAGCACATCGCGTTCGCGCGCCGTGAGCGGACTATCCGCCGTTGTTGTCGCTGGCGCTGGCGCCTGAAAATGTCGCAGGACGCGTCGTGCGATCGACGGCGACAGCGGCGGCTGGCCGTCGACGATGCCGCGCAGTAGTTCCGCGATCGACTCGACCGTCGCATCCTTGAGCAAGTAACCATGCGCACCGGCGCGCAATGCTGGAAACAGGTGCGCGTCGTCATCGAACACGGTGGTCACGACGACCTGGGTCTGCGGCGCATCGCGCACCAGCATTTCGATCAACTGCATGCCGGAACCGTCGGGCAGGCCGAGATCGCATAGCACCAGTGGCGGCGGCGACTGCAGCGCCGCGCGACCGCTGGCGACATCCTCGGCGTAGCGGATCTCGATACCGGGGAAGGCGAGCGCAAGTGCACGCGTCAGCCAATCACGGCAATGGTCGAGATCGTCGACGACCAGGGCCGAGGCGAAGCCACTCATGCGGCCTGCTCCGCGGCGTCGTTCAAGGCGACGCTGAGGATGACCTTGGTGCCGTGTCCGGTGGCGTCGCGCCACGTGACATTGCCGTCCAGTTCTTTCGCGCGTTCGCGCATGTTGTCGGTGCCGCGTCCACGCCCGGCACTGCCGCGCCCGATGCCGTCATCGCTGAGTTCAAGGGTCAGGCGCTGCGCGGTCGCATCGACGCGCACTCGCAGCCGGGTCGCACCGGCATGGCGGATGGTGTTGCTGATCGCTTCGCGCACGATGCGGAACAGATGTAACGCTTGCTGTTGCGACAGCGGCGGATCGGCGATTTCCTCGCCATCCTGCCAGTCCAGCGTGATCTTCACTGCGGCCAGTCGTTGCGTTGCCTCGGAGCGGATATCAGCGAGCACATCGCCGAGCGTGCCGGGTTCACCGCGTGACCGCGTGACGACGTCGCGCAGATCTTGCAGGACGGCGCGCGCCAGGTCGGCTTGGCGCGGGTCATTCGCGGTGTGGATCAACTGCAGCAGTTTGGCGCCAAGATCGTCATGTAAATCGGCGTAAATACGCTCCCGCTCCTCTGCCAGCGCTTGCGCAGTAGCGGCGGTAGTGACGGCAACCGGCAGTGCCGTCGTGGCGTGACGCAGGTACAGCCATGCACCGAGAACTCCGGCGAGGAAGGCGAGCAGGACGGCGAATGCAGTCATGACCCTATCTTGCCGCAGCCGCGCCCGCGCAGCCAGCCACGGCACAGCGGATTGGCATGCGCTTCATCGGCGGTTCGGTGCGGACGTCAGCGCTTTGGTGCGTAGCGGTCGCGCAGTAAGGTTTGCCGCGACACCATCGGCTGAGCTTCGCCGCCGATCCAGACTTGCGTCGCGAGCGAAGAAACATCGAGCGGGTCGCCGTCCCAGAGCACGAGATCGGCGCGCTGCCCGACCGCGATGCGGCCACGGTCGCCGGCACCGAAGATTGCAGCGGGATTTGCGGTAATTGCCGCCAGTCCAGCGTCCCAAGGTAGTCCATTGGCAACCGCAATGCCGGCTCCCTGGCGCAACTTGCGCGCCATGTGCGAGGCATCGCCGGACTGCGAAAACGCGACCGTGACTCCCGCCTTGTGCAAACGCGCGGCATTTTCAGCGTCGCACCGAACTGATCGAAATTGCCCGGAAGGTTCACGAACGGATCGACCAACACCGGAGCCTTGGCGGACGCCAGTTCAGCGGCGACTTGCCAGGCCTCCGCACCGCCGACAATCACCGGCCGCATCCCGTGCTTCTTCGCAAACGCCAGGGCGCGGCGGATATCGATGGCACGATTGACGGAGAGCACCACGCGTCCGCCGGAAAGGTATTTTGCCAACGTCTCGCGCCCGGCCACCGTGAGCAGACGCTCGCCTTCGAACAGCGCGCCGCGCGTCTCGCGGATCGCCTGGTCGAGCAGCATGTATTGAGCTGCCCGCGAATTTCCGGTGAGTGATGATGCGCCACTGCCGAGTGCGATGAACAGCGAACGCGACGCCGGCAGCAGATCAATGCTGCGGCCATCCAGTGTTGCCAGCCCCTGACCGCCGACCAGCGTGCCGCCCGCCATCGCGCTCGGTGCCAGCATGGTGAAGGTGATGCCTTCAACGACCTGCACCGGAATCACCATCGAGGCCGGGTTGTAGGCATAAGCCGGATCGAATTCAGGCCGCATCGACATCGGCTGCGCCGGCATCACCGCACCCGGCGTGTAGGCGTTGTCGACCGTAGTGACTTCGGCCGAGACGTCTTCAAGCCCGAGCGCCGTAAGCCCGCCGAACAATCCGGGGGTGAGCGCTTTGCCATTGGCATCGACGATACGAGCATCGGCGACGACGATGGCCTTGCCGATCTGCGCGATCAAGCCATCGCGAATCAACACGTCACTGTTTTCCAGCACGCCGGCGGTGTCGACCGTATGCACGCGTGCACCGCGGATCAGCACGGTTTCGGCGGCGACTTGGGTGCTCGCAGCGAATGCGAGAGACAAAGCGATCAGTCGACGGCTCATGGCGTCACCTCCTTCTGCATTCCCAACATCACGTCGGCTTGATGCCAAGTCGAACGATCGTTGCGGTCATAGCGCAGTGCACCGTCGATGAATACTTGCTCGGCCTTGGCATAGACGCTGAACGGTGTGCCGTTCCAGATCACTACGTCGGCCTGCTTGCCGGCTTCGAGTGTGCCGACGCGATCAGCGACGCCGAGTGCTTTTGCGGCATTCGCGGTGAGCCAGCGAATCGCGTGCTCGGGCGTGATGCCGAGGCCGGCGCGGTTGCCGCGCGCCATGGCCTTGGCCGCTTCCTGGTTCAGGCGCTGGATGCCTTCGCCGGAATCCGAATGCACAATGGCACAGCCGTTCTTTGCCGCATCGACGAAGGCGATGTTTTCCTGGATGCCGTCGAGCGCTTCCATCTTGAAGCCCCACCAGTCTGCCCACAACGCTGCACACACGCCCTTTTTCGCCAGCAGGTCAGCGATCTTGTAAGCCTCGACACCGTGGTGAAAGGCGGTGATCTTGAAACTGAATTCTTCAGAAAGATCGATCATCGTCGCCATCTCGTCGGCGCGATAACAGTGGTTATGCACCAGAATCTCCCCACGCAACGCACCGGCGAGCGTCTCCAGTGCCAAATCGGTCTTCGGTGGCGTCGGGCGGTCGCCACGCTTGCCCTTGTCACCACTCTCCCAGACCACCAGTTTCCGCGTGAATTCATCCTGCGCGCGCATGTATTCCTGCGCGTCGAGAAACGCCTTGCGGTAGCCGGCGACATTGCCCATGTTGGTCATTGGCGCCGCGCCTTTGCTGCCATAGACGCGCTTCGGGTTTTCGCCGCACGCGAACTTCAGGCCATGCGGCGCATCCGGAAACTTCATCGCCTGATAGGTTGTTGCGGGCACGTTCTTGATCGTGACGCCGCGACCGCCGATCAGATTTGCCGAACCCGGCAGGATTTGCATCGAGGTGACGCCACCGGCGCGCGCCGTGTCGAAACCGGGATCGTTCGGGTTCAACGAATGCTCGGCCCATACATTCGGTGTGGTCGGCGCCGTCATCTCATTGCCGTCGTTGTGCGCACTCATACCCGGCGAGGCGCACACCCAGGTGGGAATGCACATCGATGATGCCCGGCGTGACGACCTTGCCGTGACCGTCGATCACGCGTGCGCCGTCCGGTGTATCGAGATCGGCGCCGATCGCCGCGATTTTGCCGTTCGCCAACAGCAGGTCGGCGTCATCAAGTTTATCGCCATTGCCGATCAACACGGTCGCGTTGCGGATCAACACCGGCGCGCTGGTCGGAACCTGATAGGTGCTCGGGTAGGGCGCTTCCGCAGCCATCGCCGGCAACGACAACGTGAGCGCGATCGCGATCGCCGTGCGCAACAGTTTCACGTGGGACTCTCCGTGATGGGAAAGTCCGAACTATGCCAGAGGTACCCGGCACCACCCGGTCCGATGTTCACGGGTGGCGGCTGTGTGGACGCGACTCGTCACGTGCGCCAGAAATGGTTCAGCACGGCGACGCCGCCACGGCCTGGCCGATAGGCATGGAGTAACGCACCATGCACATAGTCGGTGGCGTGGGCGCATGCCTCGGGCAGTGCCTGGTCGCGTAGCAAATGAGCGGCGATGGCTGCTGCCAGAGTGCAGCCGGTGCCGTGACCTTCGACATCGAGCCGTGTATGCACGAACTGTGCACGTAAATCGCCCGCAGCGAGTCGGTCAATCATGCGCTCACCGGCCAGATGTCCACCTTTGAGCAATACCGACGCAGCCCCCAACTCGAGCAACGCTTCCAGTGCAGCCGAAGCGGCGTCGCCATCGACGATACGTCGGTTAAGCAGCAGTTCCGCCTCAGGAATATTCGGCGTGATCAAGGTCGCGATTGGAATCAGGCGCGTGCGTAGCGCATCAAGCGCCGACGCTTCCAGCAATTTCGCCCCCGAGCTGGCGACCATCACCGGATCGACCACGATGTGTGGCGGACGCCAGTAGGCGAGCGCATCGGCGACGGCGTGGATGATCTCGGCTGTCGCCAGCATGCCGAGCTTGACGGCGCCGATACGAAAATCGTCGAAGCAGGCATCGATTTGTGCGCGCAGAAACGTCGGCGGCGGCACATGCACGGCGGTGACACCGCGGGTGTGCTGCGCGGTCAACGCGGCAATCGCCGATAGCCCATGCACGCCATGTGCGGCAAAGGTCTTCAAGTCTGCCTGAATGCCGGCGCCACCGCCGCTGTCGGAACCGGCGATGGTGAGTGCACACAGCGGGCGATTGTCGGTCATCGACTTATTCCAAGAAAGCGTTGAATGATACGCGGCTCCAGCAACGCTACGGGGCAGCCCGGGCAAGTGACGGTCGCTCGTCCGCGCGCCGCAGGTCGGCGTCGAACCTCTACAATGGTGCAAATACGACGATGGAGAAGAAGATGAAAGAAAAGGACGAGATCGTTGCCAACTGGTTGCCGCGCTATACCGGCGTGCCGCTGACCGAATTTGGCGAACACATTCTGCTGACCAATTTCGGTGGCTACTTGGAAGTGTTCAAGCGCGTGATTGGTGGTGGCGAGATTCGCGGCGCCGATCGCCCGATGCCCAGTGTCACCTTCGACGGCATCACCATGATCAACTTCGGCATGGGCAGCCCCAACGCCGCGACGATGATGGATCTGCTCTCGGCGATCACACCCAAGGCGGCGCTGTTCCTGGGCAAATGCGGCGGGCTGAAGCGCAAGAATGAGATTGGCGACCTGGTGTTGCCGATCGCCGCGATCCGCGGCGAGGGAACATCCAACGACTACCAGTTGCCGGAAGTGCCGGCACTACCCGCATTCTCGTTGCAGCGCGCAGTGTCGACGATGATCCGCGACCTTGACCACGATTACTGGACCGGTACCGTCTACACCACCAATCGCCGTGTTTGGGAACACGACGAGGCGTTCAAGGAATACCTTCGCAAAACTCGCGCGATGGCCATCGATATGGAGACCGCGACGATATTCGCGGCCGGGTTCCACAACGAGATTCCTTCAGGTGCTTTGTTGCTGGTCTCGGACCAGCCGATGATCCCGGAAGGTGTGAAGACCGAGGCGTCGGACAAGAAGGTCACCGAAGGCTTCGTCGATGCCCACGTAAAAATCGGCATCGAGGCACTGCGGCTGATCCGTCGCCACGGCAAATCTGTCAAACACCTGCGCTTCGACGAATAACGAAGGCTGAAAACGGTGGCGGGGCCGAAGCCCCGTCGTCGATCAGAACGCGAATTGCAGCAGGATCACGGTCGGTTCGGCGTCCGGCTTGGCCGGATCGAATTGCACACGACAGGTAAATTCCTGCTTGGATTCATTGGCCTGAGCCGAGTCCAGCGTAATTTCCGAATCGATGTCGAGCATGTCGGTGCCATCGGCTTTGGCAGTCGCGGCAATCTTCTTGATGTCGGCCAAGTACGGGCGATCTTTCTCGATCTTGGACTCGAACTCTTTGACGCAGGCCTTGGCTGCGCGTGTTTCGCGCGTCTCGCTGCATCCGCTCAGCAACAACGCAGCGCCGATCAGCAAGCCGAAACCGGACGCCTTCACAAACGCAATCGCATGCATTGCCGTTCCTTTTCGTTGTGAGGAGAAGCCTAGCGTATGGTGACCGGCGTCACAAACCTTGGAACCTGCAAGCGATTGCGGCACGGGGCGATGCAGCGGATGCGCATCAATAGCGCGGCACGCTGGAATCGACCCGCTGCGACCAAGCATCGATACCGCCTTCGACATTGAACAGGTGGCTGAATCCGGCGGTACGGAAGCGCTCGGCGACGACCCGACTGGACTGGCCGTGATGGCACAGGAAGGCCAGCGGCGTATCCTTCGGCAGGGCCAGCAGGGCATTTTCCTCATCGTCGAGAATGCGCGCACCGGCGAACGCTGCACGCGCGCTGCGCGGCCGGGCGCACGTCGACGACCTGCAGCGCACCTTGGTCGAGTGCCTGCGCCAACGTCTCCACGTCCATCGCCTTTACCGCGATGGGTGCATTCGATTGCGTAGCGACAGGCCTGCGCCCTGTGCCGTCTCCACCCAGTCGATCTGCAGTCCCTGCGAACGCTGCGCGGTCGGCAGGTCCATGCGAATGGCAATGCCCGCATCGCGCGCGACGATATCGTGATCGGTTGCGGGCTTCAGGAAGAACTGCGCATGGAAGCGTTCATCGATGCCGAGGTGCAGCACCTCGCCATCGCCATCGCGTGTGGCTGCGCGCAGGGCGTCTGCGGCAGCGGCGCTGATGTGGATGGTCGGCGGCGTGCGATCGGGAACCGGCAGACCGAGCAACTCGTGCAACGCGCCACTGTTGGCCATGTCGTCAAGAATGTCGGCGCCACCGACCAGTTCACCGCGCACATACAGTTGCGGAATCGTTGGCCACTGACCATAGACCTTGATCGCCTCGCGCAGTTCGGGATCGACGATCACGTCGACATCGTGAAAGTCAGGCGTCACCGCGGTCAACGTGTTCACGGCACCGGCCGAGAAGCCACAGCGCGGCGCTGTGCGTGTGCCTTTCATGAATAACACGATGTTGTGTTGCGCGAGCAGCACGTCGATACGGCTGCGAAGTTCGGGGCTGAGGCTCATCGGCGTGTCTCCGGTTTCGAGGCGCGCATGCTAGCGGAATGGTCGTGATCATTGCCTTGCGCGGATCGCGTCTCAGGCGCAATCCCGTTACCCTGCGCGACTTTCCTTGGAACGGAGAACATACGCATGCTGCGTCGAACCCTGCTGGCCACCGCGATCGCCGGTGCGCTGATGATGAACGTCCACGCGCAACAAGCGCCGGCCGATACTGCGACCAGTATTCCGCTGACGTACGTCGGCACCAATGTCAGTGCCGGCGTCAGCGTCTCGGACGAAGGCGACTTTGGCGGTGAGGTGCGTGCGTTTTGGGGAATCAAGCCGAAGTCACTGTGGTTTGGTGAAGCTTGGGGCCAGGACTACGGCGCCGCCGGCTTGAAGGTCGGCCGCCATTGGATCTTCGGTTCGGGCTCACACGAGCAAGAAGCCGAGGCGCCGGGATCGGTCACTGTGGCCAAAGTATTCGCTGCGGTCGATCGCAATCGCTTCAATGACCAGAAAGCGACGCTGGGTGTCGGCATCGAGCGAGAGCGTTGGTTTGGCAGCGTGTCGGTCAGTAGCGCACTCACCGATGAGCGTCTTGTCGGCAGCGACCTCGGCGTGCAGAACAACCTGCTCACCGGCACCGACAACGGTCGCCCGTACCAACAAGCGCAGACGATCGAGACTCTGGTCGAAACCTTTGAACACCCTTACCAGACCGGGGCCGGCGTGCGTTTTGGTCGGTTCTTTGATGCGCAGTCATTCCGTTTACAAGGTGGATTCGACTATGAGCATGGCGACTTCGACAGCCGCCAGTACACGGCATCGCTTGGCGCGCAGAAGTACTTCAGCGGTACCGGCCACAGCCTTGGTCTCGACATCGAAGCGCTGGACAAGGATGGGCTATTCGAGACCGACCGCAGCGATACCCGCGCTTGGTTGACCTACCGTTACGAGTTCGGCGGCGATTCCTTCCGCCCGACGCAGCGCATCGAGAATGTTGAGCACAAACGCGATGTGACGCGCGAGGTGCCGTCGGAACCAGTGGTCGTGCGCAACGAGATTCAGATGAGTGCCGATGCTTTTTTTGGGCTCGATTCGGCCGTGCTGACCGCGACCGGTATTGATGCGCTGCAGACGGTGGTCGATGCGATTCGTGGTGGTAAGCGTGTCAGCCGTGTCGCCGTCGTCGGCCATACCTGCGACTTGGGTTCGGAGACTTACAACCAGAAACTGTCGGAGCGACGAGCGAGCGCCGTGCGCGACTGGTTCGCCACGCAGGGCATCGATGCGGCGGAGTTCGATGTCGGGGGCAAGGGCGAACTCGCTCCGAAGTATCCAAATACGCGTGACGAACGTTCGAAAAATCGCCGCGTTGATGTGAGCTTCCTGACCGTCGAAGATAAAACTGAAACACCGGCTCCGACGACGACAACCGAGACGGTCATCGAATGGGTGAAGACGCCGGTGGCGCTGCCAAGCGCCTGGATTGATCGCGCATTGCGCAATCCGGCTCAACACAAGCGCAGCGTCGATGTCTATCGCTACGAAGAGACCACGGTGTCGGAGACGCTCGGAGCGCGCGTCTATCTCAATCGCCAGCCGGTCGCGGTCAACGACGCCGCCACGGTATTGCGTGACAATCCCGTCAACATTGCCGTGCTGGCCAATGACAGCGATCCCGACGGCAATTCGCTGACGGTTACCGCCACGACTCAGGCGACGCATGGCACGGTCAGCTTCACGACCAATGCCGTGACCTACACGCCCGCCGCGGGCTATGTCGGTGCCGACAGCTTCAGTTACACCATCAGCGATGGTGCCGGTGGTACTGCCACGGCCACGGTGACCATTGCCGTGACCGATCGCGCACCGATTGCGAATGCCGACACCGCCACGACGCGTATCGATACGCCGGTCACGATCAAAGTGATGGCCAACGACAGCGATCCCGATGGCGATGCGTTTCAGGTCAGTGCCGTCGGATCGCCGAGTCATGGCACCGCTACGATCAGTGGCGGCGCGGTGGCCTACACGCCGGCGGCGGGATTCGTTGGCAGCGACAGCTTCAGCTACACCATTACCGACGTGCATGGATCAACGGCGTCGGCGACGGTGACGGTGGCTGTGGAAGCCGGCAATCGTGCGCCGGTTGCGGTGGATGACTACGCCGAGACCATCAACCTGGCCTGGGTGCTGGTCAATGCGCTGGCCAACGACAGCGATCCGGATGGTGATGCGATCAGCGTCGTGTCATTCACGCAACCGGTGAACGGTATCGCCGTACAAGTTGCGCCTGGCCAGTTCCACTACAAGGCCAATGCCAGCTTTTGCGGTCTCGATAGCTTCACTTACACGATTCGCGACAGCGCCGGCCTTGAGGCCACCGCAACCGTGACAGTGAACGTGCTCGACTGAGTTCGCGGTTTTCTTCACCAAAAAAAGGGCGGCTTGATGGCCGCCCTTTTTGTACTTCGAGCTGCGACAGCAATTACTCGAAACTGTCCTCGAACACGCCGTCCGCCGGGCCCAATTGGGTCGAACCCGAGAGGCACCAGCGTGTCAGCGTGCCAGTATCCCCGCTGGCGACGTCCGACACCGTGAGACGCCACGTGCCGGCACGCTCCTGACCATCGAAGGCGGCCAGCAGATTGTTCGGCGTGAAGGTGCCATTGATCGTCGGCACTGCGCTGGCGCACTGGGTTTCGACTGCGCCGCCTGCGGCCTCATCATCCAGCGTGGCATTGATGTCATGGCGGTTGCAACCGTAAGTCGAGCCCGGCTGACCAGGACGATCGATGACGATCACCGACGTGCCGGTGCTGACATTGGTCAGCGTGAAGATCAGGTCACCGACCCACGAGTGGGTGGCTTCGATCTTGACGTTCAGATCGGTGATCGTGCCGCCATTGGCGACCACGAGGTCGGAGGTGACGCCGGTCGGGTTGCCGTCCGGAATCGCCAGGGCAGGCACCGGTTCCGCGCAGAAGAAGGCTTCGGTGGTGAACGAGAACGTCGGCGAATTGCTGCCCGCACCGCAGGGATTCGTCGAGCGGACGCGCCAGAAATATTCTGTCGAGCCCTGCAGCGGCGTCGCCACGTTGTGACTGGTTCCGGTCACCGTCTGCGTGTACACGATGGTTCCGAAGGCGTTGTCAGTAGCAACTTCCAACACATAACTACCGGCCTCAGTGGCCGCCGACCAAGTCAAACTCGGTGAAACCGCGACGTCTACCGCGGCGTTCGCCGGTGCCGATAGCGCCGGCGTTGACGGGCTCGCAGCGAAAACGGTCAAGGACAGCGGCAGATCGAAATTCTGTGTGCCGTTGGTGCCGTGGACGTTGATCGGGTAAGTACCCGCAGCGACCGTGGTGGTGTTGCCGAAAGTCAGCGTCGACGTGCTAGGTGCGGGCGCCGGGTTGGTCGAAAACGTTGTCGTCGACGGTGCCGGATTGCCGGTGGCCGACAGTGTGGCCGTGGCCGGTGCCGTCCACGCTTCACCGACGGTGATCGGGAATACCGCATCGGTGCCGGCGCAGATTTGCTGACTGGCCGTTTCTGCGCCAAGGAAGTTACAAGAATCCGGAATGTTGAAGCCATTGGTCGGCGAGGTGCTGTTCGCGCCGCCGGAGACGGCGTTCGAACCCAGTCCGTATTCGGCAAAGGCACGCCAGATCGTGCAGGTGTCAGCGCCGTTGTAGGGCGCGGCATTGGCGGCCGCGATGATGCCATCGCGGATGTCGGTGAAGGCCGGACTACAGATCGAATTCTTCAGGCCCTGGATCGAGTAGTACATCGCGCGGATATTGCCCTTGTCCGCGACCGTGCCGGTGTAATTGTCGAGGTCGGCGTCATAGCCATGCTTGTCGATCAGCGCCCAACTGACCTGCCAGAATGCCTGCGCCCATTTCTCGCCGACGCCGTGCGGCACTGCGGAGCCGGAGACATTGGCATACGTCCACAGGTTTTCTTGCGGCTGCGCATTCACCGCCGGATCGCCGTCGTAGTAGTCGGTGCGAATGCCTACACCCGTCGTCGCCTGATTCAGCGCGTAGGTGCCGATGCTGCGCATGCGCGAGGTTGCGTCGGGCTGGGTGTAGTACAGCGACCACCAATCCGACAGACCTTCGCCGGCTTGCTGCGAGTTGCCGAGACAACTGACGTTGCTCGGGCCGCCGACCAAGCGATTCGAGATGCCGTGGCCGTATTCGTGCGCGATGATGCCGTTGTCGAAGTCACCATCACGATCCGGCGTCGGGCTGGTCCACACGAACATCTGCATGGTTGGGCGCGAACCGTCTGGAGGCGTGCCGAAGTTGGCGTTGTTGGTGCCTTCCCCGTCCTGAGCTTCGGCCTTGACCGAATCGTTGCCGAGACCGCCGTTGCCGTAATTGTTGACCTGGAAGTTGCCGCCGGCCTCATTGAACCCGAACGGATAGGCGATGTCGTGCATCATGTTGTTCATGTAGAACAGGTTGGCAACTGCGGCCGGACGATAACTGGAAGGCGCCTGCGTCAAGTCGAGCGCGAAGGTGCAATTCAGTGGTGCCGTGCAATCGGGTGAACTGCCGGGATCCGGTGCATCGTTGGCATCGGTGTCGGTATAGGCCTGAGCGTTGTTGCCGATGGTGAGCGTCGATTCGGCCCCGGCGACACCATTGGTGTCGTGCCAGCCAAACGCGGAGGCGAGTACGCTGGCCGGATTGACTTGGGTTGTACGGCCATCCGCCGGCGGTAGCGGCGTGGTGTGGTTCGGGCTCTCCCTCGGTACTTCGAACACCTTGTACTGGTCTTCGGCAATCCAGCTGAACTTGGTCCAGACCTGACCGGTTTCGGCGTCGATGGTGAAATCGCCGATGTCGCGGCCACCGCCGCGTTCCCAGATCTGGAAGTTCCAGACCAGACGCGCATCGCCGGCGCCAATCGGCAACAGCATCAGCTTCGCTTCGATCGGACGCTTGGACAAGTGGTCGGCATTCATCACCGTGGTGTGCTGCACGTCGCCGTCACGGCGCGTCTGCGTGATCGGACCGACAGTGCGGTCGATGTGCTGCGCAGCGGCGGCCAGCGCTTGTTCGGCGGTCACGATCGGCTGCAGACGATTTACCGACTGCGCCAAGTTTGGCAAGAACAAGTTGTTGATGATCAGGATGCGGCCTTCATTGTCCACCGGCAGTTGCAACTGACCGTTATAGACCGGCAGGCCTTGGTACTTCTGGCGCAGGTAGAGGTTGCGGATCGGTGCCGCATTGCTCTGGACATCATCGGTGATCTCGTACTCGGCGAGGTCGGCGGCGGTGAGGCCGAGCAGGGCCGCGTGGCTCTGCAGGAACGACAGCGCGCGCGCCTTGTTATCGCCGCTACTCGGGCCGGTCAATGTGCCGACTGGATTCGACAGGGTTCGCGTCGCCCCGGTCACGGCATCGATCTCGTAGCGCAGTTCCGGCACCGAGGTGCGCAGGGATTGCAGGGCGCTGGTTTGTTCCGGCGATGGGCTGCGTGCTGCTGGCATGGTCAGCGCAATGCGCGCATCGAATTGACGGCCGTAGTGGCCTTCTTGTTTACCGCTGGCCGCGAGTGCCGGCAGGGTCAGGGCGGTAGCGATCAGGCAGGAAAGCAATGAACGCTTGAGCAAAACAGGAACAATCAACGGCATGGTCTACCCCAAGGTGTGTCGCGTGGTGAATCGCTGACTATCCCGAAACCGAGGCAGAAAGAAAAGAACGAGATGTGCAAACTGACGGGGCATTGCAGTTTTTGGCGGACATCGCCAGCGCAGCGATCCGGTGCCCGGACTCACGCTCGTGACTGACCGTCCTGCTGCCACCACGCCTGCAGTCGCGACATGCCTTCGACAATGCTCACCGCCGGCAGGTAGCCCAAATCACGTTTGGCCGCACCGATGTTGAACCAATGCGCGGTCGATAGTTGTTCGGCGAGAAACACCGTCATCGGCGGGTCGTCGTGGCGTCCGCTGACGCGGTACACGGCCTCGAACATTTTGCCGGCCAGTTTTGCGATGGCCGGTGAGATGCGTTTCGTCACCGGCGGCTGACCACAGCAACGCAGCAGGCGATTCACCATATCGTCGAGCGTGATCGGCTGGTCTTGCGAAATGAAATACGGCTTGCCGGCGCATGCGGCGCCGGGGGCGACACGGTCCAGCGCGTCGAGATGCGCCTGTGCCGCGTTGTCGATGTAGATCGTGTCGATCATCTTCGGCGGACCGATGAAGCGCAGTTGCCCCGACTTCGCACGTGACAGGATGCGCGGCAACAAATGGTTGTCACCCGGACCCCAGATCAAGTGCGGACGCAGTGCGAGCGTGCCGAGTTTGGGCGAATTTGCCGCCAGTACGCGCTGTTCGGAAACGGCTTTGGTCGCCGGATAGTGCGCGTTGAACTGAGTCGAATACGGCAGGCTTTCGTTGCCGCCCTCGATGTCGTGGCCAGCGTGAACGACACTGGGTGTAGAGGTATGAACGAGCTTGCCGATGCCGTTCAGTTCGCAGGCACCGAGTACCGCCACGGTGCCGCCGATGTTGGTGCGACTAAAGTCGTCGGCTTTGCCCCAGATGCCGGCCAGCGCCGCCGTATGGATGATCGCGTCACAGCCACGACTGGCGCTCAGCACACTATCCAGCAGCGCAACATCCCCTTGCACTTGGCGCACGCCGATCGTGTCGAGTGCCGGATAGCGTGATCGCGACAGGCTGACGACGTCATCGCCGCGCGTCCGCAGAAGGCGACAGATGGCGCTGCCAAGGAATCCACCACCGCCGGTGACAAGTACTTTCATTGCGGGTACCGAATCATCATGTCAGACCGAGATCGGCCTTGTCGGCGCGCTTGCTGGCCCATTGCGCGAGGGCGAGACGATCGATCTTGGCGTTATGACGGATGTCTACCGGGAACCCGGGATGACGCCAGAAATGGCGGATGACATTGGTCGCCTCGTTGCGCAACGCAAAGTCACGCAACTCGAAACGAATACGCTTCCAATCGGACTTGCTGAGTTCGCTGCCCAGTTCGACGCAGATGCCTGGCACCGCCTTGCCATTGACGCGCACACCGACCAAGGCGGTGCGTCGCACTCTCGGATGTGCATTGAACACACCTTCGACAATCTCCGAGTAGAACACGCCGTTGCCAGTCTCCACTCGATGCACCTTGCGGCCGCAGTACCACAACCGGCCGCGGGCATCGATGTAACCGACATCGCCCATGCGATGCCAAATCCGGCCGTTGTGAGTGATCTTGGCGAGTTGCGTCGCTTCGGGTCGTGCGAAATAGCGTTCGGTCGTGGTCGGGCCACAGACGACGATTTCGCCGATGCTGCCCTGACTGACTTCATTCGCCGGCGTGAATGCGTCAACGACTTCGTCGGTCACCTTGATCAGGCGCAATTGATTGGTCGGCAAGGGTTTGCCGACGCAGATGCCTTCGCCGCGATCGGTGTGCTCGGCCAAAGCGAGGATCTCGCGCCCCTCGATGGTGCATACCGGCAGGCATTCCGTCGCGCCATACGGAGTGAAAATCTCGGCATCGTCCGGCAGCATCGAACGCAGTCGCTGCACGGTCTTCGGCGTGACCGGCGCACCAGCGGAAATCACTCGTTTCAGGGTGGTCAGGCGCTTGCCGGTGCTGGCGCCGTAATTCGCCAGCACATCGACCAAGGCGGGCGAACCGAACAGCGTGGTCACCGCATATTTTTCGATGGTACGAATCAACTTTTCCGGATCGGCACTGGCGGGTTTGGTCGGATCCATGTCTGGAATCACGCTGGTCATGCCGAGCGCCGGATCGAATAGTGCAAACGGCGGGAAGGTCGGCAGGTCGATTTCACCGGGCTGGATGCGGAACGCGGCGCGGATCGCAATGATCTGTGCGAGGAAATGACGGTGCTGGTATTCGACGCCCTTGTGTACACCGGTAGCGCCGCTGGTGAACAGGATCGCCGCCAACTGATCGGGTGCCATCGCCGCCGGTGGCACCGGCCCGTGTTTGTCGCCCAGCACCCGAATATGCGCGTACAACGCACCACCCCAGAACAGGCGCGATCCGTTCACAGTGACCCGCTGTTTGATGCTGTCGCGGCCCCAGCCGAGTAAAACGCGCCCGGCATGCGCCATCGGCACGCCGATGAACGCTTGCGGGCGAGCATCATTCAGACACTGCTTCAACGCACGCCGATCAATCCCGGGATCGATCAGTATCGGTATCGCGCCGGCGCGGAATAGCGCGAACATCAGCACGAACAATTCAATGCTCGGGCGCACCATCAACGCCGCGCGGACCCCGGGTCCGATGCCGTAAGCGATCAGCCCAGACGCGATCAGCCCAACCTCGCGTTCGAGTTCGGCGTAGGTCAGCGTTTTGTAAATCGCAACGCCGACGGCATCGCGTCCGACCGGGCAATGAATTGCGATCCGCTCGGGCTGGCGCGAGGCCATGAAGCTCAGGCTGGCGGCGATATTGCCGGTGGAAGTCGAGGTGTTGCCGGTCATGTCAGACAGCCCGCTCCAGCGTCGTGCGATCGAGGAATTCGCGCACACTTGGAATGATGCGTTCATGCGCGTCTTCCAACACGTAATGGCCAGCATCCTCGTAGACGGTCAACTCAGCCTTCGGCAATTGCCGTTGCCATTCCGCGAGGAAGGCATTGTCGAACACGAAATCGTGGCGGCCCCAATGGATCTGCGCGGGCAACGCGGAGAACTGGGCCAGTGCCTTGCCGGTCTGTTCGACCAATGCATAACCCGGATCGTTTGGGGTCAGCGGAATGTCCTGCACGAAGCGCAGCGTGCTGATGCGATGCGCTGGAGAGTCGTAAGGCGACAGCATCGCGGCGCGCGTCGCTGGATCGAGTCGCCGCTTTACACCCCAAGTTGCCGCGCCAGCAGCAAACGCATTGCAGCGCGTGATCAGCCACGCGCCCAGCGTGGAATCGCGGCCGAGCTTCAGCGTCCACGGCAGCGCCATCTGTTTCGGATTCGGGAACGCGGCGGTATTCAAGATCACCAAGCGCGCGATGCGCTGCGGATGCCGGCAGGCGTATGCCAAGCCAATCATGCCGCCCCAGTCGTGCACGATCAGGGTGTGACCTGTGGCGGGTAGGCCGCGTTCATCGATCAGGAATTGCATCAGTCGTTCAAGGTCTTCGACGCGACGTTCCAGCCGATAGGAATAGCGATCGTCGCCGGGCTTGTCGGAGAAGCCCATGCCGATGTGGTCGGGCACGATGCAGCGATAGCCGCTACACAAACCGGATACCAGTCGGCGGTAGTAATAACTCCACGACGGATTGCCATGCAGCATCAATACCGGTGCCCCACGGCCCTCGTCGAGAAAGTGCTGGCGCAGTTGATCCGGATGCGAAAAGAACTGCGAGGCGAACGGGTAGTCAGGCAGGACCAAGGGGCGGGCATCCGTCGGATCGGAAGCCGATTCTACGCAAACCAGCGCAACACCAAAGTCTTGACGTCTTCGAATATCTCGTATCCGGCCGGCAGATCACGATGCTGCCATGTTCAGTGGCCGCGTTTCCGGCTATGTTGTGCGCTGTTTCAACGCCTGTAACTCACGTGCGCGCCAGCAAATCCATGACGCCCGCAGCGAGCGACAAGATCGCCGCTGCCCCCGATGACCTGTTCGAATCGAAAGCTTCCGCCACTTCGGCGCCGCAGCGCGTGGCCGAGTTGCGCTTCGGTCAAATCGGCATGGCGCAGCTGAAACTGTATTCGATCGACCCGGCGCGGCTGTATGCCGATGTCGAGGCGCGCGTCCAAGCGGCACCGCAGTTGTTTGCGCTGGCGCCAGTCGTGTTCGATTTGTCGGCGCTTGATGTTCTGCCCTCGGCGGAGGCGATGCGCAGTTTGATCGAAGCAGTTCACGGCGCAGGCCTGCATCCGGTCGGGCTCGCGGCCAGTGACGCGGTAGCGGCGTTGGCGCATGAACTCGATTGGCCGGTGTTCGCGAAGTTTCGCGTTGAGCGCGAATCAGTGGTGATGTCGGAGCCGGTGATCGCGACGGCGGTCGAAGTGATCGCACCGGTGCTCGAGTCGGTGATCGTCGACATGCCGGTGATGGCAGAAGTGCGCGCGGTCGGTCAGCACCACGCCGAACCGGTACGGTCTGGCCAGCGCCTATATGCGCGCGGTACCGACCTGACTGTCGCGGCGATGGTCGGGCATGGTGCCGAGGTGATTGCCGATGGTTCGATCCACCTTTACGGCGTATTGCGCGGTCGCGCGCTTGCCGGTGCCCGCGGCAACACTGCGGCGCGGATCTACTGCCAGAATTTTCAGGCTGAGTTGATCGCCATTGCTGGCCAATATCGCGTATTCGAAGAACCCGCGCCGGAATTGCATGGCAAGGCCGTGCAGGCGTGGCTGGAAGGCGACAAGCTTAAGCTTGCGCCACTGTCTTGATTCCCTTTGTGCGTTGACGGAGTAGTTGTCTTGACTGAAATCATTGTTGTGACCTCGGGCAAAGGCGGCGTCGGCAAGACCACGAGCAGCGCCAGCATTGCGATGGGCCTCGCGCGTCGTGGCAAGCGCATTGCCGTCATTGACTTCGACGTCGGTCTGCGCAATCTCGATCTGATCATGGGCTGTGAACGCCGCGTCGTGTATGACTTCGTCAATGTCATTCAGGGCGAGGCGACGCTGAGGCAGGCCTTGATCAAGGACAAGCGCTTCGACAACCTGCATCTGCTCGCCGCATCGCAGACGCGCGACAAGGATGCGTTGACCAAGGAAGGCGTCGAGCGCGTGCTCAACGATCTCAAGGAAATGGGCTTCGACTACATCCTGTGTGATTCGCCGGCCGGCATCGAAAAAGGCGCGTTCCTGGCGATGTATTTCGCTGACCGTGCCGTCGTCGTGGTCAATCCGGAAGTGAGTTCGGTGCGCGACTCTGACCGCATCCTCGGTCTGCTGGCGAGCAAGACGCGCCACGCTGAAACCGGCGAGAAGCGCGTCGTCCAGCACCTGCTGCTGACGCGCTACAACCCGGAACGCGTCGAGCGCGGTGACATGATGAGCATCGTTGACGTGCAGGAAATTCTCGGTCTCGAAGTGCTCGGCGTAGTGCCGGAGTCAGAATCTGTGTTGGCCGGCTCGAATGCTGGAAATCCGGTGATCCTCGATCTGACATCGCCAGCTGGGCAGGCTTATGACGATGCCGTTGCGCGCCTGCTTGGCGAGACGGTACCGATGCGTTTCACCGAGGCGCCGAAGAAGGGCTTCCTCACGCGATTGTTCGGAGGCTGACATGGGCATCTTCGATTTCCTGAAACCGCGTGCACCAAATTCGGCGTCAGTCGCGAAAGAGCGACTGCGCATCATCGTCGCGCAGGAACGTGCGCAGCGCGACGCGCCGGACTATCTGCCGACGCTACGCCGCGAATTGCTTGAGGTGCTGAAGAAGTACGTGAACGTTGATCCTGATGCGATCCAAGTCAAGGTCAGCCAGGAAGGCGGTCACGAACTTCTGGAGCTTTCGGTGGCACTGCCGGACAAGGCCGGCGGTTGATCGCAACTACTGCGGCGTGCGCCATGCGCTTGCGAACAACAGCCGCAGCAACTGCGTTCCGAGCGCGAGAAAGGTGAGCGGCAAGACGATGGCCTGCAGCAGGAACACGACCGCGAGCGTCACCAGCGGTTCGGCGGCGTTCTCGACGATGCCGCGAATACGCTCGACGCGCTCGCGCACATCCATCTCCGCTTTCGCAGATTCCCACCAGCGCAGGATCTGTTCGCCGACTCCGGCCGGTGACATCTCGGTCGCCGGCTCTGCAGCGGCCTGAGCCGCCTCACTGGTCAATTGCAGTTGCGCCTTCGCTGCCTCGAATTCTGGGGTGAGCAAGCTGTGATCGACCAGCGCAGTCGCGAGCGCAAAGCCCGGCACCAGAAAACGCAAAGCCAGCGCGAATACCAATAGTCGTGCCGCCATCGGTTGCAGTGCCAACGCCCGTGGCCAGAACTGCGCTGCTAACCAGAGCCCTGCCGCGGCACTCAGCAGCAGATTCAGCAACAGGCTGTCGGACAACTGCAGCGCAAATTTCTGAATGCCGAGCGCGGTCAGCGCGGTGAACGCCAGCGTTGAAAACTGTTCAAGCAGATCGTTGAGCGGATCAAGTAGTTCGCCTGGGCTGACGGTCAGCCCGACGCCTGCTGGCGACAACGACACATCGGCGTCCTGGATCAGTGAGATTACGCCATTCAGCGAACGCGCGATGGCGAACGTCGCAAAGCTGCGTTTGAATGCGCTGTCGAGTTCTCGCGACGCCACCCGATCGAGCGCACCCAACCACGCCAAGACGACTGCGACGATGAGTACGATGGCAGCGATGCGGGTACGCATCAGTGGTTGTTCCTTCGCCACTCGGTCGGCATCGACATGTCAGTTTCTCCAGCGCATGCTGATCCTTCCCGGTTCGCGCCATGCATGCAAGTTTCGCCCGCTACACTCGTGGCCTACTTCAACACGGCGGGGAAATGATGGACAAGGTCACAGGCGCAGGCGGTACGCCGGGCGGCATTCCGATGTTTCTCGCTGGCTTCGTGATGGCGGTGGCCGGCGCCTACCTGCTGACCAGTCAGGTCACCGTCACTACCGGTTTCTGGGCCTTTTTTGGTCAGCATACGTTCGGGCTATCGTTGTTGCCGTTCATTGCCGGGGTGCTGATGCTGTTTATGGACGGCCGCTCGAAGCCCGGCTGGCTGATGTTGCTCGCCGGCGTGGTCATTATCTTGGCCGGTATTCTGATGAATCTGCGTATCTATTTCGAGCCAACCAGCCTGTTCAATACTTTGCTGATGCTGGTGCTGCTGTGCGGCGGTATCGGGCTGATTGCGCGCTCGCTGAAGTCGCTTTGATACCGCAACAGACGGTTTCGGCGTAGCATTCCGGCCAGAGACTTGCTTCGGATTTGGCATGGCCAACGCACGGACCCGCTACGACACGATCCTCGACTACATGGTGCGTCGGCATGACGCTGTGGCCGGGCAGTTGTACGGCAAGCCGGCTGCGCTGCTGCATCATGAGCCCTTCATGGCCTACCACTTCGACGGCATGGCATTTCGTCTGCAGGGCCGGGCGCGCCTGAAGGCGAGCACCTTGGCGGGTGCGAAATACTGGGACCCTCGCGGCGGTGAGATGCCGAGCATGAACTGGATCAGTGTGCCAACCGCGCACTTCCTGCGCTGGGACGGGTTTGCCATCGATGCCATGCATCAGATGAAGGAGGGCGTCGGCAAACGTCCAGTCGCAGCGCCCGTGGTCGGCCCGCCGAAAGCACCTCCGGCATCGTTGCGCTGGGCCGAAAACATCCAGAACCTGCTCGCCAAGATCCAGTCCCTGCAGCTCGCACCGCAAGAACCGCGAGTGGAGAAGCCGAAGAGTCGGTTTGGCTAAGCGATTCTTGGCGCGCGATCGCGCTGCGGCTGGTCGAACGATGTGATGCCGGCTGCGGGCCGTTTATGCCAGTGCCCGCAATTCTTTTTTTGCTGCATCAAAAAACGCGCGCTCTTTCTTTCGGTAGTAGGCGGGTGCTGTTTTCTCGCGCTTGAGGACGCCTTCGTAAGCATTACGAGCTTCACCGACGTGGCCTAGTTGGGTGAGCAAGCGGGCGTAGCGGAGGCGCGCTTCCTCGCCCGGATAAGAGTGTTCAAGCACGCGATATTCCGCCAGTGCTCGCTCGGATTCACCCAGCGCCTCCAGCGTCGTCGCGTATAGCAGATGGCCATCGCTGGACTTGTAGTCCGGATTTTTCGCCATCAGTTGTTCGAGCGTGGTGCGGGTTTCTGCAAACAAGCCGAGGCCGAATTCGGCGCGGGCGCGGCCAAGTAGAAAGTTTGGATCACTTGCAAACGGACCACTGAGGCAGCGTTCGAATAGTGCACGTGCGTTCTGGTGGTCACCGAGTTGCAAGCACTCTTCGGCGAGCCGGATGCGATTCTGCACCGTATCGGCGACGTCGAGTTGGGCGGCAATGTCGCGCTTGCGCTTCTCCGGATCGATCGTGCGCGCAACATTTGCGACCACGCGTTTTGTGGTCCGGCTGTTGCGGATTTCGGGCAGGAGTTCGACCAGAAAATACGCGAGGCAGCCGATCAAGGAGCCAATCAGGATGATGATTGGCCAGTACTGCACACGACCGCTGCGGACCGCGTGCACGATGCACGCGATCTGCAGTGCGATCGACAGGATCGCAAGGATGGGCATCGACGTCTCAGTCCGTGCGTTCGCTGCTGGATGCTTCGCGCGCGGTCCGGAACTCGCTGCTTTCGCTCCAAGTTGGCCACTGGCCGGCTACGCTGAGGCGCTTGCCAACTTCAAAATACAGGTTGAGATCGTCGATCAGGCCGGCGTAGTCCCAGTTCGGATCGAACGCATCGGCCGGCTTGTGATAACGGTTGCTGGTGTAGTCGTCTGACCACTGCTGGCCGTAGGCCGCGCCTTTGTCGACGTGGGTGAGACCGGCGCGTGCATACAGCGCAGGCACGCCCTGCTTGGCGAAGTTGAAATGATCTGAGCGGAAGAAGAAGCCCTTCTCGGGTGCGGCTTCCGGCTCCATCGTGCGGCCTTGTGCTTTCAGTTGATCAAGCAACAAGGCTTCGAGATCAGCCGACTGGCCTTGGCCAATTACACCCATGTCGGCGTTACGACCGCGGATCGGTAACGCGTCCATGTTGATCACGGCGGCCAATTTGGCGAGGTTAATCGGTGGATGTGCGGCAAAATATTTTGAGCCGAGCAGCCCGGATTCTTCCAACGTTGGCAGCAGTATCACGATTGAGCGTGCTGGCTTTGATGCCATTGCTGAGAACGCATGAGCGATCTCCAGCGCCCCGGAGACACCGCTGGCATTGTCGATGGCGCCATTGAAAATGTGATCCTCGCCGTCGCTGCTGGCGTTCACGCCGAGGTGGTCCCAGTGCCCCATGTACAGCACCGATTCGCCCGGCTTTTCGCTACCAGGCAGAATCGCCACAGCGTTATGCGAGAACTTGTTTTCCATCGACAGCTTGATCCACGAACTCGCGGTTGCGTGCAGCGGTACCGCCTTGAAGCCGGGCGCGTCGGCTTCAAGCATCAGCTTTTCAAAGTCCTTACCATCTGCGGCGAAAAGCGCCTTGGCGGCATTGAGCGTGATCCAGCCCTGCGCATCGATGCGCTTTTCCGGGTCTTCGGAGAGCGGCAAGTCGTGTGCCGGGCCGGTCCAAGAATTCACCACCACGTCCCAGCCATAGGCCGCCGGTTCGGTGTTATGCACGATCAGAGCGGCCTTCGCACCTTGGCGTGCGGCTTCTTCGAACTTGTAGGTCCAGCGGCCGTAGTAGGTCATCGCGCGACCTTTGAACAGCGACTCGTCTTTGCGCAGGAACCCAGGGTCGTTGATCAACATGACCACGGTTTTGCCGTTCACGTCGACACCGTCGTAGTCGTTCCAGTTTTGCTCCGGTGCATTCACGCCATAGCCAACGAATACGACGTCGCTGTCCTTGATATCGATGCTCGGCTTTTCGGCACGAGAGCCGATCACCATGTCTTTGCCGAGCGCCAATGTCTGTGTCTGTCCACCGACACTGAAACTCAGCGTCGTCGCCGGATCGACTCGCGTCTCAACCATCGGCACACGCTGAAAATATGTCGCACCCTGACATGGGAAGGCAGTACACGGCTTGCCATCGGAGATGGCCGGCAAGAAATCCGATGCGGCTGAACTCATTTTCGAAATAGTTCAGTGTCAAACGCTCACCCAGCGACCCCGGGCCACGGCCTTCGAACTCGTCGGAGGCCAGTGTCTGGATGTGTTTAGCCAGATCATTTGCATCGATCGCTGCGCTCATCGTGGCCTTGGCCGGGTCACCGTGCAGTTCGACATAGGCCGGTTTCAACGGTGGCGGTGGCGGCACGGTCGGTGGCGGGGCATCGCTGCCGCAGGCGGCCAGTAACGAGCAGGCAGGAATCAAGATCCGACGCATCGGCGTACTCCAGTCAATCGGGCGCCAATTCTAGCCGGGCAGCACCCTGACGCTGGTTAAACCGACGTTGTTCAATTCGCCGCGTACACGCTTCGCCACAGCGCGGCGAGGGCGTCGGCGGTATCGCGCGGCCGTTCCATGATCGGCATGTGGCCGCAGTCGTCAAGGATCAGCACGCGTTCGTTCGGCAGCCCGGCGGCAAAGGTTTTGATTGAGCTGACATCAAGCACCTGATCGTCGCGGCACCAAAGTACGAGACTCGGCATGTCCAGTATCGGCAGCACATCGACCAAGCCAAATCGTTGGTCGGGTGCTTTGAGCGCATTCATGGCGATCGTCCAATCGTCGGCACGCGCAATGACACGATCGGCATAGACATCCTGCACCGGCCTGGGTAGGAACGGGCGATGCTTGAACACCTTGCCAAGAAAGGCATCGAATTCGTCGCGCGTGGTGACCTTGTAGGGGTTCTCGCCACGTTCCAGCGCGAGCAGAAACGCGTTGGCTTCGAACGGTACGCCGGCGGCGTCGATGAATGCCAGCGTCCGCACCTGCTGCGGATGGACCGACGCATAGCGTCCGGCGATATAGCCACCCATCAGGTGGCCAACGAGATCGAACTGGGTGATGTTCAGCGCTGTGAGCAGGGCGTGCAGGCGTTCGGCGGGTGGCGACGCGGAAATCGCGATCGGCTGGCGTCGGGCTGTCGCCGAATCCGGGCAGGTCGGGCACGATGTAGCGACGCGTATCCGGCACGTTGCTTAGCACGTCCAACCAGTTCGTCGCATCGCCCTGCAAGCCATGCAGCAACACGACCACGTCAGCGTCCGGACTGCCGCGCTCGAAGTAGCGCCAGTGCTGGCCATCGACATCGATGTTCTTCACGCTGACGCCGGCCATCCATTCTCGGCGCGCCAATTCGACATCGAGCACTTTTCCGGGCGCGACAAACAACGCCACGCCGAGCGCGATCGCTGCCGTGGCGCCGATCGTCATCAACACCAATAACGATCGGCGCAGTCCGCGTTTCATCGTCAATCAGGGCTTCAGGCCGAGCATTGCATCGAGCGTATTCTGCGCAATTGGATGCAGGCCGGCGCGCGCGACTTGATAGACGTCAATCGCCCAAGCCTTGTTCGCCGGCGTCTTCGCAAGTTCGCCCCAGAGCGGCACCATCAGCTTGCGGCGCCCCGATTTCGATCAGATGCGCGCGCAACGCGTCGCGCATCGGGGTGTAGTTCGCACGGATGCCCGCGAGGAACCAGCGCATCGTGATTTCGCGATTCAATCGCTGCGTCAGGCCGTAGTTTGCGTCGAGATCAGCCATCTTCGTGGCATCGGCATTGTCGCCGTAACCGTTCAGGAAATGCACCCATTCGCCGGTCGACCAGGTCTTGGCATTCAATGCCGCAGCATCTTTTTTTCCGGCGACGAAATCAGCCAACAGACCGTCGATTGCTTCGAGTTTTGCCGAATGCGCGAGCAACGCATTCTTCGGCACGCCCGGCTGGTATAGCCACACGTCAAGATCGGCACGATGGATTGGCGAATCCTTGGCATCGAGAAGTCGTGTGCCGAAGAAGTCGAGAAACTGTTCGGTCGATACCGATTGAAAGGCGTGTTCGTCAAACCAGGCGCGCACCACGGCGTCAAACTTGTCGCGTCCGAAGCGTTGCTCCAGTGTCCGCAACATCCATTCGCCTTTCTGGTATGGCACACCGCTGAAGGCGTCGTCGGGATCGCGATCCTTCAGGTTCAGCACCAGATGCTGGTCGATCGCCGGCAGCTCCTTCATCTCGGCGAGTAGTTCTTGCTGGCCGACCACCTGGTCCATTACCGCCTGATCAACGCCGAACACGGCTTCGACGATGCGGTTCTCGACATAGCTAGTGAAGCCTTCATTGAGCCAAATGTCGCGCCATGTGGCATTGGTGGCGAGATTGCCCGACCACGAGTGCGCAAGTTCATGCGCAACCACATTGACCAGCGACTTGTCGCCGGCGATCAGCGTCGGTGTCAGGAACGACAGTCGCGGATTTTCCATGCCGCCAAACGGAAACGACGGTGGCAATACCAGCATGTCGTAGCGGCCCCAGCGATAGGGACCGTAGAGAGCTTTTCGGCGGCGGCGATCATCGCCTCGATGTCCTCCAAATTCCTTAGCGACGACATCGACGCGACCCGGCTCCGTCCAGACAAACGAACGCGGACCAACTTGCTTTGCGGCGATGTCGCCGGCAGCGATCGCAAGCAGATACGACGGAATTGCCTGTGGCATGTTGAAGCGAAAACCGCCGCGGCCATCGCTCGATGGTTCGTTGTCGGCGCTCATCACCACACGAATACCCTCAGGCGCGGTAACGCGGGCACGATAGGTGAAGCGCACCGTCGGCGTGTCCTGCAGCGGCGCGAAAGCGCGCGCGTGGATCGCTTCGGCCTGAGAGAACATGAACGGCTTTTGCTTGCCGAGAGTTTGCGCCGGTGCCAGCCACTGCAGTCCGGACGCAGTCGGTGCGGTGTGATAGTAGACGCGTACTTTCGGTGCGGCGTCCTTCAGGCGAATCGTTAACTGTGAGCCGAATTTCGCATCACGCTTCGCCAGTGCGAACGATGCGTTCACCCACGAGCCATCGATACGCTGGGCGCTCACGCGCTCGATGCTCAAATCACGGGTATCGAGATCAAGCCGCTTCGCGGCTGGCTTGCGCCAGTCGAGGTTTAACTCGGCAAAACCGGCCAGTTGTTTCTTGTCGAAGGACACATCGAGGTCGAGATAAACGTGCTTGATACGCACTTCGTCGAGATGCGCATACGAATGTTCATCGCGCGCCATCTCAGCCTGCACCGACGTGATCGGCCCGACGGCCGCAACGATGGCCACCAGGCCTGCCCAAAAATTCCGCATGATCCGCCTCCGAAAGAGGTCGCGAGTTTAGCGCGGCGCGGTTATCGCGTTGTCACGGTGGGTCACGCCCGGTAACCGCTATGAATCGCGACGATGCCGGCGCTGAGATTGCGATATTCGCAGCGGTCCAGCCCAGCGTCCTGCATCATCTGCTTCAAGGTGTCTTGATTCGGGTGTTTGCGGATCGATTCGGCCAAGTATTGATAACTGTCAGCGTCGTTGGCAAACAGTTTCCCTAGTCGCGGTAGCACCTCGAAGGAGTGGAGGTCGTAGAGTGGGCGCAACAGTGGTTCTGCCACTTCGGAAAACTCAAGCACCATGACCTTGCCGCCCGGTTTTAACACTCGCCGCATTTCGCGCAACGCAGCGGCCTTGTCGGTGACATTGCGCAGGCCGAAGGCAATCGTCACAGCATCGAAATGGCCGTCCGGGAACGGCAGCGCTTCGGCATTTAGACGGACGTAGCGCAGGTTGCTCACGAGGCCGCGATCAGTCAGCCGGTCGCGACCAACGCTCAGCATTTCCGTGTTGATATCGCCGAGTACGACCTCGCCTTCGTGACCGACGCGGTCGGCGATCAGTGCGGCGATATCGCCAGTGCCGCCCGCCAGATCGAGCACACGCACCACGCCGGATACCGCTGGTGGCGACGAAGTGGCGCTTCCACAAGCGGTGAATTCCGAACGACATCAGATCATTCATCAAGTCGTACGTCGACGCCACCGACGTGAACACCTTGCCGACCAGCTTCTGCTTTTCGTTCCAGTCGACGTCGCGATAGCCGAAGTCGATCTTCTTGTTGGCGTCAGTCACGGATTCACCTCAACGGCAATTCTAGCGGAGCGCGGGCGTTCGTCTGGCAGAAAACGGATCAGCAGTTCGTTCAACAGTCGGCGCCCGTCGGCCGTTGGCTGCAAGCGTGCAGGGTCATCGACCAGCAAACCATCAGCGATCGCACGCGCGACGACGGACGCAATCGCGGAACGCTCGAGTCCGGTCCGTTGCGTCAACAATGCGTTGTCGACGCCATCGACCAAGCGCAGCGCGTTCATCATGAACTCAAAAGCCAGTTCACCTCTGGCGATCGGCGCCTGCGTAACGAGTCGCTCGGGCAGGGCGGCTTTGGCGAGATAGCTCTTTGGTGTCTTCAGTTTGGCAGTTCGAATGATCTGGGCGTCGTCGCTGAGCTTGCCATGCGCACCGGCACCGATGCCGAGGTAGTCGCCAAACGTCCAATAATTGAGGTTGTGCCGGCAGCGATGCGCCGACTGTGCATAGGCCGACGTCTCGTATTGTGGAAAACCCGCATCGGTAAGCCGGGTCTGACAGGCTTCCTGCATGTCCCAGCTCGCATCATCGTCGGGCAGCAGCGGTGGCTTGGCCGCGAATGCGGTGTTCGGTTCCAAGGTGAGTTGGTAGTGTGAAAGATGCGTCGGCCGCAGCGCGATCGCACGTTCGATATCGGCGAGCGCGCCGGCTAACGTCTGCTCCGGCAGCGCGTACATCAAGTCGAGATTGATCTCGCTGATGCCGGCGTCCTGTGCTTCCTTGATCGCGCGTTCCGCTTCGCTCGCCGAATGGATGCGAGCCGAGGCGCGCGCCAGCTTGTCGTCATCGAAACTCTGCACGCCGAAGCTGATGCGGTTCACGCCGGCGCGAAGATAGGCGTCGAAGCGGCCGTGCTCGACGGCACCCGGATTCGTCTCCATCGTGACCTCGCAGCGGTATCGAATGCAGGCGCTCGTGACAGCCGTCGAGGATGCGTGCGATCAAATCCAGTGTGGGACAGGCTCGGCGTACCGCCGCCGAAGAATACCGAGACGATCGGACGCCCATGTACGCACGGGAAGTGCGCGAGGTCGGCAGCAAGATCGGCGAGCAACGCATCGACGTAGGCAGCGTATTCGTTGGCACTGCGCAGCTCGTGTGAATTGAAGTCGCAATACGGGCACTTCTTCACGCACCACGGAATGTGGATGTAGAGCGCTAGCGGCGGCGGTTGCAGTCGCATCTCAAGCGAACGGCCAACGTGCGCGCAACCCAGCGAGGGCTTGGGCGCGATGGCTGATGCGGTGCCAGTGTTCAGATGGCAGCTCGGCCGACCCGAGACCAAGTTCCGGCAGGAAGAAAATCGGTTGGTAACCGAAGCCATTGCTGCCGCGTGGTGCCTCGAGGACACGTCCTTCGATGATGCCTTCGGCGACGATCGGTTGCGGGTCTGCGGCGTGGCGCATCAATACGACGACGCTGTACAGGCGCGCTGTGCGTTGCGCCTCTGGCACGCCGCGCAACTCATCGAGCACCTTGGCAATGTTGCGTGCGGTATCGCCATGCGCGCCGGCGTAATGTGCCGAAATCAGCCCAGGCGCGCCGTTCAACGCATCGACGATTAGTCCCGAGTCATCGGCGATCGCCGGCAGCCCACTCAAGGTGCAGGCCTGACGTGCTTTCAGGATCGCATTCTCGATGAAGGTGGTGCCGGTTTCATCAACCGCGGGGATGCCCAGTTCAGCTTGTGCGACCAAGTCGATGTCGGCGTCCGCCAGCACATGGCGGATTTCCGCGAGCTTGCCCAAATTCCCGGTGGCGACGACGAGACGCATCGGTCAGCGTGCCAATGCCTCGCGCTGCCGCGCGTGGAGTTCGCCGATGCCTTTGCTCGCCAGCGCCAGCAGGGCATCAAGTTCGTCGCGACGGAAGGCATGGCCTTCGGCGGTGCCTTGCAATTCGATGAAGCCGAGCGCGTCGTTCATCACCACGTTCATGTCGGTCTCGCAGTTCGAATCTTCGGCATAGTCGAGATCGAGCACTGGCGTACCTTTGTAGATACCGACCGAAATCGCCGCGATCTGACCGTGGATCGGATCGTTCTTGATCAAGCCTTTCTTCATCGTCGCGCGCACCGCATCGACCAGGGCGACATAGGCGCCGGTGATCGCCGCCGTGCGTGTGCCGCCATCGGCCTGCAACACGTCGCAGTCCAGAGTAATTGTGCGTTCGCCAAGTGCCGCGCGATTCACCACCGCGCGCAGGCTGCGACCAATCAGGCGCTGGATTTCCAGTGTGCGTCCGCCTTGTTTGCCACTCGCGGCTTCGCGATTCGAGCGTGAGTGCGTTGCGCGCGGCAGCATGCCGTATTCGGCGGTGATCCAACCTTCGCCCTTACCACGCAGGAAGCCCGGCACCTTTTCCTCGACGCTCGCCGTGCACAACACTTTGGTGTCGCCGAAGCTCACCAGCACCGAACCTTCGGCATGGCGCGTGTAGTGGCGCTCAATGGCGACGGTACGCAGGGCATCGGAGGTGCGACCGCTGGGGCGAAGGACGGTGCTCATGGGCGCGAATCGCTTGGGAAAAAAGGGCGCGGAGCGTAACATGGCCACCCTTACGCGAAGGACTGCCTGATGATCCGCAGCATGACTGCCTATGCCAGCGCCGAAGGTCCGAGTGCGCGCGGGCGCCTCGTGTTCGAATTGCGCTCGGTCAACCATCGATTTCTCGAAATCGGGTTTCGGTTGCCGGAGGAATTCCGTGCGCTCGAGCCGAAGCTGCGCGAACGCATCGAGAAACGTGTCTCGCGGGGCAAGGTCGATGTGTCGATGCGCTTTCGCGCTGTCGCCACCGCCGATGCGCTGAGCTTGAACACGACCTTGGTCGAAAATCTGCGCCAAGTCGAACAACGCCTGCTGCTGGCATTTCCAGAGTCGCGGCCGCCGTCGCGCATGGAAGTGCTGGCGTTTCCCGGGGTGATCAATGAACCCGAGGTCGACAATGCCGCGCTGACCGAGGAGGCGCTGAGCTTGTTCGACGTCGCGCTGGACGATTTCATTGCCACCCGTTCGCGCGAAGGCGAGCGCCTGAAGACGGTGCTGGTCGAGCGTCTCGACGGCATCGCCGCGATCGTCGTGCAAGTGCGCCAGTGGCTGCCCGACATCCGCGCCGGACTGCGCCAGAAGTTCGAGGCGCGCATCGCCGAATTGAAGCAGCCGCTCGATCCCGGCCGACTCGAACAGGAATTGGTACTGGCATTCCACAAGCTTGATGTCGACGAAGAAATTGATCGTCTCGGTGTGCATATTGCCGAGGTGCGTAGTCGCCTCGATTCGCCCGAGCCGATCGGCCGCCGCCTCGACTTTCTGATGCAGGAATTCAATCGCGAATCGAACACGCTCGGTTCCAAATCGATCGACACCCGTACCACGCAGTCGTCGGTCGAGTTGAAGGTGCTGATCGAACAACTGCGCGAACAAGCGCAAAACATCGAATAAGAGGACTAGGTGATGCCCGGTTCCTTGTTCATCGTCGCTGCACCCTCCGGTTCCGGCAAATCGACGCTGGTAAACGCCTTGTTGGCGAACGAGCCAGGTATTTCCTTGTCGATTTCCTACACTTCGCGCGGTCCGCGCCCGGGTGAGTTGGACGGCGAGCATTATCACTTCGTCACGCGCGGGAAGTTTGAGGAAATGGCCAGTGAAGGCGAATTCTTCGAGTACGCGATCGTGCACGGCGACTTGAAGGGCACGGCGCGGCAATCGGTAGAACCGTTGTTGGCGTCGGGTCAGGATGTGTTGCTCGAAATCGACTACCAAGGTGCGCAGCGGGTGCGAGCGCAAGTGCCATCGTCGGTCAGTATTTTCATTTTGCCGCCGTCGCGTCTTGAACTCGAGCGCCGCTTGCGTACGCGTGCCAAAGACAGCGAGGCAACCATCCGGCGTCGGCTTGCCGATTCGCGCAAAGAAATTGCTCATGCTTGGGAGTTCGATTACATCGTCGTGAACGAGGTATTCGAGACCGCGCTGGCGCAGATCAGCACCATCGTGCGCGCTACGCGTCTACACCGAAGGGTGCAGCAGCAACGTCTGAAAGGCCTCGTCGATAGTTTGATGGCCTGATTCATTTATTTGTAAAACAATGACTTGCCGAATCCGTGCGAGTCAGAACATTGCCCGGAAGGTGGCGCGCTGCTAGCCTGCTCGGCCGCTTTTCCCCGTTTACGCGATTTTTCAGGAGTGGCCCATGGCCCGCATCACCGTCGAAGACTGCCTTGAAGTGGTCGACAACCGTTTCGAACTCGTGCTGATGGCGACCAAGCGCGCGCGTCAGATCGCCAAGGGCGCGGATCCCCTGATCTTCTCCGAGAACGACAAGCCAACGGTGCTGGCGCTGCGCGAGATTGCCGGCGGCCACATCAATCTGGACATGCTCAATGAGATCGAGCGCCAAGAGCGTGAGCGTGCCGAACGCGAAGCCTTGGAGTGGGCCGCGCAGGAAGTGGCCGACGACGATCTGGCGAAGGGCACTGACGATCTCTGATCGTCGGCTCCGCAAAGTTCTGCAACACTCGACTCCCCTATCGATGAATTGAGGAGCCGCACCAGTGACCGAGGCGACCGTCCGCGAACGTGCAGACGTGACCCCGAGCCTTGCGGCGCACTGGCAGGCGCTCGACCAAAAGCTGGCTGAGTACCTTTCGCCTGAAGCGCGCTCGACGATCGAGCGCGCTTTTCGGCTCGGGGCGATCGCGCACCATGGGCAGACGCGCAAGTCTGGCGAGCCCTATATCACTCATCCGCTCGCGGTCGCCGGCATTCTTGCCGAGATGCGCCTTGATACCGACGGGCTCTGTGCAGCGATCTTGCATGACACGCTGGAAGACACGCCGGTCTCACATGCCGAACTCGCTGCGCAGTTTGGTGAAGACGTGGCCGAGTTGGTGGACGGCGTTACCAAGCTCGACAAGGTCAAGTTTCGTAGTCGCCAGGAAGCGAATGCCGAGCTTTCGCAAGATGATGCTGGCGATGGCGCGCGATCTGCGCGTCATCCTGATCAAACTCGCCGATCGCTTGCACAATATGCGCACGCTGGACGCAATGAGCGACGAATCGCGCCGCCGCATTGCGCTGGAAACGCTCGAGATTTACGCACCGATCGCGCAGCGTCTTGGTATGAACGCGATCAAAGCGGAGTTGCAGAACTACGGTTTCGCCGCTTACCACCCGTTGCGACACCGTGTACTTGAAGCGCGGTTACGCCAGCTCTACGGCAATCGCCGCGATGGCGTCGCCAAGATCCAGCAAGCCATCGCAACCAGGCTCGACCAAGAAGATATCGCAGCGCGGTTGGTGTCGCGGGTGAAGTCGCCCTATTCGATTTACACGAAAATGAAGGCCGACCACAAGACGCTGGCCCAAGTGCTGGATGTTTATGGGGTGCGTGTGGTCGTACGCGAGACCATGCAGTGCTACATGGCGCTGGGTGCGGTGCATAGCTTGTTCAAACCGGTGGACGGGCGTTTCCGTGACTTCATCGCGATGCCCAAGGCGAACGGCTACCAAAGCCTGCACACGGTGCTATTTGGTCCTGGCGGTACGCCGATCGAAGTGCAAATCCGTACCGAGGATATGGACCTGCTCGCCGAACGCGGCATCGCGGCGCATTGGGCCTACAAGAGCGACGTTTCCGCGGGAAACAGTGCGCAGTCGCGCGCCCGTGAATGGGTTGCTGGGTTAGTTGACGCACAGTCACGCTCCGATTCGTCGCTCGACTTCGTCGAACACGTCAAGGTCGAACTGTTCACAGATGAAGTCTACCTATTCACGCCCAAGGGCGACATTCTTGCGTTGCCGCGCAATGCAACGGCGCTTGATTTTGCCTACGCAGTGCACACCCATGTCGGCGATCATGCTGTGGCGGCGCGTGTCGACAAGAAGTTGGTGCCGTTGCGCACACGCCTGAGCAGTGGCCAGTCGATTGAGATCATCACCGCCGCGAGTGCGCAGCCGCAGATCGGGTGGCTCGAATTCGTCGTTAGCTCGAAAGCGCGCAGCGCGATCCGACATGCGCTGAAGCACATGCAGCATGAGGATTCGATCGAGATTGGGCATCGTCTGCTTGATCGCGCACTGGAAGTGTTAGGGGCATCGCTCGAACAGATTCCGGCAGCGATGCTGGATGCCTATCTTCAGGAACATCGGCTGCGACGCTTGGAAGATCTGCTTGCCGAGATCGCGCTCGGCAACCGCATGCCGCAGCAGGTTGCGCTTGCGCTGGTGCGCGATGCCGCATTCCTCGATCTCGGCACGATCGCCCGCGGCCACGAGAAGATCCTGATTTCCGGGGCCGAGCGCGGCGTGGTGTCGTTCGGCAATTGTTGTCATCCATTGCCTGGGGACGACATCGTCGGTTTCCTGTCGGCGGGCAAGGGCATCGTCGTGCATCAAGCGGAATGCCCTAACATTCCTGAATTCCGCAAGACGCCGGATCGCTTCGTCGCGATTGCCTGGGATCGTGAGATCAGCGGCGACTTCAAAGTCGCGCTCAAGGTCGTGGCCGACAACAAGCCGGGCGTGCTGGCGACGGTTGCTGCTGCGATTGCCGAATGCCAGTCGAACATCGATACCGTCGAATATCAGGAGCGTGATCTGCTCACTGCGGGGATGTTGTTCGTGATCGAAGTCAAGCACCGCAAGCACCTGGCAGAAGTGCTACGCCGGTTGCGGCGCTTGCCGGTCGTGCATGCGGTCAGTCGTTACATCGGCTGAGACCGGCTAGCATCACCCACTTCGACTTGTCATGCATAGAATGGGGAGCAACCCATGCGCGAAATCATCAGCACGCAGGCCGCACCGGCCGCGATCGGCACATATTCGCAGGCAGTGAAATACGGGAAAACGGTGTACCTGTCCGGCCAGATTCCACTTGATCCGGCCACCGGCCAGCTCGTTGAAGGGGCATTCGAGGCGCATGCCCGCCGCGTGTTCGACAACCTGCGCGCGTTGTGCGTCGCTTCCGGTGGCGATCTTGCGGACATCGTCAAACTCAATGTCTTTCTGACCGACATGGCCAATTTCGGCGAGGTGAACCGTGTCATGGCCGAATATTTCCAAGCACCGTATCCGGCACGTGCCGCGGTCGCTGTGGCGGCGTTGCCGCGTGATGCGCAGGTCGAAATGGATGCGATCGTCGTTTTGGGCTGACCCAGCGTGAGCGATGCCGCATCGCGGTCACTGGCAGTTTGCGCGGTGTCGGTCCGGCCATCGCCGAAGCCTTGTCGCGACTATTGCTTTACCGGTTATCGGATTTCTGGTTCCACTTGCCGCTGCGCTACGAAGACCGCACGCGCATCACTGCCATCCGCGATTTGCGCAATGGCGAGTGCGCGCAGATCGAGGCGGTTGTCGACGCGGTCGAGCGTGGATTCCGCTTTCGGCCGTTGTTGCGTGTGGTCGTGTCCGATGCCAGTCGTGCGACGCTGACCTTGCGCTTCTTCCACTTCTCGAAATCCCAGGCAGAAGGTTTCTTGCCAGGACTGCGGTTGCGCATTTATGGCGAGGTGCGCGAGGGTGCCGCCGGCTTGGAGATCGTGCATCCGCGCTACCAACGCGTGCAACCGGACACGCCGCTGGAAGTGGCGCTGACACCAGTCTATCCGGCGACCGAAGGGATCGGTCAGACGACCTTGGTTCGGCTCGCAAAACTTGCGTTGGCGGCCCTGCCTGACGATGCCGAGCTCGACGTGTTGCCGGAAGCGCTGCGCTGCAGTGTGCATCTGCCCAGTCTCGGTACTGCCCTGCGCACTGTCCATGCGCCGCCGGGAGAAGCGGATATTACGGCGCTGATGGCGCGCACCCACCCTGCGCAGCGTCGCCTTGCCTTCGATGAGTTACTCGCCCACCAGATCGGCATGCGCAAGTTGCGCCGCCATTTGCGCGCGTTGCCGGCGCCGACCATCCGCCATGACCAAGCGAGAAGACGCAGTTTCCTTGCGGCCTTGCCGTTCGCGCTGACGGATGCTCAGCAGCGGGTACTTGGCGAGATCGATCAAGATCTCGCCATCGGTAAGCCGATGCTGCGCCTGGTTCAGGGGGATGTCGGATCGGGCAAGACCGTGGTGGCTGCGCTCGCTGCGCTGGCTGCAGCTGATGCCGGTGTACAGACGGCGGTGATGGCGCCGACCGAGTTGTTGGCCGAGCAACACCTGCGCAACTTCGAGCGTTGGTGCGCGCCATTTGGGTTACGCGTGGTCTGGCTCGCAGGTAAGGTCACCGGCAAGGCGCGCGCGAAGGCGCTGGCCGAGATTGCAGCAGGCGCGGAAATTGTTATTGGAACGCACGCATTGATGCAGGAAGGCGTGGTGTTCGCAAACCTCGGGCTGGCCATCATCGACGAGCAGCACCGCTTCGGCGTACACCAGCGCCTGGCGCTCCGTAACAAAGGTCGCGATGGCGCGCGTACTCCGCACCAGTTGGTGATGACAGCGACACCCATTCCGCGCACTCTGGCGATGGCCGCCTATGCCGATCTCGATGTCTCGGTGATCGATGAGTTGCCGCCCGGGCGCACGCCGGTGCAGACAGTGGCGGTATCGGATGCCCGCCGTGACGAGATCGTCGAGCGCATCCGCATCGCCTGCGCCGAAGGTCGTCAGGCGTACTGGGTATGCCCACTGATCGAGGAATCCGAGCAGATCGAAGCCAAGGCGGCGCAAGCGACCTACGAGGATCTGCAGCGCGCCTTGCCGGCACTGCGTATCGGCTTACTGCATGGGCGCATGAAACCGCGCGATAAGCACGCGGTGATGGATGCCTTCAAGGCCGGGGAGATCCGCTTGCTGGTGGCCACCACGGTGATCGAAGTCGGTGTCGATGTGCCGAATGCAAGCCTGATGGTGATCGACAATGCTGAGCGCCTCGGTCTGGCGCAATTGCACCAACTGCGCGGCCGCGTCGGCCGCGGCGCGGCGGCATCGAGTTGCGTGCTGGTGTGGCAGCCGCCACTCTCGGCATTGGCGCGCGAACGGCTCGCGGTGATGCGCGAAACCAATGATGGCTTCCGTATTGCCGAGAAGGATCTCGCTTTGCGCGGACCAGGTGAGGTCGTTGGCACACGCCAGACCGGCGAAATGAATTTCCGCGTTGCCGATCTGGTGCGCGATGCAGAGGTGATGCCGAAAGTGGCTCTGGCCGCCGATTGGCTACTCGAACACGATCTGCACGCCGCCGATGCGTTGGTCGTACGCTGGATTGGCCAAGCCGTGGAATATGCGCAAGCATGAGGATCGCAGAATGCAACGACTACTGATCGATACTGACCCGGGCGTAGACGATGCGCTGGCCCTGCTGATGGCCTACGCGCATCCGGGCACGACGGTCGAGGCGTTGACCATCACCGCTGGCAATGTTGGCATCGAACATACGCTGCGCAATGCGCTCAATCTGGTCGGGTGGTTGGCGCTGACACGCCGGCTTTCCCCGGCGCGTGCGATCCGTTGGTGCGTCCGGCGGAGGACGCAGCCTTCGTGCACGGACAAGACGGATTCGGCGATGTCGAACTGCGGCTGCCGCAGCGCAAGCCCGAGGCGGAACATGCGGCAGCGGCGATGGTGCGGCTGGCACGACTCCATCCGGGCGAATTGACCTTCGTGATGCTCGGTCCGCTGACCAATCTGGCGCTAGCGTTGAAGCTTGATCCCGAACTGCCGACACGAGTGCCGCGCCTAGTCATCATGGGTGGCGCTGTGAATGGCCGCGGCAATGTGTCGCGTGCGACCAGCGAGTTCAATATCCATTTCGATCCGGAAGCCGCTGCCGTCGTGTTCGATGCTTGGCCGCAATTTGAACTGGTGGACTGGGAAGCGACCTTGGCGCATGGCATTCCGTTTGCCGATTTGGCGCGATGGCTGACTGTCGACAGTCCACGCGCACGCTTCTACGACGCCATCTCACGCAAGACCCGCGAATGGATGCGGGCGCGTCGCAACACGACGCATTGGCATGCGGCAGATGGGTTGGCGATGGCGGTCGTCCTTGATCCGACCGCTGCCGAACACTGGGAAACGCGGTCAGTGAAGATCGAGCTCGACGGTGCACTGACTCGCGGCATGAGTGTGGTCGATTGGTCCGGGCGCATGGATTGGCGGCTACAGAGTCGTATTCTGATGCGTTATCGGATTGGACGGTTTGCTGAGCTGATCCAAGCAGCATTGGCTTGACCATTGAATTAAAAGGATAAATGTCTCAATCCTGAAAGTCGGCACGGAATCGCCTTGCCAAGTTTGGGCGGCGTGGCTACGATGCGCCTCTTTTTTGCGGCCGGTTCCTTGCCATGAAAGCTAACATCCATCCGAAGTACAACGAAGTCGTGTTCCACGACGTCACCGCCGATTTCAAGTTTCTGACCCGCTCGACCATGACGAGCAAGGACAAGACGACTTGGGAAGACGGCAAGGAATATCCGCTGGTGAAGCTGGAACTTTCCTCGGCTTCGCACCCGTTCTACACGGGCAAGCACAAGATCGTCGATACCGGCGGTCGGCTTGAGAAGTTCCGCAGGCGATACGCCGCCAAGTAATTCGTTCGGCGCAGGATCGCGCTGCACAGGGCTTGACCGACGCCGTGGCCGAAAGGCTGCGGCGTTTGTCTTTTCAGGCTTTGCAAAACCACGTGCCGCGATGCGGAAATTTCAAACGCCCGTGCGATAATCGGCGTTGAAACGAACGAAGGAGTGTCCCGTGTCCGACCGCAGCGTGCAGATCACCGATAGCACCACCAGCAAGTCCGTCATCCTGCCGGTGGTGTCCGGCAACCTCGGTCCCGAGGCCATCGACATCGGCAAGTTGCACAAGGAAACCGGGCTGTTCACCTACGACCCCGGCTTCATGTCGACGGCGAGTTGCCGCAGTGCGATCACCTATATCGATGGCGATGCCGGCGTGCTCATGTATCGCGGCTATCCGATCGAACAGTTGGCGAAACATTCGAATTTCCTCGAAGTTGCCTATCTGCTGATGAACGGCGAGTTGCCGAACCCACAGCAGTTCAGCACGTTCGAGCACGAAGTCACGCACCACACGATGATGCATGAGGCAGTGAAGAGCTTCCTCGGTGGCTTCCGCCATGATGCACATCCAATGGCGATGCTGTGCGGCATGATTGGCTCGCTGGCGGCGTTCTATCACGACTCGCTCGACATCGACGATGCCGAACAGCGTCGCCTCGCGGCGGTGCGCTTGATTGCCAAGGTGCCGACAATCGCCGCGGCCTGCTACCGCTACTCGATCGGCTGGCCGAACCGTTATCCGCGGAACAACCTCGACTACTGCACGCGCTTCCTGCACATGATGTTCGAGGTTCCATCGGAACCGCTGATGTTGCCGCCGGTCGCGGCGAAGGCGCTCGACTTGTTGTTCATCCTGCATGCCGACCACGAGCAGAATGCCTCGACTTCCACCGTCCGCCTGGTCGGTTCGACTGGCGCGAACCCTTACGCCTGCGTCGCCGCAGGTATCGCGGCACTCTGGGGCCCGGCGCATGGCGGTGCGAACGAAGCCGTGCTCACCATGCTCAATGAGATCGGTAGCGCCGACCAAGTCGGTAAGGCGATCGAAAAGGCGAAGGACAAGAATTCCGGCTTCCGCCTGATGGGTTTCGGGCATCGCGTCTACAAGAACTTCGATCCGCGCGCGACCATCATTCGCGAAATGTGTCATCAGGTATTGGATGAACTCGGTGTGCACGACCCGCTGCTCGATGTCGCATTGAAACTCGAAGAAGCGGCGCTGAAAGACTCGTATTTCATCGAGCGAAAGCTATACCCGAACGTCGATTTCTACTCCGGTCTCATCTACAAGGCGTTGAAAATTCCGACCGAGATGTTCACCGTCATGTTCGCGATTGCGCGTACCGCTGGCTGGGTCGCCCACTGGCTCGAGCAGAACGTTACCCCGGATGCCAAGATCGGTCGTCCACGTCAGGTCTACGTCGGCTCGCCGGCGCGCGATTACGTCGATCTCGCCAAGCGCTGATCATCGTCTGGCGTACTTTCAAAAAGGCGGCGTCAGCCGCCTTTTTGTTTAGCGATCAGGTCGCGCACAGCATTGATCGATGCCCGTCGCATCGGCGTGTCCGAGGTGCGTGACAGTGGTGCTTGGCGCAAATGGATCTTCGGCAGCAGCGTCAGATCGATGGTGTTCGCATCGGCATCGAATCGCAGCACCGGGAACTCGCTGCTATGCCCGCGCGATAGGCGCAAAACCCGCTCATCCTCATCGTAGGGAATCTGCTGATCGTCAAGGAAGCGCACTACTTCGGATGGATCATCTTCAAACAAATGCAGGCAGACCGCGGAATGAGCGTCGGCGGTGCCTTCGAGTACAGCACCGACCAGTCGCGGCTCGAAGCGCGCAAGGAAGGTCATCGCCTCGACCGCGACTTCACGCAACTCCTGTAGTCGCTGCGGTTGCGTTTGTGACTGGAATAGACGCTGGTAGTCACGCAGCGCTGCTTCGATCTCGCGATTGGTCGGTAGGTCGTATTCGTCGCGCGCACCGACGCGCTCCGCGGCCTTTCGCTTCGCTGCACCGTAGTCGCGAACACCTTGCTCGGCCATGATGCGCGCCGCCTCGTGGGCGAGACGCGTGCGTAGGTCGCTGTCGTGACGGCTCATCGTTCACTCAGAACAAGTCGATGCCCTGTTGTTCGGCATCCTGTTTCCCGGAGCTATTTTCGTCGACCACGGACAGGCGCATCAGGTCTTCGGTCTTGAAAAATTCGACGATGCCGCCTTCACTCGCTTCTGCGAGCAGGTTGCCGGCCGCGTCGATTCGCGCGGTGGTGATGCCGTTTGGCACGACGAGTTCCATTTCTGGAACGTCGCCGAGCGCCACACGCATGAAATCGACCCAGATCGGCAGGGCCGTCTGCGCCGCAAATTCGCGATCGCCAAGTGACGAGAAGTCATCGTGGCCCATCCACACGGTAGTGACTAGCGCTGGATTGAAGCCCGAAAACCAGGCATCGCGAAAATTGTTTGTAGTGCCGGTTTTGCCGGCCAGATCGTTGCGCTCTAACACCATTGCGCCGCGCCCGGTGCCACGTTTGACGACATCGCGCATCACGCTTGTGATCAGGAAGGCATTGCGTTCGTCGATGACACGCGGGGCGAGCAGACCGCTTGGACTGGCGATGTCAGGAACGGTCAGTGCCGGCGCAGTTTCTGGCGGTGCCGAGTTGCCGTTGAGCATGGCCGACAGATCATCGGCGCTGGCCGCACCGTCATTTTCGTCACCGGCGACGCGTGCGATGCATTCGCGACATGCGCGTTTCGGTGCAGCGGTATAGATCGCATTCCCGGAGTCGTCTTCAATGTGTTCGACGCTATAGGTATCGACGAGATAGCCGCCGTTCGCGAACACCGAATAGCCGCGCGCCAATGCCAGTGGTGGCAGCGACGAGGTTCCGAGTGCGAGCGACAGGTTCGGGGGCAGTGACTCCGGTGGAAACCCGAAGCGTTGGATGTATTCCCGCGCAAAGTTGATGCCGACGGCATCCAGCAACCGAACCGAAACGAGGTTGCGCGACAGCACCATCGCTTCGCGCAGACGCATCGGCCCGAGGAACTTTTCGTTGTCGTTCTGGGGCTTCCATACGCCACCTTCGGCGGATGGATCGGCGAAGGCGAGCGGTGCATCGTTCACGATCGAAGCTGGATTGAACCCGCGTTCGAATGCCGCTGCGTAGATGAACGGTTTGAAGCTTGATCCGGGCTGGCGATTGCTCTGCGTCGCACGATTGAATTTCGATAGCGTGAAACTGAAACCACCGGTAATCGCACGAATACTGCCGTCTTCCGGATCGATGGCGGTCAACGCCGCTTGTACACGCGGCAATTGCGAGAGACGCCAGACACCTTCGGCATCGCGCGCGACGCGAACGACATCACCGGATGCCAGCGCCCGCGATACGTCTTTAGGCTTCGGGCCAAGCGCGCCGGACTCGCTGCGCGGCCGTGCCCACTCGACTGCGGCCAAGTCGAGCAAAATCACTTGACCATCGGCGAGGATAACGGCGGCCGATTCGGCATCGCTGGCGGTCACCAGTCCGGGCATCAACCCTGAGACCGACCGATAGGCGCCGACGGCTGCACGACGGGCTTCGACCGTGGTGAGCGTACTCATATCCACGCGCGCCTCTGGACCGCGGAAACCTTTGCGCTGATCGAATGCGAGCAGGCGGTCACGAACTGCGGCGTTGGCCGCTTCCTGCAACTTGGAATCGATCGTCGTGAACGCTTTGTAGCCGTTGTTCAGCGCATCGGCACCCGCACGCTCGATCACTTCCAAGCGAACCATCTCGGCGAGATAAGGTGCATCCAGTTCGATCGCGGGTTCATGCGGGAAGGCGTGACTTGGCTCCGATTGTGCAGCCCGCATCTGCTCCGGCGTAATTGCTCCGATCTCGGACATACGCTCGAGCACGTAATTTCGGCGAATCAGCGCGCGGTCGGGGTTGTTCAACGGATTGCCGCTGGATGGGAATTTCGGGATCGACGCCAGCATTGCCGCTTCAGCCAGATCGAGGTCGGTCAACTTTTTGCCGTAGTAAAACTCGGCCGCCGCGGCGATGCCGTAGGAGCGATAGCCGAAGAAGATCTTGTTGAGGTAGAGGCTCAGGATCTCGTCCTTGCTCAGCTCGCGTTCGAGGCGCAACGCCAGAAAGATCTCCGCGACCTTGCGTGTCAACGAGTATTCATTGCTGAGGAAGAAATTGCGCGCCACTTGCTGGGTGATCGTGCTGCCCCCCGGCACGCGGCGGTCACTGGTGGTCGCGAGCAACCAGATCGCGCGCACGATGCCGCGCCAGTCAATCCCAGGGTGCTCGTAGAATCGCGCATCCTCGACGGCGAGGAACGCATTTCGGACCATGATCGGCACTTCGGTAATGTCGACCGGCATGCGTTTGGTCTCGCCGAACATCGCGATCAATTTGCCATCGCGGGAATAGACGCGCAGCGGTACTTGCAACCGGACATCGCGAATTTCGGCAGCGGTGGGTAGCCGCGGCTCGACCATCCAGTAGGTCACGGCGATCGCCGCCACCCCCAGCAGAACCCCGGTCAGGCCGAGGATCAGGCCCCATTTCAGCAAGCGTCGAACAAGGCGTTTCACCGCGACAGACCTAGGTTTGATCAAAAAGAGCGCGAGTATAAATGGCATTGCCAAGGATTCGGCCCGGGAGTAGCGTCAAGTTCACGATTCAAGGGCCGAAATAGGGGGCTGTTGCCAGATGGTTAAGTTTGGGATTTAATGTATCTACGCATGAACCGCTCGTAAGAGCCCGTGGGAAGGGGAAAAAGTGTGGGACTGTTCACAGCAAGTACACCTCCTTTGATCGGCGTGTACATCAGCTCCACCGCGGTGAAGCTGCTCCAATTGTCACAATCGGGTGGCCGCTATCGCGTCGAACACTACGCGGTCGAGCCGCTGCCGCCGAATGCGGTGATCGAAAAGAACATCGTCGAAGTTGAAGCGGTGGGTGAAGCGATCAAACGCGCTTTCGCTCGCAGCGGCGCTCGGACCAAGTTCGCAGCGGCATCGGTTGCCGGCTCAGCGGTGATCACCAAGATCATCCCGATGCAGGCCGACCTGTCCGAGGACGACCTCGAAGGGCAGATTTTGGCCGAGGCGCAGCAGTACATCCCGTATCCGCTTGAGGAAGTCAGCCTCGATTTCGAGGTTCTGGGTCCGGTCAAGGACAACCCGGAACTGATGAACGTGCTGCTGGCGGCATCGCGAACGGAGAATGTCGATGTCCGCATCGCAGCGCTGGATGTCGGCGGCTTGTCGGCAAAAGTAGTCGATGTGGAAGCGTTCGCGATGGAGAATGCCTACCGGCTGCTCTCCGACCAGTTGAGCGTCCCGAAAGACGCCACAGTGGCCGTAGTCGACATCGGTGCAACGATGACGACGCTGTCGGTGCTGAAGAATCAGCGCACCATCTATACCCGCGAACAGGTATTCGGTGGCAAGCAACTCACCGATGAAGTGATGCGGCGCTACGGCCTCTCCTACGAGGAAGCCGGCATGGCCAAGCGTCAAGGTGGCTTGCCCGAGAGCTACGAGATTGAAGTCCTTGAGCCGTTCAAGGAAGCGATGGTGCAGCAGATCAGTCGCTTGCTGCAGTTCTTCTTCGCAGGTACGGAATTCAGCAAGGTCGATCAGGTCGTGCTCGCCGGTGGCTGTGCGTCAATTGCCGGGGTCGCTGAGATGGTCGAGGAACAGATCGGCGTGCCGACTATCGTCGCCAATCCGTTGGCCGGCATGAGCCTGTCGAACCGTGTCCAGGCGCAGACGCTGGCACAGGACGCACCGGCACTGATGATTGCCTGCGGCCTCGCACTGAGGAGTTTCGACTGATGGCCAAGATCAACTTATTGCCGTGGCGCGCCGAGCGCCGCAAGCAGCGCGAACGCGAATTCCAGACGATGCTCGGGGGCGCCCTGATTCTGGGCTTGATCGGCGTTGTCGTGGCGATCTTCCATTGGAATGGCCTGAAAGACGACCAGACGCAGCGCAACCAGTTGTTGGAACGCGAAATTACTGCGCTCGATGCCAAGATCAAGGAAATCGAGTCGTTGCAGCAGACGCGCGAGCAGTTGTTGCAACGCAAACAAATCATTGAACAGCTGCAGTCCAGCCGAACTCAGATGGTGCACATGTTCGATGAACTCGTGCATACCTTGCCCGATGGCGTGCGCCTGACGTCGTTGAAGCAGAGTGCGGATTCGATCGAAATCGAGGGTATGACCCAGTCTTGGGCGCGCGCCGCACAGTATGTTCGGAACCTCGAGAAGAGCGAGTGGATCCGCAAGCCAGACGTGAAAATCATCGACTCGACGACGCCCGATAAAGCAGCGCGCTACGTTTCTCGTTGACCGCCAACTTGCGCAAGTCCGAGGACGAAAAAGCCGATGCCGTTGAGGGTGATATCGACCTTGCCGCTCCGGTCAATGCACAGGCGGGGGGTGCGCCATGAAACTTTCCGACATCAACAATCTGGATGCAAAAAACTATGGATCTTGGCCGATGCCGGTCAAGTTCGTGGCCGCGCTCCTGTTATTTATTGTTGTGCTGGTCGCAGGCTATTTCATGAAGATCAAGCCGGCGAATGACGACCTCGACATCCTGCGCGCTAAAGAGCAGGAGCTAGTTTCGTTGTTCACCGAGAAACAGGGCAAAGTGGTCAATCTCGAGGAATACAAGAAGCAGCTTGAGGAGATGCGCGAGTTGCTGCGACAGATGATTCGCCAGTTGCCGAGCAAGACCGAAATGCCGGACTTGCTGATCGATATTTCGCAGACAGCGCTGTCCGCTGGCATCGACAACGAGTTGTTCGAGCCCGGCCCGGAGGTAGCGAAAGAGTTCTACGCCGAAAAGCCGATCACGTTGCGCATGAAAGGCAGCTATCACCAGTTCGGTGCATTCGTAAGTGGGGTTGCTTCGCTGCCGCGCGTGGTCATTCTGACCATGCACGATGTGTCATTGACGCCTTCTGGCGCAACGACGGGCGCGGCACCTGCACGTTCTGGCTCGCCACCGTCCAGTGGAACGTTAGTGCTGGAAGGCACGGTGAAGACGTACCGCTATCTGGATGACGAAGAGTTGTCTTCAATGGCTTCCGCCGCCGCACCAGCTGCAGGCGCCGCAGCTACGCCGCCGGCACCATGAGGATGAGCCATGGGGAGTTTCATCATGAGGTATGAATTCTCGCTCCGGGTTGCGGCAATTGCGCTACTGGTGTTGCTTGCCGGATGCGCAAAAGGCACTCGAGATCTCGAAGAACAACTCGCGGAAATTCGATCGCGCCAGGGCTCACCAGTTGATCCACTGCCAGCGATGCGGGATTTCCCACCGTTTCCTTACACGGCGTACGACCTTCGGGACCCGTTTGCGCCGTTCTCCGAGGATGACAACGCGCCTTCGGGCGGTGGCGCCGGACCGAAACCCGACCCGGATCGCCCCAAAGAATATCTGGAGTCCTATCCACTCGACAGTCTCGACATGGTTGGCACGCTTGGCGTGATCGGCGATTTGACGGCACTGTTGAAAGACCCGGATGGTGTGGTGCATAGGCTTCGGCTTCTTAACTACATCGGTCAGAACGATGGTCAGATCACCGCCATTTCCGAAGACCGGATCGAACTCGTCGAATTGGTTTCCAACGGCAATGGCGGCTGGATCGAACGTCCCGCGTCGATCGCGCTGGACGATGAATAATCAGGAGTGGCACGCATGAGCACACACACGGTCACGCAACGGTTCGCGCAGGTTTCCGCCGCCGGCTTGCTCACGACGCTCGGTCGCAGGGGCCATTGTCGCGGCGCTGGCGCTCGCTTCTATTGGAGCAATGGCGTCCAACCGCGTCGAGGACATCAGTTACGCCTCGACACCGGACGGCAATACCGAAATCACCATCAAGTTAGCCAGTCCGCCAACAGCGCCGCGCGCGTTTGCCACTGAATCACCGCCACGAATCGCGGTTGATTTCGAGGATACGCAGAACGGTCTGGTTGAGCGACGCGTCAACATCGGAAGCGGGGCTGCTGCGTCAGTCTCTGCGGTCGAAGCCGGTGGTCGAACCCGAGTTGTCGTTGAACTCTTCCATCCGGCGACATTCGAATCTCGGATTGACGGCAACAACCTAATCCTTGCCGTTGGCAAGGGAACGACGGCTGCGGGTAAAGAGATTGCCGCATCCTCGGGGTCCGGACTTTCTCAGCCTACCGTCAGCCAAGTTGACTTTCGACGCGGACCCAACGGCGAGGGTCGCGTGATCGTGAGCTTCGACAAAGACGGCGCTGGCACCGATATGCGCAAGGAAGGCAACAAGCTGATTGTCGACTTGTTCGATGTCACGCTGTCGAATGACCTGCCGATCCGATTGGATGTCACCGATTTCGCAACACCGGTGCAGTTCATCGAGACGCGTGAACGCGCCGGTGGCGCACGCATGGAAATCCAGACCGGTGGTGCGATCGAGCACATGGCCTACCAGACCGGCAACGAACTGGTGACCGAGATTGCAAAAGTCACCGCGAAGGACGACGAACGCAAGAAGCTCGGCGAACCGGTCGAATACAACGGCACGCCGGTGACCTTCAACATTCAGGACATTCCGGTGCGTTCGGCATTGCAGTTGATTGCCGATGTGTCGGAACTGAACATCGTGGTTGCCGATAGCGTGCAAGGCAACGTCACCTTGCGATTGGTCAATGTGCCCTGGGATCAGGCGCTCGACATCATCCTGCAGGCCAAGGGGCTGGACAAGCGTAGCCAAGGCAATGTCGTCTGGATCGCTCCGACTGCAGAGATCGCACAGCGTGAGCAGGCGATTGAAGATGCACGTATTGCTCTGGAAGACCGTGCTGAGCTGGTGACTGAATACATCCCAATCAATTATGGGAGCGCAGAGGATATTGCGAAGCTGTTGACAGAGACCGCGCTGCAATCTGCACAACAACAACAGGGCGCGGACACGCAAAAGAATATTGAGAAGGGCTTTTTGTCCAAGCGCGGCAGCGTCACTTTTGACAAGCGGACCAATACGCTGCTCGTCAACGACACTTCCGACAAGATCAAGGAGCTCAAGAGCTTGATTGCGTTGCTCGACCGTCCGGTGGATCAAGTCCTGATCGAAGCCAGGATCGTGGTCGCAAACGACACATTCTCGAGGGAACTGGGTGCGCGGTTCGGAGTTTCGGGCGCCTATGAGGACCACCACGGCAACATCATTACCTCCTCGGGGACAATCCAAGGCATTGATCAAATGATCAACCGTGCACTGGCCAACCGACTTTCTGGCCGTCCGAGCGGCCTGCCGGTGGCAACCGCTGGTCCGAATGGCTCAGGTGTCTTCGGCCCCGCACTGGCCAATCGATTGAATGTGAATCTTCCTGCCGCCGCTGGCGCGGGCAGTTTCGGTTGGTCGGTGCTCGCGGCTGACTACATTCTCGATCTGGAACTTTCCGCGCTGCAAACCGAGGGCCGCGGCGAAGTCGTCGCCAGCCCGCGCGTGATCACCGCCAATCAACGGGAAGCAGTGATCAGACAGGGTGACGAAGTTGGCTACGTGACACTTTCTGCGGCAAGCGCCGGGGATATTCCGATCCCGATGGTGATGTTCAAGGAAGTGTTGATGGAGCTCAAGGTGACGCCAACCATTACCCAAGACGACCGCATTTTCCTGTCGATGAACGTCAAGAAGGACGAAATCGCCGGGTTTGTATCGACGTCGATCGGCGACGTGCCGCAAATCAACAAGCGCGAGTTGAATACGGCGGTGTTGGTCGACAACGGCCAAACCGTTGTGCTTGGCGGTGTGTACGAGTTCAAGACCCGCGAGGACCTGGCCAAGGTGCCGTTCTTGGGTGATCTGCCTGCACTCGGCAACTTGTTCAAGAAGAAGTCGCGGAAACTTCAAAGGCTGAGCTGCTGATCTTCGTGACACCGAAGATCCCTGCGCCAGCGCGGCAAGGACTGATCGCAAGCATGACTACGAATCCGGTTACAGAACGTGGAGATCAACATGACTAAGTTCGCGAAGGCAGTGGGTGCATGGGTCGCGGCACTCGCCCTGGCCAGCTGCGGTGGTGGCGGCGGAAGCGGCACGGACGGTGGCTTTACGGCCCCCGGGCTGCGCGTCTCGTTGACGCCAGCGCAGACACAGACCACACCATTCTCTCTCGTCGATGTGCCGGTGCGCGTGACTTCGGCCAATGGCGCTGCGGTGACCGACGGCACACAGGTCACTCTGCAGGTGTCGTCGGGCAGTTTGGGTCTCGTTTCGTCGCTGCAACGAATTGCTACCAGTGCAGTGATCGGTGAACGCGTCACGGCGACGACCAGCGGCGGTACGGCGTTGTTCCGCTTCCATAGCCGTGCTGTTGGAACGATGAACTTGACCGCTACTGCAGCCGATGTCGCGGCGGGCTCGGCACAGGTGAGCGCAACGACAAGTATCAGCATTGTCGCCGGCCCATCGAATGATCCTCGTCTCGCCTTCGCAGCGCAGACCACTACGCTGCCGATCAATCGCTTCAGCGTCACGCCGTTCCTTGGCTCTCCCTTCATGTCCGAGGTGACGGTGACGTGGCGTCGTTTGAACGGCGAATTAGTCACGGTGACGTCCAATGGGCAGGATCGTCTGACGATCGCGGTGGCGGTCAATCCGGTCAACTCGATCGGTGGCTTCTCGATGCTTGATGATCCAGAGACCGAAGATGATCCGACCATTCCGGGAATCGACCACAATGAATTCCTGACGATCATGGGTCAAGCACCGGTCAACGTGGTCTCCGGCAAGGCGACGATTTTCTTCCATTCGTTCGACGAATCGGGAACCAGCGTGATGACCATCACGGCCCAGGACCCTGACACCAACGAAACCCTGCAAACACAAGTGACCTTCAATGTCGTTTCGGGATCGCCGCGCTTACCGGCGTCGATCTCGCTGCAGCGCGACGGCCGCGCCGTCTACGCATCCAATTCCGGCGGGAACTCGATCGATCAGGTCGAAGCGTCGGTTTATGACGGCAGTGGCGACAACGTCCCTGACCCGGGAACGTCTGCTGCACCCGCAAATAACCTGGAAGTCGAGATCGTCGGTGGTGCCCAGAATGGCGAACGCCTGCGTTCCGTCAACGCACAGGGTGCCGTCGTCAGCGGTTCACCGATTCGTGTCAAGACTGCTCAAGGCCTTACCCGCTTTACCTTCGAAGCCGGTACGCGTTTGGGCTCAGTGCAGATTCGTGCGACCGCCGATCGCGCGGACAATAACGTCGACAACGGCATCTCTGATCCAGTTTCCTCGCTGATCAGCGTCACCGTCGGTGACGGTCGATTGTTCGACCTCGACATCACCACGCCGACCAACGCGACAATTACCGAGATCATGTTCAACAACGGTACGACACTCGAAAGTACGGGTTCGTACACGTTCAACCTCTCGGCACTGGCAACTGACCGCTACGGCAATCCGGTGATTCCGGGGACCGAAATCCGCTTCGGCTTGATCGACAGCCCGTATGTCGACGGCACGTTTGCGATCAACGGTAGCGATGGCGACCCGCAGGAAGCCGGCACCGGCTTCAACGCACCGACAGGTGCATTCAAGACCGCTGGCGGTGGCGCAGGTCCGAACGACACGGTGATCGTGTTCGGCGAGGAATCCAACGGCAACCGAGATCTCGAGAGCGCACGCCGCGTTGCTACGGTGCCGAATAACTCCAACCTGACGGTCACCCAGCGTTTTAACTACAACGACGACACCGGTGCCACGGTCAACAATGGCCCGGTTCTGCCTTATGTGATTGGTCGTGCCGTCGATGCAAACATCGCGCCGTCGGGCTACACCGACCAGTTCGGCGTTGCGTTTGCCAAAGTCGCGTTCCCGGCAACCAAGGCCGGCAAACTCGCGGCGGTCTACGCGCAAGGAAACGGTGACGTCGTCGGCGGTGCACCAGAGTTGGTGACGGATGCCGAACTGATGCGTCTGTCCGCCATCGCTCCAGGCACGATCATCGCGTCCCCGGACCCGATCGCCGGCAACACGACCGTCGTCGTCCAAGCCTGCTTGGTCGATGCCAACAGTCAGGGTATCCCTGGTGCGCAACTGACGTTCTCGTTCGACACGCTGTTCGGAATGGGTTCGGTCGACGGCATCGCGAACCAAGGGCAGCTGGCGAATCTCACTGGACCGAACGGCTGCGCGGATGCAACTGTCGTGACATCGGGGCTGCCGAATGATGGCGGTGCAACGCTCAAGTTCAGTCTCGGCGCTATCGAAGACTCGATCGATATCCGCGTCAATAACAACTACTACCTGTATGCATTCCCGAGCCGAACTTACGGCGACGGCGCGCGTCTCTTCACCTTGCGATTGGTCAACTCCAGCGGCGTCCGCGTGCCGAACGTGTTGATTGTGGGTGAGTGCGAAGCATCGTCACCGCAGTTCCTGAATATTTCGACTCATCCGGGCTTGACCAACGCCCAAGGCGAAACCACGACCATCGTTGATGCAGATGGTTTTGATGTCGTCGGCATGCCATCGGGAAGCGATGCGAGTTGCACGTTCCGCACCATCAACGACGAAGCCGAAGTGGTAATCGTCTGGGGCGAGCGCGACATTTGCGACTTCTTCAGCCCGTCACCACCGGTCGGCTGCCCGACGGCCATGTTGACGGTGACCATGACCACCGGCGGTACGGTGATGTCGACCAATCCGTCGGCGGCAGTGCAGTGCATCGGCCCTGGTACCTGCACCAAGCCGTTCCAGCCGTTCGAGAACGTCACCTTGAATGCATCGGCGAATGCGACTTGGGGTGATGCCTGCAGCGCGTGCGGCACTGGCGTCCAGACCTGTACCGTGGCATTGGGCGACACTGGCAGCACCACCAACTGTGACGTCGCCATTCCTTGATGTACGAGGGCGTTAGTTGATCGCAGGAGGCCGCCTTCGGGCGGCCTTCCTGCATCTAGGGCCCGGTGGATGCGTGAGGCTGATAGCATCCGAGTCGTCCATGCGGAGCCGATCATGAGCAGCAAGCGCCTGCATCTCACCACCGGTGACATCGTGTTTCGTGAAGGCGATCCACCGACGTCGGCCTACTTGGTGGAATCCGGGCAGATCGAAATCCTGACGGTGAAGGAAGGGATGCCGATGGTGCTGAGTGTGCTCGGTCCAGGCGATTTGCTTGGCGAGATGGCAGTGATCGACGACGCGCCGCGTACCGCCACCGCGCGCGCGCTGAATGATGTTTGCTTGATTGAAGTGGATCGTGCGCAGATCAATGAGCGCATCGACAACTCCGACCCGATCGTGCGCGCGCTGCTGAAGGGCCAACTCACGCGCTATCGATCTGCCCTGCAGGCGCTGCGTAGCGGCGAAGCACCGATGCTGCGCGCACACGCCCATCCGCAGGCATGTGATGCTGATGGCTACGACGATCAGGCGATGGCGAAGATCCATCTCGAAACACAGTTGCGCGATTCATTGACCGCAAAATCACTGGAGGTCCGCTTTCAGCCGATCTACGAAGTGCGCGAGCAGCGCATCAGTGGCTACGAGGCGCTGGTGCGGTGGACACACCCGGTTCGCGGCCCAATCTCGCCGGCCGAATTTATTGCGCTCGCCGAAGAGACATCGTTGATCCTGCCGGTCGGCGAATACGTGCTGGACCGCGTCGCCGAAACTTTAGCTAAGCTGGCAGATCAAGGTGTTTCGCCGCTGCCGTTCATCGCAGTGAACATGTCTGGCCGGCAGTTGGCCGAAGCCGACATGCTCGGCGTTGTCACCATGATTTCCAAAAAGCATGGCATCGACGCACGCTCGATCAAGATCGAAGTGACCGAAAGCCTGATGCTGGATTTCGAGAAAGTGGGCGAGTTGATCAACCGTTGTGGCGACCTGGGAATCAAGGTGGCACTCGATGACTTCGGGACCGGCTACTCGAATCTCGGCCATCTGCACAAACTGCAGTTCTCGACAGTGAAACTCGACCAAGGCTTCGTGCGCCAGATGCTGCACGCGCCGCGATGCCACGCGATCGTGAAGGCGATCGTACAGATGGTTCACGCGCTCGATTCCGACATTGTCGCCGAAGGCGTCGAAACCCAGGAACAACTCGATGCACTCGCGGCATTGAACTGCCGCTACATCCAGGGTTACCTGATCGGCCGTCCGCAGACTTATGACGAAATGCGCGGTAATCACGGCCTGACTTGATTCGCGGGCGTTTTCCGGGCGACGTCACGCCGCGGTTGCTGCATCCAACGGCTGTCGGGACAATAGCGATCTTCGCGCCCATCGCGCCCGATATCCTTTCAGCGAGAAATGCCATGCCGAACCGTCGTGATCTGGCGAATGCCATCCGTGCTTTGTCGATGGACGCCGTCGAGGCAGCAAAGTCCGGTCATCCAGGTGCGCCGATGGGCATGGCCGACATCGCCGAAGTGTTGTGGAACGATTTTCTGCGCCACAACCCGGCGAATCCGCGCTGGGCGAACCGCGATCGTTTCGTGCTCTCCAACGGCCATGGCTCGATGCTGTTGTATTCGCTGCTGCACCTAAGTGGTTACGACTTGCCGATTGAGCAGCTCAAAGCTTTTCGACAATTGCATTCGAAGACGGCTGGGCATCCGGAAGCACACGAGCATCCAGCGATCGAGACGACCACCGGGCCGTTGGGCCAGGGTTTGGCGAATGCAGTCGGATTCGCACTCGCCGAAAAGGTGTTGGCCGCACGCTTCAATCGTGCCGGATTCGACATCGTCGATCACAACACCTATGTCCTGCTCGGCGATGGTTGCCTGATGGAAGGCATCTCGCACGAGGTCTGCTCGCTGGCTGGCACACTTAAGCTCGGCAAATTGATCGCGCTCTACGACGACAACGGCATCTCGATCGATGGACAAGTGCGTGGCTGGTTCACCGACGACACCAAGGCGCGCTTCGAATCCTACGGATGGGAAGTCATCGCCGGTATCGATGGCCACAACGCCGAGGCAATCAAGGCGGCGATCGTGTCGGCCGCACTCGATCCGGACAAGCCGACGCTGATTTGCTGCCGCACAACGATCGGTTTCGGTGCGCCGACCAAAGCCGGCAAGGAAAGCGCGCATGGGTCGCCGCTCGGCAAGGACGAGATCGCCGGTGCGCGGGCGGCGTTGGGATGGGCGCACGCACCCTTCGTGGTGCCGGACGACATCTATGAAGCATGGAATGCGAACGCCAAAGGCGGTCGATGGGAATCAGAATGGAGCGCACTGTTTGCACACTATGCGCAGGCGCACCCAGATCTGGCTGCGGAATTTTCGCGACGCATGGACGCGAACTGCCGGCCGACTTCAGTGCGAACGCGCTTGCCTACGCGCGCAAGTTGCAGGCCGAAGGCCCGGTCGTGGCCTCGCGCAAGGCGTCGCAAATGACACTCGATGCGTTCGGCCCGCTATTGCCAGAACTGATCGGTGGCAGTGCCGATCTCGCGCACTCCAACCTCACGTTGTGGAAGGGCTCGAAAGACGTCAACACCGCCGGTGCTGAAGGCAACTACATCTATTACGGTGTGCGCGAATTCGGCATGACCGCCATCAGCAATGGCCTCGCACTGCACGGTGGCTTCGTCCCCTACGATGCGACCTTCCTGGTGTTCAGCGACTATGCGCGCAATGCGGTACGCATGGGTGCGTTGATTCCGGCGCAGGCCATTCATGTCTACACGCATGATTCGATTGGTCTCGGTGAAGACGGTCCGACACATCAGCCAGTCGAGCATTTGGCGTCGCTGCGCTATATCCCGAACAATCCGGTGTGGCGTCCCTGCGATACCGTCGAGACTGCAATTGCCTGGAAGCACGCCATCGAACGCAAGCTCGGACCGAGTTGCTTAATCTTTAGTCGCCAGAATCTGCCGCATCAGTTGCGCAGCGATCAGCAGTTACTGGATATCGAACGCGGCGGCTATGTCTTGCTCGATCCATTGAATACGAAGATTGAACTGATTTTGATCGCAACCGGTTCGGAAGTAGGACTGGCGATGGACGCAGCGCGTGTGCTCGATGGCGAGGGCATCGGCGTGCGCGTGGTGTCGATGCCATGCACGCAGGTTTTTGATGCCCAGCCAATCGAGTGGCGCGAAGGTGTGCTGCCGTCCTGGTGTCGCGCCCGCATTGCTGTCGAAGCGGGGGTCAGCGACTTCTGGCGCAAGTATGTGGGTCTCGATGGCGCCGTCATCGGCATCGACCGCTTCGGTGCCTCGGCGCCAGCAGAGAAGCTCTATCCGTACTTTGGGATCACCGTCGAAAAGATTGTCGAAGCCGCACGCACGCAATTGCGGCGCTGACCTGCATCAAACCGCCTCGTCGCGGTATTCGTCCGGTGTCGGGCAGATACAGACGAGGTTGCGGTCGCCGTAGGCGTTGTCGACGCGATTGACCGGGCTCCAGTACTTGTCTTGACGCGACATACCGCCGGGGAACACGGCCTCTTCGCGCGAGTACGGGCGCGACCACTCGGCATCGGCGAGGTCATGCACGGTATGCGGTGCGTGACGCAGCGGGCTTTGCTCAATCGTGAAGCGCCCGTTTTCGACGTCGGCGATTTCTTTGCGGATGGCGATCATCGCGTCACAGAACCGGTCGATCTCGTACTTCGATTCCGATTCGGTCGGCTCGATCATCAGCGTTCCAGGCACCGGGAAGCTCATCGTCGGCGCGTGGAAGCCGTAGTCGATCAGGCGCTTGGCGATGTCATCCACGCTGACGCCGCAAGTATTTTTTAGCTCGCGCGGGTCAACGATGCATTCGTGTGCAACACGGCCATTGTGGTTCTTGTACAGCACCGGAAAATGCGGGTCGAGGCGCGCAGCGACGTAGTTTGCGTTGAGTATGGCGACCTCGGTGGCGAGCTTCAAACCTTGACCGCCCATCATCAAAATGTAGGCGTAACTGATCGGCAGGATGCTCGACGAACCATACGGTGCAGCCGAAACCGGGCCGACCGGCGAGGTGTTGCCGTCGAGTTCCGGATGGCCCGGCAGAAATGGCGCGAGATGTGCTTTGACCCCGATCGGACCCATGCCTGGGCCGCCACCGCCATGTGGGATGCAGAAGGTCTTATGCAGATTCAGGTGCGAGACGTCGGCACCGAATTGGCCCGGCTGGCTTAGACCGACCTGCGCATTCAAGTTTGCACCGTCCATGTAGACCTGGCCGCCATGGTGATGCACGAGGTCGCAGATCTCGCGAATCTGTTCCTCGAACACGCCATGCGTGGACGGATACGTGATCATCAACGCCGCCAGGTTCGCGCTGTGTTTTTCGGCTTTGGCACGCAGGTCGGCGAGATCGACATTGCCCTCAGCGTCGCAGTTCGTGACCACGACATCCATGCCGACCATCTGCGCCGATGCCGGGTTGGTGCCATGCGCGCTCGATGGGATCAGACAGATCTTGCGATGACCTTCATTGCGCGAACGGTGATAGGCACGGATCGCCAGCAGCCCGGCATATTCTCCCTGTGCACCCGAATTCGGCTGCAGCGATACCGCGTCGTAGCCAGTAATCTCAACCAGCCAGCGCTTCAGGTCCTCAAACATTTCACGATAGCCGTGCGCCTGTTCGGCCGGAACGAACGGGTGCAAGGCGCCGAATTCCGGCCAAGAAATCGGCACCATCTCGGCGGTGGCATTCAGCTTCATCGTGCAAGAACCGAGCGGAATCATTGCGCGATCGAGCGCAAGGTCACGATCAGCGAGTTTGCGCATGTAGCGCAGCAGTTCGGTTTCAGTGCGGTAGCGACTGAACACCGGATGTTTGAGACAGTTGCTCTTGCGCGTCAGTTCGGCCGGAATCGCGTCGGTCGAATCGCTGGCGATATCAGCGCAACGTAGTTGACCACCGAACGCTGACCACACCTGTTCGACGACGGCATCGGTCGTGGTCTCATCGAGCGCGATGCCGATGCGGCCATCGGCGAAATGACGGAAATTGATCTTGGCCGCGAGTGCGTGCTCGACGATCGCGGCGCGGTTCGCACCAGCATCGACGGTGATCGCATCAAAGAACGCGCTCTGGTCGATCTTAAAACCAAGCTTGCGCAAGCCAGTCGCCATGGTCGCGGCACGACGGTGTACCGATTGCGCGATTGCTTTCAGTCCCTCTGGGCCGTGATAGAGCGCGTACATCGACGCGATCACCGCGAGCAATACCTGCGCTGTACAGATGTTTGAGGTCGCCTTCTCGCGGCGAATGTGTTGTTCACGCGTCTGCAGACTAAGACGCGCAGCGGGTTGGCCACGCGTATCGATCGACAGACCAATGAGCCGGCCGGGAATCGAACGCTTGATGGCATCACGCACCGCCATGTACGCGGCATGCGGACCGCCATAGCCCATCGGCACGCCGAAGCGCTGGGTCGAACCGATGGCGATGTCGGCACCGAGTTCGCCGGGCGGCGTGAGCAGGGTCAGTGCCAGCGGATCAGCAGCAAGCACGCTGATCGCGCCGGCGGCCTTGAGCTTCGCGATCGCGCCGCGATAGTCGCGGACATCGCCACGTGTGCCTGGGTACTGGAAGATCGCACCGAACACGTTCGACGCATCGAGGGCGGTGTCGGGATCGCCAACGATGACGTTCCAGCCGAGGGGTTCGGCGCGAACCCGAATCACTGCAATCGTTTGCGGATGGCAGTCGGCGTCGACGAAAAAGCTGGCTGACTTCGACTTGCTCGAACGCTCGGCCACAGCCATGGCTTCGGCTGCTGCGGTGCCTTCGTCAAGCAACGAAGCGTTGGCGACATCGAGGCCGGTGAGTTCGCAGATCATCGTCTGGAAGTTCAGCAGGGATTCGAGGCGACCTTGCGAAATTTCTGGCTGGTACGGGGTATAGGCCGTGTACCAAGCCGGGTTTTCGAGGATGTTGCGCTGAATGACGGCGGGCACGATCGTGCCGGAATAACCCTGCCCGATCAGCGAAGTGAACATCTGGTTGCGGTCAGCGAGTGCGCGCAGTCGCGCGAGCGCATCAACCTCGCTCAGTGCTGCACCCATCGAGGTCAACGGGCCGGCCATGCGAATGTTCGCTGGTAGCGTTTGTGCAATCAGTTCATCGAGACTGGCGGCATCGATCGCATCGAGCATCTCGCGCTGTTCCTGCGGCGTGGGACCGATATGGCGGTCGGCGAAATCGCGGGCGACGTGGGGCTGGCGCAGGGAAACCGGTGCGGACATGGCAGGCTCTCGAATAGGGGCGATGCAGGCGCGCAAACGCCATGCGGTGAGCCCCATCTGTACCCGTGCCTGAGAGCGTTATCCCTTCGGCGGGCGCGGCATCAGAAATGTGCGCCTCTTTCCAGATGTTCTGCTGCTGCTCGCGGTCCTTTTGCCTGAGAGTTTCCGGGGCGGTTGCTCCTTCGGCGCCGACATGCGTCGGTCTCTCCCGCAAGCGGCGCGCAGGTTAGCATGCGATCCCGTGATCAGTTGCAGTCGCGGGTTGCCGCCATCCAAACATCGATCAGCTGGCGGACTTCAGTGTTCCTGGCAGCAGCGCCTTCCAGCGCTGGCGCGTTGCCTTGTTGCTCGGTTTGGAACCCGCGGTGCCGCTGACCGCCGGTGTGGCTGCTGTCGCCGCAGGTTCGCCCAGGTCCGGTGCATCGCTGCGGTTTGACGGACACGGCAGTTCTGACTGCTGCAGCCCCGATACCGATGTCCTGGCCACGGCCGTAGCCGACACCAGCAACGCGATCAATGCAAAAACGAACGACAGTGCGGGGCGGAACATCGGCGTCTCCAATTCATGAACGGGCTGGTCGTCGCACGCTCGGCGGCAAGACTGACCTCGGGTTTTTTAAAGCGCAAGTGCTGAGATTCACAAAAGCACCAGAAGGTTGCATTTCTTTTTTTGACGCAGCGCAGCAAGCCGAAACCGTTCGTGCTGCCTACACTCGCGGCTCGTTTTGCTTGGGGAGCAGCGCTTGGCTGCACAGATCAGCGTGCAACGCCTGTCGGGTTACGGCCTGCGTCGGGCATTGGTGGCAGGAATTCAGCGCGTCATTGCGCGTCGCGATGAAATCAATCGTATCAACGTTTTTCCGGTGCCAGACGGCGATACCGGGACCAATCTCGCATTTACCCTGAGCGCCGTATTGCAGGGCGTGCGTGCGCCGCGCTTGGCCAGCGCCGGCGAAGTGTTGCGACGGGCGGCCGCCGAGGCGATCGACGGTGCGCGTGGCAATTCCGGAGCGATCCTCGCGCAATTCTTTCAGGGCGTATCCGAGGCGCTTGGACCAAGCAAGCGTCTGACACCCGATGCATTGGCGCGTGCCGTATCGCGTGGTTCGTCGCTGGCGCGCGAAGCTATGGCCGATCCGCGTGAAGGCACGATCCTGAGCGTGATCCATGCATTCGCGGTTTCACTGCGCGAGCAGGCCGATTGTGGCAATGACTTTCGTACCGGGTTTCGCAACGCCCTGCTCGTGGCACGTGAAGCGCTGCGACAAACGCCCGAACAACTGGCGGCACTGCGGGCCGCTGGCGTGGTCGATGCCGGTGCGCTCGGTTTCGTCGACATGCTCGAAGGCATCGGCGAATTCATCGAGACCGGGCGCCGCGCCGACGATAGCGAAATGCCCGAGGAACTCGCGGCGGCGGGGATCGATACCGCGCGCGGCGGCGAATACATCGACGGCCATCGCTACTGCACCGAGTGCGTGATCAGCGGTGAAACGGTCGATCGCGGTGCACTGAAGGCGGCGTTGTTGGCGATGCCGATTTCCAGCTTGGTCATCGCCGGCACACGCGAAAAAGTGCGCATTCACGCGCACCTCGACGAACCGACGCAGTTGTTCGAAACTGCAGCGCGATTCGGCGCGATCTCGCGTGAGAAAGCTGACGATATGCGTGCGCAGTCGAAGTCGGCGCATACGCGACGTGATCAAGTTGCAATTGTTGCTGATTCCGGCGCCGACATTCCGGCCGAGGCGATGGATCGGCTGAACATTCATTTGGTGCCAGTACGACTGTCGATCGGTGGCCGTGATTACCTTGATCGCGTGTCGATCTCGCCACGCGAGTTCTACAACGAGCTACGCACCAGCCCGGTGCCACCACGCACGTCGCAACCACCACCGGGCGATTTTCGCCGCCTGTTCGAGTTCCTGCTGTCGCACCACGAGCGGGTCGTCGATGTCTCACTGGCGCGCGGTCTGTCCGGAACGATGCAATCGGCCGAGAGTGCTGCCAGTCGCACCGACTCGGCGCGTGTCGCGGTATTCGATAGTTGCAATGGTTCTGCCGGACAAGGACTGCTGGCCATCTGGGCGGCGGAAGCGGCACTCGTGGGTTGGTCGTCCGAACGCATCGTCGAAGGTCTGACGCGAATGCGCCCACGCAGCACGTTGTATGCGGTCGTGCGCGATATCGGTTACGGCATCCGCGGCGGTCGCGCGCCGAAGTTGGCCGGTCCGCTAACCCGCTTGCTGCGCTTTTCGCCGGTCGTGAAGAGCAAGGCCGATGGCCGACTCGGCCTCGTCGGGGCAGTATGGGGACGTGAAGATCTGCCGGAAAAATTTGCACGCAATATCGCCAAGCGGCTTGATCCTTCGCGCCAATGGCGACTCATCATCGGTCATTGCGATTGCGCCGAAGACGCTGAACGCGTGCACGCCATGCTGTTGCGCAGCGTGCGCAATATCGACCGTGCCTGGGTGATGGAGGCCGGTGTCGCAATCGGTGCCCATGCCGGCCCGGGTTCGCTCGTCATCGGCGTGCAGGACTACGAGCCACCGCAGCCGTGATCGTGTCGATGATGTTTGGCAAGCTGCTCGCCGCCTATCTGATCGGCTCCGTTTCCGGCAGCTTGTTGCTCGGGCGCCTGCGTGGCGTCGATATTCGAACCTTGGGCAGCGGCAATGCCGGCGGCACCAATGCGCTGCGTACCCAAGGCCTGAAGTTCGCGCTCGGGGTGGTGTTGATCGATGTCGGCAAGGGCGCATTGGCCACTTGGATCGGTCTGCAGAGTGAGCCCGACACGACGATCGCCTTGCGCCTGGCACTCGGTTGCGGCTTCGCGGCCATGCTCGGTCATGTTTGGCCGCTATTCCACGGATTTCGCGGCGGCAAGGGGGTTGCGACGGTGATTGGCCTGTTACTGGTGCTGTGGCCATTGCTGGTGCTGCCGATGCTCGCAGTCTTCGCCTTGGCGTTGACCACGACTGGTTATGTCGGCCTCGGTTCGATCTTGGCCGGATTCACGATGTTACCGGCCGCTTGGTGGTTGTCCGAACGCGCGCTGGCGATTGAGTGGTGGATTGCCGGTGGTGTGGTTGCATTATTCCTGCTGTTTACGCATCGCGTGAATGTGCAACGCCTGTTTGCCGGCAACGAAAACCGGTTCGACAAGGCGCGCCTGCTGGCACGTCTGTTCGGACGATGAATCCGCATTCGCTCGACGCCCTGATTGAGCTGATCGCGGCTGGCGACGCACACAATGGCGAAGACCTTGCGCGGGCGCTCGGCCTATCGCGTGCAGCCGTGTGGAAGAAGATCGAAGCCTTGCGCGCACTTGGCGTTGAGATCGATGGCCGCCCCGGCAGCGGCTACGCGTTGGTACGGCCGATCGAACGCATGGATGCGACACACATTCGTCGGCAACTATCGGCGTCGACAAATGCGGCGTTGCCTGATCTGCGCATCGTGTCGGTGGTCGATTCGACCAATGCGGCAATGCGCGCCGAGGCGTCACGCCTGCGTTCGGGCAGCGTGTTGTTGGCCGAAGCGCAGACCGCCGGACGCGGGCGTCGTGGACGGGCGTGGGCGTCACCATTCGCGGCCGGGTTCCTCGGTTCGTTGTTCTGGCGCTTTGAGCGCGGGCTGGCTGATCTTGGCGGACTCAGCCTCGCGGTCGGTATTGCCCTGGCAGAGGCGTGGCGCGCGCAGGGTGTCGATGTGCGCGTGAAGTGGCCGAACGATCTTTGGATCGATGGTCGCAAGTTGGCTGGTCTGTTGGTCGAAGCCGGTGGTGAATTCCACGGACCGAGTCATGTCGTCGTCGGGCTGGGCTTGAACATGCGCTTGCCGGCGGCCGCACGCGATGGCTTGGATCAGCCGGCCACTGATTTGGCGACGCACATGCCGCAGCCGTATTCGCGCAATAGCGCGGTGGCCGTGTGTATTACGGCATTGGTTGCCGCGTTATCGCAGTTCGAACGTGAGGGTTTTGCGCCCTTTGTCGCGCGCTGGCCGATGGTGGATGCGCTGGCGGATCGCGATGTAATCGTCCACGAGGCCAGTGGTCACTGGTCGGGTATCGCACGCGGCATCGATGATCGTGGCCGTTTGCAGGTGCAGACGACGGCCGCGATGCGCGTGGTTGATGCCGGCGAGATCAGCATTAGACTAAGTTGATGGATCTGTTGTTCGACCTCGGCAATACACGCATGAAAATCGCCTGTCGCGATGCAGCGGGCGTGCGCTCGCTGGCGACATTGGCTTGGGATGCAAGCGACTTCCTCGCGCGCTGGCATGATCTCGACATTACGCCGCCAGAACGCATAGCGATCGCCAACGTGACACGCAGCCATCGTCTGGATGCGCTGCAGGCTCTGCTCGCGGTGCGCTTCGCCGACGTGCCGCCGCGCATCGCGCAAACCGAGGCGCAATGTGGGCGATTGCATATCGCCTATGCGCAGCCGCAGAAACTCGGCGTCGATCGTTTTCTTGCCTTGCTCGCGGCCTCGCAGCAGCCGCAGTTGCAGTTGCTGGTCGGGCTCGGCACCGCCATGACCATCGATGCCCTTGCCGCCAACGGCCAGCATCTCGGCGGGCTGATCGTGCCGGGCGTGCGTTTGATGCGCAAGGCGATGACGCGAGCAGCGCCGAACGTCGATTGGCATGACGGTGCGCATTGCATTGATTTCGCGTCCGACACCGCTTCGGCGCTGGAGTCCGGCATCTGGTGCGCGTTGGCGGGCGCCGTCGAGCGCAGTGCGCAGCGCCTCGCGATGTCGGCGGCCGCTGCGCCACTGGTGCTGTTGCACGGTGGTGACGCCCCGATGTTGGCAGCGCAGTTGGCATTGCCGGTACGGCGCGATGCCCTGCTGGTGATGCGTGGATTGGCGGCGTACCTTGATGCTGGCGTGGCACAATCGCGCCCCATGTCCGACTGAGTCCTGCAATGTTCGCTCGCGTGTTGTTTCTGTTGCTGCTGGCCGCCAATCTAGGATTCGGAGTCTGGCTCTTGCTTGCACCGCCGGCAGCGGTCGCACAATGGCTGCCGACGGATCCTGGGGTCGCACAGCTAACGCTGTTGAATGAGCGCGACGGCGCATTGGCCGATGCCGCTGAATTGGCGCGTGCGCCGGAGCCGTTGGGCGCAGATCGCGATTTGCGTTGCACCACGCTCGGGCCGTTTCCGACGCAGTCCGATCTACGTCGAGCGATGTCGGTGCTGACGCCGCTGACGGAACGTATCCAGTTCCGTGAGTCGCGCGCGCTTCGGTCGCGCGGCTGGTGGGTCTATTTGCCGGCATTCGCGTCGCGCGATGCCGCGCTGACGGCCGCCCGCGAGTTATCGTCGAAGGGCGTGCGCGACTATTACGTCGTCACTGCCGGCGATCAGGAAAACACCATTTCGCTGGGTCTATTCCGCGATGGCGACAATGCTGCACGTCGCCGTGATGAAGTGAAGGCGCTTGGCCTTGACGTGCAGCTCAACGAACGCACCGAAGATACGCCCGAATACTGGCTGGACTACGCCGTATCATCGACCCAGCGATTTGACTGGCGCGACCGCGTGCCGGACCGGCTGGAACTATCGGCGCGCGACCTGCCCTGCGGTCAGTTGCGCTAGACTCGCGCCCCGTTCACGGTGCCGGCGTAGCTCAGTTGGTAGAGCAACCGCCTTGTAAGCGGTAGGTCGGGGGTTCGACTCCCTTCGCCGGCATGTCTTGTTCGCGACCTGCGAGTGCCTGATGTCCGATCCCGTCACTGCGCTGCATGCGCGCTATCTCGCCAGTTTTCCGAACAAGCGCGACGAATTGCAAGCAGCCTTGTCCGCTTGGCGGCAGGCGCCCGCAGCAATTGATCGCATCGTTGCGCTGCATCTGCTCGTGCACAATTTGGCAGGGTCGGCTGGTGCCTATGGTTTTGACACGCTGGCGGATGTCGCGCGCAGTGCTGATCGTTTGTTGAAAACGCATGCCCGCGACGGCGATGCGCTGGTGTCGACGCAGATCGCGCCGATCGATGCTGCGGTGGTCGCCGTCTGCAGCAAACTCGCGTCAAGTTGATCGCGCAGTTATTCTCCGCGCCCCAACCTGAGCGAGCCGCGACCATGCCCATCGTGACCCTGATTGGTGCACCAACCGACATCGGTGCCGGACATCGCGGCGCGTCGATGGGCCCGGAAGCATTGCGTGTCGCGCACATTACCGAAGCGCTGCGTGAGCGCGGCCTAGAGGTTGAAGATCGCGGCAATCTGATCGGCCCAACCAATCCTTGGCAGCCACCGGTCAATGGCTATCGACACTTACCCGAAGTCGTTCAGTGGAACCGCAGCGTCTATGACGCGGTGCACGCGGCTTTGGTCGACGGACGCCTACCGATCCTGCTCGGTGGCGATCATTGTCTCGGGCTCGGTTCAATCACGGCAGTCGCGCGCTACTGTCGCGAGCAAGGCAAGAAGCTGCTCGTCCTCTGGCTCGATGCGCATGCTGATTTCAACACTTCCGAGATCACGCCCAGTGGCAATGTGCACGGCATGCCGGTGGCCTGCCTGTGTGGCATTGGCCCGCGCGAGTTGACTCATCTCGGTGGCAATGCGCCAGCATTGCGTCCGGACCAGATCCGTCAAATCGGCATCCGCAGTGTCGATGTCGGCGAGAAGAAGCTCGTTCGCGAGCAAGGCCTCGATATTTACGACATGCGTTACATCGACGAAATCGGCATTAAGCGCGCGATGGAGGAAGCCTTGTCCGACATCGATGCGAACACGCACCTGCATGTCAGCTTCGATGTCGATTTCCTCGATCCCGAGATCGCTCCCGGCGTCGGTACCACGGTGCCCGGCGGCCCGAACTATCGTGAAGCACAACTGGTGATGGAGATGATCGCCGACACCGGCCGGCTCGCATCTCTCGACATCGTCGAGCTCAATCCGGCGTTTGATGACCACAATCGCACGGCCAAGCTCGCCGTTGATCTGGTCGAAAGCCTGTTTGGCAAATCGACGCTGATGCGTGCATGAGGCGCTTCATCGTAACGGGCTGACATCCGTCATTTGCGTGCGGGTCTGGAACGAGTGAAGCTCGGCGGCATGATTCGCATCGATTCTGTTCGCAAGCAATTCGGTTCCATTGTCGCCCTCGATGGACTGACCCTCGACGTGCGTCCGGGCGAGATGTTTGGACTGCTCGGCCCGAATGGCGCCGGCAAGTCAACAACCATGGCCTTGCTCACCGGCCTGCATACACCCGATGCCGGCAGTATCTCGGTACTTGGCGGCGATCCACGCGATCCGGCGCTGCGTGCTCGTCTCGGGCTTGCGCCACAATCGTTGGCGCTCTACGAAAACCTCAGTGGCCGCGAAAACGTCACCTTCTTCGCACGTATGTTCGGGCTGCGCGGTGCACGCCTTGATCAGCGCGTTGATGCCGCGCTCGATTTCGTGCAGCTTGTCGATCGCCAGCACGACCGTGTCGGTGGTTATTCCGGCGGCATGCAGCGGCGTTTGAACCTGGCTGCGGCGCTCGTGCACGAGCCGGAACTGATTCTGCTTGACGAACCGACCGCCGGCGTCGATCCGCAATCGCGCAACGCGTTGTTCGAGAACGTGTTGGCGTTGAAGGCCGCGGGTCGCACCATCGTCTACACGACGCACTACATGGAAGAGGTAGAGCGCCTCTGCGACCGTGTCGCGATTATCGATCGCGGCCGTGTGCTTGCTGTCGATAGCGTTGCCGGCTTGTTGTGAGCGCATGCTGGTGCGCCTGTTCTCGTTGTGGAACGCGAGGGGCGCAGCCAGCGCATTGAAACCACCGATCCACTGGCCGAGTTGAATCGACTCGCAGCGAGCGCTCCGATCGATGGATTTCATGTCGAACGGCCACGATTGGAGCAGGTGTTTCTGCATCTCACCGGCCGCAGTCTGAGGGATTGAGATGAATGCCTTGTTTGCCTTGGCCGCGAAAGATATTCGCCTGTTGCTGCGCAATCGCGGTGCGCTGTTCTTCACCATGGGTTGGCCGCTGCTGGTCGCGATTTTCTTTGGGATGGTGTTTGGCGGCGATGGCGGCAGCAGTCGTCCCAAGGTCGCACTGGTAGTGCAGGAACCGCATGCAGCGACGGAGCGCTTCGCGCAGTCGGTGCTCAAACTCGACACGCTGGACGTCGAGCGTGTCGACGCCGCGACCGCCGAGCAACTGGTGCGTCAGGGCAAGCGCAGTGCGGCGATCGTGTTGCCAGCCGGTTTTGGCGAACGCAGCGCGCGTGCTTTTAGCGGCGATCCGCCACAGGTCGAACTTTGGCTGGACCCTAGTCGTAAGGCCGAGCGCGCGATGATCGAAGGCATGCTGATGAAGCTCGGTGGCGAGGCGATGTTCGCGAACATCAGCGACCCGAAGGCGCGCCAACAATGGCTCAGCACCTCGCGCGCAGATTTGGACAAGTTGCCGCCAGAGTCGCGCCAGCGTTTCGGTGATTTCTACACGGCGCTGGACGCGATGATGACGACGCCGGAAGTCGCGGGCGGCAGCGGTGATGCGGCTGCAGCGAGCGGACCGGGCTTCTCGCCGCTGACGGTCAGCGCGCGCGAGATCACGGTCGCGAAGCGCGGCCCACGCAACGGCTTCGCGATCAGTTTCACGCAGGGGATGTTCTGGGCTTTGCTCGGTGCGCTGATGAGTTTCGTGACTTCGCTGGTGCTGGAGCGCATGCAAGGCACCTGGAATCGATTGCGCAGCGCTCCGTTGTCCACGGCGTCACTGCTGTTCGGCAAGGCGTTGGCTTGTTTCGCGGTGATGTTCACGTCGTTGCTACTGGTCAGCGCAGTCGGTGCGATGGTCTTCGGCGTGGTGCCACATTCGTTGTCGAAACTGTTGTTGGCTTTCATTGCTTCAGCGTTTGCTTTTACCGGCCTGATGATGCTGCTGGCGAGTCTCGGGCGAACGGTGCAGACCGCGAGCGGCGCAGCGTGGGCGGTGATGATGCCGTTAGCCATGGTCGGTGGCGCAATGATTCCCTTGTTTGTCATGCCACCGTGGATGCTTGAGTTGTCGAATCTGAGCCCGGTGAAATGGGCGGTGATCGGCATCGAGGGTGCCACCTGGCGAGGATTTTCTTACGCAGAAATGGCGACGCCGATCGCGATTCTGCTCGCGACCGGCGCGCTGTGTGGACTGGCTGGCGCGTGGCGGATCACGCGCCAGCCGAACTAGGACTTCACGGGTCAGGTACGAAGCGGCCGGCAAAGGCACTTGGTTCTTCGCGGCCCCAGCGCGGCTGGCGGATTACGCCGCGGTCAACCAGGTGCTGCCAAGTGTCGTACTGTAGTTCGACCACTTCATCCGGGCGCGACGACCGACGCTCGAACTGTGTGGTGTTGACCTGCGACCACTCGCGTTGGCCGTGCCCAGTGCCGAGTTCCGACGCAAAATCTTCGCTACGTCCGCGCTTGGCGTAAGGTGCGGCGGAATCATGCGATGCACCGGCGCCAGTCGGCGCAGGTTGATTGCGTTGCGCCATCGCTTCGGCTTCCTTTGCAGCTGACGGGGCCTGTGCATCCTTGCGGCGCCAGTCGTTATCACGATAGATCGGCGGCGACGGCGGCGCATAGACCGGCGCACGCTCACGGAATACCGCAATACCGATCACGCCGACGTTTTGCGGGCGACCGGTGCGCGCCGCATAACTCCATTCCGGCGCGCTGAACACGAACTGCGCGACCTCGCTCATCGACTTGCGCCAGCCGTTGACTTCGGCGCGCTCATACGGACCGAGCACATAGCCGCCTTGGTAAGGGTCGGCGGTTTCGCCGGTCACCGCGTTGACGCCGTCGACGCTGAGCACTGCCATGACGCGCTCTCCGGTGCGGTTCTGCATCATCACCGCGTAGCGATGACCCGGTTCCCCGGCGACATAGGCACGCCCTTGCTTGTGCTGTACGTCGAGGATGCGACCGCTGTCGCGATCGACCACTTGCAGGTCGACCAAGTTGTGCACATGCGCGCTCAGCGTGGTGGTGGCCAGGGCCAGGATCATTCCAAACATCGCTTTCATTGTCGCCTCCGTCGTTGGTGATGGGTGCAACGATGAGATGCGGGAAACGGGGTTCCGGTTCGCGGCGCGATGCCGTCGATCGAGGCGTTCATTCAGGTTTGCAGTCATTGCCGTGGGCCAAGCATGCACATGGTCTTTGCCGTTTACCGGGTTTATGCAGCGGAATCCTGGGTTTGATGTCGCCGGTGAAGTTGTCATCATGCTCACCCAACAGATCGTGCCAGCAGGTTGCATATCTTTGGCATGAACACACGCGCATCGTTGCTGCACTCGATCTTCTTTTCAGCGGAATTTGACCCTCATGTCCAAACGTCGTGTCCTCACCGGCATCAAGCCCACCGGTTCACCGCATCTCGGCAACTACGTCGGCGCGATCAAGCCCCCGATCGCGGCGAGTCGCGATGCGAATGCCGATTCGTATTTCTTTCTTGCCGATTATCACGCGCTGATTTCCTGCCAGGACCCGATCCGGGTGCAGCGCTCGACGCTCGAGATCGCTGCAACGTGGCTGGCGCTTGGGCTCGATCCCGAGCGCGTGATGTTCTACCGCCAGTCCGACATTCCCGAAATCCCGGAGCTGACGTGGTTGCTGACCTGCATTACCAGCAAGGGCCAGCTCAACCGCGCGCATGCCTACAAAGCGGCGGTCGATGCAAATACTGCTGAGGGCGTCGATATCGATGCCGGCATCAGTGCCGGTCTGTACATGTATCCGGTGCTGATGGCGGCGGACATCCTGATGTTCAATGCGCATGCAGTGCCGGTCGGTCGTGATCAGGTGCAGCACATCGAGATTGCGCGCGACCTTGGCCAGCGCTTCAATCACGTTTACGGCAGCGACTTTTTCACGTTACCGGAGGCACAGGTCGACGAGACGACCGCGACATTGGCGGGACTCGATGGTCGCAAGATGTCGAAGAGTTACGACAACACCATTCCGCTTTGGGACGAGCCGGTGACGATGCGTCGATTGGTGATGAGCATCGTGACCAATTCGCAAGCACCGGGCGATGCAAAGAATCCCGATGAATCGCACCTGTTCTCGATTTACCAAGCATTCGCGACGGCGGCTGAAACTGCCGCGATGCGCAACGCCTACCAAGACGGCATTAGCTGGGGTGAGGTTAAGCTGGCGCTGTTCGAGCGTATCGATCGCGAGCTTGCGCCGGCGCGTGAGCGATATCGACACTTCATGACGAATCCACAACAGGTTGAAACCTTGCTGCTGCGCGGCGCCGAGCGCGCGCGTGCGCAATCGCGCCCGTTGATCGTGCGGCTGCGCGAGGCAGTGGGTTTACGTTCGGTCGCGGCGACGGCAGTCGTGGCAACGGAATCAACCCGCACGAGTGACGTACTGCAGCCAGAGCTGAAGCAGTATCGGGAACGGGATGGCCGTTACTACTTCAAGCTCACTGAGAAATCGGTTGGCGTGTTGGCGCAAAGCATCGGTTTTGCAAATGGCCAAGATGCCGGCGCCACCATCGCGCGGATCAAGCTAGGCGAAGCGGCCATCGCGAACGATGAATTGTTTCTCGATGAGGTCATGATCGCGCGGGCGCCCGCTGGCATCGCATCCGCCGATGTGTCAGCCGGATTGGCGGCGCTGGTGGCGCAGGAAGCCGAAGCACGGGCAAAGAAGTCGGCACAGGCATGAGTGCACTCGCGCTGCTGCTATTCCTGCCCTGGTTCGTGATCGTCGGCGGCGGGTATTGGTTCTTGCCGGCGGAAACGCCGCGGTCCAGCTTGCGTAATCGCATAGATACGCTGGCGCTGCTGGTTGCGATGGTACTCAGCGCCCTGGCCATGGGGTTCGGAATGCGGACTGATACCAGCGGCTATCACCCGATCTGGGCGCAGGTGCTGGCGACGTTATATGCCTACGGTGCCTTTCTCGGTGTTCTTGCAGTTGCTGCATGGCTGAGGCCGCGGACGCGATCAAGGTAGCATCGCGGCCATGAGCCGCAAACGCCAGTCCGAAGCCGATCAGCGCCGCGAACTCGGTGGCTACTCCGAAGCCGAATTCGACGCCGAATTCGTACGATCACAGCGTTCCGACCTCGTCAGCGTGATCGTTCGCGTGTTGTCGCTGGTCATCGTCTATGGATTGATGGCACGCGCCATCCTTGCCCATGATTTGCCGCCGTGGCTGCTGGTCTTGCCGTTCGCCGTCGAGTTCCTCGTGATCTTTTGGGTCGGCTGGTTGCTGTCGCGTTTTGTGGTGTCGTGCGAGGTGTTTGCGAAGAGCGCTGGCAGTTTCGGCTTGGTGGTGCTCTGGTCGCTGATACTCGGCGGTGGCATGTTGGCGGCGATGACCTTCAATCCCGGTGGCACCGCGCAGCCGGACTCCAGCGTCGGCGGATTGCGCGAGGCCGGTTCGTGGATCGTACGCACCGACTTGCATTGGGCCTTGCTGACGATGGTGCTGGTCCTGCTCGGCTCGACGTATCAGGAAGTGATGCGCTGGAAACAGATCCGCGGCGTGTTCGTCTGGACGTCGATCATGACTGCGGGATTCCGCATCGGCGTCGCTTTCCTGCTCGGATTCGCCGGTGTTTTCATCGCGATGTTCGCCGGCGACCTGTTCGTTGATCTGGCGGACGTGCGCGTGCGTGGTGGCGGTACGGTGCTGAACTGGCTGCTATTCGTCTTCATCGTGATCGTTGAAATCGCGACACTGGTGATCTCGGTCTGGATGCACCGTGACGCGATGAAGACGAACACGCAGACGGCCGCGTCGAAGCGCGGCGTCTTGCCCTAACTCGGGCGCGCGAGGTCGTCGAGCATCGCTTTCAGGAAGCGTGCGGCCTCGCCGCCGGTTGCGGCGCGATGATCGAAGGTCAGCGATAGCGGCAGCACCTTGTGCGTTTCGATGCCACCCATCACTGGCACGAGCTGATGGCGGCCTTTGCCGGCGGCGATGATTGCGACGCACGGCGGCACGATCACTGGTGTCGCATAACGACCGGCGTACATGCCGAAGTTCGACAAGGAAATCGTGTAGCCCTTGAGTTCGTCCGCGGCGATTGAGCGGTCTTCGACCTGCGCACGCAGCCGGTTCACACCTTCGCGGATCCTGCCTGCATCGAGCATGTCGGCATTTCGCAGTGCCGGCACGAATAGACCTTCGGGAGTATCCACCGCGATACCGATGTCGACACGGCGGTGCAGTGTGCGCGTGCTATTGGCCATGTCGAACCATGCATTCAGCGCTGGCTCGGCCTTGCAAGCAACGACGATGGCGCGGATGAGCCGTGCGGTGATGTCATTGCCCGGTGCCCATGCATGCAAGTCGGCATCGTCGCAGAGCATGGTCGGTACGACTTGGGCGTGTGCCTCGGCCATGATACGCGCCATGTTGCGGCGCACGCCGCGGATCGGCTCTGGCTGGCCCGAAGCGTTCACGGTTGGTGGCGTCGTGCGCACCGGCTTGCCGGCAAGCGAGCGCGGATCGGTCGCATAGGCACCGTGCGCGGCCGCTGTCGTTGGTGGCGTGACGATTGCTGCTTGGATGGTCGCAGTTGCGACCAGCGATGGTGGACTCGCAACGGCGTTCTTCACGTCCTGCATCGTGATCACGGCATCGGGGCCGCTCGGGCGCACGCGTGTCAGATCGACGCCGAGCTTCTTTGCGGCGGCACGCACCGCTGGCATCGCCTTAATGCCGCCGATCGCGATGGCGGCTTCGTGCTTGACCTCGTTACTGGCCTGCATCGCGCCGACAACGGTGCCGGCATCGACCCGTTCCGTTGGTGCGGCGGTGGTCACCGACGGGGGTTCCGGCGCAGTCGGCTTGGGCCTTGGTGCATGATGGTGCCCAGTGTCTTCAGCCTCGGCGCGTTGTGGCAGTGCCGGATCAACGGCGAAGCTCGCGAGTGCCGCACCAGTATCGATCACATCGCCGGCTTTGCCGTGCAGTTTTGGTCACCACGCCGGAATAAGGCGAAGGGACTTCTACCACGGCTTTGGCGGTCTCCATTGATACCAGCGGTTGGTCCAGCATCACGCTGTCGCCTTCCTTGACCAGCCATTCGACGATTTCGGCGTCAGGCAAACCTTCGCCGAGGTCGGGCAACAGGAAATCCTTGTCGGTGCTCATGTCGATCTCCTGGTTCAGCGGTACGCGAGCGTGCGTTTCGCCGCCGCAAGGATGCGCTCGACGCTGGGCAGGTATTTCATTTCGAGGCGGAACAGCGGCATCGGCGTGTCGTAGCCGGTGACGCGCTCCACCGGCGCGACGAGGTCGAACATTGCTTTTTCGGCGAGTTGCGCCGCGATCTCGGCACCGATACCACCCGTCCGCGCGGCTTCATGCACGATCACGCAGCGGCCGGTTTTCTGCACCGATTCATGGATCGTATCGAAGTCCAGCGGCTTTACCGTTGCAACGTCGATCACTTCGGCATAGATGCCTTCTTTCGCGAGTGCATCCGCGGCTTCCAGCGTTTCTTTGACATGTGCGCCCCAAGTCACCAAGGTCACATCAGAGCCGTCGCGCAACACGAAGCAGACATCGAGCGGTAGGGCTTCGCCATCGTCTGGCACTTCTTCTTTGTACTGTCGATAGATGCGCTTCGGCTCGAAGAAGATCACCGGGTCAGGATCGCGGATCGCCGCCAAGAGCAGGCCATAGGCGCGCGCCGGACTGGATGGGATCACCACGCGCAGACCGGGGATATGGGCGAACAGCGCTTCCGGTGCTTCCGAATGATGCTCTGGCGCGCGGATGCCGCCGCCCCACGGTGCGCGCAGCACCATCGGACAGTGCAGGCGGCCACGGGTGCGGCTGCGCATGCGGGCAGCGTGGCAAATGATGTGGTCCATCATCGGGTAAATGAAGCCATCGAACTGCGCCTCGGCGACCGGTTTCATGCCCTGGAAGGCCATTCCGACCGCGAGGCCGGCGATCGCAGTTTCGTCGAGTGGCGTGTCGAGCACGCGCTCGGAACCGAAGCGTGCATGCAGACCGGCAGTAGCGCGGAACACACCGCCATTGACGCCGACATCCTCGCCAAGCACGACGACGCTCGGGTCATGCGCGATCTCGTACGCGAGCGCCTGCGTCACCGCCTCGATCAACGTGATCTCAGCCATGTGGTCGGCCCTCCAGTGCAATTGCCTGTGCGCGTTGCGCGGCAATGTCGTGCGGCGCTTCCGCGTACAGATAGTCGAAGATCGATTCGATCGGCTGTGATTTGGTTTCGAGGTAAGCGTTCACCTCGATGTCGACCTCACGCCCGCATTGTTCCTTCCACGCCTGTTCCTTGGCCTCGTCCCAGACGCCGAGGGCTTCGAGGTAGCGGCGCAGGCGCTTCAGCGGTTCGCGGTCCCACGCCTGTTTGACCTCGTCGTCCGGGCGGTAGCGGCGGGCATCGTCAGCGGTGGTGTGGTCGGACAGGCGATAGGTCACCGCTTCGACCACCGTGCCGCCTTCGCCGCGACGTGCATGCGCGATCGCTTCCTGCATCACCGCCAACATGGCGATGACGTCATTGCCGTCAACCTGCACGCAGCGAAGTCCACCGGCGAGGCCTTTTTGTGCCAGTGTCTCGGCGCCGGTCTGGGCGCTGCGTGGTACCGAGATCGCCCACTGGTTGTTCACGATCACGCCGATGTAGGGCAGGGTGTAGGCACCGGCAGAATTGATTGCCGCGTAGAAGTCGGTCTTCGACGAGCCGCCGTCGCCGACCACGCTGACTGCAACCCGCGGTTCGTGGCGCAACTTGAATGCGAGTGCGGCGCCGGCGGCATGCAGGCATTGCGTGGCGATCGGAACGCACCACGGCAGGTCGTGCTTCGGGCCGGTGAAATCGTTGCCACGCTCGTCGCCGCACCAATACAAGAGCACATGACGGGGCTTTACTCCACGCACGAACTGCACACCATATTCGCGATACATCGGGCAAAACACATCCTCGGGTTTCATCGCCACACCGATCGCGATGTGCGCCGCCTCATGACCCAGACTGGATGCGTAGGTGCCGAGCTTGCCGGTGCGTTGCAGTGCCACCGCCTTGCCGTCGAATACGCGCGTGAAGCTCATGCGCTGGTAAAGATCGACGAGCACGGCCGGATCGCGCGCGAACTCCGGCAGCGCATCGACGATGCGGCCGTCCTGATCGAGTACCTGCCGATACCCGATCGTAAAACTGGCTACGGTCTTCATTTGCACCCTCCCGAGGCAGGTCGGCTAGATAGCAAGCGACGCAGCCCCCGCGCAAGCCTCGCTGTTTGATATGGCGCTGCTGCGCGGGCTTGCACGGTCGGCAGCATTCGGTTAATTCGGGACATCTTGTCGGAAGTCTTGCATGTTCGACCTAATCGCGATTATCGCCGCCATCGTCTTCGTCATTCTGGTATTGCAGTTGCGTGCGATGTTGGCGATGCCGTTCTTGAAGCAGACGGCACGGTGTGTTGCGGGTGACTGGTCACCGTTGCTTGCCGCTGAAGACGTGATCGCGGTGGCGAATCGGGAATGGTCGACGCTGGGTTTTACCGGGCCGCAGTGGCTATCGATCACGCCACAGCCGATCGCGGCGGCGAATGTACGCGCGATTGCCTGCTGGCGACGTGAGAGCGATGGCACACTGGCATTTCTGGTGCCGATGTTTCTCGCGGAAACACCGAATCGTTGCATCAGCTATCTGGCGACTCGGCTGGCCGATGGCCGCACCCTCGTCAGTCAACCCAGTGATCCATTTTTCGCGATTACCGCGACGTCCGAAGAGCCTGCTCAATTGCTTGCACCGGCGCCGATGAAAGACATTCTCGCGGCGCATGCTTTGTTCGTCGCGCGCCACGGTGTCGCCGCGCCAGATGCGACCAGTGACTCGGTGATCGTGGATCTCGCCGGACGCTGGATGAACACGCGTCGCGAACGGCTGATCCGACGCGGCGATTTGGTCGAGAGCAGCGATGGCATTGCGCGTCCACGTCTCGGTTTCGCATTGCGCGCATTGCGGGCGTTCTGGTCGCGGCCGAAATGGCCGGCGAATAGCGAGCCGATTCCGCCTGCGCGACTGACGCAGATCGCGCAGACCAGTGCGCGCATTCGCGAGCGCGCACCGACAGCCGCGATGCAGTGGCTGCTGTTCGTGGTGAGTGTCGCCTTGTTCATGGTCGTCGGCGGCATCGTCTTTGGGTTGCAGTTCGCCTTGATCCTGCTTGTTGTCATCGCCATTCACGAAGCTGGGCACTACCTTGCGATGCGCGCCTTTGGGTATCGCAACGTCCAGATGTTGGCGCTACCACTGGTCGGTGGCGTCACCGTCGGGCATGAAACCCATCCGCGCGCCACGCATCGGGCGTGGATGTCGCTGATGGGTCCGTTACCGGGCATCGTGATCGGTTGGCTGCTGTTGGTGATCGCGCTCACCCAGCACAGCGAAAATTGGCTGCTGTATTCAGCTTGGGTGTTTCTCGCGATCAATTATCTGAACGTCGTGCCGGTGCCGCCGCTGGATGGTGGCCACATCGTTCAGGCGATGCTGCCGGCACGCTGGTACGGGTTGCGTATCGGATTTTTGGTTCTGGCCTGTCTGATCGGCGCAGGTGTCGCGATCGCGTTCGGGCTGGTCGTGCCGGCGCTGATCGTGCTGCTCCAGCTCGGCCAGGTCTCTGGCCTGCTGCAGAACCGTCGTGCAATTAAGCGTGTTCTCGCGCACGGCGGTGTGCCGCCAGCGGCCTTGCATGCGCGCAAGCTGCGCGCCGTGTTTGATGCGCTGGAGCAGGAGATCGGGCCGGCTACACGCTCCCAGCCGCGGATTGCCCAAGCCGAGGACATCGTGCGCAGTCTCGACGTGGTGCCAATGTCGCGGTCTTCGCGGCTGCTGACGGGTGGCGTCTATGCGGCGTTGTTGGCAGTGCCGCTGGCGGTTTTGGCGATGACGGTTGGTGTGGGCGGGTTCACCGACCCGTCGCCTGCGGCCACATCGAAGTCACCTGATGAAATTGCGCAGCGGCGGGCGGTGGTATTCAACACGCTCGCCGATGCGGACATCGACAGGTTACTGACATCGTTCGAGCGTCCAGTCTGGTGGCAGCGCTGGTTCTTCGGCGCATCGGATTGGGCCGTCGCTGCCGACGAGGCCGCCATTGCTGCGACCGAGCAGCGCATCGGGCGTGAACTGCCGGACGAGTTGCGGGCGTTCTATCGCCTGCACGACGGCTTCATGCGGATTGATCTTGGCGGTGTCGCGGAGATTGTCGCAGTGCCTGAACCAGTGGCGGCAGAAGCGGCGGTGACCGCGCTCGACACGCCATTTGTGGTCGTCAGCGCATCAAATGACGGCGACGTCGCATTGCGTCTCGGTTACGACAATCTGCTCGCCTGCTATGCGATTGGCCGGTTGCCGAATCAGGAATTGGCAACGCACCCGCCGTGGCCTGGTTTGCTGTGGTGCCCGCGCCTGGAGTCGTCGCAGGCGACGATCGTGAATACCCGCACGCGCCACGCCTATCGCGACTTCACCTTGTACTTGCGCGACCACGCTGCTGACCAACAGACCCGGCTTGATGATTGATTCCCGTAAACTACGAAGGCGCCCGCAGGCGCCTTCGTTTCGTTCCCATGGCACAGAAATCAGCCGGCGTGGCGCAGGCTTTTTGCGGCGATTCCGAGCACCAGCAGCGCCAGCAGTGCCAGCATGCGCGGGTCCAGTGTCGGAACAGGCGTGGCAGGTATCACTCGGCCCAAGACCGTAATTGCGGCGGGTGACGTGTTGTTCGCTGGGTTCGGGTCGATCGTTGTCGATGTGACCGTCGCGCTCGCAGTCAACACTGAATCGGGCGCGGCCGACGGTGCAATCGTTGCTGTCGCGAGGATCGACGTAGTGCCTACAGGCAGCGAATTGAAGACCGTGAAGCAGGTGATCGTGCCTGAATTTCCGATGGGCGGAGCGGAGCACATCAGGCCGCCGCCGTTCAGGCTCTGAAACTGAAGCCCTGTCGGCAATTGCAAGTAGAAAAATGGGGTGTAAGCGGTGCTCGGCCCACTATTGGTCACCGTCATCGTGAAGGTCACGGTGTCGCCCGGAAAGCCCGAGTCAGGTGTCGCCACGAGTTGCGTACTCACGTCCGCCGCATCGTCGTCGTTCCAGATTTGTCCTACCCCCTGAGCGTCAGAAAGCGATGCCTGGCTCGGATTGCTCAGGTTGACGAAGAAGGTCTCATCTGGCTCGTAGGTCATGTCGCCATTGACCGGAACCAAGATTGTCTGGTGGGTTTGACCGGGAGAAAAAGAGAGCGTACCGGCCGTGGCTACGAAGTCATTGTCGGCCACAGTTGCGGTGCCATCGGCAGTGGCGTAATCCACCGTGACGGTCAAGCTTGACGCAGCATTGAGATCAACGTTGAATTGCGCGTTTGTGGTCCCGGAAGAACCCTCCATGAGGCTGGCGTTGCCGATCGACAGCGTTGGTTCGGAATCGTCGTTCTGAATGCTGCCCTGACCTTGGGCGCTACTCGGCGTGGCACCGATGATGTTGCTGACGTTGACCAGAAAATCCTCGTTTTGTTCGAACATGGTGTCGCCATTCACGAGGACATCGAAGGTGTAGGTCGAGCTGTTCATTGGAATGGTTTGGCTGGGCAACGACTTCGCAATGTAGTCGGACGAGGCCAGCGCGCTGTCGTCCGCGGTCGCGATATCGAAGGTGACGCCGCCGGTCGGTGCCGGTGCATCCAGGCTGACCGTGAAGGTATACGTCGTTGTACCGCCGTTGCCTTCGCTCTGGGTCACATCGTTGATCGTCAGGTTGGGCGGCGAAATCAGGGTGATTGTCGTGCCCGCCGTCGCAGCCGCGGTGGCCCACGTGCGCACTGTGGGCCAACTGCCGCTTGCAACATTCAACGCGCCGGTGGCATGCGTCGGCGTGCCGTTCGCGGGTTCCAGCGCGATAAAGCTGGTGGTCTGCAGCTTGCCGCCGCTGTAGCGATCGTTTACCGGTAGTTCGTAGCCCGCTGACCCGCCGGTGACGACTGCCGTGCCAGTGCCAGTTCCGTAGAAGATCGCATCGACCGGTACCGTGCTGCTGGTCAGGCTGGCGACGGCGACATCGAATAGGCCAATGCTGTCGGCATTGCCACCGCCATTGCCGAGTACCCCTGTCGCGTTGGCATTGCCGATCGTGCCATCGCCCGCAGTCGTCCCGGTGTTGATGGTCCGCAGCTTGGTGCCAGTCGGCACCATGGAAGATCCGCCGACATAGACCACATCGCCAGCAACAACGCTCCCGGATGTGATCGCGAAGGCGTAGGTCAAGCCGGCGCCGGCACGCCAACCGTTGGCCGTCGCGGTGCCGTTGTTCGAGAACACCACGGTGTAGGGCGTCACCGTGAAGTCGATCGTACGGGTTGCGACCAGTTCGACGTATTCAAACGGGGAGTCGGTACCGGATGGATTCGCCAAATATTCCGAAATCACCATTCCGGGGGATTGTGCGAAAGCAGGCAGGGCGGCGAATACGGCGGCCAGCACGGCGGCAGCGCGTGCGAGTCGGGAGATCATGATCGAAGGCATGGCGGAATCTGCTCGCTAGCGAGGATTGGGCCGACCAGTGTACTGATTTGCCGGGATGGTTTCTGGCGCCGCTAGACTGCGTCGCCTTGGTCTGGGGAAATCTGATGGAAATCAACAAGCGCGCACTTGAGGCGGGCATCCACACTGACTTGCGCAGCCGTCTCACCTACAACGGCTATCTCGATCTGGCGACACTGCTGTCGGCGCAGAAGCCACTATCGAATCCAGTGCACCATGACGAGATGCTGTTCATCGTCCAGCATCAGGTCGCTGAGTTGTGGATGAAGTTGATGATCCACGAGTTGCGTGCGGCGGCGACCTGTCTGGCGATGGATAACCTCGATCCAGTCCAGAAAATCTTGGCGCGGGTGAAGTCAATCCAGAAGCAATTGATCGAGATGTGGTCGGTGCTGGAGACGCTAACGCCGAGCGAATATCTGGAATTTCGTCATGTGCTCGGCCCGGCCTCGGGCTTCCAGTCGCTGCAATACCGCACCATCGAGTTTCTGCTGGGCAACAAGAATGTCGACATGCTCAAAGTGTTTGCCTATGACGAGACCGCTGCGCGTGGCCTGCGTGCGGTGCTTGAAGCGCCGAGCTTGTACGACGAATTCCTGCGCCATTTGGCGCGACGCGGCCACGCGGTGCCGAAGTCCTGCATCGAACGTGATTGGTCCGAGCCATACCAGCGGCATCCGGATTTAGTGGCGGTATTCAAGCTGATCTATGAGGATGCCGACGCGCATTGGGAGGCCTATCACCTGTGCGAGCTGCTGGTCGACGTCGAAGTGCAGTTCCAGCACTGGCGCTTTCGGCATATGAAGACCGTCGAACGCGTGATCGGCTACAAGCGCGGCACCGGCGGTTCGTCCGGGGTCGGTTTCCTGAAGAAGGCGCTCGAACTGACCTTCTTCCCGGAACTGTTCGATGTCCGTTCGGTGCTGGGCGCGTGACGCGAACGCGCGTTCGATTGTTGCGGCGCAGCACGATAAGCGTTTGACGCATCGCGCACGCGCCGCTAAATCTTCCGCACTTTTTTGCCCGACGGATTCGGGTACGGCCGTGCACGGCGTCCGTCGTGTCGTATCAGTTTGAGGAGAAGATAATGAGTGGAGCAAGCCTGCCGAACCAGTCGGCACCGCCGGAATTCGGCCAGTTGATGGGCCATCCGCGGCCGCTGTGGATGCTGTTCATGGCGGAATTCTGGGAGCGCTTCGCGTTCTACGGCATCCGTTGGGCGTTGGTGCTGTACATCGTTGCCCAGTTTCACGGCGGCGATCCCTCGGGTCAGCAGTCGGCCGGCTTGATCTACGGCTCCTACCTCGCACTCGTCTACGCTGGCGCAATCTTCGGCGGGCTCGTTGCTGACAAGTTCCTTGGCTATCAGCGTTCGATTCTGGTCGGCGCAGTCATCATGGCGGCCGGCCTGTTCATGATCTCGGTACCGAGCGAGGCCGTGTTCAAGCTCGGTCTCGCAACCATCGTCGTCGGTAACGGCCTGATCAAGCCGATCATCTCGACGTTGGTCGGCAAGATCTATTCTGCCGGCGACGAACGCCGTGATTCTGGTTTCACCATCTTCTACATGGGCATCAACCTTGGCGCGATGATCTCGCCGCTGCTGACTCAAATTCTGGCGCAGAAGATCTTTGGCGATGACAGCATGCCGGCGTACAAAATGGTATTTATCGCTGCCGGGATCGGCATGCTGATCTCGCTTGTCTGGTTCTGGTTCGGTCGCGGTCAGCTCAAGGGTGTGGGCGAAGCGCCAGAGGGTGCGAGTGGACTCGGTCGTGTCGTTGCCGTATTCCTCGGCGCCGCCGCTGCCGTTCCGGTCGTCTACTATCTGCTTGCGATCGGCGCCGAGAAGCTGCAGGTCGTGTTGACGGTGATGTTCGTGCTGCTCGCCGTGATGCTTGTCGTCGAGGGCGTCAAGAATGGTGCGGTCGCGCGCGACAAGGTCATCGCGATGTTGATCATCTTCGCCTTCAACATCCTGTTCTGGATGTTCTTCGAGCAGGCCGGCAGTTCTTTCACCTTCCTCGCCGATCAGATCGTGAATCGCGACCTCGGCTTCATGACCTTCCCAACCGCGTGGTTCCAGAGCGTGAATTCGGTAGCGATCATTGTGCTCGCCCCAATCATTGCCTGGGCCTGGATCAAGATGGGCTCGTGGAATCCGTCAATTCCACGCAAGTTCGGGCTCGGCATTCTCTTCAACGGCCTGGCATTCCTGTTGCTGATGTTCGCGCTGTCGTCGCTGGTCGATCCGGCGACGCTGAAGATTCCGTTCTGGACGTTGATCGCCGTTTACTGGATCCAGTCGATTGGCGAGCTTTGCTTGTCGCCGATCGGCCTGTCGATGGTGACCAAGCTGGCACCGCTGCGCCTGGTCGGATTCGGTATGGGTGGCTGGTTCTTGTCGACCGGAATTGGCAACAACCTGTCCGGGTTGTTCGCCAGTCACGCCAGCGGCGAAGGCGGCATGACCGTCGCCTCTGCACAGGCTGCATACGAGCAGGGCTTTTGGATTCTTTTGATCGGCGGCGTGTTGTTGTTCCTGCTTGCGCCGTTGATCCAAAAACTGATGCACGGCGTCAAGTAAGTGCCACGAGGAACAGGGGACGACAACGGCGGCTTCGGTCGCCGTTGTCGTTTCAGCGGCCAGCGTTGGCCGCTGCCGCGCGCATCAGAGCGTCGTGGCCGGCAGCGACGAGTTTGTCCAGAATACGTTCCAACGCGGCGCGTTCGACCTCGTCCAGCACCGCCAGCAGTTCGCGCTCGTAGCGCAATGCCAGCGGTGCCACTTCGTCATAGACCTTGCGGCCCTTTGCCGACAGCGCCAACACCGAGCGGCGCTTGTCCTCAGCGTGTGTACTACGACGAATGCGACCGGACTTCAGCAGCGCGTTCACCGCGCGGCTGACCGCGACCTTGTCCATTGCCGTGCGTTCGGCGACTTGCATCGCCGACAACCCGGCGTAGCGGCCGAGCACAGCAAGCACGCGCCATTCGGTGACGGCGAGCCCGAAGCGCTCGCCGTAGTCGCGCGCGATCGCTTGGCTGATGGTGTTCGTCAGCACCGATAACCGGTAGGGCAGGAAGCGTTCGAGGTCGAGGGCTGAATTGGCCATGCGTGCGCGTATGGTGGTTTGTCCTTGAAACTAGTTTCACATGAAACTAAAATGCCTGCTAGCCGCAGCGAATGCCTGCGTTCCCACGTCAGCCGGAGCATTGCCATGAGCGCACAGCCCAAGTCGTCCGCGGACCTCATTACCTTCGCCAATCCGATGGGGATCGACGGTTTCGAGTTTGTCGAGTTCGCCGCCCCAGTCGCTCAAAGTCAGATGTTGCACGACTACTTCAAGCGTCTCGGTTTTTCCGCGGTCGCCCGACACAAGACGCGGCCGATCACGACCTATCGTCAGGGCGATTGCACCTTCCTGATCAATGAAGACCCGGATTCGTTCGCGGCCGACTTCGCCGCCGAACATGGCCCCAGCGCATGCGGTTTCGCGATTCGTGTGAACAAGCTTGCCGAGTGGGCGCGGATGCAGGCGCTGAAGAATGGTGCTGAGCAGATCGGCCCACGTGAGTTGACCAAGGCGGTCGCAGCGCCAGTGATCAAAGGCATCGGTGGCTGCATGCTCTATATCGTTGATCGTTACGACGACAAGGGCACCATCCACGATCCGGACTACGAATGGTTGCCCGGTGCGGAAATGATGCCCAAGGGTTTCGGTCTCACCTTCATCGACCATCTGACCCACAACCTCTACGCCGGCAACATGGCGAAGTGGGCGGATTACTACGAGCGCTTGTTCAACTTCCGCGAGATCCGCTACTTCGATATCAAGGGCGCAAAGACCGGCCTGGTGTCGAAAGCGATGACCGCGCCGGACGGCATGGTCCGCATTCCGTTGAACGAGTCGCATGATCCGAAGTCGCAGATCAACGAATACCTGAACCAGTATCACGGCGAGGGTATCCAACATATTGCCTGCTTTACCGACGACATCTACACCACGGTAGAAGCCATGCGTTCTGGTGGTATCGAGTTTCTGGATACGCCGGATACCTATTTCGACGTCGTCGATGAGCGCATTCCGAATCACGGCGAAGACCTTGCGCGGCTGCGCGAGAACAAGATCTTGATCGACGCCGATCCTGAAACCAAGCAACGCAAGTTGTTGCAGATCTTCACTCAGAACGCAGTCGGTCCGATCTTCTTCGAGATCATTCAGCGCAAGGGCAACGAAGGTTTTGGCGAAGGCAATTTCCAGGCCCTGTTCGAGTCGATCGAACGCGACCAAATGCGCCGCGGAGTGTTGTGACATGAGCCTGCGCTATCAGTCCGGCTTCGGGAATGAATTCGCAACCGAGGCGATTCCCGGCACCTTGCCGGTCGGACGTAATTCGCCGCAACGCGTGGCGCACGGGCTGTATGCCGAACAAATTTCCGGCACTGCGTTCACCATGCCGCGGCATGTGAACTTGCGCTCGTGGATGTATCGCATCCGCCCAGGATCGATGCATCAGCACTTCGAACCGATATCGGAAGGCACGTTCCACAATCGTTTCGACGAACAGGCTGCAGATCCGAATCCGTTGCGCTGGTCGCCGTGTCCGATTCCGTCGCAGCGCACCGATTTCGTTGCCGGTCTGTACACCATGGCTGGCAATGGCTCGCCGGCAGCAATGGCCGGTATCGGCATGCATGTCTATGCTGCGAATGCGTCGATGATCGATCGATTCTTCGTCAATGCCGATGGCGAGATGCTGATTGTGTTGCAGCAAGGTCGTCTGCGCTTCGTCACCGAAATGGGTGTGATCGACGCGGCACCGCTGGAAATCGTGGTGATTCCGCGCGGAATTCGTTTCCGTGTCGAACTGATCGACGGTGATGCGCGTGGCTACGTCGCCGAGAATTTCGGGCATGCCTTGCGCCTCCCGGATCTTGGGCCGATCGGGTCGAATGGTCTTGCCAATCCGCGTGATTTTCTGGCACCGGTAGCCGCTTACGAAGACCGAGAGGGTGATTTCGAACTCGTCCACAAGTTCCAGGGCCGGCTGTGGTCGGCGCGCATCGGACATTCGCCTTGCGACGTCGTCGGCTGGCACGGCAACTACGCGCCGTACAAATACGATCTGCGCCGCTTCAACACCATCGGTTCGATCAGCTTCGACCATCCCGATCCGTCGATTTTCACCGTGCTGACCAGTCCGAGTGCTGTGCCCGGCACAGCGAACATGGATTTCGCGATTTTTCCGCCGCGAATTCTGGCGATGCAGGACACCTTCCGGCCGCCATGGTTCCATCGCAACATCGCGAGCGAATTCATGGGACTGATCGAAGGCGTCTATGACGCCAAGGCCGATGGCTTTGCACCTGGCGGCGCGTCATTGCACACCTGCATGACCGGGCACGGCCCGGATGCCACCACCTTTGAGAAGGCGAGCGTCGCCGATCTCTCGAAACCGGATTACATCGTCGACACCATGGCCTTCATGTTCGAAACCAGTCTGGTCATTACGCCGACGGCGCAGGCGCTTGCTGCCGCCCATCGGCAACGCGACTATGCGCAGTGCTGGCAGGGGTTGAAGAAACATTTCGTCGCGCCACACTGAGCGCGCTGCATCCGGAGTACGAATGAAACTTGCATCTCTCAAGCAAGGTGGCCGTGACGGCACGCTGGTCGTGGTGAATGGTGATCTGACCAAGGCGGTCATTGCCGACGGCATTGTGCGGACATTGCAGCAGGCGCTGGAAGACTGGGACAACACCGCTCCGCGCCTGAACGCGTTGAGTGAAGCACTGAATTCCGGCCGTGCCGCAAATGCATTCGATCTCGATATGAATGCGCTGGCGGCACCGTTGCCGCGCGCATTCGAATTCGTCGATGGCAGCGCCTACCTCCCGCATGTCGTGCGTGTGCGCAAGGCGCGCGGTGCCGAAGTGCCGGCCAGCTTCTATTCCGACCCGCTGATGTACCAGGCCACGAGCGCCGGGTTCCTCGGCCCGCGTGACGCTGTCGTGGTGCCGAGTGAAGCCTATGGCATCGATCTCGAGGCCGAAGTCGTGGTCGTGACCGACGATGTACCGATGGCGGTGACGCCAGAGGAAGCAGCGGGCCATATCCAGTTGGTTGGCCTGATCAACGATGTCAGCCTGCGTAACCTGATTCCGGACGAGCTCGCCAAGGGTTTCGGGTTTCTGAATTCAAAGCCGCGTTCGGGCCTCAGCCCGGTGTTCGTCACACCGGACGAACTCGGTGCGGCGTGGATTGACAGCAAGGTGCACCTTGCGTTGACCACGCATATCAACGGGCAGTGGTTCGGTGCGCCGGAGGCGGGCGTTGATATGCAATTCAATTTTGCGCAGTTGGTTGCACATGCTGCGAAGACGCGGCCCTTGTCGGCCGGCACGATTGTCGGCTCGGGTACGGTCGCGAACGAGGACACCCGCCTCGGTGCATCCTGTTTCGCCGAACAGCGCACCGTTGAAACGCTGCGCGATGGCAAGCCAAGCACGCCGTTCATGAAATTTGGCGACGTTGTGCGCATCGAAATGTTCGATCACGATGGGCGCAGCGTCTTCGGCGCAATCGAACAGACGATGACGCCACTGGTCCGTTGACCTAGGTGTAGTTGTTGCGCTGTCGGTCGTGAGCTAGATTCACCGACACAGCGAAGGAGAAGCAGCGTGGACAGCACCATCAAGCTCTACAGCTATTGGCGGTCTAGCGCCTCCTATCGGGTACGCATTGCGCTCAACCTGAAGGAACTGAAACACGAGGTTGTTCCAGTCAATCTGGTGAAGGACGACGGCGAGCACCGCCAGTCCGAATTCCATCATTTGAATCCGCAGGAACGCGTGCCGGTATTGATCGACGGCGGTCGTATCGTGCGCCAGTCATTGGCGATCATCGAGTATCTCGAAGAGGTCTACGATGGTCATCGCCTGCTGCCGGGCACTGCGCGTGAGCGTGCACGGGCGCGCGGACTAGCGCATCTGATCGCAACCGATATTTCGCCGCTCGGCAATCTCAGCGTGCTGAACTATCTGGCATTGGAAGACCACATGCCGCAGATCGAGCGCGAGCGCTGGGTCCGTACCTGGATCAATCGCGGGTTCGCGGCCTTCGAGGAGCTGATTGCAGACAATCCGTCCACGGGCGAGTTTTGCGAGGGCGATCTGCCTTCGATCGCAGACTGCTGCTTGGTGCCGCAGGTCTACAGTGCCCGACGCTTCGAGGTCGACCTCACGCCATTCCCGACCATTTGCCGCATCAACGACCATTGCCTGAGTCTGCCGGCGTTTGATCTGGCAAGACCCGAAAAGCAGGTTGATGCGCCGCCGGGTTGACGCTCTGGCAGGTCAGAACGCGTTGGGATCGTAGGGGTCGTGATCGGCGGTACCACCGCCTTCGGCAAGGCGGATCTTGAGGGCCAGACCGTCACGGGAATCGGCTTTGTTGAGCGCTTCTTCCAGTTCGACCTTGCCATCCCCTTGTACATGCGGAACAACGCCTGGTCGAAGGTCTGCATGCCATCCTCAAGCGAGCGATCCATCGCTTCCTTGATTTCATGCACCACTTGGCGGCGCATCATGTCGCGAATGACCGGAGTATTGATCAGCACTTCGACCGCCGGCATGCGCTTGCCGTCCTTGCCGACAACGAGCCGCTGCGACACCACCGCTTTCAAGTTCAACGACAGGTTCATCAAGATGTTCTTGTGCGCCGATTCCGGGAAGAAGTTCAGGATGCGTTCGATGGTCTGGTCAGCATTGTTTGAATGTAGTGTCGCCAGACAGAGGTGCCCGGTCTCCGAGAACGCGATCGCTGCTTCCATGGTTTCTTGGTCGCGGATTTCGCCGATCAGGATCACGTCCGGTGCTTCGCGCATCGCGTTCTTCAGCGCCACGTGATAGCTCTTGGTATCCAGCCCGACCTCGCGCTGGTTGACGATCGACTTCTTGTGGCGATGCAGGAATTCGATCGGGTCCTCGATGGTCAGAATGTGGCCGCTGGTATTGGTATTACGGAAGTCGATCATCGCTGCGAGCGACGTCGACTTGCCCGAACCGGTGGCGCCGACGACCAGAATCAAGCCACGCGGCTCCATGATCAGATCGGACAGCACCTTGGGCAGCTTGAGCATCTCGAAATTCGGGATCTCGCTCTTGATCGCGCGGATCACCATGCCGACTTCGCCACGCTGCTTGAAGACGTTGACGCGGAAGCGACCGGCTTCCTTGACGGCGATGGCGATATTCAATTCAAGGTCGCGCTCGAACGCCGGAACCTGGCCTTCGTCCATCAGCGAATAGGCGATTTTCTTGACCATGCCGGCCGGCAGGCCGGTGTTGCCGAGCGGGTATAGTTTGCCTTCGACCTTGATGTTCACCGGCGCGCCCGTGGTCAGGAACATGTCCGACGCACCCTTCTCTGCCATCAGTTTAAGGAAATAGCCGATGTCCATGCGCGCCTCGCGTGATCTTCGTCGAGTTACCGTTGCAAACCCCGTCGGGGCTTTCCACAATAGCCGGCAACTTGGATGCGTGCGACTTATGACATTTTTGCGAATGAAAATCCATCTTGCCGGTCCGATTCTGCTGCTGTTGGCTGCTTGTGCGTCGACGCCGATGCCGACCGGTGACGTCGATCGATCGGCCCTGCTCGTTGAGGGCGCACTGGCCGCCGAGGCTGCGGTGTATGCCCCGGTCGAGTTGCGGTTCGCTCAGGAGCGCGTCGCCCAGGCGCGCGAAGCCTTGGCTGCGGGTGATCACAAGCGGGCCGCTCGGCTAGCGGCGCAGGCCGCCGCTGATGCTGAACTGGCGATGGCGCGAGCACGGGTGGCGCACCTGCGCGCTGCCGCCGACGCCCAAGCTGCGGAGAATGCAAAATTGCGTGCCGAACTGCTCGGAGATTTGCCATGAACCGCCGCTTGCCCCTGATTTGCCTGTGGCTGCTGGCATTGGCGCTGCCGGCGCTGGCGGCCAAGCGCGACCTCGAATACGAGCGTATCGAACAGCAACTGCATGCGTTCGAGAACGATCCCGATATCGGCAGTTTGGCGCCGTCGGAAACCACGCGGGTACGCGAGACGCTGGCGCTGATGAAGTTGGCTGGCCAGCGCGGCGATGAGCGTGCGCATCTGGCCTATCTCGCCGAGCGCCGGTTAGACGCTGCCATCGCGGCGGCGAATGCGGTGCTGGAAGAGCGACGACTCACTTCGCTACAGCGCGAACGCGACCAGATCTTGCTCGAAGCCAGTCGCCGTGATGCCGAGATGTCGCGACTCGAAGCCGAGAAATTGCGGCTGCAATCGCTGGCGCGCGCGGAAGACGCTGATCGCGCTCGCAGTGATGCCGATGCGGCGCGCGCGGAAAGTGCGGAAAGTGCTGCTGACGCAGTGGCCGCACGCGCTGAAGCGGATCAGGCCAAGCGTGTCGCGGTAGCGCAATCGGCCGAGGCAGAGTTGGCCAAGCGCGAAGCCGAACTGGCGATGGCCGCGGCCGACAGTTTGCGCCTGCAGATGCAGTCGCTGTCGGCGCGCGAGGAAGCGCGCGGTAGCGTGATGACGTTGGGCGATGCGATGTTCGCGCCAGGGCGATCGCAACTACAGCCGGACGCGATTGCCAACCTCGACAGCGTGATCGAGTTCGTCAACCGCGATACCACGCGCGCGGTCCGCATCGAAGGTCATACCGATGCCAGTGGCAGCGACAACGCCAATCAGGTGCTGTCGCAGCAGCGCGCCGAGGCGGTGCTGGCGGCCTTGGTCGCGCGTGGTGTGGATGCCTCGCGCATGACCGCGATCGGGCGTGGCGAGGATGTCCCGGTGGCCTCGAATGAGCGCACCGAAGGCAAGGCCAGAAATCGTCGCGTTGAGATCATTCTGGTCGGGAAATAACACCGTTTTAACCTGCAAATGACTGAATTTCCGAGCTGAAAAATTCGGCTTGCCGGGCTTTTGGGAACGGAGTAGGTTCAAGCGACATGCCGCTCCGATCCATTTCACGGCATGGCAGGAAGGTCCGACGATGCAAGCGTGTTGCTGTTCCGAGGAATCTGCCGCCGACCACCACCGTGTGGCCCGCGCGCGAGTGCACGCCAGCATCCACTGTTCGGATCCGAGTCCAACCACGCGCACCCACGCCGTCGACCCTCCGGTCGCGCGGCGCGCCGTGGCGCCTTTGCATGCAAGGGAGGTCAGCTGATGTTCGAAGCACAACAGCGTGAAGTCGAGGCAATGATGAGCCAGAGTTCGGAATTCCGGAGTCTGTTCCTCAAACATCGCGAGCTCGACAAGCAGGTCCGTGACGCCGAACTGGGCGTGTTGCCCATTGATGACGTCACGCTCGGGCGATTGAGGAAGGAAAAATTGTGGGCCAAGGATAAGCTCACCCACATCTGGGAGCACCGGGCCTGAGGTATCGAGTCCTCGAGTGAGGTCGCCGCACACGAGGTGCGGCAGGAATCGTGCAGGGCAAGACCCTGCGATGGGAGCACCTGAACCGGATTGCGCAAGCAGACGGTGCTCCTCGGCGGCGGCCGGTGGCGAAATGCCCCGGCCGTTCGTTTTTGTGGCTCGGCTATCATCGCGCGCTCAATCACTCGCGGATTCCTGTCATGCCCCATTTCAACAGCGTGCTCGAATTGATCGGCAACACGCCGATGGTAAAGGTGCAGCAACTCGACACCGGTTTGTGCGAGCTGTACCTGAAACTTGAAAGTGCGAATCCCGGCGGTTCGATCAAGGACCGCATCGGTCTGTCGATGATCGAAGCCGCTGAACGCGATGGCCACATTCAGCCCGGCGCAACCTTGGTGGAAGGGACCGCCGGCAATACCGGCATCGGTTTGGCGCTGGTCGCACAGCAGAAGGGCTACAAGCTCATCCTCGTGGTGCCGGACAAGATGAGCCGCGAGAAGATTTTCAATCTCAAGGCGATGGGCGCGGAAGTGGTGCTGACCCGATCCGATGTCGCCAAAGGTCATCCGGCTTATTACCAAGACCTCGCTGCACGCATCGCGCAGGATACGCCTGGAGCGTATTTCATCAACCAGTTCGGCAACCCGAGCAATCCGAAGGCACATGAAGAAGTCACCGGCCCCGAGATTTACGCCGATATGGACGGCGACATGGATGCGATCGTATTCGGTGTCGGTTCCAGCGGCACGATGACGGGCCTGTCGCGCTATTTCGCGCGTGAGGCGCCGAATGTGGAACTGGTGATCGCTGATCCAGTCGGCTCGATCTTGGCGCAATACATCAACGATGGTGTGCTCAGCACCAAGAGCGGCAGTTGGATGGTTGAAGGCATTGGCGAGGACTTCCTGCCGTCAATCAGCGACTTCTCGCGGGTCAAGAAAGCGTATGCGATCAGCGACAAGGAAAGTTTTCTGGCTGGGCGCGAATTATTGGCGAAGGAAGGCATTCTTGGCGGGTCGTCGAGCGGCACCATCCTCGCCGCAGCGCTCAAGTTCTGCCGTGCGCAGACAACGAAAAAGCGCGTCGTCGCATTCGTCTGCGACACCGGCAACAAATACCTGTCGAAGATGTACAACGACTACTGGATGCTCGACAACGGCTTCCTTGATCGCACCGTACACAACGACTTGCGTGACCTGATCAATCGCCCGTATTCGCAGCGCGACACCGTTGTCATTGGCCCGAATGATCTGCTCACGGTCGCTTATCAACGGATGAAGTTGTACGACGTCTCACAGTTGCCGGTGATGGACGGCGAGCATCTGGTCGGCATCGTCGATGAGAGCGATGTGTTGATGCACGTCTACGGCGACGAAGCGAAGTTTCGCGATCCGGTCAGCACCGCGATGGTCACCAAGCTCGACAAACTCGACGTGAAATCTCCGATCGAAGCCTTGTTGCCGGTCTTCGACAAGGGCCACGTCGCCATCGTCACCGAAACCGAAAAATTCCTCGGGTTGATCACCCGCATCGACTTGCTCAATTACCTGCGTCGACGCGTGCAATAGCCGCTGCCGTCGGCTCATTCGTCGGCCGTCGGCTCACTGTCGAGGATGTAGCGGGCCATGCCATGGTCACCGAGCGCGATGAATTCGTTCGGATGAACCGTGAAACTCGAACGTACCAGCGCCTCGCCGACGCACCATTCACGCTGCACCTCTGTGAAGCGGCGCTTGCTACGCGCAATCAGTTCCAGCACCTCGCGGGTCGGACTGTGCGATAGCGGTTCGGTAGGCGCGGCCGGCGGCTGCGGCGCGGCGGTCACGACCACGGCCTCCGGCTCGGGTGGATCGATCGGCGTGGCTGCGGCGGCCGCGGTATTTTCTGCAGCCGCAGCAGGCCTCGCCATCACCGCGGACACCGCAACCGGTGTGTCGGCATCGGCCGGTGCCAGCGCAGTCGATGCGTTCTGCACCGATGCGGCCGCGAGCAGACGCGCGGCTTTTTTTGTCAGCAGTTCGTAGATCGCCGGCGCGGTGACCTTCAAATCCTCGGCCGCCATGCGCCAGGCCTGCGCCACCTGATCGGTACCCGCCACGCTGGATGGTTCCGCTTCCGATGCCGACGGACGGCCCTGCGCCAACTCGGCACGCAGATCATCAATGCGCCGACACAGTTCGGTCTTCTGGAAATCGCGCACCAACGAGCGCAACTCAATACGGCAATCAAGCAACAGATCGCGGACTTTGTTCATGCGCCTATTGTGACCACCTTTCGGCCCGAACACATTTCCTGATCTCGCACCGTCCGCGCCGATCGAGTTGCAGCCGTTACGCGCCTCCGGAAGCGTGGGTGCTACTCGGCGCGCAGCGCTTCTGCGGGATCGATGCGTGCGGCGCGTCGGGCCGGGTGCCAACTGGCGAGAGCCGCGGCGCTGACGAGCACCAGCGTCACTGCGACCAGCGTCAGCGGATCCGCCGGTGTCATGTCGTACAGAAATGCGCGTAGGAAGGGCGCGGCGATCGCATACAGGACGAAGCCGACAGTGATGCCGGCGGCGGTCAGTGCGAGGCCGCGCGTGACGACCAGTCTGGCGACCTGGGTCGGGTTGGCACCTAGGGCGATGCGAATGCCGAACTCGCGGGTGCGCAGGGTGACCATGGCGGCCATCACGCCGTACAGCCCGATCGCGCCGAGCAGCAGGGCGATGACCGCGGCGGTGGTGATCAGCATCAGCGTCAATGACAAACGCGCAGTCGATGCGCGCACAATGTCGTCCATTGTCGCGATGTTGAAGATCGGCACGGTCGGGTCAAGATCGCGCACGATACGCCGGACCGCCGGTATCAGCGCATCCGATGATCCCTTCGCTTTCACGACCAGCGCCATCATGCGCGGGGTCCTCGCATCGACGTCGGTGCCGATGGCCAGGGCGTGCGGAAGGTAAATCATCGCCGCGGGCGCCGTCGCCAAGTCTTGCTCGCGCACATCAGCGACGACGCCGACAATCGTGCAAGTCAATCCCGATGGAGCGAGTGTCAACTGCTTCCCGACGGCCGCCGTGCCATCTGCCTCATCGAACAAGATCGCTGCCGCGCTCTGATTGATGATGATGTCTGCGTTTCGCTCGCCGCCATCGCGCCTGAATGTGCGGCCGGCAAGCACTGCGATGCCCAGCGCCGAAAAATAGCCCTCATCGACGACATTGACTGGCAGCGCCAGCGTGCGTGAATCACCTTCGATCCGGAATGCCTGTTTCCGTAATCCGCCGGGAGTGAGCGGTAGGTGCATCGTCAGGCCCGCGGCGGTCACCGACGGCAGCGCACGAACCTGCTCGCTCAAGCGCGCATGGAAGGCGACAGTGGCGGCATCGTCGTGTCCCGCAAATGGCAGCAGCGTCCAAAGCGTGGTGACGTCCTCGCCATCGAATCCGGGATCAACGTCGCTCAACCGCTGTGCGGTGCGCAGCAGCAGCGCCGAACCGACAGACACCACCAGCGCGAGCGCGATCTGCAAGGCCGCGATGCTCATGCGCAGATGCTGTCGCGACTTGCCCGCAGAACCGCCGCGGGCGCCGTCATGCAACTGGTTGCACAAGTTCGCGCGACGCCACCGGAGTGACGGCACGGCGGCACCGAGGAATGCACTGATGAGGCTGATCATGGTGACGAAGCCCACGGTCGTCAGCCCGACGTTCAGTTCCGAGAGTCGCGGCAGGTTGTTCGGTCCAAATGCCACCAGTGCACGTACGGCGATATGAATGACCAACAGTGCAAGCGCCCCGGCGATCGCACTCAGGCACAGCGATTCACCAAGAAAATGTGCGGCGATGCGTAGCCGACCAGCGCCCAACGTGGCGCGCACCGCGAGTTCGTTCTGGCGTGTATCGGCACGGATCAGCATGAGATTTGTGACGTTTGCCCACGCGACCAGCAGAACCAGCGCAGCCGCTGCCGCAAGCATCCACAGCGTGCCGGCAATGCCCGCGGTGAATGTGTCTTGCAACGTCGTCACGCGGGGAGTGAGGCCGCTCTCGGCGAGCCATGTCGCCGTCGAGCCACCCGATTCCAAACGCGGATACATGGTGGCCATTTCCGGCAGCAGCGCTTCGAGTTCACGTTGCGCCTGCGTCGCGCTCACGCCGGCTCGTAGTCGCCCGACGCCCGAGTACAAGAACTCGCCGACGGTGGCGTCGTTGCGCAGCCTGGCCGAAAGCCAGACACGCGTGTCGGCGTCCGGAAATGCGAAGCATGCGGGCATGACACCGACGATTTCGCGCGGCACATCGTTGACCATGAGCGTCTTGCCGAGGACGTCGTTCGCGGCACCGTAACGCGATCGCCACTCGGCTTCGCTGAGAATCACCGCGCTCGGGCCACCCGGTTGCTCTTCGGCGGCCGTGAACGATCGGCCCAGCAGCGGCGCCACGCGAAGCAACGGCAGCATCGACGCCGTCAACCACGTTGCCGTGACCCGTTGCGGCAGATCGGCATCGCCGCCGTTGCGAATGTTGGTGTTACCGGTGCGATAGAACCCGACCTCGGCCAGTTGTGTCGCGAATTGCCGGTAGGTGAAGTAGACCGCCGGCGGCTGCGATGACGGGCGCAAATCAGCGGTCTGCAGACTAAGACTGACCAATCGATCCGGTTCACCGTAATGCAAAGGCGCGATCAGCACGCCGTAGACGATGGTGAACATTGAGCCGATCGCGGCGATGCCCAGCACCAGCGTGAGTATCGCCGTGATCGTGAATGTCGGCGTTCGTCTTAGTGATCGCAATGGGCGTGACATCGTCATCGGTCAGCCCCTACCCAACGTGGCTCAACGCCGTTCTCCAAACAACGAACCGAAGCTGAGATAAAGCGAGTCCTCGCCGCCTTCGGCTATGCCGTAGCCGAAGAATATCGGGCCGAGCGGCGAGTCGATGCCGACGAACAATGAACCGGCGTAGATCAGCGAGTCGAGGCTGACGGCGTTGCGGGTATTCCAGACATTGCCGGTTTCGACACTGCCGCCGATGTAAGCGGGCAGGGCGAACAGGCGCGACATGTCGCCGAATCGGCGGTAGTAGATGGCGCGGGCGAGTGCGCTGTGTTGGCCGTTCAGATCGCGCTCGCCGAAGCCAGACAGACGCGTAAAGCCGCCAAGTGTGGCGAACGAATTGAAGGTGTCTGGGCTGCCCCAACTGGTCTGTGCTTCGGCGCCGATGAGCAGGCGGTGGCGATCGAACGAGAATGCGCGGTGCCAGTCGGCACGCAGCACTTCGCCATTCGCATCGGAGCCGAGCCCGGGTCGGGTCACGGTCAATTCGGCTGCACCACGGCGACCGCTGGTCGGGAACCCGATGTCGTCGAGGCTGTCGTGATCGACGGCGACTACGAAGCTGGCTGCGTCCGATGTGAAGCCAACGACACCGTCGATCCCGCCGTTCTGCACCTGTGCGCGGTTGTGGCTGTATTCGAGTCCGCTTTCGATGCGCCAACTGCGGCCAATGTTGATGCCGACTCGTGCGCCAGCTTGGGCGCGGCGCAGGCGTGCTTGGAGCGAATCGACCCCGGCGCGAAATGACTGGTTGCGGGCATCGAAGCGAATCTCCGGTTTCCAGTAGTACTGCCCGTGGTCGCCCCACGGTTGGTACCACTCGCCACTGAGTGCGGCGACGCGCCCGAGATCGGCACGCACACGCGCTTCGGCGCCATGTTCGGAAAGGCCGGTGAAGGTCGCTTCTGCCGCGAGTTGGTAGTCGCTGCGACCGTTGAAGTCATCGGACAACTGCAGGCCGAAACCGACGAAGTTCGGACCCCAGCCCTTGTCCACCGGCGTGACCAGCAGGCCAGTGGCCTCGCCGCGACGGGCAAGGTTGTAAAGGATACGTTCGTAGTGGCCGGTGCCGTAGGCATCGCCGACCCGCTGTTCCACTTCGGCTTGGTCGAGTGATTTGCCGAGCAAGTCGCGCATCGCGGTGTGTACGAACAGCGGCGCTCGTGTGCGTTGGGCGCTAACTTCGATGAAGTCGATCGGCGGCGCTTCGAACGGCAGGCGACGCTGCTGCAGACGCACGGCGGCATAGGCGTCGGCGGGCAACGCCAATGTCTTGAGTTGTGCGACCACGGCCATGGCGGCCTGCTCGCCGATAGCGATGGCCGAGACCGAGCGGTCGAATCCGGCGCTGCTCATATCGCCGAGGTCGGGGCGAATCAGCACATCTTGCGGCCCCATCTGCGATAGCGCTTGATCGGTGCGCTGCTTCATCAGCACCGTGATCATTTGCAGGGTAATCGAGAGCGGCGAACTGAGCGAGTCTTCATCGATCAGCGGTTCGCCGACATCGACGACGATGACGCGGTCGACACCCATCGCCTTGACGATATCGACTGGCACGTTGTTGACGATGCCGCCATCGACCATCAGTCGTCCGTTGACCCGGATCGGCGCAAACGCGCCCGGCACCGACATGCTGGCGCGGATCGCCAGCGACAGGTCACCGTCCTTGAACACGACTTGTTCGCCGTGACCGATATCGGTGCCGACCGCGCGAAACGGGATTGGCAAATGATCGAAATCATCCAGTTCCCAATACGGCATCAGCATGCGCCGCAGCAGGCCCAGAAACTTCTGTCCTTGCAGCACGCCGCGCGGTGCGATCAGCTTGCCTTCACGCAATCCAAGTTTGAAATCGAGCAGGTCGCGGTAGTCATCGTCCTTGCGCCGCATTGGCATTTCGGCGCGCGCCGGGTCGTCACTGAAGAAGTCCTTCCAGTTCATCGACGCAATCACCGCCTCGATTTCCTCCGGCGTGTAACCGGCCGCATAAAAGCCACCGACGATCGAGCCCATCGAGCTGCCGACGATGGCATGGATCGGGATGTGCTCGCGTTCCAGCACCTTGAGCACACCGATATGCGCTGCCCCGCGCGCACCGCCGCCACCGAGTACCAGACCGATACGCGGCGCGCTTGGCAGCACATGCGCATAGTCTTCGGGCGTCACCTCGGGCATCGCGGTCTGAGGTATCGCCGCGAGTACCGGCATCGCGGTGATGCCCAACATGGCGAAAAGTAAAACGAGAACGCGCATGGCCACGCCTGAAAAAGAGATGCGGCAATGTTAGCTGCCGCGCTACGCTATGCGCCCATTTTCGAGATGAATCCATGGCCCAGTCGAAACTTGTGCGCGGCCTAGGTACGCGCGCCATCCACGCTGGACAGAAGCCCGATCCCAGCACCGGCGCGGTGATGACGCCGATTTACGCGACCAGCACCTATGTTCAGCGCAGTCCTGGCGAGCACCAAGGCTTCGAATATTCACGCTCGCACAACCCGACGCGCTTTGCCTACGAGGACTGCGTCGCCGCGCTCGAAGGCGGCCGTAAGGGCTACGCGTTTGCATCGGGTCTGGCCGCAACCGCGACCGTGCTGGATGCGCTCGACACCGGCAGCCACGTCATTGCGATGGACGACATGTATGGCGGCAGTTACCGCCTGTTCGAGCGTGTGCGGCGCCGCTCTGCCGGGCTAGATTTCAGCTACGTCGATCTGAATGACCTCGCCGCAGTGAAGGCCGCGCTACGCCCGAACACACGCATGATCTGGGCCGAGACGCCGACCAACCCGTTGCTGAAACTGGTGGACATGACAAAAGTGGCGGCGTTCGCGAAGAAGCACGGTTTGATCTTCGCGGTCGACAATACGTTCAGTTCACCGATGTTGCAGCGGCCGCTCGAGTTCGGTGCCGACATCGTGATGCACTCGGCGACGAAATACCTGAACGGCCACTCCGACATCGTCGGCGGCATGCTGGTGGTCGGTGACCACCGCGAACTGGAAGACAAGATCACCTTCCTGCAAAACGCCGTCGGTAGCGTGCAGGGTCCGTTTGATTCCTTCCTCGCCCTGCGCGGTCTCAAGACCTTGCATCTGCGTATGCAGGCGCATTGCGCGAATGCTGGCGAGTTGGCGAAGTGGCTGGAACAGCACCCGAAGCTGGATCGTGTCATTTATCCGGGCTTGAAATCACATCCGCAGCATGCGCTGGCGAAGAAGCAAATGGACGGCTTTGGCGGCATGATTTCGATCGTCGTCAAGGGCGGTCTGAAGTCAGCGCGCAAGATGATGGAACGCTGTCAGATCTTCGGTCTGGCCGAATCGCTTGGCGGCGTCGAGAGCTTGATCAACCATCCGGCGATCATGACCCACGCATCAGTACCGGCCGAAAAGCGCAAGGCACTCGGCATCAGTGATGCGATGGTGCGACTGTCGGTGGGTGTCGAAGACGTGGCCGACCTGCGCGCCGATCTGGAACAGGCGCTCGGCTGAAGGGCGGCGTGAGCTTGCGATGGGATTGGGCTGATCAGCCGATCCAACCGGCGAGCACGAACAGCGCCAGCACCGCCATCCAGACCACGAGGATGCGCCAGATCAGCGAATGCGACTGATGCAGCGGCAGCAAGGTGGTGTTCGCTGCCTCGTCGTCGAAATCTTCGTCCTCGGCGTCGACACTGGCGCGCGCAGCAGCGAACATGAAGCCGATGTCGCGGACCAGATAACCCTGGCCAATGCCGTGGTGGAAATCGCGCCAGCTCTGCGTCACGGCATCGAAATCGGCGGCGAGCGCCATCGACAGCGTCATCAGTTGCGCGGCGGGCCAATCGAGCAGGATATGCAGTTCACGCAGCGCATCGGCGTGCGCGCGCGGCAGCGCCGAGCGAAAGGTCTCCGACTGTGCGATCAGTTGCACGAACCGATACAGCAACGCACCTGTCGCGCCAAGCAACAGGAACCAGAACAACACGCCGAACCAGCGCGTCAGTGCCGCGCGGAACACGGCATCGACCAAACTGCGGCCGTCGAGCCCGAGCGCGGGTGATGGCGGATCGGTTGGAAGGTTCTGCAAGGCACTCATACGAGTATCACGGTCAGTGGCGTGGGTGACCGCAGCGATATCGGCATCGAGGTCGCGCGGACCCCAGCAATAGAACAGCACCACCATCGCCAGCAGGAAGGACGGAAAGCCGTAGGCTCTGCCGGCAAAAAGAATTTGCAACAGCGCAACGATCAGGACTGGCAACCCGACCGACCACCATCCACCGAATCGTCCAGACCACAAACTACCGCCGGCGAGCGGATTGAAATCACCGCGCAGCCAAGCCTCGAACCAACCGTAATGACGCAGCCGGCCGAGTTCCGGAATGCTGTGGCTGAGGATGATCGAGACGATGACGGCGAGTAGTGCGGTGGACATGGGCGCTTCCTGCGTTGCGCCGATTCTATTTCACATTGCCAGTTCGATGGCGCCTGTTGCCGCGAGTTCGTCGATTAACGCTTCGTTGTAACCGAGTTCCAGCAAGACCTCGTGGGTGTGTTCGCCACGCAGCGGCGGTGCCCGCTCGGAATGGTGCAGGCGGCCATCGAAGCGTAGCGGGTTCGCAATCTGTGGCAGATGTGTATGCAGCGTATGCGGCAGATCGAAGCGCAGGCCGCGGGCATCGACCTGCGGATCAGCGAATACCTCGTCCAGGTCCTGTACCGGGCCACAGGGAATATTGGCGTCATCCAAAGCACGCCGCCATTCCGCCTTTGAGCGCGTGCGCATCCGTTCGCTGATCAGCGGTGCCAGCAGGTGGCGGTGGGTCACACGCAGGCTGTTGCTGGTGAAGCGCGGGTCATCGGCCCAGTCTGCCGACGCGATCTCGCAGAAACGGCGGAACTGCATGTCGTTGCCGACGGCGATGAACATGTCACCGTCGAGGGTCGGGAAGCTCTGGTAAGGCACGATATTTGGATGCGCGCTGCCGAGCCGTTCCGGAATCTCGCCGGCGATCAGATAGTTCATGCCCTGATTGGCAAGGATGGCGACCGCCGAATCAAACAACGCGGTATCGATCCAGCTGCCGCGACCGCTGCTCTGGCGCTGGATCAGTGCGGCCTGGATGGCATTCGCGGCATACAGTCCGGTGATCATGTCGATCACCGCAACGCCAACCTTGACCGGTCCGCGACCATGTTCACCGGTGATGCTCATCAGTCCGGCCTGAGCTTGGATCATGGCGTCGTAACCCGCCTTGGCGGCGTTCGGGCCATCTTGGCCGAAGCCGCTGATCGAGCAATACACCAGTCCCGGCGACGTCTGCGACAGACCTTCGTAGTCGAGGCCCATGCGCCCGAGTGTGCCCGGTTTGAAGTTCTCGATCAGCACGTCCGAAGTACGCGCCAGTGCCCGTACGATCGACTGCGCGCGCGGGTCGGTCAGTTCCAGCGCCACTGAACGTTTGCCGCGATTGCAGGACAAGAAGTAGGCCGATTCCTCGGTGGTCGTGCCCTCGTCATTGACCAGCCACGGCGGACCCCACTCGCGGGTGTCGTCACCGGCACCGCTGCGCTCGATCTTGATCACGTCGGCGCCGAGGTCGGCGAGCATCTGGGTCGCGAACGGACCCGCCAACACGCGCGACAAATCGAGCACGCGGATGCCGGACAGCGGGCCATTCACGCGCAGGCTCCCGCGCGTGGACGCGGCGGGCAATACGGCGGATGCAAGCGTCGTGGCATGGTCGGGTCCGATCTGGCAACAAAATGAAAATTCAGCCGGGGCTTTTAGCAGGCCAGCGGCGGCGGCTCAAGCTGGATGCTTGGCGGAGGCATCCAGCAATCGCTACATTGGCGCAATTCCGTTTCGAAAATTGTGGAGTCCCGCATGGATCGCACTTTGCTCGACGCAGTCCTCAGCACCGACACCCAGAGCGCGGCGCGCAAGCTCGATCGTGAGACCGATCAAGCCATCGCCGACTTGCTCACGGCCATCAATCCCGGCTTCGCGGTCGAAATCCTGAGCCAGTTCCCGCCGGAACGCCGCGAGCGTATCGCCGCCGCCACACCGTTCGGTGCTGGCCAGCAGTGGTTGCTTGATCATCATTACGGCGAAGGCACGGTCGGACGCCTGATGGAACGCCCGCTGGCGGTATTTCGACCTGAGACCACGGTCGACCAAGTGGTCGACGCTTTGCGTGAGGTCGTTGGCAAGGCCTTCGTGACCTACGTCTTTGTCACCGAAGGTGATGGCCGACTGGTTGGCGTGGTTGCATTTCGCGAACTGTTGTTCGCCGGCAAGGGACAGCCGCTGACTGCGGTGATGGTGAAACAGCCGTTCGCGCTGCGTCCGGATATGGCCTTGGTCGATGCCATGCGTGAGGTGGTCACGCGCCACTATCCGGCCTATCCGGTGTGCGATGGCGAGAATCGCTTGGTCGGCTCGGTGCGTGGCCAAGTGCTGTTTGAGCAACAAGCGTTCGAGATCTCCGCGCAGGCCGGTTCGATGGTTGGTGTCGAGAAGGAGGAGCGCTTGGCGACGCCATGGACACGCAGTTTCAAGTTCCGTCATCCGTGGCTGCAGCTGAACTTGCTCACCGCGTTTCTGGCCGCCGCCGTGGTCGGCTACTACCAAGATGCGATCGACAAGATCGTGTTGCTTGCGGTGTTTCTGCCGGTGCTGTCCGGGCAATGCAGCAACAGCGGCTGTCAGGCGCTGGCAGTGACGCTGCGTGGCATGACCCTGGGGGAACTGAAGCCTGGTCAGGGTTGGAAACTGGTCGGCAAGGAGGCGCTGCTCGGTTGGTGGAACGGTTTGATCGTCGGCATCGTTGCCGGGGCGGCGCTGTACGTCATGGCGATGATGCAGAAGAACCCGGATGCGCTAACGCTGGCAGGTATTTGCATAGTCGCGATGGCGCTGTCGTGCGTCATGTCGGGGATCGCAGGCGTCGCCATTCCGCTTGGGATGAAGCGCCTTGGTGCCGATCCGGCGACGGCCTCCGGCATTTTCCTGACGACGGCGACCGACGTTGTCAGCATGGGCGCTTTTCTCGGTATGGCGAGTTGGTTGCTGCTGTGAGCACGATGCAGTTCATTCGTTACTTCGATTTGTCGCCGCTGCCGTGGAAGAATGGGCTAGGTCTGACGCGCGAAATCGGATTGGTCGCGTCCGACACGCTCGCAGCCGGCTTTCGCTTCCGCATGTCGCGCGCCGTCATCGATGGGCAGGCAGCGTTCTCGCGTTATCCCGGCGTGCGCCGCTGGCTGGTGCTGGCGCGCGGCAGCGCACTCGAATTGCGTTTCGACGGCCAGCCGACGCGTCAACTCGATCGTGTCGGCGAGTTCTGCGCGTTCAGCGGCGACGACGTCGTGGAAGGTGTGCCGCTGGATGGCCCGAGCGAAGATTTCAACCTGATGCTGGCCGATCCTGAGCTTGATGCCGAGCTGATCGTGCGGCCGCTGGTCGGTTCGATGATCCTGCATCAACCAGCCAAAGCTTGGCTGGTGTTCCATCTACTCGATGGCCAAGCGCATCTGCAAGGAACTGCCCTCGCGATAGCTGCTGGCGACACGCTGTGGATGGATCCGACGGCGGCCGATCGCATCGCTGCGCGCATCGATGGCGGTGGCAATGCGTTGATCGTAGTGATTACGCCGCGTTCAGCGCGATGATCGGGCACCGTCGCAGCGCTCTGAATTAATCCCAGCGGTCGTCGCGAGTCCACACGCCATCGCCGTCGACGCGTACCGGAAAGCTCGCCGTCGGCATGTAGGCCGGAGGCGCGCAAACGGCACCGTTGCGGACATCGAAGCGGGCACCGTGGCGCGGACATTCAACCTCGAAGCCAAAGACTTCGCCGCCTGCGAGTTCACCGCCATCGTGCGTGCAGACATCTTCGATCGCGTAGTGGTCACCATCGATGTTGAACACCGCAATCATGGTGCCGTCCGCATCGATGACGCGGTGCTCGCCGGGTGCCATCTCATCGCGTGCGCAAACTCTGGTCCAGCCATCCATCACAGCACCGCCTTTGCAAAAACTTCGAAGCGCAGGTCATCGCGCTTGGGCAAGCCGAAGCGCGCGTCGCCGTAGGGGAACGGCTTGAATTCACCGGTGCTACGGAATCCGCGCCGCTGATACCAAGCGATCAATTCGGCCCGGATCGAGATCACCGTGCAGGTCATCGTTGTGCAGGCGAATTCATCGCGAACAACGCGCTCCGCCTCGCGCAAAAGTGCGTCGCCGATGCCACCGCCTTGTTCAGTCGGGCGTACCGAAAACATGCCGAAATAACCGTGGTTGTCGATCTTTTCGAGCTGTACGCAGCCGATAATTTGGCCCTGTCGTTCCGCCAGTACGATGCGGCTCTGCGGCTTGGCAATGACCTCGCGCACGCCTGCAATGTCGATGCGCTGTCCGTCGAGCAGGTCCGCCTCGGTAGTCCATCCGGCGCGACTGGCGCCGCCGCGGTAGGCCGATTCGACCAACGCCACGATAACCGCGGTGTCGGAATCATCCGCGGCACGGAACTGCAGCATGCCTATTCCTTTGTCTGCAACGCCGCGATCGCGGCGTCGAATGGCAACAACGCGCAGCGTTGCCGTGCCGGGTGATGACAGAGATCGGCGAATGCCGCGAAGTCGTCGCGTGCTAGCGGGCCGGCACGGAACATCATCAGCATTTCCTCACGCAATTCAGCAATGCGTGCTGGGCTCGCGCCGCGCAGGGCTTCGGTCAACATCGACGCACTGGCTGTGGTGATTGCGCAGGAGTCGCCATCAAACATCGCTGCGGCGATCACGTTGCCATGCACCCGAAACGACAGCTTGAGGTGGTCGCCGCACATCGCATTCTCGGCAACGCCGTGATGGGTCGCATCAACCAGACTGCCGCAGTTCTTCGGTGCGCGGTTGTGCGCGAGCACCGTCTCCGAGTACAGCGTCGACGGATGTGCGCTCATCAGGCCAGCATCCTGCGCACCTTCGCCAATGCAGCGACGAAGGCCGCGATTTCAGCCTCGGTGTTGTAGAACGACAGTGATGCGCGCACCGTGGCCGGCAACCCGAAAAATTGCATGGTTGGATGCGTGCAGTGGTGGCCCGAGCGCACCGCAACACCTTCTTGGTCGAGCAGGGTGGCAATGTCGTGCGCATGTGCACCATCGACGACAAACGAAAACACTGCGGCACGTTCGCGCGCGGCGCCAATCAGTCGCAGGCCCGGTATTTCGTGCAATGCCGAGAGCATCACATCGCGCAGATGCGTTTCGCGTGCCGCAATCGCATCCATGCCGACCGCATCCAGCCAGTCGATCGCGGCGCCGAGCCCGATGAAGCCGGCGATATTCGGTGTGCCGGGTTCGAATTTATGCGGCGGATCGTTGAAGCTCGTGCCTTCGAAGGAGACACGGCGAATCATTTCGCCGCCGCCCATGAACGGTGGCATCGCGTCGAGATGCGCGCGCTTCGCGATCAGGGCGCCGGTGCCAGTGGGTGCGAACAGCTTGTGGCCAGTGAGTACGTAGAAATCGCAATTGAGCGCGGCAACATCGATCTTGAAATGCGGTGCTGCCTGTGAGCCGTCGATCAGCGTTGGAATAGCGCGAGCGGCTGCCGCATCGATGATGGTTTTGATCGGGTTGATTGTGCCCAGCGCATTCGAGACATGCGTCAGCCCGACCAGTCGGGTACGCGAATTCATCAGCGCAATCATGCCATCGACATCAAGTTCGCCGCGGTCAGTGATCGGCGCAGGCACGACGATTGCGCCGGTTTCGGCAGCGACCAACTGCCAAGGCACGATGTTGGAGTGATGCTCCATGCGCGAGACCAGGATTTCGTCGCCGGGTTTCAGTGTCGGACGCAAGAAACTGTAGGCGACCAGATTGATCGACTCGGTGGTGCCGCGGGTGAGCACAATCTCCTCGCGCGAGCGAGCACCAACGAAACGCATCAACTTGTCGCGCGCGCCCTCGTACAGCGACGTTGCCTCCTCGCCGAGCGTGTGCACGGCGCGTGCGACATTGCCGTTGTGTTCGCTGAAATAGCCGCTGACCGCAGCAATCACCGCATGCGGCTTCTGTGCCGTGTTGGCATTGTCGAAATACACCAACGGCTTGCCGTGGATGATGCGCGCGAGCTGCGGAAACTCGGCGCGAATCGCATCGATGTCGTCGATTCGGCTCACGTCACGTCCTCGGGCAGGCTGCGTGCCAGTGCAGCAAGCGCGATGTCGCGCAGTTCGGCGGGAGCGATCTGCAGCAGCGGCGCACGTGCGAATGCGACCTGCAAGATACGGCGCGCTTCCGCCTCATCGATGCCGCGCGAGCGCAAGTAGAACAACGCTTGTTCATCGAGGCGGCCAACGGTTGCGCCATGCGCAGCCTTCACTTCGTCGGCGTGAATTTCCAAAATTGGACGTGTGTCGACTTCGGCTTGCCGCGACAGCAACAAATTTTTGTTGCTGAGTGCGGCGTCCGCACCGTCCGCGCCGGCTTCGACTGTCAACTGGCCGGTAAAGATGCTGTGGCCGCGTTGATCGGCGATGCCGCGCCAAACGATGTCGGCTTGGGTGTCACGGGCTCGGTGGCGGACATCGATATGGATATCGGCATGGCGGCGCTTGGCGACCATGGTGCAGCCGCGAATCGCGAGTTGGCTGTGTGCGCCAGCCAGCGTGATATCGATATCGTGGCGATACAGTGCCGCTCCGGTGGCGACTTCGCCAATGTCGAGGTGCGACGATCGGCCAAGTACGGCGCGCGTACCGATGACGATGCTGGCACGTTCGCCTTCATCGGCGGTTTCGAGCCAGTGCAGTTTGGCGCCGTCGGCCAGAACCAAGGCACGCCAATGATTGGCCAATGCGTTGCTGTCGGCGTCACCGAGGCGGTGATGCACAACCAACGCCTCGACGTTTGCCGCCAGTTCGATCCGCAGTGACTGTTGCACAATCGCGTCCTGCGCCATCGCCGTGGTGATCGAGACGAGATGGATCGGCGACGCCGTCGACGCTGCCATCCGAATGTCGAGTGTCGCTGAGCATGCGGCCGCGGCAATCGCGAACGGCCACTGCTGCGGGGCGTCGGCGGATGATGCGGAAGGATTCAACGTGATCGCATCGCCCAATGCGGCGATGTCGGATTGTGCGGCGTCGTAGTGACCATCGACGAATACGATGCGCGGTGACAGCGACGCTGTAGTCGATGTGAACGAATCAGGATGCTGCGCGGTGACGATTGGTTGGTGTTTGAAGGTGCGTTGATTCAACGCCCGCAGCGAGCTGTAGCGCCAACGCTCGTCGCGTGCGCCCGGCAACTTCAGCGACTGCAACGCGATCCGTTGTTCCGGCGCCGCTGCGGCAATCAGCGGTTCGAGCAGTCCGCTCATGATGCGAATGCCGCCTGTTCAGCAAGCTTGCGTGCTTTGATCCACGCATACCCCTCGTCTTCGAGTTTCAGCGCGAGATCTTTGCCGCCGCTCTGGACGATGCGACCGTCGGAGAGCACGTGAACAATGTCGGGCACGATGTAATCGAGCAGGCGCTGATAGTGAGTAATGACGAGGAACGAGCGCTCCGGCGAGCGCAGCCGGTTCACACCTTCGGCGACCAGTTTGAGGGCGTCGATGTCGAGTCCGGAATCAGTTTCGTCGAGGATCGCGAGTGTGGGTTCGAGTACCGCCATCTGGAAGATCTCGTTGCGCTTCTTCTCGCCGCCAGAAAAACCCTCATTGACGGCGCGATTCAGTAGTTCATCCTTCAGATGAAGGACTTTGAGTTTTTCGCGCACAAGCTTCAGGAACGCCATCGAGTCGAACTCGGGTTCGCCACGGAATTTGCGCTGTGCGTTGTAGGCGGCGCGCAAAAAATAGGTGTTGTTCACTCCCGGAATCTCGACCGGATATTGGAACGCGAGAAACACGCCGCTGGCGGCGCGGGCTTCGGGTGCCAGCGCGAGCAAGTCCTGACCGTTGAACGTGACCGTTCCCTGAGTGACATCGTAGCCTTCGCGGCCGGCGAGGGCGTAGCCCAGCGTTGATTTCCCGGCACCGTTCGGCCCCATGATCGCGTGTACTTCGCCGCTCTTCACTTCGAGCGAAAGTCCCTTGAGGATGTCTTTGCCGGCAACGCGGACGTGGAGGTTATCGATCTTCAGCATGTCGGTCCTTCCAGCAATCGTTTTTGGTCGGTGGGTGCAGGTATCGATGCGAATGGATTCGCGTTCTCAACGTCGATGTTGCCGAGTAGTACCCAAATTTTTGACTCGATCAGCGTGGCGTGCCCGCCGGCACCGATGAGGCGCAGAATTGGCGACGTCCTCATCCCACTGCTCCTTCCAGCGACACTTCCAACAGTTTCTTGGCTTCGACTGCGAATTCCATCGGCAACTCACGGAAAACCTGCTTGCAGAAGCCGTCAACGATCATCGAGACCGCGTCTTCCTGGCTGATGCCGCGTGCCAAACAGTAGAACAACTGATCGTCAGAAATCTTCGAGGTGGTCGCTTCATGTTCGACCACTGCATCGGGATGCTTGACCTCGATGTACGGAAACGTGTGTGCGCCACAGTGCTTGCCGATCAGCAGCGAGTCGCATTTGGTAAAATTGCGCGCACCCTGTGCGTTGCGTTCGACCTTGACCAATCCGCGATAGGTATTCTGGCCGCGCCCGGCGCTGATGCCCTTGCTGATGATCTTCGACTTGGTATTGCGACCAAGGTGGATCATCTTGGTGCCGGTATCGGCCTGCTGGCGGTGGTGGGTCAGTGCGACCGAATAGAACTCGCCGCTGGAACCGTCACCCTTGAGTATGCAGCTTGGATATTTCCAGGTGATCGCTGATCCGGTCTCGACCTGAGTCCAGGAGATTCTGCTACGCGCGCCACGACATTCGCCGCGCTTGGTCACGAAGTTGTAGATACCGCCAACACCGTTTTCGTCGCCCGGATACCAGTTCTGCACGGTCGAATATTTAATGCTGGCGTCATCGAGCGCAACCAGTTCGACGACTGCGGCATGAAGCTGGTTTTCGTCGCGCATTGGCGCGGTGCAGCCTTCCAGATAGCTAACCACGGCGCGCTCTTCGCAGATAATCAAGGTGCGCTCGAACTGGCCGGTGTCGCGCGCGTTGATGCGGAAGTAGGTGCTGAGTTCCATCGGGCAGCGCACGCCCTTCGGCACGAACACGAAGCTGCCATCGGAGAACACCGCCGAGTTCAGCGCCGCAAAATAGTTGTCGCCGGTCGGGACGACGGTGCCGAGGTATTGGCGCACCAGTTTGGGATGCGAGTGCACCGCCTCCGACAGCGAGCAGAAAATCACGCCGACCTTGGCGAGTTCGTCCTTGAATGTGGTGCCGAGCGAGACCGAGTCGAACACCGCATCCACGGCAACGCCGGCGAGGCGCGCTCGCTCGTGCAGTGGCACACCGAGTTTGTCGTAGGTTTCGAGCAGCTTCGGGTCGACCTCGTCCAGTGATTTGAAATTCTTCTTCGGCGCGGCGTAGTAGCTGATGTCCTGGAAGTCGATCGGTGCAATCGCGAGCTTCGCCCATTCTGGCGGTGTCATCGTCAGCCAGTGGCGATAAGCCGCAAGCCGCCATTCGGTCAGCCATTCCGGTTCGTTCTTCTTCGCCGAGATGAGTCGGACGGTGTCTTCACCGAGGCCTTTGGGGACAATCTCGGTCTCGATGTCGGTGCTAAATCCGGCCTCGTACTTGCGGTTCGCAATCAGGGTTTCGACTTCGCTCATCGCTGTGTCCTCAGGCCACGGTGACGCGGATCGGTACTGCTTTGCCACGCACCGGTTTTGCCATCTCAGGCTGGAGCAGTTCCTCGAGGGTGACGTGGCGCAGCGCGTCACCGATCGCAGCGCTGATACGGCGCCAGTTGTGCTGGATCAGGCAACGCGTCTCGCGATGACAGGCACCTTCGTGCACGCTGCATTCGGTGATGCCGATCGGGCCTTCGATCGCGGTGACGATGTCGAACACCGAGATGTCGCGCGACGCATGCGCGAGGCGATATCCGCCATTGACGCCGCGGCGAGACTCGATCAGGCCGGCGCCGGCGAGTTGCTTGAGCAGCTTGCTGACCGTCGGTAACTCGATCTGCGCGCGTTCCGCCAAGTCACTTGCGCTGGCCAAATCTGCCGGTAGTTCGGCGAGTGCGGCCATCAGTACGGTCGCATAGTCAGTGAGTTTGGAAACGCGCAACATCGTGGTGGCAACCAATATGGGACAGAAATGGTACCGTTTCCGGGGGCATCCGGCAAAGTCAGTCGTTGGCAGCGTTCAGGCAGCGCGTGCAGTGAAGTCGAGCGACGCGGAATTGATGCAGTAGCGCAGACCTGTGGGCTGCGGGCCGTCTGGGAATACGTGGCCGAGGTGAGAGTCGCAGCCTGCGCAGCGCACTTCGATGCGACGCATGCCGAGGCTGCTGTCCTCGATGGTGCGCAATACGCTATTCGACATTGGCTCGAAATAGCTTGGCCAGCCGCTGCCGGAGTCGAACTTGGTGCCGGAGTCGAACAGCGCGCTGCCACAGCCGACACAGCGGTAGATCCCGTCGGCGTGGTGATCCCAATACTGGCCGGTGAATGGCGGTTCGGTCGCAGAACAGCGGCAGACGGCGTATTGGGTGGGATCGAGTTGGGCGCGCCATTGGTCGTCGGTCTTGCAGACTTTGGCAGTGTCGTCAGGCATGAGTTTCTCCGGTTTCATTGCGGGGACCGGTCGGGCGCTGGCAAGCTTACGCGTCTTTCCCGTCGGACTTGTATGCGCCGCGCCGTTTTTATTCCACTCATCATCGCGATCGCGCCCTTCGCGTCCGCTGCTCCGACCACGTGTTCGGTCGCGCTGCCTTGCCCGGCCTGTGCGGTACCACTGTTCCTCGCCGTGCCGGGTGCCGCACTGACGCCGGAACAGCGCGCCGTCGCGAATACCGAGGTCGGCGCTGGAAGCGTGCGCGTGCTCGCTGACGAGCAATACCGTTTGGAAGGTGAGGTGGTCGTGAACCGTGCCGACCAATGGCTGTGGAGCGAGCGCCTCGACTACAACGCCGCCGAAGGCACGATGCAGAGCCCTGGCCCGATGCGCTTCCAGAATGACGGACTGCTGGCGCGCGCCGCCACCGCTACTTGGCACGAGGAAGGTGCCAGCGAATTGACCGGCATGCAGTTCCAGTTGCGTGACGGTCGCGGTAATGGTCGTGCCGATAACGCCACCTTGGAAGCCGACGGCAAGACCCGCCTCACCACGGCGGCTTTCACCAGTTGCGAGCCGACCGATCCCGCGTGGCAAATCACCGCCGGCCAAATCAATCTTGACCAAACCTCCGGCGTCGGACGCGCGCGTCAAGTCACATTGCGGCTCGGCGACGTGCCGGTGTTGTACCTGCCCTACGCACGTTTCCCAATCGATGACCGTCGTCAGAGCGGTCTACTGATTCCGACGCTCGGCAATTCAAACAATGCCGGCTACGACTTGATCGTGCCGTATTACCTGAATCTCGCGGCAAACTATGACGCGACGCTGTCGCCGCGATTCATTCGTGATCGTGGCGCAATGCTCGGCGGTGAATTCCGCTACCTCGGTGCGACCCAGCGCGGCGAAGTCGATTTCACCTGGCTCGACCGTGATGACCGCACCGGGAACCGGCGTTCCGCGTTCGACTGGACCCACCAGGCACAGTTAGGCGCGCACTGGTTTGTCGATGCCAGCTTGCGCGATGTCTCCGACCAGCGTTATTTCGAGGACTTCGGTGAATCGTTGACGTCCGTCGCGACCAGCCTGCTGCCCTCACATGCCTATCTGCGCGGTCGCGGTGCCTGGTGGAATGCGAGCTTCGGCGGTGATCGCCAGCAAGTCACCGATCCGCGGCTGACGCCAGACGTCGAGCCGTATCGGCGGCTACCGCGCACACAATTCGAACTGCTCAGCCCGAATCTGGCGGGGCCGCAGTTTGGCTTGGTGTCGGAATGGGTGCGCTTTCAGAAGGATGACGCACTCAATGGCGATCGTCTTGATCTGTACCCCTACTTAAGCTGGCCGATCGAGTCCACTGCTGCGTTCGTGCGCCCACAAATTGGTTATCGCTACACCGCCTATGACCTTGAACGCATCGGCGATGCCTCGCCGACGCGTGCGGTTGGCATCGCCAGCCTCGACGCCGGACTGTTCTTCGAGCGCGCTGAAATGGGGCGGTGGCGGTTGGACGCAGACGTTGGAGCCGCGACTGTATGCGTTGTACGTGCCTTACGACGACCAGTCGGACCTGCCCTTGTTCGATACTCAGGAACTGACTTACAGCTTTGCCTCGCTGTTCCGCGATAACCGCTATACCGGCGCCGATCGCCAGAGCGATGCGAAGCAGACCACGCTGGCACTGACCACGCGCGTGATCGACAGCGGCGGTCGTGATCGTCTGCGCTTCAGCCTCGGCCAAGTGCATTACTTCGATGCGCCACGCGTGGTCCTGCCCGGCCAAGTGCCGGAAGACCGCAACGGCTCCGACTGGGCAACAGAAGCCGAATGGATCGTCAACGACCAGCTCAGTTTCAGCTTGGGCGGACAGTGGGATGCGCATGATGACCGGACCGAATTGGGTTATGCGGCGACCACTTGGCGCTACAGCGACCGCGGCCTGGCACGTCTTGCTTATCGCTTTCGACGCGGCCAGCTTGAACAAATCGATGCGGCCGGTCTGATTCCGCTCAGCCCGAACTGGCGCCTGATCGCGCGCTGGAACCAGAGCTTGCGCGACAACCAGTTGCTGGAAGCCTTCGGTGGTCTCGAATACGATTCCTGTTGTTACGCCGTGCGCGTGCTGGCGCGTCGTTATGTGCGCAATTTCGAAGGTGATTTGAACAATGGCATCATGCTTGAACTGGAACTCAAGGGCCTCGGTTCGTTGGGCCGACGAACCGAGGATTTCCTGTCGCGTGCTATGCTCGGGATTCGTTAAATGCCTGTTGTTCAGCGCTGCGCCAGCCCCGTCCTGCAAGGCTGAACCTCTTCATCGTGAGTCCGCGAGCCCCATGAAACGCATCCTGCTTGCCACTGTCTTCGTGCTGTCTGCTGTTGGTCCAATCACCCTGCGCGCGCAAGCCTTGCCGAGCGATGCGCTGGACAAGATCGTCGCCGTCGTCGACGAGGACGTCATCCTACAAAGTGAACTTGATCGCACGACCGACAGCGTGTTCAAGCAATACCGTTCGCGTGGCGGAGAACTCCCGCCAGTCGACATCGTGCGCAAACAAGTGTTGGAGCGATTGATCAACCAGCGCGTGCAGATGAGCCGGGCCGAACAGACCGGTATCGTGGTGTCAGACGCTGATATTGATTCCGCAGTCGAACGCATTGCTCAGCAGAATAATCTCGACGTGTCACAAATGCGCCAGTCGCTGATTCGCGACGGATTCAGTTTCGAAGAATTTCGCGCGTCGCTGCGCGAAGAGCTGTTGATCCAACGCTTGCGTGCACGTTTCGTGCAGTCGCGTGTCGGCGTCACCGACACCGAAGTCGAAAACTTCCTGTCCAACACGATGCAGTCCGGCGAAATCCGATTGGCGCATATCTTGATCGGATTGCCAGAGTCGCCGACTCCGGAACAGGTCGAGACGGCACGTGCCAAGGCGGACAAGATCCGCGTCGATATCGTTGCTGGAAAGCTTAGTTTCGCGGATGCCGCGATCCGGTATTCGGAAACCCCGCAGGCGCTTGAAGGCGGTGACTTGGGCTGGCGTCGTTACGACCAGATCCCGAGCGCATTCAGCGAGATCGTCGCGACCATGAAGAAGGGCGATATTTCGCAGCCGATCCGCGGACCGAATGGTTTCCATATGATCAATTTTGCCGATGCTCGCGTCGAGTCGACGGTGATGGTCAAGGAATTCAAAGCCCACCATATCGTCATCAAGCCCAGCGAACTGCTTAGCGAAGACAAGGCACGCGAGCGCATCGACGCACTGCGCAAGCGTATTGTCGGTGGCGCCGATTTCGCGGAACTGGCACGCCAGTATTCGGAAGACACGACCACCGCCAATCTCGGTGGTGATCTCGGCTGGTTCAGAAGCGAGCAGTACGGCAGTGCCATCGACAAGCAGATGGCGATTCTCAAAGATGGCGAGTTGTCCGAGCCTTTCCGTACCGATCTCGGCTGGCATATCGTGCTTCGCGAGAACGAGCGCACGATGGACCGCACTAAGGAGACGCGCCGTGAACAGGCGCGCGAAACTGGTCAATCGCAAAGCCGAGCACGAGTACGACAAGTTCGTGCGCGAAATCCGCTCCGAGGCCTATATCGAAAATCGCCTCACTGGCTGAGCCGCAACTGTGTCCGGTGCTGTCGCGCGTATCGCGGTGACCTCCGGTGAGCCGGCCGGCATCGGCCCCGAGTTGCTGGTGCGACTCGCGCAGCAGGCGCAGCCTGCACAACTGATTGCTATTGCCGACCCCGATGTGTTGGTGCAGGTAGCTGGTGCACTGAAATTGCCGCTGACGCTGTCGGTTTTCGATGCCGACACTGAGGCGTTGCCGCATCGCGTTGGCCACCTGTTCGTGCGCCCGGTGGCGTTGTCGCAACCGGCGCGCCCCGGGCAGCTTGATGTCATCAACGCGCCCGCTGTCATCGCCATGCTGACGGCCGCCGCGGATGGTGCAGAGCGGGGCGTATTCGATGCCATCGTCACCGCGCCGGTGCAGAAGTCGGTCCTCAACGATGCTGGTTACCGATTCAGTGGACACACTGAATTCCTCGCCGATCGCGTCGGTCGCGAGGTCGTGATGCTGCTCGCTGCCGGCGATTTGCGTGTCGCGCTGGCGACCACGCATCTGCCGTTGCGTGCGGTGCCCGATGCGATCCGCGACGATCGCCTCGAATGTACGCTCCGCATCCTGCATGCTGATCTGCGCGACAAGTTTGCGCTGCCGCACCCGCGCATCGTCGTACTCGGTTTGAATCCGCATGCAGGCGAGGGTGGACATCTCGGGCGCGAAGAAATTGAGGTGATTGTTCCTGTGCTCGAACGCCTGCGTGGCCAAGGTCTGGATCTGCGTGGTCCACTGCCAGCCGACACGGCATTCCTGCCGCGCGAACTGGCACGTTGCGACGCGGTGCTCGCGATGTATCACGATCAGGGTCTGCCGGTGCTGAAGCACGCCGGTTTCGGCCATGCAGTGAATATCACCCTCGGCCTGCCCTATATCCGTACATCGGTCGACCATGGCACCGCGCTGGACCTGGCCGGTCTTGGCGTCGCCGATCCCGGCAGTCTGTTTGCGGCGACCGCCCTCGCCATCGACCTGGCGCTGCGTCAGCGTGCGAGCATGCGGATATGAGTAACAGCCCACACATTGCGCGTAAGCGTTTCGGCCAGAACTTTCTGCATGAGCGCGGCATCATCGAGCGCATTTTGCGTGCGGTTGATCCACAACCGGGCGAGCGCATTATCGAGATCGGACCCGGTCAGGGCGCGCTGACTTGGCCATTGCTCGATCGCATCAAGTCGCTGACTGCGATCGAGATCGATCGTGATCTGATTCCACGGCTGCTGGCGGAGGCGCCGAAACATGGTGAGCTGCGGATCGTCGAAGCCGACGTACTGACGGTCGATTTCACCGCACTCGCGGCCGGTGAAACGATTCGCCTGGTCGGCAATCTGCCGTACAACATTTCGTCGCCGATCCTGTTTCACGCGCTGGACCACGCCGCCGTGGTGCGCGACATGCATTTCATGTTGCAGAAAGAAGTGGTCGACCGCATGGCCGCTGCACACGGCAACAAGGTTTATGGTCGCCTGAGTGTGATGTTGCAAGCGTATTGCCGGGTCGATCCCTTGTTCACGGTGCCGCCGGGAGCGTTTACGCCGGCGCCGAAGGTTGACTCTGCGATCGTGCGCCTCACGCCGAAGACGGCTACCGAGATTCCGCCGCATGATCGCGGCCGTCTCGAACGGTTGGTGCGACATGGCTTTTCGCAGCGCCGCAAGACGTTGCGCAATGCGCTGGATGAGGTCGCGACGGTTGCACAGATGGAAGCAGTCGGCATCGACCCCGGCGCACGCGCCGAAGCCATCGCCGTGGCAGACTGGATGCGTCTCGCTGCCACCTGATGTCACGCGCGGTGTAGGCGTGGTTCCGGCTAAACTCCGCGCCCATGCGCATCTTCATGCAAACCCCGCCGGTACCGAACGAGTCGCCGCGCTATTACCACCTGATCCTGCAGCAAGACTTGCTCGGTGGCTGGTCGCTGCTGCGTGAATGGGGCCAGACCGGCGGCCGCGCGTCGATGAAGCGCGAGTTCTACGAGCAGCGCGACATCGCCGAGGGCGCGATGATGGGCGTTCGCGACCAGCAGTTGCGCAAGGGCTTCCATATCATGTTCTGCCAAGGCATCGAGGCACCTTCGGGATCACGCTATGAATCGTAAAACAGCAGCATGGTCGATTGTCATGATCGCGTCCTCGGTCGCAGCACGCGCCGAGGCGGCTGGCGAAGCCAGCAATACCGGCGTGTTCGAGGCTGGCGTGCAGCACGTCTGCGTACCTGCCGCCGGTGGCGATGGCTGGGACTGCGGAACCGAGCAAGCACCGCCGGCGAAATATCATTCGGCGCCAGCGGATCCGGCGACCGAGATGGTGCCGTTGTCCGAACCGGCTGCGGTCATGGCGACCGATCCGTTACCCGATTCTGAGCCAGTGACCGAGTCGCGCCCACGAACAACGCCGCCACCGCCACCGTTCTTGATCGACCCGATGCGCAACACGCCTTACGCGCCAGTCGAGGAAGTTACGGACCAGCCACAGCGTGTGTCGGCGCCATTGACTGTGACCGAGGAAATCGTTCCTGATCTGCCGCTGGAAACAACCACCGCACCAGTAGCCGCGACACCAGTGCTGCCCGAAGCACCAGTTGCGCCAGTTGCACCAGTCGCACCAACGCCGAACGACGGCACGTCACTCGGCGATGCAAGCAGCTTTGCGCGCTTGCCCGCCAGCGCATTCACGCTGCAACTTGCCTACGCCGAGACGGCGGTCGACTTTCCTCGCTTGGTGGCCGAGCTTGGTCTCGATCCCGCCAGTTGCTTTGTACTGCGCGTTCGCGGTGCGAATGGCCCGACTTGGCTGCTCGCACACGGCGCCTTCGCCGATGTAAACGCCGCCAAGGTGGCGCAGGCGCAGCTGCCGGCGGTGAACGGATTGCTGGCGCAATGGCCGCGACGCATCGGCGCACTGCAAAACGAAATCACGCAAGGACGTTGAGCCTCATGTCGAATGGATTCGCGCCGCTGGCGAATGATCGGTTTTTACGCGCGCTAAAACGGCAGCCGGTCGACCGAACGCCGGTCTGGATCATGCGTCAAGCCGGGCGCTATCTACCCGAATACCGGGCATCACGAGCGAGCGCGGGTTCATTTATGAATCTCTGTCAGTCGCCCGAACGCGCGTGCGAAGTCACGTTGCAGCCGCTGGCGCGCTTCCCGCTCGATGCGGCGATTCTGTTTTCCGACATCCTCACGGTGCCAGATGCGATGGGCCTTGGTCTCAGCTTTGCCGAAGGCGAGGGACCACGATTCGCGCGTCCGCTGCGTAGCGTCGCCGAGATCGATGCGCTGCGGGTGCCGCAAATTGACCAAACGCTGCGCTACGTCACCGATGCCGTCGCGCTGATTCGTCGTGAACTGCAGGGTCGCGTGCCGCTCATCGGTTTCTCCGGCAGTCCGTGGACGCTGGCCTGCTACATGATCGAAGGTGGTGGCTCGGACCACTTCGAACGCGCCAAGGCACTGCTCTGGAATGAGCCCGCCGCGGCGCATCGCTTGCTCGACGTGCTCGCGCAAAGCGTGACGGCATATCTGCAAGCGCAACTCGATGCCGGTGCGCAGGCGCTGATGTTGTTCGATACTTGGGGCGGTGCGTTGTCAGCCGACCACTATCGCGAATTTTCGTTGCGCTACATGGCGCGTATTGCGGCGTCACTGAATCGCGGCGAGGGCGAGTCGCGGGTGCCGTTGATTCTGTATTCCAAGGGTGCGATGGGCCAGCTTGAAGCGATGACCGATACCGGCGCCGACGCGCTCGGACTTGACTGGACGATCACTCTCGACGAGGCCCGCCGCCGGGTCGGTGATCGAGTGGCCTTGCAGGGTAATGTCGATCCGGTCGTGCTGTATGCGGGCGTCGATGCGATTCGTGCCGAGGCGCGCAAGGCGGTACACAGCTTCGGGCCGCATTCTGGTCATGTCTTCAATCTGGGTCACGGCATTCACCTGGCGATTGATCCGGAACATCTGCGCGCACTGATCGAAGCTGTGCACGCCGAAAGCGCCGCCTTGTTCGCGGCCGATGGATCCAACGTATGAGCAAGCCACTGATCGAAATGCGCAGTTCGGCGATCCACGGCAATGGCGTATTCGCAATCGCCGACATTGCTGAAAATCAAGAGATCATCGAATACGGCGGCAAGCGCCTCACCCACACGCGTGCCGACCACAAGTACGGTGGTAGCTCGATCACCGGCCACACCTTTTTGTTCACGCTCAATGATGACTATGTCATCGACGGCAACCAAGACGGCAACGACGCGCGCTGGATCAATCACAGCTGCGATCCGAACTGCCGTGCATGGAAGATCGAAGCCGAAGACGGCAATCCGAAGCATGATCGCGTCATCATCGAAGCCAAGCACTCGATCGAAAAAGGCGATGAGCTGACCTATGACTACGGCATCGTGCTCGACGAGCCATACACCAAGGAGCTCAAGGCCGCGTGGGCCTGCCGCTGTGGCGCCAAACATTGTTCCGGCACCATGCTGAAGCCGAAGGTGCGCAAGCTGGGAAAGACGTCGCGTTGATTAGCGCGCCGTGCGCGCTACGCGCGCCGCGAACTCTGTGGCTTCTTCGAATCCAATCAAGCGCTCGCCGCGAATTTCGATACCGTCCTTGCCGAAGAATAGTGTCGCCGGTGGGCCGATGATGCCGAAACGCTGTTGCAACGCGACGTGCGCTGCCGACTGCTCGGTAACATCGGCCTTGATCAACACATATCCCTGCGCCGCCGCGATCACGGCACGATCGCGGAATGTCGTGCGCTCCATGCGCTTGCACTCGATGCACCAGTCGGCGTAGAAATCGAACAACACCGGTTTGCCGGCAGCCTTCGCCGATGCAATCGCCCGATCGAGTGCCTCGTTCGAATCACTCTCGCCGAAGACGAGTTCGCCGGCACGGTCGCCGCCACTGACCGCGTTCGCAGTTGCACCGACGCCCAGATTTTCCAGCGGTCGCGTCCAGTCGCGCCCGAGGCCATGCCGAGAAACTGCAGTACACCAAGAATCACGAAGATCAGGCCGATCGCCTTCCAAGTTTTCTGCCAGCCGGTCGGGTTGTCAGGCAAGCGCTCCAGCGCATGTAAGTGCACGCCCTTGCCAACCAACAGGATGCCGGCCAGGAACATCACCCAGGTCGGTGCGAGGATGCGTTCAAGCATCCATAGTGCGAGCCACAGGAAGGCGACGCCGAAGCCGACCTTGACCAGTTCCATCCAGCGTCCGGCGCGCGGCATCCAGTGTCCGGCACCAGTGCCGAAGGCCAACAGTGGTAGCCCCATGCCAAGCCCTAGCGCGAACAGCGCCAAGCCGCCGAAGATCGGGTCACGCGTCTGCGAAATGTAGACCACGGCACCCGCTAACGGCGGTGCGACGCAAGGCCCGATGATCAGTGCCGAGAGCGCACCCATGATGGCGACGCCAGTCAGCGAACCGCCCTCAACCTTGTTGCTGGTGGCCGTTAGCCGGGTCTGCCAGCGGCTCGGCAGTTGCAGTTCGTAGAAGCCGAACATCGATAGCGCCAGCGCGACAAAGACGGTCGCAAAGCTGACCAGGATCCACGGCTTCTGGAACAACGCCTGCAGGTTCTGTCCGGCCAGTCCGGCGAATACGCCGACCACCGTGAACACCACCGCAGATGCCAGCACATAGGTCAACGACAGCACGAAGGCGCGGCGCGTGCTCAGGTTGTCGCCGGCACCAGCGACGATACCGGACAAAATCGGCACCATCGGGAACACGCAGGGTGTGAACGCAAGGCCAATGCCGACCAGCAGGAACACCAACATCGCGAACATCCGATTGCCACCGCGCAGACTGTTCGCGAAGAAGTCGGCACTGCCTTCAGCCGGGGTCGGATTCGCATCGACGGCACGCAACTCGGGCGTCGTCGTCGGTGCGATGGCGGCGCGTGCGCTGGCGAGTTCGTCGACACTTGCGGCCGGCATCGACACGTTCAGGATACGCGTCATCGGCGGATAACAAATGCCATCGAGTTGGCAGCCTTGCAGGTTCACACGCAGCGCGATATCGCGCGCGGCGCCGTCCTTGCGCGCCAGTGTGATCGGAACTTCGACCAGATCAAAGAACACTTCGACGCGACCAAATTCGGGATCATCGAACGAACGCGACGGCGGCCACTTCGGCGCACCGAGATTGCCGACCGAAGGGTCTTCGAGGATGATCCCGATGCGATCGCGATAAAGGTAATGATCCTTCGGCATCGTGAAGCGCGCCAGCAGTTCGGTGCCGGCAGTAGCGATGGTCTCGACCTGGAAGGCTTCATCCTCGGGCAGTGGTAGCGCTTCGACTGCAGTCGCTGCGGCGCCAGCACCGGGCAAGCTCAGCACGACCGGGGCGGCGACGACGGGTTGATTCGCCGAAGTTTCAATCGCTGCAGCCGTACCCGGCAAGGACAAGCTCGGCGTAGCGGATGGCGTCGGGTCGATCATCGGCGCATCGATCGCCGTGCTGTCCGGCTTCGGGAGTGACAGCACAACGTCCTTGCGTTGCGGTGGATAACAGATGCCGGCATCGGCGCAGCCCTGATAGCTGACCTTGAAGCGCAGCAAGGTCGCGCCCTCATCGGCCGCGCCGGTGAGCTTGGCAATCACGCTGTCGCGATAGGTTTCCATGCGCCCGAAAAACTGATCGTCCTTGATCGTGCCAGGCGGCAAATGCAGCGGACTCGCCTTGAAGGCGGCGTCGTCGGCGAGCGTGACCTTGATCCGCTCCTTGTACAGGTAGTAGCCCGGCGCGATCTTCCAACGAAACTCGATCCAGCCCGGCGTGACCGCTTCCGCTTCGAGCCGGAAGGCCTCATCGACCGGCAGCAAATCCTTTTCGTCGACCGCCAGTGCCGGTGCGGCAGCGATCGCGAGTGCGAGCCACACGAACAGTCGTCTTGGCCAAATTGCGAATGTGTTCATGGCGGGCCGGAAACCTTTTCGAAACCTTCAGACCGGCAATCTTGGCAGCGCGTGGCAGACCGCGAAAGCCGAGTTTGCAACGACAGGGTGACCGCAGGTCGCGCCACAAGTTCGCCTCCGCCATCCGAGCCGCTACCCTTCGCGCTCCATTTCCACGATTTCCGAGTCCAAGCCATGTCCGAATTGCCGCCCGATCGCCTCTCCGTCAATCCGCGTAGCCCGTTCTACAACGAGGCCACGCTCGCACGCGGCATCGGCATCCGCTTCAAGGGCATCGAGCGCAGTGATGTCGAGGAATATTGTGTCAGTGAGGGGTGGATTCGCGTCGCTGCCGGGCGTGCACTGGATCGCCGCGGCAACCCGATCACTTTCAAACACAGCGGCCCGGTCGAACCGTTCTTCAAGGACAACGCGCCGGCCGGATGATCCGGCGCGGGCGCGTGTGCACACGGCCACTCAGTTTTCGAAGCTGTCCGTGAACAGCGCATCGGTGATGCAGGTCATCGTGATCCGATACGGTTGCTGTCGAACCACCGTTCAGCGTGTAGTTGAAGCTCGTGCTCGCGCAGAAGTTCGTACTCGGTGTAAAGCTGATGTTGGCGCCGGCATTGGTGATTGCGACCACGCCACCAAGCGGTTGCGTCACGGATTGCACGAATTTCGGGCCCGCGTCGACGTCGGTATCGTTCAGCAGTACATCCAACGTATTCGCGCCGCTGTCTTCGACGATCGTGAAACTATCGGCGACGGCGACCGGCGGCGTCGATGGCGCACCGCAATTGCAGTTGAACACACAGTCAACCCATTCCGGGTGGTCGATGAACGGATTGCGGTTGCCCTGGAACGAATACACGACATCGTTGCGCATCTGTTCGTAAGTATCTGGCAAGTCGCCATTCGCCCACGCGATCAGATCGGTCTTGACGCCCATGTAGCCGACCGCCTGCGGAACATCCGAGGGTGTTGTGTCCACCAGGGAAAGATTGTCCGTCAGTTGCAGGTCGGGTTCCGGCTGGCCATTGCTATTGGTGCCACCTTCGTAACGGACGTCCATGTACAGCGCAGCGCGGGCCGCATCACCCTTGCGATGATCCCAGACTTCATAAACCGTGCTGTTGTACAGATTGTCGTCATCGCCACCGCCGAAGCCGAAATAGGACTCGGTGTCGTCACGTGAGCAGGTACCGGTGCAGTTGCCATACGAAAGATTGCTGCGGTGGCTGTTGAAGCCGACATCGGATGCATACAGCATGTGCGTGTCCGTGTACGGCGGGTAGGGTAGTACTGGCCGGCCAATCATCCATGTCGTTGAAGCCGAGCGAATTCGGCCAAGTGTGTTCTTTGTTGTAGCAACTGGCACCACTCAATTGCTTCGGGCACGAATGATTCGCGGGCGTCGAGAATGTTCGTAGGGTTGAGCGGTCTTCATCACCAGGGTTCATGACCGTCAGCGCGTTCGGCGGTGCGCCTGATGAGACACCGCCGTATGGTCGCTATTGAGCGCATGCAAGGTCGTGCGCAGGATTGTACAGATATCGCATCGACACTCGCGTAGTAATTCGGAACTGCGGTGCCCGCGTGGAGCTGAAGATAAAATCGGCGGCCATCGGCGTGGCTGGACCATCGGTATCGGCGAGCGGCGTCTGAGTCACCGTGACGGTGCACAGTTCGGTTGCGGAGAAATCGGTGTCCGGGTTCAGCGTGTACGTGCTGGCCGGGGATGCACTCAGCGTAAAGGTATGCCCGGCGGAACTCGCACAGTTCAGCGTGAACGACGCCGTCGTCGCTGACTGGCTCGCCAGGCCACGATCGTGATGTCGCTGGCGAGGCGTCACATTGATCGCACGCGGCCGGGGTCGTGGTTGTGGCTGTTGGCGCGAAGT
>JADJFT010000008.1 GCA_016708465.1 Rhodanobacteraceae bacterium
GGCGCTGCCGCTCAGGGCGATCTGATTTCCGAATCCGCTGATCGCCAGGCCGCGAATCGTGCTGGCACCCTGGTTGTAGAAGTTCAACGAGGTTTCCAGACCGGACTGTGCGTTCGCGCCAGTTGCGACGGCGCGCAACTCGATCTTCAAGCTGCCGTTGAGTCCACCATCATCTGGAGTGTTCGTGTTGGCGACAGCGCCAGCCTGCGAATAGCCATCGATCACGACCGGGGCCTCGAAGGCTGGCAGCGATGTCGCATCGACGGATATCTGCCAATGCGCGGTGGCGGCTTGATAGCTTGGATCGGACTCCGGGAATCGCGAAATGAATCGTGTCTTCGATCGAGGACAGGTTGGCCTTTTCGATCGCGCCGCGCAACGAGCAATCAGCGCTGATCCCATCGTCGCAATCAGACAATGCGAGGTCGCTACCGGTATCGACGATCAAGGTGGCGGCGGGAACGGCAGCCGAAGTGGCGACCAACAGGACGAACAAAGTGATGCGGAACATTCAATTCTCCAAAATCATTTCGAATGACGCGACGCCGGGGCACAACCGACATCGCATTTGCGCAAGATCGCTCTATTCGCGATAGGAGAAACGGCCATCGCTGATCTGCATGATCACGTCGTCGTTGCCGGTCAGGCTGCCGCTGAACGTGGCTTCGAGATGCGCCGGGTTGGTCTGCGCCACACTCACCTCGACGATCAGGTCGTAGCCCATCATGCTGCCGCTGATGAATCGTTCCGGCGAGTAGTTCGTCAATTGCGCGACGCTGCCGGCCGGATTGCCGTTGCGAATCACGTAATGACCCGGGCCATTGATGCCGAACAAGTTGATGTTCATGGTTTGTTCGTTGCGGTCCTTCGCACCGCGCGCACCGGCGATCAGCAAGGCGCGTTCATAGCCCGGTGGATGGAACGCCCCGAATAGTCCGTGATCTGCGGTCCATTCGATTCCATCGATGTACATCGACAAATGATTCGAAGCAGTGGATGCAACGACCGCCGGTGTGCTGGTGTTGGTCGCCGGCACCGGTGATTCACCTGCAGCCGCCCAGCATCAGCGCGGTCAACGCCGCGAGGCAAAACATGGATATGGACTTGGACATGGACGCTCCCATTACGATTCGCCGGATTCGAAGCCGTCGCGGAACAGGATCAAGATCGCCGCAGGTTCATCGGGTTGGCGTTCGACCGCGCCGCTGTCGCAACGCGCGTCGTTGTCGCCATCCCAGTCGACCGGGACGGCGTAGCCACGGGCGTCGGTATCGCGTCCTACCGGACAGTCGACATGGTCGATCAGCGCGCTGGCCGGTTGTGGCACGAGAACTTGAAGTCGCCCGAGGGCGTTGCTGAGATTGCTCAGACCAAGTTCTGCTCGGGTCGTGACGGTCACGTCATTGGCGAGCGCCGGCTGGCAGGACGCCGGCATGAAGTTGCCATCGGCCGACAGGATCGGTGAGTTGTTGACGCAACTCGGCTCGTGCGCTCCCAGCACGATGTTGTTGCGCAGGGTGATGCTGGTGCTGGGTCCACCGGCATACAGCGAGGAACCGGTGTCGGCGTGGCCATCGACCAGGGTGCTGTGCGACATTGAGAGCTGGGTCGGCAAGGTGCCGACGCTTCCGCTTGATTCCGCTGCGATGTCGGCCCCGTAACCACCGACATCGGTGGCCCGATTGCCGCTGAAGCTCAGATTGCTGAACTGGATCGAACCATTGTCCTGCAAGTACAACGCGCCTCCGGCAGCGGCGGCAATATTGTCGATGAAGCTGGCTTTGGTCAGTGGTGCGATGAAGCCTTGCGACAGGATTGCGCCGCCGATCGGCGCGGCATTGCGCAGGAAGTTTACCTGGTTGAGCAGGGGCAGGGCGTCGACGGAATGGATCGCACCGCCAAATTCGCTGGCATTGTTGCCGACGAATTCGGTACGAGTGATTTCGGCAAAGCCAACCAGCATCGGCTCATCGGACTTGAACGAAGGTGCCAACGACATCGCTCCGCCACGCACAGCGCTGTTGTCGTCGAACACGCTGTCGAACAAATGCAATTGGCCTCTGCTCCAGATTCCGCCACCCTGCCCAGCATGATTGCCGGCGATGCGCGCGTCGACCAGGTGCAGCATGCCGTACTGGCCACCCATCGGAGGTAGTAGGCCGAAGACCGCCGCAGCACCGCCGACAAAGGTTGCTTCGTTGGCCTCGAACACGGCATTGTTCAAGATCGCAGCGCAGCCCACGGTTACCGGTTGACCATTGCCGGTCATGACACAGCTGACATGCAGGCCGGCACCGTAGTTCGCGTGATTGCGGGTGAAGCGAACGTCGCTACCGATTAGCGCGGCTTGGTCAACCATGGCGACACCACCGCCGAGGTCGGTAGCGGTGTTCGCGTCGAACCAGACGCGCTGTGCGGACGCGAATTCGGCCCCTCTACCACGCAACAACAAGGCGCCGCCGCGATGCGCGAGATTGCCATTGAAGTTCACGTCGACTAATGAAAGGTCGGCAAACCATTGCTCGATGGCACCTCCTTCGCCGCCATCGGCCGTGTTGTACCAAAATGCGCTGTCGATCACGGCGAGTGCGCCGTTGCTGGCGATTGCACCGCCGTTTGCGGCGAAATTATCAATGAAGCTGCTGTTCTCCACGCGCAGACTCGCGCCAGCTTCAACATGCACGCCGCCGCCAGAGAGGGTTGCGGACGATTCACTGATCACCAAATTGGCGAGCACAACGGCGACGCCAGAAGCGATGTTGATGGCGCCGCCATTGCCGCCGACCGCGCGGCCGTGAGCCAAGTCGATGCCTCGGATCTCGACGCGACTCTCCGCGCCCGAGATTGCGAAATGCCCGGTGGAATTCTGACCATCAAGCTGGATTTTTCCAGCGCCATCGACGATGGTCGCGCCGGTCAGGGACTTGCGGTTGGAAATCGGAATGACCTTCAGACTTGGGCCGCAGTTGAAAGTGAGCGTGCCGCCGGGGAAATTCGCGCCCGGATACAGTTGCCCCAGCGCGACGTCGAGTGCGGCTTCGTCGCAGGTGGACACACCGGTGCCAACGACGGCGTCATCCGCGTGCACCGTTGCAACACCGGTCACAAACAGGACGATGGCGAGCGGGATGCGCCGGATCAGGGGTGTGTGCATGTCATGGATTCTCGAAATCGTTGTGGAATGGAAGATCGGGCATTGCGGTCGTCGAGCCACGATGTGGGTCGAAGGGGCTGTGGCGCTGGCCGCCGTTGCCAGCACATACGCCCTTTCCGCCAAAACCTGACATGCGATCCGTCATGGCCGCGCCTGCCGCTTCCTTTATTCGAAGCCATTCCTGAAGAGTTGCGCGAGATCCAGTTCGTCTGCGCCAATATCAGGCGCAGCACTGCGCGCCTCGGCGTCCACGTCGTCGGTTACTTCGGCGAGCGGCGTGCCGGCGTCGATCAGTGGGCTACCGGCGAGCAGATGGCCGTTGGTGGCGAGCACGATCGGCATCTCCAGGCTGGCAGCGTCGCTCGATTCCGCCGCTTTCCAGGCGGTGAAATTGCCGCCGTCGTCGATTGCGCTGCCCGGGCGGGTGTCGAAGAAGTTGCAGGTGCCGCCGATGTTCTCGAAGCGGTTGAAGTTGCTGCCGGGGTTGCCAAGCAAGCCGTACAAGCCGGTCGGTTCAATCTCGTCGGCCCAGCGGATGCCGATGCAATCGCCGCCATCCTGGCGGATCACGTTGTTGAGGATGCGCGGGTTGACGCTCGCGGGACGGCCGGCGATCGGGTCGTAATCTTGCAGCGTCACGCCGAAGTAAATGGCGGCGTGGAAACTATTTGCGGTGCGCGACAGCGTGTTGTTGGCGATCAAGGCGTCCTGCGCCGCGTACAAGCCGATGCCGGCCCAGGCGGTGTCGCTGACGATATTGTTCCGCACGATGCCGCGAATGGCCTCGTAGTACTGAGGATTGGCAATGGTGTCGAAGTATTCCGGGCTGGTGTCGAAGCCGACCAGAATGCCGGCCGCGCCGGTGCGCTCGATGACATTGCGTTCGATCACGACGTCGCTGGCGCCGCCCTTGAAATACACGCCGGTGGTGGCGGTGTCGTGGATGTGGCTGTCCTGTACCTTCATGCGCGAGCCGTTGACGTTGTCGATGCCTTCGGCGTTCTTGTCCTCGGCCGGCGTTCCCGGCGGATAGCGACGGCCGGAGTCGCGGATTTCGCAGCGTCGGATGGTGACGTCGTTTGACTTCGGCGTGATCTTGATCGCATCGCGCCCGCTGTCATGAATCAAGCAGTCTTCGATCACGATGTTCGATGCGCCGCTGCCACCCGGGTTGCCGGAGGAGTCCCAATCGGTTTGAAGAAATAGCGCGTAGTAGTAGCCGCCCGATAGTTCAAGGTTACTGATGCGGCTGCCGCTCGCTTCCGGGTCGATCTGCACCGTCACGGTGTCGACCGCATTGATATCGCAGTGGATGTGTGCACGTTCGCCGGCCGGAGAGCGCAGCGTCAACGGCATGCGCAAGCGCACCTCGCATTCGTTGTAGATGGCGTTGCCGGCGGGTGCGCGCAGGTTGATCACATCACCCGGATGGGTCAACGCGAGTGCCGGTGACAGCACGTGGCCCAGGGTGCGGAACGGCATTGCGGCACTGCCGCTGCCGGTGCTGTCGCTTCCCAGCGTGGATACAAACCACTCGGCCGCGTGGACGGGGCCGAGTGGCGCCAGTGCCAGCAAGCAAATACGCGCGAATTTCATGGCGGCAGACCCTTCTCACACTGTGCTGTTTTCCTACCTACGCCGAACGTGGGCTCGACCTGACACGCGGCTACACTCGCGCCCATGAGTACGGGTGAGGTCACCGAACTGGTCCAGCGTTGGCGTGATGGCGATGAACACGCCTTGTCGACGCTGTTGCCGTTGGTCTACGCCGATCTGCGCCGTATTGCCGCGCAGCAATTGCGCTCGAACGTTGGCCACGAAACGCTGCAGCCGACGGCACTGGTCAACGACCTATTTGTGCGCCTGCTGGGTGCGCAACGGCTCGATATTTCCGACCGCAAGCATTTCTTCACCACGGCGGCAAAGCTGATGCGTCAGGTGCTGGTCGATCGCGCCCGCGCCAAGTCGCGCGACAAGCGTGGCGGTGATTGGCAACGCGTCGACATGCTCGAATTGGCTGCCCTGCCGATTGATGTGAACACTGATCTCCCTGCGCTTGATGAGGCCTTGCGCACGCTTGCTGCGTTGGACCCGCGTGTCGCCGAGGTGGTTGAGCTGCGCTACTTTGCTGGCTTGGAAGTGAGCGAAGTCGCGCAGTTGCTAGGCTTGGAAGAGCGCACCGTGTATCGCGACTGGGCGATGGCGCGGTCGTGGTTGCGACAGCGATTGTCGATATGAGTGCTGTCAGTTGTAGCGTGCCAAGTGCGTAAGCAGGAAAGTATGCACAAGATGTCCACGACCGCTGCAGAATTTGCTGCCGCCCGCACCGAATTCCATCGCCTTGTCGAACTCGATGCGGAAGCGCGCGAGAACGCCTTGGCGGATTTGGCGCAGGCCGATGCTGTCTTGGCGGACGCGGTGCGTGAACTGTTTGGCCGCTTCGATGAGCGCGATCTGGTGCCGCCGCCGGAGATCATTACGCCCGAGCGGCTCGGGCCGTTCCGGCGCTGCGCCTGCTCGGTCGCGGTGGCATGGGTGAGGTCTATGCCGGTGAGCGGGCCGATGGTGCTTTCGAACAACAAGTGGCATTGAAACTAATCCGTGCCAGTCACGCCGGGCTCGGGCTTGATGGCCGCTTCGCGCGCGAGCGCCAGATTCTGGCGCGACTGGAACATCCCCGCATCGCTCGGCTGATCGATGGCGGCACGAGCGCTTCCGGGCAGCCCTGGCTGGCGATGGAATTTGTCGATGGCCTCGATCTGACATCGTGGGTTGATGCGACGCGCGCGAACCTTGCGCGCCGCATCACGCTGTTTCTGCGCATTTGCGACGCAGTAGCGTTCGCACATCGCGCACTGATTGTGCACTGCGACCTCAAACCGGCGAACGTGTTGGTGGATGCCGATGATGAACCGAAACTACTCGACTTCGGTATCGCCAAGCTGGTCGATGATGAATCTGCCGCGCTAACCCATACCGCTGCCGCCGGGTTGACCTTGCGTTATGCCGCACCCGAACAAGTGCTCGGCGACCGCACTTCCACCGCGACCGATGTCTATGCGCTCGGCGTCGTGCTGTTCGAACTGATCGCGCGGCGTTCGCCCTATGTCGCGGCAGATGATGACCGTGCGTCGTGGCGTGACTCGATCCTGCGTGGCGAAACGCATGCGCTGGCGACGGTGCTCGATCGGTCCTTGCTGTCGGCTTCGGAGTGTCGCCGGGCCGCCCGTGAACTGGCACCGGTGGTGCGTAAGGCGATGGCGCTGTCGCCCAGTGACCGCTACAGCGGTGTTGCGGCGCTTGCCGAAGACCTGCAGGACTGGTGCGCTGGCCGGCCATTTCGCAGTGGCATCGGTAGCGTATCGGCGCGCGCCTGGTTGTTCCTCGGCCGCCATCGCTGGGCCGTCGTCGCGGGGATCATCGCCACGGCGGCGTTGTGTGTGGCCACGGTCATCGCGCTGCAAGAAGCCGCCGAGGCCCGACATCAGGCGCGGGTCGCCAGCGCGAATGTCGATGCTTTGCTCGGCGTATTGTCGGCGGCAAACCCGATGCATTACGCCGGACGCGATCCGACCGCGAGTGAGTTCCTGGTCACGGCCGCCGCGCAAATTCGTCGCGATCATGCGCGCGATCCCGCGCTGGTGTTCCGCGCGCTCGGCGAAATCGGCCACGGACTCATCAATCTTGGCCATGCTGATCGCGCCGAGCCGGTATTGCTGGAGGCACTGGCGGCGGCCGACCGCGATCCGTCGATCGGCGCCGTCGAGCGGCTCGGCTATCTGAAGCTGCTCGCACTGTCGTTCGATGGCGAGGATCGCGCGGAGTTGCCGCAGGTGCATGCCGTTGCAGATCGAATTGACGGCCTGGCGCGTGAGGTCGTGAATGCGCCGATCGCGGCGGATGCGTTGGCCAGTGTCGCGGCGATGCTGTCGCGCCTCGGCGATCAAGCGCGCGCCGCGGAACTCTTTGGACGGGCGGTTGCAGGTTTGAACTCTTCCGACATGCCGTCGGCAATGCGCGAAAACATCTGGCGGCAGAAGGGATGGGCCGCCTTGCGTTCCGGTGACGCCGGAACGGCAATGCGCGATTTCGTCGCCATGCGCGCCGTGATTGACGCAGCGCCGCAGGCCTTCGACCTGTTGCGTGTCGCTGAAGCCGATGGATTACTGGCGGAAGCCGCGGTCGATGTCGGAGATGGTGCGTTGGCTCTGCAATATTTGGCGCGAGCCGAACCGATCCTGCTGGCCGAATTTGGCACCACGCACCCGGAGCGACGTGTCATTGGCCTGACGCGCATCGCGGCGTTGTTGGCGAAGGGGGAAATCGACGCCGCGATGTTGGCATTTGGCATCATCGCAGCTTCGGATTTCCCACCGCCGACCGCCGTGGAACAGATCCGTATCGACCTGTTGTTCGGCGATTTGATGATTCAGTCACGGCGGTGTTCGGAAGCGGCGGCAATGCTCGCTACGCGGCTCGCGCAAGACCTGTCGGCGCAGCCACGCTTGCAACGCATGCAAGCGCGTGTGCTGGCCTCGCGCGAGCGCAATTGCGACTGAGTGGATCAGTCATGCGTCAGTGCATAACGCGATCTGCGTGCGGTTCGCTTAACGGCATGAGTCCGCTGCGTCCACTTCCCCGAAAAGAGGCTTCTTACTTTCTATTCTTTGAAGTCATCCAGCTCGGCCTGCGCCGCACGCAGCGCCGCGCCGGCCGAATCGTGCTCGAACTTGTGGTTGAAGCGATAGCTCAGCCAGATCACGAGTGCACCGATGATCACGCTGACACCGAGGTTCCACCACAACGTTGCCGGTGAACTCAGCCAGACGTCGAGCCCAATTGCGCGCAATGCTATGAAGGCGAATGGAATCCAGACGATGAACCCGAGGAACAGTAGCGTGCGTTCACACATGGTGCGCAACTTGCGCAATGACTGCAATTCGTGTTGCACAATCAGCACCGGTGCGTTGTAGTCAATGCCTGCCAGCCGCACCAACTGCACTACCGAAACGCTGAGTAGGCCGATGCCATAGAGATGAATGATCGCGCCGTAAACGACCAGATGTGTCTGGCCGAGATGGGCGCACCAGTAGCTTCCGGCCCAGAGAACGATCAGCAATCCGAGCACGAGCTGCACGATCTGGCTGATCGACACCCAGCGCAGTCGCGAGCGCACCGTGTTCAATGCATCGCGGCGTTCGAGTCGATCTAGGTGCCGCGACTGCGTGGACAGACTTTTTCGATGCCGCTCCAGGCTTGCTGCAATTCATGCATATCCATGCTGTGCTCCTTGTTCGTGGTTGCCTGTGTGCAGGCGAAGTTGTTGGCGGATGCGGGTGAGGCGCGTCGCTGCGTTACTTTCGGAGATACCAAGCACTTCGCCGGTCTCGCGATGGCTGCAGCCTTCAAGGTGCAGCAGCAGCAATGCGCGATCGATGCGGCCGAGCGATTGCATCGCGCGCTGCACGATTGCCATTTGCTCGCCGTCGATCGCATCGACATCACCGCAGCCGACCAGATGTTCGTGTTCCTCGCCAAGCGGTTCGTCGCCCCTGCGCTGCTGTGCACTGCGTCGATGCGAGATAGCGACGTTCAGCGCGACGCGATACATCCAGGTCGGAAATGGCCGGCTACGGTCGTACGATGGCCATGCACGCCACAATTGCAGCGCGATGTCCTGTGCCAGATCAGCACGGTCATCGCGGTCGCAGCAGTAGCTGGCAGCGACCTTCATCACGATGCCGCGATGCTGGGCGAGCAGTTTCTGGAAGGTGTTGGCATCGGCCGAGGCGGGGTTGCGGGTCACAGGCGTCTCAACGGTGGTGTTCATGACAGGATGATTCGCGGCGAGGCGAAAAACATCACAGTCTTCGGCGTCTGTTGCAGCCGACGGCACGCAGTCCGTGAACTTCGCCTTGAGTCATCGCCATCAAGGCACGGTAGCGTGCTTTTTCCTCAGTCTTACCGCCGATGACTGCGAGAACGGATGACTCGGCGAACAGCGCCAGAACTTCACGCAGTTGATGCGCGCGTCGGCGGCCGCGGCGGTTGCAGTTCATGCAAGCACGGCTGGCGACATTGCGCGCACACCATTGCGGCTGAGATCGATCGTGGCCGACACGCGCTACGGCTTTGGCAAAGTCGTGTGCTCCAGCGGCTGCGCCCAGTCGTCCGGGCCTGCCAAAGCGAATATGCTGGACGATGATGCGAACCTTTGTACTGAGAGCGCGTGCTGCGCCTACCGACAGCCAGAAATTATTGGCATCGGTCGGCACGGCAGCGCATACCGAAATCCTGGCGCATACGTTGATGAATGCGATCTTCGTGGCTCAGTCGCATCGGGCGAACGTGGTTGTGTATCTGGTGCTGGAGAGCACACAGGATTTTTCGCGCACGATCCGTTTTGATGTCAACGCCATGCACGAACTCTCTGGTTTCCACGAGCAGGCGCTGCTGGGCAAGGTTGCGAAGGCGTTGGATATTTCCAAAGGCATGCTCAAGGAAGCGTCTCGGCCCGTGGAAACCGGCGTGACCGTGCGCACCGTCAGCTTCGAGCGCCTGATGCAGGAACTGGCCGAGGATCATCAGCTGTTCGTGATGGATCGCAACGGCACTCCGATTTGCGCGCAGGCGTTTGCAGGTCGTCCGTGTTTTCTTCTGACCGATCACATCCCGATGCCGAAGAAGACCTTTCACAGCCTGGATCGCCTCGGTGCGAAGAAGATCACGCTGGGATCGAAGATGTTGTTCGCCTCGCAGTGCGTGGTGCTGATCCACCATGAACTGGACCAGCGCTAGGCCGAGATCGGCCGGGTCAGTGCGTCGCTGGTAGTCCCAATTCCGTGCGCGCGGCAGCGACATCGAGCCGCCGCAGGTAGCGAAGCATGTTGCTCCAGACCGCGTGGTAGCGATAGCCGCCCTTGCGCATCTCCTCGATGGCCGCCGTGGCGCTCCAGTCTTGAACGATCATGCGATACGCCGCGACTACCGTGCCGGTGCGGTCGGCGCCGTGGCGGCAATGCACAAGCACTGGCTGATTCGCGGGATCGATCAGTGCACGCAATGCGCGCATCACTTCATTGTGATCCACATCCCAGCTTTCGATCGGCGCATGAATGCGGCGCACGTTCGGTAACAGCTTGGCATCATCCGCCGACCAGCGCAGCGAGATCACCGACTTGATGCCAAGCTCGGTGAGCGCTTGTTGTGCGTCATCACGTGGCTGTGCACTCCGATAGATCGTCGCCGATACGCGGTGCAGATTCGGCAGCGATTGGCGATCGATCGGCTGCGCCCAGTCGTCCGGACGCGCCGATGTTGCTGTTGCGACGAACAGTAATATTGCGGCAAACAGCCCGCGCATCATGCGGCGGCTTCGTTCGCGTGGATGAGTCGGCCGCGCAGTGAGTTGCTCATCGCATCGGTGACAACGACATCGACGAATTGCCCGATCAAGGACTCTGGTGCCGGGAAACTCAGGTTACGCATGTTCTCGGTGCGTCCGGTCAACTCATGCGCACTGCGCTTGCTGACGGTTTCGACCAATATCCGCTGGCTGCTGCCGACCATCGACTCGCTGATTTTCTTCGAATTCGCGGTGATCGCTGCCTGCAACTGGTGCAGGCGTTCGAGCTTCAACGATTCTGGCGTCTCGTCCGCAAGGTTAGCCGCTGGCGTGCCGGGCCGGCGCGAATAGACAAAGCTGAAACTCTGGTCAAAGCCGATGTCTTCGGCCAGTTTCATGGTTGCGGCGAAGTCCTTGTCGGTCTCACCCGGGAATCCGACGATAATGTCGGTGCTGATCGAGATGTCCGGCCGCACCGCGCGCAATTTGCGGATGCGCGCCTTGAATTCGAGCACGGTGTAGCCGCGTTTCATTGCCGCAAGAATGCGGTCTGAGCCCGACTGCACTGGCAGATGCAGGTAGTTTGCGAGTTTCGGTACGTTGGCATAGACGTCGACCAAGCGATCGGTGAACTCCATCGGGTGCGAGGTCGTGAAGCGGATGCGGCCGATGCCGGGCAGGGCGGCGACGGCTTCAATCAGGAAGGCGAGGTCGGCGACATCACCGTCTGCCATCTCGCCGCGATAGGCATTGACGTTCTGGCCGAGCAAGTTCACCTCGCGCACGCCCTGCTGCTCTAGTGCGCGAACCTCGGTCATCACGTCTTCGAAGCGTCGCGACACTTCTTCGCCACGCGTGTAGGGCACGACGCAGAATGCGCAGTACTTCGAGCAGCCTTCCATGATTGAGACGAAGGCGGTCGGGCCATCCTTGCGCGGTGGTGGCAGATGGTCGAATTTCTCGATCTCGGGGAAGGAGATATCAACTTGCGGTCGGTGCGATGCGCGTCGGGCTTCGATCATCTCGGGCAGCCGGTGCAGCGTCTGCGGACCGAATACCAAATCGACATACGGCGCGCGATCAATGATCGCCTCGCCTTCCTGTGAAGCGACGCAACCACCGACGCCAATGATCACGTGATCACCGCGCGCCTTCTTGATTTCACGCCATCGCCCAAGCTGGCTGAACACTTTCTCCTGCGCACGTTCACGGATCGAGCAGGTGTTGATCAGAATGACATCGGCCTCGGCTTCGTTGTCGGTTAGTTCGAGCCCGTGCGAGGCCGCGAGTACGTCGACCATCTTGGTCGAGTCGTACTCGTTCATCTGGCAACCATGAGTCTTGATGAACAGCTTGCCGGACATCGGGACAACCTCGGAATTGAAGATAGCCGGACATTTTATGTGTTTGGCGACAGTTATTGTAGGCTGTCAAGGTGCTCGCACTGGCAAATCGCGGGCGATTTTGCGAAACTTTCGCGGTGCCCGGATGGTCCGAGCACCGTTCCTGAAGTGTCCGCCGGAGTGTTCTGCTTGCGTTTGATCCGCCTGCTGCCTGTGCTGTTCTTGTTCCCGCTCACCGCTCATGCCGGTGATGTGCGCGTGTTCAAAGACAAGCGTGGCGTCATCAATATCGTCAGCACCAACAGCCGCTTGCCGGGGACCGGCGAGCGCTACTACAAGCGTATTGATGCCAGGGGCACGGTGCATTTCACCTCAAAGCCACCGATGTCCGGTGGTTATTCGGTGGTGTTTGTCGATGCCTGTCCCGCCTGCGATGTGCACTCAACGGTCAATTGGAATGCGACGCGCCTGAATACCACGGCCTATGCGGATGAAATTGCTGTGGCGGCAGCCGATTTCGGTGTCGATGCGTCGCTGGTGCGCGCCTTGATCCATGCGGAGTCCGCATTCAATCCGAACGCTCGCTCGAACAAGGGCGCCCAGGGGTTGATGCAACTGATGCCGGCCACTGCCGGCATGTATGGCGTCAATAATGCCTATGATGCCGGGCAGAATATCAAGGCGGGTGTCGAGCACTTGGCCGGCCTGCTCGACCGCTACGATGGTGATATCAAACTTGCCGCCGCTGCTTACAACGCTGGCGAGGGCGCAGTGAAGAAATACGGCGGTGTGCCGCCGTATGCCGAGACACGCGTCTACGTCGATCGCGTCGAAATCTTGATGAAGCGTTATCAACAGGCGCTTACCACTGCCGGTGTCGGCGCCTCGTCCTGATTCGGTCGGCGGGCGCTACGACTTCGGGCGCTGGATCAATTCCACTTCGGTAACGAATTCAACACCGACACGCAACGCCCTTACCTGCACTTTGCTTCCTGGGGCGAGCGCAGCTTCGCGTGAGCGCAGATCGCCTTCGTCACCGATCAACTGACCGTTGAACTCTATGACGACATCACCCGGCTTGAGCCCAGCGCTTTCGGCGGGCCCACCCGGCAGCAGCATCGCGATTTGCGCGCCGCGCTGTTGCATCGTGCCTTCCGCCGCCGGCGAGGCAGGCGCGCCGGCGTATTCGGCACCCATCCAGCCGCGAATAACTTCGCCGTGCTGGATGATCTGGTCGAGCACGCGTCTTGCCGATGCGCCCGGAATCGCGAAGCTGATGCCTAGTCCAGTGCCGAATTGGGCGGTATTGATGCCAACCAGATCGCCGTTGGCATTGACCAGGGCGCCGCCGGAATTACCCGAGTTGATTGCCGCATCGGTTTGGATGAAGTCTTCGTAGCGGCTCAGGCTCAGTTGGTTGCGCCCGGTTGCGCTGACTATGCCGAGCGTCACCGTCTGCGCCAGTCCATATGGATTTCCGATCGCAAGCACGACATCGCCGGCGCTCAGTGCCTCTGGGGCCGCGAAATGGGCAGCGGGCAGTTTTGCGCCTTCGACCTTGATCACCGCGAGATCGGTCTCCTGATCGACACCGATCACCCGCGCCGACGTGATGCGTCCGTCCCAGAGGCCAATGAAGATGTCGTCTGCGCCTTCGACAACGTGGTGGTTGGTCAGCACGTAGCCGTCATCACGCACGATCACGCCGGAGCCGAGGCTGCGTTCCAGGCGCTTGCGCGCCGGCCCAAGGGTGACACCGTTGTAGCGATTGAGCGTCGGGTCGGTGAACATGCGATAGGGCTGCTCGGCGACCACGCGCTGGGTGTAAATGCTGACCACCGATGGGCCAGCCTTCTGCACTGCCGAACTGTAGGAAGTCGGTGCTGGCGCGGGTGTCAATGCGGGCGTCGGGACCTTCGCGACGAAGCGTTCCGGCCACAGCCGGGTCGCGACAAAGGCGATGGCGAGGCCGAGCACGACGAATTGCAGGACGAACAGGGTGGTCTGGGTGAGTTTGCGCATAGGCCACATTCTGACAACGGAAGCCGCCGTTTGTCCGTGCCAGATGGGCAGGACCGGCACGGTTTCGATTGTCCTTGGCGGAGGCGATCCACTAGAATCGGCGTTCTTTGGCTCACTGAGCCATCCCGATTTCACATCATCGTATGGGGTTTCCCATGGCAGAGCAGGGTATTAACCACGGACGTCGACGGTTTCTGACCGCGACCACTGCCGTGGTCGGGGGCGTCGGCGGTGTGTTTGCCGCGGTGCCATTCATCAAAGCGTGGCAGCCGAGCGCGCGCGCGCAGACTGCTGGTGCACCGGTCATCGCCGATATCAGCAAGTTGGAAGTCGGTGCTCGCGTTATCAAGATGTGGCGCGGTCAGCCGGTCTGGATCATCCGTCGCACCTCGGACGTGGTCGAAGCTTTGTCCGCACTGGATGGTCGTCTCAAGGACGCCGAGTCCGACAATCTGGATCAGCAGCCGGATTACGCGCGCAACGAAACCCGTTCGCGCAAACCCGATATCGCGGTCATGGTCGGTATCTGTACCCACCTTGGTTGTTCGCCAACTTTCGTGCCGGAAATGCTGCCGCAGGCGTTCGATAGCGAATGGAATGGCGGTTTTTACTGCCCCTGCCACAACTCCCGCTTCGACATGGCCGGGCGCGTTTACAAGAATGTCCCGGCGCCAGACAATCTGCGTATCCCGCCATATTTCTTCATCGACGACAACACCATCCTGATCGGCCTCGACGCTGATCCGAAGGCGGCCTGATCATGAGCACGAATATCATCAATCGGGTCATCGGCAGCGCCAACGACTGGATGCAGGAGCGCGCTCCCGGCCTGTCCCAATGGTGGGACCGCCATGCCGCAAAATACTATGCGCCGAAGAACTTCAACTTCTGGTACTTCTTCGGTTCACTCGCACTGCTCATGTTCGTCAACCAGATCCTTACCGGTATCTGGCTGACCATGAACTTCAAACCGTCGGCGGCGGAAGCCTTCGATTCGGTCGAATACATCATGCGCGATGTCGAATGGGGCTGGCTGATCCGCTACATGCATTCGACCGGCGCCTCCGCCTTTTTCATTGTCGTTTACCTGCACATGTTTCGCGGCCTGATCTACGGCTCGTACCAGAAACCGCGCGAACTGGTCTGGACGCTCGGCGTGGTGATCTTCTTGGCACTGATGGCGGAGGCCTTCTTCGGCTACGTCCTGCCCTGGGGCCAGATGTCCTATTGGGGCGCACAGGTGATCACCTCGTTGTTCAGTGCGGTACCAGTGATTGGACCCGATCTGGTCGAGTTCATCCGTGGTGACTATTTGATTTCGGATGTCACCCTGAATCGATTTTTTGCACTGCATGTGATCGCTGTGCCATTCGTGTTGGCTGGCCTGATCTACCTGCACCTGATGGCGCTGCATGAAGTGGGTTCAAACAATCCGGACGGCGTCGACATCAAGAAGGTCAAGGACAAGGCGACCGGTATTCCAAAAGACGGTATCGCCTTCCATCCGTATTACACGGTCAAGGATCTGTTCGGAACGTCATTTTTCCTGATGATCTTCGCCTTCATCATCTTTTTCGAACCCAGTGTCGGTGGCTGGTTTCTGGAACATGACAATTTCAGCCCCGCGAATTCGATGGTGACTCCGCAACACATCAAGCCAGTCTGGTATTTCACGCCTTATTACGCGATGTTGCGTGCTATTCCTGACAAGTTGCTCGGCGTGATCGTGATGGGTGCGGCGACCTTGATCTTCTTCGCCGTACCGTGGCTGGACCGTTCGAAGGTGAAGTCGATCCGCTATCGCGGCCCGATCACCAAGATCATGCTTACGTTGTTCGTGATCAGCTTCTGTGTGCTTGGCTGGCTCGGCGCGCAGTCCGGCAGTGATACCCAGAAGCTGGTTGCGCAGGTCCTGACCTTCTTCTACTTCTCGTTTTTCTTCACGATGCCGATCTGGACCGCGGTCGACAAGACCAAGCCCGTGCCTGAGCGCGTCACCTTCGATCACTGAGACTGACCATGAAGAAGCTGATCGCACTCGTATTCACTCTCGTCGCTTCGCTGGCCCAGGCCAGCGGCGATGCCGGCATCAAAATCCACAGTTCGGGCGCCGATTTGTCCGACCAAGCCTCGCTGCAGCGTGGCGCGGCCCTGTTCATGAATTACTGCATGGGTTGCCATTCACTCAAATATCTGCGTTATTCGCGCATGGCCGCCGATCTTGGCCTGACTGAAGCGCAGGTGATGAGCTCAATGAACTTCACCGACATCAAGTTCGGCGAAGCCATGACCGTTGCGATGAAACCAGCAGATGGCGAGAAATGGATCGGTAAGGCGCCGCCGGACCTGTCCTTGACGGCACGCGTGCGCGGTAGCGCAGACTGGATCTATACCTATCTGAAGAGCTTCTACCGCGATCCGTCACGTCCGCTGGGTTGGAACAACACGCTGTTCCCCGCTGCCAGCATGCCGAACGTGTTGTGGGAGCTGCAGGGCGTGCAGTCGGCAGTGTTCGACGCGCCGCACGGCGGTCAAGCCGGTGCCGCCCCAGTGTTCTCGCACTTCGAGCCGGTCCAGCCGGGCCGGTTAAACGCCGAGGAATACGATCAGGTCGCGCGAGATATCTCGAATTTCCTGCAGTACGCGGCTGAACCAGCGGGCCTGGAAGCGCCAGCAAATCGGCGTCTGGGTGTTGGCTTTCCTCGCGGTGCTGACCTTGCTCACCTGGTTGCTGAAGCATGAGTATTGGCGCGACGTGCACTGAACGTCGATGGTTCACGTGGGGCCCGGTTGAAACCGGGCTCTTGCCATTTTCGGGCCAACGCGATATTCCGGATTCAGTTGTTTCCGGACATGGAGGAAACCCGACGTGAGTAACGTGAATCCCCCACCATGGGGCGCAAAGCGCAAGGCCGCCACCGCAGTGCGTGCACGCACTGTGCTGACGTTGTTTTCTGGCCGCGACGACATTGACAGTCATCGCGTCCGGCTTGTCCTGGCGGCGAAGGCGGTCGGCTACGAGTTGGTCGTGGTCGAACCCGCGAAGCCGCCCGAGGACTTGATCGAGCTCAATCCCTACAACAGCGTGCCGACCTTGGCTGATCGCGAGTTGTCGTTGTACGACGTCGACGTGATCTGCGAATACCTCGACGAACGCTATCCACACCCGCCCTTGCTGCCGGTCGATCCGTTGTCGCGCGCACGCGTACGGCTAGCGGTTCGGCGCATCGAACGCGACTGGTTGTCGCAGGTCGAGGCGATCCAGAACGGCACCAAGGCTGTCGCTGAGGCCGCCCGCAAGCGTCTCCGCGATGGGCTGGTAGCGACACTGCCGGCATTCAAAGTATCAAAATTTTTCCTGAATCCCGAGATGAGTCTGGCCGACTGCGCCCTAGCACCGCTGATTTGGCGGCTACCGTCACTGTCGGTGCAATTGCCTAAGGAAGTCCAAGGCATCATCGATTACGGCGAACGAATCTTCCGCAACCCCGCCTTCACGCGCAGCATGACCGATACTGAGAAGCAGCTGCGTCCTTGAGTCGACTATGAGCAACACTGAAAAAATGACGTCGAACCGCCCGTATTTGGTGCGTGCGATGTACGACTGGATCTGTGATAACGGCCTGACCCCTTACTTACTGGTCGATGCCGGGCAGAACGGCGTGCGCGTGCCGATACATGCGATAAAGGACGGCCAGATTGTGCTTAACGTAGCGGTGCGGGCGGTTTCCGACCTGGAACTCGGTAACGATCGCGTCCGCTTCCATGCGCGTTTCGGTGGCGTCAGCCAACACGTCGATGTGCCGATGCCCGCCGTATTGGCGATTTATGCGCAAGAAAATGGGCAAGGCATGATGTTTCCGGTCGAGGCCGAAGGCGATGTGCTGCCGTCCTCAGAGACACCGGCCGAACCCGAAAAGCCGGTGCGCAAGGGACCAGGTCTTCGCATCGTGAACAGGCCCGCTGACGTCGGCGGGCAGGTGACTACAATCCTTCCTCATTCCTCATTCCGCATCGGTTGCCCAGCGTGATCCAGATTCCCGGTTATCTGATCAAGCGTGAAATTGGCGCCGGCGGTATGGCGACCGTATATCTGGCCGTGCAAACGTCGCTGGAACGGGAAGTGGCGATTAAAGTGATGAATCCGGCGATGATCTCGGATCCCACATTTTCTCGCCGGTTCATGCAGGAAGCGCGCACGCTGGCATCGCTGGCGCACCCGAACATCGTCGCGGTCTATGACGTCGGTATCACCGACGAGAAGCTGCATTATTTTTCGATGCAGCATTTGCCGCACGGTGACTTCAGGCATCGTATTCGCGACGGCATCAGCGAACGCGAGGTGCTGCGCATTGTGGCCGGTGTCGCACGCGCACTCGGTTATGCCCATCAACGCGGTTTTGTGCATCGCGATGTCGCGCCCGGCAATGTGTTATTTGACGTCAACGGCAGCCCGGTGTTGACCGACTTCGGCATCGCTCGCGCAGTCAGCAAGACATCGCGCATCACCAACGCAGGCGTTAGCGTCGGCACCAGCCACTACATGAGCCCCGAGCAGGCGCGTGGCGGTGATGTGGATGGACGCTCCGACCTGTATTCGCTCGGTGCTGTCAGTTTCGAGGCGCTGACCGGTCACGCACCGTATGAGGGCGACGACGGCTTTGCGATCGCTTATGCCCACGTGTTCGAGCCGATTCCGCGCTTGCCAGCACATTTTCAGCACTGGCAGCCGCTGATCGATCGGGCGATGGCCAAGGACCCGGCACAGCGTTACCAGAACGCCGACGAACTCTCGGTCGCACTGAGCGAGATCGAACGCCGCCTCCCACCACCGGTCGATGCTACGCAGCCGCTCTCGCTCGCGGCGGTACAGGCGACCGTAAATATGCATGCGCCGACGCAGGCGATGCCGCTTCCATCACTTGGCGCGGACGCGGCGGCGACGATGGTGTTGTCCGCGCCGGCAGCACCCAACGAGATTGGTGATGAGTTGCGGCAACTGCGTGAGCAAGCCAAGGCCACACCGGTATCCGTCATCCCGCCGCCGGTGGCAGCCGATGGCGGTGTGCGCCGGGCTGGCCTATGGTTTGCTGGCATCGGCATCACCGCCGCAATCGCGCTGATCGGTTATGGCGTGTGGCGCGGCCGCGTGCCGGAGCCGCTGCCGCCGTTACCGGCGCACAGCGATAACCGGCCGCCAGTGAATTCCGTACCGGTCACCATTCCGAAACCGCAGCCACCACAACCGTTGCCAGCGGAGACAGATCAACTTGCGCCGCCGTCGGACGAAGATCCGAGTGCACTGGCGCTGCTCGGCATCACCGAACCGGGAATCGATGATCAGCTTCGTATTGCACTCGAAACCACGGTTGTTGATCCGATCGCGGAGTTGCTGCGTCTTGCGCGCGGCGACATCGCCGGTAAGCGCCTGACCTTGCCCGCTGGGCGCAATGCCACTGATCGCTATCGGCTCGTGCTCAAGATTGATCGCAATAATGCCTTGGCCAGTGCCGGTCTGGTAGAGACCGCGAAGGCGCTGATGACCGTGGCCGATGAGCAGTTTGCCTCAGGGCAAGATCGACGACTATTTTGTGTCGGCGGCGCGGACGGTCGAAATTGCCGATGTCCATGATCGCGATGGCCTCTTGCGCAAGTCGGTCGACATCCGCCGAAAGCAACTAATCGACGCGACATTGAAGGAAGACGATGCGACGTTCGAACGCTAGGATAGCAAGGCCGCATTGGCGGCTTACGCGCGCGCCCTGCATCTCGACCCGGCCAATGCGGCGGCCAAGCGCGGGCAGAAGCAATCCGCCAATTTGGGTCAACCGGGCTTCGTGTTCAGCGACCGAATCGGGACTGTTGCGGGGCCAGAGCTGATGGTGCAACGGGTCGGCGGTAAGCGGCTCGCAGTGGCGCGCAACGAAACGACGGTCGCCGAGTTCACACGGTTCTGGAACGGCGGTGGTTCAACAACGCGTGCGGTGAGGCCGGCCTGTCGTGATCGCGAGTCGATCTTCCGCAGTTCCAAGACGCGTACTTGGCAATCTCCAAGTGTCACACAGCAGGCCAGCCACCCAGTCGTTTGTGTTGCTGGGGCGACGTTGACGCTTATGTTGCTTGGTTGTCCAAGCAGACCCGAAAACGTTATCGCGCGATGACTGCGGCAGAATGGACTGGCCTTGCCGCGCAGACTGCAGATGCGAAGCAGTGTCGCGCCAATGTCGCCGACAAACGCTACAACGCGGAGCACCGCGAACGCGATGCGCTCGCTTGCGACGATGGATTTGCCGGGACTGCCCCGGTTCGCCACTACGATGCTCCCGGTGGGTTGTACGATATGGCCGGTAACGTGCGCGAATGGGTCAGTGACTGTGGATCCAGTTGCAGCAGCCGCGTCGCGATGGGAAGTGCCTGGCTGTCGACAGCGGACAAGCTTGATCCGAAGCAGCGTGGCAGTTTTGACGCGGATACCGGTTTCAATACGATTGGATTTCGCGTCGTACGCGAGATCGATTGATCTACTCAGGAGTTGGATGTCACATGAAGCTGCTGTTTCCGAATGGTGAGCATGAACCGTTTGAGTTGAAGCTGGGCACCACGCGTGTCGGCGGCGGCGCCGGCAATGATCTGCTGTTGATGGCGCCAGGTATTGCGGCCCAGCACTGCGAACTCACATTCGACGGCAGCAATGGCACGATCCGGGTGCTGAATGCCGCGAACAGCATCGCGCTGAACGGTCGCCAAGTGATGGCGGAGACTCCGATCAAACCCGGCGACATTGTCTTGTTCGGCAAGATCGGCATACGGGTCTTGGCCAGCGAGCGCATGCAAGCAGCCGCTGCCGCCGCGAAGAAGGAGCCCGAGGACGACGGCCGCACGCGTGTGCGCCAGGCACTGCCCCGTTATGTCTTGCGTGGCGTATCCGGCAGCACCTTCGGCAAGACCTTTGCGCTGGTCGGCACCATGACTGTAGGCCGTGCGGCGGAATGCGACATCAGCATCCCGACTGACGAAGTTTCGCGTCAGCACGCCAAGCTGCAGGTGATGCCGGATGGCATCGCGGTTGAGGACATGGGTTCGGCGAACGGAACGTTCATCAACGACAAGCGCGTTCACACCGGCATGCTCAAACCGGGCGAGGAACTACGCCTCGACACCGTGCGCTTCATGCTGGTCGCCCCGCATCTCGAAATGCAGCAAGTGGCCAAGGCAGCGGAGCCAGCCGCTGCCAAGTCGGCACCGGTTGCGAGCGGGGGAGGTCAGGTCAAATGGTTGGTGATTGGGCTGGTCGGTGCCGGTACCGTCATCGCAGCACTTTGGGCTGCAGGGATCATGAAGTTCTAGGGCATTGCGCAACCGCGGCGCGGGGTTACCAGCGCCGCAGTACACGCAGACTGAGGTCGATGGCGCGCAGGTGTTTGGTCAATGCGCCGACCGAGACAAAGTCCACGCCGAGTGCCGCGATTTCGTCGAGTCGTTCAAACGACACACCGCCCGACACTTCCAGTTCAACACGGCCACCATTGCGACGCACCGCTTCGCGGACATCAGCATCGGAGAGTTCATCGAGCATGATGCGGTCTGGCCCCTGCCGCCAGCGCCGAATCGAATTCGTGCAGACTCTCGACTTCGACCTCGACCATGTATTTCCCGGCGATCTTGCGTGCGTTCGCGATCACAGCCGCAATCGAACCCGCGGCAGCGATATGGTTTTCCTTGATCAATATCGCGTCAAACAGACCGACGCGATGATTCATTCCACCGCCGCAGCGAACTGCGTATTTTTGCGCCATGCGCAGGCCGGGTAGCGTCTTGCGCGTATCCAGCACACGTGTTTTCGAGTGCGCCAATGCATCGGCATAACGTCTCGTTGTGGTCGCCGTGCCGGAAAGTGTTTGCAGGAAATTCAATGCGCTACGTTCGGCACTGACGATGCCACGGGCTGCGCCTTCGATGCGGCACAGGCGCGTGTCCGCGCTCAAGCGCGCACCATCGGCATGCAGCCACTCGATCGTCACACTAGGATCGAGCGCGCGAAAGCAGGCATCGGCCCAGTCGCGACCACAGAGCACCATGTCATTGCGGGTGATGATCTCGGCTTCGCAGCGTTGCTCCGGAGGCAGTAGGCGCGCGGTTAAGTCACCATCGCCGATGTCTTCTGCCAAGGCACGCCGTACATCGACTTCAATCACCGACGCCTCGGGTGGTGTGAGCGTCATGCCGGGAAATCCGTGAACTGGGTAGTACCGATGCCTTCCTCTGGCAGCAGCACCGGCACACCGTCGTCGATGCGATAGATGACCTTATCGTCATCACTAATCAGCGCATCGGTGATGACCGCGTTCAACACCGCGCAGGCGACGTTCTGCACGCTGCCAGCGCGCACTGCATCATTGAGAAAGCCAAGCCGTGCGCGTGACAACGGCTTCAATGCGCGCTTGCTCACCGGGCAGCAGAGGATCGAGAGAAATCGTGGGTCGAGGGCCATCAGTCATCACGTCGCCATGGATGCGGGCGCTAAGATAGCAGCCGTTGCGGTGGCCTGAAGCCGCCCATTTCGTGGAGTTGCACATGACTGCTACGAACACCCTGCCGATCGTGGGCATCGTGATGGGTTCGCGTTCCGACTGGGACACGCTGAAGCACAGCGAAGAGACCCTGCAACGCCTCGCCATTCCGTACGAGGTGCGTGTTATTTCGGCACACCGCACGCCCGATTTGTTGTTTCAATACGCCGAGCAAGCCAGCGCACGTGGCCTCAAAGCCATCATCGCCGGTGCCGGCGGTGCGGCACATCTGCCTGGCATGCTGGCGGCAAAAACGGCGTTGCCGGTGCTTGGCGTGCCGGTGCAGTCGAAAGTGTTGAATGGCATCGATTCGCTGCTCTCGATCGTGCAGATGCCTGCGGGTGTTCCGGTCGCGACCTTTGCGATCGGTGTAGCGGGTGCAGTGAATGCCGCGCTGTACGCGGCGGCGATCCTAGCGACGCATGATGCGGTCGTGGCGAGAGCGCTAGAGATTTTTCGCCGCGCCCAGACCGAGCAGGTGATGGCGCAGCCGGACCCGCGTTCGCCATGACCACGATCGGCATTCTGGGTGGTGGCCAACTCGCGCGCATGATGGCACTTGCTGGGGCGCCGCTTGGCCTGCGTTTCTTGGTCATGGATAGTGCTGCCGATGCCTGTGCCGCGCAGTTCGCACCCTTGCTTGGTGCGGACTATCGCGACGAACGGGCTCTGGCTGAGTTCGCGCGGCGTGTCGATGTCGTCACCTTCGATTTCGAGAACGTGCCGGCCGAAAGTGCCGAATGGCTGGCGCAACGCGTACCAGTGTTTCCGAACCCGCGAGCACTTGCCGTGGCACAGGACCGCTTGGCGGAAAAGTCGTTGTTTCATGAACTTGGCATCGGCGTACCAGCGTTTGCGGCGATCGACACACGTGCTGATCTTGATCGCGCGGCGTGCGACGTCGGGTTGCCGGCGATTCTCAAGACGCGTCGTCTTGGTTACGACGGCAAGGGCCAATTCCGGATCATGTCGGCGGACGATCTCGACGCCGCTTGGCTCGCGCTAAAGTGCGCAGGCGGAACGTGTCGGTTTGATCTTGGAAGCCTTTGTTCCATTCGAACGTGAGGTGTCGGTGATCGCGGTGCGTGGTCGCGAGGGTGAGTTTCGCGCCTACCCATTGACCGAAAACTGGCATGACGCAGGCATCCTGTCGGCAAGCCTCGCGCCGGCGACGGTCGACGCTGCGCTGCATGTGGCGGCATTGTCTGCGGCACGACGAGTGGCTGAGTCGCTGGATTACGTTGGCGTGTTCGCGCTGGAATTGTTTGTCTGCGACGGTCAGTTGCTGGCAAACGAGATGGCGCCGCGCGTTCACAACTCTGGGCACTGGACCATCGAAGGCGCTGATGTCTCGCAGTTCGAGAATCATCTGCGCGCGGTACTTGGCCTGCCGCTTGGCAGCACCTCGGCACGCGGGCGCTCCTGCATGTTGAACTGGGTCGGCGAGTTGCCGGATCGGCGCAAGCTGCTTGCAGAAGCCGCCGGTCATTGGCACGACTACGGCAAGTCGTCGCGTGAAGGCCGCAAGGTGGGTCATGCCACCTTGATCGCCGACGCGCCAGATGTACTGGCCGACGCGCTCGATCGCGTCGGAACGACACTGCATCGGCGCGAGCAAGTCGCCGCGCCGATGCAACGATTGCGCGAGCGGTAACCGATCAGGCCATTTGCGCGGCCACGTGCTCCCAGTTCACCAGATTCCAGAACGCTTCGACGTATTTCGCGCGGGCGTTGCGGTAGTCGACGTAATAGGCGTGTTCCCCAAACGTCGCAGGTGAGCAATGCGCGGTCGGTGCCAGTGAGTGGCGTCGCCGCGTTGGAGGTGCTGATCAGCCCCAGCGAACCATCGGCACGCTGTACCAACCAAGCCCAACCGGAACCGAACGTGGTCAGTGCCGTATTCGTGAATTGTTCCTTGAACTGCGCGAAAGAACCGAAGGCGGTATTGATCGCATCCGCGAGCTTGCCGGTCGGTTCGCCACCGCCGCTCGGCTTCAGGCTGTTCCAGTAGAACGTGTGATTCCATACTTGGGCGGCGTTGTTGAACATGCCACCAGAGGACTTGCGAATGATCTCTTCCAGGGACAGCGATTCAAACTCGGTGCCCTTGATCTGATTATTCAGATTGGTCACATAGGCTTGATGATGCTTGCAATAGTGGAAATCGATGGTTTCGGCCGAAATGTGCGGCGCCAGCGCGTCGCGGGCGTAGGGCAGGGCAGGCAGTTCGATGGCCATGTCATCACTCCGTGAAGGATTGCGGTGAAGCTCGGAAAATGGAGAAGTACGGACGCGTACTTTAGCAGGCCAATGTGAGACTGCCGTCGTGATCGCCGCGGGTTGTAGAATCGCCGCCATCCTCCGCAACGAGGATCAACTTATGGAATCTGTCGAACGCATCAAGTCCATCGTCGAATCCGCGCCGATCATGCTGTTCATGAAAGGCACACCGCAGTTTCCGATGTGCGGTTTCTCCAGCCGAACCGTGCAGGCGCTCAAGGAAGCCGGTGCCGAGTTCGCGAGCGTGAACGTGCTCGAAGACCCCGACATTCGCGCCAACTTGCCGCGCTATTCCAATTGGCCGACTTTTCCGCAGCTATTCATCAATGGTGAACTGATCGGTGGTTGCGACATTACGCTGGAATTGCACGAGAAGGGCGAGCTCGCCCAGATGGTGCGCGACGCAGCCAAAGACTGAGATGTCCGCGGGTCATTCCGGCGCATTGGCCGGGCAAGTGCTGCTGATCACCGGCGCTGCAGGCGGGCTGGGGTCTGAACTCGCCAAGCAGGCCGCCGCCGCGGGTGCGACGGTGGTGCTGGCGGGAAAGCGCGTGCGCGCGCTGGAACGCGTCTACGATGACATCGCCGCTGCCGGCGGTCCTGAGCCGGCGATCTATCCAATCAACCTTGAAGGCGCGACACCGGCCGAATTCGAGGTGCTTGCCGACACCCTGGCCCAGCAATGCGGTCGGCTCGATGCACTGATTCACGCCGCCGCCAGCTTCAGTGGTTTGACGCCGTTGGAGTCGTTGCCGGCCGACGACTGGTTGCGTTCGCTGCAGGTGAATCTGAATGCGCCGTTTGCGCTGACGCAAGCGTGTTTGCCGTTATTGCGTGCAGCGCAGGTCACTGCGTATTTGTGCTTGATGATGAAGCACGAGTCGGCAAAGCATTCTGGAATGCCTACGGCGTCGCCAAGTTCGCATTGCGTGGCTTGGTCGCACAGTGGTCGCAGGAGTTGGAACATTCCGGCGTGCGCATTCACGCATTCACGCCGCCGCCAATGCGCACGACCCTGCGCGCGCGCGCCTATTTCGCCGAGAACCCGGAGTTGATCGCTACTGCGCAAGCGCCGGCAAGAGCCTGTCTCGCGCTGATTACGCGTGTCGCCTAACTTCCATTCGCCCCAGAATGGTCAACAAAAGTCTTGTAAGTCAATATGTTATAAAACTGTCATCGGGCGCTGTTAAACTTCAGTTAACCCTTATCGCTTCGCGTCGTTGGATGTGTTGAAAGATCGGTTATCGACCTTTCAGGTTAGGCGTCCCGCAAGACCGGTGGTGGTGTTTTCTTCCGTTGTCACAACAAGGTGCAAACATGACAAAGCGTAATGCGCTCTCCATGGCGATCCTGCTCGGTTTGGCTGCTGCCATGCCGGTCGTCGCACAGAACACTTCGGCCGGTCTGACTGGTCGCGTCGTCGATGAATCGGGCGCGCCCGTAGCGAACGCCACGATCGAAGTCGTGCATGCCCCGACGGGCGCACGCAAGACGGTCGCGACCGACGCCAATGGCCGCTATACCGTGGTCGGTCTGCGCGTAGGCGGTCCGTACACCGTCACCGCGTCGAAGGACAGCCTGAAAGACGCCGAATCGGACGTCTATCTGGCGCTGGCCGAGCTGACCAATGTCGATGCGCAGCTGGGCGGCGCGGCAGACACCACGTCACTCGATGCGATCACGGTCACTGCCGACGCGATGTCGATGATGTTCAGCGCCGACAGAATGGGCGCAGGCACCAATGTTTCGGGCGAACAGATCGCGGCTTTCCCGTCGATCGAACGCAATCTGCAGGATTATGCGCGCCTCGATCCGCGCATCGTGCAGACCGACAAGTCGCGCAACGAAATTTCGGTCGGCGGTCAGAACCCGCGTTACAACGCGATCAAGGTCGACGGCATCAGCACCAACGACAGCTTCGGTCTCGAAGGCAACAACTTGCCGACGCGCGCCAGCCGTTCTCGATGGACACCACCGAAGAAATCGCGGTCGACGTCGCCAACTACGACGTCACGATTTCGGGCGGCGTCGGTGGCGTGATCAACGCCGTGACGAAGTCCGGTACCAACGAATTCCATGGATCGCTGTACGGCCTCTACCGTGACAATTCATGGGTGGCGGAGAATGCCGATGGTTCGGATTTCTCCGGTTTCACCGATGAAACCACCTACGGCCTGACCGTGGGCGGCCCGATCGTGAAGGACAAGCTGTTCTTCTTCTTCAATTATGAAGACTGCAACCAGGGTGCGCCCGGTCCGACGTTCGGCCCGGTGGGTTCCTCGGCTTCGAACATCGTCAACATCACGCAGGCCGACATCGAGCGCGTGCGTGCCATCGCCGCCGGCTACGGATTCGATGCCGGCTCTTCGGATGTCGGCGGCGCCGACACGACGGGCGAAGAGTATGGTCTGAAGATCGACTGGAACATCAACGACGCCCATCGCTTCAACTTCCGTTACGGCACGTCGGACCAGAGTGTCGTCGTGCTTCCGGGATTCGGTGGCCGAAACGGCAACCAGATTGCGCTCGGTTCATACGTCTACCAGCGTGATTTCCAGCTCGATACCTACACGGCACAGCTGTTCAGTGACTGGGCCGACAACTTCTCGACCGAAGCCAAGGTGTCGTATCGCGATTATTCGGCCGTGCGCACCCCGAGGGGCGACTTGCCGGCGATCGCGATCACGATCCGTAATGGCACGTCGACGGGTATCCTGAACCTTGGCACGGAAGAAAATACCCACGCCAACATTCTCGCGACCGAAACCTGGAACGGCTACCTCGCCGGCAACTGGTTCCTCGGCGACCACACCGTGAAGTTCGGTGCGGACTACGAGAACAACGACATCTACAACCTGTTTGGTCGCCGCATCAATGGCTCGTACTCGTTCAACAGCATCGACTTGTTCGAGCAGGGCATCTCCAACCGCTACCAGCTGTTTGTTCCGACTGGCGGCAACCTCGACACGATGGCTGCTGCTTGGAGCATCCGCAATCTTGGCCTGTTCGTGCAGGATTCGTGGGCGTTCAGCAACAACCTGACCGTGAACTACGGCTTCCGCGTGGACACGCCGAACGTGGGCGAGGAGCCCTTGTTCAACGCCGCCGCTTCGGCCGCGTTCCACTACGACAACAGCCAGACCATCGACGGCAACAAGACCGTCGCGCCGCGCGTCGGCTTCAACTACACCTTCGATAGCGAGCGGTCGACCCAGTTGCGCGGCGGTTTCGGCCTGTTCCAGGGTGCGGCCGCCAGCGTGTGGCTGTCGAACCCTTACTCGAACAACGGCAGCACCTACACCGACTATTTCTTCTCGTCCGGTATCAGCCATTTCGATCCGGATCGTGCGGACCAGCTCGGACTGTTCACGCCGGGCACCGGTGGCACCCAGTCGATCGATTTCGTCGATCCGGACCTGGGCCAGCCCTCGGCCTGGAAGGCGAACTTGGCGATCGATCATGAACTGCCGTGGTGGGGCGCTGTCGCAGCCGCCGAAGTCATCCTGCTTCAGGTTGAAGAAGGCATCTTCTATCAACACCTGAACCTCGGTGCGCCGACGCGTTTTGGCCAGGACGGCCGTGCGATGTACTGGAATACCGCGGGCTACAACCCGGCCAACTGGCGCCAGGATGGTACGTCGCTTTCTGGTACTGCCTCGGGTCGTCAGAACCGCAACCGCTCGTTCAACGATGCGATCATCGCCCGACCGACCAACAAGGGCGGTTCGCAGCAGGCCACCCTGTCGCTGGCCAAGCCGATGAGCGAGAGCGATTGGTCGTGGATGGCCGCCTACACCTACACCAATGCCGACGAAGTCAGTGCACTGACCAGTTCGACGTCGGGTTCGCAGTGGGGCAACGCCAACACCTTCAACCCGAACGAGGAAGTCAACGCGACCTCGTCGTATGAGATCCGTGACCGCTTCAGCGCTGCAGTCAGCTGGAAGCATTCGTTCTTCGAAGATCTGACACGACGTTCTCGGTGTTTGGTGAAAGCCGCTCAGGGCGTCCGTTCAGCTATGTGTTCGACAACGACGTCAATGGCGACAACCGTGAGTCCAATGACCTGCTGTACATCCCGAATGGTCCGGGCGATGTGGTGTTCGGTTCGGCTGCCGAAGAAACCGCGTTCTGGGCGTACGTGGAGTCGAACGATTACCTGAACTCGCACCGCGGTCAGGTTGCCGAACGCAATGGCGCGCGCGGCAAGGACGTCAATCAGTTCGACGTTCGCATTTCGCAGGAGCTTCCGGGCTTCTTCGGCGACAACAAGGCCGAAGTCTGGATGGACATCCTGAACGTCGGCAATTTGTTGAACGAAGATTGGGGCAAGGTCGACGAAGTCGCGTTCCCGGGCAGCCTCGGCGTGGTCGAGTACGGCGGTATCGATTCGGCAACGGGTCGCTACGTCTACCGCTTCAACACCCCGGACGTGAGCCGCATCTATGACGACCGCGGCATTTCGCGCTGGTCGCTCCAGGTCGGTTTCCGCTACGAGTTCTAAGCGGACACGCTTGCAGGAAATGAGGAACGGCCCGCCCTGTGCGGGCCGTTTCCTTTGGTGCCTTGACCGGGCCGCCGTTCTGCGGAATTCTCTGTTCCCGCCTTCATGGCCTGACATCGCGTTCTGACCATCGGAATGGTCAACATCAGCCTATTCAATCACTTTGTGCCCCTCGGCTCCTTGCTGCCGACGGACCGTGCCGAATTGGCGAAGTGTTCACGGGTCGGTGTCTATCAGCCGGGGCAGATCATCTTCTCGCGCGGCGAAACCGCGCAGACCGTGCCGTTTCTGGTGTCGGGTGAGGTGGAGGTGTTTGAGCGCGGTCAAGCGCGCGTGTTCCGAGGCAACACGCCGGAGGCACGCAATGCGCTGGCAAGCGGTCCGCACCGCGTGACGACGGCAACTTGCCTGAAGACCGCCCAGGTCCTGCTGGTCGATCGCGAACACCTGGACCTGATCCTGACCTGGTCTCAAACCGGCGGCCTGGAAGTGACCGAGCATGGGTCACGCAAGAGCGGTGGCGATGACGAATCCCAGGACTGGATGACCGCGCTGCTGCAAAACCAGGCGTTCCATCGCATTCCGCCCGGCAACATCGCGCAGTTGTTCGCGTGCATGCAGTCGCCGCGAAGTTCAAGGCGGGCGACACCATCATTCAGCAGGGCGAACCGGGCGATTGCTACTTCATCCTCACCGAGGGTCGCGTCCAGGTCGTGCAGCAGGATGCCGACGGCTTTAGTGACCGACGTCTCGCAGCTCGGCGTGGGTCGTGGTTTCGGTGAAGAGGCCTTGCTGTCCGGCAACCCGCGCAATGCCACGGTGCGTGGCGCTGACCGATGTCGCCGTGATGAAGATCGATGCGCACGATTTCGAGCGCCTGCTCAAGGCGCCGGTGTTGTCGCAGATGGTGATCGAGGAAGTGACGGCGGAGCATCAGTTGATCGGATGTCCGCCTGACCGATGAATTTGCGCGCGGCCATGTGCCGGGTGCGATCAGCCTGCCGCTCGCGCGTCTGCGCGAGTTGGCGGTGCAGCTAGACGCGCAGCGCCCCTGCGCGGTGTATTGCGACTCCGGCCGGCGTAGCGCTTCGGCCACCTATCTTCTGTGCGAACGAGGTTTCGACGCACGGCTTGTTGCAGGCGGCGTGCCTGCGGAATTGATGACCGAATCGCATTGAGCGGTCGTCTGGCGCATGCTGCGCCCTGATCAGAGGAATCCCCGAACGATGTCTCCCGTTACTTTGAATGCCCGCATTTCGCCGATGGGCGGCATGGACATGCTGTCGCGCCAGGAAGTCGGCCGCCTGCGTGACGCCAGCCATGGCGGTCTGCACCAGTTGATGCGCCGCTGTGCGCTCGCCGTCCTGTCCAGCGGCTCGACCTCGGACGACCCGCGTGCCCTGCTCGAGCGTTATCCGGACTTCGACATCCAGGTGCACCAGCAGGACCGTGGCATCAAGCTGGAGTTGATCAACGCGCCCGGCGAAGCCTTCGTCGAGGGCGAAATCATCCGTGGCATCAGCGAATTGCTGTTCGCGGTGGTGCGCGACATCGCTTACGTCGCCAGCGATATTCAGTCCGGACGGTTCAATCTCGAAGAGTCGAACGGCATCACCAATGCCGTATTCGAAATCCTGCGCAATGCACGCATTTTGCGCCCACATCTCGACCCGAACTTGGTCGTCTGCTGGGGCGGGCATTCGATCAAGCGCGACGAATACGAATACACCAAGAAAGTGGGCTACCAGCTCGGTCTGCGTGGGCTCGATATCTGCACCGGTTGTGGGCCGGGCGCGATGAAGGGGCCGATGAAGGGCGCGACAATTGGTCACGCCAAGCAACGTCGCCGCACCAATCGCTACATCGGGATCACCGAGCCGGGCATCATCGCCGCCGAGTCGCCGAATCCGATCGTGAACCATCTGGTCATCATGCCGGACATCGAGAAACGCCTCGAAGCCTTCGTGCGCATCGCTCATGCCATCGTGATCTTCCCGGGTGGCGTCGGTACCGCCGAGGAAATCCTCTATCTGCTCGGCATCCTCGCACATCCGGAAAACGCCACCATCCCCTGCCGATGATCCTGACCGGGCCGAAGGAATCAGCCGCCTATTTCGAGCAGATCGATGCGTTCCTGAAGCTATCGATGGGGCCGGACATCGCCGATATGTACCGCATCATCGTCGATGATCCGAGCGAAGTCGCAGCCGTCGTCAACGCCGGCGTCGACAAGGTGCGACGCAACCGCATCGCCGAAAAGGACGCCTTCTTCTTCAACTGGTCGCTGAAGATCGACGATGCGCTGCAGCAGCCGTTTCAGCCGACCCGACTGCTGGCCGCATTCGTGCAGCAGCACCGCATGAAGTTGCCGGGCGGTGCGGTGTACCAGCCATGTTATCGCGTGGTCGCCTGAGATCTGCTGCGTTTCATCGCATTATCGAGGTGGCGTGCCGTTGACCGGGAAGAGGGGCCGTTCGTCGGCCGGTGATTGTCCGGCTGCGAACGCCTCGCTAGGGTGCAAGCATCTCGAAACGGTAGCCAGCATCATGACGGTCGCGACATCCAATGTGGTTGCTTCAGTACGTAATCGACAACGCGGCGTGACGCTGATCGAATTGGTTTTTACGGTTGCGATCGCGGCGATTCTCATGGCGATAGCGGTCCCGAGCTTTCAGTCGGTGATGAATGCCGGCCGCGTGAGTAATCCGGCGAACGAGATGGTGGCTACCTTGCAGTTGGCACGAGTCGAGGCGTTTCGACGCGGCGAACGTACCGTCGTCTGTCGTAGCGACAATGCCGATACCGCTACTCCGTCCTGTAACGCCGGCGCTGGTGCGTGGCGTGGCTGGCTCGCTTTCGTGGATACCGACGGCAACGGCATCGTCGGTGCGACCGAGGTTCGGTTACGGGCGACCAATGTGAGTGCGCCGACGATCGTCATTCCGAGCACCAGAATTTCGGGTGGATCCAGTCGGATCGTGTTCCGTCCCGATGGGTTGGCGCATGAGGCCAATGGAACGCTGCTCGTTGCACAGGTTCGCGTCTGTGTGCCGACGACGACGCCAGCCGAGAACGCACGGGATGTCGTCATTTCAGCAGGCGCACGGATGTCCGTCGTGCGCCGCAACGCCGCGGGCGCTTGTGCCGCGCCGGCGGACTCATGAATTCGGGAGTGGTTGTCATGAAGCGCAATACGTGGATGTGCAGACGGCGGGTCCAGTCAGGATCGAGCTTGTTCGAAGTGATGATCGCGGTTCTGGTGCTGTCCACCGGGATGCTTGGCGTTGCGGCGATGCAGTCCACGTCGCTGCGCAACAGCCAGAGTGCGTTCCAGCGGAGCCAAGCCGTCGTTCTCACCTATGCCATCTCCGATGCAATGCGCGCGAATGTGGCGTCTGCCCGCATCAATGCTTACAACCTGACGTTGCCAACAACCGGTTGCACTGTGCCATCGGCCGGCGGGTCGCTGGCGTCGAAAGATTTGAACGCATGGGTGGCGTCGATTCAGGCGACGATGGGCGGCAGTGCTTGCGGCGGTGTGGTTTGTGCATTGAACGTGTGTCAGATCACCGTGCGCTGGAACGACGAAGCAGGCACGGGCGGCGCAACCTCACAGTCGCTGCGTAGCCGGAGCCGCATATGAGCCGATCATTTCATTCCGTTGGCCGGCCGTCTCGGCAATCTGGCCTCAGCTTGATCGAACTGATGATTTCGATCGTGCTTGGCCTGCTGATCGCCGGTGCGGCAGTCAGCATGTTCTTGTCGTTCAGTCGCACCTACACCGCCTCGGAAAGTCTGTCGCGGATTCCAGGAAAACGCGCGCATCTCGTTTGAACTCATGTCGCGCGACATGCGCGAGGCTGGCTCCATTCCTTGTTCGCGATACCTGCCGGTAGTGAATGTACTGAATGGTGCGGATGGTTCTTGGTGGAATACTTGGGGCAGCGGACTGGTGGGTTACGACAACGGCACTTTTCCTGGCTCGCTTGCGGGAACGGATGCGGTGCAGGTGATCTCCGGTGCGTCGTCGACTGCGTTCGTTCCGAATCACGCGCCCGTCTCAGCCACATTCACGGTGGCGCCGGCCAGCCATGGATTTGTCGCAAATGACGTCCTGATGGTCTGCGACTATCGTCAGGCATCGATCTTCCAGATGACCGGCGGCTCCGGCAACTCGGTGGTCCACAACAATTCGGGTACACCCGGAAACTGCAGCAAAGGACTGGGCTTCAAGAAGCCGAGGGATTGTTCGGCAACGGGTGCCGCATATACCTACCCGGACAATTCGGTGATGGTGCGGCTGCAGGCGACACGCTGGTATGTCGCCGCCAATGGTCGCGGCAGCAATTCATTGTTCCGGGTCGTTGCGCGGATCAACGGTTGGCGCGGCCGAGGAAGTCGTCGAGGGGTCTCGGACATGCAGCTGACTTATCTGCTTCCTGGATCGAGCAACTATGTCGTGGCGAGCTCCATTCCTTCGGCGCGCTGGCGCGACGTGATTGCGATGCGCATGGATCTTGGGCTGTCCGGTATTGATCGGGTGGGTACCGACAATTCGGTGATCACTCGCCGTGTCGTGCACACGGTAACCTTGAGGAGTCGCAACGCATGAATGGCCAACGTTCGATTCGAGCACACGGCCAGCGCGGTGCAGTCCTGGTGATTGTGCTGATTCTGCTGCTGGTGATGACCTGGATGGGTGTGGCGAGCATGCGCGGCACCTCCATGGGCGAGCGCATGAGTGCCGGTATTTATGACCGCAGCATTTCGTTTCAGGCCGCCGAAGCTGCGCTCCGCGAGGCAGAGGCATTGATTGCTTTGAAGCCGGTGTTCCCGACCTCCGACTGCAACGCCGGTTTGTGCGCGCAGCGGGTCGATCTCGCCGCGTCGGACACGATGCGCTGGGAGGATTCGACTGTTGCCTGGCGCGAGGCGGTCTCCAATCTGGATGTCGACAACTCGGGCACCAGCATCGTCGCCGATCCCGAATATTTGATCGAAGCCATGGGCATTGCTCCGAATTGGCCTGGCTGCGATCGGGAAATTCCTATCAACGAGAAGTGCATGTCTCCTCGCTATCGCGTTTCCGCGCGTAGCGCCGAGGCGGATCGTGCCAGGGTCGTCCTGCAAGCCAGTGTCAGCGGATTCTAATGAGGCGTGCCATGAATCAGATCATGAACAATAAATTCCATGCGGTTGATCGGCATCTTCAACGTGCCGCCCTCAGTGCCAGTGTCGCCTTGATCATGGCGATGCCTGTTCAGGCCGGCATCGCCATTCCGAACAAGCCATTGGAGAGCGGCGTTGCGGTGCCGCCGAACGTGATGCTGATTCTCGATACCTCGGGTTCGATGGGCTATCGCAGCTTGCCGAAATACGAAGTCTCGATCGGTGGCGGTGGCGAGCACCAGCGATGATGGCGATTCAGTGCCGATCGGTGGGCCGGATGGCACGCGTGAATTGAGCAACGAAACCAACGTCTACGACTTCGATTCGAACAACATCCCCGACGTTGCGTTCCGCACGTATACCTACAACACGCTGTCCTACAATCCGGACGTCACTTACGGGCCGTGGATTACGGCCAGCGGTGCGCCGATGGCGAATACGCCATACACGGCGGTGTCGACCGATGGCAGCCATATCACCGGCGGCACCACCTCGCTGAATGCCTACACGCCAACATTCTTCGTACCCAAGCCGGGTGCGACCGATCTCGAAGACATCACGCAGTATTACCGCTACCAGATCACCGCGGGCGGTGGCAATGTCGTGCGCAGTGACCGTGATCAGGTGAACACAACGAAGACGGTATTGTTCACCGAGACCGGCCTCGCTGCAACACGCAACAACTGGACCAATGGTGGTGGAACCGGTGCCGCTGCGCCGGCAAACGTCGATGCCGGCCGCTCTGCGGCCTTCCAATCCCGGTAGGGCCGTCAGCATGAAGGTCACATTCGCATGCGGTCGGATGATCCGGACGCGAACTTGTATCTGCGGTTCGGGGCGTTGCCGACGACGAGCGCCTACAATTATCGAAGAAGCGGCAGCAGCAGCAACGAGACGCAAACGGTCGCCAACCCTGCTGCTGGCACTTGGTATGTTGGTGTACGCGCTGCCGATAACGCCAACAACAATTCATTCGCCAACGTCACCCTGAAGGTGGAGTACGAGACCGGCTACCCGGAAACTGGCGTCGTGTCGGTCGGTTGCGATACGACGGTGACAGGTTGGGGTTGGCGGCATTGCGCCTACGCGACGCCGACCGGTCGCAGCGATGCGCAAGAGCGCGCCAACTATGCGAACTGGTGGTCCTATCACCGTACCCGCATGAAGGCCGCCAAGTCCGGCGTGTCGCGTGCTTTTTCCGAACTGGGTGGCGAATATCGCGTCGGACTCGCTGGCTTGGGTTCGATTGTCGAAGAAGTGCCGGTTGGTTCAGACGGGGGATTGTTCCGTGACCGCATCACTCCGGCGTCGACCAATCGCAGCGACTGGTTTTCGAGCCTGTTCGCTATGAACGATAGCGGCGGCACGCCGCTGCGCAGTGCGCTGAAGCGCATCGGTGATTACTACTCGCGGTCGAATGCGGGGAATCCTTATCAGGGCACGGGCGCAGTTGAATTGTCGTGCCGCCAGAACTTCGCGATCTTGACGACCGACGGTTATTGGAACGGTGACAGTGGATTCTCCGGCATGAATGGAGACGAGGATTCCGGTCCGACCGTGAACGGCCCGAACGGCGCCACCTACACCTACTCGCCGGTCCCACCCTACAAAGCGAACGCCGAAAACACTCTGGCCGATGTGGCGATGCACTTCTGGAAGCGGGATCTTCGCACCGATGCCAGCATGGATAATGACGTGCCGTCATCGACCGCCGATCCTGCGTTCTGGCAGCACATGAGTACATTCGGTATTTCGCTGGGTCTTACCGGCACATTGAAGCCCAGCGATTTCCCGAGTTTGCAGTCGGGGGCGCTCAACTGGCCGGCGCCATCGGATGGCGGCGATGCCGAGAATATCGACGATCTCTGGCATGCCGCAGTCAACGGGCGTGGCAAGTTCGTGGCCGCGACCAACCCGCAGTTGTTCGCTCAGGCCTTGCGTTCGGCATTGTCCGCCGTGGTCGAGAGAACGGCTTCCAGTTCGAACGTGTCAGCGAACAGCGCGACGATCAGTACCGAGACGCTGTTGTTCCAGGCACGCTACGTTACCAATCGCTGGATTGGCGAGTTGGTGGCCTATCCAATCACCTCGTCGGGTGCCAGTCCGACGCCACTTTGGACTGCATCGGAGGAAATTCCGGCTGCGGGCTCCCGTACCATCCTGACCTGGAATGGCTCAGCAGGAGCGAACTTCCCAACGGCGGCTCAGTCGACCTACCTCAATGCACCCACAACCGGCGTGAGCGATTATCTACGTGGCGATCAGAGCGAAGAAATCGCCAATGGCGGACTGATGCGCGACCGCTCGCACGTGCTCGGTGACATCATCCACAGCTCGCCTTACTTCTCCAAAGACACCAACACGGTGTTCGTCGGCGCGAATGACGGCATGTTGCATGCGTTTGACGGAGTGACGGGTGAGGAAACATTTGCCTACGTTCCCGGCAATGTCGATCTTGCAGGCTTGAAATCGTTGGCTTCCGACAGCTATTCGCATACCTATTTCGTGGATGGGCCGGTGTTTGTGTCCTCGCGCGAGTCAAATTCCTATGCGAAGAATTTTCTGGTGGCGTCGCTCGGTCGTGGTGGCAAAGGCGTCTTCGGTCTGGATGTCACCGATCCCACCAATTTCGATACGAGCAACGTACTCTGGGACTTCGATGCCGCCGACCACGATCTGATGGGCAATGTGATGGGGCGCCCGATCATCGCGAAAATGAATGATGGTTCGCTCGGCGTGATTGTCGCCAATGGACCCAACAGCACGACTGACACCGCTGTGTTGTACGTATTGAACATGCTGAATGGCGACGTGCTCGCAGAAATCAACACCGGTGTCGGCTCCGCTGTGGCCCCGAACGGATTGTCGACGCCGCGCGCCTGGGACGACGACGGCGATGGCGATGTCGACTTCGTCTACGCCGGCGACCTCAGGGGCAACTTCTGGCGGTTCAATCTGACTTCGGCTTCGCCAGCCAGTTGGGTATCTCCGCCAATCGTTTGCTGATGCATTCCGCCAAGGATAGCGGTGGCAGTATTCAGCCGATTTCCGGTGGGCCCTCGATTGGTATCGATCCGGTTACCTTCAAGACCTGGGTGTTTTTCGGTACCGGGCGCCTGTTGAATTCGGATGACGTCATCAACGGTGACGGCACGCCAAATACCAAGGTGAATACTTGGTATGGATTGATCGATGATGGCGCAGCCATCGGCGCTCGCGCGACTGATTTGCAAAAGCGCAGCATCGTCGCAGCGGGAACGATCGCCGGCAACGTGGTGCGCGGGTTCGAGCAGAATACGGATCTCCCGGCAGGCAAGAAGGGCTGGTTTATCGACTTGCTCAAGCCGCCGACGCCTGGCACTGCCGAGGGCGAACGGATCATCGGTGATTCCGCCCTGATTGGAACAACCTTGCTGGTATCCAGCGTCATTCCGAATTCGGATGGTTGTGGTTCGGGTGGGCGCGGTTACGTCAACGCATTGGAAGCCTTTACCGGTACCAGTGTCGAGCCCAACTTCTTTGATGTAGACGGTGATGGCGAATACTCGGACGATGTGGTTACTTATGGCGGCAATACGCTTCCGGTAGGTTCCGTCGATCTCGGCGTCGCCATGCCCACTCAGGGTTTGGTGATCGACAATCTACTGTTCGTGGGTGGTTCTGGCGGTGGCAACAGCAGCGTGAAAGTCAACAATCCAGCGAATCAGGGACGTATTTCCTGGCGCGAACTGATCAAGGAGTGAAGTCCGTGAATGACTCAATTGCTTCGACCCGGAAAAATTGGCGATCCAAGTGTTCGCCGGCCAGTCATCGTGCTGGAGGCTTCACGCTTCTTGAACTGATGATCGTGGTGTCGATCATCGCGATTTTGGCGGCGATCGCTTACCCAAGCTTCATGGAACAGGTCGTGAAGACTCGGCGGAAAGCGGCAACGGGTTGCCTCATGGAAGCCGCCCAGTTCATGGAGCGGTATTACACGACTCGCCTGACCTATGTCGGCGCCGACCCTGCGCTGGCGTGCGAAACGGATATCGCCGATTCGTACGTCATCGCCGCACCCACTGGATTGACCGCAACGGCGTACAGCCTCACCGTCGTTCCGCAGGGTTCGCAGGCCACTCACGATACGAAGTGCGGCACCTTGGGTATCGACCAAGCCGGTATCCGCACCAAGTCGGGAACGGCATCAGCGGTCAGTGATTGTTGGGGTTGATCCTGATTTAAGCGCAGCCGTTCTCGGCTGTGCTGCTTGATTCGCAACAACATAAAACAAAAAGCCTGCGAGTGATCGCAGGCTTTTTGTTGATCTGGCTCCCCGAGCTGGATTCGAACCAGGGACACACGGATTAACAGTCCGTTGCTCTACCGACTGAGCTATCGGGGAATTGGAAGGGCGCGCATGATCGTGATTTCAGCGCCTACTGTCAAGTTTGCGATTCGGAAGGCTGCGGCCAATCGGTGGTGATCCACGCGTTTGGACCTTGGAGTTCCTGATCGACGAAGTCGGGATGAAGCAGTTGTACCTCCCATACCAGATCGATACCGTGGTTTTCGCCAGCCATCAGCGGTGGCATCAGGTCGGTGAAGATGGGGTCGAAATCGACATCGCCATCGAGATGGTCGGAGAGCGGCGCTCCCGCCGGGATGAGGGGCAGGAACTGCTCAAACAGCACCACTGCCTGAACGGGCTCCTGAAATTTGCGCGTCTTGGTTTCCTTGCCCGAGCGTTCGGTGTACTGGCCGTTCTCGCGATTTGCCGCGACGACGCGCAATGTGCTGCGCTCTAACGGTACCCGTGCCTCGCCTTCGACCAGCATACGCGCGGCAATGCGCTCGCCGCGGCGCGGGGTGCTGACCGCTGCGGTGAGGCTGATCCGCATATAGCGACGCAGCCTTGCGCGCAGGACGAGCCATAGCCCGGCACCGAGAACGCCGCTGCCGGCGAGCGATTTCATCGCCGGAGACTCACTACCGTCGCTGCCGTGCTGGTCGTACCAAATCGCGCTCGACTCGGGCACTACTTGGTCATGCATGCCAATTGCGGCATTGCCGCCACCGAGCACACCAGCGATGCCGAGCAACACCTTGGCGATGAACCGATCTTTGGGCGACAGTGCGCGCAGGTTTGCCGCAAGCGAGTACTGGTCAGGTGGTTCGACCCACTTCGCTGCTTGCGCGGCATCGCCTTGTGGCGTGAGTAGCGGGGCGTCCACTGGTGCTTCCAGCGTTGTGTCGAAGATCACGCCATCGTCGACACGAAGCTTCGCCACCATTTCGATGTCGATCTTGTGGACTTTGTAGCGATAGCCTTGAATCAGCGTGCTTGCGATCGGTACGCGCAACTGCGTTGCCGTGACCTTCACCGCCTGTTCGAACACCTGCTTGTTGGCGTCGACGCCGCTGCTGCGCTTCACATCGACGCGTAAGCGCAGCGACAGGACTGCATCATGGCCGACCAGATTCGCGGCGATGCCAGAGAGTTCGCAGACTGGATGTTCGCCGGTCAACCCGTAGTCGATGCGTGCGCTAAAAGTCGAACTCATGGCGGGTTGCTCCGAGCATAGTCAACGAAACTGTATCCGTAAGCGTGGCGAGTGTCTGCCGTGTGGACTTGGCGCGAAGTCGCGCGCCAGTCGCTGGCGTCAAATGCCGGAAACCATGCGTCGGCATCCGCAAGTGCGACGTCGACGTGAGTCAGGTGCAAGGTGTCGGCGTGTTGCAAGGCAAGTGCATAGATTTCGCCGCCGCCAATCACAAACAGGCGTCGATCGGCGTGCGCGATGGCATCTTCCAGTGTCGCCACCGCCAACATGCCCGGAACCGGGGAGTGGCCACTGCGCGTCAACACCAGATTGTTGCGTCCGGGCAGGGCGCGTCCGATCGATTGCGCGGTTTTTCGGCCCATCAAAATGGTGTGACCAGTGGTCAACGCCTTAAAGCGTTTTAGGTCGTCCGGTAGCGACCACGGCAATTGGTTGTGCAGGCCAATCGCGCGGTTGCGATCAATTGCGGCAATCAGCGAAAGTGCGTTCATCAGTGCAGCTTACGCACTGCGCAGCGCGCGATCGAGTACGCGTCGAATCGCGGTGGGTAACGCCAGATTGACGAAGCGTTCTGGACGGTGCCATTCGTGGTTCGCATCGGCGACAGCGACGGCGCTGTCGAGCCGCGCGGTCAGCGGCTCGATGTCGAGTTTGAAGTGGGTAAAGACGTGACGATAGACCGCGCCACGACAGGGTGCTGTGGTGCTTTCCAGCGTGTTGCCAATTCTCGTTCGGCGGCCTCTCCCGTATCGAACTCCGGCAGACCGAGCAACCCGCCCCAGATTCCGCTCGGCGGACGCCGCTCGAACAATACTTGTCCGTCTCGGTCGACCAGCACCAGCATCACGATGCGGCGTGTCGGGGTGACTTTGCGCGCCTTCGGTGTTGGCAGCAGTGCGACGCAATCGGTGGCGAGTGCGACGCAATCTTTGCGCAGCGGACAGGTGACGCAGTTCGGGCGCTTTGGCGTGCACACGGTCGCGCCGAGATCCATCAGCGCCTGCGTGTAGTCGCTGATGCGAGCATCCGGAAGTCGCGATTCCGCGATCGCCCAGAGTTGCCGTTCGACCGTCGATTGACCGGGAAATCCGCTGACGCCGCGGTGTCGTGCCAGTACCCGTTTCACATTACCGTCGAGGATGGCGGCACGCATGTGATGTGCTTGCGCCAAGATGGCTGCGGCGGTGCTGCGGCCGATGCCGGGCAGGGCGACAAGTTCATCCAAGGTGTTGGGTAATTCACCAGAATGATGCTCAGTGCAGCGTTGTGCTGCACGATGCAGGTTGCGGCCACGACTGTAATACCCCAATCCCGACCAGTGGGAGAGCACCTCGTCGACCGTGGCCGCAGCCAACGTGGCGAGATCCGGGAAGCGCGTGACGAATCGTTCGAAGTACGGAATGACCGTCGTAACTTGGGTTTGTTGCAGCATCACTTCGCTGAGCCAGACTCGGTACGGCGAGCGCGCTTGCTGCCAAGGCAGATCATGGCGGCCATGGGCATCGAACCAGCGCAATAGCCGTGCTGCGAAATCCGTGTCGGTCATGCGTGATTGCCAGGCTCCGGCAACAAACCATCGACGAACTCTTCGGCATCGAATACGCGCAGGTCGAGAATTCCTTCGCCGACGCCGATGAAGCGAATCGGTACGCCGATTTCTCGTGCGAGCGCGAACACCACGCCACCCTTGGCAGTACCGTCGAGCTTGGTTACCACCAGTCCGGTCAAGCCAACGGCCTGATGAAACTGGCGCGCTTGGTTCAGCGCATTCTGGCCAGTATTGCCGTCGATGACCAACAGCGTCTCATGCGGCGCGCTGGGGTCGAGTTTGCCCATCACGCGCTTGACCTTGGCGAGTTCGTCCATCAGTCCGGCTTGTGTGTGCAATCGGCCGGCGGTGTCCGCGATCAGCACGTCGGCGTTACGAGATTTTGCTGCCGCGATGGCGTCGAATATCACCGACGCGGAATCGGCACCGTCGCGCTGTGCGATCACCGGCACGTGGTTGCGGTCGCCCCAGGTCTTCAGTTGTTCGACCGCCGCCGCGCGAAAGGTGTCGCCTGCCGCGAGCATCACATCCAAGCCTTCGCGCTTCATCCACTTCGCGAGCTTGCCGATGGTGGTGGTTTTGCCGGCACCGTTCACGCCAACGACCAGCAACACATACGGTTTCACGCCATCGCGAATCTCGAGTGCCTGTTCGATCGGGCGCAGCATCGTCACCAGTTGCCGGCGCAAGTGTTTGAACAGCGCGGGTACGTCGCCGAATTCTCGGGCTTGCATGCGCCGACGCAGGTCATCGAGTACTTCGCTGGTCGCTTTCACGCCGACATCGGCGCTCAACAGGCTGGTTTCGAGTTGATCGAGTAGATCATCATCGAGACGCGGATGGGATGACAGCAGCGCGCTGACTTGGCGCCCGAGCAGACTGCCGCGCAGGCGGTCGCGCCAGTTCGGCAGCGCAATGTCCGGCGCGGGGCTGGCGGTGACGGCGTCGGCAGGATCGGCGGCGGCCGGCGTCGCTTCCGGCTTGCGCTTAAAGAATCGGAACATCGGGACTCCTAGAATGACAAAAATGCTAGCAGGGAGCCGTGCGACTTGATTCGGGCGCTGCGTCCGGTTCCAATCGGGATGAATTGATCGGGTTTCAACCAAGAGGAGCATGCCATGCGCAAGTCGGTGTTGTTATGGGGTGTTGTCATCGCGATGGCGGTCGGTCCAGTCGTCGTCCGCGCTGGTGCCTACGATTCGGTGGTGGACATCGTCAACCAATCGAGTTGGGAAATTCATCAGTTGTATCTGTCCTCGACGTCGGATGAGGAATGGGGTCCGGACCAATTGGGCGAGCACGTCATTGGCACCGGCGACACTTTCCAGTTGCATGGCATTCCCTGCGACGACTATGACGTCAGGCTGGTCGATGAAGATGGCGATGCCTGCGTCGTCGGTGGCGTCACTCTGTGTGCCGATGCTGACGCCTGGGAAATTACCGACGAGGACTTGCTCGCCTGTCAGGTCGATACCGACGAATGAGTCGTGGTGGCGGCCGCGTCCGCATCATCGCAGGGCGACTGCGTGGTTCGCGGATTGATTTGCCGGATCGGCCTGGACTCCGGCCGACTCCGGATCGGGTCCGCGAAACCCTATTCAACTGGCTTGCGCCGTATGTCGAGGGCGTGCGTGCGCTCGATTTGTTTGCGGGCAGCGGTGCGCTAGGTATCGAGGCATTATCGCGTGGCGCGGCCGAGGTCGAGTTTGTCGAGTCCGAACGAACGCTGGTGGATGCCCTGCGCGCCACGCTCACGCGGCTCAAACAGTCCGCGGTTGTGCACGGATTGGTGGCCAGCCAATTCCTGCAGTCGGCGCGTGCGCCGTATGCGTTGCTATTTCTGGATCCACCATTCGCCGAGAACCTGTGGTCGACCACGGCCGAGCGTCTGGAACAGGGTGGTTTTCTCGCCGATGGCGCGATGGTCTACGTCGAAACGCCGCGTGACCTGCACCCGGTCCTGCCAGCGAACTGGCGTCTGCATCGCGAACTGTTGGCCGGCGAGGTCCGGGCGTCGCTCTATCGACGCGCCGTGCCGGTCGGGTAAGCTTCGCGCGCTTCCTCTCGCGAGCAATATCGTGCCCCAATACGCACCACGTACCGCGGTCTATCCCGGCACATTCGATCCGATGACGAACGGCCACACTGATCTGGTGCATCGGGCTGCGCCTTTATTCGAGAAGCTGTACGTCGCGATTGCCGAAAGTCCGGGCAAGGGGCCGACTTTTCCATTGTCCGAGCGCATTGATCTGGCACGCGAGGCGATCGGTCCGGTGGCGAACGTTGAAATTGTCGGATTCGACTCTTTGCTCGCCGAATTCGTGGGCGTAATCGGTGCCGGAGTGATCCTGCGCGGCCTGCGCGCGGTCTCGGATTTCGAATACGAATTTCAGCTGGCAAGCATGAATCGCCACTTGATCCCGCGTGTCGAAACCCTGTTCCTGACGCCGGCCGAGCAGTACAGCTTCATATCGTCATCGCTGGTGCGTGAAATTGCACGACTGGGCGGTGATATTTCCGGCTTTGTCCATCCGGCGGTCCAGCAGGCCTTGAAGACCCGCTGGCGCGCCGCATTGTAGTTCTAAGTTTATTTTGGGGTATGCCATGAAGAACCTGTTCCGTATCGCTGTCCTGCTGACTCTGCCGCTGTTCGCAATCAGCGCTTGCAAGAAGGAAGAAGCCGCCAAGCCCGCCGTCGCGGTGGCCGCACCGGTGACCATGCCGGCCGATCCGAACGACACCGCCGCTTGGAAAAACTACCTCGTTGGCGTGGCCAAGCAGAACATGGAAGGCATACGTCAGCGTCCATATTTCTATTACCTGCCGGCGGGCGACAGTCCGGAGATCCTGGAGCAAGTGGACCGCCAGATTTCCGACGTAACCGATGTCGTCGGTCGCGGCATCTTGCCCGGCAACATGATCGCCTTCGGTTCACCGGACTCGACGCGCATGGCTGACGGGATCATCGAAGCCTTCAAGGTCTCGCGCCCGGCTTCGCTGAAAGATGTGCGCGTGTTGTTCATTGGCGCGGCTGCTGATGAGCAACGCGTGCGCGATGCGGTCACGCCGAGCGCTGCTGAATTCGTGTTCGTCGAAGCGAAGTAACACCTCGCCGCTGTTTGCTCTGAGCCCGTCCGCGGGCTCAGGGTAGGGCAGTCGCGAGAGGTATGGAACGATAGCCCGCGGCTTCGGCGATACTCATCGAATGTCCCTGCTGATCAACGATCTCTGTATCAACTGCGATGTCTGCGAACCGGTCTGCCCGAATAAGGCGATTACTGCCGGCAAGCACATCTATGAGATCGATCCGACCTTGTGCACCGAATGTGTCGGGCACTTCGATGTGCCGCAATGCGTTGCGGTCTGTCCGGTTGAATGCATCGATCCTGACCCACAGGTCCCGGAGACTCAGGAGCAGTTGCTCGCCAAATACGCATTGCTGATGCGTCAGCAGGAGATCTAGGCATGAGAATCCATCGCTACGCCGCTGGGATAGTGTTCGCGTTTGCCGGTGTCGCCGCAGCGGAATCGCCCAAGGCACCGGGCAAGGCTGCGATTGCCAGCGCACATCATCTCGCGACTGACGCCGGTTTCGAAGTGCTGGCCGCAGGTGGCAATGCCTTCGATGCGGCGATTGCGGTGACCTCGGTGTTGGCGGTAGTGGAATCCTCGTCCAGTGGAATTGGCGGCGGTGGTTTCTGGCTGTTGCATCGTGCCAGCGACGGTAAGGAAGTGATGCTTGATGGTCGCGAGACGGCACCGTTGGCGGTCGATGCCAAGGCCTATCTCGATGCCGTTGGGCAGCTTGATCGCGACAAGAGCATCAACGGCGCGCTTGCCGGTGGTATTCCCGGTGAGCCTGCTGCGCTCGTGCATCTTGCGCAGCATTACGGACGATTACCGCTGAAGACATCGCTGGCGCCCGCGATCCGCGTGGCACGTAACGGCTTTCCGCTGGAAGATCGTCTGCGCGGCATGTTGGCGATGCGTCAAGAGGTGATGCTGCGTTACCCGGCCTCGCGCGCAGTTTTTTTCCGAAGGGTGAACTGCTGCCGCTCGGCGCCCTGATCAAACAACCGGATTTGGCGAAGACGCTGGAAGCGATCGCAGATCACGGGAACGATGGCTTCTACACCGGCAAGCGCGCACAGAAACTGGTTGAGGGTGTCCGTGCTCAGGGCGGCAACTGGACGATGGCGGATCTCGCGAATTACAAGGTGATCGAACGCGAGCCGTTGCGCTTCGACTACCGCGGCGTGCACATCGTCACGGCGTCGCCACCCTCGTCTGGCGGGGTGTTGCTCGCGACCATCCTCAATATCGTCGAAGGTTATGATTTCGCCAATCTCGGACCGGTCGATCGCATTCACGTCCTTACCGAAGCGATGCGCCGTGCCTATCGCGACCGCAGTTTCATCCTTGGCGATCCCGACTTCGTGCAGATGCCGATCCGCCTGTTGACCAGCAAGGACTACGCCGCCGGCCTGCGCTGTTCGATCCGCATGGATCGCGCAACACCATCATCATCATTGCCGGAAGGTCGGGTCGTTGAAGGCGGCACCGACACCACGCATTTTTCGATCATCGACGCCGATGGCAACATGGCGGCGGTCACGGCCAGCGTCAATCTGCCGATGGGATCGGGCTTCATCATTCCCGGCACCGGCGTGCTGTTGAACAACGAAATGGATGACTTCGCGCTGGCCGCGAACCAAGCCAATGCCTATGGCTTGATCGGCACTGACGCGAACGCCGCGAAGCCGGGCAAACGTATGCTCTCGACGATGTCACCGACATTCGCGTTCGCGCCAGACCGCGTCGCGGTGATCGGCACGCCCGGCGGCTCACGCATCGCCACCATGGTGCTGATCGGATTGCTCGAATTCGTTGAAGGCAAGACGGCAGCGGAAATCGTCGCGACGCCGCGCTTCCACCATCAATATTTGCCGGACGCCATCTCAGCCGAAGCCGGCGCAATCGCGAAAGACGATGCAGCGCTGCTGCGTGCGCGCGGCCATACCATCAGCGATGGTGAGCGACCTTGGGGCAACATGAATCTGGTGATCTGGGATCTCCGGTCGAACACGCTCAGTGGCGGCAGCGATCCGCGCGGTGTAGTCGGCAAGATCGATGTGCGCTGAGGGTGCGCCATGACCATCCAGCTTTGGTCGGTACTCGGCAACAGCCAGAAACTTGATGGCGGCGCGATGTTCGGCAACGCACCGAAGGCGGTTTGGACGAAGTGGATCGCCGCAGACGAACACAATCGCATTCCGTTGGCGTGTCGAGCCTTGTATGCGCAGGGCGTGAACGGCAAGCGGGTATTGTTCGAAACTGGCATCGGCGCGTTTTTCGAACCGAAATTGCGCGCGCGCTACGGCGTCGTCGAGGAGCGCCATGTGTTGCTGGATTCGCTGGCCGCGATCGGGGTGACGCATACAGACATCGACGCAGTGGTGATCTCGCACCTGCACTTCGACCATGCCGGCGGCTTGCTCGCGCCCTGGGCAGAAGGCCAGGCACCTACGCTGCTGTTCCCGAATGCACGCTACATCGTTGGCGCCGAGGCTTGGGCTCGCGCAAACGCACCGCATGCGCGCGATCGTGCGTCGTTCATTCCGGAACTCTGTGAACTGCTCGAAGTCTTGGGACGGCTGGAGATTGTCAACGGCGAGCGTTGCGCGACATTGGGCGACGATGTGCGTTTCAGCTACTCCAATGGACATACGCCGGGGCTGATGCTCGCCGAGATTGGCGGTGCCGGTGGCATTGCGTTCTGCGCCGACTTGATCCCCGGCCGGCCTTGGGTGCATCTGCCGATCACCATGGGTTACGACCGTTTCCCGGAGATGCTGATCGACGAGAAGCGCGATTTTCTCGACGACAAGCTGGCGCGTGGCCTGCGACTCTATTTCACACACGACCCGGATTGCGCGATGGCCGAGGTCACGCGTGATACCTCGGGTCGCTTTGGCACCACAGCGGCTCAGGCCGAACTGCACAACTATTCATTGCCCACATCCTGATTTTTAACACCAGCAACGACGGAGTACGACCATGATCAAGCTCAGCCATCTCGGATTCGCCCTGCTCGCCCTGTTCGCCGTAGAAATTGCGGTGGCGGATGAGTCCAAGCCGGTGCCTGCCGCAACCGCGAACGTCGCCGGCGGCTGGGGCGAAGTCATCACGGCCGATGCCAAGGCCGATGCCCTCGGCACGTCGCTGGCGACGCTGAGTGAGGACAACGCCAGCATCGACGGTGTGTTCAGTGGCCGTGTCGGTAAGGTCTGCCAGAAACAAGGTTGTTGGTTGCAGTTGCTTGACGGCGAGCAGATGGCGCGGGTGATGACCAATCATGAGTTCACCGTACCCAAGGACTTGAGCGGCAATGCCGTCGTCAGCGGCAAGCTGGAGCGTATCGAGATCAGCGAAAAAGAAGCACGACACATGGCCAAGGATTCGGGTAAGCCGTTTGATCCAGCAGCCTCGCGCATCGAGTACCGCATCTCGGCGCGTGGCGTGGCGTCGACAAAGTAAACGATGCACCGCGAACTGCGCGATGCGCGCCGCAATTTCCTGCGGCACAGCGCGGGTCTCGGGTTGGGTGTCAGCCTGCCATTCGCCACTCTGTTCGGATTGGCTGGCTGCCGCACGCGTTCGCCGCAGGATGCGGTGAACGCCAATGCGTCCGGCTACGGACCACTCCATGCGACTCTCGACGAGACCACGGGCCTGGCCCTGCTGCGCCTGCCGGAGGGTTTTCGCTATCGCAGCTTTGGCTGGACCGGCGAGTCGATGCATGGGGGTGTGATTCCATTCGCGCATGACGGCATGGGTGTGGTGAGCCATGTCGGCACGGTCTGCACGCTGATCCGCAACCACGAAGTCATCCGCTCGACCGGTGCGATCGGCGATGTATCGCTGCAGTACGACGCGCCTGCAGCCGGCGGTTGCGTCGCGTTCGATTTCGACACCGAGCATGGCGAAGCGAGTGGCTTCCGTGCCGTTCTCGGCGGCACCTTGCAGAACTGCGCCGGCGGCACGACGCCACGCGGTAGTTGGCTGAGTTGCGAGGAAATGACGTTCGATCCCGTCACCGGCATCGATGATCGCGGTGCCCCTCGCCCCGAGTTGCAGCAGCCGCACGGCTACGTTTTTGAGGTGTATTCGGACGGTCATCGTGCGCCGGAACGGATTCGCAGCATGGGTCTTTTTAAGCACGAAGCGGCAGTGACTGATCCCGTGACCGGTAACGTCTATCTCACCGAAGATGGCCGCGGCATGTCAGGGTTCTATCGTTATGAACCGCTTGATCGCCATCGCCTTTCGGCGGGTGGTGCACTGCAGATGCTGGCCGTAAAGGGCCGACCGGACCTGCGCACCGGCGTGCGCGTCGGTATGCGCTTCGACGTGCGCTGGGTACCGATCGCCAAGCCCGAGCAGTTGAATTTGGATGCCGGACTACAGGGGGCTGCGGTTTCAGCGCAAGGTCTGGCGCTCGCTGCCAGCGGCTTCGCGCGGCTCGAAGGCTGTTACGTCCACGGCGATACGATTTTCTTTACCGCGACCAGTGGTGGCGACTTCGGCCACGGACAAATCTGGGTATACCGGCCACGCGAAGAAACGCTGAGTCTGTTGTTCGAAGCGAAGACGCTGGAGGCGCTCGACTATCCCGATAACCTGTGTGTTTCGCCGCGCGGTGCGTTGTTGATCAACGAAGACAACGACCGCAGCAATCCGCAACGGATGGTTGGGATGGACATGGACGGGCAATGCTTCACGTTTGCCGAGAGCAACGTCATCCTCAACGGCGAACGTGGTTTCACCGGTGATTATCGTTACGAGGAATGGTGTGGCGTGTGCTTCTCGCCCGATGGGCGTTGGCTGTTTGCGAACTGCTACGCGCCGGGTTTCACCGTCGCCATCACCGGACCGTGGGAACGTGGGCCGCTGTAGTCCTTCAGCGCCAGGCCGAGCCGTCGGCGTTGCGTTCAGCGAAATACAAACCGGCCCAGAGCTTTGGGTCCATCGGATGACCAGCGGCAGCCTTGGCGACTAACCATGCCGCCGCATCCTTGAGCGGGACATGGTGCACGACGATGTCTTCGGTCTCGTCTCCACCGCCTTCGCCGATGCGCTTCAAGCCCGTGGCGCGCACGAAATGCGCAATCTCCGTGCTTAGTCCGGACGACACCGGGCCACCTGCGATGTAGTCGATACGCGCTGCCGCGTAGCCGGTTTCTTCGATCAACTCGCGATGGGCGCTGCTGATCGCGTCCTCGTGCTCGCTGCCTTCGAGGTCGCCGATCAGTCCAGCCGGCATCTCGATCGTCACTGCATTCAACGGCGGACGGAACTGCTCGACGAAGACCAGTTCGTCGTTGTCGGTGAGTGCGACCACGATCACAGCCCCTTTCGGATTCGCGCGCTCGACGTATTCCCAGCCATCGCGTCGGCGCACATTCAGCCAACGTCCGTTGAAAAGCAGTTCGGTTTCGGTCATGGTGCGCGCCCTGATTCAGCCGTCATGCTAGCGGTCGGCTTTCCGCATTCGCAATGCATGTCGCGATATGTCGTGTGAAACTTCCGCGCTATCGGCTGGTCTGAGCCCCATTCCGATTTCGAGGTTGCGCATGCGTGTCCTGCATTTTTTTCTGATTGGCGCGTTGGCGTCATTGCTGTTCCAGCCGATGTCCGCGCTTGCCGAAACGCCAGCGAATACCGCGCCTGCGGCGACGCCCGAGGCCGGTAGTCCGCCCGCCGTCAATGTGCCGTCGTTGCTTGCGCGCCCCGCCACTATTCCGAAAGTGGTGCCGCGGGTGCCGACCGAAACCGAAAACCAGATCGATACCGTGACCGACGGACTGACGTTGGTGCGCATGGCCAAGCAGTTCGAGTTGGCCAAAGATTGGCGTCATCAGGCCTATGCGCTGGCCAAACTGTTCGCAATGCGTCCGATGCAGGGCACGGTCGGTTATGAATTGGCGGCAGCCTATGCCCGCCAAGACGACAAGCGGAATGCTTACGATGTGTTGATCCGACTGCAAAGCACCGGCTATGGCTTCGATCCGAGCAAGGATGCGCGTTTCGAGAAGATCAAAGGCACGCGCGTTTGGGACTACGTCGTGCTGAATTTGCAGGCCAACCTGACACCGTTCGGCGGTGGCCGAGCCGGTTTCAATTTGCCGGCCGGCGATACCTTGTTCGAATCGATCGGCTACGACCCGGTACGCAAGCAATTTGTCGTCGCGTCGGTGCGCGAAGGCACGATTTATCTCGCCGACGGCAATGGTGCGACCACGCCCTTCATCGTCGCCGATGCGACCAATGGCTTACTTGCGAGTTATGGCCTCGGCGTCGACGCGCCGCGCGACTTGCTGTGGGTGATTGGCAACGGCGTGCCGCACAAGAAAGGCATCGTGCAAGCCGATTTTGGTCGTAGCGTGCTTTACAAGTTCAGCTTGTCGACCGGCAAGCTGATCGCGAAGTATGAAGTGCCAATCGCTCATCGCCCCAGCTTGCTGTCGTCGATCACGGTTTCGCCGAAGGGTGATGTCGTCGTTGCCGATGGGGTCTCACGCCGCATCTACCAACTCGCTGGCGAACAACTGCAGATGATTGTCGAAAACCCACGCCTCACCAGCATCCGCGGCATGGTCTTCGACAAAACCAGCACCAAACTATATTTTGCCGACTATGATCTTGGTCTGTTTGGCATTGATCTGAATACCGGCAAGCCTTTCGCGGTCGCGCCGGAAGCAGGGCTTACGCTGTACAGCATCGAAGGATTGGCCTGGTGGAACGACCAGTTGATCGCGGTACAGAATGGTTTTCCGCCGGCGCGCGTGATGCGCCTGCAGCTGGACGAAACGGGCACACGCGTGAAGCATGCGCAAGCGCTTGATGCGGCCAAACCAGAGTTTGGCCTGCCGACTCAAGGTGTGGTGGTCGGCGACGCGTTCTGGTTCATCGCGAATTCGCAGCGTGGCCACTACGACAGCTACGGATTCCAAAGGATGTGGCGAAGCTGAAACCGGTCCACATTTATCGTAGTGACATCACCTTCGCTGTCGACAGCGGCAAAGGGCAAGCTGTCACCCGCTGCAGCGCCGATGCCGGCCAAACAGTAAGCGCGATCAGTCGAAGCGCTGCCGCCATTCGCGGCAGCGACGGCGCGTCAACGGACCGAAGCGGAGTTGGTCTAACGTTGTTTCCAGCGCGGCCATGTCTGGTGCCGCACAGGCATAGGCAGCGGCGTCGATCGGCACCGGTGCATCCAATGCAATTCGACTGAGCAGACGATAGAGCAGGGCGTCGTCACGGCCTTTGCGCAGTTTTTCCGCAATTTGCGTCGCGCCGCGCAAGCGCAGGAAGGGCACTTCTTCGACCCGTTCGAGCAGAGCATCCAGTGATCCGAAGTGTCCGATCAGGGTCGCCGCTGTTTTCGGCCCGATGCCGTGGATGCCCGGAATGTTGTCGACCGCATCGCCCATCAGCGCCAGATAGTCGGCGAACTGTTCCGGGCGAATGCCGTACTTGCGCTTGATCGCGGCCGCATCGGATTTCTCCTTGCGGGTGATGTCGAAAATCATGTCTTCCACGCCGAGAAGTTGCGAGAAGTCCTTGTCGCCGGTGATCAACACACCACGATAACCCTGTGCGCGCATGACGTGCAGGGCACTACCCGCCAAGTCGTCGGCCTCGTATTCGCCGTCGACCAGCACACGCAGTCCGAGCGCTTGGCAAAGCCGCTTGCAATAGTCGAACTGTGCTGCGAGATCCGCGGGTGGCAGTTCGCGGTTGGCCTTGTAGGGCGGATACAAGCGGTTGCGGAACGAGGTCGTCAGTGATTCGTCGAAACACACTGCGACGTGCGTCGGTTTCTCGTCGTGCAGCAGGGTCATCAGTGTATTGAGAAAGCCGAATACGGCGTGGACCGGGCGCTGCTCGGTATCGGTGAATTCTGTGGCGACCGAAAAATAGGCGCGAAACACGTAGATGCTGGCGTCGATCAGGTGAACCGGCGGCGCGGTCATGGCTGCCACTCGCGATAGGTTGAATCGAAAGTTGGGCGTGGGCGCTCCGGTACTTCGCCTGCTGGTGTGCCGAGATGGATAAAGGCGATGGCGTGCTCATCGTCGGCCAAACCAAGCAGTGCTGCGGCGTCACGGTCATAGGCCGGCCAGCCGGTAATCCATTGCGCGCCAAAACCGAGCATTTGCGCGCCGAGCAGCAAGTTGTAAGCGACGCAGCCCGCCGACAGCAATTGCTCTTGGGCAGGAATTTTGTGGCCGTCGATCAAGCGTGCGACGACGATGAGGCAGATCGGTGCGCGATCGAAGCGTGAGCGATCCTTGTCCAGCGTCGCAGCGTCGGCATTTGGCGAATGTGTCGCGGTAATCGTTGCCAAGCGCTCGCCGAGCACCCGACCCGTCTGACGATCCACGCCGATGATCCGGAACGGCGTCAGTTTGCCGTGATCGGGCACGCGCAGGCTGGTTTCGACCAGTTCGCGCAACTGCGCCGCATCCGGGCCAGGATCGATCAATTGACGCGAGGGGTGTGAGCGGCGTTGTTTGAGCAGGTCGATCGAGTTCATGGCCAGTTTCCGGATGCGCTGTCGGCAATTGCCGTGATCGTGTAAAAGTAGCCCTCTTCCATGACTCAACGAGGACAGGCATGAAATTCAAGCAACGCAGCTTAACGATCTCGGGAGCAATCGTCTTGATGTTGGCGCTGACCGCCACGGCGGCCGATGGGGATCTCTACGGACGTGATTGGACGAAAGGCGAAAAAATCGTCGTGAAGGCCGAGAAGCAGATGCGCAAGAGCGAGGAGCGCATCGCCGATATCGAAACCGACATCGCCAAGGAAGAGCGGCGCATTGCTGATGCGCGTAGCGGCATCGCGAAGTTGCAGCAAAAGAAGCTCAAGGCGAAGAACAACATCGATGAGGCCGCGAGCGACCTGGCCCGTGGTGAAGCGATCAAGGCTGCGGCCAAAGCCGCCTATGAGCAGTCGATCGCTGCGCCTGCTGTCGAGTCGGCGTCCGCGACACCGGGGTCGGTCGACTCGACGCAGTAATTGCCGAACAGGTGGGCGGCGCGCCGAGCTTCCGTTAGCATCGCCCCGTCGCCGACATTCACTCCGGGGAAGACCATGGCCGTCACGGTTGCAACGCTGCGCGAGACTGCAGCGAATGAACGGCGCGTCGCATTGACGCCCGAAGTCGCGAAGAAACTGAAGGCGCTCGGCGCCGATGTCCGCATCGAAACCGGTGCCGGCCTCGATGCGTCGATGCCGGATGACCTGTTCAAGGATGCCCAGTCGATTGCTTCAGCGAACGATTTGCTCGCCAAAGCCGATGTCGTGCTGGCGGTACAAGCACCCGAAAACGATCGCATCGCGAAGATGCGCGAAGGCACCGTGCTGATCGCGATGCTGCAACCGCATGCCTCACCGGAGCGCGTGAAACTGCTGCGTGATCGCAAAATCACCAGTTTTTCAATGGAATTGCTGCCGCGCACGACGCGTGCGCAGGCGATGGACGTGCTCAGTTCACAGGCCGGCATGGCTGGATACAAGGCGGTGTTGATCGCCGCCCAGGCTGCACCGAAGTTCTTTCCGATGTTGACCACCGCCGCTGGCACGATCCGTCCGAGCAAGGTGCTGATCGTTGGCGCCGGCGTTGCTGGTCTTCAGGCGATCGCGACGGCACGCCGACTCGGGGCTCAGGTCGAAGGCTTCGACGTGCGCCCGGAGGTCAAGGAACAGATCGAGTCACTCGGCGCGAAATTCCTCGACCTTGGCGTTTTCGGCGGCCGGTAGCGGTGGTTACGCGCGCCAGTTGACGACGGAAGAACAGGCCGAGCAGCAAAAACGCCTCGGTGAGCATGTCCGCAACATCGACGTCATCGTGACCACCGCCGCGATCCCCGGTCGCAAGGCACCACGCATCATCACCGCCGAGATGGTCCGCGGCATGAAGCCCGGCGCAGTCATCGTTGACCTCGCCGCCGAGACCGGCGGCAACTGCGAACTCACCCAGCCCGGCGAAACGGTGATGGTGAATGGCGTTGCCGTGATCGGCCCGACGAATCTGGCCAGCATGGGCGCAATCCATTCGAGCGAGATGTACGCGCGTAACCTGTTCAACTTTCTTAGTTTGATGTTGAAGGATGGCGCGCTGAATCTCGACTGGACCGACGAGTTGATCGATAAAACCTGCCTGACGCATGATGGCGTCATCAAGCACGAAGCCACCCGCGTTGCCGTCGAAGGCACGCAGGCCTAAGGAGAGACGACCATGATCGACGGATTCCTCGCGCTCTACATCTTCCTGCTGGCCGCGTTCACAGGTCACGAAATCATCTCGCGCGTGCCAGTCATTTTGCACACGCCGCTGATGTCGGGATCGAACTTCGTGCATGGCATTGTGCTGGTCGGCGCAATGGTCGCATTGGCGCATGCCGATTCGACCATTGGCAAAGTCATCGGCTTCATCGGCGTTGCACTTGGCGCCGGCAACGCTGCCGGCGGCTATGTCGTTACCGAGCGCATGCTCGACATGTTCAAGTCGTCGAAGGGGAAGTGACGATGAATCTGGATATGGCGACCCTTCTCGTGAACGTTGCGAAGGCGAGTTACCTGATCGCTGCGGTGCTGTTCATCCTCGGCATCAAGCGCATGGCCAGCCCGGTCACAGCGCGCAAGGGCATCGTGCAGGCTGGCATCGGCATGGTGCTCGCAACCGTTGCGACCTTCGCAATTACCGGCGGACACAACATCGGTCTGATCCTCGGTGCGATTGCAGTCGGCGTGATTCCGACCTGGCTCTGGGGCAAGCGGGTAGCGATGACCGACATGCCGCAGATGGTCGCGCTGTTCAATGGTATGGGCGGCGGGTCTGCGGCAGCGATCGGCGCCGGCGAAATGATCAAGTACGTCCACGAAGGTTCGGTACCGAGCAAGACCACGCTCGTGCTCGCCGTCGTCGGCGCACTGATCGGAGCGATTTCGATGTCCGGTTCGGTGATCGCTTGGGCCAAGCTCGACGGGCGCATGGATAAGCGCTTCACGTTTCCGGGTCAGCAATATTTCAACCTGCTGTTCTTCATCGCGACCGTGGTCCTTGGCGGCATGCTGGTGATGCAGCTCGATACGACGATCATTGTCGCGTTCTTCGTGATGGCGCTGCTCGTCGGTATGCTGATGACGCTGCCGATCGGCGGTGCCGATATGCCAGTGGTGATCTCGCTATACAACGCCTTCACCGGCCTGGCCGTGGCCTTCGAGGGCTACGTGATGCAAAACGAGGCGCTGATCATTGCCGGTATGGTGGTCGGTGCTGCGGGCATGTTGCTGACGCAGTTGATGGCGAAGGCGATGAATCGACCGATCAGCGGTGTGTTGTTCAAGAACTTCGGCGGTGGCGGACAGTCCGCCACGGACATCCAGGGTTCGATGAAACCGATCGAAGCCAGCGATGCAGCATCGCTGCTGTATATGGCTGACAAGGTCGTGATCGTGCCCGGTTATGGCATGGCGGTGGCGCAGGCGCAGCACAAGATCTGGGAGCTGTGCAAACAGTTGCGCGAGCGCGGCAAGGAAATCAAGTTTGCCATTCATCCCGTTGCCGGTCGCATGCCCGGACACATGAACGTGTTATTGGCCGAAGCTGGCGTGCCGTATGACCTGATCGTCGATATGGAAGAGATCAATCCCGAGTTCCCGACGTGCGATGTCGCCATCGTGATCGGTGCCAACGACGTCGTGAATCCGGTTGCGAAAACCGACAAGAGCTCGCCGATCTACGGTATGCCGATCCTCGATGTCGCCAACGCGCGCCAAGTCATCGTCATCAAGCGCGGTAAGGGCGCGGGTTTCGCCGGCATCGAGAATGCGCTGTTCTATCAGGACAACTGCAAGATGTTGTATGCCGATGGCCAAGCTGCAGCCGCAGCGTTGTCGACCGAATTGAAAGCGATCGACAGCGGCGGCGGGCATTGAACAAGTTGGCGGCGTGACGATGACGCGATTGGTCCAATGCGCAAAACTCGGTTGCGAAGCCGACGGTCTGGATTTCGCACCCTATCCGGGTGAACTCGGCGCGCGTATCTATAACCAGGTATCGAAACAGGCGTGGACGCAGTGGTTGGCGCACCAGACCATGCTGATCAACGAAAACCGCCTGTCGCCGATCGACCCCAAGGCGCGCAAATATCTGCGTGAGCAGATGCAAGCCTTTCTGTTCGGCGGCCGTGTCGATCCGGTTGCAGGTTACTTGCCGCCGTCTGACTGAAGCAGGCCGCGGTCAATCAGTGCATCGATCAGCGCATGCGTGTATGCCGGCTTCTGGCGATAGTCGACGTGGGAGTCGTCCGGCAGCGGGAAGTCGCGCAAGGTCGGCACGTCCAATGCGAACAGCGTTTTAGCCGTCGTCGCGGCGACCATTCGGTCCCAATACTCGTTGCGCGGAAACCAGGTCTTCTTCGGCCCATCGGCGTTGCCCGCTGGTCGGTGATGCATAGAAGATCACGTCGCCACCGCGGCTTGGATCGTGCGTACCCAGCCATTCGCGGCTTCGACTTGCGGCCACCATTCGGCAAACGGAATCCGCGGTAGGTGCCCACCGAATCGCTCTAGATTGCGCGCCAATTCGCGCTTCTGCGATTCCTTGTCGCCGCGTTCGAAGTCGATGTGCCCGAAGCGACGCCGGTCCAGCCATTGGTAAGGATGAAACGGCGCACCTTCGTCACTCCACCAGCGCACGGCACTACGTAACATGCTGAAGTCACTGCGCGCGATGACCGCATCGAGTTGCCAGTGATTGAGCATCAGCCGATGCGCGGCCCTGCTTGGCGAGAACTCGTGTCGGTAGAAATCAACCTCGGGTTTCTGCATGTCGAGGCTGGGTGCTGCGAACCCAGCGCCATCGATGTCGCAGATGACGGTGCCACGAAAATTGGCATCGGCGGCGAGATCGCGCAGCGTCGCCAGCGGATAGCGGCCATCCATTGCCAGCATCACCGGTTCGTACTGCGGCAGACGCGAACGCACGGTGTCACGGTCGATCGCATACAGGGTGCGCGAAGCACCGAGGAAGACGATGGCATTGGGCGCGGAGGTTGCTTTCGCGCGCTGCAATGACCACAGATCCGGCGCGTCGACGATGATCGGCGTGTAGCCGCGTCCGCGCCAATGGCGCTCGACCGCAACCAGCGCCGAAGCGGCAACCATGACAGCGATGGCGAGGGCAGCGAAGGTGCGACGCATGTCAGAACTGGAAATAGATAAAGGCGCGCGAAACGCCGGGGGAGAGCACGATGGAGACGATCAAGCTTGCCCAGATGAACCCCAGCGCGACCGCGCCGCGGCGACGTAGCCAGCGGCGCAAATCATGATGGCGCCAAAGCCAGTGCATCAACCACATGAGGCTGAAGACGATCAGTGCGATTTTTGCCTCGGCGCTTAGGTTCGCCGACGTGTCGGTCGGCACCAACATCGCGTGGTGGATCTGCGCCGCATGCGCGAAATCCGGCGCGCGAAACCAGACCCAGGCGATCAGAACGCCGAGCAATGTGAGCAGTCCGCCGAGTAGTGTCCCGACGCCGCCAAGCACTCGCGAAGTCGCGGCAATGGCCGGTTCCGCCACGCGCTCGAGCACCAGCATTAGTCCATGAAACGCGCCCCAGGCAACGAAGGTCCAGGCGGCACCATGCCAGAGGCCACCAAGCAGCATGGTCAGCATCAGGTTGCGCATAGTGAACAGGCCGCCGCCGCGATTGCCGCCGAGCGGCAGGTAGAGGTAGTCGCGCAGCCACGTCGACAACGAAATGTGCCAACGTCGCCAAAAGTCCGAAAATCCGGTCGCGGCGTAGGGCGAGCGGAAATTGTCCGGCAGCCAGAAACCGAGCATCGCCGCACAACCGATGGCGCAGGTTGAATAACCGGCGAAATCGCAGAAGAAATTTGCCCGGCGAATGCGATCGTGCCGTCCATGCGGCGGCGGTGTCGATCATCGCCCCGGCCTGGAACACCGGGTCGGCGACGGGCGCGAAGACCGAATCCGCCAGCACGATCTTTTCGAACAGGCCGATCAGCAGCAGCGACAGCCCAGTGCGAAGCCATCCGCCGTTGTGCGCCGAGGCGTATGCAATTGCGCGCTGAAGTCGCGATAGCGCACGATTGGCCCGGCTACGAGTTGCGGAAAGAAGCCGACGAAGAGAACGTAGTCACGCAACGATTTCTGGACGCGCACGTCGCCGCGGTAGACATCGATGCAATAACTCAGCGACTGAAACGTGTAGAACGAAATGCCGACCGGCAGCAGGATGTCGAAGGTGGCGGGTTGCCAGTCGATGCCGACCAAGGCCAGCAAGGTCTGGGTGTTGTCGCGCAGGAAGTCGCCGTACTCGAAGAAGCCGAGCAGGCCGAGATTTGCGACCAGCGACACGATCAGCCACGGCTTGCGACGGTTTGTCGGGCGTGCGGCGGCCATGCGCAGCGCCAGCCACCAGTCCACCGTCGCCGAGGCGATCAACAGCAGCAGGAAGGGTGGGTTCCAGGCCCCATAGAACAGGAAGCTTGCGGCCAACAGAACGTTCTTGCGCGCTGACCACGACAGACTCGGAAGGTTGAACATCGCCACCACGGCGATGAAGAACACGACAAAGGTCAGCGAATCGAAGGTCATGGCTGCGGGTTCGGGTGGCCGCGCAGTATAGGCGGGCTTGCTTGGCCACAGCGATCTGCGTATAGTTCGCGGCCCTTGCGGGCGCATAGCTCAGCGGTAGAGCACTACCTTGACATGGTAGGGGTCTCAGGTTCGATCCCTGATGCGCCCACCAATTCCCAGAATTGGTTTTCCCGCAAACTGTCCAGCCGAGAGCCGTGGTTCGAACGAACACGATCACGATGACGCGAACCGGAACCCCATCTAGCGAAACCGCAGAATGGCTCCGATTTCCCAAGGGCGCTTCCTGCGCCCTTTTTGTTGCCTGCAAGGACCCTGAAATGATCACGATCACGCTGCCGGATGGCGCGAAGCGCGAATATTCGCCGAACACGACGATCGGCGAAGTCGCTGCCAGCATCGGCGCCGGTGGCCAAGGCGGCGTTGGCCGGCAAGGTCGATGGCAGACTGGTCGACCTGAGCCACCCGATCGCCGCCGACGCCGCGCTTGAAATCGTCACCGAGAAACATCCGGACGCGCTCGACGTTCTGCGTCACTCGACCGCGCATTTGCTCGCGCAGGCGACGCAGCGGCTGTTCCCCGGCACGCAGGTCACGATCGGCCCCTCGATCGAGAACGGCTTCTACTACGACTTCGCGCGCAAGACGGCGTTCACTCCGGATGATCTCGCGACGATCGAGGCCGAGATGACGAAGATCGTCGGCGAAGGTTTGCCGGTGTTGCGCTCGGTGATGAGCCGCGACGAGGCGGTGGCGTTCTTCAAGGGCAAGAACGAGCACTACAAGGCCGAGATCATCGAAAGTATTCCGGCCAACGAGGACTTGTCGCTGTACGCACAGGGCGAGTTCATCGACCTGTGTCGCGGCCCGCATGTGCCGAACACCTCGAAATTGCGCGCGTTCAAGCTGATGAAGATTGCCGGCGCCTATTGGCGTGCCGATGCCAAGAACGAGATGCTGCAGCGCGTCTACGGCACCTCGTGGCTGAACGACAAGGACCTCAAGGCCTACCTGTTTCCAGTTGGAGGAAGCCGAGAAGCGCGACCACCGCAAGCTCGGCCGCCAGCTAGACCTGTTCCACCTGCAAGAGGAGGCGCCCGGTCTGGTCTTCTGGCATCCGAAGGGCTGGCAGGTCTGGCAGGTGGTCGAGCAGTACATGCGCAAGGTCTACCGCGACAACGGCTACCAGGAAGTGCGCTGCCCGCAGATCCTCGACAAGTCGCTGTGGGAGAAGACCGGCCACTTGGCCAACTACCGCGACAACATGTTCACGACTTCGTCGGAGAACCGTGATTACGCGGTCAAGCCAATGAATTGCCCTGGTCATGTGCAGATTTTCAACCATGGCCTGCACAGCTATCGCGAACTGCCGATCCGCTACGGTGAATTCGGTGCCTGTCATCGCAACGAACCCTCGGGCGCGCTGCACGGCATCATGCGCGTGCGCGGCTTCACTCAGGACGACGGCCATATTTTCTGCACCGAGGCACAAATCGAGCCGGAAGTGACCGCGTTCCATCGTCAGGCGATGAAGGTCTACGCTGATTTCGGTTTCAGCGACATCGCGCTCAAGATCGCGTTGCGGCCAGATAATCGCATTGGTGACGATGCCGACTGGGACAAGGCCGAAGACGCGTTGCGTTCGGCGCTGCGCCTGCGGCGTGACTTGGGAAGAGCTGCCCGGCGAAGGCGCGTTCTACGGGCCGAAGATCGAATATCACTTCCGCGACTCGATTGGCCGAGGCTGGCAAGTCGGCACCATGCAGGTGGACTTCTTCATGCCCGGGCGACTGGGTGCCGAGTATGTGACCGAAGAATCCAGCCGCAAGACACCGGTCATGTTGCACCGGGCCATCGTCGGTTCGATGGAGCGTTTCATCGGCATCCTGATCGAACACCATGCCGGCATCCTGCCACCTTGGCTCGCCCCGATTCAGGCGGTGGTCATGAACATCACCGAGGCGCAGGCGGAATACGTCGATTCAGTCGGCGAAACCCTTGTAAATCAAGGCTTCCGCGTCAAGGCGGATTTGCGCGGCGACAAGATCGGCTATAAGATCCGCGAACACACGCTACAAAAAGTGCCGTATCTGCTCGTCGTCGGAGACCGCGAGCGCGACAACGGCCAAGTGGCGGTGCGCGCGTTGAATGGGGAAGATTTGGGCGTCATGACGCTCGAACAGTTCATCGCCAAGCTGCGCGCTGAAACGGAGAAACACTGAACCTTGTTCAGTGTTTCAGTGAATTGGGCTCTTTGGAGGTAGCGGTATCAGCACCGAGAAATTGAACCGTCGGAATAACGAAATCCGTGTTCCGCGTGTGCGCCTGATCGGCGCCGATGGCGAACAGATCGGCGTTATCGGCCGTGACGAAGCGCTGCGCATGGCGATGGATCTGGAACTGGATCTCGTCGAGATCGTTCCGAATGCCGATCCGCCGGTGTGCCGCATCATGGACTTCGGCAAGTTCCGGTTCGAAGAGCAGAAGCAGGCGCATGCTGCGCTCAAGAAACAAAAAGTGGTCGAGATCAAGGAACTGAAGTTCCGCCCGACCACTGACGATGGCGACTACGAGATCAAGCTGCGCAATTTGCGTCGTTTCATCTCCGAAGGCGACAAGGTCAAGATCAATATCCGTTTCCGCGGACGCGAAATGGCGCATACCGAACTCGGTATCGAAATGGCCAAGCGACTGGAAGCGGATCTGAAGGAAGAAGTGACGATCGAGCAATGGCCGCGTCTTGAAGGGCGGCAGATGGTCATGATGGTGGCGCCGAAGCGAAAGTGACGGTGACGTAGGAACGCGGAACGGATAGCCGCACAAGCCGGATCGAGCAGGATGGAAAGTGTGGCGCAAGCCACCGCTCGAACCAGTCAAACAACACTCATAGGAAGTGTCATGGCAAAGACGAAAATCAAGACCAACCGGGCCGCTGCAAAGCGCTTCCGGAAGACTGCATCCGGCAAATTCAAGGCCGGCCATGCGTTCAAGAGCCACATCCTGACCAAGAAGTCGACAAAGCGGAAACGCAACCTTCGTGGCACCAATCATGTTCGTGCGGAAGACGCAGGTCGCGTCGCTCGCATGGTCCCCTACTTGTAAGCCGGAGGTATAAACCATGGCACGAGTCAAACGTGGTGTAACCGCCCGCGCCCGCCACAAGAAAATCCTGGCCCAGGCCAAGGGTTACTACAACGCCCGCCGTAAGGTGCTGCGCGTTGCCAAGCAAGCCGTCACCAAGGCCGCGCAATACGCGTACATCGGCCGCAAGCAGCGCAAGCGCCAGTTCCGTGGCTTGTGGATCGTCCGCATCAATGCGGCTGCTCGCATGTTCGGCATGAGCTACAGCCGTTTCATGAATGGCTTGCTGAAAGCTGGCATTACGCTCGATCGCAAGGCGCTGGCGGATATCGCCGTGCACGATCTGAAGGCATTTGAAGTGCTCGCTACGAAGGCCAAGACCGCTCTCGCCGCGTAAGCTTCCAAGCCGGGTCACACCGGCCAATGCTGTACACGCGTGGGGAAGGGCTTGGCTCTTCCCCACGTTTTTTTTGCGCCGCTGAAACTCCATTTCGGAGTTGCGGGCGCCATCGATACAGGAATGACGATGGACGAATTGCAGGCGGCCGCTGTTGAAGCGACTGGTTCAATCAAGCGTTAACCAACTCAGTCGTTGCTCGGCGATGCCATCGACGGGCGTCGTTCCGGACTCGAAAGCGCTGCGTACGCGCGCCTCTCGCCTCCGAACGCATCGACGTAACGATGCCGGGCCGCAATGGCTCGCGCGCGAACCTGCACCCGGTGACGCGCACGCTGGATCGCATCACCGACATCTTTGGTCGGCTGGGATATCAACTCGCCGATGGCCCTGAGATCGAGGACGACTACCACAACTTCGAAGCGCTGAATTTCCCGGAACATCACCCGGCGCGCGCGATGCACGACACCTTCTATTTTCCGGACGGACGCTTGCTGCGCACGCATACTTCGCCGGTGCAGATCCGTGCGATGCAGGGACGCACGCCGCCGATCCGCATCATCGCCGCGGGTAAGGTTTATCGTTCGGACTCGGACCAGACGCATACGCCGATGTTTCATCAGGTCGAAGGTCTGCTGGTCGACGAGACCTCGAACTTCGCTGATCTCAAAGGCACGCTCAAGCAGTTCGTCACGGCATTTTTCGAGCGCGATTTCGAGATGCGATTCCGCCCGAGCTATTTCCCGTTCACCGAGCCTTCTGCGGAAGTCGATATTCGCTGGGATCGCGCCGATGGCAGCCAAGGCTGGCTCGAAGTGCTGGGCTGCGGCATGGTCCATCCGAACGTGCTGAAGGCCTGCGGCATTGATGCCGAGCGCTACACCGGATTCGCGTTCGGCCTCGGTGTTGAACGTTTCGCGATGCTGCGTTATGGCGTCGACGACCTGCATTCGATGTTCGAGAACGATGCGCGTTTCCTCGCGCAGTTCGCGTGATCGACAGAAGGAACTGAAGCCATGAAATTTTCCGAAAACTGGTTGCGCTCACTCGCGCCTACCAAGGCCGAACGCGCCGACCTGTTGCACCGATTGACCATGGCCGGACTTGAAGTCGAAGGCGTCGAAGTATTGGGCGAAGGACTCGATGGCATCGTCATCGGCGAAATCATCGCCGCCGAAATGTGAATTGTCGCTCAGTGATGATCACGGCGGTCTGATGGAATTGCCGGCTGATGCACCCGTAGGCCAGTCGTTTGCGCAGTGGTTAGGCCTGCCCGATGCTTGCATCGAGATCAAGCTGACGCCGAATCGACCGGATTGCCTGAGCTTGCGTGGTCTCGCCGCGGAAGTGACGGCACTCTATGGGTTGACGCCGAACGACGGCGCTCGCATCCAATTGGATGCCAAATCGACGACCTCGCGTGGCGTGCGTCTGGATGCGCCGGCTGATTGCCCGCGCTACCTCGGGCGTGCCATCGACGCGATTGATCCGACCGCACCAACGCCGTTGTGGTTGAAAGAACGTCTGCGCCGTTCCGGGCTGCGCTCGATCAGCGCAGTGGTCGATGCGACCAATTACGTGATGCTGGAACTTGGCCAGCCGATGCATGCCTTCGATCTCGACACATTGGCCGGCGGCATCGTCGTGCGCCGTGCCGGCGTTGGCGAAACCTTGAAGTTGCTCGATGAGCGTGACGTTGTGCTCGATCCGGGGTTTCTGGTGATCGCCGATGAAAAGCAGGTGCTGGCCGTTGCCGGTGTCATGGGTGGATTCGATTCGCGCGTCACCGCTGCGAGCACGAACTTGTTCCTCGAATCTGCGCATTTCGCGCCAGCCGCGATCCAGGGACGCGCGCGCAAGCTCGGACTGCATACCGATGCATCGCATCGCTTCGAGCGGGTGTCGATCCTGAATTGCCGCGACTGGCGATCGAACGGTTGACGCAGTTGATCGTCGACATCGCTGGTGGCACACCGGGTCCGGTGATCGAGGCGGCGTCAAGCGCGCACTTGCCGACGCGTGCACCGGTGCGGTTACGTGCGGCACGCCTGTCGCGCGTGACCGGCCTAACGCTGCCGGCGAGCGATGTCGAACAGATTCTGCATTCGCTGGGTTTCACCGTGCGCAAGTTCGAGGGCGGCTGGGAAGTGGTGCCGCCGAGTCAACGTTTTGACATCGAGATTGAGGAAGACCTGATTGAGGAAATCGTCCGCGTGCACGGCTACGATCGTGTGCCGACGGCGATACCGCGTGGCGAGATCGCACTTCGCCTGCCACCGGAAGCCTCGGTGACCACCGCAGCAATGCGCGCGGCGTTGATTGCACGCGATTATCGCGAATGCCTGCATTTCAGTTTCGTCTCGGCGGATTGGCTGAAACAATGGGGATTGGACGATGGCGGTGTCGCGCTGGCGAATCCGCTTTCGGCCGACCTTGGCGTGATGCGTACCAGCTTACTGCCGGGTCTGGTCGATGCATTGCGCCGCAACCAAACTCGTCAGTTGGAGCGTGTGCGCCTGTTCGAGGTCGGCAAGTCATTTCGCGCCGGCGATCCACCCATCGAAACGCCACGCGTGGCGCTGGTCGCGACTGGTGCGGCGGCAGCCGAGCAGTGGGGCGTGCCGGACCGCGCGATCGACTTCTTCGACCTGAAGGGTGATCTTGCGCAGTTGTTCGCGTTGACCGGCGCGCCGGCCGCGTTGTCGTTGCGTCCGGCCCGGTTGCCGTATCTGCATGCCGGCCGCAGCGCCGAAGTGCTGCGCGACGGGCGCGTCATCGGCGTCGCCGGCTGCGTCGATCCGAAACTTGCTGCTGAGTTGGGTTTGACCGGTGACGTCTACGTCGCCGAGCTGGAATTGGTGGCACTGGCGGAACGCGCGTTGCCGAAGGCCGGCGAACTGAGTCGCTATCCGTCGATTCGCAGGGACATCGCGATCGTCGTCGAAAAGTCGATTGAATTCGCACGTTTGGAACGTATTGTGCGAGAAACGCTTGGACAGCTGCTGCGAGATTTCGTGTTATTTGACGAGTTTGCCGGCAAAGGCTTGCCTGAAAACGCAAGAAGCCTCGCTATGGGCTTGATTTTGCAGGATGCTTCGCGCACCCTTGCGGATGTGGACGCTGATTCAGCGGTGCAGTCGGTGCTGAACGCACTGGAACGCGAAACTGGCGCAAAGTTGCGAGGTTGAGATGGCATTGACCAAGGCAGAACTGGCCGAACGGCTCTTTGAGCAGGTTGGCCTGAATAAGCGCGAGGCGAAGGAATTCGTCGACTCGTTTTTTGATGTGATGCGCGATGCTTTGGCTCGCGGCGAACAAGTAAAGCTGTCCGGTTTCGGCAATTTCGACCTGCGCCAGAAGAACCAGCGGCCGGGTCGTAATCCCAAGACTGGTGAGGAAATTCCGATCTCGGCTCGGCGGGTGGTCACCTTCCGTCCGGGCCAAAAGCTCAAGGTGAGGGTCGAGGCGCATGCTGGATCAGGGCAGCAATAACGAGCTCCCGCCGATTCCGGCGAAGCGTTATTTCACCATCGGTGAAGTCAGCGACCTGTGCGCCGTGAAGCCGCATGTGCTGCGTTATTGGGAGCAGGAATTCACCAGCCTGAACCCGGTGAAGCGTCGCGGCAACCGCCGTTATTACCAGCGCCATGACGTGCTGATGATCCGACAGATCCGCTCGCTGCTGTATGACCAAGGGTTCACCATCGGTGGCGCACGCCAACGAATCGAGGGCGATCAGGGCAAGGCGGACGCCGCGATCAGCTCGCAGATCGTCAAGCAGGTACGTCAGGAACTGGAAGAAGTGCTCGCCATCCTGAAGCGCTGACGCGTTGCGGGAAGGCCGCCGAGCGGTCACAATCCGCGCCCGCGTCGCGACGCGGTTTCCGAAGTCGGGGCGTAGCGCAGCCTGGTAGCGCATTTGCCTGGGGGGCAAAGGGTCGTGGGTTCGAATCCCGCCGTCCCGACCAATTCGGACCAATCAACCGGCTGCGGCCGGTTTTTTTTTGCACATTGTCTCGACAGTGCCGGGGGTGCAATCCGTTAGCATCAGCCGATGGTCCGATCCCTGATTCCTTCGCTGTTTTTGATGGTTGCCGCGGCCATGTCCGTTGAGGCCGGGTCATTGCGTTTGTCGGTCGGCGACATTGACCCAGCGCAGTTGTTGCGCGGCCCCGAGGACGTTGCCGCCGATGCCGCCGCAAGCCATGTCTTGATCCAGTTCGAACCTGGACGCGCCGCAGCGGTTCGCGCCGCCTTGCAGTCGATTGGCGTAGCGATCGAAGCCTATGTCCCCGAGCACACCTTCCGCGTTCGCCGCGCATCGGTGCCGCTGAACGCCTTGCGCGCGATCGCCGGCGTCACTTGGGTCGGACGCTGGCGCCCGGAGTGGAAGCTGGCATCGGCGACACGGGCCGCCAGTGGGCCGGGCGTATTTGATGTCTATGGCCATGTCGATGGCGATGGCGACGAACTCGCGGCGGTCGTCGCCAAGTTGGCGCCTAGCGCACGCGTATTGCAGGTGCCGCGCAGTGTGCGTCTCGCCCGTATCGTCGTGATGCTGCCGCAGGCGGCGATGATTGATGCGCTGACGCAATCGGACGCAATCACCTGGATTGCGCCGTATGCGCCACCCGAACCGCACAATACCGAAGCGTCCGGCGTGATTCAGAGCGGCACCGTCACCATGCATCCGCTGTGGTCGCATGGATTAACCGGGCATGGGCAGATCGTCGCCGTTGCCGATTCGGGGCTGGATGCGAACGAACGCTGGTTCACCCGATACAACCCCGGTACCGGGGCGTTGGTTTTCGTCACGCCGGCGCAGGACACCTTGCCGCCGGCGCTGGGATCGCGGGTCAGCGATGCCAAAGTCATCGCGAACTGGGTGCAGCCGGGTGCGGCAGCCTACGAGACCCTGTTGCCTTGTGGCACGGTGGCGGCGGTCCAGCACGGTACCCATGTCACCGGCACGATTGCCGGGGACAGCGGCGCGACTGCCACGCCCGCAAGCGCAAACGCTGATGTCGGCGACGGCATGGCACCGAATGCGCAGATCCTGTTCCAGGACATCGGTGCTGATTGCTTAATCATCGACGATTACGCGGCCACCCTGACGCAGGCACGCAACGGTGGCGCGCATATTCACAACAACAGTTGGGGCGCATCCACCGGTAACGCCTATACCGGTTTTGACTTTGACGCCGATGATACGACTTGGCGACTCGAAGACCTGTTGGTGGTGGCTTCGGCCGGCAACCGCGACGAGGCCATTGCCGCCATTGGTTCGCCGGGGAATGCCAAGAATGTATTGACTGTCGGCGCACTGTTGCACGGCGATAGTAGTTGTCCGGCGACGCTGTTTACGACGAATAACCAATGGGGTTCGAGCATCGGTCCCGGCAGCGGTTGGCGCGACAAGCCGGACATCAGCGCGCCCGGTTCGGCGACGATCTCGGCGGCCGGCGATGATGCCAGTATCGGTGGCGAAGATCCGGCGCTGACCAAAGCCTTAAGCGGCACCTCGATGGCTTCGCCGACGGTGGCCGGTGGCGCGGCGTTGATGCGCCAATATTTCGTTGAAGGCTGGTATCCGCGCGGCAGTGCCCGCGCCGGTGACCGCCTGAATCCGCTGGCGGCGACACTCAAGGCTGCGGTCGTGAACAGTACCGGCGAGTTGATCAATAGCTTCATCGGTGAGGTACGACTGCCGAGCTACATCAGCGGCTGGGGCCGCATGTTCCTCGATCGCGATCTTTATTTTCCCGGCGACAATCGCCGCCAGCGCGTTTTTGAACGAACTCATGGCAGCGGAGTTGCGACCGGCGACATCCATGAATACGCAATCGAACAGGTCGCCGCAGGTCAGTCGTTGCGCGCAACCTTGGCTTGGTTCGATGCCGCCTCGGTGCCGGGTGTGGAGTATCCACTCGTCAATGACCTCGACCTCGAAGTGATCGGACCCAACGGCGAGGTCTATCGTGGCAATGCATTTGGCGATGACCTGAGTTGTCAGACCCAAGCTTGCTTTGATCCATGCGGACCAGTGCTCCCGCAACGACCATCCATCGCCACAATTTCGGTCGACGGCATCGGCACGCGCGATGTGCGTAATACCGTCGAGGCCATTCGACTGCTAGCGCCGACACCGGGGCGCTACCAGTTTCGAGTGATCGGATTCAACGTGCCCGGCAATGATCGCGTCGGCAGTGACCGTCAGGGTTACGGGTTGGTTGTTGCGGGCGACTTCGGCACGCCGCCGGTGCTGCCGGTTGCTGCTCCAGTGAACTTGGCGGTGATGCAGAACGATACGAGTGGCATCCGTATCGCTTTCGATGCCGTGGCCGGAGCTGATTCCTACCAGTTGTACCGCGCGACCGGCACCTGCGCCGGTACGGATATCGCCGACTTCCATCTCGCCGGCAATTCGGCCGTGTCGGCCATCGACGACCCGAATACCATCGGTGGCGATCACTATGCGTATCGACTGCGTGCTGTCGACGCGGATACCGAAGGTGCGATCAGTGCGTGCATCGAAGTGATCTCAGCCGATACCTGTGCATTGCCACCGCTATTCGACCGTACAGCGCCGCAGGTCGATGCTGCATTTGCCGAGTGCGCGGTAGTGCTTGACTGGACACCGGCACCGCCACGCTGCGCGAATGCAACGGATGTCAGCTATTTAGTGCAGCGTGCGACCACACCCGACTTCGCGACGCCGTTGGTCTTCCCGACCGCGACGCCATCGTTGATCGATAGCAATGTGCTGAGCCAGTCGCTGTATTTCTACCGCGTGTTGGCGGTCGATTCGTTCGGCAATACCAGTCTGCCGAGCGCAGCGCGCAACGTCACCACGGCAGGAGCGGGTGGGCCGGCAGGTCTCGGTTTTATTGACGATGCCGACACCCGCAGTTACGCCGATCTGCAAGCGCCGTGGCAGATCGTGGCCGGTGTCGCCAGTGACGGCCAGTATGCCTATCGCAGCAGTGCAGCAGGTGTTCGGTATCCGAAGGACACCTGTGCCGTGATCGAGTTGCCGGCGTTGACCCTGCCCGATGCCGCGACGCTGCGCTATGACGCGCGCTATCAACTGGAAAACCAGTGGGATGGCGTGGTCGCCGAGATCTCGACGAACGATGGCGCTGCATGGACCGATCTCGCGCCAGACGGTGGCTATCCAGGTTCGTTTGCACAGACCATGAATCCACCAATCAATGCCTGCGGCTTTCCTGCCAGTCAGGGTGCTTTTACTGGCGACAATGCAGTATTTCAGACCTTCACGTCTTCGCTCGCGGCCTATGCCGGCCAGCGTGTGCGTATCCGCTGGCGGTTGTCGAGCGATCCCGGTATCGAACTCGATGGCTTCCACCTCGACGCCATCCGCATTGAATCTCCGGGCGCCAATCTGCCGCCAGATCTGATCTTGCGCGCGAGCTTCGACAACGACGACAGTGCGGCGATCGGCAGCACTTGCACGCCATTGCCTTGATCCCGTCGTCGGTCTGGGCGGACACATCCGTTTGCACACCTGAATCGCAATACGACTACGACTTTTGGGCTATTGAATCGCAGCGAATGAACGTTCATTCTCTCCGTTAGGGGCTTCGGCCCATTCACTTTATTGCCGCCGAGCATCCTCATGCCAATTCACGCCCTCTTGCGAATTTTCGTCGCATTGTCGACCGCCGCCGTCCTGACCGCCTGTGGCAAGCCAGCCACCCCACCCGCACCGCCACTGTCGTCGGTCACTGTGGTGACTTTGAAGACCGCGCCGTTGACGCTCACGCGTGAATTACCTGGTCGCACGACGCCGTTTTTGGTGGCCGAGGTGAGACCGCAGGTCACTGGTCTAGTCACCGGGCGTCTGTTTACCGAGGGTGGTTTGGTCAAGGCCGGTGATGCCCTGTATCAACTCGATGACGCCACCTATCGTGCCGATGTGGCCAGTGCTGATGCCGCGGTCGCGCGTGCGCATGCATTGCTCGTATCCGCACAACTAAAGGCCAAGCGCGCCGATGAACTGATCAAGATCCACGCCGTCAGCGCCCAAGATCACGACAACGCGGTCGCTGCATTGCGCGAAGCCGAAGCCAATGTCGGGGTGGCCAAGGCGGCATTACAGTCGGCGCAGGTGCGCCTTGGGTACAGTCGCATCACGGCGCCAATTGCCGGTCGTATTGGCAAATCGTCGGTGACCGCCGGTGCGCTCGTCACCGCGAACCAGTCGGAGCCACTCGCGACCGTCCAACAACTTGATCCGATCCATATTGACCTGTCGCAATCGAGCAGCGAACTGCTCGCGTTGCGCAAGGCGCTCGGCGATGATTTCCGTGGCGCCAAGGACTATCCGGTCACCATTATGTTGGAAGACGGCAGCCGTTACGACCAAGAGGGCAAGCTCACATTTGCCGATGTCACTGTCGATCCTGCGACCGGCAGTTTCGCGCTGCGCGTCGTGGTGCCGAATCCGCGCGGCGTGTTGCTGCCCGGCATGTACGTCCGCGCGGTGGTCGGCAGCGGTACCTTGCCGGAGGCCCTGCTGGCACCGCAGCAAGGCATTAGTCGCGACCCCAAAGGCTCGGCCAGCGCGATGATCGTGACCCGCGATGGCAAGGTCGAACCACGCACGGTGCAGGTTGATCGCACGGTCGGCGACCAATGGCTCGTCATCGGCGGGCTATCGGCAGGCGATCGGATCATCGTTGAGGGTCTGCAGAAGGTCCGTCCCGGTGCGATCGTGATTGCGACCGAAGCGGCGGCACCGGTTACCGCCGTGCCGGCACGCTGAGCGGAGCGCTGCCATGGCCCGTTTCTTCATTGATCGACCGGTATTTGCCTGGGTCATCGCGATCATCATCATGCTTGCCGGCGTACTCGCGGTCACCCAGTTGCCGATCTCGCGTTATCCCGATATCGCACCCCCGTCAGTCACCGTGAATGCGACCTATCCCGGCGCGTCGGCACAGGCGGTCGAGAACTCGGTGACTCAGGTCATCGAACAGGCGATGACCGGTCTCGACGGCCTTCAATACATGGCCTCGACCAGCGATGCGAGCGGTGCAGTGGCGGTAACGCTGACGTTTGCGAACGGCACCGATCCCGATATCGCGCAAGTTCAGGTACAGAACAAGCTGCAGGTCGCAACCGCGCTGTTGCCGCAGATCGTGCAACAACAGGGCCTGCGCGTGGACAAAGCGCGCGCTGGCTTTCTGCAAGTAGTCGGCTTCGTTTCCACAGACGGCAGCATGGATCGCAACGACATTGCCGACTACGTCTCGTCAAATGTCGTTGACCAGATCAGTCGCGTGCCCGGCGTCGGCAGCGTGCAGGTATTCGGTGGCAAGTATGCGATGCGCGTCTGGCTCGATCCGGCCAAGCTCGCGACGTATCGATTGCTACCGAGTGACATCGTCACCGCGATTCGCGCCCAGAATGCCCAAGTCGCAGCCGGGCAACTCGGCGGCACGCCAGCGATCGATGGTCAGCAGATCAATGCGACGATTACCGCACAGGATCGCTTGCAGACGTCGGAGCAGTTCGGCGCGATCGTCCTGCGCAGTCATGCCGATGGGTCGGTGCTGCGTCTTGGCGATGTCGCGCGTGTCGAGCTCGGCTCCGAGAACTACACCGTGATCAGCCGCTATAACGGCCAGCCGGCAACCGGTGTCGCGATCATGCTCGCAGCGGGCGCGAATGCGCTCGCGACCGCCGACGCGGTCGCCGCGAAGATCGATCAAATGCGACCGGCATTTCCACATGGCCTCAAGACGGTATTGCCGTTCGACACCACGCCGTTCGTGCGCGTATCGATCCATGAGGTACTGAAGACGCTGGTCGAGGCAGTGGTGCTGGTTTTTCTCGTGATCTATCTGTTCCTGCAAAATTTTCGCGCCACACTGATCCCGACCATTGCGGTGCCAGTGGTATTGCTCGGAACGCTCGCGGTGCTGCAGGCGCTGGGCTTCTCGATCAACATGCTGACCATGTTCGCGATGGTGTTGGCGATCGGCTTATTGGTCGACGACGCCATCGTTGTTGTCGAGAACGTCGAGCGTGTGATGAGCGAAGAGGGGCTGTCGCCGTTGGAGGCGACACGCAAATCGATGGACCAGATCACCGGCGCGTTGGTTGGTATTGGCGTGGTACTCGCAGCCGTATTCGTGCCGATGGCGTTCCTGCAGGGTTCGACCGGCGTGATCTATCGCCAGTTCACCGCGACCATCGTCTCGGCGATGGCCTTGTCGGTGTTGGTTGCCATCGTGCTAACGCCGGCGCTGTGCGCGACCATGCTGACGCCACTGAAGAAGGGTGAGCACCACGGTGAACACGGTTTCTTCGGTTGGTTCAACCGCAATTTCGAGCGTGGCAACCGAGGCTATCGAGGCTTGGTCAGCCGTGTGCTCGCACGCAGCGGTCGCTTCCTGCTGCTTTATGTCGTGCTCGTGGTGGTGATGGGCGTGGTCTATCTGCGGGTGCCGTCTTCGTTTTTGCCAGACGAAGACCAAGGCATCTTGTTCACGATCGTGCAGACCCCGGTCGGTGCGACCCAGCAGCGCACCGGCAAGGCAATGAACCAAGTCGAAGACTATTACCAGCAGAACGAAGCCGGCCTGATCGAATCAGTATTCGCGGTGCAAGGTTTCAGTTTTTCCGGCGGTGGTCAAAACAACGGCATGGCCTTCGTCAAGCTCAAAGACTGGGATCAGCGCAAGGATGCGGCTTCTGGCGTCAAGGCGATGGCTGGGCGGGCGATGGCGGCGTTCGGCCAGATCAAGGACGCGATGGTGTTCGCAGTCGCACCGCCACCGGTCACCGAACTCGGCACCACTGGTGGTTTCAATCTCTATCTGAAGGACAACGCCGGGATTGGCCATCGCGCGCTTGTGGAAGCGCGTGGGCAGTTGCTCGCTTTGGCTGGCAAGAGCCCCTTGTTGACCGGCGTGAGGCCGAACGGACAGGAAGACCAGCCACAGTTCAAGCTCGACATCGACACCGAAAAAGCGAGTGCGCTTGGTATCAGCACGGATGCCATCAACAGCACATTGACTGTTGCGTGGGGTGGCCAGTACGTCGACGACTTCATTGATCGCAATCGCGTGAAGCGCGTCTACGTGCAGTCCGATGCACCGTTTCGCATGGTGCCGGAGGACTTCAACCGCTGGTATGTACGCAACGCTGGTGGCGACATGGTGCCGTTTTCGGCATTCGCGAGTTGGCGTTGGATGTATGGCTCGCCGCGCCTCGAACGCTACAACGGCGTGCCAGCAATCAACATCACCGGCATGCCGGCGCCGGGCGTGAGTTCCGGTGATGCGATGACCGAGATGGAGCGCCTCGCCACCGAGCTACCTGCCGGCGTCAGCATCGAATGGAGTGGCCAGTCTTACCAGGAGCGCGTCGCGAACGCACAGACGCCGATGTTGTATGCCCTGTCGTTGCTGATCGTATTTTTATGCCTTGCCGCGCTGTATGAAAGCTGGTCGATTCCGACCTCGGTGCTGATGGTTGTGCCGCTCGGCATTCTCGGCACGGTGTTGTTCACTTGGCTGCGCGGCCTCGAGCGCGATGTCTACTTTCAGGTCGGCATGCTTACAACGGTGGGCTTGGCCAGCAAGAACGCCGTGTTGATCATCGAGTTTGCAAAGGCCAACGTGGAGCGTGGGATGGACTTGGTCGAGGGCACGCTGGCGGCAATTGGTGATCGGCTGCGGCCGATCCTGATGACGTCGATCGCGTTCGGCTTCGGCGTGTTGCCGCTGGCGATTGCGACCGGGGCCGGCTCAGGTGCGCAACGAGCCATCGGTACCGGTGTGATCGGCGGCATGTTGTTCGGCACATTCCTCGGTATTTTCTTTATTCCATTGTTCTTTGTCAGCGTGCGCCGACGCTTCGGTCGTGATCCGCGCTCTGAACAGGCGGCGTCATGAATGCCGACGCTGTGATCGATCGGGCAACGGCACAACGCGATCGTATTCTCTGTGCAGCGCGGCGATGCTTCATCGATCACGGGTTTCACGCCGCAAGCATGGCCAGCATCGCCGAAGTGGCGGACATGAGTGCAGGTTTGATCTACCGCTACTTCGACAGCAAGAATGCCATTATTCTGGCGATCATCGAACGGCAGTTGGCCGACAAGCGAGCCGACATCGCGGAGCTGCAACCAGGCACGGATTTCGCACAGGGCGTGCGTGATCTGGTCGCGAGGTGGCGCAGTGGCGACGTGCGCACAATGAATCCGACACTGCTTCTTGAAATGAGCGCCCTCGCGTCGCGTGATCCGCAGATCGCAGCGGCGCTGTGCGAGGCGGACCGAGTCACGCGCTCCGACTTCGCGACGTGGCTGGTGCAACGCGCAGCATCCAGTGGTGTGAAGATCGATGCCGATGCCGCGCAAACCCGTGCGTTCGCACTGCAATGCCTGATCGAGGGGTTGGCGGTGCGCATCGTGCGTGAGCCCGGAATGTCGGACCACATGCTCGCCGACATGTTGGCGATGAACCTGCCAGTCGTGATTGGCTGAGCCTGATCCGCAAATGACAACGGCCCGCATTGCGCGGGCCGTTGTGACTGACGTATCGCCGATCGATCAGTTCTGCGCTGGCGTGTTTTCCGAGAAGTACTCGTGATTGTCGGCGTTCTTGACCGCACTTGCCGGATTGCTGATCGCGAGGTTTTTCGCGCCGGTCTTGCCGTAGACGATATCGTCGGTGTTGCCGAACACATCAAAGTGGCTGAGTTCGTGGCTCATCGTGCCGGCACGCGAATCGGTGCCGGTGTTCGGTGCCGACCAGAAGGCATTGCACAGGTAAACGCGATAGGGCTGCGTCGGATAGACGTAGGCATAGGCGCTGGAGGTGCAGCCGCAGTTAAAGGTGAGCTTGGTGTTCGACAGCGCGTACTCGATGCGGTCGTAGTGACCCTTGGCCGAACTGAAACGCGAACTACGGCCGCGCCGAACCAGGTCTTGTAGCGCGTTGTGACTGTCGAATAGGTCTTGCTCGAGAAATAGTTGTCTGAGTTGACGCCGTAGCTACGCGCCGATGTCAACGCGGTCTTGATTGAGGTCTGGCGGCTGGTCGAGCAACTTTCGAAAGCTGGTGTCGGGTTCAGTGCTTTCATCCCGATCGGGAAGACTTCTTCGTAGTTATTCGGGGTGCCGGAGCCGTCGACCCAACGCAGGATCGGGAAGGACTCGATGCGCTTGGACTGGACGTCGTGGTGACTGCCACGGTCATGTGTGTCATCGGACTGCGCTAGATCGATCGCGTACTTCATCTGGTACTGGCCAGTGGCCGAGAAGTCATAAGCTTCGGAAAGATCGATCTCGACTGACTTGGCTTCTCCCGGTTGTAGCGTCATCCAGTCGTCTTTTGTTGGGGCGCCACGCTTGATCCAGCGGCCGTTGTAGTCGGCATCCATCCCGCCGACATTGACGTCGAACAAGTCGTGCTCGATACCGAAGAACGGCGTCTGCCACTTCAAGACGCTGGCGGATTCATTGCTTTCGTTGCGCATCGTGAAGGTAACCGCAGAACCGATGTCCTGCCGTGCCTTGTCCATCGACGGTGCCATAACGACACTCAAACCTGCTGCCTGTGCCGATGTCGCCACGAGCGCGGTCGCGATTGACAACACGAGCGTCCCAAGACTGCGAACAGTGGCCGAATTGCGCTGAATCATGTGCTCTCCCCAGAGTTTTGAATGCATGCGTGGATGTTGCCGCAACCGACAACCCGCCGAAATTAGCGATCTGGATCACACTTTTGCAACGAGTTTCGATTGCGCGTTGCAGCATGTCGCAACCGTGATTGGCAGCGCTGTCGTAGCCGCCGTAGCGACGTTGCGGACCGCAATCAAGTGTGACACTATAACATTTCAATTCTTGTGTGGCAGATCCAAAACTATTTGCAACCCATTGTTTATATGGATTATTATTCATGATTCGACGTTTGAGCATTGCGATGTATACCTTGATGCTGGCTTCGTTAGCAGCGTCCGCTGATACGCCGTCCATCGAGGGTATCGATGCGCTGGAAGCGCGTCTCCGGACGCTCGAAGCCAGCAGCCTGGCGCTGCAGGAACAAACGGCCGCGACGCTTGCAGCGCTGGCTCAGGCACGCGAACAAATCGTGGCATTGCAAGCGGTGGTTCCAAGCGCCGCTGTGGCTTCCAGCGCCAGCGCGTTCAATCCGGCGATCAGCATCGTTCTCAATGGTGGCTACGCGCATCATTCGCTCGATTCGGCGGATTACGCACTGGCCGGGTTCGCGCTGGCGGGCGAGGGCGGGCCGGGCGCGCAGGGTCTGTCGCTGGGCGAGAGCGAGATTTCCTTCGCCGCGAACATCGACGAGAAGTTCTACGGCCAGGTCACGCTCGCCATCGAAAGCGAGGAGGGTGAAGATGGCGTCGGTGTCGAAGAAGCCTACGTTGAAACCACCGCATTGCCGGACGGATTGACTGCGCGCGCCGGGCGGTTTTTTTCGAACATCGGATATCTCAATACGCATCATGCGCACACCGACGCATTCTCGAACCGGCCGTTGGTCTATCAGGCATTGCTCGGGAACCAGTATGCCGACGATGGCGTGCAATTGCGTTGGATTGCGCCCACTGACACCTACCTCGAATTGGGTGGCGAATTGATGCGTGGTCAGTCGTTCCCGAGTGGCGGTGCGGCCAACGCCGGTACTGGCGTGCGCACGCTGTTCGCGCATGCCGGTGGCGATGTCGGCGTCGAACACTCCTGGCTAGCCGGCCTGTCAGTAGTCGATGCGAGCACGCAGGCCGGCGACGACGGCTTCAATGGCGACAACCGCCTTTATCTAGCCGACCTCACCTGGAAATGGGCTCCGAATGGGAACACTCGCGACGGCGGTGTGACGTTGCGTAGCGAATATCTGCGCGACCAGCGCGATGGGCGCTACATCGATCCTGAGCAAGGTATCGACACGGTCTGGGAAGGAAGCCGGAGGGGCGCGTATCTCGAAGGCGTTTGGCGCATCAACCGGCAGTGGGACGCCGGCTACCGATATGACCGTCTTTGGGCCGATGACGACGGTCCGTACGCTAGTGATGTCGATCCGGTACGCCACAACTTGATGCTGACCTGGCGCAACAGCGAATTCAGCCTGATCCGCCTGCAATACAGCCATGACGTGCCTGCGCCTGATCTGCGTGATAACGCCATTTCATTGCAATACCAGACTGCTCTGGGCGCGCATGGTGCGCATAAATTCTGAGGTTCGTGATGCCTATCCGCTCGCTGCTGTTGTTGTGCTTGACCGCTACGCTTTCGCTACCGGCGTCGGCCAAGATTCGTGTGTTCGTGTGCGAACCCGAATGGGGTGCCTTGGTCACCGAGTTGGCCGGCGATTCCGTTGACCTGGACGTCGCGACATCGGCTCTGCAAGACGTGCATCAGATCGAAGCCAAGCCGAGCCTGATCGCGAAACTTCGCCGTGCGGATTTGCTCGTGTGCAGCGGTGGCGGGCTCGAAGCGGGCTGGTTACCGCAACTGATCCGGCAGGCCGGCAATGCCAAGGTCGCGTCGGGCAATGGCGCGTTCATGGCAGTCGCGCAGGTGAATACGCTGGAGCGACCGAGCCAACTAGATCGTGCTGCCGGCGATCTGCATCCCGAGGGTAATCCGCACATCCAGATGGATCCGCATCGCGTGTTGCAAGTCGCCACGGCACTGACGACACGGTTGCAGCAGGTCGATGCCGCGAACGCTGCGGTCTACACCCAGCGGCTCGCCGATTTCAGTTCGCGCTGGAGCGCCGCAATTTTGCGCTGGCAGGATCGTGCTGCACCGCTGCGTGGACGAAATATCGTGGTGCATCACAAGAGCTGGGTGTATCTCGAAGAATGGCTGGGATTAAAAGAAATCGGCGCGCTCGAAGCAAAGCCTGGCGTACCGCCGACCAGCGCCCATCTGTCGGGTTTGGTGGCGACCACGCAGAGCAGCGATACGCTGGTGATCGTGCGTGCCGCATATCAAGACGCGAAGGCGAGCCGTTGGTTGTCCGAGCGCACAGCGGTTCCGGCGGTGAGCCTGCCGCTGACGGTCGGTGGCGATGAGCGCGCGACCGATCTGTTCGGCTTGTTCGATTCGACCATCGATCTGTTGCTCGGAGCGATCAAGTGAGCTTGTCGCTCGAAGGCCTCGATCCCAGCATTCTCGGTCCGGCGGCATTGGCCGGTTTGATCGTGCTGTCGACCCATGCCGCTCGGCCAGCGTGTGTTGGCGCGCGGCATCATCTTTATCGATCTCGCCATTGCGCAAATCGCGGCACTTGGCGTGATCCTGGCGCAGTTCCTCGGCATCGATGAGCAGAGTGCGATGGTGCAGGTCGCTGCTGCTGCAGCAGCCTTGTCGGGTGCGGCCTTGTTGAACTGGACCGACCGGCGCTGGCCGGACTACCAAGAACCATTGATCGGTACGCTATTTGTGTTGGCCGCAACCGGGGGGCTGCTGCTGCTCGCGAATAATCCACAGGGTGGTGAGCATCTGAAGGACCTGCTGGTTGGACAAATTCTGTGGGTCAGCTACGCACAATTGCTGCCGGTTGCGGTGTTGTCGATGATCATGATCGGCGTGTTGTGGTGGCAACGCGAGCGCATGGCCGGCTGGATGTTTTACGGGTTATTCGCGCTTGCGGTCATGGCCTCGGTGCAACTGGTCGGGGTGTACTTGGTGTTCGCGAGCTTGATCGTGCCGGCACTGGCGACGGTCGGTATGACCGGACGTGCGCGCTTGGTCGCGGGATATCTGATCGGTGCGCTCGGCTACGCCAGTGGGCTCGCATTGTCGGCGGTGTTCGACCTGCCGAGCGGTGCCTTGATTGTGTGGACGCTGTGCGCGGCCGCAGTGCTGGCGCAATGTGTGCCGCACATCCGCCGCTCGCATCCGGCACAGCACCAAAAGCCCTCGTTCTAATCCCGTCCGGGGTTTAGACGATCTCGATGTGATCCATGCCGTGATAACGGTTCACTGCCATCACCGCTTCGTGTACCAGTGGGGTCAGTGTCGGCGAGAACAGTTGTGCACGATCGATCTGTTCCATCCAACCGAAGATGCAGTGGCGTAGGTGTTCCGCAGTGCGCGCGTTCGCGAGCGCATCGATCAGCAGCTTGCGGAACTCGCTGCTGGTCGGCACCGAACCGAGCGCGTCGAACAACGCAGCGAATGCAGTGAATAGTTCGCGCGCATCTAGTCCAAGTCCGAACTCGTCCGGGCGATAGTCGAAACGACCGCCCGAGGCATCCGCCCAAATACGGTAGCTGCAGTGAGCCAGCGGGTGATAAAGAACGCTTTCGCTGATCAGCACCAGCAGCAGTTGTTTTGCATTCGCCTTGACGCTACCGGCAGACGTGCTCCACAGACGGGTCTGGATGAACTGGAACAGGCGCGTCTGGTCGTGGAAATCGGCTAATTGCAGTTGATCGACGATCAGTACGACACGTTCGCCTTCACTGAACGCACAGGCTTCGGTGATCGCACGTTCGAACGCGGTCGGCGGCAGTTCCTGCGGGCCATCACCGGTGGTGCCATCTTCGCTGCTGGTGATGATGATCGGCGCGGCGGCTGGTTCGGGCTGCGCGAAGTCGTGGTAGAGGATGCGTGGAAAATCGAGCGCTTGCGCCAGTGCATTCGCGAGTGCGGTCTTGCGCCGGCCCGATTCGCCGGCGATGTGCAAGGTACGCAGATGTGCGATTTCGGCGCGCATCAAACAATCGATCTGAAACGTGTAGTCGTCGTTCGATTCGAAACCGAACTCGGCAAGGCGGCGGCGCAGGCTCATCGGTTCAAGGCTCCTGCAAAACCATATCCTCAGGCTGCTTCGGCCTTTGCCGCTTCCAGCGTCAGCCGCGGGCCATTCACGAGCGCATCGCGAACGCCGGCAAGAATCAAATCAGATTCTTCGCTAGTGATCGTAAATGGTGGCGTGAAGCGCAACGAATTGGTACCGCCGTGGATCACGCCGAAACCATGTTCACGCAGATATTCCTCGGTACTGCCGGTGCCGTAGCACTTGAAGTCTTTCGACAGTTCGGCGGAAAACAGCAGGCCGGTGCCTTGCACATTGGTGATTAGGCCTGGCATGTCTCTTGCGAGTTGCTCGAACTTCGCGATGAACTCGCGACCACGCTCGACGATGTTCGCACGCAGCGCCGGCGTCAGTGCGTCCAATACCGTGCAGGCGACATCCATCGCACGCGGGTTCGTGGTCATGGTGTTGCCGTAGATGCCCTTGCGATAGAGTTTCTCGGCGCGTTCACTCACCGCAAGTACCGAAAGCGGATACTGGCCGGCATTCAGCGCCTTCGAGTAGGTTTCCATGTCTGGCGCTTCGAGACCGGCAAATTCCGGATAGTCGACGACCGAGAGATGGCTGGTCGCGCGAATGCCGGCCTGGATCGAATCCATCAGCAGCAGCGTGTGATGTTTGCGGGTCAGTTCGAGCGCCGCAGCGTAGAATGCACGTGGCACGGCACGGCCGGGATTGCCTTCACCCATCACCGGTTCCATGAACATGGCTTCGATGTGGATCTGCTCGCGCGCGGCGTCTTCGAAGGCCTTGTGCAGGGCTTCCACGTCATACGGTTCGACGGTGATGATGCTCGACTCGTGATGCTTGAAGCTGGCGAGATGGGTCGCGTAGGCGGTGCGCGAGGAATCCGAATACAGCGCCGGCAGTTCGGTGCGGCCGTGGAAGGCGCCCTTGACCGCGATGCGCTTGACCTTCCAGCCCGCGTGCGGCGCGCCTGGATCAGTCATCAGCTTCGTGTGCACGTCGGCAATGCGACCGGCCAGCGACACCGATTCCGATCCCGAATTCAGGCACAGGAACTTGCTGTAGGGACAGCCGCCACGGGTGTGGCCGATTTCCCGACGCAGCGCGCGCGTCAGTCGCAGTTGCGACAGGCTTGGTGTCATCACGTTCGCCATCACGTGCGGCTGGCTCATCGCTTTCAATACCGAGTCCGGCGCGTGGCCGAAGCCGAGCATGCCGTAGCCGCCGGAATCATGAATGACGGCACCTTTGAGCGTGATCAACCACGGGCCGCGCCCGGCGATGGCGAGATAGGGATTGACGTTATCGTCGGCGTAGAAGTTCACGAAACCTTCCTGCACCGCCAGCATCTGTGCGGTTTCGTCCATCGCAACGATATCCGGGAAATCGGCCTGGATTTGCGCGAAGCGAGCGTGGGCGTCATCGATAGCGGTAGCAAGTTCCGGAAACGCGCCGCAAAGCGTTCGATGGTGGCATCGGATAGTCCGGTGGTACGTGCTTTTCCGCCAGCGTTACGCAGGACAGCGAGTTTTTCGATGAGCTTCATGATTGCCTCCGGCCCGATGCATCTAGGCTTTTTAAATCAAAGGGTTGAACTATAAGGTTGGCAGGATACCAGCGCCGTTTTGACGCTGTAACCCCCGCCGTTTGAACGCCCGCGATCTGACATCTGTCAAACGCCGGGTTTGACGCTTGGCCGGCGGCGCGGCTTCGTGTCATCGCTATCATCGCCACGTCGCATTGTGCGGGGATGGATGTAGATGATGGGCGAGATTCGCTGGTCGGACATCGAGGCGGGATTGCGGGCGCGTTTGCTGCCGCCGGTGATTCCGCCGGGGGCGATGCCATTTTTTTCGTTGTCCTACCTGTTGGTATTGTTCTTCCCGCTGGTGATGCCGCGTTTTCCGCCGGTGGATTGGACGACCACGCTGTTGTCGGTGCTGATGTTCCTGCCGATGTATTTCGGCTTCTATTGGCTGCGCGGCTGGCGCCGATTCGCGACGCTCGTCGGCATCGTTGCACTGGCGCTGGCAATTCTGCCGGCGAACTTGTTCGCGAATACGTATGTCATTTACGCCTGCATCCTTTCTGCGCACCTGAGCGTCGTCGAGATGCTGGGAATTTTCGTCGTTGCAAACGCGGCGCTGACCGGCACGGTGTACTTGTTGGGTGGGCCAGCGACGACCATTGGTTTGGTCAATGTGCTGTCGGGCGGCATGGCCATGCTTGGCTGCCGCGCCTGGTACCAAAACGCGTGCAAGAATCAGGCGTTGAAGTTGTCGCAGCTTGAAGTGCAGCGCATTGCTGCACTCGCCGAGCGCGAGCGCATTGGCCGTGATCTGCATGATCTGCTCGGACATACGCTGTCCGTGATCGCATTGAAGTCGGAATTGGCCGCCAAACTCGTCGACCGCGACATCGATGCGGCACGTATCGAGATTAAGGAGGTCGAACGCGTCACCCGCCAAGCCTTGTTCGAAGTGCGTCGCGCCGTCACCGGAATGCGCGCACACGGATTGCTCGCTGAACTCGCCAACGGCCGCGCGGCGCTCGCTTCAGCGCAAGTGCATTTCGACTATCAGGTGTTGCCTCAGGAATTGCCGACGCAGGCCGAAAACGTGCTCGCGATGTGCTTGCGTGAAGCGATCACCAACATCATTCGCCACGCCCACGCGCGCCGTTGCCATGCTCGGCTTGAATGCGGCGAAGTCAGCGCGGTGCTTGAAATCAGCGACGACGGTGTCGGTGGCATGCGCGCCGAAGGCAATGGCCTGACGGGAATGCGCGAGCGCATAGAAGTGGCCGGCGGTCGGCTGCTGGTTGAATCGCAGAAGGATTGCGGTACGCAGTTGCGCATCGAATTGCCGCTGGCACATCCGGAACCGGAGGCGGCGCTCACTGCGGCTCGCCATCTCAAACTGGTGGCTTCGCGATGATCCGCGTCGTCATTGCCGAAGATCAGGCGATGGTGCGCGGTGCGCTCGCGGCATTGCTCAATCTCGAATCCGATATTGATGTCGTGGCCTGTGCCGGCGATGGCGAAGAAGCCTGGGAGATCACGCGCCGGCTGCGCCCAGATGTGTTGGTCACCGATATCGAAATGCCGAAGCAGACTGGGCTGGAACTAGCGAAAAAAGTGATTGATACCGGCATGCCCTGCAAGGTGGTGATCTTGACGACGTTTGCGCGGCCGGGTTACTTGCGGCGCGCACTAGATGCCGGTGCTAGTGGTTATCTGCTGAAAGATTCGCCAGCCGAGAAACTTGCTGACGCCCTGCGCAAGGTCCATCGCGGCGGCCGCGCGGTCGATCCGGAACTAGCACTGGATGCCTGGAGCGAAGCTGATCCGCTGAGTGACCGTGAGCGCCAAGTGCTGCGTCTCGCGGGCGAAGGCGTGGCCGCCAATGACATCGCCGAACAACTCGGGCTGTCGCACGGTACCGTGCGCAATTACCTGTCGGAAGCGATCGGCAAGCTCGGCGTCGAGAACCGCATCGAGGCGTATCGCATGGCACGGCAAAAGGGCTGGCTGTGAGTTGTCAGCCCTGTGCCGCGGCGTAGGCGAGGAACGCTGCCACGCCGCCGAAGAAAATAGCGAACAGGACAATCAGCGCGACGGTCAAGGTGAGTTGCAGGTAGCCGAGCACCAATCCGGCGATCGCCATGCCGTCGCCGTCGAGTTGTCCGTTCGAGCGACGGATTTCGCCACGAGCGATGTGCCCGCATACCACCGCCGCGATCGCACCCAGTACCGGCACCATGAACCAGGCGACGACACCGAACACCAAACTGAGGATCGCGGATGTGCTGTTCGGGCGGGCCGGGATCGTCATATCTGCATCATCCGCATGAATTTTTCGGCGTCAAGTGGTGTTGCCGATCTGCCATCGCGACGATCAAAAATCGAATTTGATGCCCTGGGCGAGCGGCAATGCATCCGAATAGTTGATGGTGTTGGTCTGACGGCGCATGTAGGCCTTCCATGAATCCGACCCGGATTCACGTCCGCCGCCGGTTTCCTTTTCGCCACCGAAGGCGCCGCCGATTTCCGCACCCGAGGTGCCGATATTGATGTTGGCAATACCGCAATCAGAACCTGCGGCCGACAGGTAGTGCTCGGCGACTTTGACGTTTTGCGTGAAAATCGACGATGACAGACCCTGCGGGACGCCGTTTTGCATCGCGATGGCTTCGTCGATCGTCTTGAACGGCATCACGTACAGGATCGGTGCGAAGGTTTCGGTCTGCACACATGCATCGGAGTGCTTGACGCCGGTGATCAGGGTGGGCAGCACGAAATTGCCGGGACGGTCGGTCAGTGCGGCACCACCGGTTTCGACCTTACCGCCATGCGACTTCGCCAGTTCGATGGCGCTGAGATACCGCTGCACGGCCGACTGGTCGTTGAGCGGACCCATCAGTGTCGCTGCCTGCGTCGGGTCGCCGATCTTGCTTTCGACCTGTTTGTAGGCTTTGACCAGCGTCGCGAGCACATCGTTGTAGATCGACTCATGCACGAACAGGCGGCGCGTAGTCGTGCAGCGCTGGCCGGCAGTGCCGACGGCACCAAAGACGATGCCCGGAATCGCCAGCTTCAGGTCGGCGCTGTCGTCGAGGATGATCGCGTTGTTGCCGCCGAGTTCAAGCAGTGAGCGACCCATGCGCTGGGCAACGCGTTCGCCGACCAGTCGTCCGACTTGGGTCGATCCGGTGAAGCTGATCAGCGGAATACGATGGTCGTCGACGAACTTCTGCGCGATCTGTGTGCCGGCGTCGTTGAACAAGTAAAACAGATCCGGGAAGCCGCCTTCGTTGAGCGCGTCATTGCAGATTTTCATCGCCGCGATGGCCGATAACGGCACCTTCGGGCTCGGCTTCCAGATCGAGATGTCGCCGCAGATCGCCGCGATGAACGAATTCCACGCCCACACCGCAACCGGGAAATTGAACGCGCTGATGATGCCGACGAGGCCGATCGGGTGCCATTGCTCGTACATGCGGTGGCCCGGGCGTTCCGAGTGCATGGTGTAGCCGTAGAGCTGGCGCGACTGGCCGACCGCGAAGTCGGCGATATCGATCATCTCCTGCACCTCGCCGTCGCCTTCCGGCTTGATCTTGCCCATTTCCAGTGCGACCAGTGAACCCAATGCATCCTTGTGTTTGCGCAATGCGTCACCGCACAGGCGGATGGCTTCGCCACGCTTCGGTGCAGGTGTCGTGCGCCAGACCTTGAACGCGTCCTGGGCTCGGCGGACGATGGTTTCGTAGTCACTGATCGAACTGGCATGCACGCGTGAAATCACTTCGCCGGTGCTCGGATTGATCGGTTCGAGCACGCCCGCGTCTTGGGTTTTGGCCCATTCGCCTTGGCCGAGATAGGTGCCGGAATTGTCGGCGGTGAGGCCAAGCGACTTGAGAATGTCGTGTGCGGACATGGAACACTCCAGAAAAATTCGAAAGGATGGCGGCCCCGACACGATTCGAACGTGCGGCCTCGCCCTTAGGAGGGGCGCGCTCTATCCAACTGAGCTACAGGGCCATTAACCGGGCATTGTAGCCGGTACTATGGGCGCATGGTCCTGAACCTCGCTGCCTATCATTTTGTCGCCATTTCCGATCCAGACCAACTGGCGCGGCAACTGCAAGAACGCTTCGAAGCCGCATCATTGCGCGGTACCGCCTTGGTCACGCCGGAAGGTATCAATCTGTTCCTCGCTGGGGAACCGGAAGTATTGCGCGGCGTCGTCGCCTGGCTGCGCGAGGACGCTCGTTTTGCCGGCCTGGTCGTGAAATGGAGCGAGAGCGAGCAGTTGCCGTTCAAGCGTCTGCGCGTCAAGCGCAAGCGCGAGATCATCAGCTTTCGCAAGGATGGACTGGATCCAATCGGTGCACGTGCGCCGGCGGTTGATCCGACGACATTGAAGCGCTGGCTGGAGCAGGGTCGCGATGATGCCGGTCGCGACATCGTGATGGTCGACACGCGCAATGCGCAGGAAGTCGACTACGGCACTTTCGAAGGCGCTTTGACCTTGCCGATCGCGAAGTTCACCGAGTTGCCGGAGGCGCTAGAACCGCATCGAGAGATGTTGTGCGACAAGACGCTGGTCAGCTTTTGTACCGGGGGCATCCGCTGTGAAAAGGCGGCGATCTGGATGCAGCAGGCCGGTTACACCAACGTCTACCAACTCGATGGCGGCATCCTTGGCTATTTCGAACAAGTGGGTGGTTACGGCTATCGTGATCGCTGCTTCGTGTTCGACGCGCGCGTGGCGCTTGATCCAGCCCTGAAGCCGATGGGCGGCAGTTGAGCGGCGATCTGATTGCTCCTTGAGCAACAGGTTTCGGCGGCAGCGTGATCGTGGGCACGCGCGTTCGCCAAATCGCTGCGGTAGGATCGGCGCTCGTTCACCGTCTTTTGCCTGAATCTTGGGGGATTTGTCCATGAAGTCGAAGTTTGCGCGTACGCCGCTTGCACTTGCCATTTCATTGCTGTTGTCGCAGGCGGCCACTGCCGCGCTGTTCGAGCCGGTTGATCTTTCGTTGTCGACTTCAGCCAAGGCCGGCACGGTGGGCGAAGACACGGCTCGTCTAAGTATTCCGATGCGGCCGCTGCTGGCTGGCTACGATGCCAAAAAGCTCGATGCCGAATCCATCGCGCGCGCCCATCTCGGCATGATGTTTTCGCAACAGGAAGCTGCCAAGTCTTCGCTGGAATCATTTGAACTCGGTTCTGTGAGTGCGCTCGAGAATGGTGCGAACCTGGTTCAGTTCAAGCGTCGTGTGAACGGAATCGACGTCTTCCGCGAAGAGGTCGGGCTGCTGCTCGATGGCGACGCAAGATTGGTGGCATTCCGTGGCCATGGTGCGTTATTCGCGCCCACGGCTGCGAAGTCGCTCGCGGTGTTCGGCCTTTCTGCTGTGGACGCGGCGGCCGTTGCCCTTTCGGACTACGGTTACGACGCTGGCGTGATCAAGCAGTCACTGCAGGTCGGACGCAACGAAGGCGACTACCAGTGGTACGACACTGCGCGCGGGCTGCGCAGCGCCGCCGGTGCCGTGAATTATCGCCCGGTGCGGACCAAGCCGGTCTATTTCCCCAGCGCTGCCGCCGGGCTGGTTCCTGCCTACTATGTCGAGACGCAGGTGCAACCTGACGAGCGCATGGCAGCGGAGTATTACGCCCATGTCATCAGCGCCGTCGATGGGCGCGTGCTGTTCCGTCACAGCCAGCAGGCGGATGGCAGTCCATCGGATATTTACACCTATCGCATCTGGGGTGAGGCGACGGCGGATGGTTGGCCACAGCCATCGCCCTATGGCCGCAACGACACCCCGCATCCGACTGGACTGCCTGGTTTCGTGCCATCGTTTGTTGCGCAGACCGACGTCACCATCCGCAACAAGCCCTTCTCGATGAACGACCCATGGTTGCCAACCGCGGCCTCGGTGACGACCGGCAACAATGCCGATGGTTATGCCGACTTGGGCGGGGTTGACGGGTTCGACGCCGGCGATCTGCGTGCGGCGACCACGGCCACAAACCAGTTCCTGCATACCTACAACACCGCGCTCGAGCCAGCTTCGTCCAACACGCAGATCATGGCGTCGGTGGTGCAACAGTTCTACTGGAACAATTGGCTGCACGACGACTATTACGATTCCGGTTTCGCCGAAGTCAACGGCAACGCACAGAGCAACAATTTTGGCCGTGGCGGCCTCGGCAGTGATCGCATCCTTTCGGAAGGTCAAGACAACACCGGCACCTGTGCGCCGACCTGTGCGAATAACGCCAACATGTCGACGCCGGCCGACGGCAGCTCGCCGCGCATGCAGATGTACGTGTTCAGTGCGGTGGCTCCGCACACGCTGACTTTCAATAGCGTTGGCTACAACCATGGCACGGCCTCCTTTGGCGCGCAGTCCTTCAACATACCAGCGACGTGGTTCAGGCGTTGACGGCCGCCAGGCCCGACAACGACGATGTGTACCGCGTTCACCAATGGGCGGCCATCGCCGGCAAGATTGCTCTTATCGATCGAGGAACCTGCAATTTTGTACGTGCTAAGGTCAAGAACGCGCAGATGCCGGCGCGGTAGGCGTCATCCTCGGCAATGTCGCCAGTTCGCCCATCCGGGCCTCACCCGCAGGCATGCGCTGGAACAACCGAGGTTGGCATCACGATCGGTGCGATGTCGGTGAATCTGGCGGATGGCGAAATCATCCGTACGCAACTCGGTGACGCCAACCCCGATACCGCGACAATGTTCCGCGGCACCGGTGTGGGCCGTGACGGCACTCAGGACGGCGCCGTTATCGCGCATGAGTGGGGCCACTATCTCAGCAATCGCTTGGTATCGAATTCCAGTGGGCTTTCGAACAACCAGGGCCGCTCGATGGGCGAGGGCTGGGGTGACTTCAGCGCCCTGATGGCGATGGTCAAGGAAGAAGACCGCGCCGGTGGACCGAATCCGGACTTCTCCGACCTCTACACGATCGGCAGCTACGCGTCGGGTGATTCCTATTTCGCGATCCGTCGTTACCCGTATTCGACCCAAATGGGCAAAAACCCGCTGATGTTCCGGCACATCGTGAATGGCGTCGCCTTGCCCGCCAGCCCGGCGCCGGCCTTCGGGGCCAACGGCGCGAGCAATTCGGAAGTGCATAACGCTGGTGAAGTCTGGGCTGCGGCGTTGTGGGAGTGCTACGCCGGCCTGCTGAATGACACGCCTCGCTTGACCTTCCAGCAGGCTCGTCAGCGCATGAAGGGATATCTGGTGGCAGGTCTCAAGCTCACGCCGCCGGCACCGACGTTCACCGAAGCACGCGACGGTGTCCTTGCCGCGATCGTTGCCCAGAGTGCTGCCGACTTCGAGATTTGCGCGGCTGGATTTGCGAAGCGCGGTATGGGCATGCTCGCGGTGTCGCCGCCGCGTGAGTCGACCACGAATGTCGGTGCCGTCGAAGATACGACGATCGGTGGCGACCTCGCCGCGACGGGTGTGTCCGGAGACGATGACAGCGCCTGTGACAATGACGTCTATCTCGATCTTGACGAAAGCGGCAGCCTCAGCATCGATGTACGCAATATCGGCTGGGTTTCGCTGGCGGGCGGTTCCGTATCGGTGACCGCTAACCATGCCGGGCTGGCGTTCCCGACAGGTAACTCGACCTCGCTTGCAGCGAGCACGCCCTACCAGTCACAGAGCGTGAATGTGCCGATTCGCTTGGATTCGGTGCCATTCAGTCGCATGGTGCAATTCACGGCGACACCGACCGAAGGCACGATCATCAATCCGCCGGGTACGCCGCGAATCGTCAACGTGCGCGTCGCCACGAACGAGGTTGCCGCGATGTCGGCGACGGAAAACTTCGATGCCAATCTCTACCCGTGGTCGACCGCGCTGTCCAATGGCGCCACGGCCAACTTCGCGTGGTATCGCACGGAGCTGGATGCCAGCGGCAATCGCGTGGCGATTGGGCCGGATAGTGGAGGGGCCGGCTCGTCGTCGCTGGTCTCGGACCCGATCCTGGTTGGTGCCGGAACATTCACGATCACGCTGGCGCACCGTTACCAATTTGAAGGCGGCACAGCGGGTGACCCGACGTTCTGGGATGGCGGTCAGATCGAAATCAGCACGGATGGCGGTTCGAATTGGACTTCGATCGGCGGTGCCGCGTATGACGGGACGATCAATGGCGCTTCGGGTAATCCGCTGCAGGGTCAGTCGGCCTTCGGCGGCACCAGCACCGGCTATCCCGCCACGATGGTCGATACGCTGAATCTGGGTACGACCTACGCTAGCCAGACGGTGCGCTTGCGCTTCACCGTCGGTACTGACATGGCGGCCGGGGCACCAGGCTGGGAACTGCATTCGGTGGCACTCAGCGGCGCTGGTACGCCGTTCGCGTTGCTGGTTCCGCAGGGTAATTCCTGCTCGCCCACGGGCGACGTAATGTTCGAAAACAGCTTCGAGTAATCACTGCTACCCGGTGGCCTGAACGGTCACCGGGTAGCGGCCTGCCGAGCATTGGTGTTGCGATCAGGCGGTTTTCACAACCAGCTTGAATTCGATTGCCGCGAGGTAGTCTTTTTCCTGTTCCAAATCAGTCTGCGTCAGCGGATGTGACTGTAGCCAGCGTTCCGGTAGCGTCAGTCGTAGTCCGCGTTCACTGCCCTCAATTGCGAGTTTGGGCACGCGTTCGTCAACACGTGAACGATGTAGCAACGCGGCCAAACGCAACAGAACGATCAAGCGTTCTGCCTGCGGCGCAGCGCGAGCCGGTAGAGATTTCAGCTCCTTGAGTGGAATTCCGCGCCGATGACCGCGCACGACCACGGCCAGCGTCTGCTGTTCGAGGCGGGTGAAACCGGCGAGATCGGAATGCGCGAGGATGTATTCGGCATGCTGGTGATGTTGACTGTGCGCGACCGCCAAGCCGATTTCGTGCACGCGCGCCGCAAAATGCAGCAAGGTGCGATGGGCTTCATCAAGCTTCCAGTGTTCGGCGACCGCATCGAACAGCGTCAGTGCGCTGCGTTCGACACGTTCGGCATGGACTTCGTCGACGCTATAGCGTTGGCACAGCGCCTGGATTGTCGCTTCGCGCGTATCGCTGTGTTCGGCACGACCGACCATATCCCAGAGTAGTCCGTCGCGCATGGCCGTCTCACAGGCCTGCATCGACTTGATTCCAAGCGTATCGATGACCGCATGCAGGATGATTGCGCCGCCCGCGATCACGCTGCGACGCTCGTCGCTCAGGCTGGGTAGCTTGATCGTATCGATATGACCCGCTTTGATCATGCTGTCGCGGATTTCTTCCAGCACCGCACGGGTGATGACGCCATCCTTGTCGCCGAGTTTGTGCGCGACGTCGCCAATCGCCTTGATCGTGCCGGACGAACCCCAGCACTCCTTCCAGCCGCACGCTTTGTAGTCCGCTGCGAACTGTTGCAGTTCCAGCGCGATACTGGCGTGGGCATCGTCGTAACGCTTGCGCGTGATTTCGCCGTCGGGGAAATACTTCAAGGTCGAAGCGACACAGCCCATCTGCAGACTTTCGCGCTCGATCGGTGCATGGCCTTCGCCGATGATGAATTCAGTTGATCCACCGCCGATATCGACGACGAGTCGACGCTTGCGGCTTTCCGGAATGCCGTGTACCACACCGAGATAGATCAAGCGCGCTTCTTCGCGACCGGAGACGATTTCGATCGGATGCCCGAGCGCAGTTTCCGCCGCAATCAGAAACGCACGCGGAGATTTCAGTTTGCGCACGGTATTGGTACCGACCGCCCAGACGCGGTCGTCCGGCAGGTGCGCAATGCGCTGCCCGAACTGTGCGAGGCAGGTCAATGCCTGACGGCGCTTGTCATTGCTCAGGGAGCCGTCCTCGCCGAGGCCGGCCGCGAGGCGCACCGTTTCGCGCAGACGGTCGATGACTTGCAATTGCCCGCGTTCATAGCGTGCGACAACCAGATGGAAGCTGTTCGATCCGAGATCGACTGCGGCCAGTTCTTCGCCTTCGGGCAGAAGTGTCTGCACGGCGGTTATCCGCACAACCGGGCGAGCAGCGATTGCTGTGCCGAATGCGGCATTGCATCGCCCATCTCGATGCGTGCGTAGCGACCTTCTGCATTCAATGACCACGCCTGCTGGTTATCGGCGAGATAGTTTTCGATCTCCTCGTCATACACGCGCTTTGCAATTTCGGCATCGAGAATCGGGAAGCAGGTTTCGACGCGACGCAGAAGGTTGCGCTCCAGCCAGTCGGCGCTGGAACAGTAGATCTCGGGATGGGCGCCGTTCTGGAACCAGTAGACGCGACTGTGTTCGAGGAAACGTCCGACCAGTGAGCGTACGCGGATATTGTCCGACACACCGGGAACGCCGGGGCGCAAGGCGCAGGTGCCGCGCACGATCAGATCAATCGCCACGCCAGCTTGTGATGCTTCGTAGAGCAAGCGGATCACGCCGGATTCGTTGAGGTGATTGATCTTGGCGCGGATTGCTGCAGGGTGTCCTTGTTTCGCGTGTTCGATCTCGCGCTCGATCTTGGCCAATAGTGATTTGTGCAGCGTAAACGGCGATTGCAGAATGCGTTTGAGCTTGATCACCGGGCCGAGACCGGAGAGTTGCTGGAACAACTTGTGTACGTCCTCGCCAATTTCGGGATCACAGGTCATCAGCGCCAGATCGGTGTAGGCGCGCGCGGTGCTGGCGTGATAATTGCCAGTCGACAGATGCACGTAACGACGCAGCCCATTTGATTCGCGTCGCACCACCAGCATCATCTTGGCGTGCGTCTTGAATCCGACAACACCGTACACGACCTGCACACCGGCTTCCTGCAGCCGATCAGCGAGACTCAGGTTCGCTTCTTCATCGAAGCGTGCACGCAATTCGATGACGACGGTCACGTCCTTGCCTGCGCGTGCCGCTTCAATCAAATAGGTCACCAGAGGCGAATCTTTGCCGGCACGATAGAGCGTCTGCTTGATCGCGAGTACGCCGGGATCGGTCGCCGCCTGCTTGACGAATTCGAGTACTGTCGCGAATGAATCGAACGGATGGTGCAGCAGGATATCGCCGCCACGGATGGCATCGAAAATGGTCGGTACGTTGTTGATGCGTGCGTCGATGCGTGGCGTGAACTTCGGAAACTTCAGGTCTGGCCGATCGATCATGTCGTAGATCGCCATGACGCGGCTGAGATTCACCGGACCGTGGCAGCGATAGATATCGTCTTCACCAACCGCGAAGTTGGCCATCAGAATCTTCAAAATCGGGCGCGGTAGCGCATCCGCCACTTCTAGCCGCACAGCGCGTGCGAAGCCGCGTTCTTGGAGTTCCTCCTTCATCGCATGCGCGAGATTTTCGGTCTCGTCTTCGTCCAGCGAGAGTTCGCTGTTGCGGGTCACTCGGAACTGGTACGAGCCCTTCACTTGCATGCCTGGGAACAATTCTTCGACGAACTCCTGCAGCACGCTGGAGAGCAATACGAAGTCCTGAGTACCGTCGGACAATTCGGGTGGGAGTCGAGTCACGCGTGGCAACGAACGCGGCGCACGTACCAGCGCCATGTTGCCCTCGCGCCCGAATGCATCCTTGCCTTTCAGCAAGACCACCAAATTCAGGCTCTTGTTAAGGATGCGCGGAAACGGGTGCGCCGGGTCGAGGCCGAGCGGCGACAGCACCGGCAGGATTTCATTCTGGAAGTAGCTCTGCAGCCAACGGCGCTGTTTAGCATTCCACTCATCGCGCAGCACCACGCGGATGCCTTGTTCGGCCAGTGCCGGGCGCAGCGTGCGGTTCCATAGACGATACTGTTCTTCCAGCAACTCCAGCGCACGCGAACGCACGCGGTGCAGTGTTTCTTGCGTGCTCAGTCCGTCTGGCCCAATGGTGGCGCCACCCAGTTTCAGCGCTGCGACGCGGATCTCAAAGAATTCGTCGATATTGGCGGAACAAATACACAGGAAGCGCACCCGTTCGAGCAATGGAATCGACGGATCCTGCGCCTGTGCGAGTACGCGGAAGTTGAACTCGATCTGCGATAGTTCGCGATTGATGTATAGGGCCGGGTCGCGCAGGTCGCGGGATTTGCTCATGAACGCTACTCGAGTCGTGATTCTGCAAGCATAGCGAGCGCGCAAGGCCGGGTCAGGCGGATTCGTGCTCGGTCCCATCGATCAAGCGCGCGTGTGGAAAATGCGCGGAAAAGATACTGCCGGTGCCGACTTCACTGCGGATCTCCAAGCGAGCCTGGTGCAAGCCAAGTACATGCTTGACGATCGACAAGCCAAGCCCGGTGCCGCCTTTGTCGCGTGAACGGCTGGTCGACACGCGATAGAAGCGCTCGCTGATTCGCGGCAGGTGTTCCTTGGGGATGCCGCAACCACTGTCTTCCACTTCGAAACAGCTTCCGTCGTCTTCGTCGAACCAGCGCACGACAATTTTTCCTCCCGGAGGGGTGTAGCGCACCGCGTTTGCGACCAGGTTGGCAAATGCACTGTGCAAGTCGTTGGCTGAGCCGCGTATTCCGTGCACGGATGTCGTGTCGACGCGGATGTCGTGCTGTTGCTGCGAGAGTGCTTCGGCATCGCGGCGCAGGCTGGCGAGCATCGCATCCATCGCAATCGATTCGTCATCGGTATTGGCTTGGGCGTCGAGGCGCGACAACGTCAGCAGGTCATCGACGATCTGCGCCATGCGTGTCGATTGCTTGCGCATTTCGCACACCATGCCGGAAAGTTCAGGATCGTTTTCGGAATCGATCAAGTCCAGATAGCCATACAAGACAGTCAGCGGCGTGCGCAATTCGTGCGAGACGTTGGCGACGAAGTCACGACGCACCTGTTCCAGCTTCAGCAGCGTCGAGACGTCGCGGACTACCAGCAACCACTGGTCTTGGGCATACGGGATCAGGCGCATGCTCATGCGGATGTCGGCGATGCTGGGCGAGGGCACGTCGATCAGCGGGTCGTTCGCGCGCGCCTGCGCCAGCCAGGCCAAAATCTGCGGATTAGTCACCAGTCGATCGATGATCAGACCGCGATGGTGTTGTCCATCCAGACCGAGTAGCCGTGCGGCCGACTCGTTGAACCAGACAATCTGGCGCAACGCGCTCAGCACGACGACACCGTCCGGCAGCACCGCGGCCGCTTCGCGATAGGCACGCAACAAGCGTACTAATCGTCGTTGCTGATATCGACCGGTCTGATGACGACGATAGATGAATTCGGCGTCTTCGCTCCACACGCCCATGTCGGACGGCGGTGGCAGGCGTGCACGCGCGAGCAGCCAGCGCTGGACGCGCAGCAAGCTGTAAAGCGACCACACCGAATATCCGGCGAACACCACGATCAGGGCGATCGCGATATGGCCGCTAGCGATGCCAATGGCGAGTGCGCTGCCGACCAGCAAAAGCAGTCGCCCGATCGACACATGCCAAGCGCGTGACTGCAGTACGTTGGGTGCGGACGTGGGCATGTTCCGATGCGATCAGTTCAGGCGATGACCGAGAAGCGATAGCCCGCACCACGCACGGTCTGGACCAGTTTATTTTTGCCGAATGGTTCCAGCGTCTGGCGCAGACGACGGATGTGTACATCGACGGTGCGCTCCTCGACGTAGACATTTCCGCCCCAGACGTGATCGAGCAGTTGTCCGCGCGAATAAACTCGATCTGCATGAGTGATGAAAAAATACAGCAGCCGATACTCAGTCGGGCCGATCGCGACCGGCTGATCGTCAACGAAAACGCGGTGTGCCAGCCCGTCGACGCGCAGACCGCCGAGTTCGACGAGGCCATCTTCGCCATCCGCCTGTGACCGCCGCAGTACCGCCTTGATACGCGCCACAAGTTCGCGCGTCGAGAACGGCTTGACGACATAGTCGTCGACGCCGGCATCGAGTCCACTCACCCGGTCGTTTTCTTCGCCGCGCGCGGTCAGCATGATGATCGGGACGTTGCGGGTGAGTTCATCACGACGCAGGCGGCGCGCGTAGTCGATACCGCTGATCCCTGGCAGCATCCAGTCGAGCAGGATCAAATCTGGCACCTTGGTAGCGATTGCTTCTTGCGCAGCACGGGCATCGCCGGCGTGCACCAGGTTCATGCCGGCACGAGAAAGCGCCAGCGCAACCATCTCGCGGATGGCGACCTCGTCTTCAATGATCAGGATGTACTTCGACATCGCTTCTACTCGTACTCGAATCCGCGGCATTACACGACAGAAATATGACGCTCACGTGACGGCGATGACCCTCACGTGACACGCCGCGACCGATCAGGTGTCCTGGTCTTCCTTGCGAACGCGTTGGCGCTCCAACTCAGCCATGTAGGGCTTGAGTTCGTCGATGCGGGCTTCGACCCGGGCACGTTGGTAATAGTCGACGCCTGGTCGCTCAAGCAAGCGTTTCAGTTGTTCCATCGCGTCGTAGGGACGACCGGTGTAGAGCGCAACTTCCGCGTGGGCTTCGAGCGCGCGCGCATCTTCTCCGGCGAGTTCACAGGCGCGTGCGAAGGTGCCTTGGGTGGTCGGATCGGCACCGTATTTCGCCAAAATTGGGCGCAACACGGCCATCGCACGTTGCCCGTTGGCTTTGTCTCCAGTGGCGTTCAGTGCGTCCGCATAGGCCAATTGCACCGCGCGGTGATCGGGTGCGACCTCGGCCAATACGTGCAGTCGTTCCAGCGCGCCGGTGCTGTCGCCGGCGAGGCGCTGTGCCTCGGCGCGAGGCAATAAAAGGGCGATGTCGTTTGGTGTGTCTGCAAGCAAGCGGTCAAATTCGTTCATAGCAGCCGTGGCCTGAGCTGAGCGCAGCAGCGACAGCGCTAGTCCGTAACGTAAAGAGGTGGTGCGATTCTTATCGGCGTGACGCAATTCACCACGGTAAGTGTCGACCAGTTTCGCCGGTTCTTTTGACGTCAGCACGTGCGCGCGTTCGCGCATCATTCGGAAGCGCGTCTCGTTCGCCGCCGATTCGGTCACCGTGGGTGGATTGCGGCGGATCGCTTCGACGCGGTTCTTGGCTTCGGTGATACGCGATGCAGTCACCGGATGACTACGCAGGAACTCCGGAACTTCGACGCTGTTGTTGGAGCGCGTGGCGCGACCCATACGTGCAAAAAAACCCGCCATCGCTTCGGGATCAAATCCGGCCTTGGCCAAGGTGAAAATACCGATACGGTCGGCTTCGTATTCGTTGTGGCGGGTGAAGTTGATGGCCTGTTGTTGCATTAGCCCCATGCCGCTGATGACCGCCGCTTCAGCGCCATTGCCAGACGAGTTGCGCGACGCGATGATCGCTCCGAGCATGGCCAGAGCGATCGGTAGCGTCGCCTTCTGCATCGATTCATACGCTCGCACAAGATGATGCTGGGTGACGTGTGCGACTTCATGCGCGAGCACTGCCGCCACTTCGCTTTCGCTCTCGGCGGTATGCATCAGGCCGACATTCAGGCCGATGAAGCCGCCGGGTGCGGCGAACGCGTTGATCTCGTCCGAACGCACTACGAAGAAGGTGAACGGCTGTTCTGGACGCTCACTGAGTGCGACCAAGCGATAGCCGAGGGCATGCACGTAGTCGTCGATCAGCGCGTCTTCCAGCACCATATCGACGCGGCGCAGTTCGTACAGCATGCGGGCGCCATAGCGTGCTTCCTCGTCAGGGCTGAGCACAGTGCCCGCAGAGGAACCCATGTCGGGTAGTTCAACATTCTGTGCGGCTGCGAACGGCGCGCTCAGTGCGAAGGCTATAATCGCGGTCAGGAAACGGGTTCGCACGGTCAGACTCATGGTGCCACGGACCCCGTAAGCCTACCCCGAGTTCCGTTAAGGCCGTGCAGATGCGTTTTTCACTGTTCATCCAGGATTCGCCAGACGCCGGCGCGGCCGTAGCGAGTGCGCTTGGTTTCGCGACGGCCGCCTTGGCCGCTGGCCATGTGCTGCGCCAAGTTTTTTTCCATGGTGACGGCGTACGTTGTGCGCGTGCCGGCGCTGATGCAGACGATGATCTGCGCGCGCTGTTCGTGCTTGCCCGGCAGCATGGGGTCCCGCTATTGGCCTGTTCGACATGGCTACAGCGACTGGGCGTGGTCGCCGACGGCGCGGTTCAAGCGGGCAGCTTGGGGCAATGGTGCGACGCCTTGGACGAGGTTGATCGCGTCGTGAGTTTCCGCGCATGAGGCGGGTCGCGGTGTTGTTCTCGCGCGGGCCATGGCGTGGTGTGGACACTGCGGCCGGCATTGATGTGGCGCTGGCGCTACTGGCATTCGATTTCGACCTGCAGGTGGGCTTTATCGGTGCTGGCGTGGAACTGCTCGTGGCTACCGATGATGGCGATGAACGTGCACAACGCCTGCGCATGGTCGCCGCACTCTCGCATCATGGTGCTAGTCGCCTGCTCGCTAGCCGCGACTGCCTGCAGGCGCGCGGTCTGGTGCCACATGCGATCGTTATCGAACCGGTTGGCCGTAGCGATTTCGCGGCTTGGCTGACGGAGGCTGAGCATGTCATCTCGTTCTGAGACGTTGCATTGTCTCGTGCGTGCGCCGCGTGACGGCGAGGCATTGGCGCTGGCACTGTCGGTGCTTGCGGCGGGGGATGCCCTATTGCTGTTGCAGGACGGTGTGCGTGCGGCGTTCCTTGACGACCTCGCGTTGCCAGATGGGGTCGAGGGCTGTGTACTGATCAGTGACGTGCTGCGACGCGGGCTTGATCCGCGGCATATTCGCGGTTTCGTTGCCATTGATGAATCCGGATTCGTCGCGTTGGCCGCGCGTATGCGGCGACAGGTGTGTTGGGCATGACCGAGATCGAGTTCGAAGGTCGCCGCATTGAACTGGACGAGCGTGGCTACCTGCGCCATGCCAATGACTGGAGCGCTGCGCTCGCCGACTATCTGGCGGCGTGCGATGGCATCGTCTTGGATGCGGAGCGCTGGGATATTTTGAATCTTCTGCGCCGACACCACGACGAGTTTCGTATTGCACCGCCGATGCGTCTGCTGGTGAAGGAAGTTGGTCGCCAGTTCGGTCCCGACAAGGCCAGCAGTCGCTATCTGTATCGATTGTTTCCCGAAGGTCCGGCCAAACAGGCTTGCCGATACGCCGGACTGCCCAAACCTGTGAGCTGCATATGAGCAAGATCTTGATGTACTCAACCGCTGCCTGCCCGTACTGCGTTGCCGCGAAGAATTTTCTGGTTGGGCGTGGACTCGACTACGAGGAAGTGCGCGTCGATCGTGACCGTGCCGCGTTCGATACCATGCTGGCGCGCAGCAGCGGGCGCCGCAGCGTTCCGCAGATTTTCATCAACGACCGCCATGTCGGCGGCTACGACGACCTGATGCAATTGCATCGCAACGGAGAATTGGATTCATGGCTCACGACCACGCCGTAAGCGAAAGCAGCAACGACCGCATTCAGTCGTTCACCGATTTCCGCAAGCGCATGAATGAACGCATCCTCGCCGAGGATAATCAGGTCGTGCGCCGTTTTTTTGCTCTCGATACGCAGACCTACAAGCCCGGCGCGTTGGACCTGAAGACCAAGGAACTGCTTGGACTGGTGGCGTCGATGGTGCTGCGTTGCGACGATTGCATCAGCTACCACGTTGCGCAGTGCCGGGAAGCCGGCGTCAACCGCGATGAATTCTTCGAGGCGTTCAGCGTCGGTTTGGTGGTCGGTGGCTCGATCGTCATCCCACATCTGCGCCGCGCGGTCGATTTTCTCGATCAGATCGAAGCGCAGGACGGCCGCGCTGATTCTGGCGTTTGATCCGGCCGGCCGCGATAATGATGGGTTGACACGGCCCATTTGGCCGCTCTCCGGAGAACTACGACATGACCCACACAATTGCGGTAATCCGCGGCGACGGCATCGGCCCTGAGATCATGCAAGCGACCTTACGCGTGCTGGATGCGCTGCAGTGCGATTTTCGCTATGAATTCGTCGAAGCTGGCCTCGAAGCCCTAGAGAAGCACGGCACGCTGCTGCCCGAGCACACACTGGAAGCCATCGCCAAGTATCGCGTGGCGCTGAAGAGTCCACTGACGACACCGGTCGGTGAAGGCTTCAGTTCCATTAATGTTGAACTGCGCAAGCGTTTCGACCTATACGCGAACGTGCGCCCGGCGATCAGCTTTCCGGGCACCAAGTCACGCTACGAGAACATTGACCTGATCACCGTGCGGGAAAACACCGAGGGTGCCTATATCGGTGAAGGTCAGGCGCTATCGGCGGATGGTCAGGTGGCGACGTTGACGCAACGCATCACACGCCGTGGCTCCGAGCGCATCGCGCGCTACGCCTTCGATCTAGCGCGCAGGGTCGGCCGCAAGAAGGTCACCGTTGTGCACAAGGCGAATATTCTGAAATCGACATCCGGCTTGTTTCTGCGTGTCGTACGTGAGGTGGCGGCAGAATATCCGGACATCCAGATGACCGAGATGATCGTCGACAACTGCTGCATGCAACTGGTGATGAACCCACATCAATTCGACGTGATCGTCACCACCAATCTGTTCGGCGACATTATTTCCGATCTTTGTGCAGGTTTGGTCGGTGGTCTTGGCCTGGCGCCTGGAGCGAACATTGGAACCGATGCCGCGATCTTCGAAGCCGTGCATGGTTCGGCACCGGACATCGCTGGTCAGGGCATCGCCAATCCGGTGGCGTTGTTGCTCGGTGCGGCACAGATGCTCGATCATTTCGGCATGGTCGAGAAAGCCGGCAAACTGCGCATCGCGATCCGACAAACCATGGCCGCGAAAGATCGAGTGACCCGAGACCTCGGTGGCGATGGCAGCACTGCCGCATTCGCCGATGCGATCATTTCACGGCTCTGAGTCGGCCAAAACGACGATTTGTTAGGTACCCGTTGACGGGCTGTGGTTTTTTTGCGACGATGTCGCGCATCCGCAACAACTCGTGCCGAAATGACTCCTCGTTTGTCGCCACTGACGGTTCTGATCACCATCGGCCTCGCCGTTGGACCGATCACCGTGCGCGCCGACGCTTGGCGTGATTACGCTCGTTCGGCGATGACGCCGGATTACGCGTGGGCCAACGATGCCAAGTCTGCGGCGCCGAGCGCCCGCAACCCGCTGACGAATACTTTGGCCAACGCTGTTCGGGCAGAATTCCGTACCGCGTTGCACAGCGACGTGTTGGAACTCCGTTTTTCGGAGTCGCGTGGCAATGACATTGCGGCGGCGAGCGTTGCTTCGCTGTCATTGTTCGATAGCGCTTCGCCGGGGCTGAACCGTCAGTTTGCGGACGCACAGTTGGTCCATGAATTCGACGGTGGTGCTCGTGTAGGTGCGGGCATCGTTGTGGCGGAACAGCAGTTTGCCTCGTTTGGATTTGGTTCCGAACGTATCGAAAACGGCGATCGTCTGCGTCTGCGCGGTGATGAATCGTCGACTGCGGCGGGCGTGCGTCTGAATTACACACAGCCGGTCGGAGAAAAGGTTGCCGTACAGGCAGCACTTCAGTCGAAGATCGACATGCAGACGTTCCAATCCTATCGCGGCGTCTTCAGCGATCCAGGCGATTTTGATATTCCGGCGGAAGTCGAGTTTTCGGCGCGCGTTGCACTATCTCCTGCGTTTGGGGTCACCGTCGGTACTCAGCACGTCATGTATAGCGAGCTCAAAGCGTTCTCCAGCTATGCGCTGCCGGAACGCTTTCTATCGCTGCTTGGCGATGGTACTTCGCCAGTATTCGCATGGCGTGACCTAACGGTCTACAACGTCGCGCTTGATTATGCCGTGGGCAAGTCGTCACGCGTGGACATTCGTTATTCGACACAGCAGCAACCGGAGCCGAGTTCCTCGTTGCTCTATAGCGCACTGCGTGAAGAATTCACCGACCGCAACTTTGCGCTCGGCCTGACGCATCAATTTGATCGTGCTGGTGAGCTGCGCTTCGCCGCAAGTCATGCGCCGATCGAGTATTTCCTTGGCACCACTTCGGCCCTTGGGCGCGGTGATGCCAGTGGTGACCAGTTTGAGTTCGAAGCGCGTTGGCGCGTCGACTTCTAAAGGCTTTACAGGGCTAATGAATACTTTGGGCTCCTTTCGGAGCCCATTTTTTTGGTTCGGATTTGGGTCAAAGAGATTCGGAGGCGAAATCAGCAAGGCGCGAGCGCTCGCCGCGGCGAAGCGTGATGTGAGCACTGTGTTGCCAGTCTTTGAAGCGATCGACCGCATAGGTCAGTCCCGAGGTCGTCTCGGTGAGGTAGGGCGTGTCGATCTGTTCGACGTTGCCGAGGCAAATCATTTTGGTGCCCGGTCCCGCTCGGGTCAGCAGCGTCTTCATCTGCTTCGGCGTCAGGTTCTGTGCGCCTCGTCGACGATGACGTAGCGGTTGAGAAACGTGCGACCGCGCATGAAGTTCGTGGAGCGGATCTTGATCCGTGAGGCGAGCAAGTCATTGGTCGCCGCCCGGCCCCAGGAGCCTCCTTCGGACGGATTCGTGAGTACTTCGAGATTGTCGGTGAGCGCGCCCATCCACGGCGTCATCTTCTCCTCTTCAGTGCCGGGCAGGAAGCCGATGTCCTCGCCGACCGATACGGTAACGCGCGTCATGATGATCTCGCGGTACCGCTGCTGATCCATCACCTGCGCAAGGCCGGCTGCGAGCGCGAGCAAGGTCTTGCCGGTGCCGGCGGTACCGAGCAGGGTGACGAAGTCGATCTCCGGATCGGTGAGTGCATTGAGCGCAAAGTTCTGTTCGCGGTTGCGCGCATGAATGCCCCAGACCGAGTGGCTTCCGCCGGTGAAGTCATCGAGAATCTGCAGGCGCGCGATGCCGTCGCGGATGCTGAGTACACGAAATTCGGGTTCATCATCGCCGGCCAAGTACAGGAACTGGTGTGGCGCCCAGTCTTCGTTCTTGCGCAGCTTGAGTTCGTAGTAAGTGTGACCCTTTTCAGACCAAGAGCGCAGGTCTTTGGCGTGCTTGGTCCAGAAGTCAGCAGGAAGCTCGGAATGGCCGGAATAGAGCAGGCTGAAGTCGTCGAGTGCGCGATCATTCTCGTAGTCTTCAGCCGGCACGCCGAAGATCGACGCTTTGATGCGCAGATTGATGTCTTTCGACACCAGCACGACGTCGGTCTGCGGGTGCTGTTCGTGCAGGTGCAGGATCGCAGCCAGGATCTGGTTATCGGGCAGCTTCTTCATGCGCGACTTGGCCGGGTCTGGCGTGCCCGTCTGGAACAGCAGGCGACCGATCTGTGAATCCCGGCGCAGGTTCAATCCTTTCGGGCGAACCAGCTTCAAGCCCTTGTCGATCTTCTCCGCACCATGTGCTTCGATCAATTCGTTGATGAAGCGACTGACTTGACGCGCGTTACGCGCAACTTCGAGGTGCCTTTCTTGCCGCTGTCGAGTTCTTCCAGCACGGTCATCGGGATGAAGACATCGTGCTCTTCGAAGCGGAATAGTGCAGTTGGGTCGTGCATCAGCACATTGGTGTCGAGCACATAAATGCGCTTGCGTTCGGACATCATTGACGCACCTCCTTGAGGAATCAGAATTTCATCGGGTCCATGATCGCGTCGAGATTCTGTGCATCACAGAATTCGAGGAAATCGTCACGCAGGGAAGCGATATGCGTCTTCACGGGGATGCCGATGGTGATTTGCGCCGAGAACATCTCGGCGCCGGTCTGCATTGCCCGGTAGCGATTTGAACTCAAGCTCTCGATCGAAATGCCGTGATCGATAAAAAACTCGGCGAGCAGATGCAGGATGCCGGGTTTGTCGGCTGCGACCACTTCGACCAGGTAGGGCAGCATCGCATTCTGCGTTTCTTTGGCGGCGGTGCGTTGCAGAATCAGGCGGATACCTTCCTCGCGCTCAATGCGCGGCACCGATGTCTCGAATTTAGCCACCGCGTCCCACGAGCCCATCAACAGCAAGTTGATCGCGACATCGTCACCGAGCGTGGACAGCCGCGATTCGAGCAGATGACAGCCACTTTCGCCGACACGGCGTGTGAGGAGCAGTAGCGGCGATTTTTTTTGCGGAGCCACCGCAATGACGACCAGATAGTTTTCGTTCGATGTTGGTCGCGCCACTGAGTGCTCGTGTGGGCTGAATGGATGTCTGCAGAATACTTGTCGCCCCCAAGACCCGCAAGTAACATCGCAACGTTCCTGGCGACTCTCTATCGATGCAACTTCACGGCAGTATTTGTGCGCTCGTCACACCCTTCGACGCGTGCGAGCAGCTTGATCTCCACGCGCTCGACCGCTTGCTTGACTGGCATCTCGCCAGCGGCACGCATGGGCTCGTGCTGGCCGGATCGACCGGCGAAGCGGCTTTACTTGACGATGACGAATATCGACTGCTGATCGCACATTCGGTGTTACGCATGGCCGGTCGTATGCCGATCATCGCCGGCATCGGTTCGCCAAGCACGCGTAAAACGCTGGATTACGCGCGTATCGCCGCCGAGGCCGGTGCCGATGCCGTGCTCGCGGTCACACCGTATTACGTGCGTCCGACTCAGCACGGCCTGATTGCGCACTATCTGCATTTGGCTGTGGAATCAGTGTTGCCGATCATTCTGTACAACGTCCCCGGGCGCACCGGTTGCGATCTGTTGCCGAATACCGTTGCCGCGCTGGCGGCACATCCGAACATCATCGGCATCAAGGAAGCGAGTGCGGAACCCGAGCGCATGGCGGCTTTGTTGATGCTGCAGTCAGCGAATTTCGCGGTGCTGAGCGGCGATGATCCGACGGCACTGCATGCGATGAATGCCGGCGCGAAAGGGACGATCTCGGTGGCGGCAAATGTTGCTCCGCGCGCTTTTGCGTTGATGTGCGAGAGTGCGCTGTCGGCGCATCCAGCGACGCACATGGCCGCAGTTGAACTGAATACGAAATTGCGTGGGCTGTACGCCGTGCTCGGACTCGAATCGAACCCGATCCCTGCGAAATGGGCGTTGCATCGCCTAGGCCATATCGATGCCATCCATCGTCTGCCACTGACGCCGTTGTCGGCACAGCATCATGACGCCATTGACGAATGTCTCGCCGCACTCGCATCTATCGATGCGGCGCCGGCGAGTTGAGGAGAACCACAGATGTCGAAATTCTTTCCGCGTCCGCTCGTACTGGCCGCAATTGTCGTGGCGATGAGTGGCTGCAGTTTGTTCGGTAAAGGCAAAATGCACGAGCGCTATCTTGATGCCGAGTCCGGCAAGGCGCTGGAAGTGCCGGCCGAACTCGACACGCCGGCACGGCGCGATTCGATGCGGGTTCCGGAAGCGCGCGGTGAGTTGGTGGCGGTGGCCGAAGCCCCTGTCGATTCCTTGCCGGTCGATGCCGACGATCCGCAGAGCCGACTCAAGGTGCGCATGTCTCCAGCAGAAACCTTCGACAAGGTGCTGGCGGCGTTGGAGCAGGCGCAGATCGCCATGCTCGGCGAGACGGAACGAAATGAATTGCGCGTCGAACTGCGATTCGAGGTGAGCGAAGAACGCAAACGCTGGTGGTGGAAAGATGGCACCCAGACGCGCACCATCCGTCGCAGCGTGCACGTGCTCGAAGACGCGGTTGGTAGTCGTATCGTGATCGAGGACGGAAACAGCGGCATACGCATCGATGACGAGTACGCCCAGCGCGTACTGAGCGCGTTGCGCGACCGCATCAATTGGGAGTGATGTTGAGGCTGTCTTGCCGGTTGCGGCAGCTCAGCGGATCAACTGGTCAAGCTTGTCCGGTTTGCCGTCCCATTCGGCGGCATCCGGAGGCGCGTCTTTGCGCATGGTGATCACCGGCCAAATGCGCGAAAGTTCGGCGTTCAGCGGCGTGAAATGCTCTTGGCCAGCAGGCACGTCGTCTTCGGGGAAGATCGCCTTGGCCGGGCATTCTGGTTCGCACAAGGTGCAGTCGATGCACTCGTCCGGATCAATCACCAGAAAATTTGGGCCCTCATGGAAGCAGTCGACCGGACACACTTCGACGCAATCGGTGTATTTGCACTTGATGCAGTTTTCGACGACAACGAATGGCATGCGACAGACCCGGTTGGTACTCCCTAGGGGAATCGAACCCCTGTTTTCGCCGTGAGAGGGCGACGTCCTAGACCGCTAGACGATGGGAGCGCGGCTTGAGGCCACTTTGAGCGGCGTAGTATAACGGTCGTGGCCGCGATCTCAAGGCATCTTGGGCATAATGCACGGCGCCCACCGGTACCGTCTGGTGCCGGCAACGAATCAACGACTGCATTTTGCAGTCACCAGGACATCATGGATTTTCTCGAAACCTCCGATCCCGCCGAAGTGCGGAGACGTGTCGCCGCACAGTTGCGCGTCATTGCACGCGCCGACCACTGCATCTCGCGCCAATTCATCAGTCCGAATGCGCTGCGCGTTCTTTATCGCCTGCGTGACGCTGGCTTCGTCGCCTGCTTGGTCGGCGGGGCTGTGCGTGACTTGTTGCTTGGCAATCGCCCGAAATACTTCGATGTCGCCACCAATGCGACACCGGAGCAGGTCAAGGCATTGTTCCGCAATTGCCGGCTGATCGGGCGACGTTTCCGGCTTGCACATGTCCATTACGGCGAGGAAATCATTGAAGTCTCGACCTTCCGCGGCATCAGCGACGATGGCTCAGGCGATCGCGAGATGGTCGATGGTCGGCTCACTCGCGACAATGTCTACGGCAGCATCGAGGAAGATGCGGTGCGCCGTGACTTCACCGTCAACGCGCTGTACTACGCGATCGATGATTTTTCCGTGCGTGATTATGTCGGTGGCTTCGAAGACGTGCAGCGGCGAGAATTGCGCCTGATCGGCGATGTCGAGCGCCGTTTTCGTGAAGACCCGGTGCGCACCCTTCGCGCCGTGCGATTTGCGGCGAAGCTCGGTTTCTCGATCAGCGATGACGTCGCCGCCGGTATCCGCGAATTCGGTCCGCTGATCGTTGATGCGCCACCGGCCCGCCTGTTCGATGAGATGCTGAAACTGTTCCTCGCTGGGCATGCGCTGTCGGGCTTTCGCGAGATGGAGCGGTATGGTCTGTTCGCCGTGTTGTTTCCAGAGTCCTCGGCCTCGATTCGCAAAGACCCACGCGGTCGGGCATTGATCGAGGCGGCGCTGGCGAGTACCGACGCGCGCATCGCGCTCGGTCGGGCGGTTACGCCAGCTTTCCTGTTCGCAGCGTTGCTGTGGCCCGCCGTCGAGTATCGGGCCGCGCTGCTGGTCGATCGCAGCCACGGCGATCCCGAGGCTGAGGCTTCAGCACAGATCGTGTCGGAGCAGGCACAGCGCATCGCTTTGCCAAAGCGCTACTCGCTGCCGATGCAGGAAATTTGGGACCTGCAGCCACGCTTTATCACCAATCAACGCAAGCGCGTGCAACGCTTGCTCGCGCACCCACGTTTTCGCGCCGCCTACGACTTTCTTCTGTTGCGATCGAGCGCAAATTTGGATCTGGTCGATTTGGCGCAGCGCTGGGATCGCGCGCAGCAGGAAGGGCCGGACGCAGTACTTGCCGGCGAACCGCTGGTGGATAAGTCGACGGCATCGGATGAACCGGTCAAGAAGAAGCGTCGACGCCGGCGTCGAAAGCCAGGTGAGGCGGCATCGGCCTCAATCGGCGAGTGAACGGCACGCTTCACGCATGCGCGTTCGTCGCATTAGGGTCGAATCTGGATGCGCCGCTTGAGCGCGTTTGCGAAGCGATGGCGTTGATCGATACGGCGGCATTCGGGCGCATCATTGCGCGCTCGTCGTGCTATCGCACGGCACCGGTCGGGCAACTTGATCAGCCCGACTTCATCAATGCCGTGATTGCCCTGCAGACCTCGCTCGCGCCGGTTCTGCTGATGCGCGCGCTGCTCGATCTGGAAAGCCGACTCGGGCGCGTGCGTGCCGAACGCAATGGTCCGCGTCGTATCGACCTTGATCTGATCGCATACGAGCAGCGCTGCATTGACACGCCGGAACTGCAGTTACCGCACCCGCGCGCTATTGACCGTGCCTTCGTGATGCTGCCGTGGGCCGAGATCGCGCCCGATACCCGTATTGCCGGTGTGACGGTGCGCGAGATTGCTTTGGCGTTGCCGTGTCAGCGCATCGCAAGAATTGAGGCTTGAGTCCATGGCAAACGTCTGCCGATAATCGCGATCCCCGTGAGGAACTGCCATGTACGCCGGAGCGACCGAAACACGCAGTCCACCGATCACGGTGCCGATGTTGCGACAGTTCAAACAGGATGGTCGCAAGATCGTCGCCATCACCGCCTACGATGCGAGCTTTGCGCGACTGGCGGATGACGCCGATATCGACGTTATCCTGATCGGCGACTCACTAGGCATGGTCGTGCATGGCAAGCGCAGCACGCTATCGGTGACGGTCGACGACATCATTTACCACGCCCGTTCAGTGGCGCGCGGTTCGAAGCGCGCGCTGCGTATCGCCGACATGCCGTATGCGACTTATCCTGATCCGAAAACGGCATTCGCTCACGCTGCGCGCATGATCGGTGAGGGTGAATGCGCGATGGTCAAGCTCGAAGGCGGCGGCCCGGTGATCGAGTCGATCCGCTATCTGGTCGATCGCGAAGTGCCGGTGTGTGCGCACCTCGGGCTGACGCCGCAGTCGGTACTGCGTCTTGGCGGCTACAAGGTGCAGGGCCGCGGTGATGCCGCTGCGCAGGCGCTGCGTGATGCTGCGCGCGCAGCACAAGTGGCCGGTGCGGAGATGCTGGTGCTGGAATGCGTGCCCAGCCCACTCGCGGCTGCGATTCAGGCCGACCTCGCCATTCCAGTGATCGGTATCGGCGCGGGCGCACAGTGCGATGGCCAGATCCTGGTCTGCTACGACGTGATCGGCATCAGTTCCGGTCGCCGTCCGCGCTTCGTGAAGAATTTCCTGCTGGGCCGCGACAGCGTGCTCGACGCATTCAAGGCCTACGTTGCAGACGCGCGTAGCGCGAGTTTCCCGGACGCAGCACATGAATATGCCGATTGATCTGCAGCGCGTCGACGCTGCCGAATCGATGCGCCGTCGCGTGTTGGAGTGGCGCCGCGATGGTTTGCGTGTCGGCTTCGTGCCCACCATGGGCAACCTGCATGCCGGACATTATTCGTTGATCGCTGCCGCACGTGCGCAATGTGATCGCGTCGTCGCCAGTATTTTCGTGAACCCGACCCAGTTCGGTCCGAACGAGGATTTCGCGACCTATCCACGCACGATGGACGCTGATGCGGCGGGTCTGGCGGCCGCTGGTTGCGATCTGCTGTTCGTGCCCGACACCGCCGCCTTGTACCCGTTTGGCACTGCAGCAGCGGTGCGCGTGCATGTGCCAGTTATCAGCGCAGGGTTGTGCGGTTCTTTCCGCCCTGGGCATTTCGATGGCGTCGCTAGCGTGGTCGCCAAGTTATTCAATTGGGTCCAGCCGGATGCCGCTTATTTCGGACGTAAGGATTTCCAGCAATTGCGCCTGATCGAGCGTATGACTGTTGATCTTGGCCTGCCAATCGACATCATCGGCGTCGATACCTTGCGTGAGCCGAATGGTCTGGCGATGAGTTCGCGCAATCAGTATCTGTCGCCAGACGAGCGTGAGCGCGCCGCCGAGATTTACCGCACGCTGCAGGCGATGGGTCATGCGATTCGCCAGGGCAGCACCCGCGCGCGCGTGGAAACGGTCGCCGTAGACCGATTGCGCGCGGCTGGCTTCCGCGTCGACTACGCCGTCATTCGTCGAGCCGGGGACCTGTCGGAGCCGGGTGATGGTGATCGGACACACTTGGTCGGGTTGGTCGCTGCGCATCTCGGCAAAGCGCGATTGATCGACAACTTGTTGATTTAATTGATTTACGATGGCGATGTTGGTAATCGAGCAACACGGGTGTTGCGTTTCCGCATCAGCCTTGCTAGATTACGCGTGCCGAAAGGTTTGATCGCTTGAACTGAGCGATCCCTTTCGACAGCAGGGCGCATTGTTAGGTAATCGTCACTCCGATTAGACCCTCTCTGGAATTCAGAGAGGGTTTTTTTTGCCTGCGTTTCAGAGACTTGGCCATACCAGTGTAGGCATTCGCGCGGGCTATACTCATTCGCTTATGGTCTCAGTGAGGACGCCCCGTCATGAGCTTGGCTGACGATGCCGAACGCTTGCGCGACATCGCTTTGTCAGTGCTGTCAGCAGATCTAGAACGCGGACAGCGCCTGCGTCTGCGAGTGGGGCCGTTGTACGCCGATTTTTCGCGACAGTTGGTCGACGTCGCGGCGCTCGACACCCTGCTTGCGGTCGCCGATCACGCCGAACTTGCGCGTTTTCGCCGTGCTTTCGCCGATGGCGAGCCGCTGAACACTACCGAGGGTCGGGCGGCGTTACATCATTCCTTGCGTGCGCGTGCCGACGACGTCCCCGAGGGATCGATGCGTTCGGCGCAGGCCGCTGCGACTGAGGCGAGTTCACGCGTCCAAGTTTGGGTTCGCCGCCTGCTTGACGAGGGCCTTGGTGAATCCCAGCCGGTGCGCGATGTTGTCAACGTCGGCATTGGTGGCTCTGACCTTGGTCCGCGTCTACTCGATGCGGCAATTGCTGACCCGATTCATGGGCCGCGCCTGCATTTTGTCTCCAGCATCGACGCCCATCGTGCGGCTGATCTGATCGCCACGCTCGACCCGGCAACGACCGTCGTCGTGCTCGTGTCCAAGAGTTTCCATACCGAAGAAACCCTGCTTAATGGACGTTTATTCGTCGATTGGCTCACCGCAGCACTCGGTGAAGCCGCGATGCAGCGGCGCGTGTTTGCGGTGACTGCGAACGTCGAGGCGGCGCAAAGATTTGGTGTTGACGGCGAACGCTGCTTGCCGATCTGGGAATGGGTTGGTGGTCGATATTCGTTGTGGTCGGCCGTCGGATTTTCTTTCGCGTTGGCACATGGCATCGATACATTCCGACGCTTGCTCGACGGCGCGCGTGAAATGGACCGGCATTTCTTCAGTGCGCCGTTGGCGCAAAATCTGCCGGTATTGCGCGGACTGATCGAACACTGGAATCGCGTCGCGCGCGAATTCCGCTCACGCTGTGTGGTTCCGTATGACGTGCGACTGACGCATCTGCCGGCCTATCTGCAGCAGTTAGAGATGGAGAGCAATGGCAAATCGGTGCGCCATGACGGCGTGCCGGTCGATTTGCCAACTGCGCCGATCATCTGGGGTGGCGTCGGCACCGACGCGCAGCATGCGTTCTTCCAAGCACTACATCAGGGAACTCAGGTGGTGCCGGTGGAATTTATCGGCATCATCCAGCCGGCACATCGTCATGACGCCCACCATCGCGTGTTGCTCGCAAATCTGCTCGCTCAAAGCGCCGCGCTCGCTTATGGCGATGACACGCGCGACAGCGATGATCCGCTGGCAGCGCATAAACATCACGGCGGCAACCGCCCGAGTACCGTGATTCTGCTCGATGCACTGACGCCGGAAGCCTTGGGAGCACTGCTGGCGATGTACGAGCACAGCGTCTTCGTCGAGGCCTGTTTGGTCGGCATCAATCCTTTTGATCAGTGGGGTGTCGAACTCGGCAAGCGCATCGCAAAAGACTTCCTGCCGGCGTTGTCGTCTGAGACCGCTGCGAGCACGCTCGATCCAGTCACGCAGGCACTGATCCGCGAGATCCGTTCACGCTGATCCGTGCCGCGCGAGCGCCCATTGCACATGCTCGCGCAGCAGCGGCGAGGCATCGTCGCGACGCGACTGCAATGCCTGCAAAATCGCCGGGCTGGTGGGCGCGTTGCCGAGTGCCACCGCGATGTTGCGCAACCAGCGTTCATGGCCAATGCGCCGGATCGGCGAACCTTCGGTGCGGGTGAGGAACTCGGATTCATTCCATGCGAAGGCTTCGGTTAGCGGCATACGATCAAGCCGATGACGCGGCGCGAAATCGCGCTCCGCTGTCGATTGCGCAAACTTGTTCCAGGGACAAACCAGCTGGCAATCGTCGCAGCCGTAGATGCGGTTACCAATCAACGGACGCAGATCTTCCGGAATCGGGCCATGCAGCTCGATCGTCAAGTAGGAAATACAGCGACGCGCGTCGATACGGTTTGGCGCGACGATCGCCTGGGTCGGGCAGATATCGATGCAGCGCGTGCAGGTACCGCAATAGTGGCCGGTTTCAGCGGTGTCCTGCGCCAGCGGCAGGTCGGTATACAACTCACCGATGAAAAACCACGAGCCGCGTTTCGTGTCGATCAAGTTGCTGTGCTTACCGATCCAGCCGAGGCCGGCATTGCGTGCAAGCGCCTTTTCCAACACCGGCGCACTGTCGACAAAGGCGCGGTAGCCGAACGGCCCGATAAATGCGCTGATTCGGTCGGCCAGTTGCTGCAAGCGGTTGCGCATCAGCTTGTGGTAATCGCGGCCCAATGCATATCGTGAAACGTAGGCGAGCATTGGGTCATCGAGCGTGGCCTGCATGCCTGCAGCGTCGGCGCTGAGGTAGTCCATGCGTACCGAGATCACGTTGATCGTGCCCGGCACCAGTTCTTCCGGCCGCGTCCGCTTGCTGCCGTGACGTTGCATGTAGTCCATGTCGCCATGGAATCCATCATCCAACCAACGCAGCAGGTTCGCTTCATCGTCGTCCAGGCGCGTGCTGGTAATGCCGCACGCCGGAAACCAAGTTCGTGCGCCTCCTGTTTGATGCGCGTGGCCAAGGCTTGCGGGTCAAAGTTCGGATCTGGCATGGCTGCAGTATAGGTGTAGCCCCGTACAATGCCGCCATGACTGGCATCGAAACGAATCTCTACCGCGTTGCCGATGTGCGTCTCATTGAGGCGCAAGCGAAGCATTTGACCGGGCAGGACGCATGGTCGCTGATGCAGCGCGCAGGTGCCGCGGCTTTTGCAATGTTGTGTGAGCGTTGGCCAGAGGCACGACGCATCTTGGTTGTCTGCGGTAATGGCAACAATGGCGGCGATGGCTATGTCGTCGCACTGCTGGCACGTAATCATGGGCTGACCGTCACCTTGGTTCAAGTCGGCGCGCTACCGACGCGCGATCCCGCAGCGCAGGCGGTGGTGCAGTGGCATGAGGCCGGTGGCGCGGTCATCACGAGTGCGGGCGAGGATCTGCCTGGCGCGGATCTGATCATCGATGCACTGTTGGGTATCGGTCTCGATCGCGCGCCGGAAGGTGTCACAGCAGCAATGATCGCGGCGATCAATCGGCACCCGGCGCCGGTGTTCGCGCTTGATGCACCATCGGGTCTGAATGCGGATACCGGACATCCACCCGCCGACTGCGTTCAGGCTGAGCGGACACTGAGTTTCATCGCGTGGAAGCGTGGACTATGGACGGGCGCTGCGGTGCAGTTTTGTGGCGAGCTTTATCTCGCCACACTCAGTGTTCCGGCGATGGCATTCGCCGAGGTGTTGGCGGATGCACACTTGATGACCGCGGCCGATGTCACCACCGCCTTGCCGCGCCGTGCCCGCGATATCCATAAGGGTCGAACTGGGCATGCGCTGGTGGTGGGTAGCGATCATGGTTTTGGCGGCGCGGTGCTCATCGCTGCCGCAGCCGCAGCGCGCGCTGGTGCTGGGCTCGTCAGCGTCGCGACGCGGATTGAGCATGTGTCGGCGTTATTGGCGCAGCGGCCGGAAGTGATGGCGCGAGCCATCACCTGCGGTGACGATCTGCAGCGATCGATCGAACGTGCTGATGTGATTGCGCTTGGGCCGGGACTCGGCCAATCGGACTGGAGTTTGCAACTCGCGCAAACCGCTTGTGCCTCCGGTAAACCGATGGTGGTCGATGCCGATGCACTCAATCTGCTCGCGGCTGGGCGCATCGAATTGCACGGAACATTGGTGTTGACACCGCATCCCGGCGAGGCTGCACGTATGCTCGGCGTCGATGTCGCGACAGTGGAACGGGATCGGTTTGCCGCAGTGCGCGAACTGGCGCACCGCCATCGTGCTGTGGTGGTATTGAAAGGGGCAGGTAGTCTGATTGCGGATCGCGACGGCACTGTGAGCCTCTGCCCGTTCGGCAATCCCGGCATGGCGTCTGGCGGCATGGGCGATGCATTGACTGGCGTGATCGCGGCGCTGATCGCGCAAGGGTTGGCCACAGCGGAAGCCGCACGCATCGGCGTGGTCGTGCACGCATTGGCTGCAGATCGTGCCGCTCGCGACGGTGAACGCGGTTTGCTGGCAAGCGATGTTATCGCTGCACTGCGCGCGATCATGAATCCATGAACTGGCATATCGACTTACCCGATCTGGCCGCGACCAACACGCTCGGTGTGCGAATCGCAGGTGCATTGCGAACACCACTGGTGATCGGATTGATCGGCGATCTCGGCGTCGGAAAGACGGCATTGGTGCGCGCCTTGATCCAGTCGCTGTCCCCCGGCATGCGGGTGAAGAGCCCGACCTATAGCCTGATCGAGTCCTACGAACTCGGGGCGCTGAACGTTCATCATCTCGATCTGTATCGCCTAAGGCATTCCGATGAATTGGTCGAACTCGGGCTTGCTGAACTGCTGGAGCCGAGTGCACTGATGCTCATCGAGTGGCCGGAAAAGGGGGGTGATCAGACGCCGCCACTGGATCTCACGATTCATCTGAGCCGTCTTGACGACAATCGGCGGCAGGCAGAATTCACGGCGCGGACTGAGGCCGGACGTTGCTTCTGTCGTGGTGTTGCGCCGTAGTCTGATCAACTGGTTCCGGTCGGAATCTGCCGGAATATTCACGAAGTTGCCGTAGTGAACGGATTTGATTGAAGTTTCTTCTTGAAATTCGGGTTCGACTGGCGTTTAATCAACAGTATGTTCGCCGTATCTATCCGTCACGTTGCGTTTTTCGCCCTCACGTTGATCGCGGGGCGCGCGCTGGCGGGTGACGTGCAGGCCATCCGGTTTTGGGATGCGGACGATCACACGCGAATCGTCTTCGATGTCAGTGCGCCGGTGCACTACAAGCTATTCACGCTCAACAATCCAGACCGTTTGGTGCTGGACATCGCGCGCAGTCGCGTTTCGAAATCATTGGACGGCGCTGCGCTTGAAGGCGCGGTGAAGCGCGTGCGTACCGGGCGTCAGGGCGGCGATACGCTGCGGGTTGTGCTTGATCTCGATCGTGCCGTGCAGCCGAAGAGTTTTCTGCTCAAACCGGCCGATCAATTCGGTCATCGCCTCGTCATCGATTTGTTCGATTCAGCATCGGCGCCGCGTGTCGTAAAGCGCGAAGAATCGCTGCCGGTCGCGCAGGGCGAACGCGATGTGATCGTGTCGATTGATGCCGGTCACGGCGGCGACGATCCGGGCGCTTCGGGCGCCAACGGCTCGCGCGAAAAAAACATCACCTTGGCCGTCGCGCAGGCGCTGGCGGCGCGCATCGATGCCGAACCTGGTATGACGGCCGTGCTCACTCGTGATCGCGACTTTTTCATCCCGCTGAAGCGCCGTTACGAAATCGCGCGCGAGCAGAAGGCTGACCTGTTCGTTTCCATTCATGCCGATGCGTTCGTGAAATCGCAGGCGCGTGGATCGTCGGTATTTGTGCTGTCAAATCGCGGTGCATCCTCCGAAGCAGCGCGGATGCTGGCCGATCGCGAAAATACGTCTGACCTCGTCGGTGGTGTCTCGATCGATGACAAGGATGCGACGCTTGCCGCGGTGCTGCTCGATCTGTCCCAAGGCGCGACCATGCAGGCGTCCGAGATGGTCGCGAACAATGTGCTGCGTGGTCTTTCCGGCATCGGCAACCTGCACAAAAGCGAGGTGCAGCGTGCGAACTTCGTAGTTCTGCGTTCGCCAGATGTGCCTTCGATGCTGGTCGAGACCGCGTTCATCAGCAATCCGATTGAAGAGAAGCGTCTGAACGATCCTGCGCACCGCGACAAACTCGCTGATGCACTGGTCGCCGGCATCCGTGACTATTTTGCGACCACGCCGCCGCCAGGCACTTGGTTCGCCGCGAATCCACAGCGCGCGAAACACCATGTTGTCGCTCGCGGCGAATCGCTGTCCCTGATCGCCCAGAGGCACCGTATTTCTGTCGCCTCGCTGAAGCGCGAGAATGCACTGGCGACCGACAGCGTGAATGCCGGTGCCGTGCTGAAGATCCCGACGTCGATCTGAACGACCGTTTGCGCCGCTAGAATGTCCGGCCCCGACTGAGGCCGAGATGCGCATAAAAACCCTGCCCGATACCTTGATCAACCAAATCGCAGCGGGCGAGGTCATCGAGCGCCCGGCATCCGTGGTCAAGGAGTTGGTCGAGAATGCGCTTGATGCCGGAGCCAGTCGTATCGATGTCGAATTGGAAGCCGGTGGCGTCAAGTTGGTGCGCGTACGCGACAACGGCAAGTGGTATCGACGGCGAGGATCTGGCGCTGGCATTGACGCGCCACGCGACCAGTAAGATCGCCTCGCTCGACGATCTCGAATCAGTCCGCAGCATGGGGTTTCGCGGTGAGGCCTTGCCGAGCATCGCCTCGGTCTCGCGCTTCCGTCTGGTATCGCGGACACCCGAGGCCGCGCATGCTTCGGAGCTTGCCGTCGACAACGGCCGGTTCGCCGCGATCAAGCCGGCGCAACATCCGGTCGGGACCACCGCCGAGATGCGCGAGTTGTTTTTCAACGTGCCGGCGCGACGAAAGTTTTTGCGCGCCGAACGAACCGAACTCGGTCATGTCGAGGATTGGCTGCGTGCGATCGCACTGGCGCGGCCGGAGGTAGCGTTCACGTTGTCGCATAATGGACGATCCTTGCTGCGTGATGAAGCCAGTGGCGCATCGCCGGAATCGCGCGTCGACGCGATGCTTGGCGAGGACTTTCTCACCCACAGTCTGCGCATCGACCATCACGCTGCGAGCTTGCGCCTGCACGGTTATGTCGGTTTGCCGACGGCGGCGCGGGCGCAAAACGACCGCCAGTTCTTCTACGTGAATCGGCGCCTAGTGCGTGATCGCGTGATCGCCCATGCGGTGCGTCAGGCTTATGCCGACGTATTGTTTCATGGTCGCCATCCGGCCTTCGTGCTGTTCCTCGAACTCGATCCATTGCTGGTTGATGTGAACGCCCATCCGGCCAAGACCGAGGTGCGATTTCGCGAGCATCGCTTGATCCATGATTTTCTGTTTCGCAGCTTGCACGAAGCCTTGGCGCAGACGCGTGCCGGGCAGGCGAGCACGATTGCGGCGCCAGTATTCGGTGTGTCGGGCGCACCTGCATTGATGCCACCGCAGCAGTCCGGACTTGGCTTGCGGGTGGCCGAGCCGTTGTCTGCGTATGGCAGTGTCTATGGACGCAATGAAGCCGCCGTGTCCGCTGGATTCGCGCAGCCGCTGTTGGCACGTGCGGCCGAATTCCTGGCACAGAGCGGCGCCAATGAAGTCCCGCCGCTGGGTTTCGCGATCGCGCAACTGCATGGCGTTTACGTGCTCGCACAGAATGCCCACGGCCTCGTGATCGTTGACATGCACGCGGCGCATGAGCGCATTACCTATGAGCGTTTGAAGGCGCAGCAGGCCTGTGGTGACATTGCCTCGCAACAGTTGCTGGTACCGACGCCGGTGACGGTGACGCGGCGCGAGGCCGATGCCGCCGAGGACCATCATGGCGAATTCCAGAACCTCGGCATCGAACTGTCCCGAAGTGGTGAGACCTCGGTGCTGATCAAGCGCATTCCAGTGCTGCTTGACGGCGCCAACGTCGAGCGACTGGTGCGCGATGTGCTTGCCGAATTCGTGCAGCACGACAGTTCCCGACGCCTGGAGGAAACTGGAAACGAACTTCTGTCGACCCTGGCCTGTCACACCTCGGTGCGCGCAAATCGTCGGCTCACGGTGCCGGAAATGAACGCACTGTTGCGGCAGATGGAAGCCACTGAACGATCTGGCCAATGCAATCATGGTCGCCCGACTTGGGTGCAATGGACGATGCAAGACTTGGACCGTGTATTCCAGCGCGGACGATAACGAAGTGAACCGGAGGATCAATGATGCGCAACGCACTGATGACGACCACGCTGTTCGCCAGCGCACTGCTTGCTGCCTGTGCACCGACGCCGCAGCGTGAGGCTACTGAGGTGACGCCAGTTCCTCCTTCCACCACTGCCGCTTACAATCACGCTGCGGAGGTCGAGGCTTGGCGTATCGATCGTCTGGAACGCCTGCAGAAGCCCGAGGGCTGGCTCAGTCTGATCGGACTGCATTGGCTGACGACGGGCGAGCAGACGCTGGGCAGTGCGCCGGACAATGCCATCGTGCTTGCCGCCGGCCCGGCACATTTCGGCACGGTCCGATATACGAACGGGGAAGTCCAGTTCGCAGCGGTCGAGGGTAGCGAAGCTGTGGTCGTGGACAATGGCCTGCGCATCGTCACCGAGGGCGACCGCGTGTGGCACGTGCTCGGCGACGACACCAGCGTGACGCAAAGCATCGTGCACTCTGGAACAGTCAGCTTTGTGGCGATCAAGCGCGGCGACAAACATGCGCTGCGTGTGCGTGATTCCGAGGCGCCGACGCGCAAACACTTCACCGGTATTGAGACTTTTCCAGTGGATGAAAGTTGGCGCATCGTTGCCGACTGGACGCCGCACAAGGAGCCGCAGTCGTTCGGCATACAGACGGTCATTGGCACCATCGAGGAAATGCCGAATCCGGGCTACGGTAGCTTCACCCGCGACGGGCACGAATACCGCATTTACCCGGTCGTCGAAGAAGGTTCGGACGATCTGTTCATCATCTTCGCTGACCGCACGTCGGGCAAGGAAACCTATGGCCCTGGGCGCTTCGTTTATGCGCCGTGGCCGAAGCAAGACGGCAAGTTGATCATCGATTTCAACAAGGCCTATAACCCGCCTTGTGCCTTGAATGCCTTTTCCACGTGTCCGTTACCACCGCCTGAAAATCGTCTCGACCTGCGCGTCACTGCCGGTGAAAAAAAGTACAACGGCGTGCACTGAGCGAGTGATCAGTGGCTCGCCATCGCGCTGACGACTTGCGCGAGTGCGGCGCGGTCAGGTGCGTGGAGGAGACGGGCGGCCTTGGTTTTGAGCGCTTTGCGCGATAGCAGCGCGATGGTTTCACGGACATCGGCGAGCGCGCTTGGGTGCATCGAGAATTCGCTGAGGCCGAGCGCAATCAACAACGGCGTGTAGGTCGGATCGCCGGCGATTTCACCGCAGATACTGATTGGCCGTTTTGCCTGGCGCGCGTTGTCGAGCACGAGATAGAGCAGACGCAGAAAGGCCGGATGCAGGGGGTCGTAGCTTGCCGAAACTGCGGCATTGTTGCGATCGGCGGCAAGCAGGTATTGCGCGAGATCGTTGCTGCCGATCGCGAGGAAGTCGGCGTGACGCGCGATGTCGGCGCTGACCAGTGCTGCGGCCGGTACTTCGATCATGGCGCCGAGTGGGATCTCGTCGGCGACCGGATGCCGCGAGCGTCGCACTTCATCAGTGCAGAGTTCGATCAGCGCGCGTGCTTCGCGCACTTCCTCGACGGCGGACACCATCGGCAGCAGGATTCGCATCGGACCATAGGCGGATGCACGCAGCATCGCGCGCAATTGCTCGGCAAAAATATCGCGCCGCGCGAGCGAATAACGAATGCCACGCAAACCGAGTGCCGGGTTTTCCTCAGCGCCGATATCGAGTGGACCGCCGATCGCTTTGTCGGCACCAAGGTCGAGTGTGCGCAGCGTTACCGGGCGCCCCGCCATCGCGACGATGGCATCGCGGTAGGCACGGAATTGCTCGTCTTCGGTCGGCAATTCGCGCCGCTTCATGAACAAAAATTCGGTGCGGAACAAACCTACGCCGTCAGCACCGGAGCGCCGTGCCGCTGCGATCACATCAGGATTCTCGGCGTTCACATACAGCTTGATCGAAACGCCATCACGCGTGCGTGCGTCCGTGACCTTCACGCGCGCACGTTGCTTGCGCAGCTTTTCCGCTTCCTTCTGTTGCGTGCGGAAGCGGCTCAGGTCGATGTTATCTGGATAAACGATGATTCGACCTTGGTCGGCATCGAGCAAGATGGGGTCACCTTCGTGCACCACCGCCAGTGCTTGCTTCACGCTGCAGGCGAAGGGTAGCCGCAGCCCGCGCGCAAAGATCGCAGTATGCGAGTACGGACTGCTGGCGGTGCAGATCAAGCCGCGCAGACCGGTTTCTGCAAGTTGTGCCAGTTCCGCTGGCGGCACCGTGTCACAGACCAGAATCTGGCCTTCCGCCGATGGCTTGCGTTCCGGTTGTGCACCACCGCGCGCGAGCGCCGCGTAGACGCGTGCGACGACGTGGTCGAGATCGTCGCGACGCGCGCGCAGGTAGGGGTCGTCGATGGCATCGAAGGCTTCGGCTAGTAAATCGCGCTGGCGCTTCAGTGCTGCAGTCGCACGCAATTGATCTTTGCGGATCAGCGCGATCACGGCATCGGTGAATTCCGGGTCGTCGAGGATCATCGCGTGCGCATCGATGATCTCGGACAGGTCGCGCGCCAGTGCGCCGCTAACCTTTTCACTGAGATTCGCGAGTTCGATTCTCGCGGTCTTCAGCGCACCTTCAAAACGCTTGACCTCGTTTGGAATGCCAGCAGCGGGCAGTGGTTCGGTTTCGACGTCAATCTTGGTCGAGTAGACGACACGCGCACTGCCGAGCGCCAATCCCTTGGCGGCCATGGTGCCTTCGAGCTCGGTACGTGTCGTCGTCATTCGCCCTCATCGAACTTACGGTTAAACAGGTCAGTGACGGCGGTCATTGCCGCAACTTCGTCCTCACCGTCGATGCGTAACTTGACCGGCGTGCCGATGCCGGCCGCGAGTAACATCAGGCCCATGATGCTCTTGGCATTGATCTCGCGTCCGCGGCAGCCCAGCATCACGGTGGAACGGTAACCCGACACGAGCTGGACCAGCTTGGCCGACGCACGTGCGTGCAAGCCGAGCTTGTTGCTGATGATGATTTCCTGCTCAAGCATGGTCGACGATCACTCCGTTGCGTGCGCCGGCAGTCGCGGTATTGACCAGTTCATCCAGCGATTGTTCCGCATAGTTCATCACCCGCAACAACATCGGCAGGTTCACCCCGGCGACGCGGCGCACGCGTCCGCCGAGGTTGGCGAGCTTGGCCGCGACATTGCTGGGTGTGGCGCCATAAACATCGGTGAGGACCAGCACGCCGGCACCGGTTTCGAGCTCGCGCATTGCTGCGGAAGCACGGATCAGAACCTGCTCCGGACCTTCGCCGAAACCGGCTTCGACTGCTGCGGTCTTCAACGGCAGCGGACCGACAATGCCGCGAGCTGTGCCAAGCAGACTCGGGCCAACACCACTATGGGTGAGCAGCAAGATTCCGACGCTCATTCGAGTTCCCGGTGGAAGGTCATGACGTGTTCGCGGGTTTCGCGGAACGCTTCGGCGAGGCGTTCGACGATATAGACCGAGCGATGCCGGCCACCGGTACAGCCGATGCCGACCGTGATGTAGCTGCGCTGGTCCGCTTCGAAGCGCGGTAGCCAGGTGGCGAGCAGGCCACGGATTTGTTCGATGTAATGCGCCACTTCCGGAAACTTGGTGAAGTAGTCGCGGATCGCGGCATCGCGTCCGGACAGCGGTCGCAACGTTGCTTCCCAGTGTGGATTTTTCGAGGGCGATGGCGTCATTCAGTGCGAGGCCGTCATGTGTGAGCGGATGACGGCGACGCGTGTCCGAGAAGCGCTTCAGCAGCACATCGTCGCGCGTGTCCAGAAAAACCAGTTGGTAGGCGAGGCCTTGGTGGGCGATGCGCGCCAGCATGGCCGGCAGGTTCTGCAGGTCGTCCTGACGATTGCGCACGTCGACACCGACCGCAAGGCGCGGGTGATGTCCTTGCGCGCGCACCGCATCAATGAAGGACGGCAGCAATGCAGTCGGCAAGTTGTCGACACAGTAATAGTCGAGATCTTCGAGCGTGCGCAGTGCCACCGTCTTGCCGGCACCGGATAAGCCACTGACGATGATCAGGCGCTCACTCGGTTGTCCGGGCTGGCGCGGAGGCGGTGGGCGTAAAATGCAGCGGCTGGTCTACCATGGCGACTGCCTACGCATCTGGTGGGCTTGCCGGTCGATGAAGGTCTGTGCTGGGTCGATGCCCTTGCTCCTGAGCAGGAAGGTGCGTGTCGCCGCCTCGACCAGTACTGCTAGGTTGCGGCCTGCGGCCACCGGCAGGGTGATTTGCGGTACCTCGACATCGAGCACGTTGCGCGTCGTCGTCACGCCCTGCAAGCGCGCCATGCCGTCATTTTGATGGATGTCCTCAAGCTTGCCGAGATGGACCACGAGGCGCAGGTATTTGTTGCGCTTGATCGAAGTGTCGCCAAACATCTGACGCACATTCAGAATGCCGAGGCCGCGCACTTCCAGCAGGTCTTGCAGCATCTCCGGGCAGGTGCCGTCGATCACGTCGGGTGCGATCAGGGTGAACTCGGGCGCATCGTCAGCAATCAGACGATGGCCGCGCGTGATCAATTCCAGCGCTAACTCACTTTTACCGGCGCCGGCATCGCCGGTGATCAACACACCGATCGAATAGACCTCCATGAACACGCCATGCAGCGACGTGTTGCGCGCCAATGCTCGCGACAGGTGGTACTGCATGTAGGTCAACACTTCATGGCCGCGCTTGGCGCTCACCCAAATCGGGGTTTGCGTTTCCTCGGCGGCTTCGCGCAGATCGGCCGGCACCGCTTGGTCGCGTGTGACCACGATCGCAGTGGGCTTGTAGTTCATGATTTTCTGCACCGTGTCCCAGCGCTGGCGGGAATCAAGTGCATCGAGATATTTCAGCTCATCGATGCCGACGATCTGCACCTTGTTAGGGTAGATGATGTTCAGGTAGCCGACCAGCGACGGTCGTCGCTGCAGATTCTCGCCCGGTTCGGCCAGTCGGTGTTCGCCGCGTTGCCCGGCCGACCAGCGCAGTTTCATGCGGTCGGCAACTTGGTCGAACAATTCCCGGGCGGTGATGGTCCGGATCATGCTGCGGCTCCAGTCAGGGAATCGCTGAGAATGTCGATGATGCGTTGTGGTTCGCGCGCATTGCGCACAGTTCGCGGACTGCGGCGTCACTGAAGCACTCGGCGAACTCGGCGAGGATGGCAAGATGTTCGCTGGTGGCATGCGCGGGCACCAGCAACGCAAAAAACAGGTCGACCGGGACGTCATCCGGGGCCTGGAAATCGACGCCAGAACGTGTCGTGACAAAGGCTGCGAGCGGCTTGTCAAGTTGTTCGACGCGGGTATGTGGGATGGCAACGCCGTCGCCGAGTGCAGTCGAGCTACCGAGTTCGCGACGACGCAACGCGGCATAGAGTGCGTCTTGTGGATGATCGCGACTGCTGAGCAATGCAGCGAGTTGTTGCAGCACCGCGTCGCGGTCGCTGGCGGCGTGTGCGAGCACGATGCGGTCGAAAGAGAGTAAGTGACTGAGGCGCATCGTCTGTCGAGGTCTTGGGTTGCAGAAGAGGCACCGGCCGCGCGTTGCGGCCGGTGCAGTGGCGATCAGGTGCCGGTTTTACGCACGTGCGCTTCGGCACGATGGTGATCAGTCAGCTTCTCTTTGTGCTTGCGGATTTGGCTGTCGAGTTTGTCCATGAGCAGATCAATGGCCGCGTACATGTCGCTGGCCTCGGCTTCGGCATGAATTTGCTTCTGCGTAGTGTTGATTGTGGCTTCGGCTTTGTGCAGGAGCTTTTCCAGCATCAGCACGACGTGCACATTGGTCAGGTGATCGAAATGGCGCTCGACGCGCTGCAATTTTTCCGTCGCGTAATCACGCAGAGCGGAAGTGACTTCTACACCATGTCCAGAGATCTCGAGTTGCATGAGCTACCTCCAACGATTGAGGGCGCGGTTCGGCGCCCGGATAGTCCGCCGCAGCGGTGTCCGCCGCGCCGGTAAAGCAAGTATGGGGTCGGCCGTAGCAATCGAAAGTGATGACTACCAAACGGATCATGCCTTTCGCAGCCGGTCGCTGGACGAGGGGATGTTCATGACCTCACGGTACTTGGCGACCGTGCGTCGCGCAACCTGAATACCGGCCTGTTTCAATGATTCCATCAGTGCTTGGTCGCTCAGCGGTCGGGCCTTTTGCTCGGCATCGATCAGCTTGCGGATCATCGCCTGTATTGCCGTCGCCGAGGCCTCTCCGCCTTCGCTGGTGGCGACGCCACTGGAGAAGAATCGTTTGAGTTCAAAGACGCCGCGCGGCGTGGCCATGTACTTGCGCGTCGTGGCGCGGGAAATGGTCGATTCATGCAGGCCCACTTCCTCGGCAATCGTGCGCAGCGTCAGTGGCCGCAGGGCTTCCGCACCATAATCGAGAAAGGCGCCCTGTTCGCGCACGATGCAGTTGCCGACTCTCAATAGCGTGTCGCCGCGCTGCGCCAAGCTTTTCATCAGCCAGCGCGCTTCTTGCAGGCGGCCACGCAGATAAGTGCCGGTTTCGCCCTTCGATTCTGCCGCCATGTGTTCATAGTGGCGATTGATGCCGATCGTCGGCGTGCTGCCCTGATTCAGTTGCACACGCCAGCGACCATTGATTTTGCGGGCGATCAGGTCGGGTACGACGGCGTCGCCTTCGCTGTCGATCGGGCGTTCGCCGGGGCGGGGATTTAGGCTGCGGATCAGTCGCAGCGCAGCGTCGACGTCCGCGACGGTGACGCCGAGTCGGCGTGCGAGTTGTTGGGCATCGGTTTTCGGCAGCGTGTCGAGGTGTTCGGTAACGATGCGTAGGGCCAGGTCGCGCAGCGCTTCGGCGGGGCGTTGACGCAGTTGCAATTGCAGACATTCGCGTAAATTGCGTGCACCGACACCGGGCGGATCGCACTGCTGCAATAAGCAGCGCAGCACCGCGATGTCCCCGGATGAAACCCGCCACTCGGCGGGAAGTGCGGCGATAATGCCGTCATCGTCTTCATTCAGGTATCCATCTTCACCAACTGCATCGACCAGTGCAGCCGCGATCGCGCGGTCGCGCTCGGACAAGGGGCGCAGGGCCAGTTGCCAGGCCAGTTCGGTGCGCAGGTCGGGCGAGTCCGCGGCTTGCTCGCGGTCGAGGTATTCGCCGTCATAACTGCTGGAGCCAGGTTCGCTCCAATCGCTGAATTCTTCGAAGTTCTGCAAGTCGAGTTGATCGTCGATCTCGTCGGCGGGTTCGGCCTCGCGCTCATCCGTCGGTTCCGGGCCGTCACCAATCTCATCGGACGGCAGATCGTCTTCGCGATCCAGTACCGGATTTGATTCGAGCAAACTGGTGACTTCAAGTTCCAGTTCCAGCGTCGACATTGCCAGCAGCTTGATCGCCTGCGTCAACTGCGGCGTCAGTTTCAGGCTCTGGCCAAGTCCGATTTGGAGCGCTGCTTTGACCACGTTATGGCGGCCCTCCGGCTGGCCTGGAAGCAAGATTCGTTCCAGTCATTCTACGCGTTTCGGAGGGTTCACCAAACCAGGGGTACCTACTCTGCGGATCGATGCCAATAGCCGACAGCGCGCATCGTGTCGCCATGCCGCCGTGAGAAGCATGCGAGGTCCTCGCCTTGTAATTCGGCGAAATTGGCGTCGTTCGATCCGGCGCGGAAGAACCGAGGCTCGATCTCGTGCAGGTCGTCGAACCTTATGCGTGCCGATGTCGGCGGTGGCAGTTGTGCGAAGGCAGCGATTTGCTCGAGGGCGCCGCGTGGATCGGCGACCACGGACTCGTAGCGAAGCACCAGTGTGTTTGGCCTCTGCGATAGCACCCACGATTGCACGTGCGCCGACCAGTCACTGCCCCAGACCCGGCCTTCGATAACATCCGCCAAGCTCGGCGATTCCCCAGCGATGTCGTGTCGATAATGCCAGTACGACACCACCGCAGCGCGCCCATCGCGGAGCAGATAGACGGCTGGGTGGGTATCGCCTGGTTCGGGCAGTTCGTGAGTCTTGACGAAGCAGGGGTCAGGACTGTTCGCGGCCGCGTCGCAGAGGGCATGCGATGAAGTGAACGTCGGTTGCGCCTGACCGGAGGCGCGCTCGAAGACGCGGTCGGTGTTGCGGTCATGGTCGTAAACAGACCATGTCGTTACGCCGAAGGTCTTGGACAGCAGCAGACGCAAGTATGTGTTGCCGCTGCGTGGATAGGATGCGAGCCAAATCAGCATCGGTACGCCATTGAAGCCTTTGCCGGTTCTCGATTCTCCCAGCGCGGCTGCTCGCGATCAAGTTCGCGCGGGCATCAAATCCTGAACTTCTCGCCGAGATAGACCTCTCGCACGCGTTGATTAACGAGAATCTCCGACGGCTTGCCTTCCGCGAGCACGCTGCCACCGTGCAGAATGTAGGCGCGGTCGCAGATGCCGAGCGTTTCACGGACGTTATGGTCGGTGATCAGTACCCCGATGCCGCGATCCTTCAGGTGCGCCACGATGCGCTGGATCTCCGCGACCGAGATCGGATCGACGCCGGCAAAGGGTTCGTCAAGCAACATGAAGCGTGGTTTCGCAGCCAGTGCCCGGGCGATTTCGACACGCCGACGTTCACCACCCGATAGGCTTTGGCCTTTCTGTTTGCGCACGTGCGCGATCTGCAAGTCAGAAAGCAGCGCCTCCATTTCCTCACGCTGCTGCTTGCGGCTCAGGCCTGGGCGCAGTTCGAGCACGGCGAGCAAATTGTCCTCGACGCTGAGTGAACGAAACACCGACGGTTCTTGCGGCAAATAACCTACGCCCCGGCGCGCACGTTCGTGCATCGGTAGGGTGCTGAGGTCGATGTCGTCGAGCAGGATGGCGCCGGCGTCGGCACCGATCAGACCGACGATCATGTAGAAGCAGGTGGTCTTGCCGGCGCCGTTCGGGCCGAGCAGACCCACGCATTCGCCGGGCGCGACTTGGAGCGAAAAGTCAGAGACGACTTCGCGATTCTTGTAGCGTTTTTTCAGATGCCGGGCCGAAAGCATCAGGATTTCGGTGCTTCAGTGACGGTCGCTGCCGCAGCTTTCTGAGTCTTCGGCTTCGGCGCGATCGGCATATTGACGCGACCGCCGGGTTCGCCTGCTTCCATTTCGCCGGTATCGAGGTGGTAGATCACCCGTTCGCCGCTGAGCACGCCGCGCGGACGCTCGATACGTACGCCGCCGGTCATGACTACTTTCTGTTCCGCCAGCAGGTATTCGATGCGCTTGGCATCGGCTTTCAGACGACCTTGCTGATCAATGTCCTGCTCCAGATGCACCGGTGCGCCATCAAGTACAACACGGCTGACTTCGCCTTCCTTCTGCTCGAATTCGCCACGATCGGCACGAATCAGCAATGAACCCTGATCGATGTGGACGTCACCGGTGAGCACGGTAATGCCGGTCTTCTCGCTGGTCTGCGAGCGTTCGGCGCCGACCTGCATCGGCTGTTCGCGATCGGCTTTGGCCGCGAACGCGGGCGTGGCCATCAGCGTGGCGACGAGCAGCGCGCTAGCGCTTCGGAGCAAAACTGCCATTCACATCCGCCTTGAGTTCAAAGGTCTTTTCGTTCAGGTCAGCCAACAGGCCGCGACCGCGTAGTATAGAGCCGGGCTGCTTCACCTCGACCACGCGATCGGTCTCGATCAGACGCGTCTCGGTGTGCGCCACCAGTCGTTCGGTCGTCAGCGACCAAGCCTGCGCGACATCGCCAATATCACGCGTGACAGTGACATCGGTATCGAGGTCAATGCGCTTGGCCTTGGTGTCGATCCAAGCGGTTGCACTGCGTGCTTGCCAGCTTTGCCCATTCTCGCCGAACAGTCGGAATACCGGCGTGGTCAGGGCCATGCCTTTCACTCGATCGTCGTGCAGAAGGCGCGGCGCTTGCGCGCGAAATGCGATACGGCCTTGTTCGTCGAATGCATCCAGTTCGAAATCGACCAGTTCATAACTGGGTCGCGATGGGCCGGAAAAACGATCCGGCTTGATCTTGTCGAAGTCTCGAAACAACATCCAGCCGGTGATCGCGGCGATCATCGCGAGCATCAGAGCAGCGAGTACCTGCAATCGGCTCATCAGCGGAACCGCGCAACTGCGGTGTCGAGTAATCCGCGCGCGGCCAGAATCAGTTCGCAGGCCTCGCGCACGGCACCATCACCGCCACGGCGGCGAGTCTGCCAATGCGCAATCTCGGTGATCAACGGATGTGCATTCGCTACCGTGATTGCGAAACCGACCGCCGACATCGCGCCGAGATCAGGCAGATCGTCGCCGACGTGCGCGATGTCCTCGCTCACAATGCCGAGTTCTTGAGCAAGCGCGAATAGGCACGCGCGCTTGTCGTGTACGCCGGCGAAGACATGACGGATGCCGAGGTCACGCATGCGTTGCACCACGGCCTGCGTATCGCGTGCAGTGATGACGGCGACGTGAATTCCGGACTCGACCAACATTTTCAGGCCGAGGCCGTCGAGCGCATGGAAGCGCTTGGCTTCGTGTCCGGCGTCGCTGTAGTAGAGGCCACCATCAGTCATGACGCCATCGACGTCGAAGCAGGCGAGACGCACGCGCGCCGCGCGGGATCGGATGTCGTCAGGCACGTCGGCGAGCGGCGACCAGGACCTCATGCGTCAGACCACGCGTGCGCGCAGCAGGTCGTGAATGTTCAGTGCGCCAACGAGTTTGCCGGCGCTGTCGACGACGAGCAGGGCATGGATCGTGAAGTCTTCCATCAGTCGGGCAGCTTCGACTGCAAGCTTTTCCGAGGTGATGGTTTTTGCACGTACAGTCATGATCGCGTCAACCGTGGTGCCACGCAGATCGATTTCGGCATCATCCAGAGTGCGGCGCAGGTCGCCGTCGGTGAACACGCCGAGCACGCGATGATCGCCATCGACGACGGCGGTCAGGCCGAGGCCCTTGCGGGTCATTTCGATCAGCGCATCGGACACGCTGGAACCGCTGGCCACGCGTGGCACTTGGTCGCCGCTGTGCATGATGTCGCTGATGCGCAGCAGTAGTTTGCGTCCGAGCGAACCGGCTGGATGCGAGCGCGCAAAGTCGTCGGCAGTGAAACCGCGTGCTTCGAGCAGCGCGATCGCCAGCGCGTCGCCCATAACCAAGGTCGCCGTGGTGCTTGATGTCGGTGCCAAGTTCAGCGGGCAGGCCTCGACCGGTACGCTGACATCGATATGCACATCGGCGAGCCTTGCCAGTGAGGAGTTCGGATTGCCACTCATCGCCACGAGTGGAATGCCTTGACGTTTGATCAGCGGCAGGATGGCCAGCAATTCGTCGGTTTCACCGGAATTGCTGAGTGCAAGCACCAGGTCCTTGTCGGTGATCATGCCGAGATCGCCGTGGCTGGCCTCGGCCGGGTGCACGAAGAATGCCGGCGTTCCGGTACTCGCCAGCGTCGCCGCAATCTTGCGCGCGATATGGCCGGATTTGCCCATGCCGGAGACAACGACGCGGCCGGTGCAGTCGAGCATCAATGCACAGGCGCGAAAGAAGCTGCTGTCGATGCGCGCCGACAGACCGCGAATTGCATCGGCCTCGATGTCGAACACGCAACGGGCGCTGGCGTACAGGCGGTCAGGATCGAGCATCGGATGCATCAGTACCGGTGGAACCGGTTTGAGTTGGGCGTTCACATTGTTTCCCGGGCGCTGGGTCGCGGTCGTGCTCGTTCCGCTGGGCGGAATCGGCTAGACTTCGCGGCCCCCATTCTAGCGCAAGCCGCTGGCGTCGCCCGAACGACGCCTGACGCCCGCGAAACGACTCTGCATGTCCATGGACGCTGCCCGAATCCGTGCTTTGATCGAACAAGGTCTTCCCGACGCCCAAGTGAGCGTGGAGGGCGAGGACGGTGTGCATTTCGAGGCGCGCGTGGTCTGTGCAAGCTTCGCCGGCAAGCTGCCGCTGGCGCGGCATCGCATGGTTTACGCGACGCTCGGCGACCTGATGGGCGGCGCGATCCACGCACTCGCCCTGAAAACGTTGACGCCGGACGAAGCCAGCCGCACCTGACGCGTCGCGCTGCGGTTCAATCAATCTCAAGGAATACTCATGGCTAAGATCGTGATTAGTGGCGGCGAGCCGCTCAATGGCGAAGTATGGATTTCCGGCGCGAAGAACGCCGTGCTGCCGATTCTCGCATCGACCCTGCTGTGCGACGAATCGATCAGCATCGGCAATGTGCCGCACCTGCACGACGTGACCACGACGATGGAGCTGCTCGGCCAAATGGGCGTCCAGTTCATCATCGATGAACGCATGAAGATCCACGTCGATCCGCGCCAGACAAACAATTTTCACGCGCCCTACGACCTCGTCAAAACCATGCGTGCGTCGATCCTGGTGCTTGGGCCGCTGGTTGCTCGCTACGGCGAGGCGCATGTGTCCTTGCCCGGCGGCTGTGCGATTGGCTCGCGCCCGGTCGATCAACACATCCGTGGCCTCGAAGCGCTCGGGGCGGAGATCACCGTCGAGAACGGCTACATCCACGCCAAGGCCAAGCGTTTGAAGGGCGCGCGCGTGGTGATGGACATCGTTACAGTGACCGGTACCGAGAACATCATGATGGCGGCCGCGTTGGCGAGCGGCACCACAATCATCGAGAACGCTGCGCAAGAGCCTGAAGTCGTCGACCTTGCGAATTGCCTGAACGCCATGGGTGCGCAGGTCTCGGGCGCCGGCTCGAACACCATCGTTATTCAGGGCGTCGAACGCTTGCACGGCACGCATTACGACGTGCTGCCAGATCGAATCGAAACCGGTACATTTCTGGTCGCCGGTGCGATCACCAGCGGCCGCGTGCTGCTGAAAAAAACCCGCCCGAACACGCTCGATGCGGTGTTGTCGAAACTCGAACAGACGGGTGCGCACATCAATGTTGGCGAAGACACCATCGAGCTCGACATGCGCGGCAACCGCCCCAAGGCGGTGACGCTGACGACGGCGCCGTATCCAGCATTTCCGACCGACATGCAGGCGCAGTTCGTGGCGCTGAATTCAGTTGCGGATGGGGTTGGCGTGGTCACCGAGACGGTATTCGAAAACCGTTTTATGCATGTGCAGGAGCTGCAACGACTCGGTGCCGACATTCGCGTCGAGGGCAATACCGCGATCATCCGCGGTGTGCCGGAGATGACCGGCGCGCCGATTATGGCCACCGATCTGCGCGCCAGCGCTTGTCTGGTCCTTGCTGGACTGGTTGCAAAAGGTGATACGACGGTTGATCGTGTCTATCACATCGACCGCGGCTACGAATGCATCGAAGAGAAGCTCGGCATGCTCGGCGCAAAGATCCGTCGTTTGCCGAACTGATCGCGCGCGGCTGACTTGCATCAAGGCGGTGTCGTCTCGGCATCGCTGCAATGCGCATACGAACTGGCGCGCTGCGCCATGCGGACGTGTGCATGAGTTCCAAATTGCCACTGGTCTATTCATGCTCGGGGTGTTCGAGTGCGGCGCAGATGGCAAATCATCTGGCCTTGCGCCTCGATCGTGAAGGACTGGCCGAGATGTCCTGCATCGCCGGTGTCGGTGGAGGCGTGCCTGGACTGGTGAAGACCGCACAAGGTGGCCGCCAAATTTTGGCGCTGGATGGTTGTGTGCTGGCCTGTGTTGCTGCGTGTTTGCGGCAGGCTGGCGTCGAACCGACGCAACACGTGCTGTTGTCCGAACACGGTGTGAAGAAGCGCAAGCACGCTGACTTCGACGCCGACGAAGCAGAATGCGTTTACGTCGCGTCGGTGCGCCCGTCAGTGCTGCAGATGTCGACCGATGGCACCGATTGAACCCGTGCGATCACTGCGCCGTATCCGTGATGGCATCGATCGTGTCGATGATGCCTTCGTGGTGTTGCTGGCGTTGCGCCAGCGTTTGGTGCGTGCGGCGATGCTCGCCAAGGATGCTGCCGGGGTGACGCGCCGCGATCCTCAGCGTGAGCGTGTGGTGCGCGAGCGTGCTCAGTGGCTTGGTGCGCAGCTCGACCTTGATACGGCTGACGTCGATCGGTTGATGGCCGGTGTTGTCGGTGTGGCGCGCCAAGCACAAGGGCTTGCGCCTGACGCGGATCAAGGCGAAACCGTCGTCGAGGCAACGATGATTACGGCTATGCCGAACCTGACTGAATTCCGAGATCCGTCGCGCAATGACCGCTGGCGCTGGCTACCACCACCGCACCGCGTCGCGCCGTTGTTGAAACTGTTGCCGCAAAGCATGCAATGCCGAGTACTCGACGCCGTCATCGGTCGAGTGCTGGCGGCGCCGGTCGCGAGTGGCGCGCTCGATTTCATGCTGGATCGTCGCCTTGGCCTTGAAGTCACCGACCTCGGCTTGCGCTGGGTGTTCATGCTGCGCGACGGTCGCGTGCATGCCGGCGATGGGCCAGCGGATGCGATCGTGCGCGGCAGCGCGACCGACCTGCTGTTGCTCGCCAGTCGACTCGAAGACGCCGACACGCTGTTTTTCCAACGCCGCCTGGTGTTGACCGGCGACACTGAGCTGGGATTGACCGCACGTAATTTGCTCGATCGGCTTGATTGGGCTGATGTACCGCTGGGCCTGCGAATTCTTTTGAACCATGGTGCGCGCATCGCACAGTCGGCGCGCAGTGAGTATCGCGTGCGCCATCCGGAGACGTCGCGACCGCGCGCACGCGGCACATCGGCATGAACGCCGACATCATGTCGCGGCCGGTTTGGCGCGATGGGCTCGAGCATGACTATGCCGATGTGATCGCGAAACTCGGCGACCGTCTGCCTTGCTTGGAATGGCCACTGCACCTGCCGTGGATTGACGCAATCCGAAAGCTCAAGGCTGAGCGCGGTGCCATGATCATGGCGCATAGCTACCAGTCGCCGGAGATCTTTCATGGTGTCGCCGATATCACTGGCGATTCGCTCGCGTTGGCTCAGGCTGCCGCGGACTGCGACGCCGCGATCATCGTGTTCTGCGGGGTGCATTTCATGGCCGAGACCGCGAAAATTCTGGCCCTGACCGCACCGTATTGATTCCCGATCTCGAGGCGGGTTGTTCGCTCGCGTCTTCAATCACGGCCGACGACGTGCGTGCACTGCGAGCGCGTTATCCCGGCGTACCGGTGGTCAGTTACGTCAATACCAGTGCCGCAGTAAAGGCGTTGTCTGACGCCTGCTGCACGTCTGCCAACGCAACCCAGGTCGTCGATGCGATGGCAAGCGATCGCGTGCTTTTCCTGCCCGACCGATTCCTCGGCGCACATGTGCAGACGCAGACCGACGTCGAACTCATTCTTTGGCCAGGAGCCTGTGAGGTGCACGAGCGCTTCACCGGACAGCAGGCACGGCATGCGCGCGAGCGATTCGATGCGAAGTTGGTCGCGCATCCGGAATGTCCGCCAGATGTGCTCGCAGAGGCTGATTTCGTAGGCTCGACATCGGCGATGGGCCGCTGGTTGGCACAGGAGCGCCCGGTGCGCGTGGCGCTGATTACCGAATGCTCGATGGCCGACAACCTGCGCACGCAGTTCCCGGAAATCGACTTCGTGCAGCCTTGCAACCTGTGTCCGCACATGAAACGCATCACGCTGCCAAACATCCATGCCTGTCTGGTCGAACTGAAGCATGAAGTGGAGGTACCGGCAGACATCGCGCTCGGGGCGCGTCGCGCCTTGCAACGTATGCTCGAGGTCGGTCGACGCGAGCGCCTATGAAAGCGTCGCATGCACCGCTGATTATCGTCGGTGCCGGCATTGCCGGACTCTGTGCGGCACTTGCGGCCGCGCCGCATCCGGTGCGGTTGCTGAATCGCACGCGAGCACTGCGCGGAGCCGCCGCAGATGCGGCAACTGCTCTGGCGCAGGGCGGAATCGCCGCAGCACTGGCCGCGGGTGACGATGTGAATGCGCATGTGGACGACACCGTATGCGCCGGTGCCGGACATAACGACCACGCTGCTGTCGCCTATCTGTGCGCGCAAGCGCCGGCTGCCATCGGCTGGTTACGCGACCAAGGCGTGGTCTTCGACGGTGATCCTGGCGAGACCGAGTTTGCGCGAGAGGGTGGACACCGTTGCGCGCGCATCCTGCATTGCGGCGGCGATGCGACCGGTGCGCGCATACTCGCGGCGCTGCAGGAACGCGTGCAGTCGGCACGCCACGTCCAATGGCACCGTGGTGTCGATGTCGATGGCTTGTTGATGCGCGGCGATGTCGTCGCGGGCGTGCGTATGCGTAACGCCGTCGGTCAGGAGCATTGCCTGACCGGATCGGCGGTAGTGCTTGCCACCGGCGGAATCGGCGGTCTGTTTGCAGCGACCACAAATCCGGTTTCGGCACAGGGGCGTGGTCTGGCGCTCGCACTCGCGGCACAGGCGACATTGCGTGATCTCGAATTCGTGCAGTTCCACCCGACGGCGCTGGACCTGCCCGGGCGAGTGCAATTACCGCTTCTCACCGAAGTCTTACGTGGCGTCGGTGCTGTGTTGCGCGATCGTTTGGGGCGACCCTTGATGCAGGGCGAACACGCGATGGCCGACTTGGCGCCGCGTGATGTCGTCGCGCGCGTCGTGTGGCAGGCGTTGCGAGATGGTCGCGGTGCATTTTTGCACGGTGAACACCTCGGTCTCGACTGGGAGCGTGATTTCCCAACCGTATTGGGGCAATGTCTGGCGCACGGTTTGGATCCGCGCAGCCGCGCCTTGCCAATCCAGCCGGCGGCGCATTTCCACATGGGCGGTATTGATGTTGACCTCGATGGTCAGAGCAGTGTGCCTGGCCTATACGCGGTCGGCGAAGTCGCCTGCAATGGCGTGCATGGTGCAAATCGACTCGCCAGCAATTCGTTGCTGGAAGGCGTCGTTTACGGACGCCGCGTCGGCGCTCAGGCGGCCTTGGCCAGACCGCCGCTGACTGCGATATCGGCGCGACATACGCTCTGGACCGCCAATGCAGGGGCATCGCTCGGGGACAATCGTCTGAACTGGTTGCGCCGATCGCTCGCCGATGTGCTCGGCCCTGCACGAATTCATGCGCGCATCATTGCAACGCGTAAGCGCATCGCCGCTGATCCCGAATTGGCGCACAGTTGCCAAGGCCGTGTCGCGCTCGCAATGCTCAATGCGGCGGCATCACGTCGCAGCAGTCTTGGTGCGCATTACTGGGCGCATCTGTCGTCCGACGATCGCGCGGATGAGGCTGCATCAATGCCGCACGTGTCAGCTACGGTGAGAAATCGCTCGATTACTGGGCCGTGACTGACGCTGGTCGCAAGCAATCATGTGGCCGGCACCGTCGGTCGTGATTCGGCAGCGGCGATCACGGTAGTAAAAACTCAGTCGGAAATAGCCTTCGTCGACGCCGGTGCCGCGCTCGCTCAATGTGCGGATATGACCGTGATCCATCAGCTTGCGGAAAGCGTCTGGTGACAATTTCAGCGCGCGCGCGATGAAGGCGGCGTCGACGCCGATCATCGGCGTGCTGGAAATCTCGTTAGACGATGACGAAGTCGATGACATAGTTGCCGGGTTCGCGTTGCAGGTAGCGGATATCGATGTGTTTGCCGAAGCGTTCACGCAACTGATCGAGCAGTGGCAGCGGATCGTGGTCGTTGACGAAACGCATCGCTTCTCCGGCTTGAAGTGCGCCGAGTGCCCCGAAGATCGCGGAATGACGGAAACGACGCGCAATTCCGCGGGCGTCGAAGACGTGGGTGGTGTACAGGTCGGATTCGCTGCTGGTGGTCATGGAATTCCCTCGCATGGCATGGCGTGGTCTGCAGTGGTCAAGCCTGATTCGGTAAGGTGGCGCCTTCACTGATCCAAGTCATCTGTTGCAGATTTGCTGTTCGTGGGTGAGCTTGGCCGCAGATGTGCTGGCGCACGCCGCATGCGGATAACCGGTAATCTGGGGCCGATGCGCGAGTAATATCGGCCATACGCTCCCGCACGCTACGCCGGCGTATGGCGATTGTGTTTGACGCGTGTCACCGAAGCCGCGTTTACTAGCGGTCAGAATTGTCCTCTGTCTGATTGTAGGTTCTCCGATGAAGTTTCCTTCTTCGCTCTCGTTCGAGCAGTTGATCGCGTGCGCGCGCGGTGATTTTTTCGGGCCAGGCAACGCCAAGTTGCCGGCCCCGCCGATGCTGATGTTCGATCGCATTACCGAAATCGCGCAGAGTGCCGGGCGCTACGGCAAGGGCATCGTGCGCGCGGCGCTCGACATCAAGCCAGACCTCTGGTTCTTTGATTGCCACTTCAAAGACGATCCGGTGATGCCGGGATGCCTTGGGCTAGATGCGATGTGGCAGTTGGCAGGGTTTTATCTCAGTTGGCAGGGATTGCCGGGACGCGGGCGTGCGCTCGGTGTCGGCAACGTCAAGTTCTCCGGGCAAGTGTTGCCGGATGCCAAGCTCGTCACCTATGAGATAGATGTGCGCCGTGTGATGCAGCAGAAGCTGGTGATGGTGATTGCCGACGGGCGCATGCTCGTCGACGGCCGCGAAATTTACGTCGCCAATGACTTGCGTGTCGGTTTGTTCACGTCGACAGAAGGTTTCTGATGCGCCGTATTGCGATTACCGGCATGGGCATCGTCTCGTGTCTCGGCAACACCGTGGATACGGTGTCGACTTCATTGCGCGAAGGCCGCAGCGGTATTCGTTTTCTACCGGAGTACGCCGAGCGCGGCTTTCGTAGCCAGGTCGGCGGTGTCTGCGAGATTGACCTCGACGCCGCCATCGACCGCAAGCAAAAACGCTTTATGGGCGATGCAGCCGCGTATGCGCACGTCGCACTGCGCGACGCGATTGCCGATGCCGGGCTGACGAAGGAGCAAGTGAGCCACGTGCGCACCGGATTGATCGCCGGTTCCGGCGGCGGCTCTGCGGAATGGCAGATCGAAGCGGGCGACCTGATGCGCCAGAAAGGCGTGCGCAAAGTCGGGCCGTATATGGTGCCGCGGACGATGTGCTCCACCGTATCTGCCGGTCTCGCCACCGCGTATGCGATCAAGGGTGTCAGTTATTCGATCGCGGCAGCTTGCGCGACGTCGGCGCATTGCATCGGCGCAGCCGCCGACTTGATTCGTGCCGGACGCCAGACCGTGATGTTCGCCGGCGGTGGCGAAGAACTGCACTGGGGCTTGAGCTGCCAGTTCGACGCGATGGGGGCATTGTCATCCAAGCGCAACGACGATGCCGCGCGAGCCTCGCGCCCGTATGACGCCGATCGCGACGGTTTCGTGATCGCCAGCGGTGGCGGCATGCTCGTGCTCGAAGACTGGGATCATGCCGTTGATCGCGGTGCACGTATTCTCGCCGAACTGGTCGGTTATGGCGTTACTTCCGATGGTGTCGACATGGTTGCACCGAGTGGTGAGGGTGCCGTGCGCTGCATGCAGATGGCACTGGCCGACGTCAAGGCGCCGATCGATTATCTGAACACCCATGGCACGTCGACTCCGCTCGGCGACATCGTTGAATTGAATGCTGTACGCAGTGTGTTCGGCGATCGCATTCCGCCGATTTCGTCGACCAAAGCCTTGTCCGGGCATTCACTCGGCGCCGCCAGCGTGCACGAGGCGATCTACTGTTTGTTGATGATGCGCGACGGCTTCATGGCGGCGTCGGCAAACATTGACAGCTTGGATGAGCGCGCGGCGGACATGCCCATTTTGCGCGAATGCGTCGCGGCGCGGCTGAATACGGTGATGTCGAACAGCTTCGGTTTTGGTGGCACCAACGCGACCCTGGTGTTCGCACGCGCCGACTGATCGATCCGTGGCTCAGGCTGGTTGCAGAGGTAGACCGGCTTTGCCGGGCGCGGCGCGCCAGTAACCGTTCTCCGCGCCGACACGTGCTACCGGCGTGTCACTGTCGACGGCGGCACGGAATCGCGCGACGACGTCGCTCATGCCTTCATGCTGCGGATACAGGCGCAACGCAGCAACGCCAAGCGCAGCCAATTCGGTGATCTCAGGTGCAAGATCGGTGATCTCGTCGCCTTGAATCTGGACACCATTGATACGCAGGAAACGATCACCTTCACGAGTCGCGAGCGGCAGCCCATCGGGATGTTCGATGCAGCGAAAGCCACAGTCATCTTTGGCAATGTCGAGTGCGCGTGCAGTGAAACAACGCGCCGAATAGGCCAAGGGCAGGCGGCCCCAGGCGATGACCTCAAGTTCTGGCATGGTCTGGCCGAGCGCAGACATCGCGGCGCGCAGTTCGCTAATCAAGTCGTGGCCTTGTTCGACCCCGGCAACCCAGCGCTGCAACCCATCTTCAATCAGTAGCGACAGCGCCTGCGCGCTGTAAATGTTCAGGGTTGGGCCGGCAACGAAGGGCAGGCCGCGCTGACGGCAGTACTGCACGGCGCTGAGGTCGTTGGCTTCGACCAGGAAACGGCCGTTTTCGACGATACGGCGCAAGGCCCCAAGTTCGGATTCGGCTTCGATCAGCGCCAAGGTCGACAACACGATCTGCTTGCCGCTGGCGGCCAGTTCATCAGCCAACGCGACCCAATCGCGGGTGGCCAATTCGCGGCGCTTACTGCATACGGTTTCGCCGAGATGGATGCGATCCAGCGGCCATGTCGCGGCATTGCGATAGAACGCAAGGGTGCGTTCCCGTGACCAGAAATATTGCAGTGGTCCGAGGCTCAGTTGCATATCAGTGCCACGCACGGTGATAGGGACCGAGTGTGGTCTGGCGGCCTTCGGCGTGTGCGGCCAATGCCGATTGCCAAGCGCCGTCGACTTGCCAGTGCTCCGGATTCGCGCGATGTCGGTCGATCGCCTGGCGCCAAATGCGCGCCACCGTGCTGACGTAGGCGACACCACGCTGGCGACCTTCGATCTTTAGCGCCGCGACGCCGGCTTTCGCGAGGCGCGGCAGCAGTTCGATCGTGTTCAGGCTGGTGGGTTCTTCGAGCGCGTGAAAGACCTCGCCGTTCACGTCGAAGCGGCCCTTGCACACGGTCGGGTAGCCAGCCGGTTCGTGTTCCTCGAAGCGGTCGATCAATACGCCGTTGAGGCGCACCGTGCGGGTGCCATCCGGCGCCTCATCCCAACGCACGAAGCGCGCGGGGGAGCACACGCCGTGGCGATTGGGCGAGGCGCCGGTGACATAGGAGGACAACTGACAACGACCTTCGACCATGATGCACAGGCTGCCGAACGCGAATACTTCGAGCGGCACTGGCGACGCCGCACAGACACGCTCGACTTGCTGGATCGACAGGACGCGCGGCAACACCGCACGGCTGATGCCGAAACGTTCGTGCATATAGGTCAGTGCCGCGGCCGTGGTCGCGGAACCTTGAACCGATAGGTGCCGAGGCAGTGACGGATGTGTGCGCGCGGCGTAGTCGAGTACTGCCATGTCGGCGGCGATAATCGCGTCGGCACCGAATTCGGCGGCACGATCAACAGCGGCAAACCATTGCTCGACGCGGACGCTGTCGGGATAGGTATTCAGCGCGATGTAGACCTTGCGGCCTCGGGCGTGGGCCAAGCGGATGCCTTCGTGCAGTTCCGCCTCACTGAAATTCAATCCCGGGAATGCGCGCGCATTGGTCTGGTCGCGGAACCCAACGTAGACCGCATCAGCGCCGTGCTCGACAGCGGCTTTCAGTGCCGGCAAGTTGCCGGCTGGACAGACCAGTTGCATCGTGCGTCCAATCATTCGTGTAGCCGCGCATGCTGCACTCGCGGTCGCTGCGGCGTCCTTGATCCAAGTCATTCGCATGGGCTTGTTGTGCGCGTGGATCGTCCCCACCCTTGGATTCATCCAACCAGAGACGAGGTGTGCGATGAAATCATGGTGTTTCCTGTTGCCTGCGATGTTGATGTTTGCGGTGCCCTATGCGCTGGCCGAAGATGGCCATGACGCCCACACCCAGGATCATTCAGCACACACGACCGCGACCGATGCGCCGGCTATCCCTGCGGAGCGTTGGTCCGTCGATCAGCCGCTGCAAACCGGCATGAGCAAGGTTCGGATTGCGATCGAGTCGCTCGCGCATCACGAAATGGGACATCTCGATGCCACGCAGGTGGTGGCGCTTGCTGCTGAGATTGATACGCAAGTGAAGTACATGATTGCGAACTGCAAGCTTGATCCGCAGGCAGATGCCGCACTACACGGCATCATCGGGCGGCTGTTGACCGGTTCACACGCACTCACCGACAAGCCCGACGATGCAGCACCGGTCGCTGGACTGCGTGAGGCTCTGGCCGACTATCCCAAGTACTTCAACGACCCGAAATGGACGCCATTGCCCGAATGATCAGCGTGACCCGATATCCGGCAGGATGAAGCGAAAAGGCAACAGATCGCCGACCCGCACCGTCTGCCAGTGGCCGTCGGGTGCGCTGAATCCGGCTTCGGCATCGGCGCCGAATTCGACCAATATCTGCCGGCAGGCGCCGCACGGCGTGACCGGCAGGGAGTCGCCTTGCGCATTGAGGGCGACTACTGCAATCGCGTGCAGCTTGAAGTCTTTGCCTTCGGCTGCCACTGCCGCCGAAATCGCACCACGCTCGGCGCAACTACTGACCGGATAGGCGGCGTTCTCGACATTGCAGCCAAGGTAGATCTGGCCACGAGCGGAGCGCAGCGCGGCACCGACATGGAACCCAGAGTGTGGGGCATAGGCTTGGCGCGCGACACGCTCGGCGGCGCTGCGCAAGTCAGCGGACATCAGTGGAGTCCTGCATCAGTCGGTCCCAGAGTTCGCTCATGCGACGGCCAACGATAGCATCCGGAACGATGCTGCGACTCCACTCGCGCGCCGTTTCGCCCGGCCATTTTCGTGTGGCATCGAGACCCAGCTTCGAGCCGAGACCGGGTACCGGGCTGGCGAAATCGAGATAGTCGATCGGCGTGTTCTCGACCATCATCGAATCTCGCGCTGGGTCGACGCGCGTCGATACTGCCCATAGCACCTGCGACCAGTCGCGCACGTCGATATCGTCATCGGTGATGATGACGAACTTGGTGTAGGTGAACTGGCGCAGATAGGACCAGATCCCCATCATCATGCGTCGCGCATGGCCGGCGTATTGTTTGCGGATGCTGACGATGGCGACGCGATAGGAACAAGCCTCGGGCGGCAAATAGAAGTCGTGGATCTCCGGAAACACTTTGCGCAGGATCGGCACAAACACGTCGTTCAGCGCCATCGCCAGCACCGAAGGTTCGTCATGCGGCGCGCGACCCATGTAGCTGCCTTGATAGATCGCATCACGGCGTAGGCGCAGGCGTTCGATCGTCAGCACCGGGAACTCGGCACGGGCGTTGTAATACCCGGTGTGGTCGCCGAACGGGCCTTCTGGCGCTGTGTCATTCGGATGAATAAAGCCTTCCAGCAAGATTTCGCAGCCGGCGGGTGCGTCGAGGCCGGTCAACGCGCTGTGCCACAAACGCGTGCGTTCTCCGCGGAGCAGACCAGCAAACTCGAATTCGGAAATTGTGTCGGGTACCGGCGCGACTGCGGCGAGCGTGGTTGCCGGGTCGGCACCGATGGCGACCAACACCGGAAACGGCTGCCCCGGATGCTCGCGTTGGAAGTCGGCGAAGTCGATTGCGCCGCCGCGATGCGGCAGCCAGCGCATGATCACGCGGTTCGGACCAAGTACCTGCTGACGATAAATCGCGACGTTCTGGCGGCGCTGGCGCGTGCCGCGGGTGATGACCAGACCAAGCGTGATCAGGCGGCCAGCGTCTTCCGGCCAGCAGTGTTGAATCGGCAGGCGTGCGAGGTCGATGTCGCCGCCTTCGAGCACGACTTCATTGAACGCGGCTTCGCGCTGCAGGCGTGGCGCCACATGCGCAAGTTGCGCCAACTCTGGCCACCATGACAAGGCATCTTTGAGGCTGGACGGCCAGCGCGGCTCCTTGATCGTCGCCAATAATTCGCCAAGTTCACGCAACGAACTGAGCGGCCGGCCAGCCAAGGCGCCTTCGATACGGCGGCGATGGCCGAACAGGTTGCCGAGATAGGCATGAGCGCTGCCGACCGGTTGTTCGATCAGTAACGCCGCGCCTTGCTGCTTCAATGCATGCAGACTGAGCGCCGTCGTCTCGAGATGGGTATTGACCGGTTCGGTGACGCGGCGCAGATCGCCGCGCGCCTGCAGGTGCATCAAGAAACTGCGCAGGTCGTGGTGGTGACTCATGACGTCGCCGCCGCGTGTACACGCACACGCCGGGTCAGAAACTCGAAGTAGCGATCGATGTAGCTGATGTCATTCTCACGATCGATCAAATACGGATTCATCAAGGTATGCCGCAAGATCACCAAACGGTCGCGATCTTCGCCAGCGCCGAGTGATGCCGGATCGATGTCGAGCGCCTCAAGAATGCGTGCAGTCTCACCAGCGCCGAGAGTGTCGGGGCGCAACGTCGTCATCGACCCAAAGAATTCTTTGAACTGCAGTGGCAGCGTCGGGTCGCAGCGAAGTTCGTCGTGCAGTGCGCGAACGAAGGCGTTCATGCGTGCGATGTCGCGATTGCCACGAGGATTCAGTGCCAGGCAAACCAAGTTGCTGTCTGGTGCAAATGGCACCAAGGCGTGCGCATTGTCTGCGACCTCGTGGGCAAAACGCAGTGCGCGCAGGTGGAAGGCCTCGGTGTTGAGAATAGTCTGCCGTGGCAATTGTCCAAACTGGCGGTGGTCGAGCGGTAGCACTTTGTGCGTCACATAAACCGCTGCCGCCATGGCACCGGACTTTGACCCTTCCGGAATGTATTGGCCGAGGTTGCGGTAGCGACTGAGGTAGTCCTTGGGCGTAGCACCGTGAAAGACGTAGTCGGCTTCCTCCGATAGCAAGGCCATCGCACGCTGATCGCGGCAGATGAAGGCACCGGCGCCGTAGGGCAGATAGCCCAGCTTGTGCGGATCCACGGTGATCGAATCGGTTTGACCCAACGCCGCGACGGCCGCATGCACGGCTGGTGATGGGAACGACTGGAACGATTCGCGTACCGTGGCCAGCGACCGCAGGCTGCCATCTTCGTTGCGGAATATTGTCGCCAGATAGCCGCCCCAGGCCGCGTCGACGTGGACTGCGAAACCAAGCCCGGTAGCGGCATGACGATCACGTGCGGCGACGAGTCCGTCGATGGCATCGATGGTGCCGTATTCGGTCGTGCCGAATACGCCGACCGCCAGCAGCACCGGTTGCTGGGTGTCGCGGCAGCGCTGCAGTTCAGCGTCGAGGGCGTCGATATCGATACGCATCTCGCGTTGCGGCAGCAGGGCCAACTGTGCGCGGCCCAAGCCGAGCAACTTCATGCCCTTGCTCCACGAATAATGCGCGGTGATCGGGGCAAGCACCCGAGGCACTCGCAGCGTATCGTGCTGCACGAAGAACGCCGCCAGGCCGAGATGTTCCAAACGCTGTTGCTGGACGCGCTGTTGCCAGCATCCGCGCTCGCCATTGGTCTGCGCCGAGAGCCAGTCCTGCCAGCGTTCGAGCAGCGCGATCGCGTCGGCCGGCGCGAGATTGAATGCGGCGACATCATCGTCCGGAAGTTCGAGATCCGGCACCTTGGCTGCGCGCAAGGCGACCGGAAATGCCTTCAAGGCCAGTGCCAGGCGCAGTGCCTGGTAGTTGGCCAAGGTGCCCCCGAGGTCAGGTGACCGAAGGCACAGTCGGGTCGTGACGGGTCGTGAACGTAGCCGAGCATCTTCGCAAGTTGCAGACCGACTTGGACTTCCAGATCGACCGTAACTGGCGCGGCATCCTCGCTCACATTATTTGGGTTGTAGGGCAGCGTCAGGATCTGTGCGGCCAGGCCCGGGATCAACAAGTCCGAGACCATGTGCCCGAGGTAGCGCGGACTGTGGAAGGGCACCGATTTCTTCAGTGCTGCCGATAGTTGGTGCAGTTCGCGGCGCAGGCGCGCTTCGAATGCTTGGTAATCCGGACGGGTCGCGGCGTGGGTCGAAATCGCCGGTGGATCTTCGGGATGAAAGTTGCGGCGCCAGTAGACGTGGTCGCGCAAAATTCGACGACGAGCTTTTCCAGCAGCGCATCGTTCTCGCCATAGGGGCCGAGGAAGCACGCATCAAGCGCAGGAACGACATCGTCGCGCATGGCTCAGCCTGGTTTCGCGTCGACGCGCGGCGTGGTGTAGATGAACAGTGAGCGCAATACCCAAGGCAGAAAAGCGACGAGCCATGCGCACGCGGCGATGGCCTGCCAGAGCATCGCGTCCGGCAGAAGTTCAGCGACGATGCGCAGAATCGCCACGCATTGGATGAGTGTGAATGCGATTGCCGCTGCCGTTCCGAGTTGCAGCGGTCGCCCGGAATGGCCTTGCGTCACGCGCGTCACCATCGCCACCAGCAAGCTGCCGAAGAAGCCAACGAATAGCGCATGCGCCGGTGCGCGGCCGAGCAGCAGTTCGCCATTCACGAGTTGGATCATGCTCTGCACGGCATAGAGCAACATCGCCACCGGCAACCATGCGAAGCCGGTGAACAAGACGCGCAGCAACGGTGGTGCCGCGCCACGTGGCCAATTGCGCCATAGCCAGTATCCGGTGAGTCCGGTCATGGGCAAGTCGACGAGCCATAGCCAGGCATTGGCGTGTGCAAGTTCCAGCGCGAGATGCGCGAGAACACCGATCCAGAATGCGAGCAGCCAGCCCAGTGACTTCCAGCCGACATAGCCGCGCACGACGATGCCGGCAAAAAAAGGAAACATGCGGTGGGCAACGGTGACGTAGATCGGCAACAACAGCCCGAAGGTACCGATTTTGATCATCGCGATGGCGTATGCCGGATGGCCCCCGTGCAGATATACCGCGAACAAAATCAACCCGAGTAGCCCGAATGACAACGCGCTAAAGGCGCTGATCGCGTGCCACGTCTTGAAACCATCGCCGCGCAGTGGCCCGAATAGGAATATGCAGCCGGCGAGCCAGCCGGCGATGGTGTTGACGACACCGAGATGTACCAGATGCGGAAACCCGAACAGGCCGATCAGGAACAGCAATTGGCCGCTCAGCAAGCCGAGCCCGACCGGCAGATAGTGCCAAGGGGTCAGGTCCGGTTGCCCCATCCATCGCGGGAAGACCGTCAGCAGGAAACCAAACATGAACGGGGGCAGCACTTGGTACTGCATCACGAAGGCATGTGCCCAGCCGGCAACAATCGGGGGCTGCCCTAAGTCAATCACGCCGAAACGCGCATGCAGTAACCACAGCGCCCACCACGCCATGGCCGCCATCACATTGGTTGCGCCGATGAAGAACAGCAGGCGATGCGGCGCCGCTGCGAGCAAGCGCGGCGAAATGGGAAGCAGATTGGTCATATTCGTCATGACATGCAGTGTGCTGAGGCGAGTACGTTATCGCATTGACGCAAGTCAGTCGGCGGAACTTCTCGCCAGTGCTAGAGTCGCAGCCGTGATGAATTCGTCGACGTTGCGCTGCTGCTTGACCTTCGCTGTCTTGGCGATGCTGGTGCTCGCCCAATCGCTGGCGTTCGCACGGCCGATGGCGCGTGCCGATACGCGAACAGTACACATGACGACGGTGATACCAACGTCATCGGCGACGCCACCTTGTCACCGGCGCGCGGCACCGGTTGCAGCCACGCCGGCGATGCCGTGTTGTGATGAACAGGGTACGTCCTTGGGCTGTTGTGATGGGGCGTGCACCTGCGTCGGTCTGATGCTTGCCGATCTGTCCATTGCCATGCAGCGCCTATCGGTTGCGGCGCCGGTTCTGGCGTCCGCTTTACGACGTGTTGGCGCACCGATGCGCGAGCGCATTCCGCCGCTACCACCTCCGATCCGCGCCTGAACGACTGATCCGTGCGCGGCGCCGTCTGGCGTCCGCGCGTGTTCGCGTTCACGAGGAATCGCCATGTCCATGAAGTTTCGGCTGCATCTGCGGCCCGCCGCGCTGTTCGCCGCAGTCGCCGCCGCCAGCCTGCTGCAGTCCTGCGCGCGCGAGGCGCCGCAATCCCCGACGGTCACACCATCGCCGGTACAAGCATCCACGTCGGTCGCGGCCGCGTTCTATGTCTGCCCGATGCATCCACACATCACTGCGCACGACCCCGGTACCTGTCCGATTTGCGGTATGGACTTGGTGCTTAGACAACCGACACCGACGACGCAAGCTGCGTCGTCCCCGGAAGCCGCGACGACGGTGTCGGTGTCATCGGTCGTGCGGCAGACACTCGGCATACGCACCGCGCACGTCACCCGCCGCGACATCCTCATGTCGCTGAAAGTGCCGGCGCGTGTGGTGGCAGAAGCCGGCGGCGAGTTGCGCGTGCAATAGCGCGTCGACGGCTTCATCGAGAAGCTCTACCTGACTACATCGGGTACGCCGGTGCGGGCCGGCTTCGCCATCGCCGATATATTCGCGCCAGAGTTGGTGCAGGCGCAGGAGGAAATGCTACTCGGCGGAGATGCCTCGGCCTCGGCTGCCGAGCGATTGCGGCGCTTTGGTATCGCCGAGCGTGACATCGATGCCATCCGCGAGGCCGGAGCGTCATCGCGGACCTTGCCGCTGCGCGCGCCGGCGAGCGGCATCATCACCTCGATCGGCGTGCGCGAAGGCGGCCGCATCGGAATCGCCGACCTGTTAGCTAGCATCGCCACGCGCAGCGGCATGCGTGTCGAGGCGCAGCTATTTCCGTCACAGCGGGCGCTGCTCGGAGCTCGCATCGATGCACAATTCACGCAACCCGGTGTGCCCGATGCACATTGGCAGGGAAGCGATCCGCAATGGCTGAACGTGCTGGATCCATCGACACAGACTCTCGGACTGCGCTTTCGTGTCGACGGTGGCATTGACACTTTGGCGCTGGGCACGGTGCTTGATGCCGAGGTGCGCGGCGCACTCCGCGAGCAGGTGCTGATCGTGCCGATGGCCGCGGTGATCCGCAGCGAAGCCGGCGCGCGGGTATTGCGCGAAGGTGAAGCTGGCCACTTCGTTCCGGTCGACGTACGCATCGGCCAGCGTGATGGCGAGGACATCGAAATCGTCGATGGGCTAAACGAACACGACCGCATTGTCGTCTCCGGGCAATTCCTGATCGATAGCGAGGCGCAGTTGCGCGCGGTCTTGCCGACGCTGGATGTGCGCAGCAACACGGCGGAGCACCGCCATGATTGAGCGCATCATTCGCTGGTCGCTCGCGCAACGTGCGCTGGTGCTCGTGACGACCGTGTTGTTGACCGCCGCGAGCCTGCTGTCAGTGCGCGGCCTGGCGCTTGATGCGATCCCCGATCTGAGCGACGTGCAGGTGATCATCCGCACTTCGGCGATGGGCCAGGCACCGCAGATTGTCGAGGATCAGATCACTTATCCGATTACCACGCGCATGCTGGCCTTGCCCAAGGCGCGAACCGTACGCGGTTTCTCGATGTACGGTGACTCTTTCGTCTACGTGTTATTCGAAGATGGCACTGATCTCTACTGGGCGCGTTCACGCGTGCTGGAGGCGCTGTCGCAAGTGCGTGGCGAACTGCCGGCGGGTGTCGATCCGGTACTGACCGGACGCGACCGGGGTCGGCTGGGTATTTCAATACGCGCTCGTTGATCGCAGTGGTCGCCATGATCTGGCCGAGTTGCGCTCGTTGCAGGACTGGTTCCTGCGCTTCGAATTGCAGCGCGTGCCGGGTGTGGCTGAAGTCGCGGCGGTGGGCGGTTTTGTGCGCCAGTACGAAGCGGTAGTCGATCCACTGCGTTTGCAGGCCTACGGCATCGGCTTCAACCAATTGTTTAGCGCAGTGCGTGCGGCGAATCAGGAAAGTGGCGGTGCGCGCATCGAGATGGCTGAGGCCGAATACGTCGTGCGTGGCATCGGTTACCTGCGTTCGCTGGACGACCTCGGTGCCGTGCCAACCGGCGTGCTGAAGGACGGCAAGGCCGTGTTGCTACGCGATGTCGCGGAGATACGCTTTGGTCCGGCATCGCGCAATGGCATTGCCGAACTCGATGGCGAAGGCGAAGCTGTCGGCGGCATCGTGGTGATGCGCGACGGCGAAAACGCGAAGGCAGTCATCGATGCCGTCAAGACACGCCTCGAACAGGTGCGCACACGCCTTCCGGAAGGCGTCGAGATTGTCAGTGTTTACGATCGATCGGCGCTGATCGAGCGCGCGGTACAAAACCTGAGCGGCAAGCTGATCGAAGAAATGCTGCTGGTGTCGCTGGTTTGCGTGTTGTTTCTGTGGCACCTGCGTTCGGCCTTGGTAGCAATCATCAGCCTGCCGCTTGGCGTGTTGATTGCACTTGCAATCATGCATTGGCAAGGACTGAACGCGAACATCATGTCGCTTGGTGGCATTGCCATTGCGATCGGGGTGATGGTCGATGCCGCGGTGGTGATGATCGAGAACGCCCACGCACACCTCGAACGCCATGCCGACGAACATGGCGTTGCGGCAACTGGCGCAGTGCATGCACGAATCATTGCAACGAGTGCGGTCGAAGTCGGTCCGGCACTGTTCTTCTCGCTGCTGATCACGGCGCTGTCGTTCTTGCCGGTGTTCATGCTGGAAGCCCAGGAAGGACGCATGTTCGCACCGCTGGCGTGGACCAAGACCTGGGCACTGACGGTGGCAGCGCTGTTGTCAATCAGTGTCGTGCCGGTGTTGATTGCGCTGTGGGTGCGCGGGCGCTTTCGCAACGAGTCCGAACATGGCCTGATACGTTGGCTGATGGTCGCCTATCGGCCGCTCCTCGACGTCGCATTGCGACGGCCGATGGTGGTGATGACGTGTGCATTGCTTGGCCTCGCCAGCAGCGTCTGGCCGTGGTCGCAGATCGGTTCGGAGTTCATGCCGGCGCTGGAAGAAGGCGACCTGTTGTACATGCCGACAACCTTGCCGGGGCTGTCACCGTCACAGGCGCAGGCGCTGCTCGGGCGCACCGACCGCATCATCAAGTCGGTGCCGGAGGTTGCACGCGTGTTCGGCAAGGCGGGACGCGCCGAGTCGGCGACCGACCCGGCACCGCTGACGATGATCGAGACCCTGATCCAGTTCAAACCGGAACAGGAATGGCGACCGGGCATGACCGTGGCGAAGCTGCACGAGGAGCTACAGGCAAAGCTGCAATTGCCGGGACTGGCACATGCCTTCGTGCCGCCGATCCTGAATCGCATCAATATGCAGGTCAGTGGCGTTCGCACGCCGCTCGGGTTGCGGGTCAGCGCGCCCGATCTGCAGTCGTTGGCGCATGCTTCCGAGCAGATCGCGGCGCTACTTGCTGGCGTCCCGGGAACACGTTCGGCGTTCGCCGAACGTGCCGCTGACGCGCGTGAAATCCAAGTCATTCCAGATCGCGCGCGGCTGGCGCAATTCGGTTTCAGCATGCAGGAAGCGCAGGCCTGGCTGGCTGCCGCCGTGGGTGGCGAGGCGCAGACGCGCGCCGTCGAAGGCCGCGAGCGTTATCCGGTCAGCGTGCGGCTGGCACCTGAATGGCGAGATTCTCCGGAGGCACTGCGCACGATTCCGCTGGTGACGCCGTCCGGCGCGCAGGTGCCACTCGGACAACTGGCCGACATTCGCATTGTCGCTGCGCCGCCGATGATCCGCAGCGAGGATGCACAGCTCTCGACGTATGTCTTCATCGAACTTGATGACACCGATCTCGCCGCCTATGTGGTGCGCGCGGAGCAGGCGTTGGCACAATCGACCAATCTGCCGGCGGCGGCGCAATGGCATTGGGTCGGTAGCTACGAATCCATGCAGCGTGCTGGTGCCCGCCTGCGCATCGCCGTGCCGATGACCTTGCTGATCGTGTTCGCATTGCTTTACGCGGTATTTCGACGATTCGGTGAAGCCGCGTTGATCATGTTGACCGTGCCATTCGCATTGGTTGGTGGAATATGGCTGTTGTGGGCGATGGACTATGCCTATTCGGTGGCGGTGGCGGTGGGTTTCATCGCACTAGCGGGCGTCGCCGCCGAGTTTGGTGTGGTGATGCTGATCACGCTCGACAGTGCGGTGCGGAACGCCCAGCAGAATGGACATCTGCGCGACGAAGCCGCACTCGATGCAGCACTGCGCGAAGGCGCATTGCGGCGCGTGCGACCGAAGGCGATGACGGTGGTGATGATTCTCGCGGGCTTGCTGCCCATCCTGCTGGCCGAAGGCGCGGGTGCGGCGACCATGAGTCGCATCACCGCACCGATGCTGGGTGGCATGCTCAGTGCGCCGCTGCTGTCGATGCTGGTGTTGCCGGCCATCCACAAACGGCTTTGGCTATGGCGGATGCAGCGAGGTGAGGCATGAACGCGATGCGACCATTAGTGTGTGTGCTGCTGCTCATGACGTCGGGTTGCATGGCGCGGCGCGAGCTTGCACCAATCGATGAGCTGACACTTTCTGTCGATGCAACGGCGGTGACGGCAGCAGCATTGGATGAGCCACTGACTGCTGCGCGCGCACTGCAGATCGCGCTCGCACAGAATCCCGAGGTGCGTGCGGCTTTGGCACGGCTCGATGCGGTCGAGGCGGAACGCGTACAGGCCGGATTGTTGCGTAATCCGATGTTGTCGCTGATGGCGATGCGGCCAGACGGCGGCGGGCGTCTCGCGGTCACTGCGAGCTGGATGCAAAGCCTGTTCGACTTGTTGACACGGTCGCGGCGCGTCGCGCTTGCCGACGCCGATGCGCGTCGCGCACGCGCCGACGTTGCGCTGCGCCTGCTCGATGTCGGCTGGCAGGCGCAGACGGCGTTCCATGAAGCGGTTGCGGCGATCGCACGGGTGCGCCTGTTGCAATCCGAACTGGCGCTCGATACGCAGGCGCTCGACTTGCAAACGCGCTGGGCACAGCGTGGGCTGTCATCGCAGGCCGATGTGCTGCGTTTGCAGGCGATGCGCGACGAACGTCTGCACATGCGCCACCAAGCCGAAGTCGATGCTGTGCGGGCGCAGTCGCTGCTGGCGCAGCGTCTTGGATTGGATTCACCGCATTCCTTGCGCCTGCCTGATGACGTCGAACGGCCGGAGCTACCCAGCGGCGTGTTGGCGGACTGGCAGTCGCGCGCACTGGCGGAACGCCCCGAGTTGAAGGCCAGCGCGGCAGCGATCGAGGTGGTAACGAGAACACATGCCATTGAAACCGGACCGTTGCGTGCAAGCGAACCAGAGCTCGGCATCACCCTGGAACGCGCTACCGACGGCATGACGATGGTCGGGCCGGAACTGCGAATCGCGTTGCCGTGGTTCGATCGCGGGCAGGCACGTGACATGCGACTGGATGCAATGCATCGCGAAGCGACGTGGCGAGATGAGGCGCAGCGTCGCCAGGTTTTGCTTGAGGTCGAGCGCGCGCTGTCGGTGCTGATCCATGCGGTTCATACCGTGGAAGACAGCGAGCAACATCTCTCCCGTGCGCAGATGGCCGATGCACTTGCCGCGCGCGAACAGCGCAGCGGCAACATCGGCTTGATGGCCAGGATCGCTGCGCAACGTGATGTTCTTGCCGCCGAACGGCAACACCTCGATGCGTGCAGTGAACTTGCGCAAATGCAGGTGGAATTGCAAAGAGCGGTGGGTTCGCCGGGCGCAGGCGGATGAGATTGGGTCGGATCAGGCGCTTGCAGGCAACACCATCATCGATCCTGCGATCGAGCCTTCGGCATGTTGCACGGGCACGATGTCGCAGAGCATTTTTTCGCGAACGATGGAGCGCTGGCCTGCAACTCTGGGCCCCGTCTCAATAGCAACGATTTTTACGTACTCGCGACCTGGGCTAAGATTTTCGAACGCCAGAGAGAAGAGTTTTCCGCTGAATATCATCTGACCTGCCTGCCGATTTTCGGACGAACTGAAACTTGAGAGGATGGCTCCCGCGCCAAGCGAGGAGCGTATGCGCAAGTCCCGATTTACCGAAGACCAGATGGTCAGAATTCTCCGCGAAGCCGACAAGCACCCGGTCGCGGAGGTGGCGAAGAAGCACGGCATCAGCGAGCAGACGTTGTACGTCTGGCGCAAACGATACGGCCAGCTCGAAGCGGTCGATGTGAAGCAGCTTCGCGCACTGCAAGCCGAGAACGCGCGTCTGAAGAAGCTGCTGGCAGAGCAGCATCTGATGAACGAGATCATGAAGGAAATCAACGCAAAAAAATGGTGAGCGTGCCGGCTCGCCGCGAGCAGGTGATGTACGCGCATCGGCGCGGCCTGTCGCTGGCAAAGTCGTGCACGCTGCTCTCGGTGTCGCGTTCGGCATTGCGTTACGAATCGCGGATGGACGCAAAGGATGCGCCGGTGATCGAGGCGATGCGCCGATATTCGGCGCAATTTCCCGCTTCGGCTATCGCCGCATCAACATCTATCTCGAACGAGAAGGCTTGCAGATGAGCTTCGATCGCACGCATCGGATCTGGCGACAGAACGACCTTCAGGTGCCGCGCAAGCGGCCCAGGAAGCGCATTGCAGGCAGTCGGCCACGGCCGCAGCCAGCGACGGGTCCGAATCAGGTCTGGGCCTACGACTTCGTGTTTGATGCCTGCGCAAACCACCAGCAACTGAAGTGCCTGACCATCGTCGACGAGTGGACGCACGAGTGCCTGGCGATCGACGTTCAGGGCAGCATTCGTGCGGGCCGCGTCATCGAAGTGCTGACGCGCTTGGTCAGCGAGCGCGGAGCACCGAAGCATCTGCGATCAGACAACGGGCCAGAGTTCGTCAGCCGCGCCGTATTGAACTGGCTCAAGGATGCGAACATCGATACGGTATTGAACGATCCTGGCAAGCCGTGGCAAAACGGCACCAACGAAAGCTTCAACGGCAAGTGCCGCGATGAATGCCTGAGTATGGAATGGTTCCGAAATCGCATGGAAGCGAAGGCGGTCATCGAAGACTGGCGAGTACACTTCAACGAGGACAGACCGCATTCGAGCGTCGGCTACAAGACACCGAAGGTGTTCAGGATGCAGGAAGAGGAGAAGGCCAGGATGGCGAAACACGAACAACACGAAGAGAATTCAAACCCAACCGCGGCGGCCGTCCTCAACTAATTCTTCGTCCGAAGAAAGCCGGCAGGTCAGGGCGGTTGGCATAGCTCAACGGCGAATCAGCGCAATCAAGAATGTCCTGAAGTAGCACATGTTCTTTGTCGCCATTTCCGTCCAGATCAAACCAAGATGTGTAGTAGTGGATCTGCTGCTCTTGGATCAACGCTTCGTAACGGGCGCGATGCTCTTCTTCCCAGCGACTCTTGCTCGTAGTTAGCTGCCGAGCGCCCCAATAGACAAGCGGAACCTCATACGCCTGCTTACTGAAATCCAGATACTTTGACTGATCCACCCGCTCCCATACCGGCAGCCGAAACAGCTTCGACGCCCCGTCGAGATTCGGATGAAATCGCCAAGTGCAATAGTTGTTATTTGTCGGGGGCAATGCACCCGAATTCATCAATGTTGATACATCTCGGCACAAGGCGTGCTTTTTGCCGAGCACAAGTTCGTAGCGAAGAGTGTCCCGCGATTCACCAGTCGTACCCGCGGTCGCATTGCTTGACGAAACGCCTCCAGCATCGGCAGGCGGATCCTCCGCGACGTGAACGGACCGCGCACACGCGGCCGTTGTCGCGCCGAGCAAAAGCGCGAGAGCCGCCAAATGCATTCCGACGGACCTTAGCCTGCACTCCATCGCGCCCGCGATTGTCCTCTTGCTCATTTTTCCACCTTCCGTTGACTTGTCCTTTCGCCTGGTCCATCGAGTTGGCTCATGATTGCCGCAGAGGCAACTGAGTATCTGTCGATGCGAATATTGTTTCTGGCAAAACACATGCGTGTACTGGCTTTGATCACGGCGTCATTTTCGACGCGCATGCTTGGCATCGAGAATGTGCCCTTCGACAGGCTCAGGGCGCACAGTGACCGCAGGGCGCATCGTGCTTTCGCACTTCGTTGTCCGGCGTTCAAATACAAGCGACAGCAATTCATCCCTGCGTGCGGCTTTTGGCCGCACGCAGGGTTTGCGGTCAGAACAGGTTGGCGGCGACGATGGGTTGCACGTGCGGTCGCTCATGTTCCGAAGGAAGCAGCTCTGCCGGTGGTCGCGGCGCAAACGCGGCCATGGCCGAGATCAAGCCTTCGAGTTGATTCGCGGCAGCAGCGGACGCCACGTCTGTGCGCTCCCACTGCCGTGCCGCCCAACCTTGGCCGAAAACGGGTTTGCCTTCGAACAAGGCATCGTCGAAGTCGATGCTGTCTTCGACCAGTGACCTGCGCGCCAATCGCGCCGATGATGCTGCGTCGTTACTGCTGTCGTTTGACAAGTTGCGTCCATGCAGCAGGCGCGTGAGCATGTCGTTGGCGGTCGCCGTCGCCTGTTCGAACGCAAGATCTTCTTCGACCGGACCGATCGGCAACAGGATCGGTTTGTCGATCCCATCATTGCGAATCGGCTTCGCCAACGATAGGCCCAGATCTGGCACTTCACTTTCGGGAACGAGGTCGAACGGTTGCACCATCGGGTCCTTGATGCCGTAACGCGAGACCGGCTTGGCGAACGATGTATGCACTTCGGTGCCCGTATCCATCGCACCCGGATCGACAATTGCGTCATGCAACGGTCGTTTCGTGTCACCCGACAGCAAGGGCGTGGCAACTGCCAGCGGCACGAAACCTTCCGCATACGCGACATCGCTGTCACCGGCCAACTGCGGCGGCGGGGTGTAGGGCGCCCAAGTCGCTGCGAAGACCGCATTCAACTGCGTGCGTGTGCTCGCCGGAAGCGTCGTCTGACCAGTGGTGGGCGTTGGCAACGCAGCCATGGCGGTGACCAGCGCCTGAACCTTGTCGGCGGTCAGGGCCATGCCTCCGCTCTCGGTACGGAACAACTCGGTGCGATTGTTGACGCCGACATACCAGTTCTTGATCACGATCTTGTCGGAGGTGCCGATGATCAGGATCTCGAGGTTGTTCGACCCGGATGGGCGTCGGAACCAGAGCTGGTCATAGGTCACGCCCGGCTTCAAGAGCACAGTATCTTGATTGCTGCTCGGTGCACCATTCTCGACCACCGTGTCCACGCCATAGCCGCGCGCCATCACATAGGTGTCGTTGCCGGCGCCACCGGTCAGCGTGTCGGTTCCCGCGCCGCCCTCAATCTGATCGTTGCCATTGCCGCCATTCAAGGTGTCGTTGCCGGCGGCGCCACTGAGTACGTCGTTACCATCGAGTCCGGACAGCGTGTTGTTGCCGCTGTTGCCGAGCAGTCGGTTCGCAAGCGCATTGCCGGTACCCGAGTTTGCCGTCGTGCCGGTCAACTCCAGGTTTTCGACATCCGCGCCGAGGGTGTAGGTGCGTGACGAACGCACGGTGTCGGTCCCTTCATTGGCGTACTCGGTGACAACGTCGCCAGCTTCGGTGACGACGAAGATGTCATCCCCTTCGCCGCCGATCATCGTGTCGTTGCCGGCGCCGCCGACCAAGGTGTCATTGCCGAGCCAACCATCGAGGATATTCGCGCCGCTGTTGCCGGTTAAGACGTTGTCGAGTTCATTGCCGAACCCTTCGAGCGCCGCGCTTCCCGTGAGCTTGAGGTTTTCGACGTTGTCGTGCAGACCAAAATGCACCGAAGCCTGGACCAGGTCGATGCCTTCGCCAACCAGTTCGATCGGGTAGTCGTTCTCGTCGTCGACGATGTAGGTGTCGTTGCCGGCACCACCGATCAGGTCGTCGGCACCGCCACGACCGTCGAGCGAGTCATTGCCTGCATAACCAAACACGGCATCCCGAACTGCGGTGCCAACGAGTGTGTTCGCGACTGCTGTGCCGAGGACCGGGTTGCGCAGGCGAACTTCCAGCCAGTTGGAGGCGTGTTGTCCGGCAGAGTCGGTCGCGACAATTTCAATGACATAGTCAACGCCGACACCAAGCGGCGGCGTGCCGCTGAACGTGCGCGTCCCCGGATTGAACGTCATCCATGAAGGAATTCCGCCTGCACCCACGGCAAGCTGTAACTGCGCCGGAGCTTCATCTTCGAATGCAGTGACCGGCACGACAAACTGGAACGCTTGCCCGCCGAGCACTTGCATCGGATCGAAGCCGATACCGGGCAGCGGCGGATTGTTCGCTTGCGTCAATGCCAGAACATCCCAGCGCTCGCCCGTCGCGAACTCGATGAACTCGACACCGGACGTAGTGCCTCCCGCAGGAATCGTGAGATCGATTTCCTGACCCGCGATGCGCAACAGGATACGGCCAGACTCGCGCACGAGGCTGGCCGCGGCAGTAGTGATGCCTGCACCCAGACGCAAGGTGTCGATACCTTCATCGAGCAGTTCTTCGATGCGGTCGGAACCATCACCAAGATTGTAGATGTAGAGGTCGTCTCCCGATCCTCCGCGCAGCAGGTCGTTACCCAGTCCACCGGTCAGCGTGTTCACCGACGCGTGGCCCTGGATCAGATTGTCCTGCGCGTTGCCGGTGCCCGCGTTCGCGGCGCCGGTCAGGTGCAGATTTTCGATGCCGGCTCCGAGACTGTAGTCGATCGATGCGTGCACGACGTCGAGTTCGACGCTGATCGTCCCCGTTTCGATGACTGAATCGGCCAACGAGTCCACGTAGTAGGTGTCGCTACCATCGCCGCCCGTCATCGAGTCATCGCCGATGCCACCGTCGAGCACGTCGTTGCCGATACCGCCAGTGATGATGTCGTTGCCGGCATCGCCATACAGGCTGTCATTGCCGGCCGCTCCGGTCAGCGTATCGATGCCATCGCCACCGCGCAGCGTGTTGTTGTACGCGTTGCCAACCAGGCTGTTGTCGAGCGCATTGCCGATGCCGCTGGCGGCTTCCGCTGCGGCCATCAGCGTCAGCTTCTCAACGTTGTCGGCGAGTGTGATCTGGCCATTGATGCCCACAAATTCGACGCGATCCGTGCCCTCGCCAGCGAGCTCGACAATGGTCGCGCCATTTCCCAGTACATAGACATCATTGCCGACACCACCGGCCGCGCTGCTCGCCGCGGTTGCAGCCACGAGATCGATGCGGTTGTTGCGTGCATTGCCTTGCACCTGTACAGCGACAGCAGCGGTTGCGGTGAAGTTGTCGACGCGATCGGTGAGCTGCTGTGCACCGGCCAGTGAAGACTCGACAGCAACCGTCAACAGGCTCTGCGTCGCACTGTAAACGTCGCCAACGTTATCGACAACAAAGGTGATGCTATGGTTGCCGCCATAGATCATCTGGTCGGCTCCTTCGCCACCGTCAATGATCGCTGCAGCCCGATTCGATCGGACGTCAATCACATTGGCCTGCGCGTTGCCAATGTATAGATCCGGATTGAAGTTCGACGAAGTCGTGGTGTTGACGATCATCTGCTCGACGTTGTCGGCGAGTTGATGGATGTAGTTCGTCACGTAGACGGTGTCGTAGCCTTCGCCTGCATTCTCGATGATGGTTTCAATGCCGAAGTAGACATCGTCGCCGCCACCGCCGTACGCCGTGTCATTGCCCTCCGCACCATCGATGTGGTTGCTGCCGGCATTGCCACGGATGGTGTTGTCCAACGCATTGCCCGTGCCCTGCCAGCCAAAAGTTCCGAGCAGGGTGAGATTCTCGACATTGTTTCCAAGCACATAGTCGTTGCTTGCATTGACGGTGTCGGTGCCGCCACCAGCTTGCTCGACAATCAGGTCATCAGGATGGTCGACCACGAACAAGTCATCACCGGAAGTACCGGTCTGGCTATTGGCAATGCCGCCACCTTCAGCGCGCAAGAGGATGTCCGCAGCCGTCAGGGCCGCGCCGCCACCAGCAAACTGGATGGCCGTGAGGCCTGAGCCGGCGACGAAATGGCCGAGCACACGCACCTGTTCGGTGCCGCCGATGATCTGGATCAGGAGGTCATCACCGCTGCGCGCCATGCTCAGTTGGCTGGCGTCAATGCCGACACTCATTTCCAGTCTATCGGTGCTGCTTTCGAGCGTGATTTCGTCAACACCGTCGCCGCGACCAAACACATACGTATTGTTACCTGTGCCGCCGGTCAGGATGTCGTTGCCGGCGCCGCCGGTGATGACGTCATCGCCGTCGCCGCCGTAGACGTAATCGTCATCATCACCGGCGCTCAACGTATCGTTGCCCTGTTCGCCATACAGGCGATCATGGCCGGCGCCGCCATCGAGCGCGTCGTTGCCGCCGCCGCCGTGCAATTCGTCATTGCCTGCGTGGCCGACAATCGTCTCGTCGATCAGATAGCCCGGAATCACATCATCGCTATTCAGGCCGGTGTTGAGCACGGCCAGCACATCGGCTGCAGTCCAGCGCGTGCCGTCAGCAAACTCGAATGCTCCCATTGCCGATGTGCTGGCGCCGAAGTTCTCGATCACGAGATGCGTCACGCTGTTGCCATTACGCCGTTCGATGACCAAGTCATTGCCAAACTTCCAGACGAACAGATCGGCCTTGTTGACATCGGCCCCGAATTTGACGATGGCATCGCCCTGATCGAGTCCGCGAATGCGGTCGTTTCCACTGCCCGCATTCCACACGTACTGGTCGTGGCCACCTCCACCATCGATGATGTCGTTGCCTGCGCCGCCATCGATGATGTCGTCGCCGCCACCGCCGATCAGTGTGTCCGCACCGTCGCCGCCGGTAATGGTGTCGTCACCGTCACCCGCAAGAATGTAGTCGTCTCCGCCACCACCAGTGAGAACATCGTTGCCGGCGCCGCCGTCGAGTGTGTCGTTGCTTTCACCACCGGTGAGTATGTCGAAGCCATCACCGCCGACCAGGCTGTCGATTCCCCGAACCGCCATCCAATACATCATCGCCAGCACCGCCGAACAACGAATCATTGTCGGCACCCCCAATCAACGTGTCATCACCATCGTCGCCATATAGCAAGTCGTCGCCGCTACCGCCATTCAGCGCGTCATTGCCGCCAAAGCCGAACAGTCGGTCGTTGCCGCCATCGCCATCGAGCGCATCGTCGCCTTGCTCCGCGGCTGCGACATCGGTGCCATCCCCATGCAATTCGTCGTCACCCTCGCCACCCGACAATTGATCGTTACCGGCACCGCCGCCAATCAAGTCATTGCCCTCGCCACCCAACAGCGCATCGGTACCGGCGCCACCGAGCATCGTGTCGACGCCATCGCCACCACCGAGACTGTCATCGCCTTCGCCGCCAACCATGTCGTCATCGCCGTCGCCGCCGAGCAGCACATCGTTGCCCTCGGCACCTGCGAGGAGGTCGTCGCCTTCGTCGCCGAACAGCAAGTCATCACCTTCACCGGCAATCAGTTCGTCGTTGTCGGTGCCGCCGCGCAGCGAGTCGTTGCCATCGTTGCCCTGGATCACGTCGTCGCCGCTGCCACCTACCAGCGTGTCGTCGCCGGCATTGCCGTAGATGCGATCGTCGCCTGCGCCGCCGTCAATCAGATCGCCGACGTCTTCAGGGTCGATGACGGTGGTGTAGCCTTGCGTACCATCTGCGTTGAGGATCATGGTGTGTCCACCCATCAGGTGGTCATCACCATCGCCCCGAGCAATGTGTCGGCGCCGTTACCACCCCAGAGCGCGTCGTTGCCTTAGCCGCCGTCAATGAAGTCGTTGCCTTCCATGCCGTGCACAAAATCCGCACCGGCGCCGGCCAGGATCACATCCGCGTCGCCGTCACCATCGATGTCCATCGCCACGCCGGTCAGCGTCGAGGTGAAATTCCAGCTGCCATCCGGATTCAACGTGACGTCCCGCGTGACCGACCAATCGCCGTTGCCACCTCCGGTGCCGTCTCCAAAGATTAGATCGTCGCCAGCGTCGCCGTGGATCACGTCGCTGCCGCTGCCGCCAAACACCAGATCCGCACCCGCTTCGCCGACGATCAAGTCGTCGCCTGCGCCACCATCGAGCAAGTCGCCCGCGGCGTCATCCGCGGCCGGAGCCGCAGCGCCAGTCGCCGGATCACGCCAGACGCTCGCAAACAGAAAGTCATTGCCTGCACGCCCCATGACCCGGTCGCGCCCAAGTCCAGCTTCGATCCAGTCGACGCCGTCTCCGGCATAGATGCTGTCTGCATCAACACTGCCCACCATGTGGTGGTCTTCGGTCCCTTCGCCATACAACACACCAGCGTACGTTTCCGGATCAGGTTCGACCAGGTAGCCGGTGGCCTGACCCAGAGTCGACCCCGGCAGCGCGATGCCGTAATTGCCCGGCACGAAATTCTCGATCCATACGCGGCCCGTTCCGTCCGTCATGCCCGGTGCACTGACCTGCAAACGAGTGCTGCCATCCCATGCCGTCACCAGCGTGTAGTAAATCGTGTGTTGACGATCAACCCAACTCGTCGCAGACAACTGCACCCAGTCCACCGCTGCGACTCCTGTGCTGCCCTGCAGTCGGAAGCCGCCTTCCTCTGAAGATGCGCCCCACCACACGGTGCCATTCTTGTCGCTGTCGTCGATGATGTCGTGACCGTATCCGACCACATAGACGTCCGCTCCATCGCCGCCGAGCAACTCATCGCCATCGTCACCGCCGATCAGCCGATCGTCGCCATCGCCCCCTTCGAGACGATCATCACCGTCATTGCCGATCAAAATATCGTGGCCACCGGCGCCGTAAAGTCGGTCGGACAGCGCACCTCCGTCAAGGGTGCTGCCTTCCTCGTCGGCGAAGGCAACGATGTGATTGCGAATTTCAACAAAGTATTCATTGCTGCCGTCGACCGAGAAGCGGATGTCAGTGTCGCCCGAGTAGTCGATGTACTCCCAATTCCCCTGAACACTGCTGTCGTTCCACTCTTCGGTGTAAGGCTTGTCGCCGAGGTTCGCAGCGATGAGGTCGCCAGCCATCCCAAATGCTCCTGCGGTAGCGAGTGCGGTTGCTCCTGTGCGCCAAACATCGTCATTCTCGTCTTCCAGTCCCGAGTCATAGCGCAACCTGATTGCCAGGAAATTCGCGCGGTCTTCCCAGAAAGCGACGGAATGGCTGTCGTACGCAAGATCGTCGGACTCGGCTTGCGAGCCGAGCACTGCTTGTGCTCCGGGACCCGTAACAGCCAGTGCGTCAGCGTGAATGAGCGCATAGCGAATCCCGATATCGTTCGCGGCAGCGTCCGCCAACTCGGTCGCAGAGAGCTCGCGCAACGAAGTGATCAGCACGCCGCCCGAAACCGCATCCAGTCGCACCTTCAGTTCAGCCAGCCGCGTATGCAAATTCGCACGGTGCGATCTCACGGCATATTGCAGCGGATTGGCATAGTCAGTCGTCAGCTCATCGCCGCCCATTCCGACTATTCGCGCAAGTGTGTTGACCACCTGCTCCAGCGCATCTGGATCGAAGAATCGATCACTGGCGGTTGCAATCGCACTCAACATGTTGAGCGAAGCTGGCACGGAAATTGTTGGCGAATTGTTCAATTCGACTTCGCGATGCGACACGGCGGCAAGCAAGCCCCGAAACACGTCGATGTCGAACGACGGATCGAGTGTCTGCAAGACATCTAGTACCGTCAGCGAGTCGATCAGCAGGGTAATGCTGTGGGTTTCGCCGAAGTCATCGACCATCGACCGAAACCAGCCACCAACACCCGGGACGGCCTCGACCCATCCGTAGCCTCGACTCATCGGCACGTCTTCGATCGGGATACCGTATTCAAGGACTGGCCGGGCGTGATAGCCGCTATTTGAAACGAGCTGCGGATCGATGAATCCGCCGTGGCCAAAGTACTGATGAATGTATTGGTCCCAGCCAGGAACCTCGCCCTGCGTCGACCGGAACTCATCGTTGCGCAAGTTGCTGCTGACGTAGTTTCTGAACATGTCGACAGCGCCCAACAGGCCAGGCGTCAGCGTGCCGTCCATGCGAAGGTCGAGAAGTCGGCGCACAGCCTGGTGTCGAGCGTCTTCGTGCAGATTCCCGGTATTTGGCGGCGCTCCGATGGCAGCGCTGATCTGTGAAATCAGAAGCGCACCGCCAGTCAAGGTCAGTTCTTCCTCCGTCGGAAACCAAGTGGTGTACTTGTCGAACCAAGCTAGGAGGTTTGTTTTTGTCACACTCAACCCAGTGACACTGAGGTCCTCGAGCCCCGCGCGAGTGCCGTCCCAGCGCATCAGATCGCCATAAAGCTTGATCAGTGCGGTCAAACTCTGATCCGTGGGCGCTGCACCATCAATGCCACCCACACCCGCAGGATTGAACGTCACTGCCTGAACTGGCGTGACATCGTTGTGATGCATCACCGCAAAAGCGGTAGCCATATGCGCGCCGAGCGAATAGCCGGTAGCAGTGAGCGAGGCGCTTCCACCGTTGATCGCAGTTGCGAATTCCTGCGCACCGACGTCTTGTACCCAAATGACTTGTCCGGTTTGGGCATCGAAACCGCTTGGAACCAAGCCAAGCTTCAATTGGGCAAAAAAATCCTCCATCGCAGCCAATTGACCAAGCGCGAAGCCGTGCGTCGCAATTTCGCCATCGGCGCCGGGACCACCATCACGCTCCCAATCTCCGCCATCCGCAGCAAACTCATACTCGGTGCTGCGAAATGAGATCGTGTATTCGTTCGTTCCGAACTTTCTAAAGAGTGTTGCCGAAAAGCCGGAGGCGTCGTTCGGGTAATGCGCGACAATTTCAAAATTATCAAGTAAATAGGTCGACTGAGTGGCCGTTAATCCAGTCGCGCCACCCCAACTGTCGTCGTGAGCGGCCGCGACCTGCGAATTCTCCAGGTTGTTGCTTCCTGCGAGCAAGATTCGCGCAATGTTGGAATTGGTCCCGCCAAGCTGATCCCATTGGTGCAGATAGCTCTCCGCAGCTGACTGCAGGATCGCGAGATCGAGAAGAGTGCGCGCGTCAATTGTTGGCATAGCCATGCTCCGTTTTGCGTTCGATGTAGTGGTGGTAGTTGCTGAGTTCAGACGCAGGAACGAATTCGTCGTTCACGTGAATGTCAGGATTGAGCACTCGCTGCACGAAGTTCGGAATGGGCGTACCGGACAAACGATCCGGACAATTTCGGGCAGCTGACCATTTGGTGAATTCCGGGCGGCCAGGGACAAAGGTCGAATTGAATGTGCGGCGAAGCCCGACGACTGTCTGGGTCGCAATTTCGAAGACCACGAAATCGCCCCCGCCGACTCCGAATTCCCGGTCACGAATCCGACGCAATCCTCGCCATGCGTAGCCAAATGTCCCGCTCAGCCGATCCACCTCGCGACGGCTTTTCAAGTAGGGGACGCGTAACGCACCGCTTGAGTGCGTCCGCCAGTTGGCTTCGATGCCAAACTTGGCCTCCTTCGAGCGTGCCGTAAGTGCGCGTTCGACTCGAATGAACCGGTTCGGCGACGCCGATTCGACATACTCGACGAACCGGTACACTCCATTCAGAGGCTGGATGTAGTCACTTGCGAGCAGGTCAATTTCGAACTTGCCGCCATCGGTCAATTGGTCGTCGTCATTTTGCCAACCAAACCCCACCGGCTCCTCAACGCCATAGCGATCGAAGTCTTGCGGCGTGTCCATTGTCTCCGGACGTGGCCGCATGATCTGGAAGCCGTCGACATTCGGGATGCGCTTGAAGACGTAGTCGCGGGACTCCGTTGCGCAGAGGTGTTCGAAGTACTGCTGTGCGACTGAGCGCTCGCCGTACAGATCCTTGAGCCGCGCGGCCTTGAAGTCGAACGGGACCGGTTCGGCTACGCCGTCTGGCAGCTTCAGCGAATGCGCGAGGTCGTACATTTTCTTTTCGTGCGGATTCGTCGGTACGTTCCAATCCGGCGTCGCCGGCACCGAAATCAACGGATTGCATTCGGGATACGCCATGCAACCGATGTCGCCGCGCCAGACGTAGGCGACGGGTGCCACGACCACGAGGGTGGCGAGCACCAGCCATAGGTGGCGCTTGGGCTTGGGTTGTTCATTGCTCATGGGTTGGATACTCAAGGTGAAGTTGAAATCGGAAGCGTTGCATTGTCCGCGCCGGCATCTCGCCGGCGCCTAGGAAATTTCTGAGGTTGGGTTGCGATATTTCGGAATCAGCGCTCACGCATGGACTCCTGCGCGTGTTGCGATGGCGGGCTGAGCAGGTAGTCGAGGACTCGGCGGGAGCCGGTTTTTATTTCGGCGGTGACGTTCATGCCGGAGGACAGGCATACGTTGACGCCGTCGATGTTGAGATCGTTGCGGGCGAAGTTGATGCGTGTAGCCCGACAACACATCATCACCTTCACCGGCAATCAGTTCGTCGTTGTCGGTGCCGCCGCGCAGCGAGTCGTTGCCATCGTTGCCCTGGATCACGTCGTCGCCGCTGCCACCTACCAGCGTGTCGTCGCCGGCATTGCCGTAGATGCGATCGTCGCCTGCGCCGCCGTCAATCAGATCGCCGACGTCTTCAGGGTCGATGACGGTGGTGTAGCCTTGCGTACCATCTGCGTTGAGGATCATGGTGTGTCCACCCATCAGGTGGTCATCACCATCGCCCCCGAGCAATGTGTCGGCGCCGTTACCACCCCAGAGCGCGTCGTTGCCTTCGCCGCCGTCAATGAAGTCGTTGCCTTCCATGCCGTGCACAAAATCCGCACCGGCGCCGGCCAGGATCACATCCGCGTCGCCGTCACCATCGATGTCCATCGCCACGCCGGTCAGCGTCGAGGTGAAATTCCAGCTGCCATCCGGATTCAACGTGACGTCCCGCGTGACCGACCAATCGCCGTTGCCACCTCCGGTGCCGTCTCCAAAGATTAGATCGTCGCCAGCGTCGCCGTGGATCACGTCGCTGCCGCTGCCGCCAAACACCAGATCCGCACCCGCTTCGCCGACGATCAAGTCGTCGCCTGCGCCACCATCGAGCAAGTCGCCCGCGGCGTCATCCGCGGCCGGAGCCGCAGCGCCAGTCGCCGGATCACGCCAGACGCTCGCAAACAGAAAGTCATTGCCTGCACGCCCCATGACCCGGTCGCGCCCAAGTCCAGCTTCGATCCAGTCGACGCCGTCTCCGGCATAGATGCTGTCTGCATCAACACTGCCCACCATGTGGTGGTCTTCGGTCCCTTCGCCATACAACACACCAGCGTACGTTTCCGGATCAGGTTCGACCAGGTAGCCGGTGGCCTGACCCAGAGTCGACCCGGCAGCGCGATGCCGTAATTGCCCGGCACGAAATTCTCGATCCATACGCGGCCCGTTCCGTCCGTCATGCCCGGTGCACTGACCTGCAAACGAGTGCTGCCATCCCATGCCGTCACCAGCGTGTAGTAAATCGTGTGTTGACGATCAACCCAACTCGTCGCAGACAACTGCACCCAGTCCACCGCTGCGACTCCTGTGCTGCCCTGCAGTCGGAAGCCGCCTTCCTCTGAAGATGCGCCCCACAACACGGTGCCATTCTTGTCGCTGTCGTCGATGATGTCGTGACCGTATCCGACCACATAGACGTCCGCTCCATCGCCGCCGAGCAACTCATCGCCATCGTCACCGCCGATCAGCCGATCGTCGCCATCGCCCCCTTCGAGACGATCATCACCGTCATTGCCGATCAAAATATCGTGGCCACCGGCGCCGTAAAGTCGGTCGGACAGCGCACCTCCGTCAAGGGTGCTGCCTTCCTCGTCGGCGAAGGCAACGATGTGATTGCGAATTTCAACAAAGTATTCATTGCTGCCGTCGACCGAGAAGCGGATGTCAGTGTCGCCCGAGTAGTCGATGTACTCCCAATTCCCCTGAACACTGCTGTCGTTCCACTCTTCGGTGTAAGGCTTGTCGCCGAGGTTGGCACTGATTTCGTCACCAAAGCCGCCGATGACTCCATATGGATTGGTGGCCGAAATGGCAGCCCAAGGGTAGCGCCAAGAACCGTCATTCTCGTCCTCCTGGCCGCTGTCGTAACGCAGCTTGAACGCCAAATAGCTCGAGCGATCGGCGAGATAGGCAATGCTCAGATCATCGAGCTCACCTTGAGTGTTGTGCTGCGCATAAAGATCATCGGTGTTGAGTCCAGTCACTACGAACGAGTCGGCATTCATCAGCGCGTAGCGAAATGCAAGGTCATCTTGCGCTCGATTGGCCATTTCGCTCGCAGAAAAGCTCGACAGATCGAGGATTCGCATGTCTGCCTGATTTGCAGCGGCAAACCCTGATGAATGAATGATGGCGTCGATACGCGAATGAAGCAGATTGCGCAGATCACGATCTGCAAAGCCGTCTACATTGTCATAGTCGCCAACCAAATCCACATGCGCCGTACCAAGAAACAATCGGGACATCGTATTGACGACATTCTCAAGCGCATCGCTGTCGTAAAGCTTGTCTGGCGAGATTGCACGCGTCCAATTGCCGAATGTCCCCGACATACCGCCAGTCGATGGTGGTTCGATTGTTTCGACACGATTCGCTGCAGCGCTCAAAACCGCGCCGAAGTCAGAAATAACGAAAGTCGAGTCAAGCTGTTGCAGCATGTCGATGACGGTCAGCGCGTCAATCAGCGGTGTAATGCTATGCGTGTCGCCATATTCACCGACCAGGCTCCTGAACGACTCCCAGAAATCTGGGCCAAAATACTCGAGGAAGCCGAAGCCGCGTGTCATTGGCAGGTCCTCGATCGCGATTCCAAGCGCAGGCGCGTGCCAGCCGCTGTTCGCAACGATCTGCGGATCGAAAAACGAACCGTGACCGAACAGTTGATGAATATTTGACCAGCTAGAAACTCGCCGACGCTGGAGACGAGACGGTCCGGGTTCAAATTTGAAATTGCGTAGTTGGCCAGCGCGCTGGCTTGCTGCTCTAGGCCAATCCCAATTGTTCCACCCAGATGTCGGTCGAGCATCGCCATTACAGCGTCACCGCGCTCGCCATACACCTCATCGCCGCCCGAGAAGTACGAAATGAACTGGCGAATGTCATCAGTGAGCGGACTCTGCCCGCCGCTTGCGAGCCAACCACGGTAGTTTGCGAGGCCGACATGGAACTCGGGAAACAACGGCGAATTCGGCGTTGTTTCACTGCTGCCATCCCACGCCATGACCGCATCGTAGAACCGGATCACCTCGAGAAGGCCCGTGGCAGTCGGCGGTTGCCCGTTGATCGTACCGACGCCTGCCGCATTGAATGTGTAGGCCTGCACTTCGGGATGCATGATCGCGAATGCGGTAGCCATATGCGCACCGAGCGAATAACCGGTGACGGTCAGATTCTGTGATTGAGAAAACCGCAGAACCTCAGCATTCGGAACCCAATGTCCTTCGCCGGTTGTGGTGTTCGTCACTTGGAAAATGTTGCCGAGGCGCAGCTGACGGTACATTTCTTCCATCGACGACAGCTGCGCCAGTGCAAATCCATGACTGCCAATGTCACCATCGGCGCCGGGTTTGCCGTCACGCGCCCAATCACCACCAAGCGTTGCGTATGGATACTCGGTACTGCGGAAAGAGAGGAAAAATTCACCTGTGCCGTGTCCGGCCGCATTCTTCCGCTCGAAGAGCGTCGCCGAGAACCCAGAGGCATCATTCGGGTAGTGCATGACGATTTCGTAGTTGTCGCCGAAGTAGTCTTGCTGAGTATCGGTGAGCCCCGTGGCACCATCGCCACCAGCGTTTCGGTTCGGATGGTTGCTTCCCTGCCTCAGAATCACTGCAAGTTCGACTGCTTCTTGCCCTGGCGGCAGGAATGACCATCGTTGGCCGGCTTCCAAGTGCAGATAACTTTCTGCCACTGTTTGGAGCAGTGCCATATCCAAGTAGTTGCGTGCGGTCGTTGTCATGTTTTTCTCTCGATCAATTAGTTGGCGGATTGATGAACGACGCGTTGACATCCGGCCTGGGCACGAGGACGCGCTCCGCAAGAGCAACTATCCGAGGAATCGATTCGGATCGTCGGTCCACCCCGCAGCTCTTGGCGTTCGCCCACCAGATGCGCGACGGACGATGGTCACGGCCGCTCAAGACGAACGAGCGATTGATGGCCATCACCCTTGATGTCGAAATTTCGACCACAATCAGTTCGCCTCCAGCAATCGCGAATTCGCGATCACGCGAACGACGGATTCCACGCCAAGTGATTCCGTATTCAGCGCGAGATGCTGCAGCACGCTCTGGTACGACCATGAGCGGCAGTTCGAAATGCCGCCACACTCCGTCGATCCTGCGGTTTGATGAAACTCCATTTTGAAACCCTGCGGGTGGACTCGGATGGAGCATTCGCGTAAATCGAACAACTTTGTCGGCTTCTACGACTTCTGGCTGCTCCAAGAATTGGTACTGTCCATTGACCGGCTGGACAAATTCGACTGGCAGTCCATGCGGCATTCGGTCCAAATCTGATCGTCCGCCGACTCGAATCGAGAATGCGTTCTCTGTGCCAAATCGATCATGATCCGGCGCTCCGATCAAGTCGTACGGTGTCCGCAAGAGTCGAACTCCATCAACATCCGTCGCTCGATCAAGAATCTGCACACCTGCCTCGCTCCGGCACAAATGATCGAAATACTGCTGAGCGACATCCTGGTGAATTTCAAATGCTGAGAGATTGGACTCGATTGCCTTGATTCGTGCCGCCCTGAAGTCGAAGGGCACCGGCTTCGGTACGCCATCGGGCAACTGCAACGCGTGGGCGAAGTCGTAACCTGCTTTTTCAACCGGGTTCGTTGGCACGTCCCAAGGCGGCATTTCTGATACCGAGAGCAACGGGTTGCACTCCGGGTACAGCATGCAGCCGACGTAGCCACGGAAATAGATCGCGGTAGAGATCAGTGCGGCGATCAACAAGAGCGCTCGCAGACGACGAGGTTTCGCTGGAAGGGGTGGAGGCTGATTCATTCGGCTGACTCTCAAGGTGAAGACAAAATGGGAAACTGGGGCATTGTCGGCGCCGGCGTCTCGCCGGCGATTAGGAAATTTCTGAATTCGGGGTGCGAATTTTCGGAATCAGGGATCAAGCTTCCCCGGGTGCAACAACGAAGTTCTGGGTCGGCATGCTTAGTGGCTTCTGGATGAACTTGCCGGCAGATCGAGGAACGGCGCATTCACTCCCGGCCTGGGCACGAGAACGCGCTCTGCCAGCAGGGGAAGGTAAGCGAGCGTCTCCCTCTTTCGATTCGGGCCGCAGCTCTTCGCGTTTGTCCACCAAATACGCGACCGCTGATGGTCGCGGCCGCTCAGGACGAACTCGCGATTGACCGCTAATACTCTGGATGTAGCAATTTCGATGACGATGAGTTCGCCACCAGCGATGGCAAATTCCCGGTCACGCTCGCGCCTGATGCCACGCCAGGTAATTCCATACTGAGCCTTGGGTGAGACAGAACGCTCTGGAACGACCATCAGCGGCAATTCGAAATGTCGCCAGATGCCATCGACCTTTCGGTTTGAAGAGAGCCCATTCTGGTAGCCGGAGGGCGGATTCGAATTCAACCCTCTCGCGAAGCGAATCACGGTGTTGATCTGATCGGTCTCAGGTTGCTCAAGAAACAAGTACTGGCCGTTCACGGGTTGAACCAAATATTCGGGCCAGCCCCCGTGCCAATTTTCTATTTCCGACGAGCCCCCTCCCCGAATTCGAAACGCAGCATCGTAGCTGTACCGATCGCGATCGACTGGTTTGTCAATCAGGTCGTAAGGGGTACGCAGTAATCGAAAGCCGTCGACTCCGGTCGCCCGGTCGAAGATTTGCGCCCCCGCCTCTGTCGCACACAAATGATCGAAGTACTGTTCCGCAACACTCTGATGAATTTCGAATGCCGAGAAGTTGGACTCAATCGCTTTGATGCGAGCGCCTCGGAAGTCGAATGGCACGGGCTCAAGCACGCCCTCTGGCAGTTGCAACGCCATCGCAGCGTCATATCCGGCCTTTTCGACTCGATTCGACGGCACCTCCCAATCCGGCATCGCTGGAACTGAATACAACGGATTGCATTCGGGATAGCCCAACATGCAACCAAGATGGCCACGCCAGAAAAAGCTGGCCACCACGCCCGCAAACAGCAACCAGCGAAGGCGTTTGGATCTGGATCGTTCTGTGCTCATGGATTGGATACTCAAGGTGAAGTTGAAACCGGGAAGCGTTGCATTGTCCACGCCGGCATCTCGCCGGCGCCTAGGAAATTTCTGAGGTTGGGTTGCGATATTTCGGAATCAGCGCTCACGCATCGACTCCTGGGCGTGTTGCGACAGTGGGCTGAGCAGGTAGTCGAGGACTCGGCGGGAGCCGGTCTTGATTTCGGCGGTGACGTTCATGCCGGAGGACAGGCGGACGTTGACGCCGTCGATGTTGAGTTCGTTGCGGGCGATGCGGATGCGTGCCTGGAAGACGAGACCGAGTTGTTCGTTCTGGATGGCGTCGTGCGAGACCGTCTGCACGGTGCCGATGATGGTGCCGTAGCGCGTGTACGGGAACGACTCGATCTTGATCACGGCTTCCTGGCCTTCGTGTACGAAGCCGATGTCCTTGTTCAGGATCATCGCTTCGACTTCGAGGGTTTCATCTTCGGGAACGATGGCCATCAGTGCTTGTGCCGGGGAGACCACACCTCCGACCGTATGAATGGCCAGTTGTTGCACCGTGCCGGTGACAGGGGCGGTGAGGCGCATCAGCGCGTCACGGCGCTGGCTCTTGGTGGCGTCTTCACTGAACTGCGCGATCTGTTCCTCGGCCTGGCGCAGACCGTCGAGCAGACTCGCGCGGAAGTCGGCAGTCACGGTGTCGCGCGCTTCACGACCGGTGCTGATGGCGGCTTCGAGTTCATTGATGCGGCTGCGCTGGGTCGCGAGATCCTGTTCGGCGCTGATGCGCGCCTGTTCCGCGGTCAGATACTCGTGACGCGAAACGAAGTCCTTGCCGAGCAGGCGCTTCACGTCTGCGGCACGTGCGGTTGCGATGCGGTCGCTGTCGACCAGATGGGTGATCAGTTCGCGTGTGGTTGCGAGTTCCGCGGTGCGTTGCGCAAGCTGGCTTTCGGCGGCGTCACGCTTGGCGAGGTAGGCGCCGTATTCGCTTTGAATCAGACGAGTTTGGGCGGTGATTTGAGCGGGCGTCAGTGACCTGGATTGAGAGCGTTCGGCTGAAGCCGAACCCACGAGAGCAGACCCCGTCTCACGAGGGTCCGGGGGAGGCGCCCTTCGACGGGCTCTGGGCGAACGGAGGTTCCAGGTTCACGGTGAAAGGGGATTGCGGGGGGCGATTCTTCTCGACGGCATCGATCAGCGCCGCATAACGCGCGGCGCCGAGTGTTGCGGATTCGAGAGCATCACCAGACTTGCGAACATCGGCTTCGGTGATGGCCGAGTCGAGTTCAATGAGCAGGTCGCCAGCCTTGACGCGTTGACCATCACGCACGTGGATGGCCTTGACCACCGAAGCTTCGAGCGGCTGGATGGTCTTGGTGCGTCCACCAGGCACCGTCTGCCCGGGTGCGACCGCAACGATGTCGAGACGACCGAAGGCAGCCCACAACAGCGCGACGAAGAACATCGCGATGATCAGGTGCATCGCCAGCCGCGGCTTGGCCGACACCGGCGACTCGACCAGTTCCAGATGCGCGGGCAGGAAGGCAAGCTCGTCCTGGCTGCGCACTGGCGGATCAAGTTGGGCACGGATATCCCAGTACCCGCGGAATACCTTCGCGTAGTGTGCGGCGAACTCGCGCCAAGCTGAAAAGCGAAGGCGCATACTCATGCCTGCTGCATCCGGTACATCTGCCCGAAGCGGCTTTCGGGCTGCGCCAGCAATTCATCGGGTGCTCCGAACTCGACGATCTGGCCCTTGTCCATCACGATGATGCGGTCGGCATGGCGTACCGTCGACAGCCGATGCGCAATCAGCAGCACCGTGCGTCCGGCGCAGATCGCGCGCATGTTCTGCATGACCGCTCGTTCCGATTCGTAGTCGAGCGCGCTGGTTGCCTCATCGAAAATCAGCACGCGCGGATTCGACACCAGTGCGCGTGCGATGGCGATGCGTTGCCGCTGGCCACCCGAGAGCGTGTCGCCATGCTCGCCGACCATGGTGTCGTACGCTTGCGGCAGTTCGCTGATGAACTCGTGCGCGCCAGCAAGCTTTGCCGCGTCGACGACGAGACTGAGCGGCATGCCCGGGTCGGCAAGCGCGATGTTGTCGCGCACTGAACGGTTGAGCAGCACGTTCTCCTGCAACACCACCCCGAGTTGACGTCGCAGCCATGCCGGGTCGGCGAGGGCCAGGTCATTGCCGTCGACCAGGACCCGGCCACGCTCCGGCACATAGAGCCGCTGCAACAGTTTGGTCAGTGTGCTCTTGCCTGAGCCGGAGCGGCCGACGATGCCGATCACCTCGCCGGCCTCCACCGAAAATGAAACTGCGCGCAGCACTTCAGCGGTGTCCGGCTTGTAGCGGAACACGACTTGGTCGAACTGCAAGGCGCCCTTGATGGCCGGCAGCGCAATGCGACTGGCGGCCGCTTCGGTGCGCGTATTCAGGATGTCGCCGAGGCGCTCCACCGAGACACCGACTTGCTGGAACTCCTGCCAGAGCTGCGCCAGCCGCACGACGGGCGCCGAAACCTGGTTCGCCAGCATGTTGAATGCGATCAACTGGCCGACACTGAGCTTGCCCTCGATCACGAGCCGCGCGCCGAACCACAAGGTCGCGACGGTGACCAGCTTCTGGATCAGTTGCACGCCTTGCTGCCCGATGTTTGCCAGCCGCGTCACGCGCAAACTGGCGGTCACATAAGCGGCGAGCTGCTGATCCCATTGCCGTGTCATCTGCGGTTCGACCGCCATCGCCTTGACCGTGCTGACACTGCTCACGGTCTCAACCAGCATCGCCTGGTTGTCGGCGCCACGCGCGAACTTCTCGTTCAAGCGCGCGCGGATCATTGGCGTCAGCGTCGCTGACCAGAGCGCGTAACAAGGCAGCGAGATCACGACAATCAGCGTCAGCCAGCCGCTGTAATAGAACATCACCGCCAGAAACACGAACGAAAACAGCAGGTCGAGCACCGACGTCAGCGCCTGACCGGTCAGGAAATTGCGGATGCTCTCTAGTTCGCGGACGCGCGCCACCGTGTCACCGACACGCCGCGCTTCAAAGTAGGCAAGCGGCAGTGCCAGCACATGTCTGAACAGGCGCGCGCCCAGCTCGACATCGATGCGACTGGTCGTGTGCGCAAATACGTAGTTGCGCAGCGTCGTCAGCACAATCTCGAAGCAGACAATCGCGAACAGCGCTGTGACCACGACATCCAGCGTGGTGAAACCGCGGTGCACCAGCACCTTGTCCATGACCACCTGGAACAGCAGCGGCGTGACCAGTGCGAACAGTTGCAGCACAAAGGACACGCCTAGCACTTCAAGGAGCAGTTTTCGGTACTTGACGACAGCGGGAATGAACCAGGTGAAGTCGAACTTGGCGAGTTGCCCGAGCAGCGCAGCGCGTGATGTCACCATGAACAAGCGGCCAGCGAAGCGCGCCATGAATTCCTGCATCGTGAGGATCACGGCGCGCCCGAGCACGAAGTCCTGGATCAGCACCTTGTCGTCCGCCGCCTTGGCAATGACGAAATGTTGCCCGTCACCCTGTATCGCCAATGCCGGCAAGCTTGCCATCGCAATTCGCGCGGCCGGATGTTTGCCGATGCGCGCCTTCAGTCCCATCGACTTGGCCGCGAGCAGCAAGGCGGTTTCATCAAAGGGAATGTCGCGACCGGCACCGAATTCGTGGCGCAACTGTTCGATATCTGCGGCTATGCCGTGGAACTGCGCAAGCAAGACCAGGCCAAGAAGCCCGCTGTCACGCGCAGGCACATCGGTCGGGCTGGAGAGAACAAGGGATGGCGGCACAACGGATTGCATCAATAAGCTACTCGGAAAGGGCCGACGCCAGCCATCGCAACGAAGTGCTGCGCAGACGCCGTCGAGACGAGAATCAAAGCTACGGGAACAGGTGCCACAGCCCCGACTGTGATTTCGCCCGCTTTTCGCGAACGTGCGCTGGCCGCATTCCATGCGGCAACGCATCGCCTGATTTGTCACCGAGTGTGACGTGTTGCGTCGCACAAAACACGGGCAAATTGACGCGACAGCGAAATTACCGAATTCGGATGACGGTCCCGAACGGCATCAGACGCCAGTGATGTTGCGGATCGTGCGCAATTGACGCCAGCGATGCGCTCATCGCGCTGTTGCCCTGAATGGCCGCTGCGATGCCTGTTCTCAATCCCGCTCATCGCAGCGTCACCTCATGCCCGCAATCTCCAGGCATAAAAAAACCCGCTTGCGCGGGCTTCTTGAACTTGGTGCCGGTGGAGGGACTCGAACCCACACTGTGTCACCACAAACGGATTTTGAGTCCGCCGCGTCTACCAATTCCGCCACACCGGCCGTGCAGGGGCGCGCATCATAGCGGGCGCGCCGGTGATGCGGAAGACACTGCGTCACAGCGAGTTAAGGAAATCACCGACCGGCGGCGCGAAGCGTTCGAAGTCGACCAGGAACGAATCATGGCCCTGAATGCTCGGTAGTGCGTGGTATTCGACGATCGCACCAGCATGGCGCAGCCCTTCGGCGATCTCGCGCTGCTGCTCGATCGGGAACAGGATGTCGGTCGTTACACCGATCACCAGCGCGCGCCGCGCCTGACTGCGCGCCAGTGCGATATCGACGGCGCCACCGTGGTCAGCGAGATCGAACCAGTCCATCGCTCGTGACAGGTAGAGATAGCAGTTCGGATCGAAGCTGCCGACGAAACGATCGGCATGTGCATCGAGATAGGCCTCAACTTCGAATTCGCGCTCAAACGGGCGTGGATCGGGCACGTTCATGCGCTTGCGGCCGAAACGGCTGCGCCACTCCTGCGGCGAACGATAGGTGACCATGCCGAGCTTGCGGGCGATGCGGAAACCGTTCTCGGGCCAGGCATCGGCGCTGTAGTTGCCGTCTTTCCAAGCGGGATCGCGGCGGATTGCCTCGCGTTGCACTGATCGGATCGCGGTGGCGAATGGCAGCGAATGCGGTGCCGTTGAAATCAGTACCAGATTCGATGCCAGCCCCGGAAACATCACGGCGAAAGCAAGCGTGGTCATGCCGCCCATCGACGGACCGACTAGCGCCCGCAAATGGGTTACGCCGAGCGCGTCGAGCACATGTTTGGTGGACGCGGCGACATCTTCGAGCGTGAGTTCGGGAAAGCTCAAACGATAGGCTTGTCCGCTCGCCGGATTGATCGATGCCGCGCCGGTCGAACCCTTGCAACTGCCGAGCGAATTCACGCAGATGACGAAGTGGCGCTGGGTGTCGATCGCCTTGCCGGGGCCAATCATGGCTTCCCACCAGCCAGGTGACGGATCGTCGGCACAGGATGCAGCATGTGCGCCCGGCGACAGCCCGGTCAGGATCAGCACGGCATTGCCGCGATCAGCAGTCAGCTCACCCCAGGTTTCGTAGGCGAGTCGGGCACGGTCGAGCTGGCCGCCACGGTGCAGCCGATAGGGCGAAGGCAGGTCGATGTAGCGTGTGGCGCTCATGCAGACTCGGGCGGCTAAGGGATGCGCAGCTTAGCCGCTGCTCGCATTGCCGCTCAATGCAGGCAAAATCGCAGCATGGAAGGAAACTCGCCGCAGATCGTCAGCAGCCAACAAGGAATGCATACGCGACTGGCTGCGATCGTGCAGCGCCATTGTGCGCAGGCGTGGCGAGCGCCGCTGCATGCGCCGACCGAGGCGCAGTTCAAGCGCTGGTCGGCGACGCGCAATGCCGTGCGCTCGTTGGTCGTGGATCTCGGATGCGGGCATGGCGATAGCACGCTGCAACTTGCCGAACACCATGTCGACGCGGAATTGCTGGGTATCGACCAGTCTGCCGATCGGCTCGGGCGGCTTGCGCCACAAGGCTATGCGAACCATGGTCGCGTCACCCTGATGCGCGCCGAGGCTGCGACGCTGTTGCGGCTGTTGGCGGCGGCGCGGATAGCGATTGATGTGCTGTATGTGTTGTATCCGAACCCGTGGCCGAAACCTGAGCACCTGATGCGCCGTTGGCACGGGCATCCGGTGTTCCCTGTCTTGCTCGCGAATGCGCGTCGTGTCGTGCTGCGCACGAATTGGCGCATCTACGCGGATGAGTTTGTGCGGGCGGCGCAGTTGCTCGGTCGTACCGGTGCGGTACAGACGCTGGCTGATGATGCGGCGACGCTGACGCCGTTCGAGCGCAAATACCGCGCCTCGGGCCATGCCCGCTTCGAGGCGGTCATCGTCGATGCCTGACAGCTGTCAGTGGTTGCCATGACGCATGGCACGGCGATTTTCCCGCGCCCACCGCTAGGCTCCGTTCACGTTGCGCAGGCGGCGGATTTTTCTGGGGATATGAACCATGGCGCACGATCTGAACGCGGCTGCCGATGACGCGAGCGAGCCGGCGGCTGCAACCGCGGCAGTAGTGGAACTGGCACCGATTGCCGAGTCGCAGCGCATCGATGTGTTGGATGTGCTGCGCGGCTTCGCGCTGATCGGCATCCTGATGATGAACATCGAGTGGTTCAACCGACCCATCGCAGTGCTAACCGCGCCCGATCTCGGGTTGCGCGACTTCGATCATGCCGCCGGATTTCTGGTGAAAGTATTTGTCGAAGGCAAGTTCTACAAACTGTTTTCACTGCTATTCGGCATGGGTTTCGCGGTGATGCTGCTGCGTGCCGAGGAAGCTGGGCGCCCGTTCATCGCATGGTTTGCGCGCCGCGCTGGTGTGCTGTTGCTGATCGGCTTGCTGCATAGCGTATTCCTGTGGACCGGCGACATTCTGCACGACTATGCGATCGGTGCGTTCCTGCTGCTGGCGGTGATCTGGTTGCGACGCGGTGGCACCGCGAGCATGAAGCTGCCGTTGTCGATTGTCGCCATCGCCGGCAGCGCGCATGCACTGATTGCGATGGACAGCCATGTGCTAGGCGGTTATGCCTTCATCGCCGCAATCGTTGCAGTCGCGCTGTGGCTGCGCGGCAAAGATCGCTGGCGCTTCCTGCGCGATCCGCAAGGGTTGCTGCGTGTCGCCGTCGGCATGTCGCTGTTTCCGATCCTGATGATGTCGATGGCCGGCATCGTCGAAGGCGTTCGCCGTGATCCGGTCGACATGCAGGAACGCTATGACCAGAGCGAGGCCAAGCGCGTCGAACTGACCAAAGCGTGGCCAAAGCGCGAAGCCGAGTTGCTGGCGGAGGCGCGCAAGATCGCGCCCGGCGATGTCGGTGAAAAGGATAATGATGAGGCCGACGACAACACCGGAAACGGCAGTGATCGAACGGCGAAGTCCGATGCTGACGTCGAGGCCGAAAAAGACAAGGATGACAAGCTGCCGGCGGAGAGTTGGTTCATGCGCCGTGAACGCCAGACCAAGGGCGAGTTCTGGGAAGAACAGGCGATGACCAGCAAGAGTTACTGGGTCGCGACCAAATTCCGTGCCCGAGAGACGCTCAATGGCTTGGGTGGTGCGCCGTTCTTCGCACTATTCCTGTTGCTACCGATCTTCATGTTGGGTTGGTGGTTAGTCGAGACCGGCAAGATCCGCAATCCCGAGCAGCATCTCGTGCTGTTCCGCGCCATGGCTTGGATTGGCTGGCCGTTCGGTCTGGCCTTCGCGGTTGTTTCGAGCATATTGCTCTATCACCCGGCGTGGATCGCTGCACGCGGTCCGGACATGCTGGTCGGCCTGCTTGGCTGGTGCGGTCAAGTACTGCTCTGCGCGGCATATATCGCGAGCTTTGTGCTGTTGTTGCGCAAACGCTTCTTCAAGCGGATGGTCGGTTGGTTGGCACCGCTTGGCCGTATGGCACTGACCAATTACCTGACTCATTCACTGGTGTTCTCGATCTTGTTCTATGGCTACGGTGCCGGCTGGTTCGGGCAAGTGCCGCGCTTCCAGCAGATGGGTCTGGTGGTCGCGATGATCGCGTTCCAGGCGGTGTTCTCTCGCGTCTGGCTGAACCACTTCAATTACGGTCCGATGGAATGGCTGTGGCGTTCCGCGACCTATTTGAAGTGGCAACCGTGGCGTCGCGTCGCCAGCTGATCAGCGCGTCGCTTCGAAGCGGACGTGGAAGCGGGTGCCGCCGAGTTCCGGGCTGCGTTCGACGCTGAGGTGGCCGCGGTAGCTCTTGATGATGTCCTGCACGATCGCGAGACCGATACCGTGGCCTTGAACGCGTTCGTCGCCGCGCACGCCGCGCTTGAGCACGGTTTCGACCTTGTCGTCGGGGATGCCGGGGCCGTCGTCGTCGACACAGATGTCGAGACCTGGACGGCGCGTGCCGATCGGGTTCAGCCGCACCACCTGCAGCACGACCCGACCCTTGGCCCACTTGAATGCATTTTCGAGCAGGTTGCCGAGCAGTTCCAGCAAGTCGCCGGTTTCGCCGTAGAAACGTGCCTGCGCATCGATCTCGAATTCGCACAGGATGCCACGTGCGGCATAGACTTTTTCGAGGCCAGTGACGATTGCCTCGGCATGCTTCTCGATTTCGATCGGCGCCGAAAACGTCGCATGGCCGGACGCTGCAGCGCGTGCCAATTGGTAGGCGACCAGATCATCCATGCGCTGTACTTGTTCGGCGATGGTCACACGCGTGTCATCACCGTCGCCGGTTTGATCGAGTTGGCCGCGAATCACCGCCAGTGGCGTTTTCAAGCTGTGTGCGAGATCACCGAGCGTATTGCGGTAGCGCGTGCGTTGTTCGCGCTCGTTGCTGATGACGTCATTGATGCTGGAGGTCAGTGGTGACAGTTCGCGCGGATAGCGGTCGGGTAACTCGTTCTGCTCGCCGCGCTCGACGCGGCCAAGATCGTTCGCGACCTGGCGCAGCGGGCGCAGGCTCCAGCGCAGCATCAGTACCTGGACCAGCAGCAAGACTGCTGCTGCCGTGCCGAGATGGAAAACAACGTACGCCGGAAGACGTTGACCTGACGTTTCAGCGCAGTTTCCGACTGGGCGACGAAGAACGTCATCTTCACTTCCTTGCCCTTGCCGATCTCCCATGCCACGCCTTGCGCATAGCGGTAGACACCGCCGATGTTGGTCTCCAGCGGCCCATCGAATTGGGTGCGTCCGGGTTCGAGCTGGATATCGAATGGAATCTGCCGACCGAGCGTCGATGTTGAGCGCCAGTCGTAGTCTGGACCAATCACGCCTGCGTACAAGCCAGACTGCGGCCGTTCGAATTCGGGGTCGGGCGGGATTTCCGGCAGGATTAACGTGCCGCGCACGTTCATGTCAGAGCCAGCGATATAAGACAGCACATAGCTGCGCAGACGTTCGCGCGTCGACTGCAAGGCACTTTTCGTGAACGCCTGTTCCAACGCGTAGCCGGTGACGCCAAGGAAGGCGGCGAGCGCGAGGCTCGCCGCCCACAGCAGTCGCGTCTGCAACGACAGGGCGCGACGCATCGGCCAGCGTCAGTTCGTGCGCGGAATCGCGAAACGGTAGCCGCGGCCGCGCACAGTCTCGATCGGCTTCAGGCTGTTGTCGGGATCGAGCTTGCGCCGCAGGCGGCCGATGAATACTTCCAGAACATTCGAGTCGCGGTCGAAATCTTGCTGATAGATGTGTTCGGTCAGGTCAGCCTTCGAGACCAGTTCGCCGGCATGCAACATCAGATATTCGAGCACCTTGTATTCGTAGGTGGTCAATTCGACGCCGCTACCACTCACCGTCACCGTCTGCGCCGTGGTATCGAGCACGACCGAGCCGCATTCGAGTTGCGGCTTGCTCCAGCCGGTGGCACGGCGCATCAACGCATTGATGCGCGCCAGCAGCTCCTCGACATGGAACGGCTTGACCAGGTAATCGTCGGCGCCGGTCTTCAGGCCTTCGACCTTGTCCTGCCAGCTGGAACGCGCAGTCAGGATCAAGATCGGATACTTCTGGCCAAGGCCACGAAGTTTCTGGATCAACTCGAGACCGGTCATCTTGGGCAGGCCGAGGTCAATGATGGCGACATCGAACGGCACTTCCTTGCCAAGGAACATCGCTTCCTCGCCATCACAGGCGGTGTCGACCGCATAGCCTTCGCGCTTCAGGCGGGCGGCCAAGGTTTCGCGCAACGGCGCTTCATCTTCGACGAGCAAGATCCGCATTCACTGTTCTCCTTGTTGTTCGCGCGACTCGGGCGCAATCGATGGCTCGGTAGGGGTGAGTTGCACTACGCGCACACGTCCACCCGGCGTGAGCAGCTTGACGCGGTAGACGTCGCGACCGTCGTTGCGCAGGCGGTCGGCCGACAGCACCTTGCCGCCGTGTGTGCGCTGCGCTTGCTCGATCGCTTGGTGCATGTCTTGGGTAATTTCACGCGGCATCGGATAGCGGTTGCGCAGCGCTTCGGTACGTTGCGGGCGGATGTCGTAGCGGGTCGGCGCGACTGGCCGCACGATCAGCGGCGCACTCGGTTCATACGTTTCACGGTCGTAACGTGACCGTGCCGACGTCGGTGGCGAGGGTGCCGGGGTCGCTTCCGTCGTGTTCGCCGCGCGTAACGACCGCTCCGATTCCGCACGCGCTGCCGTAACCGCGAACGCAGTCAGGCAAGCAAATACGAGGAAACGGAGATCGGTCATGTCTTGATCATAGCCCCGAGCAAGGTGCCGGGAAACGCGACCACGATGGTGCAACGGCATTGAATCTCGGCTGAAGCCGCTTAATCTGTGCGTAATACCGTCGCCAGTGCCTCAGGCTGCGCCGCCAATGGCAAGGCGTGTGCCGGTACCGCCAGCCAGCGTGCCAGCACGTCGGGCACCGGTAACGGGCGTCCGATTAATGGTTCGACCACCGATTCGAACTTGGCCGGATGCGCGGTCGCCACGATCGCCCAGTCGCGCAAGTCGCCGGCGGCGCGACGACCCGCGACGAACTCCGCCGCAGTCGCGGTATGCGGGCAAATGACCGTATCGAACTCGGCGAGGAACGCCGGAACCCGCTGGCGAATGGTGGCGTCATCCACCGACTGCGTATGCAGGTGGCCAGCATCGGCAAAGCCAGCGCGTAGACGCTCGAGATTGCTGGGAGCGCCGACGTCCATCGCGTTCGCGATCGTCGGCACCGACGGCCGCGGCGTGTAGATGCCGGTTTCGAAGAAGTCGGGCAGCACGCGATTGGCGTTGCTGACGATAGCGATTTCGCCGATCGGCAGACCCATTGCGCGTATCCAGATCGCAGCGAGTGCATTGCCGAGATTGCCGCTCGGAATGGCGACATTGAGGATTGCACCGCCGCGACGCATGTGGCGCAGTGCGGCTTGCGCGTAGTAGGCCATTTGCGGCAGCAGGCGGCCGATACTGATGCTGTTCGCGCTGGTCAGCGGTACTGCAGCCTGCAGGCCAACATTCGCGAACGCAGCCTTCACCATGGCTTGGCAGTCGTCGAAGGTGCCGTCGACCGCGTAACTGGTGACGTTGTCGCCGAAACAAGACAGCAGATGCTTCTGACGCGGCGATACACCACGGTCCGGAAACAGCACCGCGACCTTGAATCCCGGACGACGATGAAATGCCCCGGCGACCGCGGAACCGGTATCGCCACTGGTCGCTACCAGCACCGTCAGATCGGGTGTATCGGCTAATCGTAGTCGCGACAAGCAAGCCGCGAGCACGCGCGCACCGACATCCTTGAAGGCGCCGGTGGGGTCATGAAACAGTTCCAACAAATGTGTGCGACCGTCCGGCAAGGTGACCAGTGGCGTATCGAAATTGAGCGCCTCGGCACAGATGTCTGCGGCCGCGTCGGCCAGTGGCGAATCGGCGAGAAATGGACGCAGCAGTACCGCAGCGATGTCGGCCAGTGCATCGCACTTGGCAAAGTCGTCGGTGCGGAACAATAGCCAGTGCTCCGGCACATACAGACCGCCATCACGCGCCAACCCTCGGCTCAAGGCTTCGACGACACTGCAGCGGTCGCCGCCGCGGGTGGAGACGACCTTCATGCTTCGATCCTTGCGCCAGCTGCGGCGACCGGTGAGAGATAGGCGCGAGCGCTCAGACCGGCTTCGGCGAATGCGCGTAGCGCATCGGCTTCTGCGGCTTCTGCGGCCGCGCGTGAGTTGAACCAGCCGAACACGCTTGGGCCGGCACCGGAAATACTGGCACCGAAGGCGCCGTGGTCGAGCATCGTTTGCTTCACGACGGCGAAACCGGGGATCAGATGGGCGCGTCGCGGTTCGACCAGCACATCGCGCAGGCCGGCGCGAATCAGCGCGATATCGTTCGTGTACAACCCGGACAGGAACAGCGCCAGCGCTTCCGACTGCGGCACAAAATCAGCGATTGCGTAGGGTGCGCGTAGACACTCACGGGCGACACGGGTTTCGACGACCAAGTCCGGATGCACCAGCAGCGCATGCACACCGTTCGGCACCGGCAGACGAATCAGTCGATCCTGTCCGGCCAGCACCAGCCCGCCAAGCAGGCTGGGTGCGACGTTGTCGCCGTGACGCCCACCGCTGGCGGCAAATTCACCTTCGATGGCGTGCGGATACAGCGCTTCGGTAGGCAGCGGCGCGTCGAGCAGATCGTTCGCCGCCATGAGCGCCGCAACTGCTGACGCTGCCGAGCCGCCCATGCCGGAGCCCAGCGCGATGCCTTTTTCGATCTCCAACGCGATACCGAAATCCGCGCCGACGGCGTTCAATAGTGATGCCACTGCGCGCGCGGCGGTGTTCTTCTCGATCTCGCGCGGCAATTCGATCGGTAGACCGCGGATGGCATCAACCCGCACGCTGCGACCGGCGAAACGGGTCGCTGTCACGCGGTCGCCCGGACCCTCCAGCGCGTGGCCGATCAAGTCGAAGCCAACCGCGCAGTTACCGATACTTGCCGGCGCGAACGCGACCGCGCGATCACGACTCATACGCGCGCTCCGAGGTAAGCGGCGACGCGCAGCAGATCGGCAAACACGCCCGCCGCGGTCACATCGGGGCCGGCCCCCGGGCCTTGCACCACCAGCGGATTCTTGTTGTACCGCGCAGTTGTGAATTGCACGAAATTGTCGGTGAGTTTGCCGTTTGCGAAGGCATGCGATGCCGGCATGGCACGCAGTCCGACGCGCGCTTTGCCAGAGGCATCCAGCGAGGCGACGAAGCGCAACACTTCGCCATTTGCACGCGCGGCATCGAGCCGTTCTTGCATCGCCGCGTCGAGTGCCGGAAGTTGCGCCATGAAATCGTCGGTCGATCCGGCCGCGAATTCGGCGGGCACCAAGCTGTCGACATCGACATCAGCGACTTCTGTCGCCAGTCCGAGTTCGCGTGCGAGGATGACAAGCTTGCGCGCGACATCGCGGCCGTCGAGATCGTCGCGCGGATCTGGTTCGGTGTAGCCGAGTTGCCGTGCTTCGCGGACCAAGGCCGAGAACGGCTGTGAGCCATCGAAGCGATTGAACAGAAAGGCGAGGGTGCCGGAAAACATGCCTTCGATGCGGTCGATGCGGTCGCCAGTGTCAATCAGGTCGCGCAGTGTCGTGATGATCGGCAGGCCGGCACCGACGCTGGCTTCATAGCGGAAGCGTGCACCCGATTCGCGCGCATTCGCAAGGATCTCGCGGTAGCGCGCGATCGGGCCGCTGCCGGCCTGCTTGTTCGGCGTGACGATATGGATGCCCTGGGCCAGCCACTTCGGATACTGCGCCGCCACCAGCGGCGAGGCCGAGCAATCAGCGATCAGGGCATGCGGCAGGTGCGAGGCGTGCACATGCTTCGCGAATGCATCGAGATCACCATCACCGGCTTGGGCGTAGGTGTCGCGCCAGTGCGCAAGGTCGATGCCGGTCTCCGATATCGCGAGCGTGCGGCTGCCTGATATGGCACGCACGCGCAGGTCGAGGCCGAACTGTGCGCGCAGGCGCGGCGCCGCTTCGCGTAACTGTTCGATCAATACCGCACCGACATTGCCGGGCCCGACCACGCCGACCGAGATGGTCTGTGCCGACAGATAGAAGCCGGCATGGACCGCACGTAAGGCACGCGCGGCGTCGGCCGAATCGATCGCGACCGAGATGTTGCGTTCGCTCGCACCTTGCGCGATCGCGCGCACATTGATGCGGCCGCGTCCGAGTTGGTCGAACAGGCGTGCCGCAGTGCCCGGATGTCCGGCCATGCCATCGCCGACTACGGCAAGCACGCTGATGCCGCGCGTCACCGCGATGCGCTCGATCATGCCGCGATCAAGTTCGCGCGTGAACGCTTCGACCAGCAGGCGTTCAGCACGATCGACTTCCGCTTCGCGCACGACGCAGCAGATCGAATGTTCACTGGAACCCTGCGAGATCATCACCACCGAAATGCTGCCGTGGCGGAGTGCGCCGAATACGCGTTCGGCGGTGCCGGGTACGCCGATCATGCCGGCGCCTTCGACGTTCAGGATGGCCAGGCCGCTGAACGCGCTGACGCCCTTGACCGGTGGTTCCAGCGAACGTTCGGCACTGATGCGCGAGCCGCGATGCGATGGATTGAAGGTATTGCGGATGTAGATCGGAATCTGGCGTTCGATCGCCGGCGCCATGGTTTGTGGGTGAATGACCTTGGCGCCAAAATAGGCCAGTTCACAGGCTTCGTGATAACTCAGTTCGGGGATCAGCACCGCTTCCGGTACTGCCCGCGGGTCGGCGCTGTAGACGCCGTCGACGTCGGTCCAGATGTGCACTTCCACGGCCGCCGCGAGCGCGCCGAAGATCGCGCCGGAATAGTCGGAACCGTTGCGGCCAAGCGTGGTGGCGCGACCTTCGCTATCGCGTGCGACAAAGCCAGTGACAACGTAACGTGTCGATGGTTGGCGTTCGCGGAAGGTATCGAACTGCGCCTGCGACAGCGGCCAGTCGACCATCACGCCCAGTTCTTCGGCGCGCACACGCAGGATTTCGCGGGCATCACACCAGACGCTGGCATCACCGCGCACCTTGAAGTGTCCGGAGAGCAGGTGCGATGACCATACTTCGCCCAGGCCTTGCACCAGATCGAGCGCTTCGCGTGATGGCGTACCGAGCAGGGCGAGCGCATGCAGCACATCGGCGAGGTTGGCGAATTCCTGATCGAGCCACGCGACCGTGGCTTCCGCATGTGCACCGAGCAGCGCGAGTGCCGCGGCCTGATGGCGATCGCGTAATCGTGCCAGTGCCTCACGCCAATCATCGCTGCGTGCGGCGGCACTGTGCACCAGATCGATGAGCGCATCGGTAACGCCCTGCATGGCCGATACCACGACGATTTGCGGCTCACCGGCGCGCGTGGCAAGCGTTGCAGCGACGTGCGCGATGCGTTCGGCATCACGCATCGACGAGCCACCGAATTTGTGCGCCACGAACGGCTGAGAAATGCTCATCAAAAGATCTCCGCAACGCAACAGCGCAAACTGCCGCCGGCGAGTTCGATTTCGGTCAAGTCGATACTGCGAACGCTGAAGCCGGCATGACGCAAAATCTCGCGATTTCGGTCGCTCAATGCCGCATCGGCGCGCGCGCTCATGAAGACGGTATCGCTGGTGAGGGCGATGCAATTGCCGACGAAGTTCGCTTTCTCGTCGTCGCTGAGCCAGATCACATGTGGCGCATAACGCTCGGCGATCAGGCGCGGCACTGCCGGGTCGGCGAATGAGCCGGCGTGGAGCACTAATGCACGTCCGGCCAATACACTCATCACGACATTGGTGTGGTACTCGCCGGGCGCAAGGTCGAACATCAGGCTCGTGCGCAAGCCGAAGGCGCGGTGCATGGCTTCGGTGCCGGCGCGGTTCAAACGCTCGCTCAGGCCAAAGTAACCGATGCCGGCGGCGCGATACGGCACCAAGGCACCCGTCAGTTCCGCGACAACGCCGGGGGCGATCAGTGATTCGACGGCGTAACCGTGGTGGTTGCGGAACCAATCGGGAATGTCGTCGCGTGCGGCTTCACGCTGACGCACCGGATGGCGCATCGCCCCGATCATCAGTTTGCCCGGCACGGTCGCAAAAACGTTGTTCGGAAATACTGCGTCGGCCGCATCCGCGAGGCCGGGGAATACTTGCGTCGGGATCACGCGCTCGATCGCATCGACCAAGTCGGCATGTTCACGCAGCGCACGCGTGCGATCGACTGTGCCGGATGCCATATAGAGATTGTCGGTCGCGGATTGCTCGGCGAGTGCGAAATAGTCAGGGCGTACAAAGAAGGCTCCACGCGCAGTGGCGGGGCGATCCAGTGCGGGTGCAAGCCGCCGTAGCGCCTCATGAAAGGCGACAGGATCAGCGTACAGGCCGCAAGTCGCGGCCTGATCGGGGGTAGATGTGAACATGGGAGCCAACCTGACCGCGGGGAAGCGGCACTCACCCGATTGTGCGCGAACACTACCGAGTCGCCAAGTCTCAGGCGGCGACGCGTAATGACGCCACTTCGTTAATGGCGCGTTCGATCAGTTCAAAGCCGGTACCGGGCCGATGGGCGTTTTCGCTGAGGATGCGGCGAAAGCGGCGGGCACCGGGCAATCCTTGGTACAGGCCGAGGAGGTGACGGGTGAAGTGGGCGATCGATTCGCCACGTGCAAGACGGGCGTCGATGACCGGCCGCAGGGCACGCAGAACATCGGCACGATCGGGCAGAATGCGGCCCGGGTCGAACAGTGCGCGTTCGAGTTCGGCCAGCACAAAAGGGTCGTGATAAGCGGCGCGGCCGAGCATCACGCCGTCGAAGTCATCGATCATGCCGTCTATGGCGGCGCGCGACGCCAGACCGCCATTCAACACGATCGTCAGTTGCGGGAATTCAGCGCGCAGACGGCGCACGCGACCGTAATTCAGCGGCGGAATCTCGCGGTTTTCCTTCGGGCTGAGCCCCTTCAACCATGCTTTGCGCGCATGCACGATGAACACGTCACAACCCGCACGATGCACGCTATCGATGAAACCATGCAAGCCAGCATCGTCGTCTTGGTCGTCGACACCGATGCGACATTTCACCGTCACCGGAATCTTGACTGCGGCACGCATCGCCGCGACGCATTCGCCAACGAGCGCTGGTTCGCGCATCAAGCAGGCGCCAAAAGCACCGGATTGCACGCGCTCGCTTGGGCAGCCGCAGTTGAGGTTGATTTCGTCGTAACCGAAGTCCTCGCCGATGCGCGCCGCCTGCGCCAGCAATGCCGGCTCCGAACCACCGAGTTGCAATGCCAGTGGGTGCTCGGCAACGTCGAATCCGAGCAGGCGTGCACGATCACCCTGAATAGCGGCGTTGGCGTGCACCATTTCGGTATACAGCCGGGCATGCGGCGATAGCAGGCGGTGGAAGATGCGGCATGGACTCGTGGTCCATTCCATCATCGGCGCAACGCACAAGCGCCAAGGCGAAACGTCGGTCATCACGGCAAAAGAAACGCCCGGTCAGCCCGGGCGTTGTCATTGTAGCGGTCCGCTTACTTGCCCGCTTTCTTGGCTGTTTTTGCAGCCTTCTTTTCCTTGGCGGTCTTCTGCGGAGCCTTTTTGGTTTCTTTCTTCTTTTCCATGCCCTTGGCCATCTTGTTCTCTCCGCTGGATGTCGCCGCCAGCGACCATCGCTGACGACAGCGTGATCCTAAGGCGAAGCGCAGCGAATGCAATGCCCTGGCGTCGATCGCCGACCGGAGCATCCACCAAGGTTGGCAATTTGGCTACGGTGGCATTTTTCGAGCATTGCCAGCAATGTCGATACCCGATATCGCGACTCGTCATTCCCCATGATTTTGCGCTGCCCGAGTTCGATGCCTGCGTGCACGCCTTCGACTTACCGGCAAACCCGGCGCCGGGCCGGGTTCATCAAGGATCGCGTGACGGTTCGGAATCAGCTATCGAAATCACCGTCGAATAATTCGTCGGAAGCGTTGGTTTGAGCGACGGAGTCATCGAAATCACCGCCGAATAAGAGGTCGTCTGCGGCGAGCTGTGGCGTTGGCGCAAGGCTCGGTGCACGCGTGGGTTCGCTGATGCGCCACGCGGCGACGGCCAACAATGAAATTGCACAGGCGGCGAACACCGGCGGCAAGGTCGCGGCCTTGAACCAAGCGCTGATGCGTTCGCGCATGCCCGGACGGCGCAAGGCCACCAAATCGTTGGCCAAGGCCTGCGACCAGTCCTGCGTCGCCATCGCGATGCGTGCGGCTAGTGCTTGGTCGGACGAGGCGGCGAGCCCCGCCAAGGCCGCGCCCTGACGTGATCCGAGCGATTCGCCACGGACCAAGGTCAGCAGTTCGGCCGTTGCAAGACGTGCGTCGGCGTCCTGCGGCAGCCCACGGGTGGCGTCGCGATACAGGGTCGAAAGATTCAGCTTGGCCATCATTCAGTCCTCAATCTCGTCTGCGCCCAGTTCGCGCAGCCGGGTTTTTAGTTCCTCGATGCCGCGGTAGCACAACTGCTGTGCCGCCGTGACACTGGACCCGGTGATCCGGGCCACTTCGTCTGCGGTGAAACCCTGCAGGGCCAGTTGGACCGGGAGCCGCCGGCGTTCCGGCAATTCCCCGATACAGCGCAGCAGCAGATCCGACCATTGGCGCCGACCCGCTTGCGATTCCGGCCGCAACGGGCTGGAAACGCTGGGATCGAAGCCGGCCTCGTCCTTGTCCTCGATCGATTCCGCATACCGAACCTGTGCCCGGCGTACGGCGTCAACCACGGTCGTGACGACCACCTTCTGGATATAAGACGCAGCAGCGACGAGATTCTTGTCACTCTCCAGCGCTTTCCACAGTTTGATGCGGACTTCCTGCTCGATGTCATCGGGGTCCAGGCCCTGATCGCGGCTGCAATGCACCTCGATCAGCATGCGCAGACGCTTGCCGTGTTTTTCCAGCAGAGACTTGAGTGCGTCACTCATGCCAGAGCGGCGGCCAGCAGCGCATGCAAAATCGACTGGACGGGTCTGGCCAGATCGTCACGCCACGCGAAACTGTCTTCGTCCATGTAGGTGCATTGCGCCATCTCGAGCTGCACCGCCTCGATGCCGCGTGCCGGATCGGCGTAGTGACGGGTGATGTAGCCGCCTTTGAAGCTGCCGTTGATGACGTGTGTATACGTCGACTGCGCGCGCAGACAGGTGTCGATGCGCGCGGTCAAGGCCGGGCCAGCCGCGGCGCCATCGGCGGTGCCGATGTTCAAGTCGGGTAGACGGCCGTCGAAGAACATCGGCACGACCGAACGGATCGAGTGCGCCTCCCACAGCAGCACGCGGCCGTGTTCGGCATGGACGCGCGCGATCTCAGCCGCCAAGGCATCGTGATACGGCTGCCAATAGCTGGCGACGCGCGTACGGATCTCGTTCGCAGTTGGCGCCTCGCCTTCGAGATACACCGGTTCGCCGTCGAAACGAAGCACCGGTAGCAGCCCAGTCTCGCGCCGCCCTGGATACAACGCCACGCCATCCGGTGCACGATTCAAATCCGCGACATAGCGCGAATGTGTCGGCACCAGTATCGATGCACCGAATTCACGGCGCGCGAAGTCGTACAGGCGACTGATATGCCAGTCGGTATCCGGCGCGATCTGCGCGCGCGCGGTCAGGCGTGTCGCGATCGCGTTTGGAATAAAGCTGCCGTCATGCGGGCAACTGATGATCAGCGGCGAATGGCCGCAATGCACGCTGACGATGTTCATGGCAGACATGTTAGCAACCGCTCAGGCAGCGCGAACCATCAGCGTCAAACCCTTGAGGAAATTACGCAGGATTTGGTCACCGCAGGCGCGGTAGTTGCGGTGGTCAGCCTGGCGGAAAAAGGCCGACAGTTCCGGCTTGGAGACCGGGAAACCGACCTCTTCAAAGGCCTGGTGCATATCGGCATCCTGCAGTTCGAAGGCCACTCTCAGCTTCTTCAGCACAATGTTGTTGGTCATGCGCTTTTCGACCGGCCGCGCCGGCTTGCCGGGAGCGGGGCCACGGCGATGGATCACCAGCCCATCAAGAAAATGCGCGAGCACGACATCGCTGCATTCCGCGAAACCGGGTTCGTCCTCCTTCTTCAGAAACGACTGGATCTGGGTCCTGTCGAGCACAAGGTCGGCGTTCGCCTGCTTGGCGATGTCGATCACCATCGTGTCGCTCAGGTCGAGCATGTAGCGAATACTGCGTAGTACGTCGTTGTTGATCATGCGCGTTCCGGAATCGTCAATGCAGCATCGTAGCGGATGCGCCACGGATCGCTGTTGTCGCCTCAGACCGCGAAGCGCGCGGGCAGATAGGGACGCGGGTCGATGAAGGCCTCGTGTCCGAGCATTTGTGCGGCGAGCAGTTCGGCGGTGGCATTGGACATGCTCATGCCGAGCATGCCGTGGCCAGTGGCGAGCCAAAGCCCGTGGATGCGCGTCGACGCACCGATGATCGGCAGGTCGTCATAGGTCATCGGGCGCCAACCCCACCATTCCTCGACGCGCTCAGGGCCAACCGGTTCGTGCAGGAATTCGCTCGCGCCGCGTACCAGTGCATCGAGGCGGACGCGATTCAGTGTCTCGTCGTAGCCGGCGAATTCCATTGTGCTGCCAAGCCGATAACCCGCCGCCCACGTCGTCACACAGACGCGCGGTTCGGCCAGAACGAGTGGCCGCCGCGGTGCGCGCTGCGGTCGGACATAGGTGATCGAATAGCCCTTGCCGGGTTGGATCGGGATACACAGGCCGAGATCGCGCGCAATCAAGGGCGACCAAGCGCCGCCCGCCAGCACCACGTCGCGCGCGGCAATGCGCTCGCTGCAGGCATGCACGGTGTGGATGCGATCGCCGCTTCGATCAAAGCCGGTGACTGCGGTTTGTTCGCGAATGGTGACGCCGGCGGCGTGTGCGCGTGCGGCCAGTTCAGCGACATAGCGGTCGGGACGGATGTGGGCATCGTTTGGCCAATACAGGCCACCGACCACGCCAGGTTTCAGCGCCGGTTCGTCGTGCTCGACCCGCGCGCCGTCCCATGCATCCACCGACACGCCGTGCGCACGCAACACATCGAGTTCGACACTGGCCGCATCGAGGGCTTGGCGGGTGCGGAACACCTGCAGTTCACCGTCGGCGCCGAAGTCGCAGTCAATGGCTTCGTCGCGGATGAAGGCCTCGATCAGGTCGCGCGAGCGGTTCAGGATCGCAGCCTTGGCCGGCGCGACACGTTCGACTTGAGCGTACGTGCAGTTCAACGCGAATCGCGCCAGCCAGGCGATCCGCGACGGATCCAGTGTTGGCGCGATCCGCAGCGGCGCGTCGGGCTTGAGCAGCCAACGCAGGCCCTGTGCAATCACCCCGGGCTGCGCTAGCGGTAACGCATGCGAGGGCGTGATCGTGCCGCAATTGCCATGCGAGGCGCCGGCTCCGATGCCGCCACGGTCGAGCACGGTCACGCTGCGACCGGCACGTGCCAGCGCCAGTGCGCAGCTCAGTCCGATCACACCGGCGCCAATGATCAGCACATCGGGTTTGGCAGCGGTCACAGCAGGAACAACGTGCCGAGGCCGAGGAAGGCGACGAAGCCCATCACATCGGTGACGGTGGTCAGGATCACGCCGCCGGCGAGCGCGGGATCGAAGCCCAGCCGTTTCAGAGTCATCGGCACCAGCACACCGGCGCTGGCGGCTGACAACAAATTGATCGTCAATGCACTGGCAATGACAAGCGACAGCACCGGATCACGGAACCACAGCCAAACGATGACGCCGAGCAACAGGCCGAGCGCGATGCCATTCATGAAAGCGACGCGCACTTCTTTCCACAGCAGGGCCGCGATGTTTGAAGTGCTGACCTGACCGAGCGCGAGGCCACGAATCATCAGCGCCAGCACTTGCGTGCCAGCGTTGCCACCCATGCCGGCGACGATTGGCATCAGAATTGCCAGTGCGACCACCTTCTCGATGGTGGCCTCGAAGCGCCCGACAACACTTGCGGCGAGAAAGGCGGTCGCGAGATTGACGCCGAGCCAGAGCAAGCGCCGCCGAACCGCGCGCGGCACCGGGCTGAACAGGTCTTCTTCCTCGTACATGCCGGCCGCGCTCATCACTTGATGTTCGGCCTGGGCGCGAATGATATCGACAACGTCGTCGATGGTAATTCGCCCCAGCAGCACGTTGTTCGCGTCAACCACCGGCGCGGTGATCCAGTCATGGTCGGCGAAGACATGTGCGACCGACTCGCCAGACGTGTCCACGGTAATCGCCGGCTGGGTGTCGTCGAGTAGTTCGTTGATCGAGGTATCCGGTTGCGCGGTGATGATGCGCGCCAGCGCGACACGGCCGAGGTACTGGTTGCGACGACTAGTGACGTAAAGATGGTCGGTGTGATCCGGCAGTTCGCCGCGCAGGCGCAGGTAACGCAGAACGACATCGACGCTGACGTCCGTGCGCACCGTTACCGCATCTGGATTCATCAGGCGACCGGCGCTGTCTTCCGGGTAGGACAGCGCCTGTTCCAAACGATCACGGTCGCTGCGGTCGAGCGAACGCAGCACGCTATCAGTGACCGTGTCCGGTAAGTCGTCGAACAGGTCGGCGAGGTCGTCGATGTCGAGCGATTCCGCCGCGGCGACGATTTCGTCCTCGTCCATGTCTTTCAGCAGACTTTCGCGTACTTCCTCACCTACGTGGACCAATACCTCGCCGTCGTCCTCGGCATCCACCAGGCCCCAGACCATCAGGCGCTTGGCCGGCGGCAGCGACTCCAGCAGGTTGCCGATTTCGGCCGGCGTCAGCGCGTTGACCAAGCGTCGAACCGGGCCGAGACGGCCAGAATCCAGCGCCTGCGACAGCGTCTTCATCTGGCGCGCGGCCTTGTCAATTTGAGCGAGTTCAGCCATCGCGCGCTCCGGGCGGAGTTCGAAACCGCCTCAGCATTTGTGAAAAAGTACAGGGATTATCGCGACTTGGCGCAGATATATCTTGTGTTGGTTCAAGTGTAACGGCCGCTGCCCGTGGCGGCCGACTGGCTTAGAACACCACCGATTCACCAGGGTGCGCGAGGCTGACGTTGGCACCGAAGTCTTGACGCAGCTTGTCGGCGAACACCATTCGCGCCTTGTCTTCACCATGCACCAGCCATACCGGCGGATGGTCTTTGATCACGCCATACCACTCGGCCAGGCCGGCTTGGTCGGCATGAGCTGACAGGCCGCCGATGGTGTGCAAGGTCGCGTTCACCTTGATCTGTTCGCCGAAGATCTTGACGAACTTTGCACCGTCCACCAGTTGTCGTCCGAGCGTGCCGGCCGCTTGGTAGCCAGGAAAGATCACGTGCGTCGTGGCACGCCAGAGCTGATGTTTCAGGTGATGGCGGATGCGTCCGCCATTGCACATGCCGGAACCGGCGATGACGATCAGGCCGCTGCTGACGTTGTTTAACGCAATCGATTCCTGCAGATTGGCGACCAGTTGCAGGTTCGGCAGACGGAATGGATGGACGCGGCCACGCCAGACCCGCTTGGCTTCGTCGTCGAACAGGTCCTGATGGGCGTCGTAGACCTTCACGACTTTGGTCGCCATCGGACTGTCGAGCGCGATCCGGAAACGATCGAGTCCCCAGTCGTCGAAATGCTGGGCACACCAATACAGGATTTCTTGAGTGCGCCCGACCGCAAACGCCGGAATCAGAATATTGCCGCCACGTTCACCGACCTCGCGGAAGATTTTCCCGAGTTCAATCAGCGTGTCGCTGCGTGCACGGTGCAAGCGATCGCCATAGGTGCTTTCCATCATCACCAAATCGGCATCTTCGATCGTGGTCGGATCACGCAGAATCGGCGTGCCCTTGGGGCCGATATCGCCCGAAAAAACCAGCTTGCGTGTGCCGTCGTCTTCGTCGGCCCAGAGTTCGACGATGGCGGCACCGATGATGTGGCCGGCATCGCGTAGGCGGAAACGCAGCCCCGGGAACAGCTCGACGGTCTGGTCATAGTCGACTGCCTTGAGCTGGTGCAGCACGTGCTCGACATCGTCCTCGTCGTACAAGGGTTCCAGCGCCTTCAGTCCACGGCGTGCACGGCGGCGATTTTCGTACTCGATATCAGCTGCGGCCAGCCGAGCAGAATCCTCAAGCATGATCTTCGACAGATCTCGGGTTGCGCGCTGGGTGTAGACCGGGCCGCGATAGCCGCGCTTGCGCAGCAACGGCAGTCGCCCGACGTGGTCGATGTGCGCGTGCGACAGGATCACCGCGTCGATGGTGTTCAGATCGAAGTCGAAGCGGGCAGCGTTGCGCTTATCCTCGTCGTGACCCGATTGGATCAGGCCGCAGTCGAGCAAAATGCGCTTGCCGCTGGCTTCGACCAGATGGCAAGAACCGGTCACTTCGCCCGCGGCGCCGAAAAATGTCAGCTTCATAGCGTGCTCCTTGCGTGATGGCGGCAGTTGGGCTGAACCGTTTCCGCATCGCAGTGTCGCGTGACTTTGGCCACTTTGGCAACGCGCCCGCAGCAGCTAACGTGTCGGTTCCACTGACCGGACCACGCTATGACCTCCCGATTCCTGCCGCTCGCTGCCGCGATCACGCTTGCACTGTCCTTCTCCGTTGCCGCCACGTCGAATCAACGCGGCCTCGACAAGGCCAATTTCGACACCTCGACCGCAGCCTGCGCCGATTTTTACCAATTCGCGAACGGCAATTGGATGAAGAACAATCCGATTCCCGACGCATATTCGTCCTGGGGCATGATGAACGAGCTGTCCGAGCGAAATCTCGACGTGCTCAAGCAAATTCTCGAAGCAGCGAAGAATGCGGACTCGAAGCCGGGTTCGGTCCAGCAGAAGATCGGCGACTTTTATGCTGCGGCGATGGATGAAACGAGCATCGAGAAGGCCGGTTTCGAGCCGATCCGGTCGGACCTTGCCGAGATCGACGCGCTGAAGGATCGCGCCGGGCTGGCCACACTGATCAATCGCTGGCACGCGAATGGCCTGAGTGTGCTGTTCGGGTTCGACAAAGAAGCGGATCTGAAGAATTCGGCGATGAATATTGCCTATGCCAGCCAAGGCGGACTCGGTCTGCCGGATCGTGACTACTACACCAAGGACGATGCCGATTCGAAGGCGCTGCGCGCGAAGTACGTCGCACACGTCGAGCGCATGCTGAGCTTGATCGGTACCGATGCGAAGCAGGCGAAAATCGATGCGGCAGCGATCATGGCGCTGGAAACGCGATTGGCAACGGCGTCGCTGACCCAGCTCGAACTGCGCGATCCGAGCAAGAGCTACAACATCGTCGCGCTGGATGCCGCCAACAAAGCGATGCCGCATTTCGACTGGAACGCGCTGCTCGCCGCGATCGACCGCAAGGACATCACCACGTTCTCATTTTCTCATCCAGTGTTTTTCGCCGAGATGGACAAAGCCTTGGCTGATACACCGATCTCCGCTTGGCAGGCTTACCTGCGCTGGCACTTGATCGACACGGCAGCACCGTATCTATCAACGGCCTTTGTCAATGCAGATTTCGATTTTTCCGGCCGTACGCTGCGTGGTGCGAAGGAATTACGTCCGCGCTGGAAACGTGCGGTTGACGCCGTGAATGGCAATCTCGGTGAAGCGCTGGGTGAATTGTTCGTCGCCAAAGCCTTTCCGCCGGAAGCCAAGGCCGAAATGTTGAATCTGGTCCAGAATCTTCAGAAGGCGCTGAAGGCGCGCCTGCTCAAGCTTGACTGGATGAGCGATGCGACCAAGCAGGAAGCGCTGGCGAAGTTCGAGACGTTCACGCCGAAGATCGGCTATCCAGACAAATGGCGCGATTACACCAAGCTCGACATCTCGCGCCAGCACTACTGGCATAACGTGCGCGCCGGTATCGCCTTAGAAACCAAACGTCAGTTCGCCCAGATCGGGCAGCCGGTCGACAAGACGGAGTGGGGCATGTCGCCGCAGACGGTCAATGCCTACTACAACCCGCAGGCGAACGAGATCGTGTTCCCGGCCGCGATCCTGCAGCCGCCGTACTTTGATCTGACTGCCGATGCGGCATTGAACTACGGTGCTATCGGCGGCGTCATCGGCCACGAAATCATGCATGGCTTCGACGATCAGGGCAGCCAGTTCGACGCCAAGGGCAACCTGCGCATGTGGTGGACCGACGCGGACCGCGCCAAGTTCACCGAACGTACCGACAAACTGGTCAAACAGTTCGATGGCTTCGTCGCGCTCGAAGACCTGCACGTCAACGGCAAGCTCACGCTCGGTGAAAACATCGCCGATCTGGGTGGCCTGCTGGTCGCCTATGACGCTTGGCGCGCAGCGACTGAAAATCAGCGTCTTGCGCCGATCGATGGCATCACGCCGGAACAGCGCTTCTTTCACGGGTGGGCGCAGGGCTGGCGCCGCTTGCACACCCACAGGACCTCAAGCTGCGTCTGAATACCGACGTTCACGCACCTGCCCGGTTTCGTGTCCTTGGGCCATTCGCGAACATCGATACCTTCGCCACCGCATTCGAATGCAAAGCCGGCGACAAGATGGTTGCCAAGCCGGATGACAAGGTCGTGATCTGGTAAGCCACCGTTGTTTTGGTGACAACGCCAGCGGCACCGTGAGGTGCCGTTGTGCGTTTCAGGTCATGCACCAGGTCCAGAATGGCAGCGTAATCAGCGCGAGCACGCTGCCATAGCCGACCAGTGCGGCGGCGAGGCCGGGGGCGAGGCGGTGCGAGATCGCGAGTGCGCTGGCGGTAATCATCGGTGGCATCGCCGTCTCCAGCACGAGCGCATCGGCGGCGACGCCGTCGTTGTGCGTCAGTGCCATCAGAGCGAGCACGCAGCCCGGCAGCACGATGAGTTTGAGCAGCAGACCGACACTGAGCGGCCGTAGTTCATCGCGCGGTAGGCGCAAGTTCAAGCTCAAACCGACGGCGAGCACCGCGATTGGTAGTAGCGTATCGGCCAGTTTCAACAACACCTTCGCGGCCCATTCTGGAGGTGCCGCTGGCATCACCGTCAAGGCCAGAATCAGCGCCAGCAAGGGTGGAAAACGCAGCGCCTTGCGCAACACGATTGCTGGCGTCGGGCGCGCATCGCCAGCGTAGCGCGCCAATACCCACAGTCCCCAAGTGGTGAGGATCAAAAACTACCCTAACTGATCGTAAATCACCGCATAGGGCAGGGCGTCGCGCCCGAGCAGCGCTTCGGTGAGTGGGTAACCAAGGAATGACGTGTTGCCGAGTGGCACGCAGAGCAGCAGCACGGCACGTTCGTCATTGCGCAATCGCAGCCAACGTGCGATCGGCACAATCGCCGCGATGCTGAGTCCGAGTACCAGCCATGGCACCAGCGCGACGCCGACGATATCCGCTCCGAACCGCAGTTTCGGAACGTGGTGCAGAATGGCCGCCGGCAGACACAACACGAGCACGAACTGGTTCAGCACTTCGGCGGCGTTGTCCGGAAGCACGCGCGTGCGCGCACAGAGGTAGCCGAGCGCGAGCATTAACAGCACGAACAGCAAGGCGTCGAAATTCATCGTTTTCGACGCCGATTTCGGTGTCGCCTCGGAATCAATCGATCCAGCCGAGCGAGCGGCCACACAGCACCATCAAATAGGCGAGCCCGCCGGCCGCAGGAATGGTCAGGATCCAAGCCCAGATGATGCGTTCGATGATGTTCCATTTCACTGCCTTCGGATTCTTCGCGAAGCCGACGCCCATGATCGCGGTCGAAATGCTGTGGGTCGTCGACACTGGCATACCGAAATGCGCGGCAACGGTCAGGATCGTTGCGGAACTGGTTTCCGCTGCAAATCCGTCGATTGGGTGCAACTTCACCATTTTGTGCCCCAGCGTCTTGATGATGCGCCAACCGCCGGCCGCGGTGCCCATCGCCATCACGATCGCGCAAGCGAACACGATCCACGTATCGATGTCGTCGCCGTTGCCATTCGGGTGCAGGAAGGCCAGCCAGCCCGGTAGGTCATTGAGCGTGCCGGCGGCTTCGGCACCGACCAACGCCAGCGCGATGATGCCCATGGTCTTCTGTGCATCATTGGTGCCGTGTGCGAAACCCATGTAGGCCGCGCTAACGATCTGTGCCTTGCCGAAAATCGCATTGACCCAGCGTGGACGCGATACGCGCGCCATCCAACCGCCAGCCCCGTTCATCGTGCTGATCACCGCCATGAATGTGCCTATGATCAAGACGCCGAGCATAAACCCGGCGACCGGTGACGAAATCATCGGCATCACGACCTTCCAGAGAATGCCTTTGTTCTGTGTCCAGTCGCCGGCGGTCTGCGACCAGATTAAGGCGCCGAAATCGCCATGTGTGGCCGCGACGGCAGCGCCGCACAGCCCACCAACCAGCGCGTGGCTGGATGAAGACGGCAGACCCAGCCACCAAGTAATCAAGTTCCAGATGATGCCGCCGGTCAGCGCGCAAATCAGAATGCCAGAGCCGACGGCAACGACATTGGTGTCGATCAATCCAGACGAGATCGTCTTCGCCACGGCGGTGCCGGCGAGCGCGCCGATCAGGTTCATGACCGCGGCCAGCACGACCGCTTGGCGCGGCGTCAGTACCTTGGTCGCGACGACGGTCGCAATCGAGTTTGCGGTGTCGTGGAAACCATTGATGTATTCGAAGACCAATGCGACCGTGATGACGGTCAGCAAGATCAGAAGGGCGGAGGTCACGTGTGCTCTCAGCTGTTCTTGAGGACGATGTGATAAACCACGTTGCCAGCGTCACGGCAGCGGTCGATCGCTTTTTCGATGATCTCGAACAGGTCCTTGCGAATCAAATAGCGCACCGGGTCGGCCTCGTCTTTGTAAAGCTCACGGTATAGATCAAGAATCAACCGATCAGCTTCCGATTCGATCGCCTGCAGTTCGTCGTACATCGCCTTGTAGGTCTCGATCGCCATGCCGCGACGGAGTTCGCGGACCATGCGCACGACTACACCAGCGGCTTTTTCCAGCATTGCTGCACGCGGTGCAAAATCAACCTGGCCGACGCGGTCGGTGGTCAGCGCGTAGCGTTCGGCGAATTTCTCGACGGCCTTTGGAATCTTGTACAGCGCAGCGCTGAGCGCTTCGATGTCCTCGCGTTCGATCGCGGTAACGAAGGTATTGATCAGTTCATGGCTGATCTGCGCGGCCAATTCCTTTTCGCGGTTGCGGGTACGAGTAAATTCCGCCAGCGAACCGCTTTTGCCCTGATGACCGAGCAGAGCGGTCAACGCCTTGGTCGATTCGTGCGCGGCTTCCGCGGATTGCTCCAGCAAGCTGAAGAAGCGGTCGCCTTTTCCGAAGATCGTCTGCAGTGAAAACATGGTGTGGACTCGTGTCGGGAGGGGAATGGGTGGCTTGATCGCGGTTTGCGATCGTAGGGTATGAGCAATAGATTACAGTCACGTGACTTGGATCGGGTTTGCCGACCACTACTCGCGACGCCAGACCGCTAAGCTCTCAAACGCATGGACCTCAATGAATTCCTGACCTTTGCGGCGATCGGTTTCGCCGCCCAGATTGTCGACGGCGCGCTCGGCATGGGCTTTGGCTTGGTCTCGAACTCAGTACTACTCGCGATCGGGACGCCGCCGGCTGCTTCCAGCGCCGCGATCCATATTGCCAAAGTATTCACCGGCGGCGCCTCGGCGCTGTCGCACGCATGGTTCCGCAATATCGACCGGCGCGTGTTTCTGCATTTGGTGCTGCCAGGCATGATCGGCGGTCTGATCGGTGCAGTCGTGCTGCAGCGGGCGCCGCCAGCGCTGTTGCGCATCGCGATTAGCGCCTATCTGGCACTGATGGGCCTGTGGTTACTACTGAGAGCGATCCGTAAGCGCGTTACGCACAAGCGGGTGCATGCGCTGGGCGCGCATGGCACTGGCTTGGTCGCCGGCACGCTGGACGCGATCGGCGGCGGCGGCTGGGGCACCGTCGTCACCTCCTCGCTGATCGCGCAGGGCGCTGAGGCCCGTTATGCCGTCGGCACCACCAATGCCGCCGAATTCTTTGTCGCCATCGCGATCAGTGCTGCGTTGACAGCGAGTTTCGGCGTGGTGCCTTGGGTGTGGCTGAGTGGTTTGATCGCTGGCGGCATCCTGGCAGCACCATTTGCAGCGTGGATGACACGACATCTGCAGATGCGGTTGCTGACTGGCATGGTAGGCTTTGCCGTTATTGCGTTGAGCGTGCACTCGCTCTGGCGCCTGCTGCGCTGAACCCATGTCGCTTGAACTCATTATCGTCCTCTTGCTGATTCTCCTGAACGGCTTCTTCGCGTTGTCGGAGATGGCTGTGATGACGGCGCGCAAAACGCGTCTGCGCCAGCGTGCGGGCGACAGCCGCGGCGCGCGCATCGCGCTGGAACTGGCGGAGAGTCCCGAACGATTCTTGTCGTCGGTGCAGGTCTGGATTACCTTGATCGGTATTCTCACCGGCTATTTTGGCGGCGAATCGATTGCCACCGCATTGCGCGATGAACTGGCGCAGATTCCGTGGATCGCCCAACACGCGCAAGCGGTCAGTGTCGGCGTCAGCGTCGGCATTATCTTGTTCGTCTCGGTCGTTGTCGGCGAACTGGTGCCGAAGCGGCTTGCCATCGTCCGCCCGGAAAAGATCGCCACTGCGGTCGCGATTCCGATGCGCATTCTGGCAACTGCGGCGGCGCCAGCAGTCAGTTTGTTGAGCGTGACGACGGAGGCGCTGTTCAAACTATTCCCGGTCAAGCACGGCAAGGACAGCGACGTCACTGAGGAAGAGATCAAGATGCTGGTGGCGGAAAGCCACGAGCAAGGCGTTATCGATATCGATGAACGCAACATGGTCAACCGCGTCCTCAATCTCGGCGACCGCACCGTCGATAGTCTGATGACACCACGTACCCGTATTGCTTGGCTCGATGCCGCCGCGTCGCTGGACGAAAATCTCGCGGTGTTGCGCGAATCACGACACTCGCGCTATCCGGTGTACAAGGGCGGTGACCAAGAAGTACTCGGCGTGGTCGAGACCAAGATGATGGTCGCCGAACTCGCGTCCGGACACACGCCCGAACTGTTCCGGGAACTGCAGCCGCCGCTGTTCGTGCCGGAAGCCGCGAAGGCGATGCAATTGCTCGATCAGATGCGCGAAAGCGAAGCTGCGTTGGCCTTTGTCGTCGATGAATACGGTGACATCCAAGGCATGGTCACGATGGGTGACTTGATGGGTGCGGTGTTTGGTCGCCTGGCACATGCGATCGAAGCCAACGAGCAGCCGATCGTGCAGCGCAGCGATGGCTCCTGGCTGATCGACGGCAGTTTGCCGGTTCAGGACTTGCGTGAATTGCTCGGTCTTGATGAATTGCCGCATGAATCCGATCAGGAATACCGCACTTTGGCTGGCATGTTCATGGTGCAGTTCGGTCGTATTCCGGCGGTTGGCGAGCATTTCGCATTCGGCGGTTTTCGCTTCGAGGTCATCGATCTCGATGGCGCGCGTATCGACAAGGCATTGGTTGCGCCGCTACTACCGACTGCAGCCGGCTGATGGGTATGCGAAAACGCACGCCGCGCCCGAAGCCGCCGCGCGTATCGGAGTTGTTGGGTGTGACGCTTGCCGCGTGGGACCAAGAGCGCATCGAATTCGGGCAACTAGTCGATGCGATCCACGAGCGTGGCTTCGGCGCCCTGATCCTGCTCACGGCGTTGCCCTGCCTGATTCCGGTTCCGGTCGGTTTCATGGGCGGAATTTTTGGCACTTTGCTGAGTTTGATTGGTTTGCAGATGATGGTCGGCTTCGATCATCCGTGGCTACCGGGCTTCGTGCGCCGGATACAGATTCCGAAAACATCGGTGGCCAAGTTTGTGCAGGTGCTGGACCCGTGGTTGTTGCGTATCGAGAAGCTGTGCAAAACCGAGCTGGACGTTCTTCCTCAATCGTCGTGCGCACCGCTTTACCGGATTGCTGCTGGTGTTTCTTGGTATCGAACTGGCACTGCCGGTACCGATGACAAACATGCCGTTTGCGATCGCGATGATCGGCTATGCCATGGCATTGCTCGAAGGCGACGGGCGTTGGCTGGCGGCATTGTGGGCGGTGACATTGATCCAGATTGGTGCTGCATTCTGGTTTGGCGATTGGGTAGTGATGCATCTCGGTGGATTCATCGAGAGCGTGCGTAGCCTGTTCAGCTGATCGGCACGACGTTGGTCTGGCTGCGGTCGCCGTAGCGCTGGGCGATGATGAGTTCAACCAGCTTTTCGCTGTGTGTCGGTTCGCCGAACCAGTAGCCCTGACCGTAGGGGCAGTCGAGTTGTTCGAGCACTTCGGCCAGCGCCGCCGATTCGACGCCTTCGGCGACCACCGTGATGTCCAGTGAGCGTGCCATCGCGATGATGGCGCTGGTCAAGGCGACGTCGTGGCGGTCAGTGAGCAAGTCGGTGACGAAGCTACGGTCGATCTTCACGCCTGACACGGGTACGCGGCGCAAGTGATTTAGCCCAGAGAAGCCGGTGCCGAAATCGTCAAGCCACAATTTCACGCCAATGCCGTGCAAGGTTTCGAGTGCGATGATGGCGCCGGATTCGCCATCCAGCAGCGAGCTTTCGGTGAGTTCCAGATGCAGCAGTTCTGGCGCAAGGCCAGTGTCGGCCAGAACTTGCGCGACGCGTGCCGGAAAGCGATGGTCGCGTAACTGCTTGACCGAGACGTTGACTGAAACGAACGGGGCACGCCCGGCACTGCGCGGCCAGCGCACCGCTGTCTCGCAGGCAGTACGCAGGGCAAAATCACCCAATGCATCGATCAGGCCGACGTCTTCAGCGATTCCGACAAACAACGCGGTCGATATCAGACCACGACTTGGGTGATGCCAGCGCAACAGTGCCTCGGCACCGTGGATGTGGCCGCTGTCGAAGTCGATGATTGGCTGATAGTGAAGCTTCAATTCGTCGTGATCGATGGCCTCGCGCAGGTCTTGTTCGATCGCAAGACGGTCTTCGGCGAGACGCGTCAGGTAGTTCGTGAAGTAGCGCGTACAGTTGCGGCCTTGAACTTTCGCCAAGTACATCGCGATGTCGCCGTTCTTGATCAGGCGTGAGGCATCGGCGGCATCTTCCGGGAAGGAAGTGATGCCGATACTGGCGCTGACATGCAACAACTGGTCGGCGATGTTCAGCGGGATACGCAACGACGAGAGCAGCAGTTCGGCGATTTCGCCAGCGCGGCGGCGTGCGTCGCGGCCGGACATCAGCAACACGAATTCATCGCCGCCGAAACGTGCGATGAAGCCTTGTTCGCCTGGGTGTTCACTGTGCAGCACGTCACTGAAGCGCCGCGCCACAGTCGCCAGTATTTCGTCGCCGACATCGTGGCCGAGGGTGTCATTGATGCGCTTGAAGTCGTCGAGGTCGATGAATAGCAATGCAAGTTCGCCATCCTCCACGGCTTGTGCTTGCTCGATCGCCTCGTCGATTCGCTGACGCAGTGCAATTCGATTCGGCAGTCCGGTGAGTGCGTCGATGCCACCAAGTTGCTGCAATTCGCGTTCGAACCCGACCAAGCGTTGCTCGACGCGGGCGAGTGCGGTGTTCGGGTCGACGTCGATCGCGGCACCGGCGTGGACACGCGCAAGTTGCTGTAGACGCGCGTCGGTGCGCAGTTGTGGGGTGACGAAGCGGCGGTCGCCGTATCCAAGCAGTCCAACGAAACCTGCGATCACGCTCGCCAGCAGAAGTGCATCGAGCCAAGGCGGCATGACCACGGCAGCAGTCAGCGGTGCGGCCAGTGTATCGCCGCGCTTCAGGGCGAGACGCAGGGTGGCGATGCGTTGGTCGCCGAGCGTTATCGGGTGGGCGACTTCGACAAAGTGTTCAGTCACGAACACCGTCGGACGCGTTACCGCAGCGGCTGCGGTGGCGAATTCATCGTCCGGCAGCTGGCCGAACTGTGCAATGCTGTCCCGGCCATCGTGCAAAATCCGGCCATCGCGGTCGATCAGCAACACGTAGCCGATGTCGTCATGGTTCAGCGCACCGCCGAGCACTTCGCCGATACGTTGCAGGTCGAAAAAATAAATCGGGTTGACCAGCGATTCGGCGAGCAGGCTGGCGGCGACCTTGGCGCGTTCGGCCAAGGCCTCTTCAGCCAATGCGAATTCACGTTGCGTGGCCGCATTCGCAATGACATGCGTCTGCATACGGTGCTGCTGAAGTGCATAGAAGGCCACCGCCAGCAACAGGCTAGTCACGAGGCTGCCGAGCAACCACCAACGTTGCCGCAAGCTCATCGCTCCAGTTCCCGGCGCAGCGGCAGGATGCGCGCGTTGAGTGCGCTTAGCGCCCGACGCGTCTGGGCATCGATGGCTTCAAAGCGCGCCGTATCGAAATAGCCACGCATTGCCTCACCAGCGGTGGGGTCGCGGTCGATCACCAACAGCACGTCGCGTAGTGCATCGGTCAGCACCGGCGGCAGGTCGCCGCGCACCAACTCGATCGCGCGTGGCACGCTGTCGCTTTCGGCGATCACGCGGAAGTCTTCGCGGAAACTGGGCGGCATGCGGCGTGGGTTGTCCCAATCGAGATTGCTGAATGCGCCGGCATCGGCCAGACCCTTGTGCACCCAGATCGCGATATTGAGTTCCGACCGCGCCAGCAGAAAGCCAACTTCGTTTGCCGCCGGATAATCATCCGGCTTACCGAGTTCGGTGAGCGGCAGGCCGGCGCCGAGCAAGGTGATCAACGGCAAATAAAAGGCGCTGGTCGATGAGCGCGTCTGCAGCGCCAAGCGCTTGCCGCGGAGGTCGGCGAGACTGCGGATACCGCTATCGCGCCGCACGAACACCAGGCTGCGATAAACGTTGCGATCCTCACGCAGTGCGCGCAGAAAGGCATGGGCACCAGACCGGTTTTCGAGTTCGGCGGCCATCGCCGGCGTTTCCGTGACCCAATCGACACGGCCACGGCGCAGGTATCCGGCCATTTGTTGCGGGTCGCGAGCGAGCAGCACGGCGCCTTCGCGTATGCCATGGCCTGACAGTTTCGGAACAACCACATCCAGCAGCCGCTTCAGTCGGACATAGTCGACGCGCGGATTATCGGTGATGCGGCCGATGACGATGCGGTCAGGGTGTTGGATATCGGCGGTCGACGGCATTGCGATGATTGCCGCCAGCACGGCGAGCAGCCATCGAAGCAGGGGTCGCGCCCGCAGAGCGCGCCAGCCGTGTGATTCATTCATCGCGTGGATTCTGGTCGGGCTCGGTGCACTGCCGAGCATCGTTGGGGCCGGACGTTAGCATGGCTTCCGCAGCCGTCGCTGCTGCCATTGCTACGCAACTTCACTATTTGTTGATTCTCGACTCGGCCAGCCGTGCCATGCGTTGTGCATCGGCAAGGATGCCGCGAAAAATCATCACCTCGCGGGTGTCGAGATCAGCGCGGTGCAGCATGCGCCGGATGCGCTGCATCAGATGCCCATAGGGCCTGCCTTTGAAGAAGTCGATCTCGGCCAGCGCCTGCTCGAAGTGCTCGAACATGCGCTCCATCTGTTCGATGGTCGCCGGCGGGTCGTCGCGTTCGGCGAGTGGTAGCGGCATGACCTCGGTGATCGTCAGTGCTGCGCTGCGAATGCAGAAGGAGAGTACCTGCACCGCCTGGGCGAGATTGAGTGAGCTGAACTCGGCTTCGGTGGGAATATGCACGGCGGCATCGCAGCGGCTCAGGTCCTCGTTGGTCAGCCCGGTGCGTTCAGCGCCGAACACGAGTGCGACTGGGCCGCGCCTGGCTTCGGTCAGCAGTGATTGTGCGGCTTCCCCGGGTTCCAGCAGCGGCAGGCTGATATCGCGCAAGCGTGCCGTACAGCCAGCGGCGTAGACGCAGTCAGCGATCGCATCAGTGAGTGAATCGTAGATCTGTGCACGCTCGAGCAAGTCGTCGGCGCCGGCTGCGAGTGCGTTCGCACGTTGGTCTGGAAACAGCTTCGGGCGTACCAAGGCGAGGTCGGATAAGCCCATCGTCTTCATCGCGCGCGCGGCGGCACCGATGTTTTCGGGCAGGGCGGTATCGATCAGGACGACACGGATCGGAAGCAGGAATTCACGCAGTGACATGCGCCGAGTTTAGCCGGCGCCTGAAGCGCGCGTCAGGCTTGGCTTTCACGCAAGCGGCCGGTTTGTTACCCTGCCGCCACTTCGCCCGGCCTCGTGCCGGGCTGTTCTTTACCGGAGATCCCATGCGAAACGGCGCCCTTCACATCGCCATCAAAGCCGCGCGCGGCTGGCAACGTCATCCTGCGCGCCCTGCCCAAGCGCGACAGCCTCGTCATCCACGAGAAGGCGCATCTCGATTTCGTCACTGAAGTCGACCGTCTCGCCGAAGTCGAGATCATCAAGGAACTGCGCCGATCGTTTCCGACGCATGGGTTTCTTGGCGAAGAAACAGGCCAGGTTGGGCCGACCAAGCAGCAGTGGGTGATCGATCCGCTCGACGGCACCAGCAACTTCTTGCGTGGGTTCCCACATTTTTCGGTCTCGATCGCCTTGGTCGAAAAAGGCGAACCGGTGCTAGGCGTGGTGTTCGATCCGCTACGCGATGAATTGTTCATCGCTGAGAAGGGGCGAGGTGCGCTACTCAACGATCGTCGCTTGCGTGTGACTCCGCGTAAAGGCATCGAAGGCGCGCTGATTGCGACTGGCTTCCCGTTCCGCCAGCGCAAACTGTTCGACGATCACCTCGAGATGGTCAAAGCATTGCTCAAGACCGGTGAAGACTTGCGCCGCACTGGATCGGCGGCGCTCGATCTCGCCTATGTCGCCTGCGGTCGCTTCGACGCCTATTTTGAAATGGGCTTGCAGCCGTGGGACATGGCTGCCGGCGTATTGCTGGTGCGCGAAGCTGGCGGTCAAGTCACCGATATGCGTGGTGGCGACGGCTTCATGAGCAAGGGCCATATCGTCGCGGCCAACCTCAACGTCGGTGGCGAACTACGTTCCATGATCGAACCCTTCGTCGGCGGGTTGAATTGATGCCTGCGTAGCATTTACTCACGGGTCGCTCCAACAGAAACACAAAAGGCCGGGATTACTCCCGGCCTTTTGTGTTCTATGACGGCCAAATCCAGTTACGGACGGCGCGCCAGATCCGACTCGTCTTTCGCGCGCGGCAGCAGGTCGATACGGTTGGTGCCGAGCAGCAACAGCAACGGGCAGGCGACGAAGATCGATGACAGCGTACCGATCACGATGCCGATGATCTGCGACTCGGCCATGCCCTTCAGCGCGGAACCACCGAAGAAGTAAAGCGCCAGCACGGTCAGCAAGGCCACGAACGAGGTAATGATCGTGCGCGACAGCGTTTGGTTGACCGAGCGGTTCAGCACTTCGTAGGCATCGACTCGATGCAGGCCACGGAAGTTTTCGCGGACACGATCAAACACGACGATGGTGTCGTTGATCGAATAGCCCATCACCGACAGGATGCCGGCGAGCACGTTCAGGTCGAATTCCTTGCCGGTCACCGCGAAGTAGCCGGTACAGACGACGATATCGTGCATCGTGGCAAGGATGGCGGCGATCGCGAACTTCCATTCGAAGAGCACCGAGATGTAAAGCAAAAGCCGAACGCGACGAAAATCACCGCGATCACGCCCTGACTGGCCAGTTCCTTGCCGACTTGCGGGCCGACGAAGTCGGAGCGGGTCAGTTTGGCCGGGTTGTCGCTGTTTTGCACCGCAGCCAAGACCGAATCGCCGGTCTTGTTCGCGTTCACTTGGCCGTTTTCCGGCTGCAAACGCACGATGATGTCGTTGGATGCGCCGAAAGTCTGCACCACGGCATCGGCGAACCCGGCCTTGGTCAAACGATCACGCAACAGGCCGATATCCGCTTCCTTGTCGAACTTCAACTCGACGACGGTGCCGCCGGTAAAATCGAGTGCGAAGTTGAGTCCGCGCGTTGCGAGCGCGCCAATAGCAATCACGAACAGCGCGATCGCGATGCCGATCGACATCGTGCGCAGGCGCATGAAGTCGAACTTGCTGTCATACGGGAACAGATTCACGTGTGGATCTCCGGATCAGATCGACAGGCGCGCAAGTTTCTTGCGGCCGCTGTAGAAGAGCGAGGCGATGCCGCGCGATACCGAGACCGCGGTGTACATCGAGGTCAGAATGCCGACGCACAGCGACAGTGCGAATCCGCGGATCGGGCCGGAACCGAACGAGAACAACGCGACACCACCGAGTAGGGCGGTGATGTTGGCATCGAGAATCGTGCCGGAGGCTTTTTCGTAGCCGATCGCAATACTCGCCAATGGCGATGTCCCGCCGCGCAATTCTTCGCGGATACGTTCGTTGATCAGCACGTTGGCGTCGACCGACATGCCGACGGTCAGCGCGATACCGGCCAGTCCGGGCAGGGTGAGGGTGGCGCCGAACAGCGACATCACCGCCACCACCAGCAACAAGTTCAGCAGCACCGACAGATTAGTGACGCCACCGAACATCTTGTAGTAAATGACGAAGAAGGCCATCACGAAGCCGAATGAATAGAGGACGGCACGGACGCCGGACTTGATGTTGTCGGCACCAAGGCTGGGGCCGATGATGCGTTCTTCGACGATGTCGATTGGTGCCGAGAGCGATCCGGCACGCAGCAGCAGCGCGAGTTCGTCAGCTTCACCCTTTTCCAGTCCAGTGGTCTGGAAATGCTTGCCAAACGGCTCGCGGATATTGGCGATACTGATCACTTCTTCCTTCATGCGTGCGGTTCGGACTTCCTTGCCGTCGATGATCTTGGTCTCTGGAATGCGCTCGATGAAGACGACTGCCAGCGGGCGTCCAACGTTTTCCTCAGTGACACGCAGCATCTTTTGGCCGCCGGCATCGTTGAGGCGGATCGATACCGCTGGGGTGCCGCTATCGGGATCGATGGTGCTGGTCGCGGTGACGATTTCATCGCCCTGTGCGATCACGCGGCGGCTCAACAGCACCGGTTGGCCCTCACGCGTGAAGTAGAGCTTGGAGCCGGCCGGCGAGCGTCCGGTTTGCAGCACGTCCTGAATACGGCCGGCATTCTCGACGTCGGACAGGCGGTATTCCAGGGTTGCCGTTGCACCGAGGATCTTCTTCGCCGCTGCGGTGTCCTGCACGCCCGGCAATTGCACCGCGATGCGCGATGCGCCCTGACGCTGAATGACCGGTTCAGCCACGCCGAGCGCATTGATGCGGTTGCGTAGGGTCGAGAGATTCTGCTCGATCACCTGATCCATCGCAGCGATACGTGTTTCCTGCGGCACCTTCACCGATAACGGAAAGGAGTCGGCGGCGCCGGGAACATCGAGCAACTGCACGCCAGCAGCCAGCCCGGCGATTTCACCGGCGGCCTTCCTGCGGTCATCGTCGTTGCGCAAGGTGACCAGTACACCGTCGGCTGCACGCACTGCGGTTCCACGGATGTTCTTGTCTCGCAACATCGTCTTGATGTCGTCGATCAGGCGCTCATCGCCGGCTTCAATCACCGCCTTGCTGTCGACTTCCATCAGGAAGTGCACGCCGCCTTGCAGGTCAAGGCCGAGCGTCATCGGGTTTGCACCGACTGCGGACAGCCAGTTCGGCACCGTCGATGCGAGGTTTAATGCAACTGAATAATTCTCGCCGAGCGAGGCACGCAGCATTTCGGACACACGCAACTGGGTTTCGCCATCGACGAGGCGCACAAGCAGGCGTTTGTCACTCAACTCAATCGACTTGAACGCAATCTTTGCGCGCTCCAAGTCACCCTGAACTTTCTCCTTGGTCGCTTCGTCGAGCACGGCGTTACGACTGGCCGAGATTTGCACCGCTGGATCTTGCGGGTAAATGTTCGGTAGCGAATAGAGCAAACCGAAAGCCAGCACCACAAAGATGATGGCTTTCTTCCACAGCGGGTATTCGAGGGTCATTGCGGTGTTCCCGGTGACGGACGCGGCTTACGCCGCCTTGATCGTGCCTTTCGGCAATATGGCGGTGATGGCTTGCTTCTGCACCTTGATTTCGAGCTTGTCGGAGATCTCGACGGTGATGAAGGCATCGCTCATGTCGGTAACGCGGCCAAGGATGCCGCCTGAAGTGACGACCTCGTCGCCCTTTCCCAGCCCGTCCAGCATCGAACGGTGTTCCTTGGCGCGCTTCATTTGTGGGCGGATGGCAATGAAATAGAAAATCGCAAAAAACACGACCATCATGATCAAGGGCGAAATCGGGTCGGCAGCGGCACCGCCCGCCGCCTGCGCGTGGGCGTCGGAAATCAGGAAGCTCATGGGTCTCTTCTCGTTGGAGCACCGGACTTGGGGACATTCCGGCGCAAAAAAAGGCGGACGATTATGCCACAGCCCTCAGTGGCCGTGGCCGCTTGGTCGCGAATCTGATCCTCAGGCGGAGTCGGCTCCGAGGTTGATCAGTCGTTCCAGGTTGTCGGCGAGGCGGCCGATTTCGTCGACCAGCAAGTCGATCTCCTCGTGGGTCAAGCCGTCGTAAGGGCGGTTTTCGCAGAGGTGCAAGTACGGCGTACCGTCAACATCATTGACCGCAAGGTAGCCGACGCGTTGTTCCCAGTTGAAGCGCAATGAACGCGTCGCGTCCGACCTCGACAGCGGCGCGATTGGCGTCGAGATGCGCAAATAGCGGCGGCCGCTCTCGGTTTCGAGGTCGCCGAGGAAAATCCCTTGGCGACGTTCGTCGTCGATGTCGAGGTCGAAGCTGATCTGGTACGGGTCGCTGGCGGTGAGCGCGAAGCGCGCACCAAGGTGAGCACGGACATCTTCGAAACTGCGCATGGTCGTTCTCCAATCCAATGCGCTTATGCTAACCGCGTGGACACCACAGCCGCTATCGCCGCTATTTTCGCCATCGTGCGCCGCATTCCTTCGGGTCGCGTCACCAGCTACGGCGAAGTCGCCGCTCGCGCCGGTCTCAAAGGGCGCGCCCGCATGGTCGGTCGCGTGCTTGGCGACGCACCGGACGATGCACCGGTGCCTTGGTTCCGCGTGCTCAAGGCCGATGGTCGCATCGCCTTTCCGATTGGCAGCGATGCCTTCAAGGAACAGGTTCAATGCCTGCGCAAGGAAGGCGTTCGAGTTGCTACGAACGGTCGCGTCGACCTTGGCAGATACGGATGGTCCAGCGAACAGACGCTGGATGCGTTGTTGTGGGGCTGAGCGGAATGGCACGTCGTTGTCTGCGCGACTGGTGGTGTGGACCGGTCAGAAAATCAACGCTGCCATTTGCTTGCGAGTGCGGCTGACGAGGTCCGCATCGTCGATCAGCGCGAAGGCGGCAATCAGCGATTTGCGGCCGAGGTCGTCGCCGAATGTGCGGTCAGCGCGCATGATCGCTAGAAAACTATCGATTGCAGACGCGTGATCGCCGGCCAGCAGTCGGCGCACACCGAGTTGATGGCGCGCGCGGTGGTGGCCAGGTGTCGCAGCAAGTTCGGCAGTGAGTTCGGCCTCGCTCGGGGCATCTTGCAGGGCTTTGGCGAAGTCGAGTTGCGCACGTGCGCATTTGGCGCGGTCGTCAGTCGCGAGATTTGCCGGCAGGCCATCGAGCTCGATCTCGGCTTCCTTGGCATGGCCAGCCTGTAGTAGGGCATCGATCAGGTCAAGGCGCAGTTCCGGCTTCTCCGGCGAGGACAGCGCCAACGAGCGAGCGACCTCGACCTGTTCCTCTGGCGACAACGCCAGTTCGACGAATTCGGGCGCATCCGCGACGCTTTCCGCAGCCATCGCCATGATGCCGTGGTGTTCCAAGAACTGGCGCACCTGTCCCTCCGGCAGCGCGCCGGGGAAACCGTCGACGATCTGACCACCCTTGACCAGCATCACCGTCGGCACCGAGCGGATCTGAAAGTAGCCGGCGAGCTGCTGTTCCTTGTCGACATCGACTTTGGCGAGAATAAAGCCGCCGTTGAACTCGTCGGCCAGCTTTTCCAGGAGCGGGCCGAGCGTCTTGCAGGGGCCGCACCATGGCGCCCAGAAGTCGACGAGCACCGGTGTTTCTTGCGACTTTGCGAGGACCGTGGTTTCGAAACCTTCGACGCCGACGTCGATCACATGGGGGCTGGTGCTCATGACTATTCCGTCTTCAATGGATGCACTGATTTGGGTGCGAGCGAACGTAGATTCAAGCGCTCACGGCGACTTGTAGATGACGCCATCCTTCATCACGAAGGCGACGCGCTCGGTGACGCTGATGTCGTCCAGCGGATTACCCGGCACGGCGACGATGTCGGCGCGTTTGCCGACTTCGAGGACGCCCTGATCGTGGGTCTCGCCGAGGATCGTTGCTGGCACCAAGGTTGCCGCCTGCAGGGCCTGCATCGGCGTCACGCCGGCTTGCACCAGCAGCGTGAATTCGCGCGCGTTCTGGCCGTGCGGAGACACGCCCGAGTCGGTACCGAACGCAAACAGCACGCCGGCCTTGACGGCTTTTGAAAAGGTGTCTGATATCTGGGCGCCGACGCGCTCGGCCTTCGGTCGCACCACCGCCGGGAACCAGGTCGGGTCTTTCGATTTTTCGCTGACGTAGGCACCAGCGACCAAGGTCGGCACCAGATAGGTGCCGTGCTGCTTCATCATTGCGAACACTTGGGCGTCGGCGTAGGTGCCGTGTTCGATGGTGCGCACGCCAGCAAGGATGGCTCGCTTCATGCCTTCGGCACCATGGGCATGTGCCGCGACATGGAAACCGTAATCACCCGCGGCCTGCACAATGCTCTGGATTTCCTCCAGCGTAAATTGCGCGTTGTCGGCGGATTTCGCGTAGGACAGCACACCTCCAGTGGCGGTGATTTTGATCAGGTCGGCGCCTTCTTTGTAACGTTGGCGTACGGCCTTGCGGGCTTCGTCGACACTGTCGACGACACCATCCTGCGGTTGCGGATAGCCGAGCGCCTCGGTCAGCTTGGCACTGATGCCATTGCGCGGATCGGCATGGCCGCCAGTGGTAGCGATCGCCTTGCCGGCGGCGAAAATGCGCGGACCCTTGATCCAGCCACTGTTGATTGCATTGCGCAGGCTAATCGCGATGCCGTCACTGCTGCCGAGATCGCGCACGCTAGTGAACCCGGCCATCAGCGTGCGCTCGGCATAGACGCTGCCACGCAGTGCGAAGTCGGCTGCATTCAGACGGAAGCCTTCGCTGTAAGACTCTTTGTTTTGTTCGCCGGACAGGTGCACATGCAGGTCGGTCCAGCCGGGCGTGCAGGTATGCGTGGGTAACGCGTGCACCGGCACACTTGCGAAGTCGATGCCAGTGTCGATCAAGGCCGGCGAAGTCGCCAAGGACTCGGGCTTGTCGCTGAGATCGGTAATACGACCGTCGATGATCAACAGCGCCGTGCGTCCGAGCAGCTTGCCGGCGCGCACATCGATGGCATGAGCACAATCGACAATGGCAGCGACCGGCGTCACCGCGCCAGCGGTGCCAAGACAAGTGAGTAGCCCGACACATAAGGCAAAGCGCATGGTTTGACTCCTGACGAAAGTCCGGCAGTGTACCCAGCAGCGCTGCGATTCGGTTGCCGCCCGGAAAGCCGCTGCGCTAGTCTGGCTGTCATTTCCCTTTGAGTGATGCGTCCTTGCGGCGCAACCCGATCATGCACCAGCATTACGACCCGAAATCGATCGAAGCCGCCGCACAGGCCTACTGGGCTCGCACCCGCGCCTATGAGGTCACGGAAGATCGGAGCAAACCGAAGTACTACGTGTTGTCGATGTTGCCCTATCCATCGGGCGCGCTGCACATGGGTCATGTGCGCAATTACACGATCGGCGACGTGATCAGCCGCTTCCAGCGCATGAATGGCAAAAACGTATTGCAGCCGATGGGCTGGGATGCTTTTGGCCTGCCGGCCGAGAATGCCGCGATCAAGAACCACACCGCGCCGGCGAAGTGGACCTACGCCAACATCGAACACATGCGTGGCCAACTCCAAGCACTCGGCTACGCGATCGACTGGACCCGCGAATTCGCCACCTGCCGGCCGGATTACTACCGTTGGGAACAATTGTTCTTCACGCGACTGTTCAAGCGCGGTCTGGTTTATCGCCGCAATTCGGTGGTGAACTGGGACCCGGTGGACGAAACCGTGCTCGCCAACGAGCAGGTCATCGATGGTCGCGGCTGGCGTTCTGGCGCGGTCGTCGAGCGTCGTGAGATTCCGCAGTGGTTCTTCAAGATCACCGCCTACGCCGAAGAACTGCTGAACGAACTCGACCATCTGCCCGGCTGGCCGGAAGCAGTCAAGACCATGCAGCGCAACTGGATCGGGCGCTCGGAAGGGCTGGAGATTGATTTTGCCGTGGCCGGCGAATCGACGCCGCTGCGGGTCTATACGACGCGCCCGGATACGCTGATGGGCGTCACCTTTGTATCGGTCGCGGCCGAGCATCCATTGGCGATCAAAGCAGCGCATGCGAACCCGGAACTGGCGGCTTTCATTGAAGAATGCCGCCATGGCGCGACGGCCGAGGCAGCGTTGGAAACACAGGAGAAACGCGGCGTCGCGACCGGCACCTTTGCGACGCACCCGATCAGTGGCGAACGTGTGCCGATTTGGGTGGCGAATTTCGTGCTGATGGGCTACGGCACCGGCGCAGTAATGGCGGTGCCCGGTCACGACGAACGCGACCATGAATTCGCGCTCAAGTATGCGCTGCCGATCAAACAAGTGATCCGTCCGCTGGATGGTGGCGAGATTGATGTGCAGGCTGCGGCGTATAGCGAACATGGGCTACTGCTGAACTCAGGCGCCTATGACGGCATGACCTTTGAACAGAGCTTCAAGGCGATCGCCGAGCGGCTGGAGAAGTGCAAATCCGGCGCCCGCAAGGTGAACTATCGTCTGCGTGATTGGGGCGTGAGTCGCCAGCGCTACTGGGGCTGCCCGGTGCCGATCATTTATTGCCCTGCTTGCAGTGCGGTGGCCGTGCCGGAAGACCAGTTGCCGGTGATATTGCCGGAAGATGTGGCGTTTTCGGGGGTGAAGTCACCGATCAAGGCCGATCCGGAGTGGCGCAAAACCATTTGCCCACAGTGCGGCGGTGCGGCGGAGCGCGAGACCGACACCTTCGATACCTTCATGGAGTCGAGTTGGTATTACGCACGCTACACCTCGCCGGGTGCGACCGATCTGGTCGACGAGCGCGCGAATTACTGGCTGCCGGTCGATCAATACATCGGCGGCATCGAACACGCCATCCTGCACCTGTTGTACGCGCGCTTCTTCCACAAGCTGATGCGTGATGCCGGATTGGTGAAGACCGATGAACCGGCGACCAATTTGCTGTGTCAGGGCATGGTCATCGCGGAAACCTTCTTTCGTGAACAGGCGAACGGCGGCAAGGAATGGTTCAATCCGGCCGATGTCGAGATCGAACGCGACGAGCGCGGTCGCATTACTGGCGCCAAGCTCACCGCTGACGGCCAGTCGGTGCAGATTGGCGGCACCGAGAAAATGTCGAAATCGAAGAACAATGGGGTCGATCCGCAGTTGATGATCGATCGTTATGGCGCCGACACCGTGCGCCTGTTTTCGATGTTCGCATCGCCGCCAGAAATGTCGCTGGACTGGAACGAGTCCGGTGTCGAAGGCATGGCACGCTTTCTGCGCCGTTTGTGGGCGGGCGTGCAATCACATGTTGCGGCAGGCGCGGCGGTGAAGCTTGATGCTGCAGTTTTGACCGCCGAGCAGAAGGCGATGCGGCGCAAGCTGCATGAAACCATCGCTAAAGTCGGCGACGATCTCGGCCGTCGCCACACCTTCAATACTGCGATTGCTGCGATCATGGAGTTGATGAACGCGCTCGCAAAGTTCGACGATGCATCCGCTGCGGCACACGGTGTACGTCAGGACGCTTGGACCGCGATCACGCTGATGCTGAACCCGATTGTGCCGCATACCACACATGCGCTGTGGCAGACACTCGGGCATGTTGAAACCCAGATCGATGATCAGCCGTGGCCGCAGGCCGACGATGCAGCTTTGGTGCGCGATTCAATCACGCTGGCGGTACAGGTGAACGGCAAGTTGCGTGGTCAGATTGAAGTGTCGGCCACCGCATCGAAGGAAGATACCGAGGCGGCTGCGCGTGCCGATGTCTGCGTGCAGAAGTTCCTCGACGGTGTGAGCATCCGCAAAGTCATCGTCGTTCCCGGAAAAATCGTCAACATCGTGGCGAACTGAGATGCGTGCATCCTTGTTCGTCGTAATCCTGGTGCTCGCTGGTTGCGGCTTCCATTTGCGCGAGCAGACGCAGTTGCCCGCTGCGTTGCAGGAATTGCGCATCGAAGTCGCCGACCCGTTCAGCCCGATCGGACGAGAGTTGGGCCGGTCACTGATGCGTGCCGGTGCGACCCTGCACGAGGATGCAACGGACAAGGTTGCGGTGCTGCGGATTCATGCCGACGCTTTGAACACGCTGCCGTTATCGGTCAGTGGTAGCGCACGTGTGCAGGAGTATCAGGTCTTGCACCGCGTCGAGTTTGAAGTCGTTGCGGCCGACGGTACGGTTCTGGTTGCGCGCAACGCGATCGAGCGTCGCCGCGACTATCGCTTCGACGAAACTCAGGCGCTGGGCGCTGCGGCCGAAGATGAGTTGGCGCGCAAAGAGCTGCGGCGCGACACCTTGGCCGCATTGTTGCGGCGGATCGAAGCGATCCACTGATGAGCGCCGCTACGCAATTCACTAGCCGTATCGCGACGGCGACAGCGCTGAAGCCGGTGTATTTGATTGCCGGCGACGAACACCTGTTGGTGATTGAAGCTGCCGATGCACTGCGCAGCCGTGCGCGCGCGCTTGGCTACAGCGAGCGCGAGATCCACGATGTCGATTCGAAATTCGACTGGAACGACCTCGCGCGGTCGGGCGCGGCGATGTCATTGTTCGCATCGCGACGGTTGATCGAACTGCGCCTGCCGACCGGCAAGCCGGGCACTGAAGGTTCCGCGGCGATCCAGGAATGGTGTGAACGCGCGCCGACTGACTGCGTACTGCTGATCACCTGCATGCAATGGGCAAAGAAGCAGGAAGGCAAGTGGACACAGGCGGTCGATCGCTGCGGTGTGTTCTTGGTGTTGTGGCCGCTGAAACCCGATGAGTTGCCGGCTTGGGTGCAGTCGCGTGCCGCGTCGCGTTCAGTCCAGTTGACGGCGGATGCGGGGGACGCGCTGGTGCGTCGTACCGAAGGCAATCTGCTGGCGTGTGCGCAAGAGATCGACAAGCTCGCGCTGCTCGCCAACGGGCGCCGGATCGATGAGCGCGAGTTGGAGGATCTGGTCGCTGACTCTGCGCGTTTCGATGTCTTCAGGATGGTCGAAGCAGCGTTTGCTGGTGATGGCGCGCGCGCACGGCGCATGCTCGCGTCACTGCGTGCAGAAGGCGAAGCACCGGCGACGCTGATGGCATGGTTATTGTCGAGTCTGCAGGCAGCGACGCGGCTATCGCAACTGCCTCGCGCTCAGCAGTCCGGCGCGTTTCGTAACGAGGGCATCTGGGGTACGCGCGACGCTGCCTTTCGCAAAGCATTAGCACGCGGTGACACACGGTTCTGGGAGTCGCGATTGGCCGAGGCGGCGCGTGTCGATCGACTCGCCAAGGGGCGGGGTGTGGATGATCCATTCCTGGCGCTCGAACGCTTGCTGCTGCGCATCAGCGATGTCCGCGCCAGCAAACGCATGCTGGCGTGATCGGCGTGTTGACGGCCATTTTCGGCGGCACCTTCGATCCGGTTCACATCGGTCACTTGCGCGTCGCGGTCGAGATCAGTGAAGCCCTGGACGCCGATGTCCGAATGTTGCCAGCGCCAGTTCCGCCGCATCGTCCGCAGCCGCTAGCGACTGCTGAACAGCGACTCGCGATGCTTGGGCTTGGCGTGCACGGGTGTGCGCGCCTGTATGCAGACGATCGCGAGTTGCGCCGTGCTGGTCCGAGTTACAGCGTCGATACCGTGGTGGAACTGCGCGGCGAACTCGGCCCGGAGACGCCACTGGTGCTATGCATCGGTGCGGATGCCTTCGCCGGGTTCGCGACTTGGCATCGTTACGAATACATCCTCGAACTCGCGCATATTTTGATCCTGACGCGGCCCGGCAGTGTCGATCGCGTCGCCTGGCCGGAAGCCTTGCGTGCAGAAGCGGTCAGACGTCGTGGCGGGCTGGCGGAATTGCGTGAACAGGCGGCGGGGCGTATCGCTGAACTCGCGGTGACGCCGCTCGCAATCTCGGCCACAGCAGTGCGTACGCTGGTCGCTGCGGGCCGCAATCCGCGTTTTTTGCTGCCGGAAACGGTTGCCGCTTACATCGAGCAGAACGGTCTGTATCGGTCTGGATCGGTGCGCGACTGACCTATACTGCCGGGACAACGGCAGTTCGCCGTGCCGAGGAGAATCTCGATTTGAACACGACCTCAAAAGCCAAGCCGAAAGCAAAGACGACGGCGCGCAAAGCGCCCGCGAAGAAACCGGCGTCGGGTACGCGCAAGCCACCGGCAAAGAAGAAATCTGGCGCGAAAAAGCCAACCAAGAAAGTCGCCGTGAAGAAATTGGCGCCGCCGCGCAAGCTGACTACGAAACCCGAAGCTGTTGCAGCAACGCCGGTCCCGCTGGCGCTGGCCAAGGAAACTGCGCTGCTGCGCAAACAAGTGATTGCGGCGCTGGATGAACTTAAAGCCAAGGAAGTGAACGAGATCGACATCCGGGCCAAGGCCTCGTTTGCTGATTTGCTGTTTATCGCCAGCGGTACGTCGACCCGTCACGTTAAGTCGATTGCCGATGAAGTCGTCAAGTTCGTCAAGAAGGCCGGCATGATGCCGCTCGGTATTGAGGGCGAGAAGGAAGCCGAATGGGTTCTGGTCGATCTCGGCGACATCGTCGTGCATGTGATGCTGCCGCGCATCCGCGAGTTCTACGGTCTGGAACGGCTGTGGAGTGTCGGCGGCGACGACGACGCTGAAGCCGCACCCTGATTCCGCTCACCGCATGCGTATCCGCCTGCTGACGATAAGCGAGCGCCAGCCTGCTTGGGTCAACGATGGGTTTGTGGAGTACGCCAAACGTCTGCCCAAGCACCTCGCGCCGGAACTGGTCGAGTTGCCGCTGGCAAAGCGCGGTAAAGGTGGTGATTCGGCCAAGCACAAGGTCGAGGAGTCCGAGCGACTGTTGAACGCCATGGGTCGCGATGTCCAGTTGATCGCGCTGGATGAGCGCGGGGTCGCCTGGACCAGCGTGCAACTTGCCGAGCAGATGCGCCGTTGGACGCTGGATGGCCGCGATGTCGCGCTCGCCATCGGCGGTCCCGACGGGCATGCACCGTTTTTGCTGGAACGTGCCAGCGCACGCTGGTCGCTGTCGCCGCTGACTTTGCCGCATGGTCTGGTACGTGTGGTGATCGCCGAGCAGTTGTATCGCGCCCATTCGATTCTCGAAGGGCATCCTTATCACCGCGCCTGAGTCCGCCCATGCACCTGTTCCTTGCTTCGCAGTCGCCGCGCCGGCGTGAATTGCTGAACCAGATCGGCGTCGTGTTCGAGCCGCTCGAAGTGAGCATCGATGAAACCCCGGCGATGGACGAATCACCGCTCGATTACGTGCGCCGAGTTGCTCGCGAAAAGGCCGGCGCAGGCCTGTTGCAGGTAGCCGCCGTGCCGGGGGCGTTGGTGCTTGGGGCCGACACCGAAGTGGTGCTCGACGGCATCGTGTTCGGCAAGCCAGTGGATGCCGCAGATGCCACGCGCATGCTGCGTCTGTTGTCCGGGCGTACCCATCGGGTGATCTCGGCGGTGGCGTTGGTCAGTGGCGGCCGTGAGGCCGAAACGGTGTCGGAGTCCGAGGTGCGCTTTGCGTCCATCGACGAACAGGAAATCGCTGCTTATATCGCTACCGGCGAGCCCTTTGGCAAGGCGGGTGCTTACGCCATTCAGGGCCGTGGCGCGACATTCGTCGCCCATCTGTCCGGCAGTTTCTCAGCGGTCATGGGCCTGCCTTTGCACGAGACGGCCGGGTTGCTGCGTGGTTTTGGATTCGCAGTGTAAGAAATTCGTGATTCGCGTTTGTTTGCCGCAAGTCAATCCGCGGACTATCGCAGTTCATCGGCGGCAGGCTATAAGTGCATTGAAGCCGAACGGAAGAGCCGTGTGAGCGAAGAGATTCTGATTAATGTGACGCCGCGAGAGACGCGCGTCGCCCTCGTCGAGAACGGCATGCTGCAGGAGGTCTACGTCGAACGTGCCTCGCGCCGTGGTTATGTCGGCAACATCTACAATGGCCGAGTGCAGCGGGTGATGCCGGGCATGCAGGCGGCTTTTGTCGAGGTCGGTTTGGATCGCGCCGAGTTTTTGCATGCGTCCGACATCGTGCGCACGCCGTCGCCGGATATCGATGCGCCGGAAGGGCTGGCGCCGACCCCGCCGATCAACGAATTGCTGCACGAAGGCCAGGAAGTGATCGTGCAGATCGTGAAGGACCCGATCGGCAGCAAGGGCGCGCGCTTGACGACGCATCTGTCCTTGCCGTCGCGATACTTGGTATTGCTCGCAAGCAGCAAACAAATCGGCGTATCAGCGCGTATCGAGGACGAGACCGAGCGCGCGCGCCTGAAAGACCTGATGCTCGCGCTCGCTTCGGAGCGTGAGCATGGTTATATCGTGCGGACCAATGCCGATGGCGTCGGTGAGGAATCGCTGAAAGACGACATCATTTATCTGCAGAAAGTCTGGCGAGCAGTGAGTGCTCGCTTCGCAAATGCGAAGATCGGCGATTGCGTTTACGAGGACCTGAGTCTGCCGCTACGTTCGGTGCGCGATCACATGCGCCACAACATCGGCAAGGTACGTGTCGATTCGCGCGAAGCCTACGAGCGACTGTTGAAGTTTGCACACCAGTTCATGCCGGCGTGGGTGGAGCGGGTCGAACACTATCCGGGTGAACGGCCAATCTTCGATCTGTACGGTGTCGAGGATGAAATCCAGCGCGCTTTGAAGAAAGAAGTGCCATTGAAATCAGGTGGTTACCTGATTGTCGATCAAACCGAAGCGATGACCACGGTAGACGTCAATACTGGCGCCTATCTCGGCACGCGCAATCTCGAAGAGACGGTGTATCGCACCAATCTGGAAGCGGCGCAGTCGGTCGCTCGACAACTACGGCTACGTAACCTCGGCGGCATCATCATCATCGACTTCATCGACATGACTGACGAGGAACATAAGCGTCAAGTGCTGCGTCAGTTGGAAAAAGCGCTGACGCGCGACCATGCCAAGACCACGGTCTACGAAATGTCGCCACTCGGTTTAGTCGAAATGACGCGCAAGCGCACTACTGAAAGCCTCGAACGACAATTGTGCGAACCCTGCCCAGCGTGTGCCGGGCGCAGCACGATGAAGACGCCCGAAACCGTGTGCTACGAGATTTTCCGCGAGATTACGCGTGCAGTGCGTCAGTTCGATGCCGAGAAGCTGCTGGTATTGGCTGCGCCAAAGGTCGTCGCACGGATCCTCGACGAGGAGTCCGCTGCCGTCGCCGAACTGGAAGAGTTCATCGGCAAGACCATCAGCTTCCAGCCAGAAGATCAGTATTCGCAGGAACAGTACGACGTGGTGGTGATGTGAGCGATCGCGCCGCCGTTGCGATGAAGGAGTGGTGCGGGTGAATCCCGAACGCGCCCGACGTCGTCGCATTCGTCGCCGTATTTTGTTTGGGGTCGCTGGGTTGTTGATCTTGGCCGCAACGATGATGGGCGGTTTGAGCCTTCTTTTTCCGTGGGTGTTGGCGCATCCCGAGCGCGTGCAGCAGTTCTTGTCCGATCGTTTGCAGCGCCCGGTAGGTTTTGTGGCACTCGATGGTGAATGGTTACCTGGTGGGCCGGTGTTCCGAATCAGCAAGCTGCGCATTGGCGGCGACACTGGGCATCCGGCGCTTGAAGTCGAGCGCGCTGAGCTCGTCATCGATTTTTATGCGCCATTCAAGCGTGGCGTGCCGTGGCATGAGTTGCGCATCATCGGGCTCGCCATCGACGCCGAGCGCGATATCGAAGGGCGGTTCCGAATCGTTCAGTGGCGCGGATCGGCTGACACGCTCGGCAATCCGCTCGATGCTTTGCGTGCATTGGGCGCATTCCGGATCAGCCAATCGGTGCTGAGTTTCCACGATGTCGGCAGCGACAGTCATATTCGACTTGCTGATATCGATGTCGCGATTGGTGCGCGCATCGGTGGTCAACGCATCGTTGGTCGCGCGAGTCTCGGCAATGCTGCGCCGATCGGCTTGCGCTGCAACTTGGCCGGTGATTTCCGTTCCGGCCAGTGTTACGCCGAGGCGCAGGCAGTGCCGGTTGCGCAGGCGCTGGCCGAGTTGCGTGTTGGTGGTATCGGCTTCACTGGTGGTGAAGCTGACGTGGCGATATTGACACAGTTCCTGCACAGTGAAATTACCGAAGGGCGTATCGAATTTTCTGCCGATGCGCTGGGCTTGCGTGGATTGCGACCGGTACAACTCGCCAATGGCGAGGAAATTGAAGCGCGTTACAGTCCAGATTCGACAAAGCTTGCGCTGCAGTGGACGCGCAGTGCCGGTCGCGAGCAGTTCTCTTTGCTCGAAGGTCCAAATCTGAACCCGGATGCGCCAGCGCGTAGCAAGCTCGAACTGCAGCGGGAGCGCAGCAGCGGTGCGTGGACGCTGGCCGTCGAGCATCTCGAACTTGATCGCTTGATGCCATGGCTTAGCCTCAGCACACTGGCGTCGCCGGGCGTTGCCGGTTGGTTGTTTGAAGCTGCGCCAAGCGGCCATCTGCGTGATTTGCGCACGTCCGGCAGTGGCGGTGATGTCGCCGCGATTGTCGGCAAGCTGCAGGACGTCGCCTTGGCATCAACCCGGCGCAGTCCCACGTGACCGGCATTGATGCCGGCATCCACGGTGATGCCGATGCAGTGATGATCCAGATTGATCCGGTGGAGACCGTCATCGATTTTCCCGGCGTATTTCCGGCACCCTTCCCGGTACTGATCGAGCGCGCACAATTGTTGCTTGTTCGCGAAGGCGAAGGCGTGCGTGTCGAGTTTCCCGAGCTGTCGCTACAGGGCGAAGATTTCGGAATCGACGGTTGGCTGGCATTGATATTCGAACGCAACGGCCAACGCCCGTTCATCGATGCTGTCGTGAACGTGCGTGATAGCGGCGTGGTCGCCGCGAAGGCGTTCTGGCCGATCATCGTGTTGCCAGCCAACGCGCGTAGCTGGCTTGATCGGGCACTGGTATCAGGGCGCATCACGCATGGTGTAGCGAGTATTCGTGGCGATCTCGACGACTGGCCGTTCAAGGGCGATCAAGGTCGTTTGATGGCGGACGCCGAGATCGTCGATTTGGTGCTCGATTATCACCGTGACTGGCCGCGTGGTCAGGTGCATAGCGTCGAGGCACGCTTCCGCAATGGCGGTTTGGCGGCGGCGGCGCGCGATGGTCGCATCATGGACGTCGCTATTGCACAGGTCGATGGCGAAGTCGACAGTTTCAAGGACCCGATTGTGCGTCTGCGCGGCACCGCTACTGGTACCGGGCCAGCCCTGCTCGAATTCATGCGGGCGACACCGTTGAATCAGCGCTATCGAGACGAATTGCTGGCGCTCTCGGTTGGCGGACGTGGTGATACGCGTTTCGACCTACGCCTGCCGCTGACGCCGCGACTTGGCGAGCCGATGCTGGATGGTCGTGTCGAACTACACGATGCCGATCTGGCTGATGCCAAATGGGGCTTGAGATTCGAACATGCGAACGGCGGCGTTCGGTTTTCGCGGGAAGGATTCGCGACCGATGGCTTGGATGTGTTGGTGGATGGGGATACTGCGCGGTTCGCGATTGCGGTAGGTCGCTTTGTCGCCGATCCGGCGAACCAAGTGGAAGCCAGCTTGCGCGGCAATATGAAAGCACCTTCGGTGATGAGCGCTTTCCATGTGCTCGATCCGTACTGGAATCGAATGCCGGGTAAGGCCTACTGGGAACTGGTGTTAGCGGTTCCGCGCACGCTCGATCCGGAGCAGCCGGCGCTGTCCTTGCTGACGCTGAATTCGGACTTGCGTGGCATCACCCTTGACTTGCCGGCACCGCTTGGCAAGGACGCGGAATCGCCGATGCCCTTGCGCATGTCGGTGCAGTTGCCGGCGCCTGGAAATGAACTCGACGTACAACTCGGTGCGATGGCGCGCTTCAAAGCACGCATCGCCGATGACCAAAGCGATTTCAGTGGGCATCTCGCACTCGGTGGCGAACTGCCGGTATTGCCGGCACGCGCCGGTTTGCGCATTTCCGGGAGTGCGCCGAGCGTCGATCTGGGCGGCTGGAGCACGTTCGGTGTCGGAGGTGATGAGGCGTCGCCAATGCTTTCGGTGGACGTGCAGGCCAGCGAACTGGATGTCTTGGGCCGCGGGTTTGCGGACACCGCCTTGCATATCGAGCGCGACACACAGGTGACACGTGTTGACTTGAAGGGCGAGGGTATTGACGGCAGTTTTGACGTGCCGCGAGATGGACTTGCGATGCGCGGCTTGACGCTGCAGTTCGAGAAATTGCATTGGCCCGAAGGCGGTCCCACGGCCCAGCGCAGTCAGCGTCCGGTCGATCCCGCGCAGTTGCCGCCACTGCACATTTGGGTGCGTGATTTGAAGCTCGGTGCCGCCAGCTTCGGCGAGGCGCGGATCGAGACGCAACCGATGCCAGGTGGTCTGCGCATCGAACAGTTCGATGCCGGTTCGCCGACCTTGACCATGCGCGCCAGCGGTGATTGGAAGCTGGTCAAAGGCATTGAGCGCAGTGCGCTCGATATCACCTTGAGTTCGGAGAGTTTGGGCAAGATGCTTGAGTCACTTGGATACGCCGGAGTCATCGACGGCGGCCAAACTGTCGCGCGTATCAAACGCATTTGTGCCGGCTCGGTGGCAAAGTTTGGTCTGGTCAACATCGATGGTGAATTGTCCGGCGAAGTAGGTGAGGGCCGTATTCTCAATGTTGATCCCGGTGCCGGGCGTATTTTCGGCTTGGTCAATTTCAGTGCCATTCCGCGACGACTGTCGCTCGATTTTCGCGATTTCTTCCAGACCGGGATGGCGTTCGACAGCATTCGTGGCAGCTTTACCCTGATCGATGGCAGCGCCCATACCGAAAATCTCGAGATCAAGGGGCCAGCCGCCGACATTCGTATCAGCGGACGCACCGGTTTACGTGCCAAGGATTACGAGCAAGAGATGGAGGTGACACCGAAACTGCGCGGGGCTCTCCCCATCGTCGGTGCGGTCGCGGGTGGTCCAGTCGGTGCCATGGTCGGTGTGCTCGCCCAAGAAGTGATGCGCAAGCCAATCGACGATGTGGTGTCGTCGCGGTACCGCGTGCGTGGCACTTGGGACAAACCGGACATTACCCTGATCGGCAAGATGTCGCGGCGTCAGGCGGCCGAAAACGGTTCGGGCTGATCGCGGGCACGGAGGCATTGAAACGGACGTTGGCGTGACCGTCACTATCACCATGACTACAATGCGCGACCTTTTTTTGCTGCCGGATCCACTGCCATGGCCCTGAACCCTTACGACCTGTTCGACATCCGCTCGCTGCTGACCGAAGAAGAGCAAGCGGTGCAGGACGCGGTCGCGCGCTTCACCGACGAACGCGTGATTCCGATCATTGGTGATTGCTTCGACAAGGGCGAGTTCCCGCATCATCTGATCGCCGAAATGGCCGAGATGGGCCTGCTCGGATCGAGCCTGCCGACCGAGTACGGTTGCGCCGGCATGAACGCCGTCAGCTACGGGCTGATCTGTCAGGAGCTTGAGCGCGGTGATTCCGGCATTCGCAGCTTCGCATCGGTGCAGAGTTCGCTGTGCATGTACCCGATTTACGCTTACGGTTCGGAAGAGCAACGCAAGCGATGGCTGCCGCCGATGGCCAAGGGTGAAGTGATTGGATGCTTCGGATTGACCGAGCCGCACGGTGGCTCCGATCCGGCAAACATGAAAACGCATGCCAAGCGCGACGGCGGCGACTGGCTGATCAACGGCGGCAAGATGTGGATCACCAACGGCAATCTCGCGAATATCGCCATTGTCTGGGCGCAGACCGATGACGGTATCAACGGCTTCATTCTCGAAAAGGGCATGCCAGGCTTTACCGCTCAGGTCGTGCATCGCAAGATGTCACTGCGTGCCTCCGTCACCTCGGCTTTATTTTTCGACAACGTGCGTGTGCCGGAAGCAAATCGTTTGGCGAGCGTGAAGGGACTCAAAGGCCCGCTCGGCTGTCTGACGCAGGCGCGTTACGGCATCACTTGGGGCCCGATTGGTGCCGCCATCGATTGTCTGCACACCGCGAATGAATATGCCAAGTCACGCATCTTGTTCGGCAAGCCGATCGCGTCGACCCAGGCGGTGCAACTGAAACTCGCCGACATGGCGCGACGTATCACGCTAGCGCAACTGCTGTCGTTGCAACTCGGACGTCTGAAGGATGCCGGGAAGATGCAGCCGACACAGGTGTCGCTGGCAAAGTGGAACAACGTGCGCATGGCGCTCGACATCGCGCGTGAAGCGCGCGACATCCTCGGTGGTGCTGGTATCACCACGGAATACAGCCCGATCCGGCACGCGCTCAATCTGGAATCGGTCATCACTTACGAAGGTACCGAAACTGTGCACCAACTCGTCGTCGGCCGTGAACTGACCGGGATCAACGCATTCTGATCGTCGGCGCAGCTTGACTGGCCAAGATCAGCCGTCGTTGGTGATGGTTTCGATGAGTTCGGCGAGCACACGGTCGGTATCTTCCAAGGCGACTTGGCAGGTGCCGGCCGCAAAGTGACCGCCACCGCCATAGCTGAGGCAGAGTTCGCCGACATCGGTCTTGGCGCTGCGATTGATGATCGACTTGCCGATCGCGAACGCGGTGTTCTGTTTCTTCAGGCCCCACAGCACGTGGATCGAAATGTTGGTCTGCGGATACATCGCATAGACCATGAAGCGATTGGTCGCGTAGATCGGATCTTCTTCGCGCAGGTCGAGTACGACCAGATTGTCGTGCACGGTTGCACATTCGCGAATCTGGTCTTCTGCCAGTTCCGAGTGCGCGAAATACAGGTCTGCGCGTTCCTTGACGTCTGGCAAGGCCAGAATCTCGTCGATCGTGTGGGTGCCGCAGTAGTCGATCAGTTCCATCATCAACTGGTAATTCGACACGCGGAAGTCGCGGAAACGGCCGAGGCCGGTGCGCGCGTCCATCAGATAATTCAACAGAACCCAGCCTTCCGGATTCAGGATCTCGTCGCGCGAGAATTGTGCGGAGTCGGCCTTGTCCACCGCCGTCATCATCGCTGGCGCGATGCCGGGAAATGCTTCCTCACCACCGAAATGCCGATAGACGACGCCTGCTGCCGAGGCGGCACCGGCATCGATGATCAGATTAGACGGGCGTTCGGCGCCGAGCCGAATAATTTCGCTGGCATGGTGGTCGAATGCCATGTGGCACCCAGCGACGTAGGGCAGGTTGGTGGTGATGTCGCGCGGGCCGATCGCGACCTTGCCATCCTGCATGTCCTTCGGGTGCACGAAGCTGATTTCGTCAATGATGCCGCGTTGTTTGAGCAAGACGGCACAGACTAAGCCGTCAAAGTCGCTACGGGTGACAAGACGATAACGTTGCGATTCGCTCATGGCGCGAGACTCCAGCGGTAACTACTCGGCCGAGTCTAGCGCCCAAAATCGCGGCACGGCGAGTTGGATTTGCAGGATTGCCGCACAGTCGCCAAGCCCGGTCCGTGCTTACCGCCGATTGACCGCCCATGCCGTTATTCATACCGCTCATCCGCTCCCGCCGGCCCGCACTGGAGATCGAGCGTCTGATCCTGCGCGTTCAGCAGGCTGACGATGTCGAGCGATTCGCCGATCTGCTCGCGAATGCGGCGGCCGCCAGGCCGGTCGATGCATGATCACTATTCATGGCACGCTGGCGTCCAGCGCGTGCCGCTTGATGGCGCTCGCGACGCAGTTGGACTGACTCAAACATCGGTTACGGAGCACATCATGACCACACTATGTCGGCGTATTGGTTGGATCGGATTACTGCTCAGCGTTGCGCAGGCCGCGGCGGCAACCGAATCACCGGCGATACATGCGTCGATGCAGCGCGACATCGTGCTGGTCAGACACGGCCACTATGCCCCCGATCCGGCAGCTGATCCCGAACTGGGCCCGGGTTTGTCGACGCTTGGCATCGCGCAGGCTGAACTGCTCGGTTCGCAGTTGGCCATCATGCCGCGTTTTGACGCGATGCTGGTCAGCCCGATGCAACGGGCCCAAGACACCGCATCGGTGCTGGCGCAGAGTCTCGATCAAATGCCGCGCGAACGTATTGCGGCATTGGCCGAATGCACGCCACCGAGCCGCGATCCGCATGCGACAGAAGGTGTTTCTGAGGTCGAGCAGCAGGCGTGTGCCCAGCGCCTCGATGCGCTGTTCGCCGAACACTTCATTCCGGCAAAGGGTGCGCCACGGCGCGAATTGATCGTCGCGCACGGCAACGTGATTCGCTATTTGCTGATGCGCGCACTCGCAGCCGACCCAAAAACGTGGTTGTTGTGGTCGGTTGGCCATACCAGCCTCAGCACCATCCGCATTGAAGCCGATGGCCGGATGCGCGTATTGGGTGCGGGTGATCGTGGCCATCTGCCGGCGCGCTTGCAAACCGGTGCGGCCGGTGATGCCGATTACGAATTACGGCTGCCAACCGCGAAGTGAATCAAGCGTTCGCGCCACTTCAGCGCAATTGCGCGGCTACGCGCACGATCGGATCGATCGATACCGATCCATCGGCATTCATCAGTTGCACATGATGGTCCTCGACCATGCATTGCAGACGCATGGTGCGCGCTGCGAGGCTGGTCAGTGCCACGACGGACTCGCTAGGCAAGTCGATGACTGTGAGGTTCTTGCGCCCCAGCGTCGAACCGACTTTTTCCCACCAGACCTGTGCGCTACGGCCACTGTAGGTGTAAATCAACACATGCCGCGCGCGACCGCAGGCGCGGCGCACACGTTGTTCATCGGGTTGTCCGGTTTCGATCCAGAGATCGATCTCGCCAGTGTCGCTACGCTGCCATAGATCAGGCTCGTCGTCGCTGCTGAGGCCGCGTCCGAAGTTCAGTCGTTCATCCGCATTCATTGCGAACGCCAGCAGCCGCACCATCATCCGTTCCTCGGTTTCCGACGGATGCAGGGCGAGGGTGAGGTTGTGCTCCTGATAGTAATGGCGGTCCAGATCGGAAATCTGCAACTCGACCTTGTACACCGTGGATTTCGGGGACATACACCGTACTCATAACCGTCACCGCGACGGTCGCGGCGCGCGCATTAAAGCAGCTTGACTCGGTCTGAGCATCCCGATTCCGCCCGGATTCGGATCGCGCGACCCCGTAGAATGCGCCACTTTTCCGAAGTGGCCGACCATGTCCGCGATCCAGATTCCGAACCCGATTCCTGCCCGCCTCAAAGACGTCAACCGCGCCAAGGTCTGTGACGAGAACTTCCAGGAGTTCGTGCGTGGCTACGCTGGCGCGGTTGCTGCCAGGCCGCGCACAGACCAACCCGTGCTCCCCGGCAGCCTGTGCAGTGCCGATGATTTTCTGAAGTTGTTCGAGTCGCAGTTGGTGTCGCGCCATTTGGATTTGATGGCGCGCGTGCTGCGCGTGCAAAACAAGGTTTATTACACGATCGGATCATCCGGTCACGAAGGCAATGCCATGGTCGCGCGACTTACGCGCCACACTGATCCGGCCTTCCTGCACTACCGCTCAGGCGGCTTCATGGCCGAGCGTTTCCGCAAGTTGCCGGGCATGAACCCGATCATGGACTCGGCACTGAGTTTCGCCGCCAGCAAGGACGATCCAGCGTCCGGCGGACGCCACAAAGTGTGGGGTTCGAAGCCATTGTGGGTATTGCCGCAGACCTCGACCATCGCCTCGCATTTGCCGAAGGCACTCGGTACTGCCGTCGCCATTGAGACCGCCAAGCGCATTGGCCACCGGTTGCCGATTCCCGCCGACTCGATCGCGATTTGTTCGTTTGGGGACGCCTCCAGCAATCACGCGACCGCACAATGCGCGTTCAATACTGCGCAGTGGACGGCCTATCAAGGGTTGCCGGCGCCAGTCTTGTTCGTGTGTGAAGACAACGGCATTGGCATCTCGACCAAGACGCCGGGCGGATGGGTCGGCAATGCCTTCCGCGATCGCCACGGTCTCGACTACTTCTACGCCAACGGTCTCGACATCGCCGAAGGTTACGAGCAAGTCGCGGCGGCGGTGCTGCATTGTCGGAGTAGTCGCCGCCCGACCTTCCTGCACCTACGTACCACGCGCATCATGGGCCATGCCGGCACCGATTTCGAAATCGAATACCGCGCGATCGAGGAACTGCTCGCCGTTGAGGCGACCGATCCGCTACTGCGCTCAGCTGAAATCGCGCTCGCTTCCGGGTTGTTATCGAAGGACGAATTGCTCGCACAGTACGAGGCGATTCGCGGTAAGTGCATGGCCGCGGCGGAACATGCCGACAAGACCGCAAAGCTCACCAGCAAAGAAGAGGTCATGCGCCCGCTAGCGCCGTACTCGCCGGACAAGGTAAACGCTGAGGCGACGCGAGTGGCCGACGTGGAAACGCGCATCAAGGTGTTCGGCTCGGAAAAGCAATTGCCGGAAAACCTGCCGCCGCGACATCTTGCTATTCAGATCAACCAAGCGTTGCACGACTTGTTCGCGAAGTATCCGGAGACGCTGCTGTTCGGTGAGGATGTTGCCCAGAAGGGCGGCGTCTACACGGTGACCAAGGGAATGCACAAGGCGTTCAAGTCAAACCGCGTGTTCAACACCTTGCTCGACGAAACCACGATCCTCGGCTTGGCCCAAGGGTTCGCGAACATGGGCATGCTGCCGTTTCCAGAGATCCAGTATCTCGCCTACTTTCATAACGCTTGCGACCAGATTCGCGGTGAAGCCTGTTCACTGCAGTTCTTCAGCAATGACCAATACCGCAATCCGATGGTTATGCGCGTCGCTGGTCTCGGTTACCAACGCGGCTTCGGCGGGCATTTCCACAACGACAATTCGGTCACAGCGCTGCGCGACATCCCGGGTTTGGTCGTCGGTTGTCCGAGTCGAGGCGATGATGCCGCAATGATGTTGCGCACGTTGACCGCGCTGGCCAAGGTCGATGGCCGTGTCTGCGTTTTTCTCGAACCGATCGCGCTGTACATGACCAAAGACCTTTACGACGCCGGCGATGCACAGTGGTCGTTTCCGTATCCAGCCCCGAATCAGGCGCTGGAGCTCGGTGCCGAGCGGGTCTATCACGCCGAGGCGAAGGACCTGTTGATCGTCACCTTCGGAAACGGCGTCCCTTTTGCGTTGCGCACGGCGAAGGCGGTCGAGGCGCAGACTGGCAAGAACACCCGGGTCGTCGATTTGCGCTGGCTACAACCACTGAATGCCGCTGCGATAGCGAAACACGCGGGCGACTGCGATCGTATCTTGGTGCTCGACGAAGGCCGCCGTAGCGCCGGCATCGGCGAAGGTGTAATCACCGCCATCGTCGAAGGCGGACACGGTGCCAAACCGCTGGTACGTGTCGTTGGCGACGACACCTACACGCCGCTGGCCGGTGCCGCAAACCTGATCCTGCCGACCGATGCGACCGTGCTTGAGGCCGCGTTGAAGCTTGTACAGACATGATCACCCACGTCGCTTTCGACGCCGACGACACACTGTGGCATAGCGAAGGCCACTACCGTGCTGCGCAGTCGGCCTACGAAACATTGCTCGCCAGCTATATCGATGTTGCCGATGCGAACGTGCATGCGCGCCTGCTGGATGTCGAGCGGCGCAACATCAAGCGCTTCGGATACGGCGCCAAGGGTATGACCTTGTCGATGGTCGAGGCAGCGATCGCGATGACCGATGCGCGTATCAGCGCCGTTGATATCCAGCGCATCGTCGAACTTGGCGTCGCCGTACTTGAACACCCGGTCGAGTTGTTGCCGGGCATCGTCGAGGCCGTAGCCGACGTCGCCTCGGATTTCACCTTGCTGCTGATCACCAAGGGCGACCTGTTCCACCAGGAAGCCAAGATCGCGCGATCCGGGTTGAGTGGTTGGTTCCATCGCATCGAGATTGTCAGCGAGAAGGACATACCGACCTATCAGCGTGTGCTGGATGAGGTCGGCATCGAACCGGCGCGATTCCTGATGGTCGGCAACTCACCAGGTTCGGACATCGCGCCGGTGTTGGCGCTGGGCGCCGCAGCGGTCTATGTGCCATATCACCTGCTGTGGGCGATGGAAGCCGGTCATGGCTTCGATGTCACTTCGCCGCGGCTGAGGCAAGTCACCAGCGCTGCGGATATTCCAGCGGCGGTGCGCGAACTCGCTGCGACATGACCGATCGCGGTGGCACAGTAGACGCTGCCGCCACTTGACGCGGTGTGCGGCACGATCGACGCTCGCGATTGGTCCTTCTGGAGCGCGTCATGAATCGAGTTCTTTCGTGGATCGTTTTCGCGATCTTGCTGTCCGGGTGTGCCAGCAGTGCGAAACGCGATCAGCCCAGCCTGCTGACGATGGCGTCCGGGGCGCCGCGAACCAGTGAACAAAGCGCGACGCGGATTGATGCCGTCGTGTTGCGCTTGCGCGTCGATCCGAAACATCGGCGCATTGCGGGGGACGTGACGCTGAACTTGCAGACCCGTAGCGCGCTCGCTGCCATCGACCTCGATCTCGATCGGCGCTACGCAATCAGTTCCATCGAGGTTGATGGTGGCGCGCTTGAGCCGGCACGCTGGCGTAATCCCGAAGGACGCCTGCACATCGAGTTGCCGAAGCCGACACTCGTGGATGTGCCGTTTGCGATCCGAATTCGCTATTCCGGCGCGCCGCGCGTGGCCGAACATGCGCCTTGGGACGGCGGATTTGTCTGGAGCAAGACGCCGAGTGGCGCCGACTGGATCGCGACCGCGGTGCAGGGTGAGGGCTGTGATCTGTTCTGGCCGTGCATCGATCATCCAACGGCGGAACCGGCCGTGGTCGAGCAATTCATCAGTGTGCCGGCACCTTTGGTCGTTGCCGGCAATGGCATTGACCTTGGCATGACCGAACACGATGGCTGGCGCACTTATCACTGGCGTACCGCGCATCCGAATACCTATGCGATCGCGCTCAATATCGCGCCTTATGCGCATCTTCAAGGTGACTATCGCAGTCGTTACGGCAACACCATTCCACTGCATTTCTGGTATCTGCCGGAACGTGAGGACGGCGCGCGCAAGCTGTTTGCCGAGTTCCCACGCATGCTCGATTTTTTCGAGCGGATGATCGGTCCGTATCCATTTGGCAACGAGAAGATGGGCGTTTCCGAAACACCGCATCTCGGCATGGAACACCAGACCATCAATGCCTACGGCAATGAATACAAGCTCGATGAATACGGCTTCGACTGGCTGTTACAGCATGAATTCGCGCATGAATGGTTCGGCAACCAGTTGACCAATGCTGACTGGGACGACATGTGGTTGCACGAAGGATTCGGCGCCTACATGCAGCCGCTATACACGCAGTGGCTGCACGGTGACATGGCCTATCTCGCGCGTTTGTTTGAGCAACGCAAGACGCTACGCAACCAATTCCCGATCGTTTCCGGACGCAGCCAATGTGAGCACATCGTCTACCACCCGGAGCATGGGCCGGGTGGCGATATTTACGTCAAAGGCTCGCTGGTCTTGCACACGTTGCGGGCAATGATCGGCGACGCGGCGTTCTTCGATGCGACACGTCGACTGGTCTATGGCACCTCGACACCGAAGCCAGGTGAATTCGTACCGCGGATAGCTTCGACTCGTGACTTCATCGCTGATGTGAATGCGGCCTCCGGTCGTGATCTGCAATGGTTTTTCGATGTCTATCTATTTCAGGCGGCGTTGCCCGAACTGGTGATTGCGCGCGACGACAACGGAATGTCGCTGCGCTGGAAGGTGATGGCGGATAAGCCTTTCCCGATGCCGGTAGAGGTGCGCGTCAACGATACCTTGCAGGTACTGGATCTGGTCACTGGTTCGGCGCGCATTGCCGTGACGCGGGACGACATCGTCATTGTTGATCCATCGAGCAAACTGCTGCGCGCGCTACCGCATCTGGAGGCCTGGCAGAAAACTCTGGAAGGCAAAAAGCCGCGCCGCGTCACTCCAATTGATCCCGCCGATCCGTGTCTGCTGCCCGAGAATTCCGATTCGGCCTAGACTTCGCCGAGGCGCGCCTGCGGACATGCCAACGTGGCAGATTCGCGTGACTCGCCCGCGCCGTATTCCCTGACAATCCGGGCAAGGGAGTCTCAGATCGCCTGATGCGGCAACGTCGGAGCGGTAGCGTTGGCGAGTTCATCGGCAATTTCGGCCTCGCTGCGCAATTGTCCTTCCCACTTTGAGACGACGGCGGTCGCGACCGAGTTGCCAATGACATTGGTCGCCGATCGCGCCATGTCGAGGAAGTGATCAATGCCGAGCAGGAGCAGCAGGCCGGCTTCGGGAATGTTGAACTGCGCAAGCGTGGCGGCGATCACCACCAGCGATGCACGCGGCACTCCTGCCATGCCTTTCGAGGTCACCATCAGTACCAACAGCATGGTGATTTGCTGCGCCGCACTGAGTTCGATGCCATAGGCTTGAGCAATGAACATCACCGCAAAGGTGCAATACATCATCGAGCCATCGAGGTTGAACGAATAACCGAGCGGCAGGACGAACGATGCGACGCGATTGCTGCAACCGAACTTTTCCAGTTGCGACAATGTTTTCGGATAGGCCGCCTCGCTTGAGGCCGTCGAAAACGCCAGCAAGGTCGGTTCACGCACTGCCCAGAACAGCGCCGCAACACGGCGGCCAATCACCAAGCTGGCAGCTCCGAACAGCAGGCCCCACAGCAACAGGATGCCGAGATAAAACTCGATCATGAACAAGAAATAGGTCTTGAAGATGCCAGGGCCGCTCGTCGCGAGCGCGGCGGCAACTGCTGCGAATACGGCGAATGGTGCGAACGCCATCACCAGCATCGTCACTTTGAGCATCACGTAGGACAGGCCTTCGAGCGCATCCACCAGCACCTTGGCTTTGTCGCCAACGCCGGCGCAGCCAATGCCGAAAAAGATCGAGAACACGACGATTTGCAGGATCTCGTTCTTCGCCATGCCATCGGCGATGCTCATCGGCACCAGATGCGTGATGAAGTCGGCCAGCGACATCGACGAGGCGGCGACACCCGAACTTGCCGCGACGTCGGGTAGCGGCAGATCCAGCGCTAATCCAGGTTGGAACAGGTTCACCAGCAGTAGACCGAGGCTGAGCGACATCAGTGAGGCGCCGACGAACCACAACATCGCCTTGAGTCCGAGTCGACCGATCACGCCGACATCACCCATCTTGGCAATGCCGACCGTCAAGGTCGCGAACACCAATGGCGAAATGATCATCTTGATCAAACGCAAGAATATGGTCGTGACCAGTCCGAGATAGCGGACCGGTTCCGCGGTGTCGATGCCGCTGAAATAGATCGCCAGCCCGGCGATGACGCCGAGGAACAGTGCGACCAATATCCACAGAGTGAGCTTGTTGCTGCCAGATGAAGCGGATGCGGCCATGAAGCCCTCGGGCGATTCGCGAAAGGTGCTGACCATAAAACAAAAAACCTGCCAACAGGCAGGTTTTTTTTGAACTGGTGGGCGGTACAAGTTTCGAACTTGTGACCCCTGCCGTGTGAAAGCGGATCAGACCCCTTTCAGATCAATGAGTTGGCGTTCATGTCTTTGAATTCAATAGATATCGGTATTGACGACTTTCGATCGCCAGATACCTATCGCCACTGGCAACTGTCCCAAAATTGTCCCACGCGAACTTCGTCTGCGAGAAATCCGCGTGCGGAGCAAGGCGATCGTCAATTCAGCTGATGCCGATGTTGTTGCGACAGAAGGAGATCAGAGGGTCCCTCGTCTTCGAACGACCCACGTCGACCAAAGTGCCCTCAACTATGCGGATGCCCAGGTCGCTCTACTGTTTGCCATTGTCAGTCCGAAACGTTTATGCCGTGGCATTCGGGCCAACTCGAGTATCGAGTCAGCTTCTCAAAGCGCGAATCGGAAAACTGAACGATGTCTAGAACGTCAGACGGCGGTACGTCATTCTTCGAGTGGAGATCGAAACTCGCGCGTGGCTCGGCATAGTCGATCTCGTTCGCCACCGATTGGGATAGGAAGTGCTCTGCGAAAGTCTTGACGCAAGCACCCGTCCGAAACGGAATAGCGCACTTCACGATCGTTGGTGTGCCTATGCGAGCAAGCACTGGGTAAATGGCGTGGTTTTCCTCGTGCCCCCAATACAACGCCTCACCTCCCCAGGATCGGAAAAGCCGATAGAAACCCGACGAATCGGTGAGCGCCGAACGTTTCGGACAGAACCAAACGAGCCCTGACCGAGTGCCGATCTTGTTGTTCAGACCGTCGCAGAGACTCTTGCTATGGCCCAAGAATTCTCTCTGCGACTGCGTCAACTGCCTTTCGGCCACACATCGATCTAGGCGATCACGTACGAGTTCTGCAGAGAGGACCTTCAGTCCGCTTCCCAAGATCGCGGCTATCTCGCTCGAAGTCAGCCGTGTGCAGTGATAGCCGACAATTCGGTGCCTAGCGAGGCCTGCATCTATTTGACGGACCAATGATCTGTACGCGTCGGAGTACTCGTTGGCCGGAGGATTGATGCGGGCCATTACGTCATCCCGAGCAAGTTGATCGATTCGACGTCGCTCGCTCTGATATCGGATGACCAGATCGCGGTTCTGTGTCGTCAATTCATAGACTTCAAGGGGCCAAGTCTCGACTGACTCAATTTCAACGTCGACGGAGATAGTCATCGGCACACGCATCCATAATCAGAGATTTTTGGCGCACGAATTGGGTGGCTCAGGAGCGGGGGAAAGTGCGATCGGCCCCGACAATCTTTCGATCGGATCCAACCGACGCGTCATTGAATCGCCCAGATCTCGTTAGACCCCGACGGACCGCAATTGACCGACTCACGAAGACCCAACGTTTCCAGTCGTTCACATTGAAACCGTCTTAGGCGGACGGGAAGACATCCAACACTCACAATCGGTCGCCAAGCGAGACCGCTGCACCGGCTTCCAGAAAGCCGCAAGCGAGTAATTTTGGGGTCAAGTCATCCAGCGCGTTCGCCGGCACGCCAAGCCACAGGAGATTTCGCGCTCGGGTTACGGCGACATAACCAATGCGTCCAACTTCGGTGCCCACGCCGGCGAGCAGGGCATCCACATGTTCTCGATTTGCCATATATAGGACCGCATCTAGGGATTCTCCTTTGGCCTGATGGACTGTGTCGACACGGATACGCGTCTGGTCATTTTCGACGACGAGATCCGCGGCGGCGATAAGCGGAGCATTGGTCAAGCCTCGCCTGGACAGCTTGTTGCCCAGATTGTCGGCGCTCGCAAGTCCATGATCTCGTTCAATCGCTGCCAGCAGCACTTTCGTCCTTTCCAGCAACTGAGGGTGCCAATGCGTGTCTCCCGGCAACGTTGCCGCAAGGCAAGCCCGAATCTGGGTTGCGGGTGAACGTCCAGACGAGCCGGCGCAGCAGCTGATCGTCGGGATAGCGCGAAGGCTGGGTGATCCTGGCGACGAGTCCCTGCGGCGGATCGGCCAGCAGACCGACGATGCTGGTGGCTGCCAGCTTGTACGCGCCGAGGAAATCTCTCTTGTGGTCCCGGATGATCGCCGCCTGGGCGAGGCTTTTCACAGTTCCCTGGCCGGGGGCGCCCCGGTTTCCGGCGTGCCGATCGGCCATGTCGCGGGCGCGGCAAAGTACGGCCGATCGCGAGGGTTTCAGATCTAAAGCTGCTACCGAGGTCTGGAATGCGGCAACGAGTTTTTCCCGATCGGCATTGCGGTACGGCACAAAGAAGGCGCCGTGCGTTGTGCTTGGTGCAGCCCGGTCTGCCGTATCCGCGCGAGTCGACAGTCGGTTGGCCAAGTCCAAAATCGCCGGTACGGACCGATAGTTCCTGGTCAGGCTCAGGGCATTGACTTCCGGGCGCTGGCCGTAGCGGGTCAGGAAAGCGCCGTTTGCGCCGGCGAACTCGTAGATGCCCTGATTCGGATCACCGATCAACGATATCTGGCAACCCGCTCCGATCAGTTGTTCGACGATGGCCTCATGTGCCGAACCAATGTCTTGGGCTTCGTCGATCAGGATATGTGGATAGCGGTGAGCGACGGCACGAAGGATTGCCGGCTGGTCCGCCAGCGTGCGATGGCACCAATAGCGGCCAAGGTTATGCGTATAGGCGCCGATCCGGCCAAGGCGACTGACGATGCCGGATGCATAAACGGTGTTGAGTCTTCGTGCCTTGTCGTTGTCGGCGTAGTAAGTAGAACTCGCCATTGTCGACACCCAGTTGCATCGTCGTGATCTCGCGTGGGTACGTGTCGGTATTGAACTTGAAGCCATTCAGGAACGCCTCTCCGCCCATCACGAGAAATGCTGCCCGTTGCGCGCCCATCGTCCGATAAGCGTGTGGACGCAGCACGTTGCTAGTGATGAAGCTGTCCAGCGTGTCGATCTCTACCCGGTCGTGGCAGGACCCTACCGGCGCTTCGAGTGTTAGCTGTCTGTACTCCTGCTTAAACGTATTTACAGCGACGTTGGAGAACGACAGTAAAGCGACGCGGCCGCGGTTGTTGCCGAGTTGCCGGCGCATCTGCGCCAGACGCCGCACTGCAGTGAATGTCTTGCCGCTGCCGGCGCAGGCAATTACGGACATCGGTGCGAGCGGTGAACCGATGATCTGCAATTGTTCGGTGGACACATGGGTCATTGTTCAGCAGGGGCCACAGTAGCGGTGGGCGCATTTGTCCCGGCCTGACATGCATGGACGATCGCGTTGCTGATGTAGTCGGGAACCGCGCAGGCGGCGCCATCGGCGAATACCTGTGCGAGTGTCTGGCCGAAGCGACCCTTCTGCACGTTGTTCTGAGGGCGCTCGAACATGCCGCTGAACAGCGCACGTGCCTTGGCCGCATCGTCTTGAGCAGCTTCGACCGCCGCGGCGACGGTCTCGGCAATCTTCGGGTGCAATTCCTTCAGGGCCATCAGCATCGCGACGCGGTTATCGGCGTGCAGGGCTAAGTCGTACTCGAGCGTTTTGAGCCCGTGGAAGACCTTTACGAAGTCGTCCTCGCTCTTCTTCATTTTTGCCGTGTTGGCCGATACCTGTACCGAGTCCCCAATAGCGGGGTACTGCGCCTGCGGCGCCTCGTCTTCGGCCGCAGGGTCTGCATCGGTGATGATGGCCACCGGGATTTTCAATGCGTTTGCGCCGAACAGCGGCAGGAATGAGTCGAAGTTCAGTCCTTCGACGCTTATCAGGCTGACACCGTGCTCGCGCAGCTTGTAGCCGACCTTCTCGGCTAGCACGCTCACGAGCATCAGTTCGGCAGCACCTTCGACAAAGATCACCCTGCGAGCGAAGAACAGCTCGGCGCGGGTCACGTCGAGATATCGTTCCAGTTTCTCGCGCTTGCCCTTGCCAAAAGTAATCGCGCGTGGAAAGAAGATCTCCACCCCGGCCCCGGTGTCGACCAGGCAGGCCAGGCTGTCGAGTTGGGCGATGCTGGCGAAGTTTGGCGAGTGGCTGGTGACGAACAACTGCACAGGTTTTTCGCCGTCGACGGCCTTGATCGACTCAAGGTAGCAGAGCAATACCGCCTGCAGCTGCGGATGCAAATGCGCCTCCGGCTCCTCGATGATGAGGCTGCGGAAGCTGGCGTCGGAGTTCTTGGTCAGCTCGCTGAGCACCACGGCCATGAAGATCAGGTTGTTGAAGCCTAGGCCGTTCTGCTCGATATCGAAAGAGTCCACCAGTAGTGACAGTCGCGACGCCAAGCGCTGGACATCGCTGCCGATCAAACCGAGCTCCAGTGCCTGCGCCAGTTGCGGGCCGAGCATCGCGCCGTGCCGGCCCTTGATCGCCGAGTGAAGGTGCTGATGACTGGCTGATGCTTCTTTAGCGCTTCGTCGAGTTCCTTCAATGCAGTGTTGATGCCCTTCTTGCCAGCGTCGTCGGTAAGCAACTGAAACAGGCGCGAAAGCTGGCTGGTTCGGCCGGGTTTCAGGCCCTGGGACGCATCGCGCAGCGGCGGCAAATAGACGCCGCGCAGGTTTTCCATCATGTCCGTGGTCAGGCCCACATCCTCATGGTCGCCGCACCAGCGCTTGGCGCGCAGCCGCCCGGTCTTGTCCGCTTCCGAGTAGCGGATAGTGATGTGCGCTTCCATTTTTCCTGCCGCACTAGGCTTCAATGCTGCGAGGAAGTCGGCTTCGTCGTCCGCGCCGAGGTCGCGAAACACATATTGGAAGACGATGTCGCCATCGGGGCTGCCATCCTTCGGCCGATGCACGTCTTCGGCGTCCAGCCGAGGGAAGGGGTCGTCGTGTCCGGCTAACAGGGCGCGCAGTGCGTCCACGACTGCTGTCTTTCCAGCATTGTTGGCACCGACAAGGACGTTCAGTCCCTTCTGGAAATTCAACTCGGCTTTCTTCAGTTTCCTGAAATTGGTGATGTTGAGCTGCGCCAGATACACCGATCACTCCACCCGTTGTTGTCAATGCGCCATGCCACGATATGCCGATCGTAGTGGATCGGATTGAGCGGGTACCGATACGGTGCATCAGGATTCACTGATGCTCGGCGGACGGGTCAGGCGGTATGCGTGGGGCAACTGGACCTGAGGCGTAGGCACTGCGCGTCCAGATAAGAGGCCGCGACTGGCCGAACTCTGCCATCGTCGGCACTTGATCGATCCCACTCCGAGCTGAAAGTGCGGGCGCTGGACTGAACTGGACCATGTTCCGGAGCGATCTGCCCCACTGTGCCGGTTGAGACCGGAGGAGTTGCTGGTCATCCACGTTCGCTCGGAACGTGGGATCACGAGATACGACTGGTTGCTCGCTCACGAATGTACATCGGTCATCGCCCGACTTTTCCGCGGCTTTGGTGCAGAGTTAGTTGTCGGCGATTTTTCGCACCACAGCGCATCCAGAATCGCGCAATCTTTGCGCTGGTCCTTGCTGCACGTCACGATGGTTCGGCGCAGTTCCTTGGCCATGCGGCTAAGTTCTTTCACGCGTTGCTCGATCTCGCCAAGATGCGTTCGCGCCAACTGATCGACTTCGCTGCAAGACAGTCCCGGGTCGCTGCTCAGCTGAAGCAAGCTTCGAATCTCATCAAGGCTGAAGCCCAGTTCACGCCCCCGCGTGATGAAACGCAGGCGGCGCACATCGTCGTCGGAGTACGCGCGATAGCCGCTTCCGGTGCGTTGGGGTTTCGGTAGCAAGCCGATCCGCTCGTAATAGCGGACCGTTTCCAAGTGGCATCCACTGGTCGCGGCGGCTTCACCGATTTTCATCGCTTGACCCTGTAGTTGCTACGGGGTTTAGCATGCCGAACCATGAGCAAGACATCCACCACCAGCTGCGGCTGCCACGCGACAGCCGACCAACTCACCGCCTCGACGGACGTTGCCTTGCGACGCGTGCTCGTCATCGTATTGGTGATCAACTTGGTGCTGTTCGCCGGTGAGTTTGCAGTCGGTGCCTGGATTTACTCCAGCGGGCTTCAGGCCGACGCGTTGGACAGCCTCGGTGATGCCTCGGTGTACGCATTGAGTCTGTATGTCGTCGGTCGCTCGCTGCGTTGGCGCGCCGGTGCCGCACTGTTCAAAGGTGCAATCCAGGCCGCGTTCGGTCTGCTGGTGCTGGTCGAGGTTGTGCGTCGCTTGCTGGGCGACGTCACGCCGACCGCGCCGGTGATGGCCGCGGCTGCTGCCGTCGCATTGATCGCCAACCTCAGTTGCTTCCTGCTGCTCAATCGCTATCGTGATCGCGACATCAATCTGCGCTCGGCGTGGCTTTGTTCGCGCAATGACTTGGTCAGCAACAGCGGCGTGATCGTCGCCGCCGGCGCAGTGGCGCTGGTCGGCAATGGTCTGCCGGACGCGCTCATTGGCGCGCTGATCGCGACCCTCTTTCTGCACACATCCGTCAGAGTGTTGCGCGACGCGTGGCGTCAATGGCGCCAACCGGACCCACCCAAACCCACCACCTGTACGCCATCGACATCAACGCCATGACCACACCGATCCGCACCGCCTTCGCCCACGAATGGACCAGCGCCCAGCAGGCGCGCCGCGCCGGCGACCTGTCGCTCGCTTTCCACCATCTCGAACGCGCCCACATCCTCAGCCAGCGCCTCACCTGGTTGCACGTGAAGACCCATCTCGCGATGTGGCACATCGGCTGGCTGCGGCGCGACCTGCGCGAACTGTTCGGGCAAAGCACGCGCATTTTCGCCGCGGCGTTGTTCTCGCGGATCTGGGTGCCGATTGGCAACACGGGCGGCGCCAATGTCAGCCCGCTCCGGCCGATGCCGGTGCCAGAAGACCTGCGCGCCATCCTCGAACCTGAACGGACCGAGTTTGTATAACGCTCCGGGTGACCCTAAGCTGATGACCATGTCGCGCTCTCATTCCTTCCGACTGGCCTCCTTGCGACGCGCTTCCGCGTTCGCGGGCTTCATGCTGGTCGTGTTCCTGATGCGGATCGGCATTGGGATGGCGTGTGAACCGCACGACCTCGCAGAATTGTTTGGTGATCCGTCACCGATGGCGCTGATCGTCGGCGTCGATGACGGCGATGGCCTGGATCCGCTTGCGGATCATGGTGCCGACCATTGTCGTCAGTGCAATTGCCACCACAGCGTCGCGCTGCCCTCGTTTGCGTCCATATCGCCCACGCAGGCCGACGCAGCCGTGGATGTACGCATCGTCATGCCGCACGTCGTGTCGCCGCATGAGCGGCACCTGCGCCCACCAATCGTCTGAACCCTGATTGCCCGGATCCGTCGTGCCTGCGCACGACGGGCTGCATTTCAATGTTCAGAGGATCACCTTCATGCTGTCTTTCCTGTTGCCGCGCGGTCTGTCGACCGTGCGAACGCGACGTTGGCGCGCTGCGCTACTCGCGAGTATTTGTGCTGTTTGTTCCCCGTTGGCGCTCGCCGCGCCCAACGATTTGGCGGATGCCGTGCGCGCCGCCTGGCTTGCTCATCCCGGTGCGACCGCGACCGAGCAAACCCTCATCGCCGCCCGTGCACGTGCCGAAGCGGCCGGACGACCGCTGTACAACCCCGAGTTGGAATTCGCAGTCGACGACGAAGGCGATGACCGCACGACGACGGCTGGCGTTGGCCTGACGCTCGATCTGTTTGGCAAGCGTCGGGCTCGGGCCGCTGCGGGTGATGCCAGCCTGAGCTTGGCGATCGCCGAGGCCGAACTGCGTCGGGCTACCTTTGCCCAAGCCTGGCTGAAGGCCTGGGCCGATCGGCGCGCCGCACAACATCGCGTGCAACTCGGCGCGCAACGCGTGAACCTGGTGCAACGCTTTGCGGATCTCGCCGGGAAGCAACAGCAGGTGGGCGACATCTCGTCGCTCGAACGCGATCTCGCGCTCCTCGCGCGCGATGAAACCCTCGCCGAGCAAGCGACATTGCTCGCAGACGCTGCGACCGCTGACGAAGCCTTTCGGGTCGTCGGCGGCGCTCCGGAACGCGACGACGCGTCGAACGACGGCGACGTCCCGCCCGCACTGGCGCCCGACAACGACCGACTCGGCAACGTGCCCGAGCAACAGATCGCGCTTGCACAATCTCTGCAGGCCGAACGTCGAATCACGGTGGCCGAGCGCGATCGGCGACCCGATCCGACCGTGAGTCTGCGCGGTGGCCAAGTCGACCTGGGTCCGATGAGTGACAACGTCATTGGTTTGACGGTCAGCGTGCCGCTGTTCGTACGCAATGGTTACCGCGCCGAAGCGACTGCCGCGCGCGCGGAACACAGCGCGACCTCGGCCGAGCAACAACTCGTCACGCTGCAGGTTGAAGCTCGTGCCGAACGCGCACGCAAGACCTACACCGCGGTACGCGAGGCGTGGGCACTGTGGTCGAAGAGTCCCGGTACCGACGTCGACACTCGAGCGTCGCTGCTCGAACGCCTGTGGCGTGCTGGCGAGATCAGCACGGCCGACTTCCTGATCCAACTCCAGCAGACACTGGACACATCACTCGCGGGCGCCGACCTGCAAGGCCGCGTCTGGCGCGCCTATGTCGACGCGCTCTACGCCACCGGGCATTTGAATGCCTGGATCGGCTTCGAACCATCCGTTTCCGAGGTGAACCCATGAACCGTTTCTCCACTGCGACCGCCGTATGGCTGATCGCCGCGATGCTTGTCTTGTCCGCGTGCGGCAAGGATACGAAGGCGCCCGCTGGCACTGCCGCCAAGCCCGCCAGCGCGCAGGCCAAAGGCGCCGAACAACACGCCGACGACGACGCGGATGCGCACGGCGACGAACACGCCGACGAAGGCGCCGATGAACACGGCGACGAGCATGGCGAGGAAGGCGAAGAAGGCATGGCCCCGATCCGCATGGACGCCGCGGCGATGAAGGCAGCCGGAATTCGCGTCGGGACACTGGCCAAGGCGTCACTGCGCGAAGAATTGCGCACGCCAGGCGAGGTCGTCGACAACGCCTATGGCACGACGCTGATCACGCCCCGCGTCGAGGCCTTGGTCGTTCGACGTCACGCCAAGCTGGGTGACGAAGTGAAGGCCGGTGCGCCACTGGTGACCTTGTCGTCAGTCGAAGTCGCGACCGCGCAAGGCACGCTGTCGATTGCAGAGCAGGACTGGAAGCGCGTGCAGGCGCTCGGCCGCGAAGCCGTGTCCGGCCGCCGTTACAGTGAGGCGCAGGTTGCCGTCGAACAAGCCAGGGCGACGGCTCGCGCGTACGGTTTAGCCGCGGGTTCGGGTCGGTCCAATGGCGAATTTACGCTGCATGCGTCACACGCTGGCCGTCTGACCGAAGATTCCTTCGTGGTCGGCGAACGCATCGAACCAGGCCGCACCCTGTTCCGGCTCGTCGACGAATCCACGGTCTGGGTCGACGCGAAGCTGCCGGCCGATGTCGCGCGTCGTGTCGCCGTTGGCAGTGCCGCGCGACTGGTGCTCGGCGACGTGACGTTGCCCGGCAAGGTCGTGCAACGCGCGCATCGCACGTCCGAGAACACGCGCAACGCGCTGGTGCGCATCGAAGTCGTGAACACCGGTGACCAACTGCATGGTGGCGACTACGTCGAGGCTTATCTCGATGCCGGCAGCGATTCCGAACCGCAATTGGCGGTGCCGACCGCGGCGCTGTTGCAACTCGAAGGCGAATCGATCGTGTTTCGTCAGGATGCCGACGGCACCCTGACACCGGTCGCGGTGCGCATCGGTGCCGTGGTCGGCGATCAGACGGTGATCAGCGATGGCGTCAGCGCCGGTGACGTCATCGTCGTCGAGGGTGCGTACGCACTCAAGGCGCAGATGCTGAAGTCGCAGTTGGGAGAAGGTCATGCGCATTGACGCCCGCCTGCCGCGCGCCGGAGGGTCGCCATGCTGAATCGTCTGGTTGAACTCTCGCTGCGCTACAAGTTTCTGGTCCTGATCGTATTCGGAGTCATCGCGTTTCTCGGCGCGCAAGCCGTGCGCAACGTTCCGATTGATGCGTTCCCCGACGTCACGCCGGCCCAGGTCAACATCTACACCGAGTCACCCGGGCTCGCGGCCGAAGACGTCGAGCAACTCCTGACATTCCCGGTCGAGTCGGCGATGGCCGGCCTGCCGAAGGTGCAGGAGATCCGTTCGGTCAGCCTGTTCGGGTTGTCCTACGTCTCGGTGTATTTCGAAGACGACATGGACACCTACTTCGCGCGCCAGCTCGTCAACGAGCGGTTGCAGGAAGTGGGTGATCGATTGCCGGAAGGTTATGGCAAGCCGAGCATGGGTCCGAACAGCTCGGGTCTTGGTCAGGTGTTCTGGTACACGGTCGAGCGTGCACCCGGTGTTTCGAAAGACGAAATCACCGACATGGATCTGCGCACCTGGCAGGACTGGACGTTGCGGCTGATCCTGCGTACCGCACCCGGTGTCGACGACGTGACCTCCTGGGGCGGTGGTGAGCGCGAGTATCAGGTGCGCATCGATCCACAACGGTTGTATGCGCGCGGCCTCAGCTTCGCCGACGTGATCAACGCGTTGCCAGCGAACAACGGCCAGGTCGGTGGCAATGTGATGGACGTCGGCCGCGAGCAGTATCTGGTGCGCGGCCTCGGCTTGCTGACCTCGGCCGAAGACATCGGTGGCATCGTGCTCAAGGCCGAGGACGGCGTGCCCGTCTACATCCGCGACATCGGTCGGGTGATCGAGTCGCCGGCGCCGCGCTTTGGCGCGGTGACACGTGATGGCGAGGAAGTCGTGCTCGGCATGGCGTTGTCACGCATCGGCGAGAACGCCAAGGACGTCGTCGAGGCAGTGAAGACGAAGTTGGCGGCGGTCAGCGGTGCGTTGCCTGAAGGCATGATCGTCAAGCCAGTCTATGAGCGCACCGACCTCGTCAACAAGGCGGTCGGTACCGCCACCAAAGCCCTGATCGAAGGTTCGATCCTGGTCGCGGTGGTTCTGTTCCTGTTTCTGGGCGAACTGCGCTCGGCGCTGGTCGTGATCGTCACGCTGCCACTCGCGATGTTGATCGCGTTCATCGGCATGGGGCAGTTCGGACTGTCGGCCAACCTGATGTCGCTAGCCGGCCTTGCGATCGGCATCGGCATGATGGTCGATGGTTCAGTCGTGATGGTCGAGAACGCATTTCGCATCATGGCCGAGCGCAAGGCGCATGGTGAGACCGTGGACCGCACGTCGGCCGTGCTTGCCGCGGCGAGGGAAGTCGCCAATCCGGTCTCATTCGCGATCCTGATCATCATCGTCGTGTTCCTGCCGCTGTTCAGCCTCGAAGGCCTCGAGGGCAAGCTGTTCAAGCCGATGGCGTTCAACATCGCATTCGCGATGGGCGGTTCGCTGCTGCTCAGCCTGACGCTGATTCCGGTGCTGGCGTCGATGATCCTCAAGCCGAAGGAGGAGAAAGACACGTGGCTGGTCGCGCAGCTCAAACGCGGCTACCAGCCGATGCTCGCCAAAGCACTCGCGCGCAAGGGCGTCGTTGTGGTCACTGCCGTCATCGCCTTGATCGGCAGCCTCGCGCTGTTCCCGTTCCTGGGTAAGGAGTTCATGCCGCAGTTGCAGGAAGGCTCGATCATGTGGCGCGTCACTGGCATTCCGTCGACGTCGCTCGACGAATCGATCCAGACCAGCAAGACCATTGCCGATGCCTTCAAAAAGTTTCCCGAGGTCGAGACCACGCTCGCGATGATCGGCCGCGCCGAGAAAGGCGAGACCGCCGACGTGAACTACATGGAGATCTACACCGCGCTGACACCCGAGAAGCAATGGAAGTCTGGGCGCACGATCAAGCAACTCGAAGTCGACATGCAGGAGACGCTGGAGAAAGTGGTGCCGAACGTGGTGCCTGGCTACACCCAGCCAATCCAGATGCGCGTCGAGGAGTTGATCTCTGGCGTTCGCGCAACGCTGGCGTTGAAACTCTACGGCGAGGATCTGAACGAGCTCGACCGGATCAGCGCGGAGATCAAGCCGATCCTGGCAGGCATCGCCGGCGTGGCGGACCTGTCACTCGAAGCCAATGTCGGCAAGCCGCAGATCCGCATCGAGGTCGATCGTGAGGAACTGGCGCGCCACGGCATGAACGCGGAAGACGTACTGACGATCGTGCGCAACGGACTCGGTGGGGAACCGGTCAGTGTGTTGCTCGATGGCGTCAAACGCTTCGACATCGCCGTGCGGCTCGATGACGACGTGCGCACCTCGGTGGAATCGCTGCGCCGCATCCCGCTGAAGGCGGCGTCCGGTGCACTGGTGCCGTTGTCGGAAGTGGCCAACGTGACCGTGGCGGAGGGCTATTCGTTCGTACGCCGCGAACAGCTGCAACGCTATGCCGTGATCCAGATGGACGTTCGTGGCCGCGATGTCGACGGCTTCGTCAAGGAAGCCGGTGCCGCGATCGCGGCTCAGGTGAAGTTGCCGCCCGGATACTGGGTCGAATGGGGTGGCGCATTTGCCAACCAGCAACGTGCGTTGGCCAAGTTGAGCCTGATCGTGCCGATCACGATCTTCTTCATCTTCGTGCTGCTGTACACCGCGTTCAACTCGATCAAGTTCGCCGCACTGATCCTGGCCAATGTGCCATTCGCGACGATCGGCGGGCTGCTCGCGCTGTTTCTGACTGGGCAGTATTTGTCGGTGCCCTCAGCGATCGGCTTCATCGCCGTGTTCGGTGTGGCGATGTTGAACGGCATCGTGCTGGTGACATTCCTCAACGAGCAGCGCGAACGCGGTCTGTCGGTGCGTGAAGCGGTCGTGCAAGGCACCGCGCTGCGCCTGCGACCGGTGCTGATGACCGCAAGCGTCGCGATCCTCGGTCTGGTGCCGATGCTGGTCTCAAGCGGGGTTGGCGCCGAGACACAGCGCCCTCTTGCGACGGTCGTCGTCGGTGGCCTGATCAGTTCGACTTTCCTGACGCTGATCCTGTTGCCTGTGCTCTATGAGTGGCTGGAAACCCGCGCTGAACGACGTACCCAGGAGAAATCGCCATGAAACGCATCACTGCGCTACTGCATGCCCATCGCATGAGCGACATCGTCCACGCCCTCGAAGCCGCCGGCGAACGTCGGATCAGCGTCGTCCATGCCGCCGGTTTGTTGCGCGCGTCAAGCGCGCGCGAGCAGCAGTACTCGGTCGAACTGGGCGAACGGGTCACGCAAGAGATCCAGCTCGATGTGTTTTGCGAAGACGACCAACTCGACGCCGTGGTGACGCTGATCCGGCGCCATGGTCGGACGGGTCGCGAGAATTCGGGTTGGATCTTCGTCGCCGCGGTCGAACAGGGAATTGCCATCGAGGATGCTGCCGTTTCGAGTTGAGGACGACGGGGCGGCGGCTCTGCTGGGGTGCGCCGCTTCCGTGCTTTTCCGAACCGACCGTCGGCACGGTCGCTCGCGCGATGGCTCTCAGGAAATTCGATGCTCAGAATCCGCAAGATCGATCCACGTCGTCATGGCTAAACGCAAGCGCGCACGCGATCCGCGGATCTCGCTCTTGCGCGATGCGCGCAAGAGCGGTCCGCCGCTTTCCCGGCGGCAGCGACTCGTTGGGCTGCTGAGGGCACGGCCGATCGTCAGCGTCGAACTGCTCGCGCTCCTGGCGAGCCTCTTCTTTGCCCTCGTGAGCAACCGCGCGTTCTGGCATGCGGCGCGGGACGCCGGTGCGTTCGAGGGATTCAACGGAGCAGCCGTTGCCGTCGCCGTGTTCATCCTGCTGGTGTGCGTGCATGTCGTCTTGCTCTACGTGGTGCTGCTTCGGGTGACCGCGAAGGTCGTGTTGACGTTGTTGCTGGTGGCCGGGGCGGTGATCAGTCACGCCGCTTCGGCGAACGGGACGTACCTTGATCCGGAGAGCATGCGCATCGCGTTGCAATCCAATCTGGTGACACCGTCTGCGCTCAGCTCATGGTCATTCGCTTGGACGTTGTCGACGCAGGCCGGCTTGCCGGCGTTGCTGCTCTGGCGAGTACAGGTCGAACGCTTTTCGTTCCCCATAGCTTTCGCACGACGCGTCATGGCGGTGGTCATGGCTTGCGCCTTCGCGACCTTGGCGATGGCCCTCCTGCAACACGAGATGCGGCGCCTGATGCGAGACCACAGGGCGCTGCACTACTTGGTCACGCCCGCCAACCTGATCACGGTCGCCTCTCTGCGTGTGGATCGAAGCGGCCACACGGCTACGCCCACCGATCGGACGGTCGTCCCGAAACCGCCGTCTCGAGTTCTGCCTCCGCAGGACGCGCCTCCTCAACCTGACTGAGAACGGACATGACCCAGAAGAAACAAGACCCGCACGCCGCCACAGAGGATCACGCCCACGGCCATGACCACGGGGCCGTGGGCGCGCTCGGAGGCGCGCCGAACTGATTTTCTCGCTGCTCTGTGGCGGGTTGCTATTTGCCGGCTGGTTGCTCGAACGATCCCTCGCAGACGCGGGGCGCTGGCCCTCGTTGTTGTACGTCGGGGCGTATCTTGCGGGCGGCTATTACACCGCGCGCGAAGCGATCGAGAACTTGCGCGCCCGTCAGCTGAAGATCGACAGCCTGATGATCGTCGCCGCGATTGGTGCTGCGGCGTTGGGCGAGTGGGCCGAAGGCGCGCTCCTGCTGTTCCTCTTCAGCCTCGGCCATGCGCTGGAGAACTATGCGATGGGGCGCGCAAGGCGAGCAATCGAAGCCTTGGCGGCGCTGCGTCCCGAAACAGCACTGGTGCGTCGCGGCGCCGAGGTGGTGGAGGTGGCCGTCGACACGTTGCAGATCGGCGATGTCGTCGTGGTCAAACCGGACGAACGCGTCGCCGCCGACGGATTCGTCGTGCTCGGCGAGAGCAGCATCGATCAGGCCGCCATCACTGGCGAGAGCGTGCCCGTCGACAAACGACCAGTCCCTGATCCCATCGCGGCACGCACCCGACCGGAATCAGTCGGCGCAGAGCATCGCGTCTTTGCCGGCACCATCAATCAGGCACGCGTGCTCGAGATCGAAGTCACGCGACGGGCCGACCAGAGCACGCTGTCGCGTGTCGTGGAATTGGTGCGCTCCGCCGAAGCGCAGAAATCGCCGACTCAGCTGTTCACGGATCGGTTCCAGAAAATCTTCGTGCCATCGGTCCTGGTGCTGGTCGGACTGCTGCTGTTCGCGGGTGTGGTGATCGACGAGCCGTTCAGCGCGTCGTTCTATCGCGCGATGGCCGTGCTCGTCGCTGCGAGTCCGTGCGCGTTGGCGATCTCGACACCGAGTGCCGTGCTGAGCGGGGTTGCGCGCGCGGCGCGTGGCGGCGTGCTGATCAAGGGCGGCGCGGCACTGGAGACGCTGGGCGTGTTGCATGCGTTGGCGTTCGACAAGACCGGGACGCTGACCGAAGGCAAGCCACGCGTGACGGACTGGGTATCGGCCGAAGGAATCGCTGAGACGGAATTAATGCAGGTGTCGGTTGCGGTAGAACGACTCAGCGATCACCCGCTAGCGGCCGCTGTGGTGCGCGACGGCAGCGAGCGACTCGGTGCAACGCCGGCAACCGAGGCCACCGACCTCGAAAGCCTCACCGGCAAAGGCTTGCGGGCACGCGTCAACGGCGAAGACGTGTATCTCGGCAAACAGAGTCTGTTCACGGAAATCTCGGGACCGGCCGTGCCCCCGCACTGGCCGCGGACGTGAACCGACTCGAGACATTGGGCCGCACGGTGTTCGTTGTTCGCCACGGCACTCGCTACCTCGGCGCCGTCGGATTGATGGACACGCCGCGTGCGGCGGCCAAGGCCGCGGTCACGCAGTTGCGCGCTCTGGGCATGCAGCAGATGGTCATGTTGTCCGGGGACAACCAACGTGTTGCCGATGCGATTGCGCAAGCCGTCGGCATCGACCGCGCACTCGGCGCGCTGATGCCGGAAGACAAGGTCAGAGCCATTCGGGACCTGCGCGCCACCGGCGACGTGGCCATGATCGGCGACGGCGTGAACGACGCCCCGGCTCTCGCCGCCGCGTCGGTCGGCATCGCGATGGGCGCGGCCGGCTCCGATGTCGCGCTCGAAACCGCCGATGTTGCGCTCATGGGCGATCGTCTCGACCGCTTGCCGTTCGTGATTGCGTTGAGCCGGCAATCGCGCCGCATCATCCGCCAGAACCTGTGGGCGAGCCTCGGGATGGTCGCGCTGCTGATTCCCGCCACGATGTTCGGAATGAAGATGGGGAATCGCAGTGCTCTTCCACGAAGGTTCTACGCTTCTGGTCGTTGCCAATGCGCTTCGACTTCTCGCCTATCGGGATCAAACAGAGTGACCGAACGAATATTCGACCCAAGATCAGCACCTAACGCGTTTGATGCATTGATCTGAATCGTTGGCGCGGTGTTCGCACGGAGACGATCATCTGCACGCTGCAATCGATCTGATGTGCATCTTGTCCGGCACGGTGAACGGAATGGAATTCCGCGATGTTCGTGATCAGCGGATCGTGTGATCACGGTGTCGGAAAGAGCGTTCATGATCACCGGGATACGCAGGCAGTCAGGTCGACCGGAATACGCAATGAAAGGAAACAGCCGCGTCTACCACAAGATTGAAAGCAATTGGTGCGGATGATCCCCACGAAACCGCGATCATCCGCGACATTCTTCCGATTGCGCGGATTACTGTGGATCTGCCAATCGCGGCGGTGATGAATACAGAACAATGGCTATTTCAATTGAAGAAAAGCTGTACACGATCGAAGAGGTTGCCGAGAAGTTGCGGGTCACCCCCGCTGCTGTGCGGGCGCGTCTCATTTTGCGGCCGCGCGAAATTCCTCCGTCGATTTTGATCGGGCGGCGGCGGCTTTTCCCCGAATCGCGGTATCGCGAGTGGCTGGCCACTCTGGTCGATTCGCCTGCGGGTATCGCGGTGGAGAAGGAGCGTGTTGGTCGTCCGCGAGCTCGCTGAGCCTTGTTGCGATGAGTATCCCTTTCTGGAACTGGGCATGGCGTCAGGAGCAGTTGACATCCATAGAGACGCTCTTGCTCCTGAGCCTGGCGGACATGGCAGACGACGCAGGGCATTCGTTCCCTGGCATCAAGATGCTCGCCAAGCGGTGTCGGACAAGCGAGCGAACGATTCAGCGTTGCATTGCAGCCCTGAAGGAAAGGGGGCTGTTGCAAGTGCGTCCCCGAATTGTCGAGGGACAGCAGTCAAGCAACTTTTACACGCTGGTCGCCGACCTGGGTGCGCCGAATGCGAAAAAGGGGCAGGGTGAAAGCTGTCACCCGGTGTCGTCGACGTCATCCCCGCCGCGACATCTGATGCTGCGACGGGTGACAGCCATGTCACCCAAATCTTTAAGAGCACACATCACAATAACCACGACAGTTGTGTTGAGTTGGAATTTCCGACTTGCATCGATCAGGTGCAGCAACACGCTTGCCTGGCAAAGCTGCGGGGCATGGCGACTGCGGACGCCCAGTTGGTGCTGGATGAACTGGCAGCCCGACGTGAGCTGTCCGTGATCAATGATCCGATTGCTTATTTATCCAAGCTGTTGCTGGCGTGGAAGCAGTCCGCATTCGATCCGCACCTAGCTCTCGCCTATCGCGCCAAGAAGAAGCTCGCAGCCGAGAGGCTGGTTGCATCTGAGAAGGAACGAACAGAACGGCGAATGCAGCGGTCGCGCGTTGATTTTGAGGGAAATGCCAAGCGGCTGAAGAAGATTCTTTCGGAGCTATAAGTCAGACTGCAGGTTGCGCGGCCGTTGCGTCTGCCCATCGGTGCAAGGCTGCATTCAGGGTCACCCTGCTGACTGCGAAATGCGCTGCAACTTCAGTCTTGGTCACCAACGGATCGCGCAGCATCGCCGCTGCCTTGCGGATGTCGGACCGCGACAATTTTTCTCGCCGGCCACCGCGTCGACCACGCGCACGCGCCGCTGCCAGTCCGGCGATCGTGCGTTCGCGGATCAAATTGCGCTCGAACTCTGCAAGCGCGCCGAAGATATGGAAGACGAGCCTGCCGCCCGCGTTGGTCGTGTCCAAACTCTCTGTGAGAGACTGAAATCCGACGCCACGGTCTTGCAGCGCTTGGACGATCTCGACCAAGTCCTTGAGGGACCTTCCCAGGCGATCGAGTCGCCATACGACAAGCGTGTCGCCGGTGCGAAGGGTCTGAAGACATCTCTCTAACTCGGGTCGATCCCTGGACTTTCCCGATGCCTTCTCCTGATGGATCTGCTCGCAGCCTGAAGCGCGAAGCGCATCGGTCTGAAGTTCCGCGTTCTGATCTTGCGTCGAGACTCTGGCATAGCCGATTCGCATGGCAAACGTACCTCTGCTGGACGTTGAATTCTTTACGGGTTGTTTGTCGCCTTTCGCTGCCGATGTTGCCGGATTCGTAGGCGCGGCAAAGTCGGCAAGAAAACGACCGTATTCTTTCGGGCCTTCAGTGCCAAGTCACGATGTCGACGTGTCACTCATCGAAGGCGGGACCGGCAGATTTCGGCGTCGTGTATGTACCGCTTTGCGCGGAATGAATTCAGCGACTTGCACGCTGGTTGCATGAGGAAACACTGAGCAACGCGGATGAAGACATCGCCTGGCCACGTGACTTTGCCTTTCTCGGTGTTTCCTCATGCAAGACACGCGCAAGTGATTGATTCGCCGTCGATGGCCGACGCGTGATGTCGGCGGCAGTTGAACGCACGAAGCCATGTCCTCCAAATTTCCAGCGAGGAACCGGAGCGACTTACGAAGCATCGACTGCGTTGTACTTTCCAAGGACATCGTACTCATGCGTCGGAATCAAGATGAAAGGCTTCGCCGGAATTCTTCTCATCATGTTCTTCGCGATTCCGGTGTACCTGCGCCTGGGTCACATGGCATTGGCTGCCATTCGACGCCGCCGCACACGCGCAATCGCGGATCAAGGCAGCGACGAAATCGCGTCGCATCTTGAAGACGGCGGCAGCAATTTGATCAAGCTGGCGCCCATAGAAACCGAGATCTTCGGCGGGATCACCGATACATTGCATCGCGAAGATTCGGATTCTTGCTTACATGATTGGAACGGCATCAGTTCGTCATCGTTCGACAGACTGGACTGATTGATCCACTGTTCATTTCGGTGCGTGCCGTTTCACTCGCTGATGCGGAATGCCAGAGATCTGAAATTTCGAGAGAGCTTCCGCCAGCATCGCCACCGGACACGGCGGGCGTAGCGCGCGCGATCATGGAGCTCACCGCCCTGACTGGCGTCCCCGCGGCGGTTAGCGGCTCCTCTGGCGCGGAAATGCGCGAGCCGGGGGACACCGACCCCGAAGTCCGCTTGGCGCGGAGCGGAGACCACGGGCGCTCGCACTCCGCTTTGGACACCACAGTGTCGATACTGTCGAGAAGCGTTATGGCCTTGAGAGCATCCGGGATTTGCTTTGCTGCGGCGTTAAGCATTTTGCCGCGCGTCCGGTTCGCAACCTGCAAACAGAAGTGAATGTCATCGCGACCTACACGATCGTCGACCTTCAATCGCATGCCGATCAAGGTCACAAGACAAGTTGCTGACACAGCATCGTCAACGCACTCATCAAATCGGCCCTTTCTATGCCGCTCGCGGACAGGCTTTTTGAACTGCCTGCCCTCATCGGCCTACGGCACACCAAGGCCAACAGTTCGGCGTAGTGCGCGGCCGCAACGTCATCGATAAGGAAATCAGATTCAGGTCGAGCCGTTGACGTCAACTTGGCCGAATTCAATGAACCATTTTTTGATCGCCTCGTGTGTCGCAAGCTTCGCCGTTCAAGTCGCCGGTTCAAGCGCGCCGAAGCCGCGAGAACTGCTCTTGCCAGTCGCCCGAGCTGAATGCCCGCGGCTCGCACACGCCCCGAGCACGTGCGTCGACCTTCTTTCGAATGCCCGTCACGAAACAATGCGATGCCGACGGCCACAGTCGCCGCAGAAATGGAACCGATAGCGCCGACGGCGTTCCAATCGACAGTGCAAGCCGCGGTCAGTGCGTTGCAGATTCCAAGGCCCACAGTAGCCACCCGTTCAATAGGAATGCTGAGCGAACTTTACCGTAGCACCGAGGGTGCAACATCACGCAGCCTTTCGACCGATAGCGGTCAATTACTCGGGTGCGCTGCGCGGCGGCTGTTCGCATGATGACAAAGGACCGTTCCCGGCTTCGGAGGTCGTCGCGCGCCGCGTTGAAGCCGGCCGGTGCCAGTCGTGGGTGCCGGCACTGCGGACCCATGTCGGATTCCCTGCCTTGCGTAGCGTGCGATCGATTGCGTCGCCCGGACAGCTTCTGTCGGCCTCAGGCAGCGGCCCCAGTAGATGCCGCGCGGCAGATGGCTTTCGTAAGCGATCAGTCTCCGCCGATGAGCGCCTGACGGCCCAGCACAGCGCCACCAATGTTGCGATCAGCACGATTTCCATCGTTTTCCACCTTCCTGCGGCCGCACGAGTGTATGCGCACGACCAGGCCTACCACGGTGACCGCGCCAGAAAAGCCAGCCGAGAACAAGCGCGTCGACGGCGCGCCGATGGCTAGCGCATGTACACACTCTTCACCCAGCGACCGCGGCCATCGCCATGCCCCAAGTCCAGGCTGGTTGCTGCCAGCGCCTCGCGTTCGGACATGCCTGAATGCATGTATGCATGAACCTGGTCGCGGGCGAACGCGTAGCGTGCGGCGTGTGGCTCGATGACGGCGCGATTGCACCAGCCGTGATAGATCGACCGGGCTTGCTTCAGTCCAGTGACGTCGCACTTGTCGGCACGTTGCACCAGGAACCCGCCCTGGCGCTGCACCAACTTCAGCGCGTACGCGACCGCTTCTTGCGCTGCCGCGACATTCTGGACGCGCACTCGCCGGGCTTTGCCGCCCTTCGTGCCGGCGATCACATTGACGGCGCCAACGACTTCGAGTTCGCGCTGCCACCGCTGCAAGGTGTCGGACCGAGCGTGGATCGCCTCATTGCCGCGAAGACCGAGATGCCGCTCCAGCCCCAGCAATCCGGCAAAGCCGGGGCGCCCTCCGGAAACGGCATGGTTCCGCGCATCTTGGTATTGCTCGTCCGACATCGCGGTCTTCGTCCCAACACGGGATGCGCCGCCAATGCCAAGCGCCTGGTTCGACAATTCACGAGCGGCGGCCACGCCCGGAGCGCCACCCTTCCTCAATGTCGTGCGGAGGTGGGCCATCTCGTTCTGAATCGTCCGGAGCCCGGCTGAATCTTTCAGTCGCTGCTCGACATAGGCGCGCAGATGGCGGCCGCCGATGTCGCCGAACTTCGCGAAGTGGGTAAACCCCTGGTCGAACATCATGTCGACGAACCGATGGATGGTTCGGGTGCGCGCTTCGCGCGTCAGATGCGAACCACCCAGGGCGGCAACGATGCCCATCATCACCGCCAGAAATTCCGATTTCTTGCTCATGTCATTCCTCATGTTCCGATGCATTGCCGCGCTGACGGCTGGGTGGGGGAGCCCTTTCACCCCGGTTGTTTCAGCCCTCAGCGCGACGATGTTGATCGGTGAGTAACGGGCCCCGCCGCATGACCGGACAACTCCGATCACTGGCACCGCATGCGCGGCTGCAGGGGCGACCCTTTCGGGCGGGCTGGAAACAACTTGCTGTGTGCTCGTAGACGAGCAGGTGGCCGAATACGAACGGCCTTGTTATTGAATTTGCCTGGCGTCACTGGCTCGCTGACCAGAAGATTTGAGCGCCATGGCGGTTCTCCGGCGAAGCGTCGCGTGCGTCACTCTTTCGGTCTCACTGAAAGCGCACGAAGCCGGGCGCAGCCTTGCCCCGAAAGCGGGCCAAGAGAAGCAAGGGAGTCGGATCAAAGAGCGCAGAATGTCGGCTCGTGATCCGGATCGACTGGCGAAGACGTTCTGTCGAGATCAATGCAAAGAAGTCACTCGGATGTCGAGTGCTGAATTGATCGGGATCGAATCCGCCGATCATTCTTGGGCTGCGACACGCGTGGAAGCAATACGGCTTCCGGGGCGTTGCAGCGAACCCGGCAGGCTTCAAGGGCCAGTGGGTTGGGGGAGTGGGGCAATCCAGCCCAGTCAGTTGAGCGGCTTCGCTCGAACGACGTGAAAATTACACGCTGTCCGATGAGCGCGCAACAGAATCGCTTAGCCGATGCGCAGCGACCTGCAGCGGAACCATTGGCGTTGGGCGCGGGCGGATCATTGAACCAGTGCGCGCATGTATCGATGCGGGCCGTCTTTGACGCGGCAGATGGCGCCAGCGTCCACCAGTCGGGTGAACAAGTGGTCGAACGGAGCGTAGAGATTCGGAATCAGCAGGTTTTCTTCCGGGGTGAAATACCAGGTCACTGACGGTCTCCTTGAAATATCCGGCCGAACGCGCGTTCATCATCGCGGCGTACTGTGCGAGGAACAATTCGCCCAGCACAAATTCCACGCCAATCTCGTTGCGCGCCCAACGTGCGGCATCGACCTGGCTGATGTACGCGCCTGGCGGTTCGTCCTGAATAAATTTTCGATAGACCCTGGCCTGCCAATAGACTGGATGGGCGTTGTAAACCCATGCGTCCTTGTGCCATTGCTGCAGCGCCTTGCCGACCGCAGGGGAATCCAGTTGCCGCACCAACTCTTCGAACGGATGGCGGTCGCGGAGCCAGCGCTCGCGCAGCAGATTTTCCACGAACTCCGGACGAGTTCGATCATGAAGAGATGCCAGCATTGATTCGTACGGCCTCCGAAGATCGTGTCGTATCAACTCGCGTCTCAATACCTAGTTGGCTTCCTTCGCCTGCTGCTTGCTCGCCTGCAACGCGCATTTGGCCTCGACACCCTTGGCCTCGACCTTGATCTGCTGATTGCGCTCCCGAAACGCCTGCTTGAATTCGTAGGCTGCCACTCGCCACGCGGCAGCTGCGGCCGGGTGCGATATCCATTGGCGATTTCTCGGCTCATCAAGAACAAGGCGCTCGAACTCGGTCTCGTCCAGAGCTTGGTCGAGCGTTACTGGGTCAGGTCGATCTCGAACAATCGCATACCGTCCGATTGCGCTTTGCGCCAATTGACGCCGTTGCCGTCATGTCGCACCCGGATTTGGATCAACAGTTCGCCGTGTTCGTCTGTCGCTGTCACGTCCGGGACGTAGTCGCCCCGGGACTGCCCTTGGACAGCTGATTGGAGTTGCACGACGTGGGCCGGAAACTCGACTCGCCGACCAATAACGAGTGTGCCGCGATCGTCATGCTTTCTTTCTGGGTTGGGCATGTCCATCGCCCCATCCCAGCATGGAAGCTGGATACGCAGACGATCCTCGATCAGCTGCGTCGCCATTCGGTACAAGGCAGATTCAAGGTCGCCACGGCAGTCGGTCTCGCGGTAGTGGGCGAAATGCGGTCGACGATTGGCGCTATCTGGCGTCGTGGCGATCAGCGGTGCCTTGCAGACAAGACAGACGCATCCGCATTCGAGTCCCGGCGGCACCTGCGTCGCGGTCCACATGCGACCGTCTTTCAATCCGAAGGGAACACGCAGATAGTCGGTGGTGTCTTGAGCAGTTGTTGAATAGGTCGGGTTCATGCCGCCGAATTACAGATTGAAAGTCTCAGATCCTGCGAACGGCACTGTCGAGATCACTCGTTCGCAATGCCGCGTGGGCGCCAAGACGAGTCCGGGTTCCGCAAAATGTTCCAGCAGAAGGAATTGATCCCTGAGTCGTCCAGCAGCGAGGTAGCGAGCGCGGATCGCCGACCCGGCATCGACGAACACATTTGGGATCGATGGTCGCACCGCAATGCGCAATTCCCGCGGCGTGCTTGTCCGTGCGGCTAGACTCAGGCCGATCATGAGAGGCGATTGCGGCCCAAGGCAATTGGGCAAGCGATCGTCATAACTTCGACGGAGAGGCGCGATTCACGTGGCTCAATTCATTACGGACGTTCAGGCGAAGTACTTCGCGTGGGATCTCACAAAGCGACGACGGGGCGGAGATCTTGATCGCATCGGCCAGGCGCTCTTTGACGCCGCAGTCGATCTCAACCCCCATCAGATCGAGGCTGCGCTCTTTGCGCTGCGCAATCCACTGTCCAAGGGCGTGCTCTTGGCGGATGAAGTGGGACTTGGCAAAACGATCGAAGCAGCACTGGTTCTAGGGCAGTACTGGGCGGAGCGTCGGCGACGGCTGCTGGTGATCTGCCCGGCGTCCTTGCGCAAGCAGTGGGCGATCGAACTGGCTGAGAAGTTTCATCTGCCAACTCAGATCATCGACGCGGCCACATGGGCACAGTCACGCAAGTCCGGCGTGTACAACCCGCTCGACCAGGACGTGATCAGCATTGTGTCCATCCACTTTGCGGCCAGGATGGAACGGACGATCGGCGACATTCGCTGGGATCTGGCCGTGATCGACGAGGCGCACAAGCTGCGCAATGCATATAGGGAGAGCCACTCGACAGGGCAGGCCATCAAACGGGGGCTGGGTGGTGTTCGCAAGCTGCTACTGGCTTGCGACGCTCCTCTGCAGAACTCGTTACTAGATCTGTACGGTCTCTCAACCTTGATCGATGAGCATCTGTTCGGTGATCGCGTCAGCTTTCGATCGCGCTTCATGCGCGGCGACGCCTCGATTCCGGAACTGAGGAGACGACTGGCGGACTTCTCGATGCGCACCCTGCGCCGCGATGTTCTGGAATACGTCCAGTACACCGAGCGCAAGCCGCTGACGTTCCCTTTCACTCCCGGCGACAACGAGCAGCGCGTCTACGACCTGGTATCCGGCTCGCGCCGCCGCGTCCTACCGGCGTACCGACACGGCAAAGGCACGCGGTCGGCGCTGATCTTGCAAGCTGCTCGCATCGATCCGCTAGAGCGGTTGTTGCGACTCTGGGGGCGGTCTGCCGGCCATCCGTCTCGAAGCCCGCCAGGTGGAACAAGGTGACTGGCTTGCAGAACTGATCGCGAGCGAAGATTTCGATGTTGAGGACGTGATCGAAGAAGACGGCGAGGCCGAGGAGCCGGAAGCATCTGGCGATTCGATGCCGCAGATCGACAGAGACAAGCTGCGTGCGGAGATCGCCGAACTCGATCAGTGCCTCTTGGTGGCACGCGGCGTGCGTGAAGATCAGAAGTCGCACGCGCTGCTCAAGGCGCTGGACATTGGCTTCGGGCGCATGTCCAGCATCG
>JADJFT010000009.1 GCA_016708465.1 Rhodanobacteraceae bacterium
CAAACAGCACGCCGACACCGAGCACCGAGACGATGCCGGACAAGGTGCCGAGGAAGCGCATGTCGATCTTAACAGCTTCAGCACGACGATGCCGAGCAACACCGCGCCGGCGATCCAGGCACCGCGCACCAGCGTGCGTGCGCCGAAGCCCATGGCCGCAGCGCCGACGATGGTCCACGTCCACGACAGCACCGCATGCGCCTTCGGCCGCACGAGCAGCTCGATGTTCCAAGCTTCGTTACCGAGATGATGCACGCCGCGTAGCGCCGCTGCTGACAACACCACGAACGCCAGCAGCGCGAGCACGACACGGAAGGCATCGGCGCTGCGCTCGAGTTCATGCGTGGCGAAGCGCGCCAGCAATAGCAGCACGAATACTTGGCTCAGTTCGAGCGGATTCAACAGTGGCAGATAACCAATCGGCGGCACGTGACCAGACAGGAAGCATGCGCCGAACACGAAGGCAAAAGCCAACAACACCAGTGGCCACATCGCACGCGGACGATACAGCGGGAACTCGTCGCGTAACGGCAGGCCGACGAGGTCGCTATGGGACAACAGTGCGGCGAGCGCCAGCCACAAGGCAGGGCAGTGAGGAGCAGCAGTTGCCAATCGCCGCCGAGACCATCAAGCATGCCGCCGACAATGTCCGGATGCAGCCCGCTGCGCGCATACAGTTCCATCGATGCGAGCAAGGGCAGACTGAGCCAACCGATCACGTGTGCCCAACCGAGGCCGCGCGGCCATGGATCGCGCAGCCAATGCAGGCTGAGCCACGCACACGCCCAAGTCAGCGGCCAAGCCCATACACCGGCGGAGGACAGCGGTGATCCGGCATCGTCATCGGTCATCGGCACGAATACTGGCAAGGTACACAGCAGCAACAGGCTGGGCCATGACAAAGCGCGCAGTCCGCTGACTCGGCGCAGGCCGGCGGCGACGACCGCAGTCAGCGCGAAAAAGACCAGCGCCGCATGCGATTCGTATGGGTGAACAACGAGGCGATCGACTTCCAATTCGCCACCGATGTACCAAGCGCCGAAGCCATAGGCCGCGAGCAGGCCGATCAGTGGATGGCTGGCCTGCGCCAGTGAGTATCGCCAAGCACTGAACAGTGCCGAGAGCGCGATCGCCAGCGCCCCGAGTGTGCGCGGATTCATTACCGCCACGGCGTCGATGCTTGGCGCCGGTGTATCCAGCAATGCCGCTGCCGCGAACGCCTGCAACGCGAGACCGGCCCAACGCAGGCGACGTTCGTCTTGATGCAGACCGAGCCAGACCAGCATCGCGCCTTCGATGGCCCACAGCACCGTCGTGGTGCCGCTGGTGAAGGCGAGTGGGAACACCAATGTCGTGAACACCAGCGCCAGACCGGCATACGCCGTGCGCCAGCGCGCCAATCGACCATGTTTCCAGACGAACATCGCGAGCAGCACATAAATCAGTGCCATCACCAACGCCGTCAGCGCCAGTGCCGGGCGGTTGTCATGCAACATCGCCGGCTTGCAGCGCAAAACCGATCAGCGGCGTGCCGAACACCAGAGAACCCTCGACGTGGTCACGCCGCGTCGGGTTGTGGCCGCGCAGCGTTGGCAGTAACGGGATGGCGAGGTAGAACACGAAGAAGGTGATCAGGAACGGTTCGGTCGACGCGAACTTGTCCGACTGGTAGCTGAGAACGCCCCAGAAGGTCGCGATAACGAAGGTGAACAGGAAGCCGACGGCATTCAATATGCGCCAGCCGCGCGCGTACGAAATTGCGAGGATGGCGAGGTTGAGCACGACGTAGAAGCCGAACAATGCGACGTGGTTACCGCTGCCGGTCGAGGCCAGAATCGGTGCCGCGAAACCGCCGACGACACCGAACATCGCCAGCCCCAACGAGTTTTGCCGGATCGCCAGCAACGCGGTGCCGGCCACCAGTACGATCAGCATCGCGAACGTCGCGGTCACCGGGATCAGGTGGTACATCCGGTAGGCGGCGAACACCACCATCATCAGCACGCCGATGGCGCCGCCCTGCAAATTCAGCGCGAAGATGCGCTTCTGCTCACGCTGGCGCCAACCCACCGCGAGCGCTGCCAGCGCCGCCGCTGCGATACCGACCAAACGCATCTCGATCGGGAAGTCGAGCCAACCTTCCTTGACTGCAAAACGCAGCAGGGCGCCGACGCCGATGAAGACCAAGGCGATACCGACTTTCGCGATCCAGCTACTTTCGAATAGCCATTTGGCGAGTGCGGATTGCTCACTGACCGTGGCGACGGTATGCACGGGTGTGCGTTGTGGCAGTGCTGGCGGTGCCCGATGTGGCTTCTGCTCGATGGCGGGTTCGCCGTCACCGGGTTCGGCAGCGACATCTGACGAGGTCGCGATCGATGCTTGTGTTACCGCTGCTTCCACGGCCAACGCTGCCGGGCGTTGTGGCAACGGCGGTGGCGCTGCAGTTGGCGTGTGTGCCGGCATTGCTGATGGTTCGGCCACCGGCGCGCGCGCCGGCACTGGCACCGACTCCGCGCTGCGTCGCGTCTGCAGCAACTGCAGGCGGCGTTCGAATTCGGTCATGCGCGTGCGCATCGACAAGTACGATCCGAGCAATGCGCCGATCAGCGCACCACCGATCGCCCCCAGCGTCCAGTCGCCGGCTTCGGCACAGCCGAGACCGATGATCAGACCGAAAAAGCCGAGCAACCAAGCCATGCGCGATATCTCCAGTGTCAGTGCCGATTCTTGCCGAAACCTTCACTGCTGGCGATGGCTGGCAATCGCGGTGACAGATTTCGTAGCCAACGGTGCCGTTCAATAAAGGCCGGGTTCGCCGTCGGGGCGCGACTTGAAGCGCTTGTGGATCCACAGGTATTCGTCCGGCGCCTCGCGCACCATTTGCTCGACCAGTGCGTTGACCCGGGTCGTGTGCGCGGCTTCGTCCTCAGCGTCGATGTCCGTTAGCGCTGCGCCGATACGCAGCACATAGCCACCAGCGCCATCACGATGATGGAAAAACGGAATCACCGCAGCACGCGTCAGTCGGGCGAGTTGGAAGGTCGCGGTGATGGTCGAGGCGGGCACGCCGAAGAACGGCGCGAACACGGTGTCTTTGCCGCGCATGTCTTGGTCCGGCGCATACCAGAGCAGCCCGCCCGCTTTGACGTGTTTGACTGCTGCGCGCAGTTCTTCGCGTGCAAACATCGCTGTGGCGTAGCGCAGGCGACCGCGTTTCACCGCCCATTCGAAGGCCGGCGCACCGTGGCGTCGGTACATGCCAGCGAGCGGGATGTGTTGGCATAGCAGGCGACCACAGATTTCCAGTGTCAAGAAATGCCCGGATAGCAGCAGCACACCGCGACCTTCGGCACGCTCGCGCTCGATATGTTCCAGTCCGTCGATGGTGTAGCGCAAGCCGTTGACCGAACCCCACCAGGCCCGTGCGAACTCATGGACGCCTTCGCCGAGCGAACCGAAGCTCCGGTGCAGAATAGTGGCGCGGGTTGCCGCATCCAGCTCCGGGAAACAGAGTTCGAGGTTGCGTCGTGCCACCTTGCGGCGACCGCGCATCAACACGCCGAGCAAGGCGCCGAAGCTGCGCGCGAATGGGCGCACCAACATCGCTGGAATCCGCGCCATGCCGACCATCACGGCGATGCCGATCCAGGCCGGCCAGTGTTGCGGGGCGAGCAGATTGTGCGGAAAGGGCAGAGGATTGGCCATCGGATGATTCTATCGGGCCGCGCGTGCTCGCTATGCTTCACCGTCGAAAACCGGACTCTGAATGTTCCTGCTGCGCGCGCTGTACACCCTCATCATGTACCTGCTGACGCCGGTGATCCTGTATCGCCTGGCTTGGCGCGGCATTGGTTATCGCGATTACTGGGGCCGCTGGCGCGAGCGCTTCGGCTTCTTCGCTGACCCGCAGTTGCACGACACGATCTGGGTACATGCGGTGTCGGTCGGCGAGATGAATGCCGCCGCGCCGCTGATCGAAGCCTTGATGAAGCGCTTCGAAGGCCGCCGCTTTGTCGTCACCACGGTGACGCCGACCGGCTCAGCGCGGGTGCAGAAATTGTTTGGGCAACGCGTCTTCCATGTCTACCTACCCTACGACCTGACGGCATCGATCCGGCGCTTTCTCGACCGCATCAACCCGTCGCTGGCGGTGGTGATGGAAACCGAGATCTGGCCGAATCTCTATTACGAATGTGCGCGCCGCAAGATTCCGATCGTGCTTGCGAATGCGCGCCTGTCGGAGCGATCCCTGAATGGCTATGGGCCGGTGCGCCCGCTGGCGCGTGAGGCGATCCGTTCGGTCGCCTTCGTCGCTGCGCAATCACAGCAGGATGCGGTTCGGCTTGGACATCTGGGTGCACGACCGACGCACATGCGCGTGGTCGGTAACGTCAAGTTCGATATGCGGGTGCCGACCGGGCTCGACCGAATCGCGAAGGTCTTGCGCGAATACTGGGGCGAGTCGCGGCCGGTGTGGATCGCGGCGAGCACACATGAGGCTGAGGAAGCCGCAGTCCTGGAAGCGCATACGCGTGTGCTGCGACGATTTCCTGAAGCCTTGCTGGTGATCGCCCCGCGTCATCCCGAGCGCTTTCAGCCGGTGATCAAACTCTGTCGCGGCTACGGATTGCGCACGCTGTCGCGCTCGGAGGACACCGTTGCTCACAGCGACACCCAAGCCTTCGTTGTCGACACCATGGGCGAACTGCTGAATTTTTTTGCGGCCACCGAAGTCGCGTTCGTCGCCGGCAGTTTCGAGCGCATCGGCGGCCACAACGTGCTCGAACCGGCGGCCGTCGGCAAGCCGGTGCTAGTCGGTCCGCACACCTTCAATTTCGCCGAAGTGACGGAAAACCTGATCAGCGACGGTGCCGCGCTGCGCGTACAGAATGCCATCGAACTTGGCGATACTGTTTCACGCTTGATCGGCGACCCCGCCAGCCGCCGGCGCATGTCTGACAACGCACTTGCGGCCGTCGAACGTGAACGTGGCGCGGTCTCCCGCTGCGTCGACATCGTCGCAGCAGTGATGGCCGGCCAGGCGCCGTAATCACATATCGAATTTGCGCAGTTCGAAACCGCGCGATTTGTAGTCGGTCCAGCGGGTGCGACAGCCATCGCGTTCTGCGGGATCGGCAGGCACGACTTCCTTGACCGACTCGGGTGATCCGGGGACCGTGCTGTCACGCAGATTGATGACAAGGGCGCGCAATGGGCTGTCGAATTCGGGCGGAACGATCAACACCGGCGTGATGTCGTCATCTTCGTCGCCCGCGATCTGATGACCGATGAAGCCGTCGGCATCGACTTCCCAGAGTAGTTCGTCGAGCGCTTCCGCCTGTTCCTGGCTGCGCGCGTGGATCAGCGTCGGGATCTGCTGCGCATTCGCCATCTTCGCCAGTTCGCAGACCAGCAGCAGCGGATTTTCGCGGAAGCGTGGCTTGTCGATCAGGTAGAAGTCGGCGCGCGCCACGGGTCAGGCGACCTTCTGCATCAGCCACTGCATCAGCAGCGGTAGTGGCCGCCCGGTGGCACCACCTTTGCGGCCCTCATCCGAGGCGCTGCCGGCGACATCGAGATGGGCCCAGCGCAGACCCTCGGTGAAGCGCGCGAGGAAGCAGCCAGCGGTAATCGCGCCGGCATTCTTGCCACCGATGTTGGCGACATCAGCAAAGCCAGTCTCAAGCTGCACTTGATAGTCGTCCCACAACGGCAGGCGCCAGGCACGATCATGTACTTCGGTGCCGGCGGCAAGCAATTCTTCGGCAAGATCATCGTGCTTGGTCATCAAGCCGCTGGCGTGTTTGCCGAGTGCGACGATGCAGGCGCCGGTCAGGGTGGCGATATCGATCACCGACTCCGGTTCGAAGCGGCGCGCGTAGGTCAGCGCGTCGCACAGGATCAGGCGGCCTTCGGCGTCGGTGTTGAGGATTTCGACCGTGATCCCGGACATGCTGGTGACGACATCGCCGGGCCGCGAGGCATCGCCGTCCGGCATATTCTCGACCGCCGGAACAATGCCGATCAGGTCGATTGGCAGGCCGAGTCGTGCGCTGGCTTCGATCGCACCGAACACCGAGGCGGCGCCGCACATGTCGTATTTCATTTCATCCATTCCGGCCGCGGGCTTGATGCTGATGCCACCGGTGTCGAAGGTCACGCCCTTGCCGACCAGCACCACCGGCTTGCGCTCGCGCGTGCCGCGGTAGCGCAGCACGATGAACTGCGGTGGATTGGTGCTGCCGCGTGCAACGCCGAGCAACGCATTCATGCCGAGGTCCTGCATCTGCGCGCGGTCGAGTACGTCGACCTCGACATTGCCGAACTCGCGCGCCATCTGGCGGGCGACATCGGCGAGATGGATCGGTGTGCAGATGTTCGGCGGCAGGTTGCCGAGTTCGCGCGTGCGGCGGATGCCATGGGCGATGGCGCGACCAGATTGCACGCTGGTTTCATCGTGCGTGGCGATCGCGAGTTCGGTCAAGCCGTCCGGCTTCTCCGGCTTGCGGCGGGTGGCGTCATAGCGATACAGCGCTGCTTCTGCGGCGATCACGTGCTCACGTACCGCCCACGCGGCATCACGCCCCTGGACGGGCAATTCGGCGAGCCAGCTGGCCGCGGTCTTCGCCGGCCCTGAGCGCAGTGCTTTCAGCGCTTCGCGCAGCAGTTCGATGTAGCGTGCCGCATTCAGTTGTGCGGCCTCGCCAAGGCCGACCAACAGCACGCGCTTCGCGGCGATGTTCGGCAAGTCGTACAAACGGGTGATCTGCTTGAGCTTGCCGGCGATATCACCGGCGTCGATACGAGCGCGGATCGCACCACCGCTGGCGAGATCGACTTCGGCAGTGGCCGCGGGCAGGGCGCCGCGTTCAAACACGCCGAGTATGAGTAGGTCGGCGACACATTGCGCCGGTTGGGCCTTCAGCGAAACGACTTCGATGTTCATGCTGCATCCTGCGGAAACCGTGAGCTTCCGTTCATGTGGTGGAAGAAGGCGGCGCAGTGCGGCCTGATAGACTCGCGCCGCTCCGTATGGGGCGACGCCATGGCCGGCAGTCTAGCAAACCGGTCCCGAGCCCCGACGAGCCAAAGCACCGGATGCGCATCATTGATCGTTACCTGCTGCGCGAATTGACGCGATCCTTCATCGCCGTCAATGCCGTGTTGCTGCTTGTTACCTTTGGCGGCGTGCTCACCGACGTATTGAACAAGATCGCGCGCGGTAAGTTGCCGGCGACGTTGCTGTTGGCTCAGGTTGGCCTGCGTTCTCTGGATGCGTTGGCGATCATCTTGCCACTGGGCATGTTCTTGACGGTTCTGCTCGCCTACGGCCGCCTGTATCGCGACAGTGAGGTTGCGGTGCTGGCCGCCTCTGGAATGCGTCTGCGCGAGATGCTGAAGCCAGTGCTGTGGCTGGCGCTGCCGTTGCTCGTGACCTTGGGTGGCATCACCTTCGTCGCCAGCCCGCGCGCGCTCGCCCTTGCCGACAAACTGGTTCAGGACGCGAACCGCTCACTGCTCATCGCCGGCCTCGAAGCCGGACGATTTGTCGACCTGCCGGGCGGGCTCGGGGTGATCTACATCGGCACGATGAGCGATGACGGCCGGCACTTTGGCCGATTGTTCGTGCAATCCGAGGACGATGGCCGCCTCGACATCATCACCGCCGCCCAGGGCGAGCTTTACAACGATCGTGCTGGCCGCGAACGCTATCTGCGCTTGCAGGACGGATTCCGCGTCGAAGGCACGCTGGATGCGCCAGATTTCCGGGCTATGCGTTTCGCGCGCAACGATATTCGCCTGCCGGAGCCGGAGGCTGAAGATCCGAATCGTGCCGAAACCCGCCACGACACTGTTGCCCTCCTCGCCAGCGGCAAGCGCGCCGATCGCGCGGAATTACATTGGCGTTTGGCGGTGCCCTTGTCAGCGTTGGTGTTGGCGCTGCTGGCGTTTCCGCTAGCGCGTTCGGCACCACGTGAGCCGCGCTTCGGCAAGCTCATCATCGCGGTGCTGTCCTACATCATCTACGTCAACCTGCTGGCGCTCGGTCGCGGCTGGTTGGCCGACGGCAGCCTGCCGATGTCGGCCGGATTGTGGTGGGTGCATGGTCTCGGCTTGTTCTTGTTTGCACTGCTTTATCTGGTCGGTACACGTTTGCCGAGACCGGCTGCGGTGCGCGCATGATTGGAATGACCCGGGCCGATCGACTGATCGCGCGTCCGGTGCTGGGTGCGACCCTGCTCGCGCTGGCGATCTTTATTGGTATCGACGCGTTGTCCGCCTTCATTCGTGAAATCGATGAGGTGGGTGACGGCAATTACACGTTGATGATGGCGGTGACTTATATCGCCTACACGATTCCGCGCCGAGTCTATGAGTTGTTCCCGATGGCGGCGGCAATCGGGGCAGCAATGGGCTTGGGCGGCCTCGCACCAACCTCCGAACTGACCGCCCTGCGTGCGGCCGGATGGTCGAAGATGCGGCTTTGCCTCGGCGCCATGATTCCCTTGATGGTGGTATCGGCACTGGTCGTCGTCATTGGGGAAACACTCGGCCCTTGGGGCGAGCGTGCCGCACAAGGTGTCGCCATCGGCGCGAAGTCTCAGGATCTGGTGACGACGAACTCATCCGGCATCTGGGTGCGCGATGGCGAAGATTTGCTCAATGCCAAGCGCGGCGCACTCATCCAGGGTGATATCGAGCTGATCGATGCACGCCTGTTTCGCTTCGACGCTAGCGGACGGCTGCTGTCGATTACGCGCGGCGACAAGGCGCGTCACGAACCAGGCGGCTGGCGTTTTTCGACGGTACACCGATTTAGTTTTGAGCCAGACGCAGTGGCGACCGAAAGCCTGCCTGATTGGCGCTGGGACGTGGCGCTGAATCCGGCGCTGATTGCGATGTCGGTGATTCGACCGCGCTACCAGGCATTGCTCGATTTGCGCGAACACATTCGCTATCTGGAACGCAATCGTCTTGATGCATCGTCATTCCGATCGGCGTTCTGGGCGCGAATATTTTACCCGCTCAGCATCCTTGCGACCGCGCTACTGGCGATGCCGTTCGCGTTCTCGGCGCTACGCTCCGGCGGCTTTGGCAAGCGCCTGTTCGTCGGCTTGGTCATTTCGATTGGCTTTTACTATTTGCAGAGCGCGTTTGTGAACATGGTCGAGCTTGCTGATGGACCACTTCCGCTCGGCTATCTGACACCGCCATCACTCGCCCTTGTCGGCGCATGGTTGTGGTTACGGCGCAGCTTCTGAATCAGCGTTTCGGTATCTGGACAACGTGAGTGCCGGCGACGCGATCGTGCAGCGCACGGTGGCGTGGGTCGAACAGGCACCACAGCAGTCCGGGCAGAAACAAACCGACCAGCGCGCGCAACAGCGCGGCTTTCAGCGACAGCGATCCGGTATCGGCACGAACCGCGATACGCCAAGTGCGCATGCCGATGGTCTGGCCGCCGCGACGCCAGGACAGCGCGTAATACGACAGCACGAGCGTTCCAAGCCAGATCTGCAGCAAGACATGCGGCCAGCCGTTGCGCAGTAGCAGATCGACGCGGTCGACCGGTACCAGCAGGCGCGCCAGCAAGACCACCAGCGCAGTCGCAACCATCAGTAGGCCTGCCAGCGGTAACAAGTCGTAAAGCGCAGCCAGTAGACGCCGCCACAGCGGTGCATAGACAAGGGTTTCAATGTGCAAGGGTGATGACTCGGGCTGGTAATATTTGGCGCATGGTAGCGACTCGCACGACCAGTCCGAATGATGCTCTGATCCGCTCGGTGCTGGAGCAGCTCTGGTCCGAGCAGGGCCTGTCAAAAAACACGTTGTCGTCGTATCGCGCTGACCTGCTTGCGGCCGATCGCCTTCTCGCTTTGCGCGGACGAATGCTGATCGACGCGCGCCGCGAGGACTTGTTCGCGGTGCTGGCCGAGCGCAGCCGCGAAGGTATTTCGGCGCGCAGCAGTGCGCGCATGTTGTCGTCGCTACGCCTGTTTTTCCGGCACCTGCTCCGCTGCGGGCGCGTTGCGATCGATCCTACCGCCCTGATCGATGCACCAAAGTTACCGAAACCACTGCCGAAATCACTTGGGGAATCGGAAATCGACGCGCTGATTGCGGCGCCAGATGTCGAAGCACCGCTCGGCCTGCGCGACCGCGCCATGGTTGAATTGATGTATGCGACGGGCTTGCGCGTCACCGAACTGGTGACGCTCGCGACCGAACAAGTGAACTTGCGGCAGGGCGCGCTGCGAGTGCGCGGTAAGGGCGGCAAGGACCGTTTGGTTCCGATTGGCGAAGTGGCGATCGACTGGCTAACCCGATACGTCGCCGAATCGCGCCCGCTGCTGCTGAAGGGCAGAAACAGCAAAATCCTGTTTGTGACCGGGCGCGCAACGGCGCTGTCTCGCAAGACGTTCTGGGTGATCGTCAAAAAACTCGCGGCCCGTGCGGGCATCCACCGCCCGATTTCCCCGCATGGCTTGCGCCACGCCTTCGCGACCCATCTGCTGAACCACGGTGCCGACCTGCGCGCTTTGCAGATGCTGCTCGGCCACAGCAGCCTGTCCACCACCCAGATTTACACCTTGGTCGCGCGCGAAGGCCTTAAGCGAATTCATGCCGAGCACCATCCGCGGGCCTGAGATTGGCCGTGACCGCCACCTCTGCAACAATGTCGGCTCCGCCGTGAACTTTCCGCGCGAGCATCGGTCTACAACCGGTGCCGCAGCAGACGGCGTCCCACCCACAAGGAATTCCCCGATGCTCAAGCGTGTCATCTTCTCGTTGGCTATCGTCGCCAGCGCCACGGTTCAGGCCGATGCCACCAGCGAAGCCAAGGTCCGCGAAGCGATCAAGGCGCTGGTACCAAGCGCCCAGATCGATTCGATCGGCGAGTCCAAGCTCGCTGGATTTTATGAAGTAACTTTGTCTGGTCAGGTGCTGTACGTCAGCGCCGACGGCAAATATCTCGTCCAAGGCATGGTCTACGACATCGCCAACAAGCGCGACCTGACTGAGGAAAAGAAGTCGGTCATGCGCAAGGCGGCGTTGGCCGGCGTGCCGAAGGAGCGCATGATCTCGTTCCCGGCGAAGAGCGAAAAGCACCGCGTCACCGTGTTCACGGATATCGACTGTGGTTATTGCCGCAAGTTGCACCAGCAAATCGCCGAATACAACAACCTCGGCATCAGCGTTGATTATCTGTTCTTCCCGCGTTCGGGGCCGAACACGCCCTCATTCGACAAGGCGGTCACCGTCTGGTGCTCGGCCGACAAGCAGAAGGCCTTCACTGATGCCAAGGCCGGCGTGGAGCAGGAAAAGAAAGCCTGTGACAACCCGGTCGCCGATGATTTCGCGCTCGGCCAGAAGCTCGGCGTAAACGGTACGCCGATGATCGTCGCCGCCGATGGCTCGCAGATCGGCGGCTACGTCGCGCCGGCGCAGATGCTGGAACGCCTTGTTGTGATTGACGCCACCAAGTAAACAGCCGTCCTGGACCACAGGCCTGCCGACGCCGCCCCCGGGCGGCGTCATTTTTTCCGCCGACCCACTGCTGCCGGCGCTTCCGGACGATCGGCTATCCTTGCCGCCCATTTTTCAGGTGTTCCCGCGATGATGCTGCTCGACGGCCGCGAAATTCTGTCCGCGTTCCGCCGCGACCGCTTGAACGAGCGCATCGGCGCCGCTGGCGATCCGGTGCGGGTGACCGCGGCCGGGATCGTGTACGCGCTCGGCGGTGCCGATCCCGCCGCGACCGATCGTTTCGCTCCATTACTCGATGCGCTGGGCTCGGCGGCAGTGCTCAGCGTCGACGACGTGCTCGTGCTGCCACGCCTTGGCACCATTTCACCTTGGGCGAGCAAGGCCACAGATATTGTGCGCGGCGCTGGCCTGACGCTGGATCGGGTCGAACGCGGTATGCGTTATCGCGTCGAAGGTCTGTCACTGCTGGATGGCGTGGCGCGAATGCGCGTGCTGAAAGCGCTGCATGATCCGATGACGCAATCGCTGTTCCGCGATGCCGATGCGGTAGCGGCATTGTTCCGCCATGAATCGGCGCGGCCGTTGGCACGCATCGATCTCGCCGGCGGTGCAGTTGCCGCACTGGTCACCGCGAATGCCGAACTCGGGCTCGCACTCAGTGGTGATGAAATCGACTATCTGGCCGATGCCTATGGCCGCCTCGGTCGCGACCCGAGCGACGCTGAGTTGATGATGTTTGCGCAGGCGAACTCGGAACACTGTCGCCACAAGGTGTTCAACGCGACTTGGCGTATCGACGGCGACATGCAGGCGAAGTCGCTGTTCCAGATGATCAAGCACACCCATGCGACGACGCCGGCGAACACCTTGTCGGCGTATCACGACAATGCTGCGGTGATCGCGAATGGCATGGCTGAGCGCATGCAGGCTGATCCGACCACGCAGCGCTGGCGTGCGCTCAGCGAGGACACCGCGTTCGCGATCAAATGCGAGACACACAATCATCCAACCGCAATATCGCCATTTCCAGGCGCGAGCACCGGCGCTGGTGGCGAGATTCGCGACGAAGGCGCAACTGGTCGCGGCGCGAAACCAAAGGCCGGCTTGACCGGATTTAGCGTGTCACACATGCGTATCCCCGGTGCGACAGCAGCATGGGAAAATGCACGCGCCACGCCACCGCGAATGGCCAGTGCCTTCGAGATCATGCGCGATGGGCCGCTGGGCGGTGCCGCGTTCAACAACGAATTCGGGCGCCCGGCCTTGCTCGGGTACTTTCGCAGCTTCGAACATCCTGAGCATGCGACGCTGACCCGTGGCTACGACAAGCCGATCATGCTGGCGGGCGGCCTTGCCGGCATGAAGGCCGATCACGTTCAAAAGCTGCGGCTGCAAGACGGCGACGCAATCATCGTGCTCGGCGGTCCGGCGATGTTGATCGGCCTCGGTGGCGGTGCCGCGTCATCGGTCGCATCGGGCACGTCGAGCGAGGCGCTCGACTTCGCATCGGTGCAACGCGACAACCCGGAGATGGAGCGCCGCTGTCAGGAAGTCATTGATCGCTGCTGGTCGATGAGCGAGGCCAATCCGATCGTCAGCATCCACGACGTTGGCGCCGGCGGTTTGTCGAATGCGATTCCCGAACTGCTGAACGACTCGGAAGTGGGTGGTCGTATCGATCTTCGCAAGATCCCGAGCGATGAGCCTGGCCTGAGCCCGATGCAGATCTGGTGCAACGAGGCGCAGGAGCGCTATGTGCTGGGCGTGCGGCCACAGCGACTTGCCGAGTTCGAGGCGATTTGTCGCCGCGAACGCTGCATCCACGCGGTCGTCGGCCACGCCATTAGCGCGCGTCATCTAACCGTGCATGACCCATTGCTCGGGCTGGCGCCGGTTGATTTGCCGCTGGACGTGTTGTTCGGCAAAGCGCCGAAGATGCACCGCGATAGCCGTCGTGTCGCGCCGAAGTTGAGTTCGCTGGATCTCACGGCGGTGACGTTGAACGAGGCGATTCGACGAGTGCTCGCGCATCCATCGGTTGCCAGCAAAAGTTTCCTCGTGACCATCGGTGATCGCTCGGTCGGCGGCTTGTGTGCGCGTGACTCGATGGTCGGGCCATACCAAGTGCCGGTGGCCGATGCTGCTCTGACCTTGCTCGACTTCACTGGCTATGCCGGTGAGGCGATGGCGATCGGCGAACGCACACCGCTGGCCTTGATCAATGCCGCCGCATCCGCCCGCATGGCCGTCGGCGAAGCGCTGACGAACCTGTTGTCGGCGCCGATTGCGCATCTCGACGAGATCAAGCTGTCGGCGAACTGGATGGCGGCGGTCGGACATCCGGGTGAGGACGCTGCGCTGTTCGACGCGGTTCGAGCAATCGGCATGGACCTCTGTCCGGCACTGTCGTTATCGATCCCGGTCGGCAAGGATTCGCTGTCGATACAGGCACAGTTCCACGATGGCGAGTGCGAGCAGCGCGTGGTCGCGCCGGTGTCACTGATCATCTCGGCGTTTGCCCGTGTCCGCGACGTGCGCGCCGCATTGACGCCTGAGCTGCGTCACGATATCGGCACCAGCACAATCTGGTTGCTTGATCTCGCCGCCGGTCAGGCTCGCCTCGGCGGATCGATCCTGGCGCAATGTTTCAACCAACTCGGCGATGTTTCGCCCGATCTCGATGACGCCGCGCTATTCCGCCGCTTCTTCGACGCGCTCGCCGATCTGCGCCCGCTCATGCGCGCTTGGCATGACCGCTCTGACGGTGGTGCATTTGCGGCTTTGTGCGAGATGGCGTTCGCGAGCCGTTGCGGCCTCGATATCGCGCTACGGCAAGATCCCCTGGCCGAGTTGTTCAACGAAGAGCTGGGCGTATTCGTGCAGGTTGCTGATGCGGACCGCGCGACATTTGAATCGGTCTTGGCCAAGCACGACCTTGCATCGATCGCGCATCCGTTGGCGACGCCGTGCGCCGAACCGAGGATTCGCCTAGCTCAGCGCGACACGGTTCTCGCCGAATATGCGCTCACCGACTTGCTCGCGATCTGGCATTCGGTCAGTCATGCCATGCAACAGCGCCGCGATGATCCAGGCTGCGCCGATGAGGAGCGAAACTCGGTCCTGACCGGTGCGCATGCGTTGTCGGTTCGCGTGCCGTTCGATGCCGAACAGGACGTCGCCGCGCCGTACATCAGCACCGGTGCTCGACCAAAAGTCGCGATCCTGCGCGAGCAGGGCGTGAACTCGGAAGTCGAGATGGCTGCAGCATTCACCCGCGCTGGCTTCGATTGCTACGACGTACACATGACCGATTTGATTGACGGTCGCGACCGACTCGCGAACTACCACGGCCTCGCCGCATGCGGAGGCTTCAGCTACGGCGATGTGCTCGGTGCTGGACGCGGCTGGGCTTCGTCGATTCTGTATCACGGTGATCTCGCGGCGCAGTTTGGCGCCTTTTTCGCCGACACCGGCAAGTTTGCGCTCGGTGTCTGCAACGGTTGCCAGATGTTTGCGTCGATCAAGCAACTGGTGCCGGGCGCCGAGCACTGGCCACGGTTTCGGCGCAATCGGTCGGAACAGTTCGAAGGTCGCGCCAGTGCCGTCGAAGTGCTCGAGTCGCCGTCGATTTTGTTCGCCGGCATGGTTGGCACGCGCGCACCGATTGCGGTGGCGCATGGTGAGGGCCGTGCCGAATTCGATGCCCCAGAACATGCCCAGCGTGCGCTCGCTGCGATGCGTTTCGTCGATGGCCAAGGCGTCGCGACGGAATGCTATCCGGCGAATCCGAATGGATCACCCGGCGGTGCGACGGCATTCACCATTGCCGATGGCCGTGTCACGATTATGATGCCGCACCCGGAACGCGTGCAGCGTGCCGCCCAGATGAGTTGGGCGCCACCTTCATTTGGCGAAGCGAGTCCCTGGTTGCGCATGTTCCGCAATGCGCGGGTTTGGTTGGGCTGATGGCATGAATGAGCAAGATTCGATCGAACAGGCAACCACCGAGGACGCGGCGCGTTCAATTCGGCTCGGCACCTTTTTCGCGGTGGCGGTGGCGTGGCTCGCATTCTCGTTCGCGATCTGGTTCGCACTGCGCACGCTGATCGTGTTCCCGGTTATCCGCGCCACGAACGCGCTGTTAACGGCGTGGATGCCCGAATTGTTCCAAGCGGCGACGCAGTCTTACCAACAAGTGAAGTTGTCGCTGTATGCAAGCACGCATGCGCTGGGCGGGTTGCCGGATTCCCAGTTCATCGTCGACATCAGCTTCGATGCATTGAAATTTTGCTACGGCCTGCCGATCTATGTGGGCCTGACTGCTGCGACGGCGCTGTGGAGCGACCGTTACTGGCCAAAAATCCTGCTCGGCCTGCTGCTGCTCCCGATCACTCAGGTGTTCGCGCTGGTCGGTAATGCGCTCAAGGTTGCCGGTTTCGAAATGGTGTCAGCGGCATCCACTGGATTGGTCGACGCCGGGGTTGCACCTGCGGTTGCCCAGCAAGTTGCGTTGGCGGCGAACAACGACACCGTCGCGATCTTGTCGTCGCATTGGATGAACCTCGAACTGATCGCTATCTGGTCGCAGTTCGGAATCCTGATCGTGCCGGTGCTGGCGCCGGTCGCGCTTTGGATCGCCTTGAATGGTACGTTCCTGCGTGCGCTGCAGGGCAGCGCCCTGGTCGAGCCGGAACCGGTGTCCGGTCAGAATGGTCCAACGCAGTCTCCACCTCCGAGTTCGCCATGACCGACATCGACACCGATACCGCTGTGCCGGAAGCGCCTGTCGCCGCCGAGCCGAGTTTTGACGAGCGCATCAGTGCGCAGATGATCGCCCGTGGCCGCCTCAAGGAAGCCGATCTCGGCCGCGCCCGCCGCCTGCACGAAGAAAATCCGGACGGCGACTTCATTTCGCTGATGACGCGCCTCGGTCTGGTCTCCGAGCGCGATGCCGCTGAAGCCCTGGCCGAAGTGATGAAGTTGCCGCTGCTCTCGGCCAAGGAATGCCCGGACGCGCCGCCAGCGAACGTGCAGGTATCGACGCGCTTTTTGAAGCAGTATCACGTTGTACCGATCGGCGAGGACGAGACGCACGTCAGCCTGCTGGTGGCCGAACCGCAGGACCCGTATCCGGCCGAGGCGATGCAGCTCGCGACCGGCAAGGAGGTGCAAGTGCGCGTCGGTCTGCGTTCCGAGATCGACGACTTGATCGAGCGCTACTACGGCTCAGGCAGGTCGGCGATGGGCGCCATCGTCGAAAACCTGTCGGACGATGCGACGCGTTCCGAAGATGATGTCGAGCACCTGCGCGACCTCGCCTCGGAAGCGCCGGTCATCCGTCTCGTCAATTTGGTGATTCAGCGCGCGGTCGAGGCGCGTGCTTCGGACATCCACATCGAACCGTTCGAGAACCGCTTGAAGGTGCGCTATCGCATCGATGGCGTGCTTGAGGAAGTCGAGTCGCCACCAGCGAGTTCGACTGCCGCGGTGATATCGCGCGTCAAGATCATGGCCAAGCTCAATATTGCCGAACGCCGCCTGCCGCAGGACGGCCGCATCATGTTGCGCGTGCAGGGTAAAGAGCTTGACTTGCGCGTCAGCACGATGCCGACCAGCTATGGCGAATCGGTGGTCATGCGTATTCTCGATCGTGAATCGGTGGTGCTCGACTTCCACAAGCTTGGCTTCACCGACCAGTTCCTGCCGCGCTTTCTGGAGGTGTTGAGCCTGCCGCACGGCATCATGCTGGTGACCGGCCCGACGGGTTCCGGCAAGACCACGACGTTGTACACCGCGCTCAGCAAGATCAACACGCCGGACGTCAAGATCATCACAGTCGAAGATCCGGTCGAGTACCAGATCGAGGGCATCAACCAGATTCAGGCCAAACCGCAGATTGGACTCGACTTCGCGCATGCATTGCGCTCGATCGTGCGCCAGGACCCGGACATCATCATGATTGGCGAAATGCGCGACCTGGAGACCGCCAAGATCGCGATCCAGTCGGCGCTGACCGGACATTTGGTGCTCTCGACGCTGCACACTAACAACGCCGCTGGCGGCATCACCCGACTGCTCGACATGGGTGTCGAAGACTATCTGCTGTCGTCGACCGTGAACGGCATCCTCGCGCAGCGCTTGGTGCGTCGTGTCGAGCCGACGCACGCGCAGCCTTATTTGGCAATGCCGGAAGTGGTCCAGGACTTCAAATTGGAGCAGTACACCGAAGAACGGCCCGTCCGCCTGTTCAAGCCGACGCCATCGAACCTGACGCCGACCGGCTACCTTGGCCGTACCACGATCATGGAGTTCTTGGTGATGAGCGACCCGCTGCGTCGCCTCGTGATGAAGCACGCCGACATGGGTGTGATCGAACAGGCAGCGCGCGAGCAAGGTATGCGCACGATGTACGAGGATGGCTTGATCAAGGCGTTGTCTGGCACCACCACGCTCGAGGAAGTGATGCGTGTTTGCCAGGATTCTTGATCCAATGCCTGCACTCCGTTTTGAACAGTTGGACGCAGGCTGATGGCACTGTTCCGCTACAAGGCGGTGGCACCGACCGGTGAGACCTTGATCGGGCAGATGGAAGCGGCGTCGCGCGACGAGGTGGTGATGCGCCTGCAGGACGGCGGCAACCTGCCAATTGAAGCGGTTGAGGCAGGCGTGGGCGGCGGCTTCAGTCTCGAACAATTGTTGCGTCGCCCAGCGATGAACCAGATTCAGATCGTGATGTTCACGCAGCAGCTCGCGACACTGCTCGGCGCCGGACAGGCGCTGGACCGCGCACTGCAGATGTTGTCCGAACAACCCGAAAGCGAGGAAGGTCGACGCATGGTCGATCGCATCAAGGACGCCGTGCGGCGGCACCACGCTGTCCTCAGCGCTGGAGCAACAACACGGCGTGTTCTCGCGCCTGTACGTGAACATGGTGCGTGCCGGCGAAGTTTCCGGATCGCTCACCGACACGCTGAAGCGCATGGCCGAATATCTGGAACGGTCGCGTCAGTTGCAGGGTACCGTGATCAACGCCCTGATCTATCCACTGATTCTGGTGTGCATGGTGATCTTCGCGGTGATCACGCTGATGGTGTTCGTGGTGCCGAGCTTCGAGCCGATCTTCGAGGAGTTGGGCGACAAGTTACCGCTGTTGACCCAGATCGTGCTCGCGGTCGCCGGGTTTTTGGAAAGTTTCTGGTGGCTGCTGGTGGCGTCGATCATCGGCTTCATCTGGTGGATGTCGAAACAATGGGCGATGCCGGAATCCCGGACCGTGTGGGAAAATCGTCTGCTCGGTTTCGGCAAGATCGGCGAGTTGTTGCAGAAAGTCGAGACCGCGCGCCTCGCGCGCACGCTCGGCACCCTGCTGGAAAACGGCGTGCCATTGTTGACAGCGCTCTCGATCGCAAAGAACGTGATGGGCAATACCGTGTTGGCGGCAGCGGTCGAAGTGGCCGCGCAGGACGTGAAGACCGGTTCGGGACTGGCCTTTGCGCTGGGTTCGACCAAGCGCTTCCCGAAGCTCGCGCTACAGATGATCGCGGTCGGCGAAGAAGCCGGCGAACTGGACGGCATGCTGATGAAAGTCGCCGATACCTACGACGTCGATGTTCGCAACACCGTGGAACGATTGATCGCGGCGATGGTCCCTTTGTTGACGGCGGTGATGACGGTGATGATCGGCTTGATCATGCTTGCCATCGTCCAGCCAATCCTGACGATGAGTACTTTGGTGGAGTGACGAGATGAAGATGCGCAGTTTCAGTAGTGCCCGGGCTCAGGGTTTCAGCTTGGTGGAAATGATCGCGGTATTGGTGCTGATCGGCATCATCATGGGCGTGGTTGCACCGAACGTGCTTGATCGTCTCGGCACCGGCAAGGTCAAAGGCGACCAAGGCCAAGCTCGCGGCAACCAGTTCGAAGATCGAAATGTATGCACTGGATGTCGGCGAACCGCCGCAGCAACTGCAGGACCTGATCAGCAAGCCCGGCAATGCTGAAGACTGGAGCGGCCCGTATGTCAAGGAATCAGACCTGAAAGACGGCTGGAATACCGTGTTCATCTATAAGGCGCCGGGCGAGCATGGCGAATTCGATCTGAGCTCACTGGGTGCTGACAAGAAGCCGGGCGGTGACGGTAACGACCAGGATCTCGGCAACTGGGAGTAAGGCCCAGCGCTGGATTCCCGGGATCATCATCATCATGCGCAGGCGTCGCGGCTTCTCGCTCATCGAAATGCTTGCGGTGCTGACCTTGATCGCAATGATCGCGGGCGTTGCCGCAGCGGTCATCGGCGGCAACCTTGGTGGCGCCAAGACGCGTGCCGCAGTGCGTGATCTGACCGCCGCGTTGCGTCAGACGCGCGGCCTCGCGATCGTGAAGGGTGAGGAACGATCGCTCGAAATTGATGTCGAAGCACGCACGTACCAAGTGCCCGACAAGGTGGCGGTGCAATTGCCCGAGGAGCTGCAGATGAAGTTGTTGACCGCAGCGACCGAACAGACTGGCGACAGCAAAGGCCAGATCCGCTTCTTTCCAGATGGCAGTTCCAGTGGCGGCCGCATTACGCTGACCCGCGACCGTCGCGAGTGGCGCATTGAAATCGCCTGGCTCACCGGAGAAGTACGCATCGAGGAAAATCAGTGATGGATGCCGGCTCGCGCCAGCGCGGCTTCACCCTGATCGAGATGCTCGCAGCCTTCGTCGTGTTCGCGCTCGGTTTCGCAGTGATGATGGACGTCGCTTCCAGCGGCATGCGCAACGCGCGCCGCGCCGCCGAGCAGACCGAAGCAGCGCTTTGGGTGCAAAGCCTGATGGATGTCGCCGGGATCGATGCCAAGATCGAACCCGGTGTCAGCAGCGGCAAGTTTGATCGTAAGTACCGCTGGGACATGCAGGTCAGCGAATGGGAACCTCCGGCGGATGCTGCGCGTTTCGAAACCACGGCACCGCTCGAGATGTACCGCATCGAAGTCGTCGTGCGCTGGGGTAGTGGTGACACCGAGCGCTCGTCGAAATTCGTCACCGTGCGGGCAGTTCAGCCCGGGGTCGGCGGCTGATGCGCGCACGCGGCTTCACGCTGATTGAATTGCTGCTCTCGATTCTGTTGCTCGGCATGCTCATTGCAGGCGCTTGGGCGGGCATCACCACGGCGACCAAGGCCGCACGCAGCGGCGAGTCGTTGATTGACCGCACCAATCGCGTGCGCGTTGCGCAGGAATTCATCCGTCGCCAGATCCGCAATGCGCTTGCCGTGCCGTATCCGGTCGACAAGAGCACCGGTGAGACGCGAACTTTCGAGGGTGACGCCGACGTCATGCGGTTTGTTGCGCCGATGCCAGGCTATCTGAGCCGCGGCGGTGCTTATCTACAAACCTTGGAGTTGCGCCCGGCTCGTGGCGGCGGTCGCGAGTTGGTGTTCGCGCATGAGTTGCTGAATGGATACGACCCCGACAAACATCGTGATGCCGAGCGCGATCCGGTGGTCTTGATCGAAGGCATCCGCAGTGCCCGCTTCGAATATCGCGGGTTGGATGAAACCGGCAAGCTCGGCGAATGGGAAGAAGAGTGGGACGAGCCTGGTACACAGCCGGTATTGGTGCGAATGAAATTCGACATGGATGAGCGCAGCCGCTACATCTGGCCGGAGATCGTGGTTCCGGTACTGGCCAATTCAGCCAATGCCGGCTTCTACGACCCGTTCTACGGTTCAATCACGCCGGGTGGAGGCTGATCGATGCGTCGTGGCGCACGCGGTATCGCTTTCATCGTGGTCATCTGGGTGCTGCTGCTGCTGGCCGTGCTGCTGGCCGGCTTCGCGGTCATTTCCCGCACCGAAGCGTTGCAGGCGCGGCATCTCGCGGAGTCGACTCGCGCCCGTTACATGGCCGAGGTCGGCATCTCGCGGGCGATCTGGGAACTGCGCAATCCCGACCCATTGACGCGCTGGGCCAGTGATGGCCGCGGATACGACTTCGAGTTCGAGGGCGCGAAGATCAAGGTTGCCGTCCAGGATGAATCCGGCAAGATCGACATCAATGCCGTCGACGGACCGGTGCTACAGCGTTTTCTGGTCGCGTCCGGACTGGACGAGCAAACCGCCCAACAGATCGCCGATGCCGTGCTGGACTGGCGCGACGCCGACGACCTGACCCAACCGATGGGCGCTGAGGATGTTGATTATGAACGTGAGGGCTATCCCTACGGCGCCGCCGACAACGGTTTCCAGACCGTCGGCGAGTTGCAGCAGGTGATGGGCATGGACTACGAGCTTTATCGGCGCCTAGAGCCAGACCTCACGATTTGGGGCGGATCGGCGCAACCGAATGCCGGGTCGGCGTCGCTGGCAGTGTTGTCGAGCTTTCCGGGCATGAGCCCGCAAATGGCCGAGCAAATGATTGCGATGCGCTCGCAAATTCAGCCTGGTGACCCGGCTGGAGCGACCTTGACCTTGCCGGACGGCACACCGTTGCTGACCGGGGGTGGCGGCGTCACCTATACTGTCCGGTCGAAAGCCACTCTGGCGAATGGCGCGTGGACCCAAGTGGACGCCACGGTCCGACTGGGCGGTGCCGCTGGTGCGCGTGCCTACACCATCCTGCAATGGCGCGAAGGGAGCGCCGGTTGATGCCTGACAATATTCTCAGAAAGCGACTCGCCCGCTGGCGATCCGCTTACCGTAACAGCGGGCTGCGCCGGTTCCTCGACTGGTGGGGCCAAGAACTGGCTGCGCTGCTGCCGGAACGCGTGCGCTCGGCGCTGGTCGAGCGACGCGACGAACTGCGCATCGAAGCCGTTGCTGAAGGCGGCTGGACGATTCAGCGCATGCCCGGCGACCGTGAAGCCGACCGCATCATTCTGCCGGTCGATGCAGCACAGGAAGACTGGCAGTCTGCGGTCACGCGCCTGCGTGCGCGCAGCGAAGTTCCGGCGGACCTCGTGCTGGTGCTGGCCGGCCGTGGCGTACTCGAACGCCACCTGTCGCTGCCGCTGGCGGCCGAGGATAACTTGGCGCAAGTGCTGGCGTTCGAGATGGATCGGCAGACACCGTTCAAGCCGGAGCAGGTGCGTTTCGACCACCGCATCGCACGTCGCGACGTGGCGGCGCGACAGATCAGCATCGACTTGTTGATCGCGCCGCGTGTTGCGGTAGACGCCGCGCTGGCCCCAGTGCAATCTGCTGGTTTGGCCTTGGACGCGGTCGATACGTTGGCGGTTGATGGGCGTCGCAACGGCTACAACCTGTTGCCCCAAGAAGCGCGTGGCGAACGCTCGCAGCGTGACCGTTTTCTGAATTGGATATTTGCCGCCGCCGTCATTGTGTTGGCGTGGACCGCCATGTCGACCTCGATTCGAAATCGAGAGAAGGCGCTTGAAGATCTGCACGCCGAAGTCGATCGAGTCAAAGTTGAGGCGCGCCGCGTTGGTGCCTTGGAGAAAGAACTTGCAGACGCAGTATCGGGTGCGAACTTCCTGACCGAAATGAAGCAAACCCATCCGGTCGCCATCGACTTGGTGCGTGATCTGACCGAACGCCTGCCAGAAAATACGGCGCTGCAACGCTTGTCGGTGAATCGTGGGGAGGTCCAGATCCAGGGCGTGAGCGGCGAGGCCTCGGCGCTGATTACGATCCTGCAGAAGTCGCTATTGATTGAGGGGCCAGCCCTTCAGGGCGCGATCACGCCAGATCAGCGCACGCAGAAAGAACAGTTCATGATCCAAGCGCGGACCCGTGTGAAGTCAGTGGAGGGCGTCGATGCAGTTCCTGCCCAAGGCTGAAAATAGTCGCTTCCTGGCGTTGTTGCTGGCGGTGATCGCTGCCGCATTGGTCTACCTGTTTGGGGTGCATTGGTGGTTCACCGAGCGCCATCTCGAGATTGCGTCGGAAATGTCCGATCTGCGCGACCAATATGCGCGATTCAAGGCCAAGGCTGATCAGAAGCCACTGATTGATCGCCAGTTGGCTGACGTGCGCGCGTTCGAGGCGGGCAACCCGGCTTTTCTGCCCGAGGGCGACTTCGACGCCGCCGCCGCAGGGTTGACGCAACGCCTGAAACAGATCGGCAGCAGCCATGCGCCCGATCCGCAGCGTTGCCAGATCATCAGGAATCAGTATTCGCGCTCGACCGAGCCGGACCCGTTCGAGCGTGTCGTCATCAAAGTGCGCCTGCGTTGTGATCTAGAGCCGTTCGCCGGCATTCTGTATGACTTGGAGAGCGCGAGCCCGGTGCTGTTCATCGAGGAACTTGCGATCTTCCGCCAGCAGGGCTATCTGGTGCCCGGACAGAACAAACTCAGTAACTACCTCGATATTCGTTTCGACCTATTCGGCTTCATTCGCAAGCCGGGACCGGCTAAGGCTGCTGAGGGCCGCAAGCCATGACGCCGGCACGACGTATCAGTATCGGCCTGCTGACGCTCGCGGGCACATTCGGGGGGCTTGATCTGGCGCAGCGCTTCGGCTTGGGTGCCGGTTACACGTTACCCGCAGCCACGCGCGGCGACCCGGCAGCACCGCTGACCTTGAAACGCGAGACCTTCAAGTTATCGGGTTGGGGTAACTATGCGGTTGTGCTTGATCGCCCGATTTTCAACGAAGACCGCAAGCCGACGCCGGTGAGTGCGGACACGAATGCCAGCGAGACAGCGGGCGAAGCAACCGCCAAGCCGCTCAATGCAACCTTGACCAGCATCATCATGACGCCGGACGTGAAGCTCGCGATCGTCAAGAACAACGATACCGGCGAATCCGAAGTCATCCGAATTGGCCGGCCCTTGGCGGGTGAACAAAACGGCTGGAAACTGGTCGAAGTCAGTGCGCGCGGTGCCACATTTGAGGGTCAGGGTCTCGGGCGGCAGGCGTTGGAGCTGGCGGTGAATGAAGCATCATCTGGTGTCCAGAAGGTCGCGCCGGGTGCAGCCGTGCCGCAGGGGAAGGAGTTGCTGGTTCCGCCGAACGTGCAGCCGTCGGAAAAAGAGCCGCCACCAGAGAACGATGCGGCTAGCCAAGCGCATGCAGAAGAAATCCGCCGTCGCATTGAAGAGCGCCGGCGCCAGTTACGCGAGGAAGCCGAGCGCATGCGCTCGGAACAGACGAATTGATGGAGTAGAGACGTGCCGAAATTCGCAATCCGAAACCTGACGCTGGCCGGCGTAGTGGTGCTCTGGTCGGTCGCGGCCTGGGCCGATGGCATGCCGTCGGAGCCAGCGTCGACCGAGCCGTCATCGGCCGTAGGCGAAGTCGCGCAGCCGACAGCTTCCGGTTCTGCCGATGCCACTCGTCTACCCGCGGAGGCGCCACCCGCAGCGGTGATTGAATCGACACCGCCAGCGCCGATTGCGACGACGGCGGCGCCTGTTGCACCGGAAGTCGTTGCGCCAACGACCGAACCGAAGGATGCCGCGCCATTATCGACCGTAACGTCGCCGGCGCCGCTCGCCGTGCCCGAGAGCGGTGCGATCGCGAAGGCTGATGACGACGGGGCGCCGACCGGGGACTCACGTCGTGCGGTCGAGCGCGGCACCGGCATCTTCATTAATGAATCAGCTGCCAGTCGGCGTCCGCCTGATCCTGCGCAGGGCGGTGATGTCGTCTTCAACTTCGAAGGTGAGTCGTTGCAGGCGGTCATCAAGGCCATTTTGGGCGACCTGCTGGGCCAGAATTACGTCGTCGCTCCGGGTGTGCAGGGTCAGGTCACGTTTGCTGCCGCCAAGCCGATCAGCATGGATCAGGCCATGGGCGTGTTGGAAATGTTGCTCGCCTGGAACAACGCCACGCTCGTCTACAAGGACGGCCGCTACACGGTGTTGCCGGTGTCGCAGGCGATCCCCGGCAATCTGATTCCGCGCACCGGCCCGGCACTGGAAGCGCGCGGTTATGAAATTCGTGCGGTGCCATTGAAGTACATCTCGGCCACGGCAATGTAGGAAATGCTGCAGCCCTACGCGCGCCAAGGTTCGATCATCAAAGCGGACAACACTCGCGCGATGATCTTGATCGCCGGCACGCGTGCCGATCTCGAAGCCTATCTGCAGACCATCGAGATCTTTGATGTCGACTGGCTCGCCGGCATGTCGGTCGGCGTGTTTCCGTTGGAGCGTGTCGAAGCCAGCACCGTGGTACCCGAAATCGAAAAAATCTTCGGCGAAGGTGGCCCAACACCCCTTGCCGGCCTGTTCCGTTTCCTGCCGATCGAGCGCATCAACGCCGTGCTCGTGATTACGCCGCAGCCCGAGTACCTAGACGATGCCGAGGCGTGGTTACGCAAGCTTGATCGCGGCGGTAACGAATCGGGCAGCCAGCTCTACGTTTATTACGTCAAGAATGTGAAAGCCGTCGACTTGAGCGAAAAGCTCACCGAGATCTTCACCGGGCAGACCAGTTCAAAATCGTCGAAGGGACCAACCGGTGTGGGCGGTGTCGTGCCGGGTGTCGAATCGGTGGAGATCAAGACGGCCGACAGCAAGAACAGCCCATCGAAGCCGGCCAATGCGCCGCGAGCGGCGACTGGCAACGACGGCATCTCGATCGTGCAGAGCGACGAGATCCGCATCACTTCGATCGAAGAAAGCAATGCGCTGATGATTCGCGCCACGCCGAGTGAATATTACTCCATCCTCGGGGCCATCAAGCGCCTCGATATCGTGCCCCTGCAGGTGCATATCGAAGCCAAGGTCCTGCAGGTCGATCTCACCGACGATCTCGCATTCGGCGTGAAGTGGTTTTTCGAAAATGCAACCAATGGTTTGCCGGAAAGCAACTATCGCAATAGCCGGCGCGCCAACAATCCTGCCCGCACCGCCTGGAACAGTTTCGCGGGTTCCGCCAGTGGCGCGAATGGACTCGCCTGGACCTTTCTGAATATCGAGACCGAAGCGCTGTTGTCGACCCTGCAAAAAATGACCAACACCCGTGTGCTCTCGGCGCCCTCGCTGGTCGTGCTCAACAACAAGGACGCATCGATCAACGTCGGCAAACAGATTCCGGTCGTGAGCGCCGTGTTCAATCCCTACGGCGTCAACACCGGCACGGGGAACGACACCGGCACCGGCACGGGCAACAACACCGGTGGTGTCACGAGCAACTACAACCAGAGCTATGTCCAGTTCCGTGACACCGGCATCAAGCTCGATGTCACACCGCGCGTCAATCCGGGTGGATTGGTGTATCTGGAAATTTCACAGGAAGAAAGCACTACGGATGGAACGCCGGATGCCACCGGTAACGTCGCCGTGAATCAGCGCACGATCGATACCGAGATCGCGGTGCAAAGCGGCCAGACTGTTCTGCTTGGCGGCTTGATTCGCGAAACGACCGGCGAGTCGAATTCAGGCGTGCCTGGGCTGAGTCGCATTCCGCTGATCGGCAAGTTGTTCGGCAGTACCGCTAAGACCTACTTGCGTCAGGAGTTGCTGGTACTGATCACGCCCACCGTCATCGATAGCGCTGAGTCGGCGCAAGCGCTAACCGACGATTACCGCGCACGCTTCAAGGGTCTGAAGCCGCTGCTCAAGAAGTTGCCATGAAGCATCAATCACAAGAGGGTCACGAGATGAATCAACACATCAATCAGCGTCTGCTGGCAGTTGTCGCCGCAATTGCGCTGCTTTCCGGATGCGCATCGGCACCTGCATCCAAGACCGAAGCCACGGATGCCGCAGCGGCGCCGATCGTGAACGATGCGGCGGCAATATCCGAAGATCCCAAGGCGCCGATCGAGCGCCGCGTCACTGATCGCTGGAAGTTGCTGGTGGCCGGCGACGCAGCGCGCGCCTACACCTACCTGACGCCAGGCTACCGCTCGACGGCAACGCCCAGCCAGTATGCCGAATGGCTGAAATCGCGCCAGATCAAGTGGACCGCTGGAAAATACATGGATCGTCAATGCGACGACGCCACGACTTGTGCAGTCAGCGTACAGATCATGGCGGAAACCAAACTGCCGGGAATCCCCGGTGTGCAGCAGGCTTCCTCGGTGATCGAGGAGAAATGGTTGCAAATCGATGGTGTCTGGTACCATCTGCCCAAGAGTGCTTGATAAGACGGCTTGCATTGATCAAAGCCTTCCTCTAGCATTACGATTGCTGTTGCGTAGCTCTGTTCCTTGGCGGCCGAAGAAGCTGATCAGGACGGGTGAGTCGCAAGCAAAAGCCCTGTGGTCAAATTTAGGAGTGTTGTGATGAAAAAGAACGCCCTGACGAACGCCGTCATCGCGGGCATCGCCGGTGTGGCGGGCATTGCGAGCGTCGCGAACGCCGTAAACCTGAACCCCGATGGCCTCGGCCAGGTCCTGATTTACCCCTATTACACCGTCAACGGTGGCAACTCGACGCTCGTGTCGGTCGTCAACACGACGGAATTCGGCAAAGCGGTCAAGGTCCGCTTCGTTGAAGGCCGTAACAGCCGCGAAGTGCTCGACTTCAACCTCTACCTGTCGCCTTACGACGTGTGGACGGGTGGCGTGTTCTCGCTGACCGCAACTGGTGCGGCAAACCTGACGACCAACGACAATAGCTGCACGGTTCCGGCGATCAAGACCAACACGACGTTGCCGGTCAACAACGGCCTCCGTTATGTCGCCTTCCGTAACTATCAGTACAACAACCTCGGTGTTGCTGGCTATAACTTCAGCGATGCCGGTCCGAATGGTCTGGATCGTACCCGTGAAGGTCATCTTGAAATGATCGAAATGGGCATCGTGCTGAATGCCGCCAACGGTTATGCCGAAGGCAGCTTGGACGCGATCACCCATGACGGCTCCGGCGTGCCGGACAACTGCCCGCAGGTCGTGGCGGCGTGGGCGGTGTCTTCCGGTTCGGCAGACTATTGGAGTGAATCGAACGGTGCGGCAGACGTTGTTGCCCCGACGGTTGAAAATGGTGGTGGCGGCCTGTTTGGCTCAGCCGCGATCGTCGACTTCGCGAACGGTACCCAGCTGACTTATTCGCCGGATGCGATCGATGGCTTCACCGTCACCCGTCTGCATAAGGCTCCGGGTACGACGTCGCCGTCGCTGGCCGACGCCAACTTCCCGACTGCGTCGGGTGCTGACGCGACCGTGTTCGATAACGGCAGTCTGATTCAGACGTCGCATTCGCCGGCCAATGCCATTGACGCCGTGTCTGCGGTCTACATGCATGACGCGATCTTCAATGAATATGCCGTGCTGAATGACAGCACTGGTACGCCGATCCTTGCGTCGGAATGGGTAGTCACCTTCCCGACCAAGAATCGCTACGTCGACAAGCCGGCCCCGGCCATCCTTCCGTTCCAGAACATCTTTGCTGGTTCGCCGGACGGAGCGGGTAAGGCCCCGGTCGATATCCGTATTTCGCTCTATAACCGTGAAGAAAATAACGGTAGTTCGGACTGCTTGGATTCCAGCGAAGACGGATGCGTTGACTTCTCGCCGTCGCTGCCTGGTCAGGTCATCACTCCCCAGCTCTACTGGGAAGCGCAGGTCGTGACTTTTGACCAGCCGAGTGCTTTTGATGCAACGTTCGCTATCACCGGTGAAACACTGGTGTTGGGTTCGAAGCTCGCTGCCAACGTTCAGGTCGGCGACTACGGCTTCACCGAAGGTTGGATGAAGATGCGTTTCTGGGATGACTCTGATCCGACGATGAGCCTCCATCTCAGCCGTCCTGATGCAATTGGCCAGGCGCTATACCGGTATGCCGGTGACTGGTTTCTGGGCTGAAAATACCCAGACCACCAGCGTGCTGGCGAACTTCGCCGGTATCTGGCGCCACAAGGCTTCGCGTTGCGTGGTTCCGAGTGGTGCAGTTGCCGCTTCGGCTTGCCCGACCACCCTCGTTCCGTAATCGGACAAGGTTGGAAATGCTTAAAGAGCCCCGCTTCGGCGGGGCTTTTTTTATGGGTGTACTTGGGAAGTGCGAGCAACTCGCCCTACTGGGGGACGAGACACAGAAATCCGTCGTCTGGTGCCGAAAGAACATCAAAAGTAAACACTGCTGCATGCAAACAGCGAGTTACCCCAACTTGCTGCTAATGTCTGCTTAACTTTCAGATGTTATGATCAACCCGGATAAGCGAGGTATCACATGAATATTTGTGCGAAGGCTCTTGTATTGCTTGCCTTCTGTGGTTCAGCCACTGCGGGCGATTTGGTGCTCAAGCTGGGTACGACGGGCAACTACCGTTATCACCGCATCCCAGTGACTGGGAGTGTGACGGTGAGTCCTGCGACCGGCGACATCACCGTTGACCCCGTTGCCGACGTTGGAACGTTCAGCGATGGTTGGTGTCCAGCCGGTACCGGCGGTGGAGGCAGCGCGCCGACATTTTCAATGCCATTAACTGCGAGCACGAATGCACTACCGGTCGGCGGTGGCTCAGTCACGCTGAGCTGGACCGTTTCCGGCGCAACCGGCTGTACCGCGTCATCCAGTGGCGTTAGCGGTTGGAACGGCAACGCTGTCACCAGCCCAACGGTCGTGAGTTTGACGGCCTCGGGTAACTATTCGTTTGGCGTGAGTTGCTCGAACAACGACGGTTCCACGAGCGGCGGCACGGTCACAGTGAACGTCGCGACGCAAACAACGACCGAGTGTACCAATCGCCCGGCGCCGGTTGGGCTGACACAGCAGGGTTCGATGGTCAACTACAATTTGGGTGGCACGCTGAATCAGCAAAACAGTGAGTTTCCGTTGAATAGCTCGATCAATCTCTCCGGCTACGTGCCTTTGATGGGCACCAGCTTCAACCAGCCCGGCCAAGTGGCACGACTGTTTCTGGACACGGGAAAATATGCCGCAATGAGTTTCACCACCTCGGGTGCCAACGCACCAGTCGGGGCCACAGGCGGTGTTTCTTGGGCTGCTGCTTCAACAGCGGTGTTCTCGGCACAACTCAGTCCTTGCCCCGGAGACTTCGACTGGGTGACCGACGCCAATTGCAAAGCGAGTGGTGTTGAAACCGGTGGCATTACATGGAAAATCGGCACCAAGCCCGCGAGCAATCCGGGTTGGTACTGCTACTTGGACCCGAACAAGACGTATTACCTCAGTGTTGTCGCAGCGGACCATCAAACTTGGACGACGACCACGTGCGCCTCGTCTTATTGCACATGGCTCGTCTCGATCGGGGCGCTCTAATGAGGTCACTGGCGATTCTCGTCGCTGCGCTATCCATCGGCGTAGCGAATGCAGATGATTCGACCGCTCCCGCGGGAATCGCTCAGCAGCCCGACTACCTGATCGCCAAGCAAGGGAATGCGGATGTTTGGGCGATCGATGTGGACGCGCATTTGGCGTCGATGCCGCCCAAGGATCGGTCCGGTTTCATCGATAGTCCGAAGCGCATCCAGCAGTTGCTCAGTCATCTGCTGCTGCGCAGAGGCTTGGCCAATGAAGCGCGTGAACACGGCTTGGACAAGGACCCAGTTGTCCAGCGTGAACTGCTGCAGGCGGCCGAAGTGGTGCTGATGCGTCACCAGTTGGACTATGTGCGTGAGCACACCGATGTGCCGGATCTGGAGCAACTCGCGAAGGAAAAGTATTTAGCCGACCGGGATACCTACAAGACAGGTGAGACGGTGACGGTAGCGCATATCCTGCTCGATACGACCAAGCGAACCGATGCCGAGGCCAAGGCGCTATTGCTGCAGTGGAAGGCGGATATTGCTGCCGGTAAGGCGACGATCGAAGACTTGGCCAAGGCCAATTCTGATGATCCTGGCGTGTCCAGCAACAATGGCCTTTACGAAAACTACGACCCGAACAAATTTGTTCCGGAGTTTGCAGTCGCTGTACACAATCTTGTCCAACCAGGCGACCTGTCCGATCCGGTCAAGACCGAGTTTGGCTACCACCTGATTCAACTGCGTAGCCGCACTCCCGGCAAGCCGTACACTTGGGACGAGATCAAAGATCAAATGGTCGCCAACGAGCGGGACAAGTTCCAGCGCAAGGTGCAGGCCGACCATATCGACAGATTGAAGTCGCTCCCGGTTGAAGCCAGCGAGGAAAGCGTGGCACCACTTCGCGAGCGTTATGGAAAGGTCGAAATGGCGCCTGCTCCCGCAGTTCCGGCGGCAATCGACGGCAAGTAATTCGGTCGGTGGCATGAACCGGCAGCGTGCTTCGCTGCCTGTTCCCCGATAGCGACTCCGCCTGGATTGCACGAATGGAGCGGCTCCGTTGAATTCGAGACAACTGGCGCTGGCGCTGCTCGGTCGAGAACTGCGTGAACGCTATCTCAGCACGCTCGGTGGTCTGGCGTGGGTGCTGATTACGCCGGTGTTGTTGCTGGCGATCTATGCGTTTGTCTTTGTCGAACTCTTGGGTGCGCGCTTCGGCAATCGCGTCGGCGGTGACGTGATCGCATTTTTGGCGATCGGCATGTGGCCGTGGCACGCCTTCGCCGACTCGCTGTCACGTGGCACGACGGCACTGACGGGCAACGCCGCACTCATCGGGCAGATCGCCATTCCGCGTGGTTGGCTGGTCCTGGTGCCGACGCTCGGCGCCGCACTAATTCATACCGCGTCTTTTGTGCTCGTCGTCGTGATGTTGACGCTCATGGGCAAGACCGTGCCCGGCGTCGGTTGGTTGACCGCGTTGGCCGCGTACTTGATGATCGTGCTGAATGCAGCGGCTTTGAGCATGGTGCTGGCACCGCTGAATGTATTTTTCCGCGACGTCGGAACCTTGTTGCCTCAGATCCTGACGTTCTGGATGTTGCTGACACCCATCTTCTTCGACCGCAGCACCTTGCGTCCAGATCTCGGGAAATGGCTGGCACTAAACCCGATGACCGGATTGGTCGAAGCCTTGCGCGCCGGAATCCTGCACGGGAAGCCCATCTGTCCGCGCTTTGGGGCCGGCCATCATTACCGGACTCCTGGTTGCGTTTGCGGCGCTGACTGCACGACGCTTCCTTGCCCGCATCGAGGACTTCCTGTGAGCGACGACGTGCTGCTCGCGGTGCGTGGTGTCGGCAAACGCTATCCGCGCGTGCACCGGCGTCGTGACCGCATCCGCTCGGTCTGGGACGCGATTCTCGGCCGCCCTTATCGGATGCACAGATTCTCGACGACATCGGCTTCACCTTGAGACGCGGCGAATCATTGGCGCTGATTGGAGAAAACGGTGCCGGCAAGTCCACCCTGCTGCGCATGATCTGCGGCATCGCCGAACCGAGCAGCGGATCGGTGCAGTTGCACGGCAGCGTGGCGCCCTTGTTGGAGCTCGGCGCCGGTTTCCATCCCGATTACAGCGGCCGCGACAACATCCGCATGAACGCGCTGCTGCTCGGCATGGCTGCCGGCGACATCGAGTCGAAGGTGCAACAGGTCATCGAATTCGCTGAGCTTGGTGACTACATCGATGAACCGGTAAAACACTACTCATCGGGTATGAAGGTCCGACTCGGTTTCGCGGTGGTGGCATCGGCGAAACCAGATCTGCTGATCACCGATGAAGTGCTGGCGGTTGGCGACGAATCCTTTCAGAAGAAATGCGTCGCCTGGATCGAAGGCTACCTGCGCGAAGGCGGCACCTTGCTGCTCGTCAGTCACAGCATGTATCACGTCCAGAAGCTGTGCAAACACGCGTTGTGGCTGCATCAGGGGCGCGCGGAAGCCTATGGCGATGTATTCGAGGTGAGCCAGCGCTACCTGGCCTGGCACGAGCGAAAGTCAGCTCAACAGCGTGCCGAGGCGCGGATGTCGGCGGCCACCGGCGATTATGCGGTCACCGCCGTCGCGATCAATGGCGAAGCACTCGATGTGCCGGTAGTGCTGCCGATGCTTGCGCTGCTTGATGTCGACGTCACGGTGTACAGCGCGGACGGTCGCGTGCCCGTCCTTGCGGTGGGCGTGAAACGCCACGACGGTGCCGCGGTCTATGGCGTATCCAGCGATTGGAAGGTGTCACCCCGATACGAATCGGCGAGCGCGCGTTCCGCTTTTCCATTCGCTATCCCGATCTCGCGCTGTTGCCGGGCACGTACGCGGTGGCGCTGCACGCAATGGATCCAGAGGCAATTCGTCTGTTTGATACCGTCGAACGCACGTTCATCGTCACCGGGCGCAGCCGCGAGGTGGGTCTGGTCCGATTGCCGCACCTTTGGCATCAAGCGTGACCGCGATTCTGGTGCCGATCTACAACGCGGTTCGCGAGACCACGGCCTGCCTTGCGGCGTTGGCACGCGCCATCGACGCGGACACCGAAGTGATATTGATCGACGATGCCTCGACGGATGCGGCCATCGCACCACTGCTTGATGCGTTTGCGGCGTCACGCGCTCGGGGGCGAGTCCTGCGCAATCGACACAACCTCGGTTTCATCGGCAGCGTGAATCGTGGGTTGACGGCAACCGATGGCGATGTCCTGCTATTGAACTCTGACACCGTAGCTACGCCCGGATTCCTGGTGCACATCGAGTCATGTGCCATGAGCGACGCCAAAATTGCTTCGGTAACGCCGTTCTCCAATCATGCCGAGATCTGCTCGTTCCCACGCTTCTGCCGTTCCAATCCAGTACCCAAGGATGTCGATGCTTATGCGCGTGCGTTTGCGTTCGAGGATGCGGCTGCCGCGGTGGAACTGCCGACTGCGGTCGGATTCTGCATGTGGATGCGCCGCGCCGCGATCAACGCCATCGGTGATTTCGATGGCGCGACGTTCGGTCGCGGCTATGGCGAAGAAAACGATTGGAGTTTGCGCGCCGCCGGGCATGGTTGGCGCAATGTGTTGTGCCCCGCCGCCTATGTTGCGCACGTAGGCCACGCCTCGTTCGCCGAAACTGGAGAACGACCCGGCGGCGAGAATTTGAATCGCTTGGTTGCGCGCTATCCTCGCTACAATGCGCAAGTCGCCGATTTCATCGCTCGCGACCCGCTGGCCGCACTCCGTGCCCGGGTTGCGGCCCGGCTTGACCTCGCCGCGCAGTGAGCGCGTGCGCCACCCGCAGCCGAGGAATTCGTAGTGCCAGAACTGCCTTTTACCGGTGAACGCTTCACGCCCGAATGCGTGCGCGAGATCTGGTACGAACATGTCCATCGCTATGCGTTGGCGCGCCCGATCGCTGCTGGCAAACGCGTACTCGACATCGCCTGCGGCGAAGGCTATGGGTCGGCGATGATCGCGCCGGTTGCGCGCACGGTGACGGGTATCGATATCGGTACCGACGCTATCGCGCATGCGCGGTCCCGCTACCGCTTGCTGCCGAACCTGAATTTTCGCGAAGGCGATGCCACCCGGTTCGATGCCGGCGGCGAACGCTACGACCTCGTGCTGTCGTTCGAAACGCTGGAACACGTCGAGGCACAAGATGGACTGGTGGGCGGCATCGCTGCAGCTTTGGCCGATGATGGGTGCGCGTTGATTTCGTCACCGGACAAGGCTGTCTATAGCGACGTAACGGGCTACCAGAATGCATTCCACGTGCGTGAGTTGTATCGCGATGAATTGCTCGCGTTGTTGTCACGGCATTTCCGCTGCGTGCGCCTGTACGGACAGCGATTGATGTTCCACTCGACCATCTGGTCGCTGGATGGGCCGCGTGCAAACGCCGCGATGCAAACCGCGCGTGCCGATGGCCGTTATGACAATGAACCCTGCGCACCGCCAATGTATTTCATTGCCGCCTGCGCACAACGCGAAGCCGACCTTCCGAACTTGCCCGGAATCGCCTTGTTTGCTGACGATACCGAATCAGTCTATGACGACTATCGTCAGGAAACCCGTCGCAATGCGCGTGCTCGCGTCGTGCTGGCCGAACAGGAGGCAGCGTTGACAACGATGCGCGATGCGCTCGCACAGGCACAGGCGCGCATCCATGACCTTGAATCCGCCGTTGCATCCAGTGTGCGCAAGCCATCGCGCTTCTGGCCCTTCGGCCGCTAATGACGGACCCGCACCATGGAATTCAGTTTCGATATCGATGTCACGCCCAAGCCGAAGTTCGACCCGAACGCGACGTTGTTCGCGACCGTGCCCGGACAGGTCGCTGACCTAGGCAATGGCGAATGTATCTTCCGCCCACGGCATGAAGACTTGCCGCACGTGATGACGCATCAAGTGCTCGCGGCACTGGATCGTTGCCGCGAGTTCCGTAGTGCTGAAGAACACGTCGAGGCAATCCGTCAGACCACGCCGGGTGCGCCAGCCGATGGCATTCGTCGTGTTTTCAATGGATTGGTCGAGCGTGGCCTGATCATCGCCGCCGAAGACTTTTCAGTGCGCTACACCGATGCCGCCGCAAGTGAGTCAGCACCCGCCGAGACGGGTGGCCTGTATATCCGCGCCTGTGATCGTCCCGCGCAATTGCAGCGACTGCTGGCGTCCCTCCAACAACACATGCAGCAAGGACATTCGGCGCAGACACTGACGGTCGTCGACGACTCGCGCTCGCCCGAGGCAGCGGCGGCTCAGTCGCGGCTCCTGCAGGAACATGCTGAACGTAGCGGCGCCAAACTGCGCCATGTGGATGCGCATGCTTGGCAGCGAGTCCACGACTCATTGAAGGCCGCCGTACCGCAGCATCAGGTTGCGCTCGACGACCTGATTGGCCGCAATCGTGACGGTCATCCGCGTACCGGCCCTGGCCGTGGTTGGAATCTGTCGCTACTGCTCGGTGCCGGACGGCGCATCCTGTTTGCGGATGACGACTTCGTGCTGCCGCTGAAGTTGCATCCGGACCTGCAGGATGGCGTCGAACTCGAGGCGCACGAAATGTCGACGGTGCGCTTCTACACCGAAACTGCCGCGGCGATGGCCAGTGGGCATGATGCCGATTTCGACTTGCTGCAATGGCATCTCGACCTGTGTGGCGCACCGATTGGACGCGTGTTCGACCACGCATCACATCTGGTGCCGACGCGCGAACAATGGCGGCGTATCGCGCCATCGCGGTTGCCACGCCTAGTGCCGGAAGCGCGCATCGCCGCAACCATGAACGGTCATCGTGGCCACAGTGGCTCGGTGTCGAGCGATTGGATGTATCTGCTCGATCCGGCGAGTTCGCACGATCTCTACGAAGATCGCACTCGCTACCTGCGTGTGATCGAATCCGGCAAGGTGTGGATGGGGCCAGATCGCGCGACGACAATGATCTCGACGCCATTTACCCCATTCGCGCAGGACCTGTCGCGGCTGCCGGCCTTTGTCGCACCCGATGAGCGTGGTGAGGACGGTACCTTCGGCGCGATCACGCGCATCCTCGACAGCACCTCGTGGGTGCTGCATCTGCCAACCAGTATCGGCCATCTGCGCGATAGCGAACACAAGTTCAACGCGCCCGGCAGCGGTGCGGTTGCGCGCAATTTCAACTACTTCCTGGTCGACTTCCTCGCGCGCTGCGAGGACGACCTGTTCGCGGGTACGCCGCAGGCACGCTTGGTGGCCACTGCAGCGCGGCTTGACGACCTTGCCGCGGCAACCGACCGTGATCTGTTGCGCATGCTCAGCGACTACCTGCAGGCGACCTACAGCGGCCATATCCAGCGCCTGCAAGCGGTCGCGAGTGCGGCCGGCCCGAAGGCGCCGGTGTATTGGATGGCTGACCTGCAGGCGGTCGTCAAGGCGAATGCCAAGGCGCTGCTGTATGACGGTCCGCCGCGTCTTGCCGGTTGGCCGGCGGATCTGGATGCTGCGGCTTGTGCCGCGCATCTGCGTCGTGATCTCGTGCGCTTCGCCGTGATGATGCGTGCCTGGCCCGAGATCTGGCAGGCGGCACGCGATCTCGGTGGTCGTGGTCGATTAGCGTGATTCGCGCGTGACCGGCATCGCGGTCATTGTTGTCGCGCACGACAGCGGACCGTTGCTCGCGCAGTGTGTAACTCGTGTCCTCGCTGATGCCGCGTGTTGCGAAGTTCTCGTCGTCGACAACGCCAGCCAAGACGGCGCTGTCGATGCAGTGGCCGCAATGAAGGATGCGCGCGTGCGTATCGAATCAATGGGCCGCAATGCCGGTTTTGCTGCGGCATGCAATCGCGGTGTTGAATTGAGCATTTCGCCTTGGCTGTTGTTTCTGAACCCCGATGCGTTGGTCGCGAACGATACGTTGACGCGGCTTTGCGACATCGCTCAGTGTAGCCCTGGCATCGGCCTGCTCGGTGCTGATGTCCGCGATGTGAATGGTTTGTGCGAAGCCGCTGCACGTCGCCGCGATCCTACGCTGGCGCGGTTGTGGTCCACACAATGCGCGCGCCTGTTTGGTGGGCATGCCGAGTCCACGCGCGGGCTGGAACTGCCGCCGCGCGACGAGACGTTAAGCGTGGTCGATGCGACGTCGGGAGCGTTGATGCTCATGCCGCGCGAATTATTCTTGCGTATCGGCGGGTTCGACGAAGGGTACTTCCTGCACGCCGAAGATCTCGATCTGTGCCGCCGCGTGCGAGATGCCGGTCGCCAAGTCGCGGTTGCGAACACCGTTCCGGTTACCCATGTTCAGGGCATGTCGAGTCGATCGCGACCGTTCTTCGTGATCTGGCACAAGCATCGCAGCCTGTGGCGCTATTTCGCCAAACACGAAGGCTTGCGCGCATGGACGCCGCGCGGTGCCTTGCTGCTGACGCTACTCGGTATGCGAATGCTGGCGCAGGGCGGCGGGCGCCTGATCAGGCGGCGTTGATCGCGTCGAAAAGTGGCGCGATTTGGTCGATCCGGCCGAGTGCAATGGCTTGGGTTGGATTCTGATGTGGCGCATCGACGACGAGGTTGTATTTGCTGACGAAGCGTTCCGCGTAGTCGGACCAGCGCTCGTCGAAATTCCCCAACGAGTCGTGCAGCAGGTGCAGGTCTTGGGCGATGCCAACGCGCAAGCCGGCACGGTGGCAGCCAAGGCTGAAATCCATGTCGTACAGATGGAAGGCGTCGAAACGTTGTGCATCAAAAGGTTGTTGTTGCCACGCAGTGCGACGTGCGGCAATGAATAAGCCATCGAGCAGGCAGGCTGACTGGTGCGCCGGACCAATGCCAGACAAGGTCGCAATGATGCGGCCATCCGGCAGTGGATAGCTGACTTGCGCGCGACCACTTTCCGGCCCGCCCCATAACGCCGCTGGGCCATCAGCGCGAATCGCGCCGGCAGGACCGAAGACGTCGAAAAGCTGCATGGCATGGGCGACACGCGCTGCGAAATCGGTGCGCAGGAAGCGGATATCGTCGTGACAGAAGATGATCCAGTCACTCCGCGTCGTCGCTGCACCGCGGTTGTAAGCCTCGGCCAACGAGCGCGCATCGTTCAACACGATCAGTTCGATTGCGGGCCAGTCGGCGAATGCCCGTGCGACCTCGGCACGGAATCGCGCCTCGACCGTTGGTTTGATCGAGCAACAGATAAACGCGAGGCTGGGCAAATCGGGCGGCAACGGCAGTAGTGTTCCGGCATCGGCCACGTGCGTCGCCCGCTCAAGCAGGCGTGCGCAAAGTTCTGGCCGTTCCGGATGCAGCGCGGCCTCACGCTTCAGTGCCGACAAGGCCGCGTCCATCGCTACTTCTTCAGCGCCTTGAAACGGATGCGATGCGGCTGGTCGGCATCGGCACCGAGGCGCCGCTTCTTGTCTTCCTCGTACTCGCGGTAATTGCCCTGGAAGAACTCGACGTGTGAATCGCCTTCAAACGCGAGGATATGCGTAGCGATGCGATCGAGGAACCAGCGGTCATGCGAAATCACGAAGACGTTGCCCGGGAATTCGAGCAGGGCATCTTCGAGTGCGCGCAAGGTTTCGATGTCGAGATCGTTCGACGGTTCGTCGAGCAGCAGCACATTGCCGCCCTGCAGCAGGGTGCTGGCCAGATGCAGGCGCCCGCGCTCACCGCCGGACAGGTTGCCGACCATTTTCTGCTGGTCCTGGCCCTTGAAGTTGAAGCGCCCGAGGTAGGCGCGCGACTGGATCTCGATGCCATTGATGTTGAGGATGTCGAGACCGCCGGAGATCTCCTGGAAGACGTTGTGGTTGCCATCGAGCTTGTCGCGACTTTGGTCGACATAGGCGAGCTTTACCGTCGGGCCGACACCGATCTCGCCCTTGTCGGGCTTCTCGATCCCCATGAGCATCTTGAACAGCGTCGACTTGCCGGCGCCGTTCGGGCCGATGATGCCGACGATCGCCCCGGGCGGCACGCTGAAGGCGAGGTCTTCGATCAACAGACGGTCGCCAAACGACTTCGAGACATTCTTGAACTCGATCACCGAATTGCCGAGGCGTTCACCGGGCGGAATGAAGATCTCGTTGGTCTCGTTGCGACGCTGGTAGTCGACCGACTGCAGGTCTTCGATTCGCGCAAGGCGCGCTTTGCCCTTGCTGCGCCCGCCTTTGGCATTCTGGCGCGCCCACTCGAGTTCTTTCTGGATCGCCTTCTGGCGCGACTTTTCCTGATTCTCCTCCTGCTTCAGGCGCTCGTCCTTCTGCGTCAGCCAGTCGGTGTAGTTGCCCTTCCACGGGATGCCGCGGCCGCGGTCGAGTTCGAGGATCCACTCGGCGGCGTTGTCGAGGAAGTAACGGTCATGGGTGACCGCAACGACCGTACCCGGGAAGCGTGCGAGGTACTGCTCCAGCCACTCGACCGACTCGGCATCGAGATGGTTGGTCGGCTCATCGAGCAGCAGCATGTCCGGCTTCGACAGCAGCAATTTGCACAGTGCCACACGACGCTTCTCGCCACCGGAGAGCTTGCCGATGACGGCGTCCCAGGGCGGCAGGCGCAGCGCATCGGCGGCGACTTCCAATTGCTGTTTCAGCGTGTCGGCATCACCTGCCGCCAAAATCGCCTCGAGACGTTCCTGTTCCTTGGCAAGCGCATCGAAGTCGGCGTCCGCTTCGGCATAGGCGGCATAGACCGCATCAAGTTTGTCCTTTGCCTCGAAAATTTCGCCGAGAGCAGTCTCGACTTCCTGGCGCACGGTGTGCGCGGGATCAAGTTTCGGCTCTTGTTCCAGATAGCCGATCTTGATGCCCGGCGCGGCGCGGCCTCGCCGTTGAAGTCCTTGTCGACGCCGGCCATGATGCGCAGCACCGTCGACTTGCCGGAGCCATTCATGCCAAGCAGGCCGATCTTCGCGCCCGGGAAGAAACTCAGCGAAATGTTCTTGATGATTTCGCGCTTCGGGGGAACGACCTTGCTCACCCCGTTCATGGTGTAGATGTACTGCATGGAAAGGCCCGACCAAGCGAATAGAAGACCGAGCATTGTCGGGGCATGGGCCAGTCAAGTCCAGCGCGGCGCGGTAACGGCTTGAGCATACCCACACTGGCCGTAGTGCTGGCCCTGCACAAGGCTGGGCACCAGGAAGAGGCCGAGCGTGGCTATCGCGCCATAGTCGCGGCCACGGCGAACGCCGACGCGATGCAGTTGTTGGCCACGCTGCTGCACCAGCGTGGCGAATCCGCTGAAGCGCTGAATTGGCTTGACCGTGCCATGCCGCATCTGGCGCAACGCGACGCGGCCGAGTCGAATCGTTCGGCCCTGTTGTTGGCGCTGGGTCGACACGACGAGGCGCTGGCGACGGCAATCGCCGTCTTGGCGCGTCAGCCGGGACATGTCGGCGCACGACGCAATCGCGATCTCGCGCGACTGGCGCTCGCGCGAGCGGTGACCGACCTGATCACGCGCGTTGACGCCTGGACCGCCTATCTGGCGGACGTCGCCACCGCCACCGATGCCTGGCTCGAATATGGCAATGCGCTGCAGAATATCGGCGAATCCGAAGTCGCCGTCGCTGCGTTCGATGCGGCGCAACAAGCTTGGGTTGGCATGCCGGAGGTGGCGAGCGCGGCGCTCATCGCCGCCCATTTCGAGGCCAGCGCGACAACGGCTTCGCTCGCCGCGCGTGCGCGTACTGCGGCGGCGCAATACGTGCAGCAAGCGCCATCGATGATGACCGCCGGCGAACGTGACGCCGACACCTTCGGGTTCTACTCGCCACGCTTCGGCGACGGGCCGATCGCAAGCCTGATACTGCCGGTCTTGCGCGAACTGCGCGCTAACGGCGTACGTATCGTGCTCTATTCGGGTGTCGATCACGAGCCCGAAGACGCGCGCGCTTACCGCGAGATCGCCGATGTTTTCCATGACATCGGTGCGCTTGACGATGCCGGCTTTCTCGTGCAGGCCGATGCAGACCGAGTCGGGGTGATGTTCGACCTCTGTGGCCATGCACCCGGTAATCGCCTGCGTAGTTTCGCGGCACGGCTGGCACCTCTTCAGGTCAGTTGGGGCGATTGGTTCTGCACGACCGGCTTGCCGGAGATGGATGTCTTCATCGGCGACACGGTGACCACGCCGCCGCAGGAAGACGACTGGTTCGCCGAACGGGTGTGGCGTTTGCCCACGCGCTTCGTCCATGCCTTGCCCGCGGACACACCTGCACCAAGCGACACCGTGCCCGAGCAGCCCCGTTTCGCGAGTTTCAATCGTCTTTCGAAACTGACCGGGGCGACCAGTGCGGCCTGGGCGCAGATCCTGCGGCGCGTGCCGGACGCGACTTTGCTGCTGCGCTCCGGTGGTCTGGAGCAGGCGTCGCTGCGCCAGCACGTCGCCGCCCGTTTCTCGGCGCAGGGCGTGGACCCGCAGCGCATCGAATTCGAGCCGTTCGGCAGCTACGCCGAGACCTTGGCGCGATATCGCAATGTCCGCGTCGCGCTCGACCCGTTTCCGTTCAACGGATGCGTCACGACGCTGGATGCACTGGCGATGCACGTGCCGGTCGTGGCCTTGCGTGGCCACAGCGTGGTCGCGCGGCAGAGCGCCGCCTTGCTGGCCGCGATTGACCGCACGGAATGGATCGCACAGGACATCGATGAATATATCGACACGGCAGCGCGCCTGATCGACGCACGAACCAACCTCGACGCCCGGCGCATGCTTGGACATGCGGTGCCGTTGCCGATCTTTGACGTGCCACGCTACACCGAAGGCCTGCTTGGGGCGATCCGCGAAGTTCAGACGGCGCGCTGAAGTACCTCGCGTTCGAGCAGCGCCGCGAATGCATCGACCACCGCGTCATCGCGATAGAGGCGATGCTTGCGTTGCGCGATCAAGGCGACGATGCGGCGGCGTTCATCGGCGTTGTTCACGAGCGTAACGGCGCGATGCACGAAGTCGTCGCGGTCGTTGGCGATCAATTCCGGAATTTCCATCAGCGTCAGCATCGCGGCAGTGTGGCGGCTCCGCATGAATTCGCCCGGTAGGGTGAGTATGGGTACATCGCCCCAAAAGGTCTCAAGCGCGGTGACACCACCCGACCAGGACAGCGCATCGAGCACCAAGTCCGACTGCCAGAGTTCGCTGAGAAAGGTCGACTCGTCGACATGCCCAATGATGCGCACGCGCCGGTCCAGGTCGATGTCGTGCGCTGCGAACACCGGGTGCATGCGGCGCAGCAGGTTTGCTTCGATACCGGACTGCAGACCGCAGAGCAGCACCAGTTCAGCGTCCGGAACGGCGGCGAGGATGCGAGCGAATATGACATCTTGCTCGGGCAGCAGTTTCAGCCCGTTTTGCGCACAAACGATGCGCAGCGGTGCGCCGACCACGCGCTTGACCTGTTGCGGTTGCAGCGGCAATGGCGCCGGGTCGTACCAGCAGCCAATGCCGGGTAGCGGCATCAATGTTTCGGCGTAGTGGCGCGCGCCGTCTGCGGGTTCCATCAGGGCGCTGCTGATGAAGGCGTCCATGCTGCCGACGCCGCTGGTCACCGGGTGTCCCCAGAGCATCGCCTGAAAGGGTGCGAGTCGCAGCGCTGATAGCGCAACCGTGCGCGGATGCATGCCGACATCGATGTAAACGAGCGCATCGCAGGTATCGTCGCGGATGCGCTGCGCCATCTCGCCCAATGCGCCGATTTCGGTGCGTACGACATCCAGGTCGCGGTGCAATTGCTCGGTCACCGCGTCGCTGCCAGCCTCCAGTGCATACGCGTGCACTTCGAAACGGTCGCGTGGCAGGCGCTGCATCAGGCCACCAAACAGTTTGAGCACGGTGTGATGACGTAGCGTGGCGGTGAGGAAACCGATGCGCAGCTTGCGGCCGCGCAAGGGCGGTGGGCGGATGGCCTGGTCGAACTGAGGAAATGCAGCAGCCGCCATACGTCGCAGCACGCGACCGAGTGCGATTTGCCGCGAGGTCACGTCGATGCCGGTGTAAGCGAGGTGGAAATTGCATTGCGCCAGCATGAGTCCTTCGAGCCGCTGGCGCAGCGCCGGCGCTTCGAGATCGCGAGCGGCAAATTCGGCGCAGCCGGTATCCCAGTCGGCGATGTAGCGGTCGATCACATCGCGGCTGGCAAAAAACTTGTCGTGAGGTGTCAGGAACTTGGCCCAGCGCGCCAGCAGCAGATCGGGGTTGATCTGTAATGCGGCATCCAGCGCCGTATGCATTTCTTCATAGAAACCGAGGCGCGAAGCGGTGATCGCGAGCATGAACTGATTCGGCGCAGAATCCGGCGCCAGCAGCACCAATCGACGTCGCAGCGGCAACACTTGCGCTGGCGTCGCGCCGCTGTATTCCATCGCGATCACCTGCAATTCGATGCCGCGCACGTCAGTGGCATCGAATTGCGCAATACGCGATCCAATGTTGAATGCCGCGCGATGCTGTTGCATCTGCAGCATGCATTGGCCGAGTTCGCAGAGCGCCGGAATCCAGTCTGCATGACGTTGCAACAATGCGTTGATGGCGACCGTCGCATCCTGCACCGGCAAGTCACGACGCAAGCGGCTCAGAGCCTCTTCGGCCATCGCGAATTGCCCATCGCCGAGCAGTGCGTCGATCGAGGTCAATACAGCAGGATTGGATGGGCTCATCGGCAGCGGGCCAGAATCGGGCGGAACGAGGGCAGAAGAGCGCGAAAGACTAACGCTGTTCAGCGTCGCGGGCGAGCCGGGAATGCGCTGCGCTAACATGGCGACCTTCCTGTTCCTTCGCTACGGAGCCTCCCCGATGTATCGCCAGACCACGTCGATCGACGCCTTTGACCCCGAACTTGCCCAGGCCATCGCCGCCGAAGTGCAGCGTCAGGAAGATCACGTCGAGCTGATCGCGTCGGAAAACTATGCCAGCCCGCGCGTGATGGCGGCGCAAGGTTCGGTGTTGACCAACAAGTACGCCGAGGGCTATCCCGGCAAACGCTATTACGGCGGCTGCGAGTATGTCGACGTCGCTGAGAACCTCGCGATTGCCCGTGCGAAGCAGTTGTTCGGTGCCGATTACGCCAATGTGCAACCGCACTCCGGTTCGCAAGCGAATGCCGCGGTCTATCTTGCGTTGCTCAAGCCAGGAGACACCATCCTCGGTATGAGCCTGGCGCATGGCGGCCACCTGACACACGGCGCAAAGGTCAATTTTTCCGGCAAGATCTTCAAGGCCGAGCAATACGGTATCGACGTGAACACCGGCCTGATCGATTACGCCGAAGTCGAGCGCCTTGCGCGCGAGCACAAGCCGAAGATGATCATTGCCGGCTTCTCGGCTTACTCGCGCGTCATCGACTGGGCAATATTTGCCGAAATAGCGAAGGCGGTCGGTGCCTATTTCTTTGTCGACATGGCACACGTCGCCGGCCTCGTGGCTGCGGGTGAATACCCAAACCCGGTGCCGCATGCCGATGTCGTGACCTCGACCACGCACAAGACCCTGCGCGGTCCGCGCGGCGGCATCATTCTCGCCAAGGCCAATGCCGAGATCGAGAAGAAGCTGCAGTCGATGGTTTTCCCGGGCACGCAGGGCGGGCCATTGATGCATGTGATCGCCGCCAAGGCGGTCGCCTTCCTCGAAGCGCTGCAGCCGGATTTCAAGAGCTATCAGCATCAGGTCGTGTTGAACGCACAGGCGATGGCGAACGCCTTCATCAGCCGTGGCTATCGGATCGTCTCCGGCGGCACGAAGAATCATTTGTTCCTGGTTGACCTGATCGGCCGCGATGTCACCGGCAAGGATGCAGAAGCCGCGCTCGGTGACGCGCACATCACTGTCAACAAGAACGCGGTGCCGAATGATCCGCGCTCACCGTTCGTGACCTCCGGCTTGCGCATCGGTACGCCGGCGGTGACCACGCGTGGCTACAAGGAACCTGACTGCGTCGCACTCGCACACTGGATTTGCGACGTGCTTGATGCGCCAGCCAATGCCGACGTCATCGCCGGTGCTCGCGCCAATGTCACTAAGCAATGCCAGCAATTTCCGGTGTACGCCTGAGGCACTAGTTTATGCATTGCCCGTTCTGCCAAAAGCCCGATACCCGCGTCGTCGACTCGCGTCTGACGGACGACGGTGCACAGGTGCGTCGGCGGCGCCAGTGCGAGGGCTGTGGCGAGCGCTTCACGACCTTCGAATCGGTCGAGTTCAAGTTGCCGATGATCGTGAAGACGGATGGGCGTCGCGAGGCTTTTGATGCATCGAAATTGCGCGCGAGCCTCGAGCACTGCTTGCACAAGCGGCCAGCCAGTGCCGTGAGCATCGATGCCGCGATCGTGGCGATCAGCAAGCGTCTTCGCGGCTTGGGTGAACGCGAAGTGCTTTCACGGCGCGTTGGCGATTGGGTGATGAGTGAACTGCGTCGTATCGATCAGGTCGCCTACGTGCGATTCGCGTCGGTTTATCGCAAGTTCGAGGACGTGCAGGCCTTCCGCGAGGAAGTCGAGCAACCCGAACGTGATTTGCCGTCGTTGTCAGAGCACCAACTTTCCCTGCTCGATGACCCGGTGCCGGCCGGCCGCAAGCCGTGATGGCTCGGTACGTGTGGTTGAGCGAGGTGCCGCAACATGCGCAGCAGCTTGCGGAATGGCATGTCGCAGAATGGACGTCGTTGATTCCCGCTTTCAATGTGGCGGACATGATCACCGAGTTCGCGACGCATGATGGCGACATGAAAATTCCGACGACGTTGATTGCCCTCGACCAAGACGAATTGTTGGGCTCGGTCAGCCTGCTCGAAAACGATCACGATGACATTCGCGCCTATTCGCCGTGGTTGGCGAGCCTGTATGTACGGCCAGCCTCGCGTGGCACTGGTTTGGGTATCGAACTGGTACGACGATGCGAAGACGTGGCGTATCGGCTCGGCATCGAGCGACTGTATCTCTACACCGCCGGCCAAGAATCGTTTTATCGCAAGCTCGGTTGGCGCGACGTGGCGACCGTCAGTCTGCGCGCTGTGTGTGCGACGGTGATGGACGTTGCGCCGCGTCGGCTGATGGCCGCGTAAGCATGTTCAGCGCCAGCGACCACGTGCACATGTCGGAAGCGCTGCGCCTCGCCGCGCGCGGTCTGTACACGACACAACCGAACCCTCGCGTCGGTTGCGTGATCGCGCAAGCCGATCATGTGCTCGGACGTGGCTTTCACGCGCGCGCCGGCGAAGCACATGCTGAAGTGTTGGCACTGCGCAAGGCTGGCGACCGTGCGCGCGGCGCAACCGCATACGTCACGCTTGAGCCGTGCGCGCATCACGGGCGCACGCCGCCATGCGCAGAAGCGCTGGTGCGTGCCGGCGTGGTACGCGTGGTCGCGGCGATCGGCGATCCCTTCGATCGGGTTGCCGGGCGGGGTTTCGAAATCCTGCAAGCGGCCGGGATCGCGGTTGAGGTCGGACTGATGGAAGCCGCCTCACATGAATTGAATATCGGCTTCTTCTCGCGGATCCAGGAGGTTCGGCCGTTCGTGCGCGTGAAGCTCGCGACAACGCTGGATGGCCGCACGGCACCGGCCGATGGCACGCAGCAATGGATCACCAGCGAGGCGGCGCGTCGTGATGGTCATCGCTGGCGCGCACGTGCTTCGGCCATTCTGACCGGCGTGGGCACCGTGCTCGCCGATGATCCACGATTGAACGTGCGACTGGATGAACCGCATGTCTCACCGTTGCGCGTGATTGTCGATACACAATTGCGCACGCCGGCTACGGCGCGGTTATTGCACGACAACGGTGCGCCGGTGCTGATCGTTTGCGCTGATCCGGCGGATGCACAGCGCCGCGCCGCGCTTGCCTCAGCCGGTGCCGAGATTGTCGTGCTGCCGATTGCAGGTGCCGGGATCGACCTGCATGCGCTGATGAGTTTGCTCGTGCAACGCCAAGTCAATGAACTGCATGTCGAGGCGGGTGCCAAATTGGCTGGCGCGCTGTTGCATGCCGGTCTGCTGGACGAATTGCTTCTGTATCAAGCCACGAACTTTCTGGGCGCCTGCGCGCGGCCTTTGATCGCCGGTGCGATGTTGCCCGTGGCGTCCTGGAAAGTCATCGACGAACGCCGTGTCGGGCCGGATCGTCGCCTCCTATTGCGCGCGAGTCGCTAGGACTCAGCGGGTGCACTGGTCTCGTTGAAGCCACTGGCCGCGTTGCCGCCTTGATCGCACAGGGCGGTGACGTGCGTCTGCGCATCGATTCCGACGCGCTTGGTCTCGACGATGTGCTACTCGGCGACAGTATCGCCGTGAACGGCGTCTGCCTGACCGTGGTGACATTCGATGCGCAGGGCTTCGAAGCCGATGTGTCGACCGAAACCCTGTCGCGCACGACGCTCGGAAGTTGGACGGTCGGGCGGCGAATCAATCTCGAAAAATCATTGCGATTCGGTGATCGCGTCGGCGGCCACCTGGTCAGTGGGCATGTCGATGGCGTCGGTCGCGTAGTCTCGATCGAAGCCGACGTCCGTGCGACACGCTGGCGTTTCGCCGTGCCGAGGACGTTGTCGCGCTTCATCGCCGAAAAAGGCTCGGTCGCGGTGGACGGCGTCAGCCTGACCGTCAACGCCGTCGCTGATGAGCACTTCGAGGTTGCGTTGATCCCGCACACGCAAACCGTTACGGCGTTCTCCGACACAGGCGTCGGCAGCGGCGTCAATCTCGAAGTCGACCTGCTCGCGCGCTACCTCGATCGACTGAACAGCGGTCCGCGTTAACCCTCGGTTGCATCTGCCGTGGTGCCGCGGCGGTCGTCCTGGTGGATGGACACGCCTTTAACTTCGTTGCGCATCTCGGCGAGTTCACGCATCAACGTTTCGATGTTCACGTCGTTCTTGAGATTCACCTTGTAGTCGGTCTCGGCGCGGGCACGGTCCTTGAACGATTGGCGGTTCTGACTCATCACGATTAGCGGGCCTTGCAGTCCGACGAGAATGGCCAATGCGAGGTTGAAGAACTGGAACGGATAAGGGTCGAGTGGCTTCGGCAGCACGCCGAGCACGTTGATGCTGCACCAAGCGGCAGTGATCAGCAGCAGGAACAGGATAAACGCCCAAGAGCCATTGAGTTCGGCGACCTTGTCGGCCAAGTGTTCGCTCCACGACAGGTTCTTGTCGAACTCGGCATCGACATTCCGAGCGGCGCGCGCCGATAGCAGTTCGTTGGTTTCGCGCAGGCGTTCGCTCATGGTCTGCAAAATCGCCATCGCGGCAGCGGGCCGACGTTCCAGGTAGGCCGTTAAGGTGTCCTGTTTGAGTTCGAGCAGGACCGCATCACTGGTTGCAACGGCACTGGCGCTACGTGGCTTCTTGTCGAACAACGCCAGTTCGCCAAAGTATTCGCCGCGCGCGACATCCTTAAGCGAGATGCGTTGCGAGTTCTGGCCAGGCAGGTGGATGTTCACGTCGCCGCTTTCGACGATGTACATCGCATTGCCGGCGTCACCGAGCGCGAAAATCATTCGTCCGGCCGCGTAGTTGCGCGGCGTGACCGCTGCTGACAGCGCCGTGATGTCGTCGTCGCTGAGGCCAGCAAACATCGGAATCGAGCGCAACAAGGGCGTGGTGTTCATGGCATCTCCATCAGGCCAGTGTGAATTCCATGGGGTGGGTTGCAAAGCAAGGCGATCGTAACTGGTTCATTTGTACTGCCACTGGTGCACCGGTACCAAGCATCGCCCGGAACTGGCCACGCCGTGCGTATCGCTGCAACCGGTATGCTGCGTCCCCGTTCCGCCGCCATTCCCGCCATGAACTTCAGTCCGATTCCAGAATTGATCGACGAAATCCGCGCCGGCCGAATGATCGTGATGCTGGACGATGAGGATCGCGAAAATGAAGGCGATCTGGTCATGGCTGCGGAACTGGTGCGGCCCGAGGACATCAATTTCATGGCGCGTGAGGCGCGCGGCCTGATCTGCTTATCGCTGACGGTCGAACGCTGCAAACAACTGCGGCTGCCGCCGATGGTGCAGGACAATGCATCCAAACATCGCACCGCGTTCACCGTCTCGATTGAGGCGGCCGAAGGCGTCAGTACCGGTATTTCGGCCTACGACCGCGCCCACACGATTCGCACCGCGGTGCGTCCGAATGCCAAACCTGAGGACCTGCATCAGCCCGGTCATGTGTTTCCGTTGCAGGCGCAGCCGGGTGGGGTATTGCTGCGCGCTGGCCATACCGAGGCAGCAGTCGATCTGGCGCTGTTGGCCGGACTGGAGCCGGCCGGTGTGATCGTCGAGATCATGAGCGCTGACGGCACGATGGCGCGTCGCCCGGAGCTAGAGGATTACGCGGCACGCCATGGTCTCAAGATCGGCACGATCGCAGAACTCATTCGCTACCGCATGCAAACTGAGGCTACGGTCACGCGCGTGTTCGAGCGTGAGGTGGCGACGCGGCATGGCAAGTTCCGTCTGGTTGCGTATCGTGACCGCTTCGGTGCGGGCCTGCATTACGCGCTGGTACGCGGCGTGATTGATGCGGAATCGGTGACGCCAGTGCGCGTACACACCAAGAATCTGCTGGTCGATGTACTGATGCTTGATCGCGACGACTTGGGTGTATCCGCGGAAAAGGCGCTGGCGACGATTGCCGAAGACGGTCACGGGGTGTTTGTGCTGCTCGGCGACCATCGTGATGCCGAGGCCGAATTTGCGCGACTGACCGAGCAGTCAATGCCGGCACCGGTGGCCGCCAGCGACTGGCGCACCAGCGGTCTCGGTGCGCAGATTTTGGTCGATCTCGGCGTGCGTCGACTGCGCGTGATTGGTACGCAGCGGCGCTTTGTCGGCCTCTCGGGCTTCGGACTCGAAGTGGTAGACTACGCGCCCTCCGAATCCTGATCGGCCCGTCGGCAGCTCACGCAGCGCGGCCTGAGGTTGCTGCATGCCCTCCCATCCCGTACCCCGTGCTCATCCGGTCGATCTGGCCCGATTCAAGCTCGCTCGCATCGAACCGGCCGAAGGTGCCCTGCGCATCGGCGTGATCGCGGCGCGCTTCAATGGCGACATCGTCGACGCCCTGCTTGAAGGCGCGCTGCGCACTTTGGCCGAGCACGATGTGCGCGGCGACGACGTCGTGCTGGCGCGAGTTGCTGGTGCGTGGGAATTGCCGCAAATCGCGCAGGCGATGGCCGATTCCGGTGAAATCGACGCGGTCGTTGCGCTGGGTTGCATCATTCGTGGCGAAACCTCGCATTACGATGTCATCGTCAACGAGTCGGCGCGCGCGCTGATGGATGTGTCGTTGAAGGCTGGCATCGCGGTTGCCAATGGCGTGCTTGCGGTTGAGAACATCGAACAGGCGATTGCGCGTTGCGGTGGCGAACAGGGCAACAAGGGTTCAGAAGCGGCGCTCGCAGCGATCGAAACGGCGGGCCTGATCCGCAGCTTGCTGCCAGAACATTTCGATCTCGATGACGATCTCGACAGCTTGCTCGACGACATCCAGAACAACGACCTGCCGCGCGGAGCACAGCGATGAACGATCACCGACAGCGCAAGCCCGAAGGCGTCGATCTCGCGGCGCGCAGCCGCGCCCGCCGTCGCGCCTTGCAAGCGACCTACGCGTGGCAGGTGTCCGGTACCGGCATGCTCGGCATCATTGATCAGTTCAAACATGAGCAGGAAATGGAAATCGCCGACCTCGACTACTTCGAGGACCTGCTGGTCAACATCGAGAAACACTGCAAGGACCTCGACGCTGCGATCACGCCGCATCTTGACCGCGCCATCGAATCAGTCGATCCGATCGAACGCGCGGTGCTACGCCTCGGCGCCTACGAGCTGATTCATCGCCTCGATGTGCCGTATCGTGTCGTTATCAACGAAGCGATTGAGACGACCAAGCGTTTCGGTGCCGACTTCGGCCACACCTTCGTCAATGGTGTGCTCGATAAGTTGGCGCGTGACGTCCGTGGTAGCGAATATCGCCGCTGATGTGGCCGAATCGCTCGACGAATTCGAATTGATCCGTCGCCTCGCCGCAACCCAGCGCGGCGTGCGTGACGACGTCGTGCTCGGCATCGGCGACGATGGCGCCGTGCTCGAACCGATGCGCGGCGCACAACTGGTCGCGGTCTGCGACACCTTGGTAGCCGGACGACATTTTCCCAACGCCACCGACGCCTTTGCGATTGGCTGGAAAGCGCTGGCAGTGAATCTGTCTGACCTTGCCGCGATGGGCGCATTGCCACAATGGGCCTTGCTGGCGCTGACCTTGCCGGAACGTGATGCGAACTGGGTCGAGCGTTTTGGCGCCGGCTTCGGCGCACTCGCGAAGATGAGTTCGGTGGCGTTAGTCGGCGGCGACACCACGCGCGGACCGTTGACGATCACGGTGACCGCACTCGGTGCCGTCGCGCCGATGGCGGCGTTGCGGCGAGATCGGGCACAGGTCGGCGAGCGCATCTGCGTCACCGGTGTGCTCGGCGAAGCCGCGCTTGGGTTGGCTGCCGCGCAGGCGGGACGACGCGACGATCGGCGATTCGCACATTATTTGGCACGCCTCGATCGGCCAGAGCCGCAACTTGCCTTGGGTCAAGCCTTGCTTGGGTTGGCCAGCGCGTGCATCGATGTCTCGGACGGACTCGTGGCCGATCTAGGCCACGTTGCCGAGGCCAGCGGCGTTGGTTTGCGCCTTGATCTCGATGCGATTCCGCATCCACCATTCGCGTTAGGTGCGGCGCTCGATTTGAGTCGGCGTGCGGTGATCGATCTTGCACTGGCGGGTGGCGACGACTATCTGCTCGCATTCACCGTGCCGGAAGCGTGCCTCCCCGAGTTGCGCGTACGCACCACCGAACTGCGGCTCGACCTGCATGTCATCGGCGTGGTGACATCGGAGTCCGGGATACGCCTGCTGACGGCCGAAGGCGGCGACTACGTTCCGGGTCGCATTGGCTTCAATCATTTCGGAAATAGCGATGGCGAATAAGTTTGTCGTGTTGCGACATCCTTGGGGGTGGCTGGCGAGCGGCTTCGGCTCCGGCCTATCGCCGTTCGCACCTGGCACCGCCGGCACGCTGGCGGCGTTGATCGTCTATTTGGCGCTGCGCCCGTTCGGTTGGCATGTGCTGCTGGCGGTGATCACGATCGTGTTCGTACTTGGCGTGTTCGCCGCGAACTGGGTAATTGTGAAGATCGGCATTGATGACCCCGGCGTCGTCGTTGTCGACGAATGGATCGGTACTTGGATCACCCTGCTGCCGGCACTGATGCTGTGGCCGGCGCTTGGCTACGCGGCGCCGTTATGGCTGGAATGTACGCTCGCCTTCGTCGCATTCCGGATCACCGACATCCTGAAACCTTGGCCGGCTTCGTGGGCGGATCGCGAACTGCATGGCGGCTTCGGTGCGATGGCGGATGACGCGATCGCCGGCATCTATTCGGCGCTCATGCTGTGCACCTGGCCGTGGCTGGCGGAGCGGTTTTGAGGTGTTCGCTCAGGGTTCGTGGGCAGTGAGCGCGGTATTCGCCGCCTGTCGCAGCATTGCCATGCGTTCTGCGCTGAAACCGGCGAATTCGGCGCGTGGCAGGGTGCTGTACTGCATCGACAGCGGCAGCCGTGCATCGGGCAGAGCGGTGACACTGATCAAGGGCTGACTGAGTGCCACTGCGCGCGCTTCCGGCAGCCAACCGTCGATACGGGCGTACAGCATGATCGCCGCGAGCATCGACACGTCCGGCGTCGGATGCAGGATGCGATCGACGAATAGCGTGGCGTCGGGATCGAGTCTGCGCAGCGCGATGATCGCCTCGCCGACATCGGCAGGGAGTGCGTCGATCGCTTTCGACAAGCGCCGCGTGACGCGGCTGATCGACGCTTGTTCACGCACGTCGGCGCCCCAAGTCCCGAGGATCACCGTGCGCCCACCACGCTTGGCGGCGAACTCGGCGTATCGCTTGTGCGTGCGCAAACTGTCGGTGCAGGCAAAGGTTGAGCGCAACGCGCGATGCTCGGCGCAACGAAGCCAGCCACCGGCCTCCTGCAGTACCAGAACATCGACTTGATTGGACTTCAGATAATGCTGCACGACGCCTTCGCGCCAGCGCTCGTTGAGGAATCCGCCGGGCATGACGAAGGCCTCGGTCTCGACATCGCGCTCCGGCGTTTGGCTATGCACGAGGGCGCGGAACAGCATCGGCAAGTCGTTGGTATAGGTGTAGCTGTTGCCGACGAAGACGACATGCAGCGACTCGTCACTTGCACGCGCCAAGCTCGGTAATCCCGCCAGCACGACCGAGCAGCAAACCATCCAAACGTAGATCCAGCGATGCAGCAGCGAACTCATGCGCCCATGTAAGCGTCAGCGCCACGGCAACGTCAGTGCCGAAAGGCACGCCGCAACGATTGCAAAATGCTAATTCACGGCGGCAGCAGCTTGCCGGGATTGAGAATACCGAACGGATCGAACTGTGCTTTCACGGCACGCATCAAGGCCAATGTCGGTGCGGCGATGGCCTGTGGCATGAAGTCGCGCTTGTCGAGGCCGATGCCGTGCTCACCGGACAATGTCCCACCTAACGCCAGCGTGGTCGCGAATAGTTCAGAGAGCACGCGCGGCGCCTGTGCTGATTGCGCGATGTCGGTGGGATCGAACATCAGGTTCACGTGCAGGTTGCCATTGCCGGCATGACCGAAGCAGACGATGGCGATACCGCTGGTGGCGGCGAGTTCACGCGTCTTCGCAACCAGTGCCGGCAGCTTCGATACCGGCACCACCACATCCTCATTGATCTTCTTCGGCGCGACGTGTTTGAGCGCTGGCGACAACGCCTTGCGCGCCGCCCACAGGCGCGCCACCTCGTCCGCCGATTGCGCGGCATCGATTCTCAGCAGTCCTTCGCCTTGCGCCGCAGCAGTCACCGCCGCCACAGCGTGTGCGATCGCCGCCTCAGCGCCATCGACTTCGATCATCAGCAATGCACCCGCAGACGGGATATCGGCGCCACCGATGTCGCGCGCGAGCCGCAGCGCTTCCGCATCCATGAACTCCAGCGCGCACGGCACCTGCGGTTGACGCATCAGTCGGGCGACGGCCGCGGCCGCAGTTTCGACATCTCGATACAGGGCGCGCAGCGTGCGCACCGTTTCCGGTTGTGGCAATAGTTTCAGTGTCGCATCGCCGATCAACGCCAGTGTGCCTTCAGAGCCGACGACAAGGCGCATCAAGTCGTAGCCGGTAGCGCCTTTGGTGGTGCGCGAACCGAGGCGATGGATGACGCCGCGACCATCGACGCAGCACAGCGCCAGCGTGTTGTCGCGACTCGCGCCGTACTTCACCGCACGCGGTCCACCGGCATTGCAGGCGAGGTTGCCACCGACCGTGCAGAACGATGCACTGGTCGGATCGGGCGCCCAGAATAAACCGTGACGAGCGGCGGCGGCCTGCAGGTCACCGTTCAATACGCCGGCCTCGACCACCGCGACGCGGTCGTCTGGGTCAACATCGATGATGCGATCCATGCGCTCGCAGGACACCACGATGCCGCCTGCAACCGGCACGCTCGCCCCGGTCGTATTGGTCCCGCGGCCGCGCGCAATCACTGGCACCCGAAGTTCGCCACAGTACGCGACGACGGCTGCGATCTGCTCGATGGTTGTCGGCAGCACGACGGCATCGGGCAGCACGCTGCGCCGTGAATTGTCGTAGCTGTAGGCGATGCGACTAGCCTCGTCGTAACGCAGTCCGTCGGCATCGAGCACGCCATCGAGACGCAACCGCAGGATGTCAATGGCGTGATTCATCCGTCCACCCGGAACGCATCGCACAACCAGTTGAAGCTGGGTTCGTCGCTCGCGCCACTGACCGACACGACATCGAAACGGCACGGCGTATTCGCATAACGCGGGTGGCTCTGCAGGAACAATGCCGCTGCTTTCACCAGCTTCTGACGCTTGGCGCGGGTAATCGAATCGAGTCCATCACCGTGACTGACGCTTGCGCGGTAACGCACTTCGACGAACACCAGCACCTCGCCGTGCAGCATGACCAAGTCAATCTCGCCGAGGCGAAAGCGCGCCTGCCGTGCCAGCGGACGCAGCCCCTGAGCAACCAACCAGCGCTCAGTCGCGGCTTCCAGCGCGTCACCGGTGGCGCGCGTACCGATCACGGCGTCGACGCGGGTTCGGCGACCAAGCGCAAGGCGGTGGCCGGCTGCGGTACGCCATCGACGAAACGGTAAAATTGCGGTAGCCGCCGAATTCGACCGAACGCATCGGACAACAGCAACCCGCTGGCGCCGTCGATATAGCGTCCTGGTTTGGCCCTCAGGAAGTCGAGGTAGGGCAGCAATTGGTAGGCGTCGAGGCCGAAAGCAAACAGGCGCGGGCTGTTCGCTGCGCTCGTGAGATCGCGCGCCAGTTCGCCGCGTGCTGGCAGCCCGACCGCAGCAGCATGCGTCCATGGCGCATCCATGAACACGAGTCCGTCGAGGTCCTTGTCCTGCAGGGCCTGAACCGCTCCGCTGTAAACGTGTGAAGTGGCGACGATCGGCAGGTTGAGGAAGTCCGCCGCACGCAATTGCGGCATCAGCAAGCGCGCAGTCGATGGCCGTAATGCGAGAAAGATGCCATCGGCCTTGCGCGTCTCCGGCGCGTTGCCGGGCGCGCCGATCAGTGCGACTAGCGACTCGGCAAAATCGACATCGCTGTCACGCAACATGCGACGACCGCTGATCGAGCCACCTAACGCACGCAGTTGCGCGTCCAGCGTCGCCATCGCGCGTTCACTCCAGTCTTCGTTGGTGCCAAATACCGCGATGCGTGTTGCGCCTTCGGCGACAAGGCGCTCCGCTGCCAGTGCGGCTTCCTCCTCGGGTAACAAACCGAAGTGGAAACTGCTTTCAGTCGCGATCGTTTTGGGTTCCGGGTAGTTCAAGGTCAGCAGTGGCACGCGACCATCACTGGCTTCAAGCACCGCATCAACCTGATCACGTTCAACCGGACCGAGTACCGCATCGACGCCATCGTTCAGCGCGAGTTGATAGGCATCGAGCGCACTGCGTCGCGTGCTACCGGCATCGTAGACTTGTAGCGAGCTGGCGGCCGCGAGTTGATAGTGCATGCTCATCACCCCATCGAGGATGGCCCGGCCCGCCGCTGCGTAGTCGCCGTGGACCGGCAGCAGTAGCGCGAGTTTGCGTACCGGTTTGAAGCCTTCTCGGCGCATCCGACCATCACTGCCCGCCATCATCGTGCCGACCGCTTCAGTGGCCGCGATCGGTGCGCGTGCCGGCGGCTCGCCAGTGACTCGCAGTGCCTGCTCCAACCAAGGTCGCGCGGCGTCATCCGCGGCCAGCGCCAGCAGATCGGTGCGCAGAACTTCAGGTTTTTGCACCGTGATCATCTCCAACAGCTCACGTTGCGCATCGCGGCGTTCGGATTCCGGCAACACGGCAATCAGTCGCAGCCGCGTGCGGGCGGCTGGCAAGTAACGGCCTTCGGCAGCGAACGCGCGGGCTTGCAGTTCCAGCCAACGCTCGCGCACTGTGGCGGGAATGCGTGCATCGTCAACCGCGAGGAGCGCCGAGGCGCGTGCGGCTTGCTGCTGCGACAGCGCAATCTCTGCGGCCAGCAGATCGAAGCGCAGGTTTTGTCCGGCGTCGAGATTTTTTCGCTTGATCTCGCCGAGCAAGCGCGCGACCGCGTCCAGTTCGGCCTCCTCACGCCAGGCTTCGGCAGCGCGCAGCCGGTAATAGTCACGCAAGCCTCGCTTCTCGTTGGCGAGGCGTTCGAATTCAGTACCAGCGGCACGATAGTCGCCGGCGTCGATGCGTTCGCGCGCGTCGGTCTCCTGCGACTGGTCGGGCGCCGGCGGCGCGGTCTGACACGCGGAAAGCAGCAGCGCGGTCAGCGCGATACAGATCGGCAGCAAACGGGGCATGCGCAGGCTCGCAATTGGGAGGCAAGGCCGCGATGATAGCGAAGCCATGTCATCGAACGCGCCCCGCGAGCCCGGTTGCCTGTATGTGGTCGCGACGCCGATCGGGCACCGCGACGACTTGTCTGCGCGCGCGATCGCGACGCTGAAGCGAGCTGATCGCATTGCCTGCGAGGACACCCGCCACAGCGCGCCCCTGCTGGCATCGATCGGTGCGGCAGCGCCGACGGTGGCGTTGCACGAACACAACGAAGCGCAGGCGGCGACCAAACTGGTTGAGCGCATGTGCGCCGGCGAGCATATCGCGCTGATATCGGATGCCGGCACGCCACTGGTCAGCGATCCCGGGTATCGGCTGGTGCAGGCGGCCATCGCCGCAGGACTGCGCGTGGTGCCGATTCCAGGGGCGAGCGCGCCGATCGCCGCCTTGTCGGTATCCGGTTTGGCCAGCGACCACTTCAGTTTTGAGGGATTTTTGCCGACCAAATCCGGCGCACGCCGTGAGGTGTTCGCGGCCTTGGTCGATGCCACGCGGACGCTGATTTTTTTTGAGGCCAAGCACCGTATCGTCGATTCACTGGCCGACGCGGTTTCAGTGTTCGGTGGCGAGCGTCGCGCTGCGATCGGGCGTGAACTGACCAAACTGCATGAAACCATTTTGCGCGGCACGCTGGCCGAACTGCAGGCGCGCGTTGATGCCGACCCTGAGCAGCGACTCGGCGAGTTCGTACTGATGGTCGCTGGCGCCGAGCGCACTGAAGTCGAGGCGCGGCGTGTCACTGACGCAATCGTGCTGGCGCAGCGGCTGGCCACGGAAATGTCCGCGAGTCGAGCGGCAAAACTCGCTGCTGAGATCAGCGGTACGTCGAAGAACATGTTGTACCGTGCATTGACCGACCTATGAATCACTTATCCCGAGAACCTTGTCATGACCGATTGGTACTACGCCGACGCGAATAATCAACGCCAGGGCCCGCTGCCCGAAAGTGATCTTGCTGCGTTACACACGGGCGGAAATTTGCGTCCGGAAACGCTGGTCTGGCGCCAGGGTTTGCCGGCATGGACAGCGTGGCGCAAGGTCATGCATGAAGTTGTCGTGGGGGTACCCCAAATGCCGCCATCGGGCGAGGTGGCAGCCCAGGATTCACCGTATGCGCCACCGCGCGCGGCACTGCACGACGATGGTGCAGTAGTCACCGGCAATGTCGTCGTCTATGCCGGATTCTGGAAGCGTGTCGCCGCCAGCATTCTAGATGGCTTCGTGACCTCATTCGTGATGTGGATGCTGATGATTCCGATGTTTTTCGTGGTCGGCGCGGGTCTCGGTGATCTGGCGCAGATCAACCATGGCACCAATGTCCTGGTGACCTCGCTGTATTACCTGATCAGTATTGCCATACCGCTCTTCTACATGGCCTGGATGCACTCCTCGTCGAATCAGGCGACGCTGGGCAAGATGGCGGTCGGTATCAAGGTCGTGCGTAGCGACGGCGAGCGCATCAGTTTCCTGCGCGCCTTCGGCCGCTACTGGGGCTATATGCTGAGTTCGATGCTGCTGATGATCGGTTTGATCATGGCCGCGTTCACTGAGCGCAAGCAGGCCTTGCACGACTTGATGTGCGACACCCTTGTCGTCGACAAATATGCTTTCACGACGCAGCCGGAATTGCAGCGCGACGAACTGGGTGGTGTTGCGGTTGCGGTGCTGGTACTCGCCGGTCTAATGGTCGTCGCCTTGTTCGTGGTGATTGCAATCGTTATCGCTGCACTTGCCGGCGGCGGTTGGCGCTAACTGGCGAGGCATTGCAGCGGCCACCTTGAGTCAGTCCGGGAATCCGCTCGGCCTTCCCGGTAGTGCCAATTGCGGCGAGCGCGGGGCATTGCGCGCGATGATGCGGCCACGACGAATCACCAGCAAGCGGTTCGCTCTCAGTCGAATCGCCTCGAACGGATCGCGTGCTTGCAGCACCACCAGATCGGCATGGCATCCGGGTGCGATGCCGTAGCCGTCGAGCCCGAGGATCTTTGCCGAGTTCGTCGTGACCGCATCGAAACACTGGCGGATCGCGGTCTGCGAAGTCATTTGCGCGACATGCACAGCCATGTGCGCAACTTCCAGCATGTCGCCGGAACCGAAGGCATACCAGGGGTCCATCACGCAGTCGTGGCCGAAGCCGACATTGACCCCGGCAGCGAGCAATTCCGGCACGCGGGTCATGCCGCGACGCTTCGGATAGGCGTCGTGGCGGCCTTGCAGGGTGATGTTGATCAGCGGATTTGCAATCGCCGCGACACCGGATTCGGCGATCAGCGGCAGCAGCTTCGAGACGTAGTAGTTATCCATCGAATGCATCGAAGTGAGATGCGACCCGGCAACACGTCCGTGCAGCCCCAGTCGAAGCGTCTCCGCCGCCAGGGTTTCGATGTGGCGCGACATCGGGTCATCGGATTCATCGCAGTGCAGGTCCACGCGCAGCCCGCGCTCGGCGGCGATTTCACACAGTCGTGTGACCGAGCGCGCACCATCGGCCATGGTGCGCTCGAAGTGCGGAATGCCGCCAACCACATCGACGCCGAGGTCGAGCGCTCGCAGCAGGTTCTTCTCGGCCGTCGCCGAGCGATACAGCCCGTCTTGCGGGAACGCGACCAACTGCAGGTCCAGATACGGGGCAACCTGTTGCCGGACGTGCAGCAGTGCCTCGACCGCGAGCAGGCGGTCATCGCAAACGTCGACATGCGAGCGAATCGCGAGCAGGCCCTGGCTGACCGCGAGATCACAGTAGTGCAGTGCGCGCTCGACGATCGCGTCCATCGTCAGCAACGGTTTCAGCTCGCCCCACAGCGCGATGCCTTCGAGCAGGGTGCCACTCTGGTTCACACGCGGTAGGCCATAGCTCAGCGCCGAATCGAGATGGAAATGGGCATCGACGAAGGGCGGCGTGACCAAGCGGCCGCTGACGTCGATCTCTTCGAGCGAAGTCGCGGCGAGCCTCGGCTCAACCGCCGCGATGCGGCCATCGCGAAGGCCGATGTCGATGCCATTGCGCCCATCGGGAAGGCGGGCATTGCGCAGGATCAGGTCCATGAAATCTCCAGGTCGTCGTCCGCCATTGTAGGAGCGAGCCCGGGCTCGCGACGCCCTACTCGCAACGTCATGGCACCGAGCGCAGTTCCACTTCCGCGATCATGCTGATGCGTTCCGACGTGAGCAGCACGTCGTGTTCGTCCGAGCCGAAACGTGCGGCTTCGCGACGTGCCAATTTCGTGCTGTATTCGGCCTCGTCGCGGTTGTTCACGCCGAACTGGATGTTGCCGATGCGCCATTGCCGTCCGGTCAGTTCATTGAACTCGGTGATGCGCGCCTGCGTCTGGCGGATCAGGTCGCCGTGCAGCTTCTCGGTCTCCGCCACCAGCACTGATGAGGCCACCTTGTAGTCGACTCCGGGGTTCTGGATCGCCAGTCCTTCGCTGCTGGCGAGCCGCGCACGCTCGACGAGATTCACGTTCTCGTCGCGCGGCACGCGCGCATAGCCGACGAGTTTGACGCGTTCGAATCCGGAGTCGTCGCGCGTACGTTCGGATGATGCGGTATGCCAGTGCGCGTCGATGAAGCATTTCAGCGCTGCGCGCACCTTGGTTTCCAGCGCCGCGGTGTCGCGATCTTGTGTCGAGATCAAGGCGACGATTTCCACCATCACGGCAATCGACGTGCGCTTCACCAACCGTTCCGCGGTCAGTCGCAAACGCAGCGTGTCTTGCACCGGCATCCACACCTGGACCTGTTCGTTCATGGCACTACTCCGTATCCGCCGGCCCGCTGCCGGCAAGGGCATGACAGCAGATGCCGGTCTCAGGGATTGCGACTGCCGCGGACAGGTCGCGGCACCGCTCGTTCAGCAGCCGCGCTAGTGGTAAAAGTACAGACCCGAATCAAGAAGAATGAACATGTCCGAACCCGTCCGCATTCCGCACTACATCCATGGCCAGCGCGTGAACGGCGTTGGCGAGCGCACGTCACCGGTATTCAATCCGGCAACCGGCGAGCAAGCAGGTGTACTTGGGCTGGCGGCTCAGGTGGATGTTGACACCGCCGTCGCCTCGGCAAAATCTGCTTTTCCGGCTTGGGCGGCCACCTCGCCGTCACGGCGCGCGCGGGTCATGTTCAAGCTGCGCGAACTGATCGACACCAATGCCAGCCAACTCGCGGCGCAGATCACCGCTGAACATGGCAAGACCCATTCCGATGCGCTCGGCGAAGTCGCACGTGGACTGGAAGTGGTCGAGTTCGCATCGGGTATTCCGCAATTGCTGAAGGGTGAGTTCACCGAGAACGTCGGCGGCAATATCGATGCGCACTCGTTCCGCCAGCCGCTCGGTGTCGTTGCCGGCGTTACGCCGTTCAATTTTCCGGCGATGGTACCGCTGTGGATGGTGCCGATCGCGATAGCTTGCGGCAACTGCTTCATCCTGAAACCGTCCGAACGCGATCCGTCGTCGTCGCTAATGCTGGCCGACTGGTTCAAACAGGCTGGGCTACCCGATGGTGTGTTCAATGTCGTGCACGGCGACAAGACTGCGGTCGATGCGATCCTCGCGCATCCCGACATCAAGGCGGTCAGTTTCGTCGGTTCGACACCGATCGCGAAATATATTTATGAAACCGGCGCACATCACGGCAAGCGCGTGCAGGCGCTGGGCGGCGCCAAGAACCACATGCTGGTGATGCCGGATGCCGATATGGATCAGGTTGTTGACGCCTTGATGGGTGCGGGTTACGGCTCTGCGGGCGAGCGCTGCATGGCGATCTCGGTTGCGATCGCGATCGGTAACGACACCGCCGATGCCTTCGTCGCAAACTTGGCGCCGCGTGTGCGTGCGCTGAAGATCGGCGATGGCATGACGCCCGGCATGGACATGGGCCCGCTGATCACGCGCGAGCATCGGGCGCGCGTCAAAGGGTTTGTCGACCTAGGTGTGCAGGAAGGTGCCGAATTGGTCGTCGATGGCCGCGATCATGTCGTATCAGGCGCAGAGCAGGGGTTCTTCCTTGGCGGCTGTTTGTTCGACCGCGTGCAGCCGTCGATGCGTATCTACAAGGAAGAAATCTTCGGCCCGGTGCTATGCGTGCTGCGCGCCGAAAGTTTCGAGCAGGCACTGCAGTTGATCAACGACCATGAGTTCGGCAATGGCACCGCGATCTTCACGCGTGACGGCGATGCCGCACACGATTTCGCGGCACGGGTGCAGGTCGGTATGGTCGGCGTGAACGTGCCGATTCCGGTGCCGGCCGCATTCCATTCGTTCGGCGGCTGGAAGGCTTCGTTGTTTGGCGACCAGCACGTCTACGGGCCCGAAGGCGTGCGTTTCTATACCAAGCTGAAGGCCGTGGCGACACGCTGGCCGACCCGCATCCGCGGTGGCGCGCAGTTCGTGATGCCGACCAATTCGTGAGGACAAGGCAATGACGACGACTGTCGTTGAGGTGAAATATGCGCATCACCACTGCCAATCTTTGTCGCCATACATCGCCAGCCCGATTACTGGAGGAGTCAAGTCCCGTGAACGCCCAACTCAAAACCAATTTGTCCGCCGATCTGCGCATCAACGGCCAGCGCCTGTGGGATTCGCTGATGGAGATGGCGAAGATCGGTGCGACCGCGAAGGGTGGCGTGTGTCGTCTGGCGCTGACCGATCTCGACAAACAGGGTCGTGATCTATTCGTGCGCTGGGCGCAGGAAGCCGGATGCTCGATCAGCGTTGACCAGATGGGCAACGTGTTCGCGCGCCGTGCGGGAAAAGACGACACGCTGACGCCGGTGGTCACCGGTTCGCATGCCGACTCACAGCCCACCGGCGGCAAGTTTGACGGCATCTACGGTGTGCTCGGCGGGCTGGAAGTGATCCGCTCGCTGAATGACCACGGTATCGAAACCGATCGCCCAATCGAAGTGGTGGTCTGGACCAACGAAGAAGGTTCTCGATTCGCCCCGGCGATGGTTGCGTCTGGTGTGTTTGCGGGTGTGTTTACGCTCGACTACGGGCTGTCGCGTGCCGATGTGAATGGCCTGACCATGGGCCAGGAACTCGAACGCATCGGCTATGCCGGCGACCAACCCATGGGTAAGCCGATCCATGCGGCATTCGAACTGCACATCGAACAAGGCCCGATTCTGGAAGCCGAAGGCAAGACCATCGGTGTGGTCGCCCATGCTCAGGGGCAACGTTGGTACGAAGTCTAGTTCATCGGCCAAGAGTCACATGCCGGGCCGACGCCGATGCCGCGCCGCAAGGACGCACTGCTCGGCGCAGCGCGTGTGATCGATTGGGTCAATCGCGTCGGCCATGAGCACGCACCGTTCGCGTGTGCGACCGTTGGCATGATCCAGAACTATCCGAATTCGCGGAACGTGATTCCGGGGCGGGTATTTTTCACGATCGACATTCGTCATCCCGAGGATGCAGTGCTCGCCGAGATGGACCGCAAGGTGCGCGAGGGCGTGGCGCGCATCGCTGCCGAGACCAAGGTCGAGGTGCAACGGCTCGATCAAATCTTCTATTACAAGCCGGTCGCTTTCGATGTTGAGTGCGTGGCCTCGGTGCGTGCTGGCGCGGTGCGCTTCGGTTATTCGCACCGCGACATGGTGTCGGGAGCCGGCCACGATGCCTGCTACCTGGCGCAGGTCGCACCGACCTCAATGATCTTCGTGCCCTGTGTCGATGGCATTAGTCACAACGAAGTCGAGGACGCCAAGCCGGAGTGGATCGAAGCCGGCGGCAACATCCTGCTGCACGCGATGCTCGGGCGCGCTGGGCGCTGAGTGCTTGCGCCGCCGCCTCAATGCGAATAAAACCCGTGTTTGCCATTCGGGAGGTCACATGGCCAGAAAGGAAACCGGGGACATCGCAGCGGGTCGGCTCACGTCGGGACAGCTTGCGGAGAATTTTTCAGATGTCGCGCCGCCGCTTGATCGACAACGTGCATTGATCGAGGCCAGTCGATGTCATTTTTGCTACGACGCACCCTGCATTCAGGCGTGCCCGACCGCGATCGACATCCCTGGGTTCATCCGTGCCATCAGCACCGACAACCTGACCGGTGCCGCGAACAAGATTCTTGAAGCCAATATTTTTGGTGGTCAGTGCGCGCGCGTCTGCCCGACCGAGATCCTGTGCGAGGGTGAATGCGTTCGCAACGACCCGGAGGACAAGCCGGTCGAGATCGGCGCATTGCAGCGCTATGCAACCGATTGGGTCTACGAGCGCGATGTGCAGCTGTTCACGCGCGCCGCGCATACCGGCAAGCGTATCGCTGTCGTTGGTGCTGGCCCGGCAGGTCTCACCTGTGCGCATGCACTGGCGCTGCTCGGCCATGAGGTCGAGGTGTTTGAAGCGCGTGCGAAGTCGGGTGGTCTCAACGAATACGGAATTGCCGAGTACAAAGTAGTCAACTTCTCGCAACGCGAAGTCGAATGGCTGCTGTCGATCGGTGGCATTCGTTTGCAACACGGCAAGGCGCTCGGGCGCGACATCCACCTATCGCAACTGCGTCGTGAATACGATGCCGTTTTTCTGGGGCTTGGTCTTGGCGGCGTGAATGCGCTCAGCCTCGGTGATGCCGCTCTGCCAGGCGTGCGCGACGCGGTCGATTTCATTGCCGAACTGCGTCAGGCCGTGGACAAGGCGGCGGTGCCGGTCGGGCGACGAGTGGTGGTGATCGGCGGTGGCAATACTGCGATCGATGCCGCTGTCCAGAGCAAGCGCCTCGGCGCTGAACGGGTGACGCTGGTCTATCGCCGCGGTGCCGACGCGATGAGCGCGACCAACCATGAACAGGCGTTTGCGCAAGCCGAAGGCGTGCATGTGATCCACTATGCGCAACCGGTTGAGTTGATCGCGCGCAATGGTGTCGTCGCCGGTATTCGTTTCGAACATACGCGCATCGAACATGAAAAGTTGCTGGGTAGCGGCGAATTTTTCGAGATCGATGCCGACGTCGTGCTGAAGGCAATCGGGCAGGTGTTGCAGGCCGATGGCTTGAGCGAAGCGAGCGTCGAACTGTTGCGCTTGAACAAGGGTCGCATCGTCGTCGATGCGGACTTCGCAACCAGCCTCGCCGGTGTCTACGCTGGCGGCGACTGTGTCGGCGGCAAGACCGACCTCACCGTGCAATCGGTGGCCGATGGCAAGCACGCCGCCGCCGCGATCCATGCCCAACTGACCCAGGCCTGAGGAAACCGACATGGCCGATCTATCGACAGAATTCGTCGGCGTAAAATCGCCGAATCCATTTTGGCTGGCCTCGGCGCCACCCACCGACAAGGCCTACAACGTCATTCGTGCCTTCGAGGCCGGCTGGGGCGGGAGTGGTGTGGGAAGACGCTTGGGCTCGATCCGCACGTCGTCAACGTTAGCTCACGCTATGGCGCGGTGCAGTGGAATGGCCAGCGCATGGCCGGGCTGAACAACATCGAGTTGATCACCGATCGACCGCTGGCGATCAACCTCGCCGAGATTCGGCAGGTCAAGCGCGAGTGGCCGGATCGGGCGATGATCGTTTCGCTGATGGTGCCCTGCGACGAGGCGAGCTGGAAGTACATCTTGCCGATGGTCGAGGACACCGGTGCCGACGCCGTCGAGCTGAACTTCGGCTGCCCGCACGGCATGAGTGAGCGCGGCATGGGTGCGGCCGTCGGCCAAGTGCCCGAATACTGCAGATGGTCGCGCGCTGGGTCAAACAACATTCGCGGCTGCCCTGCATCGTCAAGCTGACTCCGAATATCACCGACATCCGCATTTCTGCGCGCGCTGCACACGCGGGCGGAACCGATGCCGTGTCGCTGATCAACACGATCAACTCGATCACGACCATCGACCTCGACTTGATGGCGCCGACGCCGACGGTGGATGGCAAGGGCACGCACGGTGGCTATTGCGGCCCTGCAGTTCGCCCGATTGCGCTGAACATGGTCGCTGAGATCGCGCGTGATGCGCAGACTGCCGGCTTGCCGATCAGTGCCATTGGCGGCATCGGTACATGGCGCGATGCGGCTGAATTCATGGCGCTCGGCGCCGGCAACGTGCAGGTCTGCACAGCCGCCATGCACTACGGCTTTCGCATCGTCGACGACATGATTTCGGGCCTGTCGAACTGGATGGATTCCAAGGGTTACAAGACCATCGAAGACTTTCGTGGTCGTGCGATCAAGAACGTCACCGACTGGAAATTCCTGAACCTGAAGTACGACATCAAGGCGCGCATCAATCAGGACTTGTGCATCAAGTGTGGGCTTTGTCACATCGCCTGCGAGGACACCGCGCATCAAGCAATCCTTCGCGAGAAAGAGGGTCAACGTCACTTCGAAGTCGTTGATGATGAGTGCGTCGGTTGCAACTTGTGCATGCACGTCTGTCCGGTTGACGACTGCATCACCATGGAACGCGTCGATGATGGTTCGTACCAGAACTGGACCACGCATCCGAACAATCCGATGGCGGAGAAGGCTTGATGCGTTCGAAGGCGATGGACTACGACAAAGAGGTGCCAGTCAGCCTGGATCTGATCAATGTCGACCTGATGCCAACGGCGTTGAACGACCGCACTTGGGACTGGAAGGCAATTGCGGCGCTTTGGGTCGGCATGGTTGTGTGTGTGCCTGCGTACATGCTCGCAGCCGGGTTGGTCAGCGAAGGGATGAACTGGAAGGAGGCGGTCGGCACCATTCTGATCGCGAACCTGATCGTGTTGATTCCGATGATCGCGGTCGGCCATGCCGGCACCAAGCACGGCATTCCGTTCCCGGTGCTATTGCGTGCGTCATTCGGAACGCGCGGCGCGAAGGTACCAGCGTTGTTGCGCGGCCTCGTCGCGTGCGGCTGGTTCGGTATTCAGACTTGGGTTGGCGGCGCCGCAATCTACGCCATCGTCAACATTCTCAGCTTCAATGCCATCGATGGCGATCCCTTGCCTGTGCTCGGTATCGACGCTGGCCAAACCGGCTGCTTCCTGGCGTTTTGGTTGCTGCATGTCTGGTTCATCAAACACGGCACCGAGTCAATCCGCTGGCTGGAATTGTGGGCGGCGCCGTTGTTGATCGCGATGTGTTGCGCGTTGTTGTATTGGGCCTATGTGCGCGCCGACGGCTTCGGCCCGATGTTGTCGACACCCTCGAAGTTTGCTGCTGGTGGTGAACGCGAAGGCCAATTCTTCAGTGTGTTTTGGCCGTCGTTGACGGCCATGGTCGGGTTCTGGGCCACGCTCGCCTTGAACATTCCCGACTTCACACGCTACGCACGCAGCCAGCGCGACCAGATCATCGGCCAGTCGCTGGGTTTGCCGATCCCAATGGCGGCACTCGCCTTCGTTGGCGTCGCCGTCACCTCGGCGACGGTGGTTCTCTACGGTGAAGCGATCTGGGATCCAGTCAAACTGACCGAGCGCATGGGCGGACTGGGCGTCATCGTCGCGTTGATCGCACTGGTGCTCGCCACGATCACGACCAATCTTGCCGCCAATGTCGTCGCACCCGCGAATGGCTTTTCGAATTTGAGTCCGCGTCGCATCTCATTCAAGATGGGCGGTTACATCACCGCCGGCATCGGCATCGCGATGTTTCCCTGGAAGCTGTTGGAATCAACTGGCGCTTACATCTTCACTTGGTTGATCGGTTATTCGGCGCTGCTCGGACCGATCGCCGGCATCATGCTCGCCGACTATTTCCTGATTCGCCGCACCGAACTCGATAGCGAAGAGTTGTTCAAGGAAGGCGGACGTTACAGCTATCGCGGCGGCTGGAATCCAGTGGCGTTCGTGGCGCTGATCGCCGGCGTGCTGCCGAACTTGCCCGGTTTTCTTCATGCCGCCGGATTAGTCGATTCGGTGCCGGCTGTCTTCGACACGATTTACGCCTATGCCTGGTTCGTCGGGCTGGCAGTAGCGGCGCTGGTTTATCTGCTGTTTTCGCAAGGTGAGAAGTGACATGGATACCCTGATTCGCGGTGGCACCCTGATCGATGCCGAACTGACCGTGCGCAGTGATCTGCTGATCCGCGATGGCGTGATCGCCGCAGTCGGCGTTGACCTGGAAGCACCGAGTGGCGCCCAGGTGATCGACGCCGGCGGCCAGTATGTGATGCCGGGCGGCATTGATCCGCATACGCACATGGAATTGCCGTTCATGGGCACGGTGGCGTCCGACGATTTCTTCACTGGTACCGCCGCTGGATTAGCCGGTGGCACCACCAGCATCATCGACTTCGTGATTCCCAATCCGCAGCAGCCGTTGTTGGCGGCGTTCCGCGAATGGCGTGGCTGGGCGGAAAAGGCAGCTGGTGACTACGGCTTCCATGTCGCTGTCACTTGGTGGGATGAGTCAGTGCATCGCGAAATGGGCGAACTGGCGCACGCGCATGGCGTGTCGAGTTTCAAGCACTTCATGGCCTCCAAAAACGCCATCATGTGCGACGACGAAGTGCTGGTGAACAGCTTCACGCGCTGTCTCGAACTCGGCGCATTGCCGACCGTACATGCCGAGAAATGGTGAGCTGGTGTTCCGCTTTGCAGAAGCAGTTGTTGGCACGTGGCATCATTGGGCCAGAAGGTCATCCGATGTCGCGCCCGCCGGCGGTTGAAGGTGAGGCCGCGAATCGCGCCATTCGCATTGCCGAAGTGCTGGGTGCGCCGCTGTATATCGTGCACAATTCGGCGCGGCAGGCGCTTGAAGCCATCGTGCGTGCGCGCGGCGAAGGCCAGCGGGTATTCGGCGAAGTGCTTGCCGGGCATCTGGTGATTGACGACTCGGTTTATCGCGATCCGGATTTCACCCGCGCTGCCGCCCATGTGATGAGTCCGCCATTCCGCGCGCCGGAGCATCAGAAAGCGTTGTGGGCGGGATTGCAGGCCGGGCATCTGCACACAACGGCAACCGATCACTGTTGCTTCTGTGCGCCGCAAAAGGCTGCCGGCAAGGGATGATTTCACCAAGATCCCGAACGGCTGCGGTGGCATCGAAGATCGCATGTCGGTGCTCTGGCATTACGGCGTGAATTCGGGTCGCCTGACACCGAACGAGTTCGTGAAAGTGACCAGCACCAATGCGGCGCAAATCTTCAACATGTATCCGAAGAAAGGCTCGCTACGCGTCGGTGCCGATGCTGACCTCGTGGTTTGGGACCCGAATGGCTCACGCACGATCTCGGCGAAGACGCATCACCAAAATGTCGACTTCAACGTTTTTGAAGGTCGCACTGTGCAAGGTATCGCCACACACACCTTCAGCCGCGGCCAGCTTGCTTGGATCAACGGCGACCTGCGCGCAGAACGTGGCCACGGCCGTTATCTGCCACGGCCACTGGCGGTCACTATTACGAGGCGGTGAGGAAGTGTCTCGATAGTCGAGGTCAACCAAACCGGATCGCCGACGTTGTGATGTCTCGAAGCCCGCCGAAGGCCAAGGCTGCTTCGTTACCTTTCACTTCGGAGAAACGATCATGTTCAAGAACACCTTGTGTGCGGTTGCAATGCTCGCGGCGTCGATGACAGCGAGCGCATTGACGTTTGAGCGCACCACCACCATCAACGATGACTACAGCGGCCATGCCGTGATCCATTCCGCCGGTTCGCTCGGCGAAGACAGCGGCAGCCGTATCGCCGACGCCAGCTTCAACAAATTCCACCCGCGTGCCGAAACGCGATTTGTCGACGGCACCATGTCGCGCGAAGCGGTGCGCGACGGTGAATTGGTGACGGTGACTTACGACGGCGCGATCACGCTCACCGGGAACGCCGGCGGCAGCAGTGCGAACGGCAGTGCGCAGCCGTTGTCGATCAGCTTTGTCGATCTAAAGATCGTGAAAAACGCTGAAGAAGGCCCCGACCTGTCGGGCCAACTCATCGTCAATGGCCAGACCATCGACGCCGCAACGGCACCCGCGCAGGTGCGTGCGGTACTGCTCGGTCTGCTGCGCTTTTTCCGCGTCTGAAAACGCTCGCCGGGCGGCACCCCATACCCGCCCGGTGATCCGCGTTGACGCACCGTCCACGCGCACCCCAAACCTCACCCGACACCTGCCGGTTCCTTCGCTGGCGCAACCGGTTTTGCCGCCATCAACGGCTCATGCCGCGCCGCGTACCACGCCGTTAGCACCTCTTTTCGATCGCGATAAGACATAGCCCGACTCCATCACCGGAAATGGCGCCCAGCATCGCGAAACTAAGCAATCCCCACATCCGCATAAACCCGGAATTTCCCTAGGAAATTTCTTGACCACCGCTCCGATCCAGCACCACACTCCCCCCAATAGTCCGGCGATCCCGTCGGAGAATAGGTGTTAGATTTCCAGTGAAATTTGGAGGGATCGTGAAGAAGGATGCTTTACGGCAGATCGTCCAAGAGATAAGGGTGCCCTACGTACTCCACTTCACTCAGGCACAAAACCTCCCGTCAATAATGTCTAAGGGGATCTTTCCAGTTAGTAGGTCTAGTGAACTCCCTGTTCTGCCGAAGGTAAATGACCTCTTGAGGCTGGATGGTCATGAAGATGGAGTCTCTGCGTCCATTGGTTTTCCCAACTGTCAGATGTTCTATAAATATCGAATAACCGACCCAACAACAGATTGGGTGGTACTTGTAATGAATCCACGGATTCTTTGGGAAAAGGACTGTGCCTTTTGCAAGCACAATGCCGCCGATTCACGCATTTCTTCGCGGTCACTGGAAGAACTTAAGGGTCCGGATTCACTTAAGGGGCTTTTGCTGAACTTGAGGGACTCCCCTCGCGCGCGGACCAGCGCTTGAAGAGCTATGATCCGACAGACGTGCAAGCGGAGGTTCTTATTTTTGATATCATCGAACCGGCTCTTATCGCGGGCGCCGTGTTTGAGGATCTGCGAGTCAAGACCGAAAATGAACAGTACGTAGGTGGAATAAAGACCTACCTCCATTCGAAGGGCAAGGGTTTGTTCGCGACCCGAAACTATGTCCGGAAGTACGACTGAACCCTATTTGTAGGACGCAGACAATGGCTGAGCGACCCGTATACATTCCATCCGCAACTGGGGTCTCGTTCGTTGTTACAAAGAACGTCGAGTTCAAGTGGTTTGCTGGTATGGCGGTAAGTCAGAAGCAGAAGTCAATTGACTCCCTTCATTCCGCAGCTTTACAGATTCCAGGTGTCAAGAGTGTGCTTGAGATTTCGAGCAAGTCACGGGAACAAGTCGGGATTTCGCTAAGTGCCTTTAACTTGATGATAACCACCGTCAAGAACAATCGCGCGTTTAGTGTTGAATCGGCATTTCAAGGAAGTAAAGTATTTGAACGCGGCGGCCCTTTTGTTGACTTGCTGGAGAAATCTTCTCGCGAGGCAAAAGGAGACGAGAGAATACAATCCTCCGGCAGGCTTCTCGGCTTCCGATTCTTCGGGGCAGAATGGGAATTGGAGCCACTAACGGCATTCTATGATTGGCTCTATATAAATGCGCTCCGAAAACAACCAGATCTCGTTGAGCGGGTAGTTCAATATTCGGCGTTTACTGACATCGAGTTCAATCCAACTCGGTCAATAAATTGTCAGGCTTACTCTGCGGCGCTTTTTATGTCGCTCGTCAACCGTGGTCTGATCGAGTATGCAACCTCGTCAAAAGCGGCGTTTTTGGAAACCGTGAGAAGTGCCGTGGTAAATAACGCTGCACGGGATGAATCTATTCAAACGGGGCTCGCGTTCGGCTGAGTGGAAATCTAACTATGCATCTATGGACTCCTCCCTCACGTCAACCTGATTGATTTTGATCGGTGTCATCACGAAGGGACCGGTGCAGTCGTCTATCCGTCCTCGAAGTGGCGGGTTTATCCGCCGGGACATCATGGAATTCGCAGGTGCGGGGCCGATCGTTCAAGCGACCTCGAAGGTCAGAATAGTTATCGGCTTTTCCGCACCGCGGCCGAGCCGCTGGTGATGAGTTTGATCTGATCGATCCGTTGACGTGTCTGTCGGGTGAAAAGGAAGGGTGAGTTGACTGATCGTTTGCGCTGATCAGGCGACGGCGGCGCGCATCGGCACCTCCGAATCGAAGCGTGTCGCGTAGTTGGCGTCGAAGCGGCGATCGTGATGCCATGTGGCCCAGACGATGCGCGCAAGTTTGTTGGCCAGTGCGACTGCAGCCTTGTTGAAGCCGCGACGCTCGGCGAGCGCAATCGCCCAGCTGCGCAATCGATCCATGGGTTTGCCCGCGACCTGCGCGCGCTTGGTTGCTGCGAGCACGGCGCGCGCGCCCTGGATCAGCAGCGTCCGACAGTACACGTCGCCACGTTTGCTCATTCGCCCGAGCGTGCGTGTCGATCCGCTGGAATGCTCCTTCGGCGTGAAGCCGAGCCAACTCGCGAGCACGCGGCCGTCCTTGAAGCGTTGTATGTCGCCGATCGATGCGCGCATCGCTGTCGCGGTGACCCAGCCGATACCAGGCAGCGATTCGAGCCGTGAGATCACCGGTCGTTCTTGGCCATCTCGGCCAATGCGCGATCTGTCTCGACAATGCGTTGCTCAAGCGCGCGAATTTCTTCAAGCAGTGCGCCGATCAAATCGCGGATGCGTTGATCCAACGCTTCGTGGCCCAGCACGTCGCGCATGGCCGATTGCCCACGCTGAGAGCCTTCGGGAATGGCGATGCCAAACTCGCGCAGCGCCGCGCGCAAGATTGATTCTGGCCATGCGCGTCTGTTGCCACTGCTGGCGTGACCGATGCAGCATCTGGATGACCTGCTGTTGCTCGGTCTTGATTGGCACCGGTTTCATATCCGTCGCCCGCGCTGCCTCGAGCAGGGCCAGGCAATCTGCGGCATCCGTCTTGTTGCGGCGCACATACGGTCGCACATACTGCGCCGGCAGCAATTTCACGTCATGTCCCAGCGAACGCAGCCAGCGGCCGAAGTGATGCGCCGAGCCGCACGCTTCCATCACCACGCGCACCGCCGAACGATTATGCCAATACGCGATGAACGCCGATCGCGACAGTCGATGTGATGCGACGACACGACCATCGGCATGAGCACCGACGAGTTGAAAGACGGCTTTCGCGAGATCGATGGCGACGGTCGCGACGACGGGATTACAATCCATGGCGTACTCCTCTGGCGGTGACTGATGAAGCAACACCTGCAGACTGGCACGTCGATACCGATGCCGCGCCGGGAGGAGTCCATCCCATCATTCAACCCGATTGCGGAACAGGCTCTTGCCTCAAACCAAACAATCGTGCCGCAACGGGTTAATGCGGCGTTATGTCGTGGAAGCGAGACATTGGCAAGGCTAGCAAACTGCAGAAGCGTTCTGTCGGAACAGCTGGGGGTACGGTCAAATGGTGCATCAAATCGTCATAGGTACTCGGCCAGAATGGCCAGCTATTCGTGTATCAAAGGCGTCCGTATTGGCTGGTAGTGACGGGGTGCCCGAAGCGCGGGACGGAGCCGCTTGGAGAGCGTTGGTCGCCCTGCAAGCACTCCCTGAGTTGCTGCTAGGAGCTCAGGTCCGCACAAGCTCACTCATGGAGGTCGAAATCAACGGGGACCTTGTGGGGGCTAGTGATGGAAGAGGATTTCGCGCGTTCGCCATGGATGACAACGGCATCGTGGAGCAGTCGAGGTTGTTTGAACCCTCCCGTTTGACCGCGCTTGTGGATGTGGCGCTGATCTGGCGCCTCGCGTCAATTGTCGTGGCGCAGAAGTATTTGGCTGACATCTCCGCAACGCTGCGAAATATTGAGAAAGGCATTTCCTCGATATCTGGCTTCCAACGTAGCGAGTTAACCACGCGCGTCGAAAGTGCACTGGGCTACCTGCGTCAAGTGCAAGCTGCAGTAGGGGAGGGAGAACGCAGCCAAGCCGTACGAAACAAGCTCGAGCATATCGATCCAGACATGGATCAGATTCAGCGCCAACTCGAACGGATGTTAGACGAACGATTAAGAGAGCGCGTCATCGATAAGGACACTTTTGGGTACGCATCGCTAGAGCAGGGTTTCACGATAAAGCTTCAAGACTTAGAGGGTTTGTTGAAGGAGCATCGATTGGCGACGTTGACCAGGATCGCGGCTCTCAGGTCTTTTTCCGCTTTTCCAGGAGAATCGATTCTTAAGCAAGCGAGGGCCATGGCCGTCAATGATGCATCCTTGCGGTACAAGGCATTCAATGAGCGCATGCGAGTCGAACTGGACGCAGAAGTCGCAGGATGGAGCGGCGGTCCGGAACAGAGCCTTGGTCTTGTGAAGGTCATTTCAACCGGAGTATGGAATCTGGCAGCAGACAAACTGGGGGAGCCCAGGTTGATTGTCAAGTCGGATGAGAAGGGTTTGACGCCAATTCTCGATGCAGCGAAATCTGCTGCCAGTGAAAAAAATAAGGCGCTGACGTTGCGGGAAATTGAGGCCGCCGCAAAGTTGGCGAAGGCCTGCACTGCGACCGACTTGATCGTACTCGAATCGAGCCGGGTGGATAAGTATCTTCTGAGTTGGCGAGGAGGGGAAATCGAGTGGGCCAAAAGGCTGCAGAGTGCGTGAGGCGAGTTGTTTTGAACACGGCCACGACATAACATGGCCGTCAACACGGACGCCTTGCGGCATCCGGTCGCGTCGCTACCTCCTTCCGCAAGTTGCCGGTTACGTCTACGTTAGGCAGCACGTATGGCTAATCGAGAAGTCCACATTCTTTCTTACTTTTCGTTGCCAACCGATCTGGCGGCAACTTTCAGCGAATGGCCTGAGTATCGCTCTGGCGCTAGTTACTCCGTTGACTTGGCAGCGCGTGAGGTGAACCGCCCCGGTTTCCGTGGAGGCTATTTCGTTTATGTCACGCGGCCATCGGGACTGAATTAGTGTCACCGTGCTCGGACGAAGGTGCTTCATACCGCTTCGGCTAGTTCGTGCCGTGACAGTGGCTGATCACTGCTTCGCGGTGGCGCTGCCGCGACGTACTTATCCAGCGTCGCCTGACGCTCGTTGCGTACACCATCATCTTTGACCAACTCGCGATCGTCGAGCACCTGGTGTTGCACCGCAACTGCTTCATCGAACCGCGACAGCGCGAACAATGCCGCAGCGCGGGCGACCAGTGCCTGCGCTTGTTCGTCCCGGGAGCGAGGAAACCTCTCGCGCAGTTCCGCGAGTGCAAGATCGGCTTCGGCAAGCGCGGACACACCATTCCCACGCATCGCGTCAACGTGTGCCCGATTGGCACGTATGGTCGCGCACATCAGCTTATTGGCGCCTGTATTGGCACGACAATACGCATACGCTTGGTCCAGTGTCGCGAACGCCAGCGCCACATCGCCACGACGCGCCTGACTTACCCCGAGATAGCGCAGCGCACCGAGGAGCCCCATGTTGGTATCACCGAGGCGGCGAAACATCGCGATGCCTTCGTCGAGCAGTGCTTCACCTTGCTGCCAGTTACCCTTCCCGACGATTTGCCAACCGTGCGCGGCGAGTGCTCCGGCTAACCACGGATGGTCAGCCTTGAAGTGCTTGCGTGCGATCGCGACGCGGCGCTCGCCGACGGCAAATTCCTCGTCCAATGCACCTCGCCACACGAGAATCTGCTCTAGGCTGCTAAGCATTATTGTCAACGGCGCTGCATCGACCCCCTGCGTCTCCTCGGTCAGCGTGATCGCTTCGCGAATCAGGGGTTCGGCTTCGGCGTATTGTTCCTGATCGATCAAAATGATCGCGAGGTTGTACAGGAGCGATAGTCGGCCCATCGGGTCGCTGCCGGGCTGCTCGTACAGATCCAGTGCCCGGCGCATATATTTGGAAGCGCCGGCCAAATCACCTTCATTGCGCACGATGTTGCCAAGTGCGTTGTAAGCGTTTGCCAGCGCTTCGGGATCAGTTGCGGCGCCAGCTTCGAGGATGGCTACGGCGCGTTCAACCAGCGCCTTGCTGCCTCCGCCTTGGCCACGGACGTCGGCGATTACGGCCAGATTGATCAACGATTCTGCGACCGCAGGGTCGTTCGGTCCGTGAATTTTCTCGGCGATGGCGAGCGCGCGCTGGAACATCTTCTCGGCACGCTCAAACTCACCCTGGTTGCTGAGGATTTCGCCAAAGTCGTCGAGCAGATCACCTTGCAATGACGGATCGTCAGCGAGGTCGTGGTCGATCCTGTTTAACGCATCATCGAATGCTTGCGCCATCGTCAGTGGGCCGCGACGATCACGACGCAGCGGATCTTCCTGCTGGAACACCGTCATCAGAAAGTTTTCACGCGCTTGGTGCGCGCACCCATCTCAGTGGCGCGTGTCGCCTGTATCTCAGCGCGGCGCGCTTCGGTATCTGCACGTAGCGCTTGATCTCGCGCAATGCTGGTTTGCCACAATGCGAAGCCAAACCCGGCGATCAGGGCGATCAAACTAATGGCCGCCGCGGACACGCCGCCGCGATGCCGACGGACAAATTTTCCGACGCGATAACTCAGCGTATCCGGTCGCGCCGCGATCGGATGGCCATCGAGGTATCGCCGCAGATCATCTGCAAGTGCGGCCGCGGATGCGTAGCGTCGATCCGGTTCTAGCGCCAGCGCCTTGAGCGTGATGGTGTCGAGATCGCCAACCAATGCCCGCACGCTCAGGCTGCTGGAACGATCAGTCATTGCGGCGAACACACTGCTCGGCGGTGCCGGTGGACTCAACACCGCCTGATGCAGCGCGGCGAGTGCGGTATCGCGACGTTGCTGCGGTAGCGTCTCGGTGAGTAACTCGTACAGCATCAATCCGAGTGCATAGACATCGGTGGTGATGCCCACCGGTTCGCCGGAAAACTGCTCCGGTGCGGCGTATACCGGCGACAACAAGTGCATGCCGGTGCCGGTGAGCGTGCCGTCTTCATCTTGATCAAGCAGCTTGGCGATGCCGAAATCGAGCAAACGCGGCGTTGCTTCCGGCGTCACCAGCACATTCGATGGCTTCAGGTCGCGATGCACAATCAAGCGGCGATGTGCGTAGTCGACGGCGTCGCAGACCGCGAGCACCAGTTCGATACGTGCCCGCAGCGATAGCCCCGCGCGTCGGGCGAATTCGGTGATCGGTAGTCCGTCGATCAATTCCATGGCTAGCCACGGCAGTCCGTCATGACTGAGTCCACCGTCAATCATGCGTGCGATACCGGGGTGTTCGAGCCGCGCCAGAATGCGTCGCTCTTGCACGAAACGGCGAACCATTTCTCCCGTGTCGAGCCCACGACGCAACAGCTTCAATGCAACAATTTGGCGGAAGCCATCCGTGTCGCGACTGGCGCGATAAACGTCGCCCATCCCACCGCGTCCAATGCGTGCGATCAACTGATACGCGCCGATGACTTCGCCGCTGCGATCGACGCGCGCTTGTTCCATATCTTGTTCGACAATGAGCGCCATTGGCGAGCCGCGATCGAGCAAGCCTTGCGCAGCATCGGCAACGAGAAGTGCGCGAACCTCAGCCGCCAATGCCGGCGCCGCCGCGGCTAACTCAGCCAGCGCTTGCGTGCAGGCATCGTCGCTCAGTTCCGATAAGCGTTCGAACTCCTGCAACGCCCGGCGTGCGTCGAAGCCAGCTTCAGGTGTGGGCATCGCTGCTGCCCTCCAATTGTCGATGTAGAAAAGCCCGCGCCGTCCGCCAGCGCCGCTTCAGGGTGCGCTCAGAAGTGCCCAACAGGGGCGCGATCTGATCCAGCGTCAGCCCGGCGAAGTAACGCAGCTCGACCAACTGCACTGCGTCGGGGTCAATCGCCCCTAGCGCCGCAAGAGCACGGTCAAGTTCAAACAGTTGCGCGTCATCGGACACGTCGGCGGCGTCGTGCAGCAGGGTATCGAGTGCGGTGATGTCGAGGCCGCCGCCGCGCTTGTCGGCCTGTTCGCGGCGTATGCGGTCGATGGTGATCTGGCGCATCGCACGCGCCGCAATCGCGAAAAAATGCGCGCGGGAATTCATGTCCAATTGCTCAGCACCGGCAAGCCGCAGCCACGCTTCATGCACCAGCGACGTGGTGTGCGCCATCGCACCTTGTCTGGTCTGTCGTGCGGCGATCGCATGCAGGTCGGTGTAGACGCGAGCGAAGACGCGGTCAGCCGCGATCCGATCGCCCGCAAAAGCTTGCCCCAACCATTCGGTGATATCGCCCATGCCGCATTGCCTCCGCCCGACGCATCTTGCCATGCGCGGGCGTTGCGCAGATGCTGCATTGGATCACAGACTCTCGAAGCCATCACCGAATACCGGGTCGATCACGTCGCGCAGCAGCGGCGTTGGCGTGACACTGATTGGTTCGCGACCGATCTCCTCGGACGTCCCGAACAACGTCTTTTCCAGCAGTACGATTTCGTAAGTGCCGATGGCAACACTGGGCAGTGTCGCGCGGAACGTGAACGTGGGCGTGGTTGGCGTGCGCGTCTTCAGCAACTGGTCAAAATGGGGCTGCGTCAAGTGCACTTCGTGCACACGACTGGTTTCCAGATAGGACGCGGTCACCTGCACCTAGATACCGGGTGCGGCACGCGGCGGCGCCACACTCATGGCATTGTCAATGCGTTGTGCCGATGCTTGGCCGTTGGCCACCAGCAGTACCAGCAGGACCATCCAACTGAACGAAATACCCTTCATCATTCATCTCCGTTTATCCCCTGTACGCAGACGCAGGGAATAACGGGCCATCTCGCCGCTACAATGCGCAGGCGAAGTCGGCCAGACCGTCGCGGTGCGCAAGCATCGAGGAAAGTCCGGGCTGCACAGGGCAGGGTGCCAGATAACATCTGGGCGGCGTGAGCCGACGGAAAGTGCAACAGAGAACAGACCGCCGAACGGCATCGCAAGATGTGCGTGGTCAGGGTGAAACGGTGCGGTAAGAGCGCACCGCGCGCGGGGACAACGCCGCGTGGCATGGCAAACCCCATCCGCAGCAAGATCAAATAGGGGAACGATACGGCGGCCCGTCGTGTTCCCGGGTAGATCGCTTGAGGTGCGTGGTGACACGTTACCCAGAGGAATGACGGTCCACGACAGGACCCGGCTTATCGGCCGGCTTCGCACTTCTTTTTCACGCCCCGGCAGCCACTCGGCCGGGGCGTGATGCTGTCCGCAAAAATCTCCGTCACGGTTCTTGACGCCCTCATCCCGCGGGTCTAAGGTGGGTTCCCGTGAGAAAAACGGGAATTCCGTGGGTTTTAGTGGGCAGATATGTTCCAGGGCGAAACCGCCATCACCATCGACGACAAGGGCCGGATGTCCATTCCGACTGCCCATCGCGAGCTCATTGCGTCGCAATGCGGGAATCGTCTGGTCTTCACTTACAACCCGTTCGAGCAGGGTTGTTTGTGGCTGTTACCGGTGCGCGAATGGGAAAAAGTTCGCGACGAAGTGAACCGCCTCACGCGGACCGTGTCTGCGCACCGCAATCTGCAATTGAAGCTGGTCGGTGCGGCAACGCATGTCGATGTCGATGCCAACGGCCGCGTGCTGGTGCCGGCGAGTCAGCGCGGCGCGTCCGCTCTTGGCAAGAACGCCGTGCTGCTCGGCATGGGATCGAAATTCGAGTTGTGGGCGGAAGAAGCGCATCAGCGCCAGATCGCGATGACGATCGGCGAGAGCGCGGTCACGCCCGAAATGTCGAAGCTGAGTTTGTGAACGGCGGCGCGGTCAAACGCGACGCCGGAAGGAAGGAAGGGCAGATGGGCGTGCACGTACCGGTGTTGCGGGACGAAACGCTCGCGGCACTCGCGGTCCGGCCGGATGGGGTTTACCTCGACGGCACCTTTGGACGTGGCGGGCACGCGGGCGAAATCCTTGCGCGGCTCGGTCCGAGCGGTCGTCTGCTGGTGATGGACAAGGACCCCGAGGCAATTCGGGTCGCAGCCGAATGTGCTGCGCGTGACTCCCGTGTCGCCTACCGGCACGACAGTTTCGCGACGCTGGCCGATTGGGATGCGACGACTGCTGGCGTTGATGGCGTGTTGCTCGACTTGGGCGTTTCATCGCCACAGACCGACCAGCCCGATCGCGGCTTCAGTTTTCAGAATGATGGCCTGCTCGATATGCGCATGGACTCCAGCCGGGGTGAAAGCGCAGCCGAGTGGATCGCGCGGGCGGGTGAGCGCGAGATCGCCGACGTGTTGTTCACGTACGGAGAGGAGAAGCAGAGCCGGCGCATCGCCGGGGTGCATCGTCGCCGCGCGCGAGGTCGAGCCGATCACACGGACCGCGCAGCTGGCAGCGGTGGTGGCGAAGGCACTCGGCGGTGGCGGGTGGATGGCGAAACATCCGGCGACGCGCACCTTTCAGGCGCTGCGCATCGCGGTGAATCGCGAGTTGGATGACATCGCGGTTGGGCTGGAAGGCGCAGCACAGAGATTGAAATCGGGTGGGCGGCTGGCGGTGATCAGCTTCCATTCGCTTGAAGACCGCATCGTCAAGCGCTTCATGCGCGGCGATGCCGAAAAAGTACCAGTACGACGCGGCTTGCCGCCGGCACCGGAAGTTGTATTGCGTTTCCGCGTGATCGGGAAATCCGTGACCGCTGGCGACGCAGAGTTGTCGGCAAATCCGCGCTCGCGTAGCGCGGTGTTGCGAACTGCGGAGCGGGTGCGATGAGCGCGCGCGCTGCAGTGATGGCGATGTTGCTGGTTGCCTGTGTGGCCAGTGGCATCAGCGTCGTCAGTGCCAGGCAACAAGCCCGGCACACGTTTATCGAGCTGTCGAATCTCGAGAACGAACGCGACGAATTGAATACGGAGTTTGGGCGACTGCAGCTCGAGCAGGCGACTTGGACCGACACAAACAGACTCGAGCAGATCGCCCGCGGGCAACTGGGCATGGTGTTTCCAGGACCTGCGGAAACCGTGGTGATCAGAAACTGAGGAAGCAGTGGCAGTGAGGGGGAAGCAATCTCACGCCAACACCCGGCAGGGCTGTCAACTGCCGGCGTGCCGCCGTGGTTCATCGTTCGCGATGAGCGCGGGTCGCCGTGCGTACCGGGAATCGGGACGCGCGCCATTTCTGCTGTCCGCGATTCGCGCGTCGGAGAGCGTCGATGCGTAACGTCCGTCCCGCGACCGTGATGCCGCGCCTGCGCTTGACGGTCGTGCTCGTCGCGCTGGGTCTGTGCGCGTTCGCATTGGTTGCGCGCGCGTTTCAGATGCAGGTGATGAAGCGTGAGTTCTACCAAGATCAGGGTGATGCCCGCTTCCTGCGTGATATCGAAGTGCCAGCCTCGCGCGGCACGATCACCGACCGCAACGGCGAACCGCTGGCGATCTCGACGCCGATGGTGTCGTTGTGGCTGCACCCGGCAACGCTGCTTGAAGATCCCGTTCGAGTGGCGCGGTTGGCGCAGGCAATGCAACTCGACGCCAATGTACTGGGTGCACGTATTCACGAGCGCCAGTCGCGCGAGTTCATGTATCTGGCGCGGCACCAAACACCGGAGCAGGCGGCGCGCGTGCTTGCGCTGAAAATCGCTGGTGTTCATGGGCAGCGCGAATATCGCCGTTTCTATCCGGGTGGTGAAGTATTCGCACACGTACTCGGCGTCACTGATATCGACGATGCCGGACAGGAAGGGTTGGAGCTGACTTACAACGCTCAGTTGGTTGGTACGCCTGGCGTGAAGCGTGTGATCAAGAATCGCCGGGGCGAGATCGTCGAGAACGTCGAAGAGGTGCGGGCCGCCGAGCCCGGCCATACGCTGACGCTGACGCTCGACCGTCGTATCCAGTACCTCGCGTACCGCGAGTTGAAGGCCGCGATGTTCGAGCACTCGGCGTCGAGCGGCTCGATGGTCATCCTCGATATCCCGACCGGCGATGTGTTGGCGATGGTGAATTACCCGTCGTTCAATCCGAATGTGCGTAGCAATGGCGACATCGCCGCGCGCCGCAATCGTGCCGTCACCGATCTGTTCGAACCAGGATCGGTGATCAAGGCGCTGACTGTGTCGGCTGGAATCGAGAGCGGCAAGTTCACCAAAGACACGGTGATCGACACCAACCCAGGCACATTGCGGGTACGCAACCACATTGTGCGCGACGTGCACAACTATGGCTTGTGTGACCTGACGCGCCTGCTGACCAAGTCGAGCAATGTCGCCGCAACCAAGATCGCGCTCGAACTCGATAACGTGCATCTGTACGACATGTATCACCGCTTCGGCTTTGGCGAATTGACCGGGAGCGGTTTCCCCGGCGAAGCCCCCGGCGTCCTGCCCACACCCGAAGGCTGGGGCCAGGTCGAGAAGGCGACACTGAGCTATGGCTATGGTCTGTCGGTCAATGCCTTGCAGCTCGCGCAGGCCTATGCCGCGCTCGCTGACGGCGGTCGCTTACACCCGCCGCGTTTCGTGCATGAAAATATCTCGGCCGAAGTGCGCAGCTTGCTCGATCCCGGCATCGCCCACGACGTAATGTTGATGCTCGAAACCGTGACCGGGACGGGTGGTAGCGGCACCAAGGCGGCGGTTCCGAACTACCGTGTCGCTGGCAAAACCGGCACTGCGCGTCGCGCCGTGGCAGGCGGCTATGAAGGCCGCTACGTCAGTGTGTTTGCAGGCGTGGTGCCGGTGTCGCAGCCGCGTCTTGCGGCCGTTGTCGTCGTCAATGATCCACGCGGTGGCGCGTATTACGGCGGTCTGGTTGCGGCGCCGGTGTTCGGGGCGGTGATGGACGACGCGATGCGTCTGCTCAATGTGCCGCCGGATAACCTGCAGCCGCAGATGATCGCCGGCGATGTGCCGACGCCGGCGCAGTTTGCCGAAGGGGTGATGCCATGAGCATGCGCCTCTCCGATTTGCTGCGCGGCGTGATCGCCATCGACACACGGCTCGATCGCGATATCGCCGAACTCTCGCTCGACTCGAAATCAATGAGCCCAGGCGCCGCCTTCGTGGCGTTGCGTGGCCACCAGCACCATGGCATCGAGTTTGCCGCCGAAGCAGTGGCGCGCGGTGCGGCCATCGTGCTCGCGGAAGCGCCATTGCCGGATGTTGTGCAACTAGACGTGCCGGTCGTCGCCATCAGTGACCTGCGCCGCCACCTCGGCACGATCGCGCACCGCTTCTACGACGGTGCGGCAACTGGGTTGCGACTGATCGGCGTCACCGGGACGAACGGCAAAACCTCAAGCGTGCAGATGATCGCGCAAGCACTGACCGACGCCGGTGAAAGCACCGGAACCATCGGCACGCTCGGCATCGGCATGTTCGGACAACTGGAAGCCGGCGAGCGAACCACGCCGGATGTGATCGCCGTACATCGCGCCGTTGCGCGCATGCGTAATCGCGGTGCCGCCAATATTGCGATGGAAGTCACGTCGCATGCGCTTGCGCAAGGGCGTGTCGACGCACTCGACTTTGAGATTGCCGTCTTCACCAACGTGACTCGCGACCATCTCGATTTCCACGGCAGCATGGACGCGTATGCCGCGACCAAGGCGCAGCTGTTTGCATGGCGGTCATTGCGCGCTGCAGTAATTAATGTCGATGATGCCTTCGGTGCGCGATTGGCTAATCAGCTGCGCCCGGGAATCCGGGTGATTCGAACTGGCTCGCTGCGCCAAGATGTCGAGATCTATGCCAGCGATGTGCAGACCAATGCCACTGGTCTGTGCTTCACGCTTTGGGTCGAAGCTGAGCGATATGCCGTATCGACACGGTTGATTGGACGCTTCAATGTCTCCAACCTGCTGGGCGTGGCGGGCGTGCTGTATTTTCGCGGCTGGAGTGGTGCGCGCATTGCGGCGGCACTGTCCGCACTTGATCCGGTGCCTGGGCGCATGAGCCGGCTGGGCGGTAATGATCGCGCGCCGTTGGTCATCGTCGACTACGCACACACGCCGGATGCCCTCGACAAGGCGCTGTCGACCTTGCGCGAGCATACCGAAGCACGGCTGATCGTTGTGTTCGGCTGTGGCGGCGAGCGTGACGTCGGCAAGCGCCCGCAGATGGCGGCGCTGGCCGAACAGAAAGCCGATGTCGTGATCGTCACCGACGACAATCCGCGCGGCGAAAGCGGCGATGCCATCGTCGCCGACATCCGTGCCGGATTCACGCGACCGGAGGCGGTTCGCTTCGAGCGTGATCGCGGTCGCGCGATCGCGTCCGCGATCGCCATGGCCAGCCCGGCCGATGTGGTGCTGATTGCCGGCAAGGGTCACGAGCCGTACCAGGAAATCGACGGCGTCAGGTATCCCTTCGACGATCTCCGCATCGCTGCTGCAGCGCTCACGGAGGCCGCATGATCCGCATGTCGCTGTCCGAACTTGCGCCCTTGATCGGCGCGCGACTGCACGGAAATGACCGCGCATTCGCTGGCGTTGTTGCTGACTCGCGCAACATCAAATCGGACCAACTCTTCGTCGCATTGCGCGGCGAGCGCGTCGACGGTCACGCATTTGTCGGCGATATCGCCGCGCGTGCCGCCGCCGCCGTTGTCGAACAGGTGCTGGATGTATCGCTGCCGCAACTGGTGGTCGAGCATACGGAGTACGCGCTGGCCGAGATCGCGCGCGTTTGGCGCGCGCGATGCCAGGCGATGGTGCTCGCCATGACCGGTTCGAATGGCAAGACCACGCTAAAAACACTGACGCATTCGATCCTGTCACGTGTCGGCCACTGCAGCGTCAATCCGGGCAATCTCAATAATGAAATCGGGCTGCCGCTGTCGTTGTGTGCGTTGCCAACGCAAGCCGACTTTGCAGTATGTGAAATGGGCGCAGGCAAGCCGGGAGATATTGCTTACCTCATGCGCATCGCGGCGCCGCAGATTGGCATCGTGAATAACGTCGGCGCTGCCCATCTGGAGCGCATGGGCAGCAGACGTGGCATCGCCGAAACCAAGGGTGCGATTTATTCGGCGCTGCCGTCGGACGGCATTGCCGTGATCAATGCCGAGGACGAATTTGCTGACTACTTCAGCAGCCTCGTCGGCAAGCGCGCACGCATCACGTTTGCGCTCGATCGCGCAGCCGATGTGCATGGCCAGATCGTTGCCAGCGACGCGACATCGCAACGCCTCGCCATCGACACCAAGGCCGGGCGCATCTCGCTCACGCTATCGATGCCCGGTCGCCACAATGCGCTGAACGCGCTCGCAGCGACAGCGCTGGCGATCGCCGCTGGTGCTTCGCTTGATCAGATCCGGCACGGACTCGAGGCGGCGCAATCGATTAGCGGCCGGCTTGCGTCCAAGCCGCTGGCGATCGGTGCAACCCTCATCGATGACAGTTATAACGCCAACCCCGACTCGATGCGTGCCGCGATCGATACCTTGCGCGCGCAACCCGCACCGCACTGGCTGGTGATCGGCGACATGAAGGAACTCGGGCCAGACGGCCCGTCACTGCATCGCGACATCGGCGCCTATGCAAATACTTGCGGCATTGCGCGTCTATACGCCGTTGGCGAACTCTCACACGCTGCCTGCTTGGGTTACGGCAGCGGTGCACGTCACTACGAACGTCAGCAGGATCTGATCGATGCCCTGCGCACTGATCTGGTCGCGGGCGTGACCGTGTTGATCAAAGGCTCACGTTCGTCGGCGATGGATCGCGTCGCGAATGCCCTGCTTGCGCATGACCGCACCGAATCCGGAACGGGAGGTGGCCATGCTGCTTGAATTGTTCCAGCTACTGAAGCCGTACATCAGCGGCTTCAACCTGTTCGGCTATCTGACCTTACGCGCCATTCTTGCGGCAATCACGGCGCTGGTCGTGTCATTGCTGGTCGGCCCGTCGATGATTCGCAAGCTGGCTGCGTACAAAGTCGGACAGACCATCCGCGACGATGGTCCGCAGTCGCATTTGTCTAAGGCCGGCACGCCGACCATGGGCGGCACCTTGATCTTGTTCGCAGTAGCCGCAGCCACGCTGCTGTGGGCCGATCTGCGTAACCGTTACATCTGGGTCCTGCTGTTCGTGTTGTTGAGCTTCGGGCTGATCGGCTTCATCGACGACTACAAAAAGTTGGTGCTGAAAGACAGTCGCGGCCTGATCGCACGTTACAAGTATGCGCTGCAGTCGATCTTCGGACTGATCGCTGCGCTGTGGTTGTATTGGACCGCCGACGTACCGGCGGCGACGACCTTGTATCTGCCGATCCTGAAAAGTTTTGCGTGGCCAATGGGTATCGGCTTCATCGTCGTCGCTTACTTCTGGATTGTCGGTTTCTCAAATGCCGTGAACTTGACCGACGGGCTGGACGGCCTTGCGATCATGCCAACCGTGCTGGTGTCGGCTGGGCTGGGCGTGTTCGCCTACGTCGCCGGACATAGCGTGTTTGCGAACTATCTCGGTATTCCATCGATTCCTGGCGCAGGTGAGATCGCGATTTTCTGTGCGGCGCTCGGCGGCGCTGGGCTCGGCTTCCTGTGGTTCAACACCTATCCCGCGCAGGTGTTCATGGGCGACGTCGGCGCGCTTTCGGTCGGGGCCGCGCTCGGCGCGGTCGCCATCATCACGCGTCAGGAACTGGTGCTGGTGCTGATGGGCGGCATCTTCGTGATCGAAACCTTGTCGGTGATGATCCAGGTCGCGTCGTTCAAGCTCACCGGCAAGCGTGTGTTCCGCATGGCGCCGATCCACCATCATTTCGAACTCAAGGGTTGGCCCGAGCCGCGCGTGATCGTGCGCTTCTGGATCATTTCCGTGGTGCTTGTGCTGCTCGGTCTCGCGACCTTGAAGGTGCGCTGAGCATGAGCTTCCTGACCATGCCCCTGCAGGCCTTGCGCCGTGACCAGATTCCGGGTCGATACGACCGTTGGATCTTTGGCACGGCGCTGACGCTGGCGTTATTCGGCGTGGTGATGGTTGCGTCCAGTTCCATCGCAATTTCGGAGAGCGAAGGTGGCTCGTCGTATCACTATTTGATCAAGCATCTGGTGGTGCTCGCGATGGGCACCATGCTCGGTGGTGCGTTCGCGTTGTTGCCGTTGGCCTGGATGGAAAAGCATGCACGCCTGTTCTTGTTGCTCGCGTTGCTGCTGCTGGTGGCGGTGTTTTTGCCGGGCGTCGGCGTGCGCGTCAATGGTGCAAAGCGCTGGTTGCGACTTGGTATCTCGAACTTCCAGGTGGTCGAGGCAGTAAAGCTGTTCGTGATCATCTGGCTGGCGAGCTATCTGGTCCGATTCCGTGGCGAAGTGCAACATGCCTTCAAAGGCACGATGAAGCCGTTGCTGGTCGCAGGCGTCGTTGTCTTACTGCTGCTGCAACAACCAGATTTCGGATCAGCCTCGCTGATCCTTGCCATCGTGCTCGGCATGATCTGGCTGGGTGGCGCGCGTGCGCGTGATCTGTTCGGCCTAGCCGCTGCCACCATGCCGGTGATGGCTTGGGCGGCGCTCAGCGAGTCGTATCGGGTGAAGCGCCTCACCTCGTTTCTGGATCCCTGGAAGGACCCGTTCAACGACGGATTTCAGTTGACCCAGGCGTTGATTGCGATCGGTCGTGGCGAATGGTTTGGTGTCGGCCTCGGTGGCTCGATCCAAAAGCTGTTCTATCTGCCGGAAGCGCATACCGACTTCATTCTTGCCGTGATCGGCGAAGAACTTGGTTTGCTTGGCATCTGTTTGGTGGTGGGCTTGTTCACCTTGCTGTGCGGGCGTCTATTCGTGCTCGGTCGTCGTGCCGAAGAGCGCGGGCTCGGTTTCGCCGCTTATGTCGCCTATGGCATCGCGGTGTGGTTGGCAGTGCAGGCGACGGTATCGATCGGCGTCAATTTGGGCTTGCTGCCCACCAAGGGATTAACCCTGCCGCTGATCTCGTCGGGTGGATCAAGCGTGCTGATGACCTGCGCTGCCATTGGTGTCGCGCTGCGTATCAGTTACGAGCTGACTCGCCATGAAGCGGTCAGTGCGGTGACGCCGGATAACGGAGGCCGCGATGAACTCTGAGCGTCCGGTGTTGGTAATGGCTGGTGGTACCGGTGGGCACATTTTCCCCGGGCTTGCGGTGGCGCGTGCGCTACAGGCGCAAGCAGTGCCAGTGGTCTGGTTGGGGTCAGCGCATGGGTTGGAAAATCAGTTAGTACCGAAGGCGGGGCTGCACTTGGAAACCCTGCGCATCAGCGCACTGCGCGGCAAGGGCGGTTTCGCGCTGGCGGCTGCACCGTGGCGGCTGTTGCGCGCTGTGATCGAGGCGGTCGCCGTACTACGACGACATCGGCCACGCGCGGTGATCAGCTTCGGCGGCTTTGCGGCCGGACCGGGTGGACTTGCCGCGTGGCTGACACGGCGTCCGTTGCTGGTGCACGAACAGAACCGACTGCCGGGTTTGACCAATAAGGTATTGGCGAAGTTGGCGCAGCGCGTACTGTGTGGCTTCGCGCATGCGTTGCCAGGCAGTATCTGGGTCGGCAATCCGGTGCGCACCGAAATCGCCGCAGTGCCGCCGCCGGCGCAACGAATGGCTGGTCGCACCGGTTTGCGTGTGTTGGTGCTCGGTGGTTCGCAGGGTGCGCGCGCGTTGAATCGCGTGTTGCCGCTCGCCTTCGCACAACTGCGCGACCTTGATCTGTCGCTGCGCCATCAATGCGGTGCGCGCATGCTCGATGAAACCCGCGCCGCCTACGCCGATGTGCAGGTGCAGGTTACGCTCGAACCCTTCATCGACGACATGGCCGCAGCATATGCTGAGGCCGATCTGGTCATCGCGCGCGCCGGTGCGCTGACATTGGCTGAAGTCTGCGCCGCGGGTGTCGGATCAATCTTGGTGCCGTTTCCGTATGCGGTCGATGACCACCAGACAGCGAATGCGCGCGTGCTGGTCGAGGCCGGTGCGGCGCAATGCATTGCGGAAGCGCAACTTGATGCGACCGACCTCGCGAACCGGATCCGCGTGCTGGCGACCGATGCTGCGCAACGGCTGGCGATGGCGCAAGCAGCACGCGCACTCGCCAAGCCGGATGCCGATCGCGTCGTCGCGCAACATTGTCTGGAGGTGGCGGCATGACCCTGCGACGCATTGGCACGCGCTCCGACCTGATGCAGGTGTATCGACGTGTGCATTTCGTCGGTATCGGTGGCACCGGTATGTGCGGCATCGCTGAAGTGCTGCACAACCTCGGCTTCGAGGTCAGTGGTTCCGATCTCGGTGACAACGCGACAACGCGCCGCCTTGCGGCGATGGGTATCCGCGTCGAGCGAGGCCATGCCAGCGAATTTCTGGGCGATGCCGATGCGATGGTCGTATCTGGCGCGATCAAATCCGACAATCCAGAGTTGCTGGCAGCCAAGTCGCGTCGTATACCGGTGGTGCCGCGTGCGGAAATGCTCGGTGAGCTGATGCGCTTCCGCCAAGGAATCGCTGTCGCCGGTACGCATGGCAAGACCACGACGACGAGCCTGATCGCAAGCGTCCTCGCCGAAGGCGGGCTCGATCCGACCTTCGTGATCGGCGGCATGCTCAACTCCGCCGGCACGAACGCACGCTTGGGCAGCGGCAAGTATCTGGTGGCTGAAGCGGACGAGTCTGATGGCTCGTTCCTGTTACTGAGCCCGATGCTTGCGGTCATCACCAACATCGACGCTGACCATCTTGAGAATTACGGCGGCGACTTCGCTCGTGTGAAAAAGCCTTCGCCGACTTCCTGCATCGACTGCCGTTCACGGACTCGCCATCCTGTGCCTGGACGACTCGGAAGTTGCAGCGCTCGCGGCCGAAACGCCGCGCAATGTGATGACCTACGGCGAGCATGCCGAAGCGGATGTGCGTGCAACCAATATCCGCGCCGGTATGGGCCGTATGCGTTTTGACCTGTGGTTGCCCGAGCGCAGTTCGGCGGTCGCGGTCGAGTTGGCGCTGTCCGGCAAGCACAACGTATTGAATGCGCTCGCCGCCGCCGCGATCGGTTGGGAGCTCGGCGTCGACGATGACGCGATCGTTCGTGCACTCGCCAAGTTCCGCGGCGTCGGCCGCCGCTTCCATTTGCATGGCGAATTGGATATCGCCGGCGGCAAGGCACTGGTGGTCGACGACTATGGCCACCACCCGCGCGAACTCGCTGCGATTATCGAAGCGGCACGCGGCGGTTGGCCCGATCGACGTTTGGTGATGGCGTTCCAGCCGCATCGTTACACGCGTACGCGCGATCTGCTCGACGAGTTCGCGGAAGTGCTTTCGACCGTGGATGTGCTGGTGCTGACCGAAGTCTATCCGGCCGGCGAAGCGCCGATCACCGGCGCCGATGGCAAGGCACTCGCGCGCGCAGTGCGTGCACGCGGGCGCATCGATCCGGTGCTGGTGAAAAACGCACGCGAGTTACCGGGCGCACTGGCGCCGCTGCTGCGTGATCGCGATTTCGTGCTGATGGCTGGGGCCGGCGACATCGGAGTGGTCGCGCAAGAGGTTGGGGCACGAGGACATCTAAAGGAAGGCAAGGCATGAAGATCACCGACCCACGTGCATTCGGTCGTGTCGCTGTGGTGATGGGCGGGCAATCGGCCGAACGCGAGGTTTCGTTGCGCTCAGGTGCCGGCGTGCTCGACGCCCTGCGTGCGAGTGGTATCGATGCCCATCCGGTCGATGGCATCCCAGCCTTGCTCGACGCGTTGCGTGCCGGACACTTCGCGCGCGTGTTCAATATCCTGCATGGCCGTGGCGGTGAGGACGGCGTATTGCAAGGTGCGCTCGACGCGCTTGGCGTGCCTTACACCGGTTCCGGCGTACTCGGATCGGCGCTGGGCATGGACAAGATTCGTACCAAGCAGGTTTGGCAGACGCTTGCCTTGCCTACTCCGAAATACGCCGTCATCGACGCCCTGCATCCGCGTACAGCACAGGCGATCGTCGACGAACTCGGTCTGCCGTTGATCGTGAAGCCTTCGCATGAAGGCTCGACGGTTGGCATCGCCCGCGCCTTCGCCTTGGACCAGCTTGAAGCCGGAATCGTGGCAGCGCGTCAGCACGATGGCGATGTACTGATCGAGCAATTCATTGTCGGCGATGAGTTCACCGTATCGATCGTCGATCGCCAAGTACTGCCGTCGATCCGTATCGTGCCGGCCAAGGGTTTCTACGACTACGCCGCAAAATATGTCACCGGCGATACGCAGTACCTCTGTCCTGGCGCCGACGGCGAGTCGGAAGCCGAGATGCAGCGACTCGCGCTGATCGCGTTCGACGCGATCGGCTGCTCGGGGTGGGGCCGCATCGACTTCATGCGTGACCGCGACGGGCGTTTGTTCCTGCTTGAAGTCAACACCGCGCCGGGGATGACCGAGCGCTCCTTGGTGCCGAAGGCAGCGGCGCAGGTTGGCATTGATTACCCGGCGCTGTGCTGGCGCATCCTCGAATCCTCGTTCGCGGAGGGCAGCGCGTGAATCCACGCATCACCCGCATTGCTGCATGGATGATCGCGCTCACGCTGATTGCGGCACCGATCATTGCGGCATTGAATGGCTGGCTGGTGGAAGACCGCTGGCCGATACGGCGTCTGGTCGTGCAGGGTCGCTTCGCACAAGTCAACGAAGCCGATGTGCGGTCTGCGGTAGCCCCGCAAGTGCGTGCCGGCTTCTTTGCGGTGGAGCTTGACGCAGTCAAGGCTGCGGTCGAGGCATTGCCTTGGGTCGAGAGCGCAGAAGTGCGCAAGCATTGGCCTGACCGCATCGACGTGCGCGTTGAAGAGCGCTTGCCGATCGCGTTCTGGGGTGAAGACCGTCTGCTCAGCCATCGCGGCGACGTATTTGTCGCGAATCTCGCGGGCGTGTCGCAGGATCTACCGCATCTCGATGGTCCTGATCTGCGTGCCAGCGAGGTTTGGGCACAGCATCGTGCTGCGCGTGAACGTCTCGCCGATATCGGCATTGACGTCCGCGGGACACGCATGAATCAGCGCGGCGCGTTGTCAGTCTTCGCTGCTGATGGCGCCGAGTTTGTGCTCGGCCGCGATCAAATTCGTTCGCGTCTCGAACGCTTTGTTTTGGCGATGCACCGGTTGCCGGTCATCGAACGTAGTCGCATCGCACGGGCCGATTTGCGTTTCGCGAATGGCTTCGCCGTGGTCTGGCGCGCCGTCGACCCCGCACCAACGGCGCCAGCAGCGCCGGGCATCGAATCGAGGAGCCTGCATGAACCGCAAGTCTGACAAGGCGCTGCTCGTCGGCCTCGACATCGGCACGTCCAAAGTGTCGGCCATCGTTGGCGAATATGCGCCGGGCGAGGGCGTCGAGGTCATCGGCATTGGTACGGCCGCGTCCAAAGGATTGAAGCGCGGCGTCGTCGTCGACATCGAATCGACCGTGCAGGCCATCCAGCGCGCGATTGAAGAAGCCGAGCTGATGGCCGGATGCGAAATCCGATCGGTATTTGCATCGATTGCCGGCAGCCATATCCGTTCGCTGAATTCGCAGGGCGTGGTCGCGATCCGCAATCAGGAAGTCATGGACGACGACGTCGAACGCGTGCTCGATGCCGCGCGGGCGGTCGCTATTCCAGCCGACCAGCGCATCCTGCACGTGCAAGCGCAGGAATATGTGCTGGACGAACAAGAGGGTATCCGCCATCCCGTCGGCATGATCGGCGTACGCCTCGAAGCGCGTGTGCATGTCATCACTGGCGCGCAGTCGGCATCGCAGAACATCAGCAAGTGCGTATCGCGCGGTAGCTTGAAGGTCGATGATCTGATTCCGTCGCAGCTTGCATCGGCGATGTCGGTGCTGACTCAAGATGAGCGCGATCTCGGCGTTTGTCTCGTCGACATCGGAGCAGGTACCACCGATATCGCGGTGTATACGCAGGGCGCGATGCGCCACACCGCATCGATCGGCATCGCTGGCGACCAAGTGACGAATGACATCGCCTTCGCATTTCGCACACCGACGCCGTTCGCCGAAGAGATCAAGGTCAAGTACGCCTGCGCGCTGGCGCAGTTGGCGCGACCCGAGGAAACCATTGAGGTCGCGATGGTTGGCGACCGTGCGCCGCGGCGCCTGCAGCGGCAACTGCTCGCCGATGTCGTGCAGAAGCGTTACGAGGAAATCTTCGAGATGGTGCAGGCAGAATTGCGCCGCTCGGGCCTCGAAGAGCTGGTCGCAGCGGGCATCGTGCTCACTGGTGGCGGTTCGAAGATGGAAGGCATCGTCGATCTCGCTGAAGAGCTGTTCCATATGCCGGTGCGTGTCGGCGTGCCGCAGTACGTCACCGGGCTCGGCGACGTGATCAGCAACCCGGTGTACGCCACTGGCGTCGGTCTGTTGCTCGCGGGCAGCAAACATCCGTCGCTGCGCACTCATTCGCATCCTGCTGGCGAAGCAGTTGGCTCGCTGTGGGGGCGTTTGCGTAAGTGGGTGTCGGGCGAGTTTTGAGATTTGACACGGTCGCGCGCGGCGCGGCGGTGCAGGGATTCCGCGAACAGCGGAAACGGAGCCGGACGGCGATCCGGTCACAACTAGAGAAGCAGCACTGGAGGTAGGGAAATGTTTGAATTTGTCGAAACACCAGCACCGAACGCGGTCATCAAGGTCATCGGTGTGGGCGGCGGCGGCGGTAACGCGGTTGCGCACATGGTCAACGCTGGCGTCGAGGGTGTGGAATTCATCTGCGCCAACACCGATGCGCAAGCGCTGCGAAATTGCCCGGCCAAGACCACCGAGCAATTGGGCGGCAACGTCACCAAGGTCTTGGGCGCCGGTGCCAATCCGGAGGTCGGCAAGCAGGCGGCGATGGAAGATCGTGAACGTATCCGCGAATTGCTCACCGGCGCCGACATGGCCTTCATCACCTGCGGCATGGGTGGCGGTACCGGAACCGGTGCGGCACCGGTGGTTGCGCAACTTGCGAAAGAAATGGGCATCCTGACCGTCGCGGTGGTCACCAAACCATTCCCGTTCGAGGGCCGCAAGCGTCAAGAGATTGCGCGCGTCGGCATCGAAGCGCTGTCGCAATATGTCGACTCCCTGATCACCATCCCGAACGAAAAGCTGCTCTCCGTCCTTGGTCGCGAGACTTCGCTGTTGTCAGCGTTCAAAGCGGCCAATAACGTGTTGCTGGGCGCAGTGAAGGGCATTGCCGATCTGATCACCCGTCCAGGGCTTATCAACGTCGACTTCGCCGATGTACGCACGGTCATGTCCGAGATGGGCATGGCGATGATGGGCACCGGCGTTGCGCGCGGCGACGATCGCGCCACCGCCGCCGCCGAATTCGCGGTGAACAACAAGCTGCTTGAGGACATCAATCTGTCCGGCGCCTGCGGCATTCTGGTGAATGTTACCGCTGGCCTGGACCTGAGCATGCGCGAGTTCGACGAGATCGGTCGCACCATTTCCGGGTTTGCGGCCGAGGACGCGACCGTGGTCATGGGCACCGTGCTTGATCCGGATATGCACGACGAGATCCGTGTGACGGTGGTGGCGACTGGCCTGAACCGCGTGCAGCCCGCGCGAATGACGGTGCCGGTGGCGACCGCGGTCACTCACCCGCCGCGCGTGAGCTTGGTGAATCGTCAACGTCCTGTCGAAACCGACTTCCCGCAGCCGGCGCGCATGGTCGCGGGCATGGGCGGGCGCGCATCGTCGGTTTCCGCTGCGGCGACGGCACAGCCGTCGGTGCCGGGGACAGCGCGCGTGCACCAGCACCAGTGGACGACTATCTCGACATCCCGGCTTTCCTGCGCCGCCAGGCTGACTAACAACCCAGCGAGGGCGGCACGTCCGCCCGGACGGGAAACCTGCCTCCGCCCCGAGCTGTCGCCGCAGCCCGGGGCTCAGCCTCCCGTCCGTGGCCGACCTATGTTGTAAAAACACAACAAAGTAATGTCTTTTCGCTGGCGGCCCGGTTCCAAGGGCAGAAATCATCATGCTAAGGTTGCCGGAATACGACGTCCCGCGGACGAGGTTTTCCTTCGCATGATCAAGCAACGCACTCTGAAGAACGTCATCCGCGCAACCGGTGTCGGCATTCACACTGGTCAAAAGGTTTATCTGACCTTACGTCCGGCGGCTCCTGATGCTGGCATCGTGTTTCGCCGCGTCGATCTGGCCGAGCCTGTCGACATCAAGGCGTGTGCGGAAAACGTCGGTGCGATCGCGATGTCGACCACGCTGCTCAAGGATGGTGTGCGCATCTCGACGGTCGAGCATTTGCTGTCAGCGATGGCCGGTCTCGGGATCGACAATGCCTATGTCGACGTCAGTGCTTCCGAAGTGCCGATCATGGACGGCAGCGCTGGACCTTTCGTATTTCTGCTGCAGTCTGCTGGAATCGAAGAGCAAAACGTCGCCAAGCGCTTCATTCGCATCAAGAAATCGGTCACTGTCCGTGACGGCGACAAGTGGGCACGATTCGATCCATTCGACGGTTTCAAGGTCGGATTCACGATCGACTTCGATCACCCGATCTTCACCCGCAAGACGTCGTCGGCCGAGATCGATTTTTCGACGACGTCGTTCGTCAAGGAAGTCAGTCGCGCCCGTACGTTCGGGTTTATGCGTGATATCGAGATGTTGCGCGAGCGCAATCTCGTACTCGGCGGCAGCATGGACAATGCCGTCGTATTGGATGATTACCGTGTCTTGAACGAAGACGGCCTGCGCTACGAGGATGAATTCGTAAAGCACAAGATCCTCGACGCGATCGGTGATCTTTACCTGCTCGGCCACAGCCTGATCGGCGCCTTTATGGTTACAAGTCAGGACACCAGTTGAACAATCTGTTGTTGCGTACGCTGGTGGCGGATAGCAAGGCTGGGAAGAGATTACGTTCAACGACTCGGCGGACGCGCCGATTTCCTACGCGCATCCAGCGCAGGCGATCTGAGGGCGCACGCAAGAATTTGACAAGAGTTTGAATCGAGGCCGCCGTGTGCGGCACGCCGGAAAATCGGCGCAGGAAGCACTATTCGGCAAGGGATGCCAAACGCGATAACAGTTCCCGAAGTTCGGGATCCGTTGTCGCGGCTGCTGCGGCACTAAGGTGCTTTGCAGCGGCAGGGGAAAGCGGTTTCGCGGGTGTTTCCGATGGAACGGAGAACTCAGGCGCCGTTTTTACCACCAGTTTGGTCAGCGGTACCGGCCAGAATGCGGCAGCAAGCGCGAGTAATCGCGACTGCTCGGTGCGCAGTCTTGCCGCCACCGCCGGCTGGCCGGTGACCAACACCAGCGTTTCCGAACGCACGTTGGCGACGCAAAACCACGTCGCCCAAGGTTCGGAAAGCTGGCGACGCAAACGGGAATCGAGCTGCTTTGGCCATACCGACAGGTTAAACGAATGAACATCATCATTGTCGCAAAACCCGATGCCGGTACCCGCGTCTTCAGTCTGTCGGACAAGCGCGCGTGCGCACGGCGGCCGGTATCGCCTTGGGCGCAGTTGTGTTCGGGCTGTTCGCGCTGGGTGCGTGGTTCGGCGCTGCCTTCATCGGGCCGCGCCATTTGCGCGACCAATTGACTGGCACACGCCATGAACTGGTCCAGCAGCAAGGTGAAGTCGAGCGACTGAACGATGTCGTCTCGCGCGACATGAATGCGTTGACGCTGCGCATTGGCCGTATTCAGGCCGAAACTACCCGACTGAATGCGCTCGGTGGTCGATTGGCGAAGTTGGGCAAGATTGACGACGGCGAGTTCAACTTCGGTTCTGAACCGGATATCGGCGGCCCGGAGAGTGGCGGCTTGATGATGACCTCAGCACCGGCGCAGATCTCGACGGAAATTGGTCGTCTTGAGCGCCAGTTGGCATCGCAGTCGCGTCAGCTCAGCGTGTTGGAGGAATTGCTTGCCGGTCGCGAACTCGACGCCAGCCTGATGCCGTCCGGTACGCCGGTGCGCGCCGGCTATATCTCATCGCCTTACGGTCGCCGATCTGATCCATTTTCTGGCGCAGCGGACTTCCATCCAGGTATCGATTTCGACGGCGATTACGGCACCGAAATTTTGGCGGTCGGCTCGGGCGTGGTGTCGTTCGCCGGCGTCAAGTCAGGCTATGGCAACACGATCGAAATCGATCACGGCAATGGTTACGTCACCCGCTACGGTCATAACTCGAAGAATCTTGTCGCAGTGGGCGATCCGGTTCGTGATGGTGATGTGATCGGCAAGGTCGGCTCGACCGGGCGATCTACCGGAACGCATGTACACTTCGAAGTCTGGCGCGACGGCCGAGTCGTCAATCCGAACGAATTCGTGCGCCAACCAGGTTGATCGCGCTTGTAATTGTCGCGACCGACCCCAAACGTGAAGTTTTCGTGGGGCCGCCTGCCCAGGCGGCCTTCTCGTTTCCGGATTCCACACCTTACGCGTTGAGACCATGTTCAATCAGATCCTGACCCGCCTGTTCGGCAGCCGTAATGAACGCCTGCTCAAGGGCTACGAAAAGACCAAGCAGCAAATCAACGCGCTCGAGCCGCGGATGCAACAACTCGCTGACGCCGAACTCCAGGCCAAGACCGCCGAGTTCAAAATCCGCATCGAGAATGGTGAAACGCTGGACGCGGTACTCCCCGAGGCATTCGCGGTGATGCGCGAAGCTGCGACGCGGGTGCTCGGCATGCGTCATTACGATGTGCAGTTGATTGGTGGCATGGTCCTGCATCAGGGCAAGATTGCGGAAATGCGTACCGGCGAGGGCAAGACCTTGGTCGGTACCTTGCCGGTGTACCTGAACGCGCTCGCCGGCAAGGGCGTGCATGTGGTCACCGTGAACGATTACTTGGCCAAGCGCGATGCCGCTTGGATGGGTCGCGTCTACAACTGGCTCGGTCTTTCCGTCGGCGTTGTTTATCCGAACATGAATCCGGCGGACAAGCGCGCCGCCTATGCCGCTGACATCACCTACGGCACCAACAACGAGTACGGCTTCGACTATCTGCGCGACAACATGGCGTTGGCAGCGGACGATCGCCACCAGCGCGGTCAGTTCTACGCAATCGTCGACGAGGTCGATTCGATCCTGATCGACGAAGCGCGCACGCCATTGATCATTTCCGGCCCAGCGGACGAATCGCAGGAACTTTATCTGCGTGTGAATGCAGTCGTACCGAAGCTCTCGCGCCAGAAGACCGAGGAAGGTGAGGGCGACTTCTTCGTCGACGGAAAGCAGAAACAGGTGCACCTGTCAGAAGCCGGCATGGAGCACTCGGAAAAGTTGATGCGCGCAGCCGGCATCATCGGCGCGGAAGACAGTCTGTACGACGCCCACAACATCATGGTCGTGCATCATCTCAATGCCGCCCTGCGTGCAAACAACCTGTACCAGCGCGATGTTGATTACATCGTGCGCGATGGTGAAGTGATCATCGTCGACGAGTTCACCGGCCGCACGCTTGCTGGTCGCCGCTGGTCCGATGGCTTGCATCAAGCGGTCGAGGCCAAGGAAGGCGTGCCGATCCAGCGCGAGAACCATACGCTGGCTTCGATCACTTTCCAGAACTATTTCCGCCTGTACAAAAAGTTGGCGGGCATGACTGGCACCGCCGATACCGAAGCCTACGAGTTCCAGCAGATTTACGGACTCGAAGTCGCGGTAATTCCGACGCATCGACCGATGGTGCGCAAAGACCACCCGGATTTGGTATTCCTGAAGACCGACGCTAAATGGACGGCGATCATCGAGGACATCAAGGTGTGTCATGCGCGGAAGCAACCGGTGCTGGTCGGCACGACCTCAATCGAGGTGTCGGAAATGCTCGGCGAGCGCCTTGAAGCGGCGCGTATCCCGCACCAAGTGTTGAACGCGAAACAGCATGAACGTGAAGCACACATCGTCGCGCAGGCTGGGCGTCCGGGTGCGGTGACGATCTCGACCAATATAGCAGGTCGTTGTACTGACATCGTGCTTGGCGGCAACCTCGACGCCGAATTGGCGCTGCTTCCAGCGGATGCCAGCGATGCCGATCGCGCCATGATCAAGGCAGAATGGCAAAAGCGTCATGACGAAGTACTCGCTGCCGGCGGCCTGCACATCATCGGTAGCGAGCGCCACGAGTCGCGCCGTATCGACAATCAGTTGCGTGGTCGCTCCGGACGCCAGGGCGATGCCGGATCGAGTCGCTTCTTCCTGTCATTACAAGACAACTTGATGCGTATCTTCGCCCCGGACTGGGTGACGAAGTGGATGCAGATTTTCGGGATGAAGGATGACGACGCGCTCGAAGACCGCATGGTTTCGCGTCAAATTGAAAAGGCACAGCGCAAGGTCGAGGCGCACAACTTCGATGTTCGCAAAAGCTTGCTGGAATACGATGACGTCGCGAATGATCAGCGCAAGGTGCTTTACTCGCAACGGAACGAACTACTGGAACCAAACGACCTTAAGGACACCGTCGACAGTTTGCGAATCGATGTGGTCGAAGGACTCGCCCGCCGTTTCGTGCCGGTAAACAGCATTGCCGACCAGTGGGATATTCCTGCGCTCGAACATGCACTGGCGACCGATCTCGGCATTCAAATCGATGTGAAGCGCCATCTCGACGCGCACGAAGATTTGGAAGAATCGACCTTGGTCGAGAAGGTGCAGGAAGACGTCGACCGCTACTTCCGCGAGAAGGAGGCGACCATGGGCAGCGAGTTCATGCGTGCGGTCGAAAAACACTTCCTGCTGCGCGTGCTGGATACGCAATGGCGCGACCATCTTGCCAATATGGATTACTTGCGCCAAGGCATTCATTTGCGCGGTTATGCGCAGAAACAGCCGAAGCAGGAATACAAGCGCGAGGCGTTCGAACTGTTCACACAGATGCTCGATCGCGTGAAGCAGGAAACGGTGACAATTCTTGCGCGCGTGCGTGTACAGAGTGAGGACGAGGTTACGCGCATGGATCAGCAGCAGCAGGCGCAGGCACGCCAGCAACAGCAAAGCATGGCGTTCCAGCATCCCGACACCGGCAGCTACGGCGTTGACGAGGAAGCCGAGCAGGCGCAGGCGATGGCGGCTGCTGCCGCAAATTTGCCGAAGGTCGGACGCAACGATCCCTGCCCCTGTGGTTCGGGCAAGAAATTCAAGCAGTGCCACGGCCAACTGGCCTGATGCAGCACTGACGCAGCGGCGATCGCAGCATGCTTGTCGTCGCTGCCATTCTGGAAGATGCTTCGGGGCGGGTGTTGCTCGCGCAGCGTCCGGCTGGAAAGCAACACGCCGGTTTGTGGGAATTTCCCGGCGGCAAGATCGAATTGGGCGAGTCGGGCTTCGATGCACTGCGCCGCGAACTACACGAAGAACTTGGCATCGACATCGTCTCGGCATCGCGCTTCATGTGCGTACGGCGACAGCGGTCGTTCGGCACGCTCGTGCTGGATGCTTGGCGAGTATCTGCATGGCTTGGTGAAGCCGTCGCGAACGAGCACAGCGCGCTGATCTGGCGACATCCACAGGAGGCATCGACACTGCCGTTATGTGAAGCCGATGTGCCGATTTGCCGTGCCGCTGGGTGGCCAGCCCGCTACGCGATCACGCCGGACCCTGGCAGCGAAGTATCGGAACACTACCTTGCCCAGATCAAGGATGGGCTTCGTCGCGGTATCGGCTTGCTGCAATGGCGCGCGCCCTCGTTGGCTGCCGCGAAGTATCGAGAGGCGGCGATCACGCTGCGCACGCTGGCGCACGCCCACGGCGCCCGGCTATTGCTCAATGCCACCCCGGAACTCGCGCTCGAACTCGGCGCCGACGGTGTTCATTTGAACGCGGCACGACTGCGATCGACGGCCCCATCATCACTCTCGTGTGCGGCAAATTTCCTAGTTGCCGCCTCGGTGCATGATGCGCAGGAGCTCGCACAAGCGGAAGCGATCGGTGCCGACTTCGTGGTGATCTCGCCGGTTCGGGCGACGCCCTCGCATCCGTTGGCAACGCCGATCGGATGGAACGGATTTCAGTCGCTGTTGATGCGCGGAGATTTACCAGCCTACGCTTTGGGTGGCCTCGGTCCCGAGGATGTGACGGAGGCGCGTCAGCAAGGTGCGTTGGGTGTGGCCGGGATCAGTGCTTTCTGGTGAACGCGGCCTGCCAGCCAATCCAGGCTGCGTCGATACGAGATTGCAATTGCGCCAGCGTACCGTCGTTCGCGATGACCTCATCGGCGATTGCCAGTCGGCGTGAACGCGGAGCCTGCGCCGAAATCATCTTCTGTGCGAGCTCGGCGTCGATCCGGTCGCGTTGCATGAGGCGTGTCTGCTGGATCGCTGCGCGTGCATCGACCATCACCGTGCGATTGACCCAGTCGTAGTGCCCGCTCTCGACCAGCAAAGGGATCGCCAACACGACGATACCGTCGCCGGCTTCGGCGCCGCGCTTTAACGCTTCGCGCACGCGCGGATGAACGATCGACTCCAGTACGTGGCGGTCGTCGGTGCTCGCAAAAATGCGTTCGCGCATGGCGCGGCGATTGAGCGAGCCGTCCGCTTGCAACACCGATGGGCCGAAGCGCGCAGTGATCTCTGTCAAGCCCGATGTGCCGAGTGCGACGACGTCGCGGCTAACTTGGTCGGCATCGAAAATCGTTGCGCCGAGTAAACGTAAGCGATCGCTGACCGCGGTCTTGCCCGACGCGACGCCGCCAGAGAGCGCAATCACGAACACCGCCATGGCTCAGTAAAGACCCATCGTGTGTTTGTAGGTTGCGATAATCCAGTCACCGTAGAGGAACTGCAGCCAACCGGCGATCGCGAGGAAGGGGCCGAACGGAATCGGTGTCTGCCGATCGCGGCCTTTGGCAATCAGCATCGCACTGCCGATTACGGCGCCCACCAAGGACGACATCAGGACAACTGGAATCAAGCCTTGTGGGCCGACGAAGGCGCCGAGCGCGGCCAGCAGTTTGAAGTCACCGAAACCCATGCCTTCCTTGCCGGTGACCAACTTGAACAACCAATAGACGCTCCACAGGCTCATATAACCGAGCGCGGCGCCCCAAATGGCCTGTGCCGGGGACACGTACAGTGATGCGGTCGCAGCGGATAGTAAACCGAGCCACAGTGCCGGCAAGGTGAACTGATCCGGCAGCAGAGTGGTGCGGAAATCGATGCCCGAGGCGGCAATAAGAACCCAAGTCAGCAGCAGTGCAATGCCGCCTTCCCAGCCCGAGCCGAAGTGCCAGATGACCGCGGCAGAGGCGACGCCGGTCAGCAGTTCCACCAGCGGATACTGAATCGAGATCGGTGCCTTGCACGACCGACACCGACCGCGTAGTGCCGCATAACTCAGCACCGGAATATTCTCGTACCAAGACAACTGATGCCCGCACTTGGGGCAGCGCGAACGATCCGCGACCAGACCGGGCGGCGGTGTGTCTTGGGTTTCCGGTAACTCCAGAATCTCGCGGGCCTCGCGCTTCCACGCGAATTCCAAGCGCGGCGGCGTACGCAGAATCACGACATTCAGGAAGCTGCCGATCACCAGGCCCAAAACAAATACGGCGGCCACCAAGGCCGCCGTATTTGCGAACAACCAGTCAAACGCAAGCATGAGCGATCAAACCACCGCGCCGAGCTTGAAGATCGGCAGATACATGGCGATCACGAGACTGCCGACCATGCTGCCGATAATGACGATAATGAAGGGTTCGAGCAGGCTTGTGAGCGTATCGACCGCGTTATTGACCTCACGCTCGTAGAACTCAGCGACCTTGAACAGCATGGTATCGAGGGCACCCGCTTCTTCGCCGATCGAAGTCATTTGTTCGACCATGGTCGGGAACAGGTTGACTTGGCGCATCGAAATCGCCAGCGAGTAGCCGACGGCGACGTCTTCCTTCATTTTCAGGACCGCTTGGGAATAGATGATGTTGCCGGTGGCTCCAGCCACGGTTTCCAGCGCCTCCACCAGCGGCACGCCCGACTTGAAAGTCAGCGCCAAGGTACGCGCGAAACGCGCCACAGCCGAGGCGTGCAAAATGCCGCCGATGACCGGCAATTTGAGCAAGATACGAGCGATTAGGTGTTGCATGGCGTTGGAGCGCCGATATGCCTCGACAAATGCATATCCCGCGCCCATGGCGATTAAGAGAATCGCCCACCAATAACCGACGACGAACTCGGACATGCCCAATACCAACAACGTGAAGGCCGGCAGGTCGGCGCCAAAACTCGCAAATACCGTCTTGAATTGTGGGACGACAAAAATCAGCAGCACGGCGCTGACAATAATCGCGACGGCGATGACTGCCGCAGGATAAAACAGCGCTTTCTTGATCTTTCCTTTCAGTGCTTCGATATTTTCCTTGTAGCTTGCGACGGTATCCAAAACGGTATCGAGGACGCCCGCCGACTCGCCCGCCTTGACGAGGTTGCGATACAGCTCGTCGAAATACAGCGGGTGACGGCCGATCGCTTCATGCAGGCTGGAGCCGCCCTCGATATCGGATTTGATCGCGTTCAGCATGTTCGCCAGAGCGGCATTCTTCGTGCCCGAGGCAATCAGGTCGAAGGCTTGCACCATGGGCACGCCGGACGCCATCATCGTCGCGATCTGGCGGCTGAAGGTCGCGATGTCCTGCGCGGTGATTTTGCCCCGCTTCGCAAACAAGCCGGCTTTTCGCTCGGCGACCTTGCTCGGATTGATCCCTTGCTTGCGTAGATCGGCCTTCGCCAGATTCACGTTTTTTGCGCGAACCTCGCCGTGCATCTTCTTTCCGCGCTTGTCGGTACCTTCCCATTTGAATACGGGCATGGTCTCGCCACGTTGAACAGGCGCAGGAGCTTTTCGAGTTGCAGTCTTGGTTGCGGTCGCAGTTGCCATGGCTTAGTCCTTGGTCACGCGGTTGATCTCGGCAAGGCTTGTAAATCCATCCTTGCACTTTTTCAGTGCCGACTGTCGCAGATCGTTGATGCCAATGCGACGGGAGACTTCGGCGATCTGGTTGGCGTTGCCGCCGGAAAGAATAATGGCCTGAATCTCGTCGATCATCGGCATGACCTGATAGATGCCGACGCGACCCTTGTAACCTTCATTGCAGCCACTGCAGCCTACTGCTTCGTAGATCGTCATCGTATCGATATCTTCCGGTCGGAAGCCTTCCGCCAACAGCGCTTCTTTTGGAATCTTGAGCGGACGCTTGCAGTCATGCAGTCGGCGCGCGAGGCGCTGTGCGGTAATCAGTGTGACCGCAGACGTGATGTTGTATGGGGCGATGCCCATGTTCATCAGGCGCGCAATCGTTTGTGGTGCGTCGTTGGTATGCAGAGTCGACAGTACGAAGTGCCCGGTCTGCGCAGCCTTGATCGCGATTTCCGCTGTTTCAAGATCGCGGATCTCGCCGACCATGATGATGTCCGGATCTTGGCGCAGGAATGAGCGCAATGCAGCCGCGAAGGTCATGCCTTTTTTGACGTTCTGCTGTACTTGGTTAATGCCGAATACGCGGATTTCCACCGGATCCTCGGCAGTCGAGATATTCACCGCCTCGGTGTTCAGGATATTCAGGCCGGTGTACAGCGAGACGGTCTTGCCGGAGCCGGTCGGCCCGGTCACCAGCACCATGCCATAGGGCTTCTGGATCGCATCCAGAAACAACTTGCGCTGCTCTTCTTCGTAGCCCAGTTTTTCGATGCCGAGTTTGGCCGCTGACGCATCGAGGATACGCAGCACGACCTTTTCACCGAACAGGGTTGGGCAAGTCGAGACGCGGAAGTCGATCGACTTGGTCTTGGAAATATTGAGCTTGATACGCCCATCCTGCGGCACACGTCGCTCTGCGATGTCGAGACCGGACATGACCTTGAGTCGGGCGGAGATACGCGGGGACAGTTTGACCGGTGCGTTCGCGACCGCGCGCAGCATCCCGTCGATACGCAGGCGCACGCGCACCGAGGTCTCGAACGGCTCGAAGTGGATGTCCGACGCACCACGTTTCAGCGCATCCAGCAGCACCTTGTTGACGAAGCGCACGACCGGCGTGTCGTCGCCACCCGCATCGACACCCGACCCGCCGCTGCCTTCGTCATCGAGGTCGCCGCTCTCGGATTCCAGATCGACCAGGCCCTCGTCATCGTCATCGCCGCCCGCATTCAACTGATCGGCCCCGGCCAGTGCGGTGTCGATCATGCGCTCGAGCGTATCTTCGGGCACCAAGATCGGCTCGACCGGCATATTTGCCGCGAACTTGATGTCATCCAATGCGCGCAGGTTGGTCGGGTCAGAGATCCCTACGAACAGCCGGTTGCCGCGCTTCCACAACGGCAGCGCCTTATGCGTTTGGATCAGTTTTTCCTCGACCAATTTGATCGGCATCGCACGTGGATCGATGGCGCGGACATCCACAAGCGGAATACCGAACTCGATCGACGCGGCATTCGCAACTGCTGCGGCAGGCGCAATGCCATTCTGGACAAAATAGCTGACCAGCGGGATCTTCTGCTTGGAAGACTCTTCGACGGCCTTGCGCGCGACGTCCTCCGGCACGATGCCTTCGGCCGCCAGTCGTCGGGCAATGCCGGGCATGCCTGCGAGCGAATTGGAGCTGGGCGTGGCCATGGATCGAGTCCTTCAAGGAACCGGCTAGACTTTACCGCAAACAGGATAGCGCGTTCATCCAATACTTCGGAATGTTGGGCTATGTCTTTGGCCCTGTTCGCAGTCAGAGCTGCTTTCGATCACCAGCGACGCGTCCCTCGGCTCTTTCTAGGAGAACTTGATGTGTGGATTTGCCGGATTCGTCGCTTTCGGGGCGACGCGCCTTGATCCAGTGGCCCGCGCGGCGATTCTTGCCCGAATGGGTAATGCAATCGCACACCGCGGTCCGAACGATGAGCAGATCTACGACGACGGTACGCTTTCGCTGGTTTTTCGCCGGCTTTCAATCATCGACCTGAGCGGCGGGCAGCAGCCGATCCCCAACGCACGCGGCAATTTGCTTACCGTCGTCAACGGCGAGATTTACAACCATTTGGCGCTGCGCCGCAGTTTTGATGCGGACCATCTGTTCGCGACTCATTCCGATTCGGAGGTGCCGATGCATCTCTACGAACGGGAGGGCATTTCGGCGCTGACGAAACTGGACGGCATGTTCGCACTGTTGATCTGGGACCGCGAGGCGCGCCAGTTAGTGCTCGCTCGTGATCGCATGGGTATCAAACCTTTGTATGTCGTGAGGCTGCCTGACGGCTTGTTGTTTGGCTCCGAGTTGAAGGCGCTCATGATGCACCCGCAGTGTCCGCGCGACCTGGATTGGAATGCGTTGGTGCAACCCACTTTCCTGATGCGAACACCGGTGCCGACGTATATTCGTGGTGTGGAGCATCTTCCCGGCGGGCACTATTTGATGGTCGATGCCAATGCGGTCTGCAGTGAGGCCTATTGGCGAATCGACGACCATGTTGCGAGCGCGCCTTTCGGGAACGACGCGCGCCTATCGGGAGGCCTATGACGAGCGTGTCGAAAAGGCCATCGTGTCGCATCTGCTCGCTGATGTGCCCGTCGGACTGCACCTCAGCGGTGGCATCGATTCGTCGTTGATCGCGGCGACCGCTGCTCGGCATCAAGCCGATCTGGCTTGTTTCACTGTGGTCGAGCGGACCTCGTTTCGCGCTGGCGATGTGGAGTCCGCACGACGACTGACGACGGCACTGGGTGTTCCGTGGCATCCCGTTCTGTTTGATTTCCGAACATTTCTTGACGACATTCAGTTCGATCTGGCGCGCCTTGAGCAATCGGTCGCGATGATGGACTCGCCGCGCTTCAATCCGGAGTGGATTCTCAAGGAAGAACTGCATCGCTTCGCGCGACGCGAGTGCCCGCAACTGAAAGTCGTGTTGCTCGGGCAGGGTGCGGATGAATTCGCGGGCGGATATTCGCATCGCATCGATCGCCCTCGCGCAGATTGGACGCAATATCTGGAGGAAGAGGTGCAGCCGGGACTGCGGCTGGCAGCTGCCGTTGCGGCGGGCATGCCGGACCGATTCACCGCACTTGCCCGGCCGCCTTCCAATGCTGAAATCGAGCCCTATCACCGCTTCATGCGGCTTCAGATCAATCAATTGCAGTGCTACAACCTGTGGCACGAAGACCGCACCAGCATGGCGCAAAGTCTCGAAGCAAGGGTTCCATTTCTAGACCACCATCTGGTCGAGTTGCTGGCGTCGGTTCCGGCGTCATTGCATCCAGAGTTGTTCTGGAACAAGTCGATCGTGCGGGATGCGTTGGTTCGTCGTGCGCCGACATATGACCGAAATCATCCAAAGGTGCCCTTCGTCAGCACCGACGATCAACGATCTATCCAGATCATGGTGTTCGAGATGTTCCGGCGTGTCGCCGGGCCGTTCATCGAGAAGTATCTTGGCCAGAATGACTTGCCGTTCGATGCTGAGGTTTTGCGGCACGACTTTGAAAAAACCCTGTCGCGGCAAGGCGCGTTTTATGACGACGGTTGGCGACTACTGGAATGTATGGCGGTCGCGATCTTCGTGGATCAGTGTCGCCGTGCAGCCACCGACATCATTGCGCCGGTGCAATCGCGGACCAGTCAACTGCAATCGATCAAGGCCATCGACTGGGCGGACGTTCGGGCGCTGTTCTCTGGTGAACCGGTACTTGCGAACGCGGGTTGGCGAATGGACAGCCGCCCGCGTTTGCCGAAGGGTTCAGCGATCCTATTCGCGGCGGAAGTCGATGGCGTCCAGCAATGCGCGCTGGTCAGCGGTGACCGAGTGACCGTTCGTATCGGTATCCCCACGAGTCAATCATGGGCGGTGCGTCTACTTCGTCATCTCGGCAGCGCGCAGGCTGCCGGTTTCCTTGAGTGACTGGTCTGACGAATTTGACGTCTCACCAGCGCAGGTCATTGGACTGTTTGAAATGTTGTTTCAGGCAGGGCTTGTGGCGCCAGAAGAAAGTTCAGTCCAAAATTCCGAAGAGAGGTGACGGCGTGTCATCCGCACGATTGCGGCGCGTAGCGGGGAATAGTTGCGCCGCAGGACCAGGTGACAGAGCCGAGCGTCGCGTCATACGTCGGTGTCAGCGAAATGACTTGACTGCCCGCATCTGCAGTGCCGGTCACTTCAATTACGCCAACGGCAGAAATTGTCGCGGATGAGACGAATCCACCAATCCCCGGCGGCTGACAAGTTCCGCGAGTAGCAACGAACGCATTCTGCGATGCCTCAATGACGCAGTTTCGTGAGGCACTCGCGGCAATGATCAGTTCGGAAACGCGTGAGCGAATGGTGTAGTCCTGATAGGCCGGCAACGCGATCGCGGCCAAAATGCCGATGATGGCAACCACGATCATCAGTTCGATCAATGTGAAACCGTCTTGATTTTTCATTGTTGCTGCCTCATGGTCAAAGCGGACAACCGGTCAGCACCAGAATGTGCAGTGATCTCGAAATGTCGCTGGATGGTAACCAGCAATTCACGTGCCAAAACGTGGATCTTCCGAGATTGCGGTCGATCGATACCGACCGGATGGATCGAAGAATGCTGGTTGCCAAATTTGGCCTTACTTTTCGATCCGATTGGGCGGTAGTAGTGCGTCTGGCCGCCTGTTGATGGGTTCACTCTGGACGGGTTGGCGGCGGCATGGGTTGACAATGAACCAAAAAAACGCCCCTCCGGAGAGGGGCGCTTTTACGCGGCGCGGAAAGCACCGATGTTGCAGCGGGATCAGCCGCAGGACTGCGGTGCGTAGCGCGGAACCGACGCGGTGCAAGCCCAAGTGACGGAGCCCAAAACGCCGTCCCATGTCGGCGTAAGCGTGATGACCTGTGAGCCTGCAGACGCATTGCCGGTGATCTGAATGGCGGCTCCGACAAAGTCGCGGCCGAAACAAATCCACCGATGCCCGGTGCGACGCAGCTGCCACGGGTAGCGGCCAGCCAAGCTGTGAAGCTTCAGTGATGCAGGTACGGGCCGCGCTGGCTGCCAAGATCAATTCCGATACGCGAGCGCGGATCGTGTAGTCCTGATAGGCCGGCAGAGCGATCGCGGCGAGAATGCCGATGATGGCGACGACGATCATCAGTTCGATGAGGGTAAAGCCTTGTTGAGTCTTCTTCATGGGGAACCCCTAGTAAGTTGGCTAGCTAACAATTTCCACGTTCGCGGGACTGGCAGTTGGCCTTGATCCCTGGCCCTCGGGCCAGCACGGCGACCGTGCAACGAGATAGAAGCATAGGCTATGCCAATGGGCAACCCTTGCATTATCGAGTGTGATGGAGTTGGCACTTCGACTACCGCGTCGGCTCGGCGTTGTCCGCCGGACCGCTATTTGGGGTCGCGTATCCATCAAAAGTGGCCGTCCTCAGTGGAATTGCGGTGTTGCGGTCGATCAGAACAGCGCCGACGCCGAGTCGGGCCTTGAGTGGCAGCACGGCAACGCTTGACTCGTCGATGCCATTTGCCTTGAGCCACCGCCGCAATTCAGTGATGTGTTCGCGTGCAATGGTTTCGTAATCGGCCAAAGGCCTTGATTTCTCTACCAATTTGTCCGCAATGGCAGATAGCGGAACAAAATACCTTGGCAACTGTGCAAGGTCGGGACCTCCGTTCAAGGCGGCGAGTGCTTGGTCAATCCGTTCGGTGGGGTTGTCGGGTGCCTTGGTGCCAACCACCACCGGCCCGAACCACGACAACGACTTCCATTCTGGCTGTGCAGCAGCGGCCAGTTCATCCGGATGAATGTTGTTGGCGGTGACGAGTTCGTATCGATCGATTGCGCCCACGAGATAAACCGGCCTGGACTGTGCCATCACCCAGACGCCGTAGCCGAGTGCTCCCAACTGAACCGCCACAATGACGGCAAGGTCCCAGATCAGCGACTTCTTCTTTGGATGGAAGACGATCAGCGTCAACAATGGCCCTAGAACGACATCTATTCCTACGACCAGGAAAAGCAACTTGCCGGCGCCGCCCAAGGGAAACAGGGCGCCGGGGTACCAAATGAAGCGGAACAGCGTGAATATCGCCAGCCCCAGCGCCAGGCTGAAACTGAAGTGGCCAGCGGACGCTTGCCAACGATTCAAGCTGCGAATAGTCATCATTCAATCTCCAGCTTTTTCAACTTGTAACGCAATGCCCGGAAGGTGATGCCGAGCTTCGTGGCGGCCTTGGTCTTGTTGGACCGGCATTCTTCGAGCGCCTTGACGATGGCATCGCGTTCGAGACTGTCAATGTAGTCCACGAGATTGGCCGTGCCACTGGCGTCCGTCGCCGACGCACCACCCCTTGAGGTGGCCTTGAGGGCATCCAAGGCCGATGCGGTATCCGCGCAACTCGGTTCCGGCAGGCGCAGGTCATCGACTTCAATGCGGTTGTCTTCGCACATTGCGACGGCGCGTTCGAGGATGTTCTCCAGTTCGCGAACATTGCCCGGGAAACCGTAAAGCATCAATGCCTTGAGCGCCGTTTCACACACTTGTGGGCGCTCGATGCCCCATTCCGGGGCAATGCGGTCAAGATAATGCTCGGCCAGCATCGGGATGTCCTCGGCGCGCTCGCGCAGCGGCGGCACTTTTACCTCGATGACATTGATGCGGTAAAACAGGTCTTGCCGAAACTGCCCCTGGTCGACCAATTTGGACAAATCGCGGTGAGTGGCACTGAGTACGCGCACGTCGATCGGCACTTCGGTGGTCGAGCCAACCGCGCGCAGCGCCTTTTCCTGGATGACGCGCAGTAGCTTCACTTGCATGTGTATCGGCAGGTCGGCGACTTCATCGAGGAACAGGGTGCCACCGGCAGCGGCCTGGAACAGGCCTTCCTTGTCGGTGGCAGCGCCGGTGAAGCTGCCTTTCTTGTGGCCGAAGAATTCGGATTCCATCAATTCGGATGGAATCGCGCCGCAGTTCACTGGCACGAACGGGCCGGCTGCGCGTGGGCCGAGTTCGTGGATCATGCGCGCGACCAGCTCTTTACCGGTGCCCGATTCACCACGGATGTAGACCGGCGCTTGGCTGCGCGCGACTTTCGCGATCGTGGCGCGCACCGATTGCATCGCGGCCGATTGGCCGATCAACTTGTCGTTCGAGCCTTGGGTTTCGGCCTTGCGTTCCTCGCCGAGCTTAAGCGCGGTCTGGACCAGGCGGCGCAACACCGCGAGCTCGACGGGTTTGGAGACGAAGTCGAAGGCGCCGGCCTTGAGTGCGTTAACGGCCGCGTCGACATTGCCGAATGCGGTGATCATCGCGATCGGCGTCTGCGGGTGGTGTTTGGCGACGTGCGCGACGATGTCCTGACCATTGCCGTCGGGCAGACGCATATCGGTAAAGCAGAGGTCGTACGCATGTTCAGCAAGCCGCGCCATCGCCTCGGCTTGGGTCGCGGCGGTATCGACCGCAAGACCCATGCGCGTCAGCGTCATCACCAGCAGTTCGCGGATATCGGGTTCGTCGTCGATGACAAGAGCAGTCTGGCGACTCATCGTGGCGTCATTCCATGTCGGTCAGGCGATGTCGGTGCCGGGTTGGCCGTGGAAGCTGATGCGGAAACAACTGCCGCCGCCGGCCAGTGAATGGTAATCGAGTGTGGCCTGATTGGTCTCGCACAACTGGCGAGCGATGTAGAGCCCAAGGCCGGTGCCCATTTCGCTGGTGGTAAAGAAGGGTTCAAAGATGTGTGCAGTCTGTTTGGCCGGAATGCCGGGGCCGCGATCGGTCACTTCGAGTACGGTCTGCTGGGTGTCGGGCAGCCGGCGGACGACCACGCTGACGCGCGCCGGTTCGTTCGGCATGCGTCCATAGCGCAGCGCGTTCTTGACGAGGTTCCATGCGACTTGCTGCAACTGGTCAGGGTCGAACATCGACGAGACGCCAGCGGCCTGCACAACCAGCTTTAGTTCGTCTTGCCCAAGTGGCTGGACGGTGCGGAATTCCTCTACGAAGGCTTCCGCCCATCGCGGCAACAGCACCAGCTCCTGCTTCGAATGCTGGCGCCGCGACAACTGCAGAATGTTCTCGACAATCGCGTTCATGCGCAGACATTGGCCGCGGATGATTTCGAGCAGGCGCCGGTCGGATGCCGGAAACTCCTCGGACTCGGCCAGCAACTGCGACGCATGCGAGATCGCCGCCAGCGGGTTACGCACCTCATGCGCAATACTGGCGGAAAGCCGGCCCAGTGAGCTCAATGTCAGTTGCTCGGCCTGGCGCGTCATCAGCGAGGTGTCTTCAAGGAATGCAATGCACAGGTGCGCGTCCGATTGCGGCACTGCGACGAAGCGTGGAATCACTTCTGGCTGACCCTCGGCCAGCGACAGCGGCCGCAAATTAGCGGCATGACCCGCGCGCCATTCATTCACGCGCATCGACAAAGCCGAGTTGATGCCATTGAGATCCTTGCGCGTCGGTGACGTCTGTCCGAGCAGATGCCAGGCGGACTCGTTGATACGCTGGATTTGGTTGCGGTCGTCGACGACGATGACACCAGAGCGCATGCGTCGAATGATCAGTTCGTTCAACTGCGACAGGCTGGCAAGGTCTGATTCCTGTCGATCCATCAATATCTGACGCTGCGTCACCTCGGTGCGCAGCAATTGACTTAGACCGGCCGCAGCGACATAGGCGAGTGCGAACAGCAGCACCTCGCCGATACTGCGTTCGCTTTCGCCAATAAGGAAGGCGCTCACCGAGCGCTCGATGAAGCCACCGCCGCCGGCGATCAACGCGAACGCGAAGGCCGAGCGATAAGGCAACAGCGTTGCTGCGCTGGCGATATTGATCAGAATCAGTGTCGCGATACCGGCGTCGAGATTCGACGTTGCGTACAGCGTGAGCAGGGTCGCGATGATATCGAAAGCGATACCGAGATAGACCGGCATGCGCCGGGTATGGTCACCGATGCTGCCCCAGTACAGGAGCACGATCGCGGCAATCAAATACACGATCGAAACGCCACGCGCGAACAGCGGTTCGTTGACCGTGACCAGTTGGGCCGAACGGCGTGAACAACAATCCGGCCAGCAGGCTCGCCTGCAGAATCCGATACAGCGAAAAAAAATAGGTCTCGCGTTGTACCAAACTGCGGTCGCTGTAACGGGAGCGGGTTCGATCGAACAATGCGGCTGGCTCAAGTTGGACTGGTGTTTTCTTATCACATCTGTAGCGGCAATTCAGCGCGCGATAATCGCCTTGTATTCCGGCTAACCTATGGCCTCGTTCAGTCCGAAGCGAATCATGCTGCCTGCACCTGACAAGACCATGGCACCCTCCGCCGACCGGGCGACCAACGGTGCGGCGCCGATGTTTCCAGAGCCTCTGCATGTTGGGCGCCCCAACATCGGCGACCGTGAGCAATTTTTGCGTCTTGCCGGCGAGATGTTCGATCGGCGTTGGCTGAGCAACAATGGCCCGCTCGTTCAGGAATTCGAAAGACGCGTCTCGGACTATCTGGGCGTAAAGCACTGCGTTGCTATGTGCAATGGCACCATCGCGTTGGAAATTGCGATTCGTGCGCTCGGAATGACAGGCGAGGTGATCGTCCCCTCGTATACGTTCATCGCCACGGCACACGCCCTTCATTGGCAAGGCATCACGCCGGTCTTCGCTGATATCGACCCGTCTACCCACAATCTGGATCCCCATGCGGTGCGACAGATGATCACCTCGCGCACCACGGGGATTATCGGCGTTCATCTCTGGGGGCGGCCTGCGCCAGTTGAGGCATTGCAGGAGATTGCGGATGAGCATGGGTTGACGTTGCTGTTCGATGCGGCGCATGCATTCTGTTGTTCGCACGGCCGACGCATGATCGGCAATTTTGGGCGTGCGGAAGTGCTCAGTTTTCATGCCACCAAGTTCTTCAATTCGCTGGAGGGCGGCGCTGTCGTCACCAATGAGGATGAACTGGCCGAAACGCTGCGCCTGATGCGAAATTTCGGGTTCGCGGGACTCGACAACGTCATCCACCCGGGCACCAATGGGAAGATGGTTGAAGTTTGTGCGGCAATGGGGCTCACCAATTTCGACTTCATCGACACCGTGGTCGAGGCCAATCGGCGAAATCATGAAGCGTATCGGCTCGCGCTGAACGGGATCGCTGACGTGCGATTGCTTCAGTATGAGCCGAGCGGACGGAACAATTTTCAGTACGTCGTGCTGGAAGTGACGGAAGGCGGTGTGCAGCGGCGCGACGCCATTTTGGCCGCGCTGCACACTGAAAATGTATTGGCCCGAAAATATTTCTGGCCAGGATGCCACCGAATGAAACCCTACCGAGAGCTGTTCCCGAACGCGGGTGTCTTGCTCCCTCAGACTCAGTTCGTCGCGGATCGAGTGATCGTGTTGCCGACAGGAACGACGCTGCCCGCACACGCGGCCGAGAAAATTGCGCAAGTAGTGCGCGGGGGTGCGGAGGCAGCGATTGAGCTCCCATCCATTTCTGCACGAGCATCCGCCGTTTCAGCGTCTGTATGTATTCGGAGCTGGTGGGCACGGCCGCGAGATCGCGCATCTCGCTCGGCAAGCTTGGGGTAGCTTGGTTGAGGTGGTGTTTCTGGTCGACGACAGCGCCTATGCCAACGGTCCGGTCAACGGCATTCAAGTGCGTCTGTTGAATGAGATTGTTGTCGTGGATGGTGATCGTTTCGTGGCTGCGGTTGGCGATTCAACCCTGCGTCGTAAAGCGGCCAGGGCATGCACGAGCATCAACTTGCAGCCGACCGTTTTGGTGCATCCGCGCGTCGAAGCATCCAGTTCCGTGCTGTTCGGTCCGGGCTGCGTGGTGTGTGCAGGCGCTGTGCTGACCGTGGATATCGCCCTCGGCGAGCATGTGCATGTCAACATTGGCTGCAGCGTCAGTCATGACGTGCGCATCGATGACTTTTCCACGTTGTCTCCTGGCGTGCACGTATCGGGACACGTGAAAATCGGTCGCGATGTTTTCATCGGCACCGGCGCCAATATCATCAACGGCAGTGCCGCATCACCCCTCGTGATTGGCGATGGCGCCCTGATCGCCGCAGGCGCCTGCGTGACCAAGTCCGTCGAAGCGGGCGCGCTGGTGGCGGGGGTTCCGGCGGTGCGCAAGAAGTGAAGCATTATTCATGACGTTCATGTCAGACGCCCAAGGAGCAATGTCACCGCTCATGGTGCGATCGCACTGACATCGATCATCTGCGGCGGCTCGTTGGCGCACCAGTGTTGCCACATTATTCTTGTCGCTTGCGCGAAAGCAGAAGTGATCAGTTCCGGTTTGCCGAGTGGCGACGATTGGTAGCGATCGCGCATGGTCGCCCGAATTTGCGCAAGGTCGTTCAAACGTTGACTCCACTCGACGGCGAGCTTCACAAAATTGTCTTCCGAGTGCGCCACGAACTCTTGCAACTGCATAAGCTCCATAATGGACGAGGCTTGTCTGCTGGCGGGCGTTGTGCCAGCAATCGTCAAAGTCGGAACGCCCATCCAAAATGCATGGCGCGTCGTGGTGCCGCCAGTATACGGAAAGGTATCCAGGCAAAGATCAACTTCATGGTGCAAGCGCAGGTATGGCTCGACAATGCTGCGGAGATGAAAGCGAATTCTGTCGTCTGCAATTTCTTCTTCAGCAAACCAGCGTGTCAACAAATCAATTTGGTATTGATCGGATATTCCTGCCAGCAATAGGTGTGATTCCGGTGCGCCGCGAAGCACGCGTGCCCACAGCGATATCACATTCCTATGAATTTTGTTGGGACGATTAAAACTTCCAAACGTGAAATGTCTTTGAGTCAAGGCTGGAAGTGCTTCTATCGGCGGCGCAATTGAAAATGGCACATACGGTGCTGTTGAGGGAAGGTATACTAGTTTTTCAACAAACTGACGAGCAAAGACATCCGGAGGCAAGAATTTTGGATCGGCGATGTAATAGTCCATCGTTTGCATTCCAGTCGTCCCGGGGTACCCAATCCAGCTTGCTTGAATCGGCGCTGGCTTGCGCGCAAACACGGATAGTCTGTTCCCAAATGTATGGCCGGATAGATCGATCAATATGTCAATGCTGTCGGCTCGGATTTGTGCTTCCAACGCATCGTCATGCAGATCGACAACCATTAGCCATTTTTTGAAATACTGGCGAAGCGTGTTGCTCCCTTCGTCTTCGGCTTTATAGTTATGATAGGCAAGAATTTCAATCTCTTTATAAATACCAATATGTCTAACAATAGGCTCGATAAAATGTGCGACTGCATGATTTCGCAAGTCGGCAGAAACAATTCCTATGCGAATGATGCGATCAGGGTCGCGCGTGTTCGTGTGAGCCTGTCTGTGGGCCGGTCCTTGACGATCAAATTTTTGGCCAACTGCGAGATGCTCGCGAAATAGCGTCTCAGAGTCGATGGCACCATCCTGACTGAGGAGGTACAGAAATGCGGTATCTAAGTGCCCTGCGTCAGGAGAAATTTCAACCGCACGCCGGTAACAAACTTGAGCTTCCTTAAACTGAAATGCACTTTCCAGATAGTTGGCTAAGTTCGTCAATGCGATTGGGTGGTCTGGGCGAATTGCAACGGCTGTACGCATTTCAGAAATGCAGTCGTCCACTCGCCCGGCGTTTTTTAGCGCCAAGCTCAGCGTGACATGCGCTTCGACGTTTCTTGGTTCGATCTTGAGTGCTTGGTTGCAAGCGTCGATTGCGTCATCGTGCCTATCGAGACCGGACAACGTGTTGCCTATAGCAATCCAAGGCATCGCGAACTTCGGGTCGAGATCGGTAGCGGCAAGATAGGAGGCTAGCGCTGATTCGGCCTGATTCAGATGCCAGTACGCGTTGCCCAAGTTGTAATGGGCGGGGGCAGATTCGGGGTCTAGCTTAATGGCCGTCCTGTAGGCATCAAGCGCCTTGTCGACGGCTTGGGCCGCCAGGTGCGCATTGCCCAGATTCATGTGCGCTTTGGCGAGCTTGGGAGCAGTCGCGACCGCTTGCTCGTAATAACGACGGGCTTCATCGAGCTGCCCAGCTTTTTCGGCGGCCTGACCCAATTCGATCAACTTGAGTGCGGCGATCGACTGCGGATCATTCGGTAGCGCTGTCGATCGTGGACGAAAGATATCGATGATCCGCTGAAATAGACTCATGGTTTCGTGCTCGAACTGATGCGAGGAATCAAGGGAAGCGATGGACAATAGTGGTCTCGTCGCTACAATTCCACCAGCGCCACTCGGGCGTCGAAGCGATTCGCGACGGCGCGACCATGCAGGCGGGTGTCAGATCATGTTTCGATGGTTCTCCTTTGCGTTTGTTGATCAATTCGCGTCCGACTTGCTGCGCGATGTGGGGCAATTGCCTGCATTGCACGACGGTGCGGGCGAAAAGCCGAAGAAGGCGACCAAGCAGAAGCAGAAGCGCGACATGGCGTTGACACTGTTGCACCGCCGAGCGGTCGACTTCGGGCGCGGCCAGAAGCTCAATTTTCTGCAGAAGGCGCGCTTGTCAAAGCAACTTCAGGACGGCTTGATTCGCGGTGGACAGCCGGCGGAATTCGCGAAGGATTTCGCGGTACGCGTCATCGCCGATCTGCGTTGAATCGGTCTCGGCTGACAGCGCCGCCATTTCTCCTTTCGCGTTTGCCGCCCGGCTTTGGCACAATACGCGTCCGCATTTTCCCGGTCCGTGCTCTGCGCCGGTCTGTGTCCCTTTCCCCTCCAGCAGGTGACTCATGAACTTCCACGAGTACCAAGCGAAAGCTTTGTTCGCCGATTACGCCATCCCGGTTCCGGCCGGCCGTATCGCCACGACGATTGAGCAGGCGGCCGAAGCGGCGCGCGCTATCGGTGGCGAACAATGGGTTGTGAAGGCCCAGATCCACGCTGGCGGTCGCGGCAAAGCCGGCGGCGTGAAGCTGGTGCGTGACATCGATGGCGTCAAAGAAGCTGCCGGCAAGATGCTCGGCAGCAAGATGGTCACGTATCAATCGGCTGGGCGTGCGCTGCCGGTCGACACCGTGCTGATTTCGGAAGCCAATGACATCGACCAAGAGTTGTACCTGAGCTGCCTCGTCGACCGTGCGACAAAGGCGGTGTCGTTCATCGTGTCTGCCGCCGGCGGCGTCGACATCGAACAGGTCGCGAAGGACAACCCGGAAGCGATCCACACTGTCATCGTCGACTATGTGCAGGGTCTGCAGCCGTACCAATGCCGCAAGGTCGGCTTTGCGATGGGTCTGACGATGAAGCAAGTTGGCCAGCTCACCAAGATCATGTCCGGCGTGTACAAGCTGTTCATGGACAAAGACATGGCGCTGATCGAGTTGAACCCGTTGGCGATCGTCGCGTCGGGTGACCTGATGGCGCTCGACGGCAAACTGAACTCGGATGACAACGCCGAATTCCGCCATCCGAAACTTGCGGCGATGCGCGACATCAACCAGGAGGATCCGGCCGAGGCCGAGGCCGTGAACCATCATCTGAACTACGTGCAGATGGACGGCAACATCGGCTGCATGGTCAATGGTGCCGGCTTGGCGATGGCGACGATGGACGTGATCAAGCTTGCGGGAGGCGAACCGGCGAACTTCCTCGACGTCGGCGGTGGCGCCACCAAGGAGCGCGTCGCCGAAGCGTTCAAGCTCATCCTGAGCTCGGACAAGGTCAAGGCGATCCTGGTGAACATCTTCGGTGGCATCGTCCGCTGCGACATGATTGCCGAAGGCATCATCGCCGCGGTCAAGGACGTTGGCGTCACCATTCCGGTGGTCGTGCGCCTCGAAGGCACCAATGTCGAGAAGGGCCGCGAACTGCTGGCCGGCTCCGGCTTCAAGATCATTCCGGCGACGGATCTCAACGACGCGGCGCAGAAAGCGGTCGCGGCAGTTAACGGTTAAGGAGCAGCGACCATGAGCGTACTTGTCAACAAGGGCACCAAGGTCATCTGCCAAGGCTTTACTGGCAGCCAAGGCACTTTTCATTCAGAACAAGCGTTGGATTACGGCACCTTGCTGGTCGGTGGGGTCACGCCGGGCAAGGGCGGTTCACAGCACGTCGGCTTGCCGGTGTTCGATACCGTGCAGGAAGCCGTGGATGACACCGGTGCCGATGCGTCGATGATCTTCGTGCCGCCGCCGTTTGCGGCCGACGCCATTCTCGAAGCGGCCGATGCTGGTATTCGCGTCATCGTCGCGATTACCGAAGGTATTCCAGTGCTCGATATGCTGCGCGTCAAGAATGCGCTCGCGCACTACCCGGATACGGTGCTGATCGGTCCGAATTGCCCGGGCATCATCACCCCAGGCGAGTGCAAGATCGGCATCATGCCGGGGCATATCCACAAGCCGGGCAAGATTGGCATTGTCTCGCGTTCGGGCACGCTGACCTATGAAGCGGTGTTCCAGACCACGAATGCCGGCCTCGGCCAGAGCACCTGCATCGGCATCGGCGGCGATCCGATCAACGGTCTCAATTTCATCGACTGCCTGAGCATGTTCCAGGACGATCCGCAGACCGAAGGCATCATCATGGTCGGCGAAATCGGCGGTTCGGCGGAAGAAGAAGCGGCCGAGTTCATCGAGGAATACGTCAAGAAGCCGGTCGTCGCGTTCATCGCTGGCGCGTCTGCACCTGCGGGCAAACGTATGGGCCACGCCGGCGCCATCATCTCCGGTGGCAAAGGCACTGCAGCAGCAAAGTTCGCAGCGCTTGAGAAGGCCGGCGTGACCACGGTGAAATCACCGGCGGATCTCGGTCGTGCCATCGAAGCAGCCCTAAAAGCGAAGAAGTAGGAGCGACCCACGGGTCGCGATTCTCTCAACGCATGTAGGAGCGACCCACGGGTCGCGATTCTCTCAACGCACGTAGAGCGACCCACGGGTCGCGATTCTCTCAACGCATGTAGGAGCGACCCACGGGTCGCGATTCTCTCAACGCATGTAGGAGCGACCCACGGGTCGCGATTCTCTCAACGCATGTAGGAGCGACCCACGGGTCGCGATTTTCAACACGCGACAAAGGATCGCGACCCATGGGTCGCTCCTACAGTGAATTGCAAAGGCAATATGGCCTCGATCCGCATCGCTCTCGCCCAGTTCGACTTTCCGGTCGCGGCCATTTCCGAGAACGCGGATCGCATCGTGGCTTTGGCCGAGCGTGCGCGCGACCTGATCGGTGCACGCTTGATCGTGTTCCCGGAACTGACCTTGTCCGGCTATCTCGCCGAAGACCTGATCTTGCGTCCGAGTTTCATTCGCACCTGTGACGACTATCTCGCGCAGATCGCTGGCCGCGTGCACGGCATCGACCTGATCGTCGGTCATCCAGTGCAGGAAGGCGATCGTCGCTACAACGCGCTGAGTTGGATTCGCGATGGTGACGTGCTCGTGCGCTATCGCAAACAGGCGTTACCGAACTACACCGTGTTCGACGAGAAGCGCTACTTCACTGCGGGCGACCAAGCGGCAACGGTCGATCTCGATGGCGTACGTTTCGCGCCGCTGATCTGCGAAGACATCTGGGATCCGCAGCCCGCGCAGCGAGCGCTGCAGGTCGGGGCCGATGCACTCATCGTCATCAACGCCTCACCGTTCAACCCGCGCAATCGTATCGATCGCCACACTGTGGTGAGCTGGCGTGCGCGCGAACACGCCGTACCGATCGCCTACGTGAATCTGGTGGCTGGGCAGGACGATCTGGTGTTCGATGGCGGTGCGTTCGTGGTTGATCGCGACGGCCAGATCGCTGGCCCGGCGCCGGCTTTCGAAGACCATCTGCTGGCGCTCGATTACGACATCGCTGCGCGCCGTTATCTGCCGGTGAATTGGCCGGTATGCGAAACCAGCGATGACGCGCGTGTCTACAATGCGCTGGTGCGCGGCACCCGCGACTACGTGCAAAAAAACCGGTTTCCCGGCGTGCTGTTGGGATTGTCCGGTGGCGTTGACTCGGCGTTGACGCTGGCGCTGGCTGTCGATGCGCTGGGTCCCGAGCAGGTCACCGCAGTGATGATGCCGACGCGCTACACCTCTCAGTTATCGTTGGACGAGGCCGCAGCGCAGGCGCGGTTGCTGGGAGTGAAGTATCACGTCGCGCAGATCGAGGATGCGTTCAATGCGATGGTGAATTCGCTACAGCCGTTGTTCGCCGGGCGTACGCCGGATGTGACCGAGGAAAACCTGCAAGCGCGCATTCGCGGCATGATCCTGATGGCCTTGTCGAACAAGTTCGGCGGAATGGTGCTGTCGACCGGCAACAAGAGCGAGATGGCCTGCGGTTACGCGACGTTGTACGGCGACATGTGCGGTGGCTTTGCGCCACTGAAGGATGTGTACAAGACCGAAGTCTGGGATCTGTGCCGCTATCGAAATTCGATTTCGCCAGCGATTCCCGAGGTCGTGATCACGCGGCCGCCCTCGGCCGAACTGCGCGAAAATCAGAAGGATCAGGATTCGCTGCCGCCTTACGAACTGCTCGACGAAATTCTCAAGCGCTATATCGAGCTGGATCGCTCACGCGCCGAAATCGTTGCCGAAGGGTTTGATGCAGCCATCGTTGAGCGCGTCGTGCGCATGGTGCTACGCAATGAATACAAACGCCGTCAATCGGCACCTGGCCCGCGCATCACCCAACGTGCTTTTGGTCGCGACCGGCGCTATCCGATCACTTCGGGTTGGCGCTAATCAACCCGCAAACTGGTTCAGTTGCTTCCACTTGCTGCGTTTTGCCGGCCAGTTGCCGTCAAGATACGGGTGCTCGGGGTAGTTCAGCTTGAGCACTTGCGCGGCTTCATCGCCGAGCTGGGCGCGGCCAATGCGACGATAACTTTCGGCCATGATTGCGAGTGCATCCGCGGTGGCGGGCGATTCCTGATAGGTCTCGAGCAGGAACTTGGCACGGCCGGCGGCGGCGAGATAAGCACCGCGGCGGAAGTAGTAGCTCGCCACCATCAGTTCGGAGTTGGCCAAGCCATTGCGCAAATAGACCATACGTTGGCGCGCATCCGGGGCGTAACTACTGTCCGGATACTTGTTCACCAGTTCACCGAAATCCTGAAAGCTCTGGCGCACGTACTGCAGGTCACGTCGGGTGATGTCGTCCGAAAAGTACTTTTCGAGCAGACCGATACGACGGTTGAAGTTCACCAGCCCGCGCAGGTAGTAGGCGTAGTCGATACGCGGATGCGTCGGATAGATCTTGATGAAGCGGTTGATTGCGGACAGCGACTCATCCGGCTTGTTGTCGCGATAGAGCGCGTAGGCAAGTTCGATCTGGGCCTGTTCGTGATAGCGACCGTAGGGGAAGCGGGCGACGAGGCGCTCGTAAAACTTCACGGCGCGCTTGACTTCACCATCGTCCAGCGCGGTCTTGGCTTCGCCATACATGGCGTCGACCGGCAGCGTTTCCGCGGCTTCCATGCGCACGCGGCTACTGCAGGCGGCGAAAAAGAGAATAAGGGTGAGCAGCAGCAGTCGGGCCGGAGTTTGGAAGCGCACAGGCACAAACCATTCTAGAATGAGACGAGCATCATAGCCGATCCCGGCCAACTGTCGGGGCGAGGCCGTCCGTCACGATTCGCGCGGGGTTCAGTCCCGTCTGCCCCCGGAAACCACATGAACGACATCATCGACACCGAGATCGAGGCGCCCGCCAGCGATCGCTTCGACTTCCGCATCAACCCGGAACTGGCCGGAAAGCGCTTCGACCAAGCGCTTGCAGAGTCATTGCCGCAGTTTTCGCGCTCACGCCTTTCCGGCTGGATCAAGGACGGCCGAGCGACGCTGAATGGCGCGACCGTGCGACCGAAGGACAGCGTGCACGCCGGTGACGCCGTCATCGTGAATGCCGAGCGTGACATCCAGATCACCGATGAGCCTGAGGCGATCGGACTCGACATCCTGTTCGAGGATCGCGACGTCATCGTCATCAACAAGCCGCCGGGGCTGGTCGTGCATCCAGGTGCTGGGAACGCCCGTGGCACGTTGGTGAATGCGCTGTTGCATCACGACCTCAGTCTGCGTGAACTGCCGCGTGCTGGCATCGTGCATCGTCTCGATAAGGACACCTCGGGCGCGATGGTGGTGGCGAAAACGATGGAGGCGCATGCGGCGCTGGTTGCGCAGCTCTCCGAGCGCGAGGTAAATCGTCGCTATGTCGCGTTGGTCAATGGCAACCTGATCGCAGGTGGCAGGATCGACGCACCGATCGACCGCGATCCGCGTGACCGTATCCGCATGGCGGTGGTCGAAGGTGGACGCGATGCGATCACTCACTACCGAGTGCTCGAACGCTTTCGCGCCCATACGTTGCTCAGTTGCCAACTCGAAACCGGCCGCACGCACCAGATTCGCGTGCATCTGAACCATATTCGCCACGGCATTCTTGGCGACCCGCTGTATGGCCCTGGGCTGAAATTACCGAAAGCTGCGAGTCCGGCGCTGATCGAGTGCCTGCGCCAATTCAAGCGCCAGGCCTTGCATGCGGCCGAGCTCGCATTCGAGCATCCGCGCACGAAAAAACAGGTGGCGTTTAGTGCGGTGATGCCAGAAGACATGGAAGAGCTAATCGCATTCCTGCGGCGCGCTTCACCACTCGAATCGGCATGACGGAACTGCTCGTTGGCGCGCAGTGGCATGGGCCTGCAGGCGTGCGGGCGATCACGACAATGCGACGCGGGCTCGGTAATTCGCAGCCGCCGTTCGATGCGTTCAATCTCGGCGATCACGTCGGCGATGATGCCGTTGCGGTGGCCTCGAATCGTGCGCTTTTGCGCCAAGCGTACGTGTTGCCGATGCAGCCGTTGTGGTTGCGACAGGTCCATGGCGTGCGTGTTGTCGATGCCGATGCCGTCGCGCTCGACGAGCCTGCCGAGGCAGACGCGGTCGTTTCGCGCCAGCCCGGGCGAGTCCTGGCGATCCTCACTGCGGACTGTCTGCCGATCGTGTTTGCGGCCGATGATGAGTCCGTGATCGGTGCGGCCCACGCCGGCTGGCGTGGACTGGCAGATGGGGTGTTGGCAGCGACCGTTGCGGCAATGCGGCACGATCCAGCACGCATTTCGGCGTCGATCGGCCCCGGAATCCGTCAAGCGGCCTTTGAAGTCGGCCGCGACGTGCGCGACGCCTTTCTTCAACCCGACCCGCTCGCCCTCGCGGCATTCAAGCCAAGCCCGCGCCGAGATCATTTTTTCTGCGATCTGGCGATGCTGGCGCGGCTGCGTCTGACGAAACTCGGCCTCACCCGCATCACTGATTGCGGCCTGTGCACGTATTCCGACGCGAGCCGGTTTTATTCGCACCGGCGCGATCAGCGGACGGGGCGGATGGCGACCTTGGTGTGGCGGGCGCAGGGCAATCGCCAAACTTGTTGAACGTCGCTCCAGCTTGCGATGGGCTTGCGAAAAATGGTTATCGTCGACGCTGGGCATCGGTCTGGAGGCTGATATGCGAATTCGTGCATCCGCGAGTATTTTTGCAGTCGCATTCTTATTGGCGACATGCTTCGTCTTGCCTGCGCAGGGGCAAGCGTTATTCTCCTCGAATCCGGAGTTCCGGATCAACGATAGCGGCGAACCTTTACCGCAACAGCCACCCAGCCCTGTGAGCGTGCACGGACGCGCGCTGGCGGTGGACGTGCGTCCGACGACATCGCGTTATGCCGAACCCACCACTCGTGCGCCCGTGTTTGACTTCGTCGAAGTTCCCGGGCCGGCGCGAACCAACCCCAACGCGCCGCGTGGCAAAGGAATGGCGGGTACGCCGGTGGCCACGATGCCTTGGCAGGCGCAAACGGGGGCCAAGTTTTGGGGCTCAGCATCGCCACAGTTCGACACCATCAATTTCCTCAACGACAGTGCGTTGAACGACAGCTACCTGTTCATTCCTGCCGACCCACACGCCGCGGTTGGTCCATCGCATGTGGTCACGGTAGCGAACGTGACCCTCATGATTCACGACAAGGCGGGAAACCTGCTTTATTCGTCCGGGTTACAGGACTTCTTCGCCGGCATGGGTGCGAACGCCCCAACGACTTACACCTTCGATCCAAAAATTCTTTATGACTCGCACGCAGGCCGTTACGTGCTGGTGACGCTGGAGCAGGACGATCCAGCGGGTACCGCAAACGACAAGTCATTGATCTACTTCGCAGTGTCCGACGACAACGATCCGACCGGCACTTGGTACCAGCTCCGTCTCAACTTCAAGACTTTGATTGGCGGTACGGCGCGGTGGCTCGACTATCCGGGCTTCGCGTTCGACGAAGAAGCGGTGTATCTCGTCGGCAATGTCTTCCGCTTCACGGGGGCATTTGACAGTGTGCGTATGTTTACCATTGCCAAAGGACTGGGCACCGGCGGGTGGTATGACGGTGGGACTGCAGTCAGCTATGGCCCGACCAATCCTTATGGTGGGAGCGGAATAGCGTCGACGACGATGCCGGCACGCATCGAAGGCACGCCGCCACCGGGGACCATCGGGACTTGGCTCACGCTTTACAGCGGCCTGGCATCAGGAGCACCGAATACATCCAGGCAATGCGGATGGACAATCCGCTCAGTGTCACGCCGACGTTTACGCTGACCCAGTTGGTCCAGGGCGATATCGACACCGGTGCGACCCTGCCGGGAGCAGCGCAGCCAGGCAGCGATGCGGGCGGAACCAATCGTACGCTCGATACCGGGGACAGGCGTGCGATGGAGGCGGTATGGCGCGCGAATAGCCTGTGGACTGTGTTCACGGTGAATTCGAATGCCGCACCCAACGCGAATCAGCCGACCGCAAGGTATATCCGACTCGATACCACGACGCCTGCGGCGCTTACGTTGGCCGAAGCGGGCAATGCCGGAGGCGAAGACATTTCGCCCGGGCTGTACACCTACTACCCATCGATTTCGGTGAACACCTACGGACAAATGGCGATGGGCTTCAGCGGCTCCAATGCGTCGACCTTTGCCGGTGCCTTCGCCGTGAGTCGGCGATCTGCCGACGCGGCCGGCAGCGTGTCGGCAACCCTACTGATCAAGAATGGCGTTGCGCACTACTATCGCGCGTTTGGCGGGTCCAGGAATCGCTGGGGCGACTACACCGCGACGGCGCTTGATCCGGCGAACCAGTGTTTCTGGGCCTACAACAAGTGGGCGGATACGAAGGGTACGATTCTCGGTTCGTATCCCAACGAATATGGCCGCTGGAGCACGGTTGCCGCGCGCGTCTGTGTTTGCGACGGCGATGAAACCACGGCGGACGACGACTTCGACGGCATTTGCGCCACCTCGGACAATTGTGATGCGGTGGCGAATCGCGATCAGGCCGATGCCGACGGCGACAGTGTCGGCGATGTTTGCGACAACTGCGCGGCCGTATCCAATCCGACCCAGACCGACACCGACAGCGATGGCATTGGCGATGCCTGCGATCTTGGCGACGCCACGACGACGATCCTGAGCAGCGCCTCCGATCCCAGCGTATTCGGCGAATTCGTCAATCTGACGGCGCAAGTGAGCAGCGTCTCGGCACCGCCGACACCGACGGGCACGGTGGCGTTTAGCGATGGCGCGAGCCCGATCGGCAATGTTTCCGTCAATGTTGCGGGTGCCGCAGTGCTCGGGACGAGCACCTTGTCGGTCGGCGCTCATGCCCTGTCCGCGACTTACGGCGGCGACGCGCTCTATGCCGCCAGCAGTGGCAATGACGCGCACACCGTCAACAAGGCCAACACCACGCTTTCGATCAGCGATACGCCTGATCCCAGCATCGACACCGGCAATGTCACGGTCACGGCATCCCTCCTCGTGACCCATCCGGGTTCCGGAACGCCGACCGGAACGATTACGGTTACCGCGACGCAGTCGACCGGTTGCACCATGAATTTGCCGACTACCAGTTGCGCGCTCAGCTTCAGCGCGGCGGGCAGTCAGACGATCAACGCCAGTTTTGGCGGCGACGCCAGTTTCAATGGCTCGGTCGCCACGGCAATCACGAATCAGGTGAATCCTTCGAATACGGCACCGACCATCACCGGGCCGTCAAATCAGTCGATCAACGAAGATGCGAACACCGGCGCACTGGCGGTCACGGTGGGGGACGCCGAGACTGCGGCGTCCAGCCTGACGCTGGCTGGCACGTCGGACAATACGACGCTGGTGCCGAACAATGCGGCCAACATCGCGTTGGGCGGTAGCGGTACCAATCGCACGGTGACGATCATGCCGGCGGCGGATCAGAGCGGCAGCGCAACGATCACCTTGCGAGTGACGGATCCGGGCGGATTGTTCACCGAAACCAGCTTCACCGTGACCATCACTGCGGTCGACGATGCGCCGACCGCAGTGGCGGACGTGGCAACGGTGAACGAAGACAGCGGCTCGAACACGATCGATGTGCTCGGCAATGACTCCGATATTGATGGCGGCACCAATCTGGTCACCGCCGTCGGTACCGCGACCAACGGCACGACCGCCGTTGGCCCGGCCGGTGCGAACGTGACCTACACGCCGAATGGCAACTACTGCGGCCCGGACAGCTTCACTTACGATCACCGGCGGCAGCAGGAGCAGTCAGCGTCACCGTGACCTGCATCGACGATGGTCCGGCGGCGGCCGTGGCCGACAGCGTGACGGTGAACGAAGACAGCGGCGCCAACACGATCACGGTATTGACCAACGATACGCCTGACCCGGATGGCACGGCCTTTGTCGTCACCGCCGTCGGTACCGCGACCAACGGCACGACCGCCGTTGGCCCGGCCGGTGCGAACGTGACCTACACGCCGAATGGCAACTACTGTGGCCCGGACAGCTTCCTTACACGATCACCGGCGGCAGCAGCGCGACGGTGACAGTGACGGTGACCTGCATCGACGATGGTCCGGCGGCGGCCGTGGCCGACAGCGTGACGGTGAACGAAGACAGCGGCGCCAACACGATCACGGTATTGACCAACGATACGCCTGACCCGGATGGCACGGCCTTTGTCGTCACCGCCGTCGGTACCGCGACCAACGGCACGACCGCCGTTGGCCCGGCCGGTGCGAACGTGACCTACACGCCGAATGGCAACTACTGCGGCCCGGACAGCTTCACTTACACGATCACCGGCGGCAGCAGTGAAACGGTCAGCGTCACCGTGACCTGCATCGACGATGGTCCGGCGGCGGCCGTGGCCGACAGCGTGACGGTGAACGAAGACAGCGGCGCCAACACGATCACGGTATTGACCAACGATACGCCCGACCCGGATGGCACGGCCTTTGTCGTCACCGCCGTCGGTACCGCGACCAACGGCACGACCGCCGTTGGCCCGGCCGGTGCGAACGTGACCTACACGCCGAATGGCAACTACTGTGGCCCGGACAGCTTCACTTACACGATCACCGGCGGCAGCAGCGCGACGGTGACAGTGACGGTGACCTGCATCGACGATGGTCCGGCGGCGGCCGTGGCCGACAGCGTGACGGTGAACGAAGACAGCGGCGCCAACACGATCACGGTATTGACCAACGATACGCCTGACCCGGATGGCACGGCCTTTGTCGTCACCGCCGTCGGTACCGCGACCAACGGCACGACCGCCGTTGGCCCGGCCGGTGCGAACGTGACCTACACGCCGAATGGCAACTACTGCGGCCCGGACAGCTTCACTTACACGATCACCGGCGGCAGCAGTGGAAGCGGTCAGCGTCACCGTGACCTGCATCGACGATGGTCCGGCGGCGGCCGTGGCCGACAGCGTGACGGTGAACGAAGACAGCGGCGCCAACACGATCACGGTATTGACCAACGATACGCCCGACCCGGATGGCACGGCCTTTGTCGTCACCGCCGTCGGTACCGCGACCAACGGCACGACCGCCGTTGGCCCGGCCGGTGCGAACGTGACCTACACGCCGAATGGCAACTACTGTGGCCCGGACAGCTTCACTTACACGATCACCGGCGGCAGCAGTGAAACGGTGACAGTGACGGTGACGTGCATCAACGACGCGCCGGCGCCTGCGGGTTCGCTGGCGGATGTGACCTTGCCGGAAGCCGTGCCATTGTCGGTTGCAACGCTTTCAGCGTTCAGCGATGTCGACAATGCCAGCCTCACTTATGGCGCGTCTGGCTTGCCGGCGTGGCTGACGATCGATGCCGGTACCGGCGTGATTTCGGGAACGCCGCCGATCGGTGCATCGGTGCCTGGCAGTTATCCGATCACGGTCACCGCCAGTGACGCCGAGCCTTTGTCAGCCACGCAGTCATTCACGGTGACGGTGTTGCCGTTCGGACTCTTCGCGGACGGTTTCGAAACGATGCCGTGAGAGGTTCCCCGATGGCTCGATGAGCGCCTCGCGTTCGCGCGGCGCTCGGCTTCGGGCACACCAGCCCGAGGCCAGTTCGAAGTCAATTCCGGTACAGGGTTCAGCGTGCTGCCGTGGGCGGTCGGCCTCGACCCAAAAAAAACCGCGGCCCTTGCGGACCGCGGTTTCGAGTCTGACGCGTTGGCTGGATCAGCGTGCGGCGTTGCTGTTCATCGTGCTGTTGCGACTGCTGTCCGAGGTCTGGGCCGGATCACGCATGCTGCTGGTGTGGCACCAGCCGGTCTTGTGACCCTGATTGATCGCGCCGCTGAGCTGGCCCTTGGTCTGTTCGGTGGTGCCATCTTCGGGGTCATTGAGCAGCAAGTCGGTGGCCATGTTGCAGTAGTCGTTCGTATACCAATTGGTGAGTTTGAACGAAGTCGTGTAGTAGTTCACCTTGGCGCGGCTGCTGGTCGGGATGCCGGCGAGCCAGCTCGATGCGCCGCTATACGTCAGGTTGGCATTGGTGCCGCAGCCGACACCGAACACCGAACCGAGCACTGCGGCATTGCCGGCGAGCGCGGTGCCTTGATAAGGCGTGCCAACCGATTGGATCAGGCGTGCACCGGTAGCGTTGTCGAGGCCAGACCAGTAATAGGTGTAAAGGTGCAGGGCTGCAGCACCACCTTGACTGTGCGCGACGATGCCGTAGGAATTCCAGGTCGCGCCGAAGGTCTTGATCAGGTTGGCGAACTGGTCATGCGAACGGTTCTTGTTGAAGTCCTTGAACACTACGGAGTTGCTGAACTTCGATGCGACCGGGCCCCAGGCATCACCGGAGCAGTAGCCGTGCACGAGCAACAGCTTGGTGCCGACGCCCTTGCCTTGTATCAAGCCCGTCGGGCGCAGTCCCTGGCGCATTTCGTCGTCGATGCCGGCAGCGCGAGTCAGCGCAGCTTTCGGCAACACGCCGATGTCGATCGGCAGTTCGGCGATCTTCGCCAGCGGCACGAAGTGGTTCGGGTCTTCGATGCGCAGATTGCGCAGCGTGAATGGCCCGACGGCCTTCGCGTTGGCGATCCAGCGCGCATCCAGCGACAGCGGCAGGCGGCCATGGTCGAGTTCGCTCATGCCGCCAATCCAGGCCACGGGCAGGGCGCGCTTGCCACTGCGGCTCATGCCCCAGACTTCCCCGACCACGCGGTAGTGGTCGCTGCTTGCCTTGGCAACCGCGACATCGAGGTCGAGCGCGATACGGTGGTCCGATATCGACTTTGCGAACACGACGCTGTTGCGCACGCTCAGTTGATCGGCGATCACCGGCAGTGCGAATTCGGCACTGCGCACGAAGCCCTTGCCATCCACAGTGCGGCCGGTTGCGATCACTTGTGCGGTGAAATCGCCAGCGGCGAGCGGTGCGAAGTCGGCGCCGAACAATCCGTCCATCGCCTTGGCGTCGCCGTGCAGGCCATCGTCGAACATCGGGTATTCGGCGATGCCATCCGGACCGGTCACGCGCAGCTTGGCGCCGGCGATCTGCGGCACACTTTCGCCGCCTTCTTCGTCATACACCGAGGCCACGAAGCCGAGGCGCTTGCCCACTTGCTGGTTGAAACTGGTCTGGTGCGCCATCAGCCGGGTCTTGCCTGCGCCTTCAACGAGTACGAAGCCCGCAGTGGCGGAATCGGCTTCCACCGACAGCGTCCAGTCGCCTGGCGTCATCGCCTTGAAGCCGTAGCGCACGGCCGGGAAGCTTTGGCCTTCCAGCGCGAAATCGGTGCGGTCCAATTCCTGTGCCAGTTCGCGCACCGACTTGGCCTGCGTGCCCATTGGATCGCGCAGACCGAGATCCCACTGCGCTTTCGCGCCCGAAAAGCTGAGCAGGTTCAGGTTTTCGCCTTCCACCGGCAACTGCGACTGCCAGCCGTAACGACCATTCGCCAGCTTTTCGAGTTGCACCGGCAATAGCGCCGACTTCGAATGCACGGCGGTGCGTGCGGGTTCGACCGCAGCCATGTCGGCGAATTCGGAGGGCGGACCAGCGAGTTGCTTAGTCGCCAGTTGCGCGGCGGAAACCGATGCGAACGGAACTGCAGCAGCAGCAAGGGACAACAGGAAACCGGTACGACGCTTGATCACGAAACCCTCCCAGGTTAGGCGTGCGCGCAAGCGGGGTCGCGCGTTCGATACGTGGATAGGTGTGCGCCGGATCGAGTCCCCCGCTGCCTGAGCCCCTGAGCTCAAGTGTGGCGCGGTGTGAAGTGTGCACTAGTTCGCAAAATTCGCACGCTGCAGTGCGTCAAACGATCGTTTGAGACAACTGTTTGCGATTGGATACGTTGAAATGAGACGCCGGTCGCTGAAGCAATTCAGGATAACGAATTTCGCTGCGCCGATTCTTTCGTGGACGACACCTGAAGCGGCACTGGGCCGCTCAGATCAAACCAGCCCATCTTTGAGCGCACGCACTGCGGCCTGGGTGCGGTCGCTGACGTCGAGTTTGTGCAGCAGATGGCTGACGTGGGTTTTCACGGTTTTGATGCCGATGCCTAGCCGGGTGGCAATGTCGGCATTGCCGAGACCCTGCACAATCAAGCGCAGCACGTCGTGTTCGCGGGCACTGAGGGCGGCGCGCAGGGGGTCTGTGCGCGCTGTCCGGCAATTAGGCTGGCAATTCGTGGATGCAACACGCGCTCGCCGCGATCGGTGGCGAGAATTGCATCGCGTAATTGTTCCGGTGAACTGTCCTTGAGCAAGGCCGAGGTCGCGCCGGCCTGAAACACATCGAACAGAAGGTGCGCGTCGTCGCTTGATGTCAGCACGAGTATGCGCGCATCAGCGATGACGTCACCGAGCGTCGCAACCAGTGCTGCGCCGCCGCCCGGCATCAGCAAATCGAGCAGGATCACATCGACGTCGTTGCTGGCGAGCGCGTTGATAAGTGCGTTGCCGTCACCGGACTCGATCACGACATCGAATTCCCGTTGTGACTCGAGAAATGCGCGCAAGCCGCGACGTACCACCGGGTGGTCGTCGGCGATTGCGATACGGATGGGTTTGTCGCTCATGTCACCGTCTCGGTCCAATGCAATTCGATACGGCTGCCGCCGACTCGGCCGCTGCGCCAGTCGAAGTTCCCCTCGGGCAGGGCCGCGGCACGTTCACGCAGATGCTGCAAGCCGCGCCCGCTGCCTTCGACAATGCCGCCGCGACCATCGTCTTCAACGCACAATGTGAACCGCCGTGCGTTGTGCGACACCCGGACCTGTGCGTGACTGGCAGCACTATGGCGCGCGACGTTGGCGAGCGCTTCGTCGATCACGCGGACCAGCACATCGTGCCGGCTGGGTGCAATCATTGCGGCCGCATCCAAGTCCACATGCGCGGCGATTCCGCTGCGCCGTGACCAGTCCTCGATGCGCGTGACCAGATGCGCTGGCCACTGCGCCTGCGGCAGTGGGCGAAGTTCGCCCAGTAGTTCGGCCAACTCGTGCTGGATTTGTTCTGCCAGCGCGCGCGCCTCACCCAGCGCCGCCAAGTCACGCTGCGCTTCCGGGAGTGCGGCGCGCAGCGCACCCAACTGCATCGACAGCGCAAATGCCTGTTGCTTGATGGTGTCGTGCAAATCGCGCGCGATGCGTTCGCGTTCGTGCCGTCCGGCGCGTTCGCCACGATGCTCGACCAGTTCCGCCAGCGCGCTCGGCATGGTGTCGAGTTGCTGCGCGAGTTCGCCAATTTCGTCGCGTGCGCGGTCGCCGATACGCAGGTCGAAGCGACCGTGACGCCATGCATCCGCGGTGGCGGCGATCCGGCGCAGGCGACGCGTCACCCAGGCACTCAAGAACACCGCCGCTACTGTCGCGAACACCATCGCGCCAACCAGCACAATCGGCCATTCGAAGCTGAGGTTGCGCCAGACCCGTTCGCTCGGGCGCGACAGGTCAGCCCACAACACCAGTGCTTCAGCAGCGCCCTTCGGCCCGAGTAGTGGTGCGCGATACAGGCGCTGCAGGCGCGGCGTGTTCACGGCCGCCAACTGCAGTCCGCCAGTGCCAGCAGGACTAAGCGGCAACGGTGGCGCAAAGCCGACGCGTGTTGTCGCGATCGGCTGTTCATTGGCATCGACCAGCATCGCAACGAATGGCTGCGGCCCGTATTCGAGCAGGGAAAATGCAGTTTCGCCGAACGGCGAACGACTCGGTTGCGTCAAGGTGAGCAACCAGCGCTCCAGATCGCGGGTCAGACCGATGCCACTCAGTCCGCGTTCGCGCCGGTGTCGGCTGATCGCCTGAGCTTCGCGCAGCACCTCGGCGCTGATAGTGGCGGAATCGAGCACTCGCACAATCTGCCGAAACTCAAGCAGCGTGCGCGCAGCGTCTAATGCCAGCAGTGCCGGGACACCGCACAACAGGAAAAAAACGGCGAGCTTGAGCATTAGCCCGGATGGGCGCAACAAGGTTGGCATTGGCGATGACAGCGACGGGGGTGGCGACGATAGTGCATCGCGGCTCGGTCCCGCGGCCGAGTTCATATCGACGCTTGCCAGCAACGACCATGGCCTGCCCCGAACGCCAGCGCTTGAATCACGCCGTCTCGCCCGCAATTCCAGAACATCTCGCGGCAATGCCGCAGTCGACTTCGGGAATTCCCATGCGCATGGACAAACTCACCTCACGTTTCCAGCAAGCCTTGCAAGAGGCGCAGTCGCTCGCCGTTGGCCGCGATCACAACATCGTCGAGCCGGTGCATGTGCTCACCGCGTTGATGGAACAGCAGGGCGGTTCCGTGCGGCCGCTTCTGACCAAAGCCGGTGCAAACGTGCCGATGATTCGCCAACGCCTCGCGGTCATGCTCGATGCATTGCCGAAGGTCAAGGGTCAGGAAGGCAACCTCAATGTCGGCAATGACCTAACGCGCCTGCTGAATCTCACCGACAAGCTAGCGCAGGAGCGTGGCGATCAATTCATCGCTAGTGAACTGTTCCTGCTGGCCGCCGCCGACGACAAGGGCGAACTGGGTCACTTACTGCGCAATCACGGTGCCACCAAGGTCGTGCTGGCAGCGGCGGTTGACCAGCTCCGCGGTGGCGAAGCGGTGCAGGATGCAAACGCCGAGGAACATCGCCAGGCGCTCGACAAGTACACCATCGATTTCACCAAGCGCGCCGAAGACGCGAAGCTTGATCCGGTCATCGGTCGCGACGAGGAGATCCGCCGTGTCATCCAGGTGCTGCAGCGTCGGACCAAGAATAATCCGGTACTGATTGGTGAACCCGGTGTCGGCAAGACCGCGATCGTCGAAGGCTTGGCGCAGCGCATCATCCACGGCGAGGTGCCGGAAGGCATGAAGGGAAAACGCCTGCTCAGCCTCGACATGGGTGCCTTGATCGCAGGTGCAAAGTTCCGTGGCGAATTTGAGGAGCGCCTGAAGGCGGTGTTGAATGACCTCGCCAAGCAAGAGGGCGGCGTCATTTTGTTCATCGACGAGTTGCACACCATGGTCGGGGCCGGCAAGGCCGAAGGTTCGATGGACGCCGGCAACATGCTCAAGCCGGCGCTGGCACGTGGTGAGCTGCATTGCATCGGTGCAACCACGCTCGACGAATACCGCAAATACGTCGAAAAAGATGCGGCGCTGGAACGCCGTTTCCAGAAAGTCTTTGTCGGCGAACCCAGCGTCGAAGACACCATCGCGATTCTGCGTGGCTTGAAGGAAAAGTACGCGGTTCACCATGGCGTCGAGATCACCGACCCGGCGATTATTGCGGCGGCGACGCTGAGCCATCGTTACATCGCCGATCGCCAGTTGCCGGACAAGGCGATCGACTTGATGGATGAAGCGGCCTCGCGCATCCGCATGGAGATCGACTCGAAGCCCGAAGAGTTGGATCGGCTCGAACGTCGCCTGATCCAACTCAAGATTCAACGCGAGGCACTGAAGAAGGAAAAGGACGCGGAAACCAAGCAGCGCCTAAACGATCTCGAAGTCGAGATCGAGAAGTTGGAACGTCAGTTTTCCGATCTCGATGAAGTCTGGAAGTCCGAGAAAGCGGCGGTGCAGGGCAGCACCAAGCTCAAAGAGGATATTGAGCGCACCCGCAATGAAATGGACTCGGCGATGCGTCGTGGCGATCTCGCCAAAGTCAGTGAGTTGCAGTACGGCCGCTTGCCGCAACTTGAGGCGCAACTCGCCGCCGCGCAGGAAACCGAGCAGAAGGGTTTCAAGCTGCTGCAGCAGCGAGTGACTGCCGACAAGATCGCTGAAGTTGTGTCGCGCTGGACCGGCATCCCGGTCAGCAAGATGCTCGAAGGTGAGCGCGACAAGCTACTACGCATGGAGGCCGAACTGCACAAGCGCGTGGTCGGCCAAGACGAAGCCGTGGTTGCCGTCGCCGATGCGATTCGGCGGTCGCGCGCTGGCTTGTCCGACCCGAATCGACCGAATGGTTCCTTCCTGTTCCTTGGTCCGACTGGCGTCGGCAAGACCGAGCTGTGCAAGGCCTTGGCCGAGTTTTTGTTCGACTCAACCGACGCGATGGTACGCATCGACATGAGCGAGTTCATGGAGAAGCACTGTGTTGCTCGACTGATCGGTGCGCCTCCGGGCTATGTTGGTTACGAGGAAGGTGGTTACCTGACTGAAGCCGTGCGCCGACGTCCGTATTCGGTGATCTTGCTCGACGAAGTCGAGAAGGCGCATAGCGATGTATTCAACGTGCTGTTGCAAGTGCTCGATGACGGCCGACTGACCGATGGTCAGGGTCGCACCGTCGATTTCCGCAATACCGTGATCGTGATGACCTCGAATCTCGGCTCGCAACTGATCCAAGAGTATGCAGCGCGCAACGACTACATCGGCATGAAGTCGGCGGTGTTGGAAGCGGTGCAGGGACACTTCCGGCCAGAGTTCATCAATCGCCTGGATGAGCTGGTGGTATTCCATCCGCTTGGCCGCGAGCACATCCGCAGCATCGCGCGCATCCAATCCGGACATCTGGCAAGGCGCTTGGCCGAACGCGGCATCAAACTCGACATCAGTGATAGCGCGCTTGATCTGCTCGGCAATGCCGGGTTCGATCCGGTCTATGGCGCACGTCCACTCAAGCGCGCAATTCAGAGCCAACTCGAAAATCCGCTGGCGAAACAGATCCTGCAGGGTCAATTCCTCAGCGGCGACAGCGTTATCGTCGACAACGTCAACGGTGTGCTGCAGTTCCGCAAGGGATGAGCGAGGGCGCGTCCGGAGCGCATTCGGACGCGTTGAAATGCGCTAACCCCAATTCGAATACCACCACGTTGCATGCATCGCCCTAACCAACCCAAGGAGCGATGTCATGTACCCACGCAAGTCCCTGACGCTGGCGATCACCGCCGGTCTGATGTTCGGAATCGGTGCCTGCTCGATGCAGGAGAAGTCGCAGACAAAAAGAGGGGCATACCGTCAAGGACGATCGTGCCGCAGTTTCGGAACACGATGAAGGCCGGCAGGATGCCTTGTCCGGGCGTGACCGGATCAACGCAATGCAGATCGAGTCACCGCCGGCACCACCCGCACCTCCGGCGCCGCCACCGCTCATTTCGGGCGTCGACGCCAAGTTCGCTGCTCCGGCAGCAACGACGAGCAAGATCGCGCGCGAAGCAGTGGCTATTGGCACCATCGCGGCGCCGCCGGTGAATCAGGCTCAGGCCGGCGATATCAATCGCGAGAATTATGCCGATCACGACGACAACGCAGTGATGCGCGTCGCCGAGCAACCGGTTTCGACCTTCAGTATCGATGTTGATACCGGTAGCTACACCAATGTGCGGCGCATGTTGAACGATGGCCAGTTGCCGCCGCGTGATGCCGTGCGGGCTGAGGAGTTCATCAACTACTTCGACTACGCCTACGCGCCGCCGGTCGATCGCAAGACGCCGTTCGCAGTGCATACCGAAGTCGCACCGACGCCATGGAATGCGCGGCACCAGCTCATGCTCGTCGGCATCAAGGGATACGAGATTGCGGCCAGCGAGATTCCGGCGGCGAATATCGTCTTTCTGATCGATAGTTCGGGTTCGATGGAATCACCGGACAAGATCGGTCTACTCAAACAGAGTTTCATGGCGATGGTGCCGAAGCTGCGCGCACAGGATCGCATCAGCATCGTCGTCTATGCCGGCTCAGCTGGATTGGTGCTGCCGCCGACATCGGGCGCCGAACACGAGACCATTCTCGCCGCGTTCGATCGCCTCTCTGCCGGTGGTTCAACCAACGGTGCGGCGGGCATCGAGCTCGCCTACCAACAGGCCAAGCGTGCCTATATCGAAGGCGGCGTGAACCGCGTCATTCTCGCCACCGATGGCGACTTCAATGTCGGCACGGTTGACATGGAAGCACTGAAAACGCTTGTCGCCGAGCAGCGTCGCAGCGGCGTCTCACTGACCACACTCGGCTTCGGGCAGGGCAACTACAACGATGAGTTGTCGGAGCAACTGGCCGATATCGGTAATGGCAATCACGCCTACATCGACACCTTGAATGAGGGTCACAAGGTGCTGGTCGAGGAAATGAGCAGCACCCTGTTCACGATCGCCAAAGACGTCAAGATCCAAGTTGAGTTCAATCCGGCCGTGGTCAGCGAGTACCGCTTGATCGGTTACGAAAACCGCATGCTGGCGCGCGAAGATTTCAACAACGACGCGATCGACGCCGGCGAGATCGGTGCTGGCCACGACGTCACCGCGATCTATGAAGTGGTGCTCGCCGGCAGCGGTGCCGAATCGGTCGATCCGCTGCGATATGGCGCCAATGCGACGATCAAGCATTCCGGCGACGAACTCGCGTTCGTCAAGCTGCGTTACAAGCAGCCAGATGCCGACACCAGCACGCTGATTGAGCGTCCGATCAAGCTCAGCGAGATGGCGAAGAAGCGAGCCCACGCTTGCAATTCGCGGCAGCGGTGGCAGCATTGCCGATCGCCTGCGCGGTGGCGAGCATTTGGGTCAGTTCGATCTGGCGCAAATCGCGAAACTCGCGAACGCTGCTCGCAACGATGACCGCTTCGGTTATCAACGTGAGTTCGTTGACTTGGTGAATCGTGCGCAAGCGCTGAGCGGTGAAGCACAGGCGATTGCGGTCGTCAGCGAGTAAGCTGAGTCCCGAGCCTCTCTCGCCAGCCGCGAGAGAGGCTTGGTGCCCCTTGTTGGAGTCGCGACCATGACGATACGCGGTGTGCTCGTGGCGACGTTGATGTGGTTCGCGCCATCGACGTTTGCCGACAATAAACCAGATGTCTCAGCGATCTATGGTCGCATCCAGTTCGTCACTTCGTTTCCGGATTACAAGGTCAAAGTTGTCGATAGCTTCGCCGATCTGCATGTACAGGTCGTCGACAGTTTTGCGGACCGACCAGGGCGCTGGCAGATCGTCGAGTCGTTCCCGGACCACAAGATCCAGATCGTGGAGTCGTTTCCTGACTTCACGATCAAGTACGTCGATAGCTTCCCAGGACCGCAGTAGCGCTCAGGCCAGACGCGGACGCGTCGAGGCGCGGAACAGGAACCAAGCCACTGCCGCGACGAGCCCGAGTCCGAGCCATTGCCCGAACTGCCATTGCTCCGGCAGCGCCAGTACGTCGCCACGACCGGAGACGACGATCGGAATCGCAATCACGATACCCATCAGCGCTTCACCGGTAATCAGCCCGGCGGCGAACAACACGCCTGGTTGATGCGCATGTTCGCGCTCGGCATCGGTGTTTACGCCCAAGCGGCGTTCGACGAGCCATGCGATCAGGCCACCGAGGAAAATCGGCAGCGTCATTTCCATCGGCAGGTAAATGCCGACCGCGCAGGCCAGCACCGGTGTACGAAAGCGCGCACCGTTGCGCTTCAGTGCTTCGTCCAGCGCGATGATGGCGGCGCCGATCGCGGCACCGATTGCGATCATCGTCCACGGCAATTGGCCACCAAAAATGCCTTTCGCGACCGATGCGATCAGTGTCGCCTGTGGTGCCGCAAGCGCATTTGGATGCGCGGCGTCGGCGGCGCCGATGCCATACGCCTGCTGCAGCAGATTCAACACCGGCGCCATGACCAGCGCGCACGAGATCGCGCCGATCCCGAGCATGACTTGCTGCTTCCAGGGCGTGGCGCCGACCAGTTGCCCGCATTTCAGATCCTGCAGGTTGTCGCCGCCGATGCAGGCGGCGGAGCAGACCACGGCGCCAATCATGATTGCGGCGATCGGGCCGATCTCGGAGTCCCGACCGAGCATCAACATCAGTACGACCGCCGCGAACAGAATGGTGCAGATGGTCATGCCCGAGACCGGGTTGTTCGACGATCCAACCAAGCCGGCCATGTAGGCCGAGACCGACACGAACAGAGAAAACCGGCGACGATCATGATGATCGTCATCGGAATACTGACGCTCCACTGCCCGACGATGGCCTGATACAGCGCCAACAGCGGCAGCGTGAATAACACTAGTCCGATCAGCATCAGTCGCATCGGTATGTCGCGCTCGGTTTCGGCGCGGGTGTCCGGCCCGCTGGAGCGCGCGGCCTGCAAGCCACTGCGGATGCCGGTCAACAAGGAGCCACGCAATGCGAAGATCGTCCAAAGTCCACCGATCAACATCGCGCCGACGCCGAGATATCGGATCTTCGCCGACCACACCGCGAATGCAGCACGCGTAGCGTCGAGTCCGGCGACGGTAGCTGCGAGTGCAGGGTCGCTGTCGCGGAAGAAGGTGAGCCATGCCGGAATCGCGATGTGCCAAGCGATTACACCACCGGCGGCGATGACGATGCCGATGTTGATGCCGACGATATAGCCCACTCCGAGCAGCGCAGGCGACAGATTGGTGCCGAGATAGGCCACACCTTTGCCGACCCAACTCGAAATCGCGGCGGTATCCGGAATCAGGCGCAATCCGCTTGCCGCGGCGAGCTTGCCAAAACCGCCGAGCAGTCCGGCGAATGCCAGCACTTTGACGCCGCCCTGACCTTCACCGGCCCTCAGTACTTCAGCGGCCGCCTTGCCTTCGGGAAAGGCGAGGTTCTGCTCGATGATCATCGAGCGGCGTAGCGGAATCGAGAACAATACGCCGAGTAGTCCGCCAAGGCCGGCAATCGCCAATACCCAGCCATATTTGAAATCTTGCCAGTAGCCGAGCATGACCAGCGCCGGAACTGTGAAGATCACCCCGGTCGCGATCGATGAACCGGCCGACGCGCCAGTCTGCACGATGTTGTTTTCCAGAATGTGGCCGCCACCGAGTGCGCGCAGCACTGCCATCGATACCACAGCGGCCGGAATCGCTGACGCGATCGTCAGGCCAGCGAATAGACCGAGATAGGTATTCGCCGCCGCAAGCACGGTGGCCAAGATGACCGCGAGTAAAACCGCGCGGAATGAGAGTTGCGGAACCGGAGTGGCGAGCATGGGTAATCCCGAGAAATGACTCACTGATTCTGGCATGGCCCGATGCGCATGACTTGGTGCACAAGGAGTTGCGGGGCGACGTCGCGAGCAGCGTCAGCGACGCGTGTGATATGCCCCTTCGATCACCCACTTGTAGCTGGTGAGTTCTTCCAGACCCATCGGACCACGCGCATGGATGCGTTGGGTGGACACGGCGACCTCGGCACCGAGACCGAGTTGGCCGCCATCGGTAAAGCGCGTGCTGGCGTTCCAGTAGACGGCTGCGGAGTCGACCCGTTCCAGAAAGTCGCGAGCGCGTTCGCGGTCGTCGGTGAGGATGCCGTCGGAGTGACCGCTGGAATGTGCGTCGATATGCGCGATCGCGTCGTCGAGGTCGCCGACGATCTTGATACCGAGCACCAGCGATAACCACTCGGTGTCGAAATCCTCGGGACCAGCGGCGGTAAAGCGTGCGCGGAGATCGGTTTCGGCGATAACGCCGGCGAGTAGCGCGAACGCCTCCGGATCGACTCGGAAAAATACGCCTGCTGCCGCGAGCGTGCGCACGATGTCGGGCACGACTTGTGCAGCGACTGAGCGCTGCACCAGCACCGTGTCGAGCGCATTGCAGACCGTCGGGCGCTGCACCTTGGCGTTGCCGATCACCGGCACCACCCGCGCGAGGTCGGCGTGTTCATCAATGTAGAGGTGGCAAATACCGATACCACCGGTGATCACCGGCATGCGTGCATGTTCGCGGCAAAACGCATGCAGCGCGGCGCCGCCACGCGGGATAATCAGGTCGACGCTGGCATCGAGTGTCAGCAGTTCGAGCACGTGCCGGCGATCGCTGGACGGAATCAGCGAGATGCAATCAGCGGGCAGACCGGCAGCGCGCAGTACGTCGTGCACGCAGGCGACGAGCGCGAGATTACTGCGCAACGATTCCTTGCCACCGCGCAAGACGGCGGCATTGCCACTTTTGATCGCGAGTGCCGCGACATCGATGCTGACATTTGGCCGCGACTCGTAGATCACGCCGAGTACACCGATCGGCACGCGCCGGCGATGCCGCATCAGTCCGTTTGCCAGCACGCGTTGGTCAAAGCACACCGCGAGCGGATCGGGCAAATCGATCAGCGCACGTACGTCGTCGGCGAGTGCGCTGATGCGCGGCGCATCGAGACGCAGGCGATCGAGCATCGCTGAATCGAGCCCGGCAGCGGCACTGGTGGCGAGATCGTCGGCATTTGCGGTGGCAATTGCTGCACTGCGTGCGATCAAGGTGTCGGCGATGGCGGCAAGCACGGCATTGCGTTGCGCATGACTGCTGCGCTTCAGAGTCTTCCACGCGGTGCGCGTCGCACTGGCGAGTGCATTCAGATTGAAGTCGGTCACCACATCACCAAGTCGTCGCGGTGGATGAATTCGGCGCCGAAGTCGTAGCCGAGCAGGGCGACGACGTCGGTCGAGCGTTTGCCGGCAATGCGCCGCAATTCGGAAGCGCCGTAGTTGGCGATGCCGCGCGCGATCACGCGTCCATCCTGATCGTGCACGGCGACAGTGTCGCCGCGGTCGAACTCGCCGTCGACGGCACGCACGCCAACGCCGAGCAGGCTGCGTCCGCCGCGCAAGGCTTCGATTGCACCAGCATCGACGCGCACGCCGACGCCGTCGCGCAGGCCGGCCAGGATGTAGCGGCTACGCGCGTCACTTGGCTGCGCGGTCGCGCTGAAACGCGTGCCGATGGCATCGCCGCGAACGATCGCATCGAGTTGTTGCGGTACACGTCCGTCGGCGATGACGACATCGGCACCATTGCGGCGTGCGATTTCGGCGGCCTTGAGCTTCGTCCGCATGCCGCCGGTGCCAAGCGCGCCGGCGCTTCCGCCAGCCGCTGCCCAGATCGTTGCTGGAATTTCGACATCGTCAACGCGCGCGATCAGGTTGGCGCCGGCATGGGTGCGCGGGTTTGCGTCGAATAAGCCGGTCTGGTCGGTCATCAGCACCAGCAGGCGTGCATCGACGAGCGACGAGACCAAGGCCGACAATTGGTCGTTGTCACCGACGCGAATTTCCTCGGTGGCAACGGTATCGTTTTCGTTGACGATCGGCAGCACGCCGACCGCAAGCATGGCTTCGAAGGTGTTGCGGGCATTGAGATAGCGACGGCGGTCGTCGAGATCGGCACGCGTCAGCAGCACTTGGGCGACGGTCATGCCGTAGTGTCCGAATAGTTCGCCGTACAGCGCCATCAATCGTGGTTGGCCGACGGCGGCCAGCATCTGTTTGCCAGTGACCGCTGGTTCGGGCGTGGTCGCGCGCATCAATTCTCTCCCGGCGGCGACCGCACCGGAACTGACCAGCACGATCTGATGCCCAGCGTCGCGAAGAGCGGCAATGGCGCGGGCATAGTCGATCAGGCGAGGCGCATCGAGCGCGCCGTCGCGAGTGACCGTGGAAGAACCGAGCTTGAGGACGAGACGCATGGCGCAGACCGCAGGGGAAGCCCGAGCCTAAGGCTGAAGTCTGCGAGTGGGCAACCGGAACCTTGCAAGCGCTAGCATCAGCCCATGTCCGATCGTCACATCAAGCACTACGACAAACCCGCCGGCGGCTGGGATTCGCTGAAGCGTTCATATCAAGCGTTGCGCGCCGAAGGCATCGTCGGTGCCGGTGCGCGCGATGCTGCAGACCAATCAGGACCGCGGCTTCGACTGCCCCGGCTGCGCGTGGCCAGACCGCAATCCAAATTCGACCTTCGAGTTCTGCGAAAACGGCGTTAAAGCCGTGGCTGCCGAAGCGACCGCAAAACGGCTGACGCGCGACTTCTTCGCCGCGCATAGCGTCGCTTCAATGGCTGCGCAGGATGATTTCTGGCTGGAAGCACAGGGTCGCCTGACCGAGCCGATGCGCTACGACAGCGCCAGCGACCACTATATTCCGATCAACTGGGATGATGCCTTCGCGCTCATTGCGCAGCAGCTGCGTGCGCTCGACTCGCCAGATCGAGCGGTTTTTTACACCTCGGGGCGCACTTCGAACGAGGCTGCATTCCTCTATCAACTCTTTATCCGCGAATTTGGTACCAACAATTTGCCGGATTGCTCGAATCTCTGTCACGAAGCCTCTGGCGTCGCGTTGATCGAACAGATCGGCAACGGCAAGGGTTCGGTCACGCTGGAAGACTTCGAGCAGGCCGAGGCGATTTTTGTATTCGGACAGAATCCCGGCACCAATCATCCACGCATGCTCGGCGAACTGCGCGCCGCCGCCAAACGCGGCTGTCGCATCGTCGTGTTCAATCCGCTGCGCGAACGTGGGCTGGAACGCTTTGTGCATCCGCAATCACCCGCTGACATGCTGCTCGGCACACACACCAAGATTGCGACGCACTATTTCCAGCCGCGCATCGGTGGCGATCTCGCCGTGCTGATTGGCATTGCGAAAATCGTGATCGAACGCGCTGCACTCGATGATGCGTTCATCGCGCAGTACTGCGATGGCTTCGATGCCGTATGCGCGACGGTGCATTCTGCCGACTGGCGCGAGATCCAATGCGACAGTGGCCTGACGCAGGCTGAGATCGCCGACGCGGCGCAGATCTACATCGACAGCAAGGCGACAATTTTCTGCTGGGGCATGGGCATCACCCAACATCGCCGCAGTGTCGCGACGATCCAGATGTTGATGAACCTGTTGCTGTTACGCGGCAATATCGGTAAGCCCGGCGCCGGGCCGTGTCCGGTGCGTGGTCATTCGAACGTGCAAGGCGATCGCACGATGGGCATTTGCGAGAAGCCGACGCCGACGTTCCTTGATCGCCTCGGCACCGAGTTCGGTTTCGATCCGCCGCGACAGCCCGGTTTCGATGTGGTCGCGGCGATCGAAGCAATGGAGAGCGGCGCTGCAGGTGTGTTCTTCGCGATGGGCGGCAACTTCGCGGCGGCGACGCCGGATACCTCGCGTACCGCAGCGGCGCTGCGTCGTTGTGATTTGACCGTACAGGTCTCGACCAAACTCAACCGTTCGCATCTGGTGCATGGTCGCGAAGCGCTGATTATGCCGTGCCTCGGTCGCAGCGAATTTGACGAACAGGCGGAAGGCCGGCAGGCGGTCACCGTTGAGGACTCGATGAGCATGGTCCATCTCTCGGCGGGCATCCGCGCACCTGCCTCGGGGCAGCTATTGTCCGAGCCGATGATCGTCGCGCGCCTTGCACTGGCGACGTTGCCGACATCGACCACGCCGTGGCGTGATCTCGTTGCGAACTACGATCGCATTCGTGAGCGAATCGCGCGGGTGATTCCGGGCTTCATCGACTTCAACGCGCGGGTGCGTCATCCGGGTGGCTTCCATCTGCCGCATCCAGGTCGAGAGCGGCAATTTCCGAGCGTGTCCGGTCGCGCACTGCTGATAGCGCATCCACTGCGCGATGCGGTGACCGATAGCGCCGCGCCGTTCCGACTGATGACGGTGCGTTCTCACGACCAGTACAACACCACGGTGTATGGGCTGGATGATCGCTATCGCGGCGTGAGGGGACTGCGTCGCGTGGTGTTTATCCACCGCGACGATCTTGCGCTGCTTGGTTTCGCGGCAGGCGAATGCGTCGACCTGCATTCGTGCTGGCACGATGGCGAGCGCTCCGTCAGCGGATTTACCCTGGTCGAATACGATATTCCACGCGGCAATCTCGCGAGCTACTTTCCGGAGACGAACGCCTTGGTACCGCTCGACAGTGTCGCTGAGCGTGCGGGTACACCGACCTCAAAATCGATCGCGGTGCGTCTGACGCGAAGCGCGGCAGGTACGCGGCCGTCATGAGCGTGATTGCTACTGACGGGTTTCGCCGGATCGAGATGTTGCGCGTAGGCGATGACGGGGTTCATGCCGGCTCAGATGTCGTCGTCGAGGAAGTAGCGATTGCGTTTAGCTACAACGGCACTGGCCACGCTGTGATGATGGCGACGGCACTCGATCTCGAAGACTTTGCGCTCGGCTTCTCGTTGCATGAAGGCATCGTTGCTGCGATGGAAGAATTGCGCTTCATCGAGGCGCTGCCGCGTGACGGTGGCGTCGTTGTCGAACTGGCAATCCCGCAAACTCGCTTCGATTCGCTGATGCAACGAGCACGCCATACGCTCGGCAGCAGCGCCTGTGGTCTCTGCGGTACGGCGGCGATGCAGCAGGCATTGCGGTCGATGCCGCGCGTTGCCGCGGCGTCTTTCGATGCAGCAATGATTGCCGACGCGCTGCGCCAGTTCCCGTCGCTGCAGTCACTCAATGCATTGACCGGCGGCGCCCATGCTGCGGCGTGGTGTGATGCCGGCGGCGTTCGTCTGATCCGCGAGGATGTCGGCCGCCACAATGCGTTCGACAAGCTTGCGGGTGCATTGGCGCGGGCCGGCATCACTGCTCAAGGCGGCTATGCAATCGTCAGTTCACGCGCGTCCTACGAGTTGGTACACAAGGCGGCGACCGCCGGTATCGGCTGCTTGGTCGCACTCTCGGCACCGACTTCGGCAGCGATCGATGGCGCGACGCGTTGTGGCATGCGACTGATCGGATTTGCGCGCGATGGGTCGATGAACGTATACACATCCGGGTCAATCACGGAGTGCGAACAATGAAGCGGATGCTGGCAATGACAGCGGCGACGGTGCTGCTCGTCGGGTGTGCGACGAGCACCCCCCGAACACTGGCAGACGCGGTACCGGCGCCGGCGACTGCCGCTGCTGCGCAACTTGAAGCGCTCTACGCCGACTACTGGGAGGAACAGCTGCGGCGTCATCCGTTGCGTGCCACGGCGCTAGGTGATCCGCGCTATCACGGTGACTTGACCAATACGCTGACGCCAGAATTTCGCACCGATAGCGAGCGCCTTGAGCGGGCGTGGTTGGCGCGGGTGCGTGCGGTCGAAAGTGTCGGTTTGAGCGGGCAAGCGAAGTTAAGTTACGACATTTTCGTGGCGCAACGTGAACGTGCGATCGCCATGGCACAGTACCCGGACTGGATGCTGCCGTTGAATCAGCTCGGTCATCCCGCAGCGACGGTGGCGCAACTCGGTGCCGGTTCGCGTGGGCAGCCGTTCGCGACGGTCGCTGACTACGATGCTTGGCTGAAGCGCGGCGCTGCCTTCGTGCCAGTCTTCGACCAGACCATCGCCAATTTGCGCGAAGGCATCAAGGCCGGTGTGGTACAGCCGCGTGTGCTGGTTGAGAAGACGATTCCGCAGTTCGATGCATTGATCAAGGCACAGCCCGAAGACACGCTGATGTGGGGCGTGATCGCAAAGATGCCGGACACATTCTCTGTGTCGGATCGTGAGCGGCTGACGGTCGCCTATCACGGCTTGATCGGCACGCAGTTAGTGCCGGCATTTGTGCGTCTGCGCGACTTCCTGCGTGACGAATATCTGCCGGCATCGCGCGCGTCGGTCGGTCTTTCGGCCTTGCCGAATGGCGCGGCTTGGTATGCCGAATTGGCGAAGCGCTACACCACGACCAATCTCACACCTGACGCTATCCATCAAATCGGCCTCGACGAAGTGGCGCGGATCACCATCGAATTCGAGAAGGTACGTGAGCAAGTCGGTTTTACAGGTGATCTGCAGGCGTTCTTCAAGTTCATGAACGAGGATGCGCGCTTCGCGTTCAAGTCGGATCAAGATGTGCTCGATACTTACAACACGCTACGTGGACGGATTGAACCGAATATCCCGTCGCAGTTCGCATTGCTGCCGCGTGCCGGATTTGAGGTCAAGCTGGTCGAGCCGTTTCGAGCAGCGAGCGCACCGGCGGCCTCGTACCAAGGCCCGAGTCAGGACGGCACACGCCCGGGCGTGTTCTATGCGAACGCGTTCAACCTGCCGTCACGACGCACTTGGGAAACCGAGAGCATCTTCCTGCACGAAGCGATTCCTGGGCATCACTTCCAGATTGCGCTGCAGCAGGAACTGACTGGTCTGCCGGCCTTCCGTCGCTTCGGTGGCGAGACCGCTTATATCGAAGGCTGGGGTCTCTACGCCGAATCGCTGGGTCATGATGTCGGTGTCTACACCGATCCATACCAATATTTTGGACGCCTTGCAGCCGCGATCTGGCGCGCCAACCGCCTTGTCGTCGATACCGGTTTGCATACCAAGGGCTGGACGCGCGAACAGGCGATTGCGCAGATGCGTCAAACGTCGGCGATCAGCGAAACCAATGCGACCATCGAAGTCGAGCGCTACATCGCCATGCCCGGGCAGGCGCTCGCCTACAAGATCGGCGAACTCAAGCTGCAGGCGTTGCGCCGCCGTGCGATGACCGCACTCGGCAACCGTTTCGATCCGCGCGAATTCCATCGCGTTGTGCTCGAGGATGGTTCACTGCCGCTGGATGTGCTCGATGCCAAGGTGGCGCGTTGGTTGGCGTCCAAGGGCACAAACGCTTCCAGCGACTAGCGCTATGACGGTATCGGTAACACGCACGCCACCGTCAGTTCGTTCGGTCGCAACCGACTGCAGCAAGGTGCCGCGGTAGACAGCGCGAGTGTCATTCGTCCGCTCGGTAGCGTGGCACCTTGCTGCAGTCGGTTTGCAGCGGCCAGCATTGCTCCAGCGCCTCGTCGTTGCGCTGCATGACGTAGCAGTTGTCGATGAACTCGCCGTCGCTTGCTGTCGCCGTACTAATGGTCGACTGGAATACGAAGCCGTCATGTCTCGGTGACGGTCCGACGACTTCGCCGTATTCATTCAGTGTCGCGGTGGCGGGGTCGGCACATTGCGTGCGCATGCGTTCGACGACATCTTGCGTGCGCGGATCACCGGCGAGTACGTTGGCCGCGGACTCGCTAAAACCCAGCGCCTGAATCGCAGAAATCGGATGCGGTCCGGCCAGCCGTGCGTAGGCGCTGCGCCAGCGTATGAGTAGGTCGTCGTCCGGTGCTGCAGGTATCGCCGCATTGGTCGCGGCAGCGTACTCGATCGCCAACGCGTCGCCGTGTTTTTCAGGATGCGACAGCGGTGTCGCGACAAATCCAGCACCGTTGTAAAATTGATGAATATCGCCGCGCGCACATCCCGTTTCATCGATGCTCAGGTGACCACCGCCGCTGACAGCGGTACCGCTGGACGTGCTGCTGCCACGCGTCAGGTATTCGGTCAGATCTCCAGATGCGTCAAAGCGGAAACCAACCAGTAAGCGCCCGAACATTGTTGCTGCGAGTGTGCCTTCATGCTCGGGGTCGGGGCTGTGCCGCATCGTATCGGCGAGCACCGCGTCATCACTGAAGATCACCGTGTGGCCATCACCGTTCGGAAACACGACCGCGTACTTGAAGTCGAGCTTGCCGCTGTTGATTTCATCGTAATAACCGCGCGCCGTACCGGTGCCCGCACAATCGAGTACATCACTCGGCTGTCCGCAACCGGCCAGCAACAGGGGCATCGACAGGAGGAAAATTCGCAGACTCGGGCGCATGCTGGCTTCCGCTAAGGTCGGTCGCCGCGACGATACGCAGTTCCGCGCGGCGCAGCTAGCGTGTATCCGGTTGCATCGTCCGAATCGCGCTTCCGATAGCATCGTCGCAACAGTGGCTGAGGTGCGGCGATGGCACGCGTGTTGATCGCGATCCCGAATGACGATTTCGATCCGAGCGAGTCGGCGATCCCGTGGAAATATCTGCGTGCTGGCGAACACGAAGTGGTGTTCGCGACCCAGGATGGATTACCCGGTGAGTGTGATCCGCGTCTGCTTGACGGTCGCGGCTTCGGGCCGTTCAAGCGTCTGCTGATGGCGAATCAGGATGCGCGTGTCGCCTATGCCGCGATGGCGCAGAGTACCGAGTTTCGCAATCCGATCGACTGGAAGACTGCGCTGGTGCGTCCATTCGACGCCTTGCTGCTCCCCGGTGGCCATGCCCAATGCGTGCGGCCGTATCTGGAATCACTCGACTTGCAGCAGAAGGCAGCCGAGATGTTCGCCGCGAACAAACCGGTCGCCGCGATTTGTCATGGCGTGCTGATCGCGGCGCGTGCGCTTGGGCCGGATGGTGAGTCGTTGCTGTTCAATCGTCGTACCACCGCCTTGCCGAAGTCGATGGAACTGTCGGCCTGGATGCTGACGTGCGCCTGGTTGGGAGATTACTACCGGACCTACCTGCGGACGGTCGAGGACGAAGTCACCGACGTTCTCGCACAAGTCACGCAATTCGATGCCGGTCCACGCGGTTTGCACCGCGATTCGACGAAAAATCTGACACCAGGGTTTATCGTTCGCGACGGCAACTGGCTGTCGGCCCGTTGGCCCGGCGATGCTCATCGATTTGCATCGGAATTGGTGGCGATGCTGGCCGAACAGCAAACGCACTGAGCCTGCGTTATCGTTGAGACGTCGATCGCTGCTGCCGGAGTCCGCTCATGCTGGTTCGTTCGTTGCTCGCATCCTGTCTGTCGCTGTGTGCGCATCACGTGGATGCTGGAGATTTCGCCGAAAAGTTCCTGGCGAAACAAAACAAGTCGGCGCTGCGTGATCTCGAACGCGGTGCGCCGGCCGCGCAGATCGACGCCGCCACGCAGCTTGGGCCGGATTTCGCGGCGCAAACCGCACCGGTGCTGGCGAAGCACCTGACGAATTCGGATGCGGTCGTCCGCCGCCTGGCCGCGGAGGCGTTGTGGCAACAGGCCACGCAAAACCGGACGCGTTCTCGTCGACGCTACCGGCCTTGCGTGCCGCGCTCGACGATGCCGATGCCGCAGTCGCGATGAACGCCGCTGGCGCACTCGCGACGATGGAGGTGCCAGAAACCGAGCTGGCGGCTGCGCGTCGGCGCGTGTTGTCGAGCGGCGTGCGTGGCTACGTCGGATTTCTGGCGGCGCGTGGTTTGATCGGGATTGACCCGGCACCACCGCTGCTGCCGTACATGATCGACTACTACGTCGATGCGGTCGAAGCGGAGGAGCGCGGCGGCTCGGACGACAACGTCAAACTCGCTGAGCGAGCCTTGGAATATCTGGTCGCGACCAAGGACCGCGGGCTGATCGAACCTCTGCAGCGAACGCTAGAGGTGTCGCCGCCGGCCACGCCGTTTCTGCTCAAGCAACTTCATGCCTTCGAGCCGAAACCGCCGGCATGGACAGACAGCTTGCTGCGCTATACCGAAAGCGCCTATCCCAGCACGCGCGAGCGCGCTTGGGATCTGATCGGCGATCAGCGCGATGCGGCCTCGCTTGAACGTTGGGCGCCAAAAGCAGCGCGTTTGCTTGCCGATCACAACATGCGCCGCATCGCGCTGTCGGCGCTGTCGGATGCTGCCGGGCGTAGCGTGCACGGACTGCCGGAACTTGCGGCCTTGGCGAATGACGCGACCGCCGATGCCGCTGATCGCGTACGTGCAATTGAGATCCTCGCGGATGCCGCAGACACGTCTCGTCACGACAGCAGCGCCCGCGTTCATGGCGTGGCGTGCAAGCACTGGGAGCAAGTGTGTACGCCGATCCTCAAAACCCACGATGTCGATGACTATTTCAAGGCGTGTCGTAACGACGCCAGCTACATCGTCAGCGATGACAAACAGCGTGCCGCCTTGATTGCCGGGTGGCTTGCATCGAATACCTATGTCGACGCGAAGGTCGTCCTGCTCCGGAGCCTCGAATCGATGTGGGATAGCGCAGCGCCAGCCGCGAGCACGGTTCGTGGCCAGCGCATGAATGCGGATCCACGAGTGGTGCAGGCCGCTGAGGCGGCATTGAATCGAATCGAGCCGGCGTGGCGCGAACGCGATTCCCGTGGCGCATCGTCGCCCGCCAGCGCAGCTATCAAGCAGGTCGCCCCGGGTGGCGTTGAGCGGCCTGCGGGCAAGGGCGCCGATGGTGCATCGTTGTACGCAGCGATGGCCAAGGGCGATATCGCTGCGGTGAAGAGGCTGGTGAATAGCGGCAATGTGCAGTTGCCGGTGCGCTACCCGCAGATGCAGGGTACGCCGCCGCTGCCGATCGTCGTCGCCGTGAACTATTGCGGCATTCCGCAGGCGGCTGCGGGGCTCAAGGCGATCATTGTGTATTTACGCAGCATCGGTGCTGATCCGGACGTGACCACACTAGACGGCAGCCAACTGCTCGACACTGCCAAATACCGATGTACGCCCGAGATCATGGATGCGCTGTCACATTGACCGCATCTCGCCACATTGGCGGTGAAGAATCATTGCAACGAACGATTGAATTTGCGCGGCGTCGGTCCGACACTGACAATGCCCGTTTTCGCAGGAGAGACCCCTTGGCCCATCCAACCCTCGCTTCCGACCAGTGCCGCGCAACTGCGTCGGCTCTGCGCCGTTTACGCGAAGCCGCACTTTGGTCGTGCGCTCTGGCAATTGATCAACACCGTGCCCGCGTTCATCGCGCTTTGGGCATGATGGCCTATGGCGTTACCCATGACTGGAACTACGGCTGGGTGTTGTTGCTGGCATTGCCGACGGCTGGACTTTATGTGCGCATGTTTATCGTGCAGCACGATTGCGGCCACGGTTCGTTCTTCAAGTCCGAGCGCGCGAACAACGTTGTCGGCGGTGGCCTCGGCCTGGTGACGCTGTTTCCCTACGGCTACTGGCGCAAGACGCACAATATTCACCACGGTAGCTCCGGCAATCTTGATCGCCGCGGTGTCGGCGACATGGAGACACTGACCGTGGCTGAATACCGGGCGCTGTCTTGGAGCAGGCGGTTTGCCTATCGTTTTTACCGCAGCACCTTCGTGCTGCTGGTCATCGGCCCGGCCTATCAGTTCTTGATCAAGCACCGTTTCCCGTTCGATATGCCGTTTTCGTGGAAGAAAGAGTGGGCCAGTGTGTGGGTGAACAATGCGCTGCTGCTGTTGTGTGGCGGATTGCTGGGTTACTCGATTGGGTGGCATACCGTGTTCATGGTGCATTTGCCGGTGGTGCTGATTGCCGGTGCCGGCGGTGTTTGGCTGTTTTATGTGCAGCACAACTTCGAGAATAGTTACTGGGCGCGCAAGGAGGACTGGGATGCGACCGAAGCGGCGATCCACGGTTCGTCGTATTTCGACCTGCCGCGGGTGATGCACTGGTTCACCGGAAACATCGGTTTCCATCACATTCACCACCTTGCCAGTCGCATACCGAACTATCGTCTGCGCGAAGCCTTTGAATCGAGTCCGCTGCTGCAGTTGTCGCCACGACTGACGTTGTGGACCAGCCTGAAGTGTGCGCAGTTGAAATTGTGGGACGAAGATCTGCGGCGCATGGTCGGCTTTCCAAAGCGTGTGCGCGCCTGATTCGATGGCGCGCGCTTCAGCACATTGACTGCTGTAATTCTGGCGGATGATAGACCGGCGCGAAGCCGCCGCCGGGTGTGCGGAAGTTGGTGGTCTGCCCTTGATAGAGGCGGGCCGCGACGAGTTGCACGTGACCGTCGTAGACGTAGTTGCGGATGTCGATCTTCAATGGTTGCTCAGGCGTGCGATGACGCTCGCCAGGAGCGCGATCGCCTGTGCGACATAGTCGGACGCAAGTATTTCAGCAAACACTTTCGTCGTGAGCTTGTCACCACGGTAGGCGCCGCGGCTACCGAAACCGCTGACGGGTTTGAAGAACCAGCGCTTGCGTTCGACCCAAAGTGACGCCGCATCGCTTGCGCGCACATCAATCGTGCGTGGGATACCGCTGATCAGGGTGCCAATGGTCGCCGCGTCGATGCCCCATTCACGCAGCCGTTCAGCATCGGTCAGCAAGGCCAAGTTGTGCTTGTTCGCATACAGCGCATGTGCACGCGGGTGCGGGGTGAAGACTGCGGCATCGGCTGCATAGGCATCTCGCAGCAGCGCATGCGCCGGGTCGTCGAAGTAGAAATCGGTGAGGCGGTTGTAGACCAGATCGACTGGGTCGCCGTCGCATTCGAGTTTTCCCGAACGCAGTGAGAACTGTGACGGGTCCGCAACCACGGCGGCGATGCCGCGTTGCATGAACACTTGCTGCGCGATCAGGAATTCGGGGTACAGGTATTGCGATGCCGGTGCAGTGTCGACGATGGCAATGCGTTTCAGTGGCGCCGCGCCGCGCGCCAATGTCCATTCGTTGCTGAACATCGCGAACAAATGGTCGTCAATCAACTGCATGTTGGCTGGTGTCGTGACCCAATCACGAACTTCTGGACAGCAGGCGCGCTGTACCTGGCCGAGTGTCGCGTTCAAATACGCGCCACCGGCATTGGTATTGATCTCGATGAGTTGCGGGCCGTGTTCGCCGATATGGAAGTCGTAGCCCATGAACACGCCGTGTGCGCGTTGATCATGTCGTGCGATCGCCGGCGCGTCGGCGAGAACGCTCTCGTGCCATTGCGGCGTTGCGATCACCGACTCGAGGGCCGTCACGATGCGCTGCATGGCACTGACGTGTGTTTGTGCCACGAATACTGGCAACGACGAGAACAGGTGTGGATGTGACGCGATGATCGGTCGTGTCAGACCGCGCTCGGCCAGCCCGAGTTCGATGCGCGCGCGCAGCTTGTCGACATCGGTGCCGATGCAATGACAATCGCGATTCAGACGTTCGGCGAGCGGAATGGCGGCGGGACTCATCAGCAGACCTATGCTATCAACGTCGATATGGATGCCCCCGAACCCGGATCAAGCGTCGATCCTTCGGCCACAGATCGTGGCTGGCAGCGCTGGTTCGGACTGGCCCTGCTGGCGCTCGCTCTGATCGGACTGTGGCAGGTGCCATGGCTTGGTGGGCTGGTGTATCCATTTCGCGTGTTCGGCACCTTCGTGCATGAACTCAGCCATGGCCTCGCCGCGATTCTGACCGGCGGCGACTTCGTGCGCTTCGCGGTTTCACCGGACTTGTCCGGGGTTGCGCATTCGGCAGGGGGCATTCGCTTCGTCGTTGCCAGTGCCGGTTACGTGGGCAGTGCCGTGTTCGGCGGCGCGCTACTGGTGCTGCATGCGCGGCTGATGTCGTCGCGCACCCTGCTGTTTGCGCTCGGTCTGGGGCTCGGTCTGCTCTGCCTGCTGTTCGTGCGCAATCTATTCGGGATTGCCGCAGGGCTGGTTCTGACCTTGGCGCTAGTTACCGCTGCGGCAAAGCTGTCGACGACCCTAAGCGACCTGCTGGTCGATGTGCTGGCGCTGCAATTGATCCTCGACGGTTACGACAGCCTGTTCACGGTATTTGCACTCGCCCGTGCCGGCGGCGTCCGCAGCGACGCCGAAACCATGGCCAGTCTGACTTGGCTACCAGCCACTTGGTGGGCGGTGATCTGGATGCTGCTGTCTACCGTGGTGTTGTTCGCTGCCTTGCGTTTGGCGGTGCGGCGCTGAACTTAGCAGCGCGAACTGGACCAAGGTACAGGTGCGTCGTGAACTTTCCGTTTCTACATTGGCGGCCAAGATCGGCGCATGTCGTGCCGGGGAGAGACCACATGTCGAAGCACATCCGTTCACCGCTGGCCCTGGCGATCGCGTTCTCGCTGTTCGCAGCGCTGCCCGCGATGGCGCAGGATGCACCGAAGGAAGACACGGAAGCCAAGTCGGGCAAGACCACGACGATGGAGCAGATCACCGTTACCGCACGTCGCCGTGAGGAGACGCTGCAGGAAGTACCGGTCGCAGTGACAGCCTTTACCGAGACGGCGCTGGAAAATCTCAATGTGCAGGACATGGGCGACCTTGATGCGCAGGTTCCGAACCTGACCGTTTATGCGGCGCGCGGTTCGAACTCGACGGTGACCGCGTATATCCGCGCGGTCGGCCAGTCGGATCCGCTGTGGGGCGTCGATCCGGGTGTGGGCGTGTACCTCGACGACGTCTACATCGCGCGTCCGCAAGGTGCGCTGCTTGATGTGATCGACATTGACCGTGTCGAAGTGTTGCGTGGCCCGCAGGGCACGCTGTACGGAAAGAACACCATCGGTGGTGCGATCAAGTACGTGACCAAGGCATTGATGCCGGACTTCGGCTCGACGACAACCGTGGCGGTCGGCTCGCATTCGCAACTCGACGTGAAGACCAGTCTGAATTTTCCGCTCGGATCCGATGCTGTGGTCGGACGGGTATCGCTGGCCTCGTTGAGCCGTGATGGCTATGGCGAAAATCGGCGCACGGACGAGCCAGTGACGGACAAGGAGATCCTGGTTGCGCGTGGCACGCTCGGCTTCTATCCGTCGGACGCGGTCAGCGTCATCCTCAGCGCCGATTGGCTCGATGATCAGGGCGGTGTGCGTGGCGCCAAGCGCCTGAACGCATTCAATGCCGCAGACCTGACCCATACCGCGCCGCTGGACGACCGTTACGACACGTTGAGTGGCATGCGCAATATCAATGACACCGGCATGAATGGCGCGTCGGCGACGATCAACTGGAATCTGGCCGATGGCTGGTGGTTCAAGTCAGTCACTGCGTATCGCGAGTCCGACACCGACACCTACATCGATTTCGACACCTTGCCAAACAAGATCGCCGATGTGCGTGCGCTCTATGCCGATGACCAGCTCAGCCAGGAATTCCAGTTCAACTACGCCGGCGACAACTGGGCTGGCGTATTCGGTGCCTATTGGTTCGACGGCCAAGCCGGCGGCACCGTGTACAACAACTTTTTCAATATTCAGTTCGGTACAACGAACGGCACCGTTGATACGGAATCGTATGCGTTCTTCGGTGAAGGCACGTTCCCGATCAGCGACACGCTTTCGGTGACGGCTGGCTTGCGTTACACCGACGAGTCAAAGGCCGTCGACGTGCTGAACCAGTTCTTCGCGAACGACCAGTTCATTACACCGATCGCGACACCGTCGGATTTCACCGACAGTGTCGATTTCAAGAATCTGTCGCCCAAGGTCTCGCTCGACTGGCAACTCGACGACAACACGCTCGTGTACGGGCTGATCAGCCGTGGCTTCAAGAGCGGCGGGTTCAACATCCGCGCTAATGTCTCGGCGGTACCGGCATCGGCGCTGCCATTCGATG
>JADJFT010000010.1 GCA_016708465.1 Rhodanobacteraceae bacterium
CCAAGCCGGTATTCGAGCGGTGATCCAACCGGGCGGTTCGATGCGCGATGCCGAAGTCATCGCCGCCGCGAACGAACATGGGTTGGCGATGGTCTTCACCGGCATCCGCCATTTCCGCCATTGATTTTGTCGCCTCCCCTTGTGCAGAGGGGAGCGGTCAGGAGGGTGTACGCATGAAAGTCTTGGTGATCGGTTCCGGCGGCCCGCGAACACGCACTCTACCGGAAGTTGAAGCGGTCGATCCGCGTGTCGGAAGTGATCGTTGCGCCCGGCAATGCCGGTACCGCACGCGAACACGGATTGCGCAATGTGGCTGTGCGCATCGATGACATCGATGGCTTGTTGGCACTGGCGCAACACGAACGCATCGACCTGACCGTAGTCGGTCCCGAGGTGCCGCTGGTACTCGGCGTGGTCGATCGCTTCCGCAATGCCGGGCTGCGAATCTTCGGGCCGCGCGCGGCTGCGGCGCCGCTCGAAGGCTCGAAGGCGTTCGCCAAGGACGTCCTCGCCCGCCATCGCATCCCGACTGCGGAAATACCAAGTCTTCTGCACTCGGACCGGCTCGCCTTACTATGTGCGTCGCGAAGGTGCGCCGATCGTGATCAAGGCGGATGGGCTCGCGGCCGGCAAGGGTGTCGTTGTTGCGCTGACGCTCGGCGACGCCGAACAAGCCTTGCGTGACATGCTCGGCGGACAAAGCCTTGGCGATGCCGGCGCGCGCGTCGTGGTTGAAGAGTTTCTCGACGGCGAGGAAGCCAGCTTCATCGCCATCTGCGACGGCGAGCACGCACTGGCGATGGCGACCAGCCAGGACCACAAACGCGCTTACGATGGCGACCTCGGCCCGAACACCGGCGGCATGGGCGCTTATTCACCGGCTCCGGTCATTACGGCCGATATTCACCAGCGCGTCATCGACAGCGTTATTCAGCCGACACTGGCGGGCATGCGCTTGGACGGTCATCCGTTCATCGGCTTCCTCTATGCCGGGCTGATGATCAATAGAAACGAACGAGATCAAGGTGCTTGGGTTCCAACGTCCGCTTCGGCGACCCGAAAAACCCAGCCGATTCTGCTGCGCCTGCAATCGGACCTCGTCGATTTGCTCGAAACGGCACTGAATGGCCGTCTGCATGAAGCCACCGCTGTCTGGGATCCGCGCCCGGCGATCGGTGTGGTGGTGGCCGCGTATTGATCCAGCGCAAGGTACGCAATGGCGATATCATCTTACGGCTCTCCGACGCGTATACACGCACCGGATACCAAGACACTTTCGACTGCCGGTACCAAACTCGACGGTGGCAATGTCGTCAGCGCGGGTGGCCGTATGCTCACCGTTTGCGCACTCGGAAGCGACATCGGCGAGGCGCGCGCAAAGGCCTACGCCGAAATCGACAAGCTCCAGATCGACGGCGCGCACTGGCGCCGCGACATCGCTCACCGAGCGATCGGACGCAGCTGACCGACAGCGTCTCACCCACGAATTCAGTGTTGCCCGACCTCCGCCCCAAGGCTGATGTCGCGCAGTGGGCGCCGCGCTTAGACTTTACGATCGGCCGTCGCAGAGACGGTAGCGCTGGAGATCCGTTGTGACCAATTCATTGAGCTATCGAGGCACGCTTGCAGCGGCCATCGCCTTGCTGCTGTGCGCCGCGCCCACTGCGTTTGCGGCAAACGCGGACGCGGACGCCGACGCCGAAGCAACCACCGGCGACGACACACCGATTCACCGTACCGAACGGGTGGTGGTTTCAGCGAAAGGTACGGCTGCGGACGTTCCCGACGCACTTGCAACCGAAGTCGTGCTCGTCGAAGACGCGATTGCGTGGCCGTCCGATTTTCAGGACCTGATCACGCGCGTGCCCGGGGTTGGCGCAACCGGACAGAACGGCATCGTCGAGGCGTTCTCGATCCGTGGCAGCGGCGCGAATAACGTCGGCATTCTGTATGCCGGCATGCCGCTCAGCGCTCAGCGTCGTGCCGGCGTTCCGGTGTCGTTCGTCGAACCGGCGCTACTTGGCTCGATCACCGTCACGCGCGGCCCTGCGGTCGTGCATTATAGTCAGGGCGCGCTCACCGGAGCCGCGTCCGGTCGAACCGCGCTGGTTCGCGCTGCCGTATGCGAGCGCAAGCTACGCCAATGGCGGCGACGAGTTCGTCCTCGCCGCCGGTTTCGGTAGCGATACCTTCTCCGTCAGTGCCGCGCACCATCGCGCGAACGACACGCAGGCGCCCAACGGTACGCCGCTGCATACCCAGTTCGAACGTGCCAGCGCCGTCTTGCAATACCGTCAGCAATTCGATGACATCGAACTTGATGCAATGTTGTCGCCATCGCGTACCGATGACATCGGCAAGTCGAACAGTCGATTTCCGACGCGTAACACGACCTATCCGCACGACGACCATACCGTTGGGCGCGTGCGTGTGCGCCACAGCAACGGCTTCGAAGCCAGCATCCAAGGCCACGATCAAAGCCTGCGTACTTGGAACAGGCGCCCCGGATTTGCCGATACGTTTGCCGATGTGCAAAGCCTCGACCTTGGCGCGACCGTGCAACAGACCTTCGAAGTCGGCGATTTCGTCAATAACCTTGGTCTCGAATACCTCGGGCGAGGCAACGTCGACGCGTTCGACGCCAGTGGCACGATCGGCAATCGTCGCTATACGTTGCGTGATGCGCGCGAGCAAAGCTGGTCGTTGTTCGCGATCAGTGACTGGGCGGTCGCATCGAACGTTGCGCTCGAGTTCGGTGCGCGCCATTCCACGATCGACCAGAGCCAGGCGGGCGCGCAACTCGATGACGGCGATACCGCCCTCACTGCCGGCGCCGTCTGGACCCCGAACGACGCACATCGGCTCAGTCTCAACATCGCAGTGGCTATCGCTTCGCGACGCTCGAAGAACGATTTTTCAGTGGTGTCACCGCACAAGGCGAAGTGCTCGGCAATCCGGACCTCGGCTCCGAGCATTCCGTCGGTATCGATGTTGGCCATTCGTGGACCGGCGGCGCATGGCATAGCGAGGTCCACCTGTGGCGCACCGACGTCGATGATCTGATCCAACTCACTGCGTTCTTGCCCGTCAATGGTTTTCGAAGATCAGTGCGGCCAAACTCGGGGTGAGACCATCCTGCGTTGGACGCCGACCGGCGACTTGTCGCGGTACGCGGCAGCGTGGCGGTCGTTCGCAGCGATGACGTACACCGGCAGTCCACTGTTCGGCAGCCCGCCGGTCACCGCAGAAGTTGAGGCGAAGTACCGCTTTGGCGATGATTGGACCGCGGGTGCACGCTACATGCACCGTTGGACGCTCGATCGACCGGGCTTCGAGGAAGTAGCGCGCGGCGCGGTCGATGTGGTTGACGCGGAGGTCAACTACGATCTCGGCGGCGGACTCGACGTCGGCATCTACGCGCAGAATCTGTTCGACGAAAACTATTTCGGAACAGCAGATGCGCTGTCGGCACTGGCGCCGGAACGATCACGTTTCGGTGTCCGGATGACTTGGCGACGCGCTGACCGGCGCGACTTGCCGTCAAAGCCACGCGAACAGCGGCGGAATAGGCGTCCGCGTACCCATTCCTCCAGCGCGTCGCGGTCGAACGCACCGGCATGGCGTTTGACGATACGACCGTCGGCGCCGATCAACACCGTATACGGCAGCACGCCACGCGTATTGCCGAATGCCAGCGATTCATCGGGGCCATCTCGTGGACCCCGGCAGGATCGGGTAGGACACCGGCGTTCGGCCAGATAGTCGCGCGGCCGCGGCCGGCTCGACCGCCACGCCGATCACCTGCCAGTCCGGGTGCGCACGCGCGAAGGCATCGAGCACCGGCATCTCGCTTTCGGCGCAGGGTGGTCACCAGCTGGTCCGGAATTCAACAAGATCGGCCGGCCATCAAACCGCGACAACGGAACCACGGTGCCGGCCAAATCAGGCAGCGCAAAATCGGGGCGATGCTCGCCAATCGGCACAACGCCCGGCGTCGGCACCTCCAGCTGCGGCGCGAAACGCTGGTACCGCAAATGGCGCGCGAGCATAAATCCGCCGGCAACGGCAGTGATCACAAGGATGGCGATGAACAACAGGTGGCGAAGCGACATCCGCCCAGTCTACCCGTGTCGCCAGTATCATCACGGTTTTTCCGGGAACCACTGCCGATGCATGCACGCCTGTCCTTGCTATTGCTGATCCTGCTGGCTGGTGCGAGCAGCAGCGTGCTCGCCCTGCAAATGCCGATCTACGAAGGTACGGCGGTGCTGGCGGCCGGGCAGGATGAGCAAGATGACGGCGCCCTGCGCGCGGCGCTGACGAACGTGCTGATGAAAGTCTCGGGCGATCGCAGTGTCACCACGGACGCCGGGCTCGGATCCGTGCTTGGCGACGCGCGTCGCATCGCGCTGACGGTCACTACGCGCACGCTCGCCGACGGCACCCGCTTGCTGGTCGCTAACTTCGATCCGGGCGCGGTGCATGATCGACTGGCCTAGGCCGCCGTCCGGTCTGGCATGACGACCGGCCACCGGTGTTGGTCTGGCTGGGTATCGACGATGGCAATCAGAAGCAAATCGCGAGTGCCAACCAGATTGCCGCGCTCAGCGCGATGACCGGGCGCGCCCAGCAGCGTGGCCTACCGATCTTGCTGCCACGCATGGACGCGGTTGATCAGAACCGTATTAATCCGGTGACGCTGTGGGGCGCACCAGCACAAACCATACTCGCGGCTGGGCAACGCTACGGCGTGCAAACCATGTTGGTGATCCGGCTTAGCCGCGGCATGCCTTGGCGCGCGCGATACACGCTGATCGACGGTCGCAACACGGAGGAATGGGAACAGAGCGACGCGCAGTCAAACGCCCTGCTCGGTGCGGCGATCGATGGTGCGACGGATCGCATGGCGCGGCGCTACGCGGTCGAGCGTCAAGGTAGTTCGATCGGCAGCGTCGACTGGTGGATCGACGGCATTCGCTCGCCGCAGGACTACGCCGCCGCCGCCGGCTACCTCCAGCGCCTCGAGTTCATTCGCGATTTGCGCGTGCTGCGTGCCGAAGGCGAAAGCCTGCAAGTACACCTCGATCTCGCGGTCGGCGAACGCCGCCTGCGCCAGTTACTGGCCATCGATGGTCGCATCGAGTTACTCGATGCCCAATCGGACCGATTGTCGCGCCTGCGCCTGGTGCATTGATGCGACGATGCCGGGTGGCCCGCGTGACGCGTGAATGGAGCACAACATGATCGACGATCGCCGGGTTTGGTCGTGGTTGCTGATCGCTGTTGTCATCGGCGGCATGCTGTATTTCCTCGCGCCGGTGCTGACGCCGTTCGCACTCTCGGCGCTGTTTGCCTATCTTGGCAACCCGCTGGTCGAACGGCTCGCTGCGAAGCGCATGTCGCGGGTCAGCGCGGTGGCGATCGTATTCCTGCTGATGACGCTGGCCGTGGCTTTGATGCTCGCGATCATCCTGCCGGCACTGTTTGATCAGGCGCGCAGCGTGCCGGGCTATATCGACACCCTGCACACTTGGTATGACCGTGTTGCGGCGCCGTGGCTGAAGAGTGAGTTCGGTTTCACGCTGACGGCACTCGATCCCGGACGCGCCTTCGCCAGTCTCAGGACGCATCTCGATGACATCGGCCGCTTTATGCCAAAGCTGCTTGGTGGGCTGACCACGTCGGGCGCCGCGGTGATGGGTTGGGTTGCGAACCTGTTGCTGATCCCGCTGATCACCTTTTATCTGATGCGCGACTGGAAGCAGATGATCAGCCGTGCATGCACTGATTCCGCATCCGTTGGAGCCGACGGTGGCGCAGCTCGCGCGAGTCCGACCAGATCCTGGGCAGCTTCCTGCGCGGACAAACCAGCGTCGTCTTCGCGCTTGCCGCAATGTATGCGATCGGACTGTCGCTGGCCGGGCTCAAGTTCGGCATGTTGATCGGCATCGTCGCCGGTGTCTGCAGTTTCGTGCCCTACCTCGGCCCGGTGGTCGGCATCATCGGCGGACTGGTCTCCGCCATCGTCAGCGGCGGCGACATTTGGATCAATGTGGCGTTGGTGATCACGGTCTTCTCGATCGGCCAGATCATCGAGGGCTTCTACCTGACACCAAAACTGGTCGGCGAAAGCATCGGCTTGCATCCGGTCGCGGTGATCTTCGCGGTGTTGGCCGGCGGTCAGCTGTTCGGTTTCTTCGGTGTGCTGCTGGCGCTGCCAACGGCTGCGGTCATCGTGGTCGTGTTGCGGCATACGCGCGAGCGCTATCTCGCCAGCGAGATCTATGGCGCTGAAGCCATCCCGACGCCGACAGCAGCAACCGAACCGACATCGGTCGAAACGCCGCAGGATCCGCCGGTGTGACCCTTCGGCAGTTGCCTCTGGCTTTGCGCTTCCCACAAGGCGCCCGTTTCGACCGCTACGCCGCCGATGGCAATGAGGCGGTGGTAGCCGCATTGCGCACATTTGCCGAGACACCGCGCCCGCCCGGATTATTGTTAACCGGCGCCAGCGGTACCGGCAAAAACCCATCTGGCAATGGCGGTGGCGGCCGCGGCTTCTGACTTACGCCTTGCTGCCACTCGCCGAACTCGGCCTCCAGGCCGAGGCCGCGATGGCCGCAACCGCAGCACGGGCATTGGTGGTGATCGATGATGTCGATGCCATCGCTGGTCGGCACCGCGCCGAAGTCGGTCTGTTCGATTTGTTCAATCGCACCCGCGATGCCGGCGGCACCTTGCTGTTCACCGCGCCAGCCGCGGTACCGAGGCTTGGCATTGGGCTGCCCGACCTCGCCTCGCGGCTCGCCAGCCTCGGGCTGCTCGGTCTGCAGCCACTCAGCGACAACGCGCGCCGCCGAGTCATTCACGAACGTGGTACGGCGCGCGGCATGGACGTCGGCGACGACGTGCTCGACTTTCTGTTCCGCCGCTACCCGCGCGACCTCGGTGCACTGCTCGACCTGCTCGATCGCCTTGATCGCGCGACACTGGCGCGCAAACGCCGCCTCACGCTGCAACTGGTGCGCGACGTGATCCGCGATGCGGACGACTGATCACCACGGCAGCACCTCGCCGTTGGCGTGCCAGAACGTCCCGCTGTTCCTCGCATTCAAGGCGTCGATGCGCGCGATCAACAGATTTGCCGACTCGGCCGCGTCGATCTGGCCTTTGCCTGCGGTCATGCGTGTGCGCACGTACCCGGGATGCAGCAGCGCGACGGCCACATCCTGCCGCGCAAGATCGATCGCCAGCGATTTCGCACCCGCATTCAGCGCCGCCTTGCTCATTCGATAACCGTAGTAGCCGCCGGAGCCATTGTCGGCGACCGAGCCCATGCGACTGGTGATGAAGGCGAGCTTGCACGGACCGGCGAGATGCGCCTGCAGGTCCTGGGTGAGCAGAATTGGCGCAAATGCGTTGACCGCCATCTGCGCCTCAAGCGACTCGCCGCTCACCGTGCCAAGTGCATCGTCGGCAAGCACCCCGGCGTTATGCACGACGATGTCCAGTTTGCGCGCGCCGAGTACCTGCACGATGCGCTGGCGACCGGCACCGTCGCGCACGTCAGCGCCCTCGACGACCTCCATTCCAGCGCGCGCTTCCGTGTGCGGCCATTGCCGTACCGCCGCCACCACCTGATCGCCACGCGCCGCAAACTGCCGCGCCAATTCAAGACCGATACCAGCGGATGCGCCGGTGACAAGAACCAAAGCCATGTGTCGCTCCTTCACGTCGGGAATACCAGTCATTGTCGCGCGAACCGTTACAATCCGCGCCCTGATGCGCGTCCTCGGAATTGAATCCTCCTGCGATGAAACCGGCGTGGCTGTCTACGACACCGCCCGAGGCTTGCGCGCGCACACTGTTTACAGCCAGATCGCCCTGCATCAGGCCTATGGCGGCGTGGTCCCCGAACTGGCGTCGCGCGACCATGTTCGCAAGCTGCTGCCACTGCTCCGCGAAACTCTCGCTTCCGCACATCTGACGCTGCGCGATCTTGATGGCATCGCCTACACCAGCGGGCCGGGACTGGTTGGCGCATTGTTGGTCGGCGCCGCGACCGCGCGGGCGTTGGCGTGGTCGCTGGATCTACCGGCGATTGGCGTGCATCACATGGAAGGTCATTTGCTCGCTCCCTTGCTTGAACCCGATGCACCGCAGCCGCCATTCGTGGCGCTGCTGGTCTCCGGCGGGCACACGCAACTGATCGCCGTGCGTGCGATCGGCGATTACACGCTGATCGGCGACACCCTCGATGATGCCGTCGGTGAAGCCTTCGATAAAACCGCGAAGATGATGGGCCTGCCCTATCCGGGTGGTCCGGAGTTGGCGGCACAGGCGGCGCACGGCGTATCCGGGCGCTTCAGCTTTTCGCGCCCGATGTGCGACCGGCCTGGTCTCGATTTCAGTTTCTCCGGCCTGAAAACCCAAGTACTGCTGGCTTGGGAGAAGTCAGACCGTTCCGAGCAGACTCGCGCCGATATCGCGCGCGCGTTCGAGGAAGCAGCGACTGAGACGCTGACGATCAAATGTCGGCGCGCACTGGCCGAGACCGGCATGCGCACACTGATCGTCGCCGGCGGTGTTGGCGCGAATCTGCGGCTGCGTGCATTGCTGCAATCTGCGGGCCGCAAGGAAGGCTTCGCCGTGGCGTTTCCACGCCCGGAGTTCTGCACCGACAACGGCGCGATGATCGCCTTCGCCGGCGCGCTGCGCCTGGTTGCCGGTGAACACCAAGATGCGGCGATTGCAGTGCGTCCGCGCTGGCCGCTGGAAGAATTACTGAAGGTATGACCATGGACATCGTCTTCGTCGAAGCCCTGAAGATCGACACCCTGATCGGCATCTACGACTGGGAACGCCGTGCCAAGCAACCGGTCGTGCTCGATCTGGAAATGGCCTTCGACAACCGCGTGCCGGCGGCGACCGATCGCATCGAGGACACACTCGACTACAAGGCGGTGTCGAAGCGGCTGGTGTCGCTCGTCGGCGACGCGCAGTTCGGGCTGGTCGAAACCTTGGCCGAACGCTGCGCCGAGATCGTGCTGGGCGAGTTCCAGGTTTCGTGGTTGCGCCTGCGTATCCGCAAGCCGGGCGCGGTACGTGGCGCCGCCGCTGTCGGCGTACAAATTGAGCGCGGACGGCGGCCGGACTGATGGGTCGCGCCTACCTGTCGCTCGGTTCCAACATCGAAGCGGACGCGCATCTGCGCAGCGCCATCGCGGCATTGCGCGCACGCTTCGGCGACGTGCAGGTGTCGCCGGTATATCGCACCGTCGCGGTCGGTTTCGTCGGTGCAGAATTCCTCAATGCCGCCGCCATCATCGACAGCGACCTCGATCCATTCGCATTGAACGACTGGCTGCACGCCCTCGAAGACGCCCACGGCCGCGACCGCAGCGGGCCAAGATTCGGACCGCGTCCACTCGACATCGATATCGTTTTCTACGACGACCTCATCCTCGACGGCCCCGGCCATCTGCAAATTCCACGTGACGAACTCAAGCACGCCTTCGTGCTCAAACCACTTGCCGACCTCGTCCCCGACTTCGTGCACCCGCGCCTCGACCGCTCGCTTGCCGAACTGTGGTCGGCGTCGGCGATGACGATAGGGCCGACGGTCGATCTCGCATCGACAGGCGACTGACATTGCCCTAGCGTTGCGCTCCGCGCATGGGGCGCGCTGGAGCGGGTCATGTTCGAGAAGTTTTCGCGTAGTTGGACGCTGGTCAAGGCCAGTGCCGGCGTTCTTCGGCAGGACAAGGAATTGCTGGTCTTCCCGGTCATCTCGGTGATCGCCACGTTGCTGGTGATGGCGAGCTTCATCCTGCCGCTGTTCGGGCTACTCGACATGAAGGCGCTGGAACAGGGTGAGCGCGAACCGGTGTGGCTATACGTCTGGGCGTTCCTGTTCTACCTGACGCAGTATTTCGTCATCTTCTATTTCAACACTGCCCTGGTCGGCGCGGCCATGATCCGCCTGCGCGGCGGTGATCCAACCGTGGCCGACGGCCTGAACATCGCCTGGTCCAAGGTCAGCACGATCTTCGGCTATGCGTTGATTGCCGCGACCGTCGGCATGATCCTGCGCGCGATCGAACAACGCGCCGGCGTGATCGGGCGCTGGGTCGCGGGCCTGCTCGGTGCCGGCTGGACGGTGATCACCTTTATGACCGTACCAATCCTCGTCAGCCGCGACATCGGCCCGCTCGATGCGGTCAAGGAAAGTGCCCTGCTGCTGAAGAAGACCTGGGGCGAAAACCTGATCGGTCAGGTGGCGTTGGTGTCGTTTTCGGGCTGCTGCAGTTCGCGGTGATCGCACTGACGGTGGTCGCGGTCATTGCGGTCGCCGGCACGAAATCAGTGGCCTTGATCGTCACTGTCGTCGCGCTTGGCGTGATCACGATGATGGTACTGGCGCTGATCCAGTCGGCGCTGTCCGGCATCTATTCGGCGGCGCTGTATCGCCACGCGATGGGCGAAGACACGGTCGGCATGGACTCGCAAATGCTGGCTTCGGCGTTCGCAGCAAAGCGTTGATCCGGTTCAGTCGCGCTGCGCGGCGCGCGCGACAACCCAGACGCTGATCTGGTTCGCGCCAGCTTGGCGCAGCGCGCGGGCGCATTCGTTGACGGTGGCGGCCGTGGTCGCGACATCGTCGACGAGCGCGATGTGGCGGTTAGCAACGCGGGTAGGATCAGCGCGGAAGGCGTCGCGTACGTTGTTGCGGCGCGCGGCGGCGGCGAGGCCGGACTGCGCCTCGGTGGCGCGATCGCGCACCAGCGCATCGGCGTCGATACCGAGCGCAAACCCTGGTGCGATTCGTTTCGCCAATTCCAGCGACTGGTTAAAGCCACGTTCACGCAGACGCTTCGTATGCAGTGGTACCGGCACGAGCAATTCGGGTACGCGGCGGGACCCGTGAGTCGTGCAGCCACCGTGTCGGTCATCAAGTCGGCCAGCAACACGCCGGCGGCAAGATCGTGGTTGAACTTGGAAGCGCTGGATCAGACCATCGAGCGGGTAGCATACCGAAACGGCGCGATCAGGCGATCGAACGCCGGCAGCTGCTGCTGGCAACGACCGCAATGATCGGCCGACACCGCCAGCGGCAACGCACACCGCGCACAGTGGTGGTGATTCCAAGGCAGGCCGGCGGTGCACGGCGCGCACAGTTCAGGCCGCATTGCGCCGCCCGCGCGGCAGAGCAGGCAGCGCGGGGGCAGCAGGCGCAAACGGAGCCGCCGCCAGTAGCCGTCAACTGGATTCAAACGGTATGCGTTGACAGTGGGTGTCGGGGCCATAGACTGCGCGAACTTTAGCGCGGCGTGGCCGCGCATTCGGATTTTGGAGCGAACGATGCAATCAGAACAGGCAATCGACGAAATGGCGGGGTGCGGCGGCGGCTGTGCCTGCGCGACCGGAGTCGGCAAGACCGAGTTGCGTGCGGTGGACGATGGTCTACGCCATGACTGGACGCAACCCGAGATCGCCGCCCTGTTCGCGCTGCCATTCAACGACCTGCTGTATCAGGCACAAGCGGTGCATCGCGAACACCATGATCCGAACGCGGTCCAGGTCTCGACGCTGCTGTCGATCAAGACCGGCGCCTGCCCGGAGGACTGCGCCTATTGCCCGCAGAGCGCACGTTACGACACCGGATTGAAGGCCGAAAAACTGATGCCGCTTGATGCCGTCGTCGCAAAGGCGAAGCAGGCCAAAGAAGCCGGCGCCTCGCGCTTCTGCATGGGCGCGGCTTGGCGCTCGCCGAAAGACCGCGATATCAGCCAAGTCAATGCGATGGTCAGTGCGGTCAAGGCGCTGGGTCTGGAAACCTGCGCCACGCTCGGCATGCTGTCGCGCGAGCAGGCGGTCGCGCTGAAAGCTGCGGGGCTCGACTACTACAACCACAACCTCGACACCTCGCCCGAGTTCTACGGCGAGATCATCAGCACGCGCTGTTATCAGGATCGACTCGACACACTTGCCCACGTCCGCGACGTCGGCATGAAGACCTGTTGCGGCGGCATCGTCGGCATGGGCGAAACCCGCGCCGATCGCGCCAGCTTCGTCCGCGCGTTGGCGAATCTGCCGGCCCATCCGGATTCGGTGCCGATCAATCGCTTGGTCAAGGTGGCCGGCACGCCTCTGGCGGAAGAACACGATCTCGATGCGTTTGAATTCGTGCGCACGATTGCGGTGGCGCGGATCACCATGCCGGCATCGATGGTGCGACTCTCGGCCGGCCGTGAAGCGATGAGCGAGGAATTGCAGGCGCTGTGTTTCCTCGCCGGTGCGAACTCGATCTTTTACGGTGAGAAGCTGCTGACGACGGGTAATCCCGATACTGAATCCGACCGTGCACTGTTCGCGAAGCTCGGACTGCAGCCGCTTACCGTCGCCATGTCGACTGAGCGCGCGCACACCGACACCATCGAGCGCGCCGCTTGAGCGAAGGCACGACGATTGGCGCACGCGCTGCGACACGGGTCGCCGAGCGCAGCGCCGTGCCGGGCTGATGGAGCGCGGCGATGTCTGTGTGCAGGACAAGTTGAACCACGCCTGTTTGATCGACGGCGCAACACTGGCCGGTTGCGCGTTGCGCCGCTATCCACACAACGATGTCGATGCGGCGTCACGGCAACTTGATGGCGCCGGTGATGCCCCCAAGCTGTTGGCGACCGACGGCGTGTTCTCGATGGACGGTGACCTCGCGCCGCTGCGCCCACTCGCAGCATTGGCGAAGGTCCACCATGCGCTGTTGTTGGTCGACGATGCGCATGGCTTCGGCGTGCTCGGGACCGACGGACAAGGCAGTCCGGAACACCTCGGTCTGGATGCGCACGACGTGCCGTTGCGGATGGTGACGTTGGGCAAGGCGGTCGGTTGCAGCGGTGCGTTGGTGCTTGGCTCACGCGCCATGATCGACGCCTTGATTCAGTTCGCGCGACCGTTCGTTTATACGACAGCACTTCCCCCGGCGATTGCGGCCGCAGCGCTGTGCTCGATCACGCACCTCCGCCGCGAACCGCAACGGCGTGCGCACCTGCGCGAACTGATCGCGCGATTCCGTATCGGTGCGAGCCAACTCGGCTACACCGTCATGCCATCGACGACTCCGATTCAACCATTGCTGATCGGCGATACCCAGGCAGCGGTCGCGTTGTCGCAGGCTTTGCTGCAGGGTGGACGCTATGTTCCGGCGATACGGCCACCGACCGTTCCAGTTGGCGCTGCACGGCTGCGGGTGACCTTGTCAGCGGCGCATACGGCTGCGCAGATCGACGGCCTGCTCGACGCATTGAACGACATGAGGTGCGCATGAATGGCGAGACCCAACTGACGGTGCTGCTGCGTACGCTGTCGCCGGTGTGGCAACCGGACGAATACGTCTACGCCACGCTGCCGACGCTAAGCGCCGAGCTCAATCCGGTGCTGTTGTTCCGCGAGGCCGAGGGCTGGACACATGTGCTGCGTCGCGACATTGCGGACGCAGCGGGCATCGACCATACCTTCACCTGCGCCTGGTTCACCTTGTGCGTTCATTCGTCGCTGAAGGCGGTTGGGCTAACGGCTGCGGTTGCGGACGCGCTGGCCAATGCCGGAATCGCTTGCAATGCTGTTGCGGCGTACCATCACGATCATCTGTTCTTGCCGTTGGATCGCGCCGCCGAGGCGCTCGAGATCCTGCAGCGACTGTCGCGGAGCTGAAACATGCATATCGACACCTATGGCCAAGGCGGCGACATTCCGATTGTCTTGATACACGGCTGGGCCATGCATGGCGGCATCATGACGCCGCTCGTCGAGGGCTTGGTGCGGGTACCGCGGGTGAAGGTACACGTGGTCGATCTACCCGGGCACGGTTATAGCCGCGCTGGTGAGCAAGGCTTCGATGTCGCCGAGTGCGTCGAGCGGCTGACGCGTTTGTTGCCGCCAGGCGCGATTTGGGTCGGCTGGTCCTTGGGTGGACTGGTGGCGTTGCGTGCGGCATTGACGCCTGCGGCCCAAGTCGCCGGCCTCGGGATGATCTGCGCCTCGCCCTGTTTCGTTAGTCGTGGCGCATGGACACACGGCGTGCCGCTGGCGGTGCTGGAGCAGTTCGGCCGCGATCTCGCGACCGACTATCAGGGCACGATCGAGCGCTTTCTAGCGCTTGAGGCACAAGGTGACGACAACGCCCAAGCTTGCCTGCGCGAGCTGCGCGCACATGTTTTCGACCGTGGCCAGCCGAGCACTACGGTGCTGGAAATGGGCTTGTACGCGCTCGAACACAGCGACTACTCGGAACAGTTGTCGCAGATCACCTGCCCGAGTCTATGGGTGCCGGGCGGGCGCGATCGACTGGTGCCGTGGCAGGCGATGGAATGGTCGGCAGAAGCGGCACGCGGACGCTTCCATCGCATCGATGGGGCCGCCCACGCGCCCTTCGTCACCCATCTCGCCGAGCTAATGGTGCAGATGAAAATCCTGGTGCGTGAGGTCCACGGCGAATGAGTCTCGATGGCGGGCGCGTGCGACGCGCGTTCTCGCTTGCGGCACCCGGCTATGACGCGATCGCGACCTTGCAGCATCAGGTCGAGACCGCCTTGCTTGAGCGATTGGAGATCATCCAGGAAGCGCCGTTGCGGGTACTTGATGTCGGTGCCGGACCGGGACGTGCCAGTGCGCTGCTGCGCAAGCGCTTCGCGAAGGCTGAAGTGATTGCGCTCGATCTTGCGCTACCGATGCTGCATGTCGCGAAATCCCGCACCGGCTGGTGGAAGCCGTTCCGGCGCGTCTGCGGCGACGCGCGCGCGCTGCCAATCGCCGACCAGAGCATCGACCTGTTGTTCTCAAACCTGTGCCTGCAGTGGTGTGACGATCTGGTGGTTGTATTTGATGAATTCCGCCGCGTCTTGCGCCCCGGCGGCTGGCTGCTGTTCACCACCTTTGGCCCGGATACGCTGACCGAACTGCGCCAGAGTTGGGCGGCGGTCGACGAGTCGCCGCATATCAACGTGTTTATCGACATGCTCGACATCGGTGACCGCCTGCTTACCGCCGGCTTCCGCGACCCGATGCTCGACGTCGATGATTATGAATTGCGCTACTCCGATCCGAAGCTGTTGATGCGCGAACTCAAGGACATCGGCGCCGGTAATGCCGACCGGCAGCGTGCACGCGGCCTGACCGGAAAGCACAAACTTGCAGCGATGTTGCGGACCTATGAACGCTTCCGCGCTGATGACGGCCGCTATCCGGCAACCTACGAAGTGGTGTTCGCGCAGGCACAGGCGCCGGAACTATCGCAACCGCGTCGTGGTGATGGCGGTGACATCGCCGCAGTCTCGGTCGACAGCCTGCGCGCGCAACTGAAGGCGCGGCGTCAGGGCACGTAACCGACATCAACTGACGGCGCCGTGGTTAGAATTGCATCCGGATCGACGTAAGGATGGATGCGATGACGATGGAATGGATCGGCACCGGTTTGTTTGCGCTGGCCGTGCTGCACACGTTTTCGACCAAGTTCTTCGATCACCTGTCGCATGTGAAGCCAGCCCATGCCGGCATCTTCCATTTGCTCGGTGAAGTCGAGGTGGTGTTCGGCTTCTGGGCAATGGTGCTGTTCGGCGCATTTGTCGCGCTGCAGGGCAAGCCAGCGGCATTGCTGTATGTCGAAGGACTGAATTTCGTCGAACCGTTGTTCGTGTTCGCGATCATGGTCGTGGCGGCGAGTCGCGCCGTGCTGCAGGTCTCGCGCGGCCTCGTCGCGCTGCTCGCACGTGCCGTCCCGGCGCCGCAAGCGACCGCCTATTTCTTCGTGACCTTGAGCTTGGTGCCGTTGCTTGGTTCGTTCATCACCGAACCAGCAGCGATGACGCTGGCGGCACTGATCCTGCGCGATGGCTATTACACACAGCCGATCAGCAATCGCCTGAAATACGCTGCGCTTGGCGTGTTGTTCGTCAACATCTCGATCGGCGGCGTCATGACCCCGTATGCAGCACCGCCAGTACTGATGGTCGCAACGACCTGGGGCTGGGACATCGGCTTCATGATGAGCCACTTCGGATGGCGCGCGGCGATCGCGGTACTGATTAACGCAGCGACACTCACCTTCATGTTCCGTCGTGAACTTGGCGCATTGACCTTGAACACCGGTAGCGTCGAAGCGCAGCGCGTGCCTGGATTGATGGTGTTTTGGCATCTTGCGCTGCTCGCCGGCGTCGTCGTATTCGCGCACGACGCGCCTGTCTTTCTTGGCTTGCTGCTGCTGTTCCTGGCGGTCGCTGAGGCCTATCCACAACACCAGAACAAGCTGCTGTTGCGTGAAGCGCTACTGGTCGCATTCTTCCTCGCCGGCCTGGTGGTACTGGGCGGCATGCAGCGGTGGTGGTTACAGCCGCTGCTGACGCAAATGAATCCAAACCAAGTATTTTTCGGCGCGGCCGCGCTGACCGCGATTACCGACAATGCCGCACTGACGTATCTCGGTTCGCTGGTCGAGGGTTTGTCGGCCGAGTTCAAGTACGCGCTGGTCGCCGGTGCGGTCACCGGCGGCGGCCTGACGGTGATTGCGAACGCACCGAATCCGGCTGGGCTGTCGATCTTGCGTATGCAGTTCGACGAAGAGTCGATCAGTCCACTCGGCCTGTTCGCATCCGCGCTCGCGCCGACCGCGGTGGCGATCGTCTGCTTCTGGCTACTGTAGGTCCCAGGCGACGCGCTGCTGCGCGCGCAGCACGTCGGCGCCGCTGTAGCTGTCTTTGGCGCGTTCTGCGAATTCCGCGCGCAGGCGCAGTGACATTTCGCGCACCTTGTCGGCGTTCGCAGCCTTGCCGGCGGCGTAGACACGTTCGCCCAGTGGTGAGCAAAATCGGTGCAGGTCGAAGAAATAGCGTTCCTGGCCACCGGTGACGAAACCGAGCATCGGCGCACCGGAAGCCACTGAATCCAGCGAACGGCCGGCGCGCATTTCACGCTCTCCGGCAAGGCGCGCAGAACTGTCGCTGAGCTCGATAAAGCTTTCGCCAACGTTCGCGGTGTCGAGATCAGAGGCGATCAGCGCCAGATCGAGGGCGCGTTCGACGTCGGGCGTCTTGCTCCAGCCGGGATGGATGCGTTCCATCTCGCGGCCGAGATTCGGCGCCAGCGGCCCACCACTGTGGATGACCTCGGCGGTGTTGTACGTGCGCCGGTCGCTCGCTTGCGGGTTCGCGTCGAAGGTGCTGCCGGCGATCATGATGTCCAGCGCCAGATAAAGCGCACGATCATGGCCACGCTCGAAGCCGCAGCGATCAAGAATGCGCTGTGTCTCGGCGATGCTCGCCGCCTCGTTGCTACCGACCGGGTGTCCAGTATCGATGACTTCGCGCTGGCGCAGGTCGTGGCAACTCGCGAACAGGCTGAGGGCGATCCAGTCCATCCCGGTCAGCGTGTGCTGGCCAGCCTCGCGCATGACGCGACCGATGCGGCGGTCGAGGATTTCGAGCGCATGCATCTCGTTGTGATAGTCGTGATAGTCGTTGCCGAAGCGGCCGTGACGCACCGCCATACGCACCAAACTCAACGCCAACGCGCTTTCGGCACGATCCCAGGCTTGGGCGATGCTGTCGCCAAAATGTTCGCCGAAGAGGGCGCGGCGACTGGCGAACAGCGCCAACACGTCCGGACGGCGCTCGCCGATCAGACGCAGCGCTTCGTCGGGATCCTGCAAGCGGATCTCGATCGCGTCAGCCGGAAAACTGTCCTGCAACCCTTCGATCACGGTGCCCAGCCGAAGCCCCTCCAGAATCCACGGTCGAGTATAGGCGCCGCAGCGGCCGCGGCGGTAGGGGATACCGCCTACAACACACCCCGCGACGCCAACGACAGTGGTCGGCCGTCACCGACGATGAAGTGATCGAGCAGGCGAATATCGACCAAGGCCAGGGCGTCGCGCAGGCGCCGGGTCACGGCGATATCTGCCGCGCTGGGCTCGGTAATGCCGCTCGGATGGTTGTGCGCGACGATCACCGCGGCAGCACGATGGTGGATGGCACGCCGCACCACCTCGCGCGGGTGCACGCTGGCACCGTCCAGGGTGCCGTGGAACAAGTCCTCGAACGCGACGATGCGATGGCGCGTGTCGAGAAACGCAGCAGCGAACACTTCCTGCGGTCGGTCGCGCAGATTCAATGCGAAATAATTGGCGGCGGCGGCGGGGTCGCATACGACGTCGGAGCGGGTCAGCGCACTCGCGAGATAGCGTTGCGCCAGGGTAATTACCGCGCGCAGTTCGGCACGCTTAGCGGGGCCGATGCCACGCACACCCATCAGCGCCCGCCCATCGTGCGCAAACAGGCCGGCAAGGCCGTCGGCTTCGCGCAAAACGCGACTCGCAAACGCGAGGACGTCCTCGCCACGCTGGCCGGTGCGCAGGAATAGCGCGAGCAATTCGGCGTCCGACAGCACCTCCGGGCCGTGCTTTAACAAGCGTTCGCGGGGACGGTCGGCAGCGGCAAGATCGGCGAGGCGCATCACGGTTCATCCAGTAGGTACTGAAGTTTCGTGGCCAGCCATCGATTTGGCATCGGTCAGCGACGCTGATTCAGCTAGGATTACTCGCAATTTGGTATCGGATCCCGCCGTGGCTGGAACACTTCAAGGACTGCGCTGTCTGCTTGGCGTCAGCGGCGGTATCGCTGCTTACAAATCGGCCGATCTGGTGAGGCGCCTGCGCGACGCCGGCGCCGAAGTTCAGGTCGTGCTGACCGAGAACGCGGCGCGCTTCGTTACCGCCCAAACGTTTCAGGCGGTGTCTGGTCGCGCCGTGCGCCATTCTTTATGGGATGAGGCGGCCGAGGCGGCTATGGGTCATATCGAATTGGCGCGCTGGGCAGACCTCATCTTGGTCGCGCCGGCCTCGGCCGATTTGATCGCACGTCTGGCGCAAGGCCAGGCCGACGACTTGCTCAGCACGCTCTGTCTGGCCAGCGAGGCGCCCCTGGCGATCGCTCCGGCGATGAACCGGGTGATGTGGGCCAAGGCAGCGACGCAGGCCAATATCGCGCAACTACTGTCGCGCGGCGTCAGCGTATTAGGGCCGGGCAACGGCGATCAGGCCTGCGGCGAGATCGGTGCTGGGCGCATGCTGGAACCGTTGCAACTGGTCGCGGCACTGTCGGCGCTGCGCGCCACCACGCAGTTGCTTGCCGGGCGCCGGCTATTGGTCAATGCCGGCCCGACCTTCGAAGACATCGACCCGGTACGTTTCATCGGCAACCGTTCATCCGGACGCATGGGGTTCGCGATCGCCGAAGCCGCCGCGATCGCGGGTGCAGCGGTGACCCTGATTGCCGGCCCGGTCGATCTGGCGACGCCGCGTGGCGTGCAGCGTGTCGATGTGCGCAGTGCCCGCGATATGCATGCAGCAGTGTTGGCGGCGCTTCCAGCCGATGTCTTCATCGCAACCGCTGCAGTCGCCGACTACCGTATCGCCACACCGTCCCCGCACAAGATCAAGCGCAGCGTCGAGGCGCTGAGCCTGCAACTGGTGCCGAACCCCGACATCGTCGCCGACATCGCGCAGCATGCGCAGCGACCGCAACTGGTGGTCGCGTTCGCGGCGGAAACCGAAAACGTGGTCGAGAACGCGCGCGGCAAACTGGCCCGCAAGCGGGTTGACTTGGTGTGCGCGAACCGCGTCGGCCACGACTGCGGCTTCGAGCGCGCCGACAACGCATTGGATGTCGTTGCGCCAGACGCTGAATGGCATTGGCCACAGGCACCGAAAACCGAATTGGCACGCCGCCTGATCGAACTGATTGCACACCGTCTGCCGGTGACATCGTGAGGCATCGCCTCGATGTTCGCGTTCTCGATGGTCGCATCGGCACGGAATTTCCGCTGCCGGAATACGCGACCTCGGCGTCCGCCGGTCTCGATCTGCGCGCGATGATCGATGCGCCGCTGATGCTCGATGCCGGCGCGACGATGTTGATTTCAAGCGGCATCGCCATTCATATTGCTGACCCCAGCCTGGCCGCCGTGATCCTGCCGCGCTCGGGTCTCGGCCACAAACATGGCATCGTGCTCGGCAACTTGGTCGGACTGATCGATGCCGATTACCAAGGGCCGCTGATGCTGTCGGTGTGGAATCGTTCGCAGTCGACCTTTACCATCCAGCCCGGTGATCGCTTGGCGCAACTAGTATTGGTGCCGATCGTGCGAGCCGAACTGAATCTCGTGGATGAATTCGTCGCGAGCGATCGCGGCGCCGGCGGCTTCGGCCACACCGGCAGGCAATGACGGAGCAATGAACGGATGAAGTTCGCACTCGGCATGAGCAAGAGGACGGCGCTGCAAGCCGCCATGGAACGGCAGTCGGCGCCATTGGATGCGCAGCGCCTCGGCATCACGGCAGGCGTTGGCTTGGCGCTGGTGCTGGCATTGATATCGCTGTTCGACGGCGTACAACGCGGACGTGAGGAATCCACTGCGGCGGCGCTGAACGAATCGCGTGCTGCGCTGGTCCAGTCGATCGGCGCCGAGATGCGCAATCAGGCGGGGCGCGTGGCTGCCGCAGCCAAGGACACCGAGTTGACCTTAGCCGTCACCGGCTTTGACAGCGCCGCTCAAATGCGCGCCAAACAACGCCTGCGCAGCTTGATTCCGGAATTGGTCGATGCCGAATTCCACGATGCCTCGCTACCCGACCTGATCGAAGCTGATTTGGCCAAGTTCGGGTATGCCAAGGCCGATATTCTGGCCGAGGCGCGTGAGTCCGGGCAGGGCGCACGCGTGCAGGTGCACGCCTGCGGTGCCGATGCGCAATGTCTGGCCGTGGTGCAGCCGATCCGCATTGGTGAGACCACCATCGGTTACATCTATGCGTTATTGCCACTCGACGCGGTGCAGCGGCAGATGGACGCGGCATCGGTGAGCGGTGGTCTACTCGAATTGCGCCAAGGCAAGTCCGGAATATCCGCCGGCCCAGTCATCAGCATTGATCGCGGCATCGCTGCCGGCGATGTGCCGGAACAGATCGAACCGGTACCCGGCACGCTCATGATGATCGTGACGCGAGTGCCGACCTTGTTTCACATCGGTAGCGTTTTCGGATTATTCGAGGAACGCGGCGCGACCTCGCTGCTGCTGCAGGGTCTGTTTGCATTAGCCGTCGTCGGCGGACTGATATTCCTTCGTCAGCGCTTGCCGAAGCTGGAAGCGACGCCCGATGGCAATGTCGAAGACCAAGACAAGCCGCGCGCATCGATGGAACAGTTGCAGCAAAAGTTGGCCGCCAATGCCGCAGCCGAAGACGCCGTTGCGAATGCCGAGCAGGCGGCCATCACAGCAACGCAAGTCGAGCAATCGACGAAGGCGGCACTGTCGTCTGGCGCGCTTGATCGCAGCATGTTCCGCGCCTACGACATTCGCGGCATCGTCGACAAGAATCTGACGCCAGGCACCGCACAGTTGATCGGCCAATCGATCGGTTCGATCGTGCGTGAGCGCGGCATGACCGAAGTCTGTGTCGCACGCGACGGCCGACTGTCCGGACCGGATCTGTCGCAGGCGCTGATTCGTGGTCTGCGCATTGCCGGCTGCGATGTCATTGACATCGGCGCGGCGCCCACGCCGGTGCTGTATTTCGCGACGTATCACTTGAATACCGGCAATGGCGTGATGGTGACCGGCAGCCACAACCCGCCGGAATACAACGGATTCAAGATCGTCGTCGGCGGCCAGACACTGGCCGAGGAAGCGATTCAAGACATCTTCGCGCGCATCGTCGAAGGACGCTTGGCAAATGGCAATGGTGGCGTCAGTTCGGTCGATGTGAAGGCCGAGTACATCGAGCGCATCACTTCCGACGTACAAGCAACGCGACATATGAAGATCGTCGTCGATGCCGGCAACGGCATTGCCGGCGCGTTCGCGCCGGCGGTGCTGGAAGGCATCGGCTGTGAAGTCATGCCCTTATATTGCGAAGTCGACGGCAACTTCCCGAACCACCATCCAGACCCGTCCGAATTGCGCACTCTCGACGATCTGAAAATCGCCATCAAACAGTACGATGCCGACCTCGGCCTCGCCTTCGATGGCGATGGCGATCGCCTCGGCGTCGTTACCAAGAATGGCGACGTCATCTATCCAGATCGCTTGCTGATGCTGTTTGCGGAAGACGTGCTGACACGCAATCCCGGCGCCGCCATTATCTACGACGTGAAATGCACCGGGCAATTGTCCGAACACATCCTGCGCAATGGTGGTAGCCCGGTGATGTGGAAGACCGGTCATTCGCTGATCAAGGCCAAGATGCGCGAGGAAGATTCAGCGCTGGCCGGCGAAATGAGCGGCCACTTCTTCTTCGGTGAACGCTGGTATGGCTTCGACGACGGCATCTACGCCGCTGCGCGCCTAATGGAAATTCTGGCGCAACGTGATGAAACCCCGGAAGCAGTGTTCGCGACCTTGCCCAAGGGTGTCAGTACGCCGGAGCTCAAAATTCCGATGGTCGAAGGCGAACACTACGCCTTCATCGAACGTTTCCGCGAACGTGCCAAGTTCCCCGGCGCCAAGGTCACCACGATCGATGGCGTACGCGCCGACTACAAGGACGGCTTCGGACTGGTGCGCTGCTCGAATACGACGCCGTGCTTGGTGTTGCGTTTTGACGCGCTGAACAAAAACGGCCTCGACCGCATCCAGGATAGTTTCCGTGGCCAGTTGCTGGCGGTGGATTCGAGCCTCAATTTGCCGTTCTAATCGCGGCTACATCGCGGCGGCCGGAAGGCCGCCCGACCCCCGCATCAGGGACGCTTGAGTAGCGACTTCAGGTCGGCAAACGGATTCGATGTCGCCCGTGCGCTGGGCGTTTCAGGCGCAGCGCCGGTACCCGCATCATGCTCGATCTGTCGCTGATGCTCGTTGTCATGGCAATACAGGCACAACAGCTCCCAGTTGCTGCCGTCGCCGGGATTGTCATCGTGGTTGTGGTTGCGGTGGTGCACCGTCAACTCATGCAGATTGACCCGCGTGAACTCGCGCGCACAGCGTCCGCAGATCCACGGATACATCCCAAGCGCGCGTTCCCGGTACCCCAAGTCACGCTCACGCTTCGCCTTCTGCGCATCGGCCACGATTTTGTCGAGCTTGGCTTCATTGATGGGCTTGTGGGTGGGCATGGCACAACGATCGCCGGAGGGTCATGATAGTGTACCTACATCGCGTAGCTACACAAGGATCTAGCGATGAAGACGGCGAAGCTCTTTACCTCCGGCGGATCACAGGCGGTACGCCTGCCCCGGGAGTTCCGCATGCCCGGCGAACAGGTCAGAATTTCGCGCGACGGCAACCGCGTCGTGCTCGAAGCGATGCCACCGACAGGTAGCGCGATGGTCGAGGCACTGAACAAGTTCTCCGACGATATGTTCTCCGAAGGCCGACAGCAGCCAAGAATGCAGAAGCGCCGGGGACACTAGTGCGATTTCTGCTCGATACGAACATCTGCATTTACGCGATGCGCACTCGCCCGGAGTCCGTGCAGCGGCGCCTCGCAGCAGCGCGCAGTGCTGATCTCGCAATTTCGACGGTGACGGTGTTCGAGCTTTGGTACGGCGTGTTTTGCAGCAAGGCGGTGGCGCGCAACAGCGACGCCTTACGCGAATTCCTCGCACCATTGCGGCAACTGGAGTTCGACGTCGAGGACGCCGCCACTTGCGCAAAGATCCGCGCAAGTCTGGAAGCCGGCGGCACGCCGATCGGCCCCTATGATCTGCAAATCGCCGCGCAGGCGCTGCGCCGCAAACTCACGCTCGTCACCCACGACACTGCAGAGTTCAAGCGCATCGCGGGATTGAAGCTGGCGGATTGGGCGTGAGTTGCTGACACAGAGAATCTGGACTTCCCGAGAGACTCACCAGCCCTCTGATTGCGCATCGCATTCTTCAATTCCCTCGAAACCGAGCGAAGAATTCTCCGTCCACGTCATGGACAGTGCGTGGTTTGACGCCAAGTTCCTTTTCGACAAACGGGGTAACCAACTGCTCGCCATCGATTAGTTCGATTGGGTCGCGTCCAGGCTTGGTCGCTTCCGTGCGAGCATCCTTGGTGAATCGACCAGTGGTAATGATTACGCCCTTCTCGGCGATACCCGAAATGTCGTTCCGGAACTGCGCGACTACTTCGCGGCCAACGACGTCCTTGTAGCGTTTGGCCTGAAATGCGACGCGGACTGTAACAACGGGATTCAAACGCAGGGTTCCGAATCCATCGATTCCAAAATCCCGCGATTGCTGTGTGGCCTCGACCGATTCAAGTCCGCATCGTCGCAGCAACTGCACGCATGCGAGTTCAAATCCTCGTGCCGGCAATCCACGCAAAGTTGCGAGCAGCACGTCTTCAAACGCTTCTTCGTCCGGAACCGCGACGATCGTTTCCTCAGATGATTTCGGCTCACCGACTTCGGCGCTCTGGCGACGAGTCTCGGCATGAATCTTCACCCATCGCAAGAACAACTCGCGCGCCTGCTCTGCGCTCAATTGATGCTTCCAGCCAGTCGCGGTCAATACCCAAATACCGCGCCTCGATCCATCCAAGAGTCCTTCCCACACAAGGTATTGCCGGGCCCAAGCCACTTGGTTGTTGAAGCGCAATTGCTTGTTGGATGTGGTCTCGTCCAGTTTCGATGTCGGGACATTGAGGTGTCCCGCGATCCAATCGCAGACTTCTCTCGGCTTGGCTTCGCCGCCTAGTGCACGGAGCGCGTCCAGCAGAGGCGGCATCCACTGAACGAACTCCGCGCCGGATTTGTCCTTGGACTTGGCCACCTCACACCCCCATCGGATTCGCTTTGTCGACGTCGATACCGTAGAGCTTGATCGCTTTAGCGACGTCCGCGCGCTTGAGTTTGCCGTCGTCGGCGAGTGCGGCGATGGCGGCGTGGGCGATCCAGTGGCGGTCGACTTCGAAGAAGCGGCGCAGGTTGGCGCGGGTGTCGGAGCGGCCGAAGCCGTCGGTACCGAGCACGGTGTAACCCATGCCGCGCGGCAGGTACGCGCGTATCTGGTCGGCGTATTGACGCACGTAGTCGGTCGCAGCAATGGCGGGGCCGTCGCGACCTTCAAGCTGCTGCGCAATCCAGGCCTTACGCGGCTCGGATTCTGGATGCAGCCGGTTGTAGCGCTCGGCATCGGCACCATCACGGCGTAGTTCGTTGAAGCTCGGGCAACTGTGGATATCGGATTTCACACCGAAATCCTTTTCCAGCAACTCGGCCGCCGCGATCACTTCGCGCAAAATCGTGCCCGAACCCAGCAACTGCACGCGCAGTTCATTCTTCTTCGCCTTGCCGGCATCGCGCAGCAGATACATGCCACGAATAATGCCCTCGGCGGCAGCCTCGGGCATTTCCGGATGCACGTAGTTTTCGTTCATCAGGGTGATGTAGTAGTAGCAATCTTCCTGCTCGGTGAGCATGCGGCGCATGCCGTCCTGCAGGATGACCGCCACTTCGAACGCAAACGTCGGGTCATAGCTGCGGCAATTCGGAATCGCTGAAGCCAGCAGATGCGAGTGACCATCCTCGTGCTGCAAGCCTTCACCGTTCAACGTGGTGCGACCGCTGGTTGCGCCGAGCAAGAAACCGCGCGCGCGCATATCACCGGCGAGCCAGGCGAGGTCGCCGACGCGCTGCATGCCGAACATCGAGTAGAAGATGAAGAACGGCAGCATCGGCAGATTATTGCTGCTGTAGCTGGTCGCAGCGGCCAACCACGAACACATCGCACCGGCTTCGGTGATGCCTTCCTGCAACACCTGTCCGGCGGCGTCTTCGCGGTAGTACATGAGCTGATCGGCATCGACCAGGCTATACAACTGACCGAACGGCGCATAGATGCCGATCTGGCGGAACAGGCCTTCCATGCCGAAGGTGCGCGCCTCGTCGGCGACGATCGGCACCACGCGTGGCCCAACGGTTTTGTCGCGCAGCACCAGATTCAGTACCTGCACGAACGCCATCGTCGTCGAGATCTCGCGCTCGCCTGAAGACTTCAGCAATCGTTCGAACGTGGCGAGTTCGGGGACTGGCATCGATTCGTCGGCACGGCGACGACGCTGCGGCAGCGAACCGCCGAGCGCGGCGCGACGCGACATCATGTACTGCACTTCCGGCGAGTTCTCGCCCGGGTGGTAAAACGGCACCGATTCCAGATCCTCGTCCTTGATCGGCAACTTGAAACGGTCACGGAAGTGACGGATCGAGTCGGTATCCATCTTCTTCTGCTGGTGCGTGATGTTCTGTGCCTCGCCGGCATCACCCATCCCGTAACCCTTCACGGTCTTGGCGAGGATCACCGTCGGCATGCCCTTCTGCGTCGATGCCGCGTGATAGGCCGCGTAAAGCTTGTGCGGATCATGGCCACCGCGGTTGAGGTGCCAGATGTCATCGTCCGACAGGTTCGCGACCATGGCCTTGGTCTCTGGATACTTGCCGAAGAAATGCTCGCGCGTGTAGGCGCCGCCGAAGGCCTTGCAGTTCTGGTATTCGCCGTCGACGGTTTCGTTCATCAACTTGCGCAGCACACCGTTCGGATCGCGTTGCAGCAATGCGTCCCAGTAACTGCCCCAGACCACCTTGAGCGCATTCCAGCCCGCGCCACGGAAGACGCCTTCAAGCTCTTGGATGATCTTGCCGTTGCCGCGCACCGGACCATCAAGACGCTGCAAATTGCAGTTGATCACGAACACCAGGTTGTCGAGCTTCTCGCGTCCGGCCAGCGCAATCGCACCCAGCGATTCGGGCTCGTCCGACTCGCCATCGCCCATAAAGCACCAGACCTTGCGGTCGGATGCCGGAATCAAGCCGCGATGTTCGAGGTATTTGAAGAAGCGTGCCTGATAGATCGCACAGATCGGACCGAGCCCCATCGATACCGTCGGCGTCTGCCAGAAGTCCGGCATCAACCACGGATGCGGATAGCTCGAAATGCCCTTGCCATCGACCTCCATCCGGTAGTTGTCGAGCTGGTCTTCGCGCAGACGACCTTCGAGAAAGGCTCGTGCGTAAATGCCCGGGGAGCTGTGGCCTTGGATGTAAAGCAAGTCACCCGGATGGGTGTCGCTCGGCGCGCGCCAGAAGTGATTGAAGCCGACGTCGTACAGGGTCGCACTCGACGCGAATGAGGAAATGTGGCCACCGAGTTCGCCGGGCTTGCGGTTCGCCCGCACCACCATCGCCATCGCGTTCCAGCGCAGGATCGAACGAATACGCCATTCCAGCGCGGCATCACCGTCCGACTTCGCTTCGCGCGAGGGCGGAATGGTATTGATGTAGTCGGTCGTCATCGGGAACGGCAGATTGACGCCGGCGCGGCGGGTCTCGTCGACCATGCGTTCCATCAGAAAATGTGCGCGTTCAGCGCCATCGTGGCCGATGACGGCGCTGATCGCCTGCATCCATTCCCGGGTTTCGCTGGGATCGAGGTCGTCGTTCAACAGGTCGTGGATCTGGCTCATCACTGCTCCCTCCGCAGGCGGCCGCTGGGGCCGTTCGTTGTTCAGAACGGTGATGCTAGCGACTTTGGCGCGCGCGCCCCATCCTCGTGCGTTTGAATGCACCAATAACGTGCATTCACACCGCCGTACTCAGCGGCGCAGCGTACCCGCGGCCTTGCAGGCGGCATTGGCCTGCATCGCGGCCAAGCCTGCGCCGTGCTCAAACGGTGGCTTCCAGTAGGCGTCGAAACAAGCCTTTGGGCAACAATCCGCGTGTTGGTCAGCGCCACAGGTGGCGATGCGATTGATGCATTCCTCACGCTCGACCCCAACCGACGACGAGTGGCTGCGGCACTGGTCAATTTCGGTAGTGCAGATCTCGACACCACTGCGAATCGGCTTGGACGCGCGCAACACCGGATCGTCGGCATCGACGACGCCATCACGGCGCACCAGACCACCCGGTTCGATCAAGGTTTCGAAGACATCACCGCCCGGAAAAAATGCGCAGACACGCAGCACGCCGCCGCGGCCGATTTCCGCCAAAACCCGCGATGCGCCGGCTGAATTCCGTCGACCGAACGCTTCGGCTTCGACGGCATGCGCCTGCGCCGGCGTCAACTTTGAAGCAATCTGGACCAAACCGGCACCGGTGGCTCGACGCGTTCGCACGGCGACTCGTAAGCCGGCGCCGTCGTGCTGCCACTGCTCAACGTCGCATCAGGTTCTGAGCCTTTGGCACAGGGCGTGTTCGACACCACCACACCGCCGTCCGCGTTCTTGCATTTGAAGACGTTGGCGGCGTCGGCGTTGCCGACGAGAAACAGGGTCACCAAGGCCAAACTGGCGATGCGGAGCAAATTCGGATGCATATCGATCGATCTCCCCAAGCGTTTCGTGATTATGCCGCACACTCAGTGTGATCTCGCCGTCTACTCTCGGTGGAAACTGAATGTGAAATCCTTGCGCCAAGAGGTTGGCCCGGACGACGCCAGCGTCATCGCGCGCGAGTTTACGCTCAGGCGTCAGTGCGACTTCCAAAACGAAACTGAGTGCCCCCAGCGTTTTCGCGATGTTCGCCGGCACCAGACCAAACGCATCGCGTTCGCGCAAATAGACATAGGTGTCGTCGCGTTTTTCACTGCGATAGACATAGCACTGCATCTCGGCTCCTTGGAAGGCGCGTGCACGAACCGATTGGCGGCACGTCGACGGCGCGGCAGAATAGCGGCATGCGCAAGAAATCGCTTTACAAGGTTACCTTCCTGAATCAGGGCAAGAGCTACGAACTGTATGCGCGCCTGGTGCAATCCTCCGAGTTGTGGGATTTACGACCATCAGCGAACTCGTGTTCGATGAGGCAAGCAGCTTGATCGTCGACCCGGCCGAGGAAAAGCTACGCGACGAGTTCAAGGAAACGAAGTCCTTACACCTTCCGATTCAAGCGATCCTGCGAATCGAGGAAGTGGAAAAACGTGGCACTGCTGCAATCCGCGATGCCAGCAACGGCGACAAGATCATGCCGTTTCCAATGCCTACCCGACCCGGCTGATCGGAACCAGATCTGTACGGCGATCGGTTTGGCCTCGTCGTCTTCGCCGCAAATAACCATCCATTCATCACCAACCTCGGAAACTGCGGCACTTTTCGAGGACTGATGAATGCGATCGATGACGACATGGCTTGGCGCATTGCTGATCGCGGCAATCGCCGCGACCGCGGTAGCGCAGGAAGCCAGTGCAGCAACACAACAGATGGATGTCGTCGAAGTCAGTGGGCTTCAGCCTGGCCCAAGCCTGTGGCGCATCAGCCATGGCGACAACGAAATGTGGGTGCTGGGAACACTTAGCCCGGTACCGAAACGCATGCAGTGGGATGCGGCCGATGTCGAGTCGATCATCCGGGAATCGCAGCTGGTGCTGCTCAGTCCGACGATCAACGTGAAGTCCGAGCTCGGTTTCTTCGCCCAAATCGCATTGGTGCCGAAGCTGTTTGCGATACGCAAGAATCCGGGCAAGGAAACGCTGCAGGAAGTGCTGCCCGATGAGTTGTATGCACGTTGGCAGACACTGTCGAAACGATATTTCCGCTCGACGCGCGGACTCGAGAAACGACGCCCGATCTTCGTCGCGCAGGAACTCTACGAACAAGCATTGGGCGACGCCGGCCTGCGCTCTGACAACGGCGTCATCGCGCGCACGATGAAGGTGGCGAAGAAGGCGGGTGTCCCGGTTGAGTCGCCGAAGGTCGTCGTCGATGTCAAGGACATGAAAGGTCTGCTCGCCGAGTTCGCGCGCACGTCGCTCGATGATGTCGCCTGCTTTGACAAGACCATGACCTATGTCGAACACGACCTCGACACCATGCGCCTGCGGGCGAATGCCTGGGCGATTGGAGATGCCGAAGCACTGCGTGCCATGACCTTCACCGATAGCTACGACACCTGTTTGCGCAGCCTGTTTGGTGCGCCGAGCCTGTCCAAATTCGGCTTCGTGAATCTGCGCGAGCGGGCGCGCGACGAATGGCTCCAGGCCGCCGAAACCGCGCTGAAGTCGCACCGAATGACCTTTTCGGTATTGCCGATGGGCCAGTTGCTGATCGATGACGGCTACGCGGCCGAGTTACGCAAACGTGGCTACACGGTCGAGGCGCCCGGCGAGGAATCCGCCATCGACGCGACTACCGCGCCGTGAGTGTCAGCCCCGCCTGACCAAGCCGAGCGCGTCCAAGGCCGGGGCACATTTTCGGGCGGCCAAGTCGATGTTCGCGCCGAACGGGCAGTCGGCCAACAACGGCGCATCCAGCTCGTCCTTGACGGTCTCGACCACCTCATCCGGATACAAACACTCTGGATCGATGCGATTCGCGATCCAACCGATGAGCACGCACTTGTCGGCGCGAATCGCGATTTCGCTCAGGATGGCGTGGTTGATGCACCCGAGGCGGATACCGACGACCAAGATCACCGGCAGCTTTAACGCCCGCACCAAGTCGGCCTGCATCAAGTGGTCGGAATACGGAATCGCCCAACCACCCGCACCTTCGACAACGATCGCGTGCGCGCCTAACGACAACGCTTGGTGTGCAGCCAACAATGGCGGCAACTCGATCTCGCGTTTGGCGTGCGCGGCGGCGAGATGCGGCGCGATCGATTCCGGCAGCGCAATCGGATTCATCAAGGCAAGGTCAGGGGTCGGCGTCGTCGAATACGCGCGCAATTTTTCGGCGTCGTCGCTGATCCACTCGTCGTTGCGTCGTTCGCAGCCGCTGGCTACTGGCTTGTAGCCGTAAGCCTTTAGCGCGCGCCGACGGATCGCCAGCAACAGCGCGCTGCTGATGTGGGTCTTGCCGACACTGGTGTCGGTGCCGGTGACGAAGAACGAGATTGGTGCTCCCATGCCGCGAAGCTTATCGCTGCACACTGGTAAACTGCGCATCCCGCTGCATTGGAAGCATGCCGTGTTCGAAGCACCGTCCATCTCCACTTCCGATAAGCCGACGCTCTATCGCGAGCTCGTGAATCAGGCGCGGGCACTGATGACCGGCGAACGCGACCGCGTCGCGAACGCGGCGAATTTTGCCGCACTGGTCTATCACGCGTTGCCGCAAGTGAACTGGTGCGGCTTTTATTTCTTCGACGGCCACGAACTCGTGGTCGGTCCATTTCAGGGCAAACCGGCTTGTCTGCGGATCGCGCTCGGCAAGGGCGTTTGCGGTACCGCCGCGACCACGAAGCAAACACAATTGGTCGCTGACGTGCATGCGTTTCCCGGCCACATTCCCTGCGACTCCGCCTCGGAGTCTGAAGTCGTGGTGCCGATGTACGATGGTCACGACTTCCTGATCGGCGTCTGGGACGTCGACAGTCCGGTGCTGAATCGCTTCGACGACGACGATCGTCGCGGCATGGAAGCCTTGGTCGAGGTCTGGATCGAACTGAACGACCCCACCCGCTTCGAGGCCGCTGCATGAGCACCGTGAAGATCCGCAATGTCGGACCCAAGTCGGCGGCCTGGTTGCGTCAGGTCGGCGTCAAGACCGACGACGAAGTACGCGCACTCGGTGCGCTCGAAGTGTTCATGAAGGTCAAGCGCGCCGGCTTCAAGCCCAGCCTGAATCTGCTCTACGCGCTGGAAGGTGCCGTAGTCGACTGCCACTGGACCGCACTGACGGCGGAGCGTAAGAGCGAACTCGTGCTCGAAGTGACCGCGCGTGATGCTGGCCTGCCGAAGAAGAACTACACCTGGTGGCGCCAGGCGCATGCCGGTGCCGGCCCAGTGTCACAAACCGACAGCGAACCCGCGCCGCGCCAAGAACGCGAAGGCGATCACGGCGTGCAAGAACTCGGCACTCCGGGATTTGCGGAGGGAGGCGAGTTCGAGTCTCACGATTAATAGGATTGCCCCAGATTCACGCGCGGCTTGGCAAACACGCCACGACACCGCTGACTTGCTCACGTAAGCAGGGCGATGACGAGAACCCAAAGGAAGACCTACGCATGACCCAGGCCCATTCCCTGCGCGAAGAATTCGCGAATGCATTGACGCACGGCCTCGGCGCGGTTGCGGCACTGTGCGGCTCGTCGGTATTGATCACGCTGGCGGCGATCCAGGGTGATGTCTGGCAGCTCGGCAGCGCCATCATCTATGGCGTGACATTGATCCTGCTCTACGCGGCATCGACGCTGTATCACGCTATTCCGCACCCGCCGGCAAAGCACGCCTCAAAGTGTTCGATCATTGCGCCATCTATCTGTTGATCGCCGGAACCTATACACCGGTGGCACTGATCGCAATGCGCGACAACTGGGGCTGGTGGTTGTTCGGTACGACCTGGGCGCTGGCGATGCTTGGGGTGATCTTCAAGCTGTTCTTTACCGGCCGCTTCAAGCTGGCGTCGACCCTGATCTATGTCGGCATGGGTTGGCTGGTCGTCATCGCGATCAAGCCGCTGTTGCACAGCCTCGATAACTGGACCCTCGGTTGGTTGTTTGCCGGTGGATTGTTCTACACCGGCGGGACCTGGTTCTACATGCACCCGCGGCTGAAGTACGCGCATGCGATCTGGCATGTCTTCGTGCTGCTCGGCAGCCTCAGTCATTACATCTCGGTGATGTCGCTGGCGCTGCGTCCGCGCACGGGTTGATCACGCCGGCTTCAAGGCCGCGAACGTGCGGGCATCCTCGGGCCATGCGTTACTACCGCGAATGGCCGGTAGCACGTCTTCAACGGTATCGACGAATTGCCACATCGCGGCATGCGCCTCGCCCATCATGCGTTCGCGGATGCTGTGTTGCATGAGGTCGCGCAACGCGTCGTAGTAGCCCCGCGTGTTCACGAACACGATCGGCTTTAAATACAGACCGAGGCGCTTCAGCGTAATCGCTTCGAACACTTCCTCGAAGGTGCCGCAACCGCCGGGGAGCGCGACCACGGCATCTGAGCCGGTAAGCAGTCGATGCTTGCGTTCGCGCATGTCTTCGACGATATCGAGCGTCGCCAAACCGGGATGTTGCCATTCCACTTCGGTCATGAAGCGCGGAATGATGCCGACGACATGGCCTTGCCGTGACAAAGCGCCGTCGGCCAGCGCCCCCATCGAGCCCATGCCGCCACCGCCGTAAACCGTAGTGCAGCCGGCATCCGCCAACACTTCACCGAGCCGGAAAGCTGAGCGGTGGTACTCGGGATCGCATTGCGCGCTGGATGCGCAGTAGACGCAGATACGCATCGCCATCTCAACCGCGACTGATCGGCAAGCCAGCACCGGCCCACGCCATCAGCCCGCCACGCAGATTCAGCGCACGCTCACCGCAGTGCTTCTGCAGGCGCGAGCAGGCTTTTCCAGATCGCATGCCGCTGCGACAAACGATCAGCAACTCGCCGTGCGCATGTGCGATACCGGCCTGCTCCAATGCCGTGATGCCATCGCGGTTGATGCGCGAGAGCGGCACATTTACGGCATACGCAATACTGCCCTGCGCGAACTCGTCTGCTTCGCGAACATCGACCACGCACGCGCCCGCATTGATGCGCTTAACCGCATCCTGCGGCGATACCGCGACAGCGCCGATCCCGAATAGCGACTTCAGCCGACCGAACATGCATTCATCCTCTATCCGCGCAACGAAAAATCGGGTGTTCATGACCGCGTGAATGGGCCCGAAAACAAGCATTCACAGCGGGTGCGCAGTGTAAGTGAAATCTAGCAATGGATTGGGCGCGGCAACCGCTGCCGTGCACCAGTGGCGCGATGTTGGACGCCGCACGCCTTGCGCTTTCACTGAATACAGCAGTTGCTGCGCCGGTATCGGGATTCGATCATGCGCGTTGGAACACCACCGCCGAACGCGATCGGCGCGATTCATCGCAATACCTACCTGGCGTGCAAGGCCGTTTATGACGCGCCATTGGCGTGTGTTGCAGCGTGAGTTCGTGGCAGAAAAAGCCTGACGCGGGCACCGCCCAGCGTGGCACGGCCGAATTCGAGTCGGCCGTGGTGCAGTCGGGCTATCGCTTGGACCAGCGATAGCCCGAGGCCGCTGCCCTCGCCGATGCTAGCGACCGAACGATGAAACCGTTCGACCAGGCGATCAACATCCGCCGTAGCGAAACCCGGGCCATTGTCATCGACTTCCAGAATGACCGATTCCGTATCAGCGTCCACGCGCACCGCAATCTGGCCATGTTCAGGCGTGTGGCGCAGCGCGTTGTCGAGCAGATTGTGTACGAGAATGCCGAGCATGCCGGCGCTCGCATGCACGCGTGTGTCGCCGGACGTGTCCAGCGATAGCTGGATGGCACGCTGAGCGGCACGCTCGCTGACTGCGCGTAACGCTTCTTCGACCACTGCGGCGAGACTCACCGTATGCGCATCATCGAACTCGGTGAGGTTTTCTACGCGCGCCAACGTCAGCAACTGGGTCACCAAGCGCTGCATGCGATCGAGTGCGGCTTGTGATCGCTGCAGATGCAGAGCGCGATCTTCGACGCCATCACTACCGGCTGCGAGATCGAGTTCCAGTCGTAGCGCCGCCAATGGATGGCGCAACTCATGGGCCGCATCCGCGGTAAAGCGTCGTTCGCGTTCCAGACTTTCCTGCAATCGCGTTACCAACTGGTCGATCGCCTCAGTGAACGGCGCCAATTCGATCGGTACATGGTGTTCGGTGAGCACCGGAATCCGTGCGCTGCCATCTGCGGTCAGTCGGCTCGTCAGGTGACGCAGTGGCTTCAGGCCACCACGCAGGCCGATGAACACCGTCGGTGGCACCAGCACGAGCAAGGCCAGCAAAGCCAGCACGGCGGGCGCGATCATCTTCAGCATGAGTTCGTCGCGCTCGTCCAGCGGCGCCGCAACCTGGATCCAGTATTGATGGCGCGTATCCCAGCGCTGAAATACACGCCAGCGGCGTTCGGCATGAACGTAGGTATGGAAGTGCTCATCGCGCGACGAAAATGTCAGCAGCGGTATCAGTCGATTCTGCAGCAACAGGTCACCCGCCGCGGTGCGCAGCGTGATGGCGGGGCGCTGCGCGTCTGGATCGGAGTCGATCAGCGTGTTGTTCGGCAACCGCGATGGCGCATCTTGTCCTGGGCTTGCAGGCATCACTGCGAGCACGCTGGCAGCGGTACGCACGAGGGTCTGGTCGAAGATTTCGTCGACCTCGTGGAGCATGCGCCAGGCCATCCACGCGCTCGCCAAAAACCACACCAAGGCAATACCGGTTACCAGTCTCAGTACCAGTCGGCGATTCAGTGATGGCCGAATCATGCGTTGTTTTCCTTGGACGGACGTAACGCATAGCCGATGCCGCGCAGGGTGTCGATCCAGTCCGCGCCGAGCTTCTGGCGCAGGTGATGGATATGCACTTCGACCGCATTACTCGCCACTTCCCGGTCCCAGCCGTACAGCGCCTCTTCCAGTTGTCCGCGTGAATAGGCACGGCCGGGATGTCGCGCCAGCATTTCCAGCAGCGCATATTCGCGCGCAGTCAGTTCGAGGTTTGTGCCAGACAGCGTGGCGTTGCGTGCGGCCGGTACCAGTTCCAGTGCACCGATGCGGATGACTGGATCAATCTGGCCATCGGCACGTCGCAACAAAGCACGCAAGCGCGCGGCTAATTCATCGAGGTGTACCGGTTTGACCACATAGTCATCGGCACCGGCATCAAGCCCGGCAACACGATCGCCCAATTCGTCGCGGGCGGTCAGCAGCAGTACCGGAGTGTCATTCTTGCGTCGGCGCATTCCGGCGATGATCTCGGGCCCACTGCTACGCGGCAGGTTCCAGTCCAGCACCGCGGCGGCGTAAGTTGTGTCGGTCAGTGCCGTTGCAGCGGCTGCGCCATCGGTAATCCAGTCCACCGCATAGCCGAGCCGCTGCAAGCCAACGGTCAGCGCTTGGCCCAGTGCAAGATCGTCCTCGGCGAGCAGGATACGCATGCGGATACTTTATCGTCCGAACTCGTCATTCGGTGAGTTGCTGTTGTGCTGGTGCTGAATCCAGTCGTCGTTTGCGACCGTGCAGCATCGACGCAACTAGATTCTCGCGATAGTGAATGCTCTCGCTGATCGCCGCCAAAACGTGTATGCCGACCAAGGTCAGCACGGCATACGCGCACACTTCATGTAGCGTTTCCAGCCACGCCGCGCCGAAGAATCGATCGGTGGTCTGCAGCCATCCACTGATACTGACCAAGATCACGCCGATCAACAGCACCAGCATCATCACGCCGGCCGCCGGATTATGGCCGAGCTGTCGGTGTGAGCGACCGGACCGACGCGCACGCAGATACTGCGCCACTGCACGCGGACCGCGTACCCAGTCACTGAAGCGTGCATGCGGTGTACCGATAAAGCCCCAGACCAGCCGCATTCCGATCAGCAGCAGTGCGGCATAACCGAGCCAATTATGCAGAGGATCGCCGCCTTCATTGACAAAGTTGGCGAGGACGACCGATGCCAGCGACCAATGCAGCACGCGGACCAACGGATCCCAAACCTTGACGAATACGTCCACGGCGACCCTCCTGCGAGATATCGATTAGCGCTGCTTGACGATGCGACCGTCGGTCGGATCGAAATAGATTTCGACGTTCTTGCCGTCCTTGCCCTTGCCATAAATTTCGTAGCAATTGCCGGACACCTTGAACACCTTGATCGTGTAGCCCAGATCGAGCACCAGTTGCTTCATCGCTGCTTCCGACAGCCACTGGTCTTTCGGCGCCTGGGTGCATTCTGGGGCGGCTACCGCGAGGATGACCGCAGACGCTCAGTGCAATCCGGCAGGAGACTCGGAACGACGAAGCGAATCCGACAGACCATGTCAATGCTGCAGTTGGTCTGGCCGACCTTGGTGTTGCAGGCGCAAGGTCTTCCGGCGTTTCCGGGTGCCGAAGGATTCGGTGCCATTGCCACGGGTGGTCGTGGCGGCGCGGTGCTCGATGTCACCACGCTTGATCCCGACCCGGCCGGCGTCGATCCGGGTTCGCTCTCGCTGGGCGCGCAGCTTGCTTCCGCATTTGCGTTGATGCTCAACATCGACCACGCCAAAGTGCCGCGTTCATCCGGCATGAACGTCACCGCCAAAATAGAAACTGCCTCGTGCCGGCCGAGTGCGTCTGCACGAATCGCTGTTTGGCGAAGGTGCCGAGGTGCGTCTGGTTCGTGCTGACGGCTATCCGACGCGTGACCTGCCTCAGGGTGCATTGCGCGCACCCTGAGGCGATCATCCGATCAGTCGCGCCGACGCAGGGCGAAGCCTGCAAACGTCAACATCATCGCCAGCAGCAGCCAGCGGCCGACAGCATCGATCGCTGGTATCGCGACTGCTGCCGATGGATCTCCAGCCTGCAGGAAGGCCGGGCCGCTGGGATCGATGATGCTGCCGTTCATCAGCAGATCATCGTCGCCCAGGCCGCCATCAGTAATGCTGAAGGTTGCGTTGTTGCCAACGATCACGGCGGGGAACAGGTACCAATGCATGCTGGGATCGGCCAGGGTGCGACCGAACTTCCAGAACACGCTAGCGGCCGGCAACGCCTGCGGATAGGTGATGGTGAAGTTCAGCGTCGCGCCCACGGTGCAATTGGTGATGTTGCTGACGAATACACCGTGCGGGAACACATAGCCACCCGCTGGCAGCGGGAGCGGCGTTGCCGCCAACATCGTGCCTGCACTAAAGCCGCAGGGGTCTCCGCCACCAGTGAAGACGATGGTCTCAATGCCTGAACCTGGTGCGGTCGGGCCGCTGAAGGTCTTGTTGCCTGGTGCAGCATCGTCATCAATAATCGTCAGCACCGCCGTATTCGGCGCGCCGCTGCTCGCACCACCGATCGGATTGCTCAGCGTCAGGTTCACCGTTTCGTCGGGCTCATCGGTGGCGTCATCGGTGATCGCGACGGTGAAGGTCTGCGGCGTGGTGTCGCCGGCGGCCCAGTTCAACGTGCCGCTGGTGGCGGTGTAATCGCTGCCCGCCGTCGCACTGCCGTTGCTGCTGGCGTAGTCGATGCTCACCGCACCGGTGCTGCCGCCGGTACGCGTCACGCTGATCGTCGCCGTCGCGCCGTTCTCGGCAACCGCCGAGGCCGCGACCGCAAATTGCAGCGAGCCGGCCGCCGGTGGCGGATCGTTGTCGGTAATCGTCAGCACCGCCGTATTCGGCGCGCCACTGCTCGCACCACCGGTCGGATTGCTCAGCGTCAGGTTCACCGTTTCGTCGGGCTCATCGGTGGCGTCATCGGTGATCGCGACGGTGAAGGTCTGCGGCGTGGTGTCGCCGGCGGCCCAGTTCAACGTGCCGCTGGTGGCGGTGTAATCGCTGCCCGCCGTCGCACTGCCGTTGCTGCTGGCGTAGTCGATGCTCACCGCACCGGTGCTGCCGCCGGTACGCGTCACGCTGATCGTCGCCGTCGCGCCGTTCTCGGCAACCGCCGAGGCCGCGACCGCAAATTGCAGCCGAGCCAGCCGCTGGCGGCGGATCGTCATCAGTAATCGTCAGCACCGCCGTGTTCGGTGCACCACTGCTGGCACCACCGATCGGATTGCTCAGCGTCAGGTTCACCGTTTCGTCGGGCTCATCGGTGGCGTCATCGGTGATCGTGACGGTGAAGGTCTGCGGCGTGGTGTCGCCGTTCGCCCAGTTCAACGTGCCGCTGGCGGCGGTGTAATCACTGCCGGCCGCCGCACTGCCGTTGCTGCTGGCGTAGTCGATGCTGACCGCACCGGTGCTGCCACCGGTACGCGTCACGCTGATCGTTGCCGTCGCGCCGTTCTCGGCAACTGCCGAGGCCGCGACCGCAAATTGCAGCGAGCCGGCCGCCGGTGGCGGATCGTTGTCGGTAATCGTCAGCACCGCCGTGTTCGGTGCACCGCTGCTCGCACCACCGGTCGGATTGCTCAGCGTCAGGTTCACCGTTTCGTCGGGTTCATCGGTGGCGTCATCGGTGATCGCGACGGTGAAGGTCTGCGGCGTGGTGTCGCCGGCGGCCCAGTTCAACGTGCCGCTGGTGGCGGTGTAATCACTGCCGGCCGTCGCACTGCCGTTGCTGCTGGCGTAGTCGATGCTCACCGCACCGGTGCTGCCGCCGGTACGCGTCACGCTGATCGTCGCCGTCGCGCCGTTCTCGGCAACCGCCGAGGCCGCGACCGCAAATTGCAGCGAGCCGGCCGCTGGCGGCGGATCGTCATCAGTAATCGTCAGCACCGCCGTGTTTGGTGCACCACTGCTGGCACCACCGATCGGATTGCTCAGCGTCAGGTTCACCGTTTCGTCGGGCTCATCGGTGGCGTCATCGGTGATCGTGACGGTGAAGGTCTGCGGCGTGGTGGGCGGCCCCCCGCCCCCCGCCGGCGGCGGGGGGGGGGTCCCCCCCCGCGGCCCCCCCCCCCGCGGCCTGGTGGTCGATGCTCACGCGCGCCAGTACGCGTCCGCTGATCGTCGCCGTCCGCGCCGTTCTCGGCAACCGCCGAGGCCGCGACCGCACCCGCCGCAAAGGGGCCGCGGGGGGACTTGGGCGGTAATCCACCAGCGGCGGGGGGGGGGCCCGGGGGCCCCCCCCGCGGGGGGGTTGGGGCGGGGTCAGGTTCACCGTTCCGTCGGGTTCATCGGTGGCGTCATCGCGGGATCGTGAACGGTGAAGGTCTGCGGCGTGGTGTGCGCCGTTCGCCCCAGTTCAACGTGCCGCTGGCGGCGGATCACTGCCGGCCGCCGCACCGCCGTTGCTGCTGGCGTAGTCGATGCTCACCGCACCGGTGCTGCCACCGGTACGCGTCCACGCTGATCGTTGCCGTCGCGCCGTTCTCGGCACCCTCCGAGGCCGCGACCTGCAATCACAACGCGAGCCGGCCGCCGGTGGCGGATCGTTGTCGGTAATCGTCAGCACCGCCGTATTCGGCGCGCCACTGCTCGCACCACCGGTCGGATTGCTCAGCGTCAGGTTCACCGTTTCGTCGGGTTCATCGGTGGCGTCATCGGTGATCGTGACGGTGAAGGTCTGCGGCGTGGTGTCGCCGTTCGCCCAGTTCAACGTGCCGCTGGCGGCGGTGTAATCGCTGCCGGCGGTCGCACTGCCGTTGCTGCTGGCGTAGTCGATGCTCACCGCACCGGTACTGCCACCGGTACGCGTCACGCTGATCGTCGCCGTGCCGCCGTTCTCGGCAACTGCCGAGGCCGCGACCGCAAATTGCAGCGAGCCGGCCGCTGGCGGCGGATCATTGTCGGTAATCGTCAGCACCGCCGTGTTCGGTGCACCACTGCTCGCACCACCGGTCGGATTGCTCAGCGTCAGATTCACCGTTTCGTCGGGCTCATCGGTGGCGTCATCGGTGATCGTGACGGTGAAGGTCTGCGGCGTGGTGTCGCCGGCGGCCCAGTTCAACGTGCCGCTCGCGGCGGTGTAATCACTGCCCGCCGTCGCACTGCCGTTACTGCTGGCGTAGTCGATGCTCACCGCACCGGTACTGCCACCGGTACGCGTCACGCTGATCGTCGCCGTGCCGCCGTTCTCGGCAACTGCCGAGGCCGCGACCGCAAATTGCAGCGAGCCGGCCGCTGGCGGCGGATCGTTGTCGGTGATGGTTCCGATACCGGTGCCATCGCCGATGCTTGCGTCCACCGCGTTCTGCAACATCACCGAAAACATTTCGGTGATCGTCTCCGGCAATGTGTCACCCACCACCGTCAACGTGATCGTCGCCGTTGTCTGCGCGGCAGCAAACAAGATGGTGCCGCTGAGTGCATCCGGGCCGGCCTCGTAGTCATTCGGTGTGGTCGCCGTGCCTGCCGTCACCACGTAGTCGACACTCGACGGAAGCTCTGACATGCCGGTCTTGCTGAGGGTGAACTGGATCGACGAATTGACGTCGCCCTCGGTCACCGTCGCATCATCGATGTCGATCACCGGCGCGCTGTCGCTGGCCGCGATGGCGGCGATGGCGAAGTTGCCGCCAATGGGATTGAGCGCGGCATTGACCGGATTGCTCATTTCAACTCGCACGTTTTCCGCTGGCTCGAAGATCGCATCGTCGACCGCGTGAATCAGAATCGTGGCAGTGCTGCTGCCGGGCGGAATGCTGACCGTCCCGGAAAGCGCGTCACTACTGGCATCGATGTCGGCTGCTTCTGTTCCAGGTTCCGGGGTGGCCGCGTAGTCGACCGACACGGTGAACTCACTGTCGCCTTGACGCGTGACGGTGAATTCCAAGTCGCCGCCTTCGGCCGCACCGACGCCGAGAATGGTCAGCAACGGTGGTAATTCATCGTCGGTAATGGTCACTTGCGCCGTGCCGGGAGTGCCGACGACGGCGTTGTCGGACGAGTCGATCACGAACGACAACTCAAGCGACTGGTTCGGTTCATCGATCGCGTCCTGCACGATCGGCAGCGTGATGATCTTGTCTGGCGTTTCGTCCGCGGCCCAACTGAGTGTGGTTGCGCTCAGCGCACCATGATCGGCCGGCTGCGTGGTCAGATCGGCGAGGCTCAGAGTGATGCTGGCGGCACCACTACCGATGCGCGAGACCGTGATCGATGCATCGCCCCCGCCCTCGGCCACGGTGTAGAGCGACTGCGAAAACACGATCTGATCGGGAATCACCGCCGGCGCAGAATACTCGGAGGTGTTGTTGATCGGACCGTCGTCGTTCGGGTTGCCGGGCGGATCGGGTTCCAACGGCGGAATATCGGCGATGTTTTCGTCGATGCGAGTCGCAGTCATCACGATCTGCATGCCACTGGTGTTGTCCGACGCGAAACTGCTGGTGCACAGGCCGCTGGCGTTGCACGGTCCGGTCACTGCCAACCCGGTCGTGGCGTCGGTCGTCACCTCCACTTCCGACAACCATTGTGCGTCGTCATCACTGATGGCGTAGAAGTCGATGCGGAAATTCGCATTGCGGAACGAGAACAGGCTCCACTGAATATTGGTGTTGCCGCCCGAATAGCCGGGATCCACGGCCCCGGCGCAAGCACCGGCGCCGCCACTGGTGCAGATCGCCGGCGCGTTCTGGCCCCAGTTGGAATAATTCAGCGGATTGACGTCGTTGTCGTCGTCATCGATCGGATCGGGAATGTCCTGATCGGAAAACCCATCGCGGTCGAGTTCGATGCCGATGAAATTCACCGGCACGCCGTAGATGCGATTGCGCCGCAACAGATTGCCGAACGCATTGGAACCGTTCAGACGGATACCGCTGGCGCCGGGCGAAGCGATGATATTGGGGCCGAACAGCGGCGCGTCACCGTCCTCGAAGCCGACAATATTTCCACCGGAGTCGTCGAGCCAGATGCCGTAGCCGGCGTTGGCGAACGTCAGCGAGTCGGTGTAGTCGCGCCCGATCCGGTTGCCTTTGATGACGTTGCCGTTGGTGAAACTCGAGCGCACCCGAATGCCGTCACCGTCGTTGGCCCCGACGGCATTCGCATCGAGGATGTTGGCCCCGCCGATGATGTTCTGGCCGGCACAGACGTTGATGCCGGTGCACAGGTTGCCAAGATCGAGAATCGCGCCGCCCGGCGGGAACTCCGCCACGCCGACCAGGTTGCCGACGACGATCGCCTTGTCGCTCGAAATGCCACCGCCGTTGGTGATCGAAATGCCGCCATCTTCATCATCGGGCGAGGGGTCGAGCGGCGGGTCGGACCATGTGCCGCAGCGATTGAACCCGACGAAATTCGCGGCGACTACCGACGCGGTACCGGTTGCATTTCCGGCGCTGGGCCGGCTCGCAACGAAGACGCCACTCTCGAAGTTACCCCAGGTGTCCGGCCCAAGACTGAGAGGGTTTGGCACGTCGAAAGGATTGGGTAGCCCGATGAAATTTCCACCGACAAAGTTCGGGAAGTCCACTTCCCCGGCGGTAATCCTGACCCCGTCGCCCTCGTTTGCCGCAATCACGTTGCCGATGACGAAGTTGAGCGCGGCCTTCTGTTCGATCAGTACCCCGCTGCCATCGCCCGAAGTGCCGGTGCCGTTCGGTACCGCATCGGTGCCGGCGGCATTGGTGCCGATATGGTTTCCCGAGACGATCACGCCTGCTGTCAGCGTGTCGTTGCCCATGCCATCAGAGCCACCGGCGATACGAATGCCGGCGTCATCATTGCCGGAGATCACACTATTGGTGATCGCGATCAGGTTGTCCTGACCCAGCAGCCCGTTGAGCGCGCCGACCAGCGCGAGCGGATTCGACCCGAACGCGGTGAACAGCTCACCGAATGAATCGATGCCGAGCGCAGTCAACAGGTCCTGCAGATCGTTGAGTGGCAATGGCGTGGCATCGACCGTGTTCTGCACCACGATGCCGTTGCCGCCGCTGCCTGCGGCGGCGGTACCGGCTTGGTTGAGGCCAATCCACAGCTTGTCGACGATGTAGGGCGTGCCATCGAGCGAGAGGCCAACGCCACCGGCATTCATCAACTTGAGGTTCTTGATGCTGGAGCCGCCGTTTAGTGAGGCCGCGTGTTCGAACGCGAAAAGGCCGTTGCCGTCAGCGTCGACCGCGGTGAGCGGATCATCACCGCTGACATTGCCCTCGATATCGACCGGATGCGCGATCGAGGGCAGGCCCACAGTCAGCGTAATCAGGTTCAGGCCATTCTGGAACTTGATCCCGTCTCTGTTGGCGTTGAAATTAGCCTGCTGAAGTGCGGCTAAGAGCGTGCAGGGATGGGGCGCAGAGGGATTGTTGTCGACGTCGCACACGGCATCGTTGAGGTTGAAGTCTTGGGCGCTGCCGTGGTCGTCGATCGCCTGCTGGTCGTCGATGTTGACCAAAAAGTTCGCGGCGGCGGCGGGAAAGGCCGTGGCCATCGCCGCAAGAGCGATCGCCAACCCAAAGTCGCGCAAACGCGCGGATACTGTCGTTTTCATCCTGCATCTCTCCCAAGTTCCGTCACCGGTGGACGACGGCGTATTCTCCTCTAAACGTAAAATTGTTTGAAAGGGGGCCAGTACACTCGGGCTCGATGCGGTCACGAGCCATCCGCTCGTCAATGATCAGGAGCAAGGGAATGGATGCCGCCCATCTGAAATCGAAGTTCGAACCACTGCTTCGCGTCGAACCCGAGAGTTTTCGGATCCGCGTCCACCGAGCAATCAGTTGGCTTGCGCGCGCAGAGCAGTGCAAAGACGATCCCGATGTGCGATTCGTGCTGTTGTGGATCGCGTTCAATGCGGCCTACGCGCAGGAACTCGGACACGAGCAGACCGAGCGCGATCAGGTTCGGCGGTTTTTTGAGAAGCTGATGTTGCTCGACGCCAGCGAGCGCATCCGCAGCTTGCTGCTACAGCGCTATAGCGGTCCGATTCGAACCTTGATCGAGAACCGTTATGTCTTCGAACCGTTCTGGCGTGCCGTGCGCGAACATGACAGTTCGGATCGATGGGAAACCTCGTTCAACGACGCGAAGAAGCTTGCACTCGGCGCAGTCCTGAACGGCGACACCGTCAAAGTCATCAGCATCGTGATGGACCGGCTCTACGTGTTGCGCAATCAACTGGTCCATGGCGGTGCGACCCATAGCAGTAAGGTAAATCGTCAACAGGTGGCCGATGGCGTCAATATCCTCGCCGACCTCGTTCCGCTGGTCATCGATCTGATGCTCGATGGCCATGCGATTGACTTCGGCGCGATCGAGTATCCGGTGATTCCAGCGTCTTGACGGCTGTACACATCGCGCCGCAGTAGGCGGCTCGCCTGGGTAGACGGTCGAGGTCGGGATATGCGCTGTTGGACAGTGGCGCAATCAGAACCAGTGCCTGCAGATCGATGAACTCAATCCAGTGGTTTCCTCACCGTCGTTGCGCACGAAGCTGGCAAACCATGACCACTTGGAAATCCATGCAAATCGCGGCCCATTTGTCGTGGCTCGCGATCGGAGGCGTATGCGGCGCATGGATCGGATTTCGAGGGTATTTCGGCGTCTCCCGAAATACCGACAGCTTCGCGTCATAACTCGCAATCAAGCTTGCTGACGACCTTCATCCAGTTCGGACCAGTGCAGGGTGCGAGTCACGCCGGGTCGGTTTGCGGTCCAGAGTGCGAGGCGTGTGCAAGCCTTCAGCAGTGACGAGCCTTCGTACTCGCCGAGTGCCTGCAGGAAGTCGGGGCGTTCGTCGATCGACCGGTGCGCGAAGTTGCGGGCGCCTGGTCCCGGCTGTGCGATAGCGGCGAGGTCGCGGGCAGGGTCGATTGCGGACCAGCCGTTGGCGCGCGCGTCGGCATGGATTGTTTTCAGCCATTGCCGGGTTTTCTTCGCAACATCAAAAGCGCCGCGATCTTCGATGCCTGCCACCAGCACGCCGAGTTCAGCGGGCGTGACGCTTTCCAATGGCCGACTGCGGAGCTTGGGGAGGATGCCCTTGTCCGAGATAGGTGCGTGCCTGCTGGCTGGTCGGAACGCGACGGATTGATCAGGCACAAAAAAACCCGCATCGCTGCGGGTTTCTTGGGTTCCTTGGCTTCGATCGGACAGCTTCGGGAGCGTTATTGGCTGGGAGACTAGGATTCGAACCTAGATAAACGGAGTCAGAGTCCGTTGTCCTACCGTTGGACGATCTCCCAAAAGCGGGATTAGCGCTTCGAGAACTGTGTCGCGCGGCGTGCTTTGTGCAAACCGACCTTCTTGCGCTCGACTTCGCGAGCATCGCGCGTCATGAAGCCCGCCTTGCGAAGCTGCGGCTTCAGCGAGTCGTCATAGGCGACCAGCGCACGCGACAGACCGAGGCGAATGGCACCGGCCTGGCCGGTGATGCCGCCGCCGGAAACTGTCACCAAGATGTCGAACTGCTCGGTCATCTTCAGGGCTTCGAGCGGCTGACGCACGATCATGCGTGCCGTTTCGCGGCCAAAGAACAGGTCGAGCGGCTTGTCGTTCACCGTGATCGAGCCTTTGCCGGGGCGCAGGAACACTCGCGCTGCCGCGGACTTGCGACGACCGGTACCGTAATTCTGCGAAATCGCCATGATTGCTATTCCTGTCAGCCGATGTTCAGCGCTTGCGGCTGCTGAGCGGTGTGCGGGTGCTCGGCACCCTTGTAGACCTTGAGCTTGCGCGCCATCGCGCGGCCCAACGGATTCTTCGGCAGCATGCCCTTGACCGCGATCTCGATCGCGCGTTCCGGGTGCGTGGCCAGTAGGTCGCGCAGCGACATCGTCTTCAGGTTACCGATGTAACCGGTGAAGCGGTGGTACTGCTTGTCCTGCAACTTGTTGCCAGTTACGGCAACCTTTTCCGCGTTGACCACGACGAGGTAATCGCCGGTATCGCAGTGCGGGGTGTAGACAGGCTTGTGTTTGCCGCGCAGGCGATGCGCGAGCTCGCTGGCGAGACGGCCGAGCGTCTTGTCCGTGGCGTCGACGATGTACCAGTCGCGCTTGACGGTCTGCGCATTGGCGCTGACGGTTTTCATCTGCGTGCTCCGAAGAGTGTCGAGGGGTCAAAAAAGGCCGACGACTATAGCCGGCAATGCCGGCTTTTTGCAAGTCCACCCGCGTTTCAGCCGGTTCAGGCGGGCGGTACCCGAGGCACTCGACCCTACAGAAAGTACGCGGCGGGCCGGGAAAATCTTGTTTTTCCCGCCTGAACAGGCGCCCGCGTATCAGTCATTGTCGCAGAGGCTTCGACATTTGGCCAATTCCATGACCGTCCTGCTGCCGTCATTCAAGCGCCGCTGTTCGCATCGGCCATTGCTTGCAACGGAGGCTCCAATGGCCGAAATCTACGATGATCGTCGCCAGGAAACGCGCTTCGCGGCCCAGGGCGAGGGTGAAGTCGACATTCAGGGCAAGTCGGTCCGGGGCACCTTGATCGACCTGTCCATCAACGGACTGCGCATGGGGCGTCCGCCCGGATTTTCACCCCCGGACGGTAGCCGCTTCGCTCTCAACCTGCTGATTCCAGGCGCTGATCCGTTCCGCGCCGAGGTCGCGCTGATTCGTCTCGATGACGCCGCCTTCAGTGTCGAGTTCATGGACATGTCGCCCAAGGATTTCGGTTTGCTGACCACGCTGATCGACCGCTTCGCCCATCTCAGCGCACAGACGCGGATGCAACAGCCGGAATGATTCTGATGCGCCGACTCCTCCTCGCCCTGTCGACGCTGTGGCTCGCCGGATGCGCCGTCGGCGGCGGCGTCAAAGTCGAACTCAAGGGTCATCAGTTTGCTGTCGAGATCGCCGACAACGATGACGAACGATCGCGCGGGTTGATGTTCCGCGAATCCATGGACCGCAGCCACGGCATGCTGTTCGTGTTCGAAGACGATACGTTGCAGTCGTTCTGGATGAAAAATACGCTGATTCCGCTGGACATCATGTATTTCGACGGCGAACGCCGCTTTGTCAGCGCGCATTACCGGGTACCGACCTGCAAATACGCCGGCAACAACTGTCCGAGCTACCCAAGTGAAGGCGCTGCCCGTTACGTGCTGGAGTTGAACGCCGGCGTCGGCGCTGCGCTGGCACTCGCGCCAGGCGACATCATCACCCTGCCGGGCAATCTGAACGGCGCCGCCAGCTCGCTTGACGCCCGCCCGTACCCGCCCTTATCAAGCGGTCATGGACATCGCACTCGCCACACTGACGCTCAAGCCAGCTGGCAGTTCTTGCGCACCGCACGCGATGAGGACATCCCGTTACTGTGGGCGGCGTTGCAGATCGCCCGCGATGAATACCCAGACTTGGTACCGGCCGACTACGAAGCCGTCGCTGCGGCGCATACGATCGCGCTACGTGACCGCATCGGTGCCAGCACGGATTCGCTGAACGCGCTGCGCGCACTGCACGGCCTGCTGTTCGAAGAACAGGGTTACCGCGGCAACGAGCAGGACTACTACGACCCGCGCAACAGCTACCTCAACGACGTGATCGAACGCCGCACCGGCAATCCGATTGCGCTCGCGATACTTGAACTTGATCTGGCGCGTCGCGTCGGCTTGCCGCTGCAAGGCGTGTCATTCCCGGGCCATTTCCTGATCCGTTTACCGGTCGACAATGGCCTGCTGGTGCTCGATCCGTTCAACAAAGGACGTTCGCTCGACGCCGGCGAGTTGCGCGTGCGCGCCAAGCCGCACCTCCCCGGTCGACCGGTCGACGATGAACAACTTGGGCGCATGCTGGAACCGGCGCCAACGCGCGCCATCTTGACGCGGATGCTGCGCAATCTGCGCCAGTGTTACGCCGAGCGCGAGGAATTCGAGCGCGCGTTGCGCTGCGCCGACCGCATCGTCTGGCTTGATGACCGCGATCCGGATGAAGTTCGCGAACGCGGCTTACTCTACGCACGCGTTGGCCACGTACAGGCTGCGCGTGACGACTTGCGGCACTATCTGACGGCGCTGCCTCAGGCCGAGGACAACGAACGCATCCACCAGATTTTGGTCGAACTGGGTGGGCGCGGCGGACGCCTCAACTGACCTCGATCATCTCGAAATCGGCCTTGCCGACGCCACAATCCGGGCAGACCCAGTCTTCCGGGATGTCGTCCCAGCGCGTGCCGGGCGCGAAACCTTCCTCGGGCAGGCCCTTGGCCTCGTCGTACAGGAAACCGCAGACCACGCAGACATAGACGCGGAACGGCGTATCGGCACCCACACTCATTTTTCGATTCCGGAAACGAACAAGGCAGGCATTGTGGCAGGCAGCAGCAACCAGCGTCATCGCGTCCGCGGCGTCTATCTGCTGACACGCGAAAGCGCCGATACCCTGACCTTGTGCCGCGGCGTTGAGGCGGCTTTGCGCGGCGGCGTAGCGCTTGTGCAATATCGTGACAAAAGCCGCGACACCGAGCGGCGGCGCGCGCAGTCACGGGCGCTGCGCGAACTGACACGAGCCCATGATGCCCTGCTGATCATCAACGATGATGTCGCGCTCGCGATGGCGTGTGGCGCCGATGGCGTACATCTCGGCGAACACGATGGCGAGATCATCGCAGCCCGCACCGTTTTGGGTGAGCGGGCCATCATCGGTGCCTCCTGTTACAACGATCTCAACCGCGCTGAAGCCGCCGCGCGGGCTGGTGCCGACTACATCGCCTTCGGCGCGTTCTTCGTATCAAGCACGAAACCGGGCGCACGCGCCGCCGACGTGCGCCTGCTGCACCAGTCTGCACATATTGGGTTGCCACGGGTGGCGATCGGCGGCTTGGATGCGCACAATGCGCGTCCAGTGATCGCGGCGGGTGCCGAAGCCATCGCCGTACTCGGCGCGATCTGGGACGCGCCAGATGTCGAAGCTGCCGCGCGCACCCTCACCGACCTGTTCGATCTCCCGGAGTTCACATGAACCGCAATGCCGATCTATTTGCCCGCGCCCTCAAACTGCTGCCTGGCGGCGTCAATTCTCCGGTACGCGCGTTCAAGTCGGTCGGTGGCGACCCGTTCTTCGCCGTGCGTGCCGAAGGCCCGTATCTATGGGATGCGAACGGTGAGCGTTACATCGACTACATCGGATCTTGGGGCCCGATGATTCTCGGCCACGCGCATCCGGACGTGCTTGACGCGGTGATCCGCACGGCCGCGCACGGGCTGTCGTTCGGCGTGCCCAACCCGCTCGAAGTGACAATGGCGGAACGCATCATTGAGCGTGTCCCCGGCCTGGAAATGGTGCGCATGGTCAATTCCGGCACCGAGGCAACGATGTCTGCGGTCCGACTCGCCCGCGGCTACACCAAGCGCACGCGTATCGTGAAGTTCGAGGGGTGTTATCACGGCCACGGCGATGCTTTTCTGGTCAAGGCTGGCTCCGGCGCATTAACACTCGGGCTGCCGAATTCGCCGGGGGTGCCGGCTGCACTTGCCGACCTGACCTTGACACTGCCTTACAACGACTTCGATGCCGCCGAGCAGCTATTCGCGGCGCAAGGCGCGGACATCGCCTGTCTGATCGTCGAGCCGATCATCGGCAACGCCAATTTGATCTTGCCGCGACCGGGTTACCTCGAACATCTGCGCGAACTATGCACGCATCACGGCGCGCTGCTGATCTTCGACGAAGTGATGACTGGCTTCCGCGTCGCCGCCGGCGGTGCGCAAGACTTGTATGGCATTCGTCCGGACCTGTCGACCTTCGGCAAGATCATCGGTGGCGGTATGCCAGTCGGCGCATACGCTGGTCGTCGCGAGATCATGCAGATGATCGCGCCGAGCGGGCCGGTCTATCAGGCTGGCACCTTGTCCGGTAATCCGGTGGCGATGGCCGCCGGTCTGGCGACCCTCGATTTGCTCGCTGAACCTGGTTTCTACGCACGCCTGGAAGCGCAGACCAACCAACTCTGCGACGGGCTCGAAGCGGCAGCGGCGGAAGCCGGGGTCGCGTTCAGCACCAACCGGGTGTGCGGCATGTTCGGCTTGTATTTCACGCACGAACACGTCGAGACCTACGCCCAAGCCACGGCCAGCGATAGTGCGCGCTTCAACCGCTTCTTCCACGCCATGCTGGAACGCGGCGTCTACTTCGCGCCGTCGGCATTCGAAGCGGGCTTCATGTCAATCGCGCACACCGACGAGGTGATCGAGGAAACCTTGATAGCCGCACGCGAAGCGTTTGCTCTGATCGCATGACGCTAGCGGACACCATCGTCACTGAGTGAACGCAGCGCATCAGCATGCTGTTCCCAGTGCTCGCCATCGAACGGCGTGATCGTTAGCTTGCGCACGCTACCGCGATCGAACGCGCGTACGTTCACGTCGATGCCATCGGGATTCGAACGCGGCACGTAGTAAGCCTTGACGCCGCAAACGCGGCAGAACAGGTGTCGGGCAATGCCGGTGCCGAATCGGTATTCGGTCAGATCGGACTCACCGCAGACCAGTCGAAACGCCGAACGCGGCACGATCAGGTGCAGGAACCCAGTCAGCCGACACATCGAACAATTGCAGTCGAGCGCTTCGATCTCGGCCGGCGCATCGACCTCGAAGCGCACACGTCGGCAATGGCAACCACCGTGATGCCTCACCCACTCTGGAATTACGCTCATACGTGCATACATTGGATAGGCTGCACTTCGCAGCCTCGGGATTGTCGCTCATGGATCCAGCGATCGGATATGCATTCGCGTTGATCTTCGTCCTGATCGGACTGGTCGGCATGGTGCTGCCGGCGCTACCCGGTGTGCCGCTGGTCTTCGCCGGGTTGCTGCTCGCAGCATGGAGCGACGGCTTTCAGCACGTCGGCGGCGTCAGCGTGCTCCTGCTCGCAGCCTTGACCCTGTTCGCGGTGCTGGCGGATCTCGTCGCAAGCGCATTCGGTACACGCCTGGCTGGCGCAAGCGCCTGGGCCTTCGCTGGCGCTGGAATCGGCGCAGTGATCGGACTATTTTTCGGCATTCTCGGCGTCCTGCTCGGCCCGTTCCTCGGCGCACTGCTCGCTGAGTGGCTGGTGTTCCGCAATTTCGGGCGCGCCGCCAAAGCTGGGGGTGGCGCCGCGATCGGGCTATTGATCGGCGTCGCCGTGAAGATCGCGGTCGTCTTTACGATGCTCGGCATATTTGCATTGGCGTGGTGGATCGATTGATCAGCGTCCGCCGTCCACCAGCCGCCCGCCAAGCCACGGCAATAGGTGTTCCAATGCCATCGGTTGGGCCAATGCGGTGCCGATGCCATACAGGCACCCAAGCTCACTGAGCGCATCGCGGACTTCCGGCGTATCGACACCAGTCGCGATCGCGCGCACACCAAGCGCTTCGGCCAGTGCCAACACGCCGCGCACCAGCGTGTGCCCGCGGCTTCCCATCTGCAATCCCTGACTCAGGCCACGCGACAAAATCAGGGCATCGAACAACGGTTCGTGCAGCGCCGCCAATGATGAGGCACGGCTGCCGAAGCGCGCCAACGCCAAGCGCACGCCAATGTCGCGCAATTGCCGAAGTGGACGCACGGCCAGTTCACTGTCACCACCGAGCGCATCCTCGCTGACCGCGACCATCAGGTTCACCGCCGGCATCCCGAGTTGATCGAGCAAGGCAGAAACCCGTTGCACCAACCCGGCTTGTTGCAAAAGGCGGGCATCAAGCGGGATCAGCAACGACAACGCACCGGCCGCTGGCTGGTAGCGCATCAGGTTGGTGTATTCGCGTTGCGCGGTCGCCAGCACCCATTCGCCCAAACGGAGTTCAACATCAGCATCCTGCACGACATCGCGCAGACGCTCGATTGGAAACGGCGCGGTCGCCGGATCGCGCCAGCGCAGGCGCGGCCGCAACGCGATCGGATAGCCATCGACGATACCGACGACGGGTTGCAACTGCACGATGAAGCGGTCGTTATCAAGCGCGTCCGGCACTACCGCCTGCAAGGTCAATCGCTCGACCACGCGCGCATGCAGTGCCGTCTCGAAAATATGGTAGCGATTCGCGCCGTTCTGCTTGGCCGTGCTCACGGCAGTGTCGGCATCGCGCAGCAGTTCTTCGGCAGTGACATCGTCGCGGCCGACCGCCACGCCGATGCCGGCACTCAAGCGCAGGCTATGGCGTCCAATCCGAAACGGGGCGTGGAAGCTCGCGAGCACGCGTTGCAGACGCGCATTCAGCACCTCCGGATCGCCGACATCGTCCAGCATCAGGGCGAATTCATCGGCCCCGAGCCGGGCCAGCGAATCGCCACTGCGCAGACCACCCTTCAAACGTTCAGCGACCAACACGATGGCCTGATCGCCGGTGGCGTGGCCAAAGCTGTCGTTGATCAGCCGGAATTGATCGAGGTCGAGCACCGCCACTGCTACCCGATGTCCGTCGCGACGCGCATGCTCGCTGGCGCGTGTCACGCGCTCCAGGAATAGCTCGCGATTCGGCAACTGGGTCAAGGCGTCATGCAGTGCCTCGTGCTGCATTTGCGCTTCGAGCCGATGATGCTCGGTCACGTCACGCACGTTCAACACCACCCCGGCGAGATTGGGATCGTGGCGCTCATCAGTCACCGTCGTCTCGGTCTGCGCGTGGCTGCCGTCATCGGCGGCAAAACGCAGCATCAACTTGCCGCTACGACGACCGGTATTGCGATCGAGCCCAATCAGCAGGCTGCGCAAAGACTCGGCATCGTCGGGCGGCAGGAATCCGGAAATCGGTAGGCCGATCAGTCGCGCCGGCCGCGTCGCCAGCAAACGCAAGGCGGAAGGGCTGGCGTAGACAGTACGGAAATCGCGATCAAGCACGAAAATGCCATCAGCGGCATTCTCGATGAGCTTGGCCAAACGGCTTTCACCAGACAAACGCGTACGCTCACTCAGCAGACTGGCATTCTCGCGGCTCGCCAACGCTTGGCGGGCGACAACGCAAGCAATCAACACCGCGCCCCAGATCAGCAAGCTCGGTAGCGCCTGACTTCGAGTGGGATCAGAACCGATGGCCACGGTAGTGATCAACCCGTAGCCGGATGCCAACGCAAGATAGGGCAGCGCCGCGAAGCGGCCGACGCGTTCGCCGCGACGTTCGTTGAAAGCATGCGCCCGCCGCCGCGCGGTGTCGGCCATCAACACAAAGCACAGCGCCTGCGCGAACCACAGCAGTTCTGCGAACACACCCGATGCGCCGGCGAGCAACTGCAACAAGATCCAGACCAGATCGCCTGCGAGGCTTGCTGCCAGCGCTAATCCGAGCAGCAAATAGACGCCGCGTGTCGGGCCAGTGGGCAGGCGCAGCCACACGGCGGCAATGCCGACCAAGGTCAACAAGTCGCCGACCGGATAGGCAATCGCAATCCAGGCCACCAGCGGGTCGGCATGGGTATTCGCGACCAATGCCGGTCGAATGCCCAAGTGCCAGATAAACATGCCGCCACCGACCGCCACCGTGGCGCAGTCGAGCAGGAATTTCGCGAGGTCGTTGCGGCCTTCGAACACGCGCGGCAACTGCAACAGCCCCGCCAGCATGAGCGGGAAGTAGCTCAGATAAAAAATATCGGAAAGGCCGAACACCGGATAGGCGTCGCCGCGCAAACTGATCAGCGCACGATTACCTTCGCCGAGACACACCGATGCGATCGCAGTGCCGATCAACAGCCAAGAGCGCCGCACGCGCCCAGGGCGCAGATGCGCCACCGCGTGATGCAGAACCAGCGATGCCGAGACCAGCAACAACAGCGTACGTGACAGTGCATAGACCGAAGCGGGCGGATCCGTGCCGTTCAGCGCCGGTGGCAGAATGCAGACCAGCCACAACAATGTGACGACCACCGTGAAGATCGTCGCGCCATAGCCGTGCAGCGCACCGACGACACCACCTCGATCGGCGTGTTCGTCAGGTCGTTGCGGCATCGCATTCGCCATCAATTGCCTCCTGCCAACGATTCAGTGGGCGTCCTTCGCTGCGCGCATGCAGCCAGCTGATCAAGCAGCTGGTGCGGCGCCAAGTAACTGCCGGATCAGTGCCGCGATTTCGTCTTTGCTGCCGATGACAGTCATGAAGGTGTCGCGAGTGAACGCGGTACCAAACGTCACCGCGTACTCAATCCGATCATTGCCTTCGTCATCCATACTCGGATAGGAATCCGGCTTGCTGACGTAGGCGATGCGATTGGCGTCGATGATGTTGCCGTTCGGCAATTTGACCCAACGAGCGGCCATGGGCGTGTCCTTTTGATCGGTTTGGAGATGTGCCGAGCATAGCGCCGCGATTGCCCAATCGACCGCATCCGTGTCGGCATGCAAGCACGCCGTCGATTACGCCACGGGAATCGTCGTCGCGGCCACCGAAAGTCGGGCGATCACCGCTGCAGTCGCTTCGGCCGTGCTCGCCGTGCCGCCGAGATCACGCGTCAGGATGCGGTCGGTAATCGCCCGGTGCACGGCCGCTTCCAGTGCCAGCGCGGCTGCCGGCACTTGTAGCGACTGGCGCAACAACATCGCCGCACTCAGGATCGCGCCATACGGGTTGGCGACGCCTCTGCCGGCGATATCCGGCGCAGAGCCGTGGATCGGTTCGTAGACACCGGGGCCAACATCGCCGACCGATGCGCTCGGCATCAGTCCGAGCGATCCCGACACTGCCGCACATTCATCGGTGAGCACGTCACCGAATAGGTTTTCGGTAACGATCACGTCGAAGTCACCCGGTCGGCTGACCAGGTACATGGCCATCGCATCCACCAGCAAATGCTCCAGCTTCAGTTCCGGGAATTCATCGCCGACGACGCGGGTGACGACTTCACGCCAAAGCCGCGATGTCTCCAGCACATTCGCCTTGTCCACTGACGTCAGCTTGCCTCGGCGACTGCGCGCCAGCGTCGCCGCGGTCCGGGTCACGCGCTCCACTTCAGCGACGGTGTACGCGCATTCGTCCGTGGCACGCGTTTCGCTGCGGGTACGCGTACCGAAATAAATGCCGCCAGTGAGTTCGCGCACCACAATCAGATCGACATCGCGAATCCGCTCCGCCTTCAAGGGCGAGGCGTCGATCAAGGCCGGGTGCACCTGCAGCGGCCGGATATTCGCGTACAGGCCGAGTTCGCTGCGCAGTCGCAGCAACCCAGCTTCGGGGCGGATTGCCGTCGCCACGTTCGCCCACTGTGGTCCGCCGACAGCACCGAGCAGAATCGCGTCCGCCTTGCGACAGGCCGAGAGCACGTGATCGGGGAATGGATCGGCATACGCATCAATCGCTGCGCCGCCAAACGCATGCGCCGCGAAGCTCAGCCCCAGATGCAGCCGCACATCAAGCGCGTGCAACACCTCGACCGCAGCTGCTGTGACCTCCGGACCGATACCATCTCCCGCCAACACCACGATATGCCGACTCATGGCCGCGCCTCCTCGAACCGCGCGATCGCATCCTGTCGCGCCAGCAAATAGCCCAATTCGTCGACGCCATCGAGCAGACATTGCCGAGCAAACGAATTGACCGTGAAATCGATCGGCGCATGGCCGGCACGAGCGATCCGCTGCGCCCGCAAATCGATTGTCAGCGCCTCACCGGCGGCAGCCAGCAGGCTGGCATGTTCAAGCGGTGAAACGACAATTGCGAGCAAGCCATTCTTCAGCGCATTGCTGCGAAAAATGTCGGCGATGGCGGTGCTGATCACAGCGCGAATGCCGGCATCGAGCAGCGCCCATGGCGCGTGTTCACGAGAAGAACCGCAGCCAAAGTTATCGCCAGCGATCAATATCGCCGCACCCGCGTGCTCCGGTCGATTCAGCGCAAAGTCCGGGTTGGCACTGCCGTCCTCGCGCCAGCGCCAGTCCTGGAATGCATGGCGACCGAGTCCGGCACGCGATGTCGTGGTGAGAAATCGTGCCGGAATGATTTGGTCGGTATCGATGTTCGCGATCGGCAAGGCGACGCTGCGCGAGGTGATGCTACTGACGCCACTCATGCCGCCGCCTCCTGTTGATAGCGACGTGGATCAGTGATCACGCCAGCAATCGCAGACGCCGCAGCTGTCGCCGGGCTAGCGAGCACAGTGCTCACGCCCATGCCCTGACGGCCTTCGAAATTGCGGTTGCTGGTACTGACCACGAGTTCACCCGGCTTCGCGATATCGCCGTTCATGCCAAGACACATCGAACAGCCCGGTTCACGCCATTCCGCACCGGCGGTCCGGAAGACAGCATCCAAGCCTTCCGCCTCGGCCTCACGCTTGATGCGCTCGGAACCGGGCACGACCAGCATGCGCACATGCGCAGCGACACGCCGTCCGGCGAGGATCGCCGCGGCATCACGCAAGTCGTTGATGCGCGAATTCGTGCAACTGCCGACGAACACGACGTCGACGCGCACCCCGGTGATCAACGCGCCCGGCGTCACGCGCATGTACTCGAATGCGCGTGCGTTGCTTGCCGAAAGCGCTGGCAGTGGCGCATCGATCGCAATCACTTTTCCGGGGTCGATACCCCAAGTCACGCTCGGCGCCACCTCGCCGGCATCAATCTCGACGGTTTTGTCGAAGCGTGCGTCATCGTCACTGCGATACCACCGCCAGTGCTTCGCCGCTGCCTCGAAGGCATCACCTTGCGGCACTTGGCGACGACCGCGCAACCATTCGATGGTCGTGCCATCAGCACCGATCAGACCAGCACGCGCGCCCATCTCAATCGACATGTTGCACAAGGTCATGCGTTCTTCCATCGTCAATGCGCGCACCGCATCACCACGGAACTCGATGACATGACCGGTGCCGCCAGCGACGCCGACCTGTCCGGCAATGTGCAGTGTCAGGTCCTTGGCACTGATGCCAACCGGCAACTGGCCACGCACAATCACCGCCATCGTCTTTGGCTTGTGCTGAAGCAGGCATTGCGTAGCCAGAACATGCCCGACCTCGGTACTGCCGATGCCGAAGGCAAGCGCGCCGAAGGCACCATGCGTGCTGGTGTGGCTGTCGCCGCAGACGATGGTCATGCCCGGTTGGGTCGCGCCAAGTTCCGGCGCCATCACATGCACGATGCCGCGATCAGGCGAATCGTAGCCGTGCAGGGACACGCCAAAATCGCTGCAATTTCGAATCAGTGCGTCGACTTGCTGCTCGGTCGCGGTATCGAGATACGTGCGCGAACCATCGGCACGCACCGGGGTAGTCGGCGTCGAATGATCAAGCGTCGCCAGCGTGCGGCTCGGCTGGCGCACGCGCAGACCGCGCTCGCGCAGGAGCGAGAACGCCTGCGGTGATGTCACCTCGTGAACCAGATGCAAATCGATATAGAGCATCGCTGGCAGACCGTCCGTATCGGCTTCGACCAGATGCGCCTGCCAGAGTTTTTCAAACAACGTCGTCGCCGTCATGGCTCGGTTCCCGTGGCGGCAAGCTGCGCCTGACGCTCGCGCGCAGCGTTGACGCTGCAGATACGATTGATCGCTTCGAGCAAAGCGCGCGCCGAGGCTTCGATGACATCGGTGCTGACCGCTTGGCCGCGATATTCGCGACCTTCGTGCACTACGCGCACACTGGCGCGACCCTGGGCGTCACCGCCGCTGGTCACGCTTTGCAACGCGAACTCCTGAACGCTGATGTGCACGCCAGTCGCCCGTGTCAGTGCATTGGCGATGGCATCAACCGGGCCATCACCGACCGCCGCTTCCCGCACCGTCCGGCCACTGGCGTCGCACAACGCAATGCTCGCGGTCGGCTCGTTGCGAGTGCCGATGGCAGTCGCGACATGCAGCGCATCCATTGTCCACGGCTGGTCGGCACCATCTTCCACGCCCAACCACAAGGCTTCGAGATCGGCATCGAAGACTTCCTTCTTGCGATCCGCCAGTCGCTTGTAGGCGACCATCAAGGCATCGAGATGGCTGTCTTCGATCGCATAGCCAAGCGTCGCCAGACGATCGCGCACAGCGGCACGTCCGCTGTGCTTGCCGAGCACGAGTGACGAACCCGGCACGCCGACATCTTCCGGCTTCATGATTTCGTAAGTACTGCGGTCGGCGATCATGCCGTGCTGGTGGATTCCGGACTCATGCGCAAACGCGTTTTCGCCGACGATCGCCTTGTTGCGCGGAATCCCTTGGCCAATAAACGACGACAGCAGCCGCGCGGCGCTATACAGGCGCGGCGTGCGGATATGCGTCTGCACCGGGTAGCGATCTGGACGCGTACGCACAGCCATCACGATTTCTTCGAGCGCCGCATTCCCAGCGCGCTCGCCGATACCAGTCAACGTGCATTCGACTTGGCGCGCACCTGCCTCGACCGCCGCCAACGAGTTCGCGACAGCAAGCCCGAGATCGTCGTGACAGTGGGTACTGATGGTGACGCCATCGATGCCGACGACATCACGTTTGAGCAGGCGGATCAGCGCGCCGTATTCACCCGGTGTAGTGAAGCCGACGGTATCTGGCACGTTGATGGTGCTTGCGCCGGCGGCAATCACGGCATTGAACAGGCGTACCAGGAACTCCGGCTCGGTGCGGGTTGCGTCCTCGGCCGAAAACTCAACGTCGGCACACAGCGCACGGGCATGGCGAACGCCAGCGACGGCGCGTTCGACCACCTCGTCGGCAGTCATGCGCAACTTCATCTCGCGGTGGATCGGGCTCGATGCGATGAAGACATGGATGCGCGGATGTGCGGCATCCTTCAGCGCCGCCGCGGTGGCGCGGATATCGGCGTCGTTGCAACGCGCCAATCCGCAGATGCGGGCATCGCGCACGCTGCGTGCAATCGCCTGTACCGCGTCGAAGTCATCCTCGGAGGCGTTCGGATAGCCAGCTTCGATCACGTCGACACCAAGCGATTGCAAGGCTTCAGCGATACGCAGTTTCTGCATCCGATTCAAGGTGCAACCGGGGCTCTGTTCGCCGTCACGCAACGTGGTATCGAAAATCAGCAGGCGATCGTTCATCGACGTCGACTCCGTACCGGAATTGGCTGCAGGCGCGTACGTGGCAACAGAAACGATGCGAACAGTTGCTCGAGCAGTGCGATCAAACGCTTCATAGTGAGGTCCTCGTCGGGTTGGATCTGGGCGAAAAAAAACCCCGCGCCGTTGCCGGTGCGGGGTTCTGGATTCCTGGTTTCGTCGCTGCTGTTCTAGGTCGAAAAGGCGCCATCCCGCAATGTCGGCGGAATAAGAAGCAGACCAAGAAGTACCGCGCACGCGACCGTTCGCACGCTGGCGCGCGGCAAGTACAGTTCGTGGTGCAGTGCGGTGTTCATGGCCCGAAGCTCGCATGCGTTCGCGCGAGCTGTCAAGCCTAATTCCGAGATCGGAATACGCCGTGTGCACCATCAACCCACCGCCCTAATAGAGCTCACGCGAGCGTGCGACGGCTTCGTCGAGCGGCCACATAGGTTTTGCTGCGGCGCGCAATATTTGTGCTTGACAACTCCAGAACTTCGCCCTTAGCTTCGGAGTCATGACGACTTTCCCGGCCAAGCTGTACGCACGTAACGACAACTCGATGTCGCTGCCGTGCATGGCTGCAATTCGCATGCTCACCCTCGTAGTACTTATTCGTAGCTCTGCCGAGCGGGATGAGTGCTTGACCTGATGTAAGACGACGAAATCAGGACTCCACGAAAACCCCGCTCCGCAAGGAAGCGGGGTTTTCGCGTTCATGGAGTCTGGTTTCTCTACTGCAGAGAGATCCAGATGCGTAGCAATGCCATCAAACACGGCCCCGACCACGCTCCAGCCCGTGCGATGTTGCGCGCCACCGGGCGCGACGATGCCGCCATCGCCAAGCCCTTTGTCGCCGTGGTGCACTCGTGGTCGGACGTGTCGCCGTGCAACTTCACGCTACGCGCTGCCGCGCAACACGTTCGCCGCGGCATCGAGGCGAACGGTGGCACCGCAATCGAGTTCAACACCGTGGCGGTGACCGATGGCATCGCCATGGGCACCGCCGGCATGCGTGCATCGCTGGTGTCGCGCGACTGGATTGCCGATTCGATCGAACTCGCCGTGAACGGCCATAGTCTCGATGCCATGGTCATCCTCTGCGGTTGCGACAAGACCATTCCCGCCGCTGCGATGGCCGCAGCACGAATCGACGTTCCGACCGTCATTCTCTACGGTGGTTCGATCGCGCATGGCGTGCATCACGGCAAGCACATCACCATCCAGGAAGTGTTCGAAGCGGTCGGCGCCCATTCGGCCGGAAAAATCAGCGATGCCGAACTGCTATCGGTTGAGAAAGACGCCTGCCCCGGGGCCGGCGCATGCGGCGGACAGTTCACCGCAAACACGATGGCGATGGTGATGACCGCGCTCGGCCTGTCACCGCTCGGTGCCAATGACCTGCCGGCGATTCACGTCGATCGCGCTCGCGCTGGCGAAGACTGCGGCAAGCTGGTGATGGATTGCTTCCAGCGTGGCTTCACGCCGCGTCAGGCGTTGACGCCGGCTGCATTCCGTAACGCCGCACGCTTGGTCGCCGCGACCGCAGGATCGACCAATGCAGTGTTGCATCTGTTGGCCATTGCGCACGAGGCGCAGGTGCCGTTGTCGATTGACGATTTCGATACGATCTCGGCGATCACGCCGGTCATCGCCGATCTGAAACCGGGTGGCCGCTACACCGCGATTGAACTCAGTGCCGCCGGTGGCACCACACGCGTCGCGCAAATGCTGAAAGATGGCGGCGTGCTCGAAGACCATCCAACGGTCGAGGGCGATTCGATGTTGGCGCTGCTTGACGCCATCGAACTCGGCGATCAGCCAGAGCCAGTGGTGTATCCACTATCGCAGCCGTTGAAGCCACGCGGCGGCTTCGCCATTCTGCGTGGTTCTCTGGCACCGGACGGCTGCATCGTGAAGCTGGCTGGCCATGGCCGCATGCGCCACGAAGGCCCAGCACGCGTCTTCGACGGCGAGCCGGCCGCATTCGCCGCCGTCCAGGCGGGCGAGATTCGAGCCGGCGATGTCGTCGTGATTCGCCACGAAGGCCCCGCCGGCGCACCCGGCATGCCGGAGATGCTGGCCGTCACCGCCGCACTGATGGGCCGCGGCCTTGGCGCCGATGTCGCCTTGATCACCGATGGCCGCTTTAGTGGCGCAACGCATGGTCTGATGGTTGGACATATCGCCCCGGAAGCCGCACGCGGCGGGCCGATCGCGGCGATTCAGGACGGCGACACACTGGTCATCGATGTCGAAGCACGTCGCCTCGACTGCCTCGCCGACCTCTCCACTCGAACACTTAAGCAATTGCCCCCGCGCGCCACCACCGGCGTGCTCGCGAAATATGCACGATTGGTCGGATCCGCCTCGCACGGCGCGATCACGAATCCTTAAACCACCCACGACCCGAAACTGAAGGAGATTGATCCCATGAGCTCGACCACCGCACCGCTGAAAGAACAAATCATCGCCGTCATTGGCTACGGCAGCCAAGGCCGCGCGCACGCGCTGAACCTGCGCGATTCCGGATTCAAGGTCATCGTCGGTGCGCGCAAGGACGGTCCGAGCTGGCATCAGGCACAAACCGATGGCTTGCAGGTCTTCGAGCCAGGTGACGCTGCCGCCAAAGCTGACTTGATCGCCCTGCTGACGCCAGACATGCAACAGCCCAAGGTGTTCGAGGACGCCATTGCACCGAACTTCAAACCCGGTGGCGCCTTGTTGTTCGCGCACGGGTTCAATATCCACTTCAAGCAGATCGAGGCCGGCGATCAGTGGGACATTATTCTGGTTGCGCCGAAGGGCCCGGGCGCACTGGTGCGTCGTGAATACGAATCCGGCCACGGCGTGCCCTGCCTCGTCGCCGTGCACAAGGACATCTCGGGTGAGGCGCTGACCCGCGCGCAAGCCTATGCGCATGGCATTGGTGGCGCGCGCGGCGGCCTGATCACCACGAGCTTCGCCGAAGAAACCGAAACCGACCTGTTCGGCGAACAAGCAGTGCTCTGCGGCGGCGTCACCGAATTGGTCGTGCAAGGCTTTGAGACCTTGGTCGAGGCCGGCTATCAACCCGAAGTCGCTTACTTCGAGTGCATGCACGAACTGAAGCTGATCGTCGACCTGTTGCATGAAGGCGGCATGGCCAAGATGCATCGTTACATCAGCGAAACCGCACAGTACGGCGACCTGACCCGCGGTCCGCGCATTGCGAACTCGGCGACGCGCCAAAACATGCGCGACATCCTGCTGGAAATCCAGAACGGCCAATTCGCGCGCGAATGGGTGGCCGAATACCGCAGCGGCAACGCCAACTACAAGGCGCTGAAGCAGGCCGATCTTGACCATCCGATCGAGATCGTCGGTGCCCGCCTGCGTGCGCGCATGCCGTGGCTCGATCCAGCCAAGCGTGCGGCACATGCCGCACCCGCGGCAACCACCGCGAACGAACCCGCAACTGCCTGAGCGGATGACGATGACGAGCGACGACGATATTCGTAGCGGTGCCGAGTGGCTGATCCACGCGCTCGAGACTGAGGGCGTGGACACGCTGTTCGGCTATCCGGGCGGCGCCATCATGCCGGTGTACGACGCCCTCGTCGGCTCGAAGCTGCGTCACATCCTGGTACGCCATGAGCAGGGCGCGGCACTCGCCGCGGTCGGCTACGCGCGCGCCAGCGGTCGCGTCGGCGTGTGCATGGCGACCAGCGGACCTGGTGCCACCAATTTGCTGACCGGTATCGCCGATGCGTATCTCGACTCGGTGCCGATGGTCGCCATCACTGGCCAGGTGCCGACGCATTTGATGGGAACCGACGCATTCCAGGAAGTGGATGTGTTTGGCATGTCGCTACCGATCGTGAAGCACAGCTTCATCGTGCGCCGCACCGAGGACATCGTTGCGACCGTGCGCGAAGCTTTTGCGATTGCCGCCGAAGGTCGTCCCGGGCCGGTGTTGATCGATCTGCCGAAAGACGTGACTGTGGCGAAGTCGCCAGCACGGCCGAGCACGCGCATTGCCCAGCATCCTGCCGCACCGCATGGTCGTGACATCGCCCATGCACGCGCCTTGCTCGCTGCTGCTCAGCGCCCGGTGATCTATGCCGGCGGTGGTGTCGGCATCGCCCATGCCGAAGCGGCCTTGCAACGGTTCCATCACATGACGCGCGCACCCGCAGTCTGCACGCTCAAAGGTCTGGGCGGTGTCGACGCGAACGATCCGCTATATCTCGGCATGCTCGGCATGCACGGCAACCAGGCGGCGAACTTCGCCGTCGATGACGCCGATTTGCTGATCGTCGTTGGCGCCCGCTTCGATGATCGTGCCACCGGCAAGCTCGACACGTTCGCACCCAAGGCACAGGTCATCCATCTCGACGCCGACGCTGCGGAAATCGGCAAGCTGCGCCGCGCCGACGTATCTCTACACGGCGATTTGATCCGTAGCCTCGACGCGATCGCAATGCCGCTGAAGATCGATCCGTGGCGTGCGCGTTGCCAGGACTGCGGGCCCAGCATGGCTGGCGTTACGACGCACCGGGCGAGGACATTTACGCACCGCTGCTACTGAAGCAATTGAGCGATCTCGGCGGCCCGGAAATGATTGTCAGTTGCGATGTCGGCCAGCATCAGATGTGGGTGGCCCAGCATTGCCGATTCGCACGCATCAGCCATCACCTGTCGAGCGCCGGGCTCGGCACCATGGGCTTCGGCCTACCGGCAGCGATTGGCGCCAAGCTGGCCTGTCCCGAAGCACCGGTGGTCTGCGTCAGTGGCGACGGCTCGATCATGATGAACATCCAGGAGTTGGCGACGCTGTTCCGCTACAGCATCCCGGTCAAGATCGTGCTGCTCGACAATGCCGGCCTCGGCATGGTGCGACAGTGGCAAACCCTGTTCTTCAATGAACGCCACAGCGAAGTCGACCTCTCCGACAACCCTGACTTCGCCGAACTCGCGCGCCTTCCGGATTCCGGCCGCCACCATCACCCGCCGTGATCAAGTTGACGCTGCGCTGCGCACCTTGCTCGATGCGCCCGGTGCGTACTTGCTGCACGTCAAGATCGATGCCAAAGCGAATGTTTGGCCACTGGTGCCGCCGGGCAAATCGAACGCTCAGATGATCGAGGAAAAAGCGACATGACAAAGCTTCATCAGTCTGCCGTGCAATTCCACTTGACAGCACTACACAACCAAAACTAATTTCGGACCCATGCTCACTGCCCTCGCCAGCGCCCGCCAGTACACGAACACCGAATCGGTGTCGTTGGCGATGCGTATTGAACAGGTGCTGTCGAAGCTGCTCGCGCTGGTACTCGTACTCGTACTTATTACGCCCTCACCGGAGCGGGACGAGTGCTTGACCTGACGCGATAACAACCGAATCAGGACAACAACCGAAACCCCCGCCCCGAAAGGAAGCGGGGGTTTCGCGTTTTGGGGTCTCGAAAAATTTTCACGCAAAATCATACTGACCGGAGACACACGATGAACGATAACCATGCACTGGGACTGGTCCTGAGCCGTAGCGAAGGCGCCTTATTGCGATTGCTTGGCACCGTGCAGCGCCGTGGCTTCGAGATCGCCGGTCTGACGACACAGCCACGCGATGCCGACACCTGGATCGTGCTGATGCAGCTGAACTCGTCGCGCGACGTGCAGACGTTGAAGCGCCAAGTCGAGAAGCTCTACGACGTCGTCGGCTTCCTCGACACCGAAGCCAGCCCGCGCCGCATGCCGCAACTCGCGGCTGTCGCCTGATTCCCACCCACGAGACCATCGCCATGTCCTTCAAAGCCACCCAATACATCTGGCACAACGGTCACTTCGTTCCCTGGCAGGAGGCGAAGATCCATGTGCTCTCACATGGCCTGCATTACGGTTCGTCAGTGTTCGAAGGCATTCGTGCCTACGCCACGCCGAAAGGTACGGCGATCTTCCGCCTGACCGACCATCTCGAGCGCATGTACGAATCCGCGCGCATCCATCGCATGCGCATCCCCTACGACTTGGCTGAACTGCACGAGGCCAGCCGCCAGATTGTGCGCAACAACCGGCTGACGCGCGGTGCTTATCTGCGCCCGATCGCCTATCGCGGCATGATCGGCTATTCGCTTTCACCGAATCCGGATGCGCCGGTCGAAGTCGCAATCGCCGCCACCGAAATGTCTGCCTTTCTCGGCAACGAAGCACTGGAGAAAGGTGTCGATGCCTGCATCTCGTCGTGGCAGCGCCCAGCCGCGAATACGCTTCCGGTTTCGGCTAAGGCCGGAGGCAATTATCTCAGCAGCCAGCAGATCAGCATGGAAGCGGCACGCCACGGCTATCACGAAGGCATCGCCTTGAACGTCGACGGCATGTTGAGCGAAGGCGGCGGTGAAAACCTGTTCCTGGTGAAGAAGGGCGTGCTGTTCACGCCACCCACCGGTGCCGCCATTCTTGCCGGGATCACTCGCGATTCAATCATGCAACTCGCTCGCCAACTCGGCTACGAAGTGCGCGAACAAGCGATGCCGCGCGAAGCGTTGTATGTCTGCGACGAGGCCTTCTTCACCGGCACTGCCTGCGAGATCACACCGATCCGTTCGATCGATGGTCTGCAGATCGGTGCTGGTACGCGCGGCCCGATCACCGCCGAAATTCAAACTGCGTTCTTCGGTCTGTTCAACGGCAGCACGCATGATGCCTGGGGCTGGTTGGAGCATGTCGGCGGCGGTGAGATTGAAGTCCATCACGATCTCGCGACCGCATTGGCATGACTGCGACCGCAACCACCACTGAACCCGAGTCGCGCGCAGCCACGCGAGCACGCGGCGGCGGTGGCTGCGGACTATCTGCAACGCGTGCTCAAGGCGCGTGTCTACGACGTTGCCATCGAAACCACGCTGGAGCGGGCGCCACGCTTATCAAAGCGACTCGGCGCACTGGTGTTGCTGAAACGGGAGGATCAGCAACCGGTGTTCTCCTTCAAATTGCGCGGTGCGTTCAACAAGATCGCGTCGCTCGACGCAGAGCAGCGCGCGCGCGGCGTAATTTGCGCATCGGCCGGCAATCATGCCCAGGGTGTGGCGCTGGCGGCACGACGGCTCGGCCTGCGCGCGGTGATCGTGATGCCAACCACCACGCCGCGCATCAAGACCCAAGCGGTGGCTGACTTGGGCGGAGAGATTGTGTTGCACGGCGACGACTTCGATGCCGCCTATGTCCACGCACGCGCGCTCGAAAGCCGCGACGGGCTGAGTTTCGTTCACCCGTTCGACGATCCCGAAGTGATCGCGGGCCAAGGCACGATCGCGATGGAGATCCTGCGTCAGCGACACGGCGAGGACATCGGCTGCATCGTCGTGCCAGTCGGCGGTGGCGGGTTGATCGCTGGCGTCGCGGCGTACGCAAAGGCGCTTTATCCACATATTCGCGTCATCGGTGTCGAGGCGGAAGACTCGCCGACGCTGCATGCAGCACTCGCTGCGAAACATCCGGTCCGACTCCATCGCGTCGGCATGTTCGCGGATGGCACCGCAGTGCGCGAGATCGGTCACGAGACCTTCCGCATTGCGCGTGAGTTGGTCGACGAAGTCGTGCTGGTCTCGACCGACGAGGTCTGTGCGGCGATTCAGGACATCTTCGAAGACACCCGTGTTGTCGCCGAACCGTCGGGTGCGTTGGCGGTGGCCGGACTGAAACGCTGGCTGCAGACGAACGACGCCGGCGACCGCGCCTGCGTTGCCGTGGTCAGCGGCGCCAACATGAATTTCGATCGCCTACGCCATGTCGCTGAACGCGCCGATCTCGGTGCCGACCGCGAGATGCTGCTGGCGGTCACGATTCCAGAAGTACCCGGGAGCTTCAAACGTTTTTGTGAAGTGATCGGTACGCGCGCGGTCACCGAGTTCAACTACCGCTACAGCGATGCTGGCGTCGCGCACATCTTCGTCGGACTGGCGATCGATCCCGGCAGCGGCGACCGCGCCGATGTGGTGCAGGCGATCCGCAGCGCGGGGCTCGCGGTCGACGATCTCAGCCGCAACGAGATGGCCAAGCTGCATGTGCGCTACATGGTCGGCGGCAAGGCCGCGAACATCCGCGATGAGCGCTTGTTCCGCTTCGAATTCCCGGAGCGTCGCGGCGCTTTGCTGAAGTTTCTCGACGCCATTGGCACCGACTGGAACATCAGCCTGTTTCACTACCGCAACCATGGCTCGGACTACGGTCGCGTGCTCGCCGGCATCCAAGTACCGGCCGGAACACGCGAAGCCTTCGCACAACACCTGACCGATCTTGGCTACGCGCACGTTGAAGAAACCGCGAATCCGGCGTACCGCGCTTTTCTTTAAGGCGCAGCGCTGTTCGCGCCTTCCAGCAATGCCAACCGCGCCAACAAATCGGCGACCACGCGCTCTAACTCGGCGACGCGTGCCGACAACGATCCGTTACTCGCTGCGTCCGCTGCGGTATCGCGCTCATCGAACCGAACCTGCACCTCGACTGGCCCGCAGAACAGCTGCGCATAGCGATCCTCGCGCTGCCCCGAGGCACGCCCGACATTGGCGACGAAGCCGCGTTGCTGCAATCGTTCCAACACCAGTTTCAGATCATCGAGCGCAGCGATTTCGGCAAGGCGGTCGCTGCGCGCCAGCAGTTCCGGCGCCGACTGCGGCCCACGCAGCATCAGCAGGCACAACAGCGCGCGTTGCGGCCGCGTCACGCTGAGTTTGTCGTCAATGCGATGCTCGTAGCGCAGCGCACGCGAGCCATGCACCACACGTACCCAACCGCGATCTTCGAGTTCGCGTAAAGCGTGCCCGGCCTCGCCCTCTTCGATGTTCATGATTGGCTCACGACTGGTCTTCTGGTTCGCCGCAAGGACCAGAGAATTCACCGTCAACGGATACGACTCCGGTGTCGTCGCCGCCTTTTCAATCAAGCAGCCAACGATGCGCGCTTCGGCGAGCGTCAATTTCAGCGATTCATCGAGCGTGTCGGACATGCGCTTCTCCACCAACGAAGACGCACAGTCTGACAAGTCGGCGCGAGTGCGGCGAGGAGCATCGTCCGCAATGACGATGATGGTGTCGAGGTCGATGGCCGCGGCACTGCTCCAGAAAAAACCAAGCCCGCAATGAAGCGGGCTTGGTCTGTGATCGATCATCTCGCCGGGCAGCGGCGAGGATCAACTGCGTTTCATAAACTTGAAGAACTCGTCATTGGTCTTCGTGTCCTTCATCTTGTCGAGCAGGAACTCGATTGCACTCAGCTCGTCCATCGGATGCAACAGCTTGCGTAGAATCCAGATTTTCTGCAGCAATTCCGGTTCAATCAGCAACTCCTCTCGGCGCGTGCCAGAACGGTTGATGTTGATCGCCGGGTAAACGCGCTTCTCGGTGATACGACGGTCTAGGTGCACTTCCATGTTGCCAGTGCCCTTGAACTCCTCGTAGATCACTTCGTCCATCTTCGAACCGGTGTCGACCAGCGTCGTCGCGAGGATGGTCAGCGAACCGCCTTCCTCGACATTGCGCGCAGCGCCGAAGAAGCGCTTTGGACGCTGCAATGCATTGGCGTCGACACCGCCGGTCAGCACCTTGCCGGAACTCGGCACGACGGTGTTGTAAGCGCGAGCGAGGCGGGTGATCGAATCGAGCAGGATGATTACGTCCTTCTTGTGCTCGACCAAGCGCTTGGCGCGCTCGATGACCATTTCGGCAACTTGCACATGGCGTGCGGCAGGCTCATCGAAGGTCGAACTAATCACTTCGGCGCGCACCGAACGCTGCATTTCAGTCACTTCTTCCGGACGCTCATCGATCAACAGGATGATCAGGTGAGCTTCTGGATGGTTGTGCACGATCGCCTGAGCGACGTTCTGCAGCAACATCGTTTTACCGGCCTTGGGCGGCGACACGATCAGGCCACGTTGGCCCTTGCCGACGGGTGCCATCAGATCAAGGATGCGACCGGTGATGTCTTCGGATGAACCGTTGCCACGTTCGAGATGAAACGACTGGCGCGGGAACAGCGGCGTCAGATTCTCGAACAACACCTTGTTCTTGCTGGCTTCCGGTGGTTCGCCGTTGATCTCGTTGACCTTGAGCAGGGCAACGTAGCGTTCGCCGTCCTTCGGTGAGCGGATCTTGCCGGTGATGTAGTCGCCGGTACGCAGGTTGAATCGGCGGATCTGCGACGGCGAGACATACACATCGTCGGGACCGGCCAGATAGGAGGCTTCGAACGCGCGCAGGAAGCCGAAGCCATCCTGCAGGATTTCGAGAACACCTTCGGCATCGATGCCTTCCGGCGTGCGCGTCAGGACCTTCAGGATCGAGAAGTTCACGTCCTGGCGACGGGCGCGGGCCACGCCTTCCTGGATGCCCATGCGTTCGGCGAGATCGATCAGTGCCGCCGGTGCCAAGCGCTTGAGCGCGGTCAGGCTGGTCGGCGCATCAGCCGGAATCGTGTAGTTCGCGCGCAACTGCGGCGGCGCGTAATCGCGCTCACCATTGCCGCCATTGCCGGCACCTTCGCCGTCGCCCTGGTCGGCAGGAATGCCATCGTTATTGTTGCGCGGACCGCGGTCGCGGTCTTTGTCCTTGTCTTTAAATCGCTTGCGGAAGCGATCACGCCGCGACATGCGCTGGGCAGCGCCTTCGCCGGCTTCGCCCTCGCCTTCGCCGCGAGGACTGTTATCGGTGGATTCACTGCCGCCCTGAGCAGTGTCGGAAGCCGTATTGCTCGGCTCGGAAATGGGCGAATCGACGGCAGGCGCCGGAGTAGTTTCGGACACGGGAGTCTCGCGCATAAGCGCTGATAGTTTCGGTGGGGAGGTTGGGACAACGGGACGTCTCGTCCCGGTCTAACGCAGCCACCCTCTGCGGCTGCGCGTGTCGCGCGACAATTTTGTCGCGTTCAGACTGGAGCGAACACTAGCACCGCCATTGCAGCGGACACAAGCAGCAATGCTATGGAAGTGGCGGAAAGCCGCTCCCACAGGTCCAGCAATCAGATGTTCTTGTCGATCAGACTGGTCAGTTGCGACTACGACAGTGCACCGACATGCGTGGCCTGCACCTTGCCATCCTTGAACAACAGCAGCATCGGAATACCGCGCACACCGTAGTTACGAGGAGTTTTCTGGGCAACGTCGGTATTCACCTTGACGACCTTCAGGCGCCCGGCATAACTCTCGGCGACGTCATCGAGGATCGGCGCGATCATCTTGCACGGCCCGCACCATTCGGCCCAGAAGTCGACCAGAACCGGTCCGTCGGATTGCAAGACAGTGGCTTCGAAGGTGTTGTCGTCGGCATGGGCAATGCGGTCGCTCACAGAAATCTCCTTGATGGGCGCGGACTTGCGCCGGACTTGCGGTACACTCGGCGGGTCGCGCGACGGCCTTGATCCTCTGGATCGGCACCGTGCGCTTGCCGGGGGCGTCGGATTGTCGCCCCCACCCGGGGGCCAATCAAGCGCGTCCCCGACCTGCCCGCGGAGTTGCGGGCGATTCCGCGCCGAACAAGGCCGCACCCGAAAGGCAACAGAAAAAGAATGTCCGACAAACCACTGACCGATGTCTGCTTCGAGAATTTCAGCATTCACCCCGAACTGCTGAAAGGTCTCGAAAGCGCCGGATTTATCCGCTGTACCCCGATTCAAGCGCTCACCCTGCCACTCACGCTCGCAGGCAAGGATGTCGCCGGCCAAGCCCAGACTGGCACCGGCAAAACTGCCGCCTTCTTGGTCTCGATGTTCAACCGCCTGCTGACCAAGCCGGCGCGCGCCGACCGCAAAGCCAATGAACCGCGTGCCGTCATTCTCGCGCCGACGCGCGAACTGGCGATCCAGATCGACAAGGACGCGCGCCAGATCGGCCATGACCTCGGCCTGCGCATGTCGTTGATCTATGGCGGCGTCGATTACGACAAGCAACGCAGCCAACTCGCTGACGGCACCGACGTGATCATCGCCACGCCCGGTCGCCTGATCGACTTCTTCAAGCAGCATGCAGTGTCGCTGAGCTCGGTCGACGTCGTCATCCTCGACGAAGCCGACCGCATGTTCGACCTTGGCTTCATCAAAGACATCCCCTTCCTGCTGCGGCGCATGCCTGGCCCGCATGAGCGGCAGAACATGCTGTTCTCGGCGACCTTGAGCCATCGCGTGCTTGAACTCGCTTATGAACACATGAACGAGCCAGAAAAGATCGTCGTCGAAACCGAAACGATTACTGCAGCGCGCGTGCGCCAGGTCGGCTATTACCCAGCCACCGACGAGAAGATCCCGCTGCTGTTGCATTTACTGCACAAGATCGGCGAGCCGCGCGGCATGGTTTTCGTAAACATGAAAATCGCCGCCGAACGCGTGGCGCGCAAGCTCGAGGCCCAAGGCTGGAAGGTCGGCCTGCTCTCTGGCGACGTGCCGCAGAAGAAGCGCGAGTCGCTGCTGAATCACTTTCAGAAAGGTGAGTTGGAGCTGCTGGTCGCCACCGATGTCGCCGCGCGCGGCCTGCACATCAACGGCGTAACCCACGTCTTCAACTATGACCTGCCGCACGATGCCGAGGATTACGTGCATCGCATCGGCCGCACCGCGCGACTCGGTGCCGAAGGTGATGCCGTCAGTTTTGCCTGCGAAGACTATGCAGTGTCGCTGCCAGACATCGAAAAGTTCATCGAACAGAAGATTCCGTTCGAGTCGATCACGCCGGACATGCTCACGGCGCCGCCGAAGCGAGAACGCGAGCCGGGCGAAGGCAGGAGCGAACTGGCCGAAGTGCTGGACGCCGCCGCTGCCAAGCGGCGCGAAGACCGCGATCGCAAAAATCGCGATGGCAAGTCTGGCGGTGGTCGTCGTTCGTCCACCGGTTCCGGATCGGCGAGTGCGCCACGTGGCGAGCGCAAATCCAGTGGCGGTGAACGCCGCGATGGCCAGAAGCCGCGCCACGACAGTCCGCGTCCGCAGCAGTCGGCAGTTGTGCCGGTAGAAGCCAACGCTGCGAACGAATCACCCGCCGATGCCGAACGCCGTCGCAATCGCCGCCGTCGCAAGCCGCGCGGTGAACGGGTTGAAGCCAGTGGTACGGCCGCGATCCAGCAACCGATCACCGCCGAGATTCCGCTGGTATCAGACCAAGCGCCGTTCTTCTCGCGCCTGAAGCAAAAGATCAAGCAGATCGTGCAGCGCTTGCCGATGCCGGGGCGCCGCCGCTAATCGGCGCCAACGCGGCGGGCGTTAAATCGATAACGCCCGTCCGCCGTCGACGCGGATGATTTCGCCGGTGATGTAAGGCGCGTCGCGCAACAGAAATAATGCGGTACGGGCGATGTCGGCAGGTTCGCCGGCACGCGCCGATGGCGTACGCGCGATCAACTCGCGCCGCTCCCCGGTCGCCTTACCGACTTCCGGCCAAAGCACCGCGCCCGGCGCGATGCCATTCACCCGCACCGCCGGACCGAGGTCTTTGGCGAGTGCCATCGTCATCATCGCCAGCGCTGCTTTGGCCATGCTGTAGACCGGGTGCTGAGACAGCGGTCGCTGCCCGTAAATATCGACGAAATTGAGAATGCATCCGCGCGTCTTCGCCAGATGCGGCGCTGCGGCCTGAGCGAGAAAAAATGGTGCCTTGGCATTCGTCGAGAACAACTCGTCCCAATCTGCGCTGGTGGTCGCGCCGATCGCGGTCGGATAGAAACTCGACGCATTGTTGATCAGCGCATCGATACGCCCGTAATGTGTCACCACGCGCTCGATGAAAGGGGCCAATCCGGCCATGTCGGACAGATCCAGCGGCAACAGCAGGCACGACTGCGCGCGTTTTGCCTCGCAACGGGCCGCCAGTGCCTCGGCATCGCCACGCGAATGACGGTAACTCACGGCAAGGTCATAACCGGCCTCACACAAGGTTTCTGCCACGACCGCGCCAACCCGCCTCGCTGCCCCGGTGATGATCACAACCGGTCGAGATGAATCCATCATCGGGTATGCTCCTCGCTTATTCGGACGTCGATTGTGCGTGATTCCCCGTGTTGTTGGCGTCATTCCGGAGATCCGCTTGCTGCCCCACTTCGACACCAGCTCATTTCCTGCCCCCAGTGCCGATGAACTCGCGCACAGCGCCGTCCTTGCCGACCTGATCCGGGCCGAAATCCACAGTCACGGCTCAATTCCCTTCTGGCGCTTCATGGAACTGGCGCTGTATGCGCCTGGGCTCGGTTATTACAGCGCCGGCAAGACCAAGTTTGGCGTCAGCGGCGACTTCATCACCGCGCCCGAGATTGGCGACCTGTTCGCACGCTGTGTGGCCCGCGCCACCGCAGCGATGCTGCGCGCGGGGCCGGAAGCCGAGTTCCTCGAAGTCGGCGGCGGCAGTGGCGCATTCGCAGCCGCCGTGCTGGCCGAATGGGAGCAACTCGGCTGCTTGCCGCAGCACTACCGCATTCTTGATCGCAGCGCCGAACTGCGCGCACGCCAGCGCGCCACACTGGCAGAGCGCGTGCCGCATCTGCTCGATCGCGTCGACTGGCCGGACACGCCGGCAGAACAACCCTGGCGCGGCGTGCTGTTCGCGAACGAGGTCGTCGACGCGCTGCCGGTACATCGCTTCGTGATGCGTGACGGCGAGCCACGTGAGATGCACGTGGCCGTCGACGGCGAGGGCCGCTTCATCGACGTCGAACGCGAAGCCGACACCATGCTGACCGCCGCCGTTGGGGCCTTGCAGCAGGATCTGCCGGAGCCCCTGGCGGACGGCTATCGTTCGGAAATCCTGCCGCAATTGCCGTGGTGGATCGACGCCGTCTGCGGCCAACTTGAGGCCGGACTGGCGATCTTCGTCGACTACGGCTATCCACGCCGCGAGTACTACCTGCCGCAACGCGATGACGGCACCTTGATCTGCCACTACCACCACCGTGCCCATGGCGATGCGTTGCGTTGGCCAGGGCTGCAGGACATCACCAGTTTCGTCGACTTCACGGCGCTCGCGTTCGCCGGCACCCATGCGCGGCTACCGCTGGCCGGGTTTAACACGCAGGCGTCATTCCTGATTGCCGCCGGCATTCTGGAGCGGATTGAGGAAGCGGCACACCTGAGCGAGATCGAACGCTATCGACTGGCCCAGGAAGTGAAGCGGCTGACGCTGCCCGGTGAGATGGGCGAACGCTTCAAGGTGATGTGCTTCGCACGCGCCGTCGACCACGTCCCCGAAGCATTCACCAGCTACGACCAGAGCCGCCGCCTGTGAGCCTGCACCCGTTTCCGCATCTGCGACTTTGGCGCGGCTTGTTCGCTCTGGCGATCTTGCTGGTGATCGTGTTGTCACTGGTCTCGAACGACTCGTTGCGTCAAGTCGATTTCATCGGCAACGACAAGATTGGTCACCTGCTCGCCTATTTCACACTGATGGCGTTCGCTGTGCAGTTGCAGGATGTCTCCAGCGACTGGTCACGCGCCGCGTTCGGCCTGTTGCTGCTGAGTATCGTGCTCGAGTTCCTGCAGCAGGCATCGGGGCTGCGCCGTGGCGATATTCACGATGTCTATGCGAACGCGATCGGCATCGTGCTCGGCGCACTGACCGCACTAACGCCAGCACGCACGTGGTTGCTGGCCATCGACCGCCGAATCTCGCGCACCCGAACGTAACGCACGAGCGCGAGCCGGGGCTCGCTCCTACGGGAACTGCGCGGAGAGAATGCGACAGCGCGCGTCGCGCAACGCTGCTCCCACCTCGGGCCCACGCAGGCCGCGCTCGACCAAGGGCCGCGCATCGACACGCAATGTCGTTGCCAGCGCACGAGCGATCAAATCACGCGGCGGGTAGTCAAACCGATCGATCGATTCCCCGGCGCGACCCAGTTTGTCGGCGGCGCAGGCGAGCGTGATTCGATCGACACGGTCCGGTTGCCGATAACCGTCCAGCCGTTCGATCAGATCGATCATCGATCCGGGCCGCAACTCACCGGCACGATGCACGTTCAGATGTTCACGACAGACGACTTCGGCCAGTGCCGTGAAGTCGGTCGGCGCGCGCAGCCGCGCGCACAACGCCACCAACGGTGCCAAGCCACGCACTTCATGCTCAATGTGACGCGGCAGCATCTCGCGCGATGTCAGCGCCTTGCCGAGATCATGCAACAACACGGCGAAGCCGACGCGCGCATCCCCGGGCGCGAGTCGGGCGGCAGCATCGAGCGCGAGTTCCAGATGGACACCGGTATCGTATTCGGGATGGAATTCGATGCGTTGCGGCACGCCATACAGCACATCGATCTCGGGAAAAATCACGCGCAGTGCGCCACAGCCGCGCAACACGCGCAAGAACACACCGGGCCGCGGTTCGCCGAGTGCACTGCGTAGTTCCTGGAAGACGCGTTCCGACACGAGGTGCTCGGCTTCGCCAGCGACCACCATCTGCCGCATCAACTGCAGGGTCTCTGGTGCCACGCGAAAACCGAGCGCTGCAAACCGCGCGGCGAAGCGGGCAACACGCAAGATCCGCACCGGGTCTTCGGCAAACGCATCGGAGACATGCCGCAACACCCGTGCTTCGAGGTCGCGCACGCCGGCATGTGGATCGATCAAGCTACCGTCTGCCGCTTCGGCGATGGCGTTGATCGTGAGGTCGCGGCGACGCAAATCATCTTCGAGTGTCACCGAGGCATCCGCACTGACGACGAAGCCGCGATAGCCACGACCGGATTTACGCTCGGTCCGCGCCAAGGCATGTTCTTCCTTGGTGTGCGGGTGCAGAAATACCGGGAAGTCGCGCCCGACCGGCTGGAAGCCCAGCTCGACCATGCGCTCGGGCGTCGCGCCGACGACGACGTAGTCGCGGTCCTTTACCGCACGGCCGAGCAACCGGTCGCGCACTGCACCTCCAACCAGATAGGTGTTCACCACCACCGTCCGCGTATGCTTGCGCTCGCACCATTGCACATTCCGTTCACTCCTTGACCACCACGCTGCCGACCCTGATTCTCGACGCCATCGCCATGTTGCGCCAGTCCGTTTCGATCCTCGCACTCTTGCTCCTGCCGGTTGCGACCGCGCATGCCGCAGCCGAGGGCCGCCTGAAGGCGACCGGTGGGCTGGTCACGATCGAAGCGTCGGCGGGCGGCGGACTGGTGCCTTGGGCGGTGCTGTCCGGCCTGTCGACGCGACCAGGGCTCGATGTCGTTGCCGGCACCTCGGTCACCCGCGTTGCTGATTTTCGTCTCGAAACGATTGGTCTGTCGGCGTCTGGAACGACCGTTTCGAACTCTCGCTTGGGCGCCAGCGCTTCAGCGTCGACGACGGTTTGTTGCCGCCCGGATTCGACCGTCATCTCCAACAAACCGTGCTGGGCGCGAAGCTGCGCGTCGCCGGCGATCTGATCTACGGTCGCGTGCCGCAGCTTGCGCTCGGCCTGCAATACAAGCGCAACGACGACCATGCCCTCGCAGGCGCGCTCGGCGCACGCCGCGACCACGACGTTGAAGGCTATGCCAGTGTCACTCGGCTGTTCCTCGATGGTCCATTCAATCGCAACTGGTTGCTCAACGCGACCGTGCGTGCCACGCGCGCCAATGAAACCGGATTGCTCGGCTTCGGTTCGGCTGCCGACGATGGCTATGCGCTGGTCGGCGAAGTCTCGGCGGCAATATTTTTCAGTCCCGAATTCGCGCTCGGCGCCGAATACCGTCAGAAACCCGATGGCTTGCCGGGCCTCGGCGAATCGGACTGGCGCGATCTGTTCGTGGCTTGGGTGCCATCGAAGCACTTCAGCCTCGCCGTCGCCTACGTCGACCTCGGCACCATTGCGGCACGACCAGATCAAAACGGCATGTTCATTTCGATGACGGGGAATTGGTGATGCGTAGTTCGATAGCGATGCTGTTGCTCATCCTGCTGTCGGCCTGCGCGACCACGCGTGAGACGCGCCTGTACGACGCGCTTGGCGGTGAAGCCGGTGTCGCTCGACTGGTCGATGCCATCGCCACGGAAACCCGCGACGATGTGAAGATCGGGTTCCTATTCGAAGACACCGACCAGGACTATTTCCGAGCACGACTGCGCGAGCACATCTGCCCAATCAGCGATGGTGGCTGCAGCTATACCGGGCTGGATATGGTCGAGGCGCATTCCGGGATGGATTTGTCGGAAGCGCAGTTCAACGATTTCGTCGACGCCTCGCGCCGAGCAATGAGCAAAGCCGGCTTTGCCATCGGCGTACAGAATCGTCTGCTCGCGCGGCTCGCGCCGAAGCGCGACGAAGTCATCCACCAATAATTGTTCAGTGCGCGATCGTCGCGAATGCGGGCGGCAGCGGGCAAGCAACTTCGCGGCGTACCGGCGGTCTACCACTCCCACGCGACATCGCGTATTCCATCGAAAAGGCATTGCCGTTGAGGCGCCAGTCGTAGATCAACGCGAACGCGAGCACGCGCGCGACGTATTCGCGCGTTTCCTTGAACGGAATGGTTTCCACGAACAGATCGGGTTCGAGATCGCCGCGCAGCGCCAACCATTGATCGACACGCTGCGGGCCGGCGTTGTAAGCCGCCGCTGCGAGCCAATGCGCGCCATCGAAGCGCTGCAGCATGCCAGACAGGTAGCGCGTGCCGAGCGCAACATTCAAGGCCGGGTCAAACAACGCCAACGGGTTCGCCATGACGCGCTTCTCGGCCTTGGCCATACGCCGCGCTGTCTCCGGAATCAACTGCATCAGACCATAGGCATTGGCATGCGACTTCGCGTCCTGCACCCATGCACTTTCGGAGCGGATCAAGCCGTAAACGAACGCCGGTGATAGGCCACGCTGCTGCGCCGATGCCAAGATCAACTGGCGGTGCGCAAGTGGGAAACGCAGCGTATAAGCACGCAGGTCGTCGCCAGCGTTCAACGCGAACGGCGCTCGGTCATACCAGCCGCGTTCGTCGGCCAATGCCACGGCGGCAAGGCGCGTCGGCGCATCGGCCACCGCTAGCGCGGCATCCCACTCACGCCGTGCCTCGGTCGTCCATCCAATCGCGTGCAGTTCAAAGGCGCGTGCAATCCCGGTTGCGCCAGCGCGCGTGAGGCATCGGTCGCGGCGGGTGCGGGGATCGGACAGAGCGCATAAGGTCGGTCGGCACGCGCGGCGGCGAGGAAACCGAAGAAGGTCGGCGACAGCGCGAGTTCACGATAAAAGCGCCCTGCGGCAGCGGCGTCGCCGCGTAACTCGGCCACCCGTGCACGCCAATATTGCCAGCGCGGATCGGTAAGTTGCGTTGTATCGAAACGGTCGATCGCGGCCTGCGCTGCGGCGAGATCGCGTCGCGACAAGGCCTCACGCAAACGCCATTCACGCGTCGCGGCACTGTCCTGCCCCACTGGCAGCATGTCCAGCCAGTTGGCCGCATCAGCTTCAAAGCTGTTGGCGCGATACAGCGCAATGGTGTCGATGACGCGGTATTTCTGCGCATCATCAAACTTGAACAGCGGCGAGAATTCGCGCCACAACGTTGCCGCTAGTGCGTCATCGCGAGCAGCGATACGCACCAAGCCGAGCACCATCGCCTTGCGATGTGCGACGTCGTCCGGCCACGTCTTCGCATTGCGGCGCGCCGGCGCACTGTTGGTCAGCAGATCGGCGAGATGCAGCGCTGCGACTTTGTCTTTGCCGGTCAGATCAGTGGCGAGCGTGCGCAGCAGGCCAATCTGATTCGCCGCGACCGCCAACTCGATGCGCTGCCAGACGCTGTCGCCGTCGAGCGCGCCCTGCTGTCGCAGCCAATGATCGAGTGGATGACAAGCGCTCGGCAACGCCTTGCCACTGAGCCAAATAGCGCGCATCGCATCCTTGCGATCTTGGCCTTGGCCGAGTTCAATCGCCGCCTGATACTGATGGCATCGATCCACCGGCGGCAACGATGCCAAGTCGAGCGACTGCACACCCTTCCAGTCTTTGGTCTGTACACGGCGTGCGATCAGTTGGCTACGCAGCGTGCGCGTCAACGGTTGATCGCCATGGCGAGCGATGAATGCCGCCAATGCCTCGGAGGTCGGTCGCGGTGTGTGCATCAGCGCCGCATGTTCGAGATAAGGAAGCAGCGGATACGATGCCATTTCCGGCGCCGCCGATTGCCAATCGAGCCCGGCCTTGGCGAGCTTGTGCGCGACAAGAAACTGGGCACGAACAGCGGCTTGATCGGCGGCGAAGCCGGTGCTGGCGCCACCGATGGCCACGAGGATGCAAAAGATGCGAAGTTTCATGGCAGACAGTCTAAAGCGGCTGCGGATGCCAAAGGCGTGACGATGTCGATGCTGTTCATACTCTCGGTGTTCTGCGTGTTCGTCGGTGTGATTGCCGGCTTCCTCGCCGGCTTGTTCGGTATCGGTGGCGGCATGATCATGGTCGCCGCCTTGGCGTTTACCTTGCCCTTGGTCGGCGCACCAACCGTGCATGTCATGCACATGGCACTCGCGACCTCGCTGGCCTGCATCGTGCTCACCGCGATCGCATCAGCGCGCGCTCATGCCCGGCGCGGTTCAGTGATGTGGCCAGCGGTCGCCTGGCTCGCGCCTGGGCTCGTGCTTGGTGGTTGGCTCGGTGCATCGCTGGCCGGCCACGCCCCAGATGCCTGGCTGCGCATCGGCTTCGCGGTTTACTGTTTCCTCACCGCAACAACGTTGTTTGCGGTCCGGCGCCAGCCGGCCACCGAACTCGGGCAACACGCGCACGGCCCAATGCTGAGCGCCGCAGCAGTGCCGATCGGCGCATTGTCGGCACTGGTCGGCATCGGTGGCGGGTCGATGCTGGTGCCGCTGCTGGTCTGGCGCGGCCATGCCGCCGTGCGCGCGGTCGGCACATCGGCCGCCTGCGGGTTACCGGTCGCACTCGCATCGGCGATCGGCTACGTGTTCGCTGCACACCGAACCGAGGCGGTCCTGCCGGCCGGTTCAATTGGCTACGTCTACCTGCCTGCAGCGGTGTTACTGGCTGTCGGCAGCACCACCGCAACCCGCTACGGCGCCACCCTCGCGCATCGCCTCGCCCACCATCACCTCAACCGCGCCTTCGCAGCATTGCTGACGCTGATGGGGATCGGAATGGTGGTGGCGATCATGCGGTAACTGATCGCAGCCGAGATCCTTGTTGTCGCTGATTGCACAAGCTACGCGGGGTGCTCCGCGACGGAAAAAATGGCCAGTGCAAGGGCCGGTAGCGCGCTGATACGATCGCGCAATGGCGCATTGCATTTCCGACCGACCGGAGCGTGAGATGAAGTCGACGTACTGGACGTTCACGGGTGCTGCGCTGTCTGTCACCCTCTTGTTCGTGTCCCCGGTCTTCGGCACCCTTGCCGCGGACTTCAACCAACCGGCGGTGGATCCTCAAGGTAATTTCGCGATTCGGGCCGGTGCCACCCCTTTCGAAGCCATCACGCTGCCGAATGGAAACCTGGTGGTCAGCGGGCGTCTCGACTACGCGAATGATCTCCGCGTGCATGGGCTGGTGCTGATTTCGCCAAGTGGCGTGGTCGACACGACTTTTACTCCCGTGATCGTGGGCGGCGTGGAAGGATTGGCGGTCGACGCGACGCATCTGTACGTCAGTGGCTATTTCACAAGCGTGGATGGTTTGCCGATTGCCGGCATCACCCGCTTCAACCTCTCCGACATGTCGCTCGATAGCAGTTTCGTCCCGCACTCCTCATCCGCGCCCATTACTGCGATCGCGATTTCGAATGGGCATCTGTACGAACTGGACTCCTGGAGTACGTCACCAGGCAACGACATTTTGCGCAAGCGCACGTTGGACATTCCGTCCATCGTGTTGTGGGAGAACACGGTCGCGAGTTCGCAGTTCTCGGATTTCCTGCGCGTGCTGCCTGACGGCGATTTGGTGACTGGTGCAGTCTTGCGCAAATACGACGCCGCGACCGGCGCCGTCGTCGCTTCTTGGACGCCAGGCTCCAGTCCGTTCATAGACGCATACGATCTTGAGATTTCGGCGACCGGGCAGGTGCTGCTTCCTGGCTACAATAACGATGCGCTTGGCCGATTTGCTTCGACCGGCGCCGGTCTGCGCGATCCGAACTGGATGTTTACCCTGCAGCCGGCCTCGGCATCGATTCAAGCGATTGCCCCGACGACCGACGACGGTGCGATCGTCTCGGGAACATTCACCTCGATCAATGGGGTTGCAACGATTGACGGTGTCGCCCGAATCAATGCGAACGGCACGGTGCAGGCAGGGTGGGGCGGCGTGAACGGCGCCACTTCTTCGGCCCTTGTGCATGTCGTCGACGGCACACGCTTTGTGGTCGGCACACTGGAAGCTGCCGACGGCAATGATGCACTACGCGCCGGGTTGATGAGCGACGGCAGCGCCGACAATACGAGCTTCCCGCCGGTCACGACAGGGACGCTAGGATCGCTCAACGCGATCACGCCGAGCGGCGCGGACTTCCTGTTGCACGGCCGCTTTCGCCGGATGGGGACTCAAGCTCGCGCTGGGCTGGTCAAGCTCGACTCGGCCCTGGCGGTGGTGCCGACGTTTGTGCCCGACACCACAAGTGGCATGAGCATGTTCCAAAGCGTGAAGACGTTGGTCGAAACAGACAGCGGGATTTATCTGCTGACGTCGCTCCTGGGCGACACGCTGGCAGACCTGCATCGTCGCCTCGACCCGGTGAGCGGAGCGCGCTTGGCGCTGAGCACCGGCATGACGCCAGCTTCGGGAAGCCAGACCTATTCGGGACCGCCAATCCATGATCCGGTCTCCAATCTGGTTTATGTCGCTGGCCGCGTTCGCGTCGGCACGACAAACTTCGCCGTGCGGCGATTCAATATCGCAACCCAGACGCTCGACGCGACCTGGATCCCGAATCTCGGGACTACCGTGGCCTCGGTTGTGGCGACCGGCCTGACCAGCCAGCACTATTACATCGGCGGTTCCTTCACATTGCCTTCGCCACTGGTCGGGGGTCGACTGGCGCGCATGACCGTGAGCGGGAGCGGCGCCGTGGACACAGATTGGCTACCTAATCCGAATGGCACCGTCTACGCGATTCTGGTGGATGCGGTGAACTCGAAACTGTACGTCGGCGGCAGCTACTCAATGATCGCAGGTCAGCCACGCAATGGCCTCGCCCGTTTCGACCTGACCACGGGTGCGCTCGATCCCGACTGGCAACCACTGACGGGTGTGACGTTGAATCTGGTGCGTTCGGTCGCCATCGGCGATGACGGCAATCTATATGTCAGCGGCGCCCTGCTTAGCGTCGGCTGCGGCGTCGGCACGAAGCACGCCGTGCGCATCGGTCCGACGGGGTTGGTTGATCCGGGCTGGACTGTTGTGACCGATGGGTCTCTGCGCGCTGCAATCAAGCGTCCTGGCGGTAGCGTGCTCGTCGCGGGCGACTTCCGCAGGATTGGGGCCACGCCGCGCGAAGCGTTCGCTTCAGTGGCGACCGGTACCGACGTGATCTTCATTGATAGCGCCGGTGATGCCGCCTGCGTGCCTTGATCCGCGCGGAAACCCGGGCGGGGATGCGGTCGTCCGGCAATACGCGCTCGGCGCATTTCCGTTAGTGCTTCCAGCAGCGCACCGCAACCTGAGCCGGAGCTGGATGTGAAGATGCTGATGCCGCGAAGGCTGGCCGTCGCAATGCTGTTCGTCGCCGTGTCGGGAACGGCACTCGCCCGATCGGAGGTCGGCATGAATGGCTTCGCCTGTTCGATGTACGCGGAGCTGCCCAAGGACAACGAGAATTTGTTCCTCTCGCCGTTCTCGCTCAGTAGCGCGCTTGCGATGACTGCCGAAGGCGCGCGCGGTGACAGAGCGCGGAAAATGAGTGCGGTGCCCGGGCTTGGCAGCACGCACAAGCAAGCCGATGCCGAACGGCCATACGACTGGGCCTGGGAGCACGCACGCCTTGGACAACTCGCCGACCGGCTTGCACCGAAAGTGGCGCCGCCCGCGCTGCTGAAGGCAACTGACTGAACTGTGCGGCGAGCTTGAGCGCGTGAATGCTGCGCTTGAACATCCGACAACCTACGACAAGGCCTACTACGAACAAGGCGAAAAGGCGAAGCGGCTTGCGGCCGAGATCAACCGCATGCAGCAACAGCTCGACCCGACCGAGTTTCGTTCTGCGAACGCGTTGTAGCTGGAGCGCACGTTCGCGATCGAGCCCCCGTATTTCGCTACGACCGCGCGTTACTACAAGACCGGTGGCGCGATGCTGGTCGATCTCCGTGGCAACGCCGAAGCCGGTCGCAAGACGATCAATGACTGGGTCGCGACGCAGACAAACGAGCGCATCCAGTGACCGCGCCGTGCTGGTAGCAAAGAATTCGCTTGATGTGGCCGAGAAAGCGGTGGGGCCTCACCATCCGTCTGTGGCCACGAGCCTGAACAACCTCGCGGGGCTCTACAAGACCCAAGGCCAATACGCGCAGGCCGAGTCGCACGCATTCGTGCAATCAAGCGATGAAATCGAATGGCGAACAAGGCGCTGCAGCCGACGTCTTTGCCGTATGCGGGCGCCGAAACACTCTGATCACTGGACCGTCGCAACGTGATCAACGCCGCCGTACCGGCGTGATCAAATCACCGAAGCGTGCGCCAGCATCGATCGTGAGTCGTGCAGGTTAGCTGGCGAATCTGGTTCGATCGCTTGTTGGCGAAGATGGCGAAGATGGCGAAGTCTGCTTCCGACCCGGAGCGGACACAGCGACAGCAGTGGCAAGCGCCGCTGCGCCTGCCGCTGCTCAGATGTCCACGCATTGCGATATCACCAGACGAGATCGTCAGGCACCTTGAACTTCGCGTAATACGCGTCGTCTTCGGAGGTGGTGGCAGCGGGTTCAGCGCCGGCGTCCTGACCGTGATCGAGCACGATCATGCTGGCGTCGCGTTCGCGGATTTTTTCGACGGCCGCGCGCGGTAGCAGTTCATAGCGTTCGTCGACACGGACGATCACCAGGGCGCCGGAGGACAATTTCTTGCGCAGGTCGTCGTTGACCAGCACGGTACGGATGCTGTCGTCTACGGAGAAGCGGTACTCACTATCACCCGACCGCGGCACTTTGCGGTCCTCGATGATCTGTCGCGCCTGGGCGCGAAGCTCGATGATCCGTGCTTCTGTCTTGCGCTCTGCAGCGAGGGAGCGGTCGCGCTCGACTCGCTCGACCCGTACGCGCTCCGCTTCCAATTGGATTTCGCCCGGCGTCGATGCGCCCTTGGCATAGCGCACCTTGTTCTGCGCGTGTGCCACTTCGACCACCTTGGCCTTCTTGACCAAGCCCGCCTTGAGCAGTTGTTCCTGAAGCGGAGTGAGCTTCGCCATGTCGCGGATTCGTCCGGAGGATTTCTGACCCATCATACCCATCGGGGGAAAACAACATCCGCAGGAGTGTGTAGCGCGGCGAAGTTGCCTCGCAATCTCGACGAACGCTCTACATGCTGATCAACGTCTCGGCGCGCTGATTACCTCGCCACTTTTCGGCCTCTGGTCGAGCAGCGCACTCGGCAAGCTGCTTTCCGCTTGGGGGTGCGGCATGTCGTCTTGGTCCGCCGCGGGCGTCCGCGGACGAGCTCGTTGCCCTCAGTACGCGCCCATGAAGTCCTTCTTGCCGATTTCGACACCGTTATGGCGCAGCAGGTCGTACGCCGTGGTGATATGGAAGAAGAACTGCGGCAGTCCGTACGCCATCAGGTAGGCCTGGCCGCCAATGCGGCGCTCCTTCGGCGTACCGGGGCGCAACACGACCTCGCGTTCCGCGCTGTTTGGAAATTGCGCTGCATCCAAACCACCGATGAAGGCCAGCGTCGCGGCGATCCGCTGTTGCAGATCGGCGAATGTCTGGTCGCCGCCCTCGTATGCCGGGACCTCCACGCCAGCAAGTCGCGCCGATACGCTGGTGGCGAAATCGCAGGCGACCTGCACCTGACGCGCCAACGGGAACATGTCGGGAAACAGCCGCGATTGCAGCAGCGCGGCAGGCTCGATCTTGCGTTCGGCCGCATGGGCTTCAGATTTGGCCAGGACACCACTAAGCGCAGCGAGCATTTGCTGGAAGACGGGAACGGACGCGGCGTACATCGAGAGGGACATGAGGGGACTCTGCAGTTAGGCGGACGGGCATGGTAGCTGGCAACCCATATCGGATGATGCGCGCCTAGATTTGACCCGCTGCGCTCGGAGCAACGCCGCACATCTGCGCGCGAGAATTTGTCTGCTGAGCCTTCAGTCGCATCCCTGAGACGCGAATGGACAACACTGTCTTCCCCGGCCGGAGCACCTCGATGCATGTGATCTACAGCGACTTGATGGTGTCCCCGGCGCAAGGTACTTCGCCGAGTGCGGCCAAGCCGCGACCGGTGGTCGAAGCCTGGATGGCACTCGATCCGGAGGTGCGCATCTTGCCGCCGAAACCGGTGACGATTGACGACTTCGCGCGCGCCCACGAGCGCAGCTTCGTCGAGAACATTTTCGCGCAGCGCATCCCGAACGGTTTCGGTACACGCTCGTCGGAAGTGAACCGATCGCTGCCGTACACGACCGGCGCAATGCTCGATGGCGCGCGACTCGCGCTGTCGCAGAAGACCGCCGTCGCAGCGCCAGTGTCGGGCTTTCATCATGCGCGCTGGAGCGAGGCGGCGGCCTATTGCACGTTCAATGGTCTGATGGTGACCGCGATGGCCTTGCGCGCAGAACATCCGAAGCTGCGCGTCGGCATTCTCGATTACGACTATCACTATGGCGATGGCACCGACGACATCTTGCATCGCCTCGGCCTCGACTGGATCGTCCATTACAGCGCTGGACAGAAGTACCTGTACGCGGATCAGGCAACGGCCTTCCTCGATGCAATTCCGACGCATGTCGCCAAGATGGCCGGTTGCGATGTCGTGCTGTATCAGGCCGGCGCTGATCCGCACATCGATGATCCGCTCGGTGGTTTCCTGAGCACGGCCGAGCTTGCCGATCGCGACCGTCGTGTCTTCCAGGGACTGCATGACCGAGGCATCCCGGTCGCATGGAATCTCGCAGGTGGCTACCAACAACCACTGAGCAAGGTCGTCGCAATCCACCGAAATACCTATCGGGCGTGCAAGGCGATCTATGACGCGCCAATGGCGCGCAGTGCGCGATGACGCCCACGCTGGGCGGCACTGTGTTCCGACCTCATCGTCGCCGGCGACCGCGATCTGCTCGATCTCGGACGCGATGGAGAAACGCTGATCGTCGATGCGGCTCCTGTCCCCACCGGATACCCCTGTGGATAACCGTACCGACTTGAACCATATTGCGGTACCGACTTGGATGAGAATCCTCGTCGCAAGATTGAGGTTGAGGGGGGACATAGCTACTTTGCTAGGCCTGACCCCATTTCTTCTCGATCGGAGGCTGGGGCTGCTCGGTACCAAGATAAAGAATTGCGGACGTCCCATGACCGGCGATTTCGAGGCGTACGGGGCGGGGAACTACTGTGCAAAGGGCATGCAGAAACACTAAATCCCTGGATCGGAAAGACATGCGCGCCAAAGGCCCCAGAAGTTTCAGAAACCAGAAGATCTTTTGCGGCAGCGAAATTCCCACGTCTCCTTGGCGTGTCGCGGCGACCGCGCGAATGAGTAGTGCGGCATCCGCCACGTGCAAATCAAATTGCAATTGCTCCCCGCGTCGAGCTCTTTCCACATACGCCTCGAATTCGTCGGAAATCACTATTACAACCCACCTGATGCGAAGTAATGACAGAGCATTCTGTATGCATGCGCTCCTGCCACGCAACTCGTGACGCCGATGGGTGAAGCGTATTTTCGGCATCCTGCCATCATGGCTGCAGCGGTCAAATCACACTTTGAGTCTGGGGGAGGAGGGGGCTTCAAGGGCCTCGCGAAAAATACCGCGCAGGTGATCACGCTGTTCGCGCTGTCGAATTTGTGGATGGCGCGAAAGCGATTGATGGCGATGACAGGGTCATTGCGCCCGCAATTCGGGAATTGACGCAGAAAATGGCATTAAGCGGCCAGAAAATGCGAAAAACGACGAATTGATCGTCGTCAGATGACCGAAATTCCAAGATGCGATCCGTGGCGCGTCGATAGCGCGCTCATGGCGACTTGTTCAGAGGTTCCTTAGGTGTCGCCGGCAAGGCACTCATCATGGTGGAAAACAGTCAATATTCGGAAGCCACATCTTCTACTTCGCCGCGTCGATTCACGACGACGCTGACTCCTGGATCAAACGAGTTGAGCCGTGGCGCGGTCAGATACACATAAGAACACTCCAACGGTCTCACATTCGACTCCCAATTCAACAGCCATTCTTCCTCCAGGACGCCGTGCTTTCGCAAGTGGTCACGGGCGATTTCCGCAACCTTCGTGCCGTGAAGAGCCGGAAGTGAACACAGATTCTCTGCTGGCTGCGAAGCGCAACCTACTAAAGCTGAAATTGTTAACCAGTAGATGCGCACTATAGGCCCGCCCAGCCGCAATATTTTTTCGCCTGTTTCTTTGCGAATGTTAGCGAGGCCATGATCTCTTTCTTGCACTGAGTCGACTGGCAGCGCGTAACGGAGAGACAAGGTTGCTCGTCCCGATATGCCTCACACTCGCTTTTGTCCTTATTGAATGGATCGTTCTCATCCGAATTTGGCTTGCACGAAAAGTGCTTGTCGAGACCTGATTAGCGCCGAATCTCAGTTCCGAATCGCGTGATCTGAGACGTTGGGGGTGGATTCTGACGCTCCGAACCCGAGGAGCGCCACGATGAGCATGAACCTGATTCCGTTCCAGCCCGGCCTGTCGATGCCGGAGTTTCTCCGGAAGTACGGGACCGAGTCGAGGTGTCGCCGAGCGCTCTATCGGGCGCGTTGGCCGATGGGATTTCGGTGCCCTGCGTGTGGTGACCGGCGACGATCCAGTTTCCGGCGCGGTGCGCAGACGATCTATCAATGTCGCGCCTGCCAGCACCAGAGCACGTTGATCAGCGGCACGCTTCTGCAAGACACGAAGCTGCCACTGACGACCTGGTTCCTGGCGATCCATTTGCTGACATCGACCAAGACCAACATGGCCGCACTCGAACTGAAGCGCCATCTCGGCATCTCCTATCGCGCGGCCTGGCGCCTCAAGCACAAGGTCATGCAAGCGATGACCGAGCGCGAAGCACCGAGGAAACTCAATGGCTTCGTGCAGATCGACGACGCCTATCTCGGCGGCGAGCGCAACGGCGGCAAGCCCGGGCGCGGCTCTGAAAACAAGCAGGCGTTTCTGATCGCGGTCGAGACTGATGCCGATCTCGAACATCCTGTCTACGCAGTGATCGAGCCGGTCCGGACCTTTGACAACACCGCGCTGACCGACTGGGTCGAGCGGCGATTGGCACCGGACGCCGAGGCGTACACCGACGGCCTCGGTTGTTTCCGCCGCATCGCCGCGGCCGGTCACGCACACACCGTGCTCGAAACTCGCGGCGGTCGTGCCGCCACCGAAATTTCCGGCGCGCGCTGGGTCAATGTCCTGCTCGCCAACGTCAAACGCGCCATCGGTGGCGTGTACCACGCGATCCGCCAAGCCAAGTACGCGCGCCGCTACCTCGCCGAAGCCGCTTATCGATTCAACCGCCGATTTCGCCTCTCCGAAATGGCCCCGCGACTTGCGCACGCCATCATGGCCTGCAAGCCTTGCCCCGAACCGCGTCTGCGTCTCGCGTGCAACTTCGCTCACTGAGATTCGGCGCTAATCAGGTGTCGAGATGGAACTGCTCGTGCCTCTTGATGCACCGCTGCTTAATTTGGCACGCATCTGCCGAAAGCCCATCGCAAATGTTCGGGTTGACGCACATCACTTCCTTGCCTTTGCAACAACGGACAGTCCCGCCTAGCCGCCCTCCTTCCACTTTTGGCCACGAGACATCGGAGCAACAGTCGTCCGCACATAGCCCAAGTGGATCGGTAAGCAACATGGGCTGAGCACTGACATAACCATATGTGGCGAAGCCTCCGCTCAATCCAATCGGATCACTCTCCACATACCGTCCCGTAGCGGGTTCGTAATCACGGAAGTAGTTGTAGTGGAGGCCGGTGGCGGGGTCGAATTGTTGGCCGGGGAAGCGGAGGTTGAGGGTGAAGGGGGTGGCGTCTTGGTCGGGGTCTTCGTTCGCGGCTTGGGTGCCGAAGGCGGAGCCTTGCAGATCCCACGACCAGATCGCGCGGTCGTGTTCGGCGCTGATCGCGCGGCGTGGCGTGCCGAGATGATCGGGTTCGATCGGGTACGGGCCGCCCTTGCTCAGCACCGCGACCGGCAGCGCGTCGACCCACACATATTCCTGCAGTGGCGTGCCATCCGGCAGGTACTCACCGAGCACCTGACCGCTCTCGCCGTACAAGACGACGCGACTCGCGCCATTTTGCTTCGGGTTCTCGACGCGCACACGTTCGCCACGACCACGCGCGCCGCGCACATGCGGCGCAGAGCGCACAGCGTGCAATTGTCGGCGTGCCAGATCAGTCATGGTTCGATGGTGCTTCGGTTGGCGGTGCGGCGCAAGAGGCGCCGGCGGAAAAGCGCTGCGAGCAAGCCACGGGCGATGCTGCGCCATCTCGCGTGTCAAGGGTTTGCTCCGCCACTGCGCGCCCTGGACCCGAAGTCCCTCGTTGCAAGATTGAGGTTGACGGAGACATAGCTACTTTGCTAGACCTGACCCTATTTCTCTGCGCTATTTCTCTGCGACGCGCACCTAAACGTCAACGAAATTGAATGAAGCAGCCAATGAGCAACTGTGCGCCGAAAGCGGCGAAGACTGCACCCATGAGTCCGGTGACCCACCTCATTCCGCTCCTAGACACGAATAGTCGAAGCAGCCCTTGAGAATAGAAGAACGCAGTCCAACGAGGGGATCGGTAAGAATCGCCCAGTCTCGAATCGCACCCGCCAACAATACGATGGATGCGCAAATCAGAATAAGTCCGAAACTCGGCGCATCGCCACATTGCAAGTTGTCCATTCTAGTTGTTCCATCGTCAGTCTGGTCGATGAGCGCCAGTGGGGCCGTGTGTTCCAGGCGACCGAGGTCCTCGAACGACTGGATCGCCCACACGCTTGAATTGCGGGTCGCGGCCGGGGCTACGCTGACCCGCACCACACCCTCGCCCTCGAAGCCGCCGAACAAGGCGTCAGCCTCAACCGCCTCGCCAGGGCGTCTCGGACCTAGTGTGCCCATGCACATTGTTTCGAGATCTGAACATCAGATAGTAGATCTGTACCAACCCACCGAATGCACAACAGAGCGAGAACACCACGCCAATTATCCCTTTGGACACTGACAACCAATTGAGCGCAACACTCGAAACTGCAGCCAAGAGCAGTCCAAGTGGGGCGGTGATCCCGATAAGCACAACGCCG
>JADJFT010000011.1 GCA_016708465.1 Rhodanobacteraceae bacterium
AACAAAGGCAGTGTGCCGAAACCATTGCGCCTCCGGTCCATGGAAGTCGAGCTTCAACGTCATCGCAAACCAGTTCTTGACTACCCGATACTTGCGGTGCGTGGTGTCGCCCTGAAATGCCCTTAGAACGCTCTCCACCGTGATGTCACTGCTGCACGTTACCGTACGCTCTATTAGGCGAAAGCCTTCAATGTTTCGTTTGACCATCAAGCCAACTGGTCCAGGCTTTTCCAAGAAGCCGGCCTGCTCCACAAAGTCACGGAACAGCGCCTTCATCCATTCGGTCTGAATAGTCGACTCGCAACGCGCCATAAGGGCTCTCCCCAAGCGCAAATTGATGCAACCGAAGCATCGATTACTGTTGGGAGTCTCGGTGACTTTTCCGCACCTGTGGCACACACCAGTCAGAAGCGTCCCGCGTGCAACGCAGGCCTTGCAGGCTGGTCGGCCCTCCACTGTTCCGACGAGCTTCGACTTGCCGCGACATACCTCGCAGTGAGGGGTGTGCCGAGCAATGCAGTTCATGCATGCTGGCTGATCGAGAGATGCAGTAGGGCTTCGGTGAACGACCGTTCGCCACGCACCGCAATAGGTGCATTGCTGAAGCGGGGCGCGCTAGATGTCGACATCGCTTACAGAACACTTGGCCGTTGAAGAGCACGCCAGTGCGAGCTGCGATGGATCCACATCGAACACATGCGCGGCCCACGTAGTCCTTTGCGGCGTCGCAGCGCCAACAATGAGTGGGGGTGTCGCTTGGAAGGTGGAGGATGCCCGTGGAGCAAACCGTGCAGGCGGTTCGCGGCAATTTGCTCTTGCAGGGCTGACACTGGTAGCTGCCGCCATGGATGCGGAAGCTCACAACGTCCCTTGCACATGAATCGCACTTCATTGCTTTCTTTGCTGGCATGAGATCACAACCGTGGCATAGGTATGGCGCGAAGCTTCGGGCCAGAAATGGGGTGGCTTTTGGTGGTCGCCATATCGTTGGAGTCGACTGAAATTGGCCCTGCTTGCTCTGTGTTCTTGTTATCCCTGGGTTCGCTTGCAGCCGGCGGAGGACCATCAGATGCGCGCTCGGCAGGCAGAACCAATAGCTGCCCTGGCTGGACGGCCAGGACTCGACAAAGGGCCACGAGGAGGCTTGTGTCAAGCTGCCGCGGGAGCCGCTTTCGCAAGCGACTCAGCTGGGGCTCCGAAATTTCATAGCCGACCTCGCGAAGTCGTCGACGGAGTTCGCGGGCTGTTCGGATGTCCTTCTCCGCCATCGCGACGCCCAGGCGCCATCGGAGCGGCGGCGTAGTCACGTCGCTCATTTGTCAGACTCCGCTGTGGCGTCTTGCAACTGCCGGCGAACCAGCGATCGCGCGCGTCTCATGACGTGTTCTTGCGGAACTTTCCCGTAGATCGTCGTGGTCTTGGCGTCTTTATGCCGCGCCTTTTCACGACTGAACTCCGCGTCACCACGCATCAGCTCATGAGTGACCATCGAGCGCCGCAAGCTGTGCGGCGAATACACCCCTTTCTTGAATCCTGCACGCTGCAAGTGCTCGGCCAATCGAGAGTCGACGGTGGATGCCGACACTCGGGTGCCATGCTCGCTCACGAATACGCTGTCCTCAAAGCCTTCAAGGCTCTTGTAAAGCGGACGGATCCTCTCGCGATACCAGTCAATCAGATCAACGATTCCGGGTACCGTGGTTGGAACCACGTGGCTGCGCTTTCCGCTCGCGTTAGATCCTTCCCAAAGCGCACGCGGAGGTACGCATAACGGCCGCATTCGGGAATGTGCCGGTCGGGTGCCCAGTCATCGAATTTGATCGCACCGACCTCGCTGGCGCGTAGGCCATAGACATAGATCACATAGAACATGACCTTGTCGCGGCACAGTGACCGAAACTCTCGGTGCCTCGGCCAGTGCCCAGTCGATTCGATCGTCGAAATAGTCGAACAGGACATTGATCTCGTCGTGACTCATGGGCTGGCAGCGCCCCTTCATCTTCCTCCTGCACTCGATGAATGATGCTGTTCTCTGATGAGCGAATAACGAGAATCGTTGGCCAAAAGTCTGTTCGGCTGAGCTGCAGTTCTTTCGTGTAGAAGATGTACTTGATGACCTGGCGAACGCCCTTCTGGTAGGTCCGCTGTGTTGTCTTCCGCAGCTTCCTCTCCTTCGAGAGATGGCAACACCACGCTTCATAGTCCACCTCCTCGATCGCGTGGAGGGGCTTGCCGCAGTGCTTCATCAGATCGGCGATCGAATCGAGGCAGCGCTTGTGTGTACTTCGCTTCGAGGCCCCGTGATTCGTGCCGGGTCTTGAAGCGGGACAAGCAGCGCTCCGTGAAGGCGTCAACTGCCGAGGTCGAGTTTTCGGCCGGCTGATCGGCAACGACGGCCAGATTGCCCTTGAACGGAAGGACGTTAGCCATGGGCGAAACCTCGCTCGGTCGGAGCGCGGTGCTGTTTATTGGGGCTGCCGGCGATGGCGTCTTCCGCACACCGTATGCCGGCGCAGGTGCGCCTTGCCTGATGTTTCGAATGACAAGCCGTCGTCGCTTGAAGCTCGTCGGATCTCGACATCCAGAATCTGGATGTTGGCGGGAATTTCGGTGGTGGCAGTCATGCCAACCAAGTTGCCGGATGTTGCCGGCCTGAAAAGTTGGACATGAAACCGAAAGGCACCGAACGACGTCAGGTGCAGGCGGGTTTCGGTTGAGAGCGTGAGCGGCGTCTTGGTCGTCTTCATGACCACCAACATGCCCACGCCGGGGAGCCTGAAAAGTTGAGCAAACTTTCGCCGAACGCAATTCCGGCGGACTTTCGCTTTCTTCAGATGCAATTTTCTTTCATGTACAAAAAGCCCGCTGGGTAAAAAGCCTTGAAGATCAAGGCCCCAGCAGGGCTTCCGGCGTTACATCGCCGGGTGGGATTTCTCCGGGCTCAGAGCGAGTAGTACATCTGGAACTCGAGCGGGTGCGTCGCGGCGCGGAACCGGCTGACTTCCTGCATCTTCAGATCGATGTAGCCGTCGATCATGTCGTCGCTGAATACGCCGCCGGCCTTCAGGAATTCGCGGTCCTTGTCGAGGGCTTCCAACGCCTGATCGAGTGAATGGCAGACGGTCGGGATGTTCTTGGCTTCCTCGGGCGGCAGGTCGTACAAGTCCTTGTCGCTGGGGGCGCCGGGATCAATCTTGTTCTTGATGCCGTCGAGGCCGGCCATCATCAGCGCGGCGAAGACGAGGTAGCCGGAATTCATCGGGTCCGGGAAGCGGATTTCGATGCGGCGCGCCTTCGGACTCGACACCCAGGGAATGCGGCACGAGGCCGAACGGTTGCGCGCCGAGTAGGCGAGCATCACCGGCGCTTCGAAGCCGGGAACCAGGCGCTTGTAGCTGTTCGTGGTCGAATTGGTAAAGGCATTGATCGCGCGTGCATGCTTGAAAATGCCGCCGATGTACCAGAGCGCGAGCTGACTCAGACCACCGTAACCGTCGCCGGCGAACAGGTTCTGGCCGCCCTTGGCGAGCGACTGGTGCACGTGCATGCCGGAACCGTTATCACCCACCAGCGGCTTTGGCATGAAGGTCGCGGTCTTGCCATTGCGGTGGGCAACATTCTTGACCACATACTTCAGATTCAGCAGTTCGTCGGCTTTGGCGACCATGGTGTTGAACTTGACGCCGATCTCGCACTGGCCGGCATTCCCGACTTCGTGATGATGGACTTCGACGGTTTGTCCCATCGCTTCCAGCACTCTGCACATCTCGCCACGAATGTCGTTCAGCGAATCGACTGGCGCGACCGGGAAGTAGCCGCCTTTCACTGCCGGACGATGGCCGGTGTTGCCAGCTTCATATTTCTTGTTCGAGCTCCACGCCGCTTCTTCGGATTCGATCTCGAAGCCGGTGGCGTTCATGTTGTTCTGCCAGCGCACGCTGTCGAAGATGAAGAACTCTGGTTCCGGGCCGAAAAATGCGGTGTCGGCGATGCCGGATGACTTCAGGAACGCTTCGGCGCGCTTCGCGGTGGTGCGTGGATCCCGCGAATAGGCTTGCATCGTGCTCGGTTCGAGCACGTCGCAGACCAGGATCAGCGTGGTGTGTTCGGTGAACGGATCGAGCACGGCGGTGCTGGCATCCGGCATCAGCACCATGTCGGATTCATTGATGCCCTTCCAACCCGAGAACGAGGAGCCGTCGAACATCTTGCCGTCTTCGAACGTGCTGGCATCGATGGCATGCGCCGGAAAGGTGACGTGGTGCTGCTTGCCGAGCATGTCGGCAATTCGCAGGTCGACGAATTCGACCTCGTGGTCCTTGATCATCTTGAGTACGTTTTCGACCGACATGGTGCAACTCCGTTGGGCTGAGGTGCATGTTGCAGCGCAATCGGCGTGCCAAGTCAGGCGCGATGAAAATCAATGGCTTGGCCTCGAATTTCTGCAGCCACTTTCTGGCTCTGCACCAACACGATGCAATTTGCACTCATTGAGTGCAACGCCGGATCGTATCCGATTCGGCCATTCAGGGCGGCAGCACGCCGCGCTCGCGCTTGATCCGGCGGTACAGACGCGTCTCGCGCCCGCTGCCGAGATCGAGCATGTTGCCGATCAGAATCAGCGCATCGGCATTCGGGTCGACCGGAATCCGCAAGGTCTGGCCTTGCAGCAGCAGGGTGTCGCGTTCGCGATAGGCGATATGGCCGCGCTTGCCGACCAATGTCATCACCGTCAGGTCGGCGATGTGCAGGTCGCGGTCGGCACTTTGCACGATCAAGTACTCGGCTTCATTCCATTCCACCTTGAGTTGCCGCGCCAGCAAGGACCGATGCAAGCGCGGCAGGCTGCTGATGGAACCGTAAACGAGCCCGTAAAGGATCGTCCAGAACTTCAAGATCAGCGCGAACAGGATTTCCAGACCAAACATGGCAGCGTCGAAGTCGAGTGGAGGCGATCATACGGCAGCGACCGCAGCGGTCGCGCCGTTCCCATGCAGCGCAGCACTCAGGCGACTTTCTTGGCTGCCGCGGTCTTCTTCGCGGGGGCTTTCTTTACGGCTTTCTTCTTCGCCGCTGTTTTCTTGGCGGGCGCCTTCTTCGCGGCTGCCTTTTTGGCCGGTGCTGCTTTCTTCACCGCTGCTTTTTTTGCGGGCGCCGCTTTCTTCGCCGGGCGGCCAAAGCGTCCGGCCCGCTTTTTGGCCGGCTTGCCGGCTTCGAGCAAGGCCACGCATTCTTCGCGCGTCAACGTTTTCGGGTCGCGATCCTTGGGAATCTTGCCGTTGCGTTCGCCATTGGTGATGTACGGCCCGTATTTGCCGTTCAACACTTCGATGACACCGTCGTCGAAGCTGATGATGATGCGGTTGCGAATCTGCTCTTCCTTCTCCTCGATCAACTGCAACGCGCGTGGCAGCTCAATCGTGTAAGGCGATTCTGGCGCCTTGATCGAGGCATAGGTGCTGCCATGCTTCACGAATGGACCAAAGCGACCAACCGCGGCGCTGACTTCCTTGCCATCCGCTGCCAGTCCGAGCACGCGCGGCAGCTTGAACAGTTCCAGGGCTTCGTCGAGCGTAATCGTGTGCAAGCTCTGACCGGCCTGCAACGAGGCGAATTTCGGCTTGTCCTCATCTTCCTTGGTGCCGATCTGCGCGAATGCGCCGAAGCGGCCGAGGCGCACCGAGATCGGCTTGCCGGTGGCCGGATCATTGCCGAGCACGCGGTTTTGTTTGGCCTCATCGAGCGAGACGGTTTCCATCTTGTCCGCAACCAGCGCCTTGAACGGCGCCCAGAACTTACGCAGCAGCGGCACCCATTCTTCTTCGCCACGCGAGACCGCATCGAGATCATCTTCCATGCGCGCGGTGAATTCGTAGTCGACGTACTGCGCGAAATGGTTGGACAGGAACTTGGCCACGACGCGACCGACGTCGGCTGGTCGGAAGCGACGATTGTCGAGCATCACGTATTCGCGCCCGAGCAGGGTCTGGATGATGCTGGCGTAAGTCGACGGACGGCCGATGCCGTATTCCTCCAGCGCCTTGACCAGTGAAGCTTCGGAATAGCGCGGCGGCGGCTCGGTGAAATGCTGGTCGGCCAGCACCTGCGATAGCGGAATCCGATCGCCTTCCTTCATCAACGGCAAGCGACGACCTTCATCGTCGTCTTCGTCGGTTTTCTGATCGCGACCTTCTTCGTAGACCGCAAGGAAGCCGGGCTCGATCACCGTGGTACCGGTGGCACGGAACGCATGTTTTGCACCGGCGGCAAGATCAACCGCGACGGTTTCCATCAGCGCCGGCGCCATCTGGCAGGCGACGGTGCGCTTCCAGATCAGTTCGTAAAGCTTCATCTGGTCTGGATTCAGATATTTCGCCATCGATTCCGGCGTGTGCTGCGCCGAGGTCGGGCGGATCGCCTCATGCGCTTCCTGCGCGTTCTTCGACTTGGTCTTGTAGACGTTTGGTGTTTCCGGCAGCGCCTGCTTGCCGTAGCGTTGTGCAATCACTTCCCGCAATTCGCTGATGGCATCGTTCGCGATGTGCACGGCATCGGTACGCATGTAGGTGATCAGGCCGACTTGGCCTTCGTCGCCAATCTGCACGCCTTCATACAAACCTTGCGCCAGACGCATCGTGCGCGAGGTGCCGAAGCCGAGTTTGCGTGCCGCTTCCTGCTGCAGGGTCGAAGTGATGAACGGCGGTGATGGCCGGCGCTGACGCTGCTTGCGGGTGACTTCGGCAACGGTGAGCATGCCGCCTGCGGCACGCACCAACTCGGCGCGTGCGGCCTCGGCGGAGGCGCCGTCGCGGAAGGTGAATTGTTCGACCTTACCGCCGTCGTAACGCAACAGCCGCGCGTCGAAGCCTTGCGTCGGATGCACGCACTGCGCGGCAATGCTCCAATATTCCTGAGCTTTGAAGGCTTCGATTTCTTCCTCGCGCTGACAGATCAAGCGCAGCGCCGGCGACTGCACGCGCCCGGCCGATAGCCCGGTCTGCACTTTGCGCCACAACACCGGACTGAGGTTGAAACCGACCAGATAGTCGAGCGCCCGGCGCGCTTGCTGAGCGTTGACGAGATCGTTTTGCAATTTGCGCGGGTGCGCAACCGCTTCGATGATGGCCTTCGGCGTGATTTCGGAGAAGACGACCCGATGCACCTTGCGGCCTTCCAGCAAACCGCGTTCACGCAGAATCTCGCTGATGTGCCAGCTGATCGCCTCACCTTCGCGATCCAAGTCGGTCGCCAGATATAGCGCTTCAGCCTGCTTCGCCGCCTTGGCGATCGCTTCGACGTGTTTCTCGTTCTTCTCGATCAGTTCGTAGCGCATTGCGAAATCATGCTCGGTATCGACCGCGCCTTCGCGCGGCACCAGATCGCGGACATGACCATAGGAAGCGAGGACGTGAAAGTCTTTGCCGAGGTATTTGTTGATCGTCTTGGCCTTGGCAGGCGATTCAACGATGAGCAGGTTTTTGGCCATGGTCCTTTCAGCGCCGCGAGGAGTCACGGCATCCTTGTTGATTCGTGGTGAAGCGTCGAAACCGGCCTTCCGACCCGGCGTTTCCCTCGCGCGCACATACGCGCGTGCTTCTTTCAGTGATTCACGTCTGGGATAGTGCTGTCAAGCCAACCTCGGCCGACGGTCAGTTGTGGCGCAGGTGCGCGCCCAGTAATTCTGACTCCATCCAGGCATAGCCGGCCTCGCGATTCGGGGTGTTGTAGAGCACCAGCAGCACGACCCATTTCAGGTCATTCAGGTCGACCGGTGACTGTTCCAGCGCCAGCGCACGCTCGATGACGCGCTCACGCGCCTCGGCATCGAGCACGCCGCGCTGCTCCAGCGCCATCAGGAAACCGCGGCATTCGGCGTCGAGCAGGTCCAGTTCCTCGGGGGCGTAGATGCGCACCGGCTGCGATCGCGCAATATTTGCGGCGCCATGGCTGTCGTCCTGCAGTTCCGCCAGCCAATCAAATGCCTTGCCGATATGCAGGGCATCGAAGCCAGCATCGATCAACTCGGACTGCAACGAATCGCGGTCGTGGACGGTGTCCGGCTCGCCGAGAAAATAGTTGCGGAACAAGTAGACCAGCACCGACAACACGGACTCCTTCATGGTGCGCTCCTCTGTGAAGCCGGTGGAAAAACTGCCCGAACGACGCGACCGACGCCGGTTTCGGAGGGAGTGTTGGAGAGCCGCGCGTGGTCCTGCGGAGTGGGGTTCAGCCTTGGTATCCATCCGGATTCAACCAATGCAGTCACCGTGCGAGTCGTTGATAACGGCCGCCACCGAGGTCGGCGACGTGTCCGTCGAGTTCAAGCGACATCAGCATGGAAGAGATCGCGCCGGCGGTCAACCCGGTCGCCGTCACCAAACTGTCAAAATCCGTCGGTGCGAAGCCGATTGCTTCCAGCAGGCGGCCGTTTGCGGCATCCGGCGTGTGCACCGCTGACCGTGGCGCCGTCTGGCTGGCGAGTCGAGCACGGAGTGCGTCGCCGAGCTCGTCGCCGATCGGCTGCAGTGCTTCGATTACGTCACTGGCCTCGGTGACCAAGGTGGCGCCATTTCGAATCAAATGATGGCAACCGCGCGCACGCGGATCGTGGATCGAACCCGGAACGGCAAACACATCACGGCCACATTCACCCGCGAGCCGGGCAGTGATCAGCGAACCCGACTTCAGCGAAGCCTCGACCACCAAGGTGCCAAGGGTGAGGCCTGCGATGATGCGGTTGCGGCGCGGAAAGTGTTCCGGCAGCGGCGGCGTGCCGATCGGGAAATCAGAGACCAACGCACCCTGTTCGACGATGCGCTGCGCTAGCGCGCGATGCCGGTCTGGATACACACGATCAAGCCCGGTGCCACAGACCGCAATCGTGGCAGCGCCGGCATCAAGGCAGGCGGTATGCGCTGCGGCGTCAATACCTTCGGCCAGGCCACTGGTCACGACGATGCCGAGGCGTGCGAAGTATTTGGCAAAATCGCCCGCGATGCCGACACCGGAACGGCTGGCATTGCGGCTGCCGACCATCGCGATTTGTGCTCGCCACAAGGCGTTGAGGTCACCTTCGACGAATAACACCGACGGCGCGTCGTCGAGGCGGCGCAATAACGGCGGGTAGTCGGGATCGGCCAAGGTCAACAGGTGCCGCTGCGGCGATGCGTCCAGCCAATCGAGATCGGCGCGGATCGACGTCCGCCCACACCTGGCCAGCTCGGCGCACACTGCCTCGGGCAAGCCGGCCGAGCGCAGCGACGACCGGCTGGCGTCCAGCGCTGCGCGCAGGCTGCCGAAATGTTCGTATAACTTTCCGATGCGCAGATTGCCAAGGCCAGGCGCCCGTAATGCGATCAGCCATGCCTCGCGTTCATTGAGGTCGATCCGGGTGTCATTGTCCATTGCCACAGCGTGCACGACGCGTCAGCACCTTCGCGATCGTCGAGATCGCAATCTGGCACCGGAAATTTCGCAACAAAAAGGGCGCGACTTGCGTCGCGCCCTTCGTGGTCTCGGTCAGATTGAATCAGAGTGACTGCGGTTCGCGCGCCAGATCGTTGACGAAAATTGGGCGCTTGCCGTCCATCACCAAGCCGTAACTGATCTTCTCGAAGGTGCGGAAGATCATCACGTGGCCGGCGAATCATCGGGCAAGGTGACGTACTTCTTCTTCGGGCTGAAGGCCGAACTGATGTCGCCGCTCGGGTGCTTGACGGTATCGCGTACTCGCTCGCCCTGGTTCATGACGGCGAATACTTGGCCGTTTTCGACACCGTCGCGGGCACCGCGCGAGAGCGCGACGACGCGAGCTGGGCCGGTCACAGAAAAACCGTCCGACACGGCAAGCACACGCATGTTGTCAGGCACCGAATCAGGCGCATGCTGCGAATAGGAGGGATCGTAGGGCGAGGCATCCACCGGCAGGATCAAATCGCCGGCACGCACTTCGATGTCGCCAACACGAATTTCCAAGGTTGCCGGATCACCTTCGGCAAGCACGCGAGCGCGCGCTACCTGAACTACTTCGTGACCCAAGATCTCGGCGTTTCGTTCGCGCCAATAGCGGCCGATGTGATCGGTCCAGAGACTGCCGAGGGTATAGCCCTGACTCGGGTTCCAGTCTTCGGAACCGACTACGCGCTGCTTGTGCTGCCATGGCGCGCCCTTCTGAATTTCGCGATAGACGAAGGTCGGGCGTACGATATCGACTTCGGTGCCCGGGCGGGCGTTGAGACCGCGCACGTAGACCAACCCCATCTCGGTGGTGCGCAGGCGAGTTTCTTCGTTGCCAACCACATAGGGCAAGGCATCGGCATCGACTTCGCTAAGCACGCGCGTGTGTTCGAGGAAGGCTTTGAGCTCGTCCAGCGGGATCGGCCCGACAGCACGTTTGCCGCCCATATCGCGAACCCGCGGCGACAGCTTGTCGTGCTGCGGACGTTGTCCGAGCACACGGCCCGACGTCAGCATCGGCTTGCCATCGACGTAAATCAAGCTGATCACATCACCGGGATAAATCAGGTGCGGATTCTTGATCTGGTCGTTGGCCTGCCAGATCTCTGGCCATTGCCAGGGATTGTTGAGGAAGCGACCGGCAATGTCCCACAACGTGTCGCCTTGGACGACAGTGTAGGAATCCGGATGATCAGGTCGCAGGTCATCCGCATCCAGCGCAAAAACAGATGCGCTGAAGAGAATTCCGGCCAATACTGCAAGCGTTCGTTTAAGCATGGCGGCTAAGCCTCTGATTTGGCGAGGACTGATCCGAGTGTATCCCAATTCTATCCGCGATAAAATCACCCCATCGCAGGGCTTGATCGAGGCACTCCCGCCTCCATGCCGTAGGCGCAGGAGATCCCGATGAGCAAACTCGACATTCTTGAATTCCCCGACCCGCGGCTGCGCACGATCGCCAGGCCGGTCGAAGCCGTCGACGCGACGCTGCAAACGCTGATCGACGACATGTTCGAGACCATGTACACCGCGCCAGGCATTGGTTTGGCGGCGACACAGGTCGATGTCCACAAACAGTTGATCGTGATTGATGTGTCTGAGGGCAAGGACCAGCCAACCGTGTTGATCAATCCGAAGATCACCCAGCGTGAAGGCGAGCAGGTCTACCAGGAAGGCTGTCTGTCGGTGCCTGGCATCTACGCCGACGTGACGCGGGCCAACTCGGTGCGCGTCGAGGCGCTGAACCGGAAAGGTGAGCGCTACGTGATCGAGACCGACGGTCTGCTCGCCGTGTGTATCCAGCACGAGATGGACCATCTCGCCGGCAAAGTCTTCGTCGATTATCTATCGCCGTTGAAGCGCGACATGGTCCGCAAGAAGCTGGCGAAGCAAGCGCGCGATAAGCGCGACGCACCGGATCGCGAGCATTCAATCTGATGCGCATCGTGTTTGCGGGCACACCGGAGTTCGCCGTGCCCTGTCTCGATGCTGTACTTGCCAGCGGCCATCAGATCGTTGCGGTTTACACGCAGCCCGATCGCCCGGCCGGGCGCGGCCGGGCGCTCGCGGCCAGTCCCGTCAAGCAGCGGGCAATCGCCGCCGGACTGCCGATCGAACAACCGGAGAACTTCAAATCGGTCGCCAGTCGGCAACGTCTTGTCGACTACCAGCCTGAGCTGATGATCGTCGTCGCCTATGGTCTGATCCTGTCGCAGAAGGTGCTTGATGTTCCGCTGCACGGCTGCTTGAACGTGCATGCCTCGTTACTACCGCGATGGCGCGGCGCGGCACCGATCCAGCGCGCGATCGCCGCCGGCGACAGCGAGACCGGTGTCTGTCTGATGCGCATGGAAAAAGGCCTCGATACTGGCCCGGTGTATTTGCGCCGCGCGTTGCCGATCGCATCGGATGAAACCGGCGGCCGCCTGCATGACCGGCTCTCGGCCCTCGGCGCCGAACTGGTCGCGGAAGGACTGCATCACCTCGCGAGCGGCACGCTGCCAGCAGCGCAAGCGCAGTCCGAACACGGCGTCTACTACGCCCACAAACTCGTCAAGCGCGAGGCCGTGCTGGACTTAGAACGGCCAGCGATCGAACTCGAACGGCAGGTGCGCGCGTTCACGCCGTGGCCGGTCGCAGAACTGAATCTCGGCGGCGAACGCCTGCGTGTCCACGCCGCGACCGCGTTAGCTGCGACCGGACAGCGCGTACCTGGCGAAATCACCCATGCCGACCGCGACGGTATCGACATCGCCACCGGTGCTGGCGTGTTGCGACTGCTGCGCGTGCAGCGTGATGGCGGCCGGCCGATCACGGCGCAGGAATATCTGAATGCACGCAGCGATTTACGTCGCGCATGAAGCGCACGCTGCCGATCCGCGCCGTGGCCGCGCAAACACTCGCAAGCCTGCGTCGCGGCGGCGCATCGCTGACCGACCTGCTGACCGACGCCGACACCCGCATCGACGATGCCCGTGACCGTGCGCAACTGCGCGCGATCTTGTATGCCAGCCTGCGCGGCATCTTTCGTTACGAAGCGCTGCTTCGCAGCTTGCTCACGAAGCCGTTGCCGAGGCGGCATGACGCCGTCGAAGCACTTCTGATCAATGGCCTCGCCCAGCTTGAACTCGGCATCGATGCCGCCTATGCGGTCGTCGATGCCAGCGTCACCGCAGCGCGCGCCTTGGGTGAAACCAATCTTGCCGGCCTCGTCAATGCAGTGCTGCGACGCTTTCAACGCGAGCGTGAAGCGTTGCTGGCGGCGCTACCGGCGACGCCCGAGATCAGCCACAACCATCCGGCATGGATGATTCGCCGCTTTGAACACGATTGGGGCACGGACGCCAGCACCCTCTTTGCTGCGAACAATGCGCCGGCGCCAACTTGGCTGCGCGTTCATCGTCAACGTCGTCGCCTTGATCAACTCCAGTCGCTGCTGTCAGCGCACGCCATCGAGGCGGCCGCATTTGCGCATCTCCCGGACGCGCTGCGCATCGACCAGGGCTTGGATGTCACGCAATTGCCCGGGTTCGCCGAAGGTGAATTTTCGGTCCAGGATGGTGCCGCACAACTTGCCGTCGAGCTGTTAGATCTCCGGCCAGGACTGCAGGTGCTCGATGCGTGTTGCGCGCCGGGCGGCAAACTCGCACACATGGCTGAGCGCGAGCCCGGCCTGGCCAGCTTGGTTGGCGTCGACATCGACGCAGCGCGCGTTGCGCGAACTCGGTCGGGACTGGCGCGCCTGCACATCGATGCTGAACTATTCGCCGCCGATTTGCGTCAGCACACGGCGATCAGTCGTCGTCGTTTCGACCGCATTCTGCTCGACGCGCCGTGTTCGGGCACGGGTGTCATCCGCCGCCATCCCGACATCCGTCTGCTGCGCCGCGACGCCGACATCGCTGCCCTGCTGCGCACGCAATCGGAGTTGCTGAACGCGCTCTGGCCTTTGCTGGCCCCGGGCGGACGGCTAGTCTATGCGACCTGTTCGGTGCTCGCGGATGAAAACGACGGCCAAGTCGCAGCCTTTCTGGAACGTCGTCGCGACGCTCAAGCGCTCGACGTCGTCCCGCATTGGTTCGGCGTCGCCCAGAAGCATGGTCGTCAGAACTTGTCAGGCGGCGACGGCCTCGACGTTTTTATTACGCGGTGCTGGCCGCTCGCGATTAGCCTGCTGCTGACGGCCTGTCACGACCCACAGGGATCGACGATTCGTAGTGCCGCGCGTGAAGGTGATGATCTCGTGCTCGATCTCGATCTGCGCTTTACCGACACGCAATTGCAGGCGCTCGATCACGGCATCCCGCTGCGTCTGGCGATTCACGTCGATGGCGAGATCGCCAGCTACATCGACCTGCGCTACCGACCGTTGTCGCGGCAATACGAACTGCACCTGCAGAACGATGCGGCCGCGCGCGTGTTCGTCAGTCGCGCCCGTCTGATTGCCGCACTGGACCGCATCGTGCTCGCCGATCTCGGCGCTAGCAGCGGATCAGTGCGCGTCGATTTGGTCAGTAGTGCGTTACTGGCGCCGTTGCGACTGCCGGCTCTGATCGATCGTGAATGGCAGCTCGCGACGCCGTCGCGGGACTGGGGCGGCTAATGCAACGGCGCTTGGTCTGGCTGCTCCCGACGATCGCAGCGCTGGCATTGCTGGTTGCTGCACTCTGGCTCGCGGCGGATGCCGAGAGCGCACAAAGCCACTTCGGGGCGGCCTATGGCTGGCTATTCGGGGTCGCTGCAGCGGCGGTGTTGGTGCTGCTCGGCAGCATCGCACGCGAACTCCTGCGTCTGCGACGTGAACGCGCCGAAGGACAGCCCGGCGCGCGCCTGAACGCGCGTCTCGCCGCTCTGCTTGGGCTGATCGCCGTGCCCGCCGCGCTGCCGGTCGCTGGCTTCGCGATGCGCTTTCTCGACGCCGGCATCGACTCTTGGTTTCGCGTCGATCTGGAAGCCGCGCACGAAGCTGCGCGCGCACTCGGCGAACAGGTGCTGGAACGCGAGCAGCGCAATACCCTCGCCGAAATTGAAGCATTGTCGATGCGCGTTGCGGCCGATCCTTTGGCCGATCTGCAGGCACAGTTTGATCTGACGTTGGAATCCGCCAACGCGCCGGTCGCCCATCTCGCCAGTTACGATGCCAACGGCGGCCTCGAAGCGCTGGCTTACAGCACCGCTGCAATCACGCAGCCGCCAGCACCGGATGAGGCGTTGCGTCTTCAGGTCGGCGAATCCGGGCGCATCGCGCAGACATTGACGATCGGCGAAACACTGGTGGTACGTGCGCTAACCACCAGCACCGATGCGGTCGGTCGTCGGCATTTGCTGCAATGGATTCAGCCACTGCCGCCGCAACTCGCGCCGCAACTCGCGGTGCTCGAGCGCAGCAGCATCGACTACGCACAACTGCGCTTCCAGCGCGGCGCGTTGAAGTCGACCTTCGTGCTAATCCTCGGTTTCGTCACCCTGCTCGCACTGCTCGCCGCGATGCTTGCAGCGTTGGCCGCCACCCGCCGCCTGATCCAGCCGATCGCACGCATGTCGGCGGCGACGGCAGAGATAGGCGAAGGCCGCTTCGGCGCACAAATCGAGGTGCAATCGCAGGATGAACTCGGTGCGCTGACGACCGCATTCAATCGTATGAGCCGCGATCTCGCCGAACTCGACGCGCGCGACCAAGCCAGTCGCGCCGAGACCGAACAGGCGCGTGCACATCTTGCGGCGGTTCTATCGCGTCTGTCAGCGGGCGTCATTAGCGTCGATCATGAGCGCGTATTGACCGCGAATGCGGCCGCCGCCGAACTCCTTGATTGCCCAATGGTGGCGCTGATCGAACAGACCCTCGACGCGGCGGCTGCGACATCGAGCAATGCTGCGCAGGTGCTGGCAACCATCCGTGGCCGCAACCTGGATGCACGTAGCGAATGGCGCGAAGAGCTGTTGCTGCCCGGTGATCCGCCGCGGGCATTGTTGTTGCGTGCGGTGCAACTCACTGGCGATGGTTTGCGCTACGTCGTCATCATCGACGATATGTCAGTGATCGCACAGGCGCAGCGCGAAGCCGCCTGGGGCGAAGTCGCGCGCCGACTCGCGCACGAGATCAAGAATCCACTGACGCCAATCCAACTCGCAGCGGAACGCATGCAACACCGCTTCAAGGCCAAGCTCGATGCGGCCGACGCACAAATACTGGATCGTGCGACGCAGACCATCGTCGCCCAAGTCGAAGCACTCAAGGGCTTGGTCAATGCCTTCGGCGACTACGCCAAGCCGGCACGTATCGATCTGCGGCCGCTCGCGCTCGATGTCTTGTTCAACGAAGTACTGGACCTTTACGAGTCCAGCGGCCAATGCCGCATCACCCGCGCGATCGCCAGTCCATTGCCAAGTCTGCGCGGCGACCGTGAGCGCCTGCGGCAACTGTTGGTGAATTTGCTGACCAATGCCGTCGAGGCGGGTGGTCATGGCGTCGCCATCAGCGCACGGCTGTCGCAACAAGGCGATGACCTCGAATTGGTACTCCATGATCATGGCCCCGGTCTGCCACTGCAGTTTGACGGCCGCTGGTTCGAGCCTTACATGAGCACCAAACCCAAGGGCGGCGGGCTGGGACTGGCGATGGTGCAAAAGATCGCCGAGGAACATGGCGGCCAGATTCGTGCTGAAAATATCGAGTCGGGTGGTGCCTGTTTCGTGCTGACCCTACCGATCACTCGCTGACTGGCATGAGCCTGCAGCGCCGCGACTTTTATTTCTTGCTGGCGCTGTCGCTGCTGGTGCTCGGCATCGGTATTGGCCTGCGCGACCCGTGGCCGGCGGACGAGCCACGCTTCGTGCTGGTGGCGAAGCAGATGGTCGAGCACGGCCAGTACTTGGTGCCGCATCGCGGCGCCGAAATCTATCCGGACAAACCGCCGCTGTTCATGTGGTTACTCGCTGCGGCGCATGCACTGACCGGCGAATGGCGCATCGCATTCTTGTTGCCATCGCTGCTGGCCAGTCTCGGCACGATCGCACTGACATTCGATCTGGCACTCAAGTTGTGGGGACGACGCGCAGCTCGGCTCGCCGCACTGATGTTGTTGTTCGCATTCCAGTTCACCTATCAGTCCAAACGCGCACAGATCGATCCATTTCTGGTGTTCGCCATCACTGCAGCGACGCATTCATTCCTCGTCTATGCGCTGATCGCGCCATCACGTACACGCCAGGCCGCAGGATGGTTCTGGGCGGCGATCGGCACGATCAGCAAGGGTGTCGGAGCGTTGGCCCTGTTGATGCTCCCGGTGATCGCGCTGGTGCGGCGACGGGGCTGGATGAGGGCAGTCGAAGGTCGCTCGCCGCCCGGTGTCGTAGCGGTGACAGCGACCTCGCGCCGCGACCTCGGTATCGGCGTGCTCGCGTTCATCGCTGCCGCTGCGATCTGGTTAGGGCCGTTGTTGTATGCAGCGGCAACACGCCACGACCCCTGAACTGTCGGCCTATGTGCGTGAGATTCTGCTCGGCCAGACGGCACGCCGTTACGCGAATCCGGATCATCATTTCCAACCATGGTGGTATTTCGGCGAGGTCATGCTGACGACGTGGCTGCCGTTCGTGCTGACTTGGCCGTGGGCACTGCCGTACGCATGGCGGCAAATACGTTCTCGCGGTGATGCGCGCGTGCTCATCCCGATGATGTGGTCGACGCTGGTGTTGTTGTTCTTCTCGCTATCGCCCGGCAAGCGCGACATGTACATCCTGCCGATCCTGCCGATGCTGTGCGTCGCGCTCGCACCTGGCATGGTCTTCGCCGTGCGCCAGAATGGGTTCCGTCGCCTGCTGCTCGGCTTCGTCTGGGCGCTCTCGCTGCCCTTGCTGATCGGCGGCCTGATGGCGGCGTTGGGCGAGCCGCATTTCGAGGCAAAGCAGGAAGCGGCTCGTGGTCTGACCGGCACCGGCGACGCACTCTGGTGGATGCTCGCACTCGTCGGCGCGGTCGGCGTCATCGCAGCGATGGTGTGGCGCACGCGATATGCGCTGCGCGCCTGTTTCAGCTTGATGACCGCGTTGTGGATCGGGCTCGGCACGGTCGCTTATCCACTGCTGGACGCGCATAGCTCGGGCCGCGCGATCATGCAGCGCGCCCGTGATGTCGCCGGACCAGCGGTCAGCCTTGGGCTAGTCGGTTGGCGCGAACAAAACTTGCTGCAAGCCGTGGGGCCGGTTGCCGAGTTCGGCTTCAAGCGCCCGGCGAGCGAGCAGTTCTTGGCGGCAAGCTCATGGCTGCGTTCGGCACCGTTACAACGCGCGCTGTTCGCCGAAGCGAGCAGCATCCCCGCCTGCGTCGATACCACGAAGGTGATCGCACTCGGACAAAGCAATCGTCGCGAGTGGGTGTTGTTGCGCGCCGACGCGCTAGCAAGATGTGCGCTGTCGCCTTAAGCATCGGTCAGAAGTCCACGCGCGCGTCGAGTCCGATGATGCGGTCATAGGCGTGGTAAGGCGTGAGTTCGATGCTGCGGCCATAGCTGTCGGCGACATAGTCATCGTCGAGCAGATTGGTGCCCCATGCCGAAACGTCGAAACGGCCGCGACGTAAGCCGATGCGCAGGTCAGGCAGATCACGGGATTCGAGGCGTTCGAGCGAGGCGTTGTCGTTGACGATCCAGGTCGATGCGGCGTGACTGAAGTGTCCACCGACATAGGCGCCATTACCGAAGCGCCAGCGGCCGCCGCCGCCGAGCGACCATTGCGGGGCACCGCGCACGGCGGCATCGTCGCGCGCCAACACGGTCAGGTTCGAGTGTGTCCGCAACAGACCCGCCAGCAGCCACCACTCACCGTGTTCATGCGGCTGACCACCCAACTGCAATTCACTGCCGAAGATTTCGCTATCGAATCGCAGGGCGTCATCGACACGGCCAGTGAGGTTAGCGACGCGATCGCGCCAATCGTGATGGAACAGGCGAAGTTCCAACTGTAGTGATGCCGCGAGCGGTCGCAGCCAAGCGATTTCGCTACTGCGCAGTCGCTCCAGCGCCGAATCCGGACTGAGTGCCAGCGAGTTCACATCCGAACCGAGGAAACCTTCACGCCATTGCAGCGCCAGCCATTGCCCATCGTCGTCGCGCCAGCGCAGCGCGGCATTCGGCAGCCATAGCGTGTCGCGATGACGAATGCGGTCGTTGCGCGCACGCACCAGTGCAAGCAGTGCATCGGCACAGTGGTCGAGCGCCAGGTGGTGGCCGGGTGCGAGCGCACAGTTGTCGGCGCGGATGTCGCGGACATCGATTTTCGAGGCCGCGTCGGTGGCAATGGTTCGCAGCCCGATGTGCCCGTCCCAATGTTCGCCATCGTCATACTGCCACTCGGCATAGGCTTGTGGCAGATCGGTACGTGCCGTTTCCGAGTTCGCGTAGCTCAGGCTGCCGTTGCCTGGGCCCGCCGGAATCATGCCGAGCGAGCTGGCGGTGGCGCCATTGATGACGAAGCGACGCTCGCCGTGGATGCGGTAGTCGCGGCGCGCCTGCAGCAGACCAGCACTGAGGATCGAATGCGTACCGGCATCGATCTCGACGCGGGTATCGAGGTGATGCATGCGGATGTAGGCCGGTTGCGCCGGACTGAGTACACCGAGGTCGTAACGAGTCACCGCAGCGCGCGTTTCTGAGGTGCCGGCCAGCGCGAGCACTTGCCATCGGTTGTCCACCTGCCATTGCCAACTCGCGGCCGCGCCGCGCATCGCAATCTCAGCGCCGAGCACGCAATGGGGCTGGCCACCGCCGCAGGGCGTTTCGGCGCCGCCGAGATCAGCGCGCTGAAAATCGAGTGCGCTGGCCTGCAGCAGATGCGCTTGCTCGGGGCTTTGCCATGCCAGTCGCGCGGCGTATTGATGTTGTGCGAATACGTCCGGCTGAGCGGCGCCGTCGATGGCTTCGGTACCGATCTGGCGACTGAATCCGACGGCAGTACGCAGTCCCGGAACGCCGGCTGCGCCGGTGGCGGTGGCACTGACTTGTGGCGCCAACGCCGGCGCGTAAGACAGGCCAATGCCGAACTGGGTTTCAGCAGCGGGCATGCGCGTTGCCATCGCCAGATCGCCGGCCCCGGCACCATAGCCACTGGCCAATCCGGTGCCGGTGCGGGTGATGTCGAGCGAGCGGACCAAACCGAGACCGGGGCGATTGAACAGCCATGCTTCGGCAGGCAACGGAATGCCGTCGATGGTCAGCAGGCTGGCGCGTTGACTGGGCGACAGTCGCGATGCGCTGACGCCGCGGATCACGTCGCTGGAGGCCATGCCGTAAACGCCGGGCGCGCGCGCCACCGCCGTCGTGTAATCGTGCAAGGCATCATCGGCGAAGCGTGCGTCGGCGATCTGCGTACGCGCGATCGCCGGACTGCGTTCGCCCGCTGTGCGCGCCTGTTCAATCGGCGCTGGCAACTGATGCGGATCGGTGGTCGCTTCAATGGTCAACGCCGCAGCAGTCTGCGCGTGACCGGCAGCGGCCGCGGCGACGAAGGTGATGTCGCCGGCCTGTTGCGTCCAGTTGAGTTCAAGCCTTGCCGAGAGTTGATCGAGCGCATCAGCGACCGCAGTGTCGGCAGCGATCACACCGAGCGTGCTGCGGGCCGCCAAACCCGGCGCGAGCAGGATGCGACACCCACTGACGGCGGCGAGTGTTCGCGTCGCCGCCAACAAGTCCGATACCGGCAGCGGTGCGGCAAGCGAGCGCGACGGCATACAGGCCTGCGTTGGCGCAACCGCCAACAGCCCCAGCAGACTCAGTGCACGCCACCCAAATTGCATCTCGATCAGGTCCTTCCGCAAGGAGTGCAGGGCGCACCCTAACGGTTTAGCGCGCCGCGCGCAGCACGACCAGGCCGGCACCGTCTAGGAGCACATCGAGGCCAAATTCGCGCGCCAGCGTCGCCAGTGCTGCGTGTCGTTCCTCTGCGCTGCGCATCGGTAGCGCTGCATCCAAACTGATATCGCTTGGCGGCGCGCCGATCCATTGCACGCGGCTGCCTTCAAACGCTGCCCACTGCGCCAGCGCCAGTGCCGCCGGCGCATGATCCAGCAGCAACATGTCGGCGACGTCACGGTGTTCCTGCCACGGTCGTTGCTCGACGGCGGCACCATGCCATTCGATCTGCGCGCCCGCAGGTATTCGTACCGCCGCGCGATCTGCTCGCGTGACCTCAACCACGCCACTGACGACGCCAACGCGCAGCACATCCGGTGCCGCCTGCACCGCGAAGCGCGTACCGATGTCGCGCACCGTCGTCTGATGATGACGCAGAATCAGCGGGCGCGAATCGGCGGCGACGTCGATGGTCACAGCACCGCGCAACAATTCGATGTCACGCTCACTCGCACTGAAATCGATGGCGATCGCCGAATCCGGTGCCAGTCGTAATTGGCTGCCATCGGCGAGCACAAGCTCACGAGCGACACCCGGCGCACTGGTTTCATCAGCACGCACTTGTTCGAACCAGCGCGGCCCATACAGCCCGACAACAGCGAGCAGCACGCCTAACGCAGCACCCAGCCATAGCCGATGCCGACGCGCAACACCCGGCCGCATCGGTGCGTGCATCGGTGCGTGCGCATCGGCTGCCGCGTTGAACGCAATCAATGCATCCAGATATCCCAGACGATGGCGATCGTCAGCAGCTAGCCACAGGTCGAACGCCTGTTGCACGCCGACATCCTCCGGTTGGTCGCGGACCTGCATCAGCCATTGCACCGCTTGTTGTCGCACGCCGTCGTTCATTGAATGTCCCTCGCCTGAGCACGACGCGTACGCGGTGCGATTCCCCCAGACTCGGTCAGCGTCATCAACTCGGTCAGTTGCCGCAACGCCTGCGTCATGTGGTTCTCGACGGTCTTGGCGGTAATGCCGAGCGTCGCCGCCGTTTCCTTGAGGCTGAGGCCTTCGACGCGCACCAGCCACAACACGCGTCGGCGCTGATCGGGCAGTTGCGCCAGTGCACGACTCACGATCGCGAGTTGCTCGCGCACCAGCAGATGCACTTCTGGACCAGCATCATTCGACACCACCGCATCGATCGCGGCATCGGCATCATCAACGACCGAACCGCGCACATGACGTCGCCGCAAGGCGTCGCGGGCAAGGTTGTAGCCGACCTGGAACAGAAACGCCTTGGGGTCGCGGACGCTGGAGAAATCGGCGTCAAGCAAACGCATCACCGTGTCCTGGACACAATCCTCGGCCAAGCTGACGTCGCCGAGCACGCGTGCCAGCACCGCGCGTAGTTCGGTCGCATGTGCGGCAAACACCGCTGTCCACGCACTCATTCGCGATGCAGCCGGTATTCCACCGGCAGGCTGAGATCGGTGATGGCGTAAGCCCCGTCGGGCGGCGGCGGCAGCGGCGACGCCTGCGCGATCAGCCGAGTAGCGGCCGCATCAAGCTGTGCTTGCCCGGAACTGTGTTCGATATCAGCGCGCAAGACTTCTCCGCGCCGCGACACCCGTGCCCGCAACCAGACCGTTCCCTCGATACCGCGCTGACGCGCGCGCTCTGGGTAGTGCTGAAAGCGGCGCAAATGCGTGAGTACATCCCAGACATAGGCTTCGTCGCCCGCCGGTGTAAACGCTGGTTGTGCCACGGCAGCAAGCGCCGCATCGTCGTGATCGCCGGTCTCGGTCGTAGTCGCTGCGACCGGCTGCGCGTCGATAGCCGGCAGGTCGCCGACAGCATCGACGCTGAACATTGGCGTGGCCGCCAAACTGCGCGGTGCATCGCTCGTCGATGCGCGCACCGCCGCGGCCACCGCAGTCGCCGGCGACGGTGGTGATACAACCGGCAAGGGCAGCGGCAGCGCTTCCGCTTGCCAATCGATCAATAGTGGCGACGACGACGCGACCGCCACGCTGCCGGCGCTGCCATCACGCATCAGCAGCAGGCCCAGCAGCACGCCGTGCAGCACCAGTGACACGCTCAAGCCAACGACGAAGCTCGCACTAATGCGCAGCCGCGGCAGTGCGGGATCGAGTGCGAGGTGAGGCGAGTATGCGGTTTCTGGCATCTGCAGTCGGCAGTGGGCGGGGGAACCGGCAGGCATGCTTGCCGTCGTCGCGCAGGCTCGTCCAGTCACGTCATCATGACGCGGCTAGGCCAAGTATCCCACATCGACCGGGAAACTGGCGCCGGTGATGTAGCTCGCGGCCGGCGAGGCGAGGAACAACAGCATCGGTGCGATCTCGGCGGGTTCGGCAGCGCGGCCGAGCGGAATCTGGCGCAATAGCAGATGCATGATTTGTGCATTCTGGGTCAACGCCGAGGCGAATTTGGTATCGGTCAAGCCTGGCAGCACGGCATTCACCCGGATCTTCAGCGGCGCCAGTTCCTTCGCAAAACCTTCGGTCAGCGACACGATCGCGGCCTTGGTCGCCGAATACACGCCCTGCCCGGCACCGGCACGCCGTGCGTTCACCGAGGCGACGTTGATGATGCAGCCACCGCTGCGTTCTTGCATCAGCTTCGCAGCGTGTTGCGAACAGTAGAAGTAGCCGCGCAGATTCACCGACGCGGTCTTCTCGAAGGCATCGAGGCCCATGTCGATCATTGGCCCGAAGTAGGGGTTCGCCGCAGCGTTGTTGACCAGAATGTCGAGGCCGAAGCCGCGGTCATGAATCTTCTGGAACAGCCGGTCCATCGAGGCGACATCACCGATGTGCGCTTCGATCGCGCTGGCGACGCCGCCGGCCGTGCGGATCGCTGCGACCACCGCTTCGCAGGCATCAAGTTTTCTGCTCGACACAATGACATGGGCGCCGTGCGCAGCGAGCAAGTGCGCAGTTGCTTCACCAATGCCACGGCTGGCCCCGGTGATCAGGGCGGTCTTGCCGGTGAGGTCGAACAGGGGATCGGTCATGGCGGGCTCGGGCACGGTAGAGAACGCGATTGTAGACACGGCCGGGGGATGCGCCGCAAACCTACGCTGGCCACTGATAGGCTCAGGCCTTCCACCACGGAGCGCATTGATGTCCCGACCCCGAGCCCTCATCACCGGCGCTGGCAGCGGCCTCTGCCGCGCCTTGGCGCATCGTTATGCGCGCGCCGGTTACGACATCGCCGTCGCCGAACTGCTGACGGAGCGGGCAAAAACGGTGGTCGACGAACTCGCCGCGCATGGCGGCTCGCACTTCGCGGTGGAGGTCGATGTCGGTGACGATGCCTCGGTCGAAGCGATGCGTGACACGGTGCGTGCACACTGGGATGGCTTTGACGTGCTGATCAACAATGCCGGCGTCGCCAGTGCCGGCTCGATTGCCGATAGCTCACTCGATGACTGGCGCTGGGTCACTAACATCGACTTGTTCGGTGTCGTGCGCGGCATGAAGGCGTTCGCGCCGATGTTTCAGACCCAGCGTCGCGGCCACGTCCTCAGCACCGCGTCGTTCGCTGGTATTGCCGGCGCGCCCGGCATTGCCAGCTATGGCGTTGCCAAAGCTGGCGTGGTCGCGCTCTCGGAAGCACTGCGTGGCGAAATGGCATTATTCGATGTGAAGGTCTCGGTGATCTGTCCGATTTTTTTCAAGACCAATCTGCTGGAAACCGCGCGCTCACCGAACGCGAAGTTCATTGGCGTCGCCGCGAAGCTGATGGACAACGCCAAAGAGTCCGCCGACGACATCGCCGACTATGTGTTCAAGGCACAGCAACGTGGTGACTTCATGATCATTCCCACCACCACCGAACGCATACGCTGGCGCGTCAAGCGCTGGTTCCCGGAGTTGTATTTCCGCGAACTAATGAAACTTGCACGCAAGACGATGGCGCGCAGCGGTTAACACGGCTCGCACACGCCACGTCTCGTCACAGCAGCGACTTCCGGCATTGGCGCGCGCAGCTGAGGCACCTAGTCTCGAAGGCCTCATTGAGGGGAGACACCGATGCGTACATGGTTGAGTCTGGGCGGGCTGTTGCTGATGCTGCCGTGGTGGGCGTCGGCGATGACGGCCGACGAATTGATTGCGAAGAACATCGATGCACGCGGCGGGCTCGACGCGATCCGCGCGATCCATGCACTCAAGCTCAGCGGCCGACTGCAGACCGGTGGCTTCGAGGCGGAGGTCTCGGAATACAAGCGCGCGGGCAAGGTGCGCAGCGAATTCTCGATCCAGGGCATGACCCAGGTGCGCGCATTCGACGGCCAGGATGCCTGGTCGATCTCGCCATTCGGCGGCCGCAAGGACCCGCAGAAGCTCTCTGCCGATGACATCAAGGAGATGAGCGTCGACGCCGACCTCGAAGGGCCGCTGGTCGATTACGCGAAGAAAGGGCACAAGGTCGAGTATCTCGGCACCGAGGACATCGACGGTACCGAGGCGCACAAGCTGCGCATCACCTACGCCACCGGCAATGAAGCCATGTACTACTTCGATCCCGATTTCTTCCTCGAAATCCGCATCGTCAGCAAGAGTTGGTATCGCGGCAGCGCCTTTGAAGGGGAGACGGATCTCGGCGATTACGAGCGCGTGAATGGCGTCTACCTGCCGTTCTCGGTGGCATCCGGCAGCAAGGGCTCGACGCAGAAGTCCACCGTCACCTACACCCGTGCCGAAGCGAATGCGGAACTCGCAGATGCCCTGTTCGCGTTCCCGGAAGGAGCCAAGCCATGAAGCGCGCACCCCGATTGATCCAACGCGCGGTAGGCCCGATCGTGCTCGCGACCACGCTGCTCGCGACCGGCCACGACGCCGCTGCATTCGACAGCGCGACCATTTCCGGTCTCGGTATCCGCAACATCGGCTCCTCGGCGATGAGCGGACGCATCAGCGCCATCGCCGCGTACAACGAAGACGGCAAGACCGTGCTCTACGTCGGCGCCGCCAGCGGTGGCGTCTGGAAGTCGCTGGATGGCGGCACCACCTTCGCAGCAAAGTTCGACGACCAACCAGTGCAGTCAATCGGTGCCATCGCGATCGATCCGTCGAATCCGAAGAATGTCTGGGTCGGCACCGGCGAAAGCTGGACGCGCAACTCGGTCTCGGTCGGAAACGGCGTCTATCGTTCCACGGACGGCGGTGAAACTTGGTCGCATCTCGGCCTGCCGAGAGCGAGCGCATCGCCAAGATCATCGTGCATCCGAACGACGGCAACACCGCTTGGGTATGTGCACCCGGCAAGTTGTGGAGCGACTCGGACGAACGCGGTCTGTTCAAGACCGGTGATGCCGGCAAGACCTGGACCAAGGTGTTGGCCGGCACGAATCGCTCGACTGGCTGCTCCGACCTGGAACTTGACCCACAGAACCCGGACGCCGTACTCGCGGCGATGTGGGATTTTCGCCGCGAAGGCTGGACCTTCCGCTCCGGTGGCGCGAACGACAGCGCGTTCAGCGGTAGTGGCCTGTTTCGCAGCAGCGATGGTGGCGCGCACTGGCGCGAATACACCGCAGCAGCGAACAAGGGATTCCCGACCAAGCCCTTTGGCCGCATCGGCATTGCGATCGCGCCGAGCGATCCGAAGATCGTCTACGCGGTAATTGAAGGAACCCGCAGCGCGCTATTCCGATCGAGCGACGGCGGTGCCACTTGGGAAGAACGCGACCGCAGCCAGATGATGGTGTGGCGGCCGTTTTATTTCGCGAATCTGGTCGTCGACCCGACCAACCCGGAGCGAGTGTTCAAGATGAACCTCGGCTTGATCGTGTCCGAGGATGGCGGCAAGAGTTTTTCCGGCAGCAGCGGTGGCTCGCATGCCGACTGGCATGACCTGTGGGTCGATCCGACGAACCCGAAGCATCTCGTCGGCGGCGACGACGGCGGTCTGTGGACCAGCTACAACGGTGGCTCGCTCTGGCACAAGAACGACAACCTGCCGATCTCGCAGTTCTATCACGTTGCCGTCGACGATCAGGACCCATACGAGGTCTATGGCGGCCTGCAGGACAACACCAGCTGGATCGCGCCATCGAGCTATCCCGGTGGCATCAGCAGCGCGCAGTGGGAACCGTTCTCCGGCGGTGATGGATTCTGGATGTTTCCCGATCCGATCGCACCGAAAGACTACGTCTACTTTGAGTCGCAAGGCGGCAGCATTGTCCGCGCCAACCGGCACACATTGCAGCAGCGCGACATCCAGCCGAAGGCGAACGACAAGGAAAAACTGCGCTTCAATTGGAATGCGCCAATGCATTTGAGCCCGACCGAGCGCGGCACGGTCTACCTCGGCTCGCAGTTTCTGCATCGTTCGCGTGATCAAGGTCAGAGCTGGGAGCGCATTTCACCGGACCTGACCACGAATGATCCGGCCAAACAGCAGCAGGAAAAGTCGGGCGGCATCACCGTCGACAACTCGGCGGCCGAGATGCATACAACCATTTATTCGATCAGCGCATCGGTGCAGGACGGCCGCGTGATCTGGGTCGGTACCGATGATGGCAACGTGCAGGTGACGCGCGACGGCGGCCAAACCTGGACCAATACCGTGCGCAATATCCGTGGCCTGCCCAAGGCATCGTGGGTGAGCTGGATCGAGGCCAGCCGCTTCGACGCGGCGACCGCCTACGCCACGTTCGACCGCCACACCTTCGGCGATCTCGATCCGCACGTCTATGTCACTCGCGATTTCGGTCGCAGTTGGACGCGGATCGCCGATCAGGCCCAAGGCGTTCGTGGCTACGCGCATGTGATCCGGGAAGATGTGGTTGATCGCAACCTGCTTTTTCTCGGAACCGAATTCGGGCTGTGGATCTCGATCGACGGCGGTGCGAACTGGGCGGCATTCACAGGCGGCAAGTTTCCTGCGGTCGCAGTGCGCGATCTCGCGATTCAGCCGCGGGACCATGATCTGGTCATCGCCACCCACGGCCGTGGCCTCTGGATCATCGACGACATTACGCCCCTGCGTCATCTCGACGCAACAGCGCTCGCGGCCGAACTCGCCTTGCTGCCGAACCGACCACAGCAACAACGGTTGCAAAGCTACGGCGGCTGGTCGCGTGGTGATGCCGCGTACGTTGGCGCCAATGCACCAGATGGCGCAGTGATTACCTACCATCAGAAGGCACGACACCTGTTCGGCAAGCTCAAGCTCGAGATCATCGACGCCGATGGCAAGGTCATCGACACCTTGCCGGCTTCGAAGCGGCGCGGCATCAATCGCGTCGAATGGGCGATGGCGGTAAAACCGCCACGCACGCCGCAAGGCGCGACCCTTGCCGGTGCTGCGACCTATGGGCCGCGGGTGTTGCCGGGACGCTACACGGTGCGCTTGACCAAGAATGGCAAGGTCTACGAGACCCCGTTGGAGATCGGCATGGACCCGCGTGCAACTTACAGCTTGGACGATCGCAAGGCGCAGTTCGCGGCCGCGATGCGCGTGCATGGGCTGTTCGAGCGCATGGCCGATCTATCCGACCGCATTGTCGGCCTGCGTGAGCAAGCCAAAGCGCACGCCGCGCCGATGCAGCCCGGCGCTGCCGCCAAAGCCAAACTGCTGGCGCTGGTCGAGCAACTGGAAGCGGTGCGGCGGCAAATTGTCGCGACCAAGGAGGGCGGTGCCATCACCGGCGAAGAACGTCTGCGCGAACATATGGACGCGATCTATGGCGCCATCGTCGGCTGGGAGGGTCGCCCAGGGTCGTATCACTTGGCACGAATCGATGCGCTGGAAAGGGAGCTCGCCGAAGTCGAAGCGAGTTTTGCCCAGCTGGTCGAACGCGATGCCAAAGCACTCGGTCTCGATCCTGCGGTGCGAGCGGTCGCCTCTGGTCGCGGTTCGCCGCGGGCCGCGCTGCACGCGCTGCGCTACTACTGGCAGACGCCCGATCTGACCAGCACGATGCGCGAGAAAAAACGGCGTTAACTCGCACATCATGCTTTTCCGCAGTCATCCCGCGACAATGCGCGGATGACTGCACCGCAACTTCCGATCACCCCGTTGCTGCCGGAAATCGTTGCCGCGCTGGCGACGCTGCCGCGCTTGGTGTTGGAAGCACCGCCCGGTGCCGGCAAAACCACGCAGGTACCACTGGCCTTGCTCGGCGCCGACTGGTGCCGCGGCAAAATTTTGATGTTGGAGCCGCGCCGTATCGCTGCACGCGCGGCGGCCGCGTTCATGGCCGAATCACTCGGTGAGCCGGTTGGTGCCACGGTCGGATATCGCATCCGCTTCGAATCGAAAGTGTCGGCGCAAACACGCGTCGAAGTCGTGACCGAAGGCATTCTGACCCGCATGCTCCAAGACGACCCGATGCTCACCGGCATCAGCGCGATCGTGTTCGACGAATTCCACGAACGCCATTTGCACGGTGATCTCGGGCTCGCGCTCTGTATCGATATCCAGTCTGGCCTGCGCGAAGACCTGCGCTTACTGGTGATGTCGGCGACGCTCGATGGCGACAAGCTCGCGCGCTTCCTTGACTGCCCGCGTCTGACCAGCGCCGGTCGTAGTTATCCGGTGACCATGGCGTATTTTCCGGCGCGCCCGCAAGAACTGCTCGCCTTCCAGATGAAGCGCGCGGTGCAGCACGCACTCGCAGCGCACGTCGGTGACCTGCTGTGCTTTCTGCCCGGCAAAGTTGAACTCGACCAATGTGCGCGTGCGCTGGCGGACGTCGACGCCGAAGTCGTGTTGCTGCACGGCGAGTTGTCAGTCGACGAACAGGCCCGCGTGTTGCGACCGGGAGCTGGGCGACGCGTCGTCCTTGCGACCAATGTCGCCGAGTCCAGCGTGACCCTGCCCGGTGTACGCGTGGTGATCGATTCCGGGCTTGCACGCGAACCGCGACTGGACGCCGGCAGCGGCATGAGCCGGCTGGAGACCGTGAATATCGCGCAGTCATCGGCGACGCAGCGCGCTGGTCGTGCCGGTCGCGTCGCCGAAGGCTGGTGCTATCGATTATGGCCGGAGAGCCAACGCCTGGAACCGGGAACGCGCCCGGAAATCGCACGCAGCGAGCTCGCTGGGTTTGTGCTCGAGCTGAAGCAGTGGGGGACCGCTGCCCTGCGCCTGCTGGATGCGCCGCCCACCGCCGCGATGGCGGCGGCGGTGACGCTGCTGCAGTCGCTGGATGCGCTGGATAGCGACGCCCGTATCACGCCGCACGGCCGCAAGCTGCTGGCATTCGGCACGCATCCACGTATCGCCAACTTGCTGGTACGCGCGCAGGCCGGCGAACGTGCGCTGGCCTGCGATACCGCCGCGCTGCTCGATGGCCGCGATCCGCTGCGTGGCGAAGCGCGACGCGCGGAAGACCTGCGCGACCGGCTGAATGTGCTGCACGACTTTCGCGACGGCCGCCGCATCGACGCGGCAGATCGCGGTGCACTCGCGGTGATCGATCAGACCGCGAAGCAGTGGCGACGGCGCTTGCAATTGGATCGCGACGCCAAATCACGACTCGATTCACACCATCAGCTCGGCGACTTGCTCGCACTCGCCTATCCAGACCGCATCGCCAAGATGGATGCCGCACAACCACGCCGCTACCAGTTGTCGAACGGCCGTGGCGCGCGCCTGCACGACAACGCATTGCTGTACGGCGAACCTTGGCTGGTCGTCAGCGAACTGCGCTTCGAAGATCGCGACAGCTTGATTCAGCGTGCCGCGCCGCTTGATCCAGACACGCTGGAGCGATGCTATCCAACGCATTTCCATAGCCGGCGCGCACTTGGGTTCAATCGCGATAAGCGCGCGGTCGAAGCGAGCGAAGAACGCTGTTTCGCCGAACTCGTGCTGGACCGCAAGACCGTACCTGCGGCGCGCGACGCCGCCACTGCAACGATGCTGGTCGCCGGTGTTCGCCAACTCGGGCTTGAAGGTTTGCCGTGGAGTGACGGCTTGCGCGAGTGGCAGGCGCGGGTCGAGTCGCTGCGCACTTGGTGCCCGGAACTCGGTCTGCCCGATTGCAGCGCAGCGGGTTTGCTGGCATCACTTGATGATTGGTTGTTGCCGTTTCTCGACGGCAAGTGGCGCCTGTCCGACCTTGATGGTGAGACGTTTGCCGAAGCCTTGCGCTCGCGGCTTGATTACACGCAACGCAAGCAACTCGATGAGTACGCACCTCGCGAGCTCACGGTGCCGAGCGGCATGACGCGCAAGCTGTCGTATCAGGGCGATGCACCAGTGCTCGCAGTCAAGCTGCAGGAACTATTTGGTCTTGCCGACACGCCCCGCGTTGCCAAGGGCAAGGTCGCGATTGTGCTGCACCTGCTCTCGCCGGCACGCAATCCGATCCAGGTCACGCAAGACCTCAAAGGCTTCTGGGAACGCACCTATCCCGAGGTCAAGAAAGAACTCAAAGGCCGCTACCCCAAACATCCGTGGCCGGATGACCCATGGACGGCCACACCGACGCATCGCGCCAAGCCGCGCTCATGACACCGCCTGATGCCGTGCAATCACGGCAGAAGCTGGATCCCGAACTGCCGAACCGCGAGTGCGAAGTTGGCGATCTTGGCCATCGGCTGCGACAAACTCGCCGCGACCTTGCGCTTCCGATTTGCATCGATCAAGACACTGACGTTCACGCGCACTTGGCATCAATCAGGTCATGCACGGCTATTATGTTGCGTCGCCGTCAGGCATGACCGAAAACGGACCCGAAAGGATACTGGCCATGCCGGATACCGATCGCCACCACATCACCATCCTCCCAAGCGGGCACCAGTTCGACGTGATCGCGGGTGAATCGGTGTTGGCGGCGGCGCAGCGCGCTGGATATGCGCTGCCGTATTCGTGTTTGAGTGGTTCTTGTGGCAGTTGTCGCGCGCGCCTGATCAGCGGCGAGTGCACACAAGGCAGCGAGGCGCGAGCATTGAGCGAGGCCGAACGTGCGCGTGGCGACGTTTTGCTCTGCCAAGCGCATCCAGTCAGCGATTTGACCATCGCGGTGCGTGAAGTGCCGCGCGTGTCCGACCTGCCGCGACGCATGATCGCGGTAAAAATTGTCGCGAAGGATCTGCTTGCAACAGACGTGCTGCGACTGCGACTGAAGCCACCGAAAGGTGATCCGTTCCGCTGGTTGGCTGGGCAGTATCTCGACGTGTTGTTGCCGGAAGGCAAGCGTCGCGCTTTCTCGATCGCGAACGCGCCGGAAGATGCCGAACTGATCGAGTTGCATGTCCGCAAAGTGCCCGGCGGCGGCTTCACGCAACAGTTATTTGACGCCTATCCAATTGGCGCGTTGCTGCGCATCGAAGGTCCGCTGGGGACGTTCGTTGCGCGCGAAGATTCGGAGCGGCCGATGATTTTCATGGCCGGCGGCACCGGGTTTGCGCCGGTCAAGGCGATCATTGAGCACTTCTTGCATCTCGGTAGCGCGCGCTCGATCCATCTTTACTGGGGCGCCCGTCAGGTGTCCGATGTCTATCTGCCCGACCTGCCGGCCACTTGGACGCAACGGCATCCGGCATTCGTCTACACGCCGGTGTTGTCAGACGCCAACGCAGAGGAATTGCCACAGTTTCGGCACGGTGCGGTGCACGATGTATTGCTGGCGGACATCCCGGAGCTGTCTGCATTCGATGTCTACATGAGCGGCCCGCCGGCGATGATCGAAGCAGCACGACATCGCTTCATTGCCGCCGGCTTACCCGACGATCGGCTGTATTACGATTCGTTTGAATACGCACCGGAAGTGATCGCAGCGATCCTCGCGGGACGGGCCGGGTTGCGAACCTGAACTCGGTCGCCGGCGGCGATCAAGCGTTCAGCGCGCACCGGGCAGGCGCGGAATGCCCATGTCGTCGCGTTCTTCCGCAACCGGCAGCGGTGCCAGCAAGTCTTCGACGCTGTGCTTGGCAATCAGCGAGAACGGCGCCTCGCCGTGCTGTACGGCCAACGTGTTGGCGAGCGCTTTCGCGGTGCGGTCAGTATCACCTTGCTCGGCGTAACAACGCCCGAGTTCTTCCCACGCATCAGCACCGGCATTGAAGGCAATGGCACGACGCAAATAGTCCTCGGCTTTGATCCAAGCGTGTTCCTGGCGACTGAGCCGACCAAGCGTGAGCAGCAGCGCCGGATCGTTGGCGTGCGCTTCGAGCCAGCCTTCGGCGGTCTTCAAGCGCGGTGCCACTTTCGCGTCCGGCGGCAGCGCTCCATATGCCAGTACCAGCGCCGGCGCCCAGCCATGCTTCAAGGTTGCCTCGATTTCCTGCGCCGCCTGCCCGATCAGGTTCAGCTGAACCGAACGCTTGGCATAAGCGATCGCGACCTCGGCAATGCGCTTCTCATCGCGGTTGAGGTCGGCCCACAACGCATGCAGATTGATCGCGTCGGTGGTCTGATCGATTGCGGCGACCAAGATGCGGCTGACAAAGCGCGCCAAGTCATCGGGTGGTAGTTGCTGGCTCTGGCGAATGCGTGGCAGATACGCCAACGCTTCGCGTGCACGTTTGCGCGCGGTCAACGCCTCGATCAACCAGCGTGCGCCCATCGGCGACAAGCGCGAGGCCTGTGCCAGTGGCACCAGCATCTCGATGGCGGCACCGGCTCGCCCATCGAGTAATTCGTTGCGGGCGCGTAGTTCAGTCGCCAGATCATGTGTTTCAGCGGCCTCGGTGAGTTGGTCGAGCAAGCGTATTTCCTCGGCACGATCGCCGCGCGCATGCGCAGCAGCATGTGCGGCGATGAGTGCCGGCAACTTCAAGGTGCGCAATTTTGTCGCCTTGAGTAACTGCTGTCCGGCTCGGTTCGGACGTCCGGCCACCAGTGCGATCATGCCGTCGAGAAAGCGTCGACGCGCACTGCGGCGCGCACCCGCCTGCCACAACCGCATCGGCCAACGCAGCAGCCAGAACACTGCATAGAGCAGAGCCAATGCGGCCAGTAGCAGGAATACCGCGTTGACCACCGTGGTTTCGATGGCGATATCACCGCGCTGGATCAGCACGTATCCGGTATCGCCCCGGAGCAAATACACCGCCAGCGCGCCGACCACTGCCGTGACCAGCAACAGCAGTAACAGGCGGTAGAACGTCATCGTTCGATCCCGTGGGCGACATCACGGGTGTGGCGCAGATTGACCAGTTGTTCCAATGCCGCGCCCGGCATCGGCCACGGTACCGGCTTGTAGGCCGCGACTCTGGCCAGCTTCTGGCGTACATCACCGCTGCTCGCGGCATCTAGATCAAAACCGAACGCCAACGTGTTGCGCGCCTGTCCAACCAAGGCCTGATAACGCGTGGCGTCCTGCTGGCGCAGCGCTTCCTCGGCATGCAGCAGATCAAGCGCAACCACTGCACGCAAGGTATCGGCTGCGAGCGGACCGAGCATGCCGGCCTCACGCGGGCTAACCCGGCGCACACGCACCAAGCCGCGCAGCAGCGTTTCGAAGCGGCCCATCGCCGGTGCCGGTGTTACCAGCGACGACGCGCCGCGCAAAGGCAATTGCGGCAAGCGCACGCGCAATTCGGTCAGTAGCGCCAAGGTCTCGCCGTAGGCCTGTTTTGGCACCGCGTCGAGTTCGGCAATTTCCTGCGCCAGCGTCTGCCGCACGCCGGCATAACGCGGATCTTCCAAGCGCGCGAGTTCACTATCGGCGAGGCGCAAAGCGGTCGCCGCGGCCACGGCGTCATGAAACAGACCGAGGCGCTCGATCCCTGCGGAGAGCAGCAGCTCGGCTTGATTCAGGCGCAACTCGGAGACGCTGTCCATGCGGTTTTCGGAGACACGCTTGATCGCTTGTTCGAGCAGCGCTGCGCGCTCGCTGATACCGAGCAGTTCTTCACGCAGGCTGCGATCGAGCGCATCGTCGTCGTCAAAGCGGCGAGTCAGCGCCGATATCTGCCGCCGCAACTGTCCGTTTTCTTCCTCGGCCAGTGCAACACGCCGTGACGTCGCCTCGCGTTCCTGCAGCGAACGATCGGTGGCGTCCGCCACGTACCACACCGCTATCGCCGTCGTGATCGCGATGGCAAGCGCAGCCAGAGCCAACATTAATGCACCGCGGCCACCGCGCGCCGGGTGCTCGGAATTCACTTCATTCATGCGCGTGTCTTCACCATCCATGGCCATGCTATCAGCGTGTGCGTTCGATCGCGGCGACCAGATCGACGCTACGCGCCGAGTCGGCCACCACCACGTCGCGGCAGTGCATACCGCGCGCCAACGCCGCGAGACGGTCACTGCTGACGTACAGCGTCTCGCCGGCGAGGCGTAACCAGCGCTCCGACCCGAGCAGCGCCGGCAGGGCCAACAAAGCGTCGCGACTGCTGACGATCAATTGTGGCTGCGCCATCGCGTCGATGCGGCGCAAACTATCCGGGCGCGCAGCGCAGGGCGAACGTTCGTATACCGCCAGGTCGGCTGCGTCGATGCCACGTTCGCGCAGTCGCTGCACCAACCAGTCGCGGCCACCAGCACCGGTAAGGCGAACGACGCGTCGTGGGCGCGCCAACCACGGATGCAACAGCACTTCCTCGCTACGAAAACCGGATTTCGGCATCTCGGCAGCAATGCCATGCGCGGCCAAGGCCTGTGCGGTCGCCGGCCCTTGTGCGATGACGCCGCCACGCGGCAACCAGTCGGGCAGCAGGGCGAATACGTGGCGCACCGCGAGCGTGCTCGCGAACACCAATACGTCGGCGTTCGCCGCGGCACGCAACGCAATCGCCAAGATCGCCGGATCGTTGCGCGACACCACCCGGAACGGTGCCAGCGTCACCACCTGCGCGCCGCGCCGGCGCAGCCGATCGGCGAATGCGCGGTTCTCGCCGGCTGGCCGCGTCAGCACCAGACTGCGTCCGCGCAATGTCGGCTGATCGTTTTCGGCCCCGTTCATGGCGCCAAGATTAATCCGCTTCGACGGTGGCGTCATCGTCTGGCGCTTGCGTACACCCTGACCATGTCGGCAGACTTGGACATGATCTACGATCCCATTTCGCTCGAACGCACCATCCTCGAAACCATCCCGATGGCACGCGCCATGGGGCTGGGTGTTGTCGACTACGATGGTCATCGCATCGCGTTGAGCGCACCGCTGGCACCGAACGTGAATGACAAGGGCTGTGCGTTCGGCGGCAGCCTCGCCAGTCTGATGACCTTGGCGGCATGGGGATTGGTGAACTTGAAGCTGTCTGAAGCCGGCGAGCAAGCCGACGTTTACGTGCAGGACAGTTCGATCAGCTACCTCAACCCGGTCTGGGACGCGCTGACGGCAGAAGCGGCCGCCGAGCCCGGCCAGGACTGGGCGCAGTTCATCGCCGATCTGCGCGAACGCGGCAAGGCAAGGATCACCATGATGGCGGAAGTCGCCGTCGCCGAAGGCGGTGGCGTCGCCTGCCGAATGTTCGGAAAATTTGTTGCCAAACGGAGTCCCTGAGATGCGCCTGTTGTTCCGTACTGCCGCTATCTTGGGTCTGCTCGTTCTGTCTGCGTGTGCCACTCAGCGCGAGCAGGACAAGCTGCTCGACGCAACGCTCGACCAGTACGCCGCGACCATCCGTTGGGGCAATGTCGATGATGCACTGAGCTTCCTCGCGCCGGACGCACCGAGGCCAAGCGCCTTCGAGATCGAACGACTGAAGCAACTGCAGATCGCCGGTTACCGTGAACAGCCGCCGGTGCTGCTGTCGGCCAGCGAAGTTGAACAAGTGGCACAGATCGATTTCGTGAATCGTCACACCCAAGAAGGCAAGTCGACGGTTGAACGGATGCGCTGGCGCTACGACGCCAGCGCACAGCGCTGGTGGCTGGTCAGCGGTCTGCCCAAGCTCATCCGCAGTAGCGCCGTCGGCGACTGAACCGGCGGTGCCACGCCGGCAACACGCCGCCGTTACAATGCGACACATCCGCTATCCTCGTGCCTGCGCACATCGCGCCATTGTCCGAGCTGCCGATGCGATTCCGCTGCTGCAACCTGCTTCCGCAACCGCGCCGTTGGGTGCTCGGGCTGGCGTTGCTGTGGTTGGCGCCAGTACCACCGATCGCGGCCGCGGTCGGCGAGGCAATGCCGACCGAAGAGGCGGCGCGGGCAGCGGCTGAAGTCCGGATCGACCAGTTGAATCTGGCGATCGAGAATCTTGCGCGCACCGATCCAGCCGGCGCCGAACAATTGGCCTCTGATGCGTTCACCACTGCCCGCGACCAACACTATGAATTCGGGCGCATCGAGGCCTTGCACAACCTCGGTCGTATCGCTCGCCTGCGCGGCCAATTGCAGGCCGCAAGCGGCTATTTGATCGAAGCCCTGTCGGCGGCGGAAGCGCTCGCTGACAACCGCCTGATCGCAAAGGTTGGCAACAGCTATGGCACGGTACTGGAACGCCAAGGACTCGATGCCGAAGCACTCGACCGGCACCAGCACGTGCAGAATTTGTGGCGTGATCTCAACGACACGCCGGGCCTGATCGCGTCGTCGATCAACATTGCGCGCGTATTTGAACGCCGCCAAGCGTGGAACGATGCACAGCGTCACTATGAAGCGGCGCTGCAGCAATATGACGCCTATGCCTCGCGTGAGCGGGTGCCGCCACAAGATGTCGCCGCGATCTGGATGGGCGAAGGCCGTATCGCGCTCCGGCGTGGATTGATCGACCAGGCCGAATACGTCTTCACTCGCGCACTCAAGCTGCAGACCGTTCACCAAGACCTGGTTGGCGAGAGTGCAGCCCGTACCGGGCTGGCGCGCGTCGCGGCGGCACGCGGCGACGAGGCCACTGCGGTCAATGGCTTTGAACAAGCGCTGGCCTTGGCTGGCCGGGTCGGCGCGCGCGCCGAAATGGTCGAAGCACTGACCCAACTCGGGCGCCTGCATCTGGATCGAGCCGGTAACGAACTTTCTGGCGTCGCCCGCCGCGAACGTCTGCAGCACGCCCTCGATTTCACCCAGCACGCGTTGCAACTCAGCCGTCAGGGTGAAAGTGATCGCTCGGTTCAAGTCGGGCTGCATCAGCAACTTGCAGACGTGCATGAACTGCAGGGCGACAGCGCGCGCGCACTGACCGATCTCAAGACTGCACAAGAGTTGCGCGAACGCCAATTTCAGGAACAGAGCGACGCGCGCTATGCGCTACTCGCCAATACCGCGAACGTGCGCGAACGCGAGCGCGAACTAATCGCCTTGCGCGCCTCCAGCGAACAACAGGCGAAAATTCTGGCGCAGGAAACGCTATTGAAGCGCGCACTCACTGCCGCGGTGATCCTGCTCGCCGGCATCGCCGCATTGCTAACCGTGCGTTTCGTTGAAACTGGCCGCGCTGCGCGCCAACGTGCCGCCACGAATGCACGCCTCGCGATTGCGCTGCAGGCGGCGGAGCAGGCCCGCGCTCGCGCCGAAGAAGCGGATCGGATCAAAACCGAGATGCTCGGCATCGCTGCGCATGACTTGCGCAATCCGCTCAGTTCGATTATCGGTTTCGCCGACCTGATTCGTACTGAACGCGAATCGATGGCTGACGCACGCGGTCATGCCGGGATCATTGTCGCTGCCGCCGAGCGCACGCTCAAACTGGTCAGCGACCTGCTCGAGTCTGCGGTACTCGATGCCGGTCAGATCCAGTTGCAGCAGACGCCTTGCGATCTTGCCGTGTTGCTCGCCGACGCGATCACTCGGGTCGCCGCTCGCGCCCAGGCGAAACAGCAGCAGATCGACTTCCGCGCCGCCGCCGGTGGCACCGGCCTCGGCCTCGCCATCGTCAAGGATCTGGTTGAACTGCACGGTGGCACGGTCCGCGCGGAGTCCGAAGGCAGCGGTCGCGGCGCAACGTTTCTGGTCGAATTGCCGCGTCTGCAAAATCCGCCGCTGCGCATGGCGACGGCGGCGAACGAAACCGATCCAGCGCATCAACGCGTCGGCTGAAATGCCGGCTCCGGCAGGGTGGCGATGAACGCGAGGCGCTCATCGACGCCCATCGCCAGCAGCCGCGTGTGTAGCGACTGGCGTTCCGGCAACGGCAGGCCACGCATGTGCGCCAACAGACGCTGCCGCTCTGGTGGCGTGAAACGCGCGAACATCTCTTGCGCGGCCGCACGCTGTTCCGGTGGGATTTGCTGCAGCATGCGTTCGCGCGTGCCGATTTGCTGCTCGCTGCGCATACCTTCGACGTAGGCGCGGCGTTCTTTCGGCGACATGCGGTCGAAGCGGCGGCGCATCTGTGCCCGCTGTTCCGGACCGAGCTTCTGGAAGCGTTGGTAAGCGCCGTGCAGCCGCCGCTGCTGTTCTGGTGGCAATTGCCGGAACGCACGGTAACGTTCGCGGATGCGGCGCTTATCGGTATCCGGCAGTTTCTGCCAATCACCAAAACGCTGCGCCACGTCGCGCTTGTCCTGTGCTGTCATCGCGTTCCAGCGTTGTGCGCCGATCCGCAAGTTCTGCCGTGTTTCCGCCGGCAAGGTCGGCCACTGTTCCGCGAACGCCATCAGCACGCGTTGTTCGGCCGGCGTCAGTGCATCGAATGTAACCTCATCCGCAGCCGCGGCCAGCGTCGAACCGGCAACCACCAGCAGCGCGAGCGCGAGTGCGCGCAGGCTAGTCATCGGCAGCAACTGGTTCAGGGTGAGGTGTAGTTTCATCGGACTTGGTTGTGTCGTTTGGCGGTTGGATCGGAACGGTGGCAGCCGGCTTTTCTTTCGGTAGTTCGCTATCGACACGCACTGGATCTACTGGCTTCCCCTCGGCGTCGGCAAACTCGGCGAGGTAAAGCAGCAACTCGGCACTCGGTGCATCACTAGCGTCACTGGCATGGGCGTCTAGCCAGAGGCCGGCTGCGCATCCAGCCAAGCATAGAAATCGAGCTCCTCGTAAAGTTCGAGATTCTCGGACCCGGCCAACATCGTGAAATCTTCCGGCAGCGTCCCGGTCGGTGGTGCCGGCAACTGTTCCGGAACCAGTCGCGGCCAGATCGCGATCGCCATCGCCAGCGAAAACGCACTCGCGAACGTCGCTTGCCAAAGCCATCGTCGCGGCTGCGGTTTCGGTGCCGCCTGCAACGCGGCCTGGCGCGCCTGATTCAATCGCGACAAGGTCGCCGCATCGAGATCGCGGGCGCTGGTATCGAGCTGCTGGCGGATGCGTTGTGTCCACGTGTCCTCGTCATGCTCAGCCATGATGTTGCTCCAGTCGTGCGCGCAATGCCGTCATCGCACGCGATAGATGGGTCTTGACGCTGCCTTCGCTGCACGCCATCGCCCGCGCCGTGTCGGCGACGTCCAGTCCTTCCCAAATCCGCAACAAGAACGCTTGCCGCTGTCGGTTCGGCAGTGCGCGCAGCGCGACGTCCAGTGCCATCGCAGTCTCGCCATCGGCAACATGCTGACACGGCAGCGGCACGCGCGGATCGGCGACATTTGCGAGCGGGTCATTGTCGTCGTCACGACCGACGATACGCTCGATCCACCCGCGCCAGCGCGAACGCACCTGATGGCGACGATGGAAGTCGAGCAGGCGACTATCGAGCACACGGTGGAACAGCGGTGGCCAATCAGTTGCCGGTTTGTCGCGATAGTTGCGAACAAAAGCGAGCATGCAATCTTGAACGATGTCGAGGGCATCCTCGCGGTTACCGACACCGAATTCGGCAATGCGCAAAGCGCGCCGCTCGATGCCGCGCAGGAACGCGTCGAGCGCATCGTGATTGCGGGCGGCCGGCGTACCGGCACGCGGATTCGCGGGGCGGTCGCTGTCCATCCAGTGCATCGCCAAGGTGTGGGTCATTGTAGGGCCGCCATCGGGATTCCAAGAGGGGTAACGCTGACTGAGAAAATCGGTTGACACGGCGCGCGAGTGCCGCTCTACCGCATTCCTGCTCGGCGCCGATTTGTGGCGTAGTTCACAGGCACTGAAATGCTTGTCAAGCACCGCCGATCGTGTATCGAAGCGGCTGCAACATGTCAGCACCGAACACGTAAAGCACTGTTCTAATTGGATAAAATATTGTGGCTAGTTTTTGACCGGGCAAGCTGTAGGCCGCGCCAGCACGCGTTCCGTCGCGCTTGTTCGACGCACAATCCACACAGTTATCCACAGAATCTGTGGATAAGGCTGTTTCTAGCGGCATATCAACCGGTTGACGTGGATTTCTCGACTTGAAATCACGAGGCATCACGTCACTCACGCGTACTGCCGATGTTTGGAATGATCCGGCCTGTGGAACCAACCGCTAGACTGCGCGGCCTCGCCTCCGAGCGCGCTTTCATGCCCGTCATCTTGCGCGTGGCCGTGCCCGTGCCGCTGCCTGAATTATTTGACTACCTGCCGCCGGCGGATGTGACCATCGCCGACATCGCGCTTGGCGCACGCCTGCGCGTGCCATTCGGCGCCCGTGAACTGATCGGCGTGGTGGTTGAACATGCCGAGGTTGCGGCAAGCCCGAAGTTGCGTGCCGCGATATCGCTGTTCGATCCAGCACCGGTATTTCCGGAGCCGCTGTGGCGGAGCCTGCTGTGGGCAGCGCGCTACTACGCCTATCCACTCGGCGAAGCGCTGGCCAGCGCCTTGCCGGCGCCGGTACGCGAACGCCTGGAGACAGCGCCGTCACATCGCGACCTGGTATTGCGCCTGCGGCCCGATCCGGATCAGCGCGCGAAGCTGCGCGACGGCAGCGCGCCCGCCGCGATGTATGACGCGCTATTGGATGGTCCGCGCAACTGGACGACGTTACGCGTGCAGATCGCGCAGGCGGCAACGGCGAAACGGCGACTGCTGCAACTTGGCCTGATCGACACACTCTCGCTGGACGACGCACCACGCCGCTTCCAGACCACCGCGCCCGAATTGAATCCCGGTCAAGCCAATGCCGTCGCGCAGATCATCGCGACCTTGGGTGGCTTCACCACCACCCTGCTCGAAGGCATTACCGGCAGCGGCAAGACCGAGGTTTATCTGGCGGCGATGCAGCAGGTACTGGCACGTGGTGAGCAGGTGCTGGTGCTGGTGCCGGAAATCGGATTGACGCCGCAGACGGTGGCGCGCTTCCGCGAGCGCTTGGCGGCGCCGGTACTGACCTGGCATTCCGGGCTCGCCGACGGTGCGCGCGGGCGCGCTTTCGAACGCGCCCGCAGCGATAGCCCGCTGGTGGTGATCGGCACGCGTTCGGCGGTATTCGCGCCGCTGCCGAAGCTCGGACTGATCATCATCGATGAAGAACACGATGCGTCGTTTAAGCAGCACGAAGGCTTTCGCTACCATGCCCGCGACGTGGCTTTGGTGCGCGCGAAGCACGGTGTTACGGCCGTCGTGCTTGGCAGCGCAACGCCGGCGCTGGAAAGCCTCGCGAATGTCGCACGCGGTCGCTACCAGCACGTGCGTTTGGACACGCGTGCCGGCCATGCGCAGCCGCCCACGGTCGAAGTCATTGATGTGCGCCGTGAGCGCTTGCAGGATGGTCTCGGCGCAGGTGTGTTAAGCGCAATTGGCGATGTCGTGGCGCGCGGTGAGCAAGCACTGGTCTTTCGCAATCGCCGCGGCTTCGCGCCGGTCCTGCATTGCATCGACTGTGGTTGGCACAGCGACTGCGAACGCTGCGACCGACCCTACACCTTGCATCGTGGGCGGGCGCGCCTGATCTGTCATCACTGCAGCCGCGAGCGGCCGATCCCGAAGCAATGCCCGGCCTGCAATAGCGACAGTCTGACCCCCGTCGGCATCGGTACCGAACGTCTTGAAGCCGCACTGACGCAGCGGTTCCCACAGATTCCCGTACTCCGTCTCGATCGCGACAGTGCACGTTCGGCCGATCAGTTCGAACGTGTGCTCGCGCGCGCCCATGCCGGTGAGGCTTGCATCTTGGTTGGTACCCAAATGCTCGCCAAGGGTCATGACCTGCACGGCGTGACCCTGGCGGTCATCGCCGATGCCGACGGCGGGCTGTACAGCGCCGATCCGCGCGCCAGCGAGCGCTTGGCACAACTGGTCGTGCAGGTCGCTGGGAGGGCAGGGCGTGGTGCGCGGCGCGGTCGGGTACTGATCCAGACGCATCATCCCGAACATGCGTTATTCCGAACTTTGCTGTCCGGCGGCTACCCGGCGTTTGCGCACGCCGAACTGCGATTGCGCGAGGCATTGTCGCTACCGCCGTTTTCGTCGCAGGTGATCTTGCGTGCCGAAGCGCGCGAACGTCCGCAGATCGAGCGGTTCCTGCGCGATGCCGCGGCCATGGTTTGCCACGATGGCGTCAGTGTCGCCGGCCCATTGGCTGCGCCACATGCCCGCCGAGCCGGCTACGAGCGCGCGCAACTGCTGCTTGAAGCGGTGCAGCGGCGCGACCTGCATGCCGCTCTCGAAGCCTTGCTGCCACAGATCTACACGCACCCACTGGCGCGCAAACTGCGCTGGTCGCTGGACGTCGACCCGATTGCCGTCGACTGAACGCTTGCCAGATGCCGCGCGATCGCGACACTAGCGCCATGACCGATACCCCTTATCCACGCGATCTGATCGGCTACGGCCGCAATCCACCCCAAGCACGCTGGCCGCGAAATGCCCGCATCGCCGTGCAGTTCGTGCTGAATGTTGAGGAGGGCGGCGAGAATTGCGTCTTGCATGGCGACGGCGGTTCGGAGCAGTTCCTGTCCGAGATCATCGGCGCCGCGAGTTATCCCGATCGCCACCTCAGTATGGAGTCGATCTACGAATATGGCGCCCGCGTCGGCGGTTGGCGCATCCTGCGCGAGTTCGAACGTCGCCGCCTGCCGTTGACCGTGTTCGCGGTGGCGATGGCGATGCAGCGGCATCCGGAGTTCACCCAGGCCTGTATCGAACAGGGCCACGAGATTGCATGCCATGGCTGGCGCTGGATCCATTACCAAAATATTCCCGAGGACATCGAGCGCGAGCACCTCGAACGCGCGGTCGCCATCCATCGTGCGCTCACCGGCAGTGCGCCGCTCGGCTGGTACACCGGCCGTGATTCGCCGAATACGCGACGCCTGGTGGTCGAACACGGCGGCTTCGAATATGACAGCGACTATTACGGCGACGATCTGCCGTTCTGGACCGAAGTCGACCTCGGCGCCGGTGTGCGCCAGCCGCACTTGATCGTTCCCTACACGCTCGACTGCAACGACATGCGCTTTGCGACGCCGCAGGGTTTCAATACCGCAGCGCATTTCTTCGAGTATCTGCGCGACAGTTTCGACACGCTGTACGCAGAAGGCACAGAAACGCCGCGGATGATGTCGATCGGCATGCACTGCCGCTTGCTCGGTCGTCCGGGGCGGATCGTCGCGCTGCAACGCTTTCTCGACCACATCGCGAAACACGAACACGTCTGGGTCTGCCGGCGCATCGACATCGCGCGGCATTGGAAGGCCACACATCCGTTTATTGCCGCAAACTAGTTCGAGCCCGGTTTGATTGCTTTGTCTGGAAATGTGATTGCCTGCGGATTGCACGCTTGAGCAATCACTCATTACATTTTGTCATCAACGCGATTTCACGTTTTTTTCACGGCAACACTGTTTTTTTTTCGTTATTCTCAGGTGTCGTTCATACAACGCCTATCGGCGTTTCGAATGAGTCACGGCATCGGCCATAGGAGAACCAAGCAATGATTGACCGTAAAAAACTTCCGAATACCAACCGACTGAGCGCCGCCATCCTGGCAGCCATGCTCGGCTCATTGGTCCTTCCGCAGCTCGCGCATGCCCAGGACAACGCAAACTCGACCGCCGCGCAAACGGGCGAAGACGAGGGTGAGGGCGATAGCAAGGCCAAGGCCAAGGACAAGGACGCCCAAGCGATGGAAAAAGTGATCGTTACCGGATCACTGATTCCACAGACCGAACTCGAGACTTTCACGCCAGTCACGATCATTTCGGCAGAAGACATCAAGGTTCGCGGCTACACGCAGATTTCCGATGCAGTGAAGGAAAGCTCCTTCGCAACCGGTGGCGTGCAAGGCTCGCAGACCTCGGCCTCGTTCACTCAGGGCGCTGAAACCGCCAGCCTGTTCGGCTTGAGCGTTGGCTACACCAAATACCTGATTGACGGTCGCCCGATGGCCGACTATCCGGCGCTGTACAACGGCAGCGACGCGTTCAACAATATTTCCGGCATTCCGATCGAACTGGTGGACCGCATCGAAATTCTGCCGGGCGGCCAGTCCTCGCTGTATGGCTCGGATGCCATCGCCGGCGTCATCAACATCATTTTGAAAAAGCAGCTCGACAACACCACCATCAGCGTCCGTGGCGGCGCCTTCACTGATGGCGGTGGTGATGTCGGCCGCATCAGCGCGGCGTCTGGATTCAGCGCTGCCGACGACCGTCTCAGCGTGCTCGTCGGTGCGCAGTACGAGAAGAGCAACCCGATCTGGGGCTATGACCGCGACCTGACCCGCCAATACAACCTCGACGGCACCAGCGCGCCGCTCGTGGGTCGCGACTGGCTGGTCTACAGCCCGTTCACCAGCTACAACTTTCCTCTCGGTCCGGAAGTTTGCGGCAATGTCGGCACGGGCTTCGGTGGCACCATCGGTCTGCAGGTCCGTCCGGGCTTTGGCGACGAGCTGTATTGCGGCTCCCCGTTCTCCCCGGGCTACCGTACGCTCAAGAGCGGCAAAGATGCTTGGCAGCTGTACACGCACGCGACCTTCGCGCTGAACGACGCGCACGAACTCTATGGCAACGTGCTCTATAGCCGCGAAGAGGTCGACTATCACATCGGTTCGAGCTACACGTGGTGGGGCACGGGCGTTGAATGGGGCTATTTCTACGATCCGGACGCCGACGATCTTCTCAACCTGCAGCGCGTCTTCGTGCCTGAAGATTGGGGCAGCCGCGACGGCTACGAAAACTCGATGAGTACCGACATCAGTCGTTCTTATGCCGTGAACTTCGGCAGCCGCGGCTTGGTTGGCGAATCGAACTGGGACTATGACGCCTCGCTGTCGCACACCAACTACGACCTCGACGAACAGAGCTGGGCGCGCTTTGCCGGCCCGATCAATGAGTTCTTCCGCAACCGCGTGCTGGGCCCGCAGCAGGGTCTGGATCCGTACTACGGCGCCTATCCGGTCTTCACGCCGGACTACAGTCAGTTCTACACGCTGCTCACAGCGGCAGAAATTGCGCAATTCAGCGGCGATATCAGCTCACGCAGCAATACCTCGGACACGATGTTGCGCGCACAGTTCACCAACGCCTCCCTGTTCAGTCTCTCCGGTGGCGATGCCGGTGTGGCGCTGGCGGTTGAAGGCGCGCGTCAGGATTGGGACTACTCGCCGGATCCGCGTCTACTGAACGGCGAAATCTGGGGCACCACGGCCACCGACGGCCGCGGTGAACGCGATCGTTACGCGGTCACTGGCGAACTGCGCCTGCCGGTCTTCGAAATGCTGACCGCATCGCTCTCCTCGCGCTACGACTCGTACCATCCAGATGGTGCCGATTCGTCGAGCAAGGCGACCTATTCGCTCGGCCTCGAGTTCCGTCCGATCGACACCCTTCTGTTCCGCGGCAAGCTCGGCACCGCCTTCAAGGCACCGACCCTGCCCGACCAGTTCCAGGCGCCGAGCGGTTACTACTCGTTCGTCACCGACTACTACCGTTGTGCACAAGCCGGCTTTACGCCAGACAACATCGACGCTTGCCCGGCAGCGGATTCGAACCGCCAGTTCTTCGGCCAGACCGAGGGTGGTCTGGACCTGAAGCCGCTGACAGCCGACGTGTGGAGCGCGGGCGTGGTCTGGGCGCCGATGCCGGAACTGTCGTTCGCGGTGGATTACCACGACTGGGACATCCGCAACGAAATCCAGCCGCAGAGCGCGGGTGGCTTGGCCTTGCGCGAGTATCTCTGCCGTACCGGTCAGCCGGGCTACGACATCAACTCGCCAACCTGTCAGGAGGCGATCGCGCGCATCACTCGCAACGCCACCGGCCGCATCACCGAGATCAGCACGCCAAAGGTGAACGAAGCACAACAGTTGCTTGAAGCGGTGACACTGGCAAGCCGCTACGAGCTCGACATGGGCAAGGGCGGCGGCCTGATGATGAATGTCTCGTACACCAAGAATCTCGAACACCAGTCCGTGTCGTTCGTGGGTGATGAGGCGGTGGACCTGATGAACCGACCGGGTTACAGCAGCGATCCGCACTACAAGGCGAACGCATCGGCGACCTGGTCACTCAATCAGCTGAGCACGACCCTGTACGCCAACCACATGGGTCCGACCCCGAACAACCGGGCACGCACGCTGGACAGCTACAGCGATCCGCTCGCGGGCAAGCTGTCGTCGTTCACCCTCTACAACCTGAGCTTGAACTACGCGTTTACCGACGCGTTGGATGTCTCGTTGATGGTGAACAACCTGTTCAACAGCATGCCTCCGTTCGACCCGACTTATCCGGGTTCCTCCGGCGCACCGTACAACTCGGCGCAATACTCGCCGTTTGGTCGGGCCATCTACCTCGAGGCGCGTTACGACCTCGGCAAGTAATGGTTGCCGGCTTCCTGCCGGCACCTGATCGACTGCGGCCCCGTTCTCCGGACGGGGCCGCTTTTTTTGGTTTTCTACGCACGAGCCAACCAACCATGCAGGAATACGATCCCGCGCAACGCTATGCCGCCGCCGTCGATGCGCTGAACCGCGGCGCATGGCCACAAGCGAGCGCGCTGATTGAGCCGCTACTCGTCCAGGCCGCCGGTCATGGCGGAGTCTGGTTCGTGTCCGGTGTTGCCGCGTTCAACCAGCGTCAACTGCCGCTGGCTGCCGAGCGTCTGGATCGCGCCGTCAGACTATCGCCCGGACGTGCCGACTACTGGGCTTACCTGGCGCGTACCTTGATGGAACTGTCGCTGCCCGGTCCGGCCCTGCATGCGGCCGACGCTGCGGCAATTCGCCCGCACAAAGACGCAGTGACACTGGAAATTCTCGGCGTTGTCTATTCGCGCGCCAACGCGCACGAAAAGGCCGCCGTCGCCTTTGGCCAAGCTGCAGCATTGCGACCAGACTCGGCCACCGCGCATTTCAACCACGCAACCGCATTGACCGCCTTGGGTGATGTGGCGGCTGCTGTCGACGCGCACGAACGTTGCCTCGCGCTTGATTCGCGCTATTGGAAGGCGCATTTGGCATTGGCACAGATGCAATCACAGCAGCCGGGTCATCACTCACTGCCACGCCTTGAGCGCCTGCTTAGCGAATGCGGCAGCGACGAAATCGCGGCCATGTACCTGAATCTCGCCATCGCCAAGACGCGCGAAGACCTCGGCGATTTCTCCAGCGCATTTGCACATCTCGTCGCCGGCAAACGCGCCGGCCGCCGCCAACGCGACTACAACTTCAGCCGCGACCAGTCGCTGTTCGATGCGGTGATCGAAGCCATGCCGCAGGTGCCGGCTGGAAGTGCCGGACACGACAGCCATCGGCCGATCTTCGTCATCGGCATGCCGCGCTCGGGCACGACGTTGGTCGAACGCATTCTCTCCAGTCATCCGGATGTGCGCTCCTGCGGCGAACTGCAAGATTTCGGCGTCGCACTGAAACGCGCTTCGGGCAGCAACACACGCCTGTTGTTCGATCCAGAAACGGCGCGCCTCGGTGCACAAGTGGACTGGTCGCGCCTCGGCGCCGCCTACCTCGACAGCACGCGCGCGGTCAGTGGCACGGGGCCGCGCTTCATCGACAAGCTGCCACACAACTTTCTCTTTGCCGGCTACATCGCGCGGGCGCTGCCAAACGCCACCATCATCTGTCTGCGGCGTGATCCGATGGACACCTGCCTCGGCAATTTCCGCCAGTTGTTCGCGCAGACCTCGCCGTTCTACGACTACTCGTTCGATCTGCTCGACACTGGCCGTTACTTCCTGCAGTTCGACCGCCTGATGCGGCACTGGCAGCACGTGTTTCCGGGCCGCATCCGCGAGATTTCCTACGAAGATCTGGTCGGTCAACAGGAGGTTACGACGCGGGCGTTGCTCGACACCTGCGGCCTGTCCTGGAATCCGGATTGCCTCGCATTCGAGCGCAACGAAGCACCCGTCGCCACGGCCAGCGCGATGCAGGTACGTGAACCGATCCATGCCCGTTCGATTCAACGCTGGAAACGCTTTGAAGCCGAACTCGCGCCGCTGCGTGAGTTGCTGTGTGCCGGTGGTATCGCGCTGAACTGATACGCCCTAGGCGAATCAGCCAGACAGCGCCTCGACCGCCTCGGCGGCAGCAAGCCAGCGCGCTTCGGCTTCGTCAAGCTTGCGCCGCGCCTCGGTCTGGCGCTGGGTCGCGGCCAATACCTTGAACTTGTCCTGATTGAAAAAACCCGGTGCAGCAACTTCAGCATCGGCCAACTGCATCGCCTTCTGCATCTGCTCCAGCTCGACCTCGGCCTTCTTCAGTGCTTCGCGCAGTGCGCGCTCCTGCTTCTTCTGCGCCTTGTCATTTTGCCGCGGCGATTTATCCGCGCTCGCTGACTTTCCTGCACCACCGTCATTGCGCGGGGCATTGCCGCGCGTGCTGAGCCAGCGCGCATAGTCATCGAGATCGCCGTCGAACTCGCCCACCGCACCGTCGCACACACGGATCAACTGGTCACAGGTCGCACCGACGAGATGGCGATCATGCGATACCAGCACCACCGCACCATTGAAGTCTTGCAACGCTAACTCCAGCGCTTGGCGCATGTCGAGATCGAGATGGTTGGTCGGTTCATCGAGCAACAATAAATTTGGCTTGCGATACACCACCATTGCCAGCGCCAGACGCGCCTTTTCGCCGCCGGAGAATGGTGCGACTTTCTCGAATACGCGGTCACCAACGAAGTTGAAACCACCGAGCACGCTGCGCAGTTCCTGTTCGCCTTTCTTCGGATCGAGTTCGCGGAAATGCTCGAGCGGACTCGCATCCGGGTTCAGTTGTTCAAGCTGATGCTGCGCGAAATAGCCGACGCGCAGATCGGGATGGCGCGTCATCTCGCCGTCGCGGATATCCAACTCGCCGGCCAGCAGCTTCACCAGCGTCGATTTGCCCTCACCATTCGGGCCAACCAGCCCGATACGCTGGCCCGGTTCAAGGCTGAGCTTGATGTTCGACAGCACGGTGCGTTCGCCGTAGCCTACCGCGGCATCGTGAAGACGAATCAACGGCGACGGCAAGCGGTCTGGCTGCGGAAAGTCGAAGCTGAATTCGCTGTCGGCCATCACCGGCGCCACCAGCTTGATGCGCTCGATCATCTTCACGCGCGACTGCGCCTGACGCGCCTTGGCCGCACTGGCCTTGAAGCGGTCGACGAAACTCTGCAGGTGCGCGATCGTGCGTTGCTGCGCCGCCGACACCGCGGCCTGCTGCGCCAGACGATCGGCACGCAGGCGCTCGAACTGCGAATAGTTGCCGGTGTACAGCGTCGCCCGGCTCTCGGCCAGGTGCAGGGTATGCGTGCAGACCGCGTCGAGGAATTCGCGGTCATGCGAAATCAGCAGCAAGGTGCCTTCATAGGCGAGCAGCCAGTTCTGCAGCCAGACCACGGCATCGATGTCGAGATGATTGGTCGGTTCGTCGAGCAGCAGCAAGTCGGCGCGCGTCATCAGCACGCGTGCCAAGTTCAGGCGCATGCGCCAGCCACCGGAGAACGAGTCGACCGGATTGTTGATGGTGTCCGGCTTGAAGCCGAGGCCATCGAGCATGCGCGCGGCCCGCGCCGACGCGGCATAGCCACCGATCGCGTGCAGACGCTCGTGGCCATGACCGATACGGTTGGCGTCATGCAAGATTTCCGCCTCACGCAGGTCGGCTTCGACCGCGCGCAACTCGGCATCGCCATCGAGCACATACTCGATCGCCGGTGCCGAGGTATGCGGCATCTCCTGCGCAACCGACGCAATCAGCAGGTTGCGCGGCAGCGACACATCGCCCTGATCCGGGGAAATCTCGCCCTGAATCAAGGCAAACAGACTGGACTTGCCAGTGCCGTTGCGGCCGACAAAACCAACACGCTGACCGCGATGGATGGTCGCGGACAAACCATCGATGAGCACCCGCGGCCCACGCCGCAGGCGAAGATTGGAGAAACTGAGCATGCGCCTAGTCTAGCGGGCTGCGGCTGAATCCAGATCGCTGCAAGCGGATCGGCTTTGGCGATAGCTGCGGGGCGTCACCCCGGTCCAGCGCTTAAAGCAACGAGCGAAGTTGCTGGCCTCCGCGTAGCCAAGGCGTTCGGCGATTCGTTCGATCGGCAGATCGGTCTGGCGCAGCCAGAATCGAGCACGGTCACAGCGAACGTCGGCGATCAATTGCCGCAAACTCAGTTGTTCATCGGCGAGATGTCGGAACAGGCTGCGCACGGAGATGCAGCCGCTCGGCGACTTCTTCGGCGGTCGGGAGGTGACTGGCGCTCGCGGCCAGCAGCATGCGTACCCGTTCGCCGATGCGCCGCTGTTGCTGGTGGGCGTCGAGCAGGCGTGTGCATTCTTCTGCTGCGCGCGCATAGCCGTGGGCGTCGGCGGTCAGGCAGGGTCGCGCGAGCAGTTCGGCTGGAAACTGGAGGCGCAGTTGTTCAATCGCGTTCGAAGACCACCTGACCTTCGAGATGATCGCGATAGCGCTCAGCCCAGGCTGGCCTCGGCCCTGGCAACTGATAACCAGCCGCCGCCATCGACGTACCCGATAGCGACTGCAGGACGCGCTCGATGATCACCAGCATCGCGTCGTAGGCGAAGCCGCGCACCTCGTCGAGTTCGAGCGCGTGCGTTGATCACCAGCTCGCCGCCCGAAGGCGTGGCCTGCCAGTGAAATTGCAGTGCTTGCGTGCGCAGCGGTGCGAAGCGGGCAACGGTCTGTAGCGCTTCACCGAGCGTACTGCTTGCGAATGCGGCGGTGCCGACCAAACCATGCGTATGCGCCTGCGCCGCCGCACCGAGTTCTAGCCCGAGCCAAGGCGTTGCGGTCGCGGTCATCGCCGCGGCAATTAGCGCCCGCGCCGGCGCGAGCGGCAATCGGTCGGTATCGCCAAACACCGTGGTCGGTAGTCCTGCCGACACCTCGCCGATCCGATCCCGCGGCGCGCCAAAACTGCGCCGAGCACCCGCAGATAAACGTGATGGAACGCCGGCTCGGTGGCGCTGTCCGGGCCGACGTTGCCGCGCACCCGCATCGCCGAGATTTATCCGGCTTTCTTCGACAACGGGTCGAGGAAGACGATCAGGAAGGTGGCGACCGGGCCCAACAGTAACGATAGAAGCCACCAATTCAGACCGCTGCGGCCCTTGCCCTGGGCGAGGCCGGCATTGACCAGGGACAGGGTGCCCCAGCCGACCAAATAGGAACCATTGCTCAAATCCATCGAACTCCTTGGTGATGGAAGGTCACCGGCAATGATGCGCGGTGACCGCGGCTGGGCAAGGCTTTGGCAGAAAATGACGATTCAATGGCGGATTAGGACTGGCCCCAGCATCGCGCATCGCATGCTCTACCTCATCCCGTACCTCGGAGCTTGCGTCGTGAGTGCCGTCCTCGAATCCCGTCCCGTCTATCGGGATCGCAAACGTGCGATTTGGTTGCTGTCGATGGCAGTGCCCCTGCTCGCCGCCGCTGGTCCCTTTCTTTATTTGTTGCAGGGCGATGCCTGGATGCTTTGGCTGCCAGTGGCGTTGGTCTATATCGGCCTTCCGATTGCTGATCTTGTGGTCGGTGAAGACCGCAGTCAGCCGCCCGAATCAGCGATGGCGGATCTCGATGCCGATCCTGACTACCGCTTGATCGCGTGGATGATGGTGCCGTTGCTGTGGGCGGCGTTCGTGTTCGGCCTGGTTCGTCGCGCGTCATGAATTGCCTTGGCATGGCCTGCTCGCGGTCACGATCGCGACCGGCGTCATCGGCGGCTTTTGCATCAATATTGGCCACGAACTCGGGCACAAGCGTGCCGTATTCGAGCGTTGGCTGGCGAAGCTGGTGCTGGCACCCACCGCATACGGCCATTTCCATGTCGAGCACAACCGTGGTCACCACCGCGACGTCGCGACGCCGGACGACCCGGCTTCCTCGCGGCGGCGAATCGATCTGGCAATTCCTGCCGCGCGAAATGCCGGGGCATGGCGACGGGCCTGGCGTCTGGAGCGCGAACGCATGCAGCGACCTTGGCCGCTCGCGGTTCAGCCTGCACAACGACATCGTGCAGACCGGGTTGATGACGCTTGCGCTATGGAGCACTTTGATCGTGTGGCTCGGTGTCGGCCTGCTGCCGTTCCTCCTCTGCGCCTCGTTCTGGGCCAACTTTCAGCTCACCAGTGCTAACTACATCGAGCACTACGGCATCGCCCGCAAACGCCTCGCGAACGGCCGCTACGAGCCGTGCCGGCCCGAGCATTCCTGGAACAGCAACCACTTGGTGTCGAACTGGGCGCTGTTCCACCTGCAGCGGCATTCCGACCACCACGCGAATGCGACTCGGCGCTACCAGTGCCTGCGCCATTTCGAGGAGGCACCGCAATTGCCGACCGGCTACTTCGGCATGTTCCTGCTGTCTTACGTACCACCGCTGTGGTTTCGGGTGATGAACCCGCGCCTGGTCGCGATGGTCGGACGCGATCCGGAACGAATCAATTTCCAGCCAACGGCTGTCGCTGTTGCGGCGTTGCCTGCCGGCGGCGGAACAGCTGCCGGAGTAGTCTTCATCCGTCCGTCGGGAGAGACCGCGATGCAGGACGACGACCCGCTTTGGCAGGACATCGACGCCATGCTTCTCGCCGGCAACGCCATCGTGGCGATCCGCCGCTACCGCGAGTACACCGGTTCCGACCTGGCACCCTCGGTGCTGGCAATTGAAGCGCGCAAGCGCAGGTTCGAAACGCCATCGCCAATACCGACGATCGCGAGCCAGGAATTGCGTCCGGACGGCGTCCAGGCCTATCTCGACAGCGGTCATGCCCGCGCGGCGATTGCATCGCGTGGTGGTGCCCGTGCCCGGCGATTTCTCGTGCTGGTGCCGGTCGTGCCCCGTCGCGGCTCGGCTCGCGCTGTTTCCGCGACAGGTCGGACATTGGGGCCATCAGTTGCAGGGCTACCGCCTTGCGCTGCGTGATTTGCTGGCTCTGGCAGAGCAGTCGGCCTTGCCGTATCGCGTCGACTTCGGCGAGAACTCCAAGCCACCGCCGGCATTGCGCGAATGGATTGCCGGGTACCTCGCTCGCACCCGCGCGGTTCCGACATCGACGCCGCACTGGCGCGCGTCGCGTACCTGCCTGTTTGCCTTGTCCGCGCCAGAATTCGAACGCGATCACTTGTTCCGTCCACCGTTCCTCGACGCCGACGCTTGGGCGGCGGTAAGGATCATGGCGGCTAGCGATTCCGCCATGCAGGAGTATCTGGACGAACTGCCAGCGCGAACATGACGCGTCGTGCCGTCCCAAACCTCCCCCTGCGGGCGCGCCATTGTGGATGGCGTGCCTGCGGTGCTGCGATGCACGTGCCCTCGAGGCCGATGCCTTCGATACCTGGTTCGCGGATCTGGACACGGCGATCGTCGGCCGCGCCTGCGCTGGCCGCGTGGACCGGTGGCGGGGCTTGATCGACATCGCCGCGACACGGCGATCCGGCTTGCCGTGGTGGTTGCGCGGCACCGGCGAGGTGTCCACTTGCGCGATCGGTCTGCTGGCACCGCACGAAGTACGTTATCTCGCGGCGCAGCTCCCGTCATTGTGGTCGATGCTGGAACAACTCGGCGCACCGCTGTTGCCAGCGGCGGAACGTGGCGACTGGCTCGCCTTTATCACCGCCGCGGCCAGCGATGGCCGCTGGTTGGTCGGTGTCGAACCGGGAAGCTAGGGCTGCGGCGGTTTCTGGCGGCAAGCCTCAAGCGGTCAGCAGAACTCGCTCCTCAATGGCTTGTTCGTTTGGGTGCCGCATGCGCGATCCTCTTTGACCTGTTGTTCGAGCCGGTGCAGATTGGCCCGGTGCGAACCAAAAACCGTTTCTATCAAGTGCCGCACTGCAACGGCATGGGTCATGTCTATCCACAGTCGCTGGCGCGCATGCGCGGCATCAAGGCCGAGGGCGGCTGGGGCGTTGTTTGCACCGAGGAAGTCGAGATTTCACCGCTCTCCGAGATCGCGCCGCATCACGAGGGTCGGCTCTGGGACGAACGCGACATTCCCGCGCTGAGGCTGATGACCGATGCCGTGCACGAGCACGGCGCGCTCGCCGGCATCGAACTGATGTTCAACGGCTACGCGACCCCGAATCGCTACAGCCGCGAGATTCCGATCGCACCTTCGCACTTGCCGGTGCGCAGCAGTGACCCGATCCAGGCACGCACCGCGAGCAAGCGCGATATCGCCAACGTGCGGCGCTGGCATCGGGATGCCGCATTGCGTGCGCGTGATGCGGGTTTCGACCTCATCTACGTTTATGCCGGTCATGACCTCGGCATGCCGATGCATTTCCTGTCACGCCACACGAATCGGCGCAGCGACGAATATGGCGGTTCGCTGGAGAACCGCGTGCGGCTGTTGCGCGAGTTGATTGAAGACACCAAGGACGCCGTCGGTGACCGCTGCGGCGTCGTCGTGCGTCTCGCCGTCGATCAACTGCTTGGGCAACAAGGCATCACCGCCGAGAGCGAAGGCCGCGACGTCATCGCGATGCTGGCGGAATTGCCGGACCTGTGGGACGTGAACATCGCCGACTGGTCCAATGACAGCCAAACCGCGCGCTTCTCCGGCGAAGGCTTCCAGGAACGCTACATCGCACAGGTAAAAGCGCTGACGACGAAACCGGTCGTTGGTGTCGGCCGTTACACCTCGCCGGATGCGATGGTGCGCGTGATCAAGTCCGGGATCATGGACTTGATCGGCGCGGCCCGCCCTTCGATCGCCGATCCATTCCTGCCGAACAAGATCGAGGAAGGCCGCCTCGACGACATCCGCGAATGCATTGGCTGCAACATCTGCGTCACCGGCGACAATGATTGCGTACCGATCCGCTGCACCCAGAACCCGACCATGGGCGAGGAATGGCGCCGCAACTGGCATCCCGAGCAGATCGCGACGAAGCGCAGCGAACGCGGCGTGTTGGTGGTCGGTGCCGGCCCGGCCGGCCTGGAGCTGACCCGCGCACTCGGGCAGCGTGGCTACGAGGTCACGCTGTGCGAGGCCGAGAATGAAGCTGGCGGCCGTTTGTGCCACGAGTCGAAATTGCCGGGCCTGGCGACCTGGCAGCGTGTCGCCGATCACCGGCTGCTGCAGATCACGAAGATGGCAGAACGTGCAGTTCCTGCGCGGCCACGCGGGTTACGGCGGACGATGCCTCGCCTTCGGTGCCTCGGCGATTTTTGTCGCGACTGGATCGCACTGGCGCAGCGACGGCCTTGGGCGCACACACCGCAGCCCGCTGATCGCGGCTGGATTGGCGCAGGTGATCAGCCCCGACCAGGCGCTACGCGGTGCGCCAGTTTCCGGTCCGCTGGTGATCTACGACGACGATCACTACGTTCTCGCCGGCGCGCTCGCCGAACGTTATGCGCGCGAAGGCGTTGTCGTGCATTACCTGACGCCAGCAAGCAAAGTATCGGAGTGGACCGAGCAGACGATGGAACAGTCGCGCGTGCAGTCACGCCTGATCGAACTCGGTGTGCACATCCACACCTCGCGCGAAATCGCGACCGTCGATACCGACGGCGATGGCCTGCGCATCGACATTGCATGCATTTACAGTGGTCGCCGCGAGGTCATCACAGCGCGGTCACTGCTACCGGTGACGATGCGCGATCCCGACGATGCGCTGTACCAGGCGCTGATGGCGCGCGCCATCGAATGGCCCGACACCGGTGTCGTCGAAGTGCAATGTATCGGCGATGCCTTCGCCCCCGGCACCATCGCCGCGGCGGTTTATGCCGGACACAAGGCGGCGCGCGCTTTCGATGAACCACGGCCCGACGCCGATGCCGTGCCGTTCTTGCGCGAACGGATCGTTGGACTGACGACGTTCGAGCGATCAGCGGTTTCCCGAGCACCGTTCCGCACGCTGGAAATCACCCGCAGATGACAATGTCTGCTTATCCATTCCTTCGATCTTCTCGTGTTTCTTCAATGCACCCAGCGTCCAGCACGGCGGCGTAACAGGGGTTTCGGGTCCGGTGCGGGCTCGGCGCCTTCGTCCGGAGTGGCGGGTTGTTCGCGCCAGTATTGCTGGACATCGGCGACGGCACCGCCGACGGCCCGGAGCAGCTGGTCGCGATCTTCTTCGTCGAGTTCGGCAAGTTGTTCGGTGGTGTCGGACTCGAACAAGCCTTCATCGGCGGAGATGCGAATGATCGGATCGAGCAGATCCATCAGGCGCGGATCGCTGGCCATGCGCGATTCCCAGACGCCGGAACGCAGGTCGATGCCGAGGCTGAAGCCTTCGCACCAGCCGACCGCAGCGAGATCGGCGCTGCCGTCCTCGTCCTCGTATTCGCCGAAGATCGGTTCGTAGGTCAGGGCTTCGAGTTCCTGCACCACCGAGTTGTACAGGCGCACCAGCAGGCTGAGAATCCGGTTCGCCTGGTCGGCATCGTCGAAGCCGTTTTCCTCGTCGATCACGCGCGGCAGCCATTCGCTGGCCGGCACGGGCTCGGGGCCGGCGACGATCGCCGAGAGCAGGCCGTGCACGCCATCCAGCATCAGTCCATCGGCACCCGGATGCGCGACCAGGTAGTCGTGCAACTCGTCGAGTTCACTGGCATCGAGTCCGTAGGGCGTGCTGTGCGACATTGCGGCTTCGTGCATTCCGTCACGTCCGACGGACGCGTTGCATTGCAGTGTAGCGGTGCCCGTGCCACTTGGAGGATGCGTCGAAGCTGCGCACAATCGCGTACCTCCTGGAGACTCCGATGTTGCTTGGTCTGCCTCGCAAGACACCTGGTCGAACACTGGGCCTGGCACTGATCGCCGTTACGCTGGCCATGCTTATTGTTTCCGGCATCGATCCGACCGATCGCCTGACCTGGTGGATGGAAGTGATCTGGGTCGTGCTCGGTCTGCCGCTGATCTTGCTGGCTTGGCCGCGGTTTCCGCTGACGCGATTGCTCTGCGTGCTGCTGGTGATCCATGCCGGGATCCTGGTGCTGGGGGGCACTACACCTATGCGCAGGTGCCGCTTGGCAACTGGTTTCGTGACTGGTTTGACCTGGCGCGCAACCACTACGACCGCCTCGGGCATTTCGCGCAGGGTTTCGTGCCGGCGATCCTGGCGCGCGAACTGCTGCTGCGGAAGACCGGCCTGAAGCCGGGTGGCTGGCTGTTCTATCTGTGCGTCAGTTGCGCACTCGCGTTCAGTGCGTTCTTCGAGATGATCGAATGGTGGTCGGCGCTGATCATGGGCGGCGCGGCCGATGCCTTCCTGGCTACCCAGGGCGACATCTGGGACAAGCAGTGGGACATGTTCCTGGCGATGTGCGGCGCAATCCTGTCGCAGTTGTTGTTGTCGCGGCTGCATGATCGCGAGCTCGGCCTGTCGCGATGACGCCGGAAACCTTGCACGTCGCGTCGCGCCGGACGGTGCCGCCGCCGAATTGCTCGTGCATCCTGCGGCCAGCGGCGACCTCATCTACTGGCTGCCGGCCCTCGGCGTGACCGCGCGCCATTACGCACGCTTTGCAGAATCGATGGCGGCGGCGGGCATCGGGCTGGCGCGGCATGAATGGCGTGGCGCCGGTTCGAGCGATCAGCGCGCGCGGCGCGGTGTCGACTGGCGCTATCGCGATCTGCTGGCCGATGTCGCCGCGGGCATCACCACGCTGCGTGCCGACCATCCCGAGGCGCGCATCTGGATTGGTGGACACAGTCTCGGCGCGCAGCTCGCCGCACTCGTTCTGGCACGCGATCCCGCGCTCGCCGGTCTCGTCATCGTGGCCAGCGGCACGCCGTACTGGCGCAGCTTTCCGTGGTGGCAGCAGCCGATCCTGCTGGGCGTGTTCGCCTGGTTCCGCCTGCTCGCCGATGCCTGCGGCTACTTCCCGGGACGTCGTACCGCCTTCGCCGGCAACGAAGCGCGCTCGGTCATCCACGACTGGATCCGCAGCGGCCTGAGCGGTCGCTATCGCCACGCCTGGCCGGAAGGCGATCTCGATGCCGACCTGAAGACACTGCGGCATCCGCTGCTCGCGATCCATCTGCGCGATGACCGCTTCGCGCCACCGTCATCCTTCGACGCACTCGTCGCGCGACTGCCGAAAGCAGCGGTGCACCGCCACGACCTCGTCCCGGCGGATTTCGCGTCCGCCGTCGCCAATCACTTCTCGTGGATGAAGGATCCGGCCCAGTGGTTCGCCGTATCTGCGATTTCCTCGCCGCGCAACGGTTGAGGCTGACGACCGATCAGTGCAGCCGGTCTCGGGCTGCGCGCTCGCGCTGGGAAAGTGCAGAACCGCGCCGCGACGACCGTCGTCATCGTCGCGCCGTGTCGGGCCGTCCCAGATCGGGGTGATGCGCTCCGGGCTGGGGAGTTCGGTTTCGGCGCGCAGGCGCTCCGCTTCGCGTTCGAGTTCTTCTTCGATCTCCCAGGAATACTTGCGTCGCGGCGGCGCCGGGTCGCGCCTGCGCAGCAGCACCGCCGCGAGCACGCCGCCGATGGCACCACTCAGGTGGTATTCCCAGGATACGCCGGGCTCACGCGGCAGGATGGTCACGAGCATGCCGCCGAAGAAGGCGAAGGCGAGCAGTGCGGCGGCGATCGACGTGCGATCGCGGCGGATCAGCCCAGACGCGAAGACGAAGAACATCAGGCCATGCGTCACGCCGCTGGCGCCAATGTGGAACGAACTGCGCCCGATCAGCCAAGTGCCGAGGCCGGCGACCAGCCAGATCAGCGGCACCGCGATGCGCGCGCTTTGCGGATAGCGATACAGCGTCAACACGCCCAGCACGAACAACCCGAAGCTGTTGCCGAGCAGGTGTTCGAGCGAGCCGTGCAACAGCGGCGCCGTGACGATGCCGATCAGATGTGCAGGATCACGCGGATGAATCGAGAACGCGCGCAGGTCGAGGTTGAACTGGTGTTCGGCCCACCACAATGCCGCCAGACCGACGATGAACAACGCGACGCCGATCATGACGCGATGGAAGCGCTGCGCGTCGCGGCGCAGTTGCGCCGGTGTTGGCGCTGGCGGGGGCGTCAGATCAATCATGGATCCGGGTGTGGGGCCCGTTGCTGGGGTAGACGCAAGGAAATGACCCGCGCCGATCACCCGACGCGGGTCGAAGGTTTGACCGTGGCGGTCAAGCAGCAACCGGAGAACCGGTGTCACAAAGTGTCACATTCGCGTCTCAGATGCCGGACGTTTGGACACGATATCGATGCCTGCGGTTGTGCTAGCGTCGCGGCCCTTTCCGGGTCCCTCATGGCGCTGCATCAAGCCACTGGCCGTTGGCAGATCCGGCCTGCCGCTGGCCATCACCACAGCGGTGTTTTGGGCAACGCTGCCGATTACGATCCCGTCGTTGGTCATCGAACACGTCGATGTCTGGACGCTGATTTAGTCGCGCTTTGTTGTTGCCGCAGTGATGCTCGCCGCATGGAGTGCTATCCGTGGCGGTTTTGCGCAATTCCGCACACTGTCGCGCAGCATTTGGGGGCTCATTCTGCTTGCGGCGGTGATGCTGATCCAGCAACTTGGTCGGCTACACCATCGGGCTCGACTACACCACGCCGGCAAATGCGCAGTTATTGATCAGGCGGCACCGTTATTGATGTCGATCGGTGGCATTTTGGTGTTCCACGAACGCTTCAACGCTTGGCAATGGGCTGGCGTCGTCGCTGTCGCAGTCGGGCTCGCCCTGTTCGCATTCGATCAGTCGCGGCATTCTTCGGTGCCGCAGCAGCAATCTGATCCGGTGCCGCGATCGTGCTGGTCTCCGCCGTCGTCTGGGCGGTGTACGCACTGGCTCAAAGCAACTGTTGCAGCACCTCGGATCAGGCGCGGTGATGATGCTCATCTATGCGATCTCGGCCCTACTGCTGACGCCATTCGCGTCGCCGGAGCAATTACTTGGCCTCGACATGCACATGCTGGCGCTCGGCTACGCTTGATCAATACCGTCGCCGCCTATGGTGCGTTCGCCGAAGCGTTGGTGCGTTGGGAAGCCTCGCGCGTCGGCGTCGTGCTGGCGGTAACGCCGTTGCGCACGGGGAGTTCGGTCGAACGCGCACATCGACTGAATCCGGCGCTGGTGCTCGCAGAAACGATCACCACGCTGGGTTATGTCGGTGCCGCTGTGGTAGTCATCGGCTCGGCGATGGCGAGCTTGTCGCGGAAGTAAACCTGCCGCTTTGATCAACCTGGGCGCTCAGGCCGATTCTTGCGCCGGCGCCCAAAAAAATCGGGTTCGATTTGATCGGGCTCATCAGAGTGAGCGCCACCTAGTGCGTGCCGTCGAAAGTGGAAGCCTGCTGTTGACGCACGTTTTCGCACCGGCGCCGGCCAAAGCGCTGGAGGAGTCGCCAGACATGCCTTCGCATTTCGGCGACGAGACACGCGGTTTCGATCGAGGACGAACCGATTGAACACCGACGCGTCGAGCTGCTTGGGGGGAACTCGGCAGCCTGTAACGCCGTTCGAACATCGTTGGAACGAGGTTTTTACCGTCTGGATATTCCGCGCCAGACGAACTCCGAAAGCGGCGCCCGCTACCTGCGCGGCGCCACGCAGTCTGATCCATTTCGAAGACAATCGGCGCAGCTATCATTGAAGAATGCCGGAACACGGCTACCAAACACGGCCAGCCAGATCGAGTTCTGCATGTGATCTGGCTGTCCAGAACCCTGCGGCGCTCCCTGTCGGCTATCTGGTACTTTGGCAGGATGGCGGCCTTTCGGCCGCGACACGGGCACACTAATATTGCTGCCTGCCAGTGACGCTATGGTAAGCGACTTACCTTTACACTGGCGGCGTGTTGGCGTGCGCATCCACTCGTCTGGCTCATACCCAGAAACGTCCGGGGCGTTAGATCGGGGGCACGCCGACACACTTCCAAGTGCGAAGCGAACCGGAAGAACTTTGACCGAACTTGAACTCTGACGGGCCGCCCAAAGGCTTCCAGAAAGTGCGACGCGAATCGGAACGGAACCGCGCTATTTCGGTGCCAATGAGTGTCCGACAATGCCAGTACTTTGTCCGCTTTCACTTTGCACGCTGCCGCGGATATACACCGATGGGATCACCCCCTCCGGGGCGATTGAATACGTTGGGTCTAAGTGTCAATCCCAAGCGGTGGCAGGCCGCGCAGAACTCTGCGCAACTCTTTGCATGTTGCGGGCAACATCGCCCATTGTCGGGCGTGAAGTACAACTCTACGGTCTTGATTTCCTTTCTGAGCCCGGTCTGCATATGCAAGGGCGGCGAAGCCAATCGCCACGAAGGGCCGCCAGCTGATATAGCTCAGAAAAGTAATCGTATTTCCACCGCGCTGCCAGTCGACAGCGTCAAGATTGCCCAGATTGAGACCGAGCATCGCTGCTTCGTTCAGGTTGCTTTGCCCCTCGACGATCTTCTCTTGCCGCAACTGTTTCTCGCCCAGCGTTCCCATCGCCGCCAGATCACCGCGCGCCGCCTGCTCGCCAACTCCATTTCTGTCATTGCGTCGACGGTCCAATTCTTCCTGCGTCGGGTATCCCATGTCGATCCAACCACACACTGCCTCTTCCCGGGTACGTGCTTCCATTCCCGGATAACGGCTTTTTCTCGGGAGCAGCCGGAAGTTCCAGCGCCATCGATCGGCTCAGGTCGAAGTACCCAGATGTACGGCCTCGTTAGGTCGACCCTTCCAGGAAATACGTTGGATCGATCTGGCTATTGTTGTCCGACGAAAAGCAAAGTTCCACCGATGGGGAGAAGGCGCGCGAGTTCGACTCGCTCGACTTTGGCACCTATCTGCCTTTCACTGTCCGACAATTCAGGGCGACCTTCGGCTGCATCGCGTTGCTGCATCGACCTCAGACCGGCAGAATACCACCACCCACCCAACACGAGTGCCGCGAGCAATACTACGACTCGTTTCACTGAAAATCCTCGCAGCAGGTGGGGCGAGAATGCTACGAGGAGACCTCTGGTCTAAAGTTCGCGGGCCCCAATCAGTTTCGTGAAACGCGCGCGCTATTCGAAGCTGTTGTCGAATACCGGGTCGGGTGGTGCGGGCATGCTGGTGCGCGCCACATTGAGCGAAGTCACCGATCCGGCAGAACAAATGAACCGGCCGCGTGCAGTTCGCCAGCGGACAATAGAAATTTCCTCACGGCCGGCGATGATCCGCCGCCTAGTCCGTCGAGCTTTGGCATCCCGAGGAGACTGAAGCTCGCGCCATTCCATACGGCAGCGCAACTTGCCGGCAGCGTTCCGGCCGGGTGAAGTATCCACCTAGCAACGGGTTTTCCCCCGTCCCAGACGGGGTATAGACCGATCCATTCACGCCATTCTCGGCCCCGGTACCGAGCGAAGCCCAGTTGCTGCCATTCCAGCGGGCGTGCGATTCGCTGGCTGCCCACCGGCCAATGTGAAGACGCCCTCCGGCGAAAGAGTTCGATTCCTGACCAAGCGAGCGCCTGCACCCGCTATTGACGCCATTGCGTCCCCCAGCGCCCAAACTCGCCCAAACGACCCCGTCCCAGCGCGCGATATTACCGCAGGCTGCCCACCGGCCTGAGAAAAAAATACCCGCCGAGATAGAGATCGTACCCACACGCTGACCATGCTGGAAGACGCTGCCGTTCACGCCGTTGGACTTACCCGTCCCAAGCGAGGTCGACGCGACGCCATCCCGGCGTGCGATGTAGTTCGTGGGCTGGCCGCCAGCCGTGGTGAAAAAGCCACCGCGTATAGATCCGAGCCCGAGGTGTACAAGGATCGGAGGGCGCCGCCGACGCCGTTGGCTCCGCCATTGCCGAGCGAGCTCCAACTGCTGCCATTCCAGCGCGCGACGTGGTTTGCCGTAATACTCCGGCGATGAAGTCACCCGCCGCAATCAAGTCGGGGCCAGGCCACTTCCAGCGCGTAGACACATCGCTCACGCCAGTGCCAGTTGACCGGGAACTGCCGTTCCAGCGCGCAATGAAGAGGGCACGTCGAGGTCCCAAACGAGATGTTCCGCCCACAATCAGGTCACCGCAAACAAGGCGAGCGCATGGACGGTGCCGTCTATGCCTGAGCCGGTCCGCTTTCCGGGGTGGACCGAGGCGCTGCCATTCCAGCGCGCGATGCGATTGGCAAGTTGGCCTCCCGCCTTGGTGAAATAATCGCCGACATAAACATCCGAGCCTTGCACGGCGAGCACCATCGCATCAGATCACGACGCCATTGGACGGGCCTGTGCCCAAGGCGGACCACTCGCTGCCATTCCATCGTGCCACGTGATTCGCCGCCCAGCCGCCAGCGTGGTGATGGCCTGCGCCACGTCGGTCGCGACCGTGAGTAGGAATTGGCGAATTTATTCACGCCATTGCGGTTCCGACTCCGAGCAGCGTCCACAGGCTTCCGTCCCATCGCACGATCCGATTGGCAACCTGACCACCGGCAGATCGAACGAGCCGCCGATCAGCAGGTCGCCGTTCAAAATGTGCGAAGTCGTTGACCGTGTTGTTCACACCATTGGGGCCGTGCTGCCGACAGGGCGGTACTTCCCGACCAGCGCACGATGTTATTCGCCGCAATGGTGCCGGCTGGGTTAAAGCACCGCCGACATGGAGCTCATGCCCGCAAACTCGGTCGCGCCCGCACTCCGGTGGGAGGGCCGTTGCTCCGCCATTGTTGACGCCGACGCCCAGCGACGCCCGGGCGCTGCCATTCCAAC
>JADJFT010000012.1 GCA_016708465.1 Rhodanobacteraceae bacterium
GCCACCCGCAAAGGAGGTGCGTGTTCAAATGGTGGGCGATGCGCGCAGCAGCGAGCAGCGCGTCGATGAGTGGCTCACCGGTAAGCGTCGTCAGCCATTTGGGAAGGCTTCGCCCGAGTTCATCGCCCAGTTCGCGCTTGCTCGCCTTGATGACGATGTCACGCGACTGGATGTTGTGCGCCGCAAGCGCTGTATGGCCACGCAGGAGTTCCGCAGTTTCATAGGATTTGGGATCACCGATGTCATAGGGCACCGCTATGGCATCCGGCAACCCATTGATCGCGCGTGCCCGGTGCATGTTCTGAAGTACCGCATCGAGGCGGCTCCAGCTGCCGATCCCGTGCCAGACGATCAACGCGAGCACGAGTCGCGCTCGTGCAGAAATGGGACGGGCGGCCGACGTCCGTCCATTCAGTGCGTCGACAAAGAAGTGGCCAGGGCAAGGAATGACTCGTAGCCTCCCGCAAACTCCTGGGCGAACGAAGAGGGTTCGACATTGCCCTGGAAGAAATAGGGCGTCCTGGCGATTTTCCAGTGGCGTTCGACGCGCGCAGCGATAATGAATTGCCGCAGTGCATTTACCGTCACGGCAGTCTCGGCGAGGCTCTCACAGTTCTCCGTAAGCGATCGACGCAGGCTGCGCACGTCCTCGGCAGAGAGGTGGCCACCGGACGTCGAGAAGAATTCGGGCGACTGCGCCTCGATGGCGGCTTTCACTCGCTGGGCAATTTCGTCAGCGAGCGAATGTCTTACCTGCTCCAACTCGATGCGGTTTTTTGCCCGCAGCTCATCAATCGACTTTCTGTGGGCGGGCTCAAGGTCAAGCAGCCAGCGTCCCAGCGGCCTGAAGTCCCAAGGCATTTCGACGTCGGACGGCAGCCCGTACAGGGGTTTCCATCCGTCTTCGACGGCAAGCGCCTGCAAATGACGTGCAGTCGTGGCCAGATAGGCCGCCGGATTCATGAACGATTCCACCCCAAACGGCTGGATGCCGAGCTCCATGTGGCCAAGCAATGCCTCGATAAATACGGCTGGGCAGTTTTGCTCGCGGAGTCGCGATGCTAGGCGATGCCGAAACGTGTTTGCCGGGGAGAATCCACCCGCGGGGTGCGTGCTGCATCATTCCCGCAACCGTCAGCTAGCTGGTTGCCCTTGTTGCACACGAAAGAACATCGGGCCCGCCCCTGTGAGGGACTCTCGCGCCGCGGCTTGCAGTGGCGCTGGAAGTCGAGCAGTTCGGCGAAGGTATGCAGATGCCGCCCGTAGGCCACCAAGCTCTCGACGAGTACATCGCAGACGGAACGAGGCGGCCTAAATGGCCTTCGTCCAGCACCTTCTCGCCAAACACCTTGCAACGCCCGGCCAATGAGAAATTTCGAATTGTCAGCGCCCCGACGTTATTCTGGGGACGCAACCCGGTCGTCGCGCAGAGCTGCCAAGCCAATGACGACACCAGACTGTTATGGGTTCGAAGCGCTTCACCCAGGTCATCTTCGGCGTGTCCGTTGGGGCTGGCCCTAAACCTCGGCATGGTCGCCGCAATTGCTTGCCTGTTTGGCATCGATTTGAAGCTTGCTGCCACCGACGAGGCTTGCGTCCGCGTTCGCGGTGCATTCCCCATAGCCGTGGGCGCTCGTCGCTTTGGCATAGGTTCTGCACCTTGGACTGGCTGCAAGCGACGTAGGTCATCGAGACGTCGGAGGCGCCGATCAGATCGCCACAGGTGATTTGGCTGAGCGCCAGATCTCTGAGACGAACGCATCAACTCCAAGAGATGAGCCTTGCGAATTCGCGATTGGACTCGCGCGCCTCGTCGAACCGGCCCGCCTTTGATGATCCGTCGAACATTTTCGACGAGATCATCCAGAGAGCGCTCGAACCAGAACAGTTCCGAAACCTGATGCGTCGCCATGTCTCTGATGAGATCGGAAATCAAAATGGGCAATTGAAGTCTTACCGTCTCTGAAACCGTCCTGACCAGCGCACCGTGCCCGTGTAGTTCCGGCTTGCATCGACGGTCCGACTCCGGGATCGGGAACACCGGTCCTCCGAATCCCAATGGATGTATCGATGATGGCCTTTCGGAATGGCGCCTCCATGCGCACGAACGGGACAGTCCAGAGCCGGTCCTCGGTCCATCCAGTGCAGCCAATCAGCAACATCAGAAGGGCGGACTCGGCCGCCATAACGTCGCGCTCATCGCTGGCGACACGGCACGCCAAGCCACGCCGGATGCTCCGCTGCATCTCGATACGATTGAGCGCATCCCATTGGTCGCGAGCCCAAAGTCCCTGTCGAACATCCATGAAGGCGTTCCGGGCATGGGCCGCTCGACTGTGAAACGACTCGCTTAGCTTCGCGTCGCCAACCTCGGCGATCACGGTCGCCGTTTGTTCGTCGATCGACTCGGCGACCAGAGCTGCGAGGGCTTTGGCAGCAGGGAAGCGGGGAATGGTCGGAACAGAGATGATCTCGGTGTTCGACTCGCCCTCCGCGTCGTCGATGCCGGGATGCGGCATTGCGACTGGTTCAGTCGCCGGGCGGGCGGGGTGCGGTTGTCTTGGGCCGGCTGGGCTTGGTTTTGAGGATGGCCGAGCTGATCGATCGAACCGCGCTGAGCATGGCCTCAGGCAGTGTCCCCACTGACTTTGGGGATCGACTCAGCTGAGCGAGATTCATTGGCAACGACATGTCGCCCAGAAATGCGACACGGTCGGCGCGCTCTTTCGTTCCCTCATCTCAAAAGTGGCGACGAGAAACTGCGCGAGTGAATTCAGGCTGAGGGCGACACCGAGTTGTCGCCACTTTGACGAAGCAGGCACCGCCCAAAATCAACGCCGTGAAAATTCGCCAACCGCTTTCGGTCGACGGCACGGGCGGGATTGCGACTGCCCGATAGGGCGGCGGCAGACCGGCACCGAACAACTCGTTTTCTACCCTTGGACGGAGTGGCGCGATGCACGGTCGCGCCATCCTGCCCTTCCAGCTCCCGGACGAGCCCATCTGCTCGGCTTGCCAGCCATTCAGGTCCAGTGCGTCAGCCAGAATGCGCGCCGCTTCGCGCGTTGGCCAGTACGCCGTCATAATTGCGACGCTCGCTCCTGGCCGCGCCGAGGACGACCGCAAGGCTTCCGGAAGTATCCGGAGACGTGTTTGACGCGGGGGCGGGGGCGGCTGGCATTGCTGGGATGGATCGTAGCCCGAGCTGTGCCAGAGTCAAATAGTTGCCATGTTGCTGTGACAGGAATTTCAGGTCGCCGGCGCTCTCGGCGCATCTTATTCGCCTATATGTCACACTATTTGCACTTTTGCATGTTCTATCTTATTGATACACAACACAATGATGTGATCGTGCGTCTATCTACATATATTTATGTATTCCTGCATATGCGAACTTTTAGGCTCTCATAATGCCGAGGTCGGTGGTTCGAGTCCACCTATAGCCACCAACAAATTCATGAATGAAATCAAGGCCTTGCCGGCGCAATCGGTGAGGCCTTTTTCGTTGGGCGGAGGCTTTGTGCCATGTCTGTGCCATGTGCTGTGCCATCCACTTGGTCGAGAGAAGCCCGGTCGGGCGCACTTATGACCTTGGCACTCCGTGCCATGTGAATCATCGCAGGGCATCGTGTATTCACCGACGCATCATCGATCTGTAAACGCCGAATGCCAAAGGCCCATCAGCAATATTTCGCACGTCTTTGCTTACGAAGCTGACTGGTCGGGTACGTACTCGACCAAGTCCTCGACTCGACACCCAAAGTAAGCGCACAACCGCTCAAGGGTGTCGGAACGAACAACTGTTCCGTGATTGAGCATCCTGGACAGCGTGATTCGGCCAATTCCCGTTGTTTCGGCGATTTCAAGCAACGAAATCCTTCGGCGCTCCTTGAACTCCAGATCCGCGATGCATTCTTTGAGCTTGAACCTGAGCATGAACCTGAATCCGAGGTGAATGTAATACGATTCAAATGTATCGTATATGATTCAAATAGCGGATTGCATGATACATATATGGCGTGAATCGTATTTGATTCATTCACGCCATATACGAAACAAGGGGACCGCAAATGAACCAAACGTACCTTACCACTGATCAATTGGCTGATCGCATTCATTACGACGCTCGGACGATCCGTACACGGCTCAAGGACGCCGTTCTGCTGGAAGGGGTTCACTACATTCGACCCTTTGGCGGCCGCAAGTTGCTCTTCATTTGGGAGGCGATTCAGCGAGATATCGCGACCGCTTCCGCGGCAAGGGCGCCGCTGATTCCCATGGCAAGCGGGGCGATTGCACATGGCTAAAGTTCGAGTGCGCAAGGAAACCGGCACCCTCTTCATTGACTTCTTTTACCGCGGCGTTCGCTGTCGTGAACAGACCTTGCTCGTGGACAACGCCGACAACCGCAAGAAGGTCCAGTCGCTGCTCAATCGAGTTCTGAAGGAGATCGCGAACGGCAGCTTTGACTATGCGGCCACATTTCCCGGTAGCGCTAAGGCCACCTCCATAGCGAGCAAGAAATTAGCAACCAGCTCGCCATTGTCGGCAGCGGTGGCCGCTTCGTTGCCGGGCGCGGCCGTATCGACGCCCAAGTTCGCAGATTTCACCGAAGTGTGGTTCGCTGAAATGACGCCGCAATGGCGGCGGTCGCACCGTACTTGCGTGCGCGACGTGCTCGACAAGCACATCGTCCCGGCCTTCGGTGAGCGTCAGGTCAGTTCAGTCACCAAGGCCGACGTGCTGGCATTTCGCGCGCATCTGGCGAAGCTGCCGGGCCGCAAGTCTGAAACGCTGACTCCGGGGCGCATCAACAAGATCATGTGTTTTCTGCGCCAGATCCTCAACGAGGCGGCCGACCGGTTCGAATTCACGCCGGCGTTTCGCAAGGTGAAGCCGCTGAAGATGAAGAAGAGCGACGTGCATCCGTTTTCGATGGATGAAGTGCAGCGCATTCTGGACACGATTCGCGCCGACTACCGCAACTACATGACGACGCGATTCTTCACCGGGATGCGCACCGGTGAAATCAACGGCCTGAAGTGGAAGTACATCGACTTTGAGCGCAACCTGATCCTCGTTCGGGAAACCCTAGTCGAAGGCGAGGCCGAGGAAGGCACCAAGACCGAGTCTTCGCAGCGCGACATCCCGATGCTGCCCATGGTCCGTGCTGCGATAGACGCGCAGTTCAAGGACCGAGATCCTGAATGCCCATGGGTGTTTTCGACCCGAACTGGCGGCCCGATCGACGGGCACAACTTCACGAATCGCATCTGGTATCCGCTGTTGCGCTTTCTGGAGCTGGAGAAGCGCCGCCCGTACCAGACCCGCCATACGGCGGCGACGCTGATGCTGGCCGCTGGCGAAAGTCCGGAATGGATCGCGATGGTGCTCGGTCACGCCAACACGTCGATGCTGTTCCGCGTGTATTCGCGCTTCGTGCCGAACCTGACGCGACAAGACGGTCAGGCATTCGTCGGACTGGTCAATCGTGCGAACACGCCGCCCGCGCAGCCGACCAAAGCCGACGAGGCGCTGATCAAGAAGCTCAAGTCCCTCGCGCCAAACGAGCTGAAGAAACTGCTCGCCATGGCCGACTCCCGATAATCCTGCAAGGAGCGCATCAATGTCCGCGAATCCCCTTCCTGCGTCCATCTATCAGTTCCCCGCAGTCATCAAGCCGCTGTCCTCCGTCGACAGCCAAGGCGGCTGGCGCATCCGCATCTATTCAGCGAATGGCGAATTCGACGCATTCAGCTGGATGCCTAGCCATACCTATGAGGTCCTCTACGGGCGCGTGCTGACCGGCCTCGTGACCGTCGGTTCGCTCGAGCCCGAAGGTGGTCACTGCGTCTATGCTGCGCTCGGGTTCAAGTACGACGATCACATGGCGCTCGACGCCATCGTGTCGCCGGAGACCTGTCCGATCTACGGCGTTGCCGAACAGATTCTGGGTCTGATCGCGCAGATCAGCTCGTCCGCACTCCGGCGCTTTGTCGAGCATGCGCTGACCCTCGACGGCGCATTCCCCCACTTTTGGACTTGCCCCGCGTCGCTGCGGGATCACCACGCGCAGGCCGGTGGACTCGCGCTGCACTCACTGGAGGTCGCGACGATGGTGGCCTCGGCCGCAAACCTGTCGACGGAGATGCGCGAAATTGGCGTGGTCATGGCACTGCTCCATGACCTCGGAAAGGTTTGGGCGTATGAGGACGGGTCTGAAACCCGCGAGGCGCAAGTGCTTGGGCACGAGCGCATCGCCTACAACCGGCTGGCCTCGGCGTTCGCCGAACTCCTGCAGGAAGATGAGTCACTCGGCTTGACGATGCAGGCGCTGCTCGGCGGCGAGTGGCGAAACGGTGCCCGGAAGAAGCGACTCGCGATCGGCAGCGTGGTGAACGCGTTCGATCAGATGAGTTGCGAGAATGCGCGAACCCGACGTGCATCGCGGGGCGCGGATGCACAATGACAACGTGCGAATGGCGGGCGATTCTCCGCAATTGCCCGTCAGGCCCGCCCCGTCCGAGATCTGCGCAAGCTCGTTGCGGGTTTGTCCGCAGCCTCGATACGTTGCTCGAAGTCCCGAACCAACTTGGGCAGCGTCGATCCGATGGCGGCGCACCAATCCCGCAACTGCACGAGGTCCAGCCGGCGCTGTCCGCGCTCGACATCGCTGACAAAGGACTGGGCGCGCCCGAGTTGTTCCGACAACTGCGCCTGAGTCAGGTCTGCCGCGACCCGGGAATCTCGCAGCAGTTCGATCAGCAATTGGGTTTCGGGTCGATGAAGCGTCTTTGACATGGCCGCCGGTCTCGAATGGCGGCCACAACCTAGATATGATTTTGGGATATCTAAAAAACAGATTCACCGGAGACGCCGGAAACCGCACGGCGGCGAACCGAGACTCCGGGCACAACCAATTAATGACTACTTGGGGATGACGATGAAGAAGATTTTGCTCGCCATGCTGCTTGGCGCATCAGCTGTATCTGCGCAGGAACTTGCGATCGATCCACCCTTGACCAAGGACGAAAAGCGCGCGCTGAAGGACATGCGTGAGCAATGGGCGGAGGCGGACATGCCGGCGATGACGACCGAGCAGGAGATCGCCATGATCAAGAACATGCGCGATACCCAGATTCGCATGATGGGCCAGGCGATGGGAATGCGCCGCGCTCTGGAATCCGGTGCGATGCAAGGACAGCTCGCCCAGTCTCCGGTACAGGCGCAGGATTCACCGTTGTCGCAGCCCACTGCCGAGCCCACGGTCGCCAAGGAAGATCTGGCGACCGCTTACGAGCAACGGTCGGCGTCGACTCGTTTCACCCGCTTCGAGCGCAAGGGCGATGGATTCCTCGCGAACGGCCAGGTCTTCATCGACATCGACGGCAAAGTGAAGCAGTTCGGTGCCGATCCAATGACGGGACGCGTGACCTATTTCGTCGATGTCGGCAATGGCGATCTGCTGGTCAAGCACCACAACATCAATAGCGACCTTGAGCCGATCTTGATTGGCCGAATTGCCCTGCGCGGTGATCGGGCTGACTTTCGTGCGGTGAGTGGCGAGACCGCAGGCGGCGAGTCTGTGGTGCCTGTCAGCGACGGACTGATCGTGACCCGCAAGGAGAGCATTGCGCGCTATTCGATCGGTAAGGGTGCGAAGGCCTTCGCTGTCCCCGACGGTTTCAATGTCGCCCCGCTCCAGAACGGAGACGTGTCCGGAACCGGTTACGTTTTGATCGAACGGATTCCGCAAGAGGAAGTTTCGTTCAAGGAGATCGGCAAGTCCGTGGGCCACCTCTTTGGCAAGCGGGACGACACTCAGGACTATGCGCTGTTGCATATCGAGACCGGCAAGACCGGCGGGCTGTTTCTGTCCGATGAGGGCAAGTCGGTCGGGCAGGGCACCGGTTGCGTGCGCCAGAACGACTTCGTGAACAAGTGCAGTGGCTGGCGCTCGTGGGGATTCGATCTGGGAAACCGACGGTCGGCCGAATTACTCCCACTACTTCTGGGCACTGACGTGGGTTCAGACCAAGTTCGGCCCGCTCGCCATCGCCAAGGAAGACGGCACGCGCGAGGTCAATGTGATCGCGCTGGACTCCAGGGAGAGGTTCAACGCCTTCAAGCGCAAGCTCGGCATTCTCTGGTTCGCGGTAGAGCCCAAGGAAGATGGTGGCCTCAGCATGGAAGCCCAACTCGCATTCAAGCGCCACACGATCGAGGACGTTGGACAAGTGCTCGATGGTTCGCTGGCCTCGGCCAGTGAAGCGAAGGACAACTAATGCCATGACCCGAAACATTCATGTCGTCACGACTCCGGCCGTCCTCTCAATCCTCGTTGGCTGCAACAAGCCGACCTCAGTGAGTCCGATTTCACAGGACGATCCTTCGACGCTCAGCCAAGGCGAGTACTGCGAGGCACAGGAGATGGCTGCGCCCGCACACTGCAAGCCCGGTCAGCGCATCGTCTTCCTGCCCAGCCGCTTCGGCAACGTGCAATTGCCGGTGATCTTCGCCGCCGCAAATTGCGATCTGCGATACAGCGTCGTCTTGACCAATGGCGGCGTGACCTGCGTCTTCATGCAGGTGAAAGCTGCTGAGGCGCCGGCGACGGAAGCTTCAGCAGCAGAATGAGCGCAATAAACAGAATTTCGCTCCTGAACGCTCTGGACCTTGGTCACTCGAAGTCACGGGGGGCGTCGCAGTGCGGCTGATCGGCTGGAACAGCAGTTGATCGCCGATCGGTTCCTGACGGAACCTCAGATGGAAGACCTCCTATTCGCATACGGCATCAACTGGCCCTCCTACGCACTGCCCATGGAGCGTTTGGCAGAGTGCTTTGGCGTCCAACTGACGAGGAGCTACTCGCGGCCGACGGTCCGGGGTGGCGCCTCGCTCGGCTTTCGCTCAGTGGCACGGCCAGACGCGGTTCACATGCTCATCGAGTTGAAACGGCTGGGCTTGCCCATCGAGCCCCGATCGCTCGTAACGGCGCTCGTCGACCACGTGGCGGACGCAAGGACGCTTAGTGCCAGCGAACTTTCTGCCTACTGCTATCGCTGTCAACGCGACAAATGGCCGCCGCGCACGATTGGCTCCGAAGGTCGAACCAACCGTTCGAACGCGATCCGGGAAACTCACCGAACAGCGACTGGTTACACCGTCGAGTTCTGGCGCGACGCCGACCGAATTCCTCGCGAGATGACCGTGCGCGCACCGCGGTATCGAAGGCCGCGCCGGCAGATCGATGCGACTCTGCCCGGAGTGCGCCTTCGAGTACACCCAGGGCGATCCGGATTCTAGTGCAGCGCATCGCCGCGAACACCGCGTGCGCATGTCCGTACTCGCACCTCGAGCCAACCGTCGTATTCAGGCGGTGTGTGAGCCCGACACGGGTCGCGTGCGAGTGACGGCCCGCTCGCCGGTCTGGTTGCACCGCGAGATGTACGAACGCGCTCGCGCCTTCAAGCGCGAGTTTCGGTACGACTTCGTGAAGTGGGGCTCGGGCCGGCGCGACGACGATCCGATGGTGCAGGGGTTCTTGTTCGTCACACCCGATGATCGATTCACTGGCGCGTGCGCGTTCCGTTGGCGAGACTTCTCGACGGACGCACCGGCACGTTGGGGATTGCAGTGGATCTGGATTTCGCCCGCTTTCCGCCGCCAAGAACTCTCCATCGTCACTGGCCTTGGTTTCGGACCGAGTTTGGCGATTTCCTGGTCGAGGCACCGACTTCGCCCGCCATGGACGCTTTTCTCGGTGCTCATGGGGATGCGGGATTATTGATCCGGCCAAGTGAAGTTTGAACTTTTCATGCCGCGTACTTTACGCGCGGATCTTGGAAATAGCTGCGCACGCGTTCGGGTGAATTTTCGAGTCGTTCCATGTGTTCTGTTGCGGCGGCCTTCAGCCTTGCCTTGGTACGAGCCGGGACTTTCGATCCGATGGCGTGTTTGAGGTCGGCGTTCAAGCGTTCCTCTGGGTTCAGTTCCGGGCTGTAACTCGGCAGGTAGAACAGTTCGATCTGGTCTGCGCGTTCGGCGACCCACGCCTTGACCAGCTTGCTGTGATGCACGCGCAGGTTGCCGAGAATCAGAAACACCTTGCGCTGCGTGTCCTTGATCAGCGCGCCGAGAAACTCGATCAATCGATCGGCGTTGAACGCCTCGTCGATGATCATCCAGCGCGTCTTGCCCTGGTTGGTCACGGTGGCAATCATCGACAGCTTCTGGCGCGTGCCGCCCACGGCGTATGCCACCGGCGTCTTGCCCGCTGGCGCATAACTGCGCCCACGCACATCAGTGTTGACCAACGCGGTCTCGTCACCCCAGTGAATCTCTGCGCCCTCGGCCTTGGCGCGTTGCTCGATCTCCGGGTAGTGCTCATCGAGCCACGCCTGCACAGCTTCCGGGCGCTGTTCGTAGGCTTTCTTGATCGGCTTCTGCGGTGTGAAACCCCAGCGCTGCAGATAGTTGCCGACGCCGCGCACCGACAGCGCGATGCCGAGTTCGCGCTCGATCAGCTGCATCACCGCCGATCGCGTCCACAGTGCGAAGTCCATCTTCAGCTGCTCCGGCCGCTTGTCGATAATGATTCGCTGTATCGAAACTTCCTGCACTTCACTCAGGCTGCGTCCCGAACCCGACTGCTTGCCGCGCGGCTTCGGTTTGTTCGCCGACGAACCACCGTCCTCAAAGCGATCAATCGCCGCGCGAACCGTCGGATACGACAGTCCGCTCAGCGCCACGATGCGCATCACGCCCATGCCCTGACGGTGCAATCGCACCACCTGCTTGCGTCGCTCGTGCAACTGCTCCAGCGACTGAAATCTTGCGTCTTCTTTGTCCATGCATCTTCGACAACTCGATGCGCGAATAGTTCAAGTATATTCGTGCCGAGTCAATAGTAGAAAGAGCATAACCCCCAAATTGGGCCGCAATCAGATGGATACATGCGATGCAACGCAATCCGCGGGAGAAGCAGCGGCCTGAGGCGCCAGATGAACTCTTGGCGACCACCATTCGCGTCTAGGCGCACCACGGGCACGCGTCACACGGAAAAACCCGGGTTGCTCAACAAACTGAACACGATCAGACGCTCAACTAGGTGACGTCGAAAAGTACATTTTGCTGTCGCAATGTCATTGAATAACACGATGAAGGAAGATGCTTTCCGATTGTGCTCGCGGAGCATGTGGTTTGAAATGCGATCAGTGGGAGAAGACGCATGAAGCACGTCTTGGTGCAGTGGATTCCCACGATCGAGGCCGAGTCCATCTTTGTTGCCTTGGAACTCGACGATCGGGGATTGGAAGCCCGACGAGTGGAGGTGTTTCCAGACGGACGCATTGGCTACGCGGACGGCAACCACTCAGTTGATGGCGCTGAATTGAGCGTGATCCCAACGCCGCATGCCAGGAACATCAATGCGCAGACGCCGTTTGTGGCGAAAGACATCAGTCTGGAAGATTTTGAGCGCTACTGGGATCGTGCGCTGACGCAAGCATCCTCGTCGACGGGGGACTGAATTCGCGGGTGTCGGCCGGACAACAGGACAGAGGAAAAGGACATGCGCGGGCCAGGATCTGCAATGAACGGGGGCCAATTTCAAGTAGTCGCGAAAGTCGTCGGCGAACACTTGAAGTGAGTGGAGCGACTGATGAAGGGCTCGATCTACGTCAACGCAGCCGCCGGTCGCGCTCTCCGGATAGCCAGACGATCGCTCCGGCTAAGTGATGTCGTCGACTGCGCGGGAAACTTCTGTTCCGACGACAAGATCAACATCGTGATTCGCCAGGAAGATGGTAGTCAAAGTCTCGTCGCGACCTCTCGAGTGGAATTTTCGTTCGCGCAACTGCGGCATGCGTTGAAAGACCAATGCCATGTCATCAGCGTCAGCGCATCGGAGTGGGACGATTTGACGGTGTGCAAGGCTTCGAAAATCGAGTGGCTTTGGACGCAACGTTGGAATGAGTGATCTCTTGGCACGCCGTCCCGTGATTGCATCAGTGTGAGGCGCGCCTGCCCAGCGAGCCGATAAACTCGTGGCGTGACTGATCAGCGCAGGAAGAAGGCGATGGCGACAATTCGATACTGTTGGACAACCATCGCTGAGACCCACGAAGGCGTTGTCTCCGATCTCGAGTCTGCCCGGAAAGTTTTCGAGTCGGCGCAGCTGACCGGCAGTGCGGTCGCTCCGATGGTCGAGTTCTGGGATGAGGATGGTCGCGCGCTTGCGATCGGTGCCGGGCTAAGCAGGTCCACAGCGACCTTTCAACATAGCGACGAACGTACTTCGCGGTTCGCGCAGTTGCAGCGTGATTGTCCAATGAAACGAAACCATCGAAGAACTCGTCCGGAAGTAGCTTGGCTATGGTTTCAATCGTCGTTTTGAAATCGCAGCGATGTTGCCGCGACTCATCCACGCCGCCGCCCACACGCCACCGCAACCGTATCCGCTCGCAACCATGGACGTGTGACGTAGGGCATCAAGAGGAATCTAGGCGCTGTGGCGCGATCCGGGCGCGGGTCCATCCCGCTCAGCCACCGCTCAAGGGCTGCACGACAACGACATCATCTGTTTCGGCCAGCGGCCGCGATGCCGCCACCGACCACGCCATCGGCACGCGGTTGATGAACAGGTACAGCCCAGCGGCAAGCCCGCCGCCCGGCATCAAGAGCGGATCCAGAACGGGGTGGGTTTCTCCGAGCGACCGCAGCGCGTCGGCAAGCGGCTTTCCGGCCGGCAGTCTGATTGATGCGCCGCCAGTGACCGCGCGCATGCCTTGAGGAAGAGTCAGCGTCGCCATTCTTGACTCTACCCTTGCCGCTTCTCGCGCGACGCGAACAGCAGCCACCAGAACGCCACCGAGGCGCCTGCAAGCAGCGCCGCAACGAACGGCTGATCGCTCCACATCCAACTCATGCCCTGGCCGTCAAAGCGGAACATGGCCGCAGACAGTGCCAGCGACAGTGCTGGTACGAAATAAGCGCTCTTGTAGATTTGCATCGGGTTTCACCTCAGTATGTTCGCCCATCGGCGGCGGCTGCGGCCACCACCGGGGGCGGTTTGGCTGCTCAATATCCTACGACTTCAGCGAGGATGCGCTTCGCCTCGCGCTCGTCGCTGGTTCCGTCGACGACCACTCGACCGTCCCGGAAAAACGTTAGCACAAAATCTCGCGCATCGACCGTGTACGCCACCTCGAGGTGAGCTGGCGATCTCCGGCGAATCTGCCCTCCTGCACGCGCTGCTTGCTCGTCGATGAATGCGTCGTTTACTTCGCGACGGTGCAGCTGAATCGCCGTACGACCACATAGCGTCCGGCTGCCGGTTCGCCGCTTGCCCTCCAGATGAGGAAACCGGCGCTCACCGCAGACACTGCAACTCGATCGGCGGGCCACGGAAATTTGTAGATGCAGATTGTCCCAAGCGTTGAAGAAGTGCATGCCCGGCATGCAGGCATCCCTCGCTCCGATCAAAATCTTGGTTGCTTCAGCGAACTGCAGAGCCGCCACTTGGGTCACGGTGCTCGCGAGGACGCCGCGAAGCGAACAGGTAGCCTGCAACGCCCGGAACCCCCGCGCCACCCATAGCGCATTCGAGGCATGGGCGCTCCCCCAGCACGGGCATGCAACATCCTTCCATGCCCACGGCGCCGCCGTACACATATGGGATCCTGTCGCGTATCGACAGCTCGTTCATCAGAAAGCGGGCTTCGAAATTGTCGACGCCGTCCACGATGACATCTACCTCCGACAGCCATTTCCGGCTTGCCCAGATGAACGCGTCGTCAAACTCTGCGAAGAGGGGCACCGTCGTGACTTGAGTCAGCGTCGCCATTCTCGACTCTACCCTTGCCGCTTCTCGCGCGACGCGAACAGCCAGCTCTACTCAGAACGCCACCGAGGCGCCTGCAAGCAGCGCCGCAACGAACAACTGATCGCTCCACATCAACTCGTACCCTGGCCGTCAAAGCGGAACATGGCCACAGACAGTGCGCGACGATGCTGGTACGAAATAAGCGCTCTTGTGGATTTGCATCAGGTTTCACCTCAGTTATGTTCGCCCGTTGGCGGCGGCTGCGGCCACCACCGGGGGCAGTTTGGCTATCAACCTCCTACGACTTCAGCGAGGATGCGCTTCGCCTCGCGCTCGTCGCTGGTTCCGTCGACGACCACTCGACCGTCCAGGACGTTGGCACAAATATCGCGCATCGACCGTGTACGCCACCTCGAGGTGAGCTGGCGATCTCGGCGAGTCTGCCCTCCTGCACGCGCAACTTGTCGATGGTGCGTCGTTCGCTCCGCGACGGTGCAGCTGAATCGCCGTACGACCAGCGCGTCCGGCGCCGGTTCGCCGCTTGCCCTCCAGATGGGAAACCGGCGCTCACCGCAGACACTACAACCCGAACCTGTCCCGATTTCACGGACACCCGCGATTGGGTAGCGGGGTTAATCATGACGCACGGCGCATCGCTTGTTGAGGGGTCTGGAAGTCGATGCGGGTGTGCATACGCTGTGAGTTGTAGAACGATTCGATGTAGTCAGCGACGGCGCGCTTGGCCTCGTCGCGTGTTCGCAGTCGGAGCCGGTATAGGCACTCAACTTTCAAGGTTCTGAAAAAGCTTTCCATCGGCGCGTTGTCGTAGCAGTTGCCGCGCCGACTCATCGAGCAGATCAGCCCGTGCTGCTTCAACACGTCCTGGTAAGCCTGACTCGCGTATTGCACGCCACGATCGCTGTGGCAGATCGTTCGGTCCGGCTTGAAGCGCCAGACCGCCATCGACAGCGCCCAGATGATTAACTCGCTGTCGATGCGCGTGGAGGTGGCCCAACCGACGATGCGGCGGCTGTACAGATCGAGCACGCAGGCCAGGAATAGCCAGCCTTCGTCGGTCTTGATGTAGGTGATATCGGACAGCCACACCTTGTGCGGGGCCGTCGCAACGAAATTCTGCTGCAACAGATTTGCGGCGACTGGCAGCGAATGATTCGAGTCCGTCGTGACCCGAAACGCGCGCCGCGCGACCGCCCGCAATCCCACGTCACGCATCACTCGGCGCACGCGATGACGCCCTACGGGCCGGCCTGCGTCCTGCAACGACCGCTGCACACGGATCGATCCGTAGGTTTCGCGCGAACTGACAAAGATCGACTTCACCGCGTCGGCGAGTTCGATGTTTTCCTGTTCACGCGCACTTGGTGCCCGGTCGCGCCATGCATAGAAGCCCGAGCGCGAGACCCGCAGCAATCGACACATCCGCTGCACTGCGAACTCGGGATCGTTGTCCTTGATCCATGCGTACCTCACGACGATTCCTTCGCGAAGTACGCCGCCGCTTTTTTTAGAATGTCCCGATCGAGCTTCAAGCTCGCGTTCTCGGCGCGCAGACGCGCCAGTTCCTTTTGCATCGCTTGGGGCGACAGTCCGGTCGCCGGATCAGGCTGCAAACTGTCCCGGCCGCGCACCCAATTGCCTACGGTCTGAGCCGGCAAATCCAGCCGCCGCGCCACTTCTGAATGCGACAGCTGTTCCTCGATCACCAGGCGCACCACCTCGCGCCGAAAGTCCTCGGGATACGCCTTGCGCTTCTTCGTCTTCATGGACTTCTCCTGTCAGGGTCGATTCAATACGACCCAAAGGCAGGTGTCCACGGAAACGGGACTGGTTCACAGCCATCTCGCAGGACAGACATGCCCAGATAGTGGTTGCTCATTTCACCATTCTTGGAGCAATTCATCCACGTCGCGGAGCCGAGCAAACGCGTCTGCCTGATCAGGCAACGGCTCGTTTCCAGCGATTACGCATCCTTGTCTCGTGAATTCGAACAGGTCCTTCGGATGGACGAATCGGCGAGATGATCCAGACGCGATCGCTGCAGGCAACACGAATCCCGCGCGCACGGCCGCTTCCCGCCAACTCACGCGCGTCTATGTGATGGCGCACTGGAGAAACTGCGTGAGAATCAAGGTCGTGCAGAAATTCAACGCCGACGAAATTTGCCCTACTGAATATCCGGGCAGGTAGGCTGCAGGACATCCCTCGCGCTCAATGAGGAGTTCGCCAGCAACTCGCGGCAGTACAAAACCGCCGCGCTCTCAGCAGAAAATTCGGCGCACACCGAAACGGTCTGCTGCTGCATGCGAACAAGGCGCGCGCCGAAATCCGCGACAACGTCGGGCGGGCGTTCGTCGGTCGGAAACGCAGCTGCCGCCAGCATCGTGGCCGGCCCCGAGGCAAGCGCTTCGCCGATCGCGCGTGTGGTTTCTGCGCCAACCTTCATCTCGTCCTGCAGCTCCCACCACAACACTCGCTCATGCGATCGGCAGCAAAGCTGCCAGCGGGCGAGGATCAGTCCCAACGCCGGGTTGTTGCGCAATAGACTGCGCCCCGCCTCGAATTGGGCCACCGCCATGAGGTGGTGAATGTCGACCACATCGAAATCCGAGAGCTGTGGCAGCAATTCAGGCGACGACGTAACCCTTTGCATGCCGTGCGATTCTGATTTCAGTCGACGCGTCCGCTTACGACCGTAGCGGTCCGCATTAAGCGAGGCCAGGTCTTCGGAGTCGGGATCGCACGATCTCCGCGATTCGGTCCGTCCCACGGCTCCGAAGAGCAAAGGAACACGATGTCCGAATGATCGGCATCTGGCGCCCACACGATGTTGAGTGCGGAAATGGATGAATCTCTGTCAACCGATTCCACGACGCCGAACGGGTCTGTGCACTGCCGATTCGCTCGGACAACACACAGGACGCCGATGCGCATGCCCAAGTGCTCGCGCGGGAATTTCCTGTCTCCTCTCGCTGTCATGTTACGCCGCGCTTTCGACTTGGTCATTGGTTGCGAATGCCCGCCGATGGAGCGCACACGTACCAACGTGATGCAGCATCGCCTTGAGGTCGGCGAAGTCGAACAAACCCAGCCCTTCGGCCAGAAAGTCGAGCAACACACGCAGCACCGCGCCGAGTTGTTCCTCGGTGGTTACAACAACATAGAAGAAGCGGGCCATCCACGTGTAGTAAGTCGAGATGCCCAGCGCGAACTGCTCCGCACCCAGCTCAGGATAGGCCGCGCCTTGGACCGGCTGGCGAGCTGCGCTTTGACGGCGAAGCGCTAGTCTCGCGATACCAGCGCGGGTCCCGGCTATCAGCCACCACGAACAATAGGTCGATCGCTGCCTTCCGGGTTCGAGCGCCGCGACCACGCAGCATGCGATGTACGTCATCCCATGCGTGTGCGGCAGATCCACTCGTCGCAAGGCATACAACGACTCCGGCGTACTCAATGTGGACACGGGTCACTTTCATGTTCGGCACTCCTCAAATAGATGGGGGTGCCAAGAACGCTCGAGTGCTGCCAGCGTTGGTCTGTAGTCAATGGGCGTGTCGCGTCGTCGGGAGGATTAGGTACAGAAATTGGGACGCTCGCATACTTCAATGAGCGCTTCAGCTTGAGCCATGTCCGGCAACTGCGAAGTTAAGTCGGCAGAGCAGCAGATGGAACCGCCTGCTATCCAAGTCGTCATGTTGCCCACCTTTATCAGGCCTTTCACGCGCTCGTGTTCACTTGTCGAAAACCCATAGACATAGCTTGGCAACGAAACCCGCCGATCGACAGCACCCGGTAAGGTGATGTTCACTTGCCTCCTCGCCATCGACCAGGGGACAAGTAAGCGAATGGCCTTCCGTTTTCCCAAGTGTGCCCCTGTTCGCACAATCCTTGTCAGCGACGCTGCACTTTCTTGCGACAACCGAGAGAGCACGCTCACCCACCTGCGTGATGAACTTGTCCAGCAAGTCACTTGCTTCGAACAAGGCTGCAGCGTTCTTAGTTCCAAAGTCCACGAGCGCCTGTTCAAGTTTCTCGTCAGCCATCTCTTCCTCCAGAGTCAATACGAACTCCCCTGAGCAACAGAGTCCATTTCGTAGGGACGGTCCATCACGATGTGGCCCATCCGCTCGCGTAGGTCTTTGACCAAATCCTTGTAGCGCGCGACTTTCCATTTCCTTTCCCTCTCGTCGACTTCCCTTCCGTAAGCATCGCGCTCGATCACGCGCTCATCGCGATACGTGAGTAAGACGAAGAGTGCTTTCTTGTCAGGAAATGCTTCCCGAGCAGTTTTCTCGTAATCCGCGAAGGGATTGTTGGCGGTATGGCGAATCTTGTTCTCGATCACAAGAACATGGTCCCTTGCTCTCGACCAGAATATCGATTCGATTGCCGCCGGAGGTCGGGTACTCGCGTTGTGGCCGTTGCGTGGGTTCGAAATGTGCGTCAGCAATCCCAGCTGCTGAAAGGAGCGACGCCAGAACAGTCGTATTGAATCCATGCTCCCGACTAGGGTCGAGAAAGAATGCGAGTACATCGGATGTCGCATTCTCGTAGTAGCCGCGGCCGCCAATATTGAAGATGGTGGTCTCGCCGTGCCGACGCGGTAGCCCGCTCATTGCAGCAAGCAGGCATTCAAGTCGCTCAATCTTCGCCTGCGAATTGCCAAGGATCTGCGTCATTGGTTTGCCCTGTTGTCAATCTGTCCGACTCTAACCGTCAGTATTGTCCCACTCGGACAAAATCCTCACCCCCGCAGCAATGAAAATTTGTCGTCCGGCTCATCATCACGTCTCCGGCAATAGTCACGGCGGCTGATCGCCGATGAAGCACAAGTGCATTCTCAGGAAGCAATTCGGCGGTCCGTCGCGGGAGCAGTTGCATGGAACGGTGCAACCGCGATAAAACTCGGTCACCTCGATGCCCGGCAAGACAAGTCCCTTCTGGGGCAGAGCTGGGAATTTTCGTTTGAGCCGACCCAATTCCGATTGGGTCAGAGCCGAGAAATTCCTATGCGTGAGATTCACCCCAGAACTATCGTCTTCGTTCGAAGGCGGACGTGTGGCAAGAAATCGCCGAATTGTTTCCATTCTCGCTGCGCGAGCGACACTGCCCGACCAAGAGATTCGCACTCATTCGATTCGCGCGCTCGCGCAGCTGGGAGATGAGATCGCCCCCAAACTCGCAGGTGCGTGTGTACCACATTGATGTGCGGCACGAGTCACTCGCGGATGCTCTGCGTTCATTGCTCAGATTCGACCTAGACGGTGTAGGAATCGACTTGGTTAATTCGCAACCGACCGTCGCGTTTGCCGGTGATCTGGTGGCTGCGTCTCGTTTGGGAGCGATTGTCGGCGTGGATAATGTGCCTCGTGCTCGCGCGATTGCGAGGCGCGCGGGCGTGCCGATCGGCCGAAATGCTGGATCGCGGCCGCGTGCTCTTCTCGTGGACGCAGTCACCGCGCGCTTGACGTCGTTGTGGAAAGCAAACATGCGCAATTGATCTGGTTTGTTCGGCCTGAATGAAACGCCAGAGACCCGACCGCCTCGGCCACGTCAACTGACCGGCATCGCCAGCGGACTGACCTCCCTCGGCAGGTCAACTGTCGAGGCCGGCAACAGACCGACCGCAATGATCGGCCAGAAGCAGACGCTGGTTGTCCGGCGCGGTGCACGCTGCTGGATGCCACGAAGCCGTCGTCTATTTGATGCTCTGACGTACAAAACAGCCAAGCATCAAAAGAATGGTCGGTCAGGATTTTGGAACAGTAGATCGCGCTGTTCCGTTTTCCGAACGGGGTACGCCTCAGGCATTCCGCTGACTTCGCTCGTTGACCCACTGAAAACGATCGGGATCATTCGTGAGCAAATACGCTTTCATCGCCGCGCGCCGTGTCGGGTCGGCACGTTGGAAAATGCTCCGCAGCTCAGAGTCGATGACCCGCTCACTGGCGCCACGCTCTTGGGCTTTGGTGTACCAGGCGTGCCCTTCCGCAAAGTTTCCGGATTCCATATGCACTGCGCCAAGCAAGGTGCAGGGATGAAAATTTCGTGGTTGGAGAAGATGCGCTTGCGCACCGAGGCGAAGCGCCTCGTCCCGCTGGCCGAGATCGCATTACGCCTCCTCCCGGTCGTGCATAGTACGGACTTGATTTTCGGATTCCCCAGTTCGAGTGGTAGGCAGTCCAAAAGTTCGAGTGCTTCCTGGGGCCGATGACACTGCCGGAAATGGCTGCTGGCGCCGGCCGCCTTCCACGGATCACGGGTGCGATGAAATTCGCCAGCCAGGAAAGTGGCCTCGCGCAGGTGATGAGCTTCCCGAAGTTCTCTCGAAGCAATCCCGGGCTACTGTGCTGAGCCAGACAATATCCTCCTCAGTGAGGCGGTGTTCGCATCGACCTGTTCGAGGATGAACATTAGACGCGTGAGCAAGATCTTGTCGACTCCCGAGACACCGTATTTCGCACGCAACGCGCGGGCCTTCATTTCGGCCAGGTAGCTTGGGTCACTCATCCGTGCGATTCGCGCTGCCTCCGCGGCAGCGAGTTCTGATTTGCGTCTGGCAATCCATTCATCTTCCATGGCCCGGCGCCGCGCTGGAGCCAGTCGTTCTTCCGCGATCGCCTGTTGCTTGAGCGCTGCAGCGGCATCCCTGGACTCCTGAGCCGCCCCAGCCATCGCGACAAACGAGTCATAGGAAATCTCGGCGACGGCCAACTGGTACAGCAGGCCGAAAGACTGTTGCTGAAGATAGTTCAGGGCCAGGCGCGCTGAGTGGACGTCCGGATACATCTTGTCGAGAATGTCACCCAGTCGGGTGCCGGAACGATCGCCGCAGGCACGTCGCTCATGCAGAAGTGCCGTGCGATTTCGCCAGAACGCGAACTCATCGCAACGACCCCTTCGCCGACTCACGCAGCGGCCGGAGGGGCAAATGACATCGACTGGTTGCGTCCCTCATCTCGGATTGCATGTTTCCGGCCACACTGCAGGCCGCCATTCTCTTGCTCGACAGTTGACCTGGCAACTGCGGATTCTGGCTGGATTTTGATCACGGGTTCCGGCCGGCTATGTCCAAAACACCGGCGCTGATCGCTTACCCGCTTGCGCGCGCTCCAATGTCCGTTCCGGCCAGGAGCAGACGTTCGCTCACATTCTTCGGTGCGGGAATCGCAGGTCGGCGCATGAGAACACCCGGCGCCGGAGGAGATGCCACGGATTCATCTCTTGACGCTCGCGAAGGCGAGGGGGCGACTTGCGCACCTTCCTGGACGCGCACAGGTTGCTCAGCGAAGACCGGACGCCAAGGCGAGAGCAAGTCACGGTCGCCGCGCACGCACTGCTCGCGCGCGCTTGGCTGGTTTGTTCGCTGCCTCAACTCGCTGTTCGAAGTCTCGGACCAGGTTCGGCAGCGTTGCGCCTGCTACTTCGCACCAATCGCGAAGTTGCACGAGATCCAACCGACGCTGACCGCGCTCGACATCGCTAGCGAATGACTGGCCGCGTCCCAGTTGTTCCGACAGTTGCGCTTGGGTCAGGCCTGCCGCGACTCGCGTATCCCGCAGCAGTTCAATCAGCAATTGGGTCTCGGGTCGATGAAGCGTCTTGGACATGGTCGCCGGTCTCGAAGGGCGGCCACAACCTAGATATGATTTTGGGATATCTAAAAAACAGATATTCTGTGCGGATGGGGCGCCGGAAGTCGAACCGAGGATTGGCCGGCGGCTCGGCGAATCGCCTTGAACTTTCCAGTCCAACTTTGCCGGCGGCGCGGGCGAGTCAGATTGACCGGCGTCGCGGAGATCTTGCCGAAGGCCAGAACTTCTGAGCGCGGGCAACGGACAACTACATGAGGATGGGAATGAAAAAATTATTGCTTGGCTTGCTGCTCGGGGTTTCGGCGGTGTCCGCTCAAGATCTTGCGATCGATCCGCCTTTGACCAAGGACGAGAAACGCGCGCTCAAAGAGATGCGTGAGCAATGGGAAGACGCCCACATGCCTGCGATGACGACCGAGCAGGAGGTCGCCATGATCAAGAACATGCGCGACACGCAGGCTCGCATGATGGGTCAGGCGATGGGAATGCGTCGCGCGATCGAGTCAGGCGCACTGCAAGGACAGATCGCGAACGCCCAGCCGCGAGAACCGGAGTCAGCGCCGCTGCAGGCATCGGCCGAGCCTTCGGTCGCAAGGGATGATCTGGCGTCGGCCTACGCGCAAAGATCGGCGTCGACGCGCTTCACGCGCTTTGAGCGCAAAGGCGACGGATTCATCGCGAACGGGCAGGTCTTCATCGACATCGACGGCAAGGTGAAGCAGTTCGGCGCCGACCCGACGACTGGGCGCGTGACCTACTTCGTAGACGTTGGCAACAGTGACTTGCTGGTCAAGCATCACAACATCAATAGCGACTTGGAGCCGATCACCATCGGCCGGATTGCCCTGCGCGGCGATCGAGCCGACTTCCGTGCAGTCAGTGGTGAGACGGCAGGCGGCGAGTCGGTAGTGCCCGTGAGCGATGGGCTGATCGTCACGCGCAAGGAGAGTATCGCCCGCTATTCGATCGGCAAGGGCGCGAAAGCCTTCGCGATCCCAGATGGGTTCACCGTGGCACCGCTCCAGAACGGGGACGTTTCCGGCACTGGCTACGTATTGATCGAGCGGCTTCCTCAAGGCGAACCCTCGTTCAAGGAGATCGGCAAGACGGTCGGCCACCTCTTCGGCAAGCGAGACGACACGCAGGACTACGCCTTGCTCCACATCGAAACCGGCAAGACGGTCGCGCTGTTCCTGTCGGGTGACGGCAAGTCCGTGGGTCAGGGTACCGGCTGTGTCCGCCAGAACGACTTCGTCAACAAGTGCAGTGGCTGGCGGTCGTGGGAGTCGATCTGGGACACCGATGGTCGGCCCAACTATTCCCACTACTTCTGGTCGTTGACCTGGGTCCAGACGAAGTTCGGCGCGCTCGCGATCGCCAAGGAAAACAACACGCGTGAGGTCAATGTGATCGCGCTCGACTCGGGCGAACGATTCAACGCCTTCAAGCGCAAGCTCGGAATCCTCTGGTTCGCAGCGGAGCCCAAGGAAGATGGTGGCCTCAGTCTGGAGGCCCAACTCGCATTCAAGCGGCACCAGATTGGAGACGTTGGCCAGGTACTCGACGGATCGCTGGCCGAAGCAGCTGAGGCCAAGAATGACTGAGTCGCAGGGCCTTCCAGGTCAAACGAATTAACACCTCCAGGAATCTCTATGCCTCGATTCACCAAGGTCGCCATCTCGCTCGCTGGACTGTCAATTCTTGCAGGCTGCACCCAGCCGCAGTCCGCTGCTATAGGCGACGCGCCTGTCGGCCTCAATCAAGGCGAGTATTGCGAGACGAATGAGTTGGCGGCGCCCGCGCACTGCAAGCCGGGGCAGCGCGTCGTATTCCTGCCCAGTCGCTTCGGAAATGAGCAACTGCCGGTGCTGTTCGCCGCCGCAAATTGCGATCTGCGATACAGCGTGGTTCTGACCAATGGCGGCGTGACGTGCATCTATCACAAGGTAACCGCCGCGCTACAGGCGCCGCAGGCTCCTGCGGGCAAGGAAGGCTAAAGGAGAAAGAGGGCGCTAGCCGTTCGATAGCGGCCACACGAACAGTCGGGGGAAAGTTCGCAGGCAGTTCCGCACCCGGCGCGCATTCTACGCATCGAGCCTGAACGGTTCCGGCACGGAACTAAATCCATGGAGCCTGATGGGAGCCACTTGGCGTCCAGCGGTGATAGTGACAATGGTGATCCCCGCTGGATGCCGGCAAGCAATTGCAAAAGCCCTGAGAAATTTCGCAGGTGATACATGGAACATTTCTCAGGGCGCCATCAGAAAAGCCGGATACCCGGTGGGCTGAGTCCTTGCTACTGTCGAACAAGAATTGATGGAGGCTGAAATGATTTCCCGAACTCAATTTCTGCGCGTTGCTGGCGGACTGGCCGCGTTCGTTTTCGCGATCAGCGTCGTACAGGCTGCGGAGTCCTGCGGAAGCACGCGTCACTCTGCTCAAGTCTGGCTTTGAAACGGGCGAACAATCGAACTATGCCGCAATTCCTCCAGACAACACGCCGCTCACCCTGGCAATCGACTACCCGCCTGATGGGCTGATCACGGCATCACCCAACGTCCAGGTATTTGGAAGTTTAGCGGGGCCCGCCAACATGGGGGTTACAGTGAATGGCCGCCTCGCCATCAACAACGCGTCGAAATTCACCAGCCAATTGATCACCTTGGTGTCTGGCGCAAACACCGTGACAGTCATCGCCACGACCCAGGACGGTGCGACGCAGACGTTGACGCGCACTGTCAATTACAACCCCGCTGCCCAAGAACCAGTTCGCCTCGTCGGCGTGACCGCAGGAGACTTTGCGCCGCAGCGCATCCCGTTCTCATTACGCACAGCCGTGCCGCCGGGTCAGACGCTCATCTCACGGACGCAGCTCGACCTCGACGGGAACGGCAGTTTCGAGATCGACACGGTCAGCCCGCCCGCCAGCATCGCGAGCGACTATGCAGTTCCCGGCGTCTATCTCGCCCGTGCGCGAGTCACCTTCGACGACGGCAACATGATGACCGCACCCGTCGAATCGGAATCGACGTTCCAAATTCAGATGCACCAGCTCGCTTACACACGCGAAGTGCTCTGCACCGTGTACTACGGCATGAAGCATCGGCTGCAGGCGAACAACATCCCGAGCGCACTGAACACCATCGTCAGTACCAAGCGCACCCAGTATCAAGCCATGTGGGCTTCGGCGGGAGGCAATCTCCCTACGATCGCCGCCGGACTCGGCGACATCGTTCAGGGCAGGATTGCGGACGTCAGCGCAGAACTCGTCGCTGCCGTTCCGGACGTTTCCAATCCTGGAGACTACCTCGGGTACCCAGTTCTTCTGGCGCGAGACACTACCGGCGTCTGGCGCATCGCTGGCATGTAAGGGAGAAGCGACCCATGCGCATCTGGATGTGGCTGATGATCCTCCTGCTGCCAAGCCTTGGCGCTTCACGGTTGTGACTTGCGCGTCGGCGGCAAGTGCCGAGACACGCAGCGCGCAGTGACCCTCCGCTCACGGCGAAATGGCAACTCTTCGATGCCGATACCGAGAAACCGATCGAAGGTGCATGGGTCAATTTCCTCTGGTACGGCAAAGCGGATTCACGCGGCAACATGCCGTGCGTCCGTGGCGTACTCGGTCGCACCAATGCCGACGGCATCTTCGAGGACACGGCGCGCGATGGCAGTTGGCGTCTGGCAGGGCAACCTCCGATGCTGTTCAAGCGCGACTACGAACGCCTGATTTTCCGCCAAGACGATGCGGATCAGAATCACGTGACCGCCTATGTCACGGTCTTGCATCATGAGAAGGCAGCCTATCCGGCCTGGTTCAAGCGATTGGAAGACCTCGGCTACATCACAGTTGGCGCCGAGATTCCCAATGGGACGTTGCAGTACGAGAAAGTCTATTCCACGCGACTCATCAAGTCGGTGATGAACCAAGGGCCACTGAAGGACGGCGGGCGCAAGGAACTGTGGGTGACTCGGCGATCCCTCCCCATCAACAACTCGGCGCCAGGCATCGGCGCTACATGCAAGAGTCCCGGCGCCGAGAATGTCGGGTTCGACAACCAAGTTGACGAGCAACTTGATCACGACCGTGCGATGCACGCATACAGCTATCTATGTGACCCGCAGTGGGACTCCATCCCTGCCGATTACACGCGAACCTCGTCGCAAATGTTCGTCTTCCAGTCGCTGTGGCTCTTGAACGACGCCGAACATGCTCACCTGCGCGCCCAGGAAGTGATTCCCGACTACTTCGCGCCACGTGAACATCGACTCGCTCCACCCAAGTTGCCCAATAGCGAAGATCGCGCGCTCCGCCCAGACGAGCGCACCAAGTTCTGCGATTGGCTAGCGCCGTTCACCCAACGTCCGAATCACAAGGAGTCGTGACATGCGTGTCCCAATGCTCTTCCTGGCGACGACTGCAGTTGCATTCGCCTATGAGGTCGATACCCACGGAAGCATGACGCAGGCCGCCTTCCAGCGCTCGGTGCTCGTTGCTGACCCGGCCGTCTACCAGCGGCTTGGGTTCGATCGCCTCGACGCGAAGCGTGCTTTCGATATGCCTGATGAAATCGAGTGCGTTCAGAACGGAACCGTGCCACGCCGAGATGCCTACGCTGATCCGAACGGCAGTTGGCCAGGGCTGGCGCTCGACTCCGACATTCGCTTTCGGTGCCCCAACGGTTTCGAGCAGCGGATCATGCCGCCGCCGTTTTCCGGTCGGATCAGCGCTGGCGCGCTGGGTACGACGCCGCAGTTGCGTTTCGAATCGTGGCTGATGCGCGGTGCGATTCGCGAAGATGATCTCACCGCCAACAATTATGCGGACCCCCGCGACGCACCCGAATCGGGTCCTTGGGGCGATACAAATCGTCCGACCCGCCATTTTTACAGCCCGGTCACCAACACGTCGGATGCTGCTCTAACGCAAAACGGGCTGCCATGGGCGTTGGGCGAGGTCGATCCATTCGCGTCGAGCCCCGTGGTGGACGCAAGCCGTGACAATCACTTTTCCTACGCCGATGCGGTGCGCAGCTTTCACGCTGCGCTGACCTACCGCGAGCCGGGCGCGGTGAGTGACGTGAATGCTCGCGAGGACGCCGCTGCGCGCATGGCGTTCTGGGCGAGCACGCTGAAGTCACTCGGGCACTCGGCACACCTGTTGCAGGACATGGCGCAACCGCAGCATGTGCGCGGTGAGCGCCACAACTACGTTTGTCGCGGCGTGCTTATGCTGGGCAACCAAGACATTCCGAACAGAACCTATGAGAACTTCTCCAACTTCCGGGTGACGGATAACTACAACCGCCAAGTAATCGCAGCAGGTGGATCCAGCTTGTACATCGCGACCAATGCCTGCGAGGAGAAAAAATGGCTCGACTTGTTCGAGGAGGCCGGTGTGCCCGTTCCACCCGCGATCACGCCTTTTACAACCAGCAGCTATCGGATTCCGACGTTCTCATTGGCACGCAAGTTCTACACGACCCGTGCGGCCAGCGACACCACGGTCATCGAGAATTTACCCTGAGCGTAATCAACGCGCGCGCCGGTCTCGCTGACTATACGAATCGTGGGTTCTACACGCAGGACAATGGCGCCGGTCTTTACCAGAGCCCTCCCGCAATCGGCCACCCCGATGTCGTGGAGGCCAACGCCGCTACCGTCGTGGTGCCTGATCTCGGCGTCATGCGGTTGCGCGCGCTCTATTGGAAAGTGCCGGACGTTGTCGATCCCACCTACGCAGATCCGAATCCGGACGCGCAAGGTCGGGTGCCGATCGCTTCCGCCAGCTACTGGTCAAGGCTCGGCTTTGACCCAGACATCGTGCTGACTCTCGCCAACTACACGCAGATGGGCGACATGCTCCGGGCCGCGGGCGATTGCTTACAGTGCTGGCTTGATCAACCACTTCTTCCGAGGAAAGCTTGAAGTCGCCGTTCCAGATCAAGGACTGATCGCGGTCATCAACCAAGGGGAGACGCATACCGTCGATGTCGATGGCTATCCGCGTCGCGGCAATCAATCCATCTTCGGCTTCACGAAACTGCGCCTCAAGGTTCGCAACACGACACCCGATATCACCGAATCCGGCGCCGTCACTGTAGTGCCGCAAGTCGCAAATTCGGGCCAGTTGGTTGCAGTCGCCCGCTACCACCGCAATGCATGCTACACGACCAACTTGAGCGGCCAACGCACTCAGAACGGTACGGCGGCGCCGCCGGCGCCGATTGCGAATCCAACCTGCTCAGCGTCGTTACCCGAGCGCACCAACTATCAGGAAATTTCTGTCTCGGCACCGTTGACGATCAACGGCGGCAGCCCGTTGCCCTGGGCCGACCGGTGCGTTGGTCGACAAGGTCTTCGACTTCAGCGCTCAACCCATACCGGTGAACGCAGTTGATCTGTTCGTCCAAGTCGTCTATCGCGGCCGACTCGGAGATGAACTTGACGGCATCGCTGTCGGCAATCTGGACGTACGAGAACCAACGTTCCTGACTATCTACAACGGAAGCGACTACTACTGGAACGGGTCGGTGTGGACTCCTGGAAACGTGGGCACAACAACGCGCGCGGCGGACTACCTGCACATCTGCTCGGGAAGTCCCAGCAAGCTGATCTATCGCCTGGTGCCGGCCGGCGGTGATCCCCAAGCGCTTTCGTTCTTGTCCGGAGGAATCAATCCTGGCGTCGTTCGCCTGGCGGTGATCACTTCGCCGCCGACCGGCACTCGCGTGTACCGTGGCCAGCCAACCATGGACCCACCGCCGAGCGCTGAACCTCGCGTCTTCACCAACAAGGGCACGATCCGACAGGCCGGACGGGAGTTGGCTTCGGCCGCATCGATGGCGGCACCGATGGACTGCATCGTCGAACAAGCGTCTGGCATCGATGCCTGGTGCAATGCGCCCGCCCAACGGCGGCGCGGGCAAATTCTCGGCGATGTGTTTCAGGCGATCTACTACGCTCCGTTCGGACAGGTGGCAATGGTCGACGTTGATGCCGCAGGTCTCCCACCGTATCCCGGGTTGAACGTCCGCTCAGTCGGCGAGATCCGGTTCGATGATGAGCCACAGGTCAACTGCCCATCTCCGCCGGCGGCAACGTCGACGATTGAAGAACTCACCATCCTTCGCGAGCAGGCTGCAGCGGAAGGCATCTCGGTTGATTGAATTCGAGCAGACCAGAATTACCTGGGACGCCACGGATGACTAGCGTTTGATCCGCTCGTGAGGCCCGCAATGACCAATCGAAGATTCGTGGGACTAAGTCGCCTGACCGCAATCGTTGCTTGCATCGCATGTGCGAACCCGGCGCCGGTCGTTGCCCAATCGCTAGCGGAGGACGACCGTCGGCTTGCGGAATTCGTTGAACAGCTGAGCGGCGATGAGCGCCCGATCGCGCAATTGGTCGGCTTGCTTCTCAACAAGGAAGAGAGCGCGCAAGACTTGGCTGCGGAGAAGCTGGCGCAGCGTTCAGACCTGCCAGACGGAGCTCTGGCCTTGCTGGCCATGAAAGTCTGCCTCGAAGGCGGATTTTTGGCCCCGCCCGCTTTCTGCGGTGACAAGCCGCCTGCTGAAGCGCTCTGGGCGACAGATCACAGCAATGAGTTCAATCTTTCCATTGCTTGTTGGTTTCGCGAAGTCCGCGCGAATCCGCCGACGGAGGCATACCAAACTCAGCGGAGAAATCGTGCGCGGATTTCACGACTCCGACGCGGTTCGACGACCATTCGCAGGAGCTGAAATCCTTCTTGATCCAGGCGCTGGACGAGCATCACGTCCTCGACAATGCGAATCTTTCGCCCTACAGCGAATTGCCGGTCATGAGCAAGATCTCATCGTCAGTGTTCTTCGCCGAAATGGTCCTTTATCACGTCTACGACGAATTGAATCGACACGTGGGCTGCGATTCACGAGCAGTAATGCTCTCGGTGCCCGATGCCGAATCGTCGAAGCAGCTCGATGCCGGATTCCTCGCGAGAGCGCAGCGAATGCTGGCGACCGGCGGAAATAGCCTACCCACGGTGCAATGCCGAGAGCATTCTCGTGGGACTCAAGGACCCGAAGGCAATTCATCGCCAATCGGTGCTCATTGAAAGCACTTACGGCAACAGCGTCATCTACTCCAAAGACAGCCGAACGATTGATGGCCTCGCCAAGGTCATCTTGCTTGCTGCACGTAGCGGTGACGCGGCCGCATGGCCTGAGTTCGTCAAACTTTTGGAACAGGCCTTGGCCGAGGCGGCGCGTGCCAAATCGAGCGAGCCCAGTTCCGAGAGTGATGGACAGTGACTCCGGCGCTTCCGCTCGCGCTGAGCAAGATCACGGGGCGATCGATGTTCGTTACCGCCTTGATCGCGGTGAGCGCGCTCCCGATGACGGCACTCGCCGAAATGGATTGTGGTCCTCCGTCAGCCTCGCCTCCAGTTGAGCTTCGGCCCGAGACGACACCGCTGGCCGTCAAGATCACGTCACCCGCCGATGGCTTCGTTACACGCCGCGCAGAGATTGAGGTCCGAGGCACCTTCGACGGGCCGCCAAACTCCGGATTGAGAATCAATGGGCGGGCGCCGATCATGTACGGCAACGAATTCGTGCTGCCTTCCCTTCATCTCCGCACGGACTCAACCAGAATCGAGGCGAGAGTTGTCTCAATGACCGGAAGCAAGGGAGTGGATAGCGTTGATGTGAGGGTGGACGAGAATGCGCCCGTCGAAGCGCTGGTTCTTACTGCAGATCGCACTAGCGGATTGGTGCCTACGACGGCGAAGTTCTCCTGGACCAATGCGTTGCCGCAGGACTTCGCGCGAATGCAAATGGACTTCACCGACGACGGAAGCTTCGATGTCGACTCCACCGAGGTGTCGACGCCGCTCCAATTCGTCTACGCCAAACCCGGCATTTACACGGCTCGCCTGCGACTCACGACCGCTGAACTCGGCGGGGTGGTTCACGAAGCGACGCGGTCCGTCGCTTCGGTCAACACGGACTCTCGCCGTGCGACGCTGTGCTACGTGTTCGACCGCATGCGCAAGCGACTGACGGCGTTTGATGTTGCTGGTGCATTGGAGACACTGAATCCCGGATTTGCGGCCTAACTTCGAGGCCTACTGGACAGCGAACGTCGCGAGGCTACCCATGATGGCTGCCGCGCTCGGTGACGTTGTGGATGGCACGATGTCCGGGGATTTTGCGCAATTGACCATCGCGCGGCCGTCCGAAGGAAAATTGGAACGACAGGCCTTTTTTATCACCCTCGGGACGGATCGCGATGGCGTATGGCGCATCACGGCCATGTAAAATGGACAAGTCGCCTCACGCGAAAATCAGCTTGAGCACTTGGCTCACCGTTTCCGAAGTGGCGGTCTTGCTAACTTGATCTCCAATCGAATTGGTCGCGATGCGTAGGCGATCAATCAGCGGACTCGCCTGAGGTTGAATCCCCTCTGGCATGCGCTGCAACCGTGCAAGGCCTTTGGCGGTCAGTCGCGCACGGCTTTTCAGATGCATGTTGTCTCTGCCCCGGTCGTAGATGATGAACTGCTCATCTGCCAAGAAGCACATCGTTGCGCCGAACAGCACCCTCGGCGCTTCGTGGATGTCGAATTCTTCGATGAACCAACTCCTTCCGGTGTGATGTCGATGGGCACAGGAAACTCGTCGTACAGGGCACTGAAAATGGCTTTGCAGGCGCGGTTGAATTCAGTGATGTTGTGCACGATGAGTTCCTTTTGAAGGCTTCTTCGGCGGCGATCGGCTCGCGACTTGACCTCTAATTACACATCGAATGATTGCATAGAGGTTTCTGCGCGACGGGCCTGAGGCGGCCGCAGGACTACCGATGTTGGTCTCGACGGCGTGTTCATCGAATGGCCGACAGAATCGAATCTCCGCCGTCGAGCAGACCGGTAACGCTGCCGCACAGACCAGTTACCTCGACTACAGCCTCATCCGCGTGGTCGGGTGCGGCGAAAACTGCCTACCACACCGACGCCGAGCAGAGCGAGAATGAGCATCGCCAGCCCCGCAAGGGACGACGCGGGAATGCCAGTTGGGAGCACATCGAACTGGACCGACTGCGTGACGTAGGTATTTCCACCGAAGCCAGACGTCGGCGCGTAGATGAGGGTGTAATGCCCCGGTGGAAATGTGCCAATCGGGAAGTCGCAATCCCCTCCCGGAAGAGGGACGCCACAGATCTCGTCCGTCTCATGCGTCAGTGTGACGACGTTGCCCTCAATCGTGATCGATTCCGAGACAGGAAATGTCGCGCAGCCGCTGCCGAAAAGTCGGGCCGCGATGGGCTGCCCGGCTGACGCCGGATTAGGCACAACTCGTAGGTTCGTAAATGGCGCCGCGATCGCTTGCGCTCCACTGTCATGACAGCAAAGTAGTCCGAGCAATAGGACTGCGACGCGAATGCCTGCCACGGGAGCTCCTACTGAGAAACGCCACCGAGTTTGGTTGCAAGACGGCGAGCGAGCAAGGAAGGAATCGACGACCGAATGCATCCATGCTTTTTGCGCCGCCGACGTGTACCGCGACTGCAAGATCTCGCAGGTCAGCATGAGTCCCATGGTTGCCCGTGTTTCGCAGACTCGACCATTCAGCGACCCTTGCCTTTGGGTGGCCTTTTCTTAGGCGTGCGCGACTTGTACTCCGCGATCGTCGTGCCCTGCGGCTTGGTCTGCGACGACGCAATGCGACCGTCACTTTTGCGCGCGCTTGCCGACACGGAAGCGATTGAGGCGTCCTCCTCCGAGACTGCGTTGAACAGCGGCCTTTCAGGCGACGGATGGATTTGCCCAGCAAAAATTCGAAAGGTCAGCGTGCCGCGCTTGTCGAGAACCGGCCCGCGAATTTTCTGTCCGGGACGAATGCACGACGTATCTTGTCCCGCGACAATTTTTCCCATGGACCCATCTGCAAACAGGATCTGACCGACCTCGCGGTAGTACGCAATGACCGTGCCGCAAAAGTCTTCGCCAAGGACCGAAGGTTCCTTGGCGGGTCTGAGGTTTTCCTTGGCGGGCAACGCGAATGGCGAATGTGATCCGTCGAGCTTCGGCAGGAGCAAGACACCAGCGGCCTTGTCCCAATCGAGTGATGTGGCGTCAATAGCCAACTCCTTGAGCAATTCAGGTTCTACGCTTGTGGGCAGAGTGCCGGCAATCTCAAGTAGTTCATCGGCCCCAACGGATTGGTTCTCGCGCAGCCTGGAAGACATGAGTTCTGCGGTGTGCTCAATGCCGCAAATGACCTTTGCGATGTCCAGACGTGTTGGCCCCTCATGAGGGAAAAGATCAGGGCCGATCAGGATGGGCACCAGCAAGCGGTCGTCGATGACGACGATGTATGGCGCCAGCTTGCAGTCGCCGAGTAGCGCGAGGCACTTGTCGAAATAGGCGATCTGCCGGGTCAAGTGGGCGAATCGCGACACCTGGATTATCCTGTGGCCGGCGGTGTCCGTGTCGGGCGCCGACACCTCGATGTAGCGGCACGGCGTGTCCAGCCCTTTGAAATCTCCGGCCAGATGTTGCTGAGTAACAACTGTTGCTTCGTCGATCATGCTTGCTAGTCCTTGGTTGGCGTTGGCGGGCTTCGAAGAGCCGAGGCGACAGAGTTGCACTCTCGACCCCTCCGCATTTGGCCGAAAGGCGCCATTGCGTCGGGGCTTTGGCACGGACTGGTCATCTAGTCCGGAACAAGCGCCGCACGTGTCTTGCGTCGGCTCGCTACGCACTATTCAGCATCTCCGCCGGGCTTGGGGCCGTATGAACCGAGATTCATGGGGATCTAAACCGCATTTCAGGTCGGGGACGGAATAGTTGCGGCGATCAGAATGCCCGCTGCCAACCCAAGGTGCCGGTATGAAACCCCCATAGATTCAAAGGGGGTTTCATGTTTTTGGCTGCAATCGGCGTCTGTGGCCGCCGAAACCCTGTGCAGCCCAATTGAAGGGCGCTGGCGGAACCGTTATGGAGAACTACTGTCGGCGCGTGATCCAGATGGCGCCGACGATGCGCAGCAAGTGGCGCGTGCCGGAAAGCACGGGGGACGTCGACAAGTTCACATCGACCAGCGCAAACAGATCGCGGCGGTCATATTCGGCCGCGATTAGGGCGGGCGAATGACCAACGGACTCGAGCAATGACGTGAGCACAGGAAGATCCCGCTTGCTCAGCCTCAACACGTTGCGGGCATCAGGCGCGGCGAGCGCGAAGATCGACTCGACCAAGCCATCGAGTTGCTTGCGTTGTGCATCGCCTACGGGACGATCGGCGATCTCCCACAACCGATACAGATGGGCTGCGCGGCCGAAGCGGCGCGCGATGGCTTTGCTGCTTTCGGACTTGTCGCCACGTAGGAGCCCGCAGCCCGTTTTGGCCTCAAATTCGCGCGCAGTTAGATGTGTGGTTTCGAGTTGTTGGGAACTGGTTTTGATGGTCAGCGTCGCATTCGCGATGGACGCGCCGCGCTCGGTCCACCCGAAGACAACCGATTTCGCGGACGGTGAGCGGATGCTCGACCGCGTTCGCGTCAACAACGACCGGACGCTCGACAGCCGTCGGCACGGCTCTGGGTGCGATCGAGTGGGTCAACCAGCCGCAACTCGTCGAGGTCGAGCCACGTCGCTGACGCACCTTGATTGCACCTGCCGCCGAAATGCCTAGAGCGGTCGCAGCTGTCCGGGCGTCAGCCAACGACCGATCCATCGATCCGACCGCGCGCGCAACACCCACGGAAAGGGAAAATAGCTCAGCAGCGTTGTCCGAATGTTCGCGTGCCCGAGGGTGATGGCAATGCGAGCGAGGTCGCGCGGCGTGAGCACGTCCAGATCGCCGACATCGGCCGGAACCTCACCGTCTTGCGCCAGCAGAATCGATGGGAGATACAGCTTGATGATTCGAATCGACGCGCCAAGTCCACGCAGTCGATGGGGTCGCTCGCGCGGACGCGTTGTCGCCTGCGCCAGGATCTCAGCGACGGCTCCCCGCAACTCGGATTTCTGACCCAAGTCGCGCGAGCCGTCCAACGTCGCGAACAGGTAGGCATTGTGTCTTTCATGTTCCGGCCAGCGCTGTTGCTCCGCTCTTGACCAGGTCATGACGTCGAAGCCGCTGGTCGCATCCAGCGCTGCAGTGACGTCGACAATTCGCCGTCCTGCTGGCGTCTTGATACGACGGTTGCGGTTGGGCGCAATCTTCAACCAAAGCCGACCCTCCATGAGGTGCAGGTCGCGATGACGCGCTCCGAGGACTTCGCCCGATCGTGCGCTCGCGGCGGCGATCAGCCGCAATGCGATGTGTCGTCGCCGTGACAAGCGCGATGCCGTCGACGGCGTCCGCGTTGCGATTTCGAAAGACGCAGATGCGCCAGACAGGTCGATTGCCCATGAGCATTCTGTCGGCAGGATGATCTCCGCATCCACAGAGCGTTCTACCGCCGGCAAGTACGCTTTCAGTTCGGACGTGTCGATCGGTTCGAGATCGAAGGGTTCGGATACCACATCGAGAAACGCCATCAACTCGCGTGCCGTCCTGGCTCGCGCAAGTTCTGGCTTGCTCTCGACGATGTCAATGCACACCTCGGTCAGTTCCAGCTCATCGAGGTCCGACAACGGTGTCCCGCCGGTGTACTCGACCAGCTTGTCGCCGACTGATGTCAGGTAAGTGTGAATGGTCGCGTATGCGGGATTCGGCGTCCTTTCCGTGCCATGCCGAAGCATGTGCGCCGTCCAGAATCCCAGCGCCGCGACGACAGCGTTCGTCTCCTTGTCTTTGACCATCGCGTCGATTTCGGCAGCAATGGCGCCGCGACTGGTCTCGTAGTTCGCGGGCGTCACTTCCTTGTTGCTGCGGGTCAAGACGATGGTCTTGTTATTGGCGGTGGAAACGAGTTTCACGAGTTGAGATATCAGGCCGGCTTTCGCCCACCCGTCTAGGTTGAAGAACCGATTCAACCAAGGGCGCCGGAGAGGCCGTCTTCTCTAGGCTCACTGCTGTGCCAGGCGGATCTCCGTCAAAGAACGCGACTTGACGATCCATGCGTGCCGACACGCACCCCGATTCAAGGTCCAGTGCCAGTCGCGCGATGCCAGAGAGCTCTACACGATTGGTGACGGCAACCAAGGACGCAAGCCGATCAAGCGTCGGCACTCCCCGGCGAAATGGCGCCGGGCGGCATCAGGCCGGCGATCTCACGATCGAGTTCCGCGCGTGGCGGCAGGTCGCCCAGCTTTTGCCGCTTACGCAGTCGGGCCAACGCGACTGCGGCAACGCCAGAAAGTGCGACGACATCACGCCCACTAATCTGCACCAGCAGCATGTCGGGTAGGGACGCTATTCGCCGGGCGGTATGTCGGTTCGCGAGAATTTCGCACACGATCGGCGGACTGTTGGAAACCGAACAACACCAACGCCAGCGCAGCGCGCGCGAAGTCGGTGGCGGGCGAGTCAACAGCGGCCAACTCTCGGCGATCACTCATTTCGCCGAATGCCATTCTCAGGGCCTGGATCTGTGCCCTAGCGGCCATCATTCCGGGAAAGAACGGCGTCGCAATCGGACGATGCAAAGGCCACCATTGCGCGGGCAGCACGCCTGCCCATTTGCGCTGGGTCAATACGCGAAGCGTCTTGTTCAAAGCGCGCGTGGCCGCGATCGTGATCGCGACGTTGCCCTGGCTCAGCGTCTTGATCTCGGACTCAACCATTCGCAGCCCATCGGCGTCGATCATCTCGATGCTGGAGATGTCGACACGTTGCAGCTCATCATTTTCGGCCGCGGTTGCGATTCGGGGGGCGAATTGCCTGAGCACCAATGCTGCAATTTCTTCTCCGCGACGGCGCTCCAATCGAAGCGCCGCGCGTTGGGCATGACGTACGTCTCGTAGCGCCGATTGCATTTGGGCGTCGTGCGCCTGCAACGTCGGGCGCCAGTCACGCACTGGCCCCGCTTGCTCCCAGATACTGGGCTGATTGCGGGTGCTGCGCAGGCCCCGGCGAATACGCCAACCGTTGCTGACCGCCATCTCGTTGAGAATGGGTGCGAGGCGCTCGGCGAACAGCACGGGTTCGGTCGGGCCAGCGTCTGAGAACGGAAATGATGCCGCTTCAAGATGTCCGAGATGGGTGAGCACCAGATCAAAGGGCGCGCCCGCCTCGGTTGCACGGGTACAAATATTGGCGCGCCCGCAGTTTTGCGGCAGACGCCGCCATTCTTCCGGGAGCCGTTGGCGCCAAGCAGAGATATCGAGTTCAGTAGGCTCCAGTGCACCATTCAGCGCAAAGAACATCGGACGAGTGCCAGCCAACGTGTCGCGAACCCATGAAGTCAGCTTTCCGTCTGTCAATTCGTCCAGTGCGACGAGGTGTTCGGTGTAGGCCCGGAGTTGCGCTATGACGATTGGGGGCAGGACGGCGAGTCTGGCCCAGTGTGCGGGATCGACCTTCTTGTCTTGCAGCACCGCGAGCGCGCCGTCGAGATCCAGATCTGCAACGGTGAGCCGGAACAGGGCACCACTGGACGATGACCTACCAGTGCGAGCAGCATTCCGATGCTGTGATCGACCACCGAGTCTGCATTCGGACGATTGCGGCGAAGTCGCCCGACAGGGGTTGGCCCGCGTGACCGCCCCGACCGAGTGTGCTGCCCAGATCTTCCATTTGCGCCAGGCTTGGCAGCGACTGACACCCGATACGACGATCAGTTGCCGCGATCACCTGGGCGGGCTCGTCGCTGATTAGTGGCCAGGCAGCCTTCACATACAGAGCCTGAAGGTCCGATTCTTTGGGGCGTAGTAGTACAGCGGGCTGTCGACGGCGCCAAGGTGTCGCCGCAGATCAGCATGGTTGAAGCGATATTTCCGCCAGATTGCTGAAGCACGCAGGCCAATGTCTTACGTACTCGCCCAAGGCTGATCGCCAAGCCGGTCTCATCGGCGGCGAGGGCGCACGCGCGCTGCAGTTCCCTATCGACGTCCTCCGCCGATCCCGACGGCAGCGAGATAGTGAGTGACATAGCGCGTTGAAGCAGCCCCGACAATTCGAGGGGGATTGGCAGATCGAGGAAGTCTTCAACCGGCTCAAGGTATGGCCGTTCCCATTCATCAGGGTCAAAGCCGTCGTCTGGCTTCCAGCACGGCAGCCGAATGAACCGATGCTGTGGATCGATCAATCGGCGATTCGACGGGGAGTTGCTTCGACGCGTGCGCGCCGACCAGAAGCATCGAGCGGGCACCTGGGCGGATGCCGGACATCAGCGTGATCAGCAATCCCAGTGACCCGCGAATCCTTGACCGATCCTGAGTTTCGAGCCCACGACTGATATCCGCGATGAGGTGACGGCCGAGATACCTTGCTTCCGCCGCCGAGAGGGACTCAAAATGTTCGGTGAGGAGATGCTGGTTCTTGCGCCAGCTGGCCTGGGTCGCCCGAAATGCGGCCTCTCGTACGTCTCCGAAATCCTTTCCTTCATATGCCAACGCGACAAACTTGGACTCGCCGCTGTCGTCATCCGCCGGCTCGCCCTCGTTTTGTCAGGACTTGCAGGGTGAATTCCTCCGACAGCAAACTCGGTTCGTCGGGCTCGTCGTTGTCGGCGCCCCGATCAAGTTCGCCACCTTCGCGTGTCGGCTCCTCTGTGGGAGCACCGATGGGCCACGGGTTTCGCCGCGCTGAGCCAGCGTCGCCGCAGAGCGTTTCGCAGATCGTGGCCCACGCCTCGCGTAGTTCAAGCGACGCGCCAGCGGGCAACTCTGTTGCCACGGAGAGAAAATCCTCGATTGTTTTGGCATCGCCCAGGTTTGGAAGAAACTTTCCCAACTCACCCGATGGACGCCGTCGAGCACCCCGGATGGAGGAGGCCAGTGCGCCCTTCGCCACAATGTGTGCGCCTGGGCCCCATCGAGAGATGCAGAGCAAAAGAGCAGCGCGAAATTGCTCGACGCCGCTGGGCGGAGCGGCTTGCGCATCGATAAGGCTAGAAAGTACGGGATAGTCTTGGCGCAGATGCTCAAGGTGAGAATCCCCGTAATAGGGACGCTCCAGGCGAGGGATCGGTGTGCCGCGAGATTTCGCGTCCAAGAACGCCGCGTCTCGTGCCTGCGTGTCGGCAGTGATAGCGGCGATCCACGCGGCGAGCACGGGCCGCGACAGCCATTCGGTCTGGGCGGATTGCTCCAGCCAAGGCACATTTCTGCATACGCGGAGCAGGGCCTCGAAGAGTTGTTGCGCCGCAAGGAAATGCGGAAGCGGTATGTGCGCCGAGAGTTCCAGAAGTGCTTCACGGCTAGCAGCCAAGGCGGGCACCATGCGGACGAGGTCGCCGTAGACCGTCGGCTGCGAGACCTCGTTTCGAACTAGTGGTACACGGGTGGCCATGTGCCCAAACTAGTGCCAGTGTCGAGATTCTTCAACTAGTTGTGACAACTCTAGTGGACATCGCGTACTCTAAATGTACGTCGTTGTCCCGGTCGACATCCAAGCTTGTAAGATGAGATCAACCGGAGTAGCTTTGCAAGTCACTGTTTACGTGTAAAAAAGTCCGTTACTACAAAAACACGGGACAGATGTACGTATATTTATGTAGATGTTCAGGATGGCACTCATAATGCCGAGGTCGGTGGTTCGAGTCCACCTATAGCCACCAACAAATCAGTTTAAAATCAATTGGTTACGACGAATCAGCCCGCCATCGATGCGGGCTTTTCTGTGCCCAGTAACCGGGCACAGAAGCGAATTTCGCGTCGCAAACTTCGGCGTGTTCGAGGGATGGAGAATCGTCGCAAAAAACCATCTGTGCCCGGTTCGTGCCCATTCTGTGCCCAAGATTTTTTTGCTGCATTAGACAGCGCGGCGTGAACGACCCAAGCACTGGAACGAACTCTTGTCCCCGTTGGAAAAACATCGATCGTGGCCCACCGTCGATGCTACCCCTGCGCGACCGATGTAGGGAAGCGAATTCGCGCAATTCTTTGCGATGCCGGAGTCCACCAAAATACGATCCAGTCGGATCAGCTTGCGAGCGAGCTGTACACGATCGAACGCGGCACTTCCCTTCGCCTCAATAAACACTATCGCGAGCGTATCGTCGACTTCGTAAACAGCCAGCAGGTCGATGTCTTCCTGAATTCCCATCACAGGCCGGAAATCTGTGTACATGCTGTCAAGGTTTTCGACGCGCGTGTGGTCGGCCATTTTGACGGGCGTGCTGTCCGCACTGTACGGCCACGCTGGATTCTGCGTTGCCATCCACAGCGCCGCAAATATCCAGTCCAGGTGGTAGTCCATCCCCGCGAACACGCAACGTGCCTCTCCCGTCAATTTTAGTTCGTGGCGAATGTGCTCTTTCAGCCTCTTGTCAAACTCTGCTGAAAGGAAGCGAGTGGTTTTCCCGTGGTCGATATCGACTTCAGCGCTTCCGATCCCGAGGTATGCGTCTCGCATCAGATGATCCCGTTCCTTGGCGTTTAACGGCTTCAGGTTCCGAAGTAGGGCCCCTTTCATTTCATGGGTCGCAGTCATTTCCTTCACCGTTGATCTCGGTGTGTTTGTTCAGATCTTTCAACGGTTACTTCGCGTACTTTGCCGCGGCAGCCAACAGCCGTTCGCCGATCTCGCGGCGAAATGCCGCGGGCTTGGTGATCTCGATATCGTCCCCTTGCGACAGCACCCACCAATGCAGTTGCCACGAGTGACGCATCGTGGCGGTCAACTTGAAATGTTCACCGTCAGTAACGAGCCGCATATCGGATGACATCGGGGTCTCGGACAAATGGCGGGCCAGCGATGCGGAGACTTTGGCGACGAGTTTCATTTCCTCGCCATCACCGAACTCCAAAGCACCAGATGCGATGTATTGCTCCAACGCGAAGCCCTTCGCTCGGTGTGCTGCGAGGCCGGTGCGCTCGGCTGACTTGATGCGATGCAGGGCGAGCAACCGCGGATCGACGTAGTCGAACACCGTCGCAACTACGTACGTGACCTGTCCCCGCTGGATCAGACCGAGCGGGTGAATGCGCAGGGGCTTGTGGTGTTCGTCGTTGGTGCTGCGATAAGACAAGTCGATCTGCTCGTCGGCAAGCAACGCCTCCTGGACTGACTCGAGCACACCAAGCGGAATCGTCGGCGGCATCAGGTTCAACGTCGGCGACACCACCTTGACCTTGTTGATCCAGCGCGAAGCGCGATTTCCCTCGCCCAACGCCGCGAGTTTGTCGGAGGCCAGTCGGAAGCGCCCTTCCAAAGTTCGGATCATCGATGACGGCAACATCGGCTTGACGAATTGCTCCATCAGCTTGAGCGACAGCGCTTCACTCAGCTCGATGCTGGGCAAGTCAATCCGGGCGTCGTCACTCCAGCGCCAGCCATAGGGCTTCGATCTTTCGTCAGAAATGATCGGGAACTGCGTGGACAGTTTGATCAGGTCGCGCTCGACCGTGCGCTTGTCGACTTCGAAACCCGACGCAGCAAGCTCACTCGTCAGTTGTCCAGCTGACTTGCCGGTGCCGTACTGGGGAGAAGTTTCAACATCTCCCACTGTCGGGCAATTACATCGTGTTTGCTGTTGTCAGGCATCGTCGGCTTTCAAGGACACGCCAGCCTGGTGTGCCAAGGCCTCTATCTCGAGCCCGATGCGACGCAGATTGAAGTTGTCCAGCTGTCTCAGGAATCCGGTCATTACGACGACAACATCGTCCCCCATGGCACTACTGACATAGTTTGGTGCATTGATCGGAGCGCCCGAGGGCGGTGGTAACAATGTACGAATGAAGCGGCAGACGTCTGCCTTACAGATCAGCAGCGTGGCGTGCGTCTGAATCTGAACCGCGGGCTGCGGTTCATCAGTATTTCGGCTCGTGGCGTCCGAGGTGTCGGGGGGGGGGCCCAGGTCCGTGGGCAACCGCGGTCCAAGGGTGAGTAAAGCGCAGGCGAGACCCTCGCGAAGATCTTGAAGTAACCAACTTTCTTGGCGTGCTTCGCAAATCCGCTGCGGGTTTCCTCGAGCGAACGATGGTTGATCCCTGTCGAGGTGTGATCAAGCTCAGTTGAGCGAGGATTCAGCCCAATGATCCAGATGGGACTGGTCGGGTCTCCCTCGATCCAGTCCTCGGGCCGGTAGGGCCGATCGAACCGAAATCCACACGAGGTCATTGGTCAGACGAATCCTATCGCCCGACGGCGTCCATCTTCCTTCATCAGGCACTCCTCGCGTAGCGCAGCAGCCAAGTCACCTGCATGCCGGAGTGGACTGAACCGATGTCGACGGGCAACGGCAGCAAAGTCACCGGGTGTGAGTGCGGTCATGCATGCGACCGCATCAATGACTTGCGTCGATAACCCGGAGAGCCCGAGGAGTTCAACGTAGGACGCCAGCAGCTGTCGGGCTCGATCTGGCTTCAAGTAGCCGAAACGGAGCTTCAGATCAAAACGTCGGAGCGCCGCCTGATCGAGACCATCCATCAGGTTGGTCGACGCGACAAATACGCCCCGGAACTGCTCCATTTGCGACAACATTTCATTGACGAAGCTCACTTCCCAACTTGGCAGGCCATTGCGCCGGTCTGAGAGGAAGCTGTCGACTTCGTCGAGCATCAGCACGGCGCCATCCCTTTGCGCGTCAAGAAACGCCTTGGCGATGTTAGCTTCGGTTTCGCCTACGTACTTGCCGTAGATATCGGAGGCCTTGCGCTCGATCAGCGGACGGTCGAGTTGCTCTGCCAGCCAGAGGCAGAGCGCAGACTTCCCGTGCCCGGCGGGCCGTAGAAGCAGATGCGTGCGAAGCCGCTTGTCTTAATGCCCACGGCGATCGCGCGAACGTCGACGTCGACGTTGAGGCAGTCGGGCGAATAGTGTTCAGGCAAGCGTGTCGTCGCGGCCCGCAATGGCGCATGACCTTGAGCCTTGAGGGTGCCATCCACGAGGTGTGTCAGGCCGGAAGACGCGGCGCCTGGCGTAAGCGCGTGCTTGGCGGCATCGATCACGCGACTCGCCCTCACAAGCACTGCCGGCGCAAGGTGTGTGCAGTCGGCCAGTCGCTCTGCATCCTTCTTGGTGACGAGTTCCTTGCAGTGCGCTTCGACCACCCGGCTGCGTTGAGAGCGCGCCGGCAGGGTCATCTCCATGACGATGTCGAAGCGACGCACAAAGGCGGCATCCATGCCGTTGGCCCGGTTCGTCAGCCAAATTGTCGGGATGCCATTGCCCTCCAGCAAGCGGTTCATCCACGCCTTGCGTGACTGCGCCAGGCCTTTGCGCCCAAAAGGGAGGTCATCGCCACTGAAGACGTCTTCAACTTCATCGAACAGGATCATCGCCCGGCGTTGGGCAAGGAATGCTTGCGCAGCGCAATAGGCCTGAAGCCGGCGCTCTGCGTCGAGCAAGTTTCCGTCGCCGTCTTCACTGGCGACCTCGAACAGTGGACAGTCGAACTCTCTGGCCAGCCAGCGTGCCAATTCGGTCTTTCCAGTTCCCGGCTGACCGTGCACAAGCACGTTGACTGCGCGTCGCTTCGAGACCAACGCACTGGCGAGGTAGGGCTCGAGCACCGAAAGCGTGTCGCCGACATGTGCAAAGTCAGATCGAGTCAGCGACGGCGGTGGGCATTCCAACAAGGCATGTCGAAGCAGCGTCACTGGGTCGTCAACGTCGCCCAGCATCGCGTCAGCAAAGCTGGACGACAGCAAGTCGATGCGAGATTCGAGAGAGTCGTACTTGCTTGTGCTGATGTTGACGAGCCCACTTCGAGAAAGTGTGCCGCCCACGCGCAAGGCACCACGAACGTCTGCTTCGGGCAATGCGAGGATCGTTGCAACGATGCTTGCGATGGCGCCCCGATGCAGATGCCCGGATTGTGAAGCGGCGTCGCGCAGCATCGGCTCGATCTGCAGGAGGATCGCGAATTCCAGAATCCTTTGTTCAACGGGAGAAAGCCCGACCAACTCGGCGATGCACCCTGAATTCTTGCGCAGACAAGCTGGCGATCCATCCGGATCAGCGGTCGCTTCGACTTCCTGAAGTCGCTCCCGGAGCGCGCGGCGCTTCGTGATCGCACACGTGCTCTCGAGCAGTTGTCCAAGGCCCAACCACTCGGCCAGATCGTCCTGGGCGTAGCCGACTCGGGAAACAAAGTTGGAGCGTCCCTTGAACTTCGTGACCATCCGCAGCGACCAAAGGAGCTGCGGCAGCTTGGCGCGGTCTACGCCTATTTCTGAGTCGGTGTCGGTGTCGTCGACTTGGGTCGTGGGCTGGATCATGCAGCCATACTGGCGCTGGAACGCGACAGGATGTGTCGCGCTGGACGTCAGACGAAACATGAATGCCCGTATGGGCGACATGCGCTTCGTGTCGCCACGACATGGTCAAAAGGGGAGTCAGGGCGAGTGTCCTGGCAGGTGAGACATGCAACGTCGCTCCACCGCCGAGCCACAGAAGTGGCGAGCGGGCTTTCCACACAATTCGCAGTATTCCAAGGCCAAGCATTCCGTGAAGTTCGAAAGCAGCAAAACGCGCTGACTTGGCCGCTGAAATCGGATGCGAAGCTGCCCCTCGACACGATTGGTGATGTCGAGAACAGGTTGGCGCATCCGCTCTAGGGGGCTGGTTTTCGCCTGCCAACTCAAGGTGTCGAGCAAGTGGGCGATCAGGTTCGCCCAATCGCCAAAGCGCGCACGAGCGAATCCAGTACGTCGGCGGCATTAACCCCGATGGCACGCGCTGGAACGTGTCCCAGCCAGACGCGGTTGCAGGAATCGAATCGGGCAAGTGGCGATTCTGGGTTCACGTCGGCGGCGAGTCGGTATGGGTCATCGCCGCCAAGAGCGCCGCAGGCAACAACTACATCAAGACCCAAATGAGTCCCGCAACCGATAATCCTGATGACCCGCTTCGGTCTCCCTGGGTACCCGGGCGAGGCCACCGGGCTGTCGTTCGCCCCTGCTGTGTGCTGGACTGATTGCTTGGCTGTATTGGTGAGGAATGAGCACATGAGCCGTATCGAAAACGCCCGTCGTGTGCTGTCGGACCTTCAGGCATACGTCGCTCGCGTGGACGACTGAACCGCCCCGGTTTTCGTGGAGGCTGTTTGGTTTAAGTCATGCGGGTATCACCGTTGCTGCGGCGGGCGCTGGATTCGCCGGGGCACTGCGCCCGGGCGTCCTCGCTTCAGTCGCGGACGTTGAACATCCGCAGTTTGGGCAGGCAACAGCTGATGCGTCGATCTGCTGACCACACTCGGCACAAGGTCTCGTTGCAACGTGAACAGGACACCCGCAGTGTGGGCAGGCTGGAGCACGCGAACTGATTTCGCGACGACATTCGGAACACGGGATCAAGGCCACGGCGTTCACTCCAATGTGGTGCGATTACGGTCGATCGCGATTGCTCAACCACAGCCATCGTTAGTGCCTGCAGCACAAGGCCGACGTGCATGCAGGATTGCATTGACCACCCGACGATCGTGCGTGCAGGTCAACATAGCGCACGCAGATTCCGATCCGACGTTGCGCCCAATGACGCCCTTGTGGTTCAGCGCACCGACCGGGCATCAGCAGCATACTCGCTTTACAAACCGGAGACCCAGCATGAATCGCATCGCATTTACCATTCTCGCCACTTCGATCGCGGCCGCCTCCGGCCTCGCATTCGCCCAAGGCCAGTATTCCATCCAATCGCGGCCCGGTCTACGACAACGTCCGCGCCGACTACGCGCGCGTCATCAGCGTCGAGCGCGTTGGTGGCCAGTACAGTACGCGTCTGATGCAGGAATGCTGGAACGAGCGCACCAAAAGCAATGAACAAGGTTACTACCGCGACAATTCCGGCCGCTTGTACCGTGGCGACCACAACGGCAAGGCGGGCACGGTGATCGGCGCGATTATCGGCGGTGCGCTTGGCAATCAGGTCGGCAGTGGCGACGGTCGCAAGGCCGCGACAATCGCTGGTGCAGTGATCGGTGGTGCAGTCGCCAGCAAACATAATCAGCGCGACGATTACGACGGCTACGACTATTACGACGGCGACGGTGGCACCCAGTTGCGCTGCCGTACCGTCAGCGAACCGACCGGCAGCTACGGTCGTCGTGGCTACTTGGTCACTTACGACTACGCTGGACAATCGTACAAGGCGTTTTCGACGATACGTCCGGGCCGCACCATCCCGGTAATCGTCGATGTGCGTCCGCGCTGAATCGAGCAAATCAGACGGCCGGCAAGTCCCGGCCGTCGTTCAGTCCAGCACCGCATGGCTGCCGCCGAGGGAGTTCAAGCAACGATGGCAGCAACGAAACAAGTCTCTACTTTTGACTGGTGCGTCAGCACAACGGCGGACAGCAAAATCCGCGTCAGCCTCGACGCGCCCATCGATTGGGTTGATCGGCGTCGTTATTAATGCGGCAAGTTTTATCGCGACCTACCACCAATGAGTGCAAACAAAAATGTCAACCGCGCCGAAAATATCGAAAACCGGCGATTTCCAAACTTCGAAAATAACATTGAGGCATCAAGGTTTTTTCCCCAAGATTGCCGCACTCATGGCGACCTATTTTGAGGCTCCCGAGAGGATGTATTTGACAGCAATATCATTGCGGAACATGCTCACATACCTCTCGACGTAGCCGATGCGAGTGCAGCGTGCCGGTTGTAACGCACGCGCCATGCTGCATTGCACCGGTCATCCACGTTGCTGCGTGAGGATCCACAAAATGAACCTTCGACCGTCCATCGCGTTGTTTGTTGGGTTCTTGCTTCTGCTCGCCGGCTTCGGCTTGCAGGCCGCACAGCAGGGCACCGCCTTTACCTATCAAGGGGAGTTGAAGCAGGCCGGTCAGCCGGCCAATGGCCCGTTTGATTTTGAGGTTGGGCTCTATCTGCAGGGTAGCGGCGGGTCGTCTGTTGCGGTTCTGCAGATCGACGATGTCACGGTCACCGACGGCATTTTCACGCTGGCGCTCGATTTCACCGCGGTGCCGTTCGATGGCACTCAGACCTGGCTTGGGATTGGGGTGCGCCCAAGCGCAAGCGTCGATCCCTTTACTGCTTTGCTACCGCGGCAGACGTTAACCTCGGTGCCCTATGCGCTGAACGCGCGTAGCGTTGAGGTCAATGCGATCAACAACGTGGCGATTGCCGATTCCAGTGTCGGCAGCAGCAAAATTCTCGACCACAGCATCACTGCGCTCGATCTGGCGGCCAATTCGGTGGGCGCGCCGGAGCTTGCCGATAACGCGGTCGATAGCGCGGCGATCATCAACGGCACCGTCGCGGCTGTGGATATCGCTGATGGCAGTATCGGCACGACCAAGATCGTTGATACCAGCGTCAATGCCGCCAAGATCGTCGACAGTGAGGTCCAGCGTCGAGTCAGCGGCAGCTGCGCCAGCGGCGAGTACCTTGTCGGCATCAACCAGGACGGCAGTGTGCTGTGTCAGGTGCTGCCGATCGGACTTGAGTACACCCTCGATAGCGCAGGCAGCGTCGGCTGGTACACCAGCATCGCCGTGCGCAGCTCCGAGTTTCCGATCATCAGCTATTACGACCTTACCAACAACGACCTCAAGGTCTTTGACTGCAGCAACGCCAGTTGCTCGGCCGGTACCGCGCGCACCCTCGATAGCACAGGCAACGTTGGCGGCGACACCAGCATCGCCGTGCGTAGCACCGGATTTCCGATCATCAGCTACCTCGACATTAACAACGACGACCTCAAGGTTTACGACTGCAGCAACGCCAGCTGCTCAGCCGGCACCGCGCGCACCCTCGATAGCACCGGCGACGTCGGCGGCAACACCAGCATCGCCGTGCGCAGCACCGGGTTTCCGATCATCAGCTATCGCGACGCCACCAACGGCGATCTCAAGGTCTACGACTGCAGTAACGCCAGTTGCTCGGCCGGTACCGCGCGCAGCCTCGATAGCACCGGCGACGTCGGCGGCGACACCAGCATCGCCGTGCGCAGCACCGGGTTTCCGATCATCAGCTATCGCGACGCCACCAACGGCGATCTCAAGGTCTACGACTGCAGTAACGCCAGTTGCTCGGCCGGCACCGCGCGCACCCTCGATAGCACAGGCGACGTCGGCGAGCACACCAGCATCGCCGTGCGCAGCACCGGGTTTCCGATCATCAGCTATTTCGGCCTGACCAACCAAGACCTCAAGGTCTTCGACTGCAGCAACGCCAGTTGCTCGGCCGGCACCGCGCGCACCCTCGATAGCACGGGCACCGTCGGCCAGTACACCAGCATCGCCGTGCGCAGCACCGGGTTTCCGATCATCAGCTATTACGACATTACCAACGGCGACCTCAAGGTCTACGACTGCAGCAATGCCAGCTGCTCGGCCGGCACCGCGCGCACCCTCGATAGCACAGGCGCCGTCGGCTACACCACAAGCATCGCCGTGCGCAGTACCGGTTTTCCGATCATCAGCTATTACGACATTACCAACGGCGACCTCAAGGTATTCAGTTGCGGCGATGAGCGTTGTGCAAAATAGCCCAGCCATTACCGTCGGACTAGCATTGCTGCTTGCGCTCAGCGCGAGCAGCGTTGACGCGCAATCCGGCGGTGCGTTTGAAATCACCCGCAGCACCGTTGACGCCGGCGGTGGCGCGTCGAGCGGCGGCGATTTTGTGCTGGTCGGCACCATCGCCCAGCCTGACGCCGATCCCGCCATCGCCAGCGGTGGCGGGTTCATGTTGCGGGGTGGCTTTCATGCCGCCGCGGCGCCGCCGCCTACCGACGCGGTGTTCAAAGACAGCTTCGAAAGCCCCTGATCGGCCTTCGTTCGAGAATTCCCGGCCAGCTTCAGCGTGGATTCCATGCAAAAAGCCACCGAGAAGGATCCCCAGTGGCTTTGGTTGATTGCGAAGGCTTGGCCTCGCGGTGCGAGGTCAGGCGGTCCAGCGGCGGGCAAGGAGCCAGAGGCTTCCGGCCGCGAGCAGCAAAATCAGGGTCACGATCCCCGACCGGCCGAGTGTCGGAACCGGAACGCTGGGTTCCGCACCCGCTACCGTCAACGCACCGCCGAGCGCGAAAAGGAGATCCGGATCCGTGCCGACTCCACAGTCCCCCACCCGGCTGCCCCAACTCGTGCATCCGGTGGCGAAAAAATCTCCCGGGTTCTGCCAAGCCGAGCCGCTGAAGCTCTGCACCGCTCGCTCGCTCCAGCCCCACTGCCCACCGACGGAGAAGTCCATATTCGCAATCACTGAAACCCAGTGGGTCCCGGCGGGAAGGACGCAGGCGACCGGAAGATCGATCGTGAACGTTCCGGCGCTGTCGGTCGGCACCACTGCAGCCGAAGTGCACTCGAGCGCGCCGGGGAGCCCGGCATTGTCAGCATAGAAGTTGACATCGACGCTATCCGCCGGGCCGGTACCACTACCGAAATAGACGCCCGGCACATAGAGCGCGGTGATCGTCCAGCCAGGCCCGGCCGGAATCTGAAAATCGTCTGCGGCCGCGTCGTCGGCCGCATCGTTCGCCGCCTCGAAATTCTGGCTGGTAACGCTGCTCGCGCCCGGACTGTCCGTCTGATCGTAAATACTGATACCCGCCGGCGCGTGGATCGCCAATGCCGTAGCGGGGGCGGAACGCGTCGGCTGCACGGCCTGCGCCGGCAGAGCGAGAAAAGCGAGAGATGCAAGGCAAGCCAAGGGTGTCAGTTTCATAAATCCTCCAGAAGTCGGCGGACGTTATCACACCCGCACCCGCACCCGCACCCGCACCCGCAATTGGGCTCCGAAATTGGATGGTCCTGGGCCGAGCCCAGCGCTGCGGGCGAGGAAAGTGCCCAACGTGACCCGGGCATACAAATCGGGCTTGGCTTGCCGAACGGGCCGGAATCGGCGCGCAGGCTTGGCGCATGGGCCATGGCATACTCTGATGATGCGAAATCCCCTGCGATCTCTCCTCCTCCTATGGGCTGTGGTCTGCAGTGATGGCGTTCGTGCTTGGGCAGAAACGGGGCATCGGTTGGTCGGCGACCTCGCCGAACGTCAATTGCGACCGGAAATACGCGCGTTGGTCGACGAACTGTTGGTGGGCGAATCCGAACCTACGCTGGCCGGTGTCGCGAATTGGGCCGACGCACTGCGCGGTTCTGACCCCGAACGATTTCAGGCGACTTCACAGTGGCACTACGTCAAGTCATTGCCGGGCACTTGTGCGGTCGACATGGACCGTGGCGCACGAATTGGGTCGCTGTGGCGTTGACGGTCTCGTCAGCATGATCTGATTCTTGCGTTGAACTCTACCTTGCGCGGCGTAAAATGAGCCACCGCGGTCCGTGCTAGCGATCGGGTAACGCCGCGGCACTTTGATGGTGTGGTTCATGACGAGCATATGCTGGCCGCGACTGCACACGGTGAGGGTCTTGATCATGCGCTACTTATTGGCTTTGCTTGCTATGGCTTGGCTGAGTTCGGCGACGGCTGGCCGGCTGTACGGCGACAGTTTTGAGGTTCAGGTACTCAAGCCTTTGTTTGCGCCCGCCACAGTCGGTGGCCCGTACCAGTTACCGGCGGGCCCTGCGGTTGATCAATTGAACTGGCTGCTGATGAAAATCCAATCTGGCGCCGCACTCACTCAGGGTGAATACGACGCGCATTTCGACATCAGTTACGGTTATCCGTTCGTTGACACCGCGAACTTTATTGCGGCGATCCAAGCATCCTATCCGAACGCTGTGGTAACCGACGTCATCGCAATCACGCCGGTCGTGCTCACCGTCTTGATCGACACGCCCAATACCGGAGCGCCCTACGGATTCCTAACGCTGCGTGCGCACTACACGGGTGGCAAGAAGATTCTCTCACTCGGCGTCAGCGGTTACTCCTCCGTGCAATACGCCGACGATCACGCCCGCAATCTCGCCCAGTCGGTCACTCAGTTCAGTACGCTGTCCACTTCGCCCGCTTTGCTGGTCGCGCGGATTGGCAGCAATAATCAATGCACACCCGTCGTTCAGACCAACGCCGCATCTCTGCGCGCGACTGCGTCGATCTTCAAGTTGTGGATTATGGGCGCGGTCGCTAGGGCGGTGACCAACGGCACCATCACCATCGACCAAATGGTTCCGATGGTTGCGGAAAAACTGGCTTTGGCTGGCACCATCAATAGCGAACCGGTGGGCACGCCGTTCCCGGTTTCCGATCTATCCGAACTCATGATCGGCATCAGCGACAACACCGCTACCGACTTGCTGCACGGCTTGGTCGGGCGCAGCCTAATTGATCAAGTGGTCACCGATTTTGGCGTCGCTCAACCGCTGGTTTTGACGCCATTGCTGGGTATCAGTGAGCAGTTTTCGCTGTACTTGTCGTTTCCGCTGTCGACGGCGATGAGTTACGTCAATGGTACGGAGGTTTTTCAGGAAAACTTTCTGCAGACTCAGATCGCCCCCTTGTTGCCGGTCACCGGTGGTCCGTATGCCAACACATCAGTTCTGACCGCTGGCACCTGGCGTGCAACACCGATGGATATCTGTGCTGCGTTTGCCCACTTGCGCCACTTGCCGCAGGGCACCGATGCCATGGATCTGGTCAATCACGCCATGGGCGCGGGAGTTGCGCAACCAGATGTGCGCAATCATTGGGATCGAGTTTGGTACAAGGGCGGAAGTCTTTCGTCAGGTGCCGGCTACCACGTGCTTACGCATGCATGGATGCTCGAAGACACCGGCCAAGATCCCTACGTAGTGGTCGCAATGTCGAACAGTGATGCCGGCGGTATTGATCAATATCGTGTTCAGTCGATCGCAGGTCGCATTCTGGAACTGGTGCGCACCACGACGCCATGATGGCCGATCACCGTCGGTATGGGAGTTCTTAGTTTCACGGTGATCAACAGCGAACATCGAAGCAGCTCAAGACGAGTCCGGTCGATTACGATAGGCCTCCAGCAACTACGCCGCACCGGGCAACGGAGTTCCATTGGCCAAGAACAGCGAGGACAGCAGCGGCTTGCGCTGCTGATTGACGCGGACAATGCCCCACCCGGCGTCGTCAACGGATTGCTGGCTGAGGCCGCGAGATTTGGATCGACCACGGTGAAGCGTATCTACGGCGATTGGACATCTCCTCGCCTGGGTCAATGGAAGCGCCAGTTGCTGAAACACTCAATCCAGCCGGTGCAGCAATTCGCTTACACCAGTGGCAAGAATGCGACCGACAGCGCGCTGATCATCGACGCGATGGACCTGTTGTACACACGTCGCTTCGACGGCTTTTGTCTCGTCTCCAGCGATAGTGACTTTACGCGGCTGGCTCAGCGTATTCGTGAGGAAGGGCTGACCGTCTACGGTTTCGGCGAGAAGAAGACCCCAGAACCGTTCGTTGCTGCCTGCGACAAGTTCATCTACACCGAATTGCTGCGCATGGAACCGGAGTCGGGCGCGACCGTGGCGACCGAAACCGCGGAGCCCGTCGTCGTGCCAGAGCCTGCGGCGAAACTGCCGCAACTGGACGCGGTGACATTGATTGCGCGCGCCATCGAAGAAGTCGACGATGAAGACGGCTGGGCCAATCTCGCACCCGTCGGCGCCTATGTGAGCAAGCTTCGGCCGGACTTTGATGCGCGACTATTCGGGCATTCGAAACTGAGCAGTCTGGTGCGCAGCCTGGCCAAGCATTTCGAGACCAAAGAAGTGCTAACGCCAGGGACGGGTACCAAGGTGCTATTCGTTCGCCGAGTGACGAAGGCCAAGCCGGGCGCGGCTGCGAAATCCGGCACACCGTAGCCGCTGTGCCATCACGTCTGATGGCGTTGAAGGTGCGTCAGTAATGGCCGCTGATCGACTCGGATCGAGGCAGGAACGCCTGCGACGAAGGTGCTGGAGCGCGTGTCTGCATCGCTCGTCAGCGCGTGCCGCCACTGGCTTCGACAGCGGCGAGATAGCCCGCCCAGTTGTGAGCATGGTCGCGGCCCAGCGTGTATAGCGTGTCCCAGCTGTAGATGCCGGTGTCGTGGCCGTCGTCAAATACGAGAGTGACGCCATATTGCCCAACCGGGCGAATCTCGACGACGTTCACATTGCGCTTGCCGAGTTGCAGGATGTGTTGGCTTGCACCGTGGCCCTGAACTTCGGCACTTGGCGAATGCGCGCAGGTACTCGCAGTCGAGTTTGAACGTTTCGCCATTGTCGAAAGCGACTTCAAGCAGGCGCGAAGCCCGATGCAGCGTGATCGCGGTCGGCGTTGGAACCGTCATCAGTGCTTGGTGCGCGTGTCGATACTGGTTTTCTCGAGCGCCGGTGGCGTGCCAGCCACTTCGCACAAGGCCAGCGCATAAGGTTCATTCATGCTGATGCAACTGACTTCGTCCCAGCCGAAGAACGATGGTTCGCGCAACCACTCCGCATGCGGTGAAACTTCCTGCACGGTAAAGCCGTCTGCTTCGAAGCCCAGTAGCTTGCCGATGTAGCAGATCTCGTTCTCGGCTTCGGTATCGACATAGATGCTCGTGGCTGGCGCGCGCTCGGCGGCTGCCATCAGAACCTGCTGCAGATCATCGAGCGGAAATGTGATCGGCAGTTCCGGCATGAGGCCGCGCAGCTTGACCGCTTTCTCCAGGAAATCGGCGTGATGATCCGGTGTTTCCAGGCGCGTCACATCGCGATAGCGCAACACGAACAGCCCATCGAAACCGATGTAGTCGCCAAGCGCCCACAGCAGAAAACGCTCTTGGCCGACGGCCGCAACATAACCAGTGAAACTGCCGGGTTCGAGGTGTTCACGCCAGACGCGCACGAGCGTGCGTTCGCGCATCGCCTCACGCAGCCGTGCCGGAATGGATTTGGGTTTGAGTTCAACGATCTTAGTCATACGCCCATTCTACCCGCGCACGCCCGTAGGAGCGACCCACGGGTCGCGATCTGGAGATCGCCGACAAGCGCACGCCCGTAGGAGCGACCCACGGGTCGCGATCTGGAGATCGCCGACAAGCGCACGCCCGTAGGAGCGACCCACGGGTCGCGATCTGGAGATCGCCGACAAGCGCACGCCCGTAGAGCGACCCACGGGTCGCGATCTGGAGATCGCCGACAAGCGCACGCCCGTGGCAGCGACCCACGGGTCGCGATCTAGAGAATGTAACGACTCAGGTCCGGGTTGTCGGCAAGTTCGCCGAGTTCGGCATCGACATACGCCGCATCAATGACCACGGTCGTTCCGTCGATTTGCGGTGCGTCGAAACTGAGTTTGTCGAGCAAGCGTTCGAGCACCGTCGACAAGCGCCGTGCACCGATATTTTCCTGGCGTTCGTTCAGCAGGCATAAGCCAGTTCGGCCAAGCGCCGCACCGCATCCGGGCGGAACTCCACGGTAACGCCTTCAGTGCCGAGCAAGGCCGAGTATTGCTTGGTCAGTGCCGCCTGCGGTTCCGACAAGATCCGTTCGAAGTCATCAATCGACAACGCATTCAATTCGACCCGAATCGGAAAACGACCCTGCAGTTCTGGAATGAGGTCGGAGGGCTTGACGATATGGAACGCGCCGCTGGCGATGAACAGCATGTGGTCGGTCTTGACCGGACCATGTTTTGTGCTGACGGTCGAACCCTCAACCAGCGGCAGCAGGTCGCGCTGCACGCCTTCGCGCGAGACACCGGCACCGCCCCAGTCGGAACGTTGGCAGACCTTGTCGATCTCATCGATGAAGACGATGCCACGCTGTTCCGCAGCTTCCAATGCTTGCGCGCGCACATCGTCTTCGTTGAGCAGCTTGCCGACTTCTTACTCAATCAGTTGTGGGCGCGCTTTAGCCACCGTCTGCTTGCGCTTTTGTGATTTCTGGCCGCCCATTTGCGAAAACATCTGTTTGAGTTGCGCACTCATCTCTTCCATGCCGGGCGGAGCCATGATGTCGACGCCGACGTTGAAGCTGATCTCCAATTCGATCTCGCGTTCGTCGAGCTTGCCCGCGTGCAGCATCTGTCGAAATTTTTCGCGGGTGACGTTCGATTCCTCTGAATGTTTGGGCTCTTCGCCCCACACGCGCAGCGCCTGCGGGCGCGGCAGCAACGCGTCGAGGACGCGCTCCTCGGCATTCGCTTCGGCCTGGCGAGCACACCGGCTCTGGCCTGTTCACGAACCAATTTGACGGCGACATCGATCAAGTCGCGGATGATCGCTTCGACGTCTTTGCCGACATATCCGACTTCGGTGAACTTGGTTGCTTCGACTTTGACGAATGGCGCCTCCGCAAGCGTTGCGAGGCGGCGCGCGATCTCGGTCTTGCCGACGCCGGTCGGGCCGATCATCAGAATATTTTTTGGCGTGACTTCGTTGCGCAGTTCCGGCGCAAGCTGCATGCGCCGCCAACGGTTGCGCAGCGCAATCGCAACCGCACGCTTGGCTGCATGCTGGCCGACGATGTGCTTGTCGAGTTCGGCAACCGTCTCTTGCGGTGTGAAATGCGTATTTGGCGTGCGGTCCATCACTCAGAGTTCCTCGAACGTTGTCTGGCCATTGGTGTAGATGCAGATGTCGCCGGCGACCTTGAGCGCGGCCTCGGCGACTTTGCGTGCGTCGAGATCGGTGTGTTCGAGTAACGCGCGCGCCGCCGCTTGTGCGAACGGGCCGCCGGAGCCGATGGCGATCAATCCGTGTTCTGGTTCGATCACGTCGCCATTGCCGCTGATGATCAACGAGGTGTGTTTGTCGGCGACCGCGAGCAGTGCTTCGAGTCGACCGAAACGACGCTCGGTGCGCCAGTCCTTGGCCAATTCGACCGCAGCACGAACCAGTTGGCCACCGTGCTTTTCGAGCTTGGCTTCGAATAATTCAAATAGCGTGAATGCATCAGCGGTGGCGCCAGCGAACCCGGCGAGTACATCGCCGCGACCGAGACGGCGCACCTTGCGCGCGTTCGACTTCATCACCGTGTTGCCAAGCGTGACCTGACCGTCGCCGCCGATGACGACGCGACCGTGGCGACGCACAGCGACGATGGTCGTGGCGTGAAAGGTTTCGGGTTTGGACATGCGAATCTCCCGGGGGAAGCCGGGACATGGGGGCGCATGGCCGCGCCTCAAGTGAAGGCCAGCTTCCCCGACGCGATCACCAGCACGATCGCCAGTACCCGCTTCAGTACTGGCACCGGCAGCTTCGAAGTGCCGAGGCGCGCGCCAATAAACGCGCCGATTGCGACCGCTGTGAACCAGATCGGCATGGATGCCGGAAATGTGATCGCTGCGGCATTCAGCCCGGCGAGCCCGGCCAGCGAGTTCGCGAGCACGAAGCCGACCGACAGGCCGCTGGCTTCACGCGTCTTCGCCCAGTGCGCGAATAACAGCAGCGGCGTCAGGAAGATCGCGCCGCCAGTGCCGGTGAGCCCGGAAACAACACCGATGAGTGCGCCGGCGCTGCCAGCAAGTAATGGATGCGGTACGCGTGCGCTGGCGTCGTCGCGTATCGCGCCGCTCGCAGTACGCCACAGTTGGATCGCCGCAAATAACAGCACCGCCGCCAGCACGCGCTTGATCAGCGCCGGTGAATGCAGAAATCTTGCGGCGAGGAAGGCGGCAGGCATTGAGCCGAGCACGAACGGCAACAGTCGCTTCCAATCGATCAACCCGGCACGATGGAAGCGCCAGACGCCGATGCTTGCGACCAGCACGTTCAATGCCAGCGCCACTGGCCGAATGCTGGTCGGCGCGAGACCGAACAGGCTCATCGCGGCGATATATCCCGATGCACCGGCATGACCGACCGAGGCATAGGCGATCGCGATGAATAGAAACAGTGCAGCGAGGCCGATATCGGTCAGGCTCATCCAGACTTCTTCCGTGCCCGCGGATGCGCGGCGTCATACACCTTGGCGAGGTGCTGGAAATCGAGGTGGGTGTAGATCTGGGTGGTGCCGATGTCGGCATGGCCGAGCATTTCCTGCACAGCACGCAGGTTGCCGCTGGATTCGAGCAAGTGGCTGGCGCAGGAATGCCGCAGCAGGTGCGGATGCACACGTTTCCACACGCCAGCAGACTGCGCCCACTGCTTCAGTCGCTGGCGCACCGTGTTGGTCGATACCGGCGCGCCCGTACGATCGGGAAACACCACCGCATCTGCTGCCGTGATGGCGAGCGCGCGCCATGATTGCAATGCCGTTCCCGCCTTTGATCCAAACGGCACCACACGCGTTTTCGATCCCTTGCCGACGACGCGCACGAGGTGTTGTCCAAAGTCGACGTCGGTCCAGCGCAGTGCGCACAGTTCCGATACGCGCAGCGCGGACGAATACAGCAATTCGAACATCGCCTTGTCACGGATCGATGTCGGTGAATCATCACCGGGATGGTCGAGCAGTGCCTGCATCTCATCGACGTCGAGCACGTTCGGCAATTTGCGCGGCGATTTGGGTGCGCGGATGCCATCAGCCGGATTGATCTGCGCGTGCCCTTCGCGCAGCAACCAGCGGTAGAAACTGCGGATCGCCGATAGGCGTTTCGCCAGCGACACGCCGGACAAGCCGTTGCGGAACTCGTTGGCGACGTGCGCGCGTACGCTATCCGGTTTTAGATCAGGCCAGTCTGCCGTCGGCATCTGGCCGCCGAGCCAGTCATCGAAACGCTCGAGGTCATGCCGATACGTCGTCAGTGTGCTCGGTGCCAGCCGTTTCACGTCGCGCAGCCAGGCCAGAAACGCGTCGATCTGGCTTTGGCGAGCGCTCATTCGAAGCCGTCAGACAACAGGCCGTTGCTGAT
>JADJFT010000013.1 GCA_016708465.1 Rhodanobacteraceae bacterium
GGCGTCGCAGCCACTCGCCAAAGCAGCGCCAGCGTCACCACTGCAAAACTGATCCAGCCGCCGCGCGCGCCCGCCAGCAACACCGCAATCGCGGCAAGCAGCCACACCAGCGCTGCGATACGGCGCCCGTAACGATCTAGCGCGACCAACACCGGCAGCGGCGACAGCACCGCCAACACCGGGCCGAGCTTGAGGTTGTCATCGCCGAAAATGCCGCTGACGCGATCGGTTTCCAGCGCGCCGCCGAAGCCGACGCCAAGCGTCGACTGCAATAGCGCATCCAGAATCCAGAATGCGAGCAGCAACGCGCTCCACCAAAGCAATTGGCGGCGCACTGCAGCAGTGGCGAGCGCATCAACGGTGAACATCGCGAATGGCAGGTAGCGCAGATCGGTCGCGACCTCCAGCCAACTCTTGTCGGGCGCAATGCTGTCGAACGCGGAAACCAATTCCGGCCGCCAATAGCCAGCAAAAGCGAGCAGCGCCAGTCGATAGCGCGGCGCGAATACACGTCGCGGTTCACGCCGCCATGCCGCGAGCGCGTACAGCGCGCCAATCAGAATCGGCAACTCGGATGCGCGCCCGAACGGCAGCAAAAACAGCACCGACCAAAGGCACAACGCTGCGGCGAGTTGGCGGCGATCGGGATTCATGGGCGAGGAGCCTCGCTGCAATTGCGATAGACCGCGAGGGTCGCCGCCGCATCTGCGCCAGACGATAGTGATCAAACGCTGCCGGGCGCCTGCCGCTGTCGATCAACGCGCGCGCGCGGGCCAGCAGCGCCGCACGGTCGCCGACCGCTACTGCGCCCAGCGGAAACAAGTCGCGCAACTGTTCACCGACACCACCAAGATCGTAACCCAACACCGGCACGCCGAGATTCAGCGCCTCGACCACGGTGCGCCCAAACGCCTCGGCTTTTGTCGACAACTGCAATACCAGCGCGCTCGCGGCCATGACATCGCGCACGTCACGACGCGGCACCGTCATCACCACAGCATCGGCGACGCCTTGGTGCAGTGCCTGCCGACGTAACCTATCGACATAGTGCTCGCGGCCGGGCTCGCGCACACCGAGCAGGATCAGGCGTGCATCAACACCCGATTCGCGCAAATCAGCGAGCAGTCGGATTGCGTGGCCTTGACCTTTCATGCGCGTGCCGCGAGCGGCCAAACACAGCCAGGGAAGCGCGCCAGACAGCGCCGGATGTTCGGCAACGAAGCGTTTGCGCCAGTCGCTGTCGGGGCGATGACCATGCGGAAACTCGAACGGATCGACCGCGCGCGGGATGACGCGCAGGCAGCCGGGATCAGTCTTCGGATAATGCTTGAGGATATGGCTACGCACCGTTTGCGACACGCAAATCACGCGCTCGCCGCGCGCCATCACGCCGGAGTAGAGATTGACCGAATTCAGCCCGTGCACGGTGGTGACGAATCTTGGTCGTGTTGCCCGATCCATGCTGCGCCACGCGAGAAGCGTCAACCACGCCGGCAGGCGAACGCGCATGCACGATGTCCCCGCCACAGGCTGCCGATCGACTTGCGGCCGATGTCGAGCGTGATGTGTTCACTGCCATCGGCAACCAATGACTCGACCAACTTGCCACCCGCCGAGATCACTACCGAGCGGTGTCCGGCGGCAACCAGTGCCCGCGCGATTTCCAGCGTGCCGCGCTCGACGCCGCCAGCTTCCAGCGCCGGCAGCAACTGCACCACCGTCAGGGGTCGCGACATCGGTCGCGTCCGCGCATCAGTCGATGCGTTGATAGACCGCACCGCAATACATGCAGCGCGCTTCTTTTTGCTCTTCGAGCGGCAAGTAGACACGTGGATGCGAGTTCCACAAAGCCATGTCCGGGCTCGGGCAAGACACCGGCAAATCAGCACGTTTCACCTGATAGACGCGTTCGGTATTGGCCGGTTTCGTGGCAGTCGCGGACATGGATGCACCTTCGGAATCAGGCGCGCATTGTAGGCGGGCGGCGCAGCGCACGCGAGCATGCGCGCAACGCATGGCCAGGAGGTGATCGCGGCATCAGTGAATAGGTCTTGCTGCTTGGGCGCGTTTTTGCCTTGGTCCGGACCAGAGTCAACGCGTCCAGAGCGATTACGGTTATGCAGTCTGGCTGCCGAAGGCGAGTGCCCCCAGTGTAAAAACGCCAAGTGCGAGCGAACCCAAGCCGATCACCGAAATGAAGCGCAAGGCCGGAGGAACCGATCGCGCGGCAAAACGATGATGCGACTGCCAAGGCACAAGAAGAATCGCCGCCGATGTGCCGACGAGCACCCAACCAAAGACTGTAAATGCGGATGAGAAAAGCATCAGCGGCGAGGACAGGACCAGCGACCCACCGACAACAATGCGAACGAGCAACTCCGAGTAGTGCGCGCGTGCACTGCCGGCAAAGCCGAGGAGAAATCGTTTGGCGATCTCCGGGCGAGCCAGCGCCAACGCGCCGAGAACGATGAAGTAAACGCCGGCGAGGCAAACAATCGACAGCGCCAGTTGTTCAATCACGACGATCACTGCCTGAGAAAATGTGTCGACTAAAAGTGTAAATGAACACACCGCCTGACGATGCTGAAAAAACCGGCTCCGATCTTGCGCTGTTGAATACGGGTGAGGAAGCGATCTGGCGATGGCGCGACGCTTCACAAGCACACAACCTCACCGCCGACTTAGAACGATGGCTCCGAGGTATCTTGGAAAACCGTGGCGACGCACTTGACCATGGCGCCAGCGAACGATCACCGTGCCACGAAGTCCGTCCATATCGCCGCCGCGCTCATGCAGTCGCCGCGAAAACAGGTTTTTCTACAGCCTCAACGTTTGAGGTAAGCCGCGTGCCGTAGGCACGTCGGCTTGAATGATGTTAGGCGCCGACTGCTATCCGTACATGCCTTTCAAGGTAGCGATTGAGTTGGAGACAAGTTGCTCCAGGATAGACGTGTCGAGGTCGGATAGCCGCCTGAAGTAGAGGCAGGATTTGGTCATCCGGTGTTTCCCTAGTTTGGGAAGCAGATCAATGGTGCTGCCTTCACAAATCAAGTACACCACGAGCTCACGGCCGCGAATCGCGAACCCGGCAAGCGGTGCCTCCCCGGTGCGGCCACTACCGTAGGTGTAACAATAGGAACCGTAGCCAACGATGCTGGGGCCCCACATTTTTGCTGGTTGTTTCGTGATTTCCTCGAATAGAGCCATGAGCAAAAGGCAGTCCATAGCCTGTTGCTCATTGGCGCGTGACGCAATGTAAGCCTCCACATTTGCATTTGTCGATTTCGTCTTGTTCTCGGCCATGGCAATTCGCAACTGTCTGTGATCGGCGCCTAACACCAACTCCCCAGCGGAATCGCCGGGCTACGGGATGGAGTCTGCGTGGGGGCAAAGGCCGCGTCAATGTGGGTGGCGGGTGCTTTGGTGCGATGGCTTGGGACGCATCGGGGGAAGCCCGGATTGGTCGCGGGTGGTCGGGCCGGAGGCGGTGTGTGGTGCCGTTGTCGGAATAGCGGCGGTGCGTGCTTCGTGCACACCTGCCGCTCGCGAGCGCGTGGTGACGGTACTCAGCGACCCCAGACTTCAACGCGCGCCTGATCCAGCGACAACTCGGTGTCGCCGATGATGCCGATCGCCTTAACGCAGCGTTCGCCGCCGCGCAGATCGATCCAGCGCGAATGGCTGCCTTCGCGAATGTGGTCGGCGACTGGCAGATATTCGACGCCGCCGCGGGCATAACGCACCCACAGCTTCTCGACTTCGACCTGACCACGTTCGATGCGCAACTGCACGGCATTGATGCCACGACGACACTTGCCGAAACGGATCACGTCGGTATCGTTCTCGACCTTGGCCAGGCGCGTGCTGCCGAGCAAGCGTTCGGCGTCGGCATGACTGGTGCTTGGCACCATCAACGCGCCCGCAAACACTGCGGTCGCTAGCAACGAAGACAATTTCAGGTTCATCGGCAGCTCCTATTCCGACCCGCGATAAGTCGGTTCAAGCCTACAACGCGCCGGCCGTGCGTCGGTTGACCTGCGGCAACCGACTTGGCCTCAGGACTTCGCAGCATCCGTTGCTGCTGCCGGTGCCGCCTGGATGGTTTCGCTATCGATGCGGATCTTCACCACGTCACCGACATTCGGTATGCCGTAGTTCATACCGAAATCGCTGCGCTTGATCGTGCCTTCGGCATGAAAACCGATGGCCGGACGCCGCGCGAACGGGTGCGCGTCGAGCTTCTTCATGGTCACATCCAGCGTCACCGGCTTGGTCACGCCGAGCAGCGTCAGATCGCCCGTCACGGTCAGACCATTTTCACCCTTGGCTTCAACCTTGGTGCTGTTGAACGTGAGCTTGGGTTGCACGGCCGCATTGAAGAAATCCTTGCCCTTGAGGTGCTCGTTGAGCTTGTCGACGTCCATATCGATGCTGGCGACATCGATCGACACCTTGACGCTGGACTTGCCGATCTCGGCCGAGTCGATCAGCAACTCGCCGTCAAATGCGTGGAACTCGCCCTGCATTTCTGACAGACCCATGTGTTCGACGAAATAGAGAATGCTGGTGTGCGCCTTGTCGAACTCATAACGATCGGCGGCAGCGAGCGGCGCCGACGCGAACAAGGCGGCAGCGACCAAAGTGGCGAGGGTCTTGTTCATGGCAGATCTCCGGAAGCAGCGTAGGGGTTAAACGATCGAACAGGCATCGGCGAACGCCAGCCGCGGACTACGCGGGAACAACGTGTCGCGGCGGCCGTAGCCAAGATTGATCAGGAAACTGGACTTGATCGCGGTACCAGCGAAGAACGTCGCATCCACTTGGGCGGAATCGAAGCCACCCATCGGGCCGCAGTCGAGGCCGAGCGCGCGTGCCGCAATGATCAAGTAAGCGCCCTGCAGTGAACTGTTGCGCAAGGCACCTGGCATCAGTTCGGCTTCACTCTTGCCGGCGAACCAACTGCGCGCGTCGGTGTGCGGGAATAAGTAGGGCAGCTTGTCGTAAAACGCCAGGTCGGTACCGACGATCGCGGTGACTGGCGCGCTCATCGTCTTCTCGACATTGCCGGCGTCGAGCATCGGCTTGAGCCGGGCTTTGGCTTCCGGCGTGCGCACGAAGACGACGCGTGCTGGCGATGAATTCGCCGCAGTTGGGCCCATGCGCGCCAGCTCCCAGATTTGTTCAAGCTGTGCGTCCGCCACCGCTCGGTCCTGCCACGGGTTCGGATTGCTGGCAAAAGTGCGCGCCTGCAAAAAATCTGGTTTAACGCGTCCTGCGACAGGGGTTGGTTCATGGTCAGCTCCGTGGTGTGGCGAATCTGTACAGAGTCGTGGCAGGCCCGACTTTGTGCAAGGCAGCATGGCGCAATCGCATTTTGCAGGCCTGCAAGACTTTGCGGCGCACGCGGATCGGGCTAGGCTCAGAACGATGACCTCACACCGCTTCGCCACCGTGCTCGCGCTCAGCGACCATGCCGCCGGTAATCGCCGTCAGGCAACTGCGCTCGCGCAGGCCTTGCGCGCCGATGCCCATCACGCCGAGGTCAGGTTCCCGCACGTTTCGCGCTGGCTCGCCCCGCACCTGCCGGATTGGGCGATGAATTCATTGCCCCCGATTGCGCGCGACACCGCCGGCCCAATGTTGGCGATCGGCTGTGGCCGCCAAGCCGCTTTGGCACTGCGGGCGCTGAAGCGGGCGCGCGGTCGTGAAGTGTTCGCCCTGCAAATCCTCGATCCGCGCTGCAAGCTCGACGACTTCGATCTGCTGGTCGTGCCCGAGCACGATGGCCTCGCCGGGCCGAAGGTGCTGCATACACTCGGCGCACTGCATCCGGTGGACGAGCGCTGGTTGTCGCAGGCGCGCGAGAATTTTCCAAATTTTGCCGGCCTGCCGAAACCGTGGACCAGCGTTCTGATCGGCGGCCCGAACCACGCCCAAAGTATCGACGCGCATTGGCTGGAGCGACTGTTCGACCAACTCGCCGGTCAGCGCGACAGCATCGGCACGCTGGCCGTCAGTGCTTCGCGGCGGACACCACCGAAATTGCGTGAACTGCTCCGCCGTCACGCACTCAAGCTCGATGCAATGGTCTGGCTGGACGACCGCGATGGACCGAATCCGTATCCGGCCCTGCTCGCCTACGCCGATCGAATTGTCGTCTCGCCAGACTCGGTCAACATGATCTCCGAAGCGGTTGCGGTCAGCGTCCCGGTGCACACGCTGCTGGCGCAACCGCTCAAGGGCAAACTGCAGCGCTTCCACGCCGCGCTGCGCCAGCGCGGCCTGCTACACGACCTCGCCGCCTGCAGCTGGCCACGCCCGCCGCTGCGCGAACTGCCGGCGATTGTCGACGAAGTGCGCGCGCGGCTGACCTACACGTTGATCTAAGCCCAATCGCCACGCAATTCGCGGACCTTGGCTTCGAGTACGGCAGCGCTGGCCTGCGCTGGTGGAACCGGATCACCGACGACCATCGCGATGTGCGACCAGAACCGACGTGGCAGGCGCGCACGCCCGAGCGCCGTGTCTTTGCGTGAAAACAGCGAGCCCCACAGGCCACGCAACGCGATCGGCACCACCGGCACCGCGCGTGCGGCAAGAATGCGCTCGATGCCGGCACGGAACGGCAATATCTCACCCGAACGGGTAATCGCGCCTTCCGGGAAGATGCCGACCACTTCGCCCTCGGCCAGGGCGCGATCGACTTCGGCGTAGGCGCGTTCGAGCAGTAACGGATCGACCTTGGCCGACGCAATCGGAATGGCTTTCGCGGTGCGGAAGATGAAGCTCAGCACCGGAATTTTGAAGATGCCGTGGTCCATCACGAAGCGGATTGGTCGGCGCACGCTGCCGCCGATGATCAGCGCATCGACGAAACTGACATGATTCGCGACGATCACGCACGCGCCCTCGTCTGGCACCTTGTCCAGACCGTCCACCTTCAGCCGGTACAGCGTGTTCACGATGATCCAGATCAGGAATCGCATCAAGAACTC
>JADJFT010000014.1 GCA_016708465.1 Rhodanobacteraceae bacterium
GTGCAGCAACAGTGGCACTGATTGCGCATTCCGCTCGACCCGCAGTTCGATGCGCACGCGGGCAACCCAGCCCGAATCGGTTTGCACTCGTTCGAACTGCTCAATGTTGCCGCTAACACGCAACGCCGGCACGGCCGCCGGCAGTCGGTTGCTGACGAGGTCGGCGGCATCCCGTGCACGCAGGTCAGCGATCAGGCGGCGCTGTAGCAGAATGCTGGGTGCCTCATCCCACATTTGATAGTGATAAACCTTGATGCTGCCGTCCGGACTCAATGCGTAGAGAATCGATTGATCGTTGTAGACGCCATTCGCGCGAAACGGTTCGACCACGATCGGCAGCGGCGAACGCGGTGACGGTTCGGCCAGCGCAGTAATCGCTACCGGCGGCATGCGGAAGTACGACTGGTCTGGCACCGCCGGAGCGCTGCAGGCCGACAGCGCCACGACCAGCGCGATCACGAACAGGGTGCGCATCATTCTTCCTCGACCTTGACCTTGTCGGCCGGTGGCGTGAACAACAGTCGGTTCGGGTTTTTGCGAATCTCGCGTGTGAACTCATTGACGTTGCGGCTGGCGGAGTCGAGGTTCTGCGCAATGCCGTCGATGCGTTGCGCCAGTGAACCGGTGATTTGCGCGAGGTCGGCGATGGCGTCCTTCAGCGCCGGACGGTTTTCGCTTACCGCGGCACTGGCGTCGATCATCAAGGCGTCGAGCTTTTGTTGCGTTTGCCGCAATTCGGCCGACAGGTCGCGGGCGTTGTCGGCGGTGGCGGCGAGATCTTCCAGTGTGGTCGCGACGTGCGCGCGGTTGGTCGGGGAAAGTACGTCGTTCATCGCGACCGACGCCGTGTTCAGCCGCACCAGCAGCGATTTCGCGTCGGCGACCAGTTGTGGTGTGGCATTGGCGAGCTCACCACCGATACGGTCAACGTTGTCCTGCAGTGATGTCACCAGCGGACGAATGCGCTCGCGACTCAGTGCGGTGACTTCACCGGCGAGTTCGTTCATTGCGCGAACAGGTCACCGCCGCCTTGGGACTTCATCTCAGCGCCGGGCTTCAGCATCGTGGTCGATGCGCCCTCGCTGATCGCAATCGCGATGTCGGCAAGCAAACCAGTCGATGCGAGCTTCGCGATCGAGTCGTCGGGCATCGGCCAGTCGCCGCGGATCGCGAGGTCGACGCGGTAGTGCGTGCGCCCGCCCTTGCGCTCCGGCGTGATGCCGTTGACATGGCCGACGCGAAAGCCTTCGTAGAACACTGGTGCACCGAAGGCGAGACCGGTGACGTTGTCGTAGCGCGCGCTGTAAGCCGCTTCGCCGGTGCTGGTCCCGGTAATCCGCAGCAGCGTAAACAACAGCAACGCCAGGGCCGCGAGGACCACGGCTCCGACCACAGTGTAATTAACGGTATCGCGCTTCATCCGACCATTATGCCGGGTGTAGCGCCGTGTGACGAAGGTCACTGCGATCCGGTGACTTCCGGCACTCAGGCCATACGCCGCCGAACTGCGACGCTGTCCGGGTTGGATCAATGCCGGTTGGGTGGGTATTCCACTGACCCTCGCACGCGGGCAATTGGGGTGAAACTGCTACCCTAGACCCCTTTACTTTTTCGGATTTACGACATGAACCTGGACATCGAGCGCACCCGTTTCAATATGGTCGAACAGCAAGTGCGGCCTTGGGATGTCGTCGATCCGCGGGTGCTCGACGTGCTCGGCAGCGTACGCCGCGAGGACTTTGTACCGGAAGCCAGTCGCGCGCTCGCGTTTGCCGACGTTGAGCTGCCGATCGGCCATGGCGAATTCATGATGAAGCCGGTCGTCGAAGGTCGTGTGCTCCAAGCGTTGGCGGTGTCGAGCAGCGACAGCGTGCTCGAGATCGGCACCGGTTCCGGCTTTTTGACCGCTTGTCTCGCCGCGTTGGCGCGAGATGTCACCTCGGTCGAGATCCACGCCGATTTGGCGGCGGCGGCTGAGCATAAGCTGGTTCGCGCGGGCGTCACGAATACGCGGGTTGAGGTCGGCGACGCCTTGAAAACGTTCGTACCGAGCCGCAACTTCGACGTCATCGCCGTCACCGGTGCGGTCTATCGCGAGCCCGAGGCGATGCGTCGTTGGCTGGCGGTCGGAGGTCGGTTGTTCTTGGTTCGCGGCGAATCGCCGGTGATGGAAGCGGTGCTGATCACGCGCGTCGGCGCGACCGCATTCCGTGAAGAAAGCCTGTTCGAGACTGATCTGCCCTATTTGATGCACGCCGCGCCACCCAAGCGCTTCGTGCTGTAAGCCCCCTTCGACAAGGATTGAGGAACACCCCATGGCCCAACGATTCATTCTCCGCCTGAGCGCACTGGCGCTGGCGATCTCCGGCTCGGCCTTCGGCGCCGACCTGATGGAAGTTTACGATAAGGCGCGAGCCGGCGACCCGCAGTTCGCCGCTGCCGAAGCTGGCCGGCTTGCCGCCGAGCAAGGCGTGCCACTGGCGCGGTCGCTGCTCTTGCCACAGTTGTCGGCGGGCTGGAACAAGAATCGTTCGGAATCCGAAGGCACCATCTTCTCGGAAGATTTGAATCGCGACGTCACCTTCAGCACCACCAGCCGCAACAGCAGCAAGTCGCTGCAATTGCAGCAATCGATCTACGATCACGGCAATTACATGAGTCTGCGTGCGGCCAAGGCTCAGGCGGCGCGTGGTGACGCCGATTACGACGCCGCGTCCGATGCCCTTTTGGTCCGTGTCGCCGAGGCGTATTTCGGTGTCCTCACGGCACAGACCAATCTCACCTCGGCTGATGCCGAAGAGAAAGCCGTCGGTCGCCAGTTGGAACAGGCCGAGCAGCGTTTCGAGGTCGGTCTGACGGCGATCACTGACGTGCACGAAGCCCGTGCTCGTTACGACGGCGCGCGTGCGGCGGTCATCCTGGCGCGCAATGCGCTGGATGATACGTTCGAGGGACTGATCGAGCTGACCGGCGCCGAGGTCGAATCGGTCAAGCCGCTGAAGGAAAATATCGAACTCGCACGCCCGCAGCCAGACAGTCTGGAGCAATGGGTGGAAACCGCGATCGGCAGCAATCCGACACTGGCCGCGTTGCAGCGTACCGTCGATGGGGCTAACTATTCAGCCAAGGCGGCGTGGTCGGATCATCTGCCTTCGCTGGGTTTGAGCGGCAGTTACTCGCAACAGGACTCCGGTGGTGATGTCGGCCCGTTTTCGGCCCGTGATCCGCAGAACAATTCGCTGTCTTTGAGTCTCAGTATTCCGCTGTTCTCCGGCGGCGCGACCAATGCCCGTTACAAGCAATCGCTGTACGACCGTGATGCCGCTCAAGATCGTCTGGAGCAGCAGCGTCGCGCCATCGTGCGCCAGACCCGCGGTGCGTTCCGTGGCGTCGCTGCCGGCATTAGCGAGGTCGAAGCACGGCAACAGGCGCTGGTATCGGCCAAGAGTGCGCTGGAAGCAACCGAGGCCGGATTCGAAGTCGGCACCCGTACCATTGTCGATGTGCTGCTCAGTCAGCAGCAGCAGTTCGCCGCCGAGCGCGAATACGCCCGCGCCCGTCACAGCTACATTCTGGCGAATTTGAAGTTGAAGCAGGCAGCCGGCACCATCGACGTCGCTGATCTCAAGTCGGTGAACGCGATGCTGCAGTAGTTCCTGCAGACAACTGGCTTTTTGCTGAAACGAAGCCGCCCCGATGGGCGGCTTCGTCGTTGTCAGCCTGCGGCAGCGAACGCAAGCACTTACAGCAGGGCTTCGATTTCCGGCACCAGCTTGAACAGATCACCGACCAGACCGAAGTCGGCGACTTCGAAGATCGGCGCTTCGCTGTCCTTGTTGATCGCGACGATGGTGCCAGCGTCCTTGATCCCGGTCAGATGCTGGATTGCGCCGGAAATGCCGATCGCGACGTACAACTCGGGCGCGATGATCTTGCCGGTCTGACCGACCTGCATGTCGCTCGGCACGTAGCCAGCATCGACTGCGGCGCGTGAAGCACCAACACCCGCGCCGAGCTTGTCGGCCAGCGCATAGATGACGCTGAAGGCCTCCGACGAACCGAGTGCGCGGCCGCCAGAAACAACGCGACTGGCGGTCTGCAGGCCCGGTCGGTCTTTGGCCCCGGCCTGCAATTCGACGAAGCGCGTATGCGTCGGCAGTTCGGCGTTGACTGAACTCGATTCGATCGGCGCGGTCGCATCACCGTTGCCGGTGGCCGCGAACGAAGCATTGCGCACGGTCGCGATCAGCTTGCGATCTGCAGCAGCTGCGACGGTCACGATGGCGTTGCCGGCGTAAATTGGCCGCTGGAATGTGTGCGCGTCGAGCACCTTCATGATGTCGCTGACTTGCGCCTCGCCAAGCAGGGCGGCGACGCGTGGCATCAGGTCTTTGCCGAAGGTCGTGCTCGGGCCGAGCACATGGCTGTAATTCGCGGCCAGCGCCACTACTTGCGGCGCCAGCACTGCGGCGAGCGCATTCGCGTTTGCGGCGTTGCCAACGGTCAGCACGCGGGTCACCCATCGAGCTTCGCGGCAGCCGCTGCCACCGCTGCTGGATCTGCTGCGAATACCGCGATGTCGATGTCGCCACCGATCTGCTTGGCGGCGGTCAGACACTTTGCCGTGCTTGGATTCAGTTGGCCGTTGGCGTGTTCAGCGATGATCAGAATTTTGCTCATGGCGGGCTCCTTACAGCAGTCCCTTGGACTTCAGTGCAGCGACCAGTTCGGCCGCATCCTTGACCATCACGCCCTTGCTGCGCTTGGCCGGCGGGGCATACTGCGTGGTCTTCAGATGGTCGCCGGATTCGATACCGAGCGAGTCGAGCGTCAGCGATTCCAACGGCTTCGACTTGGCCTTCATGATGTCCGGCAGTTTGATGAAGCGTGGCTCGTTCAAGCGCAGATCGGTGGTGATCACTGCCGGCAGATCGACATCAATCACTTCGAGGCCGGCATCGACTTCACGCGTGACACGGACGGCGTTGCCATTGACTTCGACCTTGGATGCGGAGGTCGCCTGGGCCTTGCCCCACAATGCCGCCAGCATCTGGCCGGTCTGGCTGCAGTCATCGTCGATCGCCTGCTTGCCAAGGATGACTAGTCCGGGCTGTTCCTTTTCGACCAACTTGAGCAGTGCGCGGGCAGCGGTGAGCGGCTGGACCGGGGTGTCGGTGGTGATGTGGATGGCACGGTTCGCACCCATCGCCAAGCCGTTGCGCAGATGCGCTTGGGCATCGGCCGGCGCGATTGTCACGACGAGCACTTCGGTGGCCACGCCTTTTACACGCAGGCGCAGCGCTTCTTCCAGCGCGATGTCGTCGAACGGGTTCGGCGACAGTTTGACGCCGTCGGTAACGACGCCGGAACCATCCGGCTTCACTTGGATGCGCACGTTGTAATCGACGACGCGCTTGTAGGCGACCAGGATCTTCATTCGGACTTCCTCGAATCCGCCGGCCGGCGCCGGCAAAGGGCGCGCAGTTTAGCCGGAAGCCGTGTGAAGACCTATTCGGCAACCTTCGTGCTAACAGTGTGAACCCGCTTCGGCGATACTGTGCACCCAGATTGTCGCCGGTGCCCCGCGAACCCGTGAAAACCCCCAAGGGCTTGCAACCGTTGCTCGACGACGGTGTCATTGACGAAGTATTGCGTCCGCTCAAGAGCGGCAAGGAAGCCTCGGTCTACGTCGTCCGTGCGGGTGATGCCATCCGCTGTGCCAAGGTTTACAAAGACATCGGTCAGCGCAGTTTTCAGGCGCGCGTGCTGTATCAGGAGGGGCGCGCGGTGCGCGGTTCGCGTCAGGCGCGAGCGATTGGCAAGGCCAGCAAGTTTGGCCGGCGCGAGGCCGAAGACGCCTGGAAACACACCGAAGTCGACCGCCTTTACCAGTTCGCAGCCGCCGGTATACACGTGCCGCAGCCACATGGCTATTTCAACGGTGTCTTGCTGATGGACCTGGTCACTGACGAGCACGGCGACAGCGCCCCGCGGCTCGGTGAGGTCGATCTGCCGCCCGAAGTCGCTCGCCTGTTCCACCATGAGCTGATCGGCGATGTCGTACGTATGCTCTGCCTCGGCTGGATCCACGGCGACTTGTCCGAGTACAACGTCTTGGTTGCAGAGGCCGGGCCGGTGCTGATTGATTTCCCGCAAGTGGTCAGCGCCAGCGGCAACAACAATGCCCGCAAGATGTTGTTGCGTGATGTGCACAACCTGCGTGACTGCCTCTCGCGCTTTGCCCCAGAACTCGCACAGACACACTACTGCGAAGAGATGTGGGCCTTGTACGAAAAAGGCGAGTTGAAGCCGGAGACGGCTTTGACTGGGCGATTCGTGTTCGACAAGCGTCGCGCCGACGTTCAATCGGTGATGCTGTCAATCGAGGATGCGCGTCAGGAAGCGGTCATTCGCGAACAGGGCAGGAAGGACGCCGATGAACACGACTAAACCGTGCGGTTAGCCGGGAAGGAAAGCGTCATCGGCTGGGAAATCCGCGCGTTGTGGCAATGCCGTCAACACCACCAGGTTCGGTGATTTCGGCAACGAGGCGTCGTTGGCGGCAGCGGCGGCACGTTGCGCAGCCTTGTGCGGAACACGCCAGAGTTGGTTCACGTCATAGAACGATGGCCCGCGTGTCCAGCGTGCATGGCCGGACTTGGCCGCTTCCGAAATCATCTTCAGGTCGCGCCCGGAACCTTGGAACAGCGGTGTCCACAATCCAGCGCGGGCGTCCACTTCCAGACAGACGAAGTAATGCTGGGCGGTCACTGCATCGCGTGTATCCGCCGTGCATTCAGCGCCATGTTTCACCAATTCATCTGGATACATGTACAGCACCAAGCCTGGTGCGAAGACGTGCGCCATGTCATTACTTCCTTGAAGTGAGCGCGCTTAAACGGCGCGGTGGACGCGATCGGCGGATCGGCTGACGATTCAGCAGCGCCGGACGAATGGGATGTCCTTGGTGCCGTGCTCGAAATAATCTTCGCGCTCGGCCCGGCAATACGGCCCACCCATCGCGAAGCGACGGCAGGCACTGGGTCGGGATTCGTAGATGCCGCAGCACATGCGGCTGCGGTCCATGGCGACGCACCAGCCGTCTTCGCCGCGCGCCATCACGTCGTAGCCATCCTTGCTGTGTTCAATGAGATGCGGCGCGATGCGATCGTTCGGCATCAGTACTACGGTCAGGCGGCAACAAACCGCTTCGCAGTCGCTGCATGACACGCTGGGATCGACGCTTTCGGCGTAAGGGTCGGTTGGATAACCGTCGGCTTGAGTGGGATCGGACATGAGGTCGCCGGTAGAAACCACTGCGAACACGGGCGCAGTGGAAGAAACGAAGAGAACGACGCCCAAGGTCCAGCGCGTCGCAAGAGAGGTGGTGCAAGCCGCAATCTTACGCGAAGCAGCGCCAGGCCGCCGAATTCATCGCTGCAGGCGTCTGCGGGCAGCGTCGACGTAGCGCTCGGCCGATTGCGCGTGATACGGGAAAAATAGCGAAGGCTCGGTCAATTCCAGTTCCAGCACACAGGGTGAGCCGTCGGCGGCGCGCAGCAGGTCGACGCGCGCATACAGTGGCGCACCGCCGGGAATTGCGGCGACCACTCGCGTCGCCAAGGCGAGTTCGTCACTGCTCGGAGTGCGCGCGGTGATGTCCTCGGGGGCAAACAGATGTTCGGTCGGTCCCTCGTCCAGTCGCAGCAGTGGCCCCTTGCGAATAGCGTGGCTGAACGCACCATCGAAGAACATCAATGCGGTTTCGCCGGCACTATCGACTTGGTCGAGGTAGGGCTGCACCAGCACGCTGCGGCCATCAACGAGCAACACATCGACGTGGCGGATCGCGGTCTGAAGCTGGCGGCGACGATAGCGCTGCGCATCCTTCGATCCGGCGCCGACCGCTGGCTTCACCACGAACTCCTCGCTGGCGAGTTGCGCGACGATGCCTTGCAGTTCGGCAGCGCGATGGCGGCCGGGTTCAAGGAAATGACTGGGTACCGTTGCCAAGCCTTGCGCGGCGAGATCGGCGAGATAGTGCTTATCGGTGTTCCAGCGCACCAGTGCCGGTGGATTCAGCAGCAACGTCTGCGCCGCCACCCGTTCGCACCAAGCGAGAAATTCAGCCAAGCGCGGCACGTAGTCCCAGGTCGAGCGCAACAACACCAGATCGAAACTTGACCAGTCGACTGCGGGGTCATCCCAGCGCACGGCCGTCGCCTCGCCGTTAAACGCAGCGATCAATGGCGGCAGATCTTCGTCGAGCGTTTCGGCTTCAGTGGCGGTGACCAGCGCGATCTTGGGCATGACGACATCCAGCGACGGAAACGCACATGCTAAGTCATGCGGCGATGTCGGGAAACGACTGTCGATTTGCGGTTGCCGCGCGTGCCGCGACCCGCGATGATCCACACGACAGTCAGAGCAACGCATGAGCGGCGAACGACCAACAGATTCCGATCTGCCGACCCAACTTCAATCGACGCCGACGGCGGGCAGCGGCCCAATGCCGGACGGCACGCTCGTTGTCGCTCATGGCGCCGACGTCAAATCTGCATCGACGATGAAAGTTGAGTTGCGTGAGGGCTCGGGTGACTCACACTTGAGTTTGATCGGGAAGTGGATTGGGCCTTACAAGATTCAGGCTGAGCTCGGTGTCGGTGGCATGGGCGCGGTTTACCTGGCGGAGCAATTCGAGCCGGTACGGCGCCAAGTGGCGCTGAAGGTGATCAAGGCCGGCATGGACAGCGAGGACGTGCTCGCACGCTTCCAGTCCGAACGTGAACTGCTGGCGCGGATGAATCATCCGAACATCGCCCAAGTGCTCGACGTTGGTGCTACGCCGGAAGGGCGCCTGTACTTCGCGATGGAATACGTGCCGGGTGTGCCGGTGAACGAATTCTGCGACCGCCGCGGTATGGATATCGCGCATCGGCTGGAATTATTTCTGCAGGTGTGCGAAGGCGTGCAGCACGCACACCAGAAAGGTGTGATCCATCGCGACATCAAGCCGTCGAACTTGATGGTGGCCGACTACCACGGTCAGTTGCTGGTCAAGGTGATCGATTTCGGTATCGCCAAGAGTATGGATAGCCACGGTCGCGGCGACACCGGTTCGACCCGTGTCGGTGTGCCGATCGGTACGCCGGCGTACATGAGTCCGGAACAGGCCGCCGGCGATCTCGCGGCGATCGATACGCGCACCGATGTCTATTCGCTCGGTGTCGTCTTGTACCGCATGATCACGCACGATCTGCCGATCTCCAGCGACACCATATCGAAGGCAGTCGATGGTGATCTCGCGCGGGTGTTGCGTGAAGCGACGATCCGGCCGCCGAGTCGCAAAGTGTTGGAGATCGCCAAGGACACTAGAGTCAATCAGGCGGACTGGAAGCGTGCGATGGCCAGTGATGCGCCGTCGTTGTCGCGCACACTGGCAGGTGATCTCGACTGGATCACGCTGAAGGCGCTCGAACGTGAGCGCGACCAACGCTATGCATCGGTCTCGGAATTTGCCGCCGACGTGCGCCGCTATCTGCAGGGCGAAGCGGTGCTGGCTGGTCCGCCGAGCAAGTTGTATCGCGCTCGCAAATTCATCGCGCGCAACAAGCTCGCGGTCGGTGCGGCTGCGGCGGTGGTGTTGTCGCTGATTCTCGGCATCATCGGCACCAGTTACATGACCATCGAGGCGCAACGGCAGCGTGCGCGCGCCGAAGCGGCATTGACGGATGCGCAGCAACAACGTGACCGCGCTGAATCAGAAAGCGAACGCGCCATCGCCACGCGCAGTTTCCTTGAAGAAATGATCGCCGCACCGGACCCGTGGAAGTTGCAGGGTGGCACTCCGGAAACCCGCAATGTGCGTGTCGTCGAGGCCTTGCAAACGGCTGCGGCCAATCTCGAAAAAAGCCTCGCCGACAACCCTGCGTTGCGCGGCGAGATTGCGACCATGCTCGGGCGCACGCTGCGACGGTTGGGGCAGTTGGAGGCTTCAAGGAAGCAGTTGGATACCGCCGTCGTTGATCTCGAACGGGCCTATCCGGCACAGGCCGGGCCGCGAGTTCGAGCAGAGTTGGAACGCGCACTGATCATGAGCGAGCAGGGTGAGCACGGCGAGGCACGAAAAATATTCGACCGGCTATTGCCGAATATTTCAAGCGTTCCCGGATTGCCGGCGGAGACGGTGGACGAGGTGCGGCGAGCCGCCGCCAACTCGTTGGCCGCGCTCGGCGACGGTGAAGCTGCCGAGGTATTGGCGCGGGATAATCTGCTGCGGGCGATTGCCGGCGGCGGCGAATTCAGCGCAGCAGCAAGTGGTGCGAAAGCGGCACTGGCCGATGTTCTGGGAGAGCGCGGTTCCTGGGATGAAGCGGAACGGCTGACAACCGAGGCCTACAACACCGAACGACAGCGATTGGGCCAGGCGCATCCGTCGGTGCTGCAACTGCTGTCGAATGCCGCGACCTTGGCATTTCGACGCGGGGATTTCGCGCTCGCCGAGCAACGCTACCGGGAAGCCGCTCAAAATGCCGAGCAGGTGCTTGGACGAGATCATCCAGAGACCTTGCGTTGGTGGGCACATGTTGCCGTGGCGTTGGCCAACTCTGGCAAGAACTCGGAAGCCATCGCGTTGTTCGGCCCCTTGATCGAGAAGCGAACGGCCCTGCTCGGTGTTGACCATCCGGACGTTCTGACGATGCGCATGAACTACGGCGTGTCGCTGCGTGCCGTTGGCCGTACTGCCGATGCCGAACGGATTCTGGATGATGTTTACCAGCGCCGCCGCCGTGTGCTCGGCGAAATCCATCCGGAGACGCTGCGCGTCCTTGGTGTGCTCGGGGTGATGGCGATCGATGGCAAGAACTATGGGCGGGCAAAACGACGCTGCTGCGGCAGGCGTCTGAGTTGTATGAGCGGGCGAATGGCCCCAGCCATCCGGAGTCGATCGTCATCCGTAACAACTATCTCGCCGCACTCCGCGATTCGGGAAAAGCACAGGAAGCCGCCGAGGGCTATGCATCACTGCTGAAGATCGCCCAGACAACGCTTCCCGAAGGGCATGTGACGATCGGCGCGGTCCAAGGCAATTTTGGACTTGCGTTGCTGGAACTACGGCGATTCGACGAAGCCGAACCGCTGCTCATCGCCAGTTACCAGACGATCCGCAAGGTGCTTCCGGAAAAAGACGCACGCATCGACGTGTTGAAGCGCCGGCTGGAGCGCCTTTACCGCGAGTGGGGCAAGTTGGAGCGTTTGGCGCCAGCACTCCAACTCTGAGCAATCAGTGGTTGCAGGTGGGCGGGCCAGTATCCGGACTCGATTCAAGACCATCGCGGAACAGTCGGTCGTCGAAGCAAGCGGGTCCGCCGACAAACAAGATCGAATTGTTCGCCGGGCGATAGCTGCCGAACTGGTTTGCATCGAGCGTCAGACGCCACGTTGTCGGACTTCCCGGGAGACGCTGCGCGCGGCTGGAAAAATCGCTCCAGCGCAGGCTGTTGTCATCACCTGGCGTAAGTGGGCCGAAGAAGCGGAAGCTCCAGCCATACTCAGTGTTGAAGGCGGCATGGTGAAAGGTGATATCGACGACGGCACGGCTGCAATCGAGCACCTCGAATCGTGCGAGATCACGCGGGTACTTGAAGTACTGCGTGCTGCTCGGGAGATAGTCGCGCCCGAACTGCGACGCCGACTGGGCTTGGACGTCAACGGCCTGCTGGCAGCCGCCGGTTTCGACGGGCGTCGACAAGGCGGTCTGGATGTCGCTGGTAAAGAAACCGCCCGCGCCACCCGGTCGACGAATGACGATGACGGTCGACCCGACGTCGCGTTGAACCGCATCGGACTGATTGTCACCATTGCCGTCGCCAGCGTTGGGCGCATTATTTTCGGTGCCATCAGGGATGCCGTCGCCGTCGGCGTCCGGAACTTGCGTCAGACTCCAAACGCCCGTGTTCGTGCCGGCGTGAATGACGTTGAAGTTGAACGGATCGACCGCAATGGATAGCGCCGAGTCAGCGGGCAGGCCGACGCTGATCGACAACCAGGTCGCACCACCGTCCTGACTCTTGTACACCGCTCCGGGATTGGCCGGTGTGCCAGCGCCAGAGGCGTACAGCGTATTGCCGCTCAGGTCGGAGGCGTCAACAATCAGGGCGCGGACATCGGCCTTGCCCCGCAGCCCTTCGCCGGATTCGGACCAGGATGCGCCGCCATCGATCGTCTTGTAGATCGTCCCGGAATTCGACGTGTTCAAATCGACGTCCGTCACCCAAAGAATCTGGTCGTTGGTCGGATGCATCGCGAGCGCGAGCATGCTGTGGTGAATCGTGCTCGATGCGCCACTCAGCGGCAGGCCGGTATTGATCGGCGCCCAGGTCGCGCCGCCATCGGTCGTTTTATACATGCCGCTGACCGGGCTCTGCGGGCTCGTCCCCGTCGGTAGTGCCGCGACGTAGGTGCCTACGTAGGCGATATTCGAATTAGTCGGCGACAGCGCCACCGTCGTCGGCCGGATTAAGAAATACGACTCCGTTGTGGTTGGCCCGCTGCAGTAGTTCGGCGGGTCGGGATATGCGGGGCAGGTAGTAATCCGTGCGCTAACCGGGAAACCGCTGGTAGCGCCATCCAATGGGCTCCAGTTTGCACCGCCGTCGAGTGACTTTGCCAACTGAAAAGATTGCGTGGTCGCAGTCCTGCGTGTGCCGGGCACTGACACCAGATCGACGCTATTGATGCGTGCACCGTCCGACGCACTCCACAGCGTGCGCAGCGGACCCGCGATGCATGGTCCCGAGACGGGCGGCGAGGTGCAGGAACGCGGATCAAGTGCGATTGCGCGCACCATACCAAGGTCGCTGTAGCTGGTAGCGCCGGATGGGGTCCGCGGTAGCCCGCCATCAATCACGCTCCAGTTCAGTCCACCATTCGTGCTTTTGAACAGTCCGGCATTGCGATAGCGGTCAATCGGATAGCCTGCGCGCGACGACAGTCCGGCGGCATAGAGCGTCGCCGCATTGATCGCTGGAAATGGCGGGGCGGCGCCGACACCTGCAGTTGTCGGGTCGAAAATCACGGCACGCAGGTTGCTCGCACGCAATCCGGTATTCAGCGGGCTCCAATTGGTTCCGGTATCAACCGAACGGTACAGCGCTGGTGAAGAATAGGAGGAATCTCCGAAGCCAGCGAAAATGTACTTCGACGCGCCGCCGGTACCGATCGTCAATGGATTCGGGTGCACCGCAAGCGCACGGATGTTGCTCGCACGAAGACCAATATGGCTGGTTGCCCAAGTCGCTCCGCCATCGATGCTGCGGAACAACCCGTCGCCGATCGTTGAAAGCCACATTGACGTTCCCGGTGCCGGGAATCCGGGGCTGAAGTTGAACATGAAGGGTTGCACGATCACGGGTCTGCCGGTGCCGTCGACATAGCTTGGATTCGATGTCAGCCCTGAGGTGATGGGTGTCGCCGTTGTGCCACTGTCGTAGGACACCTGCGGCCCGTCCGACAACGATCCATCGGAGAAGAACACTGTCGCCGATTGAGTTGGATGAGCAAGAACTTGCCAGACGATCCGACTGGTTGCGGTCCAGGTGGCGCCTGAATCGATACTCTTGTGCAGCACATCGTCAATTGACGCATAGACGGTGCGATTCGGGGATGTGCCTGCACCGAAGCTGATATCCGTCGTATAGGTCGCATCGGGTCCAACCGGGGTCCAGACGTTGCCGCCGTCGATACTGCGAAAGAGCTTCGGACCAACAGTGCTTTCGTCACATTCGACGCCGACAATCCAGTGGTTCGGCGAGCCGGCTTCGACGGCAATACCGAAGAAGCCCGAGTTCGGTAGCCCCGTTCCGGGAGCCGAGAAAGAGACGCCGCCATCGGTCGTTCGGAGCAGAAGGGGGAAGCTGTCGCTGCACAGCTTCCAAGCGAAACCGTCATCAAGCTGCCGCTGCTGCCGGGTTCGTCGACCGCGTACGAGGGGTACTGACCGCTCGGAAGGACAAAGCCTGTTGGAACCCACGATTGCCCGTAATCGGTGCTCTTGTACAGACGATTGCCGAAATCGAACACGTACAGGTGCCCTGGCGCTTCGGCATCGACGACCAACGGTGAGTTGGTCACGTCGACTAGGCCGTCATTCGACGCGCTCCAAGTGATGCCGCCGTCCTCGGACCGGAAGAAGCCCCCCCGAGTCGTTGCGTACATCGTCGTCACGACATTGGGGTCGAAGCGAACTTCGTAGACGATACCGCCATCGGGGCCATTGCTGCTCCAGACGCCGTTACCTGCCGACGCTGTTGCGGCCATGGTCATCATGAAAACAGCGATCCATGCCGTGGGAATCGATCGAGTCATGGCGGTCACCATTTGCTTTGCATGTGAGGAGTACAGGGTACGCGCATTCGCGGCTGCTACGGTGTGGTCGTCATTGTGCGCAGCTCAACATGACTGTCGGCGCACTTTCGAGACTATCGGCGAATAGTCGATCATCGATGCAGGTCGGCGCACCGACGAAACGGATGGCATCGCTCTCCGGACGATAGCTCCCCGGTGCGCCGGCAACCAGCGCTGTGCGCCAGGTCGACGGCCCGACGCGCTGAACACCGGGCAGATCGTGCCAGCCGATACTGTCCTGCGCGCCAGCTTCCGCCGGTCCGAAATATCGGAAACGCCAGCCAGGCGCCGAAAAATCCTGACCATGGTAAGTGATGTCGACGAGCACGGTGGCGCAGTTGGCGATGTCGAACTGGCAGGCAGGATACGGGTGAAGCAGGGTCTGGCCAGTGGCGGGATCGAGATCGATGGCGAGCTCCGTCGCAGGGATTGCGGTGACATCAACGGCCTGAGTGCACGCCGAAGGTGCCGGGCCGGTTCCCGAGACAATGGCGCTGGTGATCGCGGTTCCTCCGGTGGGGCTGCGAATCACGATGACCGACGTCCCGACATCCCGCTGCGCCAGATCCATCTGCCCATCGCCATTGCCATCGCCAAGGCCTGGATGCCGCCGGGCACGTCCGGCGCCATGTCCTCGTCGTCGTCGGGAATGCCGTCGCCGTCCTGATCGGGCGAGCGGGTGATGCTGTGTACGCCGGTGTCGGTGCCGGCATGCAGTTGGTTCGGGTTGTTCGGATCGACGGCAACGGTGTAGGCCGATTCGGCCGGCAGACCGACGCTGATCGAGAGCCATTGGATCGATTGCGTGCCAGGGTTCCAGACGCCGCGATAGATCGCACCCGGATTCGCGCCATTGCCGCCCGCCGCCGCGTACAGAATGTCCGGGTTCTGCGGATCAAACGCGAGGTCGTGCAATTCCAAACTAGCGGCGATGCCGTTGTCGAAGGTGGACCAGGTATCACCGCCGTCGCTGCTGCGCAGAATGGTCGAGCTACCAGTTGAATACAGGTCGCGCAGCGCCAGCCACAAGACGTTGCCATCACGCGGGTCGATCAGCAGATCGACGACATCGCGCGAGGCATTTGGATACACGGTAGCGTTCAGCTTGGGCGGCAGGCCGGCCACGCGCGTCCAGTTCGCGCCGCCGTCGATACTGCGAAATAGTCCGCTTTCGCGCGTCGTGTCGAGCAGGATGCCATCCCTGAAATCGAGGTCGTAGAACTCGGCTTCGGTGCCGACGTAGAGCCGCTGCGGATTCACCGGGTCGACGGCGACTACGGTGGCCGTCACCCGCTGCAGTAGTTCGTTGACGCGAAAGTTACTGCGTGGGAATCCCGGATTGACGCTCAGGTCGGCCCAGTTCGTGCCGCGATCATCACTGCGCAAGACGCGGTGGGTTTCGTCGGCGACGTTTTGATCGTTGGGCGCGCGGCCGTGCCCGACCGCGTAGACGCGTTGCAAGGGTCCGTTCGACGGCGTGCACGGCGGCGACGTACAGGAGTTTGGATCAAGCGCCAGCGCGCGCCCGCACCGAGATAGCTGTTCGAGATCGGCAAGGCGCCATCCAGCATGTTCCACGTTCGCGCCACCGTCGTCGCTGCGGTACAGACCGAAATTCAGGTAGCCCGTATTGCCGCTCGCTGCCAGCGTGGCCGCCAGACCGTCGTGGTCGCGGTGGCGGCGTCGCACTGTGGTCGGGTCGATGACCAGGGCGGCGATATCCGCAGCGCGCAGGGTATTGTTCGCCGCGCTCCACGTGGTGCCGGCGTCGGTCGATGTATGCAGGGCCGGGGGACACCGGCAAAGCTGGTTTGCCCGGCCCACAGTTTCTGGCTCATGCCGGCGTTGACGATCGCGGGATGAATCGCGAGTGCGTGGATCACGGCGGCGGCAGGTGCGGCGACCACGGGCGTCCAGTGGGTTCCGCCTGCATCCAGGGTGTAGAGGCCCGAGCCGGTGGTGGATGCGAATAGTGTCGGTGTGGCACCGCCGCGCCAAACCAGATGGCGAGCGCCGGCCGGCACGGATTCGCCCGCAGCGGTGTAGGAAGGATTCGGCGTCAGGCCGTCGAACACGGCGGTCGGCGTGTACAGCGAACCGTTGGCGTCGATGCGATAGACCCCCTCGCTGCTGGCAATCCAGGCACGGTCGGCAACGCTGGCATCAGCGGTCACCGAAATCCCGGCGGTACCGACCGGATTCCAGGAGGCGCCGCCGTTGTTGCTGTGGAACACGTCGTAGCTGCCGACCACCGTCCAGAGGTCGCCGTCGATGCCGAACGACAGCCGATCAACGCTGCCGATCGCCGAGAGCGTCATCGCGGTAAAGGTCAGGCCACTATCGTTACTGACATACAGTGGCTGGTTACCGACGCCGCCGGTCACCAGTCCAACCAATACGCGCGACGGGTTGGCCGGATCAAACAGCATCGAGGTCACCGCGATGTCGTCGGGAAGGCCGTCGCCAATGTGCGTGTAGCTCAAACCGCAGGTGTTGCTGCGATACAACATTGCGCCGTTGCCGCTGCCGCTGGTGGCGGTGCCGAGCAGCAAGGCGCAGGGTTGGCCGGCACCGGGGACATCGACCATTGCGGTCGGGTGAATATCGCTGACAACGACGCCGCTGCCCATCCGCTCCGCGGCACCAACGCCAGTCGGGGAACCGGGCAGGATCGCCCAAGTCGTGCCGCTGTCGTCGCTGCGATAGATGCGGCCCCAGGAATCGAAGGTGTACAGCCGGGTCGGTTGCTCGGCGTCGAGCATCAACGGCAAGGCGTAGACGGTGTCGGCGACGATGCCGGAATCGGCTGCGGTCCAAGTCATGCCACCATCGATCGAGCGGAACACGCCGCCGGGGGTGGTGGCATAGGCCTTGTTGGGCGTGGTCGGGTCGAACACGATTTCCTGCGCGTGTCCGCCGAGCGGTCCGCTGGTGGTCCATTCGGCGTCGCCGGCGTGAACCAGTGCGCTCAGCAGCAGTGCACCCATTCCAGCAAGTCGAATCGTTCGCATCGGCCGAACTCCCAAGCGGACATTGATCTTAGCGCGCCGTCCGCAGGATGTTGTGATACGCCATTTCACATTTGTTTCTGGGTGAGTTAGTCGATATCTGGCGCGGTGCTTGCTTCCACTGGTCTAGAGTGCAGTTTGTGATGGACCGCACGTTACGCAATACTGCCCGTCAGCCGTTTTTTCTTGCAGGGACGCCCATGTTCGCGATTTCGAATCCGCACTTCTATCCGGTCGACCGGCGCCCTTCGGGAGTTCTTATGCAGCACACACACCGTCATCCACGCCGCCTGTGGTCGATCCTGCTGACCTTCGTCGCGCTGCTCGGCGCCGGCGGCATGGCGCAGGCGCAGGTGGTGTACACCTATGATGCGGCACCCGTGATCAGCATTCCGGAAGATGGCGGCCAAGCCAATTGCCGCGCTCCGTCGGGTTTGACTCGTTCAGTCGACATCCCCTTCACTGTGACCGACACATTCACGGTCGGCGACGTCGCTTTGGGCGTCGACATTAGCCACAATCGTCGTGGTCAGATTCAGATACAGATTGATCCGCCGGGGGCGACCGGATTCACCACCGTACTCCCGACCAGCACCGACACGGACGACAACTATCGCATCATGTTGTCAGGTAATACCGAGGCTTGGCCGACGACGGTGACGATGACGTTGCCGGTGCGGCGGTACGTTACCGCCGATTGGTGACCAGGTCGGGAACCGGATTGACGGGCGGAGCGGCGAATGGGACATGGACCGTTCGTGTCTGCGACTTAGGGAACCTCTGAACAAGTCGCCATGAGCGCGCTATCGACGCGCCACGGATCGCTTCTTGGAATTTCGGTCATCTGACGACGATCAATCCGTCGTTTTTGCTTTCAGGCCTTTTCAGGCCATTTTCGTCAATTCTCGAATTGCGGACTCAATGACCCGTCATCGCCACCGTTGCTTGCGCGCCATCCACAAATTCGACAGCGCGAACAGCGTGATGACCTGCGCGGTGTTCTTCGCGAGGCCCTTGAAGCGCACTTTCACGAAGCCAAACTGGCGCTTGATCACGCGAAACGGATGCTCGACTCGCGCACGCACTCTCGCCTTCAGTGTTTCCAGTTCCTGGATCGCTGTCTTCAGCGGACCATCGTTCATCGCCTTGATCTTTCCGCGCTTCGCAGCAATTCGCCACTGGATGCGCTTGCGTGCCACGCGCTTGTCCGCGCCGGTGTAACCCGCGTCGGCATGCACGACCTTTTCCTTGCCGTGCAACAGCGCTTCCGTCTGCGTCACGTCGGCCACATTCGCCGCGGTCGTCGTCACCGTATGCACCAGACCGGAATCGACGTCCGCGCCAATGTGCGCCTTCATGCCGAAGAACCACTGGTTGCCCTTCTTCGTCTGATGCATCTCGGGATCACGTGCGTTGTCTGCGTTCTTGGTCGAGCTCGGCGCCGCGATGATCGTGGCATCCACCATCGTGCCGCGCTTCAGCATCAAGCCCTTCCGGCACAGATCAGCATTCACTACCTGCAAAATCCGCGGTGCCAAATCATTGGCTTCCAGCAGATGCCGAAAGTTCAACAACGTCGTCTCGTCCGGGATCGCGCGCGTCAGCGACAAGTGCGCGAACTGCCTACCGGTGCAATCTCGTACAGCGCTTCTTCCATCGCCGGATCACTGAAACCAAACCAGTTCTGCATCAGATGAATCCGCAGCATCGTCTCCAGCGCATACGGCGGTCGACCACGCCCCGCCTTCGGATACGCCGGCTCAATCAACGCCAGCAACGCCGTCCACGGCACCACCTTGTCCATCTCCGCCAGGAACACCTCGCGCCGCGTCCGCTTCTTCTTGCCCGCGTACTCCGCGTCCCCGAAACTCATCTGACTCATGCTTCAATCCGTCATCGCTGCTCACCGCGATGAGACCACAATGTTGGCGACTTGTTCAG
>JADJFT010000015.1 GCA_016708465.1 Rhodanobacteraceae bacterium
CGAACATCTCGATGCCATAAAGAATTTCGCCAGCGTCGAGCACACCGTAACGACCACAGGCACCGGCCAAGGCCTGGACATCCTGGAAAAAAACGGTCAATACGTTGACGTCCCAGCCCTGCATGATCAGGCGACGCGCACGCCGATGCACCGTCTCCAGACGCTTCGGAAGCGTCTTCACGAACACGTGGCGGAGTTCGGCGCTTTGTTGGGACTCGTCCGGACTGAGCATTGCAGGCGATCTCGGCGGGTCGCCGGACCATATCGCAGGGCCTGGCAAGCCGCACCCGGGCCGGCGCGCTCAGAACGGCCGGACCACGACCAAGACCACGATGCCGATCAGCAGCAGTGCCGGCACCTCATTGTAGACACGGAACCAGCGTTCGCTGCGGGTATTGCGACGCTCGCGAAAATGACCGACGAACCGCGCCATGCTGACGTGGTAGATGAACAGCAGCGCCACCAAGGTCAGCTTCGCGTGCAACCAGCCCTGCTTGACGTAATCGGGCGCATGCATCAACCACCAGATCAACAACGCGGTGCCGAAGGCCTGCCGCCAATGCACCGCCGAGATGGGTGATGCCGAGCAGGCGAAGCTCCATCACCACGAACCGCTGGTGTGACACATCGTCGCTGGCGCCAACGTGATAAACGAACAGCCGTGGCAGATAGAACAGCCCGGCGAACCAAGTCACCACAAAAATGATATGGAACGCCTTGAGCCAGAGCATCAGGCCACCGCGACGCGCACGCGGCGCGCGACATGGCGCACCAGGCGATACAGCAGCACGATGGCGATGATGAAGGCGATGGTCGCCAGCACCAGCAAGCGCCAGCGCCCACCACGGGTGGGCGAGCGCAAGCGCCAGCGCGCCAGCACGAAGCCATCCTCGGCGATCGATGCGGTCCAGTTACTGGCTGGCTCAGGCGACGTGTTGATCAACGCACGCGTACCACTCTTCAAGCCATGACTCAGTGCGGCGACCGCGCCGCCGAGAACCATACCGGTGACGCTGGCCTCGCCGCCATCGGTCGGCAAGGCGATGCCGCCGAGAAAGGCGCCCGCGGGAATGCGCACCAAGGTGTGCAATAAATCCCAGACCGAGTCGACCCCAGGGAGTTTGTCGGTCAGAAACTCGACGATTGCGAGCACACCGCATACGCCTAACACCACTGGCGACTTCGCCAGCGCGACCGATTCCGGCAACTCCATCCAACCGAAGTACGCCGCAAGGCCAACGCCGAAAATCGTCAGATAAACACGCACGCCCGCCAACCAGGCAAGCACGATCCCCAATGCAAACGGCGCGGCAGGATGAGTCGAAAATTCCATCATGTTCCGCAGTATAGCCGTCGATGTTCGAATGCACGGCAACAAGTGCGCGCGAACGATTGATTCGACGCATGCGAAAAAACCCGCTTGCGTTCGCGAATCGCATCGTTAGACTCCCTAGCCCGATCGCATTTCAGATGCCAGCGGCGCACAAGAACCAACAAGAAGAAGCAGCACGATGAATGTGTTCCAGCCCCTGCGTGTCGACGCCACGTCCGCGTCCGAATCCCGCGCCGGCGTTGAGCGAATGCGTTGCGCGCGCGGTACGCCGCTATCTCACGCATTCGGGTAAGGATTGTGCCCACGATCTCTACCGACTGGTGCTGGCCGATGTCGAAGCGCCGATGCTGCGCGAGACCTTGCGCCACACCGAAGGCAATCTGACGCGCGCTGCCGAAATGCTCGGTATCACGCGCGCCACGCTACGCAAGAAGATGGCCGAGCACCGCCTCGGATAAGCCAGATCGGGCGCGCCACCGCAGGCCCATACTGCGCGCCTCCCAAGGCACCGGAAAGATCCCATGACCGCGTCAACGACCGTGGCCGTGCGCCGCGCGCTGCTGTCCGTCTCCGACAAGACGGGCTTGATCGATCTCGCGCGTGCTCTCACAGCCGCGGCATCGAGTTGCTGTCGACCGGTGGAACCGCCAAAGCGATCCGCGAGGCTGGTCTGCCGGTTCGGGATATTGCCGATATCACCGGATTCCCCGAGATCATGGACGGCCGCGTCAAGACCCTCCACCCCAAGGTCCACGGCGGCTTGCTTGGTCGGCGCGGACAGGACGACGCGGTGATGGCCGAACACGGCATCGTGCCGATCGATCTGCTGGTGCTGAATCTGTACCCGTTCGAACGCGTATCAGCCGACCCGAGCAGCACGTTCGACGACATCGTCGAGCACATCGACATCGGCGGGCCGGCGATGCTGCGCGCGGCGGCGAAAAACTTCGCCCATGTCGCGGTCGCGACCGATCCGGCGCAATACCCGGCGCTGCTCGCCGAACTCGACTCGAACGACGGCACGCTGCGCGAAGACGCGGTTCACGCTTGCCGTGACTGCGTTCAATCGCGTCGCGCAGTACGACGCCTGTATCAGCAACTACCTGTCGGCGGTGCAGGACGACGCTACGCCGTCACTCTTCCCGGCGCAGAACAACAGTAATTTCGTCAAGGTGATGGACCTGCGCTATGGCGAGAATCCGCATCAGCAGGGTGCGTTCTACCGCGACCTGTGGCCAGTGCCGGGCACGCTCGCGACCTTCACGCAATTGCAGGGCAAGGAACTCAGCTACAACAACCTCGCGGACGCCGATGCGGCATGGGAGTGCGTACGCCAGTTCGAACAATCGGCGTGCGTCATCGTCAAGCATGCGAATCCGTGCGGCGTCGCCGTCGGCGCGAGTTGTGGCGACACGTATGCGTCGGCCTATGCGACCGATCCGACCTCGGCCTTCGGCGGCATCATCGCGTTCAACACGAGGCTCGATGGCGCGACCGCGAAGACCATCCTCGACCGCCAGTTCGTCGAAGTATTGATCGCCCCGACTACGACGACGCCGCACTCGCGTACTGCACCAAGAAGGCGAACGTGCGCGTGCTGCGCATCGCGCACGGCGCCGGCAGGAACAACATCGACGTGAAGCGCGTCGGTTCCGGCCTGCTGATGCAGACGGCCGACGTCCGCGATGTGACGCGTGGCGAACTCAAGGTGGTGAGCGAGCGTGCGCCAAGCGGCGCCGAGCTGAACGATCTCCTGTTCGCGTGGCGCGTCGCCAAGTACGTGAAGTCGAATGCCATCGTCTACGCCAAGGACGGCCGCACCATCGGCGTCGGCGCCGGCCAGATGAGCCGCGTCGTCAGCGCCAAGATCGCCGGCATGAAAGCCGAGGAAGCCGGCCTGGTGGTGCCGGGTTCGGTGATGGCGTCGGATGCCTTCTTCCCGTTCCGCGACGGTATCGATGCAGCTGCCCAAGCCGGTATTCGAGCGGTGATCCAGCCCGGCGGTTCGATGCGCGACGCCGAAGTGATCGCCGCCGCGAACGAACACGGTCTCGCGATGGTCTTCACCGGCATCCGTCATTTCCGGCACTGAACTTGAAGGAACACGCGCGATGAAGATTCTGGTGATCGGTTCCGGCGGCCGCGAACACGCGCTGGCCTGGAAACTGAAGCAGTCGATCCGCGTCTCCGAGGTGATCGTCGCGCCCGGCAATGCCGGCACCGCGCGCGAACACGGGCTGCGCAATGCCGCGGTGCGCATCGATGACATCGACGGCCTGCTGGCCTTGGCCAGCACGAACGCATCGACCTGACCGTAGTCGGTCCCGAGGTGCCGCTGGTACTCGGCGTGGTCGATCGCTTCCGCAATGCCGGGCTGCGAATCTTCGGGCCGCGCGCGGCTGCGGCGCAGCTCGAAGGCTCGAAGGCGTTCGCCAAGGACTTCCTCGCCCGCCATCGCATCCCGACTGCGAAATACCAAGTCTTCACTGCACTCGAACCGGCACTCGCCTATGTGCGTCGCGAAGGCGCGCCGATCGTGATCAAGGCCGACGGTCTGGCCGCCGGCAAGGGCGTGGTCGTCGCCCTGACGCTCGGCGACGCCGAACAGGCCTTGCGCGACATGCTCGGCGGCCAGAGTCTCGGCGAGGCCGGCGCGCGCGTCGTGGTCGAAGAGTTTCTCGACGGCGAGGAAGCCAGCTTCATCGCCATCTGCGACGGCGAACACGCACTGGCGATGGCGACCAGCCAGGATCACAAGCGCCTGCTCGATGGCGACCTCGGCCCGAACACCGGCGGCATGGGCGCGTATTCGCCGGCGCCGGTGGTTACGCCGGAGATCCACCAGCGCGTGATCGACACGGTGATCGCCGACACTGGCCGGCATGCGCCAGGACGGCCATCCCTTCATCGGGTTCCTCTACGCCGGGCTGATGATCAACGCGCGCGAGATCAAGGTGCTTGGAGTTCAACGTGCGCTTCGGCGATCCGGAAACCCAGCCGATCATGCTGCGCCTGCAGTCCGACCTCGTCGATCTGCTCGAAGCCGCGCTCGATGGCCGTCTGCATGAAGCCAACGCGGCCTGGGATCCGCGCCCGGCGATCGGCGTGGTGCTGGCCGCGCATGGCTATCCGGCCAGGGTACGCAATGGCGACGTGATCCGCGGCCTCGACGCGCCGCACGCGCCCGGCACCAAGGTCTTCCATGCCGGCACCAAGCGCGACGGCGCGAACGTCGTCACCGCCGGCGGCCGCGTGCTCACCGTTTGCGCGCTCGGCAGCGACATCGTCGATGCGCGCGCCAAGGGCCTACGCCGAAGTCGAGAAGCTCCGCATCGACGGCGCGCACTACCGCCGCGACATCGCGCACCGGGCGATCGGGCGCGACCGACGCGTCGCATCCGACGCCGCGATCACAGTTCCCCAGTCGAAGCCGACCAGCAGGTTGCGGCCGGGCGCATCGATGCCGGAGCCGTGTTCGCGATAGTGCGTGTCGCCAAGGTTCTCGAGGCGCGTCCTCGATCACGAGATCGCCGTTCACCCGATAGCGCGCACCGACATCGACGCTCCAGCCGGCGGTGCCGGCCGGGTTGATGCGCGGGTCGGACAGGCCGCGTTCGCTCAGGAGATCCTGGCGCGCGGCCCCGAACATCGCCGCATCGAAGCTCCAGCGATCACCGCTGGGTACACTGCGCTGATGCGTGCATTCAGCGGCGGGATGCGGTCACCCGCGGTAACCGGCTTCCCGGCGCCAGTTGTTCCTCGCCAAGCGTGTGTTTGATGGCGGCCGCGAAAGTCCA